>NZ_JAEKEM010000009.1:0-2907500 GCF_016651095.1 Peribacillus sp. TH16 | reverse complement strand
GGTTTGAGAACTTGGATCAATAAAAACAATTTCAGCAATAGATCCATTGTTCAACATGACCTTACTTCCAATAGAAAAATTAGCTAATCCTGATAAGAGTGTCTTAACGACCGCTAAATCAAATTTACCAAAGTCATCATGTAAAATCATTTCCATTACTTTAAATGGTGACTGTTTTTTCCTATATAACCTTTCCGAAGTCATGGCATGAAAAACGTCTGCAACTGCAATGATTTTTGAAAATAAGTGCATGGATTTAGTTTTTATTGTTTGGGGATAGCCAGTTCCATCTAACCTTCCATGATGCTCTAAAATAGCTAACTTCACACTATCCTTAATGATAGAACTATCTTTTATCATTTTATAGCTAAAAATGGGATGATTGTGGATTTCCTCATTTTCTTCGACTGTTAAACTCGTCGTTTTATTGAAAATCCTTGGTGACAGCTTAGCCATACCACAGTCAGCCAAACACCCTCCAATAGCTACTTGATAGACATCCGCTAAATCGCATTGAATTTTAAAGGCAATATATCCCCCTATTAATCCAGTTGAAATAGCATGATGATACATGTAATCTTCTTTATTGGAATAATGGTGCAATATCAGAATGTTTCCTGGTTTCTCCAAGACTTTATCAACTAAAGGAATAAGAATTGAACGAATCATGGCTACCTCTACCTTGCTCCCAGCCTGCCAATTTTTAAATAAACTCTTATACGTTTGAACCGATTCCAGATATAAATTAGTAAAATTTGAAAATCCTTCTATTTCATCCAGTTCATTATCTATAACTTCTTTCGGTAAAAATTTTTTTCCATCAATTAATGTTTTTTCAACGCTAACCTCTGTTATTAAAAAGGCTTGCAAGGTCTTTATTAATTCCTTAGTCAATATTGTTTTTTCATACATGATAGGGCGGTCCGTAAGACCTTTAATATCTTTTGAAAGAATACATCCTTCAGCTAAATAGTGAGTTTTCACTAGCAAAACTGTTCACCTCTGTAACAGTTATTTAATGAATATCATTTTACTAGAAAAACATGGAACAAACTATATTTTTCGTGATTAAATACCTAAAAAAGCTTTTCACTAGTATGATACCTTTATCTTCCCTCAAAAAAACATGACTATATACCCGCCATTTACTTTATCTTTTAGAGAGACTTCGCCTGAAACCCCTCAATTACTTCATAAAAAAAGACCCAGCATAATGGCTGGGTCTCTATTATTAAACGATTATTCTTCCGTATCTTTTTCAGGTTCTTCGTTTTCGACTACTTCGTTAGAATCAGAATCTAAATCAATACTCGTTGGATTCTGTTCTATTCCTTCTTCTTGTTCAACGAATTCTTCTTTTTCTTCTTCTTCTCTTCCAACGATGGCCACCGTTGAAACATATTCATTGTCTGCAGATTCGAGACGAATGAGCTTAACACCCTGTGTATTACGACCCGTTTTAGAAATGCCTTCGACTTCCATTCGGATTAGCACACCAGCTGCTGTAATCAGCATCAAGTCCTCATCTTCTCCTGTCACTGTTTTCACGGCAATAAGTTCACCATTTTTCTCTGTGACATTACATGTTTTTATCCCTTTACCACCACGGCTTTGAATACGGTATTCCTCAGCAGATGTCCGTTTTCCATATCCATTTTTCGTAACAATCAGGACTTCTTCATTTTCTTCAAGAATTTCCATACCGACAACTTCGTCATCTGCCCTTAAGGAAATCCCTTTTACTCCTGCTGCGGTACGTCCCATTGTGCGTACATCCGTTTCAGGGAAACGAATCATCATTCCGGCTTTTGTTCCGATAATAATCTGTTTCTCTCCATTCGTAAGACGTACAGAGATCAATTCATCATCTTCTCGTAGCCCTAGAGCAATTAAACCGTTATTGCGGATATTTGCAAAGGATGACAGTGGTGTACGCTTTGATATACCGTGTCTGGTTGTGAAGAATAAATACCAATCATCGACAAATTCCTTCACCGGTATGATTGCATTGACCCACTCACCTTTATCAACTTCTAGCAAATTAATAAGTGGCAGTCCTTTTGCCGTCCGACCATATTCAGGAATTTCGTATCCTTTGGAACGATAAACTTTACCTTTATTAGTAAAGAATAATAGTGTGTCATGAGTCGAAGTTGTTAACAAGTGACCAACAAAGTCATCTGCATTCGTACCCATTCCCTGTATACCTCGGCCTCCGCGTTTTTGGCTACGGTACGTGGTTGCAGGCAAACGTTTAATATAACCGTTATGAGTCAATGTCACGATTATATTTTCCTCTGGAATCAAATCTTCATCTTCTAAGCTCTCAAAACCGACTAATGTAATTTCAGTTCTTCTTTTATCATTAAAGCGTTCTTTAATTTCAAGAAGCTCTTCACGGATAATTTCAAGAACCTTTTCCTCATCAGCAAGGATAGCTTTATATTCTGCGATTAATGCCATTAACGCTTGATATTCATCTTCAATTTTTTCCCGTTCCAAACCGGTCAAGCGTTGTAAACGCATATCTAAAATTGCTTGCGCCTGTTTTTCGGAAAGTGAAAATTGTGTCATTAACCCTTCTCGGGCAATGTCTGTAGTTTGGGAACCACGGATTAATGTAATGACCGCATCCAAATTATCAAGGGCAATTCGCAAACCTTCTAAAATATGAGCACGCGCTTCCGCTTTACGTAGTTCAAATTCAGTTCTACGACGTATAACTACCTGTTGATGCTCTAAGTAATAGTGCAGACATTGCTTTAAGTTCAATACTTTAGGCTGTCCATCCACCAGTGCAAGCAAGTTAATTCCGAAGGTTGTTTGCATTGCAGTGTGCTTATACAAGTTGTTTAAAAGGACATTTGCATTTACGTCCTTTCGTAGTTCCATAACAATACGCATACCGTTACGATCTGATTCATCCCGTAAATCGGTAATACCTTCAATTTTCTTATCACGAGCAAGTTCTGCAATTTTTTCAATTAATCTTGCTTTGTTCACTTGATAAGGGATTTCTTTAACTAGAATAACCTGTTTTCCATTGGACTTCTCTTCAATTTCGACTCTCGCCCTCTGAATGATTGACCCTTTTCCAGTTTCATAGGCTTTTCTAATTCCACTGCGCCCTAAAATTAACCCCGCAGTTGGAAAATCTGGACCAGGGATAAATTCCATCAATTCTGGAATCGTTATATCAGGATTCTTACTTAAAGCCAATACACCGTCAATTACCTCACCTAATTGATGGGGCGGAATATTGGTAGCCATTCCGACTGCTATCCCTGACGAACCATTCACTAATAAGTTTGGGAAACGGGCTGGCATAACAGCTGGTTCTCTTTCTGAACCATCATAGTTATCCTGATAGTTAACCGTATCCTTATTCAAATCACGAAGCAATTCCATCGAAATCTTTGACATTCTCGCTTCTGTATACCTCATGGCGGCCGCTTGGTCACCATCGACCGAACCGAAATTCCCATGTCCATCAACGAGCATATAACGATAGTTAAATGGCTGAGCCATCCTGACCATCGTTTCATAAACAGCAGAGTCACCATGCGGGTGATATTTACCGATTACTTCTCCGACAATACGGGCTGATTTTTTAAATGGTTTATCCGACGTCATACCAAGATCATTCATCGCATAAAGAATTCTTCTGTGTACCGGTTTCAAGCCGTCCCTTACATCAGGCAACGCCCGGGATACGATAACGCTCATCGCGTAATCCAAAAAAGATGTACGCATCTCGGTACTTATATTTATTTCTTTTACACCTGATCTTTCATTTTCTGACATGGAGCCAACCTCCTTTATAAAGCTTTTACTCTCATTTTTTTAACTGATCTTGCATTATGTAAAGAACAGGATGTAAATTCATCCTGTCAAAAAAATCAGATATCGAGGTTTTTTACATAAATCGCATTTTCCTCAATAAAGTTACGACGCGGCTCTACTTTATCTCCCATCAACATTTCGAAAGTTTCATCTGCCTCAATGGCATCTTTCAAACTAACTTGAAGTAGCGTTCTCGTATCAGGGTTCATTGTTGTTTCCCATAGTTGCTCTGGGTTCATTTCACCCAACCCTTTATAGCGCTGTAAGTTAGGCTTAGGAGTGCTTGGCAGACTCGCCATGATTTGTTCTAGTTCGCGGTCATTATAGGCATATTCCACTCGTTTACCCTGCTGAATTTTGAAAAGAGGTGGTTGGGCAATATAAATATAACCATACTCTATAATTTTCCGCATATAGCGATAGAAGAATGTCAACATTAAAGTTCTAATGTGGGCACCGTCTACATCCGCATCGGTCATGATAACAATTTTATGGTATCTAGCTTTTTCAATATTGAATTCATCGCCAATACCTGTTCCGAGTGCAGTAATAATTGTACCAATTTCTATATTATGAAGGATTCTATCCAATCGCGCCTTTTCCACATTTAGGATTTTACCCCTTAGCGGCAGAATAGCTTGGAAATGGCGGTCACGTCCCTGTTTAGCTGAGCCACCAGCCGAGTTTCCTTCTACAATGTACAATTCGCTGATAGACGGATCCTTCGACGAACAATCTGCCAGTTTACCAGGTAGACTGGAGACTTCCAAGGCACTTTTTCTTCGAGTTAACTCACGTGCTTTCTTGGCCGCCAAACGAGCTCTTGCCGCCATTTGCCCTTTATCAACAATTTTTCTAGCCACTGAAGGATTTTCGTATAAGAAGGAATCCAACCTTTCCGAAAGAATGGAATCAGTAACCGTTCTTACTTCTGAGTTTCCAAGTTTGGTTTTGGTTTGCCCCTCAAATTGCGGTTCAGGATGCTTAATAGAAATAATTGCCGTTAACCCTTCACGAACATCTTCACCAGAGAAATTGGTGTCGGCCTCTTTTAAGAGCCCGTTTTTCCGTGCATAATCATTGATGACCCGTGTCAACGCAGTCTTGAATCCTGATTCATGTGTACCGCCTTCATACGTATGAATATTATTGGCAAAGGAAAAAACGTTACTGATATAGCTGTCATTATATTGCAAAGCTAATTCGACAGATATACCTTCTTTCTCGCCTTCCATGAAAATCGGTTCCTCATGAAGGACTTCTTTTGAACGATTCAAATGCTCAACATAAGATTTGATACCGCCCTCGTAGTGGTATTCCTTGATTTTCTCTTCTTCTTCACGTTTATCTTCAATGATGAGCTTCAAGCCTTTATTCAAGAATGCAAGCTCACGGATACGTGTGGCTAATGTATCGAAATCATATTCCACGGATTCCTTGAAAATTTCAGGATCCGGAATAAAGTGTACTGTTGTCCCTGTATGATCGGTCTCCCCAATAATTTTCAAATCTTCTCTAGGGACCCCTCGGTTAAATTGCTGATAGTGGATTTTACCTTCACGATGTACGTACACTTCCAATACCGTGGATAGGGCATTAACTACTGAAGCACCTACACCATGCAGACCACCGGAGACCTTATAACCTCCGCCGCCAAATTTACCGCCCGCATGAAGGACCGTCATGATTACTTCTACTGCTGGCCGTCCCATTTTTTCATGGATACCTACTGGAATTCCCCGACCATTATCGACTACTGTTATGCTATTGTCTTCTTCGATCGTCACTTTGATTTCAGTACAGAAACCTGCTAGTGCCTCATCAATACTATTATCGACAATTTCCCAAACAAGATGGTGAAGTCCTTTTGCAGAGGTAGTACCGATATACATCCCCGGACGTTTACGAACTGCTTCTAAGCCTTCTAAAACCTGTATCTGATTCTCATCGTATGCCTGAGCTTGTACTTCTTTTTGTTCCATTGTCATACGTATCACCTACACTTTTCTTTTGGCATTTATCAATTTTTCAGGAGTAATTATTACGTTATCGCTTAAATTCAAAGAGAATCTATATCATCGATTAATAACGATGGCTGCAGTGAACGCTTTTTCAAAGTGGACGACGCAAGCGGTGAATAATAGACCTGTTTATCCGTCACTACAATCGATTTAACCGAGTTTTTGGCTAAATGGTAAGTTACATCAGACTTTTTCTCCAAAAACTCACTCATGATTGGAGAGGCCTGGAGCAGCTTCTTATCTAAAATGGCTATGACATCGTCCGTTTTCACAAGAATGTCTTCACCAATATGGAGATACATACATTCACCTCATCATTTAACCTTTTTTATACTTCCTTGACTAACATAAAAGGTGGACGCTTCTCTAAGGGTTTGATGATCGATTCCATCAACAGAGGGTGTCGTCACGAATGTTTGCACTTTCCCTTGTATCGTATTCAGTAAATGAGATTGACGGAAATCGTCAAGTTCCGATAACACATCATCCAATAATAAAATGGGATACTCGCCGATTTCTTCATGAATCAGCTCAATTTCGGCAAGTTTCAAAGACAGGGCAGTTGTACGTTGTTGTCCTTGTGAACCATATGTCTGGACATCACGGTCATTCACAAAAAAAACCAGGTCGTCACGATGAGGACCTACCAGTGTTACACCCCGTTCAATTTCCCTTGTTTTTATTTTATCAAATTTTTCTGTGTATACTTCTATCATTTTCGTCAAATCCATAGATTCTGATACATCAAGCGACGGTTTATATTGGATTTTCAATACTTCTAGATTTCTGGAGATCCCCGAGTGAATTGGCTCTGCCCACTGCTGGAGCTTTAAAAGAAACTCGTATCTTCTTTCGACAATTTTCGCTGCATACTGAATAAATTGATCAGTTAGCACGTCAAGCATCGTCGTATCCGTTTGTTTCCGGGTCTGCAGAAGCTTTAAGTAATGATTTCTTTGTTGAAGTATTTTATGATATTGGCTCATATCATGAAGGTATACGGGAGAAACCTGGCCAATTTCCATATCTATAAAACGGCGTCTGACTAGAGGACTTCCCTTTACAAGGTTAAGATCCTCAGGCGCAAACATGACCACATTCATATTTCCAACATATTGACTTAATTTTCTTTGTTCAATATGGTTGCACTTCGCCTTTTTCCCTTTTTTTGAAATGGTCAGCTCAAGTGGTATTGAGGTATTTCTCTTTCTAACTCTTCCTTCTATTTTAGCATACTCTTCATCCCAGCGAATAAGTTCTTTATCATTTGAGGTCCGGTGAGATTTTGCCATTGCTAAAACAAAAATAGATTCCATGACATTTGTTTTTCCTTGAGCATTTTCGCCAAGGATTACATTGACCTTATTCTCAAAAGTCAGGTTCAATTCGGTATAGTTGCGGTAATTTCTCAAACTTATATTTTCAATATACATATTCCGCTCTTCCCTTATGTTTTAGCTTGTAATTGTGAAGACGCCAAATCCAGGAATCTCTATTTTATCACCTGATCTTAACTTTCTGCCTCTTCTCACGTCTAATTCGCCATTAATGAAAACCTCGTATTCACTTAAGAACCATTTTGACATTCCGCCGCTTTGAATCAAATCGGCTAATTTTAAGAATTGTCCAAGCGTAATATATTCTGTGCTGATTTTTATGGAGTCCATTTCATGCCTCACTCATTTCTAAGTAGTCTTTAATACTTCATTTTACTAAATAAATCCCATTAAGACAAAGTATAGCTTTTTTCGCTCTTGTTTTTTATATTTCTAGGTTTTATTCAGAATTAAAAACGCTGTAAAAAACCTTATGGGGCCTATATTTAAGTATAAAAAAATTAAAGGCTTGCTAAACAAGCCTTTAATTTTTTTGAAATATTATTTTAGCTTAATAAGTTCTTACAGGCAGAATTAATTGAAGCATAGAGTCATCATGAAGCGGACGAATTACAAATGGACGCATCGCACCTGTAAAGTTGATTTTAATATCTGATCCTTCTAAAACTTTTAAGGCATCCATAACAAATTTAGCACTGAAGGAGATTTTCAAATCCTCACCTTCAATGGCTTCTGCTTGAACTTCCTCAATTACTTTACCAATTTCAGGTGTATTAGAAGAGACTTCGATAATGCGGCCTTCTAAAGTTGTCAGTTTGACCACATTATTTCTGCCTTCTCTGGCCAATAAAGATGCTCGGTCGATTGCTTGCAGAAAATCTTTTGTGTGAACAGTTACATCCGTTTTGCTATCTGAAGGAATCAAGCGGGACGTATCTGGATAATTCCCCTCAAGTAGGCGGGAGAAGAATAATAAATTTTCTGCTTTGAATAAGACTTGATTATCGGTAATGACAATTTCTATGAGTTCGTTTGTATCATCAAGGATTTTACTTAATTCATTTAGACTTTTGCCTGGAATCACAACGCTATAGGTCCCAGTAATTTTATTTTCAATTTTTGCTGTGCGCATTGCTAGCCTGTGACTATCTGTTGCAATACAGGTCAATTCGTCATCTTGAACCTTTAAGTTTACACCTGTTAAGATAGGGCGTGTTTCTGAGGTGGACACTGCAAAGCCAGTTTGACGAATAAGAGTTTTTAATAGGTCTGTTGGAAGCTTGAAAATATTTTCTTCCTCAATGATTGGAAGATGAGGGTATTCTTCAGGATCCAGTCCATTTAAGTTAAATTCAGCTTTACCTGAGCGAATAATTGTTTGAAAGTTGTTTTCGACTTCAATTTCTACAGTATCCATCGGTAATTTTTTGACAATTTCACTGAAAAAACGAGCATTTAGGACAATTCCCCCGCTATTTTTCACTTCAACAATTTCATCACCGTCTACTTCAGCTGGAATAAATGATTGAATGGAAATATCGGAATCACTACCTGTCAAAGTAACCCCTTCAGTTGTAACACTTATTTTTATCCCCGTTAAAATAGGAATTGTTGTTCTTGATGTGACTGCTTTCATTACTTCTTGGACACTATGAACTAATCGATCTCTTTGAATTATAAATCTCATGTTTCATCCTCCAAATTTTTAATTGCCGAATAGGCATATTTATTAATAATTTTTATTAAAAAAGATAGTAGTAATAGTAGTAGGGCCTGTTGATATGTGGATAAGTCGACTCAACCTAAGGAAAAACAGTCCATCCACATGTGGACAGACTGTGTGTAAGTAGTCATCAGTTATACACATTATCCAGAATCATCTATACCTTCAACTGATCCTGTATTTCTTTGACCTGACGTTGAAGCTGGGTATCTGTTTGCATGAGTTTAGAAATTTTTTCATGCGCATGAATAACGGTCGTATGATCGCGACCACCAAATTCATCCCCTATCTTTGGCAGAGATGAATCCGTTAACTCCCTGGAAAGATACATGGCGATCTGCCTTGGAAAGGCTACAGATTTAGTCCGTTTTTTTGCTTTGAAATCTTCCAATTTAACACTATAATGCTCACCAACTGTTTTTTGGATTTCTAAGATGGTGATTATTTTAGGTTTCGAGCTTGGAATAATGTCTTTTAATGCTTCGGCTGCTAAATCAGCATTAATATCCTTATTAATTAACGAAGAATAAGCAACAACACGTATAAGTGCACCTTCAAGTTCACGAATATTCGAGTCAATTTGATTGGCAATATAAAGCATAACTTCATTTGGGATATCAAGACCTTCTGCTTTTGCCTTCTTACGTAAAATAGCAATTCGCGTTTCTAAATCAGGCGGTGTGATATCCGTAATTAAACCCCATTCAAAGCGGGAACGGAGGCGATCTTCGAGTGTTGGGATCTCTTTTGGAGGACGGTCACTCGAGATGACAATCTGTTTGCTTTCTTCATGTAGTGCATTGAATGTATGGAAAAACTCTTCTTGAGTTTGTTCTTTTCCTGCTAGAAATTGAATATCATCAATTAATAAAACATCTACACTTCGGTATCTATCACGGAATTCTCCTGCTTTATTATCTCGGATTGAATTGATAAATTCGTTCGTGAATTTTTCAGAAGATAAATAAACGACCTTTGCCTTCGGATTATGCTCAAGTACGTAATGCCCAATTGCATGCATTAAATGGGTTTTACCTAGTCCTACGCCTCCATAAATAAATAATGGGTTATAGGCTTTAGCAGGAGCTTCTGCGACAGCGAGAGACGCGGCATGGGCAAAACGATTGCCGGAGCCGATGACAAACGTATCAAAGGTATTTTTCGCGTTTAACATATGCTGAGGAAATGCATTATGTTCTTTATCCTGTTTTTTAATCTTTTTCGGCTGAACAGGAACAGTAAAATCACCATCTTCTTGATTGGGAGGAATGATGAATTTTGCTTCCAATTCCTCACCGGTAAGTTCAAACAATACATCAGAAATAAGATGTGAATAGCGTTCTTCAAGCCAGTCCCTGGCAAATTCATTGGGAGCGGTGACTGTTAATGTATCACCTTGTAGTAAATAAGCCTTGGTTGATTTAAGCCAAGTTTCAAAGCTTGGTTTACTGATCTTTTTTTCAATTTTTCCGAGCGCCTGGTTCCAGAGGCTATCGATGTTATCCAAACTTATCCCTCCTTTGCAAAATATTTTTAATAATATCTAAAATGTATAGGCACAAATAAACTCATCGATTGCCGTCTTAATATAAATTTTGACAGCAAAGGTTCGGTGAGCTGTATAAGGGAGTGTTCTGTAATGTGATGTCCCTATTACTATATCTTGCGCTGTACAACCTTTGTACAGACTACATCTTGTAAGGTGATGTAGGTTTGGATGATTATTCATCAACAGGTATTTGGAGAAATATATAATAAAGAAGAAAAAAGGGTTTTCGACAATATCCACCGTTTGTGGACAGAGTAATATACACAGGTCGAATAAGCTATCCACATGTTATGCACAGTCTGTGGATAAACCTTACCTGTTGATAAAGTTATTCAGAGTGAAAACACAAATATAATATCAGAAATTCAGGCGTCTTGCAATGGGTTAGAAAACTTTATCCACAACTTACCGAGCCTGTGGGAAAAACTTTTCCACAGGCTATTGTTATGTGCAAAAGTCTATAAAATAGGTTGTGGATAGGAAAAATCATGTCGAATTTTATCCACAGACTGAAGTTTTGGCACGAATTATATAAATTTATTTCTCTGCTTCTTTAAAACGAATAGGACAGAAAAACATGTTGTTAGCTATCAAAAACGTAAATATTAAAACCTATTCCTGGCAAACCCAATGGTTCATTTAAAAACAACCAGGCCTTCCCTTAATTTTTGCTGCTTCCTTTTCAGAGTGGAGCGTGTAAACAAAGAGATCCGCTTAAATGTGTTTAAGGGAAAAATTCATGGAAATTTCCCTCTCACCAAAAATTTCTATATCAGTTCGAGGCAAAATCATTTACAATAGGCTAGGTAGTAAAAAAAGACCTACTGGACATTGAGCATAAAAAGAAATATATTTTTTTGGATGAGGTTGACAAGTAGAAACCATCATCTATATAATTGTAAAGACTGTCTTTAACTGTTATTCCTCAGGGAGGTGTCATATAATGAAAAGAACTTATCAACCGAATAATCGTAAGCATAGTAAAGTTCACGGTTTCCGTGCACGTATGAGCACGAAAAACGGACGTAGAGTAATTGCTGCACGTCGCCGTAAGGGCAGAAAAGTATTATCTGCATAGACCACTGAAAAGTCTCAGTGGTCTTTTTTCGCAAAATAAGGGATTTACTGAGACTCAATTCATTTAATGAAGGTGTAAAGATGAAAAAAAAGTTAAGGATTAAGAAAGAGGACGAGTTTCAGCTTGTGTTTAAAAAGGGCGAATCCTCTGCTAATCGGCAATTCGTTGTCTATGTCCTTGAAAAGCCCGAACAGGATTATTTCCGGATAGGCCTTTCTATCAGTAAAAAAATCGGGAATGCCGTTGTTCGGAATCAGATTAAAAGATACATACGGCAAGCGTTTTTGGAATTGAAAGATGATATAGAAGATGGTAAGGATTATATTGTGATTGCTCGAAAGCCAGCGGCGGAAATGGACTTTTCCCAAGTGAAAAGCAGCTTGATCCATGTCCTAAAACGTTCTAAATCACTAAACTTTATAATGAAAAAACAATAAAGTTCTCCTTTATATCGAAAACTAAGTACTCCTCAGATAATGTCGTAAACATTGAGAAAAATAACATAGAAAATTCCTTATTGGACTGTACAAAAAGTGGATTACTTTTCCTTGAAGTCTGCTTGTAAACAGTTCAAAATTGTTTCAAAAAAGATTGATTGCAGTTAGGAGGAAATTACGGTTGAAAAAACGAATATTACTCATTATTGGACTAGCTTCTATAATGATGTTATTAGCAGGGTGTACGGAAATTAAAGAACCTATAACTGCAGAAAGTGAAGGGTTCTGGAATCAATACATTGTCTATCCATTATCAGCTCTGATTATTTGGCTCTCTGAAGCATTCGGGGAAAACTATGGTCTCGGGATTATTGGTGTTACCTTAATCATTCGCTTAGCATTACTTCCACTTATGATCAAACAGGTGAAAAGCTCGAAAGCAATGCAGGCCATTCAGCCTGAGATGAAAGAACTTCAAGCAAAATACAGCTCAAAAGATGCTGCCACACAACAAAAACTACAGCAAGAAACGATGGCTTTATTTTCAAAATATAATGTGAATCCATTGGCGGGATGTTTACCAATATTGGTGCAAATGCCGATTTTGATCGGTTTTTACCATGCTATCAGCCGTACGGAAGAAATTGCTCTTCATAGCTTTCTTTGGTTTGATTTAGGTTCCCCGGATCCGTATTATATTTTACCGGTTGTTGCAGGTATTACGACTTTTATTCAGCAAAAATTATCCATGGTTGGAATGAACTCTAATCCACAAATGGCAGCACAAATGACAATGATGCTTTACATCATGCCAATTATGATTGTTGTTTTTGCAATTAAATTTCCCGCTGCTCTTTCACTTTACTGGGTAGTAGGTAACATTTTCGGTATCGTTCAAACGTATTTCATTAAAGGTCCAGATCTTAGAAAAGCAGCTGCGGAAAACGCGGGAGGAGCAAAGAAAAAGTGAAAAAAGTAACTGCTGCAGGACAATCTGTCGAAGAAGCAGTAAATTTAGCTTTAGCTCAACTGAACAGCACTAGGGATCGCGTGGAGATTGAAATTGAAGATGAAGGCAAAAAAGGTTTTCTTGGTTTATTTGGTGCAAGGAAGGCAATCGTCCATGTGACTTTGCCAGCCGACCCTATTGAAGAGTCACTGAAATTTTTGAAGAATGTCAGTGAAAACATGGGAATTAATGCAGAAATTGATGTCCGTTGTCAAGGTAAGAATGTAACGTTTCATTTATCAGGTGAAAAGATTGCTTTATTAATTGGAAAACGGGGGCAAACATTAAATTCCCTTCAGTATTTAACGCAGCTGGTTGCAAATCGCTATTCGAAGCAGTTTTTGAATGTAACTGTAGATGCAGAAGATTATCGAAATCGCCGCAATGATACTTTAATCCAATTGGCTGAAAGAATGGCAAATAAAGCAATAAAAACTGGTAAATCTGTTTCGCTGGAGCCAATGCCATCCTTTGAACGGAAGGTCATTCATAATGCTCTACTGCATTACCCAAAAATCAAAACAAATTCCAATGGTACAGAGCCATATCGCCATTTGGTCATTACTCCAATCAGATGAACCTTCTGCTATTAAGCGGAGGTTCTTTTTTTGGTTGTCTGTTGAATTCTCTAGAAATAAAAGAAAAATTCAACAATATTCGACATGTTTCTGTTTTGACCATTCGTAATTTGGTAAAGAGTTAAGAAAAGAGCAAGAAGGAAAGCGGGCAATATTTGTTATTCACATGTGGATAAGTTAAAATAAGTGATACAGAATATGGGTTTTAATGCATGTGGATAACTCTTGAAAGGAAGGAGTATCTACTTTTTTTCATGAATATACTGTGGTATTGTAGTTATTTAGGGAATTCGACGATTTTATTATGGGAAAAATATAGAAACATCAATATATAAGAGGTGAAAGCATGGAATTCGATACAATCACCGCTATCTCTACTCCCTTAGGGGAAGGGGCAATTGCCATCGTAAGAATCAGCGGTGATGAGGCCATAGAAATAGCCGATAGAATCTTTAAAGGACCAGGCGGGAAAAGTTTGCTCGAAGTGAAATCACATACGATTCATTACGGACACTTAACTCAACCGAAAACAGGTGAAATCATAGAAGAAGTTATGGTTTCTGTTATGAAAGGCCCAAAGACATTTACAAGAGAAGATGTAGTCGAAATAAATTGTCATGGCGGGATCGTTTCGGTCAATCGGGTATTACAGCTTATCCTCTCACAGGGAGCTCGTTTAGCAGAACCTGGTGAATTTACGAAACGAGCTTTTTTGAATGGAAGGATTGATCTTTCCCAAGCAGAAGCTGTTATGGATTTAATTCGGGCGAAAACAGATAAAGCGATGAATGTAGCCTTAGGGCAAATGGAAGGGCGGCTTTCGAAATTAATTCAAAAGTTACGTCAGGAAATTTTACAGACCCTCGCACAAGTCGAGGTAAACATAGATTACCCGGAATATGATGATGTCGAAGAAATGACACATCGTTTATTTTTGGAAAAAGGCAGCTATGTGAAGACGGAGATAGAGAAACTCCTGCATACTGCACAGCAAGGGAAAATTCTGCGAGATGGGCTGGCGACGGTTATCATCGGACGCCCAAATGTCGGAAAATCTTCTTTGCTTAACAGCTTAGTTCATGAAAATAAGGCCATTGTTACTGATATTCCCGGCACAACACGTGATGTAATTGAGGAATATGTCAATGTTCGCGGAGTACCGCTTAAACTTGTCGATACAGCAGGAATTCGGGAAACAGAGGACATTGTTGAACGAATTGGTGTTGAACGCTCTCGTGCGGTATTAAAAGAGGCAGATTTAATATTACTTGTCTTAAACTATTCCGATGACTTTACACCTGAAGATGAAAAACTATTCCAGGCCGTTAAAGGAATGGATGTTATCGTTATTATCAATAAAACTGATCTTCCGCAAAAAATCAATTTGGATCAGGTTAAGGAAAAGGCAGCATCGCATAAAATTGTTTCTACGTCTTTACTTGAGGATCAAGGAGTCAATGAGTTGGAAGATGCGATTGCTTCTTTATTCTTTGAGGGTTCTTTAGAATCAGGAGACTTAACCTATGTTTCGAATGCTCGTCATATAGCCTTACTTGGTCAAGCATTACAGTCAATTGAGGATGCAATTGAAGCGATTGACATGGGGACGCCGATTGACTTAGTTCAAATTGATTTCACAAAGGCTTGGGAGCTTCTCGGCGAAATCATTGGTGAAAGTGTTCAGGATAATTTGATCAACCAATTGTTCTCGCAATTTTGTTTAGGAAAATAACAGTAAAAGGAGGAGAAAACATGCAATACGAAGCAGGAAGCTATGATGTTATTGTTATTGGAGCTGGACATGCTGGTAGTGAAGCAGGCCTTGCAGCTGCAAGAGTTGGAGCTAAAACTTTGATGGTTACCATTAATTTAGATATGGTCGCCTTTATGCCATGCAATCCGTCTATTGGCGGACCAGCAAAAGGGATAGTTGTCCGAGAAATTGACGCTTTAGGCGGTGAAATGGGGAAAAATATTGATAAAACCCATATTCAAATGAGGATGTTGAATACAGCTAAAGGTCCGGCAGTCCGTGCGTTGAGGGCACAGGCTGATAAATATCTCTATCAGCAAGAAATGAAAAAGACGATAGAAGATCAAGAAAATTTGACATTAATTCAAGGAATGGTTGAGGAATTAATTGTTGAAAATGATGTTTGTACGGGTGTCATTACTAAAACAGGTGCAGTGTATCGTGCGAAAACTGTCGTAATCACGACAGGAACATATTTACGTGGAGAAATTATTTTAGGGGAACTAAAATATTCAAGCGGTCCTAACAATCAGCAGCCTTCCATCAGACTTTCTGAACATTTGGAGCAATTAGGATTTGATTTAGTTCGTTTTAAAACTGGAACGCCTCCTCGCGTCAATAGTTCATCTATTGATTACAGCAAAACAGAAATACAGCCTGGTGATGAAGTCCCACGTGCTTTTTCTTATGAAACAACGAAATTCATCACTGACCAATTGCCATGCTGGTTAACATACACGAATGAGGGAACACACCAGCTCATCGATGAGAATTTACACCGTTCACCGATGTACTCTGGGATGATTAAGGGAACTGGACCACGCTATTGCCCATCAATAGAAGATAAGGTCGTACGTTTTAATGATAAACCGCGCCATCAAATTTTCCTTGAACCTGAAGGGCGCAATACAAAGGAAGTCTATGTGCAAGGGCTGTCAACAAGTCTACCTGAAGATGTACAAGTAAAAATCCTTCAAACGGTTCCAGGGCTCGAGAAGGCGGAAATGATGCGTGCGGGATATGCAATTGAATATGATGCAATCGTTCCTACACAGCTTTGGCCTACACTAGAAACGAAAAAAGTTAAAAACTTGTATACAGCAGGCCAAATTAACGGAACGTCCGGCTACGAAGAAGCGGCGGGCCAAGGGTTGATGGCTGGTATTAATGCAGGATTGAATGCGATAGGAAAAGAAGAACTGATCTTAAGCCGTTCGGATGCCTATATTGGAGTTTTAATTGATGATCTTGTTACGAAAGGTACGAATGAACCATACCGCTTGCTGACTTCACGTGCAGAATATCGTTTACTGTTGCGTCATGACAATGCGGATTTACGTTTAACGGAAATTGGTTTCAATATTGGAATGATCAAAGAAGACCGCTACAAACGTTTTCTTTTGAAAAAGGAAGCAGTTGAAGTAGAAAAAGAACGACTGAAATCAACCTTCATTAAACCAACGCAAGAAGTGCAAGACGTTATTATCACAAGTGGTGGCAGTGAGTTGAAGGATGGAATTCGTGCGTCTGATTTATTGAAACGTCCTGAAATGGATTATTCTCATATTCAGAAGCTGGCTCCAAGTGATGTCGAACTAAGCGACGAAGTGACGGAACAAGTCGAAATCCAGATTAAATATGAGGGATATATTGAAAAATCTCTGCAACAGGTCGATCGTCTGAAAAAAATGGAGAATAAAAAAATTCCAGAGAACATCGACTATGATGCCATCTCCGGTCTTGCAACGGAAGCACGTCAAAAATTAAAACAGGTCCACCCGCTATCAGTAGCTCAGGCTTCACGAATTTCCGGTGTAAATCCTGCTGATGTCTCCATTTTGCTTGTTTATTTGGAGCAAGGTAAGATTGCCAGAGTTTCTCAGTAACGGAAATACCCGAAAAGGATTGAAGAATTCATGAACATTGAACAATTTCAACAAGCGCTACAGGAGAAGGGTATCGAGCTTTCTCCTCGTCAGCTTGAACAGTTTGACACCTATTATCGATTATTGGTGGAATGGAACGAAAAGATGAATCTAACCGCCATCACGAATAAAGAAGAAGTTTATTTAAAGCATTTTTATGATTCAATCAGTGCAGCATTCTATTTCGATTTTAACAAGCCTTATCAGATTTGCGATGTTGGAGCTGGAGCTGGATTTCCGAGCATTCCTTTGAAAATTTGTTTCCCAAATATCCACGTATCTATCGTGGATTCTTTGAATAAGCGGATCTCCTTTTTAAATCATCTTGCTGATGAGTTACAATTAAAGGGCGTTTCCTTTTACCATGACCGGGCGGAAACCTTCGCTCAAAAACCAGAGCATCGTGAATCCTATGATATTGTTATGGCAAGAGCGGTAGCGAGGATGTCTGTCTTAAGTGAGCTTTGTTTGCCGCTTGTCAAACCGGATGGGACGTTCATTGCCATGAAAGCGGCAAGTGCACAAGATGAAATGGATACAGGTAAGAAGGCGATTTTTACATTAGGCGGAAAAATTGAAGAAATTTATCCCTTCACATTGCCCGAAGAAAATAGTGAAAGAAACATCATTACGGTAAAAAAAGTAAAGAAGACTCCTAAAAAATACCCTAGAAAACCTGGTACACCAAATAAACAGCCCATTGAATAATCCTTTTACTATGAGGCTTTCTATTCATTGTGGCTGATAGATAGATTTTGGCTAGCACTTGTTCTAATTTTCTTTTACTATAAATGTAGGATTTTTTTATCCATTTAAAAATGTATAAGTAAACCTGAAGGATAATATCCGACAAAGTGTTCTTTACAACCATATGCCTCGTTTTCCTACAGAGCGAGAAAGTCGGAGTTTTATCTTTTTGAAAAATTAGGGAAATAATCTCGGGCAAGCCGGCAGATATCTATAATATCTGGGCGTCTATGCCTCATTATTGCTTTAATGACGACAGTCGACATGTTTTTTACAACGATGGGCCATATGTATAACCATGTCGGGAAATGTATGCAGGACTTGTCCTTTCAATAGAGAATATGTTATTTGGGAGTTTTAAAAGGTGGTGTAGGAAGATGAAGCATCCTTTTTCGCGGTTCTTTGGGTTTGGCGAAAAAGAAGAACAGCAACTAGAGATGGAGACACCTAGCAATAATAATAACGAAGAAATAAGAAAAATTTCCATTTCTGATATTGTGCCTAATCGATTTCAACCAAGGACCGTTTTTAATGACGATAAAATTGCAGAATTGGCTCAAACGATTCATACACACGGAATCATTCAACCGATTGTAGTAAGGGCGTATGGTCAGGGGAAATACGAAATCATTGCAGGCGAGCGTCGTTTTCGTGCTATGCAAAAGCTTGGTTGGGAATTGGCACCGGCTATTGTTAAGGATTTTACGGATACTGAAACGGCTTCAGTTGCGCTGATAGAAAACCTTCAGCGTGAAGAGCTGACACCGATTGAAGAAGCATTAGCTTATGGGAAACTATTAGAGCTTCATAGTTTAACTCAAGAGGCTCTGGCACAAAGACTCGGAATTGGCCAATCTACCGTGGCGAATAAGCTTCGGCTGCTTAAGTTGCCGAAGGAGGTCCAAGATGCACTTCTTCAAAAGCAAATTACGGAACGTCATGCCCGCTCGTTAATTCCTTTAAAAAGTCCGGAAAAGCAGATCAAACTACTTTTGGAAATCATCGAAAAAGGCTATAACGTTAAGCAGACAGAAGAGCGGGTCGTCAAGCTCCTCACCGGAACGGTACTTAAGCCGAAGCCAAAACGAAAGGCGTTTAGTAAAGACATGAGGATTGCGGTAAATACCATCCGTCAATCGTTGAATATGGTAACAGACAATGGAATAAATTTGGATGCAGAGGAAGAGGAATTCGAGGAATATTATCAATTTACGATTAAAATTCCTAAGAAGAAAACTTGATCCCCTTTTCCTTAGCCCCGCTTGGTAGTCTTCGATTACCAAGCTTTTTTTATTCTCTCTTTTCAACAGTATCTTTTGGTCATTTTTAGGGAAATTCCAAATTTTAAGAGGAATTTCAGAAAACGATTTCTTCCAGGATTATTCATGATAAAATAGAAAGAAAGAAAATTACGGTAAATGCATTTAGATATAGAGTATAAAGATAGTTGAAAGCAGGTGAATTCGTGGGTAAGATTCTCGCCATTGCCAATCAAAAAGGCGGTGTTGGAAAAACGACAACTTCTGTCAGCCTTAGTGCTTGTCTTGCATACATAGGACAGAAAGTCTTATTGGTCGATATCGATCCGCAGGGAAATGCGACAAGCGGTGCAGGTATTGATAAAGCAGATGTAGAACAATGTATTTATGATGTATTGGTTGATGATGTCGAAGCCAGTACCGTTATCTTGGAAACAAAGGTTGAAAACTTATATGTCATACCTGCGACAATTCAACTTGCGGGTGCTGAAATAGAACTTGTTCCAACCATCTCTAGGGAAGTCCGTTTAAAAAGGGCGTTAGAAGAGGTGCAGAGTCAGTATGATTACATTGTAATCGATTGTCCACCATCATTAGGACTGCTTACCCTAAATGCATTAACAGCTGCTGATGCTGTTTTAATTCCTGTACAATGCGAATATTATGCATTGGAGGGCTTAAGTCAGCTCTTAAATACGGTCCGTCTCGTGCAAAAGCATTTAAACCATGATTTGAAAATCGAAGGTGTGCTATTGACGATGTTGGATGCTAGAACAAATTTGGGTCTTCAAGTTATTGAGGAAGTCAAAAAATACTTTCAGGATAAAGTTTATCAAACCATTATTCCACGTAATGTCCGATTGAGTGAAGCGCCGAGCCATGGAGAACCGATAATTATTTATGATCCAAAGTCACGAGGAGCGGAGGTCTATCTAGAACTGGCAAAGGAAGTGGTGTCAAATGGCTAAGGGACTTGGCAAAGGACTAAACGCACTATTCAACAATGGGGAAATCAGTAAAGATGAAATCGTGCGGGAAATTAAATTGAGGGAATTAAGGCCAAATCCTTATCAGCCCCGGAAAAGTTTTCGACCTGAAGCGATAGAAGAACTTAAGCAATCAATCATAGAGCACGGGATATTACAGCCGATTATTGCCCGGAAAAGTATTAAAGGCTATGAAATTGTGGCTGGGGAGAGACGTTATCGTGCCGCAAAAGAAGCTGGTTTAAAGACAGTACCGGTTGTTGTGAGAGAACTGAATGAACAACAGATGATGGAACTGGCCATTTTGGAAAACCTTCAACGGGAAGATTTAAACCCAATCGAGGAAGCGGCTGCTTATCAAACCCTGCTTGAAAAATTAGAAATTACTCAAGAACAGTTGGCTATTCGCTTGGGGAAAAGTCGGCCGCATATTGCTAACTATGTTCGATTACTATCTTTGCCTGAAAAGATAAGGAGTTATATCTCTGAAGGTGAAATTTCTATGGGGCATGGTCGTGCATTACTAGGATTAAAGAAAAAAGAGTTGCTTCAGCCAGTTATAGACAAAATTCTCAAAGAAGGAATGAATGTCCGAAAGCTAGAGCAATATATTCATCAATTAAATGATACGGTTTCACGTGAAACTAAACCTGCGAAACAAGTGAAAAAAGATATTTTTATAAAGCAGCGGGAGTCAAGTCTACGTGAAAGACTAGGAACAAGCGTGACTATTAAACAAAGCAAGAAAAAAGGGAAAATAGAAATCGAATTCTTTTCAAAAGAAGATTTAGAGAGAATATTAGACTTGATTGATCAAGAAAACCTTTCCTCTTAGTCCCTTCTTTGAGAGACGATTTTTGAATGCAGATATGCAACAAGGGGATCTTACTGTAGAGAATTAGGTGAATAAGATGGTTTTATTGGGGACTTTTGTGAATGGGGCTTGTATTTTAATCGGGTCGATTTTGGGAATGTTTTTACAGCATATACCTGAGAAGATAAAAGAAACGGTTATGAGTGGTATCGGTTTGACCGTTATTGTCTTAGGATTGCAGATGGGTTTTAAGAGTGAAAATTTTATCATGGTCATTATAAGTATTGTGGGAGGCGCTGTGCTTGGAGAATGGATGAATCTTGAAGCCAGGCTTAATTCTTTAGGCAATTGGATTGAACGTCGGATGAAAGCGAAAAAAGGAACTTCGATATCACAGGGGTTCGTAACAGCCACGCTCATATTTTGCATTGGAGCGATGGCCATTATCGGTGCCTTGGATAGTGGGATCCGTAATGATCATGATGTTTTAATAACAAAATCGATTATTGATGGGTTTACAGCGCTAGTTCTGTCCAGTACTCTTGGCATTGGTGTACTTTTTTCAGCATTCCCTATCATTCTTTATGAAGGATTCATTGCCATTTTTTCAAGGCAAATTAATACTTTGATCCCAACTGAGTTAATGGATTCCTTCATTCTTGAAATGACAGCAACTGGAGGAGTCATGATTTTAGCGATTGGCTTGAATATTATCGGTGTCACCAAAATCAGGGTGGCTAACCTGCTTCCAGGAATAATGATTACAGCAATTCTAGTTACAATCATGTATTATGTATAAAAATAAAGGAAGGGGTGAACCCCTTCCTTTATTTTTATACTCGGCCAAACTTTTCAGGAACATTAGAATCAAAGGGTTTTTTCCTGCTTGAATGACCAGGAGAATGGAGTGAAAGTTGGTTTAACTGGATAATGATTTTGTGCTTCATAAATACCCTCTGCAATGGTTTTGGCCATTTTTAAGACTAGATTAAGACGAGTATTTTGTAGGACCATAAACTCCATGAATCCACTGACATTCACGATTCCAGTAATATGGGCATTGCCAACAGAAGGTAGATCTTTATTGACTCCAGCGCCAGGTTTCACCGGACCTTGGCCAATTTGAACAATGCCGACGCTTTTCAATTTTCCTAAGCAAGCATCGATTCCGACGATAAAGGGATCGGTATGGATTTTGTTAATTTCACTTAATTTTTCCTGTAAATTCATAGCATGTATAGGATTATCGAGAGTTCCATAAACATGGAAGGAAGAGGCACCGTCTTCTGTTTTTTCATTAAGCAGAGTGCCGACAAGTGGACCGAGGGAATCGCCAGTAGAACGGTCTGTGCCAATACAGACAATTACGATAGGTTGAAGCTTTCCAGTTGGAAGAAGGTTGATTAATTCTTGGGAAATTTGTTTAGATGCATCCGTATCTTCATGTAGGATGCGGCTCAATCTATTTTTATTATTATTAAATAGACTAGAATTCAGATTCATCGGCTCAACTCCTTTACTTCGTTTGGTATTACAGTATACGGATAAAAAAGGAAAAATATACGGTATTTAATGTAAAATTGGTGGGGGATTTATTTGATAAGAACACGCAAACGGGGGAAGGGGAAATCGTAAGATGCTTCTTCCTCTACCAATTTTCGTTATATATACTCTCTAGCAAAAAATCATTCATGGAAATAGAAAAAACTTCTAATTACCTTACCTATTACCCATATTTTTTTTGTACAGAAACCCATATTTATTGATAAAATAGAGAAAACTTTTCTTATTTAGGGTTATCTTTCGGCTTGAGGGGTAGATGGAATACGTCCAAATAGGAAGGTCATAGGGAATCTAAAAGTTTTGCAGGTTTTTGCAATAGGCAGGAGGAAGAGATGGATAGCATTTATAATAACGTTACAAAAGAATTATTGGATGAAAAAGTATGGCTACTGATGGGGGAGGGAATTATTAAAATCTTCCTTGTTCTGTTGTTATCGCGTATTATTATTAGAATAGGAAAGACCATTATAAATAAATTCTTCAAAGCTCGATTAAGGAGTCCTATTCGGGTTTCGGAGCGTAGGGAAACGACACTCATTAAGTTACTGGAAAATATCATCACTTACGTTATCAATTTCATTGCCTTGATAATGATTCTTGAAATTTTCTCATTCGATGTAAAAGCTTTACTGGCTGGAGCTGGGATTCTTGGTTTGGCAGTTGGGTTTGGTGCCCAAAGTTTGGTCAAAGATATTATCACAGGATTCTTTGTGATTTTTGAAGATCACTTCTCGGTTGGGGACTATATTAAGATTAATACATTTGAGGGTGAAGTTCTCGAAATTGGGCTTCGTACAACAAAAATTAAAAGTAGCTCAGGAGAATTGCACCTCATACCTAATGGTAGTATTGTTCAAGTTACAAATTACTCCATATTAAACAGTAAAGCAGTGGTGGATGTAGCTATACCTAATGATGGATCAGTAGAACTTGCTGAGAGGGTACTTATTCAAACTTTGAATAATATGGAAGGTAAATATGACTTCTTAGTCAAAGCACCTGAATTTTTAGGAATTGAAATGATAAGTCCTGATGAAGTTGTCTTTCGGGTCACAGCTGAAACAAAACCGATGCGTCATGTCGAAATGAGCAGAATAATAAGAAAAGAATTAAGTGCTGCTCTTGATTTAAGTGGAATTACATCTACATACAAAGGCAGCGAGTCGTAGGAACTAGGGGGGCTCATGGTTATGGATGAAAAGGAATTTGCACTTAAAGATATTGTCGAAATGAAAAAACCACATCCATGTGGAGTGAATAAGTGGAGAATTATCCGGCTGGGCATGGATATCCGGATAAAATGTGAAGGGTGCGGTCATAGCGTGATGTTGCCCCGACGTGAGTTTGCGAAGAAAATGAAAAAGGTTCTACAAAAGCATGAGGAATGATCATGCTTTTTTCATGGAAAGAAAGCGGTCCTACTATCTCAATGATTTACTTGTCTTTTTAGGAAGCGAAATCTATAATTGGGAAAGGTTTAGGTAATTGGATGGTCTTTATAGAAGATCAGTCTTTTTCCTATATGTACGAATTATCTTAAAGGAGTGAAATATAAATGGCTTTAACAGCTGGTATAGTTGGTTTGCCTAACGTAGGTAAATCCACTTTATTTAATGCAATAACTCAGGCAGGTGCGGAATCTGCCAACTATCCTTTTTGTACAATTGATCCAAACGTTGGGATTGTAGAAGTGCCTGATCATCGTTTACAAAAATTGACTGAATTGGTGCAGCCGAAAAAGACAGTTCCGACAGCATTTGAATTCACGGATATTGCCGGGATTGTAAAAGGAGCTAGTAAAGGGGAAGGTCTTGGAAATAAATTCCTTTCTCATATTCGTCAAGTTGATGCAATTTGTCAAGTCGTTCGTTGCTTCTCTGACGATAACATTACTCACGTTTCTGGAAAAGTAAATCCAATAGATGATATTGAAGTCATCAATCTTGAATTGATTCTTGCTGATTTGGAATCTGTTGATAAACGAATCGACCGCGTTGGAAAAATGGCCAAGCAGAAAGATAAAGGCGCAGTGGCTGAGCATGAAATCCTTGTCGCTTTGAAAGAAGCATTGGAAGAAGAAAAACCAGCTCGTTCAGTTGAATTTACTGAAGAACAGCAAAAAATCGTGAAGGGCATGCACTTGCTTACAGCGAAGCCGACTCTTTATGTAGCGAATGTAAGTGAGGACGAAGTGGCTAATGCTGCTGATAATGAATATGTTCAACAAGTTCGTGAATATGCTGCGAAAGAAAACGCAGAAGTTATCGTAATTTGTGCAAAAATTGAAGAAGAAATTGCGGAGCTTGAAGGTGAAGAAAAGGAAATGTTCCTATCTGAACTCGGCATCGAGGAATCCGGTCTTGATCAATTGATCCGTGCTTCATACAACCTGCTCGGGTTGGCAACATACTTTACAGCTGGAGTTCAGGAGGTACGTGCTTGGACGTTCCGTAAAGGTATGAAAGCGCCTCAATGTGCAGGTGTCATTCACACAGACTTCGAACGCGGTTTCATCCGTGCCGAAATAGTTTCGTATAATGACCTACTTGAAGCAGGAAGCCATAGCGCTGCAAAGGACGCGGGTAAAGTACGATTAGAAGGTAAAGAATATATCGTTAACGACGGCGACGTAATCCATTTCCGTTTTAACGTATAAGGCATAGAGAGACTCTACAGACCCAATCTGTAGAGTCTTTTTTCTCGGTATAGTTTAAGTCTATAACATTTGATTTCAATAAATTGTAATATGTCTAACCGTTCGTTGCAAAGCCCCTTTAACTATGCTATAATTTCTTCTTGTGAGTAATTATAAATAATTGCTCCTTGCCCAATTGGGCCGCTTAGACCAAAAGGAGGTGACAGTGATGAGAAAATACGAAATTATGTATATCATCCGTCCAAACATTGAGGAAGAAGCTAAAAAAGCTTTAGTTGAACGTTTCAACACAATCCTTTCTGATAATGGTGCGGAAGTAGAAGCAAAAGAATGGGGTAAACGCCGTCTTGCATACGAAATCAATGATTTCCGTGATGGTTACTACATGCTTCTTAAAGTTAACGCTGAAAGTGCTGCGATTCTAGAATTCGATCGTCTTGCTAAAATCAGTGAAGACATTATTCGCCACATGGCTACTAGAGAAGAAGTATAATCCGATATTTAATATAAATTCTAATCTTGTTTCACGTGAAACAAGTTTGAAACCTAGGGGTTGATTCTGATGATGAATCGCGTAGTTTTGGTAGGACGCTTAACTAAAGATCCTGAATTACGATATACACCTAATGGAGTTCCTGTGGCTACCTTTACTTTGGCTGTGAACCGTAGTTTTACGAATCAGTCGGGTGAACGTGAAGCAGATTTCATTAACTGTGTAGTTTGGCGTAAACCGGCAGAAAATGTAGCTAACTTCTTGAAAAAAGGCAGTTTAGCTGGCGTGGATGGACGTGTCCAAACACGTAATTATGAAGGACAAGACGGCAAACGAGTATATGTGACGGAGATTCTGGCTGAGAGCGTTCAATTCCTTGAACCACGAAGCAGTTCAGCGGGTGAAAGAAATGAAGGCGGTTCTTACGGTGGAGGTCAAAAAAGTTATAGCAACAATAATAACGGAAATGACAACAATTCGTATGGACAAAATCCTAATCAGAATCAACGGAGCAACAACAACTACACTCGTGTAGATGATGATCCATTTGCAAATGACGGTAAAACAATCGACATTTCAGATGATGATCTTCCGTTTTAAACAGCCGTTTAAAATGAAAATTCAACAAGCAGGGAGGGAAATTTATTATGGCAATGGGTGGACGTAAAGGACGCGGTAAGCGTAAAAAGGTTTGTTATTTCACATCTAACGGAATCACTAAAATTGATTACAAAGATACAGATCTTCTTAAAAAATTCGTCTCAGAACGCGGTAAAATTTTACCACGTCGTGTAACTGGCACAAGCGCTAAATATCAACGTAAATTAACGATTGCTATTAAACGCTCACGTACTATGGCATTACTACCATACGTATCTGGTGAATAATTAATAGGCACATTGAGGAGCAATCCTTAATGTGCTTTTTTTTATGCAATAGGAGTGACGTATAAAAATAGCCCTTTTATTAAAAATCCGCTAAAATGCGGTTTTTTTTGTTTTTTGAAGGGATTTTTATAAACGAAAATAGTCTCTTTCCAAAGAAAAAATTCTATATCATGAAAAAAGATTGTGATGTTGAAATATCCTATGCTTAACGGATACAATATAAAGATGGAGACTGGAGACATTATTTTTAGTTTTATAAAAACGGGGGTGAAAATAAATGAATAGCGGGAGACGAATTGCTGAGGGCGGGGCCCTTTTGGCACTATATTGCATTTTATTGTTCATCACAGTTCATATCCCAATAGTGGGTACCTTCACTCTTTTCTTTTTACCCATTCCTTTTATTCTGGTGACAACCAAACAAAAGATATCATGGGCTCTGGGGTATTTATTTGTTGCTTCATTATTGTCGATACTTATCTCAACAATATTATCCGTTCCGATGACCTTACTTATGGGGGCAACGGGTATTACCATTGGTTATTTTTTGAAAAAGGATAAACCGATGGCACCTATGTTTATTAGCACTGTCCTTGTTTTCCTAGGGGGTACATTATTAATATATGCGGCAACGGTATTGGTATTAGATGTAAACTACATAGAAAAATCGATGGTCATGCTTGAGGAGTCCATTGATTCTTCTGTTGGGATCATGGAATCGTTTGATCAGGCACCGACAGAGCGAATCGAAAAGAGAATGCATGAATCAATAGATTTGCTGAACACGCTTATGCCAAGTTTGTTCGTTGTCACTTCTGTCATCATGGTTTTACTGATTTTCTTTGCGGCCCATCCTATTTTGAAGAGGTTCAGCGATAAAACTTTAAAGTGGCCACATTTTCGAGATCTGCGACTCCCGAAAAGCCTTTTATGGTATTATTTAATTACGATGCTTCTGGCTCTTTTTGTGAATACGGACAAGAATAGTTTTGTATATATGGCCATAACAAACCTATTTTTTATCCTGCAGTTTTTCATTTTGATACAAGGATATTCGCTGGTATTTTATATCAGTCATGTGAAGTCTTGGACTAAAGCTATACTTATTTTAATCGTGGTTGCTTCGCTTTTACATCCGATTTTCATAACCATCATTCGATTTTTAGGTATAATAGATTTAGGATTTCCTTTTAGGGAGACAATCAAGAAAAAGGAATAGTCCTTGTAAAACAGATGCTTTTAGGAGCTGAAACTATGCCATCTTATTTGAAAGAGTACTCGATTAAGTCCCCGTTATATGGGGTGCTGGCTGCAGGCTTGTTACTTTTGGGCGTACTGGCTTATTATAATTGGGTTGTTGCACTTGTTGGATTATTGATTCTTGCCGGTTTATTTTATTTAACATTAAAAGTGGAAGAAAAAAAACAGCGTAAGACAGAAGAATATATAACAACGTTATCCTACCGTCTAAAGAAGGTGGGTGAAGAAGCGTTACTGGAAATGCCAATTGGGATTATGCTCTTTAATGACGATTTTTACATTGAATGGACCAATCCATTTCTGGCTTCATGTTTTAGTGAAGATTCATTGGCAGGAAGATCTCTCTACGATGTCGCTGATTCGATTGTACCGTTAATTAAGCAAGAGATTGAGACAGAGACGCTTACACTCCATGACCGGAAATTTAAAGTGGTCCATAAGCGTGAGGAACGACTTCTTTACTTTTTTGATGTAACAGAGCAAGTTGAAATTGAAAAATTATATGAAGATGAGCGGACAGCAATCGCCATTATTCTGCTTGATAATTATGATGATTTGACGCAGGGAATGGATGATCAGCGTAAAAGTAGTATAAACAGTTTGGTTACCTCACTTCTTGATAAATGGGCAAGGGATAATGGCGTTTTCTTTAAACGGGTTTCCTCGGAACGGTTTATCGCTGTGTTTAATGAACATATCCTTCATCAACTTGAAAAGGGTAAATTCACTATTTTAGATGAAATTAGGGAAACGACAGCCAAGCAAAATGTACCACTTACCTTGAGCATTGGGGTTGGCTCGGCTGTATCTTCCTTACCGGAATTGGGATCACTTGCCCAGTCTAGCTTAGATCTAGCTTTGGGACGGGGCGGAGATCAAGTTGCTATTAAGCAGGCAAACGGAAAAGTGAAATTTTATGGTGGTAAAACCAATCCAATGGAAAAACGCACGAGGGTCCGCGCACGCGTCATTTCGCATGCATTAAAGGATATAGTCTTGGATAGCGATAAAGTCATTGTCATGGGCCATAAAAATCCGGATATGGATGCAATAGGTTCAGCCATCGGTATTTTAAAAGTGGCTCAAATGAATGAACGTGACGGATATATTGTCATAAACACACAGCAACTTGATAGCAGTGTCCTTCGTTTAATGGAAGAAATTAAAAATAAAGAGGATTTGTATGCACGGTTTATAACTCCCGAAGAAGCATTTGAAATGATTACGGATGAAACGTTGCTCGTTGTAGTTGATACGCATAAACCTTCAATGGTGATTGAAGAGCGATTATTAAATAGGATTGATAAGGTAGTTGTCATTGACCACCATCGCCGAGGTGAGGAGTTTATCAAAAACTCATTGCTCGTTTATATGGAGCCATATGCATCCTCAACAGCTGAACTTGTAACTGAATTGCTTGAATATCAGCCAAAACGCAGCAAAATTGATATGCTTGAGTCTACGGCACTGCTTGCCGGGATTATTGTCGATACGAAAAGTTTTACTTTAAGAACTGGTTCACGAACATTCGATGCAGCCTCTTATTTAAGGGCTCATGGAGCAGATACGGTACTTGTTCAGAAATTCTTAAAGGAAGACGTAGACACCTATATTAAACGGTCGAAGCTGATTGAAGAGGTTGTCTTCTATAAAAAGGGTATTGCAATTGCTTCGGCAAAAACTGATCAGGTCCATAATCAGGTGCTCATTGCTCAGGCAGCCGACACGCTTTTGACCATGGACGGCGTTGTCGCTTCCTTTGTAATGGCTAAGAGATCTGATGATACAGTTGGCATAAGTGCACGTTCTCTCGGTGATATCAATGTCCAGGTGATAATGGAAATGTTGAATGGAGGCGGACATTTAACAAATGCCGCTACTCAACAGGCATGTTCCATTGAAGAAGCCGAAAGTCGATTAAAAGCAGCAATTGATGATTATTTAGAAGGGGGACAAAAAGAATGAGAGTTATATTTCTAAAAGATGTTAAAGGTAAAGGAAAAAAAGGGGAAGTCAAAAATGTTGCAGATGGTTATGCACATAATTTCCTGATTAAACAAGGATTGGCTGTAGAAGCAAATAATACAAATGTGAAAACTTTGGAAGCGCAGAAGAATAAAGAAGAATCGCTTGCTGCCGAAGAACTTCAACATGCAGAAGAACTGAAAGTACAATTGGAGAAGTTAACTGTTGAATTATCCGCTAAAGCTGGGGAAGGCGGGCGTTTATTCGGTTCTATCACGACGAAACAAATTGCCTCAGAGCTTCAGAAAAAACATGGCATTAAGATTGATAAACGTAAAATGGAGCTTGCTGACGGAATTCGTTCTTTAGGACATACGAAGCTCCCTGTAAAGCTGCATCCTGAGGTTACAGCAACACTCACAGTGCAAGTGAAAGAAATTAACTAATTTTAGTGGTTTCATATCTGTGAAAAATTGATAAAATAGAGATAGACGAAAAAAATGTGATTGGGCATGTTGTCCTTTCACTTTTTTCTTTTTAACTAGAAACATATAAATAAGCAAAAAGTATCCTCTTAGAATGGGAGGTTTTAAGATTTGATAGAACAATTTCAAGATAGAGTTCCCCCTCAAAATATAGAAGCAGAACAAGCTGTGCTAGGGGCCATTTTTCTAGAGCCTTCTTCACTAACTGTTACATCGGAAGTTTTGATTCCAGAGGATTTCTACAGAAGCTCGCATCAAAAAATCTTTAATGTGATGATTAAGTTGAATGACGAAGGAAAAGCTGTCGATTTGATTACGGTGACTGAAGAACTAGCCGCTGCAAAGAACCTTGAAGAAGTGGGTGGCGTTTCATATTTAAGTGAATTGGCCGGGTCGGTGCCTACCGCAGCTAATATTGAATATTATGCCCGCATCGTAGAAGAGAAGTCGTTACTACGTCGATTGATCAGGACAGCAACGAATATTGCTCAGGAAGGATACAGCCGCGAGGATGAGGTCGAGGAGCTGCTCGGGGAAGCAGAAAAAACGATCATGGAAGTAGCCCAGCGGAAAAATTCCGGGTCCTTTCAAAATATTAAGGATGTATTAGTACGGACTTACGATAATATCGAGGTATTGACCACCCGTAAAGGTGATGTCACAGGAATTCCGACCGGATTTGCTGAACTGGACCGAATGACAGCTGGTTTTCAACGTAATGACCTTATTATCGTGGGTGCTCGTCCCTCTGTTGGTAAGACCGCTTTTGCTTTGAACATCGCTCAAAATGTTGCAACGAAAACAGAAGAGAACGTTGCGATTTTTAGTCTTGAGATGGGTGCCGAGCAGCTTGTTATGCGTATGCTTTGCGCGGAAGGAAACATTAACGCTCAAAATTTGCGGACAGGATCCTTAACAGATGAGGACTGGCGCAAGCTAACAATGGCGATGGGAAGCTTGTCGAATGCCGGTATTTATATTGATGATACGCCAGGAGTCCGGATTGGTGAAATTCGTTCAAAATGCCGTCGTTTGAAGCAGGAACATGGACTTGGCATGATATTGATTGATTACCTTCAATTGATTCAAGGAGATGGCCGTTCAGGCGACAATCGTCAGCAAGAAGTATCGGAAATTTCTCGTTCACTCAAAGCGCTTGCTCGTGAACTAGAAGTACCTGTTATCGCCCTTTCCCAGCTCTCCCGTGGAGTGGAGCAGCGCCAAGACAAGCGCCCCATGATGTCAGATATCCGGGAATCAGGGAGTATTGAGCAAGATGCTGATATCGTGGCATTCTTATATCGTGATGATTATTATGATAAAGAATCTGAGAATAAAAATATTATCGAAATCATTATTGCCAAACAGCGTAATGGCCCTGTTGGGACGGTTTCGCTTGCATTCGTTAAAGAATACAATAAATTCGTTAACCTGGAACGGCGCTTCGATGATGACTCGATGTCTCCTGGGGCTTAAATAGATTTAATGTTATTCACAGAAAACGGCTCGCCACTTTTGAAGTGGCGGGCTGTTTTTATGGAGAAAAGATAAAAAAGAAAAGCCACCGTAAATAATAAAGGATTTCCATGGGTAAAATAAATGATATTGAAATATTGAAGAGAATAATCTAAATCGAAATGAGAAAAAGAAAGCCGCTATAAATACCCTGAAAACGCTATTTTCATCTTAGTTGCTTCATTCCCTATCAGCAAAAAGGTGAGAATATAATCCAATTATTACCAAGTGATAATCTTTTTATTTTTCAGAATTATCAGTATGAAAAACGCTACAGAAGGTTAATACCTTATATTTACGAACGAATTATTTATTAATTTATATAATGTTCGGATTTTGTATTGACTTCCTCTTTGAATTATTGATAAAATAGGTTTGTTTGATAAGAACCGGTTAATAACCGGTATTACGTGATCCTTTGGAGGTGCTTTATTCAGATGTCATCAGTTGTAGTAGTCGGTACACAATGGGGAGACGAAGGTAAAGGTAAAATAACAGATTTTCTATCCCAGAATGCGGAAGCCATTGCTCGTTATCAAGGTGGGAATAATGCAGGGCATACGATTAAATTTAACGGTGTTACTTATAAACTGCATTTAATTCCGTCAGGGATTTTTTATAGTGATAAAATTTGTGTTATTGGAAATGGAATGGTAGTTGATCCAAAAGCGCTTGTAGAAGAGCTTGCATATTTACATAGTCACGGAGTGAGCACGGATAATCTTCGTATCTCTAACCGTGCACATGTCATTCTTCCTTACCATATTAAATTGGATGAAGTTGAAGAAGATCGTAAAGGTGCTAATAAAATTGGTACGACGAAAAAAGGAATCGGCCCTGCTTATATGGACAAAGCTGCTCGTAACGGCATCCGTATGGCAGATCTTTTGGACCGTGAAATTTTTGAAGAAAAATTGTCCCAAAATCTTGTCGAAAAAAACCGCATGTTTGAACGTTTTTATGAAACAGAAGGTTTTAAAATCGAAGATATCTTAGAAGAATACTATGAGTACGGACAACAAGTGCAGAAATATGTTTGCGATACATCCGTTGTATTGAATGACGCACTTGATGAAGGAAAACGCGTATTATTTGAAGGGGCTCAAGGGGTTATGCTTGATATCGATCAAGGAACATACCCATTTGTTACTTCATCTAACCCAGTTGCAGGCGGCGTAACGATTGGTTCAGGTGTTGGACCTACGAAAATTAACCATGTGGTTGGAGTATGTAAAGCATATACAAGCCGTGTGGGTGATGGTCCTTTCCCTACAGAATTACATGATGAAATCGGTCATCAAATCCGTGAAGTAGGCCGTGAATATGGTACTACTACAGGCAGACCGCGCCGTGTCGGCTGGTTTGACGCTGTTGTTGTTCGCCATGCACGCCGTGTTAGCGGGATTACCGATTTATCTTTAAACTCAATTGACGTGTTATCAGGTCTTGATACGGTCAAAATTTGTGTGGCTTATGAATACAAAGGCGAAATCATTCATGAGGTTCCAGCGACTTTGAAAGCGATTGGCGAATGTACACCAGTCTATGAAGAGCTGCCAGGCTGGCCAGAAGACATCACGGGATGCAAATCATTGGATGAACTACCAGAGAACGCTCGTCACTATGTAGAGCGCGTATCTCAATTAGTAGGCATTCCTTTGACTACTTTCTCTGTCGGTCCTGACCGTAACCAAACAAACATCGTAAGAAGCCCTTGGCGTCTAGCGTAATTCATGAAAAAAGGAGCTGGCTTTTTTGCCAGCTCCTTTTTTATTTAAAACTACTCCTTGGTGGTGTAAGGTTTACAAGTGGCTAGTATGTCAGTTTGTACAATTATGATTAAACAATATGTACTGAGATACTAACAAGGAAATGATGTTTTTAAAGGGTAAATTTTATTTAAAACAGTAGTGAAAAGGAAAAAATATAAAATAAAATAAATTTTATTTTAAAAAACTATTGCATAAACAATAAAAACTATGATATTATAAAAAGCGTCGTCACAATAGAACAAGCCAATAACACGGTAGAGCAACAAGCAAAGCTTCCACGAGTAGCGCGAGTAGCGGAGTTTACATCTTGCAGAAGGTAAACGGAAAATCCGGAAATTATGTGGCGAAAATTTATTAGAACGAGCCATTAGCTCAGTTGGTAGAGCATCTGACTTTTAATCAGAGGGTCGAAGGTTCGAATCCTTCATGGCTCACCATTTTTCCGGCCCATTGGTCAAGCGGTTAAGACACCGCCCTTTCACGGCGGTAACACGGGTTCGAATCCCGTATGGGTCACTTCTTTATATAATTTATATGCTGGTCCCGTGGTGTAGCGGTTAACATGCCTGCCTGTCACGCAGGAGATCGCGGGTTCGATTCCCGTCGGGACCGCCATTTTATTTTTTACATGATTTTTTCATTTAAAATAGAATATTTGGCTCAGTAGCTCAGTCGGTAGAGCAAAGGACTGAAAATCCTTGTGTCGGCGGTTCGATTCCGTCCTGAGCCATCCTTTTGAAAAGCGCCTTTCGGGCGCTTTTTTTGTTATATATTAATTTACAAACGGGTTAAATCCTGTTAATAGATTGTTATTGATTTGTAACAATCCAATTTTAACCATTTATATAAATGGTTCGCTATTCCTTATCAGGCTTACGTCTACCTCCTTTTTTATTTCGAAAGATACCTTTTCTAAAAACATATTTATTGGTACTTGTTGTCACCATTTATACAGTTCTATTACATTATGAAGTCTATTTCTTGATTTTTTTATTATTATGATAGAGTTATGAGTGGAAAAATGGTTATAGAAATTAGTCATGTACGCGTAAATATTGAAATATTGAAATTGAACTAATATATCTCATATAAATTTGATTAGTTTCTTAATTGGTGACTGGGCCGTTTAAGGAGGACAATATATGTTTATCTCAAAAAATAAAGGAATCTTTCTGTTCATGATATCCGTAATGCTATTGCTTGCAGGAAATCGAGCAACAGCAGCAGGTGTATCGGAAATTAAAACCATTCAGCATGTTTATCTCAACAATGAATTCGTGGGAAGTGTAACGGATGAAGCGGAAATAGAAAAGATTGTAGCGGATAAAATTGCAGAAGCAGAGGCGGATTATCCTGACTATACATTTGATAGTGAGACGCAGTTAGCATTTGTGGGCGAGGAAGTATTTAGTGAAGAAGTAAAAGAGGACCAAGTCTTAAAGGAGATTGACGATCAGTTGGATGTAAAGGCAGACGCGTATGAGATTAACATTGATAATCAGGTGGTCGCTTATGTTCCTTCTAAGGAAGATGCTGAGGAAGTTGTGAGAAACATCACCTTATTATATGTAGATGAGGAAGAATACGCTGAATATGAATCCAGCAAGAGAGAAAGTGAATCGGATACGGTTGAAACGTTAAAAAAACCAGGAAGCAGAATTCTAAATATCGAATTTTCGCATCCAATTACGTTTAATGAAACCGCGGTTGATCCTGAAAAGATTATGACGGTTAACAAGACCCTTTCCATGATAGAAGAAGGAAAAGAAGAAAAGGCTATCTATGAGGTAAAGGAAGATGAGGAACTTGAAGAGGTTGCTAATAAGCATGATATGGACCTAATTCAGCTGTTGGAGCTAAACCCGGACCTTAATAAGGGTAATGGGCTTAAAGCAGGTGAGAGCGTCTATGTGACCCAAGCTACACCCTATGTGAACGTAATGGTAGAAAGAGAAGTTTTGAAAGAAGAGGGGATTCCTTTTGAAAAGAAAGTAAAAAAGGATGATGATCTTCTGAAGGACGAGCTCGTTATTGAACAAGAGGGTAACGATGGCGTTCAGGCATTCACCTATACAGTTGAAGAAACAAATGGTAAAAAAATCAGTGAAACTATCGTAAAAAAAGAAGTTACGGAAAAAGCGATCACAGAGATCACTAGAAAAGGAACAAAGGTCATTCCTTCAAATGGAAGCGGCACCTATTCATGGCCTGCAGACGGGGGCTATATTTCCAGTAAGCAGGGCCAGCGCTGGGGGAAACTACATAAAGGAATAGATATTGCCCGACCAACAACAAGGACCATCACGGCAGCCGATCATGGAATAGTCGAATTCGCAGGAGATTCCGGAGGTTATGGTAATAAAATAATAATCAATCATAATAATGGATTTAAAACGTTGTATGCCCATTTAGATTCAATAGATGTAAAAGCAGGACAAAAGGTTGGAAAAGGAATGAAAATTGGGATGATGGGCTCAACAGGCCATTCCACCGGTGTCCACCTTCATTTTGAAGTATATAAAAACGGGTCTCTTGCAAATCCGCTAAATTATATAAGTCAGTAATTGAGAGAAGTCTTCGAAAAATATTCGAAGACTTCTTCTTCTGCTACATACATAGATGAGAATAATAGGAAAAAGGTGATTTAATGCCTGTAAAATGATAAAGTATAATAGATACAATTTGCTTACATTTAGGTGTTTAGACCTTTTAATAGGGTATATATAGTGAACTTTGTTGGACTAAGATGATAGGTCGGTGTAATCAGTAGGAAAATATGAAAAAAGGTCCCGGATAAGGACAAGGTTTTTAATAGATTTAGTTTAGTTATTAAAAAGGAGATAAGTACATGGATAAGAAAATTTTGGTAGTCGATGATGAAAAGCCAATCGCGGATATTTTACAATTCAATTTGAAAAAAGAGGGTTATGAGGTTTTTTGTGCTTATGATGGCAACGAAGCTCTTAAAATGGTAGAAGAACGGCAGCCTGATTTGATTTTGCTTGATATCATGCTACCACAGCGTGATGGGATGGAAGTTTGTAGAGAAGTAAGAAAGAAATATGAAACGCCAATCATCATGTTAACGGCTAAGGATTCTGAGATAGATAAAGTATTAGGGTTAGAGCTTGGTGCAGATGACTATGTGACAAAGCCGTTTAGTACCCGGGAAATAATCGCCCGTGTTAAGGCGAACTTAAGACGCCAGCAAGCTGTCCCGGTTCCGGATCAAGAAAATGAACCGAAGGAAATTACAATAGGCACTCTTACTATCCATCCTGATGCCTATGTCGTTTCTAAGCGTGGCGATACGATTGAATTAACTCATCGCGAATTCGAATTGCTCCATTATTTAGCAAAGCATATCGGCCAGGTTATGACAAGGGAGCACTTATTACAAACCGTTTGGGGATATGATTACTTTGGAGATGTACGGACAGTCGATGTAACGGTAAGACGTCTTCGTGAGAAGATTGAAGATAATCCAAGCCATCCTGGTTGGATTGTAACTAGAAGAGGGGTCGGTTATTACCTGCGTAACCCTGAACAGGAGTAGTTCTTATGAAAAAGGTTGGTTTTTTTCGCTCAATTCATTTTAAATTTGTTCTGATTTATGTGTTGCTTATCTTCGTAGCGATGCAAATAATCGGGGTATATTTTGTTGGGGAATTGGAAGAAAATCTTGTCGGGAACTTCACGAAATCGATAAAAGGCCACGTTAACCTGCTTACCTACAGTATTGGCGAAGAAATGGAAAAAGAGAGGGGAGAGGAAGACCCAACCCTCGAAGAAGCGATTAATACGATACTGAAGGATCGCGATAATTCATCGAATGATATTTCGGAAGTACGTGTTATCGACACACGCAGCAGACGGGTAATTGGAACCTCCGCCCCGGGTAACCAGGAAATCGTAGGGAAGAAAACGACACAGGTCCTTATAAAGAATACGTTGATTTATGGGAAAGAAGATAGTGAAGTGTACCGGGATCCGAAAACAGGCAGACGGGTCTGGGTTCTTTCGACACCCATTGAAGCAAAAGATGAGGTCATTGGAGCTGTCTATGTCATAGCTGAGATGGAGAACGTCTTTGAACAGATGGATGAAATCAATAGTATCTTTATGACGGGTACGGCTATTGCCCTGGTCATTACGGCTATCTTAGGAATTCTGCTGGCACGGACTATCACTCGGCCCATGTCGGATATGAGAAAACAGGCATTGGTGATGGCGAAAGGGAATTTCTCTAGAAAAGTTAGAGTATATGGCGATGACGAAATAGGTCAGCTTGCTGTTACTTTCAATAATTTGACTAAAAAGCTTCAAGAGTCGCAATCTAGCACAGAGGGAGAACGACGTAAACTTTCATCTGTCCTCACCAATATGACAGACGGTGTTATTTCAACTGATAGACGCGGTAGAGTGAACTTGATTAATGAACCGGCTGCACGATTACTGAATGTCTCACATGAAACCGTCATGAACCAACCTATCATTGAGGTTTTGGGTCTTGAAGAAGAATATAAATTTGAGGATTTACTGGAAGAACGGGAGTCCGTAATCCTTGATTACAGCAAAAAGGATCGGCCGTTCATTTTGAGGGGTAACTTTTCAGTTATTCAAAAGGAAACGGGATTCGTTAATGGATTGATCACTGTTTTGCATGATATCACAGAGCAAGAGAAAATTGAGGGTGAGCGTAGGGAATTTGTTGCCAACGTGTCGCATGAGCTAAGAACACCGCTTACAACGATGAGGAGCTACCTGGAGGCATTGGCGGATGGGGCTTGGAAGGAAGAGGAGATCGCTCCTGCCTTTTTAAGTGTCACGCAAAATGAAACAGAGCGAATGATCAGGCTTGTAAATGACCTGTTACAGCTTTCAAAAATGGACAGTAAAGACTATCGGCTTAAAACGGGCTGGGTGAATTTCAATAAATTCTATGACCATATTATCGATCGATTTGAAATGACGAAAAATGATGATATCACATTTAAGCGTGATCTGCCTAAGGATGCTTATTTTGTGGATATTGATGAAGATAAAATCACCCAGGTTCTCTATAATGTAATATCCAACTCATTAAAGTACTCTCCTGAAGGTGGTCAAGTGACCTTCCGTGTCAGGGCAGCTGAAAGCTTTATCGTTGTCAGTATTACTGATCAAGGAGTGGGAATTCCGAAAAATGTCATCGATAAAATATTTGACCGATTTTACCGTGTGGATAAAGCAAGGTCACGAAACCTTGGTGGGACTGGACTTGGTTTAGCGATTGCGAAAGAAATGGTCGTGGCGCATGGCGGGAAAATTTGGGCGGAAAGTGTGGATGGAAAAGGAACTACGGTGTTCTTTACACTTCCTTACGAACAGGAAGAAGAGGATGATTGGTCATGAATTTTGAACGTGCGAAAAGTATAATACTGATTATTTTAGTTGGGACTAGTATTTTTTTGACTTGGAGTATTTGGACGTACGAGCCTGAATATGATCAGTTTGACCAATCAGATGATCTTATAAGGATTAAAAGTGATGTGCAGATTGTCAGTGATGTCATTAAACCGGTTAGTATCCTTTTTCACAGCAATGGTCAACATTTTCAAACCTCCGATCCTGTAGAAATAGATAAAATGGAGAAAGAATTTTCTCAATGGAGTTTTACCGGCGCAAAAGAGTTATCCATGAAAAGGCTTCAAAGGAAATTTGATGATTTTGTTCATGAAGAGGGATCGATGGAAATCGAATTTTCCGATGATGTTCCAATCTCTCTCTATAAAACGGTATTGGATATTTCGGATAAGGAATTGCCTAGTTTTTCTTTTGATCGCATCATCATTAAACAAAAAGATATCAGTGGTAATGAATCTGCGGTTTATTTTGTCTCTTATGAACAAGAGAAAATCTATCAAAGCATGGTCAGCTCTAAAAGACTTAAAGATTTCATGGATGATTTTTATAATGATTCACACAAAAAATATCCTGAATACACAGCCCAAACCATAAACAGTAAAAGGACACTGTTTGTTCCGGAAAATTCTATAAAGATTAACAGATTTCAATATTATATTGACTACTTTGATATTGGAAATCTGAAAGATGCGTTATTTAATTATCCCAAGTATGTACGACAGGAATCAGTTTCAGTCGGTGAGGAATACACGGATGGTACAAGACTGATGACGATCAATAAAGAGAATTATATAATTTCCTATATTAATCCGGCACAAAAGGACAAGTTATTTGGCAGTTCCAGTGACCTTTTGGGAAAAAGCATTGATTTTATTAATGATCATGCCGGCTGGGAAGATAGCAATTACCGCTTTGCTTATATGTCGGAGAGTGAGCAACGTGTGGTATTCCGCCTATTCGTAAATGGATATCCGGCCTTCAATGAATATGGAATGACCGAAATCGAACAAATTTGGGGGAAAGAAGAAATTTATAGCTATGAGCGTCCCTACTTTTCACTTGCTTCTGTACTTCCTTCAGAAGGATCGGTAGCCACTTTACAAAGTGGCAGGGAAGTACTGAATCAGTTGAAATCTAAGGAAAGTATTGATTTCAAGAGTGTGGAGGACATCTCGGTTGGTTATAAGCTGCATAAGTCGTTAGATTCCAAGCTTGTCACTCTTGTTACACTTGAACCCACTTGGTATTATCGTATCGGCGATAAATGGTTTATTGTGCCTTTTGATGAAGACTCGGGAGGCGATCAAAGTGGATTGGAATAATACAAAGTCAATTTTCATTATGGTTTTCTTCATTTTGAACATTTTTTTGCTTTATCAATTTTTGGAGAAAATAAATGACTACACATACGAAAATATCACAGAGTCCACAACGGAAGAACTTTTAAAAGAAGATGAGATTACAATAGCCGTTCCACTTCCAAAACAAAAGGTGAAGGATCAATTCTTGATTGCTAATAGTAAAAATTTCGAGAAGAAAGATTTACAGTACCTGAAAAATCAAAAAGCGAAAATTATAGACGATAAGAACCTTGTCGGTACATTTAAAACGCCGGTAAGTATGAATGATAAAATTCAGGCTGCCGATGTTGAGATATTCTTGAAGGAGTATATCTTGAATGGTAATGATTATCGTTTTTGGAGCTATGACGAGATCAACCAGACCATTATCTGCTATCAAGTAGCAGACAAAAAGATGTTTTATAATAATAGTAAGGGAAAGGTCACTTTATATCTGAACAAGAAGGGGGAAGTTGTCTCCTATGAACAGATGTATTTAGAGGGAATAGAGAAGTTCAACAAACCAAAAGAGTTGGAATCTGCCCTAAATGCTATTGGAGCTTTATATAATCATGGTGATATTGATCCTAAAAGCAAAGTGACTAATGTACAACTAGGTTTTTATAATTCCCTGCAGACGACATCTGTGTCACATTTACTTGTGCCAACATGGTGGGTGGTCTTGGATGACGAAACGGATCTATTTGTGAATGCTTTTGATGGAGAGGTCATTGAATTAAATACAGAAGAAAAAATACTGGAGTGAGTATAGATGACTATGCATTTTAGTGTTCTCGCAAGCGGGAGTACAGGAAATGCCTTTTTCGTGGAAACGGAGGATCAATCTTTTCTTGTCGATGCCGGTTTAAGCGGTAAAGCCTTAGAAGCGTTGTTTCAGGATATAGGCCGTGATATGTCGAAGCTATCCGGAATCCTTGTTACCCATGAACACAGTGACCATATTAAAGGTCTTGGCGTGGTTGCTAGAAAACATAAACTCCCGATATATGCGAATGCAAAGACATGGAGTGCCATGGAGCGTTCAATCGGTGAAATTTCTGTCGAACAAAAATTCACATTTGAAATGGAACAAGTCAAAACGTTCGGCAGTCTTAATATAGAATCCTTTGGTGTATCGCATGATGCTGCAGAACCAATGTTTTACGTGTTTCATCATGAAGATAAGAAGCTTGTGGTTATTACTGATACAGGATACGTAAGTGATCGGATGAAAGGTATTATCTCGAATGCTGATGCTTATGTATTTGAAAGTAATCATGATGTATCTATGTTGAGGATGGGAAAATATCCGTGGAGCATTAAGCGCAGAATTTTAAGTGATGTTGGACATGTTTGTAATGAAGACGCTGCTCTTGCCATGAGTGAAGTGGCCGGAGATAAGACAAAGCGGATTTACCTGGCCCACTTGAGCCTTGATAACAATATGAAGGATCTAGCAAGAATGTCAGTAGAACAAACTTTAAAGACAAAAGGAATCATCGTCGGTGAACAATTTTCTCTGTATGATACGGATCCGAAAAAACCGACAGAGCTTGTAACGTTATAAATAAAGGGAATGGATGAGGGAAACCTTGTTCATTCCTTTTTATTTATAAAATATATAAGTTACTAACCGGATTAAAAGGGGTATCGTTTGGTTAGAACTGTATAGGAAAATAGAAAAGTTGCTACATATTATTCAATTTTAAGTTTACCCTTAAATAAGGGCGTACATTTTTTTAGAAAAATTCGGTTAAATGAGTATAATTAAGGGAGGATACCAAACAATAGTAGTTGCTATAATTCATTCCTAAAATGAGAGGATGGAGCTGTCTTGGGTTATTATGATCAGAATGATGAGAACCAAAACAAAAAGAGAAAGGGGAGCCATACGAGCTATTTTCTTTCAGGCTTGGGAGGCGCCATCATTGGGGCATTACTTATTTTATTAGCTTTTCCGGGAAGTGGACTGTTGGTTAACGAAAGCAGCGAAAATACAACAGAGAAATCAACTGATAGTGAATCGATGAAGCAGACACAGCAAAGCCTGTCTGTAGATGTGACAAGTGCCGTCACTGATGCTGTTGATAAGGCCAGCGACGCGGTAGTCGGCATCACAAATATTCAGGAAACAACCTTCTGGGGCCAGCAGGGAAGAAACGAGAGCAGTTCTGCTGAAGCGGGTACTGGTTCTGGTGTCGTTTATAAGAAAGATGGCGGTAAAGCCTATATTGTTACAAACAATCACGTCATTGAAGGCGCAAATGAATTGGAAGTCACGTTAAGTGATGGAACTAAATTACCAGCTGAACTACAAGGTAGCGACCCATGGACAGACCTTGCCGTCATTGTAGTAGATGGAGATAAAATTAAGACCATTGCCGAGTTCGGGAAATCTGGAAAATTGAAACCTGGAGAGCCTGTCATTGCCATTGGTAATCCGCTAGGTCTTCAATTCTCTGGATCCATTACACAAGGGATCATTTCCGGTTTGGAACGTACAATTGAAGTGGATATCAATGAAGACGGACAGGTGGATTGGAATGCAGAGGTTATTCAAACAGATGCGGCGATTAACCCAGGAAACAGTGGAGGGGCACTTGTTAATATGTCCGGGCAGGTCATCGGAATCAATTCGATGAAGATAGCAGAAAATGCAGTGGAAGGAATCGGACTTTCCATTCCGATTGATTCGGTTATTCCAATTATTAATGATATCGAGGAATTTGGTGAAGTTAAACGTGCTTTCTTAGGTGTGAATTTAGCATCTGTAGAAGAAATTTCGCAATATCATCAACAAAATACATTGAAATTGCCTAAGAAGGTTACTGCAGGTGTGGCAATAACAGGTGTTCAAAGTAACTCTCCAGCAGATAAAGCAGGTCTAGCAGAATTTGACGTCATCGTTGGAATGGATAATGAAGAAATCCATGACGTAGTAGAATTAAGAAAGTATCTTTACAATGATAAGAAAATCGGTGATAAGGTTAAAATTATCTATTACCGTGATGGAAAGAAAGAAACCACGGAAGTCACGCTTTCAAACAGCGAAATCTAAAGAAAAAAAGGACAGGGAGCGACTACTTCCTGTCTTTTATTTTGCTTGCGATTTTCTTGTTTTTTGATACGATTACTTGTGGATATTTGCTAAAAGATAAAGATACCAATCAAAGTGTGGATAAATAGGTACATCATTATTAGTAAAACTGAATAAAGAAGAGGAGGATGTATGATGGAATTATATTGCTGTCAGGAACACGTAGATATGGCGTTGGATGAAGTGGTATATGAGTGTGAAACCTACCCTGTTTTAACATTCATTTCTGAAGAAAAACAGTTATCAACAACCTGTGAATATTGTCGAAACGTGGCAATATATCTAGTAGGGAACTAATATTCTCATACAAGATGTGGATAGAAAATGTGGATATGTGGATAACTTTTGTGGATAACATGTTTGTAACCTGTTCTTAACATGTTCTTAACATTTTATAAAGTAGAAACTAGAGCATGGAATTGCCGTATATTTAAGCCGTTGGTGCTTTATATGAGATAAAGGTCATTAGAACAAAAAAAAGAGTATTAAGGCTGCAAAATAAAGTTAGGGTAGCGAATTCTTATTAAAGTAATCAGCTCTGCCTATCTAGGCAACCTTAGTTTTATACAAAATTTGTCGATAAAATTCATATCAAGATTTAATGGGATTATATTATGAAGGAATTTCATAGTTTATCAGGGACAAAATTATATAAAGCATCAATAATAGTCATTATTGGAATAATGATGACTGGATTACTGTTATATTAAGGCATTCTAGTTCAATAGGTTTGGTTTTTTATTTTCATTTTTTGTTGGTTCTACTTTTGGTTACATTACTCTTGAGTTATTCTAGAAAAGAAACAAATGTACATTATTCACTTATGAATGAAGGAAGCCGTTGCCACTTTTTTAAGGAGGAAGCGGCTTTTTAATATAAAGATGATAGTTGAATCATTATTTATAGTGGTTATAAATGTAATGGACTTATCCAAAACTGGAAAGGATATGCTTGTTTTGCTTATAGGTCCCTCTAAGGTATGATAATAGGTAGGCAAATCCAACAAATGATACTAAAACATAATGAAAGTTAGAGGATATATATGAAAATAACGATTATTACTGTTGGCAAGCTAAAAGAAAAATACTTAAAGCAAGGAATTGCTGAATATACAAAACGTTTAAGTGCCTATGCTAATATAGAACTTATTGAAGTACCAGATGAAAAAGCCCCGGAGAACCTTAGTGCAGCGGATATGGATATTGTAAAACAAAAGGAAGGTGAGCGAATCTTAGCTAAAATCAGCCAAGACACCTACGTTATTACACTTGAAATCAATGGAAAACAGCTCACCTCTGAGCAGCTAGCATCTCATATTGACCAGCTAGCTACTTATGGAAAAAGCAAAATTGCTTTTATTATTGGTGGTTCTCTGGGGCTTAGCTCAGAGGTGATTTCAAGAAGTGATTATGCACTTTCCTTTTCTAAAATGACCTTTCCGCATCAGCTAATGAAGTTGGTTCTGTTGGAGCAAATATATCGAGCGTTTAGAATAAATAGAAATGAACCGTATCATAAATAAATTTGCCAATTCAGAGGAATTGCTTATAAGGTTTTTGGAGTTGTAGAATTAAATTTTAATGTTATGAAAAGAGGGTAACGTATGAATAAAGAGTCCATTTATGGTTTAACATTCGATCAATTGACAGCGTGGCTTTTGGAACATGGTCATAAAAAGTTTAGAGCTTCACAAGTCTGGGAGTGGCTTTATAGGAAGCGCGTAACAGATTTCTCTGAAATGACAGATGTAAATAAAGAGTGCATTCAATTACTGAAAGATAACTTTTTCATCCAAACTTTAACTGAGCATGTTAAGCAAGAGTCAGCGGATGGAACGATTAAGTTCTTGTTTAAATTACAGGATGGAAACCTCATCGAAACGGTTATGATGAGGCATAAATACGGGATTTCGGTTTGTGTCACCACACAGGTAGGATGTAATATTGGTTGCAGTTTCTGTGCAAGTGGTCTATTAGCCAAAAGTCGTGATTTATCTAGTGGGGAAATTGTAGAACAGATTATGAACGTTCAACTGCATCTAGATAAATTGGAACAAGAAGACATTGTTAGTCATGTAGTTGTAATGGGAATTGGCGAGCCGTTTGACAACTTTGAAAATATGATAGACTTTTTAAAGGTAATTATGGACCATAAAGGGCTTGCTATCGCTGCAAGGCGTATCACTGTATCGACTAGTGGACTTGCCAACAAGATTTATGAATTCACAGATACTCAATTACAGGTAAACCTGGCAATATCATTGCATGCACCGAATAATGAACTTAGAACCCGGATAATGAAAATAAACCGAGGTATTCCAATAGAAAAATTAATGAAATCGCTTGATTATTATTTAGAAAAAACAAACAGAAGAATTACTATTGAGTATATCCTATTGAAAGATGTAAATGATCATCAAGAAGAAGCCGAGCAACTTGCCAATCTTCTTGATGACAAAAAACATCGGCTTTATGTTAACTTAATTCCATATAATCCTGTAGATGAACATAGTCAATATCAAAGAAGTGAGAAAGAGTCAGTTCTCTCGTTTTATGATACGTTGAAAAAGAGAGGCGTAAATTGTAAAATCCGCCAAGAACATGGAACGGATATTGATGCGGCCTGCGGACAGTTAAGAAGTAAACAAATTAAAAAGGCTGAAGTTCAATAAGAATTTGATGAATAAAAGCCAAAATCCAACAGAAAAAACAGTATGTTATTGAACACATACTGTTTTTTCTGATTTATTAAATGATGGAAGGTCGATTTAATTGTGTCGACGGACGAATAATCTCTTTGAAGGTCGAATTATTCCTGGCCACGGTCGAAATAATACCTCCAACGGACGAATTTCGTATAAAACTCTTTTTGAAGTTTCCTATTTAGCTATTTCTTTTACTGAGGCAACTTCATAAGTAGTAAGTTCACTGCCTAGAATAGGTGATTCTTTTTTTGCTTCATCGGAACTAGGTTCAGGTCGTTTATGTGCAGCTTTAAACGCATCACTATTTCTCCAAGCAGTAAAGTTATCAAGGTTTTCCCAGTACATATTTACGTTTAGTTCATCATGATCTGTTAAGTTTTGTGTTAATAATACTTCTACTTTTACGAAGCCTTCTGTTGTATCAAGTGGGCCTGGTGCAGTAAATCCTGGGGCCATAACTGCACCCATCCCTTTTTTAACTCTAATTCTATTCGTTACGATTATCATAAATCAACGCTCCTTTTAGATAGAATTTAATGGTTTTTACCTTTTTTTAACTCTCTTGTATCATACATATTTTAGCATATAAGCAGGATATTTTGATTAATCAAAGCAAGGTTAAAGAAGTTTGAAAGAAATAAATTTTTCGGAAGGCAACCTTTCACTAAAAAATAGGTAAAGGAGCTTCATTTTATTATTTTTTAAAAGACATGTCTTTTAAAAATAGAAGAATAGATCACATGAAAAAAGCATCTAGTAGTTTGGTTATTACGAGGTTTATCACTTCATATCGCGTATAATAGAAATCAGTATAAGGAAATAACGATTGTGGAAACAATAAAGTAAGATAATAAACAACAAAAGAGGCTATTATATGACTGAATTAAGTTTTACTGATTATACATTAAGTGATGAAATTGTAAGGGCATTGGAGAGTCTGGGTTATCAGCAACCAACGGAAGTTCAACGTGAAGTGATTCCTGTTGCATTGAAAAGAAAGGATCTTGTCGTGAAGTCGCAAACAGGGAGTGGTAAGACAGCAGCATTTGGCATACCGATCTGCGATATGGTTGATTGGCAGGAGAATAAGCCGCAGGCACTTATTTTAACACCTACGCGAGAGCTTGCTGTACAGGTGAAAGAGGATATTACGAATATAGGTAGATTTAAACGAATTAAAGCAACAGCGGTTTATGGAAAATCTCCATTTGCTCTACAAAAAGCAGAACTTAAACAAAAAAGTCATGTAGTTGTAGGAACGCCAGGACGAGTACTCGATCATATTGAAAAAGGTACGTTTGTTTTGGAGCGCTTAACACATTTGGTTATTGATGAGGCGGATGAAATGTTAAATATGGGGTTCATCGAACAAGTGGAAGCCATTATTAAAGAGCTTCCAAAAAACCGAGTTACCATGTTGTTTTCTGCTACTTTACCAGAGAGTATAAAGAAACTTTGTCAAAAATATATGAACGATCCTTTAGATATTGAGATTAAGGCAACGGGCATAACGACTGAAAAGATTGAACATGCCCTAATCGAAGTGAAGGAAGATGATAAGTTTTCCTTGCTTAAAGACGTTACAATCACTGAGAATCCTGATAGCTGCATCATTTTTTGTCGGACGAAAGATCGGGTGGACGAAGTCTGTGAAAAGTTAATGGATTTAGATTATCCTTGCGATATGATTCATGGAGGTATGCTTCAAGAAGATCGTCTTGCTGTGATGAACGAGTACAGAAGAGGTGAATTCCGCTATTTAGTTGCTACAGATGTAGCTGCAAGGGGAATTGACATTGATAATATTACTCATGTTATTAATTATGATCTTCCACTAGAAAAAGAAAGCTATGTACATCGAACTGGAAGAACAGGTCGAGCTGGTAAAAAAGGGAAAGCTATTACTTTCGTGACACCGTACGAAGATAAGTTCCTTAAAGAGATTCAAAGCTATATCGGATTTGACATCCCTAAAATCTCTCCTCCATCAGAAGAAGATGTCTCGAATAAGATGAATGATTTTGAAGCGAAACTAGAGGCTCGTCCCAAAATAAAAAAAGATAAAAGTGAACAATTGAATAAACAAATCATGAAGCTATATTTTAATGGCGGTAAGAAAAAGAAAATCAGAGCCGTTGATTTCGTGGGTACAATTGCGAAAATTGATGGTGTTAAAGCCGAAGATATTGGAATTATCACCATTCAGGACAATGTTTCCTATGTGGAAATATTGAATGAAAAGGGACCTCTTGTTTTGAAAGTGATGAAAAATACGAAAGTCAAAGGCAAGCTTTTAAAGGTTTCAGAGGCCTTTAAGAACTAAAAGGGAATGATAAATAAAGAAGCGGTAAAGATGAATGATTGGTCTTTGCCGCTTCTTTATTTTTGTTATTGATTATTTATGAGAAATTTTTACTCCGTTATATAGCGGTAGATAGGGCAATCACATGCTAGAAAAGTACTTCATTTAAGGGATGTCTAACATCTTTCATTATACAAAGGCTCATAGCGACAGGAGTGTAAAGGAAGCTACATAGAAATATTCCTTTAAGTTGAATTTTAAGGAACAGCATATGAAAGAGAAAGTATAGATGCATTTTTGACATGGACAGGATGAGCATGTCCTGATAGTATATAAATGATAATGATTATCATTTTCACAAAAGGACGGTCTTGAGGGGGAAAACACACATGAATACACTGGAGAAAATGGAGACGTTTATCGTACTTGCCGAGTGTCGCTCTTTCACAGAGGCTGCCCGCCGACTTTATTGCTCACAACCTACTATTAGTCATCATATCAATCACTTAGAACAAGACTTTGATTCAAGACTTTTTCATCGTACTGGTAGGAAAGTAGAGTTAACGAAGCAAGGGGAAGTTCTCTTGACTTATGCAAAACAGATTCTGAGTCTTGTGGATGAGGCTTCAGTAACGATGAAAAAAGTAGACTACTTTGAACAGACACTCTCGGTATTCGTCAGCAATTATATTGCGGATTACTTCTTTGCGGATCTTCTCCATCAATACAAGGAGATTTCACGAAAGAAGTGCATTGAAATCAATAGTTTTTGTTACGATGATTTAAAGAAAAGCCTTCAAGATAACTTGACCAATTTTGCAATCATGCCAATCTATCCTGAAGACTACTATTTAATGGACCACTATGACACGTCAGTTTTATTCGAGGATGAACTATCCCTGATTTTCCCAAACGATTATTTATGGGATACAAGAAAAACACTTTACTGCCGTGATTTACATAACCAAACCGTCCTCTTGCCAAAGAGTCATTACTTACAGCAATATATCAAGAGTCATTTATGTAGTCGACAAGTTAAGGTGAGGTATTTACAAATGAGCAACTTTGAATTAATCAAAAAGGCTGTAAAAGCTGGACATGGGATTGCCTTTCTACCTAGCTTTGCTGTTGCGGAGGAATTAAGTAAAGGAGAGTTAGTTTCAAGGCCGGTATCAGGGCTATCAATTAAGCGGAAAAACGGATTAGTAATCCGTAAGAATACTCAGCTTACAGATTATGAACAGGATTTTTGTAATAAGTTAAAGCAACATTTCCTTCAATTCGTTTAAGATCCTCATCGAGAGGATTTTTTTTATTTGTATAACTAACCTTTGTATTAAGAAAATGAATAGTGCCATTCATAAATATCACAAAAGGAATATGGCGGCAATGAAACTAAGGATTATCATTAAAAAAGCAGAATAATCGATATTGATAATCATTATCAATTTTGGTAGTTTGAGATTACACAAAGGTGATTCTGATAATTAAGGATGTAGAAGGAAGCTATGAAGATATCGCCAACATCTGTTTTATGCAAAGTTTGATAGATGCATTGTTGAGGAGGAAAAAAATGAATGAGAAAAAAAACGACTTTCTGATGCTTGATACAGGAAGCTATTTTGGAAAAGCAAGGGTGAACGACCCTAAGTATCAGGAGGATTTTACATTTATTGATACTTACGAACTACCAGATATTGATTTAAAACCTTTTAAATGCCTGGTCATCCAGGGTTTAATAGATCAGAAATTTTTATATAAACATAAAGAGTTAATTCATGAATTTTTAAATGATAAAAAAGTCATCGTTTTTTGTGGCAACATATTTATGGATTGGCTACCAGGGGGATCGAACTTTATCCCTAAAACGATACACAGTTTTCAAGACTATGTTGTATCAGTCCACCAACCCCACCCGATTTTTGAAGGGGTGGAAGAGGATGATATGACCTATAATAAAGGGGTTTCAGGCTTTTTTGCAAGAGGTCATCATCCAATTCCTGATAAAGCTGAGGTTTTGTTGACGTTGCCTGGTGGAGAACCAATCACATATATTGATAGGCACAGCACAAAAGGAACAATTCTTGTTCATTCAGGAAACGATTTATTTGGTTCGATGAATGTGAAAAAAACAACAGTCCGTATTAGCTTCCAACTCATGCAGTGGGTACGGAATGAATACCAAATACTTCAAGAGAAGAGTGAAGTGAAATGAGGAAAATTGCAGTAATTGACGGTGGTAGTTCACAACACCATCGGACATATACCGAGCCGAAATATCGTAAATATATTGATACACTAATTTATCTTCCTGATCTAGTTAAAACGTCAATTGATGAATTTGATGTCCTGCTCCTTCCTTCCCAACTACATATGGGCCTTCTCATGAAGTCCATGGATAAAATATATGAATTCGCTAATAGGGGTGGGATCATTGTGTCCTTTGGTCCACAGCTGAATGAATGGATTCCAGGCCATAATTGGGAGTTCAGGGAAACGAATTTTTGGTGGTGGCTTGAAAAGGATCCCAAAAGCGGTTTGGTCCTCCAAAAGCCTGACCATGACTTATTCAGCCGCTATCTAACACTTGCTGATTCGACTTGGCATCAGCATGGCGTATATTGGCCGCCTAAAGGTTCAGATATCCTTGTCTCTACTGAGGATGGTGGTGCCGTTCTTTATATTGATAAGGTCAGTACAAAAGGTACTTGGGTAGTTATGACTCTTGACCCTGATTACCATTATGGCTCTTATTTTATGCCAGCAACGGAAAGGTTTCTGAATGGATTCTTCCCTTGGCTTGCTGAAGGCGATGTATAATGATGTAATTTGAAAATCTTCCAAAAGGTAACGGAGATCAACATGTCCTCCGTTACCTTTTCTTATTTAGGATAGTTCGATGGCTTCCTGTTCAGGAAAGAGCATGTTGCTATAGTTTTATGGATTTACAAGAATGATTAAATGGACTCTACTCTGATTGTATAGCAAGTACTGCGTTTGCTACAGTAAAGTTCCCCCACACCATTTTGTTCCAATAATTTATAGTAATCATCCAGTGAATCTACTTGGGTATTTTTTGTTATTAAAGAAGGAAGAAATCCATTTTTGTCTGGCTAGTTGGAAAATAAAACCAAATATTCTTTTTCGGGATCTGTTTAATTGTCAAAATCGGGTGGTATATGAGGAAAGATAGTAACTTATTTGAAATATAAAAGAAGTGAAAAGCTTGATAAAGAAAATACATACACCATGAATTTGCCTGAAATTTAAAGACATGGAGGGGAATGACAAGGATGACGAATGAAAACGAACACGGAAAAGTAAATGAACAAAGCAAAAATCAACAGTTGGATCAATATCGAGTGGACGATAACGGGAAAAGGATGACTACTAACCAAGGTTTGCGTGTTTCGGAGGATGAGCATTCCTTGAAGGCGGGTGACCGGGGTCCAACATTGATGGAGGACTTTCATTTTCGTGAAAAAATGACCCATTTTGACCATGAGCGTATTCCCGAGCGGATTGTACATGCGCGCGGGTTCGGGGCACATGGATATTTTCAGGTATATGAGCCGATGGCTGAATATACAAAGGCAAAGTTTCTTCAAAACCCATCAGTTAAGACACCGGTATTTGTTCGATACTCAACCGTAGCAGGTTCCCGAGGATCAGCAGATTCGGTCCGTGATGTTAGGGGATTTTCTACTAAATTCTATACTGAGGAAGGGAACTATGACTTGGTCGGAAATAATATCCCAGTATTTTTTATCCAAGATGCCATTAAATTTCCGGATTTAATTCATGCGGTTAAGCCGGAACCTCATAATGAAATACCTCAAGCGGCGTCTGCACATGATACATTTTGGGATTTTGTTGCCAATAATGAAGAAACTGCCCATATGATTATGTGGCATCTGTCGGACAGAGCCATACCAAGAAGTTTCAGGATGATGGAAGGGTTTGGTGTCCACACATTCCGTTTTGTTAATGAGGAAGGTGTTGCCCATTTCGTTAAGTTCCATTGGAAGCCGGTACTTGGTGTTAAATCCCTTGTCTGGGATGAAGCACAGAAAATTGCTGGGAAAAACCCCGATTTTCACCGTCAAGATCTATGGGAAGCCATTGAAACAGGGAATTATCCGGAATTTGAATTTGGCGTGCAATTGATTAAGGAGGAAGACGAATTCAAATTTGACTTTGATATCCTCGATCCTACTAAACTATGGCCAGAAGAACAGATCCCAGTGAAAATTATCGGGAAAATGGTTTTGAATCAAAATACGGATAACTTTTTTGCAGAGACGGAACAGATAGCTTTCCATCCGGGGCATGTCGTACCGGGTATTGATTTTTCCAATGATCCGTTGCTACAGGGACGATTATTCTCATACACAGATACCCAGCTATCCAGATTAGGTGGTCCTAACTTCCATGAGCTTCCGATTAACCGAACGGTTGCACCCGTGAACAATAATCAACGGGATGGCATGCACCGTATGGCAATAAACCCTGGTCCTGTAAGCTACTATAAGAATTCACTAGCCGATAACTCTCCAGAACCTGCCTCAAATGCAGAAGGCGGCTATGCTCATTATCAGGAAAAAGTGGATGGCAGGAAGGTGCGTCAACGCAGTGAAAGCTTCAATGATCATTACAGTCAGGCAAAATTATTCTGGAATAGTATGACAGATGTGGAGAAAGAGCATATTATTCAGGCTTTCCACTTTGAAGTGGGAAAAGTGAAAAGTAAGGACGTTCAGCAGCAAATCGTAGAGATGTTCAGCAATGTAGATGTGGAGCTGGCTAAAATAATTGCAATTGGAGTCGGAGTGAATCCTCCTACAAATACGCGTGAGGTCAAAATGGATCTGTCTTCTTCAGCATTAAGCCAAGAGAAAATGAAAGCCAATACTGCGGCGACAAGAAAAGTGGCTGTGTTGGCTGCAGATGGATTTAACGGATCTGAAGTTTATCAAGTCCTGGAATCTCTTAAATCGGCTAGTATTATCGCAGAAATCATCAGTAATAATCGTGGTTGGATTACAAGTGCTGAAGGCCAGCAACTCGAGGTCGATCAAACATTCCTGACAGCTGACTCGGTTTTATTCGATGCTGTGTATGTGGCAGGAGGACAGCAGAGTGTCGATTCATTAAAGACTTTGAAGGATCCGATTTACTTTGTCGAAGAAGCTTACAACCATTTCAAAGCGATTGGAACAGGAAAAGAAGGAGCCGAAATTCTAACGAAGGTAGGCATAACTTCACTTGATCCAAACGGAGGCATTATAGCCGTTTCGGATACAAATAGTGAATCTACTGCTGCCTTTATCGATGCGATTGCTCAGCACCGTCATTGGGCACGTTCTTAATTCTTGAATGTAAAAACCCAGACTTTAAGGAGTCTGGGTTTTTAGTGTGATTTAGAAATTATTATTGTAATAACTCTCCACATCTTTAATTTGCTTTTTCCTCAAAGAGAGAGACAATTCCAACAATCACGTTGGTGGCCTTCATCATATTATCGACGGAAATGAATTCGTATTTGCCATGAAAGTTCTCGCCGCCTGTAAAAATATTTGGTGTTGGTAGGCCCATATACGATAGTTGAGAACCGTCCGTACCACCGCGGATTGGTGAGATTTTTGGTTTGATTCCGAGTTTCTCCATTGCTTCATAGGCAATGTCGACGATTTCTTTAACCGGCTCGATTTTTTCCTTCATGTTGTAGTATTGATCATTCAATTCAAGAAGGATTTGATTTTGACCATATTTTTCTCTTAATTCTTCAGTGACTTTCGCTATATAGTTCTTACGGTTGTTAAATTGTTGGCGGTCAAAATCTCGAATAATGTAGGAAAGCTTGGTTTCCTCAACATCTCCGTGAAATGAAAGGAGATGATAAAATCCTTCGTAACCTTCTGTATATTCCGGTGCTTCTTCTCGAGGGAGCCTGCTGTGGAGATCCATGGCAATCTTAGCCGAGTTGATCATCTTCCCTTTGGCAGTACCAGGGTGTATATTCGTCCCTTTGATAGTGATCTTGGCTGATGCCGCATTAAAGCTTTCATATTCAAGTTCACCAAGTGGACCGCCATCTACTGTATAGGCAAATTGAGCATCGAAAGCAGCTACATCAAACTTATGTGGTCCTCTGCCGATTTCTTCATCGGGAGTAAAGGCCACGCGGATTTTTCCATGTTTGATTTCTGGATGATGAATTAAATAATCCATAGCTGTCATAATTTCGGCAATGCCAGCCTTATTATCTGCGCCGAGTAGGGTTGTTCCATCCGTTGTGATTAAGGTATGCCCTTTATAGTCGTTAAGCGAAGGAAAATCATTAGGTGATAGGATGACATTCAATTTTTTATGTAAAGTAAGATCACTACCATCATAATTTTCAACAATTTGCGGTTTTACATCTTTCCCAGTAAAATCCGTCGCCGTATCAATATGAGCCAAAAATCCGATAGTCGGTACTTTCTTTTCTGAATTGGCAGGCAAAGTCGCCATAACATAGCCATTTTTATCAATTGTCACTTCTGTCATCCCGATTGCTTGTAATTCCTCTACTAATGTATTTGCCAAAGTTAACTGTCCGGTTGTAGAAGGACATGTGGGATTTTCCTCATTGGATTGCGTATCCACCTTTACATAGGAAGTAAATCTTTTAATAATTTCATTTTTCATTTTTCCCTCAGCTCCTTTTTCCCTTATCTTACCATGTTTGATTAGGATGAAAAAATCAACTTTGTTCTAGTGGATGAATGATTCGTCCTTCTATCGTTTTTAGGGTGTGAACTTTAAAATATGATTTTGTATAAAACAGCAAAGAAGAGCATGTTATTACCCCACATGCTGTTCTTTGCTGTTGTTTTTTGAAGGTATGGTCTAAGGGCATGTACTTTTACATATTCAACGCCCAAACAGATACACTTTTACCATGAACAGGAAAGGTTGCGAAACCATCTTCTTCAATGGTGATATGATCATCTCTATGAAAGGTCAGGTCAATCCAGATTTCACCAGCACGATGTTCACCGACGAACATCCTCTTTTCACTGTTGTGGTCTCCATTGGAAACAATGACAGCACATCCAGACCCTTCTATTTCTTCGACTCCAAGTCGGACCCAGCCTATCGTGTTTGGATCATCGAAATAGTCTTCTTGTTTTCCATAGGCTTTTTCATATCGAGCAAATAAGAGGCGGTCTAAAATATCTTTTTTTCCAGGAACTGGAGAAGGTCCGCCAATTCCGTAATAGTCTCCGTAAAAGACACAGGGGTAACCGCAAAGTCTCAGCAAGATAAGGGCATATGCTGATGGTTTAAACCAGTCCTTTACCCAAGATTCTAGTGATTCATGTGGCTGGGAGTCATGGTTGTCGACAAAAGTAACGGCCTGTGCCGGATTGGTTTTAACGAGGGTATGATCAAAGATGGTTGAGAGGTCGAACTTAGAGCCTGCTTTTGAGGCTTCATGAAATTTATAATGCAGAGAAACATCGAACAAGCTGAGGTCATGATTTGTTTGTTCTAAGTAAGTTTGGCAAGCCTTCACATCGGCCTTCCAAAATTCTCCGACCATGAAGAAATGTTCCTTTGTATAAGGGAGGAGTTCCTTTAAAAAATCATTAATAAATTCATAATCAATATGTTTTACAGCGTCCAATCGAAAACCATCGCATTTTAACGTGTCGACCATCCATTTTCCCCAGCTAATCATCTCCTGGCGAACTTTTGGCTGACTGTAATCGATATTCGCAAACATTAAGTAATCGTAATTACCAAATTCATCAATAACATGCTTATTCCAATGTTTATTTTCCCCTGTTATCCGGTACACACCCATTTTGTCGTTTCCGGCATCATAGTCCGTTCCATTAAAATGAGTATGATTCCATTTAAAATCAGAGTATTGATTATTACGGCCTGGAAAATCGAATGTTGTCCAACCTTCAATTTCAAACGGTTCTGAAATGTCTTCCATCCGGTTGTCCGGGTTGACTTCAATGACTTCAAATTTTTCAGTTCCATCAGCTCCAGCCTTATGGTTCATAACTAGATCGATATACACGCAAAGCCCGTAGTTATGACATGTGGCTATTGCTTGAAGCAATTCCTCTTTTGTTCCGTATTTGGTTCGAACGGATCCTTTTTGGTCGAATTCACCCAAATCGTATCCGTCATAAATTCCATAGCCGTTATCCCCTACGGATTGCCCTTTTGTAACTGGCGGAAGCCAAACACAGTCAATTCCTATATCTTTCAACTTGGAAGCCTCATACTTCAATCTGTCCCAATGAGAGCCATCTGCTTCAAGATGCCACTCGAAAAATTGCATCATTGTATGATTTCTTTTCATTCGTTCCCCCCCTGACACCGACACGTTTTGACAAGATTGATAATGGAAAATCGGAAAATTAATGATGGAAATCTTTACCCAGTTTATAAAAATAATAAACAAGTAACCAGTCTCTCTGAATAGAGGTTCAGTCCTCTCTCTATTTTACTATTTTATACCAAATAAGGGTAATTATAAGTTTAAAAATAATCGATGAGAGCAGTTTGTTAAGTCAGGAAGAGGGAGGAATAAGCTCAAGAAAGTGTTATGAAAAGGCGCTTGGAGCGTGGTTAATCATATTAGTAGGAAATCAAGGTATTTATTTTTTTAGATTTTTTTTTGGCGTCTGTCCAAGTTGATTTTTGGTTTTTTTCGTGAACTTTTATAGAAATAAAGAATAATAGGGAAAGAAATTATTTTTGTACTAGAGTCATTTGGTTGGGAAATAGATAGAGGGTATTAAGCTAATGAAATAAAAAAAGGTACCCCGAATTTTAGTTTGGGATACCTTGATTGTAACGAAATTAATAGGCAGTTAGCCTCTTTTTCCTCTTCGTTTAAAGAAGTGAGCGAATGCCATTGCGCCAAATAGTAATAAAAGGAGAACAGAAGATAGAATTATCGTTTCTTTGGAGTAACTGCTGTTAGCCACTCCTTGCGAACCCATATTCTCGTTCATACCAGGGGGCTTTATAGCTGCACCATTTTCACCATCACCCATGTTAGGGGGCTGCATGGCTGCACCGTTCTCACCGCCGCCCATGTTAGGAGGCTGAGCTGCACCATTCTCACCGTCACCCATATTAGGAGGCTGAGGTGCGCCATCTTCTCCATCGTCTATATTAGGAGCTGCACCGCCCATACTGCTTTCTGTTTCAGCTTCAACAACTAGATCTCCAGAAAGTTGTGCCAAGATAGAATCAGCACGTTTGGTAGCGAAATCAACCAGGGTTTCTTTGCCTGACGTTGCTTCTGTATACTCGTCCAATGTATAGAATTTTGTCGGATCTTTTTCCACATATGGTGAGATTAATGTGGAAATCTCAGTTGTCATTGCTGTCATATTTTCTTTAGAGAAAAAATCTGTGGCAATGTCGTCTAGATAATCATAATATTTTTCGCGGTACTCTTCGTTGGAAAGCAGGGCATTTAATAAAGGCCGATTCTCAAGTGTCGTACCTGACACAGGCTCTGTAATGCTGAAGTTAATAATGCTTTCATTCATGAAATTGGAGCTCATGTCCATCATGGCACCACCGTTCATATTCGGTGAACCACCAGGGAATTCTGCATTGTCATCATCATTAGCATTAGCATTAGCAGCAGTTGTATCACCATTAACTGTTGCAGCATCTTTTTGATCAGCTGCCTTTTCATCCTCTGCGGCTTGTCCCTTTCTGCCCCCGCCCCCTGAATAACCACCAAATGACATATTATAGTCCCATGGCAGGATGGAAAAGACGCCGTTCTCTTCATATAAATAGTAATTATGCTTTTTATCGCCTTGATAGTGATCGAGGTTGACAAGAGCTGTATTAGCTGCAAAGTAGCGCAGCATTTCGTCAACATTTAATACTTCTTCTAAATTCCCGCCATTATTGATAACATCAAGCATTTTGATCATAGCAGATTGATCGGAATTATCGTTTGTTTTTAAGTTTATTCCTGTGTAGTCATCAATATCATCGCTAATCCATTTTAAATCACTTCCGGTGCCATCAGGATAATAAAGGTCCCCGGTGCCATCAGCAAAGTTAGTATCTAAAAATGTTTCTTCAATAGCTTCTACACCTAAATACAAACCCCATTCTTTGCCGTTAATGGTCACGTACATATAGGAATGACCGGGAGTTGCTATGCCCATTTTTTCCATTAGCTCATATGAAAGATACTCTCTCATATAGGTTGGGTCACTGTAATTGTTATTTAAAGCCAATTTTTTCAAGCCGTGTAAATCTTGATCTTCCTGATAATAATCAAAGTCTATCTTCCAGCTGTAACGATCAGAATCTTCCATTTGGACAACAGAATTTAAGGAAAGGTTTCCCTTGGTTCGAAAGCCTACATTTTTAACCGTTTCTCCATCAATCGTTACATCGGCATTAACAATTTCCTTTTCAGTGGGATTCTCCAAGATGGAGACTAAATCATCATCATCCATTTTTATATCAACGTTTGTCACCTTACTTTGGTCAAATACAGATTCAGTATAAGTTTTCCCTTTCGAAGCTTTTTCAACTTGAAGATTGGGAAGGAAAAACATCACTGCTATAAAAATTACTATCAGTAAACCAATCGACGCTAAAACATATCTTGTTTTTAACATGCCAAGGCTCCTTCCTCCTGTATTCTTAAATAGAGGAGCGGACATAGATTTTTATGTCCGCCTTCTATCTTAGGCAGTGAAGTTGCCGTCATAACTTAACATGATTGCAGAATGAACGCTGTCCATGTCCTTGACTTGATTAATGAATTCAGTATTATTATCCTTTAATCGAATTTCATATGTCACTTCGAGGTTATTGCCAGGCATTACGGATTTCGATTTGATAGAGTGTTTTTTCACTTTACTAGAAATCCTTTCTTCTAACGTTTTTTCTATTGAAGCATCTGTGTATTTCACGATAAATAAATAAGGATTTTCTACAGTCAAACGGTTTGCAAATACAAGCATGACAATACCGATTAAAATAGCACCGATGATGACGAGTGGAATTAGACCAGCCCCGCACAAAATTCCAGAAGCAGCTGCCCAGAATAGGAAAACCAAATCCATAGGGTCTTTAATAGGCGTTCTGAACCGTACAATAGAGAGAGCACCAACCATACCAAGAGAGATAACGATATTAGTTGAAATACCCATGATAATTAGGGCAGTAGCCATTGTCATAATGATGAGAGAGATGTTGAAATTGTGTGAGTACATCACACCGGAAAAGGTCTTCTTATAAATAACGTAAATGAACAAACCAATGGCAAACGCTAACAGTAACCCTATTAAAGAGTCAATAATTGAAAAGCTTTCGGTTTTGTCCAAAAAGCTAGATTTGAAAATATCATTAAAAGTACTTGTAGTTGTTGCAGTTGCGGTCGTATCCATGTTTTATTCCTCCAAAAATATTGGTAGCTGAAAATCAGCCGTATCTTCTGCTTAGTTGATATTTTGAAAAAGATGATTTTCTAGTATCGATGATGGAAAGCAATTGTTTGATGATACCTGGAAGAAATTCATCAAATTTGACCTCCAGAATGACCCAATCGGGATCTAATGCATCGACTACGATTAATTCAGGATTCAGGAAATCTGTGTCCCGATAACTGGTTTTCACGTTACTATCAAACGTCACCCGAACATTTCCATATTCATAGATAAAGACTTCTCTTTCATAGTCCACGACGGTTGTCGGTTTGATCTGAAAAAGGGTCATTTGAATATATAAATCTCGAAGTAAATCCCTTGAATCCCCAGACATCCATTCTATATCCCCCAAACGAATTCGTTCATATTCCTCAGCAGAGAGCCTACATTTCTGTTTATAGGTTAAATTATCCCGCTTACTCTTTTTTTCTAGGTTAATAAAGTCGGAATCATAATCATAAAGTCTAGCTCTAAATTTATCTCTATGATAGAAGCCCTCTGTTTTTTGCCTTAGTATTTTATTGTCAAAGTTATCGAAATAGACACTGCGAATTAAATACTTTCCATCATGTCCATGGGGATCAAGCTTCATAAAGTTCTGTAGGTTATTTCTTAATAGATAACAATCTGCTTTGGTAATTGCATGTTTGAGTTCACGCCTGCCTTTCAAACCATTCATTTTTGTTCCTCCTTTTCTGTGTTTTTATCTAGGTCAAGCTTATTAATATAATCTTAATTAAACCTTAAGAAAAATTTCCAGGTCATAAAATGAACAGAATATCCTAGTTACAACCATTTAAATACCATTTTTAACCTTTGTTTAATTTTATTGGAATTTATTAGAAGAAAAATGAGCGTATTTACTCATTGAGAATAATTATCATTATCATTAGAATGAATTGTGTGATAATGATAATTATTCTCAATTAATTAATATACAGGGAGGCTCATTATGGGAACAACCACACTTACCAAAAATGATCAATTACTGGAACAACAAAACACAAGGGAATCAAATGCTCGATCTTATCCTAGAAGATTACCTATGGCCATCGATCAAGCGGAGGGAATATACCTAACAGACATGGATGGAAAAAAATATATTGATTTTCTTGCCGGTGCTGGAACATTAGCGCTCGGACACAATCACCCGGCTGTGCTAGAAGAAATGGAAAATGTTCTAAAAGCTAAACGACCTTTACATACATTGGACTTTACTACGCCAATCAAAGAGCAGTTCGTTGATGAAATTTTTGAATGTCTGCCTGAAGAATTCAGAAAAAATGCAAAGATTCAATTCTGTGGTCCTACAGGCGGAGATGCTATTGAGGCGGCACTTAAATTAGTTAAAACAGCTACAGGCAACCGAAGCATTTTATCTTTCCAAGGTGCTTATCACGGAGCAACACATGCGACAATGTCAATTAGCGGTAATACAAAACCAAAGGAAAAAGTTCAAGGGTTAATGCCAGACGTGCATTTCCTACCATATCCATACCAGTATCGCTGCCCATTTGGAATTGGCGGAGAGGAAAGTCACAAAATTAGTAGCCAGTATATCGAAAACCTGTTGAACGATCCTGAGTCTGGATTATTAGCACCTGCAGGAATGATTTTAGAGGCAGTACAGGGTGAGGGAGGTTCCATTCCAGCACCAATTCCGTGGCTTAAGGAGATCAGGAGAATTACAAAAGAGAGAGGCATTCCATTAATTATCGACGAAGTTCAATCGGGTATCGGCCGAACAGGTAAAATGTTTGCCTTCGAACATGCAGGAATCATTCCAGATGTTCTTGTACTATCAAAAGCAATAGGTGGCAGCCTTCCATTATCCGTCGTGATTTATAACAAAGATCTGGATCTATGGTCTCCGGGTGCTCATATTGGTACGTTCCGCGGAAATCAATTGGCAATGGCAGCAGGAACAGCAACTTTAAAGTTCATGAAAGAAACAAACCTTGTGGAGCATGCAGCTAAAATGGGAGAAATCTTAAAGAATATTCTTAAAGATTTGCAAAAAGATATCCAACAAATTGGGGATGTTAGAGGCCGGGGATTGATGGTCGGTGTTGAACTGGTTAACCATTTAGAACCGCAAAACTCGAATGGAAGCTATCCGGCTAATTCTGAACTTGCCAGCACCATTCAACAGGAATGTTTCCAAAGAGGATTAATCTTAGAAGTCGGTGGCAGACATGGTAGCGTCGTGAGGTTTTTGCCTCCATTAATCGTAACGGAATCCCAGCTTCGAGAAGCTACTGCAATTTTTGAAGAAGCTGTTCGTGCAGCTGTTGCAAGAGGGTGAATAATAAATGATTGAAATGATTAATAAAACTAATTTTGCTTATTCTCCATTTTTCTTGAATAACGAGGCCGGTTTCAATAATTACACCGATTCTTTAACAATCATCGAAAAAAGACTTACCGACTTTTTAAAAGAGAATAATCAGCCGTATTCTGGGAAAAAACCACATGAAATAGAAGCGAGATTAAATGAGCTATCCCTTGGTTCTATAAAAGGGGAGACATTGGAAGGTGTCGCAGCTGAACTAGCTGAGTTTGTTATTAATGACAGCATCAATGTACACAGTCCTACTTGTATCGGACATTTGCATTGCCCGACACTCGTACCTGCAGTGGCTGCCGAAATGATTATCAGTACTCTAAATCAATCAATGGATTCCTGGGATCAAAGCTCGACCGCAACCTTTATTGAAGAGCGTTTAATAGATTGGTTGTGCACTCAGGTAGGGTTTTCTGATAAAGCGGACGGGATTTTCACAAGCGGTGGAACCCAATCTAATTATATGGGACTGTTATTGGCGAGAGACGCCTATTGTAAGCGTGTCTGGGATATAGATGTACAGCAACATGGTCTGCCAACCGAAGCAAAAAAACTGCGGATTTTATGCTCGGAGGCTGCCCACTTTACGGTTCGTAAATCCGCGGCGCAGCTAGGGCTTGGTGAACAGGCGGTAATAACGGTTAAAACGGATTCTAATCACCGTCTTTCTATAGATGAACTGAATCGTCAGCTTATGATTTTAGAGGAGCAGGATTTACTTCCATTTGCGATTGTTGCCACATGTGGAACAACGGATTTTGGTTCTATAGATCCATTACATGAATTGTCTGCAGCTGCAATGGAAAAAGGGTTATGGCTGCATGTGGATGCCGCTTATGGCGGAGCGATGATTTTAAGTCGGGATTTCAAAGAATTAATCAATGGAATTGAACTGGCTGACTCGATTACGGTTGATTTTCACAAATTATTCTATCAACCAATCAGTTGCGGTGCCTTTCTTGTCTCCGACCGCAATTCGTTTCAATATATCCAGCATCACGCCGATTACTTGAATCCACAGGAAGATGAAGAGGAGGGTATGGTCCACTTAGTCAATAAATCGATTCAAACGACGAGAAGATTCGACGCGCTGAAACTTTGGATGTCATTAAAGGTTGTTGGACTCGATACATTTGCTGAAATGATTGACTATACTTGTCATCTTGCACGCGAAGTGGCTGCGAAGATCAATAAAGCAGAAGGATTCAGCGTATTAAATAAAAATCCCGAATTGAATGCAGTTGTATTTCGTTATAATCCCGAAGGAAAAAGTGATCAATTAGTAAATCTTCTAAATAAACAGATTCAGCAAGAATTACTAAAGAGCGGACGTGCATTTTTGGCAAAAACTCGTTTTGATGGACAGGTTTATTTAAAGATGACTCTATTGAATCCAATGACAAAGCTTGAACACATAGAGGAAATCATTGATGAGATTCGGGTATTAGGTGAAATGTTCAAGATGATGGAGGAATGATGATGAATAGTAAGCAAATAGCTGAACGGGCGACGATGCAAAGCTTTCTGAATTGTTATTTCCGAGAAACTGGGAATTGCAGTCTAGAAGAAACAAAGAACTGGCCTGAACTGGAGGGTACTGTACCGACTTCTTTATTAGTCAGTAATCTTGCATCCCAAGATATTGCATTGCTTGTTCCACTAAAGTATTGGTCGGAAACGGGGCGTCATATTATATCCTTCCCGGTTTACTACCAAACGGCGTCCAAACAAGTGCGTGAATTAGACTACGTGACAATGGTTTCAGCCGTGTCTAAAGAATTATTAAATGAACAGGGCCGAACAGATAGTGAAGATGAATTGATGTTGCGTGTCATCCTAAGTAGCCAAAATATTCAACGCTATGTGGAAGCACGGAGAGTAGACTTTGATGCACTTCAAAGTCCTGACTTTACATACATCGAAGCAGAACAGTCCCTTCTATTTGGTCACTTGTTCCATCCAACACCGAAAAGTAAGCAGGGAATATCAGATAGGGATGAATGGAACTATTCACCAGAATTAAAAGGGGAGTTCCAGCTTCATTACTTCCTAGCAGATTCATCGATTGTCATCCAAGACTCTAGTGAAGTCATATCTGCAAGTGAGATCATTAAACAGGAATTAGCCGGCGATTTGGAGATTTCCAGTGGATTCCGTGAATCGTATTGCAAAAAAGAAAGCCCATATATCATTATTCCAGGGCACCCGCTTCAGGCAAAAGAACTAGTCGAAAAAGAAGAAGTCAAGAAGTTAATTGAGCTAGGACTACTAATCTATGCAGGCCCGCTTGGGAAAAAATTCACGGCCACTTCTTCATTCAGAACAGTCTATAGTGCTACATCGAAATATATGTATAAGTTTTCCGTTCCGGTTAAAATCACAAACTCGTTACGTGCAAATCTGCAAAAAGAACTCGATCGTGGTGTTGAAATCGCGAAATTAATAGATTCCAAAGTGGGCGATGATTTAAGAAAGCAGCACCCGTCCTTCCGCGTCATAAAGGACCCTGCTTATCTAACAATCAAAACAACTGAACAAGATTCAGGTTTTGATGTTGATATTCGGGAAAATCCTTTCTATGAAAACAATAAACAAGCAAGCCTGATTGCAGGTCTATGTCAGGACAATGCCTATGGTGCACCATCAAGGCTTGGAGCGATCATCCGAAAATTAGCAGAAGAAGAAAACCGTAGTACTGAAGAAGTAAGTAAGGATTGGTTTAATACGTATCTTTCAATGACACTAAAACCGATGCTTTGGCTGTTTGAAGAGTATGGAATTGTTCTAGAAGCCCATCAACAAAATTCAATTATCCAGCTTCAAAATGGGTACCCATCCACTTTTTATTATCGAGATAATCAAGGGTATTACTATTGTGAATCAAAAGTAGACCGGCTGATGAGCATCCTGCCTGAACTAAGTGAAAAAAGCTTCACAATTTGTTCTGATGAAGTTGCTGAAGAAAGACTTCAATACTATTTCTTCTTTAATCACTTATTAGGCATAATCAACAATTTTGGTACGGAAGGATTAGCATCAGAGCAGACACTATTACAGCTCGTTCAGGAACAACTAGAATCTAGTGGTAAGGAAAGCAAAGATGAAGGATTGAACCGGGTTGTCTCGAGGTTGCTTTATGAACAAGAACTACCTTGTAAAGCCAATTTACTGACGCGTTTTCATGATATGGACGAGCTTGTTGGCTCACTTGAGACACAGTCTGTTTATACGACCATTGAAAATCCGTTCGCGCAGGGGGTTTTGGCCATCCATGAAAAATAGTTATGAAGAAAAGCTGAAAGACCGTAATCAGCAGCTTTCTTTTGTCAAAGTGGAATTTGAGCGGGATATTGATACTCTGCATAGTTGGATGCACGAAGATCATGTGATACCCTACTGGAACTTGAATTTTACAAAAGAAAAATTTGCTGTTCATTTGCAGAAAGCGTTGGCTGATACACACCAAACACTATACTTGGGTTGCCTGGACGAGATCCCAATGAGCTATTGGGAGTCGTATTGGGTAAAAGGCGATATCATTGAAAAATATTATGAGGCTGAGGAGGGTGACCAGGGTATTCATTTACTCATTGGTGATCCCGAGTATCTTGGAAAAGGACTAGCTTTGCCATTTTTGCGTGCAATGGTGAAATTCCAACTACTGACTTCTACCACAAACAAAGTGATGGCAGAACCGGATATCCGGAATGCAAAGATGATTCATTTATTTGAAAAATGCGGCTTTACCCCAATTAAAGAGATTGAACTCCCTGACAAAACAGGATTACTTATGTCATGTACGCGGGAGAATTTCGAGAGGAAGTGGAAGTATGGAGAAGCAACAATCTATCTATGATGTGGTTGGAATCGGGATAGGTCCCTTTAACCTTGGACTTGCGGCCCTTTTAGAGAAAACCCCGGAGCTAAATGCCGTCTTTTTTGAGAAAAAGCAGGAATTTAATTGGCATGAAGGGATGTTGCTTGAAGGGACGACACTGCAGGTACCATTCTTTGCTGATCTAGTTAGCATGGCAGATGTGACAAGCCCATATAGTTACTTGAATTATTTACAGCAACATGACCGGCTTTATCATTTCTACTTCCTTGAAAAATTCTTGATTCCGCGAAAAGAATATAACGAATATTGCCGCTGGACTGCGAATCAACTTGATAGCTGCTGTTTTGGAAAAGCGGTGGAGGCGCTGGAGTATATTAAGGATCAAGAGGAACCTTTCTATCAGATCAGTGTGAGAGATGAAAAAACTCAACAGATTGAAGTCTATTATAGCCGTCATATAGTCATGGGAATTGGCAGTGCTCCAGCTGTACCGTCTGCATTTAGTCCATATATGGGAGAGAGCATCCTGCATTCGGCCGATTATTTACGGAATAAAGAAAATGTCTTAAAGAAAAAATCCATAACAGTTGTCGGATCCGGACAGAGTGCGGCCGAAGTATTTGAAGACCTACTTAATGAGCAGGAGAAGCATGGTTACCAGCTAAACTGGTATACAAGATCCAAAGGTTTTTTTCCTATGGAATATTCAAAACTTGGGTTGGAATACTTCACTCCAGATTACCTAGATTTCTTTTACCGGCTGCCTCAGGAAAAGAAAGATGAAATTCTGCCAAAACAGGATCTGTTGTATAAAGGAATCAGCGCGAAGACAATTGCTGCGATCTTCGACAAAATGTATGAAAAGTCTATTGGAAATGCAGAACTTGCCATTGAACTTAGGGCAATGACAGAAGTTGCAGCCGTAAAGCCAACTGAAAGTGGCTGGACATTGAAATGTCGACAGTGGGTGGAAGAAAGCGAATTTGATGTGAACACAGAGGCGGTCGTTTTTGGTACTGGCTACAAATCAACCGTGCCGGCATTCCTTGACAGTATGGAAGACCTTATAGTCCGCGATGAGTTTGGCAGACTTGAAATTACGAAAGACTATCGAGTTGGTACGACCGTATCTACACCAAATCATCTTTTTATTCAGAATGGCGAGATACATACGCACGGCGTGGGCGCACCTGATTTAGGATTAGGGGCATTCCGGAACTCCATTATTATTAATCAATTAGCGGGAAAAGAGATTTATCCATCTGAACCAAAAGGAGCTTTTCAATCATTCCGTGTAAAAGCACCAGTCATGGCCTATTAATAGAAAGAAAGGGAGTCAATGTATGCAGTTCATAAATGAAGTGGAAAAGGCGGTTACAGAAAAAAATTGGTCGATAGTAAACCAAAACCTACTCGCTAAAATGATTTCCGAGTATATGTATGAAGATATAATCCATCCAGCTGTCTTGAACGAAAATGCAGCAGGAAACTTATATGAGTTAAAGATAAATGAGGAAAAATCTTATCAATTTTTAGCCTTGCCTCGTCTTTTTGACAGTTATGATGTACAGGCTGAATCGATTAAAGTATTTGAAGCAGAACAAACCAGACAAGCAAATGATGCCATTCAATTCATTTTGGACCTTCAGCCGTTAATCGGGATGACTGCAGAAACAACGGGCCATTTAATCAAAGAGTTCCATCATACGTTGCTTGCAGACCTGCAATTACTATCTAAACCGGAACAAAACGCGGATGATTTAGTCGAACTGGACTATGCGCTACTTGAAGGAGAAATGAGCGGTCACCCTTGGATTGCCTATAACAAGGGAAGAATTGGATTCGGTTATGATGATTACCTGAAATTCGCTCCAGAAAATCAGGAGAAAATTCAGCTATCATGGATTGCCGTTCATAAAACAAGGGGTGCGTTCAATTCCATCCAAACGTTATCCTATAAACAATTGATGGAAAATGAACTAGATGATGAAACCCGAAAAGTATTTGGAAACAGATTGGCAGAGAAAGGGTTAAAGGAAGAAGACTATTTTTACCTGCCAATCCATGAATGGCAATGGAAGAATGTAATCATTCAGAATTTTACCGATGATTTAGCTAAAGGTCTGATTGTAGCTTTAGGAAACGGCCCTGATGAGTATCTTCCACAGCAATCGATTCGGACGTTTGTTAATGTTTCGAATAAGAACAAACATCACGTCAAGCTACCAATGAGCATTTTAAATACGTTGGTCTACCGTGGGTTACCAGCAGAGCGTACTGTCATTGCACCAAAAATCACAGAGTATATTAAGAACATTTACAATAATGATTCGTTCTTAAAGGAAGAATGTAAAGTAGTACTTCCTGGTGAGGTGGCCAGTTTAAATGTGGATCACCCATATTTTTCTAAGCTAAAGAATGTACCATATCAATATTTAGAGATGCTAGGCGGTATTTGGAGAGAAAGCATATACAGTTATATGGAAGAAGGCGAGAAGCCTATTACACTTGCATCCCTTTTGCATGTGGACCACGAAGGAAAGCCGTATGTGGAAAGCCTGATTGAAAAATCTGGATTAACTACGGAGGCCTGGACAGCCCAATTATTCGACGTCATTCTTTCACCATTGTTACATTTTATCTATCAGTATGGGGTTGTCTTCTCACCGCATGGCCAAAATACAATTTTAGTATTGAAGGATTATAAACCGCACCGGTTGGCAATCAAGGATTTTGTAGATGATGTAAATATCAGTGATCAGCCGCTTCCTGAATTAAGTATGCTTCCTGATAATCTAAAAAAGGTACTAAGAAGCGAAGCTCCGGAGGGCCTGGTTCAATTCATTTTCACGGGACTATTTATCTGTCATTTCCGTTACTTGTCCACACTTCTTATGAGAAGGAACCTATTGGATGAGAATGTCTTTTGGGAAGGTGTCGCTCGAGCAATCCTTACACATCAGCAAAAATTCCCACAATTGCAGGATCGTTTCGAGACATTCAATTTCTTTGCACCTAAATTAACCAAACTCTGTCTGAACAGAAACCGTATGCTTCAATATGGATATAGTGATGGCGAAGATCGTCCGCATGCATCTGAGTATGGGTATGTAAATAATGCTCTTTACGAAAAGTTACCTGCAAACACACTTTAAATGTAAAGTTGGCTCAGATATTTGAGCCAGCTTTTTCAAATTTTTTGTTTTCATAACTAGAGATGTGAAAGGAACCTTTGTGTTCATTATTCATCAAATGTATATCTAAGAAAGGATTGTGTTATGCTTTTTGGTTCAAATTACCTAATGAATATCTGTGGAATAGGACTTGCCGTCCATATGAATTGGTGATAAGCTAAATATGTAAACGGTTACACATAATATATTGAGGTGGATATATTGGCAACTATTCGGGATGTTGCAAAGGAAGCGGGAGTTTCCGTAGCAACGGTTTCAAGAGTGATGAATGGCAGCGGATATGCACATGAAGACACAAAGAAAGTGGTCATGGCAGCTGTTGAAAAGTTAAATTATAAACCGAATGAAGTGGCAAGATCCCTCTATAAACGTAAATCTAAATTGATTGGCTTGATTTTACCTGACATTACTAATCCCTTCTTTCCAGAAATGGCAAGGGGCGTTGAGGATTATCTGCAGAAATTTGGATATCGATTAATATTTGGGAATAGCGATGAAAAGCGAGATAAGGAAATAGAATATATTGACACCTTTCTACAGAATAATGTAGTGGGCATGATTGCATCAACAAGTGAAGAGACAAATGAGAATTTTGATAATCTAGAAATTCCTGTTGTTCTTCTTGATCGTACAGCAGAGGAGTTACCAGCCGTCTATTCGGATCAAAAAACAGGCGGTAAATTGGCAGCTCGTGTATTGCTCGATCGAGGTAGCACAAACATCGTCCTTATCAGGGGACCAGTCGAAATAAAACCTGTATATGAACGGTACATTGCAGCATTGGAAGAATTGGAGCAAGCGGAAGTGAATGTTCATGTCATGGATTCATCTCTTACCCTTCAAGGTGGACAAATTTGTGCGAGACAGTTGTTTGAACAGTATCCGGAGACAGATGGAATCATTGCCTGTAATGATATTGTTGCAGCAGCCGCCCTACAAGAAATCTTGAAAAGGGGAATAAGAATCCCTGAAGATATTCAATTGATTGGTTATGATGATATCGCATTCACAGCGTTATTACATCCTCCGCTATCGACAATTCGCCAGCCCGCCTATGAGATGGGGGCACAAGCAGCAAAACTGTTAATTAAAAAAATCAATCAGGAAAAGATAGAAGAAACGCACAAAAAGCTTCCAGTTTCTTTTGTGGAAAGACAAACAACGAGAAGGAAGGCGGAGAAGCCATGATAAAAATTGCAGTAGTAGGAAGTTCTTCAATGGACTTAGTGGTAACATCAGCTAAGCGTCCTATAGCAGGGGAAACAGTTCTAGGAGATTCGTTTATAACAGTTCCAGGAGGAAAAGGGGCCAATCAGGCCGTGGCCGCAGCTCGTCTTGGTGCGGAAGTAACAATGATTGGATGTGTAGGAGATGATTTTTATGGAGAGGTCATCTTAGAAAACCTGAAAAAAAATCATGTAAACACGAAGTATGTGGAACCGGTTACAGGTGCTATGTCAGGTACAGCCCACATTACCCTTTCAGAAGGTGATAACAGTATTATTGTCGTTAAAGGAGCAAATGATTCCATCACTCCTGAATATGTACAAAAAGCGAAAAAAATCATCGAGGAATCAGATATCGTCATGGTTCAGCAGGAGATACCAGAGGAAACTGTTTTATACCTTGCTGAATTATGTGAAAAACTCCAAAAGAGATTACTTTTAAACCCAGCACCTGCACGTAAGATAAGCGAGGCTGTTATTCAACAGTCATCATTCATTACACCGAATGAACATGAATTCGAAATACTATTCGATGGAAGAGACCGGACGGAAGTTTTAACAGAGTATCCAAATAAATTATTTATTACAGAAGGTAAAAATGGCGTCCGTTATTTTGACGGGCATGAAGAGAAGGTTGTCCCAAGCTTTGTGGTTGAAGCAGTCGATACAACAGGTGCAGGAGATACATTTAATGCTGCACTCGCGGTTGCTGTTGCAGAAGGAAAAAGTTTTGACGACTGTCTGTTATTCGCAAACCGGGCTGCCTCTATTTCTGTTACGAAGTTAGGAGCTCAAGGAGGTATGCCGACAAGGGAAGAAGTCGAAAGGAGCTTTGAAGAATGAAGCGTCATGGAATCATCAATAGTTCAATAGCCAAAGTTCTTGTTGACCTTGGGCATACGGATTATATTGTCATAGGTGATTGCGGCCTCCCGGTACCTTCAGGAGTACTTAAAATAGATTTAGCCTTAATACCTGGAACGCCTTCATTTCAAGATGTTGTTCGTGCCGTTCATGAAGATATGGTAGTCGAGAAAGTGATTGCCGCCACTGAGGTGAAGGAGAAGAATTCAAAGCAGCATCAATATATGGAACAGCAATTCGGAAATGCGATTGAATATGTTTCCCATGAGGATTTTAAAAGGCTGACAAGTAAAGCAAAGGCAGTAATCCGTACAGGAGAAACGACGCCGTATTCAAACTGCATTTTGCAGTCTGGAGTATTTTTTTAAATAAAAGAGGTGAAGAGCATGCAAATTGAAATGAAAAATATTTATAAAGCATTTGGTCAAAACAAGGTATTGGAAGGCGTTCAGTTTTCTTTAGAGGCTGGAGAAGTCCACGCGCTTATGGGAGAAAATGGAGCCGGAAAATCGACCTTGATGAACATTTTGACCGGGCTGCATAAGCATGATCAAGGGACTATTGAAATTAATGGTAAAGAAACCTCATTTAAGGATTCAAAGGAAGCAGAAGAAGCGGGAATGGCCTTTATCCGTCAGGAATTGAATATTTGGCCAGAAATGACGGTGTTAGAGAATTTATTTATCGGCAAGGAAATGGTAAATGCCTTCGGTGTCCTAAGAAATAAACAAATGAAAGCGCGTGCAAAAGAGATCTTTAAAACGCTTAATATTTCCCTTCCTTTTGATAAGGAAGCAGGGCTTTGTTCCGTTGGGGAACAGCAGATGATTGAAATTGCTAAAGCGCTTATGACGGATGCCGAAGTCATCATCATGGACGAACCAACCGCGGCCTTAACTGATAGAGAAATCGAGAAGCTCTTTGAAGTGATGAAGGGCCTTATCGAAAAAGGCGTGTCTCTTGTTTATATCTCTCACCGAATGGAAGAAATCTTTGCCATTTGCGACAGAATCACCGTGATGCGTGATGGAAAAACTGTCGATACGAAAAGAATTAAAGATACAAATTTCGATGAAGTTGTTCAAAAGATGGTTGGCCGGGAGCTAGAGGATCGTTTTCCTCATCGTGAAGCCCATCTAGGTGAAGTAGTCCTTGATGTAAAAGGACTAACTAAAAAGGGGCTTTTTGAAGATATCCATTTCGCTGTCCGAAAAGGTGAGATTGTGGGCGTGGCCGGATTAATGGGAGCGGGTAGAACAGAAATAATGCGTGCCCTTTTCGGGGTTGATCAAATAGACAGCGGTGAGATTACTGTTGAAGGTAAGAAAGTTTCCATACGAAAACCAACGGATGCAGTTCGCTACGGTTTAGCTTTCATCACGGAAAACCGTAAAGAAGAGGGCTTGATCCTGGACTTTTCAGTACGGGAAAATATCGGCCTGCCGAATTTAAAAAGCTTCGCTCCTAGTGGACTCGTAAAAACGGAAGATGAGAAAAAATTTGCAGAGATGATGATCAAGCGACTTCACGTGAAAACATCCTCTACAGAAACGATCATCGGTAATTTATCCGGTGGGAATCAACAAAAGGTGGTTATTGCCAAATGGATTGGCACTTCGCCTAAAGTATTGATTATGGATGAGCCAACCAGGGGAATTGATGTTGGAGCTAAACGTGAAATTTATGAATTGATGAATGAATTAACAGAGCGCGGTATCGCCATTATTATGGTTTCCTCAGAGCTCCCTGAAATCGTTGGGATGAGTGATCGAATCCTTGTTGTTCATGAAGGTAAAATTGCCGGGGAACTGAAAAAGCAGGAAGTAACACAAGAAAAAATTATGGCATTGGCGACAGGAGGGAACTAGGATGAAACTTGAGGCTACAGGGAAAAGCGGGATTTGGCAGAAATTTGGTCCGTTACTCGCCTTGATTTTATTATTTATCGTAATAACTGTTTTAAATCCATCATTCATGGAACCAAATAATATTTTGAATTTATTGCGTCAAACCTCTATTAATGCGCTTATAGCATTTGGGATGACCTTTATCATTTTAACAGGTGGAATAGATTTGTCCGTTGGTTCCATACTGGCTCTATCCAGCGCACTTATGGCTGGAATGATGGTCTCAGGATTAGATCCAATTTTAGCAATATTAGTAGGAGTTCTACTGGGTACACTAATGGGTGTAATTAATGGAATTCTTGTTTCAAAAGGGAAAATGGCACCTTTCATTGTGACGCTGGCTACGATGACAATTTTCCGGGGATTAACGCTCGTCTATACAGATGGAAAGCCAATTACAGGAATTGGTGATTCAGAACTGTTCCAAATGCTTGGGAGAGGATACTTCCTTGGGCTGCCGGTTCCAGCGGTTGTGATGATTATTGCTTTCTTTATTTTATGGTTCCTACTTCATAAAACATCATTTGGCCGTAAAACGTATGCAATTGGTGGAAATGAAAAGGCTTCCCGAATATCTGGGATTAAAGTAGATCGAGTAAAAGTAGCCATTTACGGGCTGGCAGGTACTATGGCAGCGATTGCTGGTGCCATTTTAACATCCCGTTTGAATTCGGCACAACCAACAGCTGGTCAATCCTATGAGATGGATGCCATTGCTGCGGTAGTGCTTGGCGGAACAAGCCTTTCAGGCGGTAAAGGCAGGTTGTTCGGTACACTAGTCGGTGTTCTGATTATCGGTACTTTGAATAATGGTATGAATTTACTAGGTGTATCTTCTTTTTACCAACAAGTGGTAAAAGGTGCAGTTATATTAGTTGCGGTTTTACTTGACCGTAAAAAATCATAAGTTGAGGTGTAATCAATGAAAAAAATAGTATCGTTGTTCATGATTCTTTCTTTAATGGTGTTAGCTGCCTGTTCAATGGATTCGGGTCAAAAAGATGATAAAAAAGAAACCAAAGACTCTATGGAAGACGTGAAAGTCGGAGTCAGTATTTCAACGTTAAACAATCCATTCTTCGTTTCTTTAAAAGATGGTATTGAAAAAGAAGCAAAAGAAAAGGGCATGAAAGTTACAGTTGTTGATGCACAGGACGATACAGCTAAACAAATTAGTGGGATTGAAGATTTAATTCTTCAAAAAGTAGATATCCTTCTTGTTAATCCAACAGACTCAAGCGCAATTTCTTCAGCTGTTCAATCAGCAAACGAAGCGGGTATTCCTGTTATTACAATTGATCGTTCTTCTGAAGAAGGGGATATCGAAACATTCATCGCTTCCGATAACGTGGCTGGTGGAGAATTAGCTGCAGAATACCTAGTTAAAGAGCTTGGCGAAAACGCAAAAGTAGTGGAGCTAGAAGGGGTTTCAGGTGCATCTGCAACTCGGGAACGTGGGAAAGGGTTCCACAATATTGCTGACAAGCAATTAGAAGTGCTTACAAGTCAAACGGCAGAATTTGACCGCACAAAAGGTCTTAACGTTATGGAAAATATCCTACAAGGTAAAAAGGACATTCAAGGGGTATTCGCTCATAATGACGAAATGGCTCTAGGAGCTATTGAAGCAATCAAAGCAGCTGGTAAAGACATCATTGTTGTTGGTTTTGATGGGAACGATGATGCTTTAAAGGCTGTTGAAAACGGTGAGCTAAAAGCAACGATCGCTCAGCAACCGGCTCTTATCGGTAAAGAAGCGGTTAATGCCTCAGAAAAAGTCTTAAAAGGTGAAAAGGTAGACGAAACAATCTCTGTACCATTGAAATTGGTTACTAAAGAATAATAGTTTTAGTGAGAGTGTCGGAATTTTTCCGACACTCTTTTTGTAGATCAATGATTCAATCTTTTACAATCAAGTTAGTTTGATGCAAATGTGGCGGCTAACTATACAAAGATCATATTAATCAGTTGAATAGCAGAATACAATCTAACCTCTTAAATCATGCTACAGGTGAATATATTGAACGGTTATAATTTAGCGTTCACTACTATTAGGATGTGAACTTTTTACGTTTAGGGACTTAAGTAGTGGTAAAGAGGATTTTAAGGTTATTCAGCACGGATTGAAATGAACGATTACCTGCAAGAAGATGTAATTACTCTTGTACAAAAAATAAGGCGGCCCATGTTGGGACCGCCTCCTGAAATTTAACTTATTATTAGAGTATGCCTTGAGTCAGCATAGCATCGGCTACTTTTAGGAATCCAGCAATGTTGGCTCCGACAACTAAGTTGCCAGGTTCACCGTATGCTTCGGCTGCTTCTACACTGTTTTTATAAATGTTTTTCATGATACCGTGTAGTTTTGTATCGACTTCTTCAAATGTCCAAGGCATTCTAGCACTGTTTTGGGCCATTTCAAGTGCAGAAACGGCAACACCACCTGCGTTAGCGGCTTTGGCTGGTCCGAAAAGGACGCCATTATTAAGGAATACGTCAATAGCCTCAAGAGTTGATGGCATGTTAGCACCTTCGCCGATTGCTTTCACGTTGTTTTTAACAAGCAATTTTGCTGCTTCTTCATCAATTTCATTTTGTGTTGCACAAGGAAGGGCGATATCGCATGGTACAGACCAAATTCCGTAGCTACCTTCATTGTATTCAGCTTCGGGATGAGCATCGACATACTCACTCAAACGTTTTCTTTCTACTTCTTTTAAACGTTTAACTGTATCTAGGTTCAGACCATTTTTGTCATATATATACCCATTAGAGTCGCTGCATGCTACAACTTTAGCGCCCAGCTGTGTAGCTTTTTCAATGGCATAAATGGATACATTACCTGATCCTGAAATAACAACTGTGCTACCATGGAACTGTAATCCTTTGTCTTTTAGCATTTCTTCGACAAAGTAAACCGTCCCGTATCCAGTCGCTTCTGTACGGGCTAAGCTTCCGCCGTAACTTATGCCTTTACCAGTTAAAACACCCGCATGGTAGCTTCCTTGGATCTTTTTATACTGACCGAATAGATAACCGATTTCTCTAGCCCCTACTCCGATATCCCCAGCCGGTACGTCTGTATCCGGACCGATATAGCGAGCCAGTTCTGACATGAAGCTTTGGCAAAAACGCATGATTTCAGCGTCTGATTTTCCTTTTGGATCGAAGTCAGATCCGCCTTTTCCTCCGCCAATTGGCTGTCCTGTAAGAGAATTTTTAAAGATTTGCTCGAAACCAAGGAACTTGATAATACTTGAGTTTACTGTCGGGTGAAAGCGTAGACCGCCTTTAAATGGCCCAATAGCACTGTTGAATTGCACGCGGAAACCACGGTTGACTTGTACATTTCCTAGGTCATCAACCCAAGAGACACGGAAGGTAATCATTCTTTCTGGCTCAACGAGTCTTTCTAAAATCCCACTATTCATATAAATAGGGTGTTTTGAAAATACTGGTACTAATGAAAGAAATATTTCTTTTACGGCTTGATGGAATTCACTTTCGTGAGGATTACGCTCCTTTACCTGTGCGTATACTTGACTTACAAACTCTTTGGCAACTTGTAATTCCTCTTGCTCAACTTCATGTGTCGTTGTCATTAATATTTCTCCCCTTTTTTGGTAATAAAGTCATGAAAATATATTTGAATATATATATAGGTTTTTATGTGATACTTTCATGATATAATTTAAATTTGAAAGAAACAATCTGAATATTAGATAAATAACATGCTGTTTTGATATGAAAGAAGGAGCTTACATTGGAATTAAGACAAATCGAATATTTCATTGAAGTGGCAAAGCGTGAACATATGACGGAAGCAGCAGTGGCTTTGCATGTTGCCCAGTCTGCAGTCAGTCGTCAAATTTATAATTTAGAAGAAGAATTAGGTGTGCCTTTATTTATCCGCGAAGGCCGGAAGATTAAGCTGACGCCTATAGGACATACATTTCTAGCGAATATGGAACAAGCTATGGATATCATTGATCGTTCAAAGCGTGAGCTGGCTGAGAGCTTAAATCCGGAAAAAGGGACAATTCGTATTGGCTTTCCAAGTAGTTTAGCTTCCTATATATTGCCAAAGGTTATTTCTGATTTCAGAGAGATTTACCCGGAAGCGAAGTTCACCTTGAAACAAGGTTCATATCGCTACCTGATCGATTCTGTTATAAAAGGAAATATTAATATGGCCTTAATTGGACCTCTACCGATGAACGAAAAGAAAATTCACGGAGAAACTCTATTTATTGAGAACTTAGTTGCTCTTTTGTCAGAAAGCCATCCTTTGGCCTTGAAGAAGTCATTAAACTTAAATGAACTTCAAGGAAATCCGTTCATCGTATATCCTAAGGGGTATGTTTTACGTGATATTGTCATGAAGGCATGTAAACTGCACGGTTTCGAGCCAGAAGTTGCATTTGAAGGAAAAGATACTGATGCTATAAAAGGTCTAGTGGCAGCAGGGCTTGGCGTAACCTTAATACCAGAAATCTCTCTGATTGACAGCTTGCCTCGTTTTACAGTTAGACTGCCGTTGGATGAACCATCCGTAACTAGGGCTGTAGGTGTTATTATTCCAACTGAAAGGGAGTTAATGCCCACGGAGAAACTATTTTATCAATTCCTGAGAGACACCTTTGCAACTTTGGAAGGTTTTCAATAGAAGAAAAGTTAAAAGCTAGGCGTAAGGGAATTTTAAATAGCTTTATGAAAGATCCACATTTAAACCATAGTCTGGAAGAGAATCCAATTTAATTGGGTTCTCTTTCTTTATTAAAAGAGATGTAAATACTGGAAACCTATATCGAAATAATGTACTGACTATTCAGGTTGAAAAGCAGATACTTTAGAGTTTTTAATAATAAAAAGATTAATTTATTTTAAAATAATACATTATTAGATTTAATTGTACATAAAAGTAATATATACTCCATTTTTGTAAGCGTTTTTATTTTACTAGAATAAAAATACTGCTTACATTATCAGAAAATTCATGTTATTATACGAACAGACATTATCGGAGGCGGGGAATTAGATGAGTAGTAATTCAAATGAATTACTTCATATTATTATTCTCTTATTATGTTAGTGGGATTGATTATGTGGAATTGTTTGAGCCTTGCTTGTGAACTTTATAACAAGACGCTCAAGTAAAAACAAGTGGTGTACCCTCCAAATAACAGGGGTTTTTTTTTTTTTTATTTATCAAATTGAATATTCTGATAATTGATAAGGAGTGGAAATTAAGTGAGCAGGAAAGAATACATCAACGATCGAATGTACAAGGCATCAACAGGGATAGCTAATGCAGTTTTGGTTACGCTAGGGATCGGGTTATTGTTTGAATCCATAGGGGGATATTTAGATTGGGAGGTCCTCCTGGCAATAGGTGGGGCCGCAAAGGTCTTACTAGCCCCAGCTTTAGGAGCAGGTATCGCCTATCAGCTAGGAGGAAATTCATTAATTATTTTTAGTGCCATGGCTTCAAGTGCAGTAGGTGGCGCTGCCATTAACAGAACTGCTGAGGGAGTCTTTACGATTGTTACGGGTCAGCCACTAAGTGCAGTTTTGGCAGCATTAATCGCAACATATGTAGGTAAGCGTCTAATTGGTAAAACGAAATTGGATATTATGGCCATTCCATTGGCTGCAGTACTTGTCGGTGGGGTTTCTGGATATGGTCTAGCGCTTGTTACGACACCGTTCCTGACATGGTTAAGCAGTCAAATTACAGCTCAGGTCGAAGGTTCTCCATTAATTGGTTCCATGGTCATTGCATTAGTATGGAGCATATTATTGATGACACCAGCTTCTTCCGCTGCTCTAGCGATAGCCCTACAGTTAGATCCTGTTTCTAGTGCGGCAGCTTTAATCGGATGTACCGTTCAATTTGTTGGGTTCACTGTCATGTCTTATAAAGATAATGATATGGGTGGGTTCCTTGCTCAGATGGTTGTTACGCCGAAAGTTCAATTTCCTAACTTAATCAAAAAACCATTATATGTCGTCCCGCCTTTTGTAGCGGCAATCATTTGTGCTCCAATCGCTACGTTGGCATTCGATTTCCAAGTACCGTATGAGCTTGGAGGAATGGGCTTAAGTTCATTGATTGCCCCGATTGCTATCATTACAGGGCAAGGGTTGTACACGTTCCTGGTTTATGTGGCGGTGGGTATGGTCTTGCCAGCTGTAATCACCCTCGCCTTACATCGAGTATTGAAGATGATGGGTAAAGTAAAACCAGGAGATCTTCATTTAGAAGTATCATAATCAAAGATTTTTAGGAAACCAGCCTGTTGAAGGAACCAGGCTGGTTTTTATTTATAAAGGGATTAGGGTAAAATGGGGAGGAAAGCAATTGCATAGATAGGATGATATATATGGGAAAAGAAATAGATATAAAAGTGAAAGCTAAGTTTGTAAATAAAATCGCCAAAGGCTTTCCTTTGATTGCGAAAGAGTCGATTGGCAATCTCAATGACCTTCAAGATGAGGGATCTTTAGTGCGTTTGGTTGACGAGAACAATCGGTTTTTAGCAAAGGGGTATTATGGGAAACAGAATAAAGGCTATGGCTGGGTATTGACTCAAAAGGAGAATGATAAAATTGATCAATCATTTTTCAATGAAAAAATCAGAACAGCGTATGATTACCGAAAGCCATTTTTTGAAGATACAGAAACTACTGCTTTCCGCTTGTTCAATGGAGAAGGAGATGGGATTGGCGGGTTAATTATTGATCATTACGATGGTCACTACGTCATTAGCTGGTACAGCAAAGGGATATATTCGTTTAAAGACTATATCATTAAGGCCCTGCAGAATACGGTCGAGGTCAAGTCCATTTATCAGAAGAAACGCTTTGATACAAAGGGTCAATATGTAGATGAAGACGATTTTGTTATGGGGGAGCAGCCGGAATTTCCGCTTCTTGTCAAGGAGAATGGGGTCCGTTTCGCTGTATATTTGAATGATGGGGCCATGGTCGGTGTCTTCCTTGATCAGCGTGAGGTTAGAAGGACGATTCGAGATAAATATGCAAAAGGAAAGACCGTGCTGAATATGTTCTCTTACACAGGAGCATTTTCTGTATTTGCTGCTTTAGGCGGTTCCGTTAAAACGACTAGTGTGGACCTGGCGAATCGCAGTTTACCGAAAACGATTGAACAGTTCAGTGTGAATGAGATAGATCCTGAAACGCAGAATATCGTCGTGATGGACGTATTTAAATATTTTAAATATGCAGTTAAGAAGGCTCTGAAATTTGATATGGTCATTCTTGATCCACCCAGCTTTGCCAAGTCAAAGAAATTCACCTTCAGTGCCGGAAAAGACTATACGAATCTATTGAAGGATGCTATTTCCATAACAGAAGACAATGGGGTCATTATAGCGTCAACCAACTGCAGTACGTTTGACATGAAGAAATTTAAAAGCTTTATTGAGGCAGCCTTTAGAGAAATGAATGGTAAATATGAACTCATGGAAGAGTTTTCATTACCGGCAGATTTTAAAACAAGTTCGGATTATAAGGAAGGTAACTATTTAAAAGTAGTTTTCATTAAGAAAATTAATGGATGAAAAAAGGCATTCACAGTTTAATTAGAACTGTGAATGCCTTTTATTCGTGGGGAATTGTTTCATGTGGAACGGCTTAGCTCAGAATTTGCTGGCGATAGCTCGTCCGTTTTCCCGGTTGCTCGATGAAAGGAAAGCAGGTTTCGAGCTGATGCTGTTAGCGATGAAAAACTGAGCTGTATAGTAGGTTAACATAATCAGTGGGCCAGAAAAGGTGATATCTTCAACGAATTTGTTCCAGGATAAAATGGAGTCAGAAATGACGAACAGCAGCCCTCCAATAATGGCGGCTACATTTCCGGTCATAAATGCCGCCCATCCCATGAGAGAAATTACCGTAACATAGCAAATGACAGGAATGATTAGGCTGTTTTCACCTTTTTCAATCAAAGAAAGTACAATTTCACGGCCTATCCAAGTGGAATAACCAGCAATGGGAAGAATGGTTGCAAATCGAATCCATGAAAAGCTCCATGTGTTGAGGAATGCGGCAATATAGAAAAGATGACCGATTAAGAAGGCGGAAAGACCAATGACAAACCAGATCAACAAGCCGTCTCCAAGCATGCAAAAGAGTAAACCGAGAAGAATTAAGAATTGATATCGAGTCCGTTTTCCCTCATTTTTCGTGTAGGCATAAAGCAAAATCAATAACATAGGAATAATCTTGAAAAGAATTTTTATTACTAAAGGCTCTTCAGGTATAAAGAAAATATATAGCAGTCCCATGAAAAGGATTACAGCAGGCAACCATTTTAACATTAAATCCCTCCTCATTCTTTAATTCTATGTAAGGATACAGAACTCCTTGCCGATTAAAAAACTACTAGAAAGACAATTATTGAAAATAGTAAAAAAAACTGACTCCAGATTGTCTTGGAGTCAGTTCGATATTAGATAATCACACCACAGAATCTTCCTTAACAAACGCCTGTTTTAACCAGTTTTTCCCCTCGACCAGTCGTGTGACAAGCATGGTGCAAACGGTGTTTCCTGTTGAGTTAAGTAGTGTAGCAGGTGCATCGATAATCGTGGAGATAACAGCAATAATCGGCAGAACTTCAACAGGAAAGCCGAATACACTTAGAATCAACATTTCTCCTATCATGCCACCTCCAGGAATGGCCCCCATAACAGCGCCGACCAAAAAGGCAACAGCCAGTATACTTAAAATGCTGGAGATGCTTGTCATATCTTTGCCAAATAAGCTGAATAGGAAAACAATTTTCAACACCCCGCCAAATACAGAACCATCTTTGTGAGTGTTGGCTCCAAGCGGGATGACCGTCTCTGCGATGTCCTTTGGCACACCCATTTTTCTGACGGCTTCCAAATTGACCGGAATGCACGCGGCACTTGAACAGGTAGCAATGGCTGTAATAGATGGTGTGAAGGCATTTTTCCAAAATAGTTTAACTCCCTCTTTCCCACCGGCGATAAAGGCATATAGGGTGAAAAAGCCGAAGTAATAAATTAAAGCTAAAACTAGATAAAGAATGAAGGCACGTGCATAGCCTTCTAAAATCTGCGGTCCTAGCTGGCCGATAATAGCCGCAAAATAAGCGCCAAGTCCTATTGGTGCATAGTACATAACAATTTTTACGATTTTCATCATAACAGCTGTACCCGCTGTTAAAAACTCAGTAATCGGTTTCGCTTTCTCGCCGACCAGTGCGGTGGATAATCCAATTAATACAGAGAAAACGATAAGTTGAAGCATATTGCTTCTAGAAAACAGGTCTGGAAAATCGGACACGGTTACAGTATTAACCAGTTGACTAAGGAAAGAAACTTCTTCAATGGTTTCTTCAGAGGAACTGCTTTCCATCAGTTCTTTAATAGCTGTCGTATCAGTGCCTTCCAAAGGATTAATAATAGTTGTCCCAATAAAACCAATTACGGCAGCTAAAGCGGCTGTAGTCAGGAAAACGACAACAATACTGCCCATGATTTTCCCGAGACGCTTCATCCCGCTCATATTAGCAATAGCAGAAGAAATGCTGAAAAATACCAATGGAACGATGATTGTGAACATTAGATTTAGAAATAAGTCCCCTAGAGGCTGTATGACTGAGGTTTTCTCACCGAAAACGACGCCCGCTATCCCACCAATAATAATTGCAGAGAGTAATACTAAAGAGGATCGATAGTTTTTAAAAAAGCTCTTCATGAAAAATTCCGTCCTTTCAGGATGAAGGTGTCAATAAATATTAAACTTCATTATCAGCTCTAGAATGAAGTTTGACAATATTTTTTTATAGGAAGGAATGTTAAAAGATGAAACGCAATAAATAATAAGAAGGAATTATTTGTAAAAATGTTGTGGAGGAGGGTTACGATGGCATTTATTGAGGTTGAAAAGGACGTCCAGTTATATTATGAAGAAAAGGGTCAAGGGAGGCCGATTATTTTTATCCACGGAGTGTGGATGAGTAGTCGGTTCTTTACAAGACAGCTTCCGTACTTTTCAGAGAAGTACAGAACTATCTTCCTTGATTTAAGAAGCCATGGTCAGTCAACCCACGTTCATAACGGAAATACGGTCTCTGTTTATGCAAAAGATCTTCATGCGTTCATTGATAAACAAGGATTAAAGGATGTCATACTAGTAGGCTGGTCTATGGGGGCTTTCGTCGTATGGGATTATCTCAAGCAATTCGGCGAGGATAATGTCCATTCAACTGTAATTGTGGATGAATTGGCATCAGATTTTAAATGGCCCGATTTTGATATTGGGGCTTTTGATATCGACACATTGATTGCCTTCATGACTGAGATTCAAACGAATCGTTCCCACTTTTTACAAGGCTTTCTTACATCTATGTTTAAAGATGAATTATCCGCAGGGGATGCAAACTGGATGCTTGAGGAAGTAACGAAAATGCCGGCATCCATTGCCAGTGCCATCCTATTTGATCAATCAATTGTTGACTATCGTGATTTCTTGCCTGAAATTACCGTTCCTACACTTCTCTGCTTTGGAAGGCATGAAAAGGTCATTCCTGTTGCGGCAGGAGTACATTTGGAGAAGAACATTCCGAATTCTGAACTTGTTATTTTTGAAGATAGTTGTCATTGCCCTTTTATAGAAGAAAGTGGTTTGTTTAATAAAACAGTAGATGCGTTTATTCAAAAAGTAATATAGAGGTAGATGCTGGGGTCTTAAATTTCAGTGCAACGCACCAATATTGTAGTGCAGGGCACTGGTACATTCAAACCGGTGAAATTAACAATATAAAAGAGTCAGCAATAACTAACAATAAAGAGGGATGCAGGTTTTGTGCCGCATTCCTTTTTTATTGTAGAAAAAAGTGTTGCCGAACTATTCCTCTCCTATTGGACAATAGAGAACTACCGAATCATTCAATTATCTAAGCGGTTTTAGCATTGAATAAAGGGAATACTGGAACTAAGACAGTCAGAACGACATTGGTGGAAATAATTAATTAAATGAGGAAATATTTTTATATCCTTTTCATGAAAATTGGGCTATTATGAGATGGATTTAAACTGGTAAGTTTGTTACCCGATATAAGCTCGTACGTTAAAAGTGATGGAGAGGATATAATGAATGATCAGTTACATTACAATGAAATTATAGATGTATGTTTGCTTGCGGGGAAAATAATGCTTCAAAACGGAGGAGAAACCTCTCGGGTAGAAGATACGATGGTCAGAATTGCGGCTGCATTTGGATGCGAGGATTCACACAGCTTTTCAACGCCGACAGGGATTATTTTTTCTCTGGATGGTATGCACCCAGCCTCAAAATTAATTCGAGTTTCCCAACGGTCCACGGATTTACACAAGGTAACGCTTGTTAACAGTATATCTCGAAGCATTTCTAGTAAGGAAATGACGCCACAGGAAGCTTTTTCCCGATTAAAACAAATTGAAAAGGCAGGTATGGGATATCCCTTGTGGGTTCAGGTTTTCGCTGCCTTTATTGCGAGCGGTTGTTTTTTAATCATGTTTCAAGGGCAATGGAGTGATTTTATCTGGTCTTGTATAGCCGGAGGACTTGGATTTTCTTGTCTGCTTTACTTGCATTGGTTATTGGAGGTTCGCTTTTTTGCTGAATTTATAGCCTCACTAGTAGTGGGATTAGTAGCAATGTTGTTTGTCCAAATCGGTGTGGGTAGTAACTTGGATACTATAATTATTGGAGCGGTGATGCCGCTGGTGCCAGGACTGTTAATTACGAATGCGGTCAGGGATTTAATTGCAGGGCATTTAGTTTCCAGTCTGTCCAAGGGGGCAGATGCAGGTTTAACTGCTTTAGCCATTGGAACAGGAATATCGGTTGCATTTGTTCTTTTATGATTTTAGGGGAGGAAAAAGGATGTTTGCACAGCTTATTACAAGTTTCATTGCCTCAGCCGCCTTTGGAGTCATTTTTAATGTACCGAAAAATTCATTGATTCAATGCGGTTGTGTAGGGATGCTAGGGTGGGCTTTATACTTTTTTTTGGTCGAAAATGAGATAAATAGCATAATTGCAACGCTTGCTGCTGCATTTATGGTAGCAGTAATCAGTCAGTATTTTGCTAAAAGGTATAAAACACCAATCACGGTTTTTAATGTCTCAGGAATCATCCCGCTCGTACCAGGGGGTTTGTCTTATGACGCAATGAAGCATTTTGTAGAAAATGATTTTAATATAGCTGTTCAGTTGGCTACCAAGGCATTCATGCTGGCAGGGGCGATTGCGTTGGGACTGATCTTTGCAGAAGTTATAAATCAGTTGATAACTAAATATAATAGAAGGAAATTGAGAATGAGAAACTAGAGGGAATGAAGAGATATATCTTTATCCCTCTTTTTTATTGCTTTAAGAATTAATCCTGAGGGTTTTCAATCTTCGAGAAACAGGTAGAGAACAAAATTATAATTGAGATGCAGAAAAAGGAGAGGCAGTTAGGAATAGCTGCCTCTCCTTTTATATTGGTTGGGAAGATAAAAGGATTATACTTCTCATAATTACACTATAAAATTTTAATAGGTCAAAAAACTTTAAATAGAATCTTTTATTCCCGTGTTAGCTGTTACGACGATTTCGTCATATTTTTTGGCATCAGCTTTTTTGCTGGATAACAGTGTTCCGGCGATTGCAGCGATAAAACCAATAGGGATGGAGACGATGCCAGGGTTAGCTAGTGGGAATAGTGGTTCCCCAACAAATATAGCCTCGTTCTCTACTGGAGACCAGACATTAGGGCTTAGAAACACAAGTAATAAAGAACTAATCAGACCTACGAGCATACCTGTGACAGCTCCAGTTGTGTTAAAACGTTTCCAGAATACCGTGAAGATAATAATTGGTAGATTGGCGCTGGCAGCGACGGCAAAGGCAAGTGACACAAGGAAGGCTACATTCATGTTTTGAGCAAATAAAGCAAGGATGATGGAGAGAATGGATACTCCGACCGATGCCCAACGAGCAGCAACCACTTGTTCTTTATCAGTGGCTTGACCTTTACGAATAATATGGCCATAAAAGTCATGGGCAAATGCAGAGGCTGCGGATAGAACGAGACCTGCGACAACCGCTAAAATGGTAGCGAAAGCAACAGCTGACACAAATGCGAATAAGAAGTCACCGCCAATAGCTTCGGCAAGCAAAGGAGCGGCCATATTTCCAGCCGCATTCGAGGCAATGATTTTGTCATATCCAACGAAAGCTGCTGCTCCAAAGCCAAGGAAAATGGTCATGATATAAAATATTCCAATGATCCAAGTTGCATATACAACGGACTTTCTAGCGGTGATAGCGTCTTTTACCGTAAAGAAACGAATCAGGATATGAGGTAATCCAGCTGTACCGAGTACAAGTGCTAAATTGAGTGATAAGGTATCCAATGGATCCTTAAATTTGTTACCTGGATTGAGGAAATCCCCGGCTAGAGGGGTTGCTGTTTTCATCTGCCTGAACATTTCCATAACGCTAAAGTCGAATTTCGCCAGTACAATAACCGAGATAATGAATGTCCCAGCCATCAATAAAACAGCTTTTACGATTTGTACCCAACTGGTAGCAGTCATACCTCCAAAGACGACGTAGACGGTCATTAAAATACCTACAATAATAACGGAGTATAGATAATCGATTCCAAGCAATAGCTTTATAAGGGCACCTGCACCGACAAGCTGTGCAATCATATAAAAGGTTGAAATGGAAATGGTATTCAGGGCAGCGACACCGCGCACCTTCTTTTCATTAAAACGTGCAGCAATCATGTCTGCAAGTGTGTACTTACCAAGGTTACGAAGCGGCTCGGCCACGATATAAAGAACGACCAGGTAAGCGACTAGGAAACCGATGCTGTAGAAAAAACCATCAAATCCAGCGAGCGCGACCATTCCAGCGATTCCTAAAAATGAAGCGGCGGACATATAATCACCGGCAATAGCCCAGCCATTTTGCCATCCAGTAAGGCTGCTGTCTGCCGTATAAAAGTCAGCCGTTGTTTTAGTGCGACGTGAAGCAAAGTAGGTAATGACTAATGTTAAACCAACAATGATTAAAAATAAAATAAAAGCAAGTGTATTCATTGTATATTCACCTTTACCCTTTCGCTTCTTTCACGATTTTTTCAACTAATTGGTCAAAAGTCGCAGCCTTCTTGGAGTAGAGAATGCATAGGGTCCATGTCATGATAAATTGCGCGAAGGCAAAAATCCAAGCCCAGCTGATTGCTCCAAAGGCATAAGAGTTAAGAACTTTAGAATAGGAAGTTAAGATAGGTAAGGTGAAATAAAAGACCATAAAAAAAATGGAAAGTGGGACGATGAAATTGCGTTTTTTTCTTAGGAGTTCTTGAAATGATGGTGATTGGACAATCTGGGTGTAATCCGTGGAGGCGCTTACTTGAGATTCTTTTGCTCCTGAATCGTTCAATGCCAATGTGGTTCCCCCTTTGAATATGAATTTGGTTTTCATCACTCAATGTATCTGATAACAGTTATAGTATATATTTATTAGAATATATTGTAAATTTAAAATTTTCAAATAAATGTTTTTTCGTCCGACGTAGTGTTAATTATTAAAAAGGTAATGAAAAGGGAAGCGTTTGCTTAACACAGTCTTCCATGAAAATTAAAAACAATCCTTAAGGAAAAATTAAGCTTCTTTCACGATACTGATTTAATTGAAGGAAATCTGAAAGGAGCAAAATGATGAAAAAATGGATAACGATAGGGGCAGTTTTAGTGGTAGCTATAGGGGGATGCATTTGGTTCTTTATGAAGGACAATGGTCAGCCCGTTATTGCTAAGGCGATGACAACTACAGTTGAAAAGGGAGACCTTGAAGTTCAAATCAGTGGTTCCGGTTCGGTTGCTGCGATAAATAGCGAGGACATCACATCTTCCGTAACGGATGAAGTCGATGAAGTCCTTGTAGAGAAAAATGAAATAGTTGAAAAAGGTGATGAACTTATTACCTTCACGGATGGAAGCGACCCAATAACTGCCCCATTTGATGGAACAGTAACTACGTTGGATGTAGAAGAAGGGGATCGTGTTTCAAGTAGTGAAGTGGTTGCCCATGTGACGGATTATAAAAAATTAAAAACAACGATCAGTGTTGATGAATTAGATGTTTCAAGTGTTAAGAAAGGACAAACAGTTGAAATTACAGCTAGTGCTTTTGAAGATGAAACATTCACAGGGAAAGTAACAAGTGTAGCAAAGGAAGGTACATATGAGAATGGTGTTTCTTCTTTCGATGTAACGATTAAAATTGACAAACCAGGAGATATAAAAATTGGGATGTCGACAGAAGTGAGTATTGTGACGAATAGTGTAAAAGATGTTCTTTATGTTCCAATTGAAGCAGTCCAAATCGATGGAGAAGAGAAGTATGTGAATATCCAACAATCCGCTTCAACAGAAGATGCAACAACTAATACTACAAAGACAGTGGTTAAGACGGGTATTAGTAATGATAAGTATATCGAAATAACATCTGGACTTGAAGAAGGTCAGTATGTTTCCTTGCCTATTACCATTTCCAATGAAAGCTCTACAGGTGGCGGTGGAATGGGAGGAGGCCAAGGCGGTGGTGGAATTGGAATGCCGAGCGGTGGCGGAATGCCGGGTGGCAATGAAATGCCAAGCAGTGGTGGAATGCCAAGCGGCGGCAGGGGAGGTCAGTAACATGACGACACCCATCATTGAAATTAAAAACATGTCCAAATCGTATGAATTGGGCGGTGAAACCGTCAAGGCGCTGCAAGAAGTATGTCTTACAATAAATAAAGGGGATTTCGTTTCTATCATTGGACCCTCTGGTTCAGGGAAATCTACGTTTATGAATATGATTGGCTGTCTCGACAAGCCCGACACAGGCGAATATCTTTTGGATGGAAAAGAAGTAGAAAAGATGAAAGATAATGAGCTAGCCGCCATTCGAAACATAAAAATTGGCTTTATCTTTCAAAACTTTAACCTGTTAGCGAAATTGACGGCGCTGGAAAATGTCGAACTTCCCCTTGTTTACCGAGGTGTAAGTGTAAAGGAAAGAAAAGAAGTTGCCAATGCCTGTCTAGATAAGGTCGGCCTCAATGACCGGATGAACCATTTACCAACCCAACTTTCAGGTGGACAGCAGCAAAGGGTTGCGATTGCCCGTGCCCTTGCAGGTAACCCTCCTGTTTTATTGGCAGATGAGCCGACGGGAGCTCTTGATAGTAAAACAAGTAAGGAAGTACTGCAAATGCTGAAGAATCTTAATGAAAAGGGACAAACAATCATTTTGATTACCCATGACTTGGAAGTTGCAAAAGAGGCAACACGGGTCGTTCGGATACATGATGGTCAGTTATTTGAAAACGGAGGTGATTGGATTGAGTCTGAGCGAATCAATGAAGATGGCTATACGCAGTATCAAAACCAATAAAGTCCGTGCTTTTTTAACTATGCTTGGAATTATTATTGGAGTGGCCTCCGTGATTGTTCTTGTTTCGATTGGGCAGGGATCTTCACAGTCCGTTCAGGAGGAGATCAATAGCTTGGGGACTAACCTGTTAACGGTCAGTGTCTCAGATACAGATTCTGTAGAGCTGACGGATGACACAATTGAACAGTTTAAAGAACTGAGCGGGATATCAGAAGTTGCACCTGTGGTCACAGGCCGTGTTTATGCTAAAAACGGTGAAAATTCTACACAGGTTTCAATGACCGGTACGACGTCCTCCTATATTTCAGTGAGGGATTTAGAGCTTAGCCAAGGCCGTTTTTTAACGGATATGGAAACAGAATTACGCTCTAAGGTGGTTGTCTTAGGGTCTGATACGGCTGACACGCTTTTTGAAAATCAAAAAGCGGTGGATCAAAACGTTCTTATTGGCGGTGTTTCCTATCGAGTAATCGGCGTGTTGAAATCAGTAGGTACCTCGATGGGATCAAGCGGTGATGATGTAATCATTGCACCAATCACAACTGCAAAGCGTGCTACGAGTAGCACGACCATCGGAACAGTGTATTTAAAAGCAGAGAACGAGAATATTGTAGAGCGTGCGATGTATCAAGTACAAGGTACAATGACGACATTATTCCCAGGCCAGAGTGATAACTATTCCGTGTCCAATCAAGAGGATTTAATGGATACAATGAGCTCGGTGTCAGATACGTTTACGCTCATGCTTGGTGGTATCGCAAGTATTTCATTACTTGTAGGTGGAATTGGAATTATGAATATAATGCTGGTATCCGTTTCAGAACGGACGAAAGAGATTGGAATCAGAAAGGCTATTGGGGCGAACCGGAAATCCATTCTACTTCAATTTTTAATTGAAGCGGTTGTCTTGAGCTGCTTAGGTGGGTTATTAGGAGTAGGAATTGGGCTTGGAATCGCTAAATTGGTTTCAGTTGTTTCAAGCTTAACAATCAGTTATTCGTGGTCGGTGACCATAATGGCCTTCCTATTCTCCATATTTATTGGTGTTGTCTTTGGGGTATTTCCTGCGAATAAGGCATCCAAGCTAAATCCAATCCAAGCACTGCGTCACGAATGAACATACAATTTGAGAGAAAGCAGGCGATTAAAAGCCCGCTTTCTTTTGCATATGAAAAAGGATAAAATCAACATATATCACAATTGAAGCGGTTGGGAGGTACCCTGTATGAAGGTTTTGGTGGTAGAAGATAATGTTTCATTATTAGAATCGATCCGACAAATTTTGACGGATGAATATGAAGTCGATACAGCAGATAATGGGGAAGATGGTCTATTCATGGCCAAGCAAAGTATATACGATATCATCATTTTGGATGTAATGCTTCCGGGAATCGATGGATTTGAAATCGTACGGAAAATCAGGGATGCAAAAATAGATACAAGTGTCTTGTTTTTGACGGCAAAAGATGCGCTTGAGGATCGTGTCAGAGGATTGGAAATGGGTGGCGATGATTATTTAGTCAAGCCGTTTCAGGCACCGGAACTTAAGGCCAGGATTCGTGCCCTGCTTCGAAGGAGTGGCATTATATCGCTTGAGCAGCATGTGAAATACCGTAATATTGAACTGTTGGAAAAGGAAAAGGATATTTTGGTTGATGGAAAGGTCATTAAAATGACCTTGAAACAGTTTGAATTATTGGAGTACCTAATTCAAAATAATGGGAAAATATTGACCCGTGAGCAGATTTTCGACCGCATTTGGGGGTTTGATTCAGATACGACGATTGCCATTGTGGAAGTGTTCATCCATCACCTTAGAAAAAAATTGGAACCTTTCAATTATCATAAAGATATTCAAACTGTTCGGGGTATTGGTTATATGCTAAAACAACCATAAGGGGATCATTATGTTCCAAAAAACGCGGCTTCAACTAACATTATTGAATTCTGTCGTCTTTATTGTCTTAATAGCCATATTAAGCAGAACGATTTATTTCTATACTGAAAATCAGATCTATAAGGATGTCAATGATTCACTTAAAAAGGATTACAGGGATTTCAATAATGGAGGAATGCCAGGCGGACGTCCGCAAGGTGAGTTTCTCTTAGGACCGGGACCGAGTGTCATCGTTTGGGGACCGGATGAAACGATCATTGAGCCAAGACTGAGTGAGGATCATTTTTTTAAGGTCAATGAACAACAATTTTTCCCTGAAATTTTTGATGAGATTGAAGAAATATCGGTGAATGGATACACGTATCGGGCTCTTTCCACCAAGGTCGATACGGAGTATGGAGAGATGGCCGTACAATTCATCAGGAATGTGGATACAGAAAAGGAAATGCTCGATCGCTTGTTGCTCATATTGTTTGTTGGTGGAGGAATTGGAAGCCTAGTGGCGGTAGGTGCAGGCTATCTTCTGGCAGGGCGGGCCCTGATCCCGGTCAAGAAATCTTGGGATCAGCAGCAGCAGTTTGTCTCGGATGCCTCACATGAAATTCGAACGCCGCTTGCCGTCATTCAATCGCGAGCTGATTTGCTATTTCAATCACCGAACGCGACAATCGAGGAAAAAGCGGTTGATATATCGATTATATCTAAAGAAGTCAGGAGGTTGAATAAGCTGGTAAATGGTCTTTTAACCTTGACTCGGACGGATTCGAATCAAATGGAGGTCAAAAAGGCAAACTTTTTCCTGGATGACTTACTTTTGGAAATTGTGGAACAGTATACGGATATAGCTTCTTTCGAAGAAAAAACAATTACTAGTTATGCTCCTAATCAGGTTGTTTTCCTTGGCGATAAAGAAAGAATACACCAGTTACTGGTGATATTAGTGGATAATGCCATGAAATTCACGGATGAGGGTGGTGTAATTTCCATTTCCTGCGTTAAAAATTCATCTTCGATTATTCTTTCTGTAGAGGATAATGGAAAAGGCATCCCCCAGGAAGAGATTCCAAAGATTTTTAATCGATTTTATCAAATTGAGCAGTCTCGCTCCGCAAATGAAGGTTCAGGATTAGGCCTGTCTATTGCTAAATGGATTGTCAACACCCACCAAGGGACTATCAAAGTGACTAGTGAACCGAATACAAGCACTCGTTTTGAAATAACTTTTCCTAGAAACCAAAAAAATAAATAATGGTTTTAAAAAGACCTATAACAGAAATAGATTTAAAATACTTTTTATTAAAATATAGAAATAAAAAAGACTCTTATTTTTCCCAGTCACTTAAGGAAAAATTAAGGGTCTTTTTAGATAATCTCCTTATAAGAAATAATACATTTTGTTACGAAGGAGAATTGTATATGGTGAAATTTAGTAAGTTACACTTTTTGATTGGGATAGTAGCTTCAGTCCTTTTAGTTGTTCAAGCAGTTTTCGGCATCATGATGTATGTGAATGGCGGTGACATACAGGAGGAGATGGCCGGACAAAGGATGATGGGCCAGCCTACTAACAACAACACTACTGACTCGGCTACAACCGATGACTCGACAACAGAAGATTCAACGGATAGCGATACGGCAGCGACCGATGATTCAACTACCGCTACGACCCCTAATGGTGGACAGGGTAATATGGGGACACCTCCTCAGGGGGGGCCTAACGGATCTGGAACTCCAGGTGAGATGCCGAGCGGTGGGGGCTTTCAAGGAAGAGACTCTTTAGCAGGTAAAGTTATCAACTTTTATCAAGGGGTGGGTGGTTTGGCCACATCTATTATCGTCCTTGTCATAGGAGGAGCTGGATTAGTCACGTCGGTGATGTCCAGAAAATCTGCAGCTTAAAAGAAATTATTATATATACATATAGATTACGGTAAACTACATGTTTTATGAATAGATGATAAGTGAACACTGTTGCCTAATTGTTTATAGCAAGTAGAGGTTTTTATAAGAACATTTCTGCAAAAAACTATACGTCTTTAGTGTTTGTGATAGGAATCAAAGCATGTAAAGAGAGGGTTCCTTATATAAAGGAGCCTTTTCTTTATGTTTGGAGAGTTAGCATTCCCGTAAATTCCCATTTTGAAAAAGAGAGAAAATAATTGCACTTGAAAAAATATTAGTATAATATATAAATTTGAAGATGTACGTACAAGTAATGTAATATGGATTAAATAGAAAACGTTTGCATAAAATTTTTGAGGGTATCCTACTATTAATGCACGATCATTAAAATTCACCTTAGTGGAGGCAGAATACATGAAATTTCTGATAGCAATTTTAGGGTTGCTTATTGTTTTTGGACTAGCCTTGTTGGCAAGCAGTGACCGAAAGAAAGTCAAAGTTAAACCGATTATCCTCATGGTGATCATGCAGCTTATTTTAACTTATCTATTATTAAATACGAAGTTTGGTTTAGTGATAATCAATTCGATTGCCGATGGTTTTGGAAAACTATTAGAATGGGCAAATGAAGGGATTACATTTGTATTTGGTGGGATTGTAAACGAAGGAGCATCGCCGTTCTTTTTAAATGTCCTTCTTCCTATCGTATTCATCTCGGCATTAATCGGGATTTTACAGCACTTCAAAATCCTTCCGTTCGTCATGAAGTGGATCGGCTACCTGCTTAGTAAGGTGAATGGAATGGGGAAATTGGAATCTTACAATGCGGTAGCATCAGCAATTGTCGGCCAATCCGAGGTTTTCATAACCTTGAAGAAGCAACTCGGTTCCATTCCGCCATCACGTATGTATACGCTTTGTGCGTCAGCCATGTCAACCGTATCGATGTCGATTGTCGGAGCTTATATGACTATGATTGAACCAAAGTATGTTGTGACGGCTATTGTTATTAACATGTTTGGTGGATTTATCATTGCATCCATTATTAACCCTTATACGGTAACGGATGAAGATGATATTCTCCCTGTTGAAGAAGGGGCAGAGAAGCAGTCGTTCTTCGAAATGCTTGGGGAATATATCATGGATGGATTTAAGGTTGCTATCACTGTAGCCGCGATGTTAATTGGTTTCGTTGCACTAATTGCAGGAATTAACAGCTTATTCGATATGATTATCGGCATCAGTTTCCAAGACATCTTGGGGTATATTTTTGCACCGTTTGCTTTTATCATGGGGATACCGATTTCAGAAACCGTGACTGCAGGCGGAATCATGGCGACAAAACTAGTAACTAATGAATTTGTTGCCATGCTGAGCTTAGGGGATGCATCAGCAGCCTTGAGCGATAGGACGATAGGAATCGTTTCGGTTTTCTTGGTTTCATTCGCGAATTTTTCATCTATCGGAATCATTGCAGGTGCTGTTAAAGGCCTACATGAAAAACAAGGTAATGTTGTGGCTCGTTTCGGCTTGAAGTTGCTATACGGTGCGACTCTTGTCAGCATTCTATCAGCAATCATCGTCAGTGTGATTCTTTAAATCACGGGATTAGACAGCTCATCAATATACTGACTAACATTCAAGGCACTTGGGTATATCCCAAGTGCCTTTTATTATTCGGCGGATTGGGAAACTCCTATTTCTTGATGGGAATTGAAGGGGATTAGCATGCTGGTATATAATACATAAACAGCATAACTAGCCATGAAAAGGGAGTGGAGATGACAATGAATAAGAGTGAAACGGCTATCTTTGCAGGAGGTTGTTTTTGGTGCATGGTTGCTCCCTTTGATGATATGGATGGGATTATTAAAGTAACATCGGGTTATACAGGTGGTAATGTAGTCAATCCCAGTTACAAACAAGTGATTTCAGGTACGACTGATCATGTAGAAGCTGTTCAAGTGGTATTTGATCCATCAATCATTGCCTATAAAGAACTATTAGAGATATTTTGGCAGCAAATTGATCCGACAGATGATGGTGGACAGTTCTCGGATAGAGGTAAGCAATACAGGGCAATAATTTACTTTCTAAATGATCAGCAAAAAATGGAAGCGGAGCAATCAAAGGAAAATTTAATGATGAGCGGGCGGTTTAAAAAGCCTATTATTACGGGTATTTTACCCTCAGGGGAATTTTATGAGGCCGAGGAATACCATCAGGAATTCTATCGGAAAAATCAATTTCGTTATGCATTGTATCGTAAAAGCTCAGGACGCGATGCTTTTATAAAAGAAAATTGGCCTAATGATAAAGCTCATCTCAGAGAAACTTTAACTGAGAGTCAGTTTCATGTCACCCAAGAAAATGGGACAGAGCCACCTTTCGATAATGTATATTGGAATCACTTTGAAGAAGGCATTTATGTGGATGTCGTTTCAGGGGAGCCCCTTTTCAGTTCACGGAATAAGTATGATAGCGGATGTGGGTGGCCAAGCTTTACAAAGCCGATCATGTCGGCAAGCGTCAATGAAAAAATGGATCTAAGCCATCGGATGACCCGGACGGAGGTACGCAGCAGGGAAGCTGACTCACATCTTGGTCACGTTTTTCCGGATGGTCCTGGTCCTAAGGGCACGCGCTATTGCATCAATTCTGCCGCCCTTCGATTCATTCCTAGAAATGAAATGGAGCGGGAAGGCTATGGAGATTTATTGTTGCTTTTTTCAATGAAATAATTAGTTGAGATAGGGGAACACAAATGGATATAAAAGATGAATTGTTATATCGATACATCCTTGATCACTCTTCCACAATTACGGAAAACTGGCTGGCTTTACGAGAGAAACAAGATGGATCCATCTATTCAGTTGATACCCATGAAGAAGTTGAGGAGATTCTTAGGAAGCAGAATACGTTGACTATCAAGACAGTGACAAGTGTCTTACTAGAGGATAAAACTGTTTTTGTAGAAACTATGGAGCAGTGGGCAACATTGGTAGCGAAAAGTAGGGTTGAGTCGGATACGCCCATATACGAAGTGTTAGAAGCGCTTAATAAAGTACGGAGAGCATACTGGGATTTTATCGCTGGCTATATGCTCCAGGTTGATGCGGGGATTTCAAAGGGGACAATTATCCGATGGAGTCGGCTTATTAATAGCGCATTTGATCAATTGAACCATGAGTTCACTGAGCAGTATTATCTTTTGACAAAAGAACGTTTACTAGCGCAACAGGAACTGATTAATGAATTAGGTGCTCCAGTTATTCCTATTGTTGATGCTATTGCGGTATTGCCATTAATCGGGGAAATTGATACCTTTCGGGCAAAGGGGATTTTGAATACTACTCCAGGCAAATGTATTAGTAAAAATGTTTCTCACTTATTTATCGACTTATCGGGTGTGACCCTTTTAGATACGATGGTTGCTCATCAAATCTATCAATTGATAAGTACCCTTAATTTATTAGGCATTCAATCTACAATTTCCGGAATTCGTCCTGAAGTAGCACAGATGTCCATTCAGCTAGGATTGGATTTTAGTCACGTTTCGACTCACAGTACTCTTAAGCAGGCACTTTCCAAGCAAGGAATCAAACTATATGAAAGAAAATGACTCAAGGGTGTATAGAGTGAAAAAGAACCAGATTCCAATAAGGGATCTGGTTCTTTTTAGTGATTTTATAACTTGAATGAACTCTTCAATCCAACAATTTGGTTGAAGACCAAGTGATCAGCTGCAGTGAGTTTTGAATCAACATTGTAATAGCCGTGTCTAAAGAATTGGAATTTATCCTGAGGCTTAACATTTTTCATGTTGGGCTCAACAAACCCTTGTAAAATTTCTATGGATTCAGGGTTTACCCGCTCCAAGAATGATTTTTCTTCTTCTTCTTCACTTTCCTTATCCAAAATTAAAGGTTGGTAGTTACGGAATTCTGCTGAAACAGCTTGTGTAGCCTCGACCCAGTGCAGTGTTCCTTTCACCTTACGACCAGTGAAACCAGAGCCGCTTTTTGTTTCAATATCGTAAGTGCAGCGAAGTTCAATGACGTTTCCGGCTTCGTCTTTTATCACTTCTTCACATTTAATGAAATAAGCATGTTTTAAACGGACTTCATTGCCCGGGAAAAGACGGAAATACTTTTTCGGGGGATTTTCCATGAAATCGTCCTGTTCGATATATATTTCACGTGAGAATGGAATTTGTCGCGTACCCATCTCCGGAACTTCTGGGTTGACCTCAGCATCCAGCCATTCAACTTCATTTTCTGGATAGTTGGTGATAACTACTTTAAGAGGCTTTAGAATAGCCATGGTCCGTGGCGCCTTCAGTTTTAGATCTTCTCGAACGAAATGATCGAGCATTTGAGAGTCTACGACACCGCTAGTTTTCGCAACGCCTATTTCAAGGCAGAATGCACGAATAGCTTCGGGTGTATAACCGCGTCTTCGTAATCCGGATACGGTAGGCATACGTGGGTCGTCCCAGCCGTCCACAAAGGCTTCATCGACAAGTTGCTTCAGTTTCCGCTTGCTCATTACGGTATTTGTCAGGTTTAGACGGCCAAATTCGTATTGCTGTGGCTTACTTTCCATTTCGCAGTTTTCAACAATCCAATCATAAAGCGGGCGTTGATCTTCAAATTCAAGCGTACAAATGGAGTGTGTGACTCCTTCAATTGCATCTTCAATAGGGTGGGCAAAGGCGTACATTGGGTAGATGCACCATTTGTCGCCGGTATTATGGTGTTCTGTATGGGAGATTCGGTAAATAACGGGATCGCGCAGATTGATGTTAGGTGAGCTCATATCGATTTTTGCTCGCAGTACTTTTGTACCGTTCTCGAATTCGCCGCTACGCATCTTTTCAAATAACTCAAGGTTTTCCTCGACTGATCTATTGCGGTACGGGCTATCTTTTCCCGGCTCTGTTAACGTTCCACGATATTCGCGGATTTGGTCGGCATTCAGGTCATCGACGTATGCCAGTCCTTTATTGATGAGCAGTACAGCTCTTTTGTACATTTCGTCAAAATAATCGGACGCGAAAAAAAGGTTATCCCAATCGTAACCGAGCCATTTCACATCTTCCTTGATAGAATTGACATACTCAATATCTTCTTTCAATGGATTGGTATCATCAAATCGAAGGTTGGTTTTACCATTAAATTCATCAGCCACTCCAAAATTCAAAATAATTGATTTGGCGTGCCCAATATGTAAATATCCGTTTGGCTCAGGAGGGAAGCGGGTGATAATATGATCATGTTTTCCGGACTCTAGATCATCTTTTATAATATTTTTAATAAAATTCGAAGAGTTATTTTCCAACTGAATTCGACCTCTTTCATTTATATACTTCTTTTAATTTTACCTGTATATATACCATAAATACAGATATTTTTCCATGTTCGAGCCGGAATCAGGGTTTTAGAATACGTTCTTAAACAATTCATCTAGTATTTAGTTTGCACAATCAGATCGGAAATATCCCTGAAACTTTAATCATTTATGTGAGGAAACTATCTAACTAGTATTTAATAAACAAAAAACGAAACCTATTGATGGGTTTTATCGAATCACTTTTATAAAAAATAAGCAATACAGGAATCAAGCCTGCATTGCTTAATAAAGGATTATAGTTAAAATACCGTTGTTTGTAAAAATTCCTTCGTTCGCTCTTCTTTTGGATTGGAGAAAAATTCTTTTGGTGGGCCACTTTCTACAACCCGTCCATTATGCATGAAGACAATCCAATCCCCAACTTCACGGGCAAAGCTCATTTCATGGGTAACGACTACCATTGTCATCCCTTCTAAGGCAAGTTCCTTCATCGTAGCTAGTACCTCACCGACAAGTTCAGGATCGAGAGCAGAGGTGGGCTCATCAAAGAGTAGGATATCGGGCTTCATGGCGAGAGCTCGAGCGATCGCAACCCGCTGTTTTTGGCCACCGGAGAGCTTGCTTGGATAGACATCTGCTTTATCTGATAACCCAACTTTAGCCAGTAGCGCTTTTGCTTCCTCGATGGCTTGGGCCTTAGGGATTTTTTTGACGTGAGTCGGTGCTTCAATAACATTTTCGAGTACGGTCATGTGCGGGAAGAGATAGAAATGCTGAAAAACCATTCCAACTTTCTCACGAATTTTATTAATATCGTGGGTACCCGGCTCTACTTCAGTTCCTTCGATAAGGATTTGTCCGCTGTCTTTCTTCTCCAAGTAGTTCAAGCAACGGAGCAGGGTGCTTTTTCCGGAACCGCTAGGCCCGATCAGACAGACAACGTCACTATCTAATACCTTCATATCAATATCTTTTAGCACGTGAAGGTTTCCATAAGATTTATTTAAATTCCTAATGCGAATCATTTCTTTTTGTTCCATTTCAATTCCCCCTATCGATCACTAATGGACAGTTTCTTTTCAAATGTATTGACGATAATGGTCAGGAATGCCACAAGAATTAAATAGTAGACCGCTACAATCAATAAATATGTCATTTCATCAAAATTATTTGAACCTAACGTAGTGGCTACGTTAAACAACTCATTCATGGATATGAAGGCGGCTAGTGATGAATCCTTCAGTCCGATGATGAATTGGTTGCCTAGTGGCGGCAATGCGCGTCGGAAGGCTTGTGGTAGGATGATTCTTCTTAATGCGAGTGCATTGCTCATTCCAAGGGAACGTCCAGCTTCCATTTGGCCTTTGTCAATGGATTGAATTGTACCGCGTAAAATTTCAGAGATATAAGCTCCGTTATGAAAGGCTAGGGCAAGTGACGCTGCCCAGAAGTCTGGTAGGAGGAAGAGATTGCTGATACCAAAATAGAGAATAAATATCTGTACGATAAGCGGTGTTCCTCGTACCAGGAATACGTATGTATCTGAAATCCAAGCAAGAATTTTTATATTAGAAATTTTTAAAAGTGCGAAGAGTAACCCGATGATAATTCCTACTAATATGGAAACCACCGTAAGCTCCAATGTGAGGAGCATGGCTCGGATAAACACATCCGATGAGCTAAATAATGTATCAAAAAAATGAGAAAAGCTTGGCAATGTAAAAACTCCCTTTCTATCAATCTTTATTCAGGTTTAGTAGTGATATCTTCCCCAAAGTACTTTTTGCTAATTGCTGCAAGTGTTCCATCTTCTCGGAGGTTTTCAAGTGCTTCATTAATGCGTATCAGCAGCTGGGGGTTATCATTCGGTAGAACTATGGCCTGCTCACTGCGTTCTATCAATTGACGCCCTTTGATGTCGAATCCTTCTTTGGTCGCTTCTTTACCGGTTACAAAGTCGGTAATAACGGCATCATGACGACCTCCGCTTAATGCTTTAAGAGCGGTGATGTCACTGTCGTAGGTTTTTACATTGGTTGTATACTTTTCTGCTGTGGTTGCGTATGTGGAGCCTTTAGAAGCGGCAACTTCCTTTCCCTTTAAATCTTCGACTGTTTTGATATCACTATCGGATCGGACGAAAATTTGTGGACCTGAGTAGTAATACGGGGTGGAAAAAGCAACATGTTTACTTCGTTGTTCATTAATTGTATGACTGGCAACCGCGGCATCTGCCCGACCGGTTTTGACACCCTCGACGATTCCCTTAAATTTAATCCGCTTTGGGACCGGTTCTAGACCAAGTTCATTCGCGATTGCTTCTCCGACTTCAATATCAAATCCTGTTACGGTCATGTCATCATTAACGTAACTAAATGGCTTGAATTCACCTGAGGCAGCGAATACAAACTGGTCCTTATTGATCAGCTTACTACCATCCTCTAGCTGATCTTTTTCAGCACAGCCGGACAGAAGACCAAGAATAATCAGTAATACTAGAATGAATTTAACTGATAATTTCATGATTATTTCATTTCCCCCTTTGAAAAAAACTAATAGAATGGTCTATACCCTAATGAGATCGTGAATAACCTTATTTTACAGGAAAAATAAACCAAATCAATAAAAAGTCGACCCTGAATAGGCCGACTTTTCAATGATTAATTCCTTTTTAATATGCAAATTAATGAGGATAATATTGATTTGTACTTCATTTGATTTAACGATAATTAAAGATTACAAAGATGGAGAAATCACACCATATGTAAACCTTTAATATGGATTGAAGGAATTGGATTAATTTTAATTATTGGTTAATTTCTTTGGGATAGTTATCTAACTCATGCAGTAAAAATGGCTTCTTTTTAGGTATTTCTCTAAAACGTAAAAAACGGTAATTCAGTCCTTTTTAACTGAATTACCGTCATATCTTCTAACTGCTGCACGTCTTTTGATTGAGTCATCTTTCATCGACCTTTCTTTAACTATAAATCCTTTTCAACCAGCGGTTTGAATGTACGATTTTTCTTCTATTTTGAGTATAAAGAGAATAAACGTGAGGTCAATGAAATCAAAGATTTGAATGTATGATATTTACACTTAACATACATTCATTAAAAGAGACAAAATTCTAAGAATAATGTATTGCCTAAATGCAAAAACATAATAGACCTAAGACCTGCTTATACAATTATATATAGTTAATGGAAAGTATTTGTTGTAAGTATTCGATATTTATAAATTAATACTATTTGTTCTGAATATTTAAATTTAATGATAAAGTAATAAAAGGTAAAATATCAAATATATTACATTTTAAAATTCTATTTTGGAGGCAAATATGAAAAAAGCACTTTTTATTTTATTGATTGTTTATCTAGTTATTTTAACTGGGTGCAATCAAGAAAGCACAGACTCAGGTAGTTCTGCTGTAATTGTTATAGTTAATAATAAAGAATATAACGGAACTGAAGATAAACTAGACAAGAGTAAAGAGCTTGGAGAAGAGATTGGTACAGTAGAAAAGAAAACAAAACCAGATGAAATGCCAAAAGAAAATCAATCAAATTATTTTGAAGTTGGATCGAAAATCTATTCTGTTAAGGGAACAGAAGATTACATTATTGTGGTAGATAACAACAACGAAAAAGAGCTTTTAAAAAAGGTAACAAAAGAAGGATAATGAGCCTTCTTTTGTTACCTTTTTTTATAAAAAAACACAATTATTCTAAAAGTTAAGGGGGCAAGTTAGCTTCAGGCAGGGTTTTTCTGAATAGACTGACTTTAACTTTGCCTATGTGTTGAAGTATAATATAGCAAAATAGCAGAAGGGCAGTTGGGAAAATAGTGAGCAACTTTGTGCAAGAACAGTTACAGGAATTTCGTGTGAAAAATCAAGATAGAGGTCGTTTAATTATAAAATGTCCGGACCAACCAGGAATTGTTGCGACGGTTACGGCACTCCTTAAAGAACATGGAGCTAATATTGTTGAATTGAGCCAGTATTCCATGAACCCAGAGGGCGGCACCTTTTTTACCAGGATAGAATTTGATTGCCCGGGCTTAAAGGAAAAGGCTTTGGATATGGAAGTAGCCTTTCAAGAAATTTCGACAAAATTTTCGATGCAATGGACATTTAACTATGTGAGTGATTTAAAGAGGACGGCAATCTTCGTTTCTAAGGAGCCACATTGCCTTCTGGAATTGCTATGGGAGTGGCAAAGCGGAGATCTATTGGCTGATATTGCGCTTGTCATCAGTAATCATGAAGATACGAGGCAAATTGTCGAATCCATGAACATTCCTTTTTATTATATTCCTGCTAATAAGGACATACGTAAGGAAGTGGAAGCACAACAGCTTAAACTTCTGGAAGAATTTAATGTCGACCTAATTGTACTAGCAAGATATATGCAGATATTGACGCCTGATTTTGTGGCTGCACATCCGAATAAAATCATCAATATCCACCATTCGTTTTTACCTGCGTTCATCGGGGCCCGACCTTATGAAAGAGCTTATAATCGAGGTGTTAAGCTGATTGGGGCAACTTCGCATTATGTAACAAACGATTTGGATGAGGGTCCAATTATCGAGCAGGATATTGAACGTGTCGATCACCGTGATTCTGCAGAAGATATGAAGAAAGTCGGTCGTTCAGCTGAACGCAGGGTACTTGCCCGTGCTGTTAAATGGCATTTGGAGGACCGTGTACTTGTTCATGAAAATAAAACAGTAGTCTTTTAATAAGAGCCCCCCATTTGGCATTGAAATTTGCCGAAGGGGGGTTTTTGTATTGAATAAGTAATGATTAATACGTATATTCTACCCTTACTGAGGCCGTGATGTTTAATTCTCCAGGCTGAATAGGGGTAGAGGCCATTTTTGTATAGGAACTGGTTTGGAAAAGGGCGGGTGGCGAAGTTTCTGAGAGTTCCTCAACCTGATTAGGGACTGGATTCAATGAGATTCCTAACGTTCGAGCCATGGAAAGGGCCTTTTCGTATGCATTTTTTAAAGCAAGCGAAAGTGCCTGGTTATAGTAAGCTTCTGGATTGGATAAGGAAAAGCGAATGCTTGTAATGGAATTGGCACCACTTCTGACTGCTGTGTCGATTATGCTGCCTATTTTTTCAATGTCAGTCGTTTTGGCCTGGATAATGTGCTGGACTTTATAGTTTTTAAACAATTCTTTTCCTTCGATATAATCATATTGTGGATCAATTCTGTAATCACTTGTTTTTAATTGCTCTTCTGGAATGCCAATGGATCTAAGAGATGCAATGACTTTCGCTATTACTTGAGAATTGGCCTGCTGAGCTACCTGAGGGTCCACATCCTCGGATATAACTCCAAGGGTGATTACGGCTTGGTCAGGAGCAGCCTGGAGCGTTTCTGAACCGGAAACTTTCAAAGTATGATTCCTGCTATGTTGATAATCCCGGTCAGGAACAATAAATTCTTGATTCATTTTGACACCAACCTTTTTAAAGAGATAATCTCAACCCTATTGTACGAAGTATTAGGGGGAAACATGATTGAAATATGAAATATCCCGGCTGCTATTAATTCTTTCGGCACATTTAAAGAAAAAAGGGATGTCTAACAGAATGTTTTTTAATCTGTTTTAGCTTAAAAAAAGATACAAAAAAACACTCGGCCTAAAACCGAGTGCGTTTTATTTATGAATGACTTGAACCCTGCCAACCTGGCCATCTGTCAATCTTACTTTAATTCCATGCGGGTGGCTGCTGGAGTTGGTTAAAATATCTTTTACTGTTCCACGTGTTAGCTTTCCGCTGCGTTGATCTGCTTTAAGAACAATGTCCACAGAGGTACCTGGAGTAATATCTTTTCGATTTTGACCGTTCATGTTTAATTCAGTCCTTTTTAGAGTTATTTGCAACCTTTGATAGTGCAGTAACTTCAGTATAAGGAAAACAGCAGACCTAGTCGACTTTTAGATAACAATCTCGCAAAGCTCTATTTAATCTTTTTAAGCGGCTCGACAGCAGGGCCATTTAATACTTCACCAGTGATAGAGTAACGAGAAGCATGACATGGACAGTCCCAGGTGCGATCGCCGCTATTCCACGCCACCTCACAACCCATATGAGTGCATGTGGAATCTACAATATGAAGCTGGCCTTCATGATCTCGGTAACACCCGGCTTTATCTCCATTTACCTTGACGATGGCACCTTCATCTATCCCTAAATCTTCTGGCGTTTTATGAATAACTGCCAATTTACTTTTAATCAAATGCTTCGCTACATCAGCGTTGTCTTCGACTATATTTTTCATTCCTTTTATACGGGCTGGATTATATAGATCTGCATATCGGTTGTCCTTTTGCAGAATATGATCAGTTAAGATTTTTGCAGCAATTGATCCATTCGTCATACCCCATTTCGCATAGCCGGTTGCAATGAGAACGTTTGGATGATTAGATGTTACTGGGCCGACGAATGGCAGATTATCTGGTGTCACAATATCTTGTGCTGACCAGCGATAAGGAATATCTTTTACATTGAAATATTGGGAACTAAAGTCCTGTAAGGCTTCATAATGTTCAATTGTCGAGATACCCTGACCGGTTTTATGGCCTTCCCCGCCTACAAGTATAAGTTTTTCCCCATTGTCCTCTGTATAACGAAGGGAACGGGTAGGGTTGTCAGCGCTGTAATACATACCACCGGGGTATTCCTGTTCGGTCTTAATTCCAAGAACATAGGATCTTTTTATATGAGTACGAGCAAAGTATAATCCCATTTCATCATTAAATGGGAAGTGAGAGGCAACTATTATATGGTTGCTTTTGATTGTATGCCCCGTTTCAGTTATAACGGTTGGTGGCTTGCCGTCTTCAATTTTCATAGCCGTTGTACGTTCATAGATATTCCCTCCAGCTTCCAGAATAGGGGGGATGAGGGCTGTTAAATATTTTAATGGATGAAACTGGGCTTGGTCCTTCATAATCACAGCAGCTTTACATGGAATAGAGAAAGGGATCTTTTCTGCATAATCCCCTCGAATGCCAAGTTTTTGATAGGCCTTTAGTTCCTCTTGGATTTTACTTTTATATTCATCGGTATTTGCGTATACATAAGCATCTTGAACATTCAAATTGCATTCAATAGAATGTTCTTCTATCAATCCTTTGATAAGCTCCATTCCTTCAGTGTTGGCCTGATAGTAAAGTCTGGCCTTCTCCTCACCGTGATCAGTAATCAACTGGTTGTAAATCAAGCCGTGCTGGGCCGTGATTTTTGCGGTTGTATGGCCAGTTGTTCCATTAAGTATCTCGCTTGCCTCAATGAGTGTGACTTTCACACCTTGCTTGGCTAATAGATAAGCTGAAGTGATACCCGTAATTCCTCCACCAACAATTAAGACATCAGTTGTTATATCTGTTTCTAGCTTAGAAAACGAAGGAAAGGATAAAGTACTGCGCCAGTATGGCTCCGGATATTGAGGAAGTTCTGTATTTTTTTTGGTCATTTGAATACCTCCATACGTTTCATTAGTGGTTTGTCCATTTATTACCATGCCCAAATTCTCTTTTTTTACGCTTATTTTTATAAGAAGAAGACTATTAAAAGTTAGTTTTTGTGCTTGTTTACAATATTGTATACATGTAAACAAAAGTAGATGGTTTGTACACAAATAAGTAAACATGTTTACAAATGAGTACACATGGCTATATATATGGTGTGTACATATTTGTTACTGATGTATACGAAAATGTATACAATTCGACAAATAAGGCTACAATTTATGAAGGATTGACTAGTATAGAAACACCTTTTCTATGCTTAATAGAGTGCTCCACCTAAATTTTTTATGAAAAAGAAGATGTTTTTAGATGAGTTCTAGAATCGCAGCAGCAGACGTAGGAAATGATGCAATTAAAGCTATTTTTGGAAAGCTAGAGTCTGTGAACTATATATACCAAATGTCATTGCAAAAAACATTGGAAGGGATACATATTAGAGTCCATTCATCAGCACTAAAAGACAATAATGCCATTTATCGTGTGGGAATTTAGCGACAAAAAGTGATAACCCAACAGAACTAGACTTGGGGAGCAGTAAATCAGAGGGAGACCAAACATTAGTATTTGCGTAAACTAAACATCTTGTACATTCAATAGAATGTTCTTCTATCAATCCTTTGATAAGCCCCATTCCTTCAGTGTTGGCTTCATAGTCTAGCCTTTTCCTCACCGTGGTCAGTAATCAACTGGTCGTAAATCAAGCCATGATGGGCCGTGATTTTTGCGATTGTCTGGCCAGTTGTTCTATTAAGTATTTCGCCTGCCTCAATGAGTGTGGCTTTCACACCTTGCTTGGCTAATAGATAGGCTGAGGTGATACCAGAAATTCCTTCAGCAACAATTAAGACATCAGCTGTTATATCCGTTTCTAGCTTAGAAAACGAAGGAAAGATAAAGTACTGCGCCAATATGGCTCCGGATATTGGGGGAGTTCTGTATTTTTTTCGGTCATTTTTAATATCTCCATTTATTACCGCTCCCAAAATTTTCTTTTATATATACGCTAGCTTTTATAAGAAGAAGATTTTTAAAAGTTAGTTATTTTATTTGTTTACAATTATGTATGCAAGTAAACAAAAGTAGATGGTTTGTACACGAAAAAGTAAACAGGTTTACAAATGAGTACACATGGTTATATATAACGTGTGTACATATTTGTTCCTAATGTACACAAAAATGAATACAATTCGACAAATAAAGCTACAACTTATGATGGATTGACTATTATAGAAACCTTTTCTATGCTTAATAGAGTGCTCCACCTAAATTTTTTTATAAAAGGGGATGTTTTTAGATGAGTTCTAGAATCGCAGCAGTAGACGTAGGAAATGATGCAATTAAAGCTATTTTTGGAAAGCTAGAGTCTGAATTATATATACCAAATGTCATTGCAAAAGACATTGAAGATCGGCCGGTCATAGGAATCGAAGAACTCGATGAAAAAAACCCATTAGAAGGGATACATATTAGAGTCCATTCACCTGCCCTGCAAGACAATAATGCCATTTATCGTGTGGGAAATTTAGCGACAAAAAGTGATAACCCAGCAGAACTAGATTTGGGGAGCAGTAAATCAGAGGAAGACCAAACATTAGTAATGCTTTTTGCGGCTCTTGCATTGGATGCTGCCAAGCAAGGGAATAATGATAAGTTCAAAAAAGTAAATAACGTTGTCGAAGCGAATTATACGCTGGGCACAGGTCTACCTCTTCGGGAAGTTAAGGAAGGGAAAGATGTTGGATACCGTTCGAAGTTACTGGGTTCCGTTCACCAAGTAGAATTTTTAATTACACCCAAATACCAAGGTATGAAGGTTAATATCAAATTTGATGAAGTGAAAGTCTATCCAGAGGGCTTCGCCGCATACATTAATTTAGTCATGGACAATGATTTGAATATCATTAACCGTGAATTAATAGACAGAAGAATTCTCATTCAAGATATTGGCGGACTATCGACAGATATCGCGGTCATTAAAAACCGTAAAGTTGACGATGATAAGGCGCAAGGATTCAATCTTGGAGTAGCTGAGGCTCTTGAATCTATTCGTGAAGAAATCAGAAAAAAACACGGTGTCGAGTTGGATAGCAGACGCGATGTCGTTGAAATCATCACGAAGAAAAACGACCGTAATCATATTATGGTTCGCGGAAGCCGGACAAGCGTCCATGATATCATCGACCGGATTTTAGGAGAACTTGCGAAAAAGCAATACCGTCACCTACGTAACGTATGGCAGAAAAACTCGCAAACGGAAATCTGCTATTTTGTCGGCGGAGGATCGATTGTCTTGAAAGATTATCTGAAAACGCTAAATCAAAATTTTGATGGCTACAATATAGACTTTTTTGAAGATGAACGGGAAAGCGTTTGGATGATGGCCAACGCCTATTATAAATTGATTTCGGATTTTAATCGCCGGAATTCAAAGGAACAACATCAATCCCAGCAAAAGAAGAAAGAACATAGATCAGGTGCTGTTAAATAGGTGAGAGAATGAAAAAAACAGCTTCTTCTGAAATCAAAAGAGGACAAGCCATCACTTTTCGTATCCCTTCAGATGTATCAGATTATACGTTAAGACAGCTGCAGAAATTGAAGGAAACAGAAAGAAGGAATTTTTCCAGTAAAATTGCCGAGTATGTTCTCGATGGAATCGGACAATCCACCCATCAGGAACGGGAAATGATTGCTCTACCCATGCCGAACAAGCTTAGCAAATCTCAGCGTGACTGGCTCAAGCATTCCCACTCAGAAGCTATGCTTGGAACGATTATGTACCATCTTTTATCCGATCCTTTACGCGCGACTGCCTTGCTAGCCTCATTGAACAGTAATGTAATTAATGAGGAGATTTATTTGCAGGATGGGCCCGAAGAACAGGAACAGGATACTGAAGTGGTGCAGAAGGAAATATCTAAGAAAGATTTGGATGACTTTGATTGGAGTTTGGATGAAACCACACAACAAGTGGAGGAACCAGAACCTGAAGAGGAAAACCTTGATGATCTTCTTGGTGATTTTCTTGATCAAATGAATCAATAAGTATGTAGAAGGGTATCTGACAACATGTTGGATATCCTTCTTTTTTATTAACGGGGACTTTCAAAAAAAGAAGGACCTCAGGGCCCCCTCTTGAATGAATTAAGCTAGGAAAATTAATTGATAGAGGAAAAGAATTGCAAACATGTACACTAACGGATGCACTTCTCGGAACTTTCCTCTAGCCATTTTTAAAATAGGATAAGTGATGAATCCAAGTGCTATCCCATTGGCGATACTTGATGTTAACGGCATTGCGACAATGACCAAAAAGGCTGGGAAAGATTCATCAAAATGCGTCCAGTCAATCTCGTTAATGCTTTTAATCATCATACTTCCTACAATAATCAGGCTTGGTGCGGTGATTGCCGCTACATTTGAGACAGCTCCGATAAGGGGGCTGAAGAAGGCGGTTATTAAGAAAAGAATAGCTACGACAAGAGCTGTTAATCCTGTTTTACCGCCTGCACCTACGCCAGCAGAAGACTCAACTGAGGCAGCGGTAGGGCTTGTACCGAACATGGCACCAACAGTTGTACCAATGGAGTCTGCAAAGAAGGCACTCCCAGATTTCTCAAGCTTCCCATTTTTCAACAATCCAGCTTGACGTACAATTCCAAGTAACGCTCCGGTTGTATCAAATAGCATGACAAGTAAGATTGAGAAGACAACTCCATATAGCCCGTAGTTAATGACATCTGCAATAGATGTGATTGGATTAGCGACGATTATTCCCTCAGGTAATGACGGTGTCGAAACAAAGCCATCAATTTTTAACTGTCCAGTAAAGAAGGCGATAATGGCTGTGACGATCATTCCAATGAATATTGCTCCCTGCACATTACGTACAATTAACACAATCGTTATAACCAAACCAATTAACGTAAGTGCCACACTAGGGTCTCTAAAACTTCCAAGGGTAACTAGATTGGATTCATGACTTGTAACAACGCCTGACAAACGAAGTCCAATAAAGGTGATGAAAAGTCCAATTCCAGCACTGATTGCGTGCTTCAAATTATTGGGGATGGCTTCAATCAATCTTGATCGGAAAGAGGTAAGTGATAAAAAGATAAAAATAATCCCTGTAACAAAGACTGCCGAAAAGGCAACTGTATATGAGATATTATGAGTGCCTAGCACTGAGTACGCAAAATAGGCATTCAACCCCATCGCAGGTGCTATGACAATTGGATAATTGGCTAAAAGAGCCATGCAAAGAGTACCTACTATGATTGCGATGATGGTTGCTGTGAAGGCCTGGTCAAAGGGGACCCCGGCATCAGAAAGAATCATTGGGTTTACAACTATGATATAAGCTAATGTTAAAAAGGTTGTAAGCCCCGCAAGTACTTCCGTCTTAATATTTGAATTCCGTTCTTTTAATTTAAACATGCGGTTACTCCTCTTTTTATATACAAAAAATCCTTGTACTAATCATTACAAGGAGGAGGTGCTTACCCTTTTTTCAAGTAAGTAGCTCGGTAGTATAATTTATTTGATAATAAAATCTTATAAATTATATTAGAAAAACAACTAAAGTACAATAGCGTGTAAAATTTACAGTGACAGGTTTTCTCGAAATTAGATAATGATATACTAACAAATAGCTTAGATTAAGGAAGTTTCCCTTAGAGTATAACTCCGCAACGTTCCTTAAGACGATTTACAAGTTTTTTAATGGGAAAAACAAGGGAATGACAAATTTAGAGAGTAGGTTTATATATGACAAATTTCATCGACTTGGGCGTTAGCCCGGCGATTAACGCGATATTAAAACAAATAGGAATTTCTAACCCGACACCTATCCAGGAGAAATCCATACCAGATATTCTTGCGGGAAGGGACGTCATCGCGAAGGCACAGACAGGGACTGGGAAGACCTTGGCGTTTTTGTTGCCGATTTTAGAAAAAGTAGATCCGACAGCATCCCACATCCAATCGTTAATTGTTACACCAACTAGGGAATTAGCTTTGCAAATCACAGCGGAACTGAAAAAGTTTGCTAATGAAATTGAGGAGCTGCAGGTGCTTGCTGTATATGGTGGACAGGATGTCGAACAGCAAATGAAAAAGTTGACACGAAATATTTCTGTCGTGGTTGCCACGCCAGGGCGGCTTTTAGATCATTTACGAAGAGGCACCATTGATTTATCGCAAACACAGACACTCGTTCTGGATGAAGCTGACCAAATGCTTCATATTGGCTTTTTACCGGAAGTAGAAGAGATTATGGGGCAGCTTCCAGAAGAACGGCAGACATTGCTCTTTTCTGCCACAATGCCTGAACAAGTTCATCAGCTAGCTAAACGCTACATGAATAAACCATTAACTGCGGCAGTAAAGGCTGATCAAGTTACAGTCGAGCAAATCCGTCAACTTGTTATCGAGACGACAGATCGTGCCAAACAGTCTTCATTAATTACCATAATAAAAGAAGAACAGCCTTACCTAGCCATTATTTTTTGCCGCACTAAACGCCGTGTTTCAGTCTTGAATGATGCTCTAAAATCCGCTGGTTTTAATTCTGAGGAACTTCATGGGGACCTTTCACAGGCTAAACGAGAACGTGTTATGAAAAACTTCAGAGATGCAAAGCTCCAATATTTAGTGGCAACGGACGTTGCGGCGCGGGGGCTGGATGTAGAAGGAGTGACCCATGTATTTAACTATGATGTCCCTGAGGATGCGGAAAGTTATATCCACCGAATTGGTCGTACAGGACGAGCGGGTGAGAATGGTCTAGCCGTAACCTTTATTGCCACTAAGGATTTGCAGCTGTTAAGTGATATCGAAAAAGGAATTTCAATGAAAATTGAACGAAGAACAATTGAAGGCGTCAAAATGTTCCAACCTGATGAGACGGGTCATAAAAAGAAGCGTTATGAAGAATCTTCAGAAGAGGGAACTCGTCGCCCACGTACAGGAGGAGGTCGCCGCCACAGAGAGCGTATAGATACAAGAGGGCCTAATCGAGGAAGTCACCGTTCTGCTAATCAAGCAGACAACCGTGAATTAGAGCTAGAGAAACCACGCGGAGGTCGTACGGAAAATAGTCGTGGACCGAAACGTGAGAATCCAAGTGGAGGTCGTACGGAAAACAGTCGCGGGCCGAAACGTGAGAATTCAAGGGGAGGACGCCCAGAAGACAGCCGTGGACAGAAGCGTGATAATACCCGTGGTGACCGCCAAGGAGACAGCCGGGGAGCAAAAGGGGGAAATACCCAAGGGCCAAGTAATAGGAGAGGCGGGTCTGGGGGCTTTTCAAATAGAGGAAGAAACCGGTAAAAGGAGGCGATGGAAGTGGAAAAGCCTTGGTTGGCGGAATATCCAGTTTCCTTAGAGCTAGCAGAGAAATTAATCAGGCTGCAGTTTCCAGAAATTGAGTTGAAAGAGATAAACCAACTTGGGGAGGGGTTTGATAACACGGTCATTCAAATTAATGAGCAATATGTATTCCGTTTCCCTCGACGCCCTATTGCAGTTACGTTAATCCAAGTGGAAAATCAACTTCTGCCCTCGATAGCAGGTAACTTTCCACTTGCTATACCTGAGCCGATTTTTTTTGGAAAACCAAGTAGCATTTATCCATATCCCTTTACAGGTTATAAAATGGTAAAGGGATACTTGCCTGTGGAAGAATCAGTTGAAAATAAGATTATATCGGCAAAAAGATTTGCCCATTTTTTAAAAGAACTTCATAGTTTTCCTGTTGAAAAAGCGAAGCGATTAGGTGTAAAGCCTGATGGAATGATGAGGCTCGATATATCCTTTCGCCAGAAAATGCTAATGGAAAATGTCTCAACTCTATTAAAACTAGGTTACTCTGAGCAGGCGTATGCCGTTAAGGATTTTTTTGAAAAACTCAAACCATTGAATGTTCATCATCCAATCTCACTCGTTCATGGAGACATTCATATCCGGAACGTTTTACTCGATAAAAAAGGTGTTCTCGCTGGAATTATTGATTGGGGAGATGTTCATATCGGAAACCCAGCTATTGATTTTTCCTTTTTATACAGCTATTTTCCAAAAGAAGCACGCCAAGTATTTTTTGGGATTTATGGTGACATCGATAAAGAGATGGAGTGCTTGGCCCGGTTCAGAGCAATATATATGCTTGTTACTTTACTCGTTTATGGCATTGATCGTCAGGATGAAAAGCTGATTGCTATAACGAGCACTGGTTTGAAATTTGCTATAGAAGAATAATTGTTACTTTCTTTTAATGATTGGGAGGTTAATATGAAAGCAAGTTATTTTCATACAATTACGTTAATTGGGAAAATGTTGGATAAATCTAACGTTCCTTATCAATATACAGGTCAATCTGCTCTGTTTGTGCAAGGAGTGGAGGTTGATGAGTATAAGAACATCACCATTGATGTGCAATGGGATGTCTTTAATGAGGTTTTTGAGCTGTTTTCCAAATTCGCCCCTACGCAGCCTGAAAAAAATCCTGAGAGTTCTTCTTTTCTATTGGAGATTGATGGGGTTACAGTCACAGTTCGCTGTTTGTTTAACATGACTATTAAAACAGATCCTTATCGATTGTCTATAAAGATTGGAGAAATGGAGATTTGGTGCCGGTCATTGTACAGTTATTTATACGACGAGGAAATGAAGAAGTACAGTGCTGAAATTCATGCCTACTTATCTGCCGAGCAGCAGGGCTTCACAGCTGAAAATGAACAGGCATGGAACCAGAATAATTATTTAGCGCTTGTCAATCGTTACGGAAAACCCAAAGAACTGGCATCTAAAATCAGACAAAATCCCAAATGGAGACTGCATCCATTTTATAAATATATGGGAGATGTAACAGGCAAAAAAATCACTCATTTAATGGGGTCAAATGGCGTTAAAGCGGTTGCCATGGCCATCATAGGGGCCAATGTCAAGGTAGTTGATTTTTCTCAGGAAAACGCGACTTTTGCAAATGAATTGGCAAAAGAGGCCGATGTTTCGATTGAGTATATCATCTCTGATGTGCTGTCATTATCATCAGAACATGTATCTGAGAAACAGGATTTGGTTTTAATGGAGCTGGGTGTGCTTCACTACCTAATTGATCTTCAACCATTATTCGAAAAAATTAAAATGATTTTAAAGCCAGGTGGACGATTCATTTTACATGAATTCCACCCGATTTCAACAAAACTCATTACCTCTAATGGTAAAAAGCATAAGGTGGCAGGCAACTATTTTGCTCCAGCAATTGAAAACAACGAGGTCGCTTTTTCCAAGCATATGCCGGATGAAGAAAAAGAGAGCCTTTCAAAAGTGGTTCAGCGTAAATGGACAATAGGAGAACTTATAACGGCAGTAGGTCAATCAGGGCTTGCAATCAAGGTGCTTGAGGAAGAACCAAACCATAAGATCCACGATATCGGTCTTCCGAAAACATATACCTTGGTAGCGGAACGAGTGTAAGGATGCAGTTAAAAGTGTTATGCATATAAAAAGGATGTTTGTATTAATGTCTCTATGCCCTCAGATAAAAACATTAAATTTTAAACAATCAGGAGGAACCTTTTATGAGTAAAATTTATATCATTCATGAAAATGAGGAATGGACTGCCCATTTAACCAAAAGAATGAATGAGTTAGAACTTCCCTATGAAGAATGGCATCTTGATCAGGGTGTGGTGGATTTAACAGAGGAACCGCCAGAGGGCGTTTTTTATAGCCGTATGAGTGCAAGCTCACATACTCGTGGGCACCGATTTGCTCCTGAAATGACAGAATCTGTGCTAGCGTGGCTTGAACAGCATAATCGTACAGTCTTCAATGGGACACGAGCGCTTCGTTTGGAGGTCAGCAAAGTCAATCAATATACGGCACTGACAAAGGCTGGAATTAAGACTCCGCAAACGATCGCAGCTGTAGGCAAGGAAAATATCATGAAAGCAGCAGAGAAATTAAATGCCGCTTCGTTTATCACGAAACATAACCGTGCAGGTAAGGGACTCGGTGTTCAATTATTTCACTCAGTAGAAGCATTGAAACATTATGTGGAAGGTCCAGAATTCGATGAGCCAGTTGATGGGATTACATTAATTCAGGAATACATAAAAGCACCGGAGCCATTCATCACCCGTTGTGAATTCGTGGGTGGCAAGTTTATGTATGCGGTAGAGGTTGATACATCCGAAGGTTTCGAGCTTTGTCCGGCAGATGCCTGCCAAATTGGTGACTTGTTCTGCCCGATCGGTGAAGAGGTAGTAGAAAAACCAAAATTTCAAATTGTGCAAGATTTTCATGATCCGATTATTGAAAAATATGAAGCGTTTTTACAAGCAAATGAAATTTCGATTGCAGGAATTGAATTCATTCGTAACAGCGATGGTGAAATCTATACTTATGACATCAATACCAATACGAATTATAACAATGACGCTGAGGAAGCAGCAGGCCAATATGGCATGCTTGAATTAGCGAAGTTTCTAGGATCCGAATTGGCGAAACAAAACATGAACAAAAATAAATAATAAAAAGTGATGCTGACTGAAAGGGGATTTTATAACCATTTCAGTCTTTTTTTTGACATACAAAGAAGGTGCCCCTTCTCAAGCGGGCACCCTCTAAAAAAAATTAATTTTGGTTCGACCATTCTTCTACATCCCATACTTTGGTAATCCAATCTTCATAGAAATCAGGTTCATGACAGACAAGGATAATCGTTCCCTTATACTCTTTTAATGCACGTTTTAGTTCTTCTTTCGCGACAACATCCAAATGGTTCGTCGGTTCATCAAAAAGCAGCCAGTTACTTTCTGTAAGCATGAGCTTACACAAGCGGACCTTCGATTGTTCACCACCACTTAAGTGGCTCATTGGACGTGTAATGTGCTCGTTTTTCAAACCAACTCGAGCAAGGATGGCGCGTACCTGTGGTTGATCGAGATGTGGGAATGCATTCCATACTTCATCGATCGGTGTCGTGTTGCCTGCTTTCACTTCTTGCTCAAAATAAGAAGAGAAAAGGAAATCGCCAAGGGATCTTTTTCCGCTTAGAGGATCAATTTTACCAAGAATCGTTTTTAACAGCGTAGATTTTCCTACTCCGTTACAGCCGACTACGGCAATTTTTTCCCCTCGTTCGATGGTCATCGATAGCTTTGGAAGCAATGGACGGTCGTAGCCAATTTCCAAATCCTCCCCTTCAAATACATAACGGCTGCTCGCACGTGATTCTTTGAAGTCAAAAGTCGGTTTCATTGCAGTCTCCGGACGATCGATGCGTTCCATGCGGTTCAATTGCTTCTGACGACTCTTTGCCCGACCGGTCGTTGAGTAGCGGGCTTTATTTTTTGCAATGAAATCTTCCTGCTTTTTAATGAATTCACGCTGTTTTTCATATGCATTGATGTGCTGATTTTTATTCAATTCGGCAAGCTCCAGGAATTTTTCATAAGTTGCCGTGTAACGAGTCAATTTTGAAAATTCAAGATGGAAAATGACGTCGACGACCCCGTTCATGAACTCGGTATCATGTGAAATTAATAAGAATGCATTAGGATATTCCTTTAAGTAGCTGCTCAACCAGCGGATATGCTCCACATCCAAGTAGTTCGTCGGTTCGTCAAGGAGCAGTACTTCAGGCTGTTCTAAAAGTAACTTGGCAAGTAAAACTTTTGTCCGTTGTCCACCGCTTAGGGCAGAAACGTCACGGTCCAATCCGATTGCATCTAATCCCAAACCGCGTGCTGCCTCTTCAATTTTAATATCTAGATTGTAAAAACCACCGGCTTCAAGCTTGTCCTGGATTTCACCCATTTGTTCTAAAAGTTCTTCAAGTTCTTCAGGAGTAGCTGTCCCCATTTTCTCTGTTACTTCATTCAATGCTTTTTCTTGCTCGAATAACGGTAAGTACGCATCCCTTAAGACGTCGCGAATCGATTTACCTTTTGAAAGAATCGTATGTTGATCAAGATAGCCGTATTCGACACCAGGTGTCCACTCAACCCGTCCTTCATCGTGAATCAGTTGTCCTGTAATGATATTCATCATTGTTGACTTCCCAACACCATTTGCCCCGACTAGACCTACATGCTCGCCAGCCATTAGACGGAAGGAAACATCCTTGAATAAGGTACGATCGCCAAAGCTGTGTGCTAATTTATCTATAGAAAGTAAGCTCATTTATATTGAACCTCCCAATTAATTTGAAAAAATCTCTACGTTTCATCATACTAAAATCTGTACTAGATTGCTATCTAATCTTATTTACATATGAGCCCTCTATTAAACGGAGTGAGTGAAAGGATCATGTTCGAAAACTTATATAGATTGGCTTATAACTACTGACTCTTGACCAATCGAAAAACGGGTTACGAATCTTCAGGCAAACAGTGGCTGAGGAATAATTGTTTCTTAATAATGAACATGAAACAGTATTGGGAATCATGTTTTTTGCGTCTTATGTCTTTGTACTTTATCGCTCCTGCATAAATTATATGAGATAATGAGGGAAGCAGTTTAAAAGGGAAAGGATGTTATTATGAGTAAAACAGTCGTACTGGCCGAGAAACCATCGGTCGGAAGAGATATAGCAAAAGTGCTGAATTGCGGAAGAAAGGGTAATGGCTTTTTTGAAGGCGATCAGTATATCGTTACTTGGGCACTCGGTCATTTGGTGACCCATGCCGACCCGGAAACTTATGATGAAAAATATAAAACGTGGCGTCTTGAGGACCTGCCTATGCTGCCTCCTTCCTTAAAATTAGTCGTGATCAAACAATCAGGCAAGCAATTTCAATCGGTTAAAACGCAATTGAACCGTAATGATGTCAAGGATGTCATCATTGCGACTGATGCAGGTCGTGAAGGAGAACTTGTTGCACGCTGGATTCTCGAGAAAGCGAATGTGAAGAAGCCCATCAAGCGGCTTTGGATCTCCTCTGTAACGGATAAAGCTATTAAAGATGGCTTTAAAAAGCTCAAAGAGGGAAAAGAGTATGAAAACCTATTCGCCTCTGCGGTAGCTAGAGCGGAAGCAGATTGGATCGTAGGTATGAATGCAACACGGGCGCTCACAACCAAGCATAATGCCCAGCTATCCTGCGGTCGGGTTCAAACGCCAACGCTTGCGATGATTGCCAAAAGAGAAGAGGAAATCAAACAATTCCAGCCTAAGAAATATTATGGTGTTTCGGCAACAGCAGAGTCTAAGTTGCGACTCGTTTGGCAGGATGCTCAATCAAAAGATGTCCGCACATTTGATAAAGCGAAGGCAGAAAAGGTTCTTACAGCTGTTAAAGGGAAACAGGCGGAAGTGGTGGAAGTGAACAAATCCCATAAGAAAAGCTTTGCGCCTTCTTTATATGATTTAACGGAGCTTCAACGGGAAGCCAATAAGAAATTCGGCTATTCGGCGAAAGAAACGTTATCGATCATGCAGCGCTTATATGAGAGCCATAAGGTCTTGACTTATCCAAGGACGGATTCACGCTTTTTATCAACGGATTTGGTTGATACGCTAAAAGAACGATTGCAGGCGGTCAGCATCAAGCCGTATGCCCAGTATGCTTCGAGAATTCTGCGCAGCCCGATCAAGGCCAATAAATCGTTTGTGGATGATAGCAAGGTTTCCGATCACCACGCAATCATCCCGACTGAGCAAACGCCGCTTCCGGGGAAACTGAGTGACAAAGAATCGAAGATCTATGACTTGGTTGTCAAAAGATTCCTGGCTGTATTAATGCCTCCGTTTGAATATGAACAAACGACTATCACCGCTAAGATAGGTCAAGAAACGTTCATTGCTAAAGGGAAGGTCGTCTTGAAATCAGGTTGGAAGGAAGTCTATGATCATCACTTCGATGAAGAAGAGGCTAAGGATGGCCTTGTTGAGCAACTGCTTCCTGCCGTTCAAAAAGGTGACAATTTAGTTATCTTAACTGTGAAACAAACAGATGGAGAAACAAAACCACCGGAACCATTCAATGAAGGATCATTGCTATCAGCAATGGAAAACCCTGCTCGCTTCATGGCAGGGGAAAGCAAGGAACTCATCAGGACTTTGGGAGAAACAGGCGGGATTGGTACCGTTGCGACCCGGGCTGACGTTATTGAAAAATTGTTCAATAGCTTCCTGATTGAAAAGAGAGGGAAGGGTCTTCATGTTACGTCGAAAGGGAAGCAGCTCCTCGAGTTGGCTCCTGAAGACTTACGTTCTCCGGCATTAACAGCACAATGGGAACAAAAGCTAACGGCCATCGCAAAAGGAAAGCTGCCAAAACAAGCTTTCATCGGCGATATGCGTACCTATGCCAAAAATATCGTTCATGAAATCAAAAATAGTGATCAAAAATTCAAGCATGATAATGTTTCAGGAACGAAATGCCCGGATTGCGGCAAGCTGATGCTTGAAGTGAATAGTAAAAAGGGGAAAATGCTTGTCTGTCAGGATCGTGAATGTGGACACAAAAAAGGTGTTTCACGTGTAACAAATGCCAGATGCCCGCAATGTCACAAAAAGATGGAAATGCGCGGTCAAGGAGAAGCACAAACATTCACCTGTAAATGCGGTTTTCACGAAAAACTTTCTTCGTACAATAAACGGAGAGGGCAAAATAAAAACCAGCGGGTATCGAAAAATGAAGTCTCCAATTATATGAAAAAGCAAAATAAAGAAGAACCGATCAACACAGCCCTGGCGGATGCCCTGGCTAAACTGAAATTCGATAAATAAAAGAAAAAGGATGGAGCAATCGCTCCATCCTTTTTCTTTATATTACTGCTTCGACTAAATTTCATTCAGTACGGTGCCATGTAATTCATATTCAAGTGTGTTGTCCATTTTTTGTGTGTGTTTATCCGAATCTACTCGTATGAGCGTACTGAATGGCTGCTGATCACCTGGACTGAAAATCGCTTCATCATTCTCTGGATTCCATAGGCTGTAAATACTCATAATCTGTATCCTCCTTTGGGTGAGAAGACTAGTAATTCCCTTCTTGATTATCATCTAACTTTTCAATTAACTCTAACGCTGATCACCGGGACTAAACACCGCTGCGTCATTCTCTTTGTTCCATTGGCTTCTGATTGTACTCATCGTGCACATCATCTCCTTTGGTGAGAATGTCTTACAGTATTTGTATACCCGGCTAGGACAGGTTAAAACATTTATTTTCAAAAAAAGGTGTAATTATATATTCGATGTAAGGTATATCCATTAATTTTCAGCAGATATATATTCAAAAAGGTAAAGATGAATTAAATGGTCAATTTCATAATGTATTGTTCGCCAATCATTCCGACCCTTCTCATACCGGTATCTTGAAATCCAACCTTTATATATAGTTTTTGTGCGGGGATGTTCTTATGATTAACAGCTAATACAATTTCATCACAATTAGGAAATTCTGATTTAACAAACTCGGCCAGTAGGAGCATGCCTTGTTTTGCATAGCCCTTTCCCTGCTTAGCATGATCAACTGATAATGCAGTCAGCAACATGGCATTCGGATTAGTCGAATATTCAATTACGCGATCTGTTGAATGCAGTAAAAAGAAACCTACAGGTTCATCATCACTTAAAATGACGATACGATGCTGTCCTTTTGTTACTTCAGTAAAATTGTTGGGCAAGGTAGTAAATAGGCCTTGTTCTTCAGGGAGTTCAAAATGATTTAGTTTTTCGGAATATTCATCTGAAAAATGCTTTAACTCAATGAAATTTACCATTTCCATAAAATGATTCCCCTAACCTTTTTGCTTTACATTACCATAAAATAGTCGATTTTTTGCATATCTTTGATAATTTCAAAAAGAAAGATCACTTGAAATGTAAAACCATGAGAGGCTGCACGATCGATAACTAAAATTTGGATAGAGCCATACCAAAAGAAAAAACCCTGTTACGACGCAGAAGAACCGCATTGTAACAGGGTTTTAAAATTAGCGTCCCAGATAGGAATCGAACCTACGACCTACAGCTTAGGAGGCTGTCGCTCTATCCTACTGAGCTACTGGGACATATAAAAAGTTCAACGACCTATTCATTATATTTCTTATAGGCAAACTTTTCAAGTTAATAGCTTATACTTATGAAAATATTCATCATAATAGCTTAACAAGTGATGATGTTCAGTGTTAATAGTCGGAGAAAGCTTGGTAATGATGGTGTCTAATATAAGAACCTTGCTTGAGTTCAGAAGGGGAAGCAAGCCATTTATTAAAGCAAAAAGAGACTATGTTTCCTGAAGATTCATAATATATTCATTGACATTGATAATCATTATCAACTATACTGAACCCATAGTAAATACTCTATTTCAAGAAAATAAAATTAGTAATAGACATTAGAAGAGTGGCGATTTTTCAATTATTACCAAATGAATATATTATATTAATATAAGAAAAGTGAGTGAGTTATGAAACCTATTGCATATATAAGTACGGATATTCAATTTACAAGGCTTCAGGAGATTGACTACAAAAGAGGGTTAGTATTTCTGCAATTATATGATATTCCATACGCTGATTTATCTGCATATGCGGGAATCCTAATCACGAATTTTGTAGAAGAGGCCTTCTTACTTGATCATAAAAACATCCTTGAAGACTATTTAAATGATGGTGGCGTCATTTTTTCACAAGCTGAAAATTTCCTTCCTTGGCTACCTGGTTGTGAGAATTGGAAGCGTTCTCCTGTTTCCTTGCGAGACCGTGAAATCCGTCTTACCGAGCCCGTGCATCCAATGTTCTATGGAATTGATCCTTATGATTTGAATCATAAAAAAGGAGTTCGGGGCTTTTTCTCAAGAGGATACTTAGAGGCTCCTGAACATTCGGAAGTCATTGTTGAGGATCAAGATGGGAAAGCGATCATTTATATCGATCGGAAAACGACGGGTGGCACGATTGTTGCTGGAGCTGGAACAGACCTTTACCGTTTCGGTATTGAAGAAAATAGTTCACGCGTTTTAAGCACTCAGATGCTAAATTGGATTCGTCAAGAATATGAAGCAAACAAGGAGGAACAGAAATGAAAGTAGCAATTTTAGATAACGGTTACAGCTTTCATCATCGCTTCTTTCAAATGGAAGAGTTCGCTTATATGTATGACGATGTGCTCCAAATTCGGCAGCTACATACCTATGACTTAAGTCAATATGACACGCTAATTGTTAATGATCGGATGTCGCTACTACTTTTAAAACGATACCAATCGTATTTCATTAAATTCCTTCAGGAAGGAAAACGATTAGTCGTTTTCGGCGAAGTACTGGACAATTGGCTTCCGGGAGTATATTGGGAGAATTCAGAAGTGAATTTTAGTTGGTGGGTGAAAGAGCACGGAGACCTGCCGTTAACAGCTAATAATATAGATCATCCGTTGTATCAGTATGTATGTCTGTCAGATATGAAATGGCATTATCATGGAACGTTCAAAGTTCCGGAAGGTGCAAAATCACTAGTGGATACACCGGACGGCCGCTCAATTATTTATACAGATGACGTGTCATATAACGGAGAATTAGTTATTACTACACTAGATCCAATCTTTCATATCGGATTAGGATTCATAGATCAATCCAAACCATTTTTACATGGGATGGCGAAATGGCTTAGAAAAGAAGTACGGGAGAGAACATCATGAAGAAAAAATGGACAATGTTAGCGGCAACAACTGTGGTGGCAGCCTTGATTACAGGCTGCGGCAATACAGCGGAAGAAACAAAAGGAGATACAGCTGAAAAACAAACGACGGCTGAGGAGAAAGTCATTCAAGATCAGCTTGGCCGTGACGTAACTGTACCGGGTAAAGTCGAGCGTATTGCGGTTGGTGGGATTCTTCCATACTTTTCTACATGGTATGTGGCTACAAACTCAACAAAGGAGGTTGTTGGATTACATCCGAATGCTTATAATGCGGCGGAGAATTCCATCCTTGCTGACATGTCGCCGGATATTTTAAAAGCGGATACGTCGTTTATTAAAAATGGTGAAGTGAACGTAGAAGAATTAATGAAAATCAATCCGCAGCTTTATTTTGAAAACTCACAGAATCAAAAATCTATTGATAAATTAGAGGATGCAGGCGTTTCTGTGGTGGCCTTAAGTGCTATTGATGTAGCGGCAGCTGAACCATTAGCGACTTTTAACAGTTGGTTGAAAGTGACGAGTGACATTACTGGAACAACTGAGAGAACGGACATGTTCTTGAAAAAAGGCAAAAAGGTCCAAGCTGAGTTGGATGAAAAATTGGATGGTATCAAAGAGAAAGATAAGCCAAGAGCATTAATACTATACCAACACAGCGATAAAAGCATTATGGTTGGCGGTAAAAACTTCTTTAGTAATCAATGGCTAAACGCAACAGGAGCATACGACGTTACGGCAGAAGAAGTTACCGGAACAAAAGAAGTGAATATGGAGCAAATTTATAAGTGGAATCCCGATATTATTTACATTACAAACTTTTCAACTACACAACCTGAAGACCTAACAAACAATGTATTTGAAGGTCAAGACTGGAGTCAGGTAAAGGCTGTGCAAGCAGGAAATGTTTATAAAATCCCTCTGGGTATTTACAGATGGTTCCCACCAAGTGGGGATGCACCGCTTATGTTGGAGTGGATGGCACAGAAAAATCATCCTGAACTATTTGACTATGATATGAAGAAAGAAATCACAGACTATTATTCAGAATTCTATGATTACGATGTAACGGAAGAACAAGTAGAGAATATTCTGCACCCTTCTTCTGATGCTGCAAAACAGTAAAGTAGGGAATGAATATGAAAAAATGGAAAACGCTCCTGTTCTGGATTTTACCAATTGCCATGGTTATTTTGTCTCTAAGCATTGGACGTTACGGAATGGATTTAGGGACTCAAATCAAGATATTGCTATCAACTGTGTTTCCAATTGACCAAACTTGGACGCAGATGGAAGAAACAGTGGTCCTGCAAATACGCCTGCCGCGTATTTTGCTTGCCTTGTTAATAGGTGCTGGTCTTTCAATCGCAGGTGCCTCATTCCAAGGTATGTTTGGCAACCCGTTGGTTAGTCCGGATATCCTTGGGGTTTCGGCTGGTGCCGGGTTTGGCGCTTCCCTTGGGATTCTATTACTAGGTCATGGCTTCGCTACACAAGTGATGGCACTTGGTTTCGGCCTAGCGGCAATCGTCTTTACCTTCGTGATTAGCGGAAAAAAAGATTCACCCGTTTTCATGCTTGTTCTGGCTGGTGTCGTTACATCGGCATTATTCCAGGCGTTGATTTCCTTGATTAAATTCGTCGCTGACCCGGAAGCAAAACTGCCAGCGATTACTTACTGGCTGATGGGAAGTCTTGGTACGGCAACATATAAGGACTTGTATATCGGGGGACCGATTATCCTTGTGGGCATTCTGATTCTATATTCCCTTCGTTGGAGAATAAATTTATTGACGTTGCCTGAGGATGAAGCTAAAACACTTGGTATTCCAGTAACACGTTTGAAGTGGACAGTTATTTTTGGCGCAACACTTATTACTGCTGCTTCCGTTGCGATAGGCGGTATCATTGGCTGGGTTGGGTTAATTATTCCTCACGTTGCAAGAATGCTAGTTGGTAATAACAATCAACTAGTCTTACCAGTATCTCTTTCAATCGGTGGAGCCTATTTATTGTTGATTGATAATCTGGCTCGCTCGGTAACGGCTACAGAAATTCCACTCTCAATCTTGACGGCAATTATAGGTGCACCATTTTTCGCAATATTGCTTAGAAAAACAGGAGGTGGCTGGTCATGAGAATTGAGGTGCAGGGAGGAAATTACTTTTATGCTCGGAAAAAAGAAGAAGTTCCTTACCTTTACCAAACAGACATTAACTTTTCGCTGAATGACGGAGAGATAATGGCGATACTAGGACCAAACGGTGCAGGAAAGACAACGATGTTAAAATGCATCACAGGTCTTCTGGACTGGAAAAAAGGTCAAACGCTCATTGATGGAAAGCCGCTTCCTTCGCTTTCACGCAAAACCGTCTGGAAACGGATTGGTTATGTTCCGCAGGCGCATAAAATGGTATTTGGTTTTACACTCGAAGAATTGGTCATTATGGGAAGAGCCCCATACATCAGTGCGCTTGCCCAGCCTTCCGTGAAGGACCGTGAAGCCGCTCACCTAGCCCTGGAAACTGTAGGGATTGGCCATCTTGCTGGGAAGTCCTGCAATACAGTCAGTGGTGGTGAGTTGCAACTAGCGTTGATTGCACGTACGCTGGTATCAGACCCGGAAGTGCTCATTCTCGATGAACCGGAATCCCATCTTGATGTTCAAAAGCAGGTTGTGATTTTACAGACATTAAAGCGTTTGTCACAAGAAAAGAAAATCTCTTGTATCATAAACACGCATTACCCAAACCATGCGTTTTTCCTTGCTGACCATGTGTTAATGACAGCCAAACAAAAGCCGGTCGTTTACGGGGAAGTCCAGGAAGTAATGACAGAATCCCGGATGAAGGAATACTTCGGAATTGAAATGAAGAAGATTATTTATGAAGAAGATGAGAACTTTTTGATTGAAACGATGGTGCCGAAAGATTTAGGCATTCCGCGTGATCAAAGTACTTGTCGATTTACTAGTTAAAAAAAGGCAGCCACCGGGTTGCCTTTTTTTTCGCTAAATGGAATACTTTATTATTTACTAGTTTTCTGGTACTATTATGCTAGAAAAAATTAGGAGAATGATAGTGAGGAAATACAGAGTTTTATTGATGGTAGCATTGCTGGGAATTTTAATTTTGCCTTCATGCTCACAAGGGGTTTTAGAGAATATAGGTACAAAGACGGCTGCACCGATTGCGGAAGATAACATTGAAGTGGTTGCAGCAGCGGAGAATGACGTCGGGCAGAATTCGGAGGACAGATTATATCCTGAACAGATCGATACGAGAAACTGGATAAGAGCCGAGTCCACGGTTCAACTTCCAATATTGATGTATCATAGTATTTCTGAAGGTAATAACCTTCGGGTACCAAGAGAGGAATTTCAATCACAAATGAACTGGCTTCGGGAGAATGATTACTATACATTATCCCCTAGGGAAGCATTTCTTGTTTTAACGGAAAATCGGATGCCAAGTGAAAAGTGTGTCTGGCTTACTTTTGATGATGGCTATACAGATAATTACACGGAGGCTTTTCCTATATTAAAAGAATATAATATGAAAGCTACTGTTTTTATGATCGGGAAATCTATTGAAAAAAGTCATCACCTGACGGAAGAACAAATGGTGGAGATGAGCGAGAATGGGATTTCTATTGAAAGTCATACTATCAACCATCTTGAGCTTAACCGTATGACGGTAGGGCAGCAGGAAGCTGAAATGGTACAGTCAAAGGATTTATTCGATCGTATTCTCCAACAGGACACGACAGTACTTTCATATCCTGTTGGTCGGTATAACGAGGAGAGCCTTAGGTTGTCAGAAGAAGCTGGATACAAGATGGCAGTAACCACCGAAGCTGGTGGAGCTTCAAGGGACCAAGGGATGCATGCACTACACCGAGTTCGGATTTCACCCGGATTGTCAGTCGATGGATTTGCAGCGCTGATTGAAAATGCATCACGTTATTAATTGAAGACAAGGTATTTCGGAATCAGTCTGAAAAATCATATAATAATCATTTCTTACATAGTGTATAATGAAAAGCAGTGAAAATTATATACATATGAACGATTTGGTGTCTTAATGACTTAAAAGGGAAGTTGGTGAAATACCAACGCGGTCCCGCCACTGTAAATGGGAGTTAGCGGCTGTGTACCACTGTATGTGAGATATGGGAAGGTGCCGTTGACGATGACCATTAGCCAGGAGACCTGCCAAGATTCGTACACCTGTAACCTACGCGGATGGGAAGGTGTGTGGCAGACCTTCTGAGTCCGTAATTATATTGTTGCCATACAAGCATCTTCCGTTTGACGGGAGATGCTTTTGTTTTGAAATTCGCTTCTTCACTTCAGGATGCGTTTTCTTTAGGTGGTCGGAAATTGAATTAAAAGATTGTGGGGGATGTAAAATGAAGAAAATCTATGGTCTGATTCTAGTGATGTTACTAACTGCAGGTATTATGGTTGGTTGCAATGATACATCAAAAGAAGGAACGAAAGAAAAGCAACAAACGAATCATACTGAAAACCAAGCTTTCCCGATTACGATAAAAGATGCAACGGGTGAAAAAGTAACGATAGAAGAACAACCAAAGAAAATTGTTACATTGATACCAAGTAATACAGAAGTGGTCTTTGCACTTGGTTTGGGTAAAAAGGTTGTTGGTGTATCCGACATTGATAATTACCCGGAAGAAACGAAAGAAATTGAAAAAGTTGGCGGAATGGAAATGAACACGGAGTTAATCGTTTCCTTAAAGCCTGATCTTGTTCTTGCTCATGCATCCAGTGCCCATAATTCGAATGAGGGATTGCAGCAGCTTAAGGATGCTGGAATAGATGTCCTTGTAGTCAATGATGCACAAAGCTTTGACGAAGTGTATGAGTCTATTGATATGATTGGACAGGCAACGGGAGAACATGATAAGGCAAAAGAAATCGTTGCGAATATGAAAACGAAACTGAAGAAAATTCAGGAAAAAGCTAAATCCGTTAAGGATGAGGAAAGAAAAACCGTTCTAGTAGAGGTTTCGCCATCACCGGATATTTATACACCTGGAAAAAATACATTCATGAATGAAATGCTTAACATAATTTCAGCGAAAAATGCAGCAGCCGAATTGGACGGGTGGGCGAAAATTGACGAAGAGTCTATGATTGCTGCAAATCCGGATGTCATTATTACAACATATGGTTATTATACAAAAGATCCAGTCAGTGAAGTGACGGGCCGAAAAGGATGGGAAGATGTAGCTGCTGTTAAGGATGGTCAAGTCTTTGATGTCCATTCTGACTTAGTGACCCGTTCTGGTCCACGCTTAATAGAGGGAGTAGAGGAACTTGCCAAATCAGTCTATCCGAACCTATTTGACAACTAAGTGGGCGTTTGCTTATTTGATTGCGTTATTGTTTTTGCTTTTCGCAATGACGTTTGGCATTTCCTTTGGTTCGGTGTCAGTACCGATTCCAGCGCTTATACAAATTATCGGCAAGGAATTTTTTCATTTACCAATCTCAGTTGAGCCAGATGTGATGCTGACGAATATCGTAATGAACATCCGCCTGCCACGTGTATTACTTGCAGGTTTGGTTGGGGCTTCGCTTGCGATTGCCGGGGCAGCCTTTCAGGGACTGCTCAGGAACCCGCTTGCTGACCCCTACACATTAGGGATTTCATCAGGAGCATCAGTAGGCGCTGTATTGACATTGTTTTTGAATATATCATTGCCGTTGATCGGTTTATATACCCTACCGACGTTAAGTATTATGTTTTCATTGCTTACGATTTTCTGTGTGCTAACTTTTGCGAGAAAAATGGATCGATCGATGAAAGTAGAAACAATTATTTTAACCGGAATCATTTTCAGCTCGTTTTTAAGTGCCTTCATCTCATTAATGATTGCGTTGACGGGCGAGGAATTAAGACAAATCATCGGATGGCTGATGGGAAGCGTTTCAATGCGCGGCTGGAATTATATCGCGATTATTTTGCCGTTTTTTATCATTGGTTCGTTGATCTTGATTATGAATACCCAAGAATTGAATGCGATGACGTTTGGGGAAGATCGTGCAAAGCATTTGGGTGTGAATGTTCAGCGGAGAAAAATGTGGATTCTGATAGCTGGTTCGATATTAACTGGGGCAGCCGTTGCTGTTTCGGGAACGATTGGCTTTGTAGGATTGGTTATTCCTCATTTGGTTCGTAGGATTTGGGGGCCAGATCATAAGCATTTATTGCCGTTATCTTTGCTCGTAGGAAGCGGATTTTTAATTTTGGCTGACCTTGTAGCAAGGACGATCATTGCACCTTCGGAACTGCCGATTGGTGTAATTACCTCACTAATCGGGGCCCCGGCATTTGCCCTGATTTTATTAAAGAGACGGAGAGAAGGGTAGAATTCATGCTTGAAGTTAAAGGGTTAACAGGTGGATATGGCAATAAAGCTGTTTTGGACTCTGTCTCTTTTGACGTACATAAAGGGGAATTATTTGGGATTCTCGGTCCAAATGGCAGCGGAAAAACGACGCTATTAAGTATGCTTAGCGGGGTTCTCGATTATAAGGTAGGAAGCATACGAATAAGGGGAAGAGACTTGAAGGAGTATTCGGCCAAACAACTTGCACAAGTTATAGCCGTGTTGCCTCAACATTCCTCATTAGCCTTTTCTTATACGGTAAAAGAGACTGTTTCTCTTGGCCGTTATGCTCACCAAACAGGCTGGTTTCATAGTTGGACTTCTGAGGATGAGGTGATTGTCCAACGTGTGATGAAGCAAACGGGAGTCGCGGATTTTCAGGATCTTCATTTTGAACGATTATCAGGCGGTGAGAGACAGCGGGTCTTATTGGCACAAGCACTTGCCCAAGAACCGGAAATTCTTTTTTTAGATGAACCAACGAACCACTTGGATCTTTCCTATCAAAAGGAGCTTCTTGATTTAATGAGGAAAATGGCCAAGGAGCTGGAGCTAACAGTTATCTCAATCTTCCATGACTTGAATTTGGCCGGCTTGTACTGTGATCGGCTGATGTTGCTTGAAAAAGGACAAATTCAAGTCATTAATGTGCCGAATGAAGTGCTCCAACAGGAACGGATCCAGGAGGTATACCGGACGACGATTGAAAAACATCCGCATCCTGCCCTTCCGAAGCCGCAAATGTTCATTGTCCCGGAAAAGCATGTCTGTGATTTCGCACCTTTGGAAATTAATGAAACCTATTTGACGGTTGGCACCGAAATAATTCAATTGAATTCACCAATTCCGCTTAGAACGATGTCTTCTGGTGTGACCGGTTCAGGAACGGGCTGGCACCAATATTTCGTGAATAGGCATGTCCATCGTGATTATAATTACGAGGATCATTTTGCTGAAATGGCTGACTTTTTAAAAACACACGGTTTTGAACCGCAGGAAACGGTCGGAATGATGACAGCTGTCTTTCTCGATACGGTGGCCTTCAAGTTTCTAAGAGATGATGATTTCTCGGTTTTTATCATCGTGACGGCAGGAGTAGGGAATGCCATCGACGCCTCTTTAGCTGACCAACATTCTTGGATTTCCACTCCAGGAACCATAAATACATGGATCTTTGTAAATGGGCACTTGGCAGAAGAGGCCTTTATCCACAGCATTGTCACCGCGACCGAGGCAAAAGTAAAAGCGCTTCATGATTTGCGTGTTTTGGATAAGGTGACAAATACAGTGGCGACAGGAACATCGACAGACAGTATTTTGATTGCCGCAACCCAAAGAGGGAAGGGACTTCAATATGCAGGCACCATTACTCCGCTAGGGAAGTTGATCAGTCGCGGTGTATATGATTGTACCGTAGAAGCAATAAAGAAAAATCGGAAACGGATTGAGGAACTATGATTTACCATCACCTTTTTGCTGTTACACTGGCTTTTTTCTTTGATCTATTAATAGGTGATCCACCAAATTGGCCACATCCCGTTAAATGGATTGGAACGTTGATAAGCAAGTTGGATCATTCATTCAATAGAGGTACACATAAAAAACGAAATGGCCTCTTCATGCTGGTAATTGTTTTAACACTGGTGTTATTGGCAACAGGTCTAACTGTCTATTTAGCTTATCTTATCCATCCGCTTGCGGGAATTTTATGGGAAGCTGTTGTTATTTCTACGACGATTGCTCAGAAGGGCTTAAAGCAGGCAGGAATGGATGTGTGTCATCCACTGAATGAACAAGCTTTTCGTGAAGCGAGGCTAAAGCTTTCCTATATTGTCGGTCGTGATACTGCTGATCTTGATGAATCCGAAATAGTCAGAGGCACTGTAGAAACCGTAGCTGAAAATACGAGTGATGGAGTTACGGCTCCACTGTTTTGGGCAGCAATCGGCGGTGCTCCACTCGCGATGATGTACAGGGCAATTAATACCTGCGATTCAATGGTTGGTTACAAAAATGATAAATATGGACAATTTGGCTGGGCTTCAGCTAAGCTCGATGATATCGTGAACTGGATTCCTAGTCGCCTCACTGGTTTCTTGATGCTGCTAAGCTCGAAATCCAGCTATCATAGCTTGGGGGCTAGATGGAAGATTTTGTTCAATGATGCGAAAAAGCACCCAAGCCCGAATAGTGGGTGGTGTGAAGCAGGCGTTGCTGCAATTTTGGGTGTACAGCTTGGCGGCCGGAATATGTACAAAGGAGTAGTTTCTGACCGTGCTAGGATGGGCGTTCCACTTGTTCCATTAGAAGCAATACATATACAAAAAACGATTACCATCATGCATCGGACATCTTTTATATTTTTACTGATGCTTTGGTTAGGGGGACTTACGCTTGGCATTACCTTCTCATGGCTCTAATCCGCATTATCTTTACGAAGCGCTGGAAATTGAAATGCCTGAATCGGTTCTCGATTTTAGTGCTAATATCAACCCATTGGGTCCTCCTTTATGTATAAAGGAACGGTGGTCCGAATTCTTCGAAGGAATCTTAAATTACCCAGATCCGCATGCCGTTGAATTGACAAAATTAATTGCAAAAAAAGAAGCGCTTCCTGAGCAATCCGTTTTGGTAGGTAACGGTGGTGCGGAAATAATAATGTTGGTAGCGAACAGGTTAGCCAATAAAAAGGTCTTAATCATTCAGCCTGCATTTGCGGAATATGCAGAAGCTAGTTTAGCAGCCGAATGCGAGGTAGACTTTCATCAACTTGATGCACCTGAGTGGCAACTAGATCTCGATCGATTGATTCCTCAATTACCTGAATATGACGCGATTTTTTTATGTACGCCTAATAATCCGACAGGGATTTCATTTAAGCAAGAAGCAGTTAGGGAATTAATCAAAGAATGCGGAAAAGCAAATTGTCTGGTTGTTTTGGATGAGGCTTTTTATGATTTTACGGAAAACGCCTTTACTTATGCTTCTTTAATTACGCAATTCCCTCATTTACTGATTCTACGATCAATGACGAAAATTTTTGCAATTCCAGGCTTGAGGTTGGGTTATTTGCTGGCGGCACCAGATATCATAAATCAGGCAAAAACCTATAAATCGCATTGGAGCGTCAATCATGTGGCATTAGAAGTCGGGAAAATCTGCCTTGCTGAAGAAGAATATATAGAAAAAACAAGAGCGTATATTCAATTCCAAAAGCAGAAACTTTTCCGGTTTTATGAAGAGCATGAGTTGATTGTCTCAAATAGCACGGTCAATTTTTATTTAGTGAAAGATGAATCCTTATCCCTTTTGCCTTTTTTATTAAAAAAGGGCATCGTACCACGTCATACGTATAATTTTCCAGGGTTAGATGGAATGTGGCTCCGGTTCGCAGTGAAGAGTGAGCGTGATAATGCCATGCTGATGGAGGGGGTAAGACAGTGGAGAACTCTAGGCTCTGTTTTATAACCGGTGGTGTCCGGAGCGGTAAAAGCCGTTTTGCAGAAAAAAAGGCAATAGAATATGCAATCCAATTGAGTGGGAACTTGCATTACCTCGCTTGTGGCCGAGTCAGTGATGCTGAAATGGAAGAACGCATCCGCCGGCACCAAAGGGATCGCAAAAGTAGTCCAATTGCTTGGAGGACTTGGGAATACTCGACGAATATTACACGGATAGGTGCAGATCTAAATCAAGATTCAATAATCCTACTCGATTGCCTGACAACCCTACTCGATAATGAATTATTCGGTCCCAATATACCGCTTGAAAAGGAGTTTTTACATAGTGTTTTCACAAAAATAATCAGCGGAATTAATGAGATAAGAAAACAAGCCAGCTGTTTGATAATCGTAAGCAACGAAGTGGTACAGGAGCCGATTTTTCAAAATGAGTTCCTCCATATATACGGAAAAATACTTGGCCTGCTTCATCAAGCGGTCGTCGAACAGGCAGATGAGGCTTATCTTGTTGAATCAGGGATTCCGTTATTGATGAAAGGGTGCATGCAGGAATGAACGGATGGATTGGATTCTTGATTAACCTGCAGTTCTTTACCGTGTTCCCAATAAAGAAACAGCTACCGATGGATAAGAAATATATCCACCGTGCGATTCAAACCTTTCCTTTAGTCGGGCTTTTCCTAGGCTTGATATTGGGAGGTGTTTTATACGCGTTAGTAGAATGGACCCCATTGTCATCCCTTTCGATTGCGTTTGTGGTTTGGTTTTTAACGATGGCATTAACAGGCGGTTTGCACCTCGATGGTTGGATTGATGCAAGTGATGCCTTCTTTTCCTATCAGGATAAAGAGAGGCGTCTAGAAATCATGAAGGATTCCAGGACAGGAGCATTCGGTGTCATCTCCGTCATCGTACTTTTGGCCGCCCGGTTTATATTTATTTATGAAATCGTCGATAGAGTCAATGAGTGGACATACTTTTTAATTATTAGTCTTCCACTTTTAAGTAAATGTGTGATGGGCTATTTACTTAGCCGGATGCCACTGGCAAAAAAAGAGGGACTTGGTGCTTTCTTTCAAAGTGCAGTAAGGAAAAACAGTTTATATATTTATTTGTTGTATTTTATTGTGAGTTTTGCGGTTGCATGGAGCATCGATTTCAAGCTGGTCACTTTATTTTTTATCATGTGTCTGGCTGCTCTACTCTTCCTATTGTATATAAAGCGGAAAATCGTTAGTTGGTTCGGTGGGATAACGGGGGATGTATTGGGAGCATCCGTGGAAGGAGTTGAGCTCTGGTTATGGCTGATTCTGTGGCTATTACACTACTTCGCCATGGGCTGACAGAAGCAAATGAGCGAAGATCCTATTTAGGCTGGACAGATTCTCCATTAAGTCTGAAAGGAGAAAAGGAAATTCTAGACTTAAGGGGCTCTTACCCACAGTATGAAAAGATTCACACGAGTGATTTGCCTCGTTGTATTGAAACCGCAAGACTGTTGTTTCCAGATGTTGTTCCGATAAAACACCCTGCGTTCCGTGAACTGAACTTCGGCAGTTGGGAAGGGCGAACTTATGAAGAGTTGAAGACTGATGGCGATTATCAAAAATGGCTAGAGCGTCCTATGGAGGCAATGGTTCCTGGTGGTGAAAGCTATCCGGCATTTTCCAAACGTATTCAAAATGGCTGGAGCCAATTGATTTCCGGTGAGGAAAGCCAATATGTATTAATGACTCATGGGGGTGTAGTACGTGAATTACTTGTCCGCTATGCACCGATGGAAAAGTCTTTTTTTGATTGGGGAATTTCCCACGGTATGGGATATGAGCTGATTTGGGAGGACCGGAACAGCTTAAGGAGGGGTGAACGTTGCACTTTGTTACAGGTGGCGCCTATAATGGGAAAACAAAATGGGTAAAGCACTTTTATGGGTTGGAAAGTGAGACTCTTTGGCTATCCGGTTATCAAAAAGAACAGCCGACTATGACGGATTTTCAAGGTAATACAGTGGTATTGCATGGCTTGGATGCATGGATCCAACAAGATGCAGAAAAGATGGATGCAGAGTCGATTCGAAAACGGTGGAAGGAAATCATGGCTGACTGGCGAATATGGGAGAAGGAAAAGGATGATCACAACTGTATTGTAATCGGATCAGATATTTCCAAAGGAATTGTTCCGATGGAGGCACAAGATCGCAAATGGCGCGATGCCTGCGGCTGGGTCTTTCAAGATGTAGCCTCCTTATCAAACCGTGTGGATGTCATTTGGTACGGTATCAATCAGCAAATTAAATAGAGGAGGAAATAGAGATGAAAATTTATACACGTACTGGGGATAAGGGACAAACTAGCGTAATCGGAGGACGTCTGGACAAGGATGACATCCGTGTCGAATCTTACGGAACAGTGGATGAAGTGAACAGTTATATCGGCCTTGCAGTAACTGAATTGGACTCAGCGATTTTTGCAGACGTACTAACGGACTTGGAAAAAATTCAGCATGAGTTATTTGACTGTGGCGGTGATTTGGCGACAGTTTCTGAGAAAGCCCCGCAGAAGCTAACGGATGAGGCGATTACCTATTTGGAAGAACGAATTGATGCCTTTATCGTCGAAGCACCGGAATTAGAAAAGTTTATCCTTCCAGGAGGCTCAAAAGCGTCTGCAACCATTCATATTGCCCGGACGGTTACACGCAGGGCGGAGCGGTTGGTTGTTTCTTTGATTAAGTCGGGTGCGGCAGTTTCACCACTATCTCTTCAATATTTAAATCGTTTGTCTGATTACTTTTTTGCTGTAGCACGTGTGATTAACTTCCGCCTTGGCGTAAAAGATGTGGAGTATATCCGCAGCGCAAATGTATTCAGTGGAGGAAAAAGAAAGGAAAAAGAGTAAACATGAACGTAAGAAAAATTAGTACAATTGCTATTTTTATTGCTTTATCGGCGGTTGGGGCAATGATTAAAGTCCCTTCCCCTATAGGCAGTATGGCTTTAGACAGTTTTCCGGCCCTTTTGGCGGCTGTCATACTTGGCCCGGTGTCCGGAGCTATAGTAGCTGGACTTGGTCATATTATTTCAGCTTTCATCGGTGGCATGACACTAGGCCCTTTCCATTTTTTGATCATGGTAGAAATGGCGGTCCTCGTATGGATGTTTGGCGTTTTATATGTACATGGAAAGAAAATAGGCGCATTTTTCCTCTTTTTTATCGGTAATGCCTTCATCTTAGCTCTACCTTTCATATTTCTGGTTAGCCTTGAATTTTACACGATGCTAGTTCCGGGGTTAACAGGTGCTACAGCAATAAATGTAGTGTTGGCGGCCCTTTTACTTCCACGTCTAGAACCAGTTTTGAAAAAAGTGATTTTAAAAGATGGATTCGTAGAATGAATGATTCATTGATCTTACCGTTTACGGAGTCACAATCATTAGTCGTTTCTTGTGATAATAGTGGCGGAATTGGGTTGAAGGAAAAAGATCTCGTTCAGGTCCCATACGAAGTTGTTGGATATTTTTCGTTCCGGGTTGCCGTTATGGAGTGCCTGGCTGCTGGCGGAAGTCCAATGACCGTTGTCCTTCATAATTTCTGCGGCGATGAAGCCTGGGATGCCTTGAAAATAGGCGTCATGAAGGGAATGGATGAAATCGGTCTGGATCTCTCTATTACAGGTAGCACCGAAAGTAACATGCCGCTTCTTCAATCCGCACTTGGTCTTATGGTGATTGGAAAACGCAGGAATGAACGTGTAATGAAGCCAATTCTTCAACGGAAAATGGCCCTTATTGGCAGGCCACTTGTTGGGGAAGAAGTTATGAAACAACAAGAGTGGATCGCGCCGTTATCTTTATATAAAAGCCTTTGTGAGCTTGAAGAAGTTCAGGTACTTCCTGTTGGCTCAAAAGGGATAGCAAATGAATGGAAGCATCTGGACCCAAATGGGGAAGGTGTTTCTGCACATATAAGGAGTCAAGTCGATATCGAAAAATCGTCAGGACCATCTACTTGCTTTCTTATTGCTTATCCTGAACATCTGGAGGATGAAATCAAGCTCCAATCCGGTTCTTTTTTTATGGGTGAATGATTATTTTCTGAATTAATTAGGCATCGAGTTTAGTTCATAATGCTGGTTAGATGCTTTTTTTTGCAATTTAGGTTTGTACGGGTCACACTTTGTATATCTTTATGCTAAACTTCTTTAGAAACACTGTGAATTGCTATTTCTTAGCGTGGGTCCAGCCAATATTTCGATGAAAACATAAGGTGCCGTCAAAATTTTGTCAAACCCGCGCTAAGGCAACAAATGGAAAAATGAACTGATTTCCCCTATGTAAGGGAATGCAGTTCCTTTTTTATGTGTATAAAACCACCCTTTGTAGATCTTCAGCAAAGTAAATGATTAACTCAGGAAACAGTTTTTCACGGTTTCTTCCTGTAAAGTTTGATTTAGGATTTCTTTCTCTATAGCTGATTTCTTCGCAATCGCTCCAGCAGCCGTCAATCATGATTGAGGATCTTCAAAAGCGCGCTAAATCAGGACTATTTTCCATCAGACTTTCCTTCATTTGACTTACCTTCATTTGACTTACCTTCATTTGACTTGCCACTAGCTTTTTTCCCTTTCGGCATGCAGACCCCTCCTTTATAAAAGAATAAAATATAATATGCAAAATAGCTCTAACATGTACGTTAGTTAACAAAATCGAGCTAAAATAAAATTAGATTAATATATCTTTTATTTTTCGAAAAGTTTCATTTTCACATGACCAACATTGCGAATGGAAGTCAGCTATGGGAGATTTTTCTGTATGGTTATCAACAAGCGTTTGGAAAACAATCCGACGATGATTTCATTTATGATTTGATCAAAAAAAATCAATATTACCCCATTAATTAATTCCCTGATGAAGCCTAATAGCATATTAATATTGGTAAATACCTACGCTGGCTAGTTGGAACAGTTTGTACAATGAAGAATGACGGGTTTACTCACATCCATTCCCTGTATCCGCAATAGTGAGTTTGTTCGAAATTATTCCTTGGGACAATGATGCTTGGGTAAAGTAAGTCAACGGTGGGAATCATGGAGTACAACACTTGCGTCCCTATATTTATAAAGCACCTAGGGAATTTAGATTAAAAGAGTACCTTAATACTAGACTTTATACTTGAAAAGTTATTAATAATTTCAGAAAGGAGCTACTACTGTGGCACCAATATGTATTAAAAATACTGGAAAGTATGGTAGAGGGGTATATTCTACACGTGATATTAAAAAGGATGAACTCATTGAGGCATCACCTGTTGTAATATCACCTGAAAATGAATGGAAATATCTAGAGAAGACTATACTCTTTAATTACTGCTTCTTTTGGGGGGATCATAATGACATAGCCATTGCATTAGGATATGGAGCACTATTTAATCATTCATACACTCCGAATGCGACGTTTAATAATAATGAAGATCATTTATCAATAGACTTTTATGCAATAACTAATATTAAGGCGGGGGAGGAAATCACCATAAATTATAATGGTGACCCTGAAGATAAATCTCCGTTATGGTTTAATGTGATTGAGTGAATGTTTCTATATTTCAGGTTGTGACGGTGGTAGTGGAGGTTTCGCCTTTATAGTCGTTTTGTTTTTACTCTTAATCATTGTTGGATGTAGTTGTGGCAGCGTTCCGGATAGGGCGCCATCTGATAAAAATAGTATGCAAAAAGCTGACCTTTATTGGTCGGTTTTTTCAAATTTGATTCCTATTTCAAGGGAAGGATTCCATTTGGGGATCCTAGTAGTAAGTTGAATAAGAAAAAATCAACAATGTCCATTAACATAGCAATAATTTAAGTAATGAGCTATTTGTATTAAAAATATAATTATTTACTGTATTGTTATATTTTATATAAAATATTATTTTCAGTTAGTTTATATAAATAGAAAGAATAGAAGGAATTTAAAAGATTTCAGCTGGAAGGGAAGTACCAAACAATCTTCGCAATCGATCCAATCTTTTTTTTAACTACATAAAGAGATGCAAGATGTCTAGTTTATTTGGACTAAGATATAATAATAGTTTGTTGGTTTATGCGCTAATTTCAATTATTTTCTTAATCGTTATCATAGCTTAAACGAAATGGCACCCATTTATTGCGTTACTTCTTGCTTCCGTTATTTTAGGGATCATCGCATGTATGGATATTCCGGATGTTGCAGATGCTGTTCAGACAGGGGTAGGAAATACACTTGGTTGTCGGTCTGGGTACGATGCTTGGGAAAATGATGGCCGAATCAGGCGGAGCCGATCGGATTGCAAATACGCTTTTAGATAAGTTTGGAGAAAAGTAGGTACATTGGGCCGTAATTATTGTTGCTTTTATCGGTGGTATGCCCGTATTCTTCGAAGTTGGCCTCGTCTTATTAATTCCAATCGTTTACACAATTGCTAAAAGAACGGATTTACCCCTTTTAAAAATCGGGATTCCGATGGTAGTTGGATTATCGACAGTACATGGCTTGATGCCTCCACATCCAGCACCAATGATTGCGGTTCAAGAATTTGATGCAAATGTTGCTAAAACCATTTTATATGCTTTGATTATCTGAATTCCAACAGCCATTATAGCTGGTCCAGTTTTCGGTTCCTTCATATTAAAAAGAATTAATGTACAAGCTACTGAGGAGTTATCGGAACAGTTCTCTAATAAACATAATCGCAAGCTTCTAGGTTTCGGAATTACACTAATCACTATTTTAATGCCATTTATTTTGATGTTAGTGGGAGCTGTCGGTTCCGTTTTTTTCCAACGAGTCGATACTGAATGATTGGATTACATTCCTTGGAAAGCCAATTATCGCTCCATTGGTCTCTGTTGTGGTTTCTTTCTTTACATTAGGCTATGCTAGAGGTTTTAATAAAGAAGAACTTAACCAATTTATGTCTGCCTGCCTTGCACCAACTGCATCCATTATCTTGATTATCGGAGCAGGTGGCGCATTTAAAAATGTATTAATCACGAGTGGAGTGGGCGGAATTTATTGCAAGCCGCATCCTTTGAAATTTCACCAATTCTGAATTCTTTAATTTAACAGTGACACAAACGTTTAAATCTGGGACGGTTATGGAAACGATAATTTCAGTCGTTTCTCTTATCCTAATCTTACTATTGAATTCAATTGTTTAAGAGAAAGGAGTACGATGTAAAAATATGAAACATTCAGGTTATATGATGGGGATCGATATTGGTACGACGAGCACGAAAGTTGTTCTTTTTTCAAAGAGGGGCGAGGTCGTCCATTCATGTTCTAAAGGATATCCGCTTCACAGTCCAACTCCGTCTGTTGCGGAACAAGATCCGGAAGAAATCTATAAAGCGGCTATTATTGCAATCGGTGAAGTGATGATTGCAAGCGGAATAGCAAAGGATGAACTAAGTTTTATTTCGTTTAGTTCAGCGATGCATAGTTTGATTGCCATGGATAAAGACGGTAAGCCGCTCACAAATAGTATTACGTGGGCAGATAACCGAAGTGTAGCCTATGCGGAGCAATTGAAGGCATCGGAACAGGGGACGCAATTGTATCACAGAACGGGAACACCAATTCACCCTATGTCCCCAATCACGAAAGTTATGTGGCTTAGAAAAGAGCATCCAGAAATCTTTAACAAAACGGATAAATTTTTAGGGATTAAAGAATATATTATCTATAAATTTTTCAAAGAGTTTGTAATGGATTATTCACTTGCATCTGCAACAGGTATGTTCAACTTGAAAAACTTGGCGTGGGATGAAGAGGCATTGGCCATTGCGGGAATTGGATCGGACAAGCTTCCTATGCTCGTGCCAACGACCCATATCCTTTCTGGATTGAGCCAGGAATTGGCAGAAAAAATGAACATTTGTGCTGGTACTCCATTTGTTATTGGTGCAAGTGATGGGGTGCTTGCCAACTTAGGCCAAAATGCTATCAAGCCTGGTGTGCTTGCGGTAACAATAGGAACAAGCGGTGCAGTGCGAACCGTCAGTGACCGTCCGCTTACTGATCCGAAAGGGCGGACGTTCTGTTATGCCCTCACTGAGAATCATTGGGTAATTGGCGGACCAGTCAATAATGGGGGAATCACTTTCCGATGGGCCCGGGATCAATTTGGTCGGGTAGAAATCGAAAGAGCTAAGGCCTCGGGTCAGGATCCATATGAGATATTGACCGAAATGGCTTCAAATATTGCACCTGGCTCAGACGGGTTAATATTCCACCCGTATATGGCAGGGGAACGGGCGCCATTATGGAGTGCTGATGCAAGAGGTTCCTTCTTTGGACTAGCTCTTCATCATACTCGCGATCATATGGTGCGGGCTGTGCTTGAAGGTGTGATGTACAACTTATACAGTGTCCTCCTTGCTGTAAGGGAACTGACAGGTGCTCCGGAGAAAATCCATGCAAGTGGCGGATTTGTCCGCTCCAAGCTATGGCGGCAAATTATGGCTGATGTATTTAATCAGAATGTGACAATCCCAGAAAGCTTTGAAAGCTCGAGTTTAGGTGCTGCCGTTCTAGGATTATATGCTTTAGGTGAAATTGAAAGCCTGGATGAGGTTGAAAACATGATTGGGCATACAAATGAACTTGTTCCAATCGAGGAGAACGTTAAAGTGTATGAAGAACTAATGTCGATTTATTTATCCGTAAGCCGGCAATTAGAAGGCGACTACAAGCGTATTGCTGATTATCAAAGACGTCATTTAGAATAAATTTGAGTGAAAGCACAGATGCAGAAGCGCTGTGCTTTTCTTTTTGCCTACAAAAAATGGTAAAATGGAGAAAAGGATAAGGGGACTTTTGAGATGGGAGCCAGTAAAACAAATGCAATGCGAATTCTCGATAACAAACATATAAAGTATGACATGATGAGCTATGATGTCCACGACGGCCAAATAGACGGTGTTACCGTGGCGAGTAAAATTGGTAAAGCGCCAGCAACCGTGTTTAAAACACTCGTTACTCACAGCGGACCTCAGCAGCTTTATGTATTTGTTATTCCTGTAGACACCGAGCTGGATTTGAAAAAAGCAGCGAAAGCAGCAGGTGCGAAAAAAATTGAAATGCTCGCTGTTAAAGACTTGCAGAAATACACAGGGTATATTCGAGGGGGCTGCTCACCAATCGGTATGAAAAAGCAGTATCCGACTTTTATTGATGAAAGTGCAACCAATCTGTGTGAAATCATCGTAAGCGGTGGGAAAATTGGGACACAAATTGTCTTGAAACCGTCAGAATTCCTTGTGGCTGCACAAGCGGAGCCTAGAGCTCTTATCAAATAGATAAAGAATACTATTAAACCTAAACCTTAGGCATTCACCTACCTGGGTTTTCCTGCATAAGCTGTCTTGAAGATGCACATCTGTATGGTGAAGGAGAGTGTGAAAGTGGCAGGAAAAGTGATGCATTATTTCGCTGGAGGCAATACGGCTAAAGGTTTTTATAGTTTATATGATTCCAATCTAGCTGGTTTGGAGAAATTATTTATTTTAAAAGGCGGACCTGGTTCAGGTAAATCGACTATTATGAAAAAAATTGGCCAGGAATGGCTGGATAAAGACTATGATATCGAGTTTTTGCATTGTTCGTCGGATAATGATTCCATTGATGGGGTAATTATTCCCGCCTTGAAAATAGGTCTTGTTGATGGGACTGCGCCACATGTGATTGAACCGAAAGCACCGGGAGCCGTTGAGGAATACGTCAACCTAGGGGCTGCCTGGAATTCTCAACAGCTGGCAGCTGAAAGAACGACAATCATAAGATTGACCAATGCTAGAACCAAGAGTTTTGAAAAGGCATATGCTCTTTTCGGAGAAGCATTAAAGATACATGATGAATGGGAAGATATTTATAAGGCGAACATTGATTTCGTTAAATTAAATGGATTAACCAATAAATTGATAGAAGGCTTTTATAGAGATATTGTTCTCAACAAAAAAGCAGATGTTCGTCACCGGTTTTTAGGTGCCGCTACGCCAGAGGGAGCAGTTGATTACATCCCGAGTATTACAAAAGGAGTGCAAAAACGCTACTTTTTAAAGGGTCGACCTGGCTCAGGAAAATCGACGATGCTGAAAAAGATTGCAAAGGCTGCGGAGAAAAGAGGATTTGATGTAGAAGTGTATCATTGCGGTTTTGATCCTGAAAGTTTGGATATGGTAATCGTCCGGGAGGCAGGAATCGCTATTTTTGACAGCACCTCTCCGCATGAATATTTCCCGAGTAGAGAGGGTGATGAAATCATTGATATTTATAAAACAGCCATCCACTCTGGAACAGATGAAATTTATGCTGATCAGATCAAGGATGTTTCCTCCAGATACCGGGCGAAAATGAATGAAGCAACTGCATGTCTTGTAAAAGCGAAAGAGCAGCATGACGCACTTGAAGCCATTTATGTAAAAGCAATGGACTTTACTGCAATTGATGACATTCAAAAGGACATTCAAGAACAAATTACTGCACGGTCAAAGACTGTGGATAATCATACGATTTTACATTAAGAAAAAAACTGTACCTATTCCAAATAGGTGCAGTTTTTTTATATACATAGAAGAGACAACTGAAAGATAATCATTTTTAGATTGGCGTTGAAAAGCTCTCCCGTTTGTTATACGTGTTTATCAACTCTCTTTCGGTTAAAATAAGGGTTATATTGAAAAAAAGGAGCGGGTTGAATTGATTAAGACGATTGCGATTGATATGGATGGAACATTATTAAACAAGATGCAAAAGGTGAGTGATGAAAATAAAGCCGCTATCCAGAGGGCGCAAAGAGAAGGAGTTGAGGTGATCATTGCTACAGGAAGATCGTACGAGGAAGCAAAGTACGCTTTAGATGAAACGGGCATTGTGTGTCCGATTATCTGTGTAAATGGGGCTGCTATTTTCACGCAGGACGGAAAAATTGCTGCTTCCAATCCGATGTCACCTGCTACTGCACAGAGTGTTGCCGAATACCTCGAAGAACAGGAAATTTATTTTGAAATTTATACGAGTCAAGGAATCTATTCTAAAGACTATGAAAACGCAATATCTGCTTTAGTGGATGTTTTTGTTACAGCTAATCCGGACATTGACCCTGTGGGAATCAGAAAATTTGCAGAGGACCGTTTACAGCTTGGACAGATAAAGTCCGTTTCCAATTACTCAGATTTATTCAGCCACTCTGATATAGAATATTATAAAATTCTAAGCTTCTCCAAAAATTTAAGTAAATTAGACCAAATTGCTTCACAATTGAAAACTCAGGATGGGGTGACCGTCACCTCTTCAGGACGTGAAAATGTGGAAATCATGAGTGGGCAGGCGCAAAAAGGTACTGCGCTTGAAAAATATGTGACTAAAAAGTCTGCTTCGATGCAGGAAACTATGGCCATCGGAGATAATTACAATGATATATCAATGTTTGAAAGAGTGGGTTTGTCTGTCGCAATGGGAAATGCCCCGCTTGATATTCAAAAGCTTTGTGATGAAGTAACAGGTATTAATGATGATCACGGTGTTGCTACAGCTATTCTAAAGGTACTTACGCAGTCATCAGCATACTAAATATGGAACGAAAGGAGAAGAGCTTTTGAAAAGATGGTGCTTATATTTTCTCATGGCCGCATTAACTTTAACTGGTTGTAACGTTAATAAAGAAGAGAACAGTAAAGCACAGCAGAGCCCTGATAAAGAAGTGTCGGAAACTCTAGGAGAGGGCCCTGAGGTGCTGTTAACGAACTTAATTGCACCTTGGTCGATTCAGAAGAATGGGGACACAATGTATGTGTCAGAGCGGACAGGCACCATCGTTCAATGGGAAAGGGGCGAGATGACGAGGCAAAAGGTTAAGCTTAAAAAGACATTGTCTGTGAAGGCCGAAGCTGGATTACTTGGATTTTTGTTAACTCCTGACTTCTCGAATAACAGGCGTGCAATTGCCTACTACACGTATGAAGAAGGCGGGAATTCTATTAATCGAATCGTTACTTTACAAAAGGATAATGATACGTGGCGGGAGTTGGAAACATTAATCGACGGAATACCAAGCGGTGACTACCATCATGGAGGTCGAATCAAGATTGGCCCGGATGATAAGATATATGCAACAACAGGGGACGCGAGGAATCCAACAATAGCCCAGGATCTTGATTCTTTAGGTGGGAAGGTCCTAAGAATGAACCTTGATGGTACCATTCCGAAAGATAATCCAATCGAAAACTCATACGTCTATTCATACGGACACCGCAACCCACAAGGCTTGGCCTGGGATGAGGCTGGTCAGATGTATGAAAGTGAACATGGTGAGTCTGCTCACGATGAATTAAATAAAATTGCCCCCGGTATGAACTATGGCTGGCCAGAAATAGAGGGCGATGAACAAAAGCCGAATATGGTAAACCCATTGATACATTCCGGTGAAAATACATGGGCCCCTTCTGGAATTGCTTATTTTGACGGAAAGCTATACATTGCAACCTTAAGGGGAGAATCGCTCAAGAGCTATGATGTACAAAGCGAAAAAATGACCGATATTATCACAGATTCCGGGCGGATACGTGATATGTTTGTGGATGAAGATTCTCTCTATTTTATAAGCAACAATACGGATGGTCGGGGAAATCCTGATGAAAAAGATGATAAGCTGTATCGCTTGCCGCTATCTCATATAAATTGAAAAAGGCCCTAAAAGGGCCTTTCAGACTGTAGACAAACTCGATGAAAATCGAGTTTGTCTACAGTTTTTTTGAGGGGTTGTAAAAATTCGAACGTTGATTGGAACGTAGGGAACTCGCTTTCCGCGGGCGGTCAGGGAGCCTCCTCGGCGCCTTTGCGCCTGTGGGGTCTCCCTTGGACACGCTTTTCCCGCAGGAGTCTCGCACCTTCCGTTCCAATCAACTTTGTTTTAACAATTAGAAATAAACACTTTTTCCTACAGTCTTTTTTGTTTTAATATAGGAGTATTAAAACTTGAGGTGATGACGATGCTTTCGAAACATAATTCTATTCAGCGAGATCAACTTGAAATGATTACTTTGGATCAACTGGTGCCAGCGAACCATTTGGTTCGTAAAATTGAGGGGGCCATTGACTTCACTTTCATTTATGACTTGGTGAAAGAGATGTATTCAGAGATAGGCCGCCCAAGTATTGATCCAGTTATTTTAGTTAAATTGACATTCATTCAATATACCTTCGGTATTCGTTCGATGCGTAAAACGATTGAAGAAGTTGAAACGAATATGGCTTACCGTTGGTTTTTAGGTTACGGTTTCCATGATAAAGTACCTCACTTCTCAACGTTCGGGAAAAATTATGAGCGTCGCTTTAAAGATACAGACCTGTTTGAACAGATTTTTTATCGTATCTTAATGACAGCCTCAGAAAGAAAGTTAATTAGTGCAGAGCACGTATTCGTTGATTCAACACATGCGAAAGCCAGTGCGAATAAGCGGAAATTCGAAAAGAAAATCGTTCGTAAGGAAACACGAGCATATCAAGGACGCCTTCAAGAAGAAATAAATCAAGATCGTGAAAACAATGGAAAGAAGCCTTTTCCACCGGATAAATTTGATAAAGAAGAAACCAAAGAAATTAAAGAAAGTTCAACTGACCCTGAGAGTGGCTACTATGTAAAAGATGAACGAACAAAACAGTTAGCCTATTCATTTCATGCGGCTGCAGACCGCAACGGTTTTGTGCTGGGGACGATTGTAACACCAGGAAATACGCATGATAGTCATATCTTAGAGCCTCTTGTTGAACAAGTGATTGAGAAAGTTGGAAAACCTGAAGCTGTTGCCGCAGATGCAGCTTACAAAACACCAGCCATTACAAGCTACCTTTTTGGGAAAGAAATCACACCAGCTTTACCCTATACACGTCCACGAACAAAAGAAGGGTTCTTTCGCAAGCATGACTATGTTTACGATGAACATTTTAATTGTTATCTCTGCCCATCGGGCGAGATTTTAAAGTACTCAACAACAAATAAAGAGGGCTATCGCGAGTACAAATCACCCAAACACACTTGTGCGACATGCTCATTTTTATCACAGTGTACAGTAAGCAAAGACCATCAAAAAGTGGTGACACGCCATATCTGGCAAAATTATATGGAAGAAGCAGATCATCTGCGTCACCACAAGGATGTAAAACCTATATATGCGAAACGCAAAGAAACAATAGAGCGTGTATTCGCAGATGCAAAAGAAAAGCATGGTATGCGTTGGACTACTTTAAGGGGACTTAAAAAATTGTCGATGCAGGCGATGCTTACATTCGCTGCCATGAATTTAAAGAAGATTGCCAATTGGACATGGCAAGGTCCAATAATGGCTTAATAAAGTGGGCTCGTAGAGGCCCAATCTCTTAATCTTGATCAAAATTCAAAGGGAATTTCAAAAGGGGTCCAGAATTAAAACATTCTGGACCCCTTTTGTCTACAAACTGAAAGGCCCTAAAAGGGCCTTTTTTTGTGTGTTTTAAGAAGCATCGAACTTAGCAAATAATCAGCTTGAATACTGTTGAAGGTTTAGAGAAAAATATCAGTGCACTATTTTAAGTAGTTGGGCATTTTCTACATCTGTAGGGTAGACATTTCTAATAAATCAGCGTATAGTTACCTAGGTAACTATTTAATAGGGGGAATACCTATGTCCTTTCATAATGGTTTTTTTCATCATAATCTGCAATTTTCAAGGTCATTTACTAAAAAGTTAAATGAACAATTGGCCAAGGTTAATCTTTTTCATTCTCAATGGTTGATTATATATTATTTGAATCAGTATGGTTGTTCTACGCTTGTCGAAATTAGTAATTATCTAGATGTGGAGAAACCGACAGTAACTCGGACGGTCAATCGTTTAGAAGAACGTAAGTTGATTGAACAAATACCCGGAAAAGATAAGCGGGAACGGAGAATACAGTTAACTGAATCAGGCGAAATAACCTATCAAGAAGCCAAAAAAGTAGTTGAGGAATTTGAACTTCAATTAATGAGTGGTTTGGCTGAAGAAGATCGTGAGACAACGTTACGAACTTTGCTTTTCTTAAAGGGAAAATTAAAATAATTAGGAAGGAAGAAGGATTGAAATGAATCAGAAACCGAAATTGTGGACGAAAGACTTTTTGATTGTATCGTCTGCGAACTTTTTTCTATTTTTAACATTTTATGTCTTAATGGTGACATTGACCATTTACACGATGGATAACTTTCATGCATCCCAAGCGCAAGCTGGTCTTGCTTCAAGTATTTTCGTCCTAGGGGCTGTACTTGTAAGGCCGATTGCAGGGAAAAAGATTGACCAGATTGGCCGCAGAAGACTGTTGCTTGGATCATTGATCTTATTTCTAATATCATCCATTGGATATTTTCTAGTAGATAGTTTATCACTTTTGTTAATTGATCGATTAATTCACGGTATCTCTTTTGGCCTTGCTACTACAGCAACGGGAACGATTGCAGCAGATATTATTCCGAATGAACGACGTGGTGAAGGAACAGGTTACTTTGCCATGAGCACAAACTTGGCAATGGCATTTGGGCCGTTTATTGGATTATTGATTACACAGCATTTTAGCTATTCCATTATTTTCTATGCTGCATCTTTATTTGCTGCATTCTCTTTAGTTGCTTCATTATTTATGCATGTACCTGAGGGGGAAAAAGAACGAGTATCTCAACAAAAAGGCTTTAAAATTGGCGATTACTTTGAAAAAAGAGCTTTACCTATTTCTATTTTTATTGGATTTGCCGGTTTTACGTATTCGAGCATCTTGTCCTATTTAACATCCTTTGCAAAGGAACTAAATTTAATGGACGCGGCGAGCTTTTTCTTTGTAGTGTTTGCTATATTCCTTTTGGTGTCACGTCCCTTTACAGGGCGTATGTTTGATGTGAAGGGTGAAAATGCAGTTATCTATCCATCGCTCCTACTATTTGCGGTGGGTATGGTCATTCTTAGCCAAGCCCATCATGGAATCACCCTCCTAATAGCTGGCGCATTAATCGGAGTGGGATATGGTACGTTCCAATCAAGCTGTCAGGCGATTTCAATTAAGGAGTCCCCATCAAACCGAATGGGATTAGCAACTTCTACGTACTTTACAATGTATGATTTTGGTATTGGTGTAGGTCCATTCCTACTTGGATTCCTTATTCCTTTTACCGGGTTCCAAGGGTTATTTATAGGCATGTCCATTTTGTCATTTGTTCTCATAGTCATTTACTATTTAGCGCATGGTAAAAAGGCTTCTGCAAGAAAGAAAATGCAATCTGAAGAGCGGTTTTCTGCTTAATTTTCTGCATTTTCTTGTTTAAAAACAAAAAAAATGGGGATGCTTATATTATGATTGATTTTCCAAGTAATCCCCCTTTTCTCCGCCTGTTATATACAGGCGTTTTTTTTATGTTATAACAAAAAAAACCGCCAAATTGGCGGGTTTAAAATTTATAGGTCCATAATCGTTCTTTGCGGATCCAGTCAAGAAAGTCAGCATCTTGGTTTTCGAATTTTTCTTTCCAGTCGACCACCATCGCCTCCGTTTGCGAACGGTGTGCTGTAAATGTATCTACCTTTTTGTTTTCGACGGCAGAAATATCATGGACGATGTCAGGTTGCCCTAAATCGTCGATGCAGTTATTGGAGAAAGCGACACAGTGAAGTTTAGGTCTCTCTTTTTCTTCGATTCTTTCCACAGCTCGGACCACAGCTCGTGCAGTTGCTTCATGATCCGGATGAACGCTGTATCCTGGGTAAAACGTAATGATTAATGAAGGATTAAGTTCATTAATGGCATCTGTAAATAAAGAAGTCAGCTTTTCATCATCTTCAAATTCGATGGTTTTATCACGCAAACCGAGCATGCGTAAATCTTGGATACCAATCGCGTTTGCAGCATCGATTAATTCCTTTTTACGAATTTTAGGAAGCGATTCTCTTGTTGCAAAAGGAGGATTTCCTAAATTCCGTCCCATCTCTCCTAGTGTTAAGCATAGGTAGGTAACGGGGGTGCCTGCTTCTCTATGTAAAGCAAGCGTTCCAGAAACCGAGAAGGCTTCATCATCAGGATGTGGGAAAATAACTAATACATGGCGTTCTTTTTCCAAGGTATATTTCTCCTTCCGTTCTACTTACAGTGAGTATAGTTATCTGCCAATTGAGGCGTGCATGGCGGATTTTTGACACCTGCAGCAAGATTGTAATTATTCAAAGGGAGTAGGACTAATTTGCATGGAAACAGCAAGTTTTCCGGTAAAATCAAGCCCTGCCAGTAGCAATCTCCCATGTTCATCAATTTCGAAGTGGTTTACTCCTTCAGCGTATACCCAGCCAATATTGAGCTTTAAGCCGATACGATAGGGTCCGTCCCCAACTATCTTCCCATGTTCATACTGTATAAAAGCATTACGGATATAAGCGCCTGCCGAAAAAAAAGCTTCATCTACATGAGTGGCATAGGCGCCGTTGGTTGTTTCAAGGTGAAGATATACATCTTGTCCTGCAAAAGAATCGATAGCATTCTGCACCTCTGTACGGTCTATAGGTTTCATTCTACAATTTCCTCCTTAACTGGGCGGCTAGATAAGCATTTCCTTCTTTCTATTTTACTAAATATAAACAAAAAAAGCGAAAAAGGCCGCTCAATGATTTTGAGCGGGCCCTTATTTTTAATTAATTATTTTGTTTTTTCAGCAACCCCGTATTTATGGTATGCACCATGATTGACAGGACCTACATAGTCATTCATCTTCCAAGAATGACGAACAGCTTCTGTTATGAAGTCTTTTGAAACATGAATCGCCTCGCGCGGACTTTTACCTTCAGCCAATTGAGCTGCAATAGCTGCTGAAGATGAACAGCCGGCACCGTGTGTATTGGTTGTTTCAATTTTTTCAGATTCAAGAATCTCAAATTCTTTTCCATCATATAAAAGGTCGATAGCTTTGTCATGATCCAGCTTATTTCCACCTTTGATCAAGACATATTTCGCACCAAGTGCATGAATTTTCTCAGCTGCACTCTTCATATCATCAATCGTCTTGATTGGCGCTGTGCCTGCTAATTGGGCAGCTTCGAAAAGGTTCGGTGTAACTACTGTTGCACGTGGAACAAGTAGGTCACGAAGTGCTACAGCTGTTTCTGGATGCAATACTTCATCTTCACCTTTACAAACCATTACTGGATCAATTACGACTTTGTCCAGTTTCAACTCGTCAATTTTACGGGCAACAAGTTCAATGATTTCGACTGATCCAAGCATTCCTGTTTTCATAGCATCGATACCGATTGATAAAATCGTCTCGATTTGGGCTTCTAAAATCTCAACCGGTGTAGGGAATACATTATGAGACCAGCCGTTTTTAGGATCCATCGTAACGATAGTCGTTAAAGCGGACATTCCGTAAACACCGAATTCTTGAAATGTCTTTAAATCAGCTTGAAGACCTGCGCCGCCGCTGGAATCAGAACCAGCAACTGTCATAGCTCTTTTCATAGTCATTATGTGACCTCCTCAGGAGAATTGTATCGATATTATCAGCATACCAGGTAATATCCTGTTTTTAGAATATACCAAAATTTCTATTATGTAAAACTTAGTTGTCACCCTAAATGAGTACCTTTTTGAGAGACATGGAGAGGCTTCGAATAAACACGTTTTAATTGAAAAAATATTATCGGAAATTATGAACCAATGAACGAAATTTTAGAGATTAGGCAGTGGGGATTCCTGGGTGTTAGGGTTTGGTTCAAATAAAAAATATGCTATATTCTATCTTTTAATTAATAAGCAAAGTTTGTGAAAGTGTCATTATTTTCGAAGTTGATTTAAAATATGGATACATTGAAAACTTATTTAAAGGATATATTCCTTATAGCGTTACCATTAGATGCAAGGTTAATCCCGAAATAGGAAGGGGGGAATCAGATGGAATGCACAATGCTGCTTTTGGCAGGCGGGAAATCTAGCCGTATGGGTGTGAATAAAGCTCTGTTGAAGATAGGTGAGGACGTGAACATCTCAAGAGTGGCTTCCGAGTTGAAAAAAGTTTCAGAAAACATTCTAGTCATTACGAATACATCTGAAGATTATCGATTTCTTCAACTTCCGCTAATTCCCGATTTACATAAAGATCGAGGCCCCCTTGGAGGACTACATGCAGGAATGTCCTACTCAAAAACAGAGCTGCAGTTTCTTACGGCCTGTGATATGCCTTTTGTGAGTGCAGAAGCAATAAATGAAATTATTTCCTATTATGAGTCTGATCTAGATGCCATCATCCCTGAAATCAACGGCAGGCTTCAGCCGCTTTTCGCTGTTTACCATAAAAGGTGTCTACCTGTACTAACGGATTGTTTAGTGAAACAGGAATTGAAAATGAGGATCTTTTTAGAAAAGATTACGGTGAAAATTATTAAGGAAACTGACTTTGAGCTATATCATAAGAATCCTAAGCGTTTTCAACGCCTATTTTTCAATATGAATACGAGGGAAGATTATCAAGAGGCAGGGCATATTAATCAAACTGAATTTTATATAAAGGATGGTAGCCATGAACTATGACATTTCTAAAGAACCGATTGTCATCCAGGAAGTGATTGATAAAGTAGTCAATCGTAATGCGGGTGCTGTCACGACCTTTATTGGTACAGTAAGGGAAATGACGAAGGGTAAAAAGACTTTATTCTTAATCTACGAAGCATATAAACCGATGGCAATTAAGAAACTAGAGCAAATCGGCTCCGAAATCAAGGAGCGTTGGCCTGATGCAGAAACGGCGATTACCCATCGCGTAGGTAAATTGGAAATCACGGATATCGCCGTTGTTATCGCCGTTAGTACTCCACATCGAAATGATGCCTATGAGGCAAATCGATATGCGATTGAAAGAATTAAAGAAATTGTCCCAATTTGGAAAAAAGAACATTGGGAGGATGGGGAAACATGGGTTGGTAATCAATTGGAAACTGTTCCTTATCCGAAAGGAAAACCAGAAGAGGTGGATATAGATGATTAATGTACTCTTATTTGCTCAATTAAAAGATGAATTAGGAAAAGAAACTCTTTCTATAGAAGGAAATGGAATGAGTGTGGCTCAGCTGAAAGGGAAAATGAAGATTGAATTTCAATTGGAGGGTCTTGAAACCGTGATGACAGCGGTTAATGAAGAATTTGCCGACGATGAAACGATTTTATCTGATGGAGATACAGTAGCCTTTATTCCACCTGTTAGTGGAGGCTGATTAGATCAGATAGGAGGGAATCATAGTGAACGAGCGATATTCAAGACAGACCTTATTTTCACCCATTGGTGAAGGGGGACAGGTGAAAATTCAACAGAAGCATGTATTACTTCTCGGGGCCGGAGCACTGGGATCTGCTAACGCTGAAGCTTTGACTCGCGCTGGTGTAGGTAAGCTGACTATTGTGGACAGGGATTATGTCGAGACCAGTAATTTACAACGACAACAGCTGTATACTGAACAGGACGTTGAAGAAAAGCTGCCAAAAGCTGAAGCGGCAAAACGCCATTTGCATGCTATCAATCATGAAGTAGAAGTAAAGGCGGTCATAATGGATGCAACCGCGCAGACTCTGGAACCACTGCTAGGTCATGTTGATTTGATAATGGATGCTACTGACAACTTTGAAACACGGATGATTATCAATGATCTGTCACAAAAGCTTCAAATTCCGTGGATTTATGGGGCCTGTGTTGGCAGTGTTGGAATGACAATGACAATCCTGCCTGGACAGACGCCTTGTTTGCACTGTTTGCTAAAAACTATTCCGATTCAAGGAATGACCTGTGATACAGGTGGGATTATTTCACCGGCTGTAACGATGGTGGTGGCACATCAAATAGCCGAAGCCTTAAAAATTCTCGTTGAAGATTGGGAATCAGTTCGTCCTTCGCTCGTTACTTTTGATTTGTGGCGGAATCAATACCAAACTGTTAGATTAACAAAAGTGAAAAAGAAGGATTGTCTTTCTTGCGGAGATCAGCGGACATACCCATTTTTAACAATGGAAAACGCGACGAAAACAGCGGTTCTTTGCGGAAGAGATACAGTACAGGTCAGACCGCCAAAACCATTGAAACTTCAACTAGAGAAGTTGGCCAAAGACTTGAACGGAAGTGGTTATTTGGTAAAAGTTAATCCATTTCTTCTCTCTTGTGAAAAGAATGGTGAACGGATGGTTGTTTTCCAAGATGGTCGGGCATTGGTTCACGGTACGAAGGACATGGTCCATGCAAAGGCCATGTACCAAAGTATTCTGGGATAGCGAATGTAAAAAGCGAGGCTGCCGGTAGAGGCGCCTCGCTTTTTTATAGAATGCTATATAGGGTAATGTATAAAGATTGATTAGAGTTAGTGAGTAATACCGTCTTTATTATCTTGTTTGGATGCAACGATGACGACTTTTCCTTCATCAAGTACTTCCTCATAACGTTCTGCTTCCATATCACTAAGTCCAAGATTGCTCATTCGATTACGAAGTTCGTCTCCACGTGATTTAAAGAGATTTCCAACTGTATCGAGGAAGCCTTGTTCTTTCATGCCAACATCTTCTGTATTCGTGTTCTCGGTAAGATGCTTCGAACGAGTTTTGTCATGGGCAAACAAATATACATCATCCTTTGTATACCCGAATGTAACTAATTCATCAATTTTTTCCTTTGCTTGCAATCCGTTTTCTACAACATGTACTTGATACATATAAACTCCTCCTTGAATTTTAGTGTAAGACTTTCTTAAATTAGGTAAATAGTATCTTGCTTATCTTAGTTGTTGATTAGCTATAGTAGTATATAACCTTATTTGGACATGGATAAACATTTTGCAATGGAATAATGATAATAATATTTAGTATGTGGTGAAACGGAACACCTTTTGTAATCGGTAGGTTAAATATTTGAAAACAGGTAATTTATCCTGATATTCACTATAATCCGCAGTGTATATTCCGTCTTGATTTTTCCAAAGTCTTTGAAAATAGTTATCGACATCCTGGGTGACTTCGGCATCATTCGGAGCGTGGATTTCAACATTGGCTTCGAGGTTATAGTCATCTAGATTGCGTGCAGTGTAATTAGCCGATCCTCCAATAATAATCATTTCATCTGCTTTTTGAATCATCATCAACTTTGTATGAAACTGTTCTTTATCTGTTTTGTACCAACGAATCGAGATGTTTTCATCACCCAGCTTTTCGAATTCAGCAGCAACTGGAAGATTAGGGAGCCCGATTTTCTCACTTCCAAATGCATTTTGATTCGGATCTAATATCATTTGAATTTTCACGTTTCGTTTAGCTGCATCTGTTAAGGCCTCGACAACATGGCGATCGGCAATATAAAACATGGCAAGCTGGATTTGGTCGCCTTTCTCCGTTTCCTTAATTGCTTTAAGAACATGTTTATTGATTTTTCCCTCTGTTAGTAACTGTACAGAAATCGGCCCTTTATCGGCAGAGGCCTCCTTGAATTCTGGAAATGCCTTCGGACCCCCTGAGAATTTCGAAGCAGCTTCTTCTGCTTTAACAAAATCGTCGATGATATTTCCATCCATCTGGAAGGCGATATTGGAGTGGAATCCGCTCGCGTCATGAGGGTTTGCTGATGAAATAATGGCCGTCTTTTCTGTAGCAATCACTTTCCTGTGATTGGCTTTGATATTCATCAATCTAAGATAAGAGCGCACGGTGACTTTTGGAGCGCTTTTGGCCATTGGGTTCACAATCCAACCTTTTCCGCTTTCGCCGAACCATTGGAAGAAGGTCCTGTATACACCTGAATAGAGCGGGTTTGGATCCCGTAGCCGATCTAAATTGGTTACAATAACATCAATGTCATTTTGCTTCAGGGTTTCCAGTGCCTCTAATTGGTAGGCGTTATAGGAAGTATTTACTTCATCAGTAATGAACATAACCTGGAGCTTAGGTTTCTTTTTCTTCTGGGCAACCAGTTTATCTGTTAGAGTCTCAGTTAACTTTGGAAAGTTTATCTTTTCATCATAAAAATTATTAAACAAAAACATATCGATTACGATAAAAGAATTAGCCTCTTCGATAGCTTGATTGATGGTTTGGAAGATTCGCTGCTCATGTTGCAGATTTCCCTGTTTATCGTGATAAGACAGGTCATAAATAAAATCAATATCCTCGACATGATGAATCTTCCCTTCATAAGAAATGCCATCAGGCAAGGGCTTGTAGCTGTTATAGATAATCACGAATGTAATGACGATCAAAATACTAACAAGCAGATAAAATCGTTTTCTTTTGTACCATTTTTTCATAGGGAATCCTCCAACATGGTTAAATTGCTTGCTAACTACCTATTTCCCCAATTTGGGGGTATATAGAAACATAAATCGTAACCTATTTGAAAAAGGGTAAGAAAATGAGTTTGATATAATAGTATAAAAAGAAGAAAGGGGCTATGGCAGATGGCAAAGCAGATATTAACAAATGATTGGTGGCCTCTGTTGGAAGAGGAATTCAAAAAAAATTATTACCAAGAGCTAAGGGAGTTTATAAAACAAGAGTACAGTCAGCATGTCATTCATCCGAATCAGGATGATATTTTCAATGCATTTCAATTTACTTCATATAAAAAGGTAAAGGTTGTCATTCTTGGTCAGGACCCTTATCATGGACCGGACCAAGCACATGGCCTTAGTTTTTCCGTGAAGCCGGAGGTGCGTATTCCGCCTTCTCTAAGAAATATTTTTAAAGAGTTACAAAGTGATCTAGGTTGTGAGGTTCCTGATAATGGTTCCCTTGTTGAATGGGCAGACCAGGGTGTACTTCTGTTGAATACCGTCTTGACTGTGCGTGAGGGAGAAGCCCATTCACACAGAGGAAAGGGATGGGAGATCTTTACGAATCAAGTTATCCGCTTGCTGAATGACCGACAAAAACCGGTTGTTTTTATCTTGTGGGGGAGGCCGGCTCAAACTAAAATCCCTTTGATCGATGAAAGCCGTCATAAGATCATTACGTCCGTCCATCCTAGCCCATTGTCGGCGACCCGAGGTTTCTTTGGTAGCAAGCCGTTTTCTAAAACAAATCAATTGCTGAAGGAAATGGGGGAATCCCCAATTGATTGGAAAATCTCGAATCGTTGATGTGGAGAAGAAAATTGAACGGGTAAATTGTATGGCGTGCAGGCATTTTTATGTAACTTGGGATCCTAATTTTCCAAAAGGCTGCCGTGCTTTTCAATTTAAAACGTTAAACCAACCATCTCTTGATGTTTTTCGTTCTTCCGGACAGCTTTGCATGAAGTTTGAATCCAAGTTGTTAAAAAAGTAGATCAGTATGCAAGGATGTTTTCTTCACCTCCAATTTTTGCTATGCTAGGTATGAAAGTTTTGACATGTATGTAGACGAGGTGGTAAAGGTGGATATTTCATCAAAACGAATGTTAGATAAAATGGAAGAGCTTGTCTTGAAAGCGAAACAGGCAAATTCAGAGGATAAGTTGCAGGGGTATGTAATTGCCATTCAGTCTCTATGTGAAGTAATGGTGGATGAAAAAGCTGGTAACATCAGCATTCCAAAGCCAATCACATTGACCCAGCCTGTTATATCATCTGTATCCAATGTAGAGCCGGTTAAAATGGATGAAGCAAATGGCGCATCCTTATTCGATTTTTAAATTAAATAAAGAGGGGAGAAGAAAAAGTGAAACTGTTTATCATTTTAGGAGCATTGAATGGTTTTCTTGCCGTAGCGCTAGGTGCATTCGGAGCGCACGGACTGGAAGGGAAAATTCCTGATAAATATTTAGCAACATGGCAGACGGCTGTCGATTATCAAATGTTTCATGCAGCGGGTTTATTAGTGCTTGGTTTGTTGGCGGGAAAGATCTCAAGCCCGCTAATTAATTGGTCAGGCTGGCTTATGCTGATAGGAATTATCCTGTTTTCCGGAAGCTTATTCGTTCTTAGTGTTACTCAAATCAAAGTTCTGGGAGCCATTACACCAATTGGTGGAGTTTCATTCTTGGTTGCTTGGGTTCTAATGATCATTGCTGCATATAAATACTTATAAAAAAAGCTGACCTTTTTCTAGGTCAGCTTTTTTTGCATCATGGATGAAAAATGAATTATCTAGGTTATTTTCATATAAGAAACAGGCTCAAAATCACAAGAATTTGAGCCTGTTTCTTATAACATTAAAGCTTTCTTCACCTTGGCGAATACGTGGCAAGCCCAGCGCCTCCAAATGGATATTCATACTCAATTTCTTCGTCAAAGGTAATGTAATCTAAGTATACCATCGGGATTAAGTAACGTTTTCCTGTTTGCGGGTCGCTTATGATTAAGTGGTCGCGTCCCGCAGCCTCAATAATTCCTTTGAAGATCTTTGCATTCCACTCCTTGTTGTTTTCAAACGTCGTATAAACGGTCGCCAATTTCCCTTTATTTAGACGTAGGATGTTCTCGATATAAGATGCCTCGACTGGAAGCATGCCAGGTACCTGTGGTCCGGATGTGGGAGCATTCATCGGCATAGGTATTTGTTGAGGCGTGCCTGCCTTAGTGGGCTGCTGTGGCTGGTATGATGGTTGTTGGTAAGCCTGCTGCTGGAAATTTTGTTGCGGGTAAGGAGCCTGTTGTCGCAGGTCAGACTCATTATTTTCATAGGGGTAATATGGGCTTCCTCCGTACGGATAATTACCATAAGGGTTATTTTGTGACATTACATTCCCTCCTAAATTCAAGGTTTATTTGATTTTGTGGAATTTGGACAATCCGAGTGCGTGGGCTGGAAGAAACAGTGCGATTTATAGCGACCGGTATTGTATTGGTTATACCACTGTTCTTGACAATCCCCGGGTGGCTTAAAAAACCACAATGAATTTTAAGCGATACATAACGGTTGCCTTTAATGATTTACGGGTAAAGTCAAATCCTCTTGACGGGCTAGTAAGATAGAAGTAAAGTTCCTTCACCTCGCTGGAGTTAGGCGTTGCCTTGGTCAATATTCCTTAAGTTGAATAAACCTGTGAAAAAATAAATTCATCACTATTGAAAATGTATGGGATGTGTCATAGATTTATTCCACAGCCGGGGAAATAAAAGGAGGGCTTCAAAAGAAAAAAGCTTCCGGAAGATCCGGAAGCTCATGTCTTATACGTATAAAAAAGAGGGTACGCTTTCTTCCGGAAGGATATTCCCTACAAAGAAAGAACCGAACGCAGCGTAGCGTGCGCTTACTTCATCAAAGCGCATTTCATAGATTAACTTTTTAAATTGAAGGACATCATCTGCAAATAGCGTAACGCCCCACTCATAATCGTCAAAACCGACAGAACCGGAAATGATTTGTTTTACTTTACCGGCATAACTGCGGCCAATCAAACCATGTGAACGCATTAAGCCTTTGCGTTCTTCCATAGAAAGCATGTACCAGTTATCATCACCTTCACGACGCTTGTCCATTGGGTAGAAGCATACATGCTTCGCTTGTGGAAGAATCGGATAAAGTCTTGAACGTACATGAGGGTTTTGGTAAGGATCCTCATCATCTCCACCTGCTAGGTAATTACTTAATTCCACTACAGAAACGTAGGAATAAGCTGGGATTGTATATTCTGCAAGTTTCGTTTTATTGAATTCGTTTTCAATTGCATTCAATTCTTCCATTGTTGGGCGGGCAAACATAAGCATGAAGTCCGCTTTTTGGCCAACGATGGAATAGAGGGCATGACTGCCTTCATTATTGCTTTGAGTCGTATTCCATTTATCCAGTAAACCTTGGAATTCTGAGATAGCTAATTGGCGTTCGTCACTTGATAACGTTTTCCAAGAAGCCCAATCAATCAGACGGAAGTCATGTAAACAATACCAGCCGTCAAGTGTTTGTGCTGCTTCACTCATTGCGATCACTCCTAAGTCTTAGTATATCTTTAATATAACATAGTTTAAGTATAAGGAAATTTATATCAGTCCGCAAACACCGTTACTGTTCTTCGGTGTTCAAACAAATTTCATATTTGCCGATTTCATGATGGTGACCAAAGTGGCTGGAATTTACCTAGCTGCTAGAGTATTCTTAATAGAAGATGAAAATGGAAGTTTTGCTGAATGGTTGATATAGAAATAACAAGAGCAGCGTACATAAAAGGAGGAAGCGGTAGTGAGTGATTTATTTCAAATATTAGAATCGAAAATTACAGGGCATAATTTAAAAATCGTCTTTCCAGAAGGATTGGATGAACGTATTTTGGGAGCTGCGGGCAGGCTTGCCAAAGCTAAACTAGTAACGCCTGTATTGATTGGCGATATCGAGTTGATTCAAGAGAAAGCTAGGGAATTAAAAATTTCTCTTGAATCAATTGAAATATATGACCCGAAGAATTATATCATGATGGATGAAATGGTCGAAGCGTTTGTAAAGGTACGAAATGGTAAGGCGTCTGAAGAACAAGCCCGTGAAACCCTATTGGATGAGAATTATTTTGGAACAATGCTTGTTCATATTAAACAGGCACATGGCATGGTGAGTGGCGCAACTCATTCAACAGCTGATACGGTCCGTCCTGCTCTGCGAATCATTAAAACAAAGCCAGGTATTCAAAAAACATCAGGTGCCTTTATTATGGTCCGTGGCGAGGAAAAGTACGTGTTTGCTGATTGTGCAATTAATATTAACCCTGATTCCCAGGACCTGGCAGAAATCGCCGTAGAAAGTGCGAAGACGGCCCTTATGTTCGATATCGAACCGCGTGTGGCGATGCTGAGTTTTTCGACAAAAGGATCGGCAAAATCTTCGGAGACTCAGAAAGTCGTTGATGCTGTCAAATTGGCAAAAGAAATGGACCCTCAAATTCTTCTTGATGGAGAATTTCAATTTGATGCGGCCTTTGTTCCGTCGGTCGCTAGACAAAAAGCACCGGATTCTCCTATTCAAGGAGATGCTAATGTTTTTATTTTTCCAAGTCTTGAGGCAGGAAACATTAGCTATAAAATGGTACAGCGCCTGGGTGGCTTCGAAGCGGTCGGCCCGATCCTGCAGGGACTTAACCGTCCTGTAAATGATCTTTCAAGGGGATGCAGTGAAGAGGATGTATATAAATTAGCTGTTATCACAGCTGCACAGGGCTTAGTGGCCCAATATCAATAAGTCATGTCATGAAGGATAAAAAGTAGAGGGAGATTTATATGTGTGAAACAGATTCATTGTTAAAGCAGCAAGAGTGGCGGGTTATTGATCAATCATCCGTCGGTCCTCAGTTTCCTGCTCTAGAGTCCTTTGCTATGGATGATACGTTTTGTGCTTCCGTAGGGTCTGGTAAATCAATGGCCGTAGCAAGAGCGTGGGTACACCATCAGACGGTTGTGCTTGGTATTCAGGATACGAAGCTGCCTTTTCTTAAAAAAGGTGTGGATTATTTAAAAGAACACGATTTCCAGGCCATTGTACGGAATTCTGGAGGGCTTGCAGTTGTGCTGGATGAGGGAGTTCTTAATTTATCGCTCATTTTCCCCGAAAATGAGCGGAAAATTGAAATCAACCGTGGATATGATGCGATGTGGGAGCTTGTTCAATTGATGTTTGCTGATTTCCAAGTCGAAATGGAGGCAAGGGAAATCACCGGTTCATATTGCCCTGGAAGCTATGATCTAAGTATAAATGGGAGAAAGTTTGCCGGTATATCTCAGCGTCGGATTCGCAATGGAGTAGCGGTGCAAATTTACTTGTGCGTCAATGGAAGCGGTGCAGAGCGAGCCAGTCTTGTGAAGGGTTTTTACGAAGCCGCTAAAGGAGATGCAGAAACAAAATTTACTTATCCTGATATCATGCCATCTGTAATGGCTTCCCTTTCAGAACTATTAGACGTGCGATTGAGCGTGCAGGACGTAATGCTTAGATTCCTGCATGTATTGAAGGAACATAGCGGTAGGATTTTCTCCGATTCTCTTTCAGTGGAAGAATGGCCGTTATACGAAGCTTACTTAACAAGAGTGGTAGAACGTAATGATAAGGTATTTGATTCATTAAAAGAAGACTGATATGAAAAAGCTGTTTCTGTAAGTGGAAACAGCTTTTTCACATTTCAATATGATGTTATCATTCACTGAAACTGTTAAAGGAACAGAGATTGGAAACCAAAGTAAAATCAGATAAGCCACGTCTTTAGTCCTTTCAACTATTATCACTTGAAGCCATGAAAAAAAGAGCCTTTTTTAGACTCTCTTTTTCGATCTGAGATAACCTATGGTTGGCCTTTACCATGTGGTTGATCTGTAAGCAGAACCCCACATTATTTTTGTTACTCAGCCATTTTTTCTAAATTTCCATTTCGGTCCATTTTGAACTTTGTTGCTGGCCGTTCCTCTTCCTCTAATAAGACCAGCTTTCTTGCTCGATTCATGATATTCATCAAAGTCTCATAATCTTCCTGCATCAAGCCGCTGTTCTGCTCTAGATGGCTGATCTTATTTTCAAGATCTTCATTTCGTTTTTTCAGACCTTTAATTTCGAGCTTCAATCTTTCATTTTCGGTTTTTAATACTTCAGCCTGAAGCATTCGGCCGTTCATAGATTCTAAATAGGCTATAATCGTATCAAGGTTCATAGTCTTTTCTAGTGTTACTGGTATGTTCTGTTGCTTTGGCATGAAAGCTTCAGCCACAACGAATTCTTCTGCTGTTTCATAATTAGTAGTTTCTACTTCGGATTCTAATTCTAGTTCCTCTTCTTGTAGGTGAGGAACCATAATATCAGTAATCGTTGGAGACGGCGGTGTATAAAGAAGCCGTTTTTTCCCTCCTTGATCTTTTCCAAGAATCCTTTGACGCTGCTTGCGCTGCTTTTTAGCAAGGGAAAGAGCTTTATCGTAATTATGGCGGACGACTGCATTCCAACGGAACCCGCAAGCGGCAGAGGTGCGGTTTAACTTGTCCCCAACCTCCTCAAAAGCATTCAGCTGAGTGCTGCCTTCCCGCACATGGCGCAATACCGTTTCTGCTAAAAGCAAATCATCTTCTTCTGTCCAGGCATCTTGACGAACCTTCATTTCTACATACTCCCTTTCTGGTAACTTTTAAAATAAATAACTATATAAAATATCGTGTGGCAATGATTTATGGGGTGTTCTACTAGCATTTTGGACAAAATCTGGATTTTTTATACAAAAAGGTTGAAAGGATACTAGTTTTTTGTAATTTTAGGGAAAATAAAGGATGCACTGACTCAGAAATCATTAATTACACCATTTCCTTTTGGCTGGACTTCCCTTTTCACATCCATCTAACCCTCTTGATATTAATAGGTAGAAACGGTAAAATACCCTTTAGTTATGTAAATGGGATGAAAAATAGTTTGTCATAGAAAGGATGGTGACCGAAGGATGTCCAATGAATTCAGAGTGTGTGATGACTGCTTGGCGGTAAATATTAAAACGTTAATTCCCCGTCTGGAAAAGCTTGATCCCGATGCGAAAATTGAAATTGGCTGTCAATCCTATTGCGGTCCAGGCAGAAAGAAATCATTTGCCTTTGTCAATAACCGTCCAGTTGCAGCTCCAACGGAAGACGAGTTACTAGATAAAATTAATAAAAAACTAAAGTAGAATTCATGATAGATAATTAGGGTAGATTGACTACTTTTGATAAATGAAACACGCCATTCATCACCCAGATTCAACAAACTGCGGTGATTTTTTATTTCCTTATTTTCGATACGCAAATCGATAAAAACTTCCGTTTTCTTACAAAATGGTCCCTCTTGCTATCAAGGGGTGAGTTAGGGTTTTTTGTCAAAACACGCTATAATGAAAGCAATGAGAATATGAAAAAGAGGGTAGTTCATGGGATATTCCGGCGAAAAATTACAGGAAGAAAAAGTATTCAAAGACCCGGTGCACCGATATATACATGTTCGTGATCGGGTTATATGGGATTTAATTGGGACGAAGGAATTCCAACGTCTTCGTAGAATCAAGCAACTGGGGACGACTTATTTAACTTTTCACGGTGCGGAACATAGTCGACTCAGCCATTCGCTTGGGGTATATGAGATTGTCCGGAGAATCGTTGATGATGTTTTCGAAGGCAGACCGGAATGGAAACCGGAGGAACGGCTACTTTCTCTATGTGCGGCACTTCTGCATGATTTAGGACATGGTCCATTCTCTCATTCTTTTGAAAAGGTGTTTGACCTAGATCACGAGCAATTCACCCAACAGATTATTGTGGGTGATACGGAAGTGAATAAAATCCTGCTCAAAGTAGGTCGTGATTTTCCTAAAAAAGTGGCAGAGGTTATTGCAAAAACGTATAAAGGCAAATTAGTAGTCAGCCTGATTTCGAGTCAGATTGATGCCGATAGAATGGATTATTTGCAACGGGATGCATACTTTACTGGGGTAAGTTATGGACATTTTGATATGGAACGGCTTTTGAGGGTAATGCGGCCTCGTGAAGAGCATGCCGTCATTAAGCAAAGTGGGATGCATGCGGTGGAAGACTATATTATGAGCCGTTACCAAATGTATTGGCAGGTTTATTTCCATCCAGTGACGAGGAGTGCGGAAGTCATTCTTACCAAAATATTACACAGAGCGAAGCATTTATATGAATCCGGCTATGAATTTGCTCAGGAACCTCACCATTTTTATTCTCTGTTTAAGGGAGAAGTAACGTTAGCAGACTATTTGAAAATGGATGAAGCTGTGATGCTCTATTATTTTGAAGCATGGGAAGAGGAAAATGATGCGATATTAAAGGATTTATGCACTCGCTTCGTTAACCGTAAACTATTTAAATATGTGGAATTTCATCCATCTAATAGTCAGATGAACAGATTAATGGAGTTAAGAACATTATTTAAGAAGGCAGGAATCGATCCGGATTATTATCTCGTCGTCGATTCCTCATCCGATTTGCCGTATGATTTTTACCGGCCAGGTGAGGAAGAGGAGAGACTACCGATTCACTTGTTGAAAAATAATGGGGAAATCCGTGAATTGTCACGAGAATCTGAAATAGTCGATGCAATTTCGGGGAAAAGAAGAACGGATCATAAATTGTATTATCCATCCGATTTATTGCGCGATGAATCAACGAAGAAAAATATTAAAAAACAAATTCGTAAGCTTTTGGAGCTTTCGGATTAAAGTGGTACATTTTTGGTGAGGAGTGACGAGCCTTGTTTAAGGATCATGCAAACATTATCAATGCGATTTCTACTGCCGGTGAAATTTCAGGTCGGAAAAAACTACAAAAAATCGTGTATATCGCGAAGAAGCTGTCCTTTCCGTTTCATGAAAAGTTTCAGTTTCACTTTTACGGACCGTATTCGGAGGAGTTGACCTTACGAATTGAGGAGCTTTGCGATATGGGTTACTTGAATGAAGTAAGAGAAAAAAAAGCAGGTTATTACCAGTACTGTTATTCTATAACGGATGCTGGACAGGATTTCCTATCCATACAGGAAGTGGAGATGCCCGCTCTTGAAGCTTGCTTACTGGATATGAACGAACAAAATGCCCGTTTTTTGGAGCTTGTTTCGACGGTGCTTTACTTCGATACATTGGAAAAAGAAGAGGTTATCGAGAAGATCTTTACATTGAAAAGTAAGCAAAAATATACGCTTGAAGAAATTGATGAAGCATATGTATATATTGATCAATTAAAAACAAAAGCTAAGCCGAATTGATGGCTTAGCTTTTCCTAATTATGTAAATCTATTGATCGCTTTTGCGGACGCCTGCTACTGCTAAATGATTTTTTGTCATTTCTTCAATGAAAATCGTTACAGCTTCAGCTGGTGCTCCAGTCGTTTCCGTAACCGCTGCGGTTACTTTTTCAACTAAAGCCTTTTTTTGCTCGTCCGTACGGCCTTCAAGCATTTTGACTGTTACATATGGCATATTCTTTCCCCCCTTTCCCCTTATGTTGTAGTGTTTCACATTGGAAATGGAATTGCAAGATACTGAAATCAGAGTTTTTTCACTTCTTGGTCTTTTGTTGTATACTAACGGTAATAAATATTGGGGGAGAAGCTATTGGAGCTATTGATGCAATTCTTGAAGCAAATAGAACGGTTTTTGGCATATAGTTTGGAAGAACTTCCATATGTCATTGTGTCACTGTTAATCGCATTTACGGTTCATGAATTTTCCCATGCTTATGTAGCCTATAAGTTCGGTGACCCGACTGCAAAGAATGAAGGAAGAGTTACATTGAATCCGATTCAGCATTTGGATCCGATAGGAACACTGCTGATTTTGATAGCCGGATTTGGTTGGGCAAGACCTGTCCCGGTCAATCGTTTTCATTTTAAGAATCCAAAATTGGCAGGAGTACTCGTCTCTTTTGCCGGTCCGTTCAGTAATTTGCTTGTTGCAATTTTGGGTTTTTTAATTTTTTACGGGTTACTTGCGTCAGGCGTTGGACCTGATTTACCTTTTTTCGTCGAGCCCTTCTTAAGTATGCTCATAAACTTAAATATCCTTTTATTTGTATTTAATCTGATACCGCTACCACCGCTCGATGGTTATAGGATCGTACAAGATCTTGTTTCAGCAGACTTGCGGGCAAAAATGACCCAGTATGAACAATATGGCTCCCTGATTTTTTTGATTCTGATTATCACACCGCTGAGTCATTATACAATTAGGCCAATTTTGGATACTATCGTGCCGTTTGTAGGTGGCACCTTGAGTCAATTTTTTTCACTTTTGTTTTTTTAACTGATAAGGAATGACAAACAATAAAGGGGGATATAAACATGGAAGAACAACCAAAGAAAAAGGTAGGGTTTAATATTATTAAAAACGATCCGATGAAAGGTCATAGCGGATATGGGGCTGGGGTTTTGACGCTCGATAATATTTCTCCGGTCATCATTGATGTTGACGCGTGCGAAGCCGAGGTCGATATTGGGGCGATGCATGCGAGAAGTGCAGTGGAAAAAGGAATCAAATTTTTAAAGACTAAGGAAGAGGTCCCGAATGCCAAACTTTACTGGCTTGTTTGGGTGACTATTGAAGCCACTCAAAATGGTCCGCATTATGCAGGTGTGACAGCATGTGAAATGATGGTCGATCGTTCAATTAGACGCGGGTACAAATCCCTTCCGGAGCATGTTAACCGGATGGATAAATCGCTAAAACGACATATCATCGTCGACGACATGGATGACAAATCAAAGCGGATACTTGCGGACTTCCTGAAAAACCATGACGCAGGCATGTGGGAACGCTCATCAGCCCAGCTCAAGCAGTCATTGACGGTTTGAATGTGATTTAATGTATTAATGTATGAAATTTGAAGTTTAGTGAAAAATGCACTTGTAGGAAACAGATAAAATCAGTAAACTTAAAGACAGCAGTTTAGACACTGTGGAACTAGGACAGAAAAACCCCGAAGCCGCTACCGGCTTCGGGGTTTTTCGTTATCCCCATGGCTTTAATACTTTTTTGTACCATGGAGTCTTTTGTTCTTCTTCCTTCGGAGTACGTTTTGAATTCTTGCCCTTGAAGTGCTCTGCACAGTATTCGACTGGCTCAGTTCCTTTAACGTAGTAGGTCAACCTCGAAGCAGGACACGCCTTCGTTGCCAATTTACCGCTTTCAGGATTCACATAAACTCCGATTACATTTTCCGTTTCCTTAAACGATTTTGCGGGTTGTCCTTGTAGGCCTTTTTCCATATAGGAAGCCCAAATCTTCTTCGCATAGCTTTTTTCAGCTGGAACTTCGATTTTCTTTCCTTGATCATAGCCCGTCCAAACTCCGGCAACAAGTTGCGGTGTGTAGCCAATCATCCAGCTATCTGTAGAGGTGGAGCCGGACTTTCCAGCGTATGGGCGTGTCAACTGGGAACTGATTGTGCTGCCAGTCACTTTCGTATAGCCATTTAAAGTTTCATCAAAAACCCCGGTAAGCATCTCGGTCATTACAAAGGCTTTATCCGCATCCAGAACCTGTTCCGTTTTCTTAGTATGGTCAAAAATCACTTCGCCTTTTTGATTTTCAACTCTTTTGATAAAGATGGGTTCAACTTTTTTACCGCCGTTAGCCAGAATGCTGTAGGCATTAACCATTTCAATGGCTCGAACACCTGACGTGCCAAGTGCTAGAGATGGAACAGCATCCATTTTCGACGTGATGCCGAACCTATGCGCCGTATCTACCAAAGATTGTTCACCAAGGAACAAATGCGTTTTTACGGCAAAGATATTGTCCGATAGAGCAATGGCCTGAGCCATTGTGATTTCGCCTTCCGCATATTGATGATTGTAATTGTGCGGCGTGTAAGAAGAGTGACCATCATCAAAAGAAAACGTAGTTGTCTCACTTTTCAAGGTGGTAGATGGTGTAAAACCATTCTCCAGTGATGAATAGTAGAGCAATGGCTTCATCGTAGAACCAGGCTGGCGAACGGCCTGTGTGGCACGATTAAACGGTGATTCTGTGTAATTTTTACCACCGACTAATGCACGGACTTCCCCTGTGCCCGGATCCATTGCGACTATAGCAGCTTGAATGTCTGAGGACTTGGGTATGGTAGTAGAAAGAACCTCTTCGGCAATGTCCTGTTGTTTTTCATCAAGAGTCGTATAAACCTTAAGCCCGCCCAGTTCAATCGTCCGGTCATCTATATGAAGCTGAGATTTTAAAGCCTGCTTAACAGCATCCTGGAAATAAGGGGCTGTTTTATTGGTTACAGTCCCGTGCTCGCCTTTTAATGTAAGAGCTGTTTGCAAGGCTTTATCCATATTTGCTTCTGAAATGTAGTTTTTGTTTTTCATGGCTCGCAGGACAATTTGTTGCCTTGATTTTGCTTTTTCCAAGTTATCCAATGGAGAGTAGTTGGACGGCCCTTTAGGTATCCCGGCTAGCATGCTCGCTTCTGAAAGAGTTAAATCCTTGGCATCTTTGCCAAAGTAATATTGACTAGCGGCCTGAGCTCCATAGGCGCCATGACCGTAGTAAATCGTATTTAGATAGCCTTCTAGAATTTCCTTTTTGGAATAGTTCATTTCCAGCCGTATCGTATAAAAGGCTTCATTAAACTTTCGCGTCCACGTTTTGTCATGGCCGAGAAACAGATTCCTGGCATACTGCTGGGTAATCGTGCTTGCCCCTTGGACCTTCGACCTTGCACGAATATCGGCAAGGATAGCTCCGCCGATTCGTTTTATATCAAAGCCTTTATGGGTGTAAAATTGTCGATCCTCAACCGCAACAGTAGCCTTGATAAGCTGGGGAGAAATCGATTCCATTCCAGCCCAATAACGTTTCTGGCCATTATCGGTTTCACCAATCACATTTCCGCTATCACTATAATAGAGAGTGGACTGTGGCACAACCAAAGGCGGCGGACCTAATATTTTTGCATACACCAGTAAAGAGAGAAGCAATACAAAGAGTATTGTAAGTCCGATTGTGGCAAGAATAATAAAGGCCCGCACATATTTAGTTGTCCTTTTAAATCGTTCGCTTGGAATTAACTCCAATTGCTTTCACCTCTCTTTTTATAAAAAGAATCTATTACTATTATGGAAAAAAAAGAAATTTTTAAACATAAGAACTGCATTTGTGAAATTTAACTTGCAATTCTGCTAGATTCGTCTATAATTTTTCTAGCTAATGACAATAACGAAAATGGGAAACCTATTAGGTGACTTACTATATGAATTGGAAAAGGAGCGTTAATAAATGAGCATTTGGTTTACTGAGAAACAAACAGAGAATTTTGGTATTACGATGAAAGTGAATCGTACTTTACATACGGAGCAAACTGAGTTTCAAAAGCTAGATATGATTGAAACAGAAGAGTGGGGCAATATGCTATTGCTAGATGACATGGTAATGACTTCACAACGCGATGAATTCGTTTACCACGAAATGGTAGCCCATGTTCCTTTATTTACTCATCCTAATCCAGAGAACGTTTTGGTTGTAGGCGGAGGAGACGGTGGAGTAATCCGTGAAATCCTAAAACACCCAAGCGTAAAAAAAGCTACTTTGGTTGATATCGATGGGAAAGTTATCGAATACTCAAAGAAGTTCTTACCTGAAATTGCAGGTATGCTTGAAGATCCGCGTGTAGACGTACAAGTAGGGGATGGCTTCATGCACATCGCTAAAAGTGAAAATGAATATGACGTGATCATGGTTGACTCTACTGAACCAGTTGGTCCCGCTGTAAATTTATTTACTAAAGGCTTTTATGCTGGGATCTCCAAAGCACTGAAAGAAGACGGGATTTTTGTGGCACAATCTGATAATCCTTGGTTTAAAGCAGACTTAATACGTGATGTGCAACGCGATGTGAAAGAAATATTCCCGATCACTAGCCTTTATTTAGCAAATATCCCGACATATCCAAGTGGTCTTTGGGCATTCACAATCGGCTCTAAAAAATATAACCCGCTTGAAGTGACAGAAGAGCGTTTCCATGAAATTGAAACAAAATATTATACAAAAGAACTTCATAAAGCAGCTTTCGTTCTGCCTAAATTTGTTCAAGATTTAGTGAAATAAGGGAGGCATGAATATGCGATTTGATGAAGCCTACTCTGGTAATGTATTCATTAAAAGCCACCCGAGTTTTGAGGAATCTGAAGCAGTGCTTTACGGTATGCCTATGGACTGGACAGTAAGTTTCCGTCCAGGTTCCCGCTTTGGTCCTACTCGAATTCGTGAAGTTTCTATCGGTTTGGAAGAATACAGCCCGTATTTAGATCGTGAATTAGAAGAAGTGAAATTCTATGATGCTGGGGATATTCCATTGCCATTTGGGAATCCACAACGCAGTATCGATATGATTGAAAAATTTGTTGACGGCGTACTTGATGCAGGTAAATTCCCATTGGGTATGGGCGGGGAGCACCTCGTCACTTGGCCTGTTATTAAGGCTATGTATAAGAAATATCCAGACATGGCTATTATCCATATGGATGCCCATACAGATTTACGCGAGGACTATGAGGGTGAGCCGCTTTCACATGCGTCCATCATCCGCAAATCAGCGGAGCTTATCGGTCCGAAAAATGTTTACTCTTTCGGCATTCGTTCCGGCTTAAAAGAGGAATTTCAATGGGCAAAAGAAAACGGCATGCATATCTCGAAATTTGAAGTTCTTGAGCCACTGAAAGAAGTATTACCTCAGCTAGCAGGTCGTCCAGTATATGTGACGATTGACATCGATGTTCTTGACCCTGCGCATGCACCGGGAACAGGCACTGTTGATTGTGGAGGCATTACATCTAAAGAGCTATTAGCCTCGATACATGAGATAGCGCGTTCTGAAATTAATGTAGTAGGTTGCGATTTAGTTGAAGTGGCACCGATCTATGATCCATCTGAGCAAACAGCGAACACAGCAAGCAAGCTGATTCGTGAAATGCTCCTGGGTTGGGTTCAAAAAGGTTAATGGATGGAAGACTGTTCCTGTTTTTAAGCAGGAATGGTCTTTTTTGTATACTGAGAACAAGAAGACGTGTAGATTTTCTGTATCTGAAGGATACTTTTAAAAAAATTCCACCACACGAAGCAATTATTGCGTTAAAATCAAATGAATTGGCATCACATGTTTTTCAGCAGACTATTCCGCCCAATTTAGATTCAAACTTTATTTTCCGCTCCAAGTTGAAACTTCCCTGAAGAATATTTATACTTATAAAGTTAAGAACGACATGATGAAGGAAGTGTAGCTTTGTCTCTTCATGATATAGATAAACATAATATTAAAGTTACTTTACAGACAAAAATCAAGCATGGCTCGGAAACGGAAACGTATGAGTTGGTTACATTTGGTACAAAAATGTATAAAGGTTCCGATTTGTATTTGCAATATACAGAAGAAAATGAAGCCGGTAAAACGCAGACAACAATCAAGCACAAAACGAATGATACGATTCTGCTTAGAAACGGTGCCATTAAAATGAGGCAGCTTTTCCGCTTGCAGGAAGCGACAAATGGACATTATGAAAGTATATATGGCAGGCTCGGGTTACTGACGACCACGAAGAAAATTCATCATCAATGGGATGAGCAAAAAAAGGAAGGGAAGCTGGTCCTTCACTATACGTTACATATGCAGGGAAGCGAACCCGGGCAATATGAAATGACGATTTCCTACAAGGAGGAAGCATAGAACATGAACATAGTAAAAGAGGTACAGGAAAAACTGAAACAAGAAATTAACGCTGCAGTTATTAAGGCTGGTTTAGCAACGGAAGAGCAAATTCCAAACGTAGTATTGGAACTTCCGAGAGATAAAACACACGGAGATTATTCCACAAATATGGCGATGCAATTAACAAAGATTGCAAAAAAAGCGCCGAGAATGATAGCTGAGGCAATCATTGAAAACTTTGATAACTCAAAAGCATCAATCGAAAAAATCGAAATTGCAGGACCAGGGTTCATTAACTTCTACATGAATAATTCGTATTTGACAGAACTAATTCCGGTCATTTTGAAAGCGAACGATGCGTATGGAGAAAGTGACTTTGGAAAAGGTGAAAAAATCCAGGTTGAATTTGTTTCTGCCAATCCGACTGGTGATCTTCATCTTGGCCATGCTCGTGGTGCTGCAGTAGGTGATACTTTGTGTAATGTATTGTCTAAAGCAGGTTATGATGTTTCACGTGAATACTACATCAATGATGCAGGAAACCAAATTAATAATTTGGCTATTTCCATAGAAGCACGCTATTTCCAAGCGCTAGGCCTCGAAAAAGATATGCCAGAGGGTGGCTATCATGGCGAAGATATTATTGGCATCGGTAAAACACTTGCAAGTGAATATGGCGATAAATATGTGAACGTTGATGAAAAAGAACGTTTTGACTTTTTCCGTGAGTATGGTTTGAAATATGAAATGCAAAAACTGAAAACAGACTTGGAAAACTTCCGTGTCGGTTTTGATGTATGGTACTCTGAAACTTCTCTTTATCAAGACGGTAAAATTGACGAAGCGCTTGAAGTGTTGAAGGGAAGAGGTCATATTTATGAGGAAGATGGTGCGACATGGTTCCGTTCTACAGAACTTGGCGACGATAAAGACCGCGTTCTTATTAAGCAGGATGGGTCTTACACATACTTGACACCGGATATTGCATACCACCGCAATAAATTGGAGCGCGGCTTTGAAACGTTGATTAATATTTGGGGTGCGGACCACCATGGTTATATCCCGCGTATGAAAGCAGCAATCGAAGCGTTAGGTTATAAACGTGAGCAGCTTGAAGTAGAAATCATTCAGCTTGTCCATCTATACAAAGATGGCGAGAAAATGAAAATGAGTAAGCGTACTGGTAAAGCAGTGACGATGCGTGATCTTATTGAAGAAGTGGGTCTGGATGCAACACGTTATTTCTTTGCGATGAGAAGTGCGGACACACATATGGACTTTGATCTGGATCTTGCAGTGTCACAATCCAATGATAACCCAGTTTATTATGCACAGTATGCCCATGCTCGTATTTCAAGTATTTTACGCCAAGGTGTGGAACAAGGAATCAGCTATGAAGGTACCACTGATTTCTCTGCTCTTTCTACTGAAAAGGAAGTAGAATTATTGAAGAAATTGGGAGAGTTCCCTCAGGCAATTGCAGAAGCTGCCGAAAAAAGGATGCCTCACCGCATGACAAATTATATTTTCGACCTGGCTTCTACATTCCACAGCTTCTACAATGCTGATAAAGTATTGGATGTTGAGAAGATGGATAGAAGTAAGGCCCGTCTGGGTCTTGTCAAATCAGTTCAAATTACGTTGAAAAATGCATTAGCACTGATTGGTGTTTCAGCTCCGGAAAAAATGTAATAAAAAAAGCGACTGTTTCTTGTGAAACAGTCGCTTTTTATTGTATTGATTAACACTCTACAGCACCGCCGCTAATTCTTTTCACACCACGTACCTTAGCGACATCTTCAATAAGTTTCAACATTGCCCGGTCCTTCATTTTAGCTTCAATCATGAAATCGACGTCTTGTCTGAGTTCCCTTAGTACTTTCAAAAGGGGAATAATGAATTCAAAATCGATATAATCTGCATGCGAGCGAAATTCACCTGCCGACTTTGGAGAAGAAATATGAACCTTAGGTACCGTCCCAGACTGACTCCAGGTGGAGAAAATTTGGATGAGCAGCTCGTTAAGCGGCTCATCGGATAGATTCGCAAGATGGTGGTGGTAATCAAAGACAAGCGGAATGTTTTCCTTTTTACACACGATCAAGGTTTCTGATGCTGTATATGTTTTATCGTCATTCTCCAAGGTCATCCTTGCTTTCACATGCTTGGGGAGCGACTTAAGGTTGTCATGAACCCGTATTATGGCTGATTCTTTATCACCATAAGCTCCACCGACATGGATATTGATAAAAGAGGAGTCGGCAATCCCCATCGCATCAAGCATCTTATAGTGAAACTCCATATCTTTTACGGCATTTTGTGTAATCTCGGGTTTAGGGCTTGTAAACAACGTAAACTGATTAGGGTGAAAGCTAACCCGCATTTTATGTGCAGATATCCAATCGCCGAGCTGTTTCCATTCTTGTTTAAAAGGAGTGACAAAATCCCATTCTACCTCGGGGTGCGTGGCTAAAGGAACAATTGAACTGGACATCCGGTAGATTTCTATTTGGTGAGCTGTATTATATTGAAGGACCCTTAATGTACTTTCAATGTTCTGTTTTGTCACACTAAGAAGCTTTTGCATCCCTTCCTCTTGTCCAAGTGCGCTGTACCGCTTAAAGGTAAGCGTCTTAGCGGGGGAAGCTTCCCAAAGACAGGTGGCATTAGATACATATCCAAATCTAATTTTCATTTAATTCTCTCCCTAAAAACGCGATGTTAAAGAAAAGGAGAAAGGATGGAAGCCAGTGACTCTTTTGCTGTACGGGCTACATTAATGGAGGATAGTGAATCCCTGCTTAATGGCTTAGATTCAGCTATGTCTACCGCCAATTCCTTTTTTACATCTTCTATAAATGCTTGGTCAAATATCAAACAATTGATTTCACTATTTAAAAATAGACTTCGTTTATCAAAATTAGCAGTACCAACATCACAAATTATATCATCAATCAATATCACTTTAGAATGGTAGAACCCTCTTTGAAATTGCAGAATAGCAGCACCTTCCTTTAATAAAATCCGGAAATAGGGGAAGGATGCCTCTTTGACAAGGGCGTGATCCGACATTTCAGGAACAATGACCGTCACAGAAACCTTGCGTGCAAGGGCTGACCTTAATTCCTGAAACAGTGTTTGACTGGGGATGAAGTATGGGGTTCCGATAATGATTTTTTTCTCAGCTTGCTGAATTAAGCGTGTTAAAGTCTGCTCAAGATGGCTTCCGTTCGTGACAATAACCTGATGAGCCTGAGTACCAGGAACCAAGGTAGGAAAATATGCAGGTGTTCCCCGGTAATCTTCGTTTGTATCGTGAACCCAGTCAGAAAGGAAGACTTCCTGCAAATCCTTAACTCCTTCCCCAGTTATTTTTACATGGTAATCTCTCCAAGGATTTAACTTTTCCCCTTGGTTAATATACTCCTTGCCGATATTAAATCCGCCAAGATAGCCGATCCGACCGTCTATTACGGTAATTTTGCGGTGATTTCTTTTTTGTATCGAATAAAAAAGGAAAGGGAGCTTGGGTTTAAAGCTAAATGAAAAATGAACGCCGCTTTTCTTTAATTCCTGAATGCTCTCCCGGGAAATGTTTTTACTGCCAATCCTGTCGACCAACAGTCTTACTTCAACACCCGCTTCAGCTTTAGTTTGAAGTAACTTTAAAAACTCCTTGCTAAATTTATCATTTTTTACTATATAAAAAAGAATATGGATAGAATCCTGAGCTAGCTTGATTTCTTTCATGAAATCATCAAACAGTATTTTCCCTGATGTGAATACAGTCATGTCACTTTTCCGAGGCGGATATTTAATGTTCGTTACCTGCTTCATATTACGCTTATGCCCTAACTTAAAATCGACCCAACACCAAGTGAAGATCAATAAAAAAATAGAGGCAAGCGTAGTGATTATCTTCAACAAAATCCCCCCTAATTGATTTATTTTAGTTTGGCTCAAGTTACTTGTTCATAACCATCAAAAAAAGAGTGAAGATAAACTACATTTTTTTCTAAAATAGAAGGTAAATTTACAGAATTGTCGAACTATACAATAAGATGTTGAAAAACAAACTATATTTATTTAGAAAGAAAAAGTTGACTGAATGCTCATTCATTATATAATGGAATTAATCAAATTTCAGAAAAATGCCATATTTTCAAATTTATTAAAATGAGCAACTAGGCATTTTACTTGAATAAAAAACTTTTTAGAGGGGGAAAGAGTGCATGGAAATGAATGGCCTGCTGTGGATTAACTTAACTGCATTTTTACTTGTAACCGCTTACGCCGCTGGATTATTTGTCTATTTGATAAGGACTCGAATAGCTTATATAAAACTTGGTAAAAAAGTGGAATTCGATAACCGTGTGAAAGATCGTCTCGTGAAAATAGGGGTTTATGTGTTTGGACAGAAGAAGCTCTTTAAAGATAAAAAGAGCGGAATCATCCATGCCATGTTATTTTACGGTTTCATCTTAGTGCAATTTGGTGCACTGGACTTTTTTATAAAAGGCTTAAAGCCTGGGTGGCATCTACCGTTTGGCCCCGTATACCCGGCCTTTACTTTCTTCCAAGAAATCGTGACGCTTACGGTTCTTGTCGCAATCCTTTGGGCAGCTTATCGTCGTTACGTAGAGAAACTTGTTCGTTTGAAAAGAGATTTTAAAGCAGGATTGGTTGTTATCTTCATAACAGGAATCATGATTACAGTGTTACTAGGTAATGGGATGGGAATGATCTGGCACGGACACGAAGCAACTTGGTCAGAGCCAGTTGCCTCTAGTATCGCCTACCTATTTGGCTGGATGGGACCAACAGCAGCGACTGTTGTGTTTTATGTAGCCTGGTGGATGCATTTGCTAATCATATTATCGTTCCTCGTTTATATCCCGCAGTCTAAGCATGCTCACTTAATTGCTGGACCAATAAATGTATTTCTTAACCGTCTGGATAATCCAGGAAAATTAAAGTCGGTAGATTTAGAAGAAGAGGTTTTAGACAAAGAAGGCAATCAATATTATGGTGCCAAATATATCGAGGACTTAACGCAATATCAAATGGTGGACCTCTATGCATGCGTAGAGTGCGGCCGTTGTACGAATATGTGCCCGGCAACTGGTACAGGGAAAATGCTGTCGCCGATGGATATTATCATCAAGATGCGTGACCATTTAACAAATACAGGTGCAGCTGTTACAACAAAGCAGCCATGGGTTCCATCCTTCGTTTTTGGCAATTCAAAGGGAAATAAGATAGCACTAGCCAGTGCCACGCAGGGAGCACAGGAATCAGCTGCAGCAACTGAAGCTTACAGCCCGAGCTTAATTGGAGAAGTCATTACTGAAGAAGAACTTTGGGCATGTACCACTTGCAGGAACTGTGAAGACCAATGTCCGGTAATGAATGAACATGTCGACAAAATTATCGATATGCGCCGATATCTAGTCTTGACTGAAGGTAGGTTGGATCCAGATGCTCAACGTGCGATGACAAACATTGAGAGACAAGGGAACCCTTGGGGATTGAATCGTAAAGAGAGAGAAGACTGGAGAGTCCTGCGTGATGATGTTAACATCCCGACAGTTAAAGAATTGCAAAAAGCAGACGAGGAATTCGAATATTTATTCTGGGTAGGTTCAATGGGATCGTACGATAACCGAAGCCAGAAAATTGCCCTTTCCTTCGCTAAATTAATGAATGAGGCAGGCATCAAATTTGCAATCTTAGGAAATAAGGAGAAAAACTCAGGAGATACTCCTCGCCGATTAGGTAATGAGTTTGTTTTTCAAGAGCTTGCAATGAAAAATATAGAGGAATTCCAGAAAAATGAAATTAAAAAAATCGTGACAATTGATCCTCATGCCTACAATATTTTTAAGAATGAGTATCCGGATTTTGGTTTGGAGGCTGAGGTATATCACCATACTGAATTACTAGCCAAACTTGTCAGTGAAGGCAGATTGGTACCACAGTATCCGGTTAATGAAACGATTACATTCCATGATTCTTGTTATTTGGGAAGATACAATGATGTATACAGTCCGCCACGTGAAATTTTACAATCTATTGAAGGCGTCAAGCTTATTGAGATGGAACGTAACCGTGAAAAAGGCATGTGCTGTGGTGCTGGAGGCGGCTTAATGTGGATGGAAGAAGAAACCGGAAACCGTATAAATGTGGCACGTACTGAACAAGCACTCGCCGTTAACCCAACTGTTATCAGTTCCGGCTGTCCGTACTGTTTGACCATGTTATCTGATGGTACAAAGGCAAAAGAAGTTGAAGAAAATGTAAAAACGTATGATGTAGCCGAATTACTCGAAAAAGCGGTTATTGGTGAAAATAAGTCAATAGCATCTTAATTTTAAAATAAAATTGCCTGCTTCTTTTAAATGAATATATTCAATTGAAGTAGGCAATTTTTAATTATTTTTGAACTAAATATTTTAATTTTTGTAAAAATTATGTAATATGATATTAAGCGCTTACAATAAATATTTTTTTGATCCTATATTGAGCGAGCGTTCAATCAATGTTACTTAAAGGAGGAAAAAATGATGACAAAAACAGTGATTGTTAGTGGTGTGAGAACACCTTTTGGTAAATTCGGCGGAGGTCTTAGCAGTTTGACAGCATCACAACTTGGAGGAATTGCAATCAAGGAGGCGGTTAAGCGGGCAGGGATTGAAAGCAGCCAGATAGACGAGGTCATTATGGGGAATGTGCTACAAGCAGGTCAAGGCCAAATACCTTCTCGCCAGGCAGCACGTCTTGCAGGATTACCTTGGGAAGTGAAAACCGAAACCATTAATAAAGTATGTGCATCAGGACTTCGCAGTGTGACATTGGCTGATCAGATTATTCGCTTGGGGGAGGAAGAAATCATTGTTGCCGGCGGGATGGAATCGATGAGCAATGCACCTTATATTCTTCCGAAAGCAAGATGGGGACTTAGGATGGGTGATGCCCCGCTTAAGGACACAATGATTTCTGATGGGCTTAGCTGTAGCTTTACCGGCGTACATATGGGTACATACGGCAATAGTACTGCTGAGGAACTTGAACTTACCCGTGAGGACCAAGATAGCTGGGCCTACGAAAGTCATCAAAAAGCAATAAAAGCAATTGATGGCGGTATCCTGGCTGAAGAAATCATTTCCGTACAGGTTCCGGTACGAAAAGGTGAACCAATTACAATTGAACATGATGAAGGGCCAAGAAAAGATACATCCTCTGAGAAGCTCGCTAAATTAGGTCCGGCTTTTAATAACGAAGGGACTATAACTGCAGGAAATGCGCCCGGCGTCAATGATGGAGCAGGTGCACTCGTGTTAATGAGCGAAGATCGTGCGAAAAAAGAAGGGAAAACGCCTTTTGCTTATATTTTAGGTCATGCCGAAGTGGCTGTTGAAGCAAAGGATTTTCCTAAAACACCGGGCTTAGTCATAAATAAAATCTTAGAAAAGACTGATAAATCGATAGAAGACATTGATTTATTTGAAGTAAACGAAGCATTTGCTGCGGTGGCACTGGCCAGTGGGAAAATTGCCAACATCGAGCCGGAAAAAGTCAATGTGAACGGTGGAGCCGTAGCATTAGGGCACCCAATCGGAGCCAGTGGAGCTCGAATCATCATTACGCTGATGCATGAATTGAAGCGGCGTGGCGGCGGATTAGGTATTGCAGCAATTTGTAGTGGCGGCGGCCAAGGAGATGCCATATTAATCGAAGTACCAAAGCAGGGCTGATAGATTCATAGATAAATAAGGAGGGATATTCATGAGCATTCATAAAGTGATGGTCATTGGCGCGGGACAAATGGGATCTGGTATTGCACAAGTTTGCGCAATGAGCGGTTATGAAGTTCTTTTACATGATTTAAAAGAAGAATATGTAGAAAAAGGCTTAGGCACAATTATCAAAAACCTTTCCCGTCAAGTTGAAAAAGGGAAAATGGCAGCTGGGGATAAAGATGCAACCCTTTCACGATTGACTTCATCAACAGATTTAAAAAATGCCACTGGGGTTGATTTGGTGATTGAAGCGGCGATTGAAAATATGGAAATTAAAACAAAGCTATTCACCGAGTTGGATGAAATTACTCCGAAACACGTAATTCTTGCATCCAATACTTCTTCTCTACCGATTACCGAAATAGCCGCCGCCACAAGAAGACCGGAAAAGGTAATTGGCATGCATTTTATGAATCCCGTTCCGGTCATGAAGCTGGTTGAGATTATTCGAGGTCTTGCAACAACGGACGAAGTTTATAAAAAAGTTGAGAAAATGGCGGAATCTCTAAGCAAGGTACCGGTTGAAGTAAATGATTTCCCTGGCTTTGTCTCGAACCGGATTTTGATGCCGATGATTAATGAGGCCATTTATACACTATACGAGGGTGTCGCTACTAAAGAGGCAATCGATGACGTGATGAAGCTAGGAATGAATCATCCGATGGGTCCGTTGACACTAGCCGACTTCATTGGGTTGGACACATGTTTATACATAATGGAAACCCTTCACCAAGGACTAGGAGATGATAAATACCGTCCATGTCCTCTGTTAAGAAAATATGTAAAAGCAGGGTGGTTAGGTAAGAAGTCAGGACGTGGCTTTTACGAATATAACAAATCATAGAGAGTATGCAGCTAGGGAGGAATGAAGGAATGGATTTCAAGTTTACAGAAGAGCAGGAAATGATGCGGAAAATGGTACGTGATTTTGCGGAGAATGAGATTACCCCACATATCGAGGCAATGGAAAGAGGAGAGTTCCCCAAAACAATCCTGCATAAAATGGGTGAGCTTGGGTTAATGGGAATCCCGATTCCAGAACAATATGGGGGAGCGGGTATGGACTTTATGTCTTATATTATCGCCATTAATGAAATTTCCAAAGTTAGCCCGACTCTCGGTGTCATATTGTCTGTTCATACTTCTGTTGGAACAAATCCAATCGTTTATTTTGGAACGGATGAGCAGAAGCAAAAATATGTGCCTAAGCTTGCCGCGGGAAAATTGTTAGGTGCTTTTTGTTTAACAGAACAAAGCTCAGGTTCCGATGCTGCTAGTTTGAAATCAAAAGCGGTCAAGGAAGGCGGTATGTATCGAATAAATGGATCCAAGGTATTTATCACCAACGGTGGCGAAGCAGATGTATATATTATTTTTGCCTCAACCAACCCTGAGAAGGGGAGCAAGGGAATCTCTGCCTTTATCGTAGAAAAAGGAACCCCGGGCTTAATCATTGGAAAAAATGAACGTAAAATGGGTCTTCATGGATCGAGCACCGTACAGGTAACCTTTGAAGATATGAAAATACCTGCAGCTAATATCCTTGGCAACGAAGGAGAGGGCTTTAAGATAGCGATGGCCAACTTGGATTCTGGAAGGATAGGCATTGCTTCTCAAGCACTTGGAATCGCTGAAGGTGCTTTGGAACATGCTGTCCAATATGCAAAAGACAGAGTGCAATTTGGTAAACCAATTGCAACCCAGCAGGGGATTGGTTTCAAGCTGGCTGAAATGGCAACGAACATAGAAGCTTCTAGACTACTGGTCTATCGAGCGGCGTATTTACGCTCCAAAGGGTTGAATTGCGGCAAGGAGGCGTCCATGGCTAAGCTATTCGCTTCGAGGACGGCTGTTGAGGTGACAATAGAAGCCGTTCAAGTTTACGGCGGCTATGGATACACAACGGAATATCCAGTCGAGCGCTATTTCAGGGATGCAAAGGTAACCGAAATATATGAGGGTACCAGTGAAATACAGAGGATGGTCATCAGTAAAAATCTATAAAAAAGAAAAAAGTGGGGGACATAGTCATGCAATTTAAACTAACAGAAGAACATGAAATGATCAGAAAAATGGTACGCGACTTTGCCCAAAATGAAGTGGCTCCGTCAGCCGCTGAAAGGGATGAAGAAGAACGATTTGACCGTGAGATTTTTGATAAAATGGCTGAACTGGGATTGACAGGGATTCCATGGCCAGAAGAATATGGCGGCATTGGAAGCGATTACTTAGCTTATTGTATCGCGATTGAGGAACTTTCCCGTGTTTGCGCTTCTACGGGAGTAACTTTATCCGCTCATACCTCTCTTGCAGGATGGCCAATTTACAAATTTGGATCTGAAGAGCAAAAACAAAAATACCTTCGTCCGATGGCGCAGGGTGAAAAAATAGGTGCGTATGGTCTGACGGAGCCAAGCTCAGGCTCTGACGCTGGTGGTATGAGAACGACTGCAAAGCTTGTAGGTGATGAATATATTATTAATGGTTCAAAAATTTTCATCACGAATGGCGGGATTGCTGATACGTATGTAGTTTTTGCATTGACAGACCCTGAATCCAAACAAAAAGGAACAAGTGCCTTTATCATTGAAAAAGACTTCCCGGGCTTTAGTGTGGGTAAAAAAGAGAAAAAGCTGGGGATTCGTTCATCACCTACCACGGAAATTATTTTTGATGAGTGCCGTGTGCCTAAAGAAAATCTTCTTGGCAAAGAAGGAGAGGGCTTTAAAATTGCGATGATGACGCTTGATGGTGGCCGTAACGGAATTGCGGCCCAGGCAGTCGGCATTGCACAAGGTGCATTGGATGCAGCAGTTGACTATGCAAAAGAGCGTGTCCAATTTGGAAAACCAATTTCCGCACAGCAAGGCATCGGTTTTAAATTAGCGGATATGGCGACAGGAGTGGAGGCTTCAAGGCTATTAACCTATCAGGCAGCTTGGTTAGAGTCAGAAGGTCTTCCTTATGGAAAAGAGTCGGCAATGTCAAAACTATTTGCAGGGGATACAGCAATGAAAGTGACGACAGAGGCCGTGCAAGTTTTCGGTGGTTATGGATATACAAAAGATTATCCAGTTGAACGCTATATGCGTGATGCAAAAATCACCCAGATCTATGAAGGTACGCAGGAAATTCAAAAGCTGGTCATCTCAAGGATGATAACTAAATAGAATTGAAATCAGGTTTTCCGGTGAGGAATCGTTCTTCCCGGAATACCCTTTTCATTTTTCAAAAGACTGTCTTTTGAACATTAAATGATAGGCTTTCCAAAAGGGGTTAGAAAATGGAGAAAAGAGAAGTTCATGCGTCAGTAAAGGATGAGCGGCTGGTTGAAAAAAGGCGCACACAAATGATAAAAGGTGCGGTGACCCTTTTTAAAGAAAAGGGATTTCATCGTACTACGACGAGGGAAATCGCTAAAGCCGCTGGTTTCAGTATAGGTACGTTATATGAGTATATCCGGACAAAGGAAGATGTTTTATATTTGGTCTGTGATTTTATTTACGATGAAGTTCAGGAAAAACTTCAGAAAGAAATTGAACAGAGTGATGGGACACTAGAAAGTCTGAAACTGACAATCGCTTATTTTTATCAAGTAATGGATGAAATGCAGGACGAAGTTCTAGTTATGTATCAAGAAGTGAAAGCTCTGACGAAAGATGCATTACCATACGTGCTAAACAAAGAAATCCAGATGGTAGGTATGTTTGAAAAGGTCATAACAAAATGTGTCGAAAATGGGGAGCTTCTGTTAACGGAAAATCAAATAAGTCTTGTTTCTCATAACATTTTTGTTCAGGGACAGATGTGGAGTTTTAGAAGATGGGCTTTACACAAAAAGTATACGCTTCAAGAGTATGTTGAACTGCAGACACAATTATTGATTCAAAATGTATCGATTCAGAAAAGTACTTTGATATGAATTCGTTTCAATAAGGAGGAGCTAAATGAGTACAGTTGAGGTGTATAAACCAAAGAACCATATCCGATTCGTGACTGCTTCGAGTTTATTTGATGGACATGATGCATCTATTAACATCATGAGGAGAATCCTTCAGGCTAGCGGTGCGGAGGTTATTCACCTAGGCCATAATCGCTCGGTAGAGGAAATAGTTAACGCGGCGATCCAAGAGGATGTTCAAGGTATAGCGATGTCATCTTACCAAGGTGGGCATGTGGAATATTTTAAATACATGTATGATTTGTTGAAGGAAAAGGGAGCTCAGCACATTCGGATTTTTGCCGGCGGAGGAGGAGTCATCATCCCACGGGAAATTAAAGAGCTTCATGAGTATGGAATTGCACGTATTTTCTCTCCTGATGAGGGACGGGAGTATGGGCTTCAAGGCATGATTAATGTATTGATGGAGGAGTGCGACTTTTCAACCGTCAAACCATCCTTGCAGGAACGCTTTGATGAACTGATCGCAGGGGAAACAAGCGCCATTGCCCAATATATTACCTTCGCTGAAAATAGACTCGATGCTGTAAATGAATCTGCGGCTGCGGTGGAGAGCCTCCTTGAGCAAATCAAGACATCTGAAAAGCAGGTTCCGGTTCTTGGGATAACAGGGACGGGAGGAGCAGGGAAAAGTTCGCTGACTGATGAATTGATTCGTCGATTTATAAACGAAATTCCAGATAAGAAGGTGGCCATCCTTTCTGTCGACCCGACAAAGCAAAAAACAGGTGGTGCCTTGCTTGGTGACCGAATCCGAATGAATGCAATTTTTTCTGAGCGTGTTTACATGCGGAGCCTAGCCACTCGTCGTTCAAAAAGTGAGTTGTCTTTAGCGATTAAAGATGCCATTTCGGTTGTGAAGGCAGCTGGCGTCGATTTAATTATCGTTGAAACGAGCGGAATTGGTCAGGGGGATGCGGAGATTGCTGAGATATGCGATGTGGCTATGTATGTGATGACGAGTGAGTTCGGTGCTCCTTCCCAGCTTGAAAAAATTGATATGATTGATTATGCCGATTTAATAGTGATAAACAAATATGAGCGTAAAGGTTCCGAGGATGCAAAAAACCAAGTTCAAAAACAATATCAACGTAGCCGTACGCTTTTTGATCAAGATCCTTCTGAAATGCCAGTATATGGCACAATTGCTTCCCAATTCAATGATCCAGGAACGAATGCATTATTCGCTGCACTAATTGAAAAATTAAATGAAAAAGCAGGGACAGAGTGGAGTACTACTTTTTCAAAAGAAGCGGAAGTATACAAACAAAATGTCATAATTCCAACCGACCGCCGCTATTATTTACGTGAAATCAGTGATACGGTCCGATCGTATCATAAGCGGGCTGGTGAACAAGTCCGTTTTGCCCGCAGACTCTTTCAGCTCGAAGGAGCAATTGAAGCAGTTAAGGAAAATGAAAGTAATGAAGACGTTATCAATTCTCTGGAAACACTGAAAAAAGAAACCGCTTCTAAATTATCTTCTGAATCAAAAAAGATCCTTTCTGGATGGATGGACTTAAGAGAAAAATATGCAGGGGAGCAGTTTGTAACAAAAATCCGGGATAAAGAAATCATCACAAAGCTGAAAACTAAAAGCTTATCAGGTCTAATGATTCCGAGAGTATCACTGCCTAAATATGTGGACTATGGAGAAATATTAAGTTGGGTCTTCCGTGAAAACGTACCTGGCTTCTTCCCTTATACAGCCGGAGTCTTTCCATTCAAGCGTGAGGGAGAAGACCCTAAGCGGCAATTTGCTGGTGAAGGTTCACCTGATCGAACCAACCGACGTTTTCATTATTTGTCAAAGGACGATAATGCCAAACGACTCAGTACGGCTTTCGATTCTGTGACGTTATATGGGGAAGATCCTGATTACCGGCCGGATATTTATGGAAAGGTAGGTGAAAGCGGCGTCAGTATCTGTACGTTGGATGACATGAAAAAATTGTATGCCGGCTTCGACCTATGCCACCCATCGACCTCTGTATCCATGACTATCAATGGTCCTGCGCCAATTATTTTGGCCATGTATATGAATACAGCGATTGATCAGCAGGTTCAACTGAAAGAAAAAGAGTTGGGCCGTTCTCTTACAGATGCCGAAACTGAACAAGTGCAGGCTTACACGCTTCAAACGGTACGCGGGACCGTTCAAGCCGATATTCTAAAAGAAGACCAAGGGCAGAATACATGCATCTTTTCCACGGAATTTGCCCTAAGGCTGATGGGGGACATCCAAGCGTATTTCATTGATAATAAAGTCAGAAATTATTATTCGGTATCCATTTCTGGGTATCATATCGCTGAAGCAGGCGCCAATCCTATTTCACAATTGGCTTTTACTTTAGCAAATGGATTTACTTATATAGAGTATTACTTAAGCCGCGGAATGAACATTGATGACTTTGCACCGAATTTGTCTTTCTTCTTCTCGAATGGGCTAGACCCGGAATATACGGTTATCGGAAGGGTTGCAAGACGGATCTGGGCGACAGTCATGCGTGATAAATATGGAGCGAATGACCGTAGTCAGAAGTTGAAATATCATATCCAGACGTCGGGGCGCTCTCTCCATGCGCAGGAAATTGATTTTAACGATATCCGAACGACACTTCAGGCATTAATGGCCCTGCAAGACAACTGCAACTCCCTGCATACGAATGCATACGATGAAGCTATTACTACACCTACGGAAGAGTCTGTACGTCGTGCAATGGCTATTCAAATGATCATTACAAAGGAGCACGGGCTATCAAAAAATGAAAACCCGATGCAGGGTGCTTTTGTAGTAGAAGAGTTGACAGATCTGGTTGAGGAAGCGGTACTACAAGAGTTTGATCGCATCAATGATCGGGGCGGTGTATTGGGTGCTATGGAGACACAATATCAACGCGGGAAAATCCAGGATGAATCCATGCATTACGAAATGAAAAAGCATACGGGAGAATTGCCGATTATTGGGGTTAATACGTACTTGAATCCTAATCCTCCTTCAGAAGAAGCTGTGAACAGTATGGAGATTGCCCGTGCCACGAAAGAAGAAAAGGAAGGGCAGATCATTAACTTGAAGGCATTTCAGGAAAAAAATAAAGCGTTCATAGAAGAAGCCCTAACTAATTTAAAAGCAGCGGCGATGAACGGGGAAAATATTTTTGCTGAACTCATGAATTGTGTGAAAGTGGCTAGTTTGGGCCAGATTACACGTGCATTATATGATGTCGGCGGACAATATCGAAGAAATATGTAAAGTTAAGGGGTACTCCGAAATTGAGGAGGCCCCTTTTTCAAAAAAATTCCGAGTTTTTTTCGCAAAATGTAAATTTTCCCTTATAATTATTTGGTAAAGGGGCAAAAATGATGAATCAGCCCTATTGGAGTTGAGAAAATGAACCTGAAGATGATTGGATTAATCATAGGTTATATTTTTGCTATCATTATTTTATTTGAGTTGTATGAGCATCAATTAGGCGCCGTTTCCTTTTTTATTCTATCTGTAGTATTTTTTACTGCAGCCTATCGTCAGAAATCATTGAAGAGTAAATAAAATCTGTTTAAAGATTTCTGTTTACATAAACGTAAGGGTAAATCTGTGAAAGTATCAGATAGAACTAGCATAAACCCAATTAGATTGTTTATAATGGAGTATATGTCTAGCAGGAATTGTCGTTATTTTATCGAAATACTGTTTTAGATTATTTTTTTATGTGAAAAAACACAGAATTTAGTGTTTGAATAGAGAAGGGAAGTGCGGAATTTGAGTTTAAAACAATACTCAAAAGAGCAGTTATTGGAAATGTCCTTAATAGAGATGGCATATGATTTGTTAGTGGAAAGAAATGAACCGATTCCATTTAAAGATTTAATAAGTGAGTTAGCTACGCTTCATCATTTATCTAAAGCAGAAGTGGCAAAAAGAATTGCTCAATTCTATACAGATTTGAATGTAGATGGCCGATTTACTTCACTTGGAGACAACCGCTGGGGATTGAAAACATGGTACCCAGTTGACCAAATTGAAGAAGAAGTTGTACATGTTGTAAAACCGAAGAAGAAAAAGAAAGCTAAAAAAGCCGCTGTGGTTGTCGACGATTTCGATGAGCTTGAAGATGAAGATCTTGATTTTGAAGAAGATATCGATGATTTAGACGAAGATGAGGATGACGACGACGATGATCTTTTAGGTGCTCCAGTAATCGACGAGGAACTTTTAGAAGATGACGTAGACGATGATGACGATCTAGAAGAAGAAATAATTGAAGACGAAGCATTTGTCATAGAAGACGATGAGGACGAAGATGAAGACGAAGAAGAGCTTGATGAAGATCATGAGAAATAAATAATCGCCCTTGACTTTTTAAGGCGAAATTTGTAGAATCATTTTTGGGCTCCTTAAAAAAGGACACAATGATTAAATTATATCGCTCCCTTACTTTTATTGTAAGCGGAGCGTTTTTGTTTTTAATGATGGAATGAATAAATGACATCATTTTTTTATTTTTTTAAAATGATTTCTCTTATAAGGGTAAAACTATAGAGAACATAATTAAATGTTACTGTCATTTAAGGAAATTTATTCTTATTCGTGTATCCGGCATGACTCTCACTAAAGACCTTTAAGTAATTATTGGTTTGTACTGCTTTGCGGTCTTAAACGAAAAGGACAAGAAGTTAAAACCTGCCTTGTGCTTTTAAACCGCCAGTGTGGCGGCAGAAAATTAATTTATATCATAAAGATGCGGGTTCTGTTTTAAATGTATTTGAAAAAGTAAGAGAACAGCATTGGATGAAAACATTCTATAGGAGGATATGAGATGACAAAATATATTTTTGTAACAGGTGGAGTAGTTTCTTCCTTAGGAAAAGGGATAACAGCTGCTTCTTTAGGTAGACTTTTAAAAAATAGAGGCTTGAATGTAACGATTCAAAAATTTGACCCTTATATTAACTTAGATCCAGGGACAATGAGTCCTTATCAACATGGTGAAGTGTTTGTAACAGATGATGGTGCTGAAACAGATTTGGACCTTGGTCATTACGAGCGTTTTATTGACATTAACCTTGGTAAACACAGCAATGTGACAACAGGTAAAATTTATTCAACCGTCCTAAGAAAAGAGCGCCGTGGCGACTACTTAGGTGGAACAGTTCAAGTTATTCCCCATATCACAAATGAAATTAAAGAACGGGTATTCCGTTCAGGTAATGAAACTAATGCGGATATAGTCATCACTGAAATCGGTGGTACGGTCGGGGATATTGAGTCTCTTCCATTCCTTGAAGCGATTCGTCAAATTAAAAGTGATATCGGAATCAATAATGTTATGTATATCCACTGTACACTTGTTCCTTACATCAAAGCTGCTGGTGAAATGAAAACAAAACCGACACAGCATAGTGTAAAAGAATTACGTAGTCTTGGAATTCAGCCGAATATCATCGTTGCACGTACAGAAAGCCCAATTTCACAAGATATGAAGGATAAAATTGCGTTATTCTGCGATATCGATAAAAATTCAGTTATCGAATGTCTAGATGCAGATACACTTTACTCTATCCCTCTTGCGCTTCAAGCACAAAACATGGACCAAATCGTTTGTGATCACTTGAAATTGGACTGTGGCGAAGCGGATATGGAAGATTGGAAAGAGCTTGTCAAAAAGGTTACTTCTTTATCAAAGAAAACGAAAATCGCTCTTGTCGGAAAATATGTTGAATTGCAAGATGCTTACCTTTCTGTTGTGGAAGCACTTAAGCATGCAGGTTACGCATTTGATGCGGATGTTGAAATCGACTGGGTAAATTCTGAAGATGTTACAAAAGAAAATGTGGCTGAACTTCTTCAAGATGCAGATGGAATCCTTGTTCCTGGAGGATTTGGAGATCGTGGAATCGAAGGGAAAATTGCAGCTACTGAATTTGCCCGCACCACAAAAACACCATTCTTCGGAATCTGTTTAGGTATGCAGTTGGCATCCATTGAATATGCACGCAACGTTCTGGGATTGACAGAAGCGCACTCAGCTGAAATTAATGAGGAAACTCCAGACCCAATTATTGACCTTCTTCCTGAGCAAAAGGATGTAGAAGATTTGGGTGGTACACTGCGTCTTGGTCTATACCCTTGTAAGCTTATCGAAGGAACTAAAGCATACGAAGCGTATAATGATGAGGTTGTTTATGAACGTCACCGTCACCGTTATGAATTCAACAACCATTACCGTCCAGCTATGGAAGAGGCAGGATTTGTCTTTTCTGGTACAAGCCCAGATGGTCGCCTAGTTGAAATCATTGAATTAAAAGATCATCCTTGGTTCGTGGCTTCACAATTCCACCCGGAATTCACGTCACGTCCTAACCGTCCACAGCCACTATTCCGTGACTTCGTTGGCATGTCTTTAAAAAACAATAAAAAACAATAATAAAACAAAAAAACAGCCCATGTGGCTGTTTTTTTTTATTGAAGAATTAATCTTCATTTTCATATTCTTGAATAATTTCTACAAGGGTGAATTTAATTCCATAATAAGCAAAAAGAGCAGCGATGAGGGTTGGATATCCATATCGATTTCCTGTTTCATCGGGGATTAAGCCTCGTTGAATTCGCAAATCTATATGTACATCAGCAAGCTCCAAAAGCGATTCTTCTTCTGATGGAACAGCTGTTGAAACCGCAACAAATGGTATATCCTCCTTCTGAAGCTGTTTAGCCAGCTTTACGGCTTCTGAATCGTCTGAATGACGGCTGAATAAAAGAAACCGATCTTCTCGGGAAATAGCCGCGCCATCTTCGTATCTTTTTGCTTTAGGAAAGGGTTCCGCCCCTTCCAACGCTTCAGCTGCCACTCCTTGCATTTCGCCGAACCCGTGTACAAAAACAGATCCGTCTCCAACCGCAGCCTGAGCTAACAAGCGTCCTGCATCCTCCATTTCGAAGGCTTCCTTTTCCATCATTTTATTAAATAAACCACTTATCTGCGTCGAAAAAATTTTTAACATGCTAGAAACTCCTTTAAAAATAGTACCCCTATTATAAAGGACTTTCCCCTGCATTGACAGGTTTCGGGGCTTAAGGCTGAAAAGACGAATTTACATAATCGATTGAAAAAACAAAAAAATATAAATCCTTTTAGCCATATGGCAGGAATTTTGTTACAATTATCGAATATGAACATAGAAATCAGTGATAAAATAGAAGCATTGACATCTATGTAATTTGACGGCAATCTAACGAACTACCCTTTGGCAGGTAATTTAGTCAGGCAGATACATTTTTTATAATAATAAATTGGGAAGAGGTGAGGTGAAAAAATGTCAGGGAAAATATTAATTGTTGATGATCAATTTGGGATTCGTATTTTATTGAACGAGGTTTTACATAAAGAAGGGTATGATACATTTCAAGCAGCGAATGGCATTCAAGCCTTAGAAGTGCTAAATAATCATTCACCTGATCTTGTATTACTGGATATGAAGATTCCAGGAATGGATGGAATTGAGATTTTGAAGCGGATGAAGGTAGTTGATCCAGACATTCGGGTCATTATTATGACCGCTTATGGTGAACTTGATATGATTCAAGAAGCAAAAGACTTAGGAGCCATGACTCACTTTGCCAAGCCGTTTGACATTGATGATATTAGAAAAGCTGTGCGTGAATACTTGCCAATTCAATCAAGTTAACAGTCTTTATGATTAATATTATTATAAATTAAAGAATGCCACGGCTATCTTTTAAAAGATTGGCCGTGTTTTTTTGGAATAAATTTGAGACTTGATATAGTGAATTTGTTGCTGTTTTTTTCATGTATTGATATGCTAAAAGAGGAGAGATATTCCGATTTATAAGTGTATGTTCCAAAGGTTTTAGGGAATATCTAGATAGAATTAACTTTAAATAATAAACATTCACTAGTAGGAGGAAATCAAATGCCTTTAGTTTCTATGAAAGATATGCTGAATAAAGCTCTTGATGAAAAATATGCAGTAGGTCAATTTAATATTAATAATCTGGAATGGACACAAGCTATTCTAGCTGCTGCAGAAGAAGAAAAATCTCCAGTCATTCTTGGTGTTTCTGAAGGGGCTGCCCGTCATATGGGTGGTTTCAAAACGACAGTTATGATGGTTCAAGGTTTATTGGAAGACATGAAAATCACAGTACCTGTGGCAATTCATCTTGACCATGGTTCAAGCTTTGATAAATGTAAAGAAGCTATCGAGGCAGGATTTACGTCTGTAATGATCGATGCTTCACATCACCCAATTGAAGAAAATATTGAGACGACGAAGAAAGTTGTTGAATATGCTCACGCACGCAATGTTTCCGTTGAGGCAGAAGTGGGCACTGTTGGTGGACAAGAAGACGATATAATCGCTGATGGAGTCGTATATGCAGACCCTCAAGAGTGCGAACAGCTAGTTAAAGAAACGAATGTTGACTGCTTTGCACCAGCATTGGGATCTGTTCATGGTCCATATAAAGGAGAACCTAACCTAGGCTATAAAGAAATGGAAGAGGTACGGGATTTAACACACAAACCTCTAGTACTCCATGGCGGTACAGGTATTCCTACGAAAGATATCCAAAAAGCGATCTCTTTTGGAACATCAAAAATCAATGTGAATACTGAAAATCAGATTGTTTTCACAAAAGCTGTACGTGAGGTTCTAAATAGCAACTCAGAAGTTTACGATCCTCGTAAATTCTTGGGACCTGGCCGTGAAGCGATTAAAGAGACTGTCATCGGAAAGATAAGGGAATTTGGTTCAAACGGTAAAGCGTAATTCTATAGCCATTAGGTTTTATCATTTTTAAATTTAGAATATCCATCGGAGGGGCACTCTTCCCCTTTGATGGTATCTATTTATACGTGCGGCCAAAAATCGCACTTTGTTTTTTGAACAATTAGAATTCAGATGCATATACAGCAAAAAAAAAAGATTACATACGGAGGAAAACTTATGAAATTCTTTATTGATACAGCAAACATGGAAGAAATCAAACAAGCGCACGAACTTGGCGTATTAGCAGGAGTTACGACTAACCCGTCTCTTGTCGCAAGAGAAAAAGGTGTATCTTTCCATGACCGTTTAAAAGAAATTACAAGCCTTGTAAAGGAATCTGTTTCTGCAGAAGTCATTGCGCTTGATTTTGAGGGAATGATGGCTGAAGCTCAAGAACTTATTGCTATTGCCCCTAATATCACCATTAAAGTACCAATGACTCCAGACGGATTGAAGGCTGTTGCGGCTTTAACAAAACAAGGAGTCAAAACAAATGTTACCCTTATTTTTAGTGCCAACCAGGCATTATTAGCTGCTAGGGCAGGAGCAACTTATGTTTCTCCATTTTTAGGACGCTTAGATGATATCGGTCAAAATGGCCTGGATTTAATCTCTGATATTGCTGATATTTTTGCAATTCATGATATCAATGCTGAAATTATCGCAGCTTCAATTCGTCACCCGATGCATATTACAGAAGCTGCTCTTAAAGGAGCCCATATTGCAACGATTCCTTATAAAGTCTTAATGCAATTATTCCATCACCCATTAACAGATAAAGGGATTGAAGCTTTCTTGAAGGATTGGAATTCTCGTACAGAAGCATAATTTACCTTGCCGCTAAGTCGCTATAAATTGCACCGGTAAAATGGAAATAAACAAAATTAGAAATTTTTATCATTTTTTTACATGACTTTTCTATTTTTGTGTAAACTAAGAAACTAGATAGTAAATGTTGTCGGATTATGCAATTTTCTTGTGGTAAAATATTACTTTTTGGAAGTAGCTTCTAAGTGCTTAGCGTGGAAGGGAGTATATTATGGAAAAACTTAAAATTGCCGGTGGCTATCCTCTAAAGGGAAGCATTCGTGTCAGCGGTGCAAAAAATAGTGCGGTCGCCTTGATTCCTGCAACAATTTTAGCAGACTCTCCTGTAACGATAGAAGGCTTGCCTGATATCTCAGATGTAGAGATGCTGAAAGAGTTAATGGAGGAAATTGGCGGCGATGTTGCCTTTAATGATGGAGAAATGACAGTAGACCCCAGCAGGATGATTTCAATGCCTCTGCCTAACGGAAGAGTGAAGAAATTACGTGCCTCTTATTATTTAATGGGCGCGATGCTAGGGAAGTTTAAAAAGGCTGTGATTGGCCTGCCTGGAGGTTGCCATTTAGGTCCTCGACCAATAGATCAGCATATAAAAGGTTTTGAAGCACTTGGCGCACAAGTGACGAATGAACAAGGTGCTATTTACTTAAGGGCAGATGAGCTACGAGGCGCACGTATCTATTTGGATGTCGTGAGCGTCGGGGCAACGATTAATATTATGCTTGCTGCCGTTTTGGCTAAAGGAAGGACAGTTATTGAAAATGCAGCGAAAGAACCGGAGATCATTGATGTTGCCACGTTGTTGACCAATATGGGAGCAAAAATCAAGGGTGCTGGAACGGATATTATCCGTATTGATGGTGTGGACAGTTTGCATGGTTGCAGACATACGATTATACCTGATCGGATAGAAGCTGGAACTTTCATGATTTTAGCCGCAGCAGTCGGCGAAGGCATCTTGATTGATAATGTCATTCCCCAGCATTTAGAGTCGTTAACGGCCAAAATGCGGGAAATGGGCATAAATATAGAGGCTGGTGATGATCAAATCTTTGTTTCTCCAGGTGAGAAATATAAAGCGGTTGATATCAAGACGTTAGTTTACCCTGGGTTTCCAACAGATCTTCAGCAGCCCTTCACGTCTCTTCTAACAAAAGCAAGTGGTTCTAGCATGGTGACCGATACGATTTACGGGGCACGCTTTAAGCACATAGATGAACTGCGGCGCATGAATGCAAAGATTAAAGTCGAAGGCAGAGCCGCAATTATTAATGGTCCGGTTCAACTTCACGGTGCAAAAGTAAAGGCAAGTGATTTACGTGCCGGAGCAGCTTTAGTAATTGCCGGCTTAATGGCAGAAGGGATTACTGAAGTGACCGGGCTTGAGCATATAGATCGTGGATACAGTCATCTTGTAGAGAAACTTTCAGGTTTGGGAGCAACGATTTGGCGTGAAGAAATGACGGAAGAAGAAGTGGAGCAGCTTAAAAGCTGATCCGTTTCTTGCTGCCTCATTGTGTTACATATATAAAGTAATGTGTTATACTAATATATAAATAAAGCATGCTAGTGCACATTGAGGGGGAACCAAGAATGGAAAGAAGTTTATCGATGGAGCTTGTTCGCGTGACAGAGGCGGCGGCGCTATCTTCTGCACGTTGGATGGGAAGAGGAAAGAAAGACGAAGCAGATGATGCAGCAACAACTGCAATGCGGGATGTTTTCAATACAATTCCTATGCAAGGTACAGTTGTAATCGGTGAAGGGGAAATGGATGAAGCTCCAATGCTTTATATTGGTGAGAAGCTTGGTACTGGACTTGGGCCATTAGTGGATGTTGCGGTTGATCCTTTAGAAGGAACGAATATCGTTGCATCAGGAGGTTGGAATGCTTTAGCAGTCTTGGCGATTGCAGATAAAGGGAATCTGCTTCATGCTCCGGATATGTATATGGACAAAATAGCAGTTGGTCCTGAGGCAGTTGGACAGATTGATATCAATGCATCAGTACTGGACAACCTGAAAGCGGTAGCCAAAGCAAAAAATAAAGATATTCAAGACGTAGTCGCAACGGTATTAAACCGCGATCGTCATTCGAAGATCATTCATGAACTTCGTGAGGCAGGTGCCCGGATTAAGTTAATCAACGATGGAGATGTTGCTGGTGCCATTAATACGGCATTCGACTTAACTGGTGTTGACATATTATTCGGATCAGGCGGAGCTCCAGAGGGAGTTATTGCAGCTGTGGCTTTGAAATGCCTCGGAGGAGAAATTCAAGGTAAGCTTCTTCCTCAAAGTGAAGAAGAAGTGGCTCGCTGTGGGAAAATGGGTCTTGAGTTAGGGAAAGTCTTGAGAATGGAAGATCTGGTTCGCGGAGATGATGCAATTTTTGCTGCAACAGGTGTGACGGATGGAGAACTTTTACGTGGTGTTCAATTTAAAGGCCATTACGGTGAAACACAATCCGTAGTCATGCGTGCTAAATCAGGTACCGTTCGTTTCATTGATGGAAGACATAGTCTAAAAATTAAACCGAATGGCTTAATTGACTGAGACTATTTTCATAAAAAATTACCGAGAGAAAGCGAGCGGTTTCATCGCTCGCTTTCTCTATAAAAAAATTTAAGTTGAATAATTAAAATAAAAAAAGTAAAATAAAGCTTGGTCTACTAATAATTGATTTGAATATATATAATCTGCCCTTTCACTCCAAACTTCAAGAAGCCTTCAAATAATTTTCTTCTTTACATGTAAAAATGTATCATCCTTTCTAAGAAAACTCTGGTCGGGTACATGGATTGCGGTTTTTCTTCCATTTAACAAACCATTTCTTTTTCAGTATGGGTGAAAACGTTTAATTAATAAAAGTGTGGTGTCATAATGAATTTAACTATTTCCAATTTAGAAAACATGAAACTAAAGGACCTCTATGAGCACGCGCGTGAATATAAAGTTTCCTATTACAGCAAACTGTCAAAAAAGGAACTTATTTTCGCAATCTTAAAGGCACAAGCTGAGCAAGATGGTCTTCTGTTCATGGAAGGCGTTTTAGAGATTATCCCTTCAGAGGGCTTTGGTTTCTTACGTCCAATTAACTATTCTCCAAGCTCGGAGGATATCTATATTTCTGCTTCGCAGATCCGCAGATTTGATTTGCGTAACGGTGATAAGGTTTCCGGTAAGGTTAGGCCGCCAAAAGAAAACGAGCGTTATTATGGATTGCTGCATGTTGAAGCTGTCAATGGAGATAACCCAGAGTCCGCTAAAGAGCGTGTTCATTTCCCAGGCTTAACACCGCTGTATCCAAACAGACAAATTAAACTGGAAACAACACCGAAGAATTTATCAACGAGAATTATGGATGTCTTAGCACCTGTTGGTTTTGGACAGCGTGGTTTGATTGTTGCACCGCCAAAGGCTGGTAAAACGATGTTAATCAAAGAAATTGCTAATGCCATAACCACGAATCATCCGGAATCGGAATTGATTGTATTGCTTATTGATGAACGTCCGGAAGAAGTAACAGACATTGAACGTTCCGTGGCTGGGGACGTGGTTAGTTCGACGTTCGATGAAGTGCCGGAGAACCATATCAAAGTGGCAGAACTAGTGTTAGAACGGGCAATGCGCCTAGTTGAACATAAACGTGATGTTATTATTTTAATGGACAGTATTACTCGTCTGGCACGTGCATACAACCTTGTCATTCCGCCAAGCGGTCGTACACTATCCGGAGGGATTGACCCGGCTGCATTTCACCGGCCAAAACGTTTTTTCGGTGCAGCTAGAAATATCGAAGAGGGTGGTAGCTTGACGATTCTTGCTACAGCTTTGGTAGATACAGGTTCCCGAATGGACGACGTCATTTATGAAGAGTTTAAAGGTACAGGTAATATGGAGCTTCATTTAGATCGGGCCCTTGCAGAAAGACGTATTTTCCCAGCGATTGATATTCGTCGCTCTGGTACTCGTAAAGAAGAACTGTTAATTCCGAAAGATCGTTTGGATAAACTTTGGGCAATTCGGAAAACAATGTCTGATTCACCTGATTTTGCCGAAAAATTCCTTCGCCGTTTAAAACAGACAAAAGGAAATGAAGAATTTTTCAGTAAGTTGGATGAAGAGATGTTAGAAATGAAAAAGGGACCAGCAAACGCAAAACGTTCGTAAACAGGGAAAGAAACAAACTGTTGCACAACTACTCTTAAGTTGCTATAATGAGTTCATGTGTTTTTACAATAAATGTGAGGGTACTTTTCCCACACCTTGAAGTATATAACTCTGTTTCGAATGATTCAGGGCAGAAGGAGCTGAAAAGAATGAAAACTGGAATTCATCCAAATTATAAACTTTCAAAAGTATCTTGCTCTTGCGGAAACACTTTTGAAACTGGTTCAGTTAAAGAAGAGATCAAAGTTGAGACTTGTTCAGAATGCCACCCATTCTATACTGGTCGTCAAAAATTCGCTGAAGCTGGCGGACGTGTTGATCGTTTCAACAAAAAATACGGTATTAAATAAGCCGGACTTTTCAAAAAAACAGGCAAGTATTTTTCTTGCCTGTTTTTTCTTTTCTGTAAACAAGTTTGAATTTATATAAAGCCGGGTCTAATTCCATTATGGCCAAGGGATTGACAGGTGGAAGGGAGTAGCTGTTTCCATGTATGTAATGAAACAAACAGGCTGGATCGAGCTTATTTGCGGAAGCATGTTTTCAGGTAAATCTGAGGAATTGATTAAACGAGTCAGCCGTGCTCAATTTGCTAAAGAGCAAATAGCTGTTTTTAAACCTGCTATAGATAATCGCTATGCGGAAGAGGCTGTCGTATCACACAATGGGTCCTCTGTGATGGCAAAACCTATTGCCCATTCAACAGATATTTTTAAGTATTTAGACAAGCCCTTAGATATCATTGCAATAGATGAAGTGCAATTTTTTGATCATGAAATTGTCGGGGTTGCCCAGCATCTTGCGGACAGCGGTTATCGAGTGATTATGGCAGGACTCGATCAAGATTTCAGAGGTGAACCATTCGGTCCTATGCCTGCTTTATTGTCGCTAGCGGAATCAGTAACAAAGCTACAGGCTGTGTGTGAAGTGTGCGGATCACCTGCGAGCAGGACACAACGATTGATTAATGGTGCACCGGCCTCCTATGATGAGCCGATCATCCTTGTAGGCGCATCGGAATCATACGAGCCCCGTTGCCGCCATCACCACGAAGTCCCAGGCAAGCAGACGGCAGGGATTAAAGAACATATTTAAATCATGGTGCCTTAAGATCCAAAGAGATCTTAGGGCACTTTTATTAATTACAGAAGTTCAGCTAAAAAAGAGCCTAAGGGAAAACTGCTATTACCTTGAGTGTTAGAGTGGCAAAACCTTGTGTTTTATTGATATCAAATTCAAGAGGGTATCCTTTGTTGTTACTTATTTAGCCCTGTGTGTCCCTTTCATGGATCAATCATTAGACCTGTATAAGTCTCTTCATTTTTCTATTCCCCCTCTCGCCTACTCAAAACTATTCAGTCCTATACGTTACCGCATTCAATTGCTTTTAAATTCTTGATTTAGAGTCTTATCAAACTTGATTTTATGCTAATAATAGAGTTGTTTAATTATAGAAAAAATCGTATACTTGACACAAAAGTCGTTTACTATTGTTGTTGTTGTATGGAAAAAATTCTTTTCTAATATCTCTTGCAAAGTGAGTCCTTCAGTAGATAATAAAGCTGTTTATTATCAAATAAACTATTTAGATAAGGGATAGACGAGAATAGACACCGAATCAGCAGGTGCCTATTCTCGTCTTATGCTATTTTATGTAGTTTAGTTTCCACAATTTTTATTCCGCGAAATTGTTTATCTTCATCGTAGTCATGATTTGTAATACCTCCTGTAACAACACCTGCCAGAAAGATGCTATGGACATTTGCCTTATACGTATCTGAATTAATTGAATAATGTATTTTTTGTGTACCAATTAGTTGTTTATTCCTGTAAATCGGGTGAGGTATGCACCCGTGAAATTCACCTAATTTTACAGGCGGGTTAAGTATTTAACCTTTATTAGAAAGATATTAATTTATGGGGTGTGACAAATGAAAAAGAAATTGTTTGGAATTATAGTATTAGCTACATTAGTTTCATCTTTTATGTTAGGGGGTTGTAATCAACAACTCGATCAATCTGGTGATGCAAATGGTGAGGGTATTCAGAAGAAAAAGGACGAACTTGTGATGGCTTTTGGATCTGAGCCTGAAGCAGGTTTTGATCCAACGACTGGATGGGGACGTTATGGTTCACCGCTATTCCAGAGTACTCTACTAAAAAGAGATAACAAGTTAAACATTGTAAATGATATTGCAACCAGTTATAAAGTCAATGAAGATGGCAAGGTTTGGACTGTAATCTTGCGTAAGGATGTGAAATTTTCAGACGGTCAACCATTAACCGCTGATGATGTAGTCTTTACATTTGAAACAGCTACTAAAAATGGGTCAGTTGTTGATCTTAATGGTATGGATAAAGTAGAGGCAATGGATGATTACACAGTAAAATTCACATTAAAAGAACCTCAATCAACATTTGTTAATTCTTTAGTAGGAACGGGAATTGTCCCAAAACATGCATATGGAGCAGACTATGCTGAAAACCCTATAGGTTCAGGGCCTTATCAGCTCGTTCAATGGGACAAGGGGCAACAGCTTATTATAAAGGCTAATCCTGAATACTATGACAAAAAGTCGTATTTTAAAAAGATAACCTTTTTATTCTTAAACGAGGATGCGTCATTTGCTGCTGCACAAGCGGGAAAGGTTGATCTTGCCTATATACCAGCTGCGTTTAGTAACCAGGAAGTACCTGGAATGAGACTGGAATCAGTAAAAACCGTAGATAATCGGGGAATCGTCTTCCCATTTATAAAGTCAGGGGATTTTACTGAAGATGGTTTACCAATTGGTAACGATGTAACAGCCGATCCAGCTATTCGTCATGCGATAAATATTGGAGTAGACCGAAAAGCACTTGTGGATGGAGTCTTAGAAGGACGCGGGACTCCAGCCTATACTTCAGTGGATGGCCTTCCTTGGTGGAACCCAGATACAGTCATTAAAGATGCTGATTTGGACGGTGCGCGAAAACTTTTGAAAGAAGCCGGGTGGAAGGATACAGATGGAGATGGGATTCTTGAGAAAGACTCTTTGAAAGCGGAGTTCACTCTTTATTACTTAGCGAGTGATGCAATAAGACAATCTCTTGCCATTTCTGTGGCCGATATGATCGAGCCACTAGGAATTCATATTAAATTAGAAGGTGGAAGCTGGGATATTATTGAAAAGAAAATGTATTCGAATGCTGTCCTTTTAGGTTGGGGAAGCCATGACCCTCATGAGATGTATAACATTTATAGTAGTGAATTTGCAGGGGTAGACTATTATAATACTGGTTTTTATCAAAACAAAACGGTAGATGATTATTTTGAAAAGGCTCTTCGCGCTACAAGTGAAACAGAAGCAATTGAGTTTTGGAAAAAAGCGCAATGGGATGGAACAACAGGTTTAAGTGCGAATGGCGACGCTCCATGGGCCTGGTTAGTGAATATTGATCATTTATATTTAGTGAAAGATGGACTTGATATCGGAGAACAAAGAATCCATGTTCATGGTCATGGTTGGCCTGCAACAGATAATATAGTTGAATGGAAATGGACTAAGTAACTGTGCGTAAATATATAGGTGGAAAGCTTGGATTATTTTTATTGTTGAAAGGTTTAAGAATGGTCACATTATTATTTGCCATTTGTTTAATTTCTTTTCTATTAATAAAAAACTCTCCGATTGATCCAATTCAAGCCTACATCGGTGCAGATATGTTGAAGGTAGGACCTGAGCAACGGGAGAAGATAGCTGAATATTGGGGAGTTGACCAACCAGTTATGGTGCAGTTCTTGAATTGGGGCTCTGCTTTGCTAACAGGTGATTTAGGAACTTCAATGATATTTCGCCGCCCGGTAATTGACATAATTGGTGAACGATTCTTAAATTCCCTAGCGCTCATGATATCAGCTTGGGTATTATCAGGTATGATTGGATTTGCCATGGGTGTTGTAGCGGCAATGAAAAAGGGGACTTGGGTTGATCGAATAATAAAATGGTACTGTTTCACACTAGCTTCAACTCCTACCTTCTGGATGGGGCTCCTTATTCTTATCGTTTTTGCCGTTTGGCTAAAATGGTTTCCAATTGGAATGGGGGTTCCAGCTGGGGTCCTTGCGGAAAATGTCACAATGGTGGATCGAATCAATCATCTTATTCTGCCAGCGATCACACTTAGTATAGTTGGGGTCGCTAATGTGGCACTACATACGCGCCAGAAGCTGATTGATGTTCTTGCTAGTGATTATGTCTTATTCGCTAGGGCGAGAGGTGAACAAGGTTTTGTCTTGTTTTGGAGACATGGATTACGTAATGTTGCTTTGCCAGCGATTACCTTGCAATTTGCGGCTTTTAGTGAATTGTTTGGTGGAGCAGTGCTGGCTGAGCAAGTTTTTTCATATCCCGGTTTAGGACAGGCTACGGTAGAAGCGGGGCTAAGGGGAGACGTTCCCCTTTTATTGGGATTAGTTATATTTAGTACAATATTTGTTTTTGTAGGAAATTTACTGGCTGATTTGAGCTATCGTTTATTAGATCCGAGAATGAGGGAGGGGAGAAGATATGATTTCAAGCCTCAAATTAAAAAATAAAGATAATCATAAACAACTTCCTTCGAATCGAAAGCAGCGGACGCTTTTTATAATCCTAATTTCAATTATTTTTTTAGTAATTGTTATATTAGGAGGTGTTTTAATTGATGAGGGGAGAATTGTAACAAATCTTAATGATCGAAATGCTCCTCCATCCCTAGACCATCTCTTTGGTACCGATTGGTTAGGTAGAGATATGTTTACAAGAACGGTAATGGGACTTTCTTTAAGTATAGGAGTTGGATTGATTGGAGCAATTGGAAGTGCGTCAATTGCTCTTTTCTTGGGTATGGCAGCAGCAACAATGGGGAAAATGGCAGATCGTCTTATTTCATGGCTCATCGACCTTTTTCTGAGTGTACCACATCTCGTAACTCTTATTCTTATCGCTTTTACATTAGGGGGAGGATTTAAAGGAATTGTAATTGGATTAACTTTAACACATTGGCCAAGTCTTGCTCGAGTCATCAGGGCAGAGGTTATGCAAGTCCGTTCAGCGGAATATGTTCAGGTTTCACAGAAAATGGGGAAATCCCAATGGTGGATTGCTTTGCATCATATTCTTCCACATATAGCTCCACAACTCTTAATTGGTTTTATGTTACTGTTTCCTCATGTTATTTTACATGAGGCGGCAGTTACATTTTTAGGTTTAGGATTGTCGCCTCACGAGCCGGCAATTGGAATTATTCTATCAGAATCGATGAAGTACTTATCTTCAGGTATGTGGTGGCTTGCCTTTTTTCCAGGGCTTTGTTTGCTGATTATCGTTAGAACGTTTGATCAGATTGGAGAGAATATCCGGATGCTCATAGATCCTAATAGGGCTCAAGATTAATCAGATATGCTACGTTCAATATTAAGAGGAGTTAACAAATGCCTATTCTTGAAGTGGAAAATTTATCAGTATCTTTTAAGCAATATACTGGACTTAAACAGAAAACTCATAAAGTTATATCAAGTTTAAATGTTACTCTTGAGGCAGGTGAGATTCTTGCTGTTGTTGGAGCGAGTGGATCGGGAAAAAGTCTGCTCGCACATGCCATTCTAGGAATATTGCCGAGAAATGCAAGTATAAGTGGAGTAATTAAATATGCGGGGGAGGAACTCACCCCTGATCGGCAAACTGTATTAAGAGGTAAGGAAATTGCTCTTGTACCACAATCGGTAAACTTTCTAGACCCACTCATGCGTGTTGGAAGTCAAGTCCGTACTTCTGTAAAAAATGGGGATGCTGTATCGGTTCAACGAGAGGTTTTTGAGCGCTATCACTTAAGGCAAGAGGTTGAGAAAATGTATCCATTTCAACTTTCTGGAGGTATGGCCAGGAGGACGCTTCTATCCACTGCAATGGTAAGCGGAGCAAAGGTGATTATTGCGGATGAGCCTACTCCAGGGCTCGACCCCGATGTAATAAAGGAAGCGCTAAATAATTTTAGAGAGGTTGCCGACAATGGTTGTGCGGTGATGCTGATAACTCATGATATTGAATCGGCCCTTAATATTGCAGATAAAATTGCCGTATTTTATGCAGGAACTACAGTAGAGGTAGCTCCAGTGGAGAACTTTAAAAGTCACGGTGAGGAAATACGGCATCCTTATAGTAAGGCTTTGTGGAGAGCATTACCTCAAAATGATTTTATTCCAATTCCAGGTTCGCAACCTCATCCAAGTTCATTACCAGCGGGATGTTTGTTTGCACCACGTTGCGAAATGGCAACACCTGAATGCAGGCAAGTACAACCTGAAATGCGAAAACTTAGGGGGGGAATGGTGAGGTGTATTCATGCAACTTGAAGCAAAAGACATCGGATTTCGATATGGAAATGGACCATGGCTGTTTCAAGGAGTCAATTTAACGCTAGAGCCAGGAGAAATCGTTGGCATCACTGGTCCAAGTGGATGTGGGAAAACAACTTTTTGCCGGATTTTAGCGGGTTTTGAGACACCAATTGAGGGAACTGTGACCTTTAATAGTGCTCCATTACCAAAGAAAGGATATCATCCTGTTCAATTGATCTTTCAGCATCCAGAAAAAGCGATTAATCCACGATGGAAGATGCACAAGATTCTTAATGAAGGATGGAAACCCAATAAAGAGGTGTTAGAATTACTGGGAATTGATCGGGAGTGGCTAGAACGATGGCCTAACGAACTATCGGGAGGAGAGCTACAACGATTTTGTGTTGCCCGTGCATTAGGACCCAATACTCGATTTCTAATTGCAGACGAAATGACAACAATGCTTGATGCAATCACACAAGCTCAAATCTGGCATGCGGTCATTGAAATTGCTAAAAAGAGAAAGATGGGAATAGTAGTTGTAACTCATGAATCTAAGCTTATGCAAAGACTTTGTCAACGTGTGATTGATTTTAATGATTTTAGTTGAGATAAAGAAATTAATTGAATGACATTCGAAAAGGAGATCTCTTTAACAGAGACCTCCTTTCTTATATTATCTATTTCTAATCATTCTCTTTACTATTATTTTCGTGTTCCGCTACTTTTTCATGGATTTCTGATTCAATTGCCTCAACCAGATCCTCTTCAAGCTTTTGCTTTGGCTGAGGATGGAACCATTGAATTTCTCCTTCATGAACAAAGCCTTTGAATTCCTCTCCCTGCACTTGCAAAGAAAATTGTCTGCGTTCATGTACCCGGTCTTCAAATGCTGGTTTTAATTCAAGGTCTTTAATCTCTTTTGAAATTCCATAGTGTCGCATTAATGAATGTATGGTAGTTTCAATAATGTCCACTTTACTTCCACCAATCATTTGTTTTGGGTGAGGGTGGAGCCAATGAATTTCATCCTCATGAAAATGCCCCTTGAATTCCTCTCCTTGGACCTTAAAAGTGAATGCGTGTCGCTCGTGAACACGGTTCTCAAACACTGTTTCTACCTCAAAATCTTCAAGTTCGGGTTTTGTATTCTTATCTTCAGGCATACTGTATCCCCTCTCACGAAAGTTTCTACTTAAATATTTTTCCTAGATTATCGTAAATATTGAGTTACAAGATCGGTAAAATACCGGAGTAATCTATTAATTGCCTATTATATAGGTCTTTATTTAAGACTGTCATTTAAAGGGCGCAGTTCATGGGAAATCGGTCTTTAATAGCACAGTGTAATGTGAATTTAGGAACTCAAAATAAATACAATATACAATGGCTCATCTGGCTGTGCCTTTTAAAGGAGCAGCCTCCGATGAATGTATTAATATTTCCGTAAAAAGCTTGGTGTACGATTATTCCACTTCTCGCTGAGGATCTTTTGGCACTGATCCAATATTCGTTCAATGACTTGGGTAGAGTTGGCTAGGATTCGTATGCTAAAGCCTGGCACGGCTAGCTTTGAAATTCCAAATTTAAAACTCGATTCTTCTATTTGAATCACTTCATACAATTCATCGAGAAGAGAATTATTGGTATATTCGCTGACCGCAATCATAGAGCCTAGGTGAGTATAGCCTTCCATGAAACCTAGACCCGAAAGTGTTTGTTGTTCTGGCATTAATTTGATATGGTCAAACACACCAAGTTTACCATTCAGATAAACCTCAGTAACTAATTGAATGGTATTATAGCTAAACTTTTTACCCTCCGGGGACCAGCCAGGTGTGAGAATATCTGTGTAAATAAACGTTGCTCCACTTTCCATATGAACTACATTTTTTTGCTTGTAATGAGCATTTTCATAAGCAATTAGCGGATCTGGAAGGTATTCTAAATAACTGCCTTTTTGCAAGTGAATTTGGGTTTCCTGATAGGCATAGCCTTTCGGCGTTTTATATACTTTTGTCGCAGATTGGGTAGTTAAAGTAACTTTAGAGCCTTCATCGGCTGATATCTCCATCTTGTATCGATCGCCGTCTAAATAGCCGCCGCCGGGATTTAGAAGGTAATAGCAGACCTGACCTGAATCATCAAAGTAAATCGGTCGCATAACTTTGAGTGCACCTTGAAAATACACCCTTTTTGCGACGGTTTTCCCTTTCCGTTCTTCTAGGTCCAGAGATAAAGTGCCAGTCCAATCTGTCATATTAATCTAAACCTTTTAATAAAGCATGCTGCTTAATCCAGTCGATTACTTCAGGAAGGCCATCATCATTTTTTAAATTGGTAAAAACGAATGGTTTGTCACCACGGAATACTTTAGTGTCCTTTGCCATTACTTCAAGGCTGGCACCGACATATGGAGCAAGGTCCGTTTTATTAATGATGAACAAATCAGATTTAATCATACCTTGTCCGCCTTTGCGGGGGATTTTTTCCCCTTGGGCAACATCAATAATATAAATAGAAAAGTCAACTAGTTCGGGGCTGAAAGTAGCTGCAAGATTGTCTCCGCCACTTTCAACAAAAATAAGTTCAACGTCCGGGTGACGCTCGATTAACTCATCGATAGCAGCGAAGTTCATGGAAGCATCTTCGCGAATGGCGGTGTGAGGACAGCCGCCCGTTTCTACACCAATGATCCGATCCTCTGGAAGAACACCATTTTGTATTAAAAATTTAGCGTCTTCTTTTGTGTAAATATCGTTTGTGACAACTGCCATTTTTATTTCATTTTCGAGATGGCGTGTCAATTTTTCTACAAGCATTGTTTTACCTGCTCCAACAGGTCCTCCAACACCGATTCTTATTGGTTCCATTAAAACACTCCCTTTACTGATTCTTTCAAAAAAATTAAGACATAAATATTCGAATGTTAACGCGTTCATGTTTCATTTGAGACAGTTCAATACCAGGAGAAACGATGCCAAAATCATCTTTCGTTAGTTGCAGAATTCTTTCCACAGCCTGTGTTAATTCTGGTATAAAATTGTGAGTAATTGTTTGGCCTGCTGTTTGTCCAAGAGGAATGGCTCGTACCGCATTTTGAACTTGGCTGGAAATAGCAGAATACAAATAGTAGAGGATGGTGTCTGGTTTTGTTACCCCAAGCCCATGTGCTACCATCGAAAATACAATAGCGGGATGGCCGAATGAACTCTTTCTCTTAATTTCCGCTCTATATTGTGAGAGGATTGGCATACCGTATAGCGATTCTGTGAGTTTTAGCATTCGATCCCCAATCATTTGTGTTCCTTCCCGCGTTTCCCTCGGCAAGTTTTGGACAGTTAATAGGCGATCTAGGTTCCATATTTCTTGAATATCCTCATCCATAAGGGCTTCGTAAACGAGACGAGAGGCAAGCCCATCTGAGTAGATGAGCTGCTCATGTAAATACACTTTAAGCCACTGGAAAAATGTCTCCTGGTCCTTAACTTGATCTTCTTGTATATAACTCTCCAGGCCGAAAGAATGGCTGAAAGCGCCGGTAGGTAAATTAGAGTCGCATAGCTGAAACAAAGAGAGAATATTGTTATTCATGACTGTGGCCTATATGACGGAACGCTTGTTTCACTTTTCGTTCTTCCCGTTTAAAAGGAATTCCGAGTTCTTGAAGTAATTCCTCAACCAAATAGTCATATTGGACCAACATATCATCTTCTTCAAATTGAGCAGGGAGGTGACGGTTGCCAAGTTGATGGGCGATTGTCCCCATTTCTTTTATGCTTCGAGGGGAGATAACAAGTAAATCATCTGATAGCACATCTATGACGATCATATTTTTATCATCCATGTATAATACATCTCCAGCTAAAAGGTCTCGATGCTCTTTTAAGCGAATACCAAGCTCATTGCCGTGATCCGTTTTGACCCGTTGAATTCGCTTCATTAAATGTGCGCTTTCCAAGTACACTTTTTCTATATGACGCTTTTTAATTTCGTTTGTATCCATTTTTTCTAAGTTAGTGACAACTTTTTCTATAATCAATACTTTTCACCTCAGAATAGGAAATATCGCTGACCCATTGGCACCGTATCAACCGGCTCGCATGTCAGGAGTTCTCCATTTACTTTTACTTCATATGTTTGCGGATCAACTGTAATATCAGGTGTTTCAGCATTTAATTTCATATCTTTCTTAGTTAGAGTCCGAATTCCGCCAACAGGTAGAATCATTTTATGTAGTCCAAGTTTTTCATGAACACCATCATCGTAGGCTGCTTGAGAAATGAAAGTAACCGAACTTTTTGCTAAGGCCTTTCCAAACTGAGCGTACATTGGACGATAAATATACGGCTGTGGTGTCGGGATAGATGCATTGGCATCACCCATTAACCCAGTAACCGCAAGGCCGTTTTTAAGCACCATTTCTGGCTTCACGCCAAAAAACTTTGGAGACCAGAGGACTAAATCTGCCAATTTTCCAACTTCAATAGAACCAACATGCTCTGAAATCCCATGTGTAATGGCTGGATTAATAGTATATTTGGCGATATAGCGCTTAGCCCGGTTGTTGTCGGCATATTTGCTATCTCCAAACAGGATGCCTCTTTGTTTTTTCATTTTGTCTGCTACTTGCCATGTGCGTAGAACGACTTCTCCTACCCGGCCCATTGCTTGGGCATCAGAGCTTACCATGCTAAATACGCCCATGTCGTGAAGGATATCTTCTGCTGCAATTGTTTCCCTTCTTATTCTAGAATCTGCAAAAGCGATGTCTTCTGGAACAGAAGGATTTAAATGATGGCAAACCATGACCATATCAAGGTGTTCGTCGATAGTATTAACGGTATAAGGGAGGGTGGGATTCGTTGATGAAGGCAGAATGTTATGGTAACCTGCTGATTTGATTAAATCAGGTGCATGGCCACCGCCTGCGCCTTCAGTATGGTACATGTGAAGAACTCGGTCTTTTACTGCGGCCATGGTATTTTCCATAAATCCGCTTTCATTTAATGTATCTGCGTGCAGGGCAACTTGAATGTCATATTCGTCTGCTACCTGTAGTGCGTAGTCAAGGGATGAACCAGTAGCTCCCCAGTCTTCATGAACTTTTAATCCGATAACTCCAGCTCTAACTTGCTCGGTTAAGGGTTCAATGGAAGCAGCATGTCCTTTACCTGTAAATCCAATATTTATTGGGAGGCCTTCAGCAGCTTCAAGCATGCGGTGAATATTCCATTCACCCGGAGTAACCGTAGTTGCCTTAGATCCAGCTGCAGGACCTGTACCGCCCCCGATTAATGTTGTTGTTCCAGATGTTAGTGCTACCTGTACTTGTTCCGGATTAATAAAATGAACGTGGGTATCGATGGCACCAGCTGTCACAATCAAACCTTCACCGGCGATTATTTCTGTAGATGCGCCAATAATAATATCCACATTGTCCATAACGAGTGGATTTCCGCTTTTACCAATTCCAGAAATTTTACCATCTCGAATGGCTAGGTCTGCTTTACAAATTCCTGTATAATCTAAAATTACTACGTTCGTTATAACGGTATCTGCCACACCGTCTTTACGAGTTGCAAGGGGGTGCTGGCCCATGCCGTCCCGAATGACTTTTCCGCCGCCAAAGACAACTTCTTCTCCGTATGAAGTGTAATCTTTTTCAATTTGAATAAACAAATCTGTGTCAGCAAGGCGGATAGAGTCACCAGTAGTTGGTCCGTACATTTCAGCATATTGTTTTCGGGACATTTTAAAACTCATGATTCATCCTCACTCTCTAATTTGCCGTCTACTTTATTATTGAACCCGTATATACGCCGTTCTCCTGCAAAATTTATAAGCTGTATTTCTTTTTCATCCCCGGGTTCAAAACGAACAGCCGCTCCAGCAGGGACATTTAATCGCTTTCCGTAAGCTTTCTTCCTATTAAATTGGAGTGCTTCATTTACTTCGTAGAAATGAAAATGTGATCCGACCTGAATAGGGCGGTCGCCGGCGTTAGTAACAGAAATGGTGAATACTTCTCTTCCTTCATTACAAATAATCTCTTCTTCTTTTAAAATATATTCTCCTGGCAACATATAGCTATCCCTCCTATTTATCGTATCGGGCTGTGGACAGTCACCAATTTCGTTCCATCTGGAAAAGTTGCTTCAACCTGAATATCATCTATCATTTCAGGTATTCCTTCCATGACATCTTCTTGTGTCAAAATGGAAGCCCCATACTCCATAAGTTGGGCTACAGTTTTCCCGTCTCTTGCCCCTTCCATTACCTCATAAGTGATGAGGGCGACAGCCTCCGGATGGTTTAACTTTAATCCTCTGTCTTTTCGGCGCTTAGCAAGATCCGCTGCCACCACTATCATAAGCTTGTCGATTTCCCGCGGCAATAAATGCATAGTTGAATCCTCCTGTTGTAATTACAAACAATAAAAAAACTCCCTATTTGGAAGAAAGGGGAGCTAATTATTACCCTTTATTCATTTTCTCCTAAATCCATGTAGAAAATCCTTTCAAAAGGATTTTAACATACAAAGATTTTAAGATGAAGTTTAACGCAATGCGGTTTGAACTAAAAATAAAAATTATTCAAAATGTTGACATTTGCAATAAACTTTAATCATTAAGATTAAGTCGAGCATTTTGTAAAAAAGAGGGAAGAGAAATAAAAGATACATTTTGCTTCATTTTGGGAAAGCTGAAGAGGAAACGCTCTTTATAAACATAACCAAAATGGAGGGAAAAAATATGAAATCAATACTGATTTTTATGACTGCTTTTCTTCTTGCTGCACTAACAGCATGCAGTCAAAATGACAATGCAATAAATAATGATTCGGAATATGGGGATCAATCCCGGGATGGCAAAGATTTTGTTGGCAAAAGTTTAAAACGTGTATCTAATAATGATTGGGACAATGAAGCGGAACGGCCATCGGATCAAGTCCTCAACACTCCGCATCAAACATCCAATAATTCTCCATCCATGGGGCAGGAAATAGATAAAATCCGATCAATCGTTAAATCGGAAACTAATTATGATGCAGGCTCCGTATGGTTTAATGGCAATACCATACATGTTACGGTCCATGATAAAGGTGAAATCAAGACGGATGAAGAAAGAAAGGAGGAAAAGCAGCGAATTCAGGACATGATAACCAGGGTTGTTCCCCAATATAATATAGATGTAAAATTAAAGAAATAACCACAATTTTGAATCCTCTTTGACGTTGATTATTCACCTATACTATAATTAAGCTAGAAGTGAACTCGGTTGGGGCACTTATTTATAGTTAAAAAGGATGGATTACTTCCAACTCGTTTCATGTAGATGTTTTGGAAAATTTATGAGGTGAATAATTTGTTTGATCGACTGCAGGCTGTAGAAGATAGATATGAAAGATTGAATGAACTATTGAGTGACCCTGAAATCATTAATGATTCAAAGAAGCTAAGGGAATATTCTAAGGAGCAATCCAGTATTCAGGAGACGGCTTCAGCGTATAAAGAGTATAAAGCAGTTCGTGAGCAACTCCAGGAAGCCAAGGCGATGCTTGAAGACAAACTTGATGCGGATATGCGTGAAATGGTTAAAGAAGAGATTAATGAACTTGAAGAGACCATACAAGGTCTTGAAGATAAGCTGAAAATATTGCTTATTCCAAAAGACCCTAACGATGATAAAAACGTAATCATGGAGATCCGCGGAGCGGCAGGCGGAGATGAAGCGGCCTTATTTGCAGGTAGTCTATACCGTATGTACAGCCGTTTTGCTGAGGTGCAAGGCTGGAGGACTGAAGTTATTGAATCAAGTCCTACTGGGCTTGGTGGTTATAAGGAAATCATTTTCATGATTAATGGTAACGGTGCATATTCAAAGTTAAAATTCGAAAATGGAGCCCATCGCGTGCAGCGTGTACCTGAAACTGAATCAGGCGGACGGATTCATACGTCCACGGCTACGGTTGCCGTTTTACCGGAAGCTGAGGAAGTGGAAGTTGAAATCCATGATAAGGATGTTCGTGTAGATACCTTTGCGTCGAGTGGCCCAGGAGGACAGAGTGTTAACACCACAATGTCAGCGGTGCGATTGACGCATATTCCAACAAATACCGTTGTATCTTGTCAGGATGAAAAATCACAAATCAAGAACAAAGAAAAAGCAATGAAAGTTTTGCGTGCCCGTGTGTATGACAAAATTCATCGCGAAGTACAGGCGGAATATGACCAAAACAGGAAGCTTGCCGTTGGAACGGGTGATCGTTCAGAACGGATTCGTACGTATAACTTCCCGCAAAACCGTGTTACCGACCATCGTATCGGCTTAACGATTCAAAAGCTGGATCAAATTATGGAAGGAAAGCTGGATGATGTCGTGGATGCCTTAATCATGGAAGATCAATCTTCAAGACTGGAAAATGCAGATGAATAATTCTGTAATGAAAGTATTCGAAGTCCTTAAATGGGCTTCTTCTTTTTTAAAAGAAAATGATCGGGATGCTAATGCAGGAGAAATTTTGTTGCAGCATTATTTAAAGCAAACTCGCTCCCAGCTATTAGCCAATCTCCATTATGAACTCAGTAAAGAGGAGTTAGAACAATTTAAGTCCGCTGTTGAGCTACATGTTGATGGGACCCCTGTTCAATATATTACAGGCAGTGAAGAATTTTATGGACGGGCCTTCCTTGTTAATGAAGAAGTGTTGATTCCAAGACCTGAAACAGAAGAATTAATTTATTATACACTTCGCAAGCTCCCTAACATTTTTACGAAGGGACAGAAGCTAAGCTTAGCGGATATTGGGACGGGCAGCGGTGCGATTGCAATTACGATGAAGCTTGAAGAAACAGGCTTGCTGGTGACAGCCACGGATATAGCAGATCCATCACTTGAGGTAGCGAGAAAGAATGCCAAGTTACTTGGAGCTGAGGTACAGTTTGTGCAAGGCGATCTGCTGCAGCCATTCATTAAGCAGAACAATCAGGTGGACATCCTTTTATCGAATCCTCCTTATATACCAAATGATGATCAAAAATCCATGTCAGTGGTCGTAACTGATCATGAACCACATCGTGCGTTATTCGCTGGTGTCGATGGTTTAGACTTTTATCGCCGATTTATGGAACAATTGCCACTTGTTATGAAAGTACCGGGACTGATTGGCTTTGAGGTAGGCACTGGACAGGGTCAGGCAGTTGCTGGTCTCTTAAAGCGGACATTTCCTGCGGCAGAAGTGTCCATTGAAAATGACATTAACAAAAAGGATCGAATGGTCTTTGCTGTATTAAAATGATTCGTCTCATATGTGAGACGGATTTTTTTTGTTTGGAATGTAACGTGCTTCACCCAATATACCTTTTAGAATCTATATTTTTAGTTATCCTCTTTTTTACTTTTACTAGTTTAAGATAACGGAAAATTGGCGAGACTAATTTGTGTGAGGGGGCGAGGGCGATGAAAACTAAACATTTAGCCATTATCTATCTATTAATCTTAACAATAGGAACAATTGTAAGTATATATATGCCTAAAGCGGAGGCGGTCAGTGCGGAAGAAACTATGGTGATTCCGGATGAAGCAATTCGTCTGCGAATACTTGCTAATAGTGATACAGAAGAGGATCAAGCTGTTAAGCGCCTGATTAGAGATAAAGTAAATGAAGATATTACGAAGTGGGTTCAGGAGCTTACCTCTTTGGATGAGGCGAGGGAAGTGATTACTTCGCATTTACCAGATATTCAAGCAACAGCGGAGGCAGTAGTGAGGGAAAATGGTTTGGAACAGTCAGTCAACGTCGATTTTGGACAGGCGGAATTCCCGACAAAGCTTTATGGTCAGTATTTATATCCTGCAGGTGATTATGAAGCGGTGATTATCACACTTGGTGAAGGGGAAGGGGCTAATTGGTGGTGTGTGTTATTTCCTCCATTATGTTTCCTGGATTTTTCAAATGGGACAGCTGTAAGCCAAAGTCCAATTGTCGAGGATGAAGATGAAGAATCAGTGACTTCAAAAGGGAAGGCATATGCTGCAACGAATGAAGAGAAAGTTGTGCAAGAGGAAAAGGTTAAAGAAGAAGTTATAGAGGAAAGTGTAAAAGAGGAAGCGCCAGAGGAAAAGGTTAAAGAAGAAGTTATAGAGGAAAGTGTAAAAGAGGAAGCGCCAGAGGAAAAAGTTAAAGAAGAAGTTATAGAGGAAAGTGTAAAAGAGGAAGTGACAGAAGAAAAGGTTAAGGAAGAAGTGACACAGAAAGTTATCGAAGAGAACGTTGAAGATACAAGCGATAATTTGACGGCATCTACTGACCGAGGTCAACAATTATATGAAGGGGAAAAGGAACCCGAGGTGGAAGTGAAGTCCTTATTTGCAGAAATTTTCAATGAGATTTTTTAAAGTGAGGGCATCTGCCCTCGTTTTTTTACGATTAGATAAATGTAATAATACATATCCACAGAGTTATTAACAAAATATCGAAAAAGTCTGTCAATAATCCATAATATCCACAAAGTTATCCACCGTTTCGTTACAATTATCCACAATTTGTGGATAACACTTGAATTATGTGTATACTTCTTTTATACTTTCAAAGTATATTTTAAGAAATAATAGTACGATAAGACTGAAATATCGTTCATATAAAAGCAATTATATAAAATAAGTAATGTTAAAAGGTGAAGGTGTTTACGATGAAAACGAAAGTTTGGTTAGTGGATAAAAATGTGGATAATTTACAAAGTTATCCCCAAATTACACAATCAGCTGAATTATTAAAGGCTGATCAAGTGGTTGCTTTTCCAACGGAGACCGTATATGGGCTGGGAGCTAATGCTAAAAGTGACGAGGCTGTCAAAAAAGTGTTTGAAGCGAAGGGGCGTCCGAGTGATAACCCTTTAATTGTTCATATAGCTACTGAAGAACAGTTGAAAGATATTGTTGAAGAGATTCCGGTACAGGCAAGGAAACTTATAGCGGAATTTTGGCCGGGTCCTTTAACATTGATTATGAAACGGAAACCAGGGCAGCTATCAAACCTAGTGACGGCGGGTTTAGACACAGTCGCGGTGAGGATGCCAGATCATCAGGTTGCCCTAGGTCTTATTCAAGCAAGTAATCTGCCTATTGCTGCTCCAAGTGCAAATACCTCTGGGAAACCAAGCCCCACATCAGCTAAACATGTTGTGGATGATTTAATGGGCCGGATTGCGGGCATCGTCGATGGTGGGACCACAGGTGTAGGCGTTGAATCTACCGTGCTTGATTGCACGGAGGAAGTGCCTGTTATTTTAAGACCGGGTGGCGTGACAGTTGAACAACTGGAAGCAGTCATTGGAACAGTTAGACAAGACGCTGCCTTGAAACATAAGGATGCAGCACCAAAAGCTCCGGGTATGAAATATACCCACTATGCACCGAAAGCCCCTCTTTTTTTAGTAAAGGGTAATCAAGCTTTCCTTCAGAAGCTTGTGGATGAAAAAAGAGGTGATGGGTTAAAAGTCGGTGTGATAACACCTACTGAACATCAACGAGAATATAAGGCGGATTATATTGTTGCTCCTGGATCATTAGCGGATTTACATACAGTTGCAGCAGGGCTATATGATGCTTTACGACAATTTGATGTACTTGATGTCGATATCATTTTTAGCGAAATGTTTCCTGAGTCTGGTATAGGGGTTGCGGTTATGAACCGGCTCGAGAAGGCTGCAGGTCATCAAATCATAGAAGAACATGCGTAATAAGAACTGATTTATTCTTCTATTTCTTTTCGGACATGCATAACATGTAGTAGGTACGTCCGAGGGAGGTATGGAATGAATACATTCGCTGGAGAAATCATCACCTTATTGCTAATGGCTTTTGCGTTGGGTATGGATGCCTTTTCTGTCGGCCTTGGAATGGGGATGTTTAAGCTAAGGTTAAGGCAAATCCTTTTTATAGGGCTAACTGTAGGCTTTTTTCATATTTGGATGCCCTTGCTAGGTATGGGGGCAGGTCGTTTCATTTCTGATAAATTCGGAACATTTGCTACATACGCTGGCGGTCTATTGCTGTTAATTTTGGGCATCCAGATGTTTATTCCCGGTAAAAGGGGAGAAGCTGGAAATAGAGATAATAAGATGCTCGCTCCTATCGGAAAAGGTCTGTTTATATTTGCTCTAGGGGTAAGCCTGGATAGTTTTTCGGTAGGGTTAACGCTGGGGATTTATGGAGCTAAAACGATTTTGACCATTCTCTGTTTTGGAATGGCTGCCACTTTTTTAACCTGGGCGGGACTTTTGCTGGGGAGAAAGATGCAGGGGTTACTGGGGGTTTACAGTGAGATCCTTGGTGGTAGTATTCTGTGTGCGTTTGGTCTAAAACTATTATTCTCCTTTTGATGCACCTAATTTCATATCTGTCCTTCCTCAACTGTTCCGAATTACCGGGGCGGTTTTTATTTTTCTCTTTTAAACATTTCACTGCGGAAAAAGGGGAAGAAAGATGGTTTTATCTTATAGGATAAAGGGTTTACGAAATAGACTTAATTTTTTTGTTTGAAGTGAATTTATTATGATATTTTAATAATAAGAGTGCTTTTATTTGGACTATTAAAAATGGGGCAATAGCTTATAATGGATAAAAAAGGAGGACGTTAAAATGATCCGAGTATTATTTGTATGTACCGGTAACACGTGCAGAAGCCCCATGGCAGAAGCAATTTTAAAAAACAAGAATATTATAGGTATCGAAGTGAGATCTGCTGGCGTATATGCTTCGGCTGGCCAAGACGCTTCAATGCATGCTAAAAGTGTATTAGTTGAAAATAACATATCACATAATCATTCCTCAACACCTTTATCTGAGAAGGAAATAGATTGGGCTACTCATATTTTTACCATGACGGAAGGGCATAAAGCGGCCATTATGAGTACATTCCCCCATATTATTGATAAAACTTTTACTTTAAAAGAATTTGTTAATGACGATAAACATGATAGAGACATAATAGATCCGTTTGGTGGCCCGGAAGACCTTTATCGGGAAACGTTCAGGGAGCTTCAAGATTTAATAGAAGAATTAGTAAAAAGTCTGGAAAAGTAAACAAGTCTACAGGGGGAAAAAGAATGGCGGAAAGAACTCAATATAAGTTTGGGTTACGAAAAAAATTAGTTATCTTTATCACAGTCCTTGCCTTAATCACTTATTCAACCTCGGCATTTTTTATTTTCGTGGTCCATCCAATGTTTTTTGAAAACATGAGTTCGATAAGTTTTAGTGTTGGGACACTGCTATTAGGCATATTGTGGTCTGGAATTCTTGCGTTTTTTGCAGCCAGTCTTATTACTAAACCCCTGCAAAGATTAGAAAAAGTGGCGTTAAGTACGGCCCAGGGAAGTATTAACGAAGAAGTAGTTTTATCAAAGACGGATGATGAGATTCGATCATTAGGCACAGCTTTTAACCATATGCTTTTTAACCTGCGGGAAATGGTGCAAAGTATTGATGAAAATTTCCAAGAGACCAATAACAAGGTCATCCATATTTCTCAAGAATCCTCAAAAGCATCGGAACAGGCAGAAAACATTGCTAGAACCATTGAGGAAATATCCAAAGGTGCTGATACCTCGGCTGTTTCCATCATGAATACGGCTGAATCTATTGATGATGTTATCATGATTGCCCAACAGGTTCAAAATAAAGCGAAGGCATCTGTTGTTATATCCAGTGAAATGGCTGCAGAGCTTTCTCAGAGTAAAGAAGTAGTTAATTCCTTAGTTTTCGGCATTAAACAATTGGCTGAAGAAAACCAACAGTCCCTAAAAACAGTCAAGCGTTTAGAGGAAAATGCGAAAAAGGTAGAACAAATCATTGAGCTTGTCGGCGATATTGCAGCACAAACGAACCTGCTTGCATTGAATGCCTCCATTGAAGCTGCACGAGCAGGAGAACATGGGAAAGGATTTGCTGTTGTGGCGGAAGAAGTCCGTCTGTTAGCTGATGAGAGCGCTAAAGCTGTTCAAGGCATTTCAAGTTTGATTCAAAATATTCAGGTTGAGGTACAGGCTGTTGTTAAACAAATTGGCGAACAGGTCATCTTGGCAAATAAAGAAGCCCAAAAAGGTACTAATACGGATATAGCGATAGAAGGAATGACAAAAACAGTACATAATGTTGTCGCTGCGGTAAAAGATATTACTGAGCTTGTTGATCGTCAAATGGAAAGTGTTGAAGAAACATCAAGGCAGTCTCAAGAAGTGGCTGCTATTGCAGAAGAAACATCTGCTGGAGCGGAAGAAGTAACGGCTACAACTCATGAACAAGCAAAGGTTATGGAAAACGTAAAAAAATTGGCTATGGAGCTTAAAGAGCAAGCAGAAAAATTGAAACAGACCATTACACGCTTTCATACTTAAATTTTTACAGGAAACCAGTGTAGGTTTCCTGTTTCTATATGGGCGGAAACCTATAGCTTCACTTTATCTTTTCACAATTTTGTGACACAATAAAATCAAATAAAAACAGCTAGAGGAGGATTTTGATGAAAGTTGCAATTGCATCGGATCATGGTGGTATTCAAATCCGTGAAGAAATAAAGAATTTAATGAATGAGTTAAATATTCCATTTGAGGATTTTGGCTGTGAATGTAGTACATCCGTGGATTATCCGGATTATGCTTTGCCAGTTGCCGAAAAAGTAGCGCAGGGTGAGTTTGATCGTGGAATACTAATATGCGGTACAGGTATTGGAATGAGCATTGCAGCGAATAAGGTTAAAGGGATACGTTGTGCATTGGTTCATGATGTGTATAGTGCGAAATTGACTCGTCAGCATAATGACAGCAATATGTTGGCAATGGGGGAACGTGTAATTGGTCCTGGGCTTGCCAGGGAAATTGCCCAAACATGGTTGACATCAGAATTTGAAGGCGGCCGTCATGAAAACAGGATTGGTAAGATAGCGGAGTATGAAGGAAAACACTCCTAATTTAAATCACTAGAATGCCCTTCTTAAGCGATAAGATGTGCAGATTTAGAACAAGGACAAGGGGTCTTCTCTTCATCTAAGGTCTAACCATCAGTAAGTTTTCTTTAAATGAAAGGATGCGTATTTCATGACAAATGATACTACATTTTCAGATGAGCTTGAGATATGGAAAAATCAGTTTCGAAAACTGTTACATGAGTTTCAAGAAGAGGCAGCTCTAAAAGAAAAACAGCTATTGGTAATTGGCTGCAGTACAAGTGAAGTGATTGGAAAACGAATCGGCACAGACGGAACAATTGATGTTGCGGGAATGATCTTTGCTGTAATGGAGGATTTCCAAAGAAAAACGGGAATTCAGGTTGCTTATCAATGTTGTGAACACTTAAATAGGGCTCTCGTTTTACCGAGAGAGACCGCAGTTCGAAGAGATTATGAAGAAGTGTCAGTTGTCCCTGTAAGAACGGCAGGAGGGTCGATGGCAACCTATGCCTATCAACAATGGAAAGATGCTATCGTCGTTGAGCATATCAAGGCAGAAGCGGGGATAGACATCGGTGATACTTTCATCGGTATGCATTTAAAACATGTGGCTGTCCCTGTTCGAGTCTCCATTAAAGAAATTGGTCATGCACATGTGACTATGGCTAAAACCCGCCCAAAACTAATTGGCGGAGAGCGGGCTGTATATCAGGATACTACAGTAAACAAGAGTTGTACTTAATAGAAAATTAGGCAGCATTTCTCAGATGAGGGATGCTGTTTTTTGTATGGAGACTATTAAATAAAAGAAAAATGTAAAGAACAAGAAGAATCTTTAACGATTTTTTTGTATAGTACCAATAGAATGGTTAGTGAAGAAAAAACGGTATACCCCCTCATTGGAAAGCTTTTTTACTAATAAAATTCAGGTAGGAAGAGCTATTTACCGTAAATAAGATGTGAAATGCGAACGTTTTTAAATGAAAAAACAATGAATGTTCGATAAAAATAGACTATCACTTCTAAAATAGACATGTTAAAATGGAGTAGAATTTTCAAATAATTATCGATAAGGCTTTTTCATGTCTTTTTGAAGTCATGTTGTAAATAATGTAAAAAGCGAATAACGCACAATTTGAGGAGGAATTACGGAATGAATCGTTTAGCAAAGCAAGATGAGCAAGTGTTTAACGCAATTCAACTGGAATTAGGGCGTCAAAGAAGTAAGATTGAGCTTATTGCTTCTGAGAACTTCGTGAGTGAAGCTGTCATGGAAGCTCAAGGATCGGTTCTAACTAATAAGTATGCAGAAGGATATCCGGGTAAACGTTACTACGGTGGGTGTGAGTATGTCGACATCGTTGAAGATTTAGCACGTGACCGTGCAAAAGAGATTTTCGGTGGCGAGTATGTAAACGTACAACCACACTCCGGAGCTCAAGCTAATATGGCGGTTTACTTTACCGTTCTTCAAACTGGCGACACAGTGTTAGGAATGAACCTGTCCCACGGCGGTCATTTAACACATGGAAGCCCGGTTAACTTCAGTGGTGTTAACTACAACTTTGTTGAATATGGTGTAGACGAAAAAGATCACCGTATCGATTACAACGATGTTTTGGAAAAAGCACGTCAGCACAAGCCTAAACTGATCGTAGCAGGGGCTAGTGCATATCCACGTGAAATTGATTTCAAACGCTTCCGTGAGATTGCAGATGAAGTCGGAGCTTATTTAATGGTTGATATGGCACATATCGCAGGTTTAGTTGCTGCAGGATTGCATCAAAGTCCAGTTCCTTATGCAGACTTTGTAACGACAACTACTCATAAAACGCTTCGCGGACCACGCGGCGGTATGATTATTTGTAAAGAAGAGTTCGGTAAGAAAATTGATAAATCAATCTTCCCTGGAATTCAAGGTGGGCCATTAATGCATGTAATTTCTGCTAAAGCTGTAGCATTCGGCGAAGCGCTTCAAGATGATTTTAAAGTTTATGCACAACAAATTATCGACAATGCTAAACGTTTGGGCGAAGGTTTGAAAAAAGAAGGCTTTACCCTTGTTTCTGATGGAACAGATAATCACTTAATTCTTCTTGATGTACGTTCTACAGGACTAACAGGAAAAATTGCAGAACATGTACTAGATGAAATCGGTATTACGGTTAACAAAAATGCGATTCCGTATGATCCGGAAAAACCATTCGTTACAAGTGGTATACGTATTGGAACAGCGGCAGTAACATCTCGTGGCTTTGGATTAGAAGACATGGATGAAATCGCTGCAATCATCGGACTTGTTTTGAAAAATAATGAAGATGAAGCTAAACTTGAAGAAGCAAAACAGCGTGTTGAAGCATTAACAAGCAAGTTTGAATTATATCCTTCATTGTAATAACGGAGCCGCTTCCTTTCTAGGGAAGCGGTTTTTGTGTGCTTAAATAGATAGACACAGAGAAGAGTGTGTTTTGAAGAGTCGGAATAGTGAAAATAGGTCTGACATCTAAACCTTTATTGAAGATTGAACCTTTTTTCTGTAAAATAGGTTGAAGTGAATTTTAAAAGATACGAAAATTTTTCTAAACGAATAGGGAAATTATAAAAAGAGCAAAATTAAGCAATAGAATTGGAGAGATGCTAAATGGGAAAAGTTTATGTTTTCGATCACCCGTTAATTCAACACAAATTAGCCTATATACGTGATATAAATACAGGAACAAAAGAATTCCGCGAACTAGTAGATGAAGTTGCGTCATTAATGGCATTTGAAATTACAAGAGACATGCCGCTTGAAGAAGTGGAAATCCAAACACCAGTCAGCAAAGCGAAAGTAAAAATGCTTTCTGGTAAAAAAGTTGGTATCGTTCCAATTTTACGTGCTGGTATTGGAATGGTAGATGGAATTATTAAATTGATTCCTGCTGCAAAGGTAGGTCATGTCGGTCTTTACCGTGATCCAGAAACATTAAAACCGGTTGAATATTATGCGAAAATGCCAAGCGATTTGGCAGAAAGAGAATGCATTGTTGTTGACCCAATGTTAGCGACAGGCGGTTCTGCTATTGAAGCTATCAATTCTATTAAAAAGCGCGGTGCAGTTAACATCAAATTCATGTGCCTAATTGCAGCCCCAGAAGGCGTAGAAGCATTAAAAGAAGCGCATCCTGATGTGGATATTTATATTGCAGGGCTTGACGAAAAACTGAATGAACATGGCTATATCGTTCCAGGTCTAGGAGACGCGGGAGATCGTTTATTCGGCACAAAATAATAGAAAGAAACTGAGGTGTCACGATTGAACCAACCGATTAAGGTCATGACGATTTTTGGAACGAGACCAGAAGCTGTCAAAATGGCGCCCTTAGTACTCGAATTTCAAAAACACCCAGAATATTTCAAACCAATCGTTGCTGTTACGGCTCAGCATCGACAAATGTTAGATCAAGTTCTCGACTTATTTTCCATTCAACCCGATTATGATTTGAATATAATGAAGGAAAGGCAAACGCTTGCTGATATTACAACAAGAGCATTAAGTGGTCTGGATTCTATAATGAAGGAAGCTAAACCTGACATTGTTCTTGTTCATGGTGATACAACTACAACCTTTGTAGCCAGTTTAGCTGCTTTTTATAATCAAATCGTCATTGGACATGTGGAAGCAGGGCTGCGCACATGGAATAAGTATTCCCCCTATCCGGAAGAGATGAATCGACAGCTTACCGGAACTATGGCAGACTTACATTTTGCGCCGACCTCAAAAGCGGAAGAGAATTTGCTGAATGAAAACAAGAAAGAAAACATATTCGTGACGGGAAATACGGCAACCGATGCCTTAAAAACGACAGTACGGTCCACGTATTCTCATCCAGTTTTAAATAAATTGGAAGATGACCGGCTCATTTTACTTACAGCTCATCGCAGGGAAAACCTAGGGGAGCCTATGAGGAATATCTTTAGGGCTGTCAAAAAAATCGTTGCAGATCATGACGATGTTCAGGTCGTTTATCCTGTCCATTTAAATCCCGCTGTTCAAGAGCTAGCAAACGAGATTCTCGGTGATAATCCGCGTGTCCATTTAATCGAACCGATGGACGTATTGGATTTTCATAACTTTGCATCAAGAGCCTATTTGATTTTGACTGACTCCGGAGGCATCCAGGAAGAGGCACCATCACTTGGTGTACCTGTTCTTGTTTTACGAGATACGACTGAACGCCCGGAGGGGATTGCAGCAGGCACCTTAAGACTGGCGGGTACGGATGAACAGACCATTTTTAAAATGGCGCATGAATTGCTAACCAATCATGAAGAACACAAAAAAATGGCTAAGGCCTCTAATCCATATGGGGACGGAAATGCTTCAGCCCGAATTGCTGAAGCCGTACGTTACTATTTTAAGCAAGTCAGTGTACCGCCAACAAGATTTGAACCATAAAAAAGGAAAAGCCAATTGGCTTTTCCTTTTTTATTTGCATACTCCAAGGTAGTTGAGAAAAGATAACTGCTAAGGGGATGATTATGTTGAGAAAGATATCTTTTATATTGTCTGTTTTCCTTTTAATATTTTTTTTCTCAAATGAAAAAGTATTAGCCTCTGTCATTCTGCCGCCATTACCAAAGTTATCTGAATCTAAGAAAGTAACGGTTGTTGTCACGATGGAAAACCCGATTTCACAAGAAAAGATTAATAAGCTGCTTGAAAAGTATCCATCCCTTCATTTACGTAATATTTATACGGTTGCCCTTGATGGATTTTCTGTATATGGGAAAAAGAATGAAATTGAACAACTTAAGAAGGAGAGTGCGATTCAAGCTGTTACTGAAGTATCTATGTATCATGCCTTGCTAGATGAAAGTGTCCCTTTCATTGGAGGAGACAGGGTGAGGAGTTTCTTTGATAAAAAGAATCACCGGATAACCGGGAAAGGAGTAAAAGTAGGGATTATCGATACAGGGATTGATTATACACATCCAGATTTGCAGCGTAATTATAAAGGAGGAAAAGATTTAGTTGATAGTGATGAAGACCCGATGGAAACGAAGAACATGGGAGGTTTAGATACAATACATGGAACCCATGTTGCGGGTATTATTGCAGCTAATGGAAAAATGATGGGCGTCGCTCCAGAGGCAGAGATTTATGCATATCGGGCATTGGGGCCAGGAGGTGCAGGAGATACTGAGCAAGTCTTGACGGCTATTGAGTCAGCAATGAAAGATAAGGTAGATGTTTTAAACCTTTCTCTTGGGAACAATGTCAATGGCCCTGATTTACCTATTTCGCTAGCTTTAAATAAAGCGGTGGAAAGCGGAATCGTTGCTGTCACATCAAACGGTAATTCTGGGCCGGCTGTTTGGACTGTGGGTTCGCCTGGGACAGCAGAAAAAGCGATTTCGGTAGGAGCGTCAACTCCTCCGTTGAAGGTTCCATATATGGTTTACGGACTTGGGTCAAAAAAGTATCAATCTTATTTGACTCTATTTCAAGGCTCTAAGAAGTGGAACTTAACTTTTTCGGAGGAAGTAATTTATGGAAATATCGGAAATGAAAATGAGCTAAAACATGTTAAAGATAAAATCGTGTTACTTGAGCGTGGCACACTTACCTTTCAGGAGAAAGTATCCAATGCTGAAAAGGCAGGAGCGAAAGCGGTAATTATATATAACAATACGAGCGGAACCTTTACCGGAAGCTTAGAAAAAGAGATGAACATACCAGTTGCTTCTATTAATAGAAGAGATGGATTACGACTTAAGAAATTTGTGGATCAAAAAAAACACGAAAAAGTTCATTTTGTATATAAGAAGGAGCAAGATAGACTGGCTGATTTTAGCTCGAGGGGACCGGTAACGGTATCTTGGGGGATTAAGCCAGACGTGTTAGCGCCTGGAGTTGAGATTGAAAGCACCATTCCTAAGGGATATATGTCCTTAGCTGGCACAAGTATGTCTGCCCCGCATGTTGCAGGTGCGTGCGCTTTAATTTTACAAAAGCATCCGGAGTGGACTCCTGATCAAGTAAAGTCAGCCTTGATGAGTACTTCTAAGCCATTAAGTAAAACGGCACATCAACTGTATCACACATATGAACAGGGAGCTGGCCGCATCCAGGTTGCTGAAGCATTAAAAGCAGACACACTGCTGTATCCAAGTTCTTTGTCATTTGGAATGTATACAAAAAAAGAAGGAATTGAAGAGCATCATGAATCGATTGTCCTTGAAAATACAGGAAAGAAGATTAGGAGGTACTCTTTTATTGTCCCATTAAAAGAGAAGGGACTCATTTGGGATTTGCCGAAATCGATTACTTTAAATCCAAGTGAAAAGAAAGCAATCGATGTGGGACTTCAAGTAAACCCGTCCGAACTCAAGAAGGGGGTTTATGATGGGTACCTAATTATAATGGAAGGAAGTAAAAAAATTTCACTCCCTTATTTATACGTTAAAGAAGAACCGGATTATCCAAGAGTAATGGGGTTTGAATTCGGCCAAGGCGACCAGGCCGGCACTTATCGATACGAGATGTATCTACCTCGAGGAGCTGAAGAATTCGGGATTGCTCTTTATGACGCAGACACCTTAAAATTTGCCGGATATATGGATTGGTCGAAACCAGCACCCTCAGGTTTGACCAAAAAAAATATATTTAGAGAAGACTTGCCGCCTAAAGGAGTATATAAAGCAATAATATTTGCAAGAAGGAATGGAAGGGAAGATCGGATAGAAAAGACGTTACTTATTGAGTGAAGAAATGACAATAAGTAAAATAAAACGTATGTCAATAGTATTAAAAAGATAATTTGTGAACAATTCGTTAATAATTACAAACCTGTGACAAATTTCACTAACCACTCATTGACATTGATTCTTGCCTATTGTATGCTAACTAAGGATGTAAAATGAGAGGGTTTTCAGGAGCCCAACATGCAGATTTTTACAGCATGAAATGTTTTCTATCCTCCACCAAATTTCAACCGCGAGGATGCAACTTTCGTCAAATAAATTGCCGTCTATTAATGGCTATGACTTTGATGTCAGCGATTCTTTCTCAAATAGTCGGATCAGTTTTGATCGGTATCTTCTTTTTAGAAAGATGATTTGACAGAACCCTTGATTCGAACCGCTGCTATTAGTAATTGGCCTTCTTTGTGGACTTGCATTAGGTTTACAAGCAATGCTCCATTCAGTTCGAAAATATTTCTCAGGAGATTAAATGAAAAATGCCAGAAATGAAAATCATGTTCAACAGGCAGAGTAAATATATAATTTTTCTTCTGGCGGTTTATGTTGTTGGATGGGGACTTACGAGTTATCAAGCCGTTTTTGCAGGGCTTATACTGGGTACGAGTTTGAGTTTATACAATTTATGGCTGATTAATCAGAAAATGAAAAAATTCAGTCAGGCGCTTGATGAGGGAAAGAAAACTAAATCTCTTGGAACGATGACACGAATGGCATCCGCAGGTCTAGCGGTACTCATTGCATTGGAATTTCCGGAGCATTTTCATCTGATTAGTGTTGTATGGGGATTAATGACAGCTTATATCGTCATTTTTATAGATTTTTTCATCCAATTAATACGTCGATAGCGGGGAAGAGAGGTGAATATAGTTGAATCATGAAGCACCCTTACACGATTTTATGGGTTTAACCTTTAACTTGAGTAACGTCCTAATGATAACAATTGCGAGTCTTGTTGTGTTCTTAATTGCAGTGATTGGTACACGTAAGTTAGCAATGAAGCCAACTGGCATGCAGAATTTCATGGAATGGATTATGGATTTTGTTAAGGGTATTATTAATAGTAACATGGACTGGAGAACAGGTGGTCAGTTTCAACTGCTTGGTATGACTTTGCTAATGTACATTTTTGTGTCCAATATGCTAGGTCTTCCGTTTGCAATTAGTTACGATGGAGTGCTTTGGTGGAAATCACCAACAGCCGACCCAGTTATCACATTGACTCTTGCAGTCATGGTCTTAGGTTTAACGCATTTCTATGCTATAAAAATGAAAGGCGCCAAAGGGTACTTTAAAGCTTATAAAAACCCAATGACACTAGTAGAGGAATTTACAAACTCCTTGACACTTGGTCTGCGTCTATATGGTAACATTTATGCTGGTGAAGTTTTGCTAAGTTTGTTAGCCGGTTCGCTGGCTGCGAGTGGATTTGCCGGATTTATTGGTGCAATCATCCCTACTCTAGTATGGCAAGGCTATAGTATTTTCGTCGGCAGTATCCAAGCGTTTATCTTTGTCACGTTAACAATGGTTTATCTGTCTCATAAAGTCAGTGACGACCATTAATTATAAGTTCATTTAGAACTAAAAAAATAAAATTTTGATACAATTTAAGGAGGATATTTATAATGACAGGTTCAGTAGGTCTTCTTGCAGCAGCAATTGCAATTGGTTTAGCAGCACTAGGTGCAGGTATTGGTAATGGTCTTATCGTTTCAAGAACAGTAGAAGGTATCGCTCGTCAACCAGAAGCTCGCGGTATGCTTCAAACAACAATGTTCATCGGTGTAGGTTTAGTTGAAGCGATGCCTATCATCGCGGTAGTAATTGCGTTTATGGTATATGGTGGTTAATAGAACCTTTAAAAAGTTCAAAAATGGCGAAGTTCGTTCCATGTGAACCTTCGCCTTTCCTTTATGTCCACAATCCTTTTTTAATACAGTTTAAGATCATAGTTTTCTAAAAGTTCATATGAATGAAAGCTTTAAGAAGTGAAACTCGTGAAGGGAGTGAACCAAGCGTGTTAACAAGCAGCTTTGTACTTGGGTCATCGGCTGGCTTTAACGGCGGAGACATTTTATACCAATTAGTAATGTTTATCATTTTGTTAGCGTTGCTGAAGAAATTTGCATGGGGTCCTCTAATGGGCATCATGACTCAACGTGAAGAACATGTTGCAAATGAAATTCAAGCAGCGGAAGCTAGCAGACAAGAAGCACTTAAATATTTAGAAGAACAACGTGAAATCGTAAAACAATCTCGCACTGAAGCGGGACAACTTATAGAAAACGCAAAACTTCAAGGTGAAGCGCAGCGTGAAGATATCGTGAATCAAGCACGTCTTGAAGCTGAACGTGTTAAAGAATCAGCGAAGCGTGAAATTGTACAGGAAAAAGAAAAAGCTATTACAGCACTACGCGAGCAAGTGGCATCTTTATCCGTACTTATTGCTTCTAAAGTAATTGAAAAAGAACTATCTGAAGCTGATCAAGAGCAATTGATTAATGACTACATTCAAGAGGCAGGAGAAGGGAAATGAGCGATATAACAGTAGCAAAGCGTTATGCCGTTGCCCTTTTCCAAATTGCGAAAGAGCAAAATCTCATTAACCAACTTGAAGAAGAGCTTCGCATAGTGAATGAAGTTTTTACAAATGATAATGAGCTATTAAGCTTCTTAGCTCATCCTAAAATGACTAAAGATGCAAAAAGTGCTTTGATTGCAAATGCATTTGCAAGCCTTTCTTCTTCCGTTCAAAACACAGTAATGTTAATGGTAGAGCGTCATCGTACAGATGAAGTGACTGCTATGGCACAAGAGTTTATTGAACTTGCGAATGAAGAAAACTCAGTTGCGGATGCAACTGTCTATACAGTTCGTCCATTGACTGAATCAGAAATGGAAGCTGTGTCTTCATCTTTTGCTGCAAAAATCGGTAAAAGAAATTTACGCATTACTAATATTACGGATACCAATATTCTTGGCGGCATCAAACTTCAAATCGGTAACCGCATATATGACGGAACGATTAGCGGTAAGCTTGGTCGTCTTAGCAAACAACTATTAGGTTAATATTCACAGATAGGGGTGAAATTCATGAGCATCAAAGCTGAAGAAATCAGTGCGCTGATTAAAAAGCAGATTGAAAACTATCAGTCGGAAATTAAAGTAAGCGATGTAGGTACAGTTATCACTGTTGGTGATGGTATCGCACGCGTTCATGGTTTAGATAATGCAATGTCTGGGGAGCTCTTAGAATTTTCCAATGGTTCAATGGGTTTAGCACAAAACCTTGAGCAAAATAACGTAGGTGTTGTTATTCTTGGACCTTTCAGAGACATTCAAGAAGGCAGTGAAGTACGCCGTACAGGAAGAATCATGGAAGTTCCAGTTGGAGAAGAATTAATCGGACGTGTTGTAAATCCGCTTGGACAGCCATTAGATGGTCTTGGCCCAATCGCTACAACAAAAACTCGTCCAATCGAAAGCCCTGCTACAGGTGTTATGGACCGTAAATCTGTTCATGAACCATTACAAACAGGGATTAAAGCTATCGATGCTCTAGTTCCAATCGGACGTGGACAACGTGAGTTAATCATTGGCGACCGTCAAACTGGTAAAACATCAGTTGCGATCGATACAATCCTTAACCAAGCTGACCAAAACATGATCTGTATTTATGTTGCTATTGGCCAAAAAGAATCAACAGTTCGTGGAACAGTTGAAACACTACGTAAAAATGGTGCATTAGATTACACAATCGTTGTATCTGCATCAGCTTCTCAACCAGCACCACTTTTATACCTAGCTCCATATGCTGGTGTGACTATGGGTGAAGAGTTTATGTTTGCTGGCAAGCACGTTTTAGTGGTTTATGATGATCTTTCTAAACAAGCATCAGCATACCGTGAACTTTCCTTGCTGCTTCGCCGTCCTCCAGGTCGTGAAGCTTTCCCTGGGGATGTATTCTACTTGCACTCCCGCTTACTTGAGCGTGCAGCTAAATTGAATGACACTTTAGGTGCTGGTTCAATCACTGCGCTTCCATTTGTTGAAACACAAGCAGGCGATATCTCTGCTTACATTCCAACAAACGTTATTTCCATCACAGATGGACAAATCTTCTTACAATCTGATTTGTTCTTCTCAGGTGTACGTCCTGCGATTAACGCTGGTCTTTCCGTATCCCGTGTTGGTGGATCTGCACAAATTAAAGCGATGAAAAAAGTTGCTGGTACATTACGTCTAGACTTAGCTTCTTATCGTGAATTGGAAGCATTCTCTCAATTCGGTTCTGATCTTGATGCTGCTACACAAGCAAAACTTAACCGTGGTGCTCGTACAGTTGAAGTTCTTAAGCAAGATCTAAACAAACCAATTAAAGTTGAAAAACAAGTCATGATTTTCTATGCATTAACTAAAGGTCATTTAGATGATATTCCAGTATCGGATATCCTTCGTTTTGAAGAAGAATACTATGTGTTCCTAGATCGTTCTCATCCAGAATTATTAGATCACATTCGCACAACTAAAGGTCTTCCTGAAGACGCTGCTATCGTTGCTGCAATTAACGAGTTCAAAAAGAATTTCGTTATTTCTGAATAATAAGGTCTAACTAATTTATAAAGGGTGGTGAGAATGAATGGCCTCTTTACGCGATATTAAGTCTCGGATTACTTCAACGAAAAAGACGAGTCAAATTACAAAAGCGATGCAGATGGTATCTGCTTCTAAAATGAACCGTGCAGAAGCGAATGCTAAAGCATATGTTCCATATATGGAAAAAATTCAAGAAGTAGTATCAAGTATTGCGAACGGAAGTACGGATGCATCTCATCCAATGCTTGTCTCACGTCCAGTAAAGAAAACCGGTTACCTGGTAATCACATCGGACCGAGGATTGGCAGGAGCCTACAACAGTAGTATCCTACGCCACGTTCATAAAACTATTCTTGAACGCCATAAATCCAATGATGAGTTCGTCATTATCGCAATCGGAAGGGTTGGCCGTGATTTCTTTGTCAGCCGTAATATGCACGTAGAGCTTGAAGTAATTGGTGTTCCTGATCAGCCGTCTTTCGCTGACATTAGCTCCCTTGCTAAATCAACAGTGAATTTGTATCTAAATGAACTGTGTGATGAGCTTTATATGTACTATAACCATTATGTCAGCCCAATCCAGCAGGATGTAACGGAAAAGCAAGTCCTTCCGTTAGCTGACTTTAATACTTCCAATGCAGCATTGACTTCTTATGAATTTGAACCTAATGCAGAAGAAATTCTTGAGGTATTACTACCTCAGTACGCAGAAAGTTTAATTTATGGTGCTTTGTTAGATGGTAAAGCAAGTGAGCACTCTGCACGTATGACTGCAATGAAAAATGCAACCGATAATGCAAAAGAATTGATCGATTCACTTTCATTGCAATATAACCGTGCACGTCAGGCCGCAATTACTCAAGAAATCACGGAAATTGTCGGCGGTGCAGCAGCTTTAGAATAAAATCATTAAAGGGGCGGCCGGCCCGGACGATATGCTGGCCGTTCCATAAATTTGATAGTCGTTATAAGCAACGTTAGGAGGGAAAACGATGAATATAGGACGCGTTACTCAAGTTATGGGTCCGGTTGTTGACGTGAAATTCGAAGACGGACAACTTCCTAAGATCTATAACGCGTTAAGAATCGAAAATACAGCGTCTGGTACAGGACTAACTCTTGAAGTAGCCCTTCAACTAGGTGATAATACAGTTCGTACTGTAGCAATGTCTTCCACGGATGGTTTAACTCGTGGTGCAGAGACTGTTGATACAGGAGCTCCAATTTCCGTTCCTGTAGGTGAAGTAACTCTAGGTCGCGTTTTCAACGTATTAGGGGAAAATATTGACCTATTTGAACCACTTACAGCAGAAGTACGTCGTGATCCAATTCACAGACAAGCACCAACTTTTGAGGACTTATCAACATCAGTTGAAATTCTTGAAACTGGTATTAAAGTAGTAGATTTACTTGCACCTTACATCAAAGGTGGTAAAATCGGTCTCTTCGGTGGTGCCGGTGTTGGTAAAACTGTACTTATCCAAGAACTTATTAATAACATCGCACAAGAGCACGGCGGTATCTCAGTATTCGCTGGTGTAGGTGAGCGTACTCGTGAAGGAAATGACCTTTTCTACGAGATGACTGATTCTGGTGTTATTAAGAAAACAGCTATGGTATTCGGACAAATGAACGAGCCACCAGGTGCACGTATGCGTGTAGCTTTAAGTGGTTTGACAATGGCTGAATATTTCCGTGACGAACAAGGACAAGACGTTCTTTTCTTCATCGATAACATCTTCCGTTTCACTCAAGCAGGTTCAGAGGTTTCTGCCCTTCTAGGCCGTATGCCTTCAGCGGTAGGTTACCAACCAACCCTTGCTACAGAAATGGGTCAATTACAAGAACGTATCACATCAACTAATAAAGGTTCTGTTACATCTATTCAAGCGATCTATGTACCTGCCGATGACTATACGGATCCGGCTCCAGCTACAACTTTCGCTCACTTAGATGCAACAACTAACCTTGAGCGTAAACTTTCTGAAATGGGTATCTACCCAGCAGTTGATCCATTGGCTTCTTCTTCTCGTGCTCTTAGCCCAGAAGTCGTTGGAGCTGAGCACTATAAAGTAGCTCGTCAAGTTCAATCAACTTTACAGAAATATAAAGAACTTCAAGATATTATTGCGATCTTGGGTATGGACGAGTTAAGCGAAGACGAAAAAGTAATCGTTGCTCGTGCCCGTAGAATTCAAAACTTCTTGTCACAAAACTTCCACGTGGCTGAACAATTCACTGGTCAAAAAGGATCTTATGTACCAGTTAAAGAAACAGTCCAAGGATTCAAAGATATCCTAGCTGGAAAATACGACGAACTTCCTGAAGATGCTTTCCGTCTAGTTGGTCGCATCGAAGAAGTTATTGCTAAAGCAAAAGAAATGGCTTAATTAAAGGGACCTAGGAGGGAATGAAATGAAGACCATTAAAGTCAATGTTGTTACTCCCGATGGCCCAGTATATGATGCAGAAGTTGAAATGGTAAGCACTAAAGCTAAAAGTGGTGAGCTGGGAATTATGGCTGGACACGTTCCAACTGTAGCTCCTCTTACCATCGGTGCTGTCCGTCTTAAAAATGGAAGCAACACAGACTATGTAGCTGTAAACGGTGGCTTCTTAGAAGTTCGCCCTGATGTGGTAACCATTTTAGCTCAATCTGCTGAAAGAGCTGAAACTATCGATCTTGCACGCGCTCAAGCAGCAAAAGCACGTGCGGAACAAAGATTGCAGAACAATGATGGATCAAATGATGCCAAAAGAGCTGATTTATCGCTTAAACGTGCTATCAATCGGATTCAAATTGCAGAAATGCGATAATTTTATATAATCAAAACACCAGGACTTTCTAATTGCAGAGAGTCCTGGTGTTTTTTATTTTAGGCATGCAATCTAAACTGCCTTTAAAAGAGCTTATTATTATACAAACTCATAATTTCTGCATTTGAACGTCGAAATATGAAAAAATCTGCTGAAAGTTCATAAAAAATATCGAATTATAGTGTAAAGTATTTTCCATATTAACCCTTACTTCATCGACATACTAATTTCTGGATGATATAATGTATACGCTTACATTTATTACTTCTTGCCCCCTCGTTGTCACGTTACTTCTAAAAAATTGTAGCACTGCATAAATATTTAAAACAAGATTCCAATAAAAAAGAAGACAAGCAAGTTAAAAATACACCTATTAAACATGATTTCTCTATAAAGGGAGATGGACATGGGACAGCTGCATATTTACCAAAATAACTATTTAATTGTATTTGTTTTTCTTAGTCTTGGCATTTTACTACCTTTAGTCGCATTATTTCTTGGAAGACTGCTTAGACCATACAAACCGAATGATATGAAATACACGACTTATGAAAGTGGGATCGAGCCTTTTCAGGATTCAAGAGTTCAGTTCAATGTCAGGTATTATTTATTTGGCTTGATGTTCGTCATTTTTGATGTAGAAACTGTTTTCCTTTACCCATGGGCAGTAGCTTACGACGAGCTGGGGCTGTTTGCGCTAATTGAAATGTTATTTTTCGTCCTTATCCTTTTATTAGGACTAATCTACGCTTGGAAAAAGAAGGTGTTAAAGTGGAATTAAAATTAGACGACCTTACTCCTGCAGAAATGGAAGAATTGCGTCACAGTATTTTTTTATCCACACTTGAACAAGTAAAGGCCTGGGCAAGAAGTAATTCCCTATGGCCAATGACTTTTGGTTTAGCATGCTGTGCGATTGAAATGATGGGAGTGGGTTCCTCTCATTATGATTTGGACCGTTTTGGTTCTTTTTTCCGGACATCACCTAGACAATCGGATGTCATGATTGTTTCTGGCACTGTAACGAAAAAAATGGCTCCGATAATAAGGAGATTGTACGACCAAATGCCAGAGCCGAAATGGGTTATTGCTATGGGGTCTTGTGCAACTGCAGGAGGACCATATGTGCGATCATATTCGGTTGTCAAAGGGGTAGATCAAATAGTACCTGTTGATGTTTATATCCCTGGGTGCCCCCCAAACCCGGCAGCACTTATTTATGGTATTAATAAATTAAAAGAAAAAATCCGTTACGAAGCGAAAACTGGAAAGCGGGTGATATAGATGAGTGAAGAGCAGGATTTAGCGCAACAAAAGAAAGAGGCAGCTGCAAAGGCAAAAGCCGCAGCTTTAGCCCGAAGACAGTCAAAAGAAAGTGTTACAGAAGAACGGGAAGGAAATATGAATGTAGCGAAACAAAAAGCCGCCGCAGCTGCAAAGGCAAAAGCAGTTGCTATAGCCCGAAGGCAGTCAAAAGAAAGTGTTACAGGAGAACCGGAAGGAAATATGGATGTAGCGAAACAAAAAGCCGCCGCAGCTGCAAAGGCAAAAGCAGTTGCTATAGCCCGAAGGCAGTCAAAAGAAAGTGTTACAGGAGAACCGGAAGGAAATATGGATGTAGCGAAACAAAAAGCCGCCGCAGCTGCAAAGGCAAAAGCCGCCGCTCTCGCCCGAAAACAATCAAAAGAAAGTGGAATAGAAGAATCGGAAAGAAGTATGGATGTAGCGAAACAAAAAGCCGCCGCAGCTGCAAAGGCAAAAGCCGCCGCTCTCGCCCGAAAACAATCAAAAGAAAGTGGAATAGAAGAATCGGAAAGAAGTATGGATGTAGCGAAACAAAAAGCCGCCGCTGCTGCAAAGGCAAAAGCTGCTGCTCTCGCCAAAAGAAAGGAATTAGTGGGCAAAGAAGAGGATCCAGAAAAAGCAAAGGCTAAGGCCATTTCTGCTGCAAAAGCGAAAGCCGCCGCGGCTGCAAAGACCAGGGCTAGAGTAGAGGAGAGTACAGAAGTTCACACCCCAGATGAACCTTCACCAAACCAATCAATACTCGATCAAATTGTTCAGGCTATTGAAAGGAATTTGGGACAAGGTGCTCTAACAGATTACTATATTAATAACCTATCAAAAGATGTTCCCACATTAGTTGCTAAACCAGATACATATTTTCAAATAGCTAAAATTTTACGATATGATGAACAGTTGAACTTTCACTATTTATCAGAACTGCATGGAACAGATTTTGAAACTCATATGGAAATCTATGTTCACCTATATTCATTTAATACGAATCATTCGGCTGCCTTGAAAGTGAAGCTGGATAGGGATTCTCCAGTTGTTCCTTCATTAGTCCCTTTATGGTCGGGGGCAAATTGGCCTGAATGTGAGGCCTACGATTTACTCGGTATCCTCTTTCAGGGACACCCTGATTTAAAGCGGATTTTACTTGGTGAGGATTGGATTGGGTATCCTCTTCGAAAAGATTATCAGCCTTATGATGTGGAGGTGTAACCCAATGTTACGGACGGAAGAAATGCTTCTCAATGTCGGGCCACAGCATCCGAGTACACATGGTGTTTTTCGGCTTGTCATCAAAATCGATGGTGAAATAATAAAAGAGGCTACACCTGTCATAGGGTATCTACATCGCGGTACGGAAAAATTAGCGGAAGATCTACAATATACTCAGATTATTCCCTATACCGACCGACTGGATTATCTGGCCGCTATGACAAATAATTATGTGCTTTGTCATGCTGTTGAAACAATGATGGGGGTTGAAATCCCCGACAGGGCTGAGTATTTGCGGGTAATCGCAATGGAGTTAGGCAGAGTTGCGAGTCACCTTGTTTGGTGGGGAACGTATTTGCTTGATATTGGAGCGACGAGCCCCTTTTTATATGCTTTTCGTGAACGTGAAATGATCGTTAACTTATTGACTGAATTGTCAGGTGCACGACTTACATTTAATTATATGCGGGTCGGAGGTGTGAAATGGGATGCTCCTGAAGACTGGATTGAAAAGGTGGCAGAGTTTGTTCCTTATATGAGGGAGCAGCTAGCTGGTTACCATGAGCTGGTAACAGGGAATGAAATCTTCGTGAACCGAGTTAAGGGAGTGGGCACCTATTCGAAGGAAGAAGCGCTTCAGTACTCACTAAGCGGTGCAAACTTAAGGTGTACAGGTGTAAAATGGGATTTAAGAAAAAATGAACCATATTCTATTTATAACAGGTTTCAATTTAATATTCCTACCCGAGAAGAAGGCGATGCTTTTTCACGCTATCACTGCAGGATGGAGGAAATTGAAGAATCATTGAAAATCCTTGAGCAGGCGGTTGAGCAGTTTCCAGCCGAAGGACCAATCATTGCTAAGGTCCCGAAAATAATAAAGGTACCAAAAGGCGAGGCCTTTGTCCGAATTGAATCACCAAGAGGGGAAATCGGCTGTTATATCGCAAGCGAGGGAAAAAAGGAGCCGTACCGGTTAAAATTCCGCCGACCTTCATTTTATAATCTGCAAATTCTTCCAAAGTTACTGGAAGGGGAAAATATGGCGAACTTGATAACGATACTAGGTGCCATCGATATTGTATTAGGGGAGGTGGATGGATAAATGATCCAGGATTTGCTTCAATCCACGCCAAGTCTACTGAATTTTGGCATCTTTTTTGGCTTGGCTGTGCTGCTCCTATTTGTTGTTTTAGGGTTTGTCACCTATGGTATTCTTTCTGAACGAAAAATCATGGGGTTCATGCAGTTGCGGGTGGGGCCAAATCAGATTGGTGGTAAATGGGGGCTTTTGCAGACCGTTGCCGATGTTTTGAAGCTTTTAATCAAGGAAGATACAATCCCAAAAAAAGCCGATAAGCCGCTTTATATATTGGCACCGGTAATCGCCTTTGCTCCAGCTTTCATGGTCCTTGCTACATTGCCATTTACCGATGCATTTCAATTTGCCGATATAGGTGTCGGACTATTGTATTATATGGCGGTTTCCGGTATTACGACGATTGGTATCGTCACGGCAGGCTGGGCATCCAACAATAAATACTCTTTGATTGGCGGAATGCGGGCGGCAGCGCAAATGATATCGTATGAAATTCCGCTCGTGATGTCGTTAGTGGGGATAGTCCTGTTGACAGGGAGCTTAAACTTAAATGATATAGTCGCTGCACAGGAGAAGGTTTGGTTCATTTTTCTTCAACCAATTGCGTTTATAGTTTTTTTTATTGCATCGGTAGCTGAGTTGAACAGGGTCCCTTTTGATCTTCCGGAAGCGGAATCTGAACTCGTTTCGGGTTATCATGTTGAATACTCTGGATTTCGCTGGGCGTTCTTTATGTTGTCGGAATATGTGTATATGTTTGCAATGGCTACATTAACCACTGTATTATTTTTAGGGGGATGGAATTCTATACCGTTTCTGGATTTTATTCCGGCAGCTGTCTGGTTTGGACTGAAGTTTAGTGCTGTGTTTTATGTATTGGTTTGGATTCGTGTAACCTTTCCGCGTATAAGGGCCGACCAATTGATGGAGTTCGGCTGGAAAGTACTGCTGCCGATTGCGTTAGCTAATATATTTTTAACTGCACTTTTAAAAGAATTATTTAAACTTTTTTAAAAAACTTTAAGCTAATCAGAAAGCGAGGGGTTAATATGCTTGGCTTAGCAAAAGGTTTAACCTATACGTTGAAGAACTTGACACGGAAAAAAGTGACCTACGACTACCCAAATGAGCCGCTGCCGCTCCCTGATCGATTCCGTGGAATACAAAAATTCTATCCTGAGAAGTGCATTGTATGCAATCAATGTGTGACGATTTGTCCAACAGATTGTATACAATTAACAGGGAAAAAGCATCCGGACCAAACAAAAAAAGGTAAAATCATCGATACGTATGACATCAATTTTGAGATATGTATTTTGTGTGATCTATGTACGGAGGTTTGCCCTACTGAAGCGATAGTGATGACGAATCAATTTGAACTGGCGGAATACAGCCGTGAACAGTTATTTAAAAATCTGGAGTGGCTGGATGAAAATGATGAAAATATCCGGAAGGTGAATAAAGTATGAGTTTGTCCGGTGAATTAATTGCATTTTTGGGTTTGGCATTCGTCGCCATATTAGGCGGTGTGCTGCTAATTACGTTAACAAAAGTGGTACACATGGTAATTGCCCTTGTCTTTACATTTCTAAGCATTGCAGGCATTTATATGCTGCTCTCGGCAGAATTTGTGGCAGTCGTACAAATCTTAATCTATTCTGGGGCAATTACGATCGTGATGTTGTTTGGAATAATGCTGACTAAACATCAAGAACGCGAAGAACCGTCAAAAGGGAGGTGGGGAAAATTCTCTTTGCTGCTAGCGGTTGCTGGATTTGCTGTGGCAGTTTATCTAGGTATTTACAATCTGCATATACCTGTTCAGCCAACGACCTTGCATGAGGAAAATACGAAACAAATTGGCATTGAGCTGTTTTCCAAATATGTGATTCCATTTGAAGTGATGTCTGTTCTCCTGCTTGTTGCTTTAGTAGGTGCCATTGTGTTAGCAAAAAAAGACGATAAGGATGAGGAGGGAGATCAATTATGACAGGAGTTCCCTTGTCGGCTTATCTGGTATTGGCACTAGTTTTATTTTGTATTGGACTGTATGGCGCATTGGTAAAAAGAAATGCGGTCATTGTTTTGATTTCCATTGAGCTGATGCTGAACGCTGCGAATATCAATTTGGTTGCTTTCAGTAAATTTGGAGTAACGCCATCCATTACTGGTCAAGTGTTTTCATTATTTACAATTACAATTGCTGCAGCCGAGGCAGCTGTTGGGCTGGCCATATTAATGGCCCTTTATCGTAATCGTAAGACGGTCAATGTTGATGAAATGGATTCAATGAAGCATTGAAGGTTTATATAAATGAAGAAGGGGATTTGATACGATGATGGAGAATGCTTGGCTCATACCGATCTTCCCACTCGTCACGTTTCTGGTTCTGCTTCTATCAGGCAGGAGATGGCGAGAACAAGGAGCCTATATAGGAATATTATTAACGCTAGCTTCGTTTATTTTATCGCTGCTTGTCTTGATAGAACGGTTTAAAGAACCTACTTATAAAGTAACGATAGATTGGCTTTCCATCGGTGGGACGCAACTTACGGCAGGATTTGAAATCAATCAGCTTAATGCCTTGATGCTCGTGATTGTTTCACTTGTTAGCCTGCTTGTCCAGATTTACTCGAAGGGGTACATGTACGGTGAAGAGCGATTCTCCATTTTCTATGCATACCTTGGTTTCTTCACCTTTGCAATGCTTGGGCTTGTCATGGCACCCAATTTATTGCAACTCTATTTCTTCTGGGAATTGGTCGGGGTTGGATCCTTCCTATTGATTGGGTTTTACTTTTATAAACAAGAAGCAAAGAAGGCAGCGAAGAAGGCCTTTATTATGACCAGAATAGGTGATGTAGGGCTTTTAATTGGCATTATTCTACTATTCTGGGAAACTGGTAGCTTTGAATATGGAGAGATCTTTCAAGCTGTTCAAGCTGGCGAGATTTCAGTTGGAAGGTTGACGTTGATTGGTGTTCTGATTTTTATCGGTGCGGTTGGGAAATCGGGACAGTTTCCTCTTCACACTTGGCTTCCTGATGCAATGGAAGGTCCGACTCCTGTATCTGCACTGATTCACGCAGCAACTATGGTTGCAGCAGGAGTTTACTTGGTAGCCACTATGTTTCCGTTGTTTCTGGCAAGTGTTACAGCAATGCACGTCGTAGCAGTAACGGGTGGATTTACAGCCATCTTTGCCGCAAGCATTGCTCTTGTGCAAAAGGATGTTAAGCGTGTGCTAGCCTATTCGACGATCTCCCAACTTGGCTTTATGATGCTAGCTTTAGGTACGGCTGGATATGTAGCAGGGGTGTTTCATTTAATGACTCATGCTTTTTTTAAAGCATTGCTGTTTTTAGCAGCAGGAAGTGTAATTCATGCTATACATACACAGAACATAGAAAAAATGGGTGGGTTATGGAAAAGGTTGAATTGGACAGGACCGCTTTTCTTGATTGGAACTTTGGCGATATCGGGGTTTCCCTTGCTGTCAGGGTTTTTCAGTAAAGATGAAATTCTCATGTCAGCCTGGGAGCATGGGGATTATCTCCTATTTACACTTGCGGTGATTACATCTTTTTTAACCGCATTTTATATGTTCCGCCTGTTTTTCATGATATTTGCAGGAGAATCACAAAGTCCAGTTAATCAGGTTAAGGAATCACCTTTAATCATGTTACTTCCTATGTTTATTTTGGCGTTGCTTGCTGTGATTAGTGGATATATTCAAACCCCATGGTTCGGAACATTCCTTGGTGATTGGCTAGTCGAAGGAAATGAAACGCTGCTTGGTGCTAGCCATAATGAGGGACCAGTGTGGATTATGTTTATGGCCGTGTTTGTATCGCTTGCTGGCATATTACTTGCTTATATGATGTACGCTAAAAAGAAGATACCCCGGGACTGGCTCTTCAAAGAGAACTCCAAATTATATAAAGTTTTAGATAATAAGTATTTTATTGATGAGATTTACTTTTTTACAGTAGGCTATGCAATTAAGGTCTTTAGTTTATTTCTTTCTTATATTGAAAAGTTCATTGTCGGGGGATTGATCTCAACAGTAACAAGTTCAATAGAGGGGCTAGGGAAAATAGGGTCTAAACTGCAAACAGGACAGGTGCAGCAGTATGGCATGATCGCCTTTCTTGGGCTCGCGGTACTATTGGTCATCTTTGCGTTAACAGGGGGGTATTTAAGATGAATGTCTATTTGCTCTCACTATTAGTGTTTTCTCCGCTACTTGGCATTGTAATGGTTGCCATTATGCCGAAAAAAGAGGAAAGGACAATCAAGCAATTCGGTTTTTTTGGAACACTGCCTCCCCTTATTCTCTCGTTATTTCTATTTAGTCAATATTATTCGGGTGTGGCACTCTCTTCCTTTGATACCAAGATGAATTGGATCCGATTTGGAAATTTGGCGATGTATGACCCTAAATTGTTTACCGTTAATTTTGAATTGGGTCTGGATGGGTTAAGTCTCATCTTTATATTACTGACAACAATCGTTTCGTCGTTAGCAGCGATGGCTTCTATTTATATAAAACAAGAGTGGAAAGGGTATTACCTTTTATTTTTTATTTTAGAGATTGGTATGCTCGGTGTCTTTACAGCAGAAAACTTAATTCTTTTTTTCATCTTTTTTGAAATGACTTTGATTCCGACTTTCTTTTTAATTGGGAGATGGGGATTTTTAGAGAAGGAGAAAGCAGCTTATAGTTTCCTAATTTATAATGGCATTGGTTCGGCGGTTTTATTGGTGGCTATTTTGATTTTGTTTGCCCGGACAGGAACGACGAATATTGCGGCTTTGTCTCAGATGATGACGATGGGCGGCGTCTCGCTCTTTGCACCAATTTCCGGTTCGATGAAGTATGGATTATGTTTGGCCTTCATCATAGCTTTTGCGATTAAGCTGCCCGTATTTCCCTTCCACAGCTGGATGGTGCGGGTTCATGCCGAGGCACCGCCCTCCATTGTTATGATTCATGCAGGTGTCCTTTTGAAAATAGGGGCATACGGAATCATCCGGTTTGGAATGGGGATTTTCCCGGAACAATATAAAAGCCTGGCCTTTATCGTTGTACTTTTTGGAGTCCTAAGCTTGTTGTATGGTGCATTTTTAGCGTTAGTGCAAACGGATTTCAAGCTCGTTTTAGCATATTCCTCGGTTTCGCATATGGGAATCGTTATGATGGGGCTGGGGGCCTTGAACGAATCGGGTATTCAGGGAGCCATCTTTCAAGTTATCTCACATGGATTAATTGCTGCTTTGTTGTTTTTCTTGGTTGCCGTGTTGTATGAGCGTACGGGTACAACCATGTTTAATAAACTTGGCGGCTTGACAAAGTCGATGCCAATATTTTCTGGACTTTTGTTAGCCGGCGGGATGGCTTCCCTCGGTTTGCCTGGGATGTCTGGCTTCATCAGTGAATTTATGGTATTTCTCGGCTTATTCAAGAGTCAGCCATTGTTTGGGGCAATCGGAGCTCTGGGACTTGTTTTAACGGCTGTCTATATGCTGAGAGCGGTCCTGATGATAACGTTTGGTAAAAGTAATAGCTTGGTAGAGAAAGAGAAACATGACCTTAAGGGGCTGGAGTTTGTGCCAACCGTGGTACTCCTCGGGTTGATTATATCGGTTGGGGTGTACCCAAATCTATTAGGCGGGCCTCTTCAAGAAACGATTGATGCCATGATGCTAGCGCTAGGGGGGCGATGAAGGATGGATTGGAACACAATGCTTTCTTACAATTGGGGAGCGATGATGCCAGAATTCATCATCCTTGGAACGGCCATGATTCTTTCGATATTGGATTTATTCTGGCCAAAGCATTTTAATCGAAGGAAACTTGCATGGCTCGCGTTAACCGGAATTATTCTGGCATTTTTGTCACTGATTAGCTTATTTTCCTATGAGACTGTAAGCATCTTATCCGATACATTTCGTTTAGATTCATTTGCAAAAGCATTTAAGCTAATCTTATTATTCGGAGCGGGTCTTGTCATCCTCCTTGCTGAAAGCTACGAGCCCCAAGAGGGATTGCAGGAGCATCGCGGGGAATTTTATTATCTGTTCCTGACCGCATTGCTTGGGGCGATGATCATGACCTCAAGCGGTGATATGATAACCTTGTTTGTTGGACTAGAGCTACTTTCACTTTCTTCTTATATATTAGTAGGAATACGTAAACATAATCGAAAGTCTAATGAAGCGTCTATGAAATATGTGATTAACGGCGGTATTTCCACGGCAATCACTTTGTTCGGAATGAGCTATTTATATGGAGTGACCGGTTCGGTAAATCTAGGGGAGATGAGCCGGACGATGGCCGCTATGACGGATGGTCAGCTGCAATACATTATGGGTCTCGCTTTCTTCATGGTTTTTGTTGGTTTATCCTTTAAGATTGCTGCTGCTCCGTTTCATATGTGGGCGCCGGATGTCTATGAGGGAGCACCTACTCCTGTTGTTGCCTTTTTAAGTGTCATCTCGAAAACTGCAGGATTCGTCATTATCCTGCGCATCTTCCTTTCACTGTTTCTAACCGCTCCCGGTGATACATTCGGAGCACTCGACTTTTTGGAAAAAAATAATATCTATATAGCTTTTGTGGCAGGTTTGACAATCATTATTGGAAATGTAATTGCATTAAGACAACAAAACTTAAAACGGTTATTTGCCTTTTCTAGTATCGCCCATGCCGGTTACCTCCTTATAGCGGTAGCGACAATGGGCGGTGGCTACTTCTTGATGGATACAGTCTGGTTTTACTTACTGGCATATTTACTAATGAATATCGGCGTATTTGCGGTCATTCAACTGCTTTCCAGTCAAAGTGGCTCAGAGGACATAAGTATTGTGGCAGGGCTTGGGGGGAGATCTCCTTACCTTGCCATAGCATTTACTGTCTTTATCCTCTCGTTAGCTGGAATTCCTGGAACGACAGGGTTCATCGGCAAACTGAATATTTTTCTTGGAACATTCATTACTGAACCTGGACATTATGTCCTTGCAGGGATCATGATTGCAGGTACAATTGTGTCCTATGTGTATTATTTTGGATTATTGGTTCAAGTCTTTTTCCGCCCCATTCATTCAGACAAGGTAATTAAAATTCGATCCGGTCTGTCCACCGTTATAATTATTTGTCTAGTAGGCACCATCCTTTTCGGGATAGTTCCAAATATAGCCTTGGATTTTCTCCATAATCAATTTGGGGATTTTACAGACTTTATTTCGAGTGAATGATATAATGCCTGTATTAGAGGCTTGTTCCATTGGATCAAGCCTCTATTTACAGTTTCAAAAAGATATTTTGCAATTCTTCCTTTTATATTCCAAATTCGAAGGGGTTTTGTGTTAGAATAGAAGACGGGTGTCTTTTAGGAGGTATGTACATGTTTTCAACAATGGGACAGCAGGCTTTAACAGGAATAATTGCACACTTGTTTTTCATTGCAGTTACCTGGTGGGCTTTACAGGCATTACACTTTGATAAAATTTTAAGATCCAATTCAGTCATCAAGGCCAGGGTTTTATATATTTTATTAACGGTTGCCATTGGTTCAGTTGTTAGTAATTTCTTCCTTGACTACCTGGGATTTGCGAACCAACTCCCATATATGTTTAGTGATGATTAATAAGCTGTAAGGCTCTGCTTATAGCAAAATATGATTCTACTCTTGTATTCGCCATACTTCCCCTGCTATTAATAATATCAGGTAGTGAGGTGTCACCAATTGTCGGAAAACACGAAGTATGAACTCTCTCCTTGTGGAAAGAATGTATAAAAGGGGAGGGATTTAACATGCATAATTGGAACAAAAAAATGTTAACATACATAGTATTTCTTGGTTTGATGGTGATTTTAATTGGGAATAGAACGATTGTGGCAGAAAGTAAAACCGATATAGTCAAGTTGGTGGAACTGCTACAACAGGATAAGGATTTAAACATAGGAGAATGGTCTGTATATGCTAGAGAAATAAATAAAGAGATTGCAACTAAACAAGATTTTGAAAGAGAAGTATCAGTTTTAAAACAAAAATACCCTCAATTTCAATGGTACCGGGAAGATGATGCTTCCGGCTGGAAGGCTGAGGCGTTAATTCACAATGTCGATTCAGGTCTAACCGAGTCTATTAAAATAATGACAACGGAAGAGAAATTTGATAAAGTTACCTATGTTATTTACGAAGTGAAGGGGCAAAAGTGGAGAAAAGCTAATTCAGCCTTCTTTACAACAACGTTCCAGAACAGGGTGAATGACCTATTTATAGGAACTCCTTCAATTTTTTCTTGTATAAAAGGGTCTATCAATGATAATATGGATTCGGTTTTAAACTCTAAAACTGAAGATCTGTTAGATATGTTCCAAGCAAGGGAAATTGAGAGTGTGCATGAAACAAACTTTACATCTATATCTGCACATTCAACATTGTTTAAACAACCTTTGACAAAAGAAAAATTAAATTTGCAGTTTGGGCTACGGACAGAAGGATTGGGTGACAGAACGAACTTTGTAGTTGGCACACCAATCATAACGTTTGAATATTAATATAGAGAAAATGGACGCGGAGGGGAATACTTTTGGAAAAAATCATCGTCCGCGGCGGAAATAGGCTTAGCGGGACAGTTAAAGTAGAAGGTGCTAAAAACGCCGTTTTGCCAGTTATCGCTGCAACATTATTAGCAAGTGATGGGAAAAGTATCATTAAAGATGTTCCTACGCTCTCCGATGTATATACAATCAACGAAGTATTGCGCAACTTAAATGCAGATGTTGCCTTTCATGACAATCAAGTAACTGTAGATGCATCAAGAGAGTTATTAGAAGAAGCACCATTTGAATATGTACGTAAAATGAGAGCTTCCGTTTTAGTGATGGGCTCATTATTAGCAAGGAATGGCCGGGCCCGCGTTGCTCTCCCTGGTGGTTGTGCCATCGGTTCTCGTCCTATCGATCAACATTTAAAGGGCTTTGAAGCGATGGGAGCAAAAGTGAAGGTCGGTAACGGTTTTATTGATGCCGAAGTTGAAGGCAGACTTAAGGGTGCAAGAGTGTACCTTGACTTCCCAAGTGTAGGTGCCACTGAAAATATCATGATGGCAGCAACACTTGCTGAAGGTACGACTATACTTGAAAATGTGGCCAAAGAGCCTGAAATTGTAGATCTTGCGAATTTCCTTAATAAAATGGGTGCCAAAGTTAGAGGCGCTGGTACGGGTACAATGAGAATCGAAGGTGTCGATAAATTATATGGCACTGAACATGCGATTATACCTGACCGCATCGAGGCTGGTACGTTTATGACGGCGGCTGCTCTTACCGGTGGTAACGTTCTTGTTCAAGGAGCTGTGCCTGAACATCTTACTTCCCTTATTGCGAAAATGGAAGAAATGGGCATTACAATCCTTGAGGAAGAAGATGGATTGCGTGTTATCGGTCCAAAAACCTTGAAGGCTATTGATATTAAAACAATGCCACATCCTGGTTTCCCAACTGATATGCAATCACAAATGATGGCATTATTATTGCGTGCTGAAGGAACAAGTATGATTACGGAGACAGTGTTCGAAAACCGTTTTATGCATGTTGAAGAATTCCGCCGCATGAATGCGAATATAAAAATTGAGGGTCGTTCTGTTATTGTGAATGGACCAACTAATATTCAAGGTGCTGAAGTGGCTGCAACTGATTTACGTGCTGCTGCTGCGCTTATCCTGACTGGATTAGTTGCGGATGGCATTACTCGTGTTACAGAATTAAAGCATCTTGACAGAGGATACGTAAACTTCCATGGTAAATTAGCATCTTTAGGTGCTGATGTGGAGCGTATTAACGAAGAAGTACCTTCAGAAACAAAAAAAATTGCCGATTTAAACGCATAAGATATCTTAAAAAACCCATTCACGCTTCAGTCATTGAAGTGTGAATGGGTTTTTTGTTTTGTTCTAGTATTAAAACTTCTAACTCAGTAACTGTCGTTTTTCTATTCATAAAAGCTTGTCCTTCGACATACATATGTTATGTAGAGATACCTGCTGGATGGGAGAATATCAGCAGAGAACAAGTGTAGGGAGGCCCAGGATTTGAAAGCTATCAAACCGATGATCGTACTATTTATAGCAGTAGCATTTGTGATTATTATGATTCCAGCAGTGCTTGTGCTTCCATTTTCAAGTGATAAGACAAGTGGAAAGTTAGACGAACAATTAGAACAGAAAGCAAAGGAAGAGGGTAAAGAAGTGAGTACAAATGAAATGAGTTCCGTTGAAGTTGCTGTTTACCGTACATCTGCTAAAAAGATTCAAAAACTGCCGATTGAATCGTATTTGGCTGGAGTGGTTGCAGCTGAAATGCCGGCGGATTTTGAGGAAGAAGCATTGAAGGCCCAAGCATTGACAGCCAGAACTTACATTGTCGATCAGCTCATAAACGATAATCGAATGGGCTTGCCAGACGGTGCAGATGTGAGCGATACGGTAATGCATCAAGTTTATATGAATAATGATGAGCTAAAAGAGCAGTGGGGCTCTGATTATAAATGGAAGATGAAGAAAATTAACAAAGCTATTAAGGAAACACAAGGCCAAATTCTAACCTATAATGGAAAACCAATTACAGCGACTTTTTTTTCGACCAGCAATGGATATACAGAGAATTCCGAGGACTATTGGGAAGCAGAGTTTCCTTATTTAAAAAGTGTATCCAGTCCATGGGATAAAGAATCACCAAAGTTTTATAATAAAATGGTAGTGGACGCTGCGGATTTTGAAAAGAAGCTAGGCGTAAGTCTATCATCAGCGACAACAATAGGGACTGTCATTGAAAGAACATCAGGTAATCGTGTAGGTGTAGTTGAAATCGGCGGAAAGAAATTGACAGGGAAGCAGATTCGTGAAAAGCTCGGATTGAAGTCATCTGATTTTAACTGGGAGCGCCAAGGCAACCAAATTGTCATCACGACTAAAGGATATGGACACGGAGTTGGAATGAGTCAATACGGTGCTAATGGAATGGCCAGGGAAGGAAAAAACTATGAAGATATTGTAAAGTACTACTATAAAGGGGTAAAAGTACAGTCTTCTAGCAAGTGGATGAATACAATGACGGCGAAAAAATGAGAGATGGGATTCCCCATCTCTCATTTTTTTTCGCCTAATTTTTCTATAATAGTTAAAAAGCCACGTTCGTGCTTGAAATAGTGGTAGTGAACATGAAAATAGACAGCCAATACTCCGATGATATCTTTGATTACATCTATTAAGGTGGCGGAACGATAGGGAATGAAAGATTGATGATATTCATCTACAATACCGTATAAGCCTGCCACAAGGGCTGCCAACAAGCTTAGCGTTGGCTTCAGTTTTTGGTTTACTGCAAGAGCAGATACGAATAATATGTACAAAATTGCAAATTCGACTAAATGAAGTGCCTCTTTGATAAATCGGTCCGTTGATGATGAGGGGATATCAAGAATAACATCATCAGGAAGGCTGGACATTGTCCAAATGGCAATCATATATAAAAAAGGTAATAACGTTAACACGAGTTTAAAGGCTTTTTTCATAAATTAAACATCCTTCAACAATAAGATACAAAACATTTTACCATTCTACGAATAAAATCGGTTTCTTTTCCACAAAATAAATCTAAAAAATTTTTTACCAAAATGTATATAATCTTAGCAAAATGTTCAGAATGATTGCTGAGGTGATTAATATGAGAGAGGAAGAAAAGAAACCAACTTCCAAAATCCGACGTATACTTAAACAACGTTGGGCGTTATCAGCAATCTATATCGCAAGTGCAGCCATAATCTTAGCCGCGGCCTTCTTATTACAAAATAGTTTTGATGATTCAGCTAATGACGGTAAAGAGGACTCAGCTGAAACAGGAAAAAACTACGATCAGCCTTCAGTCGAGGTCAATAGTAATCTTGAGACAATCAAGATGCCTGTAGCCAATGCCGACAAAACGGTAATTAAAAAACAATTCTATGATGTGAATGCAGATGAAAAGGCACAAGAAGAAGCTTTGGTTTTCTACAACAATAGATATGAGCAAAACAAAGGTATAGACATTGCAATGGAAGATGGAAAAGCTTTCGATGTAAAAGCATCGTTAAGTGGAAATGTAACGAAAGTTCAAGACGATGCTTTGCTTGGCAATTTAATTGAAGTTGAGCATGAAGATGGTGTCGTTACTCGTTATCAATCAGTGAAAGATATCAAAGTAGCGGTTGGTGACAAAGTGAAACAAGGGCAAGCTATTGCTACTGCTGGAAAAAGTCAAATCAATGAAGAAGCAGGCGTGCATGTCCACTTCGAAATCAGAAAAGATAACATTGCATTAAATCCAATTGATTTTGTTGATAAACAAGCATCTGCCATTCAATCAGCAACTGAAACAGAAGGCAGCACACTTGACAATTCAACTGAGAAAGAAGAAACACCAGCAGTTGACGAATCTAAAACTGAGAAAGAAGAAACACCAGCAATTGACGAATCAGAAACTGGAACAGATGAAACGCCTGCAGTTGATGAAACTGAAGAGGGCACAGATTTAGAAAGTGGTACTGATAAGGAAGGCTCTACACCAGGTGAAGATTCTACTGAGAAAAGCGATTCCTTGAAAGATTCGTTAAATCAATCTAATTAAGATTAAGATTTTTAATAAAATCAAAACATAAACCTTGAGCGTTTCGAATGACAACAACTGAAAATTTGGTAAAAGGAAGCCGTTCATTTTGAACGGCTTCCTTTTTTCTTTCGAGGAAATATTGGTTCAAACGCTGAAACCCTCGCTCTTCCGACAAATTTCTCGGGAAATAATTTGTTTTTAAGGAAAATAAACAGATAAATCTTAGAAATAAATCTAATTCACCTGTCCCATTAGGCATATATTCTTAACCAAGCTAATAAGATGTTATAAACCATGAAAAGAGAGTGTTTGAGGTGAGGAATCGTTTATTACAAATTATCTAATAGTTGAATAATTCTATCTTTCATTGTTTATAGGGCAGCGGTATTCGATTCGAAAAATACGAATCTCATTTCACACTTCTCACATCCAATTTGGGGAGGTCGAGTGGTGTGCACGATTACATCAAAGAAAGAACTATCAAGATAGGAAAGTATATCGTGGAAACTAGAAAAACAGTTCGCGTCATTGCAAAAGAGTTCGGAGTCTCTAAAAGTACAGTGCATAAAGACTTAACGGAGAGGCTGCCAGAAATTAATCCTGATTTGGCTAACGAAGTGAAGGATATATTGGATTATCATAAATCCATTCGTCACCTTCGAGGTGGAGAAGCGACAAAATTAAAATATAAACGATCTGAAAGAGAAGAAGAAATCGTTAAATAAGTATTTAAATTGATTCCGGTATTTGGAAGTGATTCGAGAAATTAGGGAATAGATAAAGAGGACATGAAAATGTGTCATCTTTATAAAACCTTGATTATGAATCTCCATGCCGGGATTTTTTTATTGGGTAAAAGTATGGGATAGTGATTATGGATATATGTAGGTGCATTGATGATGTTTCATATTGGTTATTTGGGAAAAAATAGTATATGTTTATGTTTATTTATAATTCATACTTACTTGTGTCAATACGATATGGTAAAATAAACAATTAGGACAGAAGTAGGTTATATGTGAGGATATTCAAGGAGGATTTAAGAAATGTTTGCTAGAGATATTGGGATAGATCTTGGAACAGCCAATGTTCTAATACATGTCAAAGGTAAAGGAATTGTGTTAAATGAGCCTTCGGTAGTAGCGATCGATAAGAATACAAACCGTGTTCTTGCTGTCGGGGAAGAAGCTCGTAAAATGGTAGGCCGGACTCCAGGAAACATCATCGCAATTCGTCCTTTAAAAGACGGCGTCATTGCGGACTTTGATGTAACAGAATCGATGCTTAAGCATTTTATAAATACATTAAATGTGAAAGGCTTTCTTTCAAAGCCTAGAATTTTAATTTGCTGCCCAACAAACGTAACAAGTGTTGAACAAAAGGCGATTAAAGAAGCTGCAGAAAAGAGCGGTGGAAAGAAAATATTCCTTGAAGAAGAACCAAAAGTAGCTGCAATCGGTGCTGGCATGGATATTTTTCAACCAAGCGGCAACATGGTCGTAGATATCGGCGGCGGTACAACTGACATTGCGGTTCTTTCGATGGGGGATATCGTTACGTCTTCTTCTATTAAAATGGCCGGTGATAAATTTGATAATGAAATTTTACATTATATCAAACGGAAGTATAAGCTTCTAATCGGTGAACGTACAGCAGAAAACATTAAAATTCAGGTTGCAACAGTCTTCCCTGGTTCACGTAAAGAAGTCATTGATATTCGTGGGCGTGATATGGTATCAGGATTACCTAGAACCATCTCTGTCAACTCTGAAGAAATTGAAGAAGCTCTTCGCGAGCAAGTTTCTATCATTGTACAAGCTGCAAAAAGTGTACTTGAGCGGACACCACCTGAACTTTCTGCCGATATTATTGACAGAGGCGTCATTTTAACAGGCGGAGGCGCATTGCTTCATGGTATTGATCTCCTTCTTGCAGAAGAACTTAAAGTCCCAGTACTTGTTGCAGAAAATCCAATGGATTGTGTTGCAATTGGAACTGGAATTATGCTTGATAATATGGACAAATTGCCACGGCACAAATTCAATTAAAAAGCGGACGTGAAAATCTGCATTATAAGATAGGGGTCTAAGGTTCAGACAAACATGAGGCATAGTGAAAGTGCGTGCAGTTCTAGTACTGATGAGCAATAGGCCCTCTTCTTTTAGTTGAAAATTTAACACCATTCCTTTAAATCTGACCTAGCCTATAATACAGACAAATTCTTCTGCCTAATGCTTTTCTTTTTTCCTTAAGATACTGAAGTTTATGACCGATAAGATAGATATAAGAAATTAAACGGTATAAGTAATGTAGAATAAGGAGTGAAGAAGATGTTAAGAGGTTTTTATACAGCTGCTTCTGGGATGCTTACACAGCAAAGGCGTACAGAAATGCTTACAAACAATATGTCCAATGCAAATACAACAGGGTTTAAAGCTGACCAAACGAGTATAAGATCTTTTCCGGAAATGCTTCTCAGCAACATCGATAGTAAAACGATTCCTACAGAAAACAAATTAAGCATGTCGAAGTTTTCTCAGGTAGGGAGCCTTAGTACCGGTGTTTATGTACAAGAAACCAATCCTTTATTTACACAAGGTACTCTAGAGGAAACCCAGCTTAATACAGATCTTGCCTTGGCTGACGAAAATCTTCCAATCAATGAAGGAACCGGTCGGCAAGGGGCGGTGCTTTTTACTGTTCTGGATGGCGATGGTGGACTCCGTTATACACGTAACGGCAGTTTTACTTTAGATGGGCAAGGGTATTTGACTACCCCTAATGGTTATTATGTACTGGATGAGAATAATGAACGAATTCAGCTTGATAGTGATCAGTTTACCGTTACAGAAAACGGTGTTATTTTAGAAGGAAATGTTCAAAAGGCACGCCTTGGCATCGGTTTTTCAGATAATCCATCTGCACAGCTTATGAAAGATGGAGAAGGTCTTTATAAAGTTGTGAATGATGATGAATTACCTAGTGCATATGCGGGTGCAGAGGTTAGTTTTTCTACGAAACAAGGTTTTCTTGAGGGCTCGAATGTCGATCAATCGAGAACGATGACAGAAATGATGTCGTCATACCGCTCTTTTGAAGCTAGTCAGAAAGTCCTTCAAGCGTATGATAAAAGTTTGGATAAAGCGGTCAATGAGGTTGGCAAGCTTTAAGTAATCGATTTGTAGAAAACTGTCTTTGGGAATTTGAACATTTAAGGGGAATGTCTATGAATCGAACTATGATAACAGCGACGAATACGCTAAACCAACTTCAAAGTAAAATTGATCAAATCAGCAATAATATTGCCAATGTGGATACGACTGCTTACAAAAAGACCCAAACGAGTTTTAATGACTTGTTAACGCAAAGTTTTGATAATCAGCCGAGTAAGTCCAAGGAAATTGGAAGGTTGACAACACCTGGTATTCGACAGGGAACAGGTGCTAAGATAAGTCAATCTCAATTGGTGCTTGCACAGGGGGCTTTAAAGACGACAGACCGTAATCTTGATGTGGCATTCACAAAGGAAGATCTATTCTTTACGGTAAGCGTTCAGGATGACAAAGGGGTCAATACAAGGTTAACACGGGATGGTGCTTTTTATTTATCCCCTAGTGCGAAAAATCCAGAACAAATGCTGCTAGTTACCTCTGCTGGGCATCGAGTCCTTGATGAATATGGGGAGCCGATCCTTATTGAGGGGAGTATTAAAGAAATCACAGTTTCGGAAAAAGGCTTATTGACGGTTGATACGGAGGAATTTGGCGAGAAGAGTTTTAGGCTCGGCGTTGTCTCGGTAAAAAAACCACAATTCCTTGACCAATTAGGTGGTAATTTACTTGGTCTTCCCGATAACATGAGAGGCCTGGGCGTTACGGAAGATGATATAATGACAGCGCTAACAGGAGATTCACGTAGTGAAATAGCTGTCCGTCAAGGCGTCCTAGAGTCCTCGAATGTCGATCTTTCTAAAGAAATGACGGATTTAATCAATGTTCAGCGTCATTATCAGTTTCAATCTCGTGCCGTAACGATGGCTGATCAAATGAGCGGATTAATCAATGGTATCCGTTGAGTAATAGGAATACAGAATAAAGAATACCTCGCTGCGAGTTTATAACAAATCAGTTATAATTAATACTTTAACAAAGGTATTTGTTGGCGCTTTTCATTTCGACATGGCTGCCGATAGTATGAGAAGAGAGAAAATCAGTCGGCGAGTTTTCTTAGAAAAAGGAGCTTTTACATCTTATATGGAGCAAAAAAGTGTAGTGAGACAACAACTTAATGAAGAGGTAATGGAAGTTGAAGCGAAACAGAACCGTAGAATCAGGGTCCGTCTTTTGCCAATTTGGCTTCGTTTACTCATTGTTATGGGATTAATTTTCTTTGCTGTATTATCTGGGGCGCTTTTAGGTTACAGTGTGATCGGTGGAGGACACGCAACGGATGTTTTTCAAAAATCAACGTGGACCCATATTATTGATATTGTAAACAAAGACGCATAGTTCCATATTTTTCGATGTAGTTGCCGTTGTTATAGAAATATTTATGGCAACTACGCCTCTGCCTTTAGGGTAGAGGCGGGTTTTCGTTATGTGTGAAAAAATTAAAGTCATAGGAGGAACAAATATGTTAGATATTACGCAAATAAAGGAAATCATTCCGCATCGTTATCCATTTTTATTAGTTGATCGGATTATTGAAATAGAAGAAGGAAAAAGAGCTGTAGGACTGAAAAATGTTACAGCTAATGAAGAATTCTTTAATGGGCATTTCCCTGATTATCCTGTTATGCCTGGAGTATTAATTGTAGAGGCATTAGCACAAGTTGGCGCTGTAGCAGTTTTGAAACAAGATGAATATAAAGGACGGCTTGCGTTTTTTGCTGGAATTGATAATTGTCGATTTAAAAAGCAGGTAAAACCAGGTGACCAACTACGCCTTGAAGTTGAAATAGTGCGTATGAGGGGATCATTGGGTAAAGGGAAAGCGGTGGCAACGGTAGATGGCGAGGTTGCATGTGAAACAGAGATTATGTTTGCCTTCGGAGACAAATAAAAATATACTTGTTCAAGATAAAGTTGGATTAATATAACTTTTTTTATAAAAATGGTTTTAAAAAGTCTTTATAGGTGTATATATAAGAAGCAAATGCTTTGAATTCTTTAATTACAATTTCTTTTTATTCTCCCTTTGAATGTCGGACATATATGTCCGGCATTTTTTAATGCGAATCATTCGTTATAAATATGAGTTCAGCGGATCTTCTTTGCTATTTTAAAATAGGACGCAAGTTATTTTCACATTCGGGCAAAATAAGTAATGATTAAAAGATAGAAGGGAGGTTGCCAAAAATGATGATGAAAAGAATTTTTGCACTAATTGCGGGATCTTTATTATCTGTGATGTTCCTTGCTGGGTGTGGAACAAATAATAATGATAACAATCCCGCTCCAGAAGATAATAACATAATTAATGATGATAACAATGGCGTTGATGATAACAATGTGAATGATGATAACAATGTGAATGATGATAACAATGTGAATGATAATGATAACGATGCAAATGATCTGGATAAAGATGATGATGGAATGATTGAAAACGACGATAATACCAAAGATAACGACGTCGATGACGATAACAAGTAAAGTAATTAGAAATTGATTAAAAAGACTGACCTAGTTAAGAAGAGGATTATTATCCTTTTTCGTCTAGGTCAGTCTTTTTTTGTGTGTATTTGGTTTGAGGGGAAATAGGAATAAAGGGAAGGGTACCTTATTTATTCGTGGCTAGTTTAGGCTTAGAGCGGATTTTTTGCTTGAATTCATTTATTAATTCATCGCCGACTAGACCTTTTTGGACCAAATCTTCAAGAAGAAGTTCTGCATATTTGCTGCGTGTTTTTTGGATGTGTCCAACAAATAATAGGCTATAATGGTTGCCAACTTTTCTTATGGTACGTAGGACAGTGCTAAATAAAGCTGGTTCATTGTCCTTTTTTGTAATAACGGCTTGGATAAACACCTCTCCGTCTATATTGGGAAGTGAGGATTCAAGCTCTCTGAAGTGGCTTTCTTCTACAAAGGCTTCGAGTAACCAGGTTCTAGCATCATTTTCTTTATTAATTATAAGACCGTCTGTTAATACAATATCAATTAAGTGTAATTCCTCAGTAACAATTTGCAACGAAATTAATTTAAACGATTTCATCTAATTCCTCCGTTTCTTGCCTGTATGAAGAAGGGTGGAAAATACCCCTCTTAAACCTAGATTTCCGATATATGATTGGTTTCGTGAAAGTTTAAACCTGTTAATCCTTTTAAAGGTAATTATATCATACTAAAAAACCGTACCTAAATGAAATGAAAACCCAACAATTGTCTAAATTATGAACGATACAATAAAAATTTGCAAAAAATTTAAATTTGTACTCTTTTTGTTTTTTACTTACTTTCCATTGCAAAAATTGAATTTTAGGTAAATACAAACCAGGTTTTTATGAAGAAAATAGGTGGATACAGATTATTTTCTCGATTTTCCATTTGATGAAAGATTCATTATGATAAAAGCATATTAAAGAGAAAGGAGTGAAAAGATGATCAACCAAATTACCCTTGTAGGGAGACTGACGAAGGACCCCGAATTAAGATACACACCGGATGGCAAGGCAGTTTCCAATATTACGTTAGCGGTTAACCGTAACTTTCGTAATACAGTAGGAGATTATGAGGCGGACTTTGTACAGTGTATCATATGGAAAAAGACAGCTGAAAACACCGCTCAGTATTGCAAAAAAGGGTCCTTAATTGGCATTACCGGCAGAATTCAAACGAGGAGATACGAAAACCAAGAAGGTAAAAAAGTATATGTCACCGAAGTTGTCGCAGAGAAGGTTCAATTCATAGGATCTAAACAAAATGATGTTAAGCCAAAGGATTTTGAGCATATTGGTTTATAGTCTAACGAGAAATTTCTGTTCTTGAACCAGGCATCTTTTTCATCAACATAAAACAATTTCGTAAAGTATTATTTCATATAAGACTCGTTTACTCCTCTTATTTCCCCAAAGCCGATTTGGCTTTTCCCCCGTAAGTATCTCCGAGTACCCCCTAAATTGAATCAAGGTACTTGATTCCCTCCTTTTGAATGACTGCAAAATCGCAGTCATTTTTTTATGTAATAAATATGTATAACATAGTGGTAAATGTAAAATAAAATTATTATTCTAAAAAATTAGAATTTTAAGAAAATATATTGTAAATTTTCAATTTAGATGCAATAATTAATCAAATAATATTAAATTGGTAAAATAGTTATATATAGGAAGTGATGTAATGAAAGGACCAATTATTGAAGTGAACGGACTACGAACGAGTTTTCGCACAGACGATGGGGAAATTCCAGTCGTAAATTCCATTGATTTTCACATCAATCCAGGTGAGGTGCTGGGGATTGTTGGGGAATCAGGCTGCGGGAAAAGTGTAACTTCTTTGTCCATCATGGGACTAGTTCCCTCTCCGGCTGGTAAGGTAGAAGGAGAGATTCTTTTTAAAGGGGTTAACATCGCCAATGCCTCTGAAGCGAAAATGCGAAAGATTCGTGGAAATGAAATTGCCATGATTTTTCAGGAACCAATGACAAGCTTGAATCCAGTTTTTACAATTGGAGAGCAATTGGTGGAGACTCTTCGGATACATAGAAAATGGAATAAAAAGCAGGCCCGTCAAAGAGCCGTGGAAATGTTAAAGCTGGTTGGACTTGGACGTGCTGAGGAACTTATCAATGAATATCCCCATCAGCTTTCAGGTGGGATGAGACAGAGGGTCATGATTGCAATGGCAATGATCTGTGAGCCGAAACTTCTCATAGCAGATGAACCGACAACCGCTTTGGATGTGACGATTCAAGCACAAATTTTAGAGTTAATGAAGAACTTAAATAAAGAGACAGATACAGCAATCATGATGATTACTCACGACCTTGGCGTTGTGGCGCAAATGTGTGAGCGTGTCATTGTAATGTATGCCGGCAAGGTAATAGAGGAAGGACAAGTGCAAACGATTTTTCGAAATCCGAAACATCCATATACGGTAGGTTTACTACAATCGATTCCCGATATGCGTCTAAAAAAAGAGCGGCTTTACTCGATTCCAGGTAATGTTCCAAGGCCAGGAACAAGCAACCTGGGCTGCCAGTTTGCCCCTCGTTGCTCTCATGCTATGGAGAAATGTCTAAGTGAGACCCCGTCACTTCTGGAATTCGATAATGGCCAGCAAGTACGCTGCTGGATGTATGAAGATGGGAAAGGAGCAGCATTGCATGACTCAACCATTAGTTAAGGTAGAAAACTTGAAGAAGCATTTTCCAATCAAAGGAGGTATTCTCGGGAAGACGGTGGGGGAGGTAAAGGCCGTTGATGGTTTGTCATTCTCCATTTATAAAGGAGAAACCTTAGGTCTTGTTGGTGAAAGCGGTTGCGGAAAGTCAACAACAGGTAGGTTACTGCTTCGATTGCTTGAGCCAAGTGAAGGGAATGTTTATTTTGAGGGAAAAGACCTAACGACTTTAACTTCCCGCGAAATGAGAAAGATGCGTCGAGAAATGCAAATGGTTTTTCAGGACCCATTCGCGTCCCTTAATCCCAGGCATACTGTTGAAAAGATATTGGAAGAGCCCCTTATCGTTCATGGTTTAAAAGATAAAAAGGAACGCCGACACCGGGTGCAGGAGCTCCTAAAGGTTGTTGGTTTAAGCAGTTACCATGCCAAAAGGTACCCGCATCAATTCAGTGGTGGTCAGCGACAACGTATTGGCATTGCTAGGGCACTTGCAGTTAACCCTAAGCTGATTATCGCTGATGAGCCCGTATCTGCACTGGATGTGTCGATTCAAGCTCAGGTGTTGAATCTTTTGCAAGATTTGCAGAAGGATTTTGATCTGACTTACTTATTCATTGCCCACGATCTTGGCGTAGTAAGGCATATCTCTGACCGCGTCGGTGTCATGTATCTTGGTCATATCGTTGAATTGACGGGAAGTGAAGAACTCTACGAAGACCCCCTTCATCCATATACGCAGGCTTTATTATCTGCTGTGCCGATTCCAGATGTGGAATATAAGGGAGATAGAGTAATCCTGCAGGGCGATGTTCCAAGCCCATCTAACCCGCCAAGCGGATGTCCCTTCCATACGAGATGCCCGCAGGCCATGGCGGAGTGCAAATCAGTAAAACCCGTCTTGCATGAGCATAAACCCGGTCACTACGTTGCTTGTCATTTATACAATTGACACGACGTACACATAAATTCTTAAAAAAATAAAGGGGGAAGAATATGAAGAAGACATGGGCTTTATTTTTAACTACTATCCTGGCGCTTTCACTTGCACTTGCAGGATGTTCCTCATCTACAACAAAAGAGAAAGATGAAGAGAAAGGGGGATCAAGTGAAGCAAAAGGAGGCGTATTAATTTATGGTAAAGGCGGCGATGCAGTTTCACTTGATCCCGCTATAGTAACGGATGGTGAATCATTTATCGTCACACAGCAGGTTTTTGAAACCCTTGTAAAATACGGAGAAGATAATACGGAAATAAAGCCAGGTCTTGCAGAATCATGGGATGTTTCCGATGACGCAAAGACATATACATTCAAATTGAAAACCGGCATTAAGTTCCATGATGGCTCGGATTTCAATGCGGAAGCAGTTGTTAAAAACTTTCAGCGCTGGGCACAAAGTAAGGATGAAGCTAAATTTGCATACTATGCCTCTATGTTTGGCGGCTTTGAAGGTGATGAAGGCCATGTTATCAAAGAGGTAAAAGCTATTGATGATAATACAGTGGAATTCACTTTAAATCGTCCGCAGGCACCATTCTTGAAAAATATTGCTATGCCTACATTTGCAATAGCAAGTCCAACTGGATTTGAAAAAGATGCAGACAATTTCGGTAAGAATCCTTCTGGAACAGGTCCATTCAAATTTAAATCATGGAAACCAGGCGATACGATTGAAGTGGTGAAAAATGATGACTATTGGCAAGATGGACTGCCAAAGCTTGATGGAATCACGTTTAAAGTCATTAAAGATAACTCTGCTCGATTAAATGCTGTAATCAAAGGTGAAGTTGATCTAATGGACGGGTTAAACCCAAGTGATATTAGCAAAGTAACAGGGGATGACAAACTACAAATATTCGAAAGGCCATCCATGAATGTCGGCTACTTTGCATTCAATGTTGAAAAAGCACCATTCGACAAAAAGGAAGTACGCCAAGCCATCTCACACCTAATTAACAAAAAAGAAATCATTGATAACTTTTACGAAGGCACAGCTGAGCCTGCTAAGAATCCAATGCCGCCATCTGTTTCTGGATACAATGACAACATTGAAGACTATGACTACGATGTAGAAAAAGCGAAGGAATTACTTAAAAAGGCTGGACTTGAAGATGGGTTCAAAATGGATCTTTGGGCAATGCCGGTACCACGTCCATATATGCCGGATGGTCAAAAAGTAGCTGAAGCCATTCAAGCAAGCTTAAAACAAGTAGGTATCGAAGCAAATATCGTTTCGTATGAATGGGCTGCATATTTAGAGAAAGTGCAGGCAGGAGAAGCTGAATCCTTCATGCTAGGCTGGACAGGCGATAATGGAGATGCAGATAACTTCCTTTACACCTTATTGGATAAAGATAATATCGGATCAAATAACTATGCTCGCTATGCAAACAAAGAGGTTCATGAACTATTGATTGAAGCTCAATCTACTGCAGAAGAAGCTAAACGTAATGAGTTATATGGAAAAGCGCAGGAAATCATTCATGAAGAAGCGCCATGGGTTCCACTTGTACACTCTTTACCACAACTTGCTGGAACTAAGACAATAAAAGGATTTGTTCCGCATCCAACCGGTTCTCAATCTCTAGTTAACGTGTCTATAGAGAATTAACCGTACGAATCGGGGAGTATGGATTTATGCATGCTGCCCGGTTTTGTTATGGAATGCATTTCAAAATAATCGAGGGTGAATGTAAAGGACCCTATTGTAAAAAGGCGGGTGATTGTTTTGTTTTCCTATACCGTACGGCGTTTAGGATCCCTCATTCCAGTATTACTTGGAATGGCGTTTATTGTATTTATGATGATTCGTGCGATTCCAGGAAATCCTGCACAAGTAATTTTAGGACAGCAAGCAACAAAAGAGGCAGTTGCAGCAATGACAAAGGAACTCGGTTTGGATAAACCTTGGTTTATTCAATTTTGGGATTATCTATTAGGTCTGTTCACAGGCGATCTTGGTGTTTCCTTAAAAACAAAGAGTCCGGTATCTGAAGAAATTGGGCCTTATCTAATGGCGACGATTGAGTTAGCCTTGATTGCCATGCTTATAGCTGTAGTCATTGGTGTAAATGCCGGTATTATTTCGGCATGGTTCCAAAACTCATGGTTTGATTATGCAGCAATGGTCATTGCGTTGATTGGTTTGTCTATGCCGATATTCTGGCTTGGTCTAATGGAACAATATATCATTTCGATTCAATGGGATTTACTTCCTACGACAGGACGTGACAATATCAGAGATCCTGTTGAGGCAATAACGGGTCTGTATTTATTAGACACCCTCATTTCTGGAAGAGTTGACCAATTTAGCGAAGTGGTTAAGCATTTAATTTTACCGGGACTCGCGCTTGCTACCATTCCGATGGCGATTATTGCAAGGATGACACGCTCGTCCATGCTAGAGGTAATGAGATCGGATTTCATTCGTACGGCTCGTGCCAAGGGAATGAGAATGTTTTGGGTTGTTTATAAGCACTCCTTGAAGAATGCTTTAATTCCAGTGGTTACGGTTATCGGCCTACAGACAGGGTTGCTTTTAGGAGGGGCTATTTTAACGGAAAATATATTTGGTTGGCCAGGTATCGGTACATACATTTATGATGCAATTCTTTCCCGGGATTATCCGGTCATTCAGTCCGGAATCCTCATCATCGCCTTTTTGTTTGTCATGATTAACCTAGTTGTGGATTTGTTGTATGCAGCGATTGATCCTAGGATTAAGTATAAATAGGGAGGGAAACTCATGCCTGAAATAGCAACGAATACATCGCCAATCCTTCATCCCCAAGAGACTGAGGAAAAAGTCATCTCTCCCTGGAAGGAAGGGTGGAAAAGCTTTAAGAAAAACAAGATAGCCCTTGTCGGTCTTGGCATTGTTTTATTTTTTGTCTTAATCGCTATTTTCGCACCGATTATTGCACCTTATTCATTTGAGGGGCAGAAGCTTAGTGATAAACATCTGTCTCCATCTTCAGAACATTGGTTTGGAACGGATGAATTCGGCCGTGATATTTTGAGTAGGGTTATCTATGGCTCGCGCATATCAATAGGAATTGGTTTTTTATCTGTGGCCGGGTCTGTCGTAGTCGGGTCTTTTCTAGGAATTATCGCCGGGTATTACGGAAAGTGGATAGATACAATCATATCGAGAGTTTTTGACATTATTCTAGCGTTTCCAAGTATATTGCTTGCCATTGCCGTAGTAGCCGTATTGGGGCCTTCACTTCGCAATGCACTTATTGCCATTGCCATCGTCAATGTTCCGATATTCGGCAGGCTTTTACGTTCGAGGGTTTTAACAGTGAAAGAAGAGGAATATGTAACAGCTGCCAAGGCAATAGGAATGGGGGATGGCCGGATTCTACTTCATCACGTACTCCCGAACAGCCTTGCACCGATTATTGTTCAAGGTACTTTGGCGATTGCCACTGCCATTATTGAGTGTGCAGCACTCGGGTTCCTTGGTCTCGGTGCACAACCGCCGGCACCAGAGTGGGGAAAAATGCTTGCCGATTCGAGGTCATTTATCATTCAGGCACCATGGACGGTGCTGTTTCCTGGTCTTGCGATTATGCTAACTGTCCTCGGCTTTAACCTAATGGGTGATGGACTGCGAGATGCATTGGATCCGAGAATGAAAAACTAAATGTTAAAAGATGGTGATTCTTTTACAATCACCATCTTTTTTGTTTCTCTTACAAATCTATTAAAATATGAAAAATAATAACAAAATCCTAGTTAGAAATAGGAAAATAGTGACTATTATCTCTTAAAATCACCCCAAAGGTTGTGATACTTTTATACTTAGTAAGAAAATTCCAAAAATTGATTATTTTAGAGGAGGAAAAGTTCATTGATTAAACGTAGCTTGTCCATTCTAGCAATCTTTCTATTAGTATTTACGGCAACCGTTTCCGCAGCCAAGCTCCCTGATCCTTCGAACGGTTCGAGCGTTGGAAAGAAGAATCAGGAAAGTATTTTAAAGTTAAAGAAAAACGAAACGGAAAAGAAATACAAAAGTAACGAGAAGGTCAGGGTCATCGTAGAGATGAAGGAGGCACCGGCAATAGAAATAGCTTCGAAGGAAGGGAAACTTTTTAAAGAGCTATCTAAAAATAAGAGGCAACAATTAAAGTCCGAAAAGTTGGCCAACCAGAAAAAAGTGAAAAATAAAGTGAAAGAGAAAAAAATAGCATTCAAGGAACTAGAAAGCTTTACGACAGTGGTAAATGGTTTCAGTGCAGAGCTTCAATATGGCGAAATTAAAAAAGTCGAAGCCATGCCTGAAGTTGCTGAAGTACATATAGCGAATGAATATGAACGTCCTGTTGAAAAGCCGGAGATGATTTATAGTAAAGAACTTGTCCAGGCTCAGGAAGCTTGGCGGGAGTATGGTTATAAAGGGGAAGGAATGGTCGTCGGTATTATAGATACTGGAATCGACCCATCTCACCGTGATATGGTTCTAAGCGATGAAAATAAAGCAGAACTGACTGAAAGTGAAATTAGTGGAATAAAGGATTCTAGCCATCTATTAGGTAACTATTATACTGCGAAGGTACCTTATGGATACAATTACATGGACGAAAATGAAGAAATCCTTGATCTTGGTGAAGAGGCTTCGATGCATGGAATGCATGTAGCCGGAACCGCAGGAGCCAATGGGGATGAAGAGAATGGCGGCATTAAAGGGGTCGCTCCTGAAGCCCAGTTGCTTGCTTTAAAGGTATTCGGGAATGATCCTGCTATGCAGACAACATGGGGCGATATTTATATTAAGGCAATTGATGATGCAATTATTCTTGGGGCAGATGTGCTGAACATGAGCCTAGGATCTACTGCAGGTTTTGTATCAGCTGAAGATCCTGAGCAGCAGGCGGTTTCGAGAGCTGTGAATAATGGGATACTCATGTCGATTTCAGCAGGGAACTCGGCTCATTTTGGTAATGGGTTTGCAAACCCAACGGCCTCAAACCCGGATATCGGCGTTTCAGGTTCACCTGGACTTGCACATGATTCGGTACAAGTAGCATCCGTCGAGAATAACTTCATGGATTTAGATGCGGCTACTTATGATATTAAAGGGCAGGAAGGGAAAGCACCGTTCATGTCGGCTTCAAGCGTACATCCCAATGCTCTAAAGGATAAAACATATGACTTGGTTGTTGCAGGTCTTGGGACGCCAGGGGAGCTTTCGAAAGTGGATGTGAAAGGCAAGTTTGCCCTTATTGAGCGCGGGACGCTTTCTTTTATTGAAAAAGCCCAAAATGCTCAGGCAGCAGGAGCGGCAGGAGTCATTATTTTTAACAATGCTGATGGGTATATTTCTATGGCTACAGATCCAAGCATAACGATTCCGCAGTTGTTTATGTTGAAATCGGATGGAATAAAGTTGAAAACAGCCATAACTGAAGGGGAAAAGGTGAAGGTTACCTTTAATGGTGATAAAACAAAAGCTGTAAATCCCGAAGCAGGGAAAATGAGCTCATTCAGTTCATGGGGTGTCGCACCGAATCTGGATTTCAAACCAGAAATCACAGCTCCAGGTGGACAAATTTACTCTACGTTGAACAATGATGAATATGGCATGATGAGTGGTACCTCGATGGCGGCACCGCATGTATCCGGGGGTTCTGCACTGGTTCTTGAAAGAGTGGATAAAGAATTTAAACTAAATGGATTTGCGCGGGCGAATTTGGCTAAGAACCTGATGATGAATACTTCAAAGCCATTAACGGATCAAGGTGTCGTCAATAATGCTCTTGGTTGGAAAAATCCTTACTCGCCTCGGAGGCAAGGAGCAGGAGTCATGCAGCTACAATCTGCTTTGTCCACACCAGCTGTCGTGACGGAGGCATTTACGAAAGAAGCGAAGGTTGCTATGAAGGAAATCGGCAATAAGTTCGCCTTTACTTTGAAGGTTGAAAACTTCAGTAACAAAGCAGTCAAATATGATGTAAAAGGAAATATCCAAACAGACTATGCTATCCAGGGTCAACTGGGTTATTCCGCTAACCAATTAGAGGCACAGGAAATTCAGAACGCTTCGATTAAAATCAATAATAAAAATACAAACAAGATTACCGTACCTGCAAAAAAATCGGTTACATTTGAAGTGAAAGTGGACATATCCAATGCAAAAGTACTTGGCGATGATCTTCAGACTCTTGTAGACATTGACAAGGTCTTCCCAAATGGATATTTTGTTGAAGGGTTCGTGACACTGAAGGATCCAACTGACACTAAACCAGAACTCCATGTTCCGTATGTAGGTTTTAAAGGAGAATGGGACAAGGCCCCGATCCTAGATGGAACTAAGTATGATAAAGAGTCGTTCTATGGCATGGCAGGAGGAGTTTCGACAGCAGATAAAGATTTCACATATCTTGGGTACGACCCTGCAGGAAAAACATTTAATAGTAAATATATTGCGATTTCCCCGAATGGTGATGGAGCACAGGATGACTTCGTGCCAATCCTATCATTCTTAAGGAATGCGAAAAAGGTAGAATTCAATATATTGAATGGTGCAAACAAATCAGTTCGGAAACTTCGAACAGAGAATAATGTGCGTAAGGACTATTATGATGGCGGAAAAGGGTCCTATTACTCTCTTGATCCTGCCCGTAAATGGGATGGTAAAATTAATAATGCACTCGCTAAAGATGGAGTCTATTATTTTGAAATCAAAGCGATGATAGATTACGAGGGTGCAAAATGGCAGACGTATAAAATGCCTATCAAAGTAGATACCTTAGAGCCGACAGTTAAGATTTCGAAAATAGGTAAGGTGTTAACCATCCAAGGTAAGGATAATTTAAATGGTTCAGGACTTGCCTATTACGATGTACAAATCGATGGTGAATCTATCCTTAAAGAGCCCCTTGCAGCGAATACGAAAAAATTCACTCTACCTGATGTAAGAGGGGAAAAGGTACAGGTCGTGGCAATAGACTTCGCTGGTAATGAAAAAGCAGCTGAAACCGAATTGGCCACTGATTCAGCTCCAATCGATAATAATGCACCAGCTGTTAAGATCAAAAGTCCTGAAGCCTTAAGCGTGAACAATAAAAATAAAATCAAAATAACAGGTGAAATTGAAGAAGCGTCGGAAATAAAGGAATTTACAATCGACAATAAAAAGGTCCCTGTAACGTATAACAAAACGAAGAATAAGTATGAATTCTCTATTGAAAAGAAATTTGGGGATGGCGTCCAAAGCTTTACTGTTAAAGCAACAGACAAATGGGATAACACGGTTTCCTTTAAGCGGACGATTATGGTTGATACAACAAAACCAGGTTTAAAGGTTAAAGGTGTGCCAGCAACTGTGGGAGTCAAAGGGTCAAATCCAAAAGTGGACGTGACAGTAGAGGATAATTTCGATGAGATCCGCCTTTATTTGAACGGAAGCGAAGTATTCTATAACGAATTCAAGGAACCATACAAAATGCGTTCCTATAAGAAGAAGATAGAGGATTTGGAACTACCGCTTAAACCAGGCAACAATAAGTTTGAATTTAAGGTAACCGATCTTGCCGGAAATGAATCGAAGAAAGTATTTAACATTCAAAAAGCCAAAAAATAAACGTAAGGCAGCCCTCTTATCCAAGGGGGCTGTTTTTTCGTATTTCAGACCTATGATAAAAATTTCTGTGGAATTTTCAAAAGGTGAAGTTTGAGCAGCTTTTCTTCCAACTGCCATTTTAGAAATATATGTTTTGCAAATATGTAGAACATGTATTTTTGTTCGTAATTCATAATAAATCTTCACATATTTCTTCGACAAGCTTTCAGTAGCTTTATGGTATTTTCACCATGCTAATATCGAAATCTATGAGATAAAAAAATTATTTTCGGGTTCTGGCAGGAATATAATAGAAGATAAAGGAATTAGGTATAAAGAACCAATCTAAATAGGAGGGTATCTATGAATTATAAAAGGGGTTTGAACAAAAAGGTATATAGTCGCGGAATTACCATTAAATTTGAAAAAAGAGCAAGTGACCAGTTATCAATTACAAAACCGAGTTTCTTTGATGCACTTCAACATGTTAATTCTCCATTTGAAAAAGTACCCCGCACAGATTTAGCCTATCAAGATTATCCGCTTTGTCAGGAGGTTACCCTTTCGCTATTTGAAAAGGGTATTGCTAAAACATCAATCAAATATGACCCTCATCAAGAAAAAATCACCATTGAGGAAATTTCAGAGGATTATCAGCTGAATAAGGGAGAGGCGCTTACTACAATTCTAGAGCATATAATGATCAATCATGGAAATTACCATTCTTTTTTCATAGTCAGGCCGAAAGAGTGGGCCGCAAAAAGGAAAGCCACTACTCCATGATATCCTCTTCTTTAGCGTTCTTAGTAAGCAGTGAAAGGTTAGTGACTTTTGAAAAGTAATTCGATAAGATTCCTTACCACTGCCTGTTGATTGTTCAGTCAATAAGAATGGGGCTGCAGGCAGCTCCCATTTATGTCTCAACATGATGAGTCGGCTTTCTGAATCCTTCAAGAATTTAAATCAACCGCCGAATGATCTTTGAGAGGGTTTGAATACCATAAGCTAATTGTTCCTCCGAGGCGTAAGAATATGAAAGCCGTAGATGTGTATTGTTATTTGGTTCATATATGTACCCCGGATTAAGGAGTATGTTCTCCTTTATCGCTTGCTTGAAAAGGTTTGGATTCACAATTGGTTTACATAATTTTAACCATATATAAAATCCGCCTTGAGGTATTTGCCATTCAGCCAGTTCCTTAAAATATTGATTGAGAAGAGTTAATGTAAAATCTCTACGTACTATCAACTCATGCCTTAGCCACTCTAAATGCTTTGAATATTGATCACTTGCTAACCATTCTGCCACAAGGTGTTGGGAAAGAGCACTGGACCCGTAATCCATTTGCATTTTAATATCTGCTAAACGTTCAATCACAGTTATTGGACCAGCAATCCATCCGATGCGCAATCCGGGGCTTAATGTTTTGGACATACTGCCAATGTGCAATACAAGGCCATCTGTATCAAGGGATTTTATAGGTAGCGGCGGTTCCTTTTCAAACCACAAGTCACTATATACGTCATCTTCAATAATCGGAATCTGCTCTTTTTTACATATGGATAAGAGGTTTAGTCTTTCCTCTTTTGTCCATGTAGTATTGGTTGGATTGTTAAACGTTGGAACAGTATAAAACAGTGACGCTTTCTTCCTTCCATTGATGCGCTTTATTTGTGTGGGAATACTTTCTCGGCCTTGTTTTGATAAGCCTACTAAGTGCATGCCCGCAGATTGAAAAGGATGAACAGAATTTAAATAGGAAGGGGATTCATGTAACACCATTGATCCCTTTTGAAGTAAACCAACTGAAATCAATTGTAGGGCTTGAAGCCCACCAGAAACGATCATGAGGGAGCTGGGGCTTGCGTTGACCCCTTTTGTTTCTAAATAAACACTTATACATTGGCGAAGCCTTTTATCACCCTTGGGTTCAGAATAACCTAATGAGTGGGCATCAAAAGAAGTGGATTGCAACGTCTTTTCGATTTTTTTTGTAGGCAATAGAGATGGAGAAAGTTCCCCCGTGCCTAATCTGATGATGGCAGTGTCTGTTTCATACTGATTAATGTCCTGAATCGTTTTTAAATTAGGTTCATGAAGGCCATTCCGGACATAGTTTTTCCAGTCGGGCTGTTTGCTGGAGACGAGCACGTTCCATGTGTTATTCGAAACAAATGTGCCAGACCCAACCTTAGTTTCTAATAGTCCGTCTGCAATCAACTCATCTATAGCTGTAATGATGGTACTTCGGTTTACGCCAAAAGAATCGGCCAATGAGCGTTGTGATGGAAGCTTGGTAGCAACTGGCCATTCCCCTCGTGTAATTTGTTGTTTCATCCAATCTACTATTTGTTGGTGAAGAGATTGGTTGGACGGCCGGTTTGGTCTCCATTCGATAAACATACGAAAACCACTCCTTTCATGTTCTATATTCATTATAAATTGGTTGGATTGAAAACCAACCAAATGGATGGTCAATCCCTTTGTTTTTTTCATTATACTGAATATGAATGGAGGGAGGTATTCGTATGGAACCATTTTTTCATGGATTGTTATTGGCATTAGGGCTGATACTGCCATTAGGAGTGCAAAATATATTTATTTTTAATCAAGGAGCAACCCAATCTACCTTAAAAAAGGCATTGCCTGCAACGATCACAGCTGCCATTTGTGATACAGTACTCATTCTGTTAGCTATTTTAGGTGTTTCGTTGATTGTCATGCAATATGATTGGTTGCGTCTTACATTAATCATAATCGGAGTTATATTTTTATTGTATATGGGTTTTCAGATTTGGTTTGCCAAAGCGAACTCACGGTCAGATGCTCAAACTATGCAGATGTCCACCAAAAAGCAAATTGTATTTGCTTTATCCGTATCACTACTGAATCCACATGCAATCTTAGATACGATAGGTGTAATCGGTTCGAGTTCACTTGTTTATTCAGGAACGGATAAAATGATTTTCACGGCAACATGCATCGTGGTATCATGGTGCTGGTTCCATGGATTATGTCTTGCGGGACGATTGCTAAAAAAGGTTGATACATCTGGCAAATTCCTTGGAATATTAAATAAAACCTCTGCAATCATCATCTGGATTACGGCTCTCTATATGGTGAAATCGATGTTTTGAGACAGATAAATGGCATCTGAATTCGAACTTAACTAATCTGGAAAAGAAGTAGATTACCCAGTTGGATAATCTATATTTAAGGAGGAAATGCAATTTTCCCTTTCTTATTTGCAGTTAAAACTGTGCAAATTCATGTATTAGCCTTACAGGATAGTTTTGATCTGTTTTCATTATCTCCCTTTCCATTTCTGGTGATAACTCAAACCCTTTCTTTTTAAATGATATTCTTCTCCACTAGTGCCTTCGTGTTGTGAAAGAGAATTCTAAAAAAACCAATTAGCGTCCAAGCCAATCGAAGTACCAGGATTTATAAAGAGTCATGTCATCTATCATAGATCCAGATGGGTATCTCCCGTGTTGCAATCATTCCTTACGCTATTAGAAGAAAGGTTCTTTGATGAATGAACAGGGTCAAAGCAAGGATTCCTTTAAATAAACTGGATCGGAGAAAGTTATAGACTAGTTTGCTAGCTATGAAAGGTTTTTAAGAGTTAAAAATTGCAGTATTAATCGGCGCTTTTTGAATAAAAAAGGAGAATACATCTCGAATATGTATTCTCCCTTTTTTTATGTCTTAATAAGCTAACACCCTGCCCTCATTCATCTTCGTATCGTGAGAGTTTTTTTTGAGTGTGAGTACATTATTGAAGTGCAACTAAGTCCTTTATTTCCTCTGTGGAAAGTTCAGTGATCCAGTTGTCACTACTGATAATTTCGTCGTTTAGTGCTTGCTTTTTATCAAGCATCTGGTCGATTTTTTCTTCCAGTGTCCCTGTGCATATTAACTTATGAACATGAACGAACCGCTGTTGTCCAATTCGATAGGCACGGTCTGTAGCTTGATTTTCAACAGCAGGATTCCACCAGCGATCATAGTGAATGACGTGGTTTGCTTCTGTTAAATTAAGTCCTGTGCCACCTGCTTTTAACGATAGAATGAAGATTGGAAAATCTCCATCTTGGAATCGAGTAATCATATCATCACGTTGCTTTTTGTTCGCACTCCCATTCAGGAAGGGAACTTCAAAGCCATACCGTTTTTCTAACAATTCCTTCATCATGTTGCCCATCCCAATATATTGAGTGAAAATGAGGCAGCTTTCATCTTGTTCGCGGACAGCGTCGACAAGCTCAGTCAGTTTCTCAAGTTTGCCAGAGCGGTTAGGTGCCTTCAGGATGTTTTCTTTTTCCGTCTCTTTTAAATAAAGAGCAGGGTGATTGCAAAGTTGCTTTAGTTTATTAAGCATTTGCAGTATGATGCCTTTTCGTTCAAAGGCCGACAGCTGTTCGATATCAGTAAAGGTATCCTTGATTAGCTGTTCATACAGTGATGCTTGCTCGGTGGTAAGCGGAACGAATTCCTTTTGCTCTTGCTTATCCGGAAGATTCAGAGCGACTTCTTTATCACGTTTTGTCCGGCGGAGCAAGAATGGTTGAATCAAGCGCTGTAATTCCTTGATTTTACCCTTCTGTTCTTCACGTTCGATGGTCGCCACATATTTTTCCTGGAATTGACCAAGCGTTCCAAGATAGCCTTTGTTAATAAAGTCAAAGATTGCCCATAATTCGCTTAAACGGTTTTCCATTGGCGTACCCGTTAAGGCGATATGATGACTGCCATTAAGCTTGCGAACCGCCTTGGATTGCTTCGTTTGGGCATTCTTGATATTCTGTGCTTCATCAAGGATGACACTGCTCCAATGGATGGAAGACAGTTCAGCCACATCTTGGTGGGTCAGGCCATATGAAGTTAAAACGATATCATGGCCCGCTGCTTTTTTAGCAAAGGCTTCACCTTTAGCTCGATTAGATCCGTAATGAAGATGAACCTTAAGTGTGGGCGCGAATTTTTCTAATTCTTTTTGCCAGTTGCCAAGAACGGATGTCGGACAGACGATAAGGGCTGATTGAACTGAAACAAGTTCTGGAATGGAGGTTATTATTTCTACCTCATCGCTGCTCTCCGTGTTACTTTCTTCGTCGACAATGATCGGTTCACTCTTTTGTTCGTCCTTCGAGGCAATAGGGAGCTCCTTAAGGGCTCCTTCAGTGTCCTTCACATGAAGTAGGTAGGCAATCATCTGAACGGTTTTCCCGAGCCCCATATCGTCTGCAAGACAAGCTCCAAAACCATGCTCTCTTAAAAAAAGCAGCCAGCTCATGCCGAGTTTTTGATAGGGACGCAAATCGCCTTGAAGTGTCTTAGGAATGGGCAGGATGGAAATATGTTTTGTTTCCTGCAGTCTTCCCACCATTTTACGAAGCTCCTGATTCAATTCAAATTGAATTCGGAGCATTTCGTCGTTTTCTGAATCATCATCGGCATCCTCTTCTGTGCTGTTCAATAATTCTTGCTGCAGCAAATCCGACAATTGAATTCCTTTTTCATTGGCTGTTTCCATCAGTTCCTGAATTTGCTTAATGAAAGCTGGGTCGAGTTTAACCCATTGGCCGCGAATATAAACGAGTCTGCGTTTTTCATTGACGAGCTCCTCGAACTCCGCCTCAGTGAGCTCTTTACCATTCAGGGAGAACCGCCAATCAAAGTCCATTAAAGCTTTAAGGCCGACGTAAGAGGGGCCCCGATTCGATTGGCTTTTTACTTTCGCTTTCACCTTGAGAGTGGACTCTTTCAGGGCTAGCCACCAGGATGGAAGAAGAATTTCAACACCAAGAAACAGTAATTTTTCGCTAGCATCGGTCAAAAACTCCCATGCGTCGGTTTCCGAAAGCTCTCTTTTTAGACGCCCATTCTCTCCAAGCCAGGGCACGACGAGTTGCCAGCGTTTAGTAGCACGCACCACATCGCTTGCGTACTTATTCCAGCCACGTGGAAGTTTTTTTCCTGTATATGTTTCGATGATATTCTCATCTCTTTTGGAACGAAGGGTGACATCGAGTATCCAAGGTCCATCACCATCCGGGGGCTCAGTTAACCGAAGGCCTATAGTGAATGGTTTAGGATCATGCTGGGCGCCGAGCCACTCCTGCCAGCTGTCTTTGTCGAAAAAGGCCTGCAATTCTTCAGGAGAAAGTCGTGAATCCTTTAATGCTCCGACAGCTTCGCTCCATTTATGCTGCATCGGTGAGTAGTTTTTTAAATACATATTCGCGGCACCATTATACCACTTCTCGATAAAAGTTCGATTGGTTTCCATTTCATGTGTAGGAAGGTCCAAGGAGATTTCTTCTTCCCAAAAGGAAGGAACAAATTCCTCCTCTACTTCTTCCGGCAGCTTCCAGCCGATTGAATCCAACTGTAAATTAGTGAAATCCGGTACGGGAATCCCTGCTTCAATGGATTCATGAAGAACAGGTGCTGCAGACAGGCAAAGGGAGGAAATCTCGGACCATTCCCATTCAATGAAGGAGTTAAAGCTTTCCTTCGCAAAAAAATTGAGCAGACCCCAAGCGTCAAGAATGAAAACTGGATTTCCTTCTATCGTATCGGTCGTCATTTTAGTACCGTAAAAGCTGGCGTCATCCCAATTAAATAACAGTCTGCGAATATAATTCGTGTTGAGAAAGCTATTCTCTTCATTGACGACACCAAGGACGTAGGTTCCGTTTTCGAGAGCCGCTATTTTGATTTTTAATTTTCCTGGATTAAACATCGATTAGCTTACCCCTTTTTAGTTCTTCTTGGAAAGCGCGTAGCCGTTTCGTTGAATCGGCTACATATAGAATATAGCGTTCGAATACGTCTTCTTTTTTACTCTTTTTATAGATAGTGCGCATCTTTTTTAAATAGCGAACAGCTTGCTTATAGGCAGGACGGTTTTTCAAGGACACTTTTTCCTGAACCGCATGGTAATAGAGGGGCAGGATTAGTTCAGGTTCCTTAGAGACCACTTCTTTAATGGATTCACTGCTGATTAAATCAATGCTGATATCTGAGTAAATATGCATCTCCACCCATTTTTTGTATTGTCCTTGTTCAAAAAGGAAATTTGCGTAGTTCCAATAGCTGTGTGGAAGGGTAGCTCGGTAAAATTTTTCAAGCAAATCGGTCCGCTTTAACTTATAGCAGCAGCTGCTAATCAAAGTCGTAAAGGTCCGAACGAAATCCACCCGCTGATAATAATCAGACAGATCCTCCAAAAACTCCTGTACATGAGCGATGATGAACTCAATGAAAGGAATGGCCCGTGAACGGTTGTCTGATTCAGACAGGAGAGTCAGCCAATAAAAGATATACGGACAGGCTTCCTTCTTCAATTCATGGAGAAGTTCGATCGCCTGATGATCCTGATTCTCTAGCAGGGATAGGTGAATCGCTGCTAGAGAATAGGAGGTACGCTCAGTCGTACCTAAATACTGTTCTGGAAGTTCTCTCTTGACCCGTTCGAGTTCCTCTTTACGCCATGAGGACGTGGTGAACAAAAAGCTCCAAATCTCCCGATAGAGATCAATCTTTTCATATTCTAGGCCTTCCCCGCCATTCAGTAGCTTCGCTACATCTTCTTTGATGCTGAAAACGAAAGGATCAAAGGCGAAGGGGCGTGCCTGTCGACTAAGCGGCTGTACCGTTTCATGCAGCTCTTCTGCAAGATCGACGGCCAGTGCATAAAAGACACGGATCGTTTGCGTCTGACTTTTATGTAACTGAATCATTCTCAGTGTCAGCTGCATTGTGCAAAATTGTGTAACAAAATGATAAAGTAGCTTCCATTCCCGTTCCATGGGGGCCTTGGAGCTGAGACGTTTAAAGTAGGTCTGTATATGGTTTTCAATCACATAAGTTGGTGCGCCTAAATGAGGCTCTACTTGTTCCGTGAAGGTAACGTTCACGAATTGCTTCCATGATGGATAGCTTTTATCTAAGATAATGGATTTCTCCTCTACTTGTTTAAGTAATTCACTTGCCCGCTTTACTTGCTGTAAAGCTTGGGCGGGTGTGGTATTCTTTGGTGCGTTCCATTCGCTTAACCAATCGGAAACACTAGCGTATTCCGAATACGCAGAAAAGAAAACCGCCATTTGGTGCCGGCAAATAAACCTGGAATCACATGTACAGCTTCCATCCTGAGGGAAGAGAAGATTCAACCTTGCCTTATAGCGAGTGACATCCTGCACCTCAGCAGTAATTGTATCCACCGCTTCCTCTTTAAGATCAACAAGCCCCTGACGGTACAATTGAAGCCCTTGATTTACCACATCCGAATCATCCGAATTCCCGGCATCCAAAAATCCTGCCAGTCGCTCCCCAACAAACAACAACTCCCGCTCCATACTCTCCTCCTTTAGGGGTCAGACCCCATTTCCTGAAATTATATTTTTGTATTATCATTGATCTATCAGTACTTTAACAACACCGGATAGGGGTCAGACCCTATTTCCCGGAATAGGAAAGGATGATGTTTTATGCCTCGAAAACCGAGGATATGGTACCCTGGTGCGATGTACCATATTACAAGCCGTGGCAATCGCCACAGTAACATTTTTTTAGACGACAAGGACCGACTTCGTTATCTGCATCATTTAGAGGAAACGAAAGAAAAATATTTCTTCGAGCTTCATAGCTATTGCCTCATGACCAATCATGTTCATCTTCTCCTCGAAACGATGCAGCACCCCATCAGCGATATTATGCATAAGCTGAACTCCCGCTATGCTATCTCCTTCAATAGGCGTCATGACCACGATGGACACCTTTTCCAAGGCCGTTATCATTCCGTCTTAATCGAATCAATCGAACAATTCACTGCTACAAGCCGTTATATTCATTTAAACCCTGTAAAAGCCAATATCGTCAAAAACCCCGCTGAATATAAGTGGAGCAGCTATAGAGCCTTCCAAATAGGGAAACCAAACATGCACGTCAACCCCACACAAATCCTTCATTACTTTCAAACCCCACAAAATTACGAAGAATACGTAATGAGGGGGTCAGACCCTATTTCCCATCTGTAAAAAAGACCAGAAAACCTTTGAAAGTATAGGGTTTTCGAGCAATCGGATAGGGGTCAGACCCCATTTCCCGAGTGGTTTTTTGAAGCATCTCTTTATTATACTTCATTTTGGCTTGGAATTTGAAATGGAGGAATACAGGTTTTGGAATATGGACATGAGAGCTTGTGTATTTGCTTTGTGAATTCGTAAATGTGAAGAGCCATTCCCGTGTGGGGAATGGCCTTTTAATATAGTTTTAGTTTATTTTCATTTCATTCTTCCAACTATCCAGTCTTTTGTTGATAAACGTAGCAAATGTATGATTCTTTTGTAACGTGAAGAGAAAAGCAGACTTTTCTAGATATTCTTTTGCTTCTTTATAGTTACCTACCAGTTCAAGGTTGTAGCCTAAATGGTAGTGTAAATCGGCTAAAGCATATAATTGATCATGTTCCAAGCACCATTTTATCGCATCGCGGCAGCATGTAATAGACTCTTCATATCGGACTAATCGTGTTAACACTCTACCAAAATTATAGGATAAACGTGTCTTTAGCGTCTTATCTGTTAGGATAGGAAGGGCTTTCAAATGATCAAGTGCCTTCTGAAGCAATGCAAACGCATTTTCGTATTGTTCTTCGGCAACGTACATCACACCGAGACTACTTAAAATTTCGAGCTCCCGTTCCGAATAAATTTTATCCGTAGTATGAGTAATAGCAATGGCTTGTTTAATAAATTCAATAGCTTTATCTAGATCTTTATTTTTTTCGTATTCATAGATGCCTTTGTGCCAAAGAATCAGCTGATGATTCTTTTTGTTCTGAAGAAATAGTGGACTGTTTTCCTCAGTCTTCACAATTTGTTGCATTTCCTCATAATTTCGGGTTCTTCTGGCTATTTTTAGTTGATGGATCACTTCTTCTACGTAATCCAGTCTAGGGGTCATGCCAATATCAAAAAAATAATTCACATCCACTCCTAAGCGTTGAGAAATTAGATAGAGAGTGGACGCGTAGGGATAGACATCACCTTTTTCAATCTTGCTAATCTGTGCTTGTGTACAAATACCGGATGCTAACTCTTCCTGTGAAAGTCCGATTTGTTTGCGTAGTTCTTTTATTTTTTGTCCAACTGCAAAAAAATCCATTTTGATTCTCCTTAAAATATGCCTAGAGTTATATTTTGTTATGAAAAATCGGTAAAAGCTGTATGTACCTGTCCTTAACGGTTTAAATAGATTCTTTAGTCGATATATATGATTTTAAGAAGTGTGGTTAAATATAACTATAGAATTAATTTCTATTTTAACCAATATTTTTTTGTAAAAAAGGAGGATTGACCTATGAAAAAAAGTACTAAAGCATTAGTCGTATCTTTTCTTATCATCGCTGCTTTTGTAATTGTTCCAAACGAATTACCAGGCCTATACGCAGAACTTCCAGGCTTATATAAATAAGAATCGAACTTTAATTTTGCTCTTTCTAGCATCTTCATTCGAAGATGTTTTTTTTTGTTCTTTTGGAGATTATTCTTTTGCGCATATTCCTTTAGTTATAATTATCTACGAATTGGGAATAAAAGGTCCAATTGGTACGGGTAGAAGAAACGTAAGCGTAGTTTGGAACGCCTATTTCCTTTTATTAATTTTGTTATAGTATAAATAACAAAACGGAGAGAGGTGTAAGGTTAATGATTGATATTAATATGAAAGTTCAACCCTCTTTTTACGATGAAGAATGTGCCATTGTGTTTTCTTTTTATTTTGATAAGGCAACCAAAAAGATCGGTGAAGCTGTGGTATACACATGCAAAAAATCAAACGAAAAAGGATACAACCAAGATAATATAGATACAGATATACAGGAAAAAATCGCTTATATTAAAGAATTTTCTATAGTAGATGAATATCAGGCAACATCTATGAAGAAAATTCAACATTTTTTGGACGTAATCGGTATCAAAAAGTGCGTAAGGCACAACCATCTAGGAAATGAAATTGCATTTTAAACAGTAAAAACTCATGGCATTTGTGTGTCATGAGTTTTTACTGTTTAATTGAGATTTTTGAGCTTTCATTTTCACTTTTTTCATGAAGTCACTCATTCGTTTTCTATCACTTGGCTTTGAGGTATTTTTTTCAAATAATTTGAATTGATGTTTGTTGTTATTGGATTTCATGATGCCGCTCCTTTTCTGGGTTTTTACCCTTTTTCATTTCATCTAAAACGTGAATTTAACGGATAAGTAGGACCGTATATAAAAGATAGGGTCGGGAAAACTTAAATATTCCTATAGTTATATTTTTGTCTGAAAATCTCAGTATAATAGAATTTATTACCATCCAATACGCTGTAATGCTTAAATAAGGTGTATTTTCGTGTTTTATTCTACTGAAAATAAATGCTAAAATGTTCCGAATATCGGATTTTCATTAGAAACATCAGTTTCTAGTACCCTAAAGTGAGGAGAGTTGAAAGACTCTCTTCGATGGCCCCCAGGCTCAGGCTTGGGGGATCTTTTTTTTTGTTGGCGGATACTTTGTCCACTTTATTTTTACAATATGTTTCGTTTTGTTTTTGTATGCCTGGGTAGATATAAGAAACAAGATGATTTAAACCTGGGCCATCCCGGTTTAAGCGGAGGAATAGATGATGGATGTGATAAATAATAAAAATGATCTTACGAAGCGTTCCTTTCAGCAGTTCATCTTTCCATTCACACTTGAGGGAAATAAGATTGAAACTTTTGTGAAAAATTTGCTAGAGGACAATTTCGTATTTTTGAACTTGAAAGATATGAATCAGCAAGGTGGATTTTACGGAGACCACAAAGTTTTACACCGTAAATTAGAAAAATACTTTATGCCGTACATTGAGCCTATTTTGTTTCCAAGCAGTTCAAAGCAGAAGGAAGGATTGCGACGTTTTACAAAAAAACTGGATGTTGGGTGCACCTTCGAATCACCGTATTTAAATACCCCTTTTATTATTAACTCAATTGATATCTTTATATGCCCATTTCATATTGGCATGATGAATCTCCGTGTTACGTTGCCAGAGGGGCTTTCATACAATGATGTGCTCTATTTTGGCGACACGTTCCGAATCCTCGAACCAATTGCCGATGACGAAGAGAAAACGAAAATCGGCTGTAGTAAAAATGAATATAAACAGGTGAAGGATTTTATCTTTAAAGAGTTACTTCCACCGCTGGAAGAGTATATGGACGAAGAACAAGCCGATCCGTCTTATTTCGGAAGCTTACCTTTTTTTATCGATGAAAGAATGTATGTAATTAGCTATATTGCACTCCCAGAGTATCGTAATATTTCTAAAAATGATTTGTACCGTGCCAGTGATCTGAATGGGTATGATAGTGATGGTGAACCCTATATCGGTGCAACAAATCCAGATTACATCGAACGGTATTATCAGGAAAGGGTGTATGACAGGTGGGCGAAGGAAACCTATTATGTAACAAGCGTGTATCATTTTGCCTGTGTCACGAAAGCGACAGGCAAGATGGAACAGCAACTTGTGAGCGAAATGTACGGTCAGCACTTTTATGCGGTGTTGCTTTACTTCTATTATAAAATAGTCCTTCTGAAATTGGCTCATGAACACTCCCGAATTGATGTGGAAAAAGACCAAACAAGTACAGAACAGCTAATCTTCATGATCACTGAGTTTTCCGCAAAATACTTATTTACCGAAGTCAACAGTACGGCCACTGGGAAAGAGCTATTTAAAATGACGGATGAAACCTTTAGGATTGCCCCGCTTTATAAAGAAGTAAAAGAAACACTTTCCTACCTCTATCAGAATCAGGATAAACTAGCTGGGAAAAGCAGTAATTATCTCTTGCAAATCCTCACGATTTACACCGTTATCTCCGGAATTTTCGGGATGAATCTATATATTGAAGATTGGAAAGGGAAATTAACATGGAAAGAGTATATGAATTACACCATATATGAATGGGTGGCCGTCTTTGTAACGACAACTGGTCTTGTTATTTCCAGTTTATTGGGCTTTTTCTTCCTGAAAAAATGGCTGCAAGAGAAAAGGAGTCGAAAAAAGAAAATGCTTTAATTTGTAGGAGTCCTGTACTTAGATACAGGACTTTTGCTTTAGCATAAACACGGGAAATTAGTAAAATGAAGAAATTAGTCATACAAATTCCCCCATTTCTCTAATATTTTGATAAACTATATGTATACCATTCTAACTATTCAATAGGAGGAAATCATGAAGAAACTAGCATTAGTTTCCAGCTTTTTGTTGATGAGCGTATTGTTTTTGGCAGGCTGCTCGGATGAGCCTAGTCCAGAAGAGCGCTTTTCGGCTTACACGAAGCTTTGGAATAAACAGGATTATACGAAGATGTATGAGTATCTGTCATCTGATACAAAGGAAAAAGTCAGTGCAGATGAATTTGCGAAGCGCTATGAAAAAATCTATAAGGGCATTGAGGTCGACCAATTAAAAGTGGACTATAAAAAGCCAAAAGAAGAAAAAAATCATAAAGATGCAGAAAAAGTAAATCTTGCCTATACAGTTGATATGGAAACAATGGCGGGAGCGATTAACTCTGATCATAAGGCAACCCTTGTCAAAGAAGAGGGAGATGAGGAAGAAAATTGGTACGTCAAGTGGGATGAAAGCTATATCTTCCCTGAATTAGAAGCTAATGAAAAAATTTCAGTTGAATCGTACCCGGCAATACGCGGGGAAATTGTTGATCGAAATGAACGTGGCCTTGCGATGAATGGTAACGTTGCAGAAATAGGAATCGTACCAGAGAAAATGGCCAATGAAACTGAGACTGTTAAGAAGGTTGCTGGAATTCTCAACATGTCTACGGATGAAGTGAATCAGAAATTGAACCAATCATGGGTGCAGCCTAGCTATTTTGTGCCTATCAAGAAAATGTCATCCGATAACACCGCAACCTTGGAAAAACTGTTAAGCATTGCTGGGGTCTCGGTCAATAATACAGAGGATCGTATATATCCCTATAAAGATGCTACTGCCCACCTAATCGGATATGTCGGTGAGGCGTCAGCGGAAGACCTGGAAAGATTGAAAGGCAAGGGCTATACCGCAAGTGACGTTATCGGCAAGCGTGGTCTCGAGGAAATTTTAGAAGAACGTCTGAAAGGAAAGCCAGGCGGTAAAATCTATATTAGGACAGAAAATGGCGAAGAAAAAGTCATAGCTGAAAAGCCAGCTGAAGAAGGAGAAACAATTACATTAACCATTGACGCTGAGCTTCAAAAGGATATCTTTAAGCAATACGAAAAAGAAGCAGGGTCAGCTACAGCACTTGACCCAAAGACCGGCGAAACGCTGGCACTTGTCTCAAGCCCGTCATTTGATCCTAACAAATATATATTCGGAATAACAAAGGCCGAACAAAAAGCGCTTGAAGAAGATCCGGATAAGCCGCTTCTGAATCGATTCAGTTCAACCTTTGCACCTGGTTCAACTATTAAGGCAATAACTGCGGCGATAGCTTTGAAAAATGGTGTGGATCCGAATGAGTCAATCAATATCCAAGGGAAAACGTGGGCCAAGTCGACTTGGAAAGACCATTCCATCACAAGAGTCGCTGATCCCGGTGTAGCAATCGATATGGAAAAAGCGTTAATTTATTCAGATAATATTTATTTTGCCCAAAAAGCACTTGGCCTTGGTAAGGACAAATTCACAAGTGGACTCAAAGCATTTGGCTTTGATGATGCATTGGACTACGACTACCCGATTAAAGCATCGAGCATTGGTAAAGTCGACAGTGAAGGGCGCCTGGCAGATGCTGGATATGGTCAAGCGCAAGTTCAAATGAGCACGCTTCATTTGGCTATGACGTACTCAGCATTCTTAAATGAAGGAAACATCCTTAAGCCTTCGTTAATAACAGGCAATAAAACTGAAAAGAAAATATGGAAAGAAAAAGTCATATCAGCTGATCAAGCGAATCAGATCACTAAGATGTTGACACAAGTAGTGGAACATCCTAAGGGAAGCGGTCATGGCATAAATGATCTTGGCATCAAAATCGCAGCCAAAACGGGAACCGCTGAAATAAAGGCTTCCAAAAACTCCAACGGAACAGAAAACGGCTGGTTCGTCGCTATGGACACGGAAGATCCAGAACTTCTTATGGCATGGATGATTGAAGATGTAAAAGGACGCGGCGGGAGTCATTTAGCTGTCGATCAAATGAAACCGATCTTGAAGAAATATTTGAAATGAATAAGGAAAGGCACCTACTGGTAGTAGGTGCCTCAGTTTGTAGACAAAAGGGGTTCGGAATGTTTTAATTCCGGACCCCTTTTGAAATTCCCTTTGAATTTTGCTCAAGATTAAGAGATTGGGCCTCTACGAGCCCACTTTATTAAGCCATTCTTGGACCTTGCCATGTCCAATTGGCTATCTTCTTTAAATTCATGGCAGCGAAAGTAAGCATCGCCTGCATCGACAATTTTTTAAGTCCCCTTAAAGTAGTCCAACGCATACCATGCTTTTCTTTTGCATCTGCGAATACACGCTCTATTGTTTCTTTACGTTTCGCATATATAGGTTTTACATCCTTGTGATGACGCAGATGATCTGCTTCTTCCATATAATTTTGCCAGATATGGCGTGTCACCACTTTTTGATGATCTTTGCTTACTGTACACTGTGATAAAAATGAGCATGTCGCACAAGTGTGTTTGGGTGATTTGTACTCGCGATAGCCCTCTTTATTTGTTGTTGAGTACTTTAAAATCTCGCCCGATGGGCAGAGATAACAATCAAAATGTTCATCGTAAACATAGTCATGCTTGCGAAAGAACCCTTCTTTTGTTCGTGGACGTGTATAGGGTAAAGCTGGTGTGATTTCTTTCCCAAAAAGGTAGCTTGTAATGGCTGGTGTTTTGTAAGCTGCATCTGCGGCAACAACTTCAGGTTTTCCAACTTTCTCAATCACTTGTTCAACAAGAGGCTCTAAGATATGACTATCATGCGTATTTCCCGGTGTTACAATCGTCCCCAGCACAAAACCGTTGCGGTCCGCAGCCGCATGAAATGAATAGGCAAACTGTTTTGTTCGTTCATCTTTTACATAGTAGCCACTCTCAGGATCAGTTGTACTTTCTTTAATTTCTTTGGTTTCTTCTTTATCAAATTTATCCGGTGGAAAAGGCTTCTTTCCATTGTTTTCACGATCTTGATTTATTTCTTCTTGAAGGCGTCCTTGATATGCTCGTGTTTCCTTACGAACGATTTTCTTTTCGAATTTCCGCTTATTCGCACTGGCTTTCACATGTGTTGAATCAACGAATACGTGCTCTGCACTTATTAACTTTCTTTCTGAAGCTGTCATTAAGATACGATAAAAAATCCGTTCAAACAGGTCTGTATCTTTAAAGCGACGCTCATAATTTTTCCCGAACGTTGAGAAGTGAGGTACTTTATCATGGAAACCGTAACCTAAAAACCAACGGTAAGCCATATTCGTTTCAACTTCTTCAATCGTTTTACGCATCGAACGAATACCGAAGGTATATTGAATGAATGTCAATTTAACTAAAATAACTGGATCAATACTTGGGCGCCCTATCTCTGAATACATATCTTTCACCAAGTCATAAATGAAAGTGAAGTCAATGGCTCCCTCAATTTTACGAACCAAATGGTTCGCTGGCACCAGTTGATCCAAAGTAATCATTTCAAGTTGATCTCGCTGAATAGAATTATGTTTCGAAAGCATCGTCATCACCTCAAGTTTTAATACTTCTATATTAAAACAAAAAGGACTGTAGGCAAAAGTGGTTATATCTAATTGTTAAAACAAAGTTGATTGGAACGGAAGGTGCGAGACTCCTGCGGGAAATGCGTGTCCAAGGGAGACCCCACAGGCGCAAAGGCGCCGAGGAGGCTCCCTGACCGCCCGCGGAAAGCGAGTGCCTGGAGTGGAAATCAACGTCGAATTTTTACAACCCCTCAAAAAAACTGTAGACAAACTCGATTTTCATCGAGTTTGTCTACAGTCTGAGGCACCTACTGGTAGTAGGTGCCTTTTTCATGTATCTATATTCCTATTACAAATTGATAACATATAAAAACAAAACTCTTTTAAATATTAGTTAATGAAATAATAAATCATCACAAATTATAGTTGATTAATAGAGAGATAATTGGAAGTAATAACAAAAACTTTAACTTAAAATTATTATAAAAGAGGTAGAAATTTCAAAATAATTGTATTATTGTAGATTTACAAGGATAAATTGGTAAAAAATATTGTGTTTATATAGTTTTATAGAACTAGTTTTTAACATTTGTACTTAAAATAGGAGTTGAGAAGGGGTTAATTAGTGCTGAATTGTTTGTTTCGTAAGTCGTTGTTATTTTTTACTCTATTAGTACCTAGAGCACTATTTTAGATATTTGAAGGGAGAACACTTTCTATATGAATAAGAAGAAAGCAATTAAACTAGCAACGGCAACTGCAATTGCCGCATCAGCATTCACTGCTGTTGCACCAATACAATCAGAGGCGTCTACTAGCATTGCCACTCAAGTTAAAAATGCAAAAGCAGCAATGAAAAAACCATTTAGCACTTACTTCGACGCTAAAAAATTAGCAAACGTGACAACTGTTGAAAAACAAATTAAATCTGCTAAAAAAGAATACACGAATGTGAAGAATTCAATAAAAAATTCAAGCAATAGCAAAGCTAAGAAAGATGCTTATTACAAAGAACTTAAAGGTTACGAAAAATATATCACACGTGCTGAAGGCTATGTAAAAGGCTACAAAGCAGCTGAAAAAGCTAAAAAAACGCTTAAAAGTGATCTTACTAAACTAAACGCTGCTGCGATTGCTCAAAAGCCAACAGATGTAAAGAATAAATACAATGCTCTTGATGCTTCTGTTAAAAAAACAGACAAAAATATTAAAGACACTGTATACGGTGCGAAAATTGAAAAACTTCTTTACGCTCAATTCACAGCAGCTACTAAAACTGCTTTGCAAGGAGAAATCAAAGCTTACTATTACTATGAAAAAGCAGAGTACTGGCTGAATAAAGGAGATACAAAAACAGCAGCGGATAGAATTAAAACTGCTTCGAAAATTAAAGTAGATACTAAAAAAGACTTAGGCAAAGCAATTAAAGTCTATGCAAAAAAAGTTCAAACTAAATATGATCAAGCAACTGACAAAGAAGCACCAAAATTCACTTACAAAGGTGAAGTTAAATTCGAAGTAGAAATTGGAGGGAATTTCAAGCTTCCTAAAGTAACAGCAGAAGACAAGCTTAATAAAGTGTACGTAACATACAAAATTAAAGGGCCAAAAGGAGCGACTAAAATTGATACTAATGTTGCCGGAGTATACAAAGTAACTTACACAGCAACTGACGCTAAAGGTAACAAAGCAAAAGACTTAGTAATTACAGTTGTAGTTAAAGAAGCTACTGTTAAAGTTGAGAAAGTGAGTGCGATCACTTCTAAAACCTTAGAAGTTAAATTCAACAATGCTGTTGATGATACAAAAGCATTATTTGAGTTGAAAAAGGACGGACGTAAAGTTAACTATTCAAAAGTATCTTTCAGCGAAGACAAGAAAACAGCAACAATCGAACTTACATCTAAAATTACAAAAGGTGAATACGTTGTTAACGTATCTGGTTTAGTTCAAGGCAAAGTAGTTTCTGGTTCGGTTAAAACAGAAGATGAAAAAGTAAAAGGTATCGAAATTCTTTCTGAGAAAGCTCCAATTGTAGGTGGGCAAGTTAGCGTTAGATATAAGGTTGTTAACCAATATGGTGAAGATGTAACAAAGCTTGAGACTGTTGAAGTAAGTGTTAAAGGAGCAAAAGAAGTTTCAAACACTGATGGTCAACTCGTATTAACAAAAGTTGATGGAGCGAATGACCTGAAAGCAGGAGACCAAATAGACGTAACATTAATTCACAAAGCTACTAAAACTTCGGCAACCAAAACAATTACTGTTACTAATGAGAACTTTGAATTAACAGTCATGCATACAAATGATACACATGCACATTTGGATAATATCGCTAGGCGCATTACAGCTATTAAAGAAGTAAGAAAGGAAAACAAAAACTCTTTGCTTTTAGATGCAGGAGATGTCTTTTCTGGAACACTATATTTCAACCAATATACTGGGCAAGCTGATCTTGAGTTCATGAATTTAATTGGATATGATGCAATGACTTTTGGGAACCATGAATTTGATCTTGGTACAGAAAAGTTGGCTGATTTTGTTAAAAATGCAAAATTTCCATTTGTAAGTGCAAATGTTAACTTTTCAAATGATACGTATCTCAAATCTTACTTTAAGGGAGAAAGCACACAAACAGCAAAAAGCGGTGAAATATACAGCAGTATCGTGAAGAGTATTGATGGGGAAAAGGTTGGGATTTTCGGTCTTACAACTGCTGAAACAAAAGATATCTCAAGCCCGGGAGCGGGGGTTGAGTTTGAAGAATATCTTGCAAAATCCCAGCAAACCGTTAATAGCTTAGAAGAACAAGGCGTTAATAAAGTCATTGCACTTACCCATCTTGGCTTTAATGATGGCGGTGGAGATAACGATTTGACTCTAGCAGAAAAAGTAAAAGGAATTGATGTAATTGTCGGCGGACATTCCCATGATAAATTAGAAAAACCAACTGTTGTTAATACAGAAGCAGGAGCAGAGCCTACTGTCATTGTTCAGGCTAATGAATATAGCAATTATCTAGGGCAATTGGATGTAGAGTTCGATAAAGATGGAAAGGTTATTGCTAATGAGGGTAAGTTAATAGATTTAAATAAACAAAATGCAGATAAATCCTATGTTATTAAAGATGATGAGGAAGCCTTAAATATCCTTAATACTAAATACAAGCCAGCGGTCGACGATATGCAGAAATTTGTAGTGGGCATTGCTGATGTAGACTTAATTGGTGGAAATCCGGCAGCACGTACAGGGGAAACGAATCTGGGTGACTTTATTGCAGACGGAATGCTTGCAAAAGCACAACAATACAAACCAGGTACAGTTATTGCCCTTCAAAATGGAGGCGGAGTTCGTACAACAATTAAGGCTGGAAACATTACATTAGCAAACATTTTTGAGATTCTTCCTTTTGGTAACTCATTGGGAGTAATGGATTTAAAAGGTTCAGAGATTAAATCTGCCCTTGAATTAAGCGTGAAGGATGCTCCTGCTGCATTTGGCGGTTTTCTGCAGGTTTCCGGACTAAGGTTCACATATGACCACACAAAAGCCACCGGGTCTCGCGTGCAAAGTGTGGAAGTTTATAAAGATGGAATGTTTGAAGAATTAAAAGATGATGAAAATTATCAGGTTGCTACGAATATTTTCACTGCTAAAGGCGGTGATGGTTACACAATGTTTGCAAAAGCATACAGCGAAGGACGTGTAAGTGAGCTAGGCTTTGTTGATTGGGAAGTATTGCAAGATTATATCAAAGTACAGAAAGACCAAAAAATTGCCCCAGCTCTTGAAGGACGTATCATCGATGAAGCTAAAACAGAAGTGAAAGCAAGTGAGTTCAATGGTACAGCAGAGGACCCTAAAACTCATAAAGGCAGTATAGTAGTCGATATAACAGGAGTATCTAGTCTCGAAAATGCTATAATCACAGGAAATCTTCACTTGAAGGGCACTGACGCTGATAAGGTAGTTCTTAAAAATGTAACTGTTCTTGGTAACACATATTTCATAGACTAATAGTTTTATGGAAGGCCTTCTAGCGGCTTTGCTGGAGGCTTTCCTTTGCTAAATATATTAATTATGGAGAGTGTTCAATGAAAAGAAAGAATTGGAAAATAAAGATGAACCTTATTCTAATTTTCACATTGATATTAAGCTTTTTTGCACCAATGAATTCTATCGTTACGAAAGCTGCTGAGCCAATTACTGTTGCAGAGGCGATTGCTAATAACTCGGGAACTGCTACTGTGCAGGGATATATCGTGGGTTATACAACAGGAACAAACAAATATACTAAAGACCCGGCAAAATTTGCAGGAGATACAAATCTAGCGATTGCCGATTCTCCTGACGAAACAGACCCAAGTAAAATAATACCGGTAGAATTGAAAAATAGCGGTACTTATCGGGCTACTTACGGACTAAAGACAAATCCGGGTAATTTGGGTAAGAAGGTGCTTTTCACCGGAACTCTCACAGCCTATTTCTCAGTACCAGGCCTAAAAGATTTATCTGCGGCGAACTTCATAGAAGAAACTTCTCCTAATAAAGCAGAAGCTGTCAAAGCCAGTGTAGCTGCTGGCGGGGTGATAGATGGAACAAAAGTATCGCTCTCCTCAGGTACTGAAAATGCAACCATTTATTATACAATTGATGGTTCAACTCCTACGAGTTCAAGCACTCAATATACAGAATCGATAACTATTACAAAAGACATGACAATTAAAGCAATTGCTTTAGCATCAGGTTTGGATAATAGCGATATAGCATCGTTTGAATATAAAATTATATCACTTAAATCAATTGCCGAAGTAAGAAAAATGACCATTGGCAGTTCAGCCCTTACTTCTGGAGTCGTTACGGCAGTTTTTACATCAGGCACGAATAATACAGTCTATATCCAGGATGAAACAGCAGGGATTGTTATTTATGGTTCAGACCTAGCTGTTGAGGCAGGAGATAAAATCAGCGCAAAAGGAACGCTAGCTGATTATAATACACTCTTGGAGTTAAATGTTCAAAAAGCAGATGTAACTATTCTTAAAAAAGAAAGTATTCCTGTTGCAGAAAAATTGACTGCTGCTCAATTTGAAGAGAGCAAGGAAGCTAAGCTTGTAACGGTGAAAGATGTAACAGTTGAGTCTGTTTCAAACGGAACCTTTATTGGAAAAGATGGGGAGGGAGAGTCCCTTACATTACGCCCTCAAGATGCAACGCTTCTTTCAGCCGGTACAACATATGATTCAATTACAGGTGTATTGGGATCATATAAAGGCGTATATCAATTAATTCCAAGAAGTACACTTGATATTATCCAAGATGCAAATAAAGTACAAACTGTAGTTGCAACACCTGGTACAGGATTTATTAAAGCAGGTGAAACTGTCACACTGACCTCAGGAACAGCTGATGCAACAATCTATTATACAACAGACGGACAGGAGCCTACGAAAAGCAGCACTGTCTATACCAAACCAATTACAATCAATGAAGCTACGACATTAAAAACTTTTGCGGTAAAAAGTGGCTTAACGGATGGTAACATTTCGACTTTTACTTACACTATTTCAAAAGGTGATGTCCGAATTCATGATATTCAAGGAGCTGGACATACTTCTCCATATTTAAATCAAAATGTAACAGATATAGAGGGTATTGTCGTATCCACGATTGATAATAATAATTTCTTTATTCAGGATCAAAAGCCTGATAATGATATAGACACTTCAGAGGGAATTCTTGTTTACAAAAGTGCTAATGGCGTTAAGATTGGCGATGTGGTCAAAGTAAGCGGAACGGTAAAAGAGTTTGTGATGGAGGGATATTCCGAAAAAGCAACAACGGATCTTCCTGTAACAGAAATTAGTGCATCCGCTATTACGGTTGAAAAAAATGGACAGGCTTTACCTGACCCAATTGTAATTGGCAAAGACCGTACCCCGCCAACAGGGAAGATTGATAGTGATGGATTGACTGTTTTTAATCCAGCAGTTGACGGGATTGATTTTTACGAAAGTTTAGAGGGAATGCTTGTTCAGCTTGATAGTCCGAAGGTTGTGGCACCACAGGAGTATGGGGAAGTTGTTGTTATTCCTAAGAACATGGAAACTTCTACTTCTGCTGGTGGAGTCAAGTTTACAGAAACAGATACCCACCCAGAAAGAATTCATCTGAAATTTGATAACGATAAATATGTAGCGAAAACGGGTGATAGTTTTAATGGAAGTATTACGGGTGTTGTAAGCTACGGTTATAGTAACTTTAAAGTGTTGACAAGTAAGGATAAGCTACCTGAACTACAAGATGGGGGAACGAAGCGTGAAGTTACTTCTATTGAACCGGATGCGAAGAAGCTGACAGTTGCCTCTTATAATGTGGAGAATTTCTCAACTAAAACTGACAATGAAAAACTAACGAAATTAGCTAAAGCCATTGTACGGAACCTGAAGACGCCAGATATTATCGGTTTAACAGAAATGCAGGATAATGATGGTGAGGCTGATAGTGGTACTACAGATGCGACTGAAAGCTTTAAAAAGCTGGTTGCCAAGATTCAAGCAGAAGGTGGACCAGAGTATCTATTTACTGATATAGCTCCAGAAGATAAGCAAGATGGTGGAGCACCAGGTGGGAATATCCGAGTAGGTTTCTTATATAAAAAAGGTACTGTTTCGCTTACTGAAGGAACAAAGGGAAAAGCTACAGAGTCTGTCGGCTTTAACGATGGCAAGCTTACATTAAATCCAGGCCGAATCGATCCGACAAATGCAGCATTTGCTTCAAGCAGGAAGCCGTTAGCAGCCCAATTTGAATTCAACGGTGAAAGTGTTATTGTGGTTGCCAATCACTTTAATTCGAAGGGTGGAGATCAGCCTCTATTTGGGAAAAATCAGCCGCCAGAATTAAAAAGTGAAGTTCAACGTCTTAAGATTGCAAGTATTGTTAACAGCTTTGTTAAGGATATTAAATCAAAAGATGCTAATGCAAATGTTGTTTTACTAGGAGATTTCAATGACTTTGAATTTTCTAAGACACTAACTGCATTAAAAGGCAGTGAATTAACAAACATGGTGGAGAAGGTTCCTTTTGAAGAAAGATATTCTTATACGTACCAAGGCAATTCTCAAGTTCTGGATCATATTCTTGTTTCTAATAATATTGCAGCAGAAACTAAGGTGAATATCGTCCATATTAATTCATCCTTTACAGAAGCTGATGGCCGCGCGAGTGACCATGATCCAGTCCTGATTCAAACAGAATTAAAACCAACACAAACACCACAGCCACAAAAAGTATATGACTTGGTTGGATTCACAACAAAAAAATTGGTTGTTGAAACACCTAATTCATTGGTCAAACTTGATGCGACTTCGAATATCAAAGAAGGAATCTGGCTGAAGACAGATACGACCCTATCTGGTGAAGGTCTGAAGAAAACGAAAATCATAATCAGTCCAGTAAAAAAGGAAACTGTCCTTGATTTCTCAGGTGCCGAAGTCAAGGAAGTGTTGATTGATAACAGTAATGTAAAAGAAATCAGGGGAGCAGAAAATGTTCAAAAATGGATTTTTAAAGAAGGTATAGATGTTTCTGGTATAAAATTCTATAATGCAAAAGGAGAAGCGATCGCTTCTCCTTTTATTCCAAAAGAAAATCGTCCTCCAGTAATAATAAAGACTATCGATAATCTCTCCGTGAAAGTTGGAGAAGATGTAAGTTTAAACTTAAACAATCATTTTTCAGATCCAGATAGCGATGCTCTTTCTTATTCCACAACAATTGGTACGGTCTCAGGGTCCATACTAACAATTCCAACTAGTAAAAAAGGTTCCTATATTGTTGCTGTCACTGCAAGAGACAAGTGGGAATCGAAAACAATTGCTACTTTCTCAGTAAACGTTACTGCCGACGATCAGCTTGAACCCTATTATCAAAAAGCTGAAGGTAAGACCGGGTCTGAATTAAAGACGTCATTGCATACTATTATTAAGTCACAAACGAAATTGACATACGCAAAGGTTTGGGATGCACTCAAAGATACAGACGAAGATCCTAAAAATCCAAACAATGTCATTTTACTTTACTCTGGTAAGTCTGTGGCAAAGTCGAATAATGGTGGAGGCAACGGTCAATGGAATCGTGAGCATGTCTGGGCAAAATCCCATGGTGACTTTGGTACCAGTGTAGGACCAGGAACAGATATTCATCATTTACGCCCCGAGGATGTTACCGTAAATAGTGTTAGGGGACATCTTGATTTTGATAATGGCGGCAAAAAATATAGTGGATGTGAATGTTATTATGATACTGACTCTTGGGAACCACCTAACAGTGTTAAAGGTGATGTTGCGAGAATGATATTCTATATGGCTGTCCGCTATGAAGGAGATAACGGAGAAATTGATTTAGAGCTGTCAGATACAGTTAATACCTATCCCAAAGCATTGCATGGAAAATTTTCCACTCTATTAGAGTGGAATGAATTAGACCCAGTTGATGATTTTGAACGCCGTCGAAACGATGTGATATATGAAAGATGGCAGCATAATCGCAATCCTTTTGTTGACCACCCTGAGTGGGCAAACGAAATCTGGAAAGCTGAGAAAATACAAGATATTAAAAAAGCAAGCTGATATATTTTTGCACAGCTCATCGTCAATACGGTGAGGTTTTTTTATACGTATGAGCTCAGCGATATTAAATTTTTTTCTCGTTAAGTAAAATCAGTTACTCTCTTATGCATCTCGCTATTCTGTATATTAAAAGAAGCTCCAAATTCTTAGAGATAAAAAGTTAATTAAGTACTCCCCACCTGGGGTGATGATGAATTCTATCAGAAAAATACAGTTTGCTATTCAAATAGATTTGCAGAAAATGAAGAAGCATATTTATGATTGCTATTACACTAAATATCGCAATGTACAATGTCGCAAGAGCCATAGTTGATGTCAAAGTAAAAATGTTGTGACTAATAAATGGGTCAATATTAATATAGAAATCTTTTGAATTTCAATCTAGAGGTTGGTAAAGAAATGAGGATGAACTAGAATGAGAAGTTTGAAGTATCTTTTTATTGCTTTCTTTATCATTTTTTCTACATTACCTGCACATGAAGCAGAGGCAGCCGAAGAGTATACATCGATGAAAGTGAAACTGGAAAATTTCTTAGGAAACCAAACAAGTGTCACAATAACGGCAACAGGGGACTATCAAACTTCTGATAAAGAGGTATTTATCAAGGCAGGTGAAGAGCTGACTGTGAAAGTAGAGTCAGGAAAACTCGTGGTGTACAAAAACTCCCAGAAGAAAGGGTTATTCTCTTCCATGATGGTAACTCCTGTTAAACAAGATTCTCTACTTTCCATTAATAACCGTCCGTATCCCGGTTCTTTGGAATTTACAGTTGAAGGCAAGTATATTCGACCTATCAATCATGTATATATTGAAGATTATCTAAAGGGCGTGGTTCCAAGGGAAATGCCGGCATTATGGCATATTGAATCCGTAAAAGCACAGGCAATTGCGGCCCGTACTTATGCACTTCGCTATCAATCTACGGTAATTAATGATACGGTTTCTTACCAGGTATATGGAGGGGCTGAGGGTCACTCCCACTCTAGTTTAGCCGTGGAACAGACAACGGGTATGGTAATCAAGCATGATGGGAAATTAATCGAAGCACTCTTTTCTTCGAGCAATGGCGGGATGACTGAATTAAATTCTAATGTTTGGACAAGTGGAGAGCCTCTTGCTTATTTGTCTATTAAAGAAGATTCATATGACCCGAAATTAAAGTGGATGATAGCCTTGGATAAAAAGCAAATCGATTTAACGAATCTCGATGTATCAAATCCGGAAGATTGGTGGACAAGCGTACAAGAAAAGGACAAAACGATTATTCCTAATCTGAAGACTTGGCTTCAAAGTAATGGATATGCCAAAAAGGAAATAAAAATAATGGAAATTCCTGTTCTAACCTTAACGGATAAAACATCTGGAGGCAGGGTTACAAAAGGCTCGATCCAGCTGAACTTTTATGTGAAGGATCTTACCGATGATAAGGGGAAATTAGTACAGCAAAATGTCACCCTTACGAATGTTGCGGCTTCAAAAATCCGGGCTATGGTGGGACTGGGTAATATGAAGAGTTATCTAGTTGATAATTCAACATCAACGGATCCAGCCAAGATTAAAATTGATGGATCTGGATACGGCCATGGAGTTGGACTAAGTCAGTATGGAGCAAAACACAGAGCAGAAGCGGGTCAAACATATCAGGGGATTTTAGAATTTTATTATCCGAACACAAGTATAGTGAGGGAATATAGTAACGCTGCGACTGGATCTGAAACTGATCCTGTTGTGAATAAAGATAAAACGGCACCAAGAATAACGAGCGTGAAGGCTAAGGAAGATTATCTAAATAGTAAGGTCAACTTCACGTATGCTATTGATGAAGATGCTACCGTATCCCTCACGATTAAAGATAAAAATAGCAAGGTGATAGCCACCCCAATTAGTAGGAAATCTATGAAGAAGGGAAGTCAGGTGGCTGCCTGGAACACGAAAGCCGTAAGTAATGGAAACTACACAGCGGAAATTACCGCAACTGATAGAGACGGAAATAAAGGTACTGTAACACAAGCGTTTAAAGTAAATAAGGATATAACGGCACCGAATATCACGAGTATTGATACATCAGGAAATTACAGCACAGAAAAAGCAAGCATTACGTATACCATAAGCGAAGCAGCTAAAGTTACGGTGCAAGTCAAGAACAGTAAAGATAAAGTGATAGCCACCCCGACCGATACGAAATCGCTAAAGAAAGGTAGTCAATCAGCTACCTGGAACTTTAAAAATGTGTCCAACGGTACGTATACAGTGACGATCACTGCCAAGGATGCAAGTAATAATCAAAGAACGGTTTCAAAGAAAATCTCTATCAAGAAGACAACCGGAAAAGTGACGGCTAGCGTACTTAATATTAGAGAGAAAACAAATACATCTTCTAAAATCGTCGGAAAGCTAAAGAAAAACCAAACTGTGACGATTCTGGCCCAACAAGGAGATTGGTATAAAATAAAGAATGGAAGCCAAATCGGGTATGTTTCAAAAGAATATGTGAAAAAGTAACTACTTAAGACGCCATATTTAAACTATATGGCGTCTTTTTGAATAAGATGGTTTTATAGGAGCGGATTCGAGGGATCTTAGCCAGTAGAGCGACAAATCTGACATTCAAAAAATTCACCTTTCAAAAAGTGGGTCGAAACATTCAATTTAAGGTCTGGAAAAAATCTGGACTAGGTTCTTAACACAATATAAACAGGATCTAACGAATAATGTTATGATAGGCACAGCAGAAATATTTATCTGCAGAATATCTCTTGAACTCCGAAAAAATCTATCTTTTGACACAGTAGAATATCTGAAAAAAGGGATGAATAAATTCATTCCTCTTTTGTTTGATTTTGGCCAGGTGTAAATGGTACACGGGCGGCTTTTGTGATGATTTGCGATATATCTGTATTATCAATGACTCCATCAAAGGCTTCACTGCCTGGGCCCGTTGCAAAAACAGGAATCATATTGGCGGTATGTCCTCCGGTGGTACTGGCTGCCCGTACGCTGCGGTCAACTACTCCTGCTTTATAATAGTTGGCAATTGTGCTTCCGATTTCCCAATCTATTTGATGCTGTGGATAGACAAGGGTTCTATTCTTTCTTACGTTATCAATGAATTGATGGACCTCTTTATTTGTAAGAGATATATGAGCATACTTTTTGAATACGGAACCGACACTTTCGGGATTGATTTCATTATTTTTATCGAAAGTAAGTTGCTTGGACATATATTCAGAAGAAACGTTGATCCTTTTCAATGCACTGATATCCATTGTTTCAGAAGCAGAGGTCCCCATTGTTTCATGGTCTGCAAGCACTACAATCAGGGTATCATTTCTGTTCTTAGCCCAGTCTACAACCTCTTTTACAGTCTGATCAAATTCGATTGTTTCCTTCCATATCCCAGTGATATCTGCAGCATGCTCCGTATGGTCAATTCGTGCACCTTCAGTCATTAAAAAGAATCCATTATCACCCTTAGACAAAATTTTGATTGCTTTGGTTGTCATTTCGGGTAGTGATGGCTCCTGTGAATGAAATTCTTCTTTATCAAGCTTGAAATTCATATAAGTAGGGTGAAACAGTCCCAGAAGTTTTTCTGATTTTTGAACCGAATCAAGTTCTTGCTTATTAGCCGTAACCCTATAGCCAGCTTCTTTAAATTTAGCGACTAAATCTACACCATTTTGCTTATCCGCTCCGAAATAACTGGCTCCACCGCCAAGAATAACATCGATACGATTATCAAAGAGTTGTCTCGCGATATGTGCGCCACCTGTCCAGCGGTTTGATACACTAGCACCAAAAGCAGCAGGGGTGGCATCGACAACCATATTGGTTGAGATAATTCCGACTTTTTTTCCGCTCATTTGAAAGGCATCCAGTACACTGTCTACTTCAGAACCATTTGAATCTACACCGATTGATTCATTGTTGGTTTTGACACCTGTGGCAATCGCTGAACCCCCAGCAGCCGAGTCAGTGACAAAATTATTAGCGGAATAGGTACGCATCAGAGCGACATGCTCTAACTTTTCCAAATGTAAAATTCCCGTTTTTCCATATTCAAATTGCCTGGCAATGTCTATTGCACCCAACCCCATGCCATCACCAATTAACAAAATGACATTTTTCGGAGTGTTTTGCGATTCTGCCTGAATAGGAGATGTTAAGCCAATAAGGCAGAAGAGAACGAGTAGTCCAAATTGATAAGGTCGTCTAGGTTTATGAATGAATTTTCTAGTTGTCTTATTCATATGTAATCCTCCATTTGGTGTAAGTCTTTATATTATTTGTTGAAATCCATAAAAAAACTCTTCCTTAATATCAGGAAGGGTTTAATCTTATATGTGGATATATCTGCATGATTTACATTTCGTCCAGATTTGAACCAGATTACAGCCTGGGATAAAGCAGCGGAAATTCCTGTTACGAGGGTCTTACAAAAATTGAAAAAATCCTTTCACACTGCTATTTGCTATGGATAGGTAATCATTGATAAAAGTTCAATATATACCTATATATGATATAATTTAACTAGTTGTACAATTGATATTATAGGAGAGAAAATCCTATGTTAACTAGTATGAAGAAGATATTTAATGAGAGTTCTAAAGACTTAAAAAGAATTTATAAGCTTGTAGATAATGTGAATCAATTAGAGATTAAATATAAAAAATATTCAGATAATGAATTGAGAGGCATGAAGGATACATTTAAAGGTCTCCTTGCTTCTGGTGAAACCTTGATGGATATACAAGTTGATGCCTTTGCTGTGGTGCGGGAAGCAACCAGACGTATATTGGGACTTCGGCACTATGATGTTCAGCTTATAGGAGGTTTTGTCTTAAATGAGGGAGCCATAGCTCAAATGAACACAGGTGAGGGAAAAACACTTGTTGCAGCCTTACCTAGCTATTTACACTCATTGGAGGGAAAAGGTGTTCATATTATCACGGCGAATGAGTATCTGGCATGCAGAGATAAAGAATTAATGGGCCAGGTTCACGAATTTCTTGGCTTGTCGGTTGGCTTGAATATTTCTAAAATGCAGCCCTCAGCAAAGCGTGAAGCCTATGCAGCAGATATTACATATGGAACGGGAACGGAATTCGGTTTTGATTACCTGCGTGATAATATGGTTTTTCGAAAAGAGGAAAAGGTGCAAAAGGGCCACCAATTTGCGATTGTCGATGAAATTGATAGCATCTTGATTGATGAAGCAAGAACGCCTTTAATCATTGCTGGAAAATCAAGTGATGGGGCAGAGCTTTTTCATATTACAGCACAGATCATGAAGACATTAAATGAGGATGAAGATTATGAGATTTCTAACGAATCGAAAGCGACCTTTTTAACAGATCAAGGTGCGGCCAGGATTGAAAAGGCATTTGGAGTCAATAATTTGTATGACTTAGAGCATCAGGAGTTATTGCATAATGTGTCACAGGCACTTAAAGCTCATGCCATTATGAAATTAGATGTGGACTATATCGTCAAGGATGGAGAGATTTCTTTGATAGATAAATTCACAGGCAGGGTGATGGAAGGACGTAGTTTTAGTGAAGGGCTTCAGCAGGCAATTGAAGCAAAAGAAGGCTTGGAAATTTCCGAAGAGAACGAAACACAGGCTACAATTACCATCCAAAATTATTTCCGTTTATATAACTCGCTTTCAGGGATGACTGGAAGTGCTATGCCTTCAAAGTCAGAATTTTGGGAAACATATCAGCTGCCTGTTATTGAAATTCCAACGAATAAGCCTATTCAGCGTTGTGATGAACCGGATTTAATTTTTAAAGATGAAATAAGTAAAATCAATAAAATTGTTTCGGAAGTAAAACGAATTCATGGAGAAGGAAGGCCAATTCTAATAGGTACGACTTCCATTGAAAAATCGGAAGCACTGTCCGTTCATTTAGAGAGGGAAAGAATTCAACATCAGATCCTTAATGCAAAAACGGAAGAAGGCGAAGCAGGAATTATCGCCAATGCCGGGAAAAAAAATCAAGTTATGCTTGCTACGAACATGGCTGGAAGAGGAACGGATATTTTACTTGATGAAGAAGTTAAGGAATTAGGTGGTCTTCATATTATCGGGACGGAGCGTCACGAAAGCAATCGGGTTGATATGCAGCTTCGTGGACGGTCCGGACGACAAGGGGACCCAGGCTCTACACAATTTATCATTTCCCTGGAAGATGAATTGTTTGATTACTATGATGAAGAAGAAATTGAACGATATATGAAGAAAGTCAAAACGGATGTAAATGGTATGGTGGTAGGTCCCGCTCCGGAAAAATTTGCAAAAAAGGTGCAGGAAACGATTCAGCAGATGTATCAATCAAGCCGTAACCACTTATTGAAATTAGAACATGCATTAAATGAGCAAAGTAAAATTATTTATTCGATGAGAGATAGAATCTTGAATCTCAATCCTGACCAAATGTTCTCCATTATTTTTGAATATATTGAGAAATACATCCGTCAACTCGTTTTGAAATATTATCCTGAATATATGGAACAACCAAATTCAAAGGCTTTTATTGAAGAGCTCTCCCTTGTATTTTTTGCATTAGATTGGCAGGAAATTGACGTGCAAAATTTAGATGGGTCTGAAGTGAAAGCTAAAGCACTGGCTGCATTTGACGAGATAAAACCCATGATCTTAACATTTCAGGACAATGTTGATTGGGTAAGCCAGCTTCGCGCCTTTATGCTACAACAAATAGATATGAACTGGATAAGCCATTTAGGTGAAATGAATAGAGTGAAGGAAGGCATTGGTTTAAATGCCTACGGTCAGCAGGACCCTTATATGTTGTTTGAAAAAGAAGCACTTGATCAATTTGAGCAACTATTAGTCGAAATTGAGTCAGGTATCAGTACAAACTTTATGGAATTTTATAAAAACCAATTGGATGATGAAGAGGAAGAACTTGATGAAAAGGAGGATGAGAAGTAATGGGCCTATTTGGTAGAGGTGAGAAGATAAAAGAAGCAGTGCAGAGTAACACGGTAACAGTGGAAGATTCCGTATCAGCTGTTGATGCTGCAATTAATACTTCCTTGGTTTTTCATGAGGAAGCGGATTTTTCCAAACAGGAAAGATATGTACTTCAGTTTCATCATCAACAGTTGTCTTTGTTAAAACCGAATCAAATTTCTATCTCAGAAGTTCGGTTATCAAGGTTTGAAGATGATGTAATAATTATGGCTTTTATTCGTAATACATTAGATAAGGCTGTAAGCTTTGAATTAGTGGATTTATTGTTGCTGGATGAAAATGGACAAGTTCTGGCGAAGAAGTCCTTCGATTTGACGGAAATGGGAGAAATACCAGCCCTTTCATGTATGCCGTGGAGCTTTATGTTTGAAGAGGAAGATATTCTAGTGGAGTCGATACCAGACAAAGGTTGGAAGATAGCATTTGAACTAAAGAATCAGGAATCTATGGAGCATGCATTGGATTTGGCACCGATCTGGATAGAACAGCTTTCAGAAGCTCAACGAGAGAATTTACAGCGGCTTGTTGCCGGACTGCCAAAGATCAATCAAGGTGAAGTTAATTTTATGGGACTAGAAGCTACTTTGAAAGAAAATAATCAATTAGCAGTCACCGTTTTGGTTCGTAATGGCAGTGACAAACAGATTAAAATTGAAAAGCTACCATTGATTGTAGAGGATGCAGATGGAGACCAGGTTTGCCAAGGTGGGTTTTCTCTTGAAGACTTTGAAGTGAAGGCGAATACAAGCAAGCCATGGACGTTTATTTTTCCGGGTGAACTAGTAACAAAGAAAAATCCCGATTTGACACGTTGGAAAGTATACCCACCAAGTTCTAAATAGTGAAGTTGAAAAGCCCTCATCTGTGATGAGGGCTTTTTGTGTATGAGAAATGAAGTCATTATTATTTTATGAGTTTATTAATAATCGGACTAGGAGTTATTTATTGGAGTCAAGAAAAAAACAGGATATTTTTGACTTTGATTTCCGTCAATCTTTACTATAGTACGATAATTAAATGGTAAAGAAGATGGGTTACTTACTTTTCGATAAATTGAAAACCAAGATTTAATTTCATAATATTCTAACTATATCACGTGTGTATTTTCTCATAAATGGTAACGATAAGTAATATCTATAAGTAATCTTATGTAAGCGGACTTCTTAAAGAGCTTGGAAATAATGAAGAGGAAAGTGGCGGTAGCATGAAGCATAACAACCGGCGATTGAAGGAGAGACTATTGGAGGTCTTATCTATATCCATCGTGGCCATACTTTTTATTTATACGAATGAAATGATGGGTAATAATCTTTCTATCGGTATATTTACGATTATTCTCGGTGTCGCTGGATTTTTGGTCTATCTTAAGGAATGGATAACGAAAAGATTCATAAAGGGTACTATTTTTACAGTCTTTCTTCTTATAATTATGGCCTTTTTTCTTGGTGATATATGGTTTTACCGTTATTATTCAACACCTATCACTTCCTATATGTGGATGCAAAAAAGCAATCTAAATGGGCTTGGTGAAAGCATATTCAGTATGGTGGAAGTGAAGGACGCTGTCTTTCTGCTGGTGGGCGTTCCAATTGCTGAATCATTTGTAAAGAAAATATACCCGCTCAAAGCTATGGCACTTGTACCGGCTGTATTATTTCTGATGATAGCGGGGCTGAAGCCAGTAAAAAATATGTTTATCGATCAGGTGGATATAACTCGACGTTATGAGGCGAATACCTTTTTGCGAAGTTGGGGTCCAATTGGTCATCATGTATTGGATACGTATGCCTTCTTTGTTGATTCGGAAAAGAATGAAATGTCTCCAGAAGAAAAGAGAGCTGTTTCTAATTACTTCGATAAAAAGAACAAGCAGGATAGTACATATTCTGGCTCATTAGCAGGTAAGAATGTCATCATCATCCAAGTAGAATCATTACAGGCCTTTCCGTTATTCCAAAAGAGTTCAGGACAAGAAGTCACGCCATTTATGAATAAACTAGCAAAAGACGGTTTATTCTTCCCACATGTATATCCACAGACGGTATTTGGAAACTCATCAGACGGTGAGTTGATTGTGAATACTGGGTTATATCCTTTAAAGCAAGGGGCGACCTTTTTCCGATTTCCTTACAACGATTTTCCGAGTCTTGCTAAAGAATTAAAGAAGATAGATTACCAAAGCTATGCTTTCCATGGTGATGAAGAAAACTTTTGGAACCGGCAGCATGCATATCCTGCTCTAGGTTTTGATGACTATATCTCCATTGAGGATATGCAGCAGGATGAGATTATATCGATGGGCTTGAGTGATCGTAGTTTTTTTAAACAAGGCTATGATTATTTAAAAGATAAACAAAATCCCTATTACGCTTTTTTCGTGACATTGACGAGTCATGTACCGTTTTCGCTACCAGCGGATCAGATAACATTGAAACCTGAAGTAGGAAAAGAGGGAAGCTACCTTACGAAATATTATGAAGCGTTACATTATACAGACTCGGCCATAGAGGAATTTGTAAAGAATTTGAAGGAAAATGGAAAATTGAAGGACAGCGTGATTGTTATTTACGGAGATCATGATGGCCTATTTGTAAAAGATAAACATGAAGTTGAAGGGTACTACGGAATTAAAATTAGCGATGAAGAATGGATCGAAAAGTATATGCCCATTCCAGTGATTATTTATCAGGAGGATATTCAAGGGCGTACGATTGATAAGGTGGCCGGGCAAGTCGATATTTTACCAACATTATATGATTTGCTTGGCATTCAAAGCTCTTCTTTCTTTGGAGAGACCATGCTTAATGGTGAAGAGGGAGAAGCTCTGATATTAAAAGGGGATTATGGTGCCCAAATGAAAATAAATGGAAAGGGGAGAGTAGAAGAGTTTTTACCGGAAGACCAAAAAGATGTGGATATGAGTGACCAAGTTATCCGTTCCGATTATTTTAATCAAACGATTGATTAATAAAGTAAACCTTAATTTAAAGCGTTTTTTAATATCAGAAAAGAGGATGACTAATAATAGCCATCCTCTTTCTTTATAATCCAAGATGTGTTTTCACACGGTTTTGGGCTTCAAGTTTTGTTTCCTCGGAAACAATGTTATACCAAACTCCATCGACTTTTTGATTGTCACCTTCAAGTGTATATTGTTCAATCTTTTTAAGTGAAGATTTGTAGTTTTTTTGAATACTTAACATTTCATTGAAACTTAAATTGGTTTCAACGTTCTTACCAAGGGCTTCAAATATATCGTCATAATTGGTGAGTGTGGATAGGCTTGATCCTTTTTTCATGACGGCTTGTATAACTTGACGCTGCCTCATTTGGCGACCATAATCACCGCGAGGATCTTCTTTACGGATTCGGGAATAAATTAAAGCCTCTTTACCATCCAAGTCTATAGTGCCTTTTTTAAAGCTATATCCTTTATAGGCAAGGTCCATATCATTATCTACAGTGACACCACCCACAGCATTTACAATATCCTGAAAGCCTTCCATATTCATTTTGACGTAATAATCAATCGGAATATCTAAATAGGCTTCCACTGTGTTTATCGACATATTCACGCCACCATATGCATAGGCATGGTTCATTTTATCATTCGTACCTTTACCGATTATTTCTGTACGTGTATCACGGGGCAAACTCAATAATTCGATGGATTCTTGTTTAGGGTTAATGGTCATAACAATCATCGTATCTGAACGGCCTTTGTCATTTTTTCTTTCATCTACTCCAAGTATAAGCAGTGAAAAAGGGTCCTGACTTTTAAATTTGATATCATCTACACGTTTGTCCGTTTTATGCGCCGCACCCTGCATAGTATGAATCGCACCTGCCAAGGATTGATAAACAGAGGCCGCATAAGCGCCACCACCGATGAAAAGGATAAGAAGGGTAAACCCTATTATTTTAAACGTTTTTCGTTTCTTTTTCTTTTTTTTATGTTCGGATCTCATCTTAATTCCTCCCTGAACCATTCCACTAAAATGGAAAAGTATGAAAAAGTACCTAGTTGGTATGTTTAACTATACCTGTTTTTTGTTAAGAATAGAATAGTTTCTTTTTGTACTTACAGTGTATTTTTACCTATTTCCATTCAAAAAATCGAAGGAGTCCTAGTAACAAGATTCCTTCGATTTCCTGTTAGTGGAATATTAGTGGGCGGCTGAGTCGCCCTCTATAGCTTCAGGAGCTGTATCTGAATCTCCTGGTTCTCCTGGTTCTTCAATTGGTGGTTCAGGTTGTTCAGGCTCTTCTGGTTCTAGTTGCAGGATCTCATCTTTAATGGCTTGCAGCATGTTCGATAATTGAATCTCTGTGTTTTTGTAAGAGTAAGTCGAAAATAATTTTTCATAATTTGAAATATTAGCTTTAACTTCATCATACTTTCCATTTTTTAAATCATTTTTCATTTTTAATAATAACTCATATCTGGCTAAGTCATAGCCGATGTTTTTATTGCTAGTTTTAGCTGGGGTGACATATTTGGCAGTGGCAAGTTTTTGGACATCTTTACTGTACATTTTCTTGATTTTACTTTCAACTATTGTTATCTGACTTATCGAATTATTATAGAGAGTAAGCGTTGTATCGTTTAAAGTTCCTGCAGTTAAATAACCGGTAAGCTTCTTGTTAGCTGAGACGAGATCGTCTCCTGCCTTAATTCCATTCATGTAGGCTAGGGAGTAATCACGATAGGTTTTGGTCGTTTTTAATGCCGCATTTGGTTTTGTCCGATATTTCTCTGGAAGCTTGGCAATTGCTTTCTCTTGTTTTTTTATTTCTTTAACCGTGTTGTCATATAGTGTCTTATGGGTGCTCGTAACCGTCAATTTGTTTTGAGAGTAATAGTTTTTCAACTTAGCCGCTGTATTATTGTACGTTTTAATATTCTTCGTTACTTTATCACTGGCTGCAGTATTGCGAGTATCAAATAGCTTGTAGCCTTCTTGTGCTGTATAAAGACCAATGCTTGCGTTTTGACTCCAAATTTTAGAATAATGTTTAAGAGGTACATTAGTTTCCCCAACAGCTGGAGAAACTTCAATGGTGAAGGCTGGTTTCTTTTCTACTTTGTTAAACCAATCACCGAAACCGCCTCCGGTCGATCTTGGTTTAACAAGGCTGTAGCCGGTTATTTTACTTAATTTACTGGCATACTTATAATCCTGAGTATAGCGGCTCCCTGTTTGCTGATACTTCCAGAAAATAATTTGCCCGCTTGAATGGTAGGAAATCGTCATTTCTGGATCGATTTTTTCAACAAATGAAAGTACGGCTTTAGTTTCGGACGCTGTCGCCACTTTAGCGCCCTTGTAATTTTTATATGAGGGTGCTTTAGGGCTTTCGAGATTCTTCCAATTTGCATCATATTGTCTGTTTAAATCTACTCCCTTTGCATTTGCTTTCCAACGTTTAAAGTTTTTGCTGCCATAATTCATTTTAATGATTTTTGAATGGTCTTTTGCAGGGAAGTATTTCAGACCAAATTGTTGCAAGGTTACTCCATCCGGATTGACCATTGGTATAAACCAAATGGTTGTATTATTAAGGAGCTTTTTGACATCATAGCCGTTGATTTTGGTGCCGCTTTTATAGGCAGCTGAATATTTGTCTATCATATTCATCGTGAGATTGGTAGTAATCCATTCACGGGCATGGTGAGATCCATTAATGAAAACAGTAGAATCCCCTTTTCCAAGAGAAACAGCATATATATTCCGCCCGTATTCAGATTTTCCAATAACTTCTTTTTTGATGAAACCGGGATAAGCTTGTTCGAGCTTCTTAATATCGTTTAGCATCTTAGCGGTAGAGTATGTTTGATTGGGATTTACAATCGATGATTGTGCAAAAGTAGATTCTGTGAAAAGTGATAAAGACCCGCAGAGGATGACGAAAGAAAATAAAAAAATACGAAATTTTAACATGCTATGCCCCATTTCGAGATAATAATAACCATAGATTAATATAGAAAGTACATATTTTTGCATAAAATTACCAGACTCTTAAAATGGAGTCTGGTAAAAAACACTATAAACTTCTATAACCAATGATTCTACTTTTGAAGTAAGAGTTTGAAACGGTATTGATTTCTATTCCCTTACTTGAAGAGGCATGAATGAACTGTCCATCTCCTAGGTAAATACCCATATGACTAACGACTGCTCTATTCGAACCAGTTGCAAAAAAGATAAGATCACCAGACTTCGGTGAAGTAACTTTTTTTCCCATATCATAATAAGTGGAAGAGGAAAGCCTCGAAACTTTATAACCAGCTTTTTTAAACGTATAGTAAATAAATCCGCTGCAGTCGAAACCTGAGGGGGAAGCGCCAGCCCACGAATAAGGGGAACCAATTAATTTTTTTGCTTCAGAAACGAGTGTGTCTACCTTATTACCGGAGTGTGGTGTATCTACTTTTTCATTGTTTTGATCTGTAGAGTCTGTATTGGCTGATTTAACTAGTTTTAGTTTCTGGCCTATTCTGATTAGATCGGACTTTAACGAGTTTATTGATTTAAGTTCAGCCACAGTTAAGTTAGTCTTTTTTGAAATTTTTGAAAGTGTGTCACCTTTTACCACAACGTATGTACCCGATATTTTTGGGGGCGATGTAACATTTGATGGTTTGGAACTGCTAGGTAAATCAATAGTAGTTGAAGTAGTGGAACTAGATACGATAAGTTTAGCACCTGCATAAATTCTATCGGATTTTAGGTTATTTAACTTCTTTAACTCAGCAAGTGTAAGGTTATGTTTGTTTGCTATTCTAGTTAAAGTATCTCCAGAAACAATGGTATAAGTGGTTTTCTTTGTTTTTTCTACGGAAACTGAAGCAGACTTTGCTGTTGTGGTTGTTGTTGTTTTGGAGTTGGGTGTAATTAATTTTTGATTAATCTTCAATAGGTCTGTTTTTAAGTTATTAAGAAGTTTTAAGTCCTTCACCGTAGTATTATGATTTTGAGCGATCTTGCTTAAGGTATCGCCGCTTTTAACTGTATAGGTACTGGCAAGGGCAGGAGAAACAAACGTCGATGATAGAATAGCTAATGTCGAAAATGCGACAACACTCTTTTTCACGGTTTTCCACCTCAAATATGTCTTTTTCCCTATTCTATCAAATTAATTGGTAAAAATTATATTACATTTTTGTTACAAGGGGAAGATAGTAGTATTTTACTGGTTTATACTGGTGGGATTTGAGTATTGTAATCTACAATATTTTCTATTTTATGAGTCTTTTTTCACATTTTGCAGATATTGAAGATTTGTGCGTATATGATGATCTACAATTATAAATAAATAAAAACGAAAAAAGGGTTCCTGGACGGTATCCTTTCTTTCGTTTATTGGAAGAAGCGACATACCAAATGGCGGTTGATCCTGAAATTTGGATCTTATACCAATTGAATAAATTAGCAGAATTATTTTCTTCTATAGAACTTGCTACAACCATAATTTCGTTCCTTTTTTAAATGTTTGTTTATTTGAACTGATTGTCGATGGTTTATTACATAAAAAAACCACTCCGTGTTTTACGGAGTGGTTGCTCTATTTTTATCGAAAATCAGAATTTATCTAATGATTTTCTTATTTTGAATTGTGAAAGAGAAAATCTACTAACTTTTCACTTGAATTTCCAGTGGAGTATTGATTCCACTTTTGCTTAAAGGGCTCAATTTTTTCTATAGAATAATCAGCGTTCCGGATTTTTTTAATGAGCTCTTCATTGGTAGATACGACCGGTCCGGGCATGGAAGAGGAATAATCCTCCCAAAATCCGCGCTCTTTCTCGTACTTTTCCAAGTCATAAGCAAAGAAAATCATTGGTTTTTCTAAATAAGAAAATTCAAATGGAATCGAAGAGTAATCCGTTATTAAAAGATCCGTGCTAATTAGCAGTTGGTTCACATGAAAATCACTATGGACTGGATATACGAATCCGGGAAATTTATGTTGTAAATCATGTTCTGCTTTTACAGCCGGATGCAGTTTCAACAATAACGCGTAATTTTCGCTTTGCAGTTCTTTGTAGAGTAATTCTAAATCGAGTGCAATTTCTCCGGTGTTTAAGCCATCATTTCGAAATGTGGGGGCATATAACATGATTTTTTTATGCTCGAGCTCAGGAAACATGGCTAACAACGCTCTACGTGAAGTTTTTTTAGATTCATCATTAAAGAAGAAATCAGTCCGAGGTATCCCAGTTCTAAGAATATGGGATTTCGGTAATTGAAAACTTTCCTGAAAAATTTCTGCCATTTTCTCGGAACCTATTGTGACATAATCAAATTTTTGATATACCTCCAAAAATCTTTTTCTTGCACCGGCAGAACGACTTTTAATCGAAGGATCCTTCGACCCGAATTGCTTAATGGCACCGGCCGCATGCCATACTTGAACACAAGTCACTGTCTTTTTAAATGTAGTGGTTGAAAGAAAACCAAAGTAATTATCAATGATAATTACTTTGGAAGTAGCCAGGTGATAAATCGACCGAATCATGGCGATTATATTTTTCGTTTCAAACGGAAGGACGATGGTTTTTCCATCGTCCTTCACTTGTATATGACTGCTCGATTTCATTAAAAATACTTTTTGTACAGCAAGGTTCTGCTTGTCCATTTCATCTGCAATGTACTGACAATTGTCCCCGAAGGATGTGACAAAGGTTGTTTTATCAGTTAATGGAAATAGTTTAAAGATAGAGAATATCACTTTGAAGCAAAATAAATAAATCCCTATCGCGAATTCTTTAGCCATTTGTAACTTGTAAAAGGTCATCTTTAATTTGAGAAGTTGAGATGCCGATTGTTCTTGGCAGGTATACAACTTCACAAACTTCAGCCAGTTCATCGAATTGGCCTTTCCAGTCATCTCCCATGACAAAAATATCTACACCTTCACGAACGATATCTTCTCTTTTTTGTGCCCAATTGTCTTCCGGTATAACTTCATCCACGTAGCGAATGGATTCAAGAATCATTTTTCTGTTTTCAAAGCTATGATAAGCTTTTTTATCTTTTAGAGCATTAAATTCATCCGTTGAAATAGCAACGATTAGATAATCTCCCAGGTCCTTAGCGCGTTTTAATAGATTGATATGGCCCCAATGAAGCAAATCAAAGGTACCGTACGTGATTACTTTCTTCATCTTTATTCCTCCTGTACAAGTATATTTATTTATATTTATTAAGAAAAGGTCGAAGTAGGATATTTTAATGAGAAGCATAAAGGCGAACAATTGGACGCATTATATATATGAATATGAAGTGTTTGTGTTTTAATAATGCTTCACTATCTAATTATAACGCAAAATTTTTACAAATAAACCACAAAATTTTTACAATATTAATAAATAATTAGTTTATTAGATAACTATTCATGAGTTTAACAATTTTTAAACCTGTTAGGACAAGGAAAAAGCACAATATTCCAATAAATTACATGAGGAAGTTAAATTCTTAAATATCTATTATATAGTATCTTTTAGTTATTTTGGTACTCGAAAATGTGTCAGTACATATTCATTAATTTTTTATTTTGATACTGTTAGGTTTGCGGTTAAATCTATTTTAGAAAGGGGTGATTAAGTTATAGGTACAACCAGTAGGGGAACAATAACATTCTTGTTTCGAGTAATGGCGAGTTGTTAGCAACAAATTTATAAGATGCATTGTAATCTTAAGCGCAACAACTAGAAGCGAATAATTCGTATACTAGGGCATTCTACAAGAGAAGTTGGTGTCATTTTAAATCGCCATTCTTTCTGTATTGCGCGTGAGTAAAAATGAAATTATGGTTTATATGATAAATAAAGCAGCCAGGAGGCTCAATAGCTGAATATAAGGTCATAAATAGCTTGTATACATAGTGGGAAATATTATTTAGTCCTAGCTTGAACAGACTACGTAAAATTGCTTTATAAATGGTCTCCTGAACAATATGGGAACTATCGTTTAAAAACAAATTTACAACTGCTTTATCAATGGAAGCTATGTGCCAATTGCATTTCGTCTTGAGACAGAAAGCAAGCTGAGAGATTCAGGGTACCCTTTGTGTCTAGTTGAGTAAAGGCAAGGGTTATAGTACAACCTTTATAGACCCAAAATGCGTATTCACCAAGTTGTCACGTGCAAGATGGACCGCTATCCCAACATCCCGTTTCGTAGGAAGAATAATTCTGTGCAATAGAAAATATTTGGAAACTCTTGTGCATTTTGTTAATATGTTATCCATTTCGCTGTTATATCAAGATTATTGCGCATAATACTTCTATATAATGTATCCCCTAACATTGACCTCTTCCTATTGAAACGTGCCATAAGCAATAATTCATCCAACCTTGCTGAGTTATGTAAAGATAGTTTACCTCATTAATTTATTGAGAAAAACGTTAAAAAAGTTTATGATTTTAGAGTGTAAATTTGCAAATGATTTATTTTAAATAATTTGTTATAGGTGGTCTACAATGATAAATAAGCTTCTTAGAAAAAGGAAAGTGAAAAAATCTCCTAAAATTAGGTTGAAACAGAGTCTGACCATTGTCCAAGAAAAAGATATTCTTTTGATTAAAGGAAAGTTTTCAAAAGAATATTATTGCGCAAAAGAACTTTGGCTTCATTCAAGGGAAAATGAAGTTAAAACGATAAAAATCGCTGAAACTTCATCTAATTTTGATTTTAAAATAAATCTAAAAGATTTAAACCAAAACTTACAAGAGTCGGAACCAATGATTTATGACTGTTATATCAAGGTTTCCGTGCCTGTTGAAAAACTGAGCGAAAAAACAATCCTTAAAATTGAAGATAAAGCCGAATATGTGGAGGTAGACGACGAGTTATATATCGAATATTTACTTCGTCTAGGGCGTTTTCAGGAAACCTACATTGATCAATTAAGTTTTTTCACATATGAAGATAAACAAAGTATTTTCTCTATAACTAAAAAAGGTAATCTATCTCTTCACTTCAATAAGGTACCTGGCACTTCAGTAAAATCCCAAATTGAAAAATTGACCTATGAGCCAAAATCAATGCTTATCAATGGGCAAATTTTTACTAAGAATTCAAAGATTCTTTCAGGTGAAGGTATAGTAAAAGGAAGACAAAGTGAAAAAGAATATCAAGCAAATATATCCTTTATTTATAACCAGGAAGTTAATATTAAGAAATATGGGTTGAATCGTTATATATATAATATCAATTTAAATTTAGAACAATTAGTCGATGAAGATTTGGCAGATGATGTATTTGATATTTATATGAAATTGCATTTGCACGATCAGGAAGAGCCGAAAATGGTACGGGTTGGTAGACCAACAACTAGAGCTAAAATATTTACAAAACAGACCAGTGTTAACCGGGATAATACAGTTGCTGTAGTCAAACCATACTATACCTTTAAAGCCTCAAATTTATCCTTAGAAGTGTTTAACTTCCCGATAGATACGTATCAATATTTAAGAAGGGAAATGCGTTGGGGAAGGTTCTCGAGTTTATTTAAAAAGAAAAAAGATGTATGGATTATTGGCGAAAGAACTTATAAAGCGCAGGATACTGGATATCACTTTTTTAAATATATGAGGGAAAATCATCCTGAAAAAGAAGTGTATTATGTGATCGAGGAAAAATCTGTGGAAGCTAAGAACGTAGAGCCTCTAGGTAATGTACTCTATTTCAAGTCAAGGGAACATATTAAAAAGACCTTAGAATCGACACGTGTTATATCATCACATCATCCTGATTATTTGTATCCTTTAAGAACATCTGCTTTTAAAAGGCGGGTTAAGGCTGTTAAAGTTTTTCTTCAACATGGTGTTATGGGTACTAAGAATATGGTAGCTAATTATGGGAAACATGCAACATCAGGCTTTAATACGGATGTTTTTCTAGTAAGTTCAGATTTCGAAAAGAATATGATTGTCACTGATTTTGAGTATAACGAAAATGAAGTGTTTACGACAGGACTCTCGAGGTTTGACTCCTTGTTTAAGAATGATGTTTTATTGAAGCGACAATTGTTGATTATTCCAACTTGGAGAGATTGGATTACATCTGATGAAGCATTTTTGGAAAGTGAGTATTTTGAGCGTTATCAGAAATTAGTGCACCATTCGGCTTTACATGATTTTTCTAAAAGTTACGGTTTTGAAATCATTTTTTGCCTGCACCCTAATATGCAAAAATTCACGCCTTATTTTAAAGATGCTCCAGTTAGGGTAATTAGTCAGGGAGAAGTGGATGTTCAAAGGCTAATTAAGGAAAGTGCGATTATGATAACGGATTATTCAAGTGTTGCCTTTGACTTTAGCTTCCTGCATAAGCCAGTGATTTACTATCAATTTGATAGAGACCGTTTCATAGGGAAAAGACCATCACATTTGGATTTAGATAATGATCTTCCAGGTGAAATCGTTAATGAATTGGATGAACTGATCGTTTTTATTGAAAAGTATGCCAAAAATAATTTTATCATGGAGAAAAAATATATAGATAAAGCTAACCGTTTTATTAAATATCGTGATGTTCATTCTAATTCAAGAATTTTCGATGTGATTCAAAATGTTAAAAAAGAAGAAAAGTTAATAGAGAAAATCTATAATCATGTAATGTTTAAATTCTTATTGAATCGTTTCAGGAAGAGTGGAGTTTATTTCCCTGTAATGAAAAAAGTATATAAAATTATGTCTAGGGTACTACCTGTTGACCGAAACCTTATTCTTTTTGAAAGTGGAATTGGAAAACAATTTGCAGATAGTCCCAAGTATATTTATGAAGAACTAGTAAAAAGGGATAATAACTATAAAAAAATTTGGGTTTATAATAGTAATTTGCCGATAAAGGATAAGAATACTAAACGGATAAAACGTTTAAGTCCGGAATATTATTATTATTTAGCTAAAGCAGGCTATTGGATAAATAATCAAAACTTTCCTACGTATATAAATAAAAGAAAAGAGACGACTTATATTCAGACGTGGCATGGTACACCTTTGAAAAAGATGCAATTTGATATAGAGAATATTCAAGGAAGAGACGATGGATATTTAAATCGAGTGCATAGTGCAACAAAGAATTGGGATTATTTAATATCACCAAGTCCATATGCGTCCAAGGCCTTCAAAAGTGCGTTTCGCTATGATGGAGAAATATTAGAAACGGGATATCCTAGGAATGATCTGTTTTATAGGGAAGATGTTTCAGTCATTGCAAACTCTGTAGCGGGTAAATTGAAGTTGCCAAAAGGAAAAAAAGTTATTTTATATGCTCCTACATTTCGAGATAATCAAACATCTAAAAACAATAAATTCATTTTTGAGTTGAATTTAAATTTGGAGAGAATGAAAGAAGTTCTTGGAAATGAATACATCCTATTATTAAGGATGCATGTTGTAATTAGTAATAAATTCCGTATCCCAGAAGGGTACGAAGATTTTGTTATGAATGTGTCCAATTATTCAGATATTCAGGAGCTCTACCTGATTAGTGATATATTGATTACTGATTATTCTTCAGTAATGTTTGATTTTGCTAATACAGGTCGACCTATTTTGTATTACACTTATGATTTGGAAGATTACAGAGATAATATTCGTGGATTCTATATGGATTTTGAAAGAGAAGCACCAGGTCCATTTTTAAAAACCACTGAGGATATTATAGAATCTATTACCAATATTGATGAATTAAACATGCAATACAAAAAAAGGTACAGTTTATTTAGAGAAAAGTATTGTGGAATAGAGGATGGTAAAGCAACAAAGAGAATCGTTGATAAATTCTTTGATAATTGATTTACTATTTCTAGGTAAGATAAAAAGGTCTCTGTAGTTGCTGTAGCATACAATGCCGAGAAGTTCATTAGAAAAACCATTGAATCGGTAATTAATCAATCTATAGAGATCAGATTGAATTATAATCATAGATGATTGATTTATGGAGAATCGCATCGGTGATTTCATAATGCTATTTGAATGGTTAATGCGAGATTCTAATAAAAATGTCGAGTTTTAGACAACAGTGGCAAATAATTTGGGACTAGCATTAAAGCCTTTGGAGTAGCCGTTAAGTGTACACCAAAAATAAGCTCTCCCTAATATGGGCGAGCTTATTTTTAGTCCGGAATATTTTAAAGAAGTAGTTTGTTGAGTAGGAGAGATTCTGTATTTTCTGGGTTTAAGCATTCAACCACTACTACTACTTAATAAACAGGGAGATAAGATATGTTAAATAAAAAAATACAAATCCCAAGTAAACCTTCCTTTTTATCAGCGTTTAAAAATATAGTTAAAACCATTTTTTTTAGAGGATATAAATTCATTTTTGGCATAGCAGCGAAAGTGCTTCCAGTCGACAAAAAGCTTGTTATTTTTGAAAGTTTTTTAGGGAAGCAATACAGTTGTAATCCTCGTGCAATATATGAATACTTGCAGTGTCACCATTCTGAATATAAAATGTATTGGAGTGTAGATAATAGGTATACCGCTCAATTTGAAGAGGCAGGTATTCCCTATCTCAAACGTTTTTCACTTAGTTGGCTACTTAAAATGACACGCGCTCGTTACTGGGTAACGAACAGCAGGTTACCGCTTTGGATTCCAAAGCCGAATCACACGGTTTATTTGCAAACGTGGCATGGAACTCCATTGAAGAAACTTGCGTCAGATATGAAGGAAGTTCATATGCCTGGAACGACAACGGAAAGTTATAAAGAAAATTTCCATGCCGAATCAAGTAAATGGGATTATTTAATTTCTCCGAATGCTTATTCAAGTGAGATTTTTGCTCGTGCCTTTCAAGTTGAACCTTCTAAAATACTGGAAACGGGTTATCCGCGTAATGATTTACTGTACAATGGGAATAATCGTGATACAATCGACTCATTGAAACGGAAGTTGGGTATACCATTAGAGAAAAAGGTTATTTTATATGCCCCTACGTGGAGAGACGATGAGTTTTATAGCAAGGGAAAATATAAATTTGAAATAAAACTGGACTTGGATCAAATGAAACAGGAATTAGGGGATGAGTATGTTATTTTGCTCCGTCTTCATTATTTAATTTCTGAGAACTTGGATGTATCGGCGTATCAAGGTTTTGTCTACAATTTATCCAGCTATGAAGATATCAATCATTTGTATCTTATTTCAGATTTATTAATAACTGATTATTCATCAGTTTTCTTTGATTACGCAAATTTAAAGCGACCAATGTTGTTCTATGTATATGATATTGAAAATTACAGGGACAGGCTTCGCGGGTTTTACTTTGATTTTGAAGCGATGGCACCAGGTTCGTTAGTAAAAACGTCTGATGCGGTCATTGATAGCATCAAGGCTATGGAGTTTGGAAATGCTGTAGGATCTAATCAATTTCATGAGAAGTTTTGTGCGCTCGAGGATGGCCAAGCTTCGCGCCGTGTCGTAGAAAAAGTGTTTTTAGGAAGGTCTGTGTAATATATGAGTTCAGCTTTGACCGTTTTAAAAGAACAAATTAACAATTTTTATTTGATAAGGCGTTTGTCTGCTTACGAGATGAAAAGCGCTAACAGCAGTAACTACCTAGGAATCCTGTGGGAAATCATCAATCCGATGATTCAAATTGCGATTTATTGGTTTGTATTCGGGTTTATAATGGTTAATCGTGGCGAGGATTTCCTTCCATGGCTGATGGCAGGGATCGTAGTTTGGTTCTTTGTGAATCCGACAATAACCCAGACGTCTAAATCTGTCTATTCCCGAATGAATATGGTGTCCAAGATGAGTTTTCCAATGAGTGTCATTCCTTCTTATGTTATTTTTGCAAAGTTGTATCAACATCTCATGCTGCTTGGTATCATCATCATACTTTTAGCGTTTACGGGTTATCTCCCGACGTTTTACATCATACAACTGCCTTACTATATTGTTGCGACAGTGGCTCTGTTATTTTCATTTGGATTAATTTCTTCCACCTTATCAACCATTATTCGTGATGTTCACAATATAATACTGTCATTAATGAAAGTCTTGTTTTATTTAACACCAATCCTTTGGGTATTAGATGCTAAAGATCATCCAGTAATCGTTAATATCATGAAGCTAAATCCTCTATATTATATTGTTGAAGGGTATCGAGCTTCGTTATTGGGGGAATCATGGTACCTAATAGTGAATTGGGAATATACGCTTTATTTCTGGGCAGTCGTAATCGTCTTATTTTTGATAGGTTCCTCGCTGCATGTTAGATTTAGAGATCGCTTTGTTGACTTTAAGTAAACTGGAAGTGAGAATAGATGGAAAAATCGGTAGTTGTCAAAAACGTAACGAAAAAATATAAATTATATAATAAAAACTCAGAAAAATTGATGGATCTTCTTTTGCCTAAAAGCTATGGAGAAGAGTATTATGCTCTTAGAAATGTTAACTTTGAAGCGGAAAAGGGAGATGTAATCGGATTTGTCGGGGTCAATGGTTCCGGAAAATCCACATTGTCCAACATTATTGCTGGTATTATCCCGCCCACGGATGGAAATGTTCAAGCTAACGGGAAAACAGCTTTAATCGCTGTTTCATCAGGTCTTAACAACCAATTGACAGGTAGAGAAAATATCGAATTGAAAATGTTGATGCTCGGATTCGATAAAAAGCAGATTCGCGAACTGGAGCCTGAAATCATTGAGTTTTCAGAGCTTGGCAAGTTCATTAACCAACCGGTGAAATCTTATTCAAGTGGGATGAAGTCAAGGCTTGGATTTGCCATTTCCGTTCATATTGATCCAGATATCCTGATTATTGATGAAGCCTTATCAGTTGGGGATAAAAACTTTGCTGAAAAGTGTTTAGAGAAGATGAATGAATTTAAGGAAAGAGGCAAAACGATGTTCTTCGTCAGCCATTCAATCGGTCAGATGAAGAAATTCTGTCAAAAGGCGTTATGGCTTGAATATGGAGAAGTAAAAGCGTACGGCCCCATCAAGGAAGTTATGCCGCAATATGAAGCATTCTTGAAAGAATATAAAGCAATGTCTAAAAAAGAACAGAAAAAATACCGCGAAGATCAAATGAACAAGCGTAGTTCTACAACGGTATAAAAGTGACAGGCAGACTCAAGTATTGGGTCTGCCTGTTTTTGAATTCACCACTTCTTGGTAAGCCTTCTCAAACCGCTCGGCAGCGGCTAGATGGGAATACTCATTTTCAATTTTATATCTTGCCTTTTCGGCTAGTTTTGCAGCTCGTACTGGGTCACTAAGCAGAGTAGAGATGGCTTGAGATAGTGCTGTGATGTTTTTCTCCTCCACGAGCAAACCATCTTCTCCATCAGAGAGAATTTCCTTGAGGCCTCCGACTGCACTTGCAATAACAGGTGAACCGGAACTCATCGCTTCTAAAGCAGATATGGAGGTCGCTTCTTCTACCCCGTGTGAATGAACGCTTGGAATGAGTACGATATCTGAAGCACCATACAGGTTTTGCATTTTCTCGAAAGGCACTGAACCTAGGAATAGTACTGAATCTGTTAATTTGAGCCTGGTTATCGTTTTTTCAAGTTGGGCTTGCTGTTCTCCTGTCCCGGCATAGACTAATACAGTGTCATGATGATTTTTCAGTACCTCGGGAAGAGCCATTATCGGATAAATAACGCCGTTTTTTTCTGTCATTCTTCTAGGAACAAAGAGCATCTTTTTATGTAAGGGGATTTGAAAGACTTGTCGAGTTTCATTCCGGTCGGTGGTTTCGGGTTTGAAAGCAGCCACGTCAATGAAATTCTTAATTGTTTCCGCTTCGATATGTGCTAAATGGTTAATATAGTCTTTAATTCGGTGATCGACGGTTACTACTTTTGCAACAGACTGATAGGCTTTTCTTTCAAAATCGCGAATGATTAAATCTTCCATACTGTCAGGGGAAATGGCCCCCCTGCTAACCGCCTCAAATGAATAATACCCATGGACTGTTTCCACAGTTGGGATTCCTGATTCAATGGAGGCAAGCGTTGCGAAAATATCCTGTGCATTAATGACATCATACTTTTTTTTCAAACTTTTAATAGAAGAGGTCAATAACTTCAGACGTTGTCGGTCATTGAACAGCTGCCCGCTCCCGTGTTTTACTTTATTTAATAAAAAACCTGGAGCCTGGGCGAGCAACTTTTTCTTAAATGAGGGTAATTGTGAGAAAGACAAAATGTCCACGCTATGACCTCGTGAATTCAATCCCTTTTTTAACGTGGTGATATGACTTGATAGGCCCCCTTCATGAGGGTAGGAAAATATCGTTGTTATTAATATATTCATATCCGCACTCCGTTCTTTTAAATGACTACTTCGATCTAATCTTCCGCAATGCATGTAGACTACTTACTTTAAAAAGCATGGAAAATAGGATATATAACCCGAATACCATAAGGGAAACTATAACTAATTCCACAAAAATGGAGAACTTTAGCGTAAAAGGATGGATCCATAAAGCAAGTCCATAGATGAGAGCTCCGATGATGATTAGCTTGCTACTTTCTTGAAAAACATCAGTAAATACAGCTTTGTCAGTTTTTTTTGTTTTTAGCCACAAGAAGAAGAATAGGTAGAGAGATTGCAGGAGCATCGAAATACCTGAGGCTAAGGCGATTCCGCCGACACCGAGAAAACGTGAAAGTGCCCAGCTGAGCAGGACATTTAGTAAAACAGCAATCAGGCAGGAATACATAGCCACCTTTGTTTTTTTTAAGGCGTAAAAGGCGTTCATCAAATAATCTCTTAGTGCAAAAAAAGGGAGACAAGCTGAATAAAAGAAAAATGCTGCATAAGTTGTTTCTGTTGCGGATGCATCAAAGGCACCGCGTTGAAAAGCCAGAGCGATTAAGCTGTTTCCACTGATCAACATGACAATCATAAAAGGAACAGCTAAGAATAAAAGGGACTTCAATCCTTTTAAGGTTAAACTAAGGAAAGATTGATATCCTTCAATAGCGCGTTCGACAATCGAAGGATATAAAACGGTAATCAGCGGTGTGAGGACAATGCTTAGTGGCAACCACAATAGCCGATTCGCATAGTTCAGGGCCGATACACTTCCAGTCTCGAGCGAGGTGGCAATAATCCGGTCGACGACACTATTTAATTGGATGGCCAAAGCCGCAATGATAATAGGATAAAAGGTGATAAGCGTATTATTAATTTGCTGTTTGTAAGGCCGAAAGGAAAAAATCGGACGAATCTGGTATTTTCTTAATGATGGATATTGAATTATAAATTGGCTGGCGGCACCAAACACAAATCCCCAGGCCAATCCTTTCACCCCAAAGGGAGCAGCGAACAATACGGTAGCTACTATAATGACTGTATTTTGGGCTGTTGAAGTAAAAGCTGGGAGTAGAAAACGCTGATTCGCATTTAATACTCCTGTCGCCATGTAGGCAAGCGTGAAAAAAAGTAAACTCGGCAGCATAATCCTGGTTAGAACCTCTGTTAAAGCAAGTTCGGAACCCGAGAATCCAGGGGCCACCATCATAACGAGCGGCTTTGTGAAAATCAGGCAGGCAATGGTCATTACGACGGCTACTAGCATAAAAAAGGAACCTAATACACTGATGAATTCATCAGCTCTCCTTGGATTTTCCGCTTTTTTCTCCAGGTAAATAGGAATGACACCGGCCTGAAGACCGCTGCCGAGAGCTGTAAAAAGAATGGTAGGAATTAGACTGGCTACGAAAAAGATGTCTGCCGTTGATGATGCTCCGAAATAGGCGGCAATGATTGATTCCCTGCCGAAGCCAAGGACTTTTCCAATGGCTGCAATGATAGTGACGAGCCCGACCGATTTAACAACATGTGAAAGAGTAGGCATATGTTCAATCCTTTAAAAAGATGTCCTTGTGTAAACAAAATCCTAAACAACTATAAAAAATGAGGGTAAACGTTTTATCCTCAAGAATATTGTAAAAAAGTCCAGCTATTAGCCCTGCTATCATCAAGCAGATGGTGAAGACTGCTGAAGTGCCATTGCTTGTTTTAATGATTTTACGAAAGGTTAAAAGAATAAATACGAAAACTGATAAAAAACCGAGCACCCCTGTTTGGACAAGAATCTGAATGTATTGATTATCAGTATACATCCTTTCACCAATCTGGTATTCCTGATAAATCGGTGAGGGGAAGGAAAGGGTGGCTGAATCTCCGAATGTAGCAAGCCCCGTACCAGCTATGGGATGATCCATAAAAATTTCAAGCCCTTTAAAAACGACATATAACCTGCCCCATTCTGTACTTTGATGAAGAGTCTTATCAGAGAACATGTCTGAGAAACGATTGGACAGGGCATGTTCACGTTCGGAAATAGGAGTGCTGCCAATTGTCATATTTTCCATTGGAACCGATGCTGACAGCTCCACTTTGCTTGAAGTGAATAGAACCGGGTAATATATGAGAAGCAGACCGCAAACAAATGACCCTAAAGCAAATTTGAAAAATGTTTTATTTTTAGTCCAGATGGTAAAGACAAGCGTTGCTACTCCGAAAGCGATCATCGTCCCCCGTGAATAGGTGAGCAGTAAAGTTCCGAACATTAAGATGGATGCTAGAAAGACCGAGAACTTATATTTCTTTAACGCTTGAAAGAGGAAGAAGCTAAAAAACAACTGGATGCTTAAAAATAAAGCAAAGACATTAGGATTGGCAGCTGCACCATAAATCCTCATTCGATTTGTTGAGGAAAGAGTCCACATTTCCCAAGCATGAGGCAGTAAGATGGAACGAGAAAAGATTTTCTCCAATAAGCCGTAAAGGCAAAGGACGATTGTAAATAGTAGGGTGACCTTCAAAAAGCGAAAGATATCCTTTCTTTCTAGATTTAATTCACCGATAATATAGAGAAGCAAGAAGGTCACAAGTATAGCTCGGAGTTCAAACAGAATTGGAATGAGACCCACCCCGGTTAAGACCGAGGCAACAACACCAACTAAACAATACAGCCAGAACGGTAAAGTGAAATGATACTTCGCAGTTGACCATTCTTTCTTCTTAAACTTTTCAATAAGTAAAGAAATAAATAGGAAAAGGATAATTAGGTCTCCTGTATAGGTTAAGCCGCTATTCAGTTCCATAAGTAAGGGACGGGCTGGGAAATAAATGAATAGAATTAATATCAGGTTTTTTTTATTTATAACGATAAAAATTAGCATCAATGCCGTCGCAGTGTAGCCGACGATAGGGTGAGGTACTGCTAATGAGAAGAGCAGGCACACAATTAGAATGGGTAACGAAAGTTTTTCAAGAAGCTTCAATTGTTCAACCACCTTTGAATCAAAATTACGTTATATGATTTGTATGAAAAAATTTCTTGAATAATACCCGACCCTATAGATGTATAGTACATATGAAAGGCTGAAGAGATATGACTGAGAAATATGTGGAGATATTGTCCATACCATTTATTGATAGCAATATGGATGAATTTATAAATCAGATAATCTACCCAAGATTAATGAATCAAGAAAAAACGTTTGTCGTTACGGCAAATCCTGAAATTGTTGAGTATGCAAATGAACATCAGGATTATAAGGACATCATTACATCGGCTGATTACATTACACCGGATGGCGTTGGTATTATTATGGCCTCAAAATGGCTGAATCAACCATTACAGGAGCGGATTACTGGGTTCGATTTGATGAATGAACTATTCCGGATTGCCGATGAGCAGGCTCTAAAGGTATATCTGCTTGGAGCTGAAGAATCCGTGATTGAAACAGCTGCTTTAAAGGTTCAAGAGAAATATCCGGGTATCGAACTTGTAGGATACAACCATGGATACATTGATATCAAGGACGAGTGCTTGGCAAAGTCCATAGCGGAACTGGAACCCGACATTATTTTGACTGCCTTAGGCTTTCCTAGGCAGGAAAAGTGGGTTTCTATGCACTATCCCTTATTTAAAAAGGGGTTTTTTATGGGAGTTGGAGGGAGCTTTGATGTTCTCGCCGGAAAGGTGAACCGCGCTCCTGTCTTATGGCAGAAGGTGCGTCTTGAATGGTTGTTCCGATTAATCCAACAGCCCTCCCGATGGAAACGGATGCTTGTGCTGCCGAAATTCGTATTAAAGGTTAGACGGAAAAAGAAAAGGTTGCAGCGTTCCTAAACATAAGGAGTGAACTACATGAAGATCATGCACTTAAACGCTGGTAATGAAACTGGCGGCGGTATGTTTCATATTCTGTCCTTACTTAACCAACTAAATAAAGAGGAATGCCTTCTTGGAGTGTTTGAAAAAGGAGCTCTGTACCGGCAGGCTGTGGCATCTGGGATTCAAACTGAAATTTTCAAGCAACATTCTAAATATGATCTTTCGATATTGAAACCTTTACGGGACTTTATCCGTCTAAATAATATAGAGATCATCCACACACATGGTCCGCGTGCGAATATTTACGGAGCTTTTTTAAAACGTCTCGTAAAACGCCCCTGGGTTCTTACTGTGCACAGTTCCCCTCAGCATGATTTTTTAGATATGGGTGTAAAAGGAATACTGTTTACGAACTTGCATATTAGGTCATTTCAGCATACTGATCATATACTGGCGGTCTCCGATCGATTTAAGCAAGACTTAATTAGTCAAGGGATTCCCTCAACCAAGATCACCAAGATTTTAAATGGTATTAACTTTGAAAAGAAATTAGAGGGACCCTTTCAAAGAGAAGACTTTGGGTTTGTGGCTGATGATTTTGTTATCATTATGCCTGCTAGGCTTGAACCTGTAAAAGGGCATGAATTTGCCTTAGAGGCATTAAGTCAAGTGATATCGGAGTTTCCCCATGTAAAGCTGTTGCTTGTGGGTGAGGGAAGCAGAAGACTGGCTTTAGAAAAGATGGTTTTGGAAAAAAGTTTAACTAATCACGTGTTCTTTTTAGGGTATCGTAAAGATATAGAGAAGCTCTATCCCTTGGCTGATGTCACATTGTTAACGTCTTTAAGCGAGAGTTTCCCACTTGTTTTACTTGAAGGGGCAAGGGCAGGTTTGCCTGCGATTACAAGTGATGTTGGCGGTGTAAAAGAATTAATTCCGGATGAGAAATTTGGCTGGATAACAGAGATTGGGCATGTAACCCAATTGAAAATGGCTATCTGTAAAGCAGTAGAATTAAAAAAATCCGGAAACCTGACAAGGTTAGGGACAGATTTACAAAAATTTGCAAAAAACAACTTTTCTATAGAGATTTTAGCCGAAAACGTATATAATGTTTATTTGAGGATGAAAAAATAAATAAGTTATTATAAATACGTTTTCTTATTGATTGTTAAGGGTATTAGATTTATGTTGAATAGAGGTGGTTCTTGATGTTAATAGGGGCCTTGTTGGTAGCATTTTTATTGTCCATTTTTTTGACTCCTTTTGTCGGAAAGTTGGCCATTAAATTAGGAGCTACTGATAAACCGAATGAGCGAAAAGTGCATAGCAAAATTATGCCACGCATGGGCGGTTTAGCTATATTTTTGAGTTTTTTCATTACATTCTTAATTTTTACGAATGACTTTTGGGAGCAATTGCCTCTTCTAGTAGGTGCTCTTGTCATCATATTAATTGGGATGGCGGATGATATATATGAATTAAGAGCTGCACCCAAGTTTTTGGGTCAGGTTTTAGCTGCTCTCATTATCGTGTTATGGGGCGGTCTTGAAGTTGAATTTATCAACTTACCATTTTTTACCGACACACTTCAGTTTGGCATTTTTAGTATCCCTATTACCATTTTGTGGATTGTGGCGATTATTAATGCCATTAATTTAATAGATGGCCTAGATGGTCTTGCGGGTGGAGTCTCCACAATTGCATTAGTGACGATTGCTACGATGGCCCTTATTAAAGGGGATTTATTTGTAGCGATGGTTGCATTGACTGTGATTGGAAGTACCCTTGGCTTTTTGAAATATAATTTCCATCCTGCAAAGATTTTTATGGGAGATACAGGAGCATTGTTCCTAGGTTACATCATCGCAGTTCTGTCCCTGCTTGGATTCAAAAACGTTACAATGATTTCCTTAATTGTACCGATTATCATTTTAGGGGTTCCTATTTCGGATACATTTTTTGCGATTATCCGCAGGATTGTCAATAAACAACCGATATCAGCTGCTGACAAATCACATTTACATCACTGCTTGTTAGACCTAGGATTTACTCATAAGCAGACTGTACTTCTTATTTACGCTTTAGCTGCCTGCTTTGGTTTAGCTGCCATAATCTTTTCGTTTGCAACAATGTGGGGAGCTTTGATTCTTGTAACTGGCCTCTTATTGATTATAGAAATATTTGTAGAAAAAATTGGACTGGTCAGCTCGAATTATCAGCCTTTGCTGAAGATGCTTAATTTTAAAAACAAACCATAATTGCTTTAGTGCATAGAATACTAGATTATTATTCTCTATGCAAAGCTCAATAAATATGTTTAATGCCTCCATCCCGTATTTACTAATACGTATGGAGGTTTTTTTATAGTTTCGTTAAGGGTAACCTTCCCATGAAATAAAAAGTGTGTATCTAGTACGGAAGGATGTTTTATATATTAAATTCCTATTTGTGTGTAATATTTAGTATAAAATATCAAGTCGTAAATTTACCACTCAGATGCTCATTTAATCAAAGTTTTGGACATCGTATTATTATGTTTACGCACTCCTCTCCGGTCATTTTTTTATCAAGTTGTTTTCTTTGCTACTGGCGTTTTAAGGACGATAGAGGAGACCTTCTTAGGGGATAAAAGAGAGAGTCAAAAAAAAAGCCCCCCCCACATCATCCTAGGATGAGTGGGGGGGGCTTTTATTCTAATTGTTATTGTGATTGAACGGCTTCAGTTTGATTAGAGACTTCTTTAGGTCCCAGATTTAAGTGGGATTGAAGTAGTAGCTTAGTATTTGCTACTGATGTTTCGTTCAATTGATAGTAATAGGTTCCGCTAATTGTGGAATCTTGACCTTCAAGTTTAATAGTTTCGAGATCCAGACCGTTGTCAGATGTTACATATTTTATGAAACCTTTAATTTGTGAGAATTGGAGATTCGTTGTCATATTGTCGCCAACAGCTTCCATAACTCCTGTATACTTCGTTAATGCTCCAACAGAGGTTGCCTTGGCCATGATGGCTTTCAGAACTTCCTGTTGTCGCTCACCACGTTGGATATCACTGTCCTTTTTACGAGTCCGTGCAAAGGCTAATGCTTCTTCACCATTAACAGTTTGTAATCCTTCTTCGAGATGAATGGCATTCTTCTTGTCATGTGAATCCATTTCGTTCATTTCATAAGGTACATCAACTTCAATTCCATCTAATGAGTCCACCACGTCGATGAAGGCATTAAAGTTCATCCGGACATAATAATCAACAGGGATATCGAATAATTCTTCCACAGTATCCATTGTTGCTTTTGGTCCACCAGCTGCATGAGCTGAGTTGATTTTCGTCGTTACGCCTTTGGCTGGTACGTACACATAGGAGTCACGTGGAATGCTTAATAGTTTAATAGATTTTTGATCTTTGTTGAATGTAGCCAGCATTAAAGCATCCGAGCGTGAATTTCCTTTATAGTCGCGTTCATCGCTGTCATCAATCCCTATGAAAAGAATTGAGAAATTATCCTTGAGTGGGTCAACCGTTTCACTCCGCTTGGCTGAGGCCTCGACAGGATCGTAAGAATCATTAAATACATTTTGGGCTTTCATATATAGAGTTGCAGCATACGTAGAAGCTCCTAGACCAAGTACCAACAGGGGGACTAGAAATAACCAAAGCCTCTTTCGCCTTTTTTTCTTTGTTTTTTTAATTTTATAAACACGCCTAGTATTAGACATCTTTTTCTTCTCCTTTTAAATAGCAGACATAAATCGCCATTTTTCGAATCCTTCAGTATATATTTCGTCATATATTAATACTAATTTTACAATGATTTAATAATTTCGTAAAATAAATATTTCTTTTCAATTATATTACAGCAAAAAAAAGGAAAAATATGCAGGAGAAAATTAAACGAGAGCCTGTTCTAAATAAATCATTTCGCCCTCAGTGATACGGCCTTGACCGTTTGTCAGCTCTGTCATCCAGTTGGTATATGCCTGTTTTTGGGCTTCCTCTACATATACCAGAAGATTGACTTGTTCAAGGTATTGAATTTCCTTTATTTGATAAATCGATGATCGTAATTCGTTTTCCAATTTTCCGAGCCAGGTATAGTCGACATTTGTTGAAATTACGCGCATTAATTTTCTATTAACTACACCCGTGGTATTAATTCCTTCTGAAGTCGCTTTACTATAAGCACGAATCAGGCCGCCTGCACCAAGTTTGATGCCGCCAAAATATCGTGTAACCACAACAGCCGTATCTTTTAGGTCTTTTTTCTTAAGAACCTCAAGAATAGGGACGCCTGCCGTACCGCTTGGCTCTCCATCATCAAGGGCTTTTTGAATTTGATTTTGTTCTCCAATCATATAGGCTGAACAATTATGAGTAGCATCTTTATGCTTTTTCTTAATTTCTTGAATAAAGGCCTGTGCTGCTTTTTCTGATTCCACTCGGGCGATGTGGGCAATAAATCGAGATTTCTCAATCACGATTTCATGTTCACCACGTCCTTTTACCGTTAAATAATGAGGGAGCATTACTATTCCACCTTCGCTCTCGCTATTAGTTGATTCATTATAAGGCTTTGCGCAAAAAGTGGCAATGAAGATTATTTTTTATTCCGTATAGTGTAAAGAAACTTTAATATAAGAAAAAGTTGTACGTGTTATAATTAATTCTACTGCCAGCTAATGTTTATTAGATGGTTATATATGCTTAAAAGAATATCATTGTAGGAAAAACAATGAGTTTTGTACCATAAACCTGGCTTGTCCATATCGAGTCAGCTCATTTCAAGGATTTTGCCATTTAATAAATGTATCTGTTTCGTATAATAATCAATGGAGTGGAATATTCCATTTGATTGATAAGGATAATTCGGATTAGGATAATAGAAACAACCTTTTAATAGGTGGTCTAACGTGATATCCATAAAAGCTAGGAATATGAAATGTATACTAAATATGTATATTTTGTGAAAATCCTACAATGAAATTGACGTATTTTTCTTCTTTTTTTGGTACAATATGTTCATGAAGGTTACTTCATTGCAAGTTTCCTGATAATTAACCATTCATGAAAAAGGAAAAAGAGCTTTTTTCCATATACATAGTCTATAAGACAACAAATTGTTTAAGTCTGTTGATTTAAGTGGAGGGATCTTAATGTCCATAAAAAAGGTTGATGCTAAAGCATTGGACAAGATCTTAGAAACAATGGTAAGCACTGTTAGTGAAAGTAAGGATGAAGTCTTTGATATTGGAGAGCAATGTCGCAAAGACTTTGAGTCATTAACAAAAGAGCTTGATGATGTGAAAATCAGAGTTGCCATTGTGATAACCGACAGCGATGCACTGGATTCAAAAGCCAGATTTGCTCGAAAAAGGCTTTCCGAAGTCAGTATGCACTTCAACCATTTTTCTGAAGAACAGGTTCGCGATGCTTATGAAAGAGCACATAAGCTGCAAGTCGATTTACAAATAAATCGCCAGTTAGAGAAAGAGCTTCGTAATCGACGGGATGAACTTGAGCTTAGATTAAGGGGATTACAGCAGACGATTGATAAAGCTGTACATCTCGTCTCGCAAATCTCTGTTGTACAAAACTATTTGACACAGGACTTGAAATTTGTGGGAGAAGCTCTACAAGAAGCGAAACGTAAGCAGGACTTCGGCTTGAAAATAATAGAAGCTCAGGAGCAGGAACGTAAAAAACTCTCACGGGAAATCCATGATGGCCCCGCGCAAATGCTTGCTAATGTCATGATGCGTTCGGATTTGATAGAACGTGTACAACGAGAGAGAGGTCCTGATGAAGCTCTTGTGGAAATCCGTAGCTTAAAAGTCATGGTACGGAATGCGTTATATGAAGTGCGTAGAATCATCTATGATCTGCGTCCTATGGCCCTTGACGATCTAGGTCTTGTTCCTACCCTCAGAAAGTATCTGCAAACGACCGAAGACTATAATACTGGTGTGCATTTGAATTTCGTTAACCTCGGCCAGGTCAAAAGGCTTCCCTCTGATATGGAGGTTGCTTTATTTAGGCTGGTCCAAGAGGCTGTACAGAATTCACTGAAACATGCAGAGCCAAAGCAAGTTCAAGTAAAACTTTCCATTTCTAAAGAGATGGTTACGGTTGTCGTCAAAGATGATGGAAAAGGGTTTGATTCTTCCATTCAAAAAGAGGGTTCTTTTGGCTTAGTAGGCATGAGGGAAAGAGTCGAGCTACTTGAAGGTGAAATGACAATTGATTCACAACCAGGGGCAGGCACTTTGGTGTTTATACAAATTCCCTATCATTTATAAATTTTAGAGAATAGGCATTTAAATAGAAATTAGGAGGAAGAAGCCGTTGAAGACTAGTATCATCATTATAGATGACCATCAGCTTTTCCGTGAAGGTGTTAAGCGTATATTAGATTTTGAATCATCCTTTGATGTTGTTGCCGAAGGCGATGACGGAAGCGAGGCTATGGATCTTGTTGAAACACACAAACCAGATGTTGTTATCATGGATATCAACATGCCGAATATGAACGGTGTCGAAGCGACTAAAATGCTTGTAAACCGTTACCCTGAAACGAAAGTCATCATTTTATCGATTCATGATGATGAAAACTACGTACAGCATGCATTGAAAACAGGAGCACAAGGTTACCTGTTGAAAGAAATGGACGCAGATGCGCTAATTGATGCTGTTCGTGTAGTCGCAGAAGGTGGCTCATACCTTCATCCAAAGGTGACACATAATTTAGTCAAAGAATATCGCCGTTTAGCTGCTGAAGAGGGTGCTGATCGTGATTCAGTACATGCTGTAGAGATTAGAAGACCGCTTCACCTATTGACTCGACGCGAGTGTGAAGTTCTTCAACTTTTAGCAGACGGAAAAAGCAATCGTGCCATCGGCGAAACTTTATATATCAGTGAAAAAACAGTAAAAAACCATGTGAGTAACATTCTTCAAAAAATGAATGTAAACGATCGTACCCAAGCTGTTGTTTTAGCTATTAAAAACGGCTGGGTAGAAGTGAAATAATTTCAACTTATGATAAGTCCGGCTCTTCAGTTTTCGCAATGCGTACTGATGCGCCGGACTTTTTTGTCAAATGCCGAACTCGGCATAAATCTATTCACCTACTTAAATTGTACTAATTTATGGTAAAAAAAGATAAGCTATTTAATGCAAGTTAAGGCATTTTCAGATAGAATGGTGTATAAGATATTTAGAGTAATTTTATAAGGATGGTACTCACTATGAAAACCGCAGTCGTAACAGATAGCACTGCATATATACCTAAGGATATGCGTGATCGTTTACATATACATATGATGCCGCTTAATGTCATTTTCTCCAACGAAGCCTACCGGGAAGAAATCGATATTGCTGCAGATGAGTTTTATGAAGAAGTAAAAAGGCAAGCGAAGCTACCGACCACGTCACAACCGCCAATCGGTCAGTTTGTTGAGAAGTTTGAAGAGCTGCAAAAAGAATATGATGATGTTATTTCAATTCATTTATCGAGTGGTATCAGTGGTACGTATCAAGGTGCGGTTTCAGCAGGTGAAATGGTAGAGGGAGTTCAGGTCCACGCCTTTGATTCTGAAATCAGCTGTAGAGTCCAGGGATTTTATGTTCTCGAAGCGGCTCAGATGGCACTTGACGGTAAGGACGCAGAAGAGATTATGGCCAGGCTCGAAGAAATGAAACTTTCCGTCCGGGCATATTTCATGGCGGATGACTTATCCCATCTGCAGCGTGGGGGGCGGCTAAGCAGTGCCCAGGCCTTGATAGGGAGTTTGCTACAAGTAAAGCCTGTTCTCCATTTTGTTGACAAAGTCATTGTCCCGTTCGAAAAAATCCGTACTAGAAAAAAGGCGATGAAACGGATTGCTGATTTACTTGGAGAAGACGCGGCAAACGGTGAAAACTATAAAGCGGTCATTATTCATGCTAAGCGTGAAGCTGAAGCTAAAGACTGGAAAACGGAACTTGAAGCGCGTTTCCCAAATGTCGAGTTTGACATCAGCTACTTCGGTCCTGTGATCGGAACGCATCTGGGCGAAGGCTCGATGGGGATGGGCTGGTATAAAGTATAAACAGAGGAACGTCTTTCCTTGAAAAAGGAGGAGGCGTTTTTTTATGGATATAAGAGGGATTCTAAAGTGAAAAGCGAATTCTATTTACGAGTGTAAAATTCTATTCTAAGAAAGAAAGAAGGTTATAGTTTGGAAAATACGATTAGTTCTCCCCCTTTTTCCCCAGAACTTCAGAATCACCTCACAGGAAGGTTGTTATTGGCCTCCGAAATTCCTTTTTCCCCGGCAATCATTTCCGACCAAATAAAGCACGGCTATGTCTCTGTGACTTCCGGCGTGCAATGTGTGAATGGTCAGTACAATTGTGTACGATGCGGTAACCAAAATTCTGCTTTGTTTTATACGTTTCCGTGTAAAATTTGCAATCAAGATTGTACTTACTGCCGAGCCTGTATCATGATGGGGCGGGTCAGTGAATGTGCAAAATTATACGGCTGGATCGGTCCTGATTTGAAGTTTGCGGTTCCTGACAAAGTAATGAGCTGGGATGGAACTCTAACTTCAGGTCAGCAAACGGCCTCGGACTGTGTCGTTGAGGCTGTAAAAAGAAAAGGTGAATTACTGGTATGGGCCGTATGCGGAGCTGGTAAAACGGAAGTCCTATTTGCTGGCATTGAGGCGGGCTTGCTTGCCGGAAAACGAATCTGTATGGCAACACCTCGGACCGATGTCGTTCTCGAACTGTCACCCCGGTTAAAAAGAGCCTTTCCAGCCATTGAGGTATCCGCTCTGTATGGAGGCAGCGAAGACCGAAGCAAAGCTTCGCCGCTAACCGTTTCCACCACACATCAGCTTTTTCGTTTTTCTGAAGCCTTCGATGTAGTCATCATTGATGAAGTCGATGCGTTTCCCTACTCTATTGATGATTCTCTACATTATGCGGTTAATAAATCCAAAAAGCCCTCTGCTACAACTATCTACTTAACTGCCACTCCTTCTAAACAGATGCAACGATCTTACCGTAGCGGGAAACTGCAAGCCGTGACAATCCCTGCCCGTTACCATCATAAGCCGATCCCTGTTCCTGAAATGAAATGGAGCGGCAATTGGCAAAAACAATATCTCCAAAAAAAGATTCCTCCTGTGATTGCCAGTTGGGTAAGCGAACGTCTTCAGCTGAAGATTCCTCTATTATTATTTTTTCCGAGCATTCAGGTGATGGAACAGGTAATTCCGTTGTTTCAAACACTATCCCCTAAATTGGAGACCGTTCACTCACAGCACCCTGAACGAAAAGAAAGAGTACAGGCATTACGGAATGGCGAGGTCCCTGGATTATTGACCACGACGATTTTAGAACGCGGGGTGACAATTGAGCGACTAGACGTAGCCGTGATTGGTGCTGAACATGAGGTGTTTTCTGAGAGTGCTCTCGTCCAGATTGCCGGCCGCGTCGGCAGAAGCTTTACTTATCCAACGGGTACTATCACTTTTTTTCATTACGGAAAAAGCAAAGCTATGGTCGAGGCGATCTGCCATATACAAATGATGAATAAAGAGGCCTGGAAAAGAGGTCTGCTGGATGGCTAGATGCTTATTTTGTGTTGAAGAAATGAAAGCAGTATTGACGTGGAGAAGTCTATTACTGAAGAAAGAGGCAATGACAATCTGTGAAAGATGTGAAGGGAAACTTAAAAAGTTAGCAGGTGAGGCATGCTCGATTTGCTCTCGAGAGCTTGATAAGAATTACCGCATCGAGGATCTTTGTTTGGATTGTGTGAGATGGGAAAAAGATAAGAAATGGAGCGGGTATTTATCCATAAACATATCGCTTTTTCATTATAATGAATTCCTGAAAGACATGATTGCGAAATATAAGTACCGAGGAGATTATGCACTGGCTGAGGCCTTCGTTCCCTTTTTAAAAGACAAACTAAAAGACATGGATTTTGACTTGGTAACGTTCATTCCTCTTAGTAATGAACGTCTGATGGAGAGGGGTTTCAATCAGGCGCAGGCTTTGACAGATCTGCTAGGCCTTAACACGGTTGAGCTATTAACGCGCCTTCATACGGAAAAACAATCGAAAAAGTCACGTGAGGAGCGGATATTATTGCCACAAGTTTTTCAGGTCACCAAACCGGATTTATTAAAGCAAAAATCAATCTTGATCGTGGATGACATTTACACAACAGGCTCAACACTCCGGCATGCGGCTAAGGCTTTGAAAACCGCTGGTGCCACAGAAGTTTCATCAATTACTCTGGCTAGGTAAAACCGAATATTTTTTATAAACCTTCTAAAGTATCGGTGTTAATATTCGATATATACAGTACTGAAGAACAATCATTGTGATAGTAAAGGAGGGGTCCTCAATGGATTTGTTCAACTGTCAAAACTGTAATTCGTTATTTGTTAAAACAAAATTTCATGATGTTTGCGATGCTTGCTATAAAGAAGAAGAAGCTAAATTTGATGAAGTGTATGCCTACATTCGCAAGAAAAGTAATCGAACGGCGTTAATGATGCAAGTGGTTGAGGCCACAGGCGTGGAAGAAGATTTGATTATTAAATTTGTAAAAACAGGAAAACTGAGAATTTCCCAATTTCCTAACCTAGGCATTCCTTGTGAAAAATGCGGGACCAACATTCAAAGTGGGAGATTATGTAGCAAATGCAGTGATTCCCTTCGCTCTGAATTGCAGACTTTTGAAGATGAAGAAAAGTGCCTAACTAAAATACAAGAACGAAATAAAAAAAATACGTATTATATTAAAGATAATCACGAAGGATAATCCTTGGCTTCATGATTGGTATTTTGTTAGAATATTCGGTATTGAGAACAAAATTCGACAATGGTTGTCGAAGGAAAGATTACAGGAAAACATAAAAAAAAAAAAGTCCTTGTCGATATTAATGATAGGGAGAATAAACACAGCCAAGAGTCATTCTCATGGTCTGTTAAAGGAATCGAAATATGAGGTTATATATAAGATTAGATAAAGAAAATCGGCCGAAGGAGAGGATCTGGAATATGAAAATCAATAACGTCGGTATGACAGGGATTAACCCGTATAATCTTCAAGCCAATAAAGCGGGGAATGTCAAAGAATCTAAGGTCAATGCCTCAGATAAAGTTGAAATTTCTTCAGCGGCAAAAGAAATGCAGCAATTATCTCCAATTCCTGCTGCAAGACAAGCAAAAGTGGACGAACTGAAAATCCAAGTAGAAAATGGAAATTATAAATTGAATTCACAGGCGACAGCAAAAGGCATTATTGATTTTTATCGAAAATAAATTATTAATAAACGTTTGATTATTGTGAACGGAAACATATTCCGTCCATCATTCATGAGCAGAGGAGGGAGTAAGAATGTCTGCACGAAACATCATCGAATCGGTTGAAAAATTGATCAAGCTTCATAAAAGCTTCAATCAATTAGCCTTAAGAAAAACAACCATTTTAAAAGCTAGCGACACTGAGGCAATTACCGCCCTGCTGATCGAAGAACAAAAGCATATTAAAGCAATCAGTCAAACGGATAAAGAAAGAGAAGCAGCAGTCGAGGGATTTTTTACAGCAAAAGGAGCAGTGAGACAGACTGCTTCCATCGACACAGTAATGGAATTAACAGAACCAATTGAAACGGCTGCACTAAAACGACTAAAAAAAGAGCTAATCGATGAAGTAGCTAAGCTGAAAGAGCGGAACATTTTAAATCAGCAATTAATCTATCAGTCACTTCAATTCATTAATGTCTCTTTAGATATGCTGAGACCGCAAACCCAGGATATGAACTACGGGAAGTCCGTTAAAAAGCCAACAAAAAGCGGTATAGGCATATTTGATTCGAAAGCATAAGAAACAGAAAAAGATGGGGGTTTGAGCAAATGATTTCAACCTTTATGGGGCTTGAAACAGCTAAACGTGGATTATCGACCTCACAAGGAGCCTTGTATACTACAGGAAATAACGTTGCCAATGCCAATACATTAGGATATTCAAGGCAGCGTGTTAACTTGGTACAGACATCTGGGTTTCCTACCGTCGGATTAAACAGCCCTCGTGTAGCAGGTCAACTCGGGACAGGGGTGGCTGCAGAAACTGTACAGCGAATCCGAGACAGCTTTTTGGACTCGCAATACAGGACTCAAAGTAATAAAATCGGTTTTTACGGGGCGATGAGCGAATCATTGTCTAAAATGGAAGGCATCATGAATGAACCAACCGACAGCGGGTTAGCTGCAATGATGGAAAAATTCTGGAATTCTCTGCAGGGGTTAACGGCCAACACGGAAAACTCAGGGGCTCGTGAGGTTGTTGCCTCAACAGGCGTTATGGTCGCGGATACCCTTAACTACTACTACAATTCGCTAAAAAGCGTTCAAACGGATATCGGAAATCAAATAAACGTTAAAGCGAACGAAATCAATCTGCTTATTAGCAGTATTGATCAACTTAACCAGCAAATTAGTAAAGTAGAGCCGCATGGGATTATCCCGAATGAACTTTACGATAAACGTGATTTACTTGTAGACAGCCTCTCTCAGCTTGTCAGTATAAACGTAAAAAACGTCATTCCAACTGATTATGGCAAAGCTAGTGATGTAGCAACAGGACTATACAACATTGAATTAATGCAAGAAGACGGTTCTTCTTATGTGCCACCTATCAATCTAGTCAGTGTTAACCAAACTGGGATGCTTGGAACTTCAAAAGTTGAAGTTAGCTATGATAAATCGACAGGTATGGTAGATGGAGTGAAATTTGGTTCGAAAACATTAACGGAGTACAAGTTTTCAGGAGAGCTATCCGGGTTGATTAACAGTTTTGGCTATAAAAAGAGTGATGGTACAATCGGAGGAACCTATCCTGATATGCTGCAGAAGCTGGATAATATGGCAACGGCTTTTGTGAATGAGTTTAATGCTATTCATAAGCAGGGGTATGCGTTAGGAGCTAGTGAAACATCGACATTAAACTTTTTTGAAATTGAACCAGGTAAGAGTGCTGCTGAAAGCATCAAGGTGAATAGTGAGATATTGAAGGACCCTTCATTAATCGCCGCAGGTGGTAATAGTGGAGGAGCTTCTGGGGATAATGAAAATGCTAAACTCTTAGCTGATTTGAAAAAGAAAGCTTTTAGTGATTACTCAACTAAAGACCAAAATTCTAAGGGGTTAACTGGGACCTTTGACACCTATTATTCCGGGATTATTGGGAAATTGGGTGTTGATTCACAAAGTGCTCAAAAGAATCTTTCCAACTCTGTAGTACTTGCTACATCCGTTAACCAAAATAGAGACTCTGTCAGTTCTGTATCCTTAGATGAAGAGATGACAGATATGATTAGGTTCCAGCAAGCTTACAATGCTTCTGCAAGAATGATGACGATGATGGATGAAATGCTCGATAAAATCATTAACGGAATGGGTACGGTAGGCCGATAATAGGAGTGAGAAAATATGCGTGTGACGCAATCCATGCTAACCAATAATATGTTAAGTAATTTAAGCAGAAGTTACGAAAAAATGGGCAAGTTGCAGGAACAAGTCTCTTCTCAAAAAAAATTCTCTAAACCATCCGATAATCCTGTTGCTGCAATGATGGGAATGGGGTACCGGATCAATCTCAATCAAATCCAGCAGTATACAAGTAACATCTCGGAGGCAACTAACTGGATTGATAGTACAGATGATGCCATTAGTGAAGCAGTTTCCGTTCTGCAAAGGATTCGTGAGTTAACCGTTCAAGGTAGTAATGGAACCTATGATGGAGAACAGTTTGAAAGTGTATCAGAAGAAATTAAGCAATTAAAAGAACATCTCGTAAGTATAGGTGATACCCAGATTGGTGGGAAATATATTTTTAACGGTCAGAATACGAATGTGAAACCATCTTCCGTTAAAGATGGTGATGGGAATATATTGTACGGCACAGGAGCTATTAATCTTGAAGTGTTTTCTGGGATTACTATTCAGATTAATACAGACGGATCCAAGCTTTTTGGAGATGCGCTTGCTATTGGCGGCAGCATTGATCAAACGATCGATGCACTTGAAAACGGCGGTGACGCTAGTAGCACACTGGAAGGAATTGACGAAACTATCAATACATTCTTAGCTATGCAAGCTCAGGTTGGTGCCAGGCAGAATCGAATTGAATTGATGACGGACCGCCTAAAGCAGCAGGAAGTTTTTGCTACAGAAATCCTTTCGAAAAATGAGGATGTCGATATCGAAAAGGCGATAATGGATTTAACGACCCAGGAAAGTATTCATAGTGCTGCATTAAGTGTTGGAGCAAGAATCATCCAACCGAGTTTACTAGATTTTCTTCGCTAAGCTATTCCTAAATGGGTAGCTTTTTTTCTATAAGGAGAGGAGCGATAAGGATGCAAATGCCACAAATACAATTGCAGTCTTCCTCAATGAAGATTGGATTGAATATAGACCAACCTGTACAGGAAATTGAACAGAAGGCAGCGGACCAATCAATTGAACAGCCGAGAGCAATCTTAGAAATTCAGATAACCCCAGGGAAGCTAACGATTGATCAAACAAAAGCGAGAGAAGATATGGATTTGAAAAGCCTATCCAAGCGAGTTGAGGAATTTGCACAGCAGGGCTATCAGGATTGGCTGGCAGGTATGGCAAGAAGGTCACAGCAGGGCACAGAGTTGAGACATATTGAAAACGGAGGTAATGCAATCGCGGTTCAGGCGAAGCGAAACAGCAAGGGGCCAGAAAAGCAATTCAATCTCGGCTGGATTCCCTCTCATTTCAGTGTTCAGCTGGACTATCAACCGGCTCAGGTAGAAATTGAAGCAACCCCTCAAAAACCGATCATCGATGTGCAGGTTAATAAGCCAAACCATACATACACGCCAGGTAATGTAGAAGTGGAAGTTTTACAAGAAAATTCGCTGGATATAGATTTCATTAATTTGTTTCCAGATGAGATAGGTGAGTGAAAACATATATGAATAGACAAACAAAATTTCATGGCGAAATAGAGATAGCACAAGAAAACATTTATACATTTGAAAGCGGGATACCAGGGTTTTTAGACGAAAAACAGTTTTGTTTGCTAGCTTTGGAGGAAACACCATTTGTCGTTCTGCAATCTCTAACAACAAAAGAGGTTGCTTTTATTATTTTGAACCCTTTTGATATTTTTCATGATTATGAAGTGAAGCTTTCTGATGAGGTACTATCTACTTTGCAAATAGAAGCAGAAAAGGAGGTTATTACGTTCGTCATTTTAACAATCCACGAACCTTTCAAGAAAACGACCGCTAATCTTCAAGCACCTATCATTTTAAATAGCTCTAAAAAAACAGGAAAGCAGTTTATCATGAATGGAAGTGGCTACATGACTAAGCATCTTCTTATTGAACCTTCAGTAGAACAGGAGGAAAAATAATGCTTGTTCTAACTAGAAAATCTAATGAATCGATCATGATAGGTAATGATATTGAAATTACGGTCTTAGCTATAGAAGGCGAACAGATCAAACTTGGTATCAATGCTCCAAAAAATGTGGAGATTCATCGAAAAGAAATCTATCTATCAATTCAGCAAGAAAATAATGAAGCTACTAAAACAGAAACCAGTATTCTGGAAAATTTATATGAACATTTCAAGAAAAAATCTTAAAATCTCTAAATATGTTTCTACGCACGTCGATATTATACATACAACGTTAAGTAGTGAAATAGACGGGAGTCTTATTCACTATTCATCGTAAAAAACCACATGGATGTGGGAACTTAAAACTCAAGGAGGAAACAAAAATGATTATTAATCACAATATCGCAGCTCTAAACACACACCGTCAATTATCAAGTGCAACAAATGCACAATCTAAATCAATGGAGAAACTTGCTTCAGGTCTTCGCATCAACCGTGCAGGTGACGACGCAGCAGGTCTTGCTATTTCTGAAAAAATGCGTGGGCAAATTCGTGGTCTTGACCAAGCTTCTCGTAACGCCCAAGATGGTATCTCTTTAATTCAAACAGCTGAGGGAGGACTTAATGAAGTACATTCTATCCTTCAACGTCAGCGTGAATTAGCAGTTCAAGCATCAAATGACACAAATGTAGATGCAGATCGTAAAGCTTTACAAGATGAATTTGCACAACTTTCTTCAGAAATAGAGCGTATTAAAGACAATACGACTTTCAACACAAAAAAATTGCTGGACGGTTCAGACGCAAACGGTAAAATTCAAGTTGGCGCTGATGCAGGTCAAACAATTGACATCGACCTAACTACTGTAGGTGTTGATTTATCTGCTGCTCACACTGCTGTTGCTGCATTAGATATATCAACTCAAGCAGGTGCTGATGCTGCTGTTACTGCTGTACAGGCTCAAATAGAATCTGTTTCTTCAGGTCGTTCATATCTAGGAGCAGTTCAAAACCGTTTGGAGCATACAATCAATAATCTAAATAATGCTTCAGAAAACTTAACTGCTGCTGAGTCTCGTGTACGTGACGTTGATATGGCAAAAGAAATGATGAACCAAACTAAGAATTCAATTCTTTCTCAAGCAGCTCAAGCAATGTTGGCTCAAGCTAATCAACAACCACAGGGTGTTCTTCAGTTATTACGTTAATTTTTACTCTACAGTTTAGAAAAAAAGGACTCTAGAATTTTTCTAGAGTCTTTTTTCGTTTCTAAGGAAATTAAATTGCTAAAGTATTATTTAATAGTCCATATTAAACTCGCTAAGGTAGAATCCTTTTTCATAGAGAGTTAGTAAAAGAATAATTATCGAAGAATACAGAAAGTCATAGGTATAATCAAAGTTTCCAAGGTTTTAAATAGATGCTTACTAAATAAATCCCGTATATCTTACTTCTTAAGAAATGTTGAAAGCCTAAATATAAAATAGTAATTACCGATATAAAAAATAAAGATAATACATTGGGGGCATTAAGATGCTGGAGAGTTTATCCACGAATATTCTTTCCTCACAACTTAGAACAGCAATTTCAGATGGAATTAGTTCCTACTATCAGAGAGAAATAAATACAGTTACCTATTCAGAACAAAGTGCGGAATCTAATATTGAGCCTTCAAAAGAAAGGGTTCAAGATGTAGTTGATAGTTTAAACACCTTTCTGAATCCAACACATACGGCAGTTCGTTTTGAATATCATGAAAAATTGAATGAGTATTATGTCAAGGTTGTGGATGACGTAACCAATGAAACGATTCGGGAAATCCCACCAAAGAAGCTTTTAGACTTTTATGCAGCGATGACCGAGTTCGTCGGTATTATGGTAGATGAAAAAGTATAGGTAGGTGATGTTACGATGGTAAGAATTAACGGTTTAGCGAGTGGGATGGATATTGACGCGCTTGTTAGCAGTATGATGCAGGCTGCACGTGTTCCTTTGGATACGCTAGAACAAAAGAAACAAAATGCTGAATGGCAGCGAGATGATTATCGTGAGATCAATAAGTTATTGTTGGAACTGGATACCCTTATTAAAGATGGAGTGGGGATGCAAAAATCCTTTATTAAGAAAACAGTGTCAGTTTCTGATCCTAATGCAATCTCAGTAAAGAATATCAATTCAACGGTTGATTTTTCTGGGACTTTGACAGTAGGAAAATTAGCTTCAGCAGCAACTATGCTCAGTAATGGGGCAGTGGGAGTTGAAAAAGCAACAGATATCATTCCTGAAGCGTATATAGGACAGGAAATAAAAATTGAAACGATTAATAAGGACGGTTCTTTAAATACCTTTACAACAAAAATTGAAGATACTGATACGTTAAATAGTTTAATATCAAAAATTAATGCTAATTCAGGTGTTACCGCTTTTTATGATCAGAACACGAAACAGATTTCATTTACGGCGAAAAACACGGGGGCAGTTCCAGATGGATTAACAAGAGAAGATGGAACGAGTGTTACTGCAGAAATTGGTTTGAGTGGTACACTCTTTACGGATCTCCTAAATTTAGATGAAAATAATATAGTTGCTGTTGGAGCGAGTAGAGGAACGGCCGGTCAAAATGCAACCTTAAATTATAACGGTCTGGATATTGAACGTTCCGCCAACACATTCACCATTAACGGTGTTGAAATTACTCTTAAACAGGGGAATACGGGTCCGGTAACCTTTTCGTCTACCTCAGATGTAGACGCAGTTCTAGATACTGTTACCCAATTCGTTGACAAGTACAATGAGATTATCGCTAACATCAAAACGAAGACAGATGAAACAAAGTACCGTGCATACCAACCGTTGACCACGGCACAAAGGAAAGACATGACTGAGGATGAAATTAAACTGTGGGAAACGAAGGCAAAGAGTGGGACACTTCGGGGAGATTCTATGTTGACGGGTCTCCTTACGAAAATGCGGACCTCGCTATATACCTCTGTTGGTGGAAGCAACTCCGTCAACTCATTAAGTGAAATTGGAATAACTACTACAAGTAACTATCTTGAAGGTGGTAAGTTAACCATTAACGAAGAAAAACTGCGTGCTGCTATTTCAGAGGATCCAAACAAAATTTATGATTTGTTTATGAAATCAGGAGAAACAACTGGTGAAATGGGATTGGCCAAAAGGTTGAGGGCTGATATCAAAGCGACGATGACTAATATCCAAGATAAAGCAGGTAAAGCGACTTCTGTTAATAATTCAAGTTTCACGATTGGAAAACTCTTAAATAGCTACAATACGAAAATAGATAGTTGGCAAGACAAGCTGAAGGCTTTAGAAACCCGCTATTATAATCAATTCACAGCCATGGAGAAAGCGATTTCGAAAGCGAATAGTCAAAGCAGCAGCCTATCTCAGTATTTCAGCTAAGCAATTTTAGAAAGGAAGTTTGAATGATGGCAATCAATAATCCCTACCAATCTTATCAACAAAATTCGGTGAATACTGCCTCTCCAGGTGAACTTACGTTAATGCTTTATAATGGATGCCTTAAGTTTATTACATTGGGCAAAAAAGCAATTGCGGAAAAAAACTTTCAAGAAAAAAACACGAATTTAATTAAAGCGCAAAAAATCATTCAGGAGCTAATGGTCACATTAAAAATGGATTTGGCTATATCCAAGGAATTAATGTCCCTTTATGATTATTTGAATCGACGCTTGATTGAAGCCAACATTAAAAGTGATCTGGATATTTTAGAAGAGGTTGAAGGGTTTGTCATGGAATTTCGCGATACATGGAAGGAAGCTATTCAGTTGAACCGCCAGAAGCAATTTGCCAATAGTGGTCAAGCATAATGGGAGCTATTCAACATTTTTATGAGGCAACGAACCAATTACTTTCGACGTTGGAAAATGAGCAGGATCGGGACCGGAAAATTGAAAAGGTTGAGGCCTTGCTTGAGGAGCGGGAGAAGTTGATGGCAGGGATTCAACCGCCTTTTTCTGATTCTGAACAGGATTTAGGGAAGAAGTTAATCGAACTCAACGAAAAAGTTTCACAACTTCTAGAAGAACAAAAAGTAGAAATCCAACGCGATATTAAACAGCTAAGTCTCAAAAAAGAATCTACTAATAAATATGTGAACCCTTATCAATCATTATCCACAGATGGCGTGTTCTACGATAAAAGAAATTAGATATTAATCAGCCGTTTTAATTGCAAACAGTTTTAATGTTAATTGTTTTTAAATTTTCTGTAAATATTAAGGGCTTAATTTTTTCTTTATAGCTTTGTATTTGTTATAATAAAGCTAGGGCAGACATCAACCCTTTCCTAACCTTCCGACAATTGTTTCATAATCTCGACATATTTCATGATGTGTTTCTAAAGGAAACCGGAGGGGTATTGTAGAATCTAACTGTATAGTCTTAATTTAAGGAGGACTCACTTTATGAATTACAACGTACGCGGTGAAAACATTGAGGTAACTCCAGCAATTCGAGAATACGTCGAAAAGAAAATTGGCAAGTTAGAACGATATTTTAACAATACACCAGATGCAAATGTGTTAGTGAATTTGAAAGTTAACAATAATACATCCAAGGTCGAAGTGACGATTCCTATGCAGAATTTGGTTCTTCGCGCTGAAGAGGAAAATGCGGATATGTATGCTGCTATTGACTTGATTAATGACAAGCTTGAACGCCAAATTCGTAAACATAAAACGAAAGTCAATCGTAAATTCCGTAACAACTTATCTACAACTCCTGAGGCGTTCGCCTTTAATACGGAAATTGATGAAGTGGTGGATGAATTTGAAGATGATACTGATATTGAAGTAGTCCGCAATAAGCGCTTTGATTTGAAGCCAATGGATAGTGAAGAAGCGATTCTGCAAATGAATATGCTTGGTCACAGTTTCTTCGTTTACACCAATGCGGATACAAATACAACGAACGTTGTGTACCGTCGTAAAGATGGGCGCTACGGATTAATTGAACCTAGTTAATATGAATCTATAAACAAAAGCACAACCCAGACTATGGGTTGTGCTTTTTAAATTTTACTCCATCCATTGCAATGTTCATTTGGGCTAAGGAGTTCTATAAGCTCTGGAAAAATAACCACCGATTTCAACCATAGAAGTCAATGGTTGTTTATATTTCCTTCCTTTTTCCTTAATGATCTTTCGGCAATTTGATAAGTGTTTTGATAATGTGATAATAAGTAAAATCCATCTGTTGAAAACAAGGTATCAAATAGTATCGATTAATTGGTTGGCTCCTGGGAATTTCATTGTTCTCTAAAAAACACAATGAAGTATGGAATGTATTGTATTTTCTTTAAAAAGAACATTTTCCGTTCTTTAATAAGATAAATAGGTACTTATACCTATTTAAATAACCCCTCCTATTGCACTATACTCAGATTAAAGTTCTTTAAAAAGAACAATAATTTATTTATGTAAAATGATTTGATTATGGTGCAGAGGAGTTGGATTTTTGTATCAGAAAAATTGCTATACATGTCATAGAGCGTCTTTTAGCAGTGCAGAATATGGAGGTTGGCTTTGTCCGACCTATGCGGTGAGGACTTGTCTGCGCAAAAAGCCTTTGATGCACTTATTATGGAAAGAATTAATATGCCCCATCGTTTGAATAAGAAGGGCAATGTTTATAATTTTATAAAAAAACGAACGTGAATCATTTGAACCATCTTGTTTTGTACATGAAATAGACAAAAAATATCATGGATTTCTTGATTTTGTAATATTTTGTCGATAAAAAGTTGTGCATTGTGGTAATTTAGCGACATAAAGTAGCAATATTTGGAGCAAATATTCGCTATAATAACTTAATAAATATAGTTTTTGTAATAATTTCCCTGACAAAGGCAAGCTCAGCGAAAGATGAGGGCGCAAAGGCACAGGCCTAAGTTTGCTTAATGCTAAGATGGCTGGTCTGCCTGAAATACATACAAGTAGTATTTTAGGAGGATAAAAGAGGTGGTTAACGTGGAAGTGGATCAAGAATGGGTGAAGTTGATTTCAGAAGCTAGGAAATTGGGTTTTAAGAAAGAAGAAATTAGTGCTTTTTTAAAAAAAGAGAATCTAAATGTGCCACTAGAGCAGAACAATGAAAACTAAGAACCAAAAAGGAATGAAAAAAACATCCCTATAAACAGTTGATTTACAACATAGCTGCTTATAGGGATTATTTTATTTTCTGAAATTCTATCAATACTAGTTTGATAGAGCAGTACTATTTATGTTTGTGAAGATAGTTTAGAATTCATCTATTCTTGTTTATCTTTTCTCCATTTATTAAACTCAATGAACTCTCTGAATTGTTGTTTTGAAACGCCAGAATTCATAGCTTCCTCAACAATTTTCATCCAGTCAGTGTCCAAGGATTCCTTATTTGGTGCATCGTAAAGAAGGGCATCTACAGGAATGTTAAGTACAGCAGAGATTTTTTCGAGAAATTGAATAGAAGGATTCGTTTGTAAGTTACGCTCGAGCGAACTTAAGTATGACTTTGCTACTCCGGCTTTATCGGCTAGTTCAGTCATTGACATTTTCTTTTCTTCTCGCAGTTTTTTTACACGTTCACCAATCAACAATACCACCTCGAAACATGTTCTATTTATCTTCGATTTATAAGTTTTAAACCCACATAAAATCACAGGAATAGGAAGCCTGAAAAGCTAGATTGCTTCAACTGACTATCAGTCATAGAGGGACCAAAAATTTCTATTGATAGAAGGTTGTGCTTACTTCGCATTTTCGTTTGTCTTGTTAAGGACTCATGTGAAAAGTGGGGAGTGTGTAATGTACTTTTGCTACTTCCCTCTATTTTAACAGTTTTACCCCTCTTTTATCCAATGTTTTTCGTAAGAACTGAATTCAGGTCCATAGACATAGAGTGACATGAAGTTGTACCTCTAGAATAGAAGTGTTAAAATTAAGCTTGGATTAGTATTAACAGAAGGTGTGTTTCTTCTTACTTATATGAATGTGTTATTGAATGATCATTACCATAATAGAGGAGCGTTATTGAATGCTTAATATATTAAATAAAGTTTTTGATCCGAATAAGCGAGAAATTAAGCGTCTGGAAAAAGTCGCTGATCAGGTCGAAGCGCTGGCTGATGAGACAGCTGCGTTATCGGATGAGCAGTTGCGCGCCAAAACAGAGGAGTTTAAGGAGCGTTATCAAAACGGGGAAACCGTGGATGATTTGCTTGTTGAAGCTTTTGCGGTTGCGCGTGAAGGGGCAAAACGAGCTCTTGGTTTGTATCCTTACCGTGTTCAAATCATGGGTGGGGCATCACTTCATGATGGAAACATCTCTGAGATGAAAACGGGGGAAGGTAAAACATTAACATCAACCATGCCGGTTTATTTAAACGCGCTTACTGGTAAAGGTGTGCATGTCGTGACTGTCAATGAATACTTGGCGCACCGTGATGCAACTGAGATGGGTGTATTGTATGATTTCCTGGGTTTGACTGTTGGGTTGAATTTGAACAGTCATTCTAAAGAAGAAAAACAAGCTGCCTACAATGCTGACATTACTTATAGCACGAATAATGAGTTAGGCTTTGATTACTTGCGTGACAATATGGTTTTGTATAAAGAACAAATGGTACAGCGCCCGTTGCATTTTGCTGTCATCGATGAAGTCGATTCGATTTTGATTGATGAAGCGAGAACGCCATTGATTATTTCTGGTTCAGCGCAAAAATCGGCACAGCTTTACATCCAAGCAAATGCGTTTGTGAGGACGTTACAAAAAGAAACGGACTATACGTATGATGAAAAAACAAAAGGTGTTCAGCTGACCGAAGAAGGTATGAACCGTGCTGAAAGAGCATTTAATATCGATAACTTGTTCGATATCAACCATGTTACCTTAAACCATCATATTAATCAGGCTTTGAAGGCGCATGTTTCCATGCATTTGGATGTGGATTATGTTGTTCAAGATGGCGAGATTGTCATCGTCGATCAATTCACTGGCCGTTTAATGAAGGGCCGTCGTTATAGTGAAGGTCTTCATCAGGCAATTGAAGCAAAAGAGGGCCTTGAAATTCAAAATGAAAGCATGACTCTTGCAACCATCACGTTCCAAAACTATTTCCGGATGTACGAAAAACTTTCTGGTATGACAGGTACAGCTAAGACAGAGGAAGAGGAATTTCGGAATATCTATAATATGAATGTTATTGCGATTCCAACAAACCGGAATATTGTTCGTGATGACCGCGCCGATCTTATTTACGCGTCAACGGATGGGAAATTCCGCGCTGTTGTGGAAGACATCGCTGAGCGTTATACAAAAGGACAGCCAGTGCTTGTTGGTACTGTTGCCATTGAAACGTCTGAAGTCATTTCTGCGTATTTATCCAAAAAAGGTATACCTCATGATGTTTTGAATGCAAAGAATCATGAGCGTGAAGCAGAAATCATTGCGAATGCAGGTAATCAAGGTTCAGTTACAATCGCTACTAACATGGCTGGCCGTGGTACGGATATCAAGCTTGGCGAAGGTGTCAAAGAACTTGGCGGCCTTGCTGTTATCGGTACGGAGCGTCATGAAAGTCGAAGGATAGATAACCAGTTGCGTGGTCGTTCCGGTCGTCAGGGAGATCCTGGGGTTACTCAATTCTATTTATCAATGGAAGATGAACTGATGCGACGCTTCGGTTCGGATAATATGAAAAGTATGATGGCACGTCTTGGTATGGATGATTCACAGCCAATTCAAAGTAAAATGGTGACGAGAGCCGTTGAATCTGCTCAGAAACGAGTGGAAGGGAATAACTTTGATTCGCGTAAACAATTGCTGCAGTATGACGATGTCCTACGTCAACAACGGGAAATCATCTATAAACAGCGTTTTGATGTGATGGAAAGTGAAAACTTACGTGAAATTGTTGAGACGATGATTGAGGCATCCATTCAGCGCAATGTTGCTGCGTTTGCCCCAATGGGTGATGAAGAAGGCTGGAACTTACAAGGTCTTGTCGATTACTTGAATGGTAACCTATTCAATGAAGGTTCAATCACAATAGAAGATTTAGAAGGAAAAAATGAATCGGAATTGGTTGAATTTATTTTAGATAAAGTGAAAGAAGACTATGATCAAAAAGAAGCAGAGCTTTCAGAAGATCAAATGCGAGAGTTTGAAAAGGTTATCGTTCTTCGTGCGGTGGATAGCAAATGGATGGACCATATCGATGCTATGGAACAATTGCGTCAAGGGATTCACCTTCGTGCTTATGGTCAAATTGACCCACTTCGTGAATACCAATCAGAAGGTTTCGCAATGTTTGAAGCCATGATTGCCTCCATGGAAGATGAAGTCGCTAAATACATTATGAAAGCTGAAATTCGCAACAATTTAGAGCGGAAAGAAGTCATAAAAGGACAAGCGGTCAATCCGAAGGAAGAAGATGGAGGAAAAGTGAAGAAGGCTCCAGCCCGTAAAAAGGATGAAGTCGGGCGAAATGCCTTATGTCCATGTGGCAGCGGCAAAAAATATAAGAATTGCCATGGTAATTTAGCTTAAAGTTAGGTGTATAATGATAAGAGAGACGGTGTAAGAACTTGCCGCCTCTTTTCATGTTTAGTTTGCGTATAGTTTGAAGATGTTTATTGGTTTGAAACACATCCCTGTACAGGGGTTTTTTTAACATACTTAATGAGGTGAAGAGAAATGGAATTAGCAGAAATTAGAAATGAACTTGAACGAACCGCACAACGATTAACAGACTTTAGGGGGTCTCTTTGACTTAGATGAAAAAGAGGCACGAATCGCACAACTAGAAAATGAGATGACACACCCTGATTTTTGGAATGATCAGTCAAAAGCACAGACTGTCATCAATGAAACGAATGCATTGAAAGATCAAGTCAATCAATTGTCCGATTTGAATGATGCATATGAAAATCTGGATTTGACGTATGAATTAGTGAAAGAAGAAAGCGATGAAGAACTTCTTGCTGAGTTGGTAGAAGAAATCACGATTCTTTCACAAAAGATGAATGAATTTGAACTTCAACTTTTACTAAGTGAAGAATATGATTCGAAAAATGCAATTCTGGAATTGCATCCTGGTGCAGGTGGAACTGAGTCCCAAGATTGGGGTTCAATGTTGCTTCGTATGTATACAAGATGGGGTGAAAAAAGGGGCTTTAAAGTAGAAACCCTTGATTACCTTCCAGGTGATGAAGCTGGAATCAAGAGTGTCACGCTTCTGTTTAAGGGCCATAACGCATATGGTTATTTGAAAGCAGAAAAAGGTGTTCACCGTCTAGTTCGAATTTCTCCTTTCGATTCATCAGGGCGCCGTCATACTTCATTCGTTTCTTGCGAAGTTATGCCTGAATTCGACGAGACGATTAATATAGAAATTCGTACGGAAGATCTGAAGGTTGATACGTACCGGGCAAGTGGGGCAGGTGGTCAGCATATCAATACAACTGACTCAGCCGTAAGGATTACGCATTTACCTACAAATACTGTGGTAACGTGCCAAAACGAGAGATCGCAAATCAAAAACAAGGCTCAAGCCATGAATATGCTGAAAGCCAAATTATATCAACTTGAAATTGAACAACAGCAAGCCGATTTGGATGAAATTCGCGGAGAGCAAAAGGAAATTGGCTGGGGAAGCCAAATTCGTTCTTACGTCTTCCATCCCTACTCCATGGTAAAAGACCACCGTACTAGTGCGGAGACAGGAAACTTGGGAGCTGTCATGGACGGAGATATCGATATGTTCATTGATGCTTATTTACGTTCAAAATTATAAGAAGTAAAAGTCGGGCCGGATTTTCTGGTTCGGCTTTTTTTATGATTACGTATACATGGAAGTTCAATTTACTACCACTGTAAAAGTCATTTGGCTGACTTTTACAGGATCTTATAGGGGATGCAATACAACGTTCGGCCAATACTAGATAAAAAATGATGGTTTTTTAGGAGACAATATAGAATGAGAAAAAGATACCGGGAGCAGAAGCACCCTTTGATACAAAAGTTAATGGAGTATGGGTTGGTAATTGTCGGTTCGGCTATTATTGCAATTGGTTTTAATGTATTCTTGCTTCCCAACCAAATTGCTTCAGGCGGAGTCAGCGGAATTAGTACGATTCTCGATTCTACGCTCGGTTGGGAGCCAGCCTATGTTCTGTGGGGATGTAATATTCCCTTATTTATTGCTGGACTTATTATACTTGGACGGCATTTTGGTGCCAAGAGTCTGATTGGAACCTTGTTCTTACCGCTTGTTGTTTTCCTTACAAAGGATTGGGAGCCATGGACGAATGATGCTTTGCTTGGTTCAATATGTGGGGGAATTATGGTGGGCCTTGGGTTAGGAATTGTTTTCCGTGGGAAGGGTTCCACAGGGGGAACGGATTTAGCGGCGCAGATTATTCATAAGTATACCCATATGTCATTAGGGACATGTGTAGCTGTCATTGATGGAATCATTGTCTTAAGCGCTGCGATTGTTTTTGATATTGAAAAAGGGCTTTATGCGTTAATAGGTTTATATGTGACAAGCAAGACGATTGATCTCGTTCAGGTTGGGTTGAATCGTTCTAAGATGGCATTAATTATCATGAATAATGAAATGGAAGTAAGGAATGCTATCTTACATGAGCTAGACCGGGGAGTAACACGAATTTCCGGGTATGGCGGCTATACGGATGATACTCGTCCAATATTGATGTGTGTAATAGACCAGTCGGAATTCACTAAATTGAAACAATTGGTTAAACTTGTTGACCCTAAAGCGTTTGTGATCGTAATGGATGCATCGGAAGTACTTGGGGAGGGTTTTAAACTAGATTAAAATTGGTATAATATTTCTGTACTGGTATAAATCAGAGGGGGTAAATTCTATGAAAAAGAAATGGTTAGCCTTATTAATGGGTACGTCTCTCGCCTTGGCTGCATGCGGAGGAAACAATGATAATGCAGATAATGAGCCAGCAAGTGATAAAAACGAAACTACAACCGTAGATGCAGGAGATGCAGCGAAAATTTATGAAAACAAATGTTCAAGCTGTCATGCAGTAAATCTTGAAGGTGGCGTAGGACCGAATTTAACGAAAGTTGGTTCGAGATTATCAAAAGAAGAAATCGAGCAAGTCATTGCAAAGGGTCAAGGAGCAATGCCAAAAGGTATAATTCAGGGAACCGAAGCGAGCAAAGTTGCTGAATGGCTTGCTGAACATAAATAACGACTATAGAAACGTTCTGCATATAGCGGGGCGTTTCATTTATCCTCCTTTTAAATCCACAGAAAACCCACATCTAATCCCTAATCAAGAAAACTAATCCTAGAATTATTACGTAGATGTTGATAATCTTTCTCACTGAAATGAAACTGTAATATTTTTATTCTTAATTTGACAAAATTAGATGTTATAATGTTTCTGTGCTCTAGTAAGAAAGATTCCTGTCAGATTCCAGTGAAAATTGTCGAAAAAGCTTAGTTACATAGATATAAAAACAAGCAAATTAGGTGGTTTTAGAATGATAGAAATGATAGATGTGAAAAAGACCTATCCTAATGGCGTAATTGCCATTAATGGACTCAATGTAAAAATAAAACCAGGCGAATTCGTTTATGTAGTAGGACCCAGCGGTGCCGGCAAATCGACCTTCATCAAAATGATGTATCGGGAAGAAAAGCCGACAAGTGGTAATATCTTGGTAAATGGTGTCAGCCTTCCAAGTATCCGCAATTCGAAAGTTCCTCTATTCCGCCGTAATATCGGTATGGTATTCCAAGATTTCAAACTCCTTCAAACCTTCACAGTTTATGAAAATGTTGCATTTGCGATGGAAGTTATCGAAAAAGAACCAGAAGAAATTAAAATGAGAGTCATGGAAGTTCTTGATCTAGTAGGGATTAAACATAAAGCTAGAATGCTACCTTCTGAACTATCTGGTGGAGAACAGCAGAGGGTTGCGATTGCACGTTCGATCGTCAATGACCCTAAGGTGGTTATCGCCGATGAACCTACAGGGAATCTAGATCCTGAAACATCATGGGAAATTATGAACATATTTGAAGAAATTAATAATCGTGGAACAACACTCGTCATGGCCACACATAATAGGGACATCGTTAACAATATTAAACGACGTGTCATTGCCATTGAAAGTGGAAAAATAGTTCGAGACGAACATCGAGGTGATTACGGATATGAAATTTAGAACATTACTCCGTCACTTCCGTGAAAGTTTTAAAAATATTGGCCGTAATGGTTGGATGACGTTTGCATCAGTCAGTGCAGTAACAGTCACTCTAACATTGGTTGGCGTTTTTTTAGTGCTCATGATGAATTTAAATCATATCGCGGGAAATGTGGAGAAGGATGTCGAAGTTCGTGCACATATTGATAATGCTGCGAATGATGACGATATTAAAGCAATCGGTAAGAAAATTACAGAGATGAGCGGCATCGAAACAGTCATATTCTCTCCAAAAGATGAAGAGCTCACCAATTTAATAGATGATTTAGGCGATAATGGTGATGCCTTCAAACCATTTGAACAGGACAACCCATTAAGGGACGTTTACATTATCAAAACGAAATCTCCGCAAGATGTCATCAAGGTGGCAAAAAAAATTGAAGGTTTTGAATATATCCAGAGTGTTAAATATGGACAAGGCTACGTCGAGAAACTATTCAGTTTCGTGAATATAGCCAGAAATATAGGAATCGTTCTTATTGTAGGTTTGCTTTTTACTGCGATGTTCCTTATTTCGAATACTATTAAAATTACAATTGTAGCTAGAAGAAAAGAAATTGAGATTATGAGATTAGTAGGAGCAACAAATAACTTTATCCGTTGGCCATTTTTCTTAGAGGGACTCTGGTTGGGAATTCTCGGTTCAATCGTGCCAATTGGTCTGATTTCAGTACTCTATTACAATATTTATAAATATGCAGCACCACAGATTACGTTTAAATTCATAGATTTTCTACCTGCAAGCCCGTTTATTTATCAAGTTTCGGCCATTCTTATTGCAATAGGCGCCGTTATCGGGATATGGGGCAGCTTGATGTCCGTTAGGAAGTTCTTAAAAGTATAAAAATGTATCTTCACACCTTCTTTTACACTCGAATGTCAAAAGAAGCCTAGTACAAATAGAGAGACGTTACAAGGCGTTAGATGTGACGGGATTGAAAGGGGAAATGAAACGTTGAAAAAAAATATCATTGCCATGAATGCTTCGATAATGATCGGGTTGGGGAGCATTTTAGTCGCACCTTCGGCTTATGCTGAATCGCTTTCAGATTTGCAACAAAAGAAAGAATCTATTCAGGAGAAACGTTCGGGTGTTGAATCGAATATTTCCGATACTGAGAAAAAAATCGATAACCTGCAGGATAAACAATTGACGGCAGAGGAACAAATTGCAGCCATTGAAGCAAAAATTGCAGAATCGACAAAAAAAATCGATGCTAAAAATGCTGAAATTACACAAACGAAAAAAGAAATTGAAGCATTAAAAGAAGAGATTAAAGTATTAAAAGAACGGATCGCCAAACGTAATGAAGTATTGAAGGAAAGGGCGCGTTCTTTCCAAGAGACTGGTGGGGACGTGAACTACCTAGAAGTGTTATTCGGATCATCCAGTTTCGGTGATTTAATTGACCGCGTCGGAGCTGTAGCGACAATTGCTGAAGCCGATCGGGATATTTTAAAGCAGCATGAGTTGGATAAAAAGGACCTAGAAGAAAAGCAGACAGCTGTTGAAAAGAAGCTTGCTAGTTTAGAAGTAGCCAAAGCCGAACTTTTGGAAATCCAAAAGCAACAAAAACAGCAGAAGCAAGAAAAGGCTGCTTTAGTTAAGAAATTAAAGCAACAAACCAAAAAACATGAAGATGAGAAAATGGGCTTAGAGGAAGAAAAAGCGAACCTTGCTGCTCAAGAAACTGCTATCAAATCGGCTATCAACTTAGAACAAAACCGTCTTGCAGAATTGGAAGCAGCTCGTAAAAAAGCGGCAGCCGAAGCGAAAAAACGTGCAGAGCAAGCAGCGGCACAAGCAGCGGCACAAGCAGCATCACAAGCGGCATCACAGGCAGCTGAATCAAAAAAACAATCTTCTTCTTCAGGGGCTAGTGCAAAAAGCAACAGTTCATCACCATCACCATCACCATCATCATCATCCCAATCTTCGTCTAATGTAAGTCAAGTGCCAGCTGTTTCATCGGGTACTTTTACTAGACCAAGTGCAGGATATGTATCTTCAACAATGGGTGAACGTTGGAATAAACAGCATGCCGGCATTGATATTGCTGCTAGTGGAACGGTTCCTGTTGTAGCGGCAGCAGACGGAGTTGTAAGCCGTTCTTACTTCTCTAGTACATACGGTAATGTTATCTTTGTTACCCATTCAATCAGTGGTCAGCAATGGACAACGGTGTATGCACATTTAAGCTCTAGACAAGCAAGTACTGGTTCTGTTGTTGCCAAAGGTCAACAAATTGGTATTATGGGGAACACAGGACATTCATACGGTCAGCATTTACACTTTGAGCTACATAAAGGTGCATGGAATTATAGCAAGTCAAATGCAGTAAATCCATTAAACTACATACCTAATTAATACCCAATACATCAATAGAAAAACAGACTAGGATAAAATTCTAGTCTGTTTTTTTGTTGTGTTCACTATTGTCTACAAGCATATTTCCTCCAAGCTGCTCATATATTGAAATACATATCAGGGCAGAAATGGGGATAAATATGGTCAAAAAATGGGTACTTCCTCTAGCAATCATTATGTCATTAGTTATTGGGGCAGGGGGGGGCATATATTGGACAAGCTCCCCAGGTAAGAATGAGACAAAACAGGAAAACCAAATGGTAATAAAAGATAAGGAATGGGCAAAAGTGGAACAAGCTTATGGTTTGATCGTAAATCAGTATGTGGACAAGGTTGACGGTTCTCACCTTGTCGAAGGTGCCATTCAAGGTATGCTGTCAGCTTTGAAAGATCCATATTCCGTATATATGGACAAAGAAACCGCTAAGCAATTTAATGAAACTTTAGATTCCTCGTTTGAAGGGATCGGTACGGAAATCGGGATGGAAGATGGTAAGGTCATTATTGTGTCTCCTTACAAAGACTCCCCTGCTGAAAAAGCGGGGTTAAAGCCGAAGGATCAAATCCTTAAGGTGAATGATGAAAGTGTCGAAGGTTTGGATTTGTATGAAACACGCTTAAAGATCCGTGGTGAAAAAGGGTCAGCCGTTAAAATGGAAATAAAGCGTGCGGGGGTTTCAAATCCAATTGAATTCAATATGGTTCGTGCTGAAATTCCACTTGATACTGTTTTTTCATCGATTAAAGAAGCGGCGGGAGAGCAAATTGGCTATATCGAATTAACCACATTCTCGGAAAATACCGCATCTGATTTTAAAAAGCAGATGAAGGAGTTAGAAAAGAAAGGGATTAAAGGATTGGTCATAGATGTGCGCGGCAACCCAGGCGGCCTCCTATCGAGTGTGGAAACGATACTTGGAGAGTTTATAACAAAGGATAAACCATATTTACAAATTGCTGAGAGAACGGGTGAAACGCAATCCTTTTTTACAAATCTAAATAAAGAAAAGGATTATCCAATCGCCGTCTTGACGGATAAGGGCAGTGCCTCGGCCTCAGAAATCCTGGCTGGTGCGATGCAGGAGGCGGGGGGCTACCCATTGATCGGTGAGAAGACATTCGGCAAGGGAACTGTACAGCAGGCTGTACCAATGGGAGATGGCAGCAAGATTAAACTTACGCTATACAAGTGGCTGACGCCGTCTGGGAACTGGATTCATAAAAAGGGGATTAAGCCTACAATTGAAGTAAAACAGCCGGATTTCTTTGATGCCCATCAGCTGTCCGTTGAAAAGGTACTGCAGCGTGATATGACTGATGAACAAATTCAATATGCCCAAACTATTTTAAAAGGACTTGGTTTTGAAACGGGACGTGAAGATGGCTATTATGACTGGAGTACAGAGATAGCAGTTAAAGCATTCCAAAAGCAGTATGGTTTGAAAGTGACTGGTAAACTGGACACTAAAACCGCTGCACACCTAGAAACCGCAATTCTGGAAAAAATTCAGGATGAAGACAATGATATTCAGTTGCGCACGGCATTGAATTATGTGGTGAAGTAAAGGAGAAGGCATCGCTCATTTGTGGCGGTGCCTTTTTTGCATGGTTTCAATTTGCAGGGTGGATATTTTAAATACGATGAACGGAGAAAACTTAAGGAAACGCTTTTTTTTCTTCATCTTAATAGGCAGGGAGCTGGCATATTTGATAGAATAGGAGATAACTGACTAGGAGAAATTATACATACATTTGATTACTTGTAAGGATGGTGGGAAGAAATTGACAACAGATTGGTTGAGTGCATGCTTACTAGGATTAGGAAAACTTTTTCTTCATCCATTGCTTTATGTTTCAATTGCATATTGTTTATTCATAGGCTATCTTCGCGTTAAACGAGAACGCCATGACTTTAATACGAAGATTTACAGAAAATCCATGGAGCTACGTGCTTTGTTTCCGCAAGGAGTGATCTGGGGATTAATTCTTTCGTTCCTCACCTTGGCTTCTGGAATCGTCATTCCGCTGGCGGCGCTAATCATTGTGGCAGCGGTTACGATGATAGCTGTGCTGACCATGAACCGGAGATTTGTTTCACCCGTTTATACATTGGGAGTCACCTTCTTTATCCTTTTCTTTTTATACGATAGAGATATCCAACTGCCGATATTTCAGGATGCGTTTAATCAGTTGAATCAATCTGTCTATCCAACACTCGTTATTTTGATTGGGTTTTTATTGATTGCTGAAGGCTTTCTGATTGTTAGCAATGGAAGTAAAAAGATATCCCCTCAGTTGGAGGTTTCCAAGCGGGGACAGCCAATAGGTGTGTATGTTTCTCAACGAATATGGCTAATTCCGATGTTCGTTATGATTCCAGGAGGTGAACTTCCAGCACCTTTCGAATGGTATCCGGTTTTTTCAATCGGAGAAGTGTATCTGTCACCGATTGTTGTGCCCTTTTTAATTGGGTTTAAGCAAAAAGTTCATGGAACGCTTCCGGAACAGGCCATTAAGGCCCATGGTAAAAAGGTGGGAGCTTTAGGGTTTGTGATTACTGCATTCGCGGTTATTAGTAACTGGTACCCGCTATTGGCCATTATAACAGCTGTTTTAGCTCTTCTAGGACGAGAGTTTCTGCATTATTCCCAAAAGGTTTCGGATGCAAAGCTACCTTTTTATTTTTCGAAAAGCAAGCTTGGTGTCCAGATCTTAGGCGTTATCCCTCAGTCCCCGGCGGATAAAATGGGGTTAGTAAAAGGCGAGATCATTTCGAAAATAAATGGTATCGTCGTCAGGGAAGAAGAGGAGTTATACAGGGCGCTGCAAATAAATCGGGCTCACTGTAAGCTTGAGGTAATCGGTAATAATGAACAAATTCGTTTTGTGCAAAGAGCCTTATTTGACGGCGAGCATTACGAATTAGGCATACTGTTTGTTGACGATCAATTGAAAGAAAGTGGACAAGCAGGGTAATTGAGATTTTTCATAATCACTTGGAATAGTGTCGTAATTCCACGTTAATAATTTTTGCGGGACGTATTATTTTTGATGTTAATCTATATAGAGGAAAATAGTTGCCAAGACGACTTCAGCAGATCGGCTAATAATAATTTCAATATATATTGAATAGATCTTTGACCACAGTACTAACTTTTATTTCGATGAAAGAGACAAAACTTCAATTGAAATGATTTGAAAAATAGAAACGGCCTTTCTCGATTTTTAAATCAAGAAAGGCCGTTTCTTTGTATGAGTTTTACTTTTTAAGCATTATTTTTTCTAGATCATCTAGCATTTTGTTAGCTGCAATAACACCGCCAGCCGTATTCCATGTTGCGTCGCTGACCTCATAGGCATTTCCTTTTTTCACTGCATCCAGGTTTTTCCAAAGAGGATCATTTGTCCATTCTTTTGCTGTACTTAGGGCTTGTTTGTCACCTTCAGGTGCGTATGTGAAGTAGAAAAGAATATCTCCATCCATTTTAGGTATGACTTCTTTTCCTACCTCAATTGCAAGGTTACCAAGTTTATTATCTGCAGTAAATAGTTCTTTCTGCTGCTCTGCACGCTTAAATCCTAATTGATCGAAAATTACTCCAGAGAATGAATCTGTGTAATAAATACGAGTTGTTCCAGCCATGAAACGAACAATAGAAACTTCTTGATTTACCTTATCACCAAGTTTGGCTTTTAAATCTTCAGTGTGGGCATCAAATTGAGCAATTACGTCGTTACCTTTTTCTTCAAGATTTAAAGCTTTTGCATATAATTTAAAGTTTTCTTTCCAATCTCCTCTAAGTGTTTCTGAAAAAACAGTAGGAGCAATTGCACTTAATTTATCATATACAGCTTCCTGGCGGATCTTGCTTCCGATAATTAAGTCAGGTTTTAATGCGGCAATTTTCTCTAAATTCACCTCATGCTCAACACCAACAACTTCAACACCATCCATATCTTCTTTAATATGATCGTACCAAGGGTCTCCAAGCCAAGATTGAACAGCCCCAACTGGTTTAACTCCTAAAGCTAGTAATGCTTCTGTACCTTCATTTGTAAGAACTACCACTCTTTTAGGTTGTTTTTCTAATTTGGTTGTTCCCATTGCATGTTCAATTGTATAGCTTTTCTCTTCTTTTTTGTCATCAGCCTTATTTCCTTCTGCTTGGTCATTTGAACTTCCGCAAGCTGCTAGAAGGAAGACTGCAAATAAAGTAATAATAGTAAAAAGTGATCTAATCTTAAACATCTTATGTATCCCTCCTAATATAGAGCAAATGATAATCATTCGCACTTAACAGCATCATCATAAAATGAATATACTTTTCTGTCAATATATAATTGAAAATGATTCTCAAATTCATTGACATATTCCCTTTACCGCCAGTACAATTAATTATCATAAGTATTTACAAAAGTGATTGGGAAGGTAATTGGATATGTTATTAAAAAATACATGGCAGAAATGGATGGGAATATTTACTACCATTGTTTTGCTGCTTTTTTTACTGTGCTCAAGCATCGTATACGGTTATACGAATACAACTTGGCAAATGGCCATTGACGCATTTACACATTTCAATGGATCAAATGAACATATTGTTATTCAATCTGTAAGGCTTCCCCGCGCTCTTATCGCATCTGCAGTTGGTGCAAGTCTAGCAATCTCAGGTGTATTAATGCAAACTCTAACTAAGAACCCACTTGCTTCTCCTGATATATTTGGGGTCAATGCTGGGGCTGGCTTGGCGGTTGTTACTGGAGTCACCATATTTGGAATAAGCAATCTTCAAGTATTCACTTGGCTGTCTTTTATTGGAGCCGCTATAGCAGCGGTAAGTATATATATGATTGGTAGCATGGGCCGTGGCGGTTTAACACCGATGAAGCTGACATTGGCTGGTGCAGCAATGACAGCCATGGTATCTTCGCTAACACAAGGTCTTCTTGTCTCAAATGAGGCACTTTTAGAGCAAGTTTTATTTTGGCTTGCAGGGTCAGTTTCCGGTAGGAGTTTGGATAATTTAACTGCAGTGTTTCCGTATCTTGCAGTTGGATGGGTCCTAGCCTTATTTACATCTGGAAAAATGAATGTGTTATCTATGGGTGAAGATGTTGCAAAAGGTCTTGGCTTAAATATAGTTTTTCTTAAGATTGTGCTGGGACTGGTAGTTATCCTACTCGCAGGAGGATCAGTAGCGGTTGCTGGTCCAATTGGCTTTATTGGGATTGTTGTTCCCCACCTTACCCGTTTTATAGTAGGTATTGACCATCGCTGGTTAATTCCTTTTGCTGGACTTTTAGGGGCGGCGCTTTTGCTTGCAGCTGATATCATATCTAGGTATATTTTGATGCCACAGGAAGTTCCAGTCGGAGTTATGACAGCTATTATCGGAACCCCATTCTTTATTTATATTGCCAGAAAGGGGTTCAGCGGTCGATGAAGTCATATAAGAACTTTCGTTTATTCAATGAAAGAATATCATTCCTAATGGACAAAAAAGCTATAATTGTTGTTTTTGTATTATTTTTGGTTACTGCTTTAGTGTTTGTGATCAGTACAGGGATAGGTGAAATGAATATTCACCCTTTGAGTGTCTTACAGGTCTTCCTTGGAGGAGGAACTGAGGGTGATCGCCTTGTGATTCAGTCTTTCCGTCTGCCGAGAATTATTGTGGCACTTTTGGTAGGGATGGGTCTTGCAGTAGCAGGGGGGATTCTTCAGGGGATGATTCGAAATCCACTTGCCTCACCTGATATTTTAGGAATAACTGGAGGAGCAACTGTAGCTGTTGTTGGTTTCATGGCTATTTTTAGCGACAAAAATCATTCTTTAACAGTGAGTATTAATTGGATGCCGCTAGCTGCGTTTATTGGTGCCACAGTTGTTGCATTACTTGTTTATTTCTTAGCATGGAAAAATGGAGTTCCCCCAATAAGACTTGTATTGATTGGGATAGGAGTCATGGCTTTAATGAAAGCCCTCACTACTATGATGATGATTCTTGGTCCCATCTATCAAGCAAGCCAGGCAAACCTTTGGATTACAGGATCAGTGTCTAACTCTAGCTGGCAAAATATCGCCGTGCTTGCGCCATGGACCATCCTATTTCTTTTACTAGCCTTTCTTTATGCAAGAAATATTAATTTACAAGAGCTGGGTGATGACTTGGCAACCGGGCTTGGAGGGCAAGTTCAAAAACAGCGATTTACATTATTGATGATAAGCACAGCTTTGATAGGTGGTGCTACTGCTTTTGCAGGAGGTATTGGTTTCGTTGGATTAATGGCTCCTCATATGGCTAGAAGGCTGGTAGGTTCAAGTTTTGGAGTGTTATTGCCCACTTCAGCCTTACTAGGCGGTATCCTAGTTATGATCGCAGATTTGATTGGGCGAACCTTATTTTCACCATTAGAAATACCTGCTGGTGTCTTTACAGCAAGCATTGGGGCGCCATACTTTATTTATTTACTTTATAAAACTAGGAACTCTTGAACTGCCCACCACTTATCGACCTTACGGTCTGATTGAAGTGGGGGATTCCTAAGAACATTAGCCTATCGGCCAATTTTTAATTAGGCTACTCCCGTAGTTCCTACGGTTAGAAGCCTTATGGCTTCATTCATTAGATTGAGTCCTGCGTTAATATCTCGATCGTGGTGAGTAGAACAAAAAGGACAATCCCATTCACGAAGATTCAGATGTTTAACGTCTTTATTTTGATAACCGCAGCTAGAACACAATTGGCTAGAAGCAAACGTTTTAGATACGGTCACGATTTGTTTGCCTAGAAAGAAGTTATAGACAAAACGGGAGCAGCCGATCGTTTTATTGATTAGGACTAGTTGTTCTTTAGTTGGATAGATTCGAAATTTATAAGCTTTGTTTACGACCATTGGTTTCACCCCCTTATAGTTATTATTAATCACAGAACGTATGTTTGTCAAAAGATTACTTTGGCTTATGCCAACCGCCATTCATCTCTCCCTTACCGATGGGCTCTCGCCCTTCACACGCTTGAAGAGGGAGTCTTCTGGCAGGAAATCATAAATGCTAAACATGATGGATCAGGATATTTATAATACTTGTTTTCGTATGCAAAAACAAAAGAAGCAGCTATCCTAACGGATAGCTGCTCAGTTTGTAGACAAAAGGGGTTCGGAATGTTTTAATTCCGGACCCCTTTTGAAATTCCCTTTGAATTTTGCTCAAGATTAAGAGATTGGGCCTCTACGAGCCCACTTTATTAAGCCATTCTTGGACCTTGCCATGTCCAATTGGCTATCTTCTTTAAATTCATGGCAGCGAAAGTAAGCATCGCCTGCATCGACAATTTTTTAAGTCCCCTTAAAGTAGTCCAACGCATACCATGCTTTTCTTTTGCATCTGCGAATACACGCTCTATTGTTTCTTTACGTTTCGCATATATAGGTTTTACATCCTTGTGATGACGCAGATGATCTGCTTCTTCCATATAATTTTGCTAGATATGGCGTGTCACCACTTTTTGATGGTCTTTGCTTACTGTACACTGTGATAAAAATGAGCATGTCGCACAAGTGTGTTTGGGTGATTTGTACTCGCGATAGCCCTCTTTATTTGTTGTTGAGTACTTTAAAATCTCGCCCGATGGGCAGAGATAACAATCAAAATGTTCATCGTAAACATAGTCATGCTTGCGAAAGAACCCTTCTTTTGTTCGTGGACGTGTATAGGGTAAAGCTGGTGTGATTTCTTTCCCAAAAAGGTAGCTTGTAATGGCTGGTGTTTTGTAAGCTGCATCTGCGGCAACAGCTTCAGGTTTTCCAACTTTCTCAATCACTTGTTCAACAAGAGGCTCTAAGATATGACTATCATGCGTATTTCCCGGTGTTACAATCGTCCCCAGCACAAAACCGTTGCGGTCCGCAGCCGCATGAAATGAATAGGCAAACTGTTTTGTTCGTTCATCTTTTACATAGTAGCCACTCTCAGGGTCAGTTGTACTTTCTTTAATTTCTTTGGTTTCTTCTTTATCAAATTTATCCGGTGGAAAAGGCTTCTTTCCATTGTTTTCACGATCTTGATTTATTTCTTCTTGAAGGCGTCCTTGATATGCTCGTGTTTCCTTACGAACGATTTTCTTTTCGAATTTTCGCTTATTCGCACTGGCTTTCACATGTGTTGAATCAACGAATACGTGCTCTGCACTTATTAACTTTCTTTCTGAAGCTGTCATTAAGATACGATAAAAAATCCGTTCAAACAGGTCTGTATCTTTAAAGCGACGCTCATAATTTTTCCCGAACGTTGAGAAGTGAGGTACTTTATCATGGAAACCGTAACCTAAAAACCAACGGTAAGCCATATTCGTTTCAACTTCTTCAATCGTTTTACGCATCGAACGAATACCGAAGGTATATTGAATGAATGTCAATTTAACTAAAATAACTGGATCAATACTTGGGCGCCCTATCTCTGAATACATCTCTTTCACCAAGTCATAAATGAAAGTGAAGTCAATGGCCCCCTCAATTTTACGAACCAAATGGTTCGCTGGCACCAGTTGATCCAAAGTAATCATTTCAAGTTGATCTCGCTGAATAGAATTATGTTTCGAAAGCATCGTCATCACCTCAAGTTTTAATACTTCTATATTAAAACAAAAAGGACTGTAGGCAAAAGTGGTTATATCTAATTGTTAAAACAAAGTTGATTGGAACGGAAGGTGCGAGACTCCTGCGGGAAATGCGTGTCCAAGGGAGACCCCACAGGCGCAAAGGCGCCGAGGAGGCTCCCTGACCGCCCGCGGAAAGCGAGTGCCTGGAGTGGAAATCAACGTCGAATTTTTACAACCCCTCAAAAAAACTGTAGACAAACTCGATTTTCATCGAGTTTGTCTACAGTCTGAGCAGCTATCCTAACGGATAGCTGCTTTTAATATTAGGCTTCTTTAGCTGCTTCTATTTCGATGGTAAGTGTGATTTGGTCGCCTATAAGAACGCCGCCTGTTTCTAATGCTGCATTATAGGTTAATCCATAATCGCTGCGTTTAACTTTACCTTTTCCGCTAAACCCTGCTTTTTCATTTCCCCATGGATCTTTTCCTTGACCTTCAAATGTAATAGCGAATGTTTCCTCATTAGTAAATCCATTAAGGGTTACATCACCTGTCACATCGTACTCATCATCACCTGTTTTCACAATTTTCGTTGACTTAAACGTTAAAGTCGGATTTTTTTCTACATCAAAAAAGTCAGCTGAACGCAGGTGATTATCTCGGTCTGCATTGCGTGTATCGATACTTGCTACATCTACAGTAAAATCTATTTCAGCTGTTGTTAAATCAGATGGATTTGCAGAAATGTTTGCCTCGAATTTATTAAAACTCCCTTTTACTTTTGCGATCATCATATGTTTTACAGAAAATTCAATTGCACTGTGAGTCGGATCAATTGCCCATTTGGTATTTGTCATTGTTTTTTCCTCCTAGTATATTAATCTTGAATTTATATATCTTTAATTTGAGATATTTGAACTTGATGTAATTATAAGAGGTTAGCTTACTAGTGTCAACTGGAATTTTTCCTTAATTTTGAAAAATATACAAAAAACCTGTGCCGATGTTACGAGGCGCAGGTTATTTAATACTTTATTTTCTTGAAAAATAAAACTAACTTTCTTTATTATTGGGCGCTTTCTTTTTCTTCATGAATAGCGACTTTACTTGGCCAGAAGGCACGGCGCCCAAGCTGTGCGGTAATCGCTGGAACAAGGAATGGTCGAACGATGAACGTGTCCATTAACACACCGAGTGCGGTAATGAGTCCGAATTGAACCAGTACTTGAATTGGCAGTGTAGCAAGAACAGAAAAAGTGGCTGCTAAGATGATGCCAGCTGAGGTGATGACCCCACTTGTTTCGGCGACTCCTTCTCTGATTGCCTGTTTGATAGGCATTGTTTTTTTCTTGCGCCAAATACTCGAAACCATAAAGATATTGTAATCCTCCCCAAGGGCGACAAGGAATACGAATGAATATAGTGGAATTGTACCTTCAATTGCTTCCACTCCCATGAAATAGTGGAGGATTATCCAACCTAAGCCCATAGCGGCAAAGAAGGAGAGGATGACCGTTCCCATTAAATAAATCATAGCTGTCACAGAGCGCAAGTAAGCTAAAAGGAGCAAGGAAATCAAGACGATAATGATTGGGATAATCATAAATTCATCGGTCTTAACCGTATCTCTTTTATCAAATTGAGTGGCTGTTTGCCCTCCAATCCATACTTTTTCATCAACAGCTGAGATATTGGCGGCTTTCAGTTCTTTTTCAGCTAGGCTGCGAATGTCAGGAATTGAATTTATGGCTTCAATATCGTACGGATTGATATTGAATGTGACTTCATATGACTGCAGATCCTTATTGGATTTACTGTTAATAGGATCTGTAACACTTTCAACCAGATTCATCTTTTTTAGTTCATCTGCCAAGTCGATGTCCTTACCATCAGTATCGACAACCACTGTGGCTGGTGCAAGTTCTCCGGGTGTGTATGAGTCGGAAATGACCTTATATCCTTCACGGGAGTTCATATCTTCAGGGAATGAAGATAGAATATCGTAGGAATATTTTATTTGAGATGAATAGCACGCTAATACACTGAAGATAATCAGGCATGTAAGAATGACAGTCCATGGTTTGGTTGTTACGATATTCCCAATCCAATTGCCGATGCGACCTGCTTCTTTATGTTTCTTAACGGGTTTGCCTTTTTTCTTCGCACGTGATTCTTCCATTTCTGGTGTGCGTGGAACGATAGGGAAGAAAGAGGCCCGACCGAATACGGAAAGTAGTGCAGGTACGAGTGTTAAGGCTGCTAACATCATGATTAAAATGGATAAGCTGAATGGTACTGCGAAACGATGATAGGCTCCATATTTGGCTACAAGTAAAGTTAGTAGAGAGATTACAATCGTAAGTCCACTCATCGCAATGGCACCTGATGAATCCTTAAAGGCTGCAATCATGGCTTCTCGTTTACTTTCATGATGTCTTAATTCACTTCTGTAGTGGGAGATTAAAAATAGACAATAATCCGTTCCTGCACCGAATAATAATACGGTCATAATGGAAATAGCCTGAGAATCAACTGTAATCCAGTCGTTATCTGCCATAAATCCAAGGATTGGACTGGTGACAAGATAGGCGAAGCCGACTCCGATAAGTGGAATAATGGCTAAAAGTGGGGAGCGGTAAATTAGTAATAACACGACAAGTACAAGTATTACTGTCGCAAAAAGTAATTGGAAATCTGCACCTGAAAATAATCCAGTTGCATCGACAGAAATTCCAACCGGGCCTGTTACACGAAGTGATAAATTTTCTGTATTTGTTTGAACTTTGAACGGGTCAAGGCCAACGCGCTCTGTTACTATTCTATTAATAATTTTAAGGTTTTTTTCTAATACAGCGGTCTCAGTTTTCTCCTTAAAGAAGAGCGGTTGTACGAAAGTCGTACCATCTTCTGAAACAGATCCCTGCAGCGCAGGCAATGGGATTTCATGAAGAGGAGGTAAAAATGATTGTTGTGTTAATGGATTCTCTGTCAATTCCTTGGAAAGGTATTGAACCTCGGTCAAGTCGGCTTCTGTCAGTCCACCTTCCCGATGCCATGTAAGTAAGGCGGGTATCCCTGAGGAATTCGGGAACTCTTCTTTAATGAGCTTATCAGCCACGACAGAAGCTGAGTCTGCAGGCAGGTCAGCGGTATTATTGGATGTGCGATCCTTAACATCCGGTAACGTTATTGTTAATATTGTAGCTGCAATTATCCAGACAGCGATGACGACCCAGCGGCTGACCTTTCCTGTCATCATTCTGCTTAGTCTTCCTAATAATGTTTCATCCAATGAAGGCACCTCGCTTTTGAATTTTTTTATTCTATCCTTAATTATAATGGAGCTTTGATGACATATACAAAAATGGGTATGCTCGTCTTCTCACAAAAAAGGCTTTGAATAGCTTTCCATTCAAAGCTTTTTCATGATTATAGAAATTTAAATCAAATTTAAGTGTTTTTTTAACCCAATCTCCCCCAGTAGTTACTATCAATTTTTCCTCTAGGTTTGATTGGGGATTGGTGAAAAATCCTAATTCTACTAATGTAGCTGCTTGATTAAATAACCTCGAAATTTCACGTTTTGTACCGTGGTCTTTCAAGTTTGTTTGTTTTTTGAATTCATTTTGTATAGTTTTAGCTAACTTTTTTTCATTAACAATGGTTACCAGGTTTAAACCGCAGAACTTGGTCTTACAATATCTTGAATAATGTTGAAGATAGACGAGTAAGATTTGGGAATTAGGGTAAGGTAAAATGTATTATGGTTTTAATTAGCAAAGGAGGAAATGTTTTGTCTGAAAAATCTAAAAGAACAAATGATAACTCAGAAAAAACGTTAACAAACCGGCAAGGGCACCCCATCACGAATAATCAGAGTATCCGAACGGTCGGTAACAGAGGCCCAAGTACACTAGAGAACTACGACTTTCTGGAAAAGATTAGTCACTTTGATAGAGAACGGATTCCAGAGCGGGTAGTGCATGCCCGCGGTGCAGGCGCCCATGGCTATTTTGTTCCGACTGGTAAAGCAGGGGACGAGCCGATTTCAAAATATACGAGAGCTAAGGTATTTCAGGAGAAGGGTAAAAAAACACCGGTATTCGTCAGGTTTTCATCTGTAATTCATGGAGGGACTTCACCAGAAACGTTACGTGACCCTCGTGGATTTGCTGTTAAATTTTATACAGAAGATGGAAACTGGGATCTTGTCGGAAATAACCTGAAAATTTTCTTTATCCGTGATGCCATGAAATTTCCGGATTTGATTCACGCTTTTAAACCCGACCCGGTCACGAATATACAGGACGGGAGAAGAATTTTTGATTTTTGCTCAAGCTCTCCTGAAACATTTCATATGGTTACGTTTTTGTTCTCCCCTTGGGGCATTCCAGCTAACTACCGCATGATGCAGGGATCTGGTGTTAATACCTATAAATGGGTGAATGAAGAGGGGAAAGCAGTCCTTGTTAAGTATCACTGGGAACCTAAACAAGGGATAAAGAACTTGACACAGAAAGAGGCTAATGAAATTCAGTCTACGAATTTCAATCATGCCACACAGGACTTATATGAAGCAATCGAACGTGAGGAATATCCGGAATGGGATCTCAACGTACAGATTATGAGTGATGATGATCACCCTGAATTGGATTTCGACCCGCTAGATGATACAAAGATTTGGCCAAAAGATGAATTCCCGTGGCTGCATGTTGGTACGATGGTATTGAATAAAAACCCGGAGGACTATTTCACTGAAGTGGAGCAGGCTGCATTCGGTACGGGCGTCCTAGTAGATGGACTAGACTTCTCGGATGACAAGATGTTACAAGGGCGTACGTTCTCTTATTCTGATACACAACGTCACCGTGTAGGAGCAAATTATCTTCAATTACCGATTAATGCACCGAAAAAACCAACAGCAACCAATCAAACTGGTGGACAAATGCAATATGAAGTTGGCAGAGGAGATCAAAGTCCTCATATCAACTACGAACCATCAACTGTAGGTGGTTTAAAGGAAGCCAAGCAAACTGGCAAAGAGTATACACCTTTTATAGAAGGAAAACTTGTTCGAGAAACAATAGATCGGCAAAGTAATACGAAACAGGCTGGTGAAACATTCCGTGAATTTGAAGATTGGGAAAGAGATGAATTAATCTCCAATCTTGTGTCAGCATTAGCTCCTGCAGATCCACGCATTCAGGAAAAAATGGTTGCTCTTGCTGAGGAGGCTGATGAAGAATACGGTCGCAGACTGAAAGAAGGTTTAGCTTCAGCTTCTGAACATACAGAGTCTTCAAAACCTATGGGAGGGACAGATAACCCAGAGGAAGGAGCTAGAAAAGGACATGACGCAGATCCGTATTAACAGATGGAAAAGAGGCAAACTTCCTTCTTAGAAGGGGTTTGTCTCTTTGCTTAATAAGAATAAATTTGTAATCGTGGTAGAGCCAACCTTCCGAACAATTATTAAATATAGTAGGAAATAGATTGGCAAAAAACTTCATAATCATTTAAACTGAAACTATTCTATTTTTCTCTTATAAAGGAGATGAAAAAATGATTAAATTTCTTTCTGCCCTTTTCTTTCCTTGTCTACTTGTTATGCTATTTTCAAGGGTCACCTATAATAATATCGTGGGTCTTGTTTTAACAGTTGCGTTGATTACAGCTTCTGCATATAAAGGTTATACGCATACAAATTTATTAATCATCGTTGACGCACTGTCACTGACAGTGGGATTTTGGTTGTCAAAAAGAATGATGAAACGAACATCAAAGAGCGCCTGACATAAAGGTGCTTTTTTTGTACTTCTTCCTGTTATTACTCTCGACATCTAAAGATTATAAAAAACCAAAAATAGAATAGATGTTCGCTTTTTGCTGGTTTGTTTTGAGGCTATTGTGGTAGAATGTGTATATATACTTTCTAAAACCGGAATAAATAGAAGGGATATAGTATATCCCGTTTTTTATATAAAAATATTTCAGTAGGAGGCTATGCTTGGTGAAGGATAAGTTTGAGTTAGTCTCAAAATACTCTCCTCAAGGAGATCAACCTGCGGCAATAGAAAAGCTTGTCGATGGTGTAAAAGAAGGAAAGAAAATGCAAACATTGTTGGGGGCAACGGGTACAGGGAAAACATTTACCGTTTCTAATGTCATTCAACAAATAAATAAACCGACGCTTGTCATTGCCCACAATAAAACGCTGGCAGGGCAGCTTTATAGTGAGTTCAAAGAGTTTTTTCCTAATAATGCTGTTGAATACTTTGTTAGCTATTACGATTACTACCAACCAGAAGCCTATGTGCCTTCCACTGATACATTCATTGAAAAAGATGCAAGTATCAATGATGAGATTGATAAACTACGTCACTCGGCGACATCCTCTTTGTTCGAACGAAAAGATGTGATCATCATTGCCAGTGTTTCTTGTATTTATGGATTGGGTTCTCCAGAAGAGTATCGGGAGATGGTGGTATCTCTCCGCACAGGCATGGAAATAGATAGAAATACATTGTTGCACAGACTTGTGGACATTCAATATGAGCGGAATGATATTGCATTTCAACGGGGGACTTTCCGGGTTCGTGGTGACGTGGTCGAAATTTTCCCGGCCTCCCGTGATGAACATTGTGTACGGGTCGAGTTTTTCGGGGATGAGATTGATCGTATTCGTGAAGTCGATGCCCTAACCGGTGAGATTACTGGTGAACGGGAACATATCGCAATTTTTCCAGCTTCCCATTTCGTAACTCGTGAAGAGAAAATGAAGATCGCCGTTCAAAATATCGAAAAAGAGCTGGAAGTACGATTGAAGGAATTGAGGGAGGATGAAAAACTGCTTGAAGCTCAGCGCTTGGAGCAGCGGACCCGTTATGATTTAGAAATGATGCGGGAAATGGGTTTTTGTTCGGGTATCGAGAACTATTCACGCCATTTAACCCTCCGTCCCTCAGGTGCAACACCATACACCTTGATGGATTACTTTCCAGAAGACTTTCTATTAGTTGTGGATGAATCACACGTAACCCTTTCACAAATCAGGGGCATGTTCAATGGAGATCAGGCTCGTAAGCAAGTGCTCGTTGATCATGGCTTCCGCCTGCCTTCTGCAAAAGATAACCGTCCACTCCGATTTGAGGAATTTGAAGAAAAGGTTCATCAATCTATATTCGTCTCGGCAACTCCGGGACCATTTGAACTCGAACACACACCGGAAATGGTTCAGCAGATAATCCGTCCTACTGGCTTGCTAGATCCTACGATTGAAGTACGACCAATTGAAGGCCAGATAGATGACCTAATAGGTGAAATACAGGAGCGGGTTAAAAAGAATGAACGGGTACTAATTACTACCTTAACGAAAAAGATGTCTGAAGATTTAACTGATTATTTAAAGGAAATTGGAATCAAAGTTCAATACCTGCATTCAGAGGTAAAAACATTAGATAGGATAGAAATCATCCGAGAATTACGAATGGGCAAATACGATGTGCTGGTTGGAATCAATCTTTTACGTGAAGGTTTGGATATTCCGGAAGTGTCGTTGGTTACGATTCTCGATGCTGATAAAGAAGGATTCCTTCGCTCAGAGCGTTCACTCATCCAAACGATGGGCCGCGCTGCTCGAAATGCAAGCGGCCACGTTATTATGTATGCCGACCGTATTACGAATTCAATGGAACTTGCGATTAATGAAACGAAGCGGCGCCGTGAAATTCAGGAAAGATACAATAAAGAGCATCAAATTACACCGCAAACCATTCAAAAGGACATTCGTGACTCCATCCGGGCTACTCATGTAGCCGAAGAAGGTGAAGAATATAAAGAAGACCTTGCTCCAAGCCTCGCGAAGTTGCCTAAAAAAGAGCGCGAAAAAGTGATGGTAAGCATGGAAAAAGAAATGAAGGAAGCAGCAAAAGCACTAGACTTCGAACGCGCTGCCGAGCTGCGTGACTTATTACTAGAGTTAAAAGCGGAAGGGTGACGAAACATGGCAATGGAGAAAATTGTGATAAAAGGCGCCAGAGCCAACAATTTAAAGAATATTGATGTCACGATACCTAGAGATAAACTCGTCGTGATAACAGGATTATCTGGATCTGGAAAGTCTTCCTTGGCTTTTGATACGATTTATGCAGAAGGTCAAAGACGTTATGTAGAATCACTGTCCGCTTATGCCCGTCAATTTTTAGGCCAAGTGGATAAACCGGATGTCGATGCGATTGAAGGATTGTCACCGGCGATTTCTATTGATCAGAAAACGACGAGCCGGAATCCTCGTTCAACTGTGGGGACTGTCACGGAGATTTATGATTATTTAAGATTGCTATATGCTCGAGTCGGCCGGCCAACCTGTCCGATCCATCATATAGAAATTACCTCTCAAACGATTGAGCAAATGGTAGATCGCATCCTTGATTACCCTGAGCGAACTAAGCTTCAAGTATTGGCACCGATTGTTTCAGGTAGAAAAGGAACACATGTAAAAGTTTTAGAAGAAGTAAAAAAACAAGGGTATGTCCGCGTTCGAGTGGATGGGGAGATGCACGATCTTAGTGAAGAAATCACTCTCGAAAAGAATAAAAAGCATTCTATAGAAGTCATTATAGACCGAATTGTTATTAAAGAGGGAGTCATGGCACGGCTTGCGGATTCATTAGAAAGTGCTTTGAAGCTTGGTGAAGGCAAAGTCATCATTGACGTAATGGGTGAAGAAGAACTACTGTTCAGCGAACACCATGCCTGCCCATACTGTGGCTTTTCCATCGAAGAACTAGAGCCGAGAATGTTTTCCTTCAATAGCCCGTTCGGGGCCTGCCCTGATTGTGATGGGTTGGGAGCGAGACTTGAGGTGGACCGTGATTTGGTCATCCCGAATAAGGAATTAAGTCTGCGTCAACATGCGATTGCCCCATGGGAACCGACGAGTTCTCAATATTATCCTCAGCTTCTTGAAGCGGTAGCCACCCATTATGACATAGATATGGATGTGCCAGTTAAAGATATACCGGATGATAAATTGGAGAAAATTTTATACGGTTCAGGTAAAGATAAAATTTATTTCCGCTATAAAAATGATTTTGGAAGAGTGCAAGAGGGACATATTCTATTTGAAGGCGTCATAAGAAACATCGAGCGGCGTTTTAAGGAGACGAACTCAGATTATATTCGTGAACAAATGCAGAAATATATGTCGGAGCACCACTGTCCAACATGTAAGGGACATCGGCTGAAAAAAGAGAGTCTTTCTGTGCTTATTCAAGGGGTTCATATAAGTGAGACTACCGCTTTATCGGTAGAAGAAGCTTTAGTATTTTTTGACGAGCTTGATTTGACCGAAAAGGAAGCTGCAATTGCGAGATTGATTTTACGTGAAATCCGGGAGCGGCTCGGTTTCCTAGCCAATGTCGGTTTGGAATATTTAACGTTAAGCCGAGCAGCCGGAACATTATCAGGCGGTGAAGCCCAGCGTATTCGATTGGCAACACAGATTGGTTCCCGTTTGACTGGTGTTCTTTACATTTTAGATGAACCGTCTATAGGATTGCATCAGCGAGATAATGATCGATTAATTGAAACATTAAAGAATATGCGCGAAATTGGAAACACGCTGATTGTTGTTGAGCATGATGAAGATACGATGCTTGCGGCGGATTATTTGATTGATGTCGGACCAGGTGCAGGCGCTCATGGTGGAGAAATCGTGGCTGCTGGAACCCCGGAAGAGGTCATGAATAACCCTAAATCTTTAACCGGCCAATATTTATCAGGGAGGAAATTTATCCCGCTGCCATTGGAACGCCGGAAAAATGACGGCCGTGTTATTGAAATTAAAGGGGCCAAACAAAATAACCTAAAAAACGTTAATGTTAAATTCCCGCTTGGAGTTTTTACAGCTGTCACAGGAGTCTCAGGTTCGGGGAAAAGTACATTAGTGAATGAGATTCTTCATAAGTCATTAGCTCAAAAGCTAAACCGCGCCAAAGCTAGACCAGGGGAGTTTCGTGAAATTAAAGGAATCGAGCATTTAGATAAGGTCATTGATATTGACCAATCACCTATTGGTAGAACGCCACGCTCTAACCCAGCAACCTATACAGGTGTATTTGATGATATTCGTGACGTTTTTGCTTCAACGAATGAAGCGAAAATCCGTGGCTATAAAAAAGGACGATTCAGTTTCAATGTGAAGGGCGGTCGTTGTGAAGCCTGCCGTGGTGACGGAATTATCAAGATTGAAATGCATTTTCTTCCTGATGTCTACGTTCCGTGTGAAATCTGTCATGGTAAACGTTATAACCGGGAAACGCTTGAAGTGAAATATAAAGGTAAAAACATTTCCGACATTCTCGATATGACTGTTGAGGAAGGGGTTAGTTTCTTTGAAAACATCCCGAAAATCAAGCGGAAGCTACAAACGATTTATGATGTTGGTCTGAGCTATATCAAGCTTGGACAGCCGGCAACCACTTTATCGGGCGGTGAAGCGCAAAGGGTGAAACTCGCTTCTGAATTGCATCGCCGTTCAACTGGCCGCTCTTTTTATATCTTGGATGAACCAACTACCGGACTTCATGTCCATGATATAGCGAGGTTGCTCGAAGTCTTGCAACGGCTGGTAGACAATGGGGATACTGTTTTAGTAATAGAACATAATCTTGATGTCATCAAAGCTGCGGACCATATTATTGACCTAGGTCCAGAAGGCGGGGATAAGGGCGGAACGATTGTCACTTACGGTACGCCTGAAGAAATATGTGAAGTTTCCGAATCATACACAGGGAAATACTTAAAGCCTGTTCTGACCCGTGACCAAATTAGAATGGAAAAATTGATTGAAGAAAAAGAACAAGAGCATGAACATGCATAAAAAAACAAGCCAGTTGGCTTGTTTTTTTATGTGGAAATATGACAGCGTCAATTTAATTAATCATTTGATTAAAACCCATGAAAGCTAGATATTTCCGGGGAAATTCCACTTTGCTCTTTTCGAAAATTGTCGCAGCACCTTGTCGAGAAATGGGAATTAGTGTATTTATGAAACTTTTTAGATTTCTAGGCGTATGTATGAATAAAATGATTTAAGAAAGCGAGGAATGTTCATGCAGGAAGAAAGAAAGAAAATTTTAGAGATGATTCAAGATGGAAAGTTGACTGCGGTAGAAGCAATGAGTCTTTTGGAAGACTTAGAAAAAGCTAGTCAGGAAAGTGAAGCGAAAGAGCAGAAACTACAAAATGAATTATCAACCGTAGTCGTGGATAAGAAAAGCGAGGACAATACTCAGGACACGTTCAAGAAGAATATTCAGTCATCAAAGGAAAAGATTATTGATTTTGTTGAAAGTGCTTTTAAGAAGATTAAAGAAACCGATCTTGATTTCAACTTTGGAAAATCAGTTGATGTCAGTCATATTTTCCAGCATGATTATGAGGTTCTGAATGGAGTCGATATAGATATAGCCAATGGGAAAATAAAAATTGCTACTTGGGATCATAAGGATGTACGGGTTGAATGTCAGGCAAAGGTATACAGGGTGGAGGATATCGAAGAAGCGAGAAAAAACTTTTTAGAGGATGTTCACTTCTCGATTGAAGAAGGGAAAATGAGGTTTAAGGTTTTCGAAAAATCCATTAAAGTCGATGCAGTTTTGTACATTCCTCGGAAGGAATATGAGGACATTCAGGTAAGGTTGTTTAACGGTGCTATAACCGCCGAATCATTGGAATCCAATAAACTCAAAGCAAAAACAGCCAATGGTGCGATTCATATTTTACAGGGTAATGGTGAGTCGTGCGAGCTCGAAACAGGTAATGGAACGATCACCATTTCAGATACAAATTATAATGACTTGGAAGCTGAAACCTTAAACGGTGCTATTAATGCGGATGGTTATTTCAAAAAAATAGATGTGCAAACTTTTAATGGTGAAATTGTCTGCAAAAACTCCGAGCTAGATTGCGACTCTATACATGCTAAATCGATTACCGGAAAAGTCCAGCTGATCCTGCCGCCAGGAAAGGCAATCGAGGGAGAGTTGAAATCTAATTTAGGAGGTTTTAACGTAAGCTTGGAAGGGATGACCATCATCGAAGAAAAGAGTGATGTGGTTCAAAAGGTCCTTAAGTTTAAGACTGCTAAAGAGGAAGTTCCTGTGCTTCATGTATTTGCAGAAACCAAGACTGCAGCGATAACAGTTTCCTAGTGAAAATGAAAGCCCACCAGTTCAAATTGGGGGGCTTTCATTTATTTTTGTACGCTAATGATTGCTTTGTAACCATCTTTGGCTAACCTTTTGACAAGAGCCTCTGCATTTTTCTTTTCTGTAAAGGCACCTATTTGAACTTTATACATAATGGGGTTTACATCAGCTTGGAGGTTATAGTAGGCGAGGATGCTTTTAGCAATAGATTCTCCGCATTTTTTCCGGTACGCCGTAGTTTTTAAAAGAGATGCTTCTTTTTGATTGGTCATAAACCCGCATTCGACTAAAATGGCCGGACATCTTGTTTCGCGTAAAACCTGGAAATTGGCGGTTTTTACCCCTCTATTTTTTAACTGAGTAGCTTTAACAAGTTCGCTTTGGACCTTTTCAGCTATGGAAAGTGACTCTTTCGGTCTCGAGAGATAAATGAACGTTTCAATTCCATTTGCCTCATGCCAACTTCCAGAACCAAAGGCGTTTGCATGAATGGAGATATATAAGTCAGCTCCGAGTGAAATGGCTCTGTTTATACGTTCCTTAAGTGGAACATCTCGCCCGTCTTCATGAACAAAATGAACGGTGACTGCTTTTGATTTTTCTAAATAGAACTTCGTAAATTCAGCCGTTTCCCTATTGAATTCATATTCCTTCATACCCTCAGGAGATTGTTTGCCGGGAGTATTATACCCATGCCCTGCATCAATAATGATTTTCATGTAATTCTTTCCTTTCCAAAAATACTTTATCCATTATTATAATCAAACGAGTGGAATAAAAAGTAGCATGTTCATCAGAAAAAAAGAATAAATCGATAATGCTTTGTTTGGTTATTAACAGAAAAATGCTAAAATAGAAAAAGTATCGCTAAAAATAGTATCGCTCCAAAAGGAGGAAAGATATATGGCAAAAGTCCGTACAAAAGATATAGTTGAAGCATTCGGTCTAGAACTTATCAGCGGAGAAGAAGGAATTAATCGCCCAATTGTCACTAGTGACTTATCTCGTCCAGGACTTGAAATAGCTGGTTTTTTTGATTATTATCCTGCGGATCGAGTACAGCTCTTAGGTATGACGGAGATGTCGTTTTTTAATCGACTGAATGAGCCGGATCGAATACAGAGGATGGAAGAACTATGTAGGGACTTTACACCAGGCATTATCATTACGCGTGGTCAGGAAGTGCCAATAGAGTTGATTGAAGCATCTGAGCGGGAGTCCGTTCCTGTGATGAGATCTAATATGAAGACTACAAGGTTGTACAGCCGTCTGACCAACTTCCTTGAAAGTAGACTAGCACCAACTACAGCCGTTCATGGTGTATTAGTAGATATCTATGGCTTAGGTGTATTGATTACTGGAAAAAGCGGGGTCGGTAAAAGTGAGACAGCGCTTGAATTAGTGAAACGGGGCCATCGACTTGTTGCAGATGACTGTGTAGAAATCCGTCAGGAAGATCAGGATACGTTAGTCGGGAATGCTCCTGATTTAATTGAACATCTTCTTGAAATCCGAGGGTTAGGAATCATTAATGTAATGACGCTATTTGGGGCTGGTGCTGTCCGGAGCAATAAAAAAATCTCGATAGTCATTAATCTTGAACTATGGGAAAAAAATAAGCAATATGACCGAGTTGGTCTTGATGAAGAAAAAATGAAAATAATTGATACGGAAGTTACGAAAATAACTGTACCTGTCCGCCCCGGACGAAATTTAGCTGTTATTATTGAAGTGGCAGCCATGAACTATCGTCTAAAACGGATGGGAGTAAATGCTGCAGAACAATTTTCAGATCGTTTGAATCATGCAATTGCAGAACCGGATCATGATGAATTTTAATGAATAGGTATATAGGAAAAGAGGGGACGAAATGGAACAAGCTATACAGCCGCTGAATCCGATTGCAATTGATCTCGGGCCAATCCAGATACATTGGTATGGTCTAATTATCGGTTTCGGAGTGTTACTAGGTCTTATTATTGCTTTAAGGGAATCTGAGCGCAGAGGTCTTGATAAAGAAATATTTACAGATATGATATTGTTTGCTGTTCCAATTGCGATTATTAGTGCACGTATTTATTATGTCATCTTCCAGTGGGAGTACTATTCACAAAATCCTGGGGATATCATTAAGATATGGAATGGTGGAATTGCAATCCACGGTGCGTTAATCGGTTCGGTACTGACCGCGATAGTCTTTGCTAAGGTGAAGAAAGTCTCGTTCTGGAAGTTGGCTGATATCGCTGCACCGAGTTTATTGTTAGGTCAAGCAATTGGCCGTTGGGGTAATTTTATGAATCAGGAAGCGCATGGAGGAGAAATAACAAGATCGTTCTTGGAAAATATGCATCTGCCTGAATTCATTATTAACCAAATGTACATAAATGGAACGTATTATCATCCAACCTTTTTGTACGAATCGCTTTGGAATATTATCGGTGTAATTATTCTTCTAAGTTTACGTAAAGTGAACCTGCGTAGGGGCGAGCTATTTTTAACGTATGTATTCTGGTATTCTATTGGCCGTTTTTACATTGAAGGACTACGGACAGATAGCTTGATGTTAACGGAGTCACTACGTATCGCACAAGTGATTTCCATTGTGTTAATCGCTGTTGCTATTGCATTAGTGATCTTTAGAAGGGTCCGTGGATATGCCGAGAAAAGATATTTAGATGCTTAGAGAATATGTGTAAAGGGAGAGGGCATAGTGATAGTAGATTCAGTTAAAAAGGGGCTCCTTTCTGGCTTGAATACAACTTGGTCATTGGGAAAAGTGATTTTTCCAGTTGCGTTGATTGTTACCGTGCTTCAATATACACCTGTATTGCCATGGATCATTAACTTGATAGCACCATTGATGAATCTCATCGGCCTTCCTGGTGACGCAGCAATCCCGCTTGTTCTAGGGAATTTTTTGAACTTATATGCAGCGATTGCAGGCATATTAACGCTAGACCTGACTGTGAAAGAGGTATTTATTATCGCAATGATGTTATCTTTTTCACATAATTTATTAATTGAATCAGGTGTGGCGATGAAAACTGGTGTCAAGTTGTGGATCATTTTAACTGTACGGATTGGACTGGCGCTTTTGTCTGCGGTTGTCATCAATCTCGTTTGGCAGGGCGGATCGGAAATGGCACAAGGAATTGCTATCCGGGAGACAGCCGAGATTACAGGGGTTGGTGCCATCCTTTTACATGGGGTTATGCAAGCTCTTTCCGGAATAGCCCAACTGGCGGTTATCGTCATCCCGCTTATGGTCGCCGTTCAAATCATGAAAGATTTAAAATGGCTAGAAGCTTTCTCAAAAGCTCTTGCTCCTTTTATGAGAGTTTTAGGGATGAAGCCAAATGCCTCTATGCCATTTGTAACAGGGTTGACGCTTGGTCTTGCATATGGGGCAGGTGTAATGATTCAAGCAGCGAAAGAAGATAATGTCTCGAAGAAGGATATGACGATTGCATTTATCTTTTTAGTTGCTTGTCATGCTGTTATAGAGGATACACTAATTTTTATTCCACTGGGGATTCCGGTTTTGCCGTTATTACTTATCAGATTAATCACCGCTATTGTGCTTACTATGGTGGTCGCTTATATTTGGAATCGGACTGACAGTGTGCAGAGGAAGGAAGCCGTATATGAACAGTAACATAACTACATTATTATTTGACCTTGATGGAACGTTAATCAATACTATTGAATTGATTATCGACTCTTTTACAAAAACTTTAGATCATTATTGTCCGGGACAGTTCAAGCGGGAGGATATTATTCCATTTATCGGCCCGACTTTGGTTGATACGTTTTCGTCTATAGATCCGGAACGTATAGATGAAATGATCGCTTTCTATCGGGAGCACAATTGGAAGAATCATGATTTACTTGTGACACAGTATGACGGTGTGTTTGAAACAATTCAAACTTTGATGCAGAGTGGCTATAAATTGGCGGTCGTTACGACGAAGAGACGTGATGTCGTCGAAAAAGGTCTGCGTTTAAGCAAACTTGACCAATTCTTTGAAGTCGTGGTCACTCTGGATGATGTGGAAAAAGCCAAGCCGGATCCAGAGCCGCTGGTAAAAGCGTTAAACCAACTCGGTTCGGTTCCTGAAGAGGCAATCATGGTTGGAGACAGTTATCATGATATTCTTGGCGGGAAAAATACTGGTACCAAAACAGCGGGGGTCGCGTGGTCGATTAGAGGACGTGAATTTTTAGAAAGCTATCATCCTGACTATATGCTAGAGCAAATGGCTGACTTACTGAATATCATAGAGATTGAAAAGCATACAGAGGTTAGAAAATGAGACGCACGACCCGCTATCCGGTAGAAGGGGCTAATTCACTTTGGCATGTGTATAAGACCGTACCATTCTGGAAAGTCGTGAAGAACTTTGTGGTGATTCAGTTAGCGCGTTATACACCGTTTTTAGGCATGAAGAATTGGCTTTACAGGACTTTTTTACATATGAAAGTTGGAAAGCATACTTCATTCGCCTTGATGGTCATGCCGGATGTGATGTTTCCAGAAAAAATATCTGTGGGGAAAAATACTGTCATCGGCTATAATACGACGATTCTTGCTCATGAATATTTAATTAATGAATATCGGTTAGGAGAAGTCGTGATTGGAGACGAAGTATTGATTGGAGCCAACTCAACTATTCTCCCAGGACTTACAATTGGAAATGGATCGATTGTCTCTGCTGGTACACTAGTCCATAAAGATGTTCCCGAGGGAGCTTTTGTCGGAGGAAATCCAATGAAAATCATTTATACAAAAGAGGAAATGCTGAATCGGGAACAGCAAAATTCTTTATGAAAATAAGGACTTACCATTCTATGTGGCAAGTCCTTTTTAATGTAATTTGGGGTATAGTGAAGTCAATTCATTCTTTATTTGGCCGATGAATTCGTCAATCGATATATTCTCTTCGTTAGTTGTAGTATCATACGTATTTTTTAATATTTGAAAAAACTTATCCTGAGCTTTTTTATCCATTTTGAATTTGTCCTCCTACCCTTTTTTTATGGAGAGAGGGCTGCAAAAGCATGCAGCCCTCATTTTTAATTGTCTATTTCCGATTTAAGTAAATCAGCGATCAGTACATACCTTTCAGGTGCATTACCAATATATGAGAATGGGTAGCAGGTTGTTACAGTAAGTGTGGATTTAGGCTTGGGAACAATCACCGTACGGTCATCAGCATCAACGATACGGACCTTCCTCACTTTATAGGTAAACGTGCCAGCTTCTGTTTTGGTAATAAGCAAGTCACCTTTTCCAACTTCACCAAGCTTTCTGAAAATGGTATCTCGATGTCCAGATAAAACGGAATTATCCATCTCACCTGGTAGGACCGACTCAGCGAAATGACCGACACCCTTTTCAAGTTCATCTTCATTCGTTCCATGGTAGATCGGAAGTGTTGCCTCAAGCTTTGGAATATAAAGCTCACCTATTAAATCACCTGTTTCCGGTCGTGTATCATATAGTTCATCCTCGTCCGGAGTATCAGCCTTTGTTTCTGGGTGTTTAGCTGTTGCCTCAGTTGTTTCAGACTTATTCCATTTATATATGGCATATCCTTTTAACAGTGTATAAGCGTTCGTCGTTGTAAAATAAAAACCCACGATCAAAAAGCAGGCCGCAGTGGCAATCAACCATCTTTTTTTGTGCTTAGAATGCCTATTTTCGCTCATTTTACTTAACGAGTCTCGCTTTTCTAAATAATCCAAATGCAAAGGCTATCATGATTAAACCGATTAATGAACCGAATAGGTAATTGCCAGCTGTTTTAGGCATCACTCCGCCTTTTACAGTTTTATGTGTGGGTTTCTTCTTTATTTTTTTTACATTCACCACTTTAGATTTTACATCCACCACTTTAGATATGACCTCAGTAGACTGTTTTAGGTCATTACCGGTTTCTTTTACTAAATTGGAACCAATCATTTCACCTGTCAATTTAAAATCTAGTAAAAGGTTGCCGCTTAAATCATAGATTGAAACTAGTAAACTAGCATTCGTCAATTCATCAAGCTTGAATAATGCTTCAAGGGATAGGTTTGTGGTGACACCGTCCTGTATTAAGGCAAATTTGAATTGAATTTGTAGCAAGTTTTGCAAATCATTATAAATAGAAAGCAATTCCGCTACTTGTTCCGCAGACAATTCATCAATTGTTTCAAAATATTCGAATTGGTCCATCCTATCGGAAATCGCCATTAGACGATCTTCAAAAGCTGGGTCCTCGACGATGGGTAAAAGGTGGTTCATGAATCTTTCAAGCTCTTCGTCTGTAAGACCGATCTCAGTAAAGAGTCCATCCATTAAATCGAGCATCTCTTCCTCATCATATTCCATGTCTTCCTCATCATAATCCATTTCTAAATTAATTAGATCTTCAATGTCATAAATGAAGTGGAAGGTATCGATAATGGATTCTCCTTCTTCAAGTTCGCCGTATTCAATTAATAAGTCCGTAAGTTCTTCTTCGGTCATTTCATATTCATTAAGCAGATTCTGTAAAGTCTCTGGAGTGACAGTCGGTCCCAACGTATCACGCAGCTCTGCTACCGATTCTAACTCATCTAATGTCAAGTCGTAGTATGCTAAATAATCTTCCAGTTCAACTTGTGTCATTCTTATTTCAGTCAGATATGCTTTAAGCTCATCCTGGTTAATCATAGTTGCGGCAAAGCTCTTTGTTCCGCTAAAACCAAGCGAAAAAAGAACGACACATGCAACAAAAAACGAAAAAATTCTCTTCAATCTCATTTCCCCCTAAAATAAAATAATACCAATCTCCTAAAAAGTATAAGACAGCCTGAACAAAAGGTATACATCAATAACAAAGATTGACTGAAGATAGGTATATGGGTCTGGGAAATAGGATCTGACCCTTTGCTTTTTATTCCAAAACCTTGCTGCTGTAAGTATCAGTAACCGTTATTTATTATGGGAAATAGGGTCAGGCACCTTTTTCTTGACGGGAGATAGGGGCAGGAGTAAACTATTAATAACTTCATCTTGTTACCATATTAGCGAACTAAAGTGATTTAATAGATAATTTCGAGTATTTATATGATTATGTTATTTTTTTTGATACTATTTTATATGTTAGCCCAGTGGGTTTTAAGAGTTTTATCTTGGAAAGATAATTGTATATACAAAAATGAGTACTTGTAATGACATTGGTTTTTGCTTAAAGGCGGACCGATTGGAAATATATATAAAGTAACCATTATTCAAAAGGATGTGCAGTCGTGACTAAGCCATTTATGTTTGAGAAACCGTTAGGCATGAGAGATACACTGCCGGTGCTGTATGAAACGAAAGCCTCGGTCCGAAATAAAATGAGTGATGAAATCAAGAAGTGGGGTTATCAATTTATTGAAACGCCTACTTTGGAATATTATGAAACAATTGGTGAAGCTTCAGCTATTTTGGATCAGCAGTTGTTTAAACTGCTTGATTCTCAGGGCCATACGCTTGTACTTCGACCGGATATGACAGCCCCTATTGCACGAGTTGCGGCATCCAAACTGCTAAAACAGCAAATACCGCTTCGCCTTGCCTATTCAGCAAATGTGTACCGCGCTCAGCAGCGTGAAGGCGGCCGACCAGCAGAATTCGAACAGATAGGTATTGAATGTATCGGAAATAAGTCCATCTGTGCCGACGCTGAAATGATTGCGTTACTGGCAGATGTTTTAAAGGCATCCGGACTTCAGGAATTTAAGATTTCCATTGGTCATATCGGATTTTTACAGGAATTTTTCGTGAGCATTCTAGGTACGGAAGAAAGAGCCTCTGTATTAAGGAAGTTTTTATATGAGAAGAATTATGTAGGTTTTAGGGAGCATGTAAAATCACTGCCGCTTTCATCTATTGATAAACAAAGGCTCATCGAGTTTATTTCATTAAGAGGTAGTGAAGACACGCTGACAAAAGCTTTGGATTTAGTTGAAAACAACAAAGGACAAGATTCTTTAGGTGAACTGAAGGAATTATCTGCGCAGTTGAAAGAATTTGGCGTGGCTCAATATGTGAGCTTTGATTTAACATTAGTCAGCCATATGAGCTATTACACAGGAACTTTATTTGAGGTGTATGCAGATCAAGTAGGTTCACCAATCGGTAATGGTGGCCGCTACGATAACCTGCTTGAAAAATTCGGCTGGAATGCTTCTGCTACGGGTTTTGCCATCCGTGTGGATCGTCTTGCTGAAGCACTTGGGGAACCTATGCAGCCTGTTGCGCCGGAATGTATTTTATTCACTCCCGAACGCAGAATGGAAGCACTTGATTTTGCAAAATCAAAACGATCTGAAGGAAAACGGGTGACGATTCAAGATATCACGGTCGTTCAAAATGTTGATGCGTTTACAAGAACATTTTCGGAAGTGCATTTATTTGTGGGGAATGGAGGGAATGGAAAAGATGAATAATAGCTTTTTAACAATTGCGATGCCTAAAGGGAGAATCTTTGAAGAAGCGGCAGAGCTATTAAGAAAGGCCGGTTTCCGTCTACCTCCTGAGTTTGATGATTCCCGGAAATTAATTCTTGAAGTAGAAGAGGAGAATCTACGTTTCATTTTAGCTAAACCGATGGATGTTGTAACCTATGTGGAACACGGTGTAGCGGACATTGGAATTGCAGGTAAGGATGTTATGTTAGAGGAAGAACGAGATGTATATGAGTTACTTGATTTGAAAATCAGTGCCTGCTACTTAGCTGTTGCTGGTCTTCCTGGTACGAAAATTAGCGATATCGCGCCCAAAATAGCCAGTAAATATCCAAATGTAGCCTCTAGTTATTTCCGTGAACAGGGAGAGCAAGTCGAAATTATTAAATTGAACGGATCTATTGAGTTAGCTCCTTTAATTGGCTTAGCTGAACGAATTGTGGATATCGTTTCAACGGGACAGACGTTGAAGGAAAACGGTCTTGTTGAATATGCGAAAATTGCTGATGTGACTTCAAGGTTGGTGGCAAACCCTGTCAGCTACAGGATAAAAGAAGCAAGGATTACTGAAATTGTGGATCGCTTAGCAGAAATTATAGAATAGTAAAAGAATCGCTAATGAGGTGAGCGTATGAAAATTGAACGGTTAGCAGAAGGAATTTCACTGAAGCGCTCTGTTGATGCAGGTACGGCTGATCAACGAAAAGCGGTTCAGGATATTATTTATGATGTAAGAAAAAGCGGAAACGTCGCTTTACATAATTATACTGAGCGTTTTGATGGTGTAAGTCTTGAGGAATTACTCGTTTCCGAACAGGAAATTGAAGAAGCAACAGCAGCATTAACAGTAGAGCAGCTTGCAATAATCCAAGAAGCGGCAGATAATATTCGATTGTTTCACGAGAAACAAATTCGCAATTCATGGATTACCACTGATGATACGGGAACAATGCTTGGACAAAAATTAACACCTCTTGATGCGGTTGGAGTGTATGTCCCAGGTGGCACAGCAGCATACCCTTCATCTGTACTGATGAACACAATGCCGGCTAAAGCTGCAGGGGTGGAACGAATCGTTATGGTATCTCCTCCAGGAAAAGATGGAAAATTAACGCCAGCGGTTTTAGCTGCAGCGAAAATTGCAGGAGTGACAGAAATCTATAAGGTTGGAGGCGCTCAGGCTATAGCGGCTCTTGCTTATGGGACAGAAACAATTGTGAAAGTTGATAAAATAGTAGGTCCAGGAAATATTTATGTGGCGTTAGCAAAGCGGGAAGTATTCGGGGACGTTGCCATCGATATGATTGCCGGGCCTAGCGAAATAGCCGTGTTAGCTGACGATTCCGCAATTGCTTCAGAAGTGGCAGCGGACTTGCTATCACAGGCAGAGCATGATGCCCGTGCTTGCAGTGTTCTGGTGACGACTTCAATGGAGCTGGCTGAAGAAGTGTCAGCGGAAGTGAACAAGCAGGTAGCGTTACTTCCACGCCGTGATATTGCAGCTGCATCCATTAACGATTATGGACGGATTGTTGTATGCGAAAATATGGTGGAAGCTGTTGGGGCCATCAATGAACTGGCACCAGAGCATTTAGAAATTGTGACATATAATTCACTCGAAGTAATGGCTAAAATTCGCCATGCAGGGGCCATCTTTATTGGTCGCTTTAGTTCGGAGCCAGTCGGTGATTATTTTGCAGGCCCAAACCATGTGTTGCCTACTAATGGGACGGCCCGCTTTTCCAGCCCGCTGAATGTGGATGATTTCCAAAAGAAGTCCAGCATCATCATGTACAGCGAAACCGCCTTCCGTCAAAATGCGGAGAAAATCGCTGCCTTTGCCCGCATGGAAGGCCTCGAAGCCCATGCCCGTGCAATCGAATCTCGCGGTGCGAATAAACTTGGGAAATAGGGCCTGACCCCTGAAAATAATACGGAAAACATTGATATAAAAGTATTTGTAATGCATTTTTGCATCTGGGAAATGGGGTCCGACCCCAATGAGGAGGAGTTGTAATGGAGCGTTTTGCTAGTGTGGAGCGGAAGACGAATGAGACTGATATTAGCTTGAAGTTTGGTGTGGATGGGGAAGGGAATTCCTCAATTATGACGGGTGTTCCGTTTATGACGCATATGCTTGATTTGTTCACGAAGCACGGGAAGTTTGATTTGACCGTTGATGCGAAGGGTGATACAGAAGTCGATGATCATCATACAACTGAAGATATTGGTATTTGCTTAGGTCAAACATTATTGGAAGCTCTTGGAGACAAGCGTGGTATAAAGCGTTACGGAAATGCTTTCGTACCTATGGATGAAGCACTTGCGCAGGTTGTCATCGATTTAAGTAATCGGCCGCATCTTGAGTTTCGTGCAGAGTTTCCTTCACAAAAGGTTGGTACATTCGATACTGAATTAGTGCACGAGTTCCTTTGGAAGTTCGCGCTTGAAGCCCGGATGAACCTTCATGTTGTCGTTCATTACGGTCACAACACGCATCATATGATTGAGGCGATATTTAAAGCGCTTGGGCGTGCATTGGACGAAGCTACTACCATTGATCCTCGTGTTAAAGGTATTCCTTCAACGAAAGGAATGTTGTAAATGATAGGAATCGTCGATTACGGAATGGGGAATTTATTCTCTGTCAGTAAAGGGCTGGAACGACTTGGAGCTGACTCATTCATTTCCGATGATCCAGAAGAACTTTCTAAAGCGACAGGCATTATTCTTCCCGGTGTCGGTTCTTTCAGAGATGCTATGAGTCTTTTGGAAAAACAAAAGCTTGATGAATTCCTGAAAAAATACGTAGCCGGTGGAGGTTATTTATTAGGCATATGCTTGGGTATGCAGCTTCTCTTTGATGAAAGCGAGGAAAATGGACCAGCAAAAGGATTATCTCTCATCCCAGGTAAAGTCGTTCGTTTTACGGGGATGGATGCCAATGAGATGACTTATAAGGTGCCGCACATGGGCTGGAATCGTCTTGAATTTAAACATGTATCGCCAGTGATCGAAGGCCTTGAAGAGGAACACGTTTATTTCGTCCATTCTTATTACGCTGATACTGATGAGTCATACATTACCGCTTCAGCAACTTATGATGTGGAAGTACCGGCGATTGTTGGCAAAGGAAATGTATTTGGGATGCAGTTTCATCCGGAAAAAAGCGGCCAGATGGGCATGTCACTCTTAAAAAATTATTTGACATTAGTAGAAGGGAAGGGAAAAGCTTGAGCAACTTTACGATTTACCCAGCGATTGATATGCGTGGAGGCAAATGCGTTCGCTTAATCCAGGGAGACTACAATCAGGAAACGGTTTATGGCGATTCCCCCTTTGATATGGCTAAAAGTTTTGCGGACCAAGGAGCGGATTGGATACATATGGTTGATCTGGATGGAGCTAAAGAAGGCGTTCGTATCAACGATTCCTACGTTATTAAAGCAGCCAAAGAGTTAGGTGCCCGCGTCCAAATTGGCGGAGGCATTCGAACGGAGCAGGACATTGCTCATTATCTTGATAATGGTGTAGAGCGTGTAATTCTAGGCAGCTCGGCCGTTTCAGACCCGGAATTTACTAAAGATATGATCAGAAAATATGGAAACCATATCGCGATTGGCATTGATGCGAAGGATGGTAAGGTTGCCACTCATGGCTGGCTTCAAACGTCAGAAACAAAGGCCATAGAGCTTGGGAAACTACTAGCTGATGCTGGCGCAGAGACATTTATCGTGACCGATATCGCAACAGACGGCATGCTTTCAGGACCAAATGTGCACGGGATTGTGGCAATGGCGAAGGCAACTGGCAAAAATGTAATTGCTTCTGGCGGCATTAGTTCACTCGAAGATCTAATCACCCTCAAGGAGTATGAAGCTCAAGGTGTTGCAGGGGCGATTATTGGCAAGGCGCTTTATACTAATCGCTTTACTGTAAAAGAAGCGGTAGAAAAGGTGCGTGGTTAAATGCTGACCAAAAGAATTATTCCTTGTCTGGATGTAAAAGACGGACGTGTGGTTAAGGGGATACAATTTGTTTCCTTAAGGGATGCCGGGGATCCAGTCGAGCTAGCTGCCTTTTACGACCAAGAAGGTGCTGATGAGCTTGTCTTTCTTGATATTTCTGCTTCACACGAAGGTAGGGAAACGATTGTAGACGTCGTTCAAGCGGTTGCAGGCAGTCTAGCAATCCCGTTTACAGTTGGCGGCGGTATTAATTCGCTAGCTGATATGAAGAAGATTCTACGTGCTGGTGCAGATAAAGTATCTTTAAATACAGCAGCTGTTTTACGACCTGACTTAATTAATGAAGGTTCCGATTATTTTGGTGCTCAATGTATCGTAATTGCTATTGATGCGCGATATGATGAAGAGCTTGGTTCATGGCGCGTTTATACCCATGGCGGTCGAAAACCGACTGAATGGGAAGTAATTGATTGGGCGAAGGAAGCGGTCACACGTGGTGCTGGTGAAATTTTATTGACAAGCATGGATTGTGACGGAGAAAAACAGGGCTTTAATATCGCATTAACAAAAGCGGTATCGGAAGCAGTTTCGGTTCCTGTTATTGCTTCTGGCGGTGCAGGTAACGCGGAGCATTTCCAGGAAGCATTTGAAGAAGGAAAAGCGGACGCAGGGTTAGCAGCCTCAATTTTTCATTATAAAGAAACATCTGTTAAAGAAGTCAAAACGTTTCTCAAACAACAAGGAGTGGTTGTACGATGAATCTCGAAACTATTAGATATGACGAAAAAGGTCTGGTTCCGGCGATTGTCCAAGATGCAGGAACTGGCGAAGTGCTGACACTTGCTTATATGAATAAAGAATCCTTGCAATTATCCATAGAAAAAGGAGAAACCGTGTTCTTCAGCCGTTCACGCAATGAGTTATGGCATAAGGGAGAAACGAGTGGAAATACGCAAAAAATCACAGAAATGAAGTATGACTGCGATCAGGATGCAATAGTCGTTCGTGTTGTTCCTGCAGGGCCGGCATGCCATACAGGTGCAACAAGCTGTTTCAGCGAAACGATTTATCAAAATAAAGAAGCGCAACAAGCGGTACAGACAAATGTGACTTTCTTGACGGAATTAGAGAAATTGATTGGAAAAAGAAAAACGGAAATGCCTGAAGGATCTTATACAACCTACCTATTCGATAAGGGCGTTGATAAAATCTTGAAAAAAGTAGGGGAAGAAGCTGCTGAAGTGATCATTGCTGCTAAAAACCGCGATGCTGAAGAGCTTTCTATGGAAAGTGCAGACCTTCTCTATCACTTATTTGTTCTTCTTCAAGAACAAGAATTGCCTTTCCAAGCAGTGCTTGATGTACTGAAGGCCAGACATTCTGATAAAGACGAACCTAAAGAAAATGAATAAATAAATAGTCAAATACCCTCCCAAATCCGGAGGGTATTTTTCCTTATAAAGGTTTTGTTCTGAGTGTTTACGACGACAATCATCAACGAATCAAGGTAAAATTTAAAAGTCATGAGCCCGGAAGATTACCGGGTTCATGCCCTCAAGGCTGCCTAATTAAATAAAGTGTCTAACTTTTTGGGTTCACTTCATAATCTTGGCTCTTTTTTACACCTGTGAAGGAAAACATTTATGAGAAAATGATGATTCAAAACCCGTGTATTTTGCCTGATAATTTCTAAATAAAAGTATCATAAATCCGTTTTCCATTTTCTTGAATTATTCGGCAAAAATTCTTCAATATGTTATAATACTATGGTTAATCAACTTGTAGATGGAGGATTACATGAGTAAAGACTCTAAATTTGGCCAACAGGCAAAAATTCTAACCTTTCACCCGACAGGTGAGTATTATTTCACCAAGGGTCTAAAAGCATATCATAGACGAGAACTACCTAAATCAAAAAAATACTTGGAACGTGCGCTGGAACTTGAACCGTCAGAACCGATGATAGCCTGTCAATTGGCAATCACCTGCTCAGAGATCGGCGAATATAATTATTCAAATAACCTCCTGGAAAATATCTTGGATGTGATGGATCCATATATGTCGGAATGCCATTACTTCCTGGCGAATAATTATGCTCATTTAGGCATGTTCAAGGAGGCTTACCGCCACGCGAGTGCATACCTGGATAAAGAAGAAGACGGAGAGTTCAGCGATGATGCAGAGGATCTTCTTGAACTCATTACCTTCGAGTCGGATGAATCCGAAGAAAATCTCTTTAAGCATGATGGACTTATTTCCAAGCAGGAAAAGGCTCGTGAGTATTTAGAATCGGGGAATTTCCCTAAGGCAATTGAAGTACTAAAAGAAACGATTGCCGAATACCAGGATTATTGGTCGGCTTATAATAATCTAGCACTTGCTTATTTTTACCTTGGTCAGGTAGATGAAGCTTTTGAAACGTTGGATGAGGTACTTGAAAAAAGTCCAGGAAACTTACATGCGCTTTGTAACCTGGTGGTTTTCCATCATTATCAACAGGATGAGGATAAGGTGGAAGAGCTTATACAAATGCTCGAAAAAATTCGGCCGATGTTATCTGAACATCGCTTCAAGCTTGGTGCGACTTTCGCGTTAATCGGGAACTATGCATCCGCATATAAATGGCTAAAAATATTGCAGAAACAAGGGTTTGAAGGAGATGGGACCTTCTACTATTGGCTTACCATATCGGCCTTCCATTTAGGACATGAACAGGCAGCTAGAAAAGCTTGGAAAAGGGTTGTAGAAATGAATCCGGAAAAAGAAGGCATGGAGCCTTGGGGAGATATGAATGCAACTTCTGATGGTTTTGAACATCATTTTCCTTCCATTATAAAACGGCTTGAAAGCGAATTTATTGAAGAAAGACTGTTTGCTATTTTCCTTTTGAAACATTCGGTTCATAAGCAAAAGCTATTGAAAAACCAGGTACTCAACCTGAATCAGAACTTCACTGACTTGGAAAGGGATTATGCAGACCTGGTGCAAGCTCCTGCAAAAAATCGTCAACTGACACCCATTGATTTTGCCGATCGAACGGCTGAATTATTATATCAGCATTTTCAACCGATTCAATTAGATGAAGCTGGGCTCTATTTAATGTGGTTTTCTGTCTTCATCGAAGCGGTTAAATCAGAGCAAAAGCTTAATAATCCAGCAGGCTGGGCATCTGCAGTCGAATACGTATGGAATCAGCTTAAAAATGAAAAGATGAGCAAGCAGGCAATAGCAGACAAACATTTCATATCGGTGTCGACCTTATCGAAGTATGTAAAATTGGTTCAAACGCTCCTAGAGTGAGCAGATATTTGGACGAAAAATTATTTGTTATATAGGATAATAGGTAGGGAACACTAACCTTAGTGAAGGTTCCATTTGTTATGGAATATGGAGGAGTGAGAACATGTCTGAAAAAATTTATGACGTTGTTATTATCGGAGCTGGTCCTGCTGGGATGACGGCTGCTGTCTATACATCACGTGCGAACCTTTCAACATTGATGTTAGAACGCGGAGTACCAGGCGGCCAAATGGCGAACACAGAGGAAGTTGAAAACTATCCAGGATTCGACACTATCCTCGGACCTGAACTTTCAACAAAAATGTTTGACCATGCCAAGAAATTTGGTGCGGAGTATGCCTATGGTGATGTTAAGGAAATCATCGACGGGGAAGAGTATAAAACAATTGTTGCCGGTTCTAAAGAATTTAAAGCTCGTTCGATCATTATTTCTTCAGGTGCCGAATACAAGAAAATCGGCGTTCCTGGCGAAAAAGAATTAGGCGGACGTGGTGTATCGTATTGTGCTGTTTGTGATGGAGCATTCTTCAAAGAAAAAGAACTGTTCGTTATCGGCGGAGGAGACTCTGCAGTTGAAGAGGGTGTGTACTTAACTCGTTTTGCTTCGAAAGTAACGATCGTTCACAGACGTGAAGAGCTTCGTGCACAGAAAATCCTTCAGGATCGTGCGTTTGCCAATGAAAAAATTAACTTCATCTGGAATCATACTTTGAAGCAAATTAATGAAGAAGGCGGTAAAGTTGGTGGTGTCACTCTTGTTTCCACAGTAAATGGAGAAGAGAAAGTAATGGACGCAGACGGTGTATTCATCTATATCGGAATGTTGCCACTAACTAAGCCATTTGAAAAATTAGGCATCTTGAATTCTACAGGCTACATCGAAACGAATGATCGGATGGAAACACGGGTCCCAGGTATTTTTGCTGCTGGAGATGTTCGTGAAAAAACTTTGCGCCAAATTGTTACAGCAACAGGTGATGGAAGTATTGCTGCTCAATCTGTTCAGCATTATGTGGAAGAACTTCAAGAAAAGTTGCAACCGAAGGCTTAAGTATTATAATTTATATACAAAAATTTACACATCGTAATTCTGTTTTAATTATGTTGTAACACCAGTGAAATAATGATTGGGTATAGTAAGAGTAGAAGTTGACCCCCTTTTATTATAAAACGTTGAGGACACAGATTAAGAATCTGTGTCTTTTTTTCGTTTCCTGCTTTAAGACTATATCTCCCCTACCATTTTCTAGGAAGAATCAATATGTTGTAATAGAAAGTAAGATAGCCATCTGCATTTAGGGAATGAAAGTGGAGAAGAATAGGAGGTAAGCTAGAGAAGAAATTTACTCGGTAATTCCACGAGATGAATATTCCCCCAATGCAGGAAGGTTACTTTATTGTTAGCTTATTTCAAAAATAGTATAATGATAAGATATACTAAACATATATCATTCATAAGGGTAAGATTTAAAATACAGCTTGTTTGAACTATAAGCATTTGTAAATCGCCAAATGGATGTCTAGCGGCGGTTTAAAGATATAAACTGAATCTCTGGAACACAAGAGTGAAGGTTTCTATAGTCGAGCAGAGGCCAATTTGAGGTGAAGAACGTGCAACGTGTCACAAACTGTGTATTGATTAAGGATAATCAAATCTTATTATTAAAAAAACCAAGACGCGGATGGTGGGTAGCTCCTGGTGGCAAGATGGAGCCCGGAGAATCTATACGTGATGCCTGTATAAGAGAATTTCGCGAAGAAACAGGTGTTTATTTAAAAAACCCTACCATCAAAGGCATTTTCACCTTCATTATGAAGGATGGGGATAAGGTGTTGTCAGAATGGATGATGTTTACTTTCTTTGCTACGGACTCTGATGGTGTCAATGTAGATGTATGTGAAGAAGGGGAGCTTTTCTGGCACCCTATTGAAGATGTTAAAAAGCTGAAAATGGCTGAAGGGGATTTTCACATTCTGGACTATATGGTTCATGGAAGTGGAATTATTTACGGAACGTTTACCTATACACCTGAATTTAAGTTGCTTTCTTATCGGTTAGATCCAGGTTAATATTTACGTATAAAAAAGATTGCTATACATGGGGGCGGAGAAAAATGAGTACAGGGCAGATGAATGAAACGCAATTGGTCATCATAACTGGAATGTCAGGAGCAGGAAAGACGGTGGCGGTTCAAAGTTTTGAAGACCTCGGCTTTTTTTGCGTCGATAATTTGCCGCCCACTTTATTGCCAAAGTTTTTGGAGTTAATGAAGGACTCTGGGAATAAGATGAATAAAGTAGCACTTGTTATGGATTTACGGGGGAGAGAATTTTTTGATTCCTTATTTCTTGCTTTGGACAAATTAACAGAAACATCATCGGTTTCACCAAGAATTCTTTTTCTTGAAGCTGATGATGATTCCTTGGTCTGTCGATATAAGGAAACGAGAAGGACCCATCCATTAGCTCCATTAGGCCGGCCATTAGAAGGTATTAAAATGGAACGGGAACTCTTGGATGAACTAAAAGGAAGGGCTCAGTTGATTTTTAATACTTCACAGCTGAAGCCACGTGAACTAAGGGAAAAAATTGCTTCAGAATTTTCAACGGATAAAAGTGTAGGATTTACAGTCAATGTCATGTCCTTTGGGTTCAAGCATGGTCTACCTATAGATGCAGACCTTGTGTTTGATGTACGTTTTCTACCCAATCCGTACTATATTGACCACATGAGGCCAAAGACGGGGTTGGAGCAAGAAGTATCTAGCTACGTTTTAAAATGGAGTGAGACACAAAAGTTTTTAGAAAAGGTAACAGATCTGCTTACCTTTATGCTTCCATATTATAAGCGTGAAGGGAAAGCGCAACTTGTTATTGCGATTGGGTGTACAGGAGGTCAGCACCGTTCTGTAGCATTGACTGAGTATATTTCGAACTACTTCCAAAAGGATTACAGGGTTCAGGTGTCTCATCGAGATATCGAAAAAAGTAAGGGGAAAGTAAAAGATGTTAAATAAAAAGAACCGGCCTAAAGTTGTGATCATTGGAGGGGGAACTGGCCTTCCGGTTTTATTAAGAGGATTAAAGAAGCATCCAGTGGATATAACAGCAATCGTTACGGTAGCTGATGATGGTGGAAGTTCAGGGCGCCTTCGTGAGGACATGGATATCCCCGCACCTGGTGATATTCGTAACGTTCTTGCTGCATTGTCAGATGTAGAGCCTCTTGTTGAGCAAATGTTTCAGCATCGCTTTCAGAGTAAAAATGAGTTGTCCGGGCATTCGTTGGGGAATCTGATTCTCGCTGCTATGACCTCATTAACGGGAGATTTCGTCCATGCAATCCAGGAAATGAGTAAATTCTTGAATGTCCGGGGTAAAGTACTGCCAGCTGCCAACCAAAGTGTGGTTCTCCAAGCGGAAATGGATGATGGATCGATTGTTACTGGAGAATCCAAAATCCCCTTTTCAGGAAAGAAAATAAAAAAAGTATTTCTGTCGCCCCAACATATAAAGCCGCTAAGTGAAACTCTCCAAGAAATCAAGCAGGCAGATCTTATCGTCATCGGTCCAGGAAGCTTATATACTAGCATTCTGCCTAATCTACTTGTTCCAGGTCTTGGTGAAGAAGTAGGCCGCTCTAAGGCGAAGAAAGTGTACATTTGCAATTTAATGACACAAGCAGGCGAGACGCTGGATTATAGCGCAAGCGATCATATAAAAGCTATATATGATCATATGGGAAATGCATATATTGACAGGATACTTGTTAATAATGAGGAAATACCGTCTGAAATTCAGGAACGTTATAAAGCTGAATATGCCAAACCGGTTGTGTACGATGTGGAAAGTTTAAAAAGAATGGGTCTTGAAATCATACAAGAACGCATTTTTAGCTATGAAGGTAATGTAATACGCCATGACACAAAAAAAGTGGCAGATTTGCTTTATAATATGCTGGTAAATGAAACGAAAAGTCATATAGTTCCGTAGATATAAGTGGATACTGCTTTTTGACTAATAAAAAGAGATTACCTGCGTTCGATTGGGGGTGAAATGGATGTCTTTTGCTTCAGAAACAAAAAAAGAGCTTACTACATTGGAAGGAAAGGATTGTTGCGGAAAAGCAGAATTGTGTGCACTTATCCGGATGAATGGATCCCTTTCATTTTCTAATCGGAAGCTTGTTGTGGATATTCAAACTGAAAATGCAGCGATTGCCAGACGGATTTACACGCTGTTGAAAAAAAGTTATGAGGTCCAGGTCGAGCTGCTGGTTCGTAAAAAGATGAAGCTTAAAAAGAATAATGTTTATATTGTCAGGATGTCATCTGGAGGGCAGCGGATTTTAACCGATTTAGAAATTTTAGGCGAGGGCTTTGAAATTCTCCATGCTATATCCGATACTATTGTTGGGAAAAAATGTTGTAAGCGTTCATATCTAAGAGGTGCATTTCTTGCGGGAGGTTCGGTCAATAATCCGGAAACGTCTTCCTATCATCTTGAGATTTTCTCACTTTATAAAGAGCACAATGATGCGCTTTGTGAGCTAATGAATAAGTTTGGTTTAAAGGCTAAGACGCTAGAACGTAAAAAAGGGTATATCATTTATTTAAAAGAAGCCGAAAAAATTGCAGAGTTTTTAAGTATTGTGGGAGCTCATTCAGCTTTATTAAGGTTTGAGGATGTAAGAATTGTCCGTGATATGCGTAATTCCGTAAATCGCCTTGTGAATTGTGAAACAGCTAATTTGAACAAAACGATTGGGGCCTCATTGCGTCAGGTTGAAAATATCCATTACATTGAGGATACGGTAGGATTAAATATTTTACCAGATAAGCTTCGGGAAATTGCGGAGCTAAGGATAGCATTTCAGGATATAACATTAAAGGAACTTGGAGAAATGGTATCAGGAGGAAACATCAGTAAGTCGGGGATTAATCATCGGTTGCGAAAAATTGATGAAATAGCTGATAGACTCCGTGGAGGAGAAGCTATTGCTGCGAAAAAATAAAGCTAACAGGGGAGATCAAGATGGTGGAAAAACAAGTAGAAGTACGACTAAAAACAGGTTTACAAGCACGACCGGCTGCTCTTTTTGTTCAAGAAGCTAACCGCTTTCATTCAGATGTTTTCCTTGAAAAAGAAGGAAAAAAAGTGAATGCAAAAAGTATTATGGGATTAATGAGTCTTGCCATTAGCTCTGGCGTGTCCGTCAAGCTTATTGTTGAAGGCCGTGATGAAAAAGAAGCAATAGAGGCATTAGAAGAATTCGTACAGCAAGAAGGATAAAATAAGAGGGTGCCGACAAGCATCCTCTTAAAGTTTTCACATAAAAGAAAAAGGACTCAAAAGTCGCTTTATGCTACTTTCGAGTCCTTTAGTTTTATTATTTGTCTTTTTTATCTTCAAGATTGCTACGAGTGATGACTTTGTCAATCAAGCCATATTCAAGAGCTCTTTCAGAGGTCATGAAGTTATCGCGTTCTGTATCTCTTTGAAGGACTTCTATAGGTTGTCCAGTACGTTCTGCTAGGATTTGGTTTAATTTGTCTTTCAAGTGAAGGATACGGCGTGCTGCAATTTCAATTTCCGTTGCTTGACCTTGAGCTCCTCCAAGTGGTTGGTGAATCATGACTTCACTGTTTGGCAGGGCATAACGTTTGCCTTTTTCACCAGCAGCCAATAGGAATGCACCCATAGAAGCAGCCATACCAATACAAACAGTTGATACATTTGGTTTAATATATTGCATTGTATCGTAGATAGCCATACCAGATGTGATGCTTCCACCTGGGCTGTTGATATATAAAGTAATATCTTTTTCAGGATTTTCTGCTTCTAAAAATAGTAATTGAGCAACAATAGAATTGGAAACATTGTCATCAATTGCGCTTCCAAGCATAATGATCCGGTCTTTTAATAAACGGGAATAAATATCGTAGGCACGCTCCCCACGACTTGTTTGTTCGATAACTGTAGGAATTAAATTCATGTTCATTTCCTCCTTCGATTAAGAGAATCATTTAAATTCTTTATGTATGTATGATACACTTTTTGGTCAATTTAGGTCAAACAAAACAAACCCTATAATTGATAATTTGTTCGACAATTTTCTAGCTAAGTCTCCTTCCTAATTAAATTTATTTATAATTATGCCGCACAGGGATGAATTTCCACATTACCCATAATACCCAAAAGCCGAAGTTTTAAACCTGATAACCCTTGCAAAGGAAGGCATTCTATCATATAATGAAGTCTGTCGAAAAAATATAGTAAATGATCTTCTATTTCGCCCTCGTAGTGCAACGGATAGAACGCAAGCCTCCGAAGCTTGAAATGCAGGTTCGATTCCTGCCGAGGGCATTACCAATCTCCTGCTTAATTAAGTAGGGGATTTTTTATTTGTTATTTTTAAGTGAAGGCATCCGACGGCTCCTAGCGATTTTTGATGAATTTAATCGATTTCCGTAAATTTCCATCAAATCCTGTAATATCACCCTATTTTGGAAAAAAATAGTCATTACCCTTGGAAAATGTTGATTTCTCAATAAAAGTAGTTGTGAAAATCGCATTCCTGACATATAGTATTTAAAACAAATACACTATTCAGAAAAAAACGTAAGCGTTTTCATGGGTTTTTGTGTAGAATTTTCTCCTGATAATGTAAAATGAAATAGGGGAGGGATGAATCGATGAGTATGAATATGAAAGCAGGACTTTTTCAACAGCAAACATTAAAAATGGCAATGACCCAGGAGCTGATGCAAGCTATTACATTGTTGCAGTACTCCGCACAAGAGCTTTCCGCTTTTTTAGAAAATAAAATGGTGGAAAATCCATTACTGTCCCTAGATCAGCCAACATCTGCTTTGTTTCAGCCAACCCTTGACCGGAAAAAGGGTAAACGAACTCTTAAAAATACGTATGATGCTAATTATTGGATTGAACAAATCAGTGAAGATACCCTTTCACTTGAACAGCATGTCATGTCGCAAGTGAATCACCAGCAACTTTCTGGTGAGCAGCAGAAGGCGATGTTGCTCTTAATTCATAACCTTGATGAAAACGGTTACTTGCGAATCCAGCTGGAAGATATATGTGTTCCGGGGATATCTTCAGTCGTTTTAGAAGAGAGCCTACGACTTTTACAGCAACTCGAGCCGCATGGGCTTGCAGCGAGGAATCTTCAAGAATGTCTTTTACTTCAGGTAAAAGCAGAAGGTGTGAATCTGCTGGCAGAATCGATCATAGAGAACCATTTCCTCGATTTTGCTGAAAAGCGGTGGAAAGACTTAAGTAAAAAAATTGGCGCTACAATGAAGGAGATTCAAGAAGTTTTTGATTATGTCCAGACATTGAATCCGCGTCCTGCTTCACTCTTTTTTCAGGAAAAACCATCCTATATTGTGCCGGATGTAGTCGTGGAAGTTCGTGACGGAATCCTGCTTGTCGGGAATTATGATGGTAACACACCTAATCTTAATGTGGATAAAGGGTATTTAAACAGAATGAAGAGTCATAAGGACCAGGGAGTGCAACGTTTTATCCAGGATAAGTGGCAAGAATACCAATGGATCTCAAGAGGGATTCAACAGAGAAAAGAGACTATATTGAAGGTTATTCAGTGTATAGTCGAAAAACAGCCAGCTTGCTTTCATCACGGTTTAAATTATTTAAAGCCGATGACCATGAAAGAAATCGCCGACGAGCTTGGCATACATGAGTCCACAGTAAGCCGGGCTGTTAAAGGGAAATACGTGCAGACACCATTTGGTACGATAGAGATGCGGATATTTTTCACTACTTCTTTACAATCTGTCGGCCTTGATGAAGATATGTCGGGCATGCAAGCAAAAAAAAGCCTCCAGGCAGCGATCAATTGTGAAAATAAACAAAAGCCGCTTTCTGACCAGGACTTGGCTGAACGATTAAAAGAGGAGAATGGAATTATTCTGGCACGTCGAACTGTCGCCAAATACCGGGAACAATTAGGGATTCCTTCTTCATCTAAACGAAAAAGATATGATTGAAAAGGATGAGTAATTTGGAATCAAATGTGTTTGTTTTATACAGCAGGGAAAAATGTCCATTATGTGAAAAGGCCAAACAAATTCTTGAAGAGATTAAATTTGAATCAGGTATAGTATATACGGAAATTGATATCTATTCTGATGATGCTTTACTTGAAAAGTTCGGGCTTATGATTCCTGTTATAGAATGGAAAGGTAATATAATTCAATTCGGAAATGTTGATAAATCAGCTTTAAATAGGCTTGTGGAAAAATAATTTTTCAAATCATTTGAAGAAACATTCCGTTCCTGCTAGAATAAAATATGTAGCAGGAATATTTTTTTGTTTTAAGTGGGACATTAAATGACTATGCGGGACATAAAGTGTCCAACTTTAACTTTTAGGAGTTTTAAACATGCGTACATTACTCGAGGTACAAAGAAAATTATTACCTGATTTCCTTATGGTTATGCAAAAAAGATATGATATCCTGCGTTATATCAAAATGATGCAGCCAGTTGGAAGGCGAAGTCTGGCAGTTAGCCTTAATTTGACGGAGCGGACGCTAAGAGGTGAGGTTGATTTTCTGAAAAGTCAGAACCTGATAAATATATTCAGTTCTGGAATGACTCTCACTGATGAAGGGATGGAGATCCTGGATAAGTTAGAAGGAATAATGCGTGAAGTAATGGGTATAGACATAATGGAACGGAAGTTGCAGGACATATTACAAGTTGATGAAGTCATCATAGTCTCTGGTAATTGTGATGAAATTCCATGGGTAAAAAAAGAATTGGGCAAAGCATGTGCAAACCGTATGAAACAAGAGTGGGAATCAAAGAATACCATTGCTGTTACAGGTGGATCAACAATGGCCGAAGTAGCTAATTCTTTGTCACCTGATGCAGCGTCAAGGAAATTGACATTTGTCCCTGCTCGCGGCGGAATTGGTGAAGCTGTACAGAATCAAGCTAATACCATTGTAGAGAAAATGGCACATAAGACGCATGCCTCGTACCGAGTGTTATATGTACCTGATCAATTAAGCGGTGAGGTATATGCTTCCTTTATGAAAGAACCTGCAATTAAAGAAGTTATTTCCCAAATCAAGTCAGCCGATATGATTATCCATGGAATTGGTGATGCTTTGGCAATGGCTAAAAGAAGAAATTCTACACCAGAAATGCTAAAGAAGCTGATTGATGGAAATGCTGTAGGAGAAGCATTCGGTTATTATTACGATGAAAACGGAAAAGTTGTTCATAAAGTTTTGACTGTCGGCATTCAATTAGATGATCTTAGCCCTGAAAAGCGAGTGATTACTGTAGCAGGTGGGAAAACTAAAGCAAAAGCAATCCGTTCATATATGAAAGGTGCACCTTCATCGACGGTTTTAATCACGGATGAAGCGGCAGCACAAGAGTTAATTCAGGGGAATTATACCCCTTAATATATTTGCGAACTTAAAAGGAGGAATTTTTCATGACAGTAAAAGTTGGAATTAATGGTTTTGGACGTATTGGACGTAATGTATTTCGGGCAGCATTGAGTAATCCTGAGGTAGATATTGTAGCTATTAACGACTTAACAGATGCTAATATGTTAGCGCACCTTCTGCAATATGATTCAATTCATGGCTCTCTTAATGAAAAAGTAACAGTGGATGGGGATTACTTAGTTGTTGATGGCCATAAAGTTAAAGTATTGGCTGAACGTGATCCTGCACAGTTAGCATGGGGAGAACTAGGAGTAGAAGTAGTTGTAGAATCTACAGGACGTTTTACAAAACGTTCCGATGCTGCTAAACATTTAGAAGCTGGCGCGAAAAAAGTTATTATTTCAGCTCCTGCATCTGATGAAGATATCACGATCGTTATGGGTGTAAACGAAGACAAATATGATGCAGAAAACCACCACGTTATTTCAAATGCTTCTTGTACGACGAACTGTTTAGCTCCATTTGCTAAAGTGCTTCATGAACAATTCGGAATTAAACGCGGTATGATGACTACAGTTCACTCTTATACAAATGATCAGCAAATCCTTGATTTGCCTCATAAAGATTATCGTCGAGCACGTGCAGCGGCTGAAAATATCATTCCTACAACAACTGGGGCAGCAAAAGCTGTTGCACTTGTTCTTCCTGAACTTAAAGGGAAATTGAATGGTATGGCAATGCGTGTACCTACTCCGAACGTATCTGTAGTCGACCTTGTTGCAGAGCTTGAAAAAGATGTAACAGCTGAAGAAGTAAATGCAGCATTTAAAAAGGCATCAGAAGGAGAACTAAAAGGAATTCTTGATTACAGCGAACTTCCTCTAGTATCAGGAGACTATAACGGTAACGCATCATCTTCTACAATTGATGCTCTTTCCACGATGGTAATGGAAGGAAACATGGTAAAAGTATTATCTTGGTATGATAATGAAACAGGATATTCTAGCCGTGTTGTAGATTTAATCGACTATTTGGCTAAAAAAGGATTGTAATTAGAATATTAAAAAAACCTCACCAAGGTGAGGTTTTTTTAATAACACCTCTAAAAAAACTTGGCAGAAGATGATATTATTAGTAAGTCATTAAACAGTCAAGCGTTTACATTTCTTGTTTTTGGATAATTTCCTGGAAACCGACTATAATGAAAAAGAGAAAAGGGGAGTTGGGATATTTACCCTCTCCCTTTTTGACTAAAAGAATCAAAAATATGTTAACAATATCTAAGGGGGTTCTTGGATTATGAATAAAAAGTCGATTAGAGATATTGAATTAAAGGGGAAACGCGTATTTTGCCGTGTTGATTTCAACGTTCCGATGCAGGACGGAAAGATTTCGGATGATACGAGAATCAAAGCTGCACTGCCGACGATTTCCTATCTGACAGAACAAGGTGCTAAAGTTATTTTAGCCAGCCACCTTGGTCGTCCAAAGGGACAAGTTGTTGAAGAATTACGCCTAGCTCCTGTTGCGGAAAGACTAAGTGAACTTAGTGGCAAAGATGTACAAAAGGCTGAAGAAGCTTACGGGGAGTCAGTTCAATCAATCATTGATAACATGGGAAATGGCGAGATTCTATTATTGGAAAACGTTCGTTTCTATCCTGGTGAGGAGAAGAACGATCCTGAATTAGCGAAGTCATTTGCTGCATTGGCTGATGTTTATGTAAATGATGCATTCGGAGCTGCGCACCGTGCACATGCTTCAACGGAAGGGATAGCCCATCATCTTCCTGCTGTTGCTGGATTGTTAATGGAAAAAGAGCTTGCGGTATTAGGAAAAGCTCTATCCAATCCAGAACGTCCTTTTACAGCTATAATTGGGGGAGCAAAGGTAAAGGATAAAATAGGTGTTATCGAGAACCTGTTGGAAAATGTCGATCACTTGATTATTGGTGGTGGATTAGGTTATACATTTATTAAAGCACAAGGTCATGAAATCGGTAATTCTTTATTAGAAGAAGACAAAATCGAGCTGGCTAAATCTTTCATTGAGAGTGCGAAAGAAAAAGGCGTACAACTGCATTTGCCAATTGATGCTGTTGTAGCAGCAGAATTTTCACCTGATGCACAAGCCCAGAATGTCGATATTGATGCTATCCCAAATGATAAAATGGCGCTTGATATTGGACCTAAAACAAGTGAATTATTTGCAGATGTAATCAAGGGCTCTAAGCTAGTAATTTGGAATGGACCAATGGGTGTATTTGAATTCGATAAATTTGCGAATGGAACGAGAACTGTTGCTGAAGCATTGGCGGAAGCAAAAGATACTTACAGCATTGTAGGCGGAGGGGATTCTGCTGCAGCTGCTGAAAAGTTTGGCTTAGCAGAAAAGATGTCCCATATATCAACTGGTGGCGGTGCTTCTCTTGAGTTCATGGAAGGCAAAGAGCTTCCTGGAGTAGTAGCCTTGAACGATAAATAAGAGTGAACCGTTAAAAATATCAACTTTAGAAGGGATGAGAAACCAAATGCGAAAACCGATTATTGCAGGAAACTGGAAAATGAATAAAACACTATCTGAAGCGACTGCCTTTTTAGAAGAAGTGAGCAATTTGATTCCGAAGCAAGATTTAATCGATTCAGTTGTATGTGCTCCAGCTTTATTTTTGGATCAACTTGTTCAAGCAGCAAAAGGAACCGATGTGAAAATCGGGGCGCAAAACATGCACTTTGAAGAGAGTGGTGCCTTCACAGGAGAAATCAGTCCAATTGCTTTGGCTGATCTTGGTGTATCATATGTCATTCTTGGTCATTCTGAACGCCGGGAAATGTTCAATGAAACGGATGAAGCCGTAAATAAAAAAGCTCATGCTGCTTTTGCAAATCAGTTAACGCCTATCATTTGTTGTGGTGAAACACTAGAGCAGAGGGAAGCTGGAGAAACGAATGATTTCGTTGGTAGCCAGATTGAAAAAGGCCTTGCGGGGCTATCTGATGACCAATTGAAACAAGCCGTTATTGCTTATGAGCCGATTTGGGCGATTGGAACAGGGAAATCTTCATCTGCTCAGGATGCAAATGAAGTTTGTGCACATATCCGCTCAGTTGTTGCTGATAAGTTTTCTAACGAAGCAGCGGCAGCCATCCGCATTCAGTACGGCGGCAGTGTGAAGCCTGAGAATATCAAAGAGTACATGGCACAGCCTGATATTGACGGTGCATTGGTAGGCGGGGCAAGCTTGAAAACCGATTCCTTTTTACAATTGCTGGAGGCTGGTCACTATGAGTAAGTCGCCTGTGGCACTTATCATCTTAGACGGTTTTGGTTGCCGAAATGAAGAAGAAGGAAATGCTGTTTTTCATGCAAAAAAACCGAACTTTGATCGTTATTGGGACCAGTATCCGCATTCCCATTTAACTGCAAGCGGGGAAGCTGTCGGCTTGCCTGCTGGTCAAATGGGGAACTCTGAAGTGGGTCACTTGAATATAGGGGCCGGACGGATCGTTTATCAAAGTCTGACCCGTGTGAACCTAGCAATTCGTGAAGGAGAGTTTGCAGAAAACCAAACTTTTCTTGATGCCATGAACCATACCAAGAAAAAAGGTACAGACCTTCATCTTTTTGGTCTCCTTTCAGATGGCGGTGTGCACAGTCATATTGAACATATGTATGCCCTGCTGAAATTGGCGGCTAAAGAAGGAGTTAAAAACGTATATGTTCATGCATTTTTAGATGGACGGGATGTTGGACCGAAAACGGCACAAGGTTATATTAAGGATGCGGAAGCGAAAATGAAGGAAATTGGTGTTGGTCAGTTCGCGACCATATCCGGACGATATTATTCCATGGACCGTGATAAACGCTGGGAGCGTGTGGAAAAATCCTATCGTTCAATGGTGTACGGTGATGGACCTGCTTACCCTTCTGCGATGGAATGTGTAGAAGACTCTTACGAACATGGTATTTTTGATGAGTTCGTGATACCTTCAGTCATTACAGCGGAAGATGGGAAACCGGTAGCGACAATAAAAGATGATGATGCGGTTATTTTTTATAACTTCCGTCCAGACCGGGCAATTCAGATTTCAAATACGTTTACGAATAAGGATTTTCGATCATTTGACCGTGGTCCTGGTCATCCGAATAACCTGCATTTTGTCTGCTTGACACATTTTTCAGAAACAGTTGACGGATATGTTGCTTTTAAGCCAACAAATCTTGATAATACATTAGGGGAAGTACTTTCTCAAAATCAACTAACCCAGCTTCGCATTGCTGAAACTGAAAAGTATCCTCATGTGACATTTTTCATGAGCGGCGGACGTGAAGAGAAGTTTCCTGGAGAAGAGAGAATTTTAATTAATTCTCCGAAAGTTGCTACATATGATTTAAAGCCAGAAATGAGTGCTTATGAAGTGACGGATGCGTTGTTGGAACAAATTGAGGCGGACCGCTTTGATGCTATTCTTTTGAATTTTGCCAACCCGGATATGGTCGGCCATTCAGGGATGCTGGAGCCGACTATTAAAGCGATTGAAACCGTGGATGAGTGCCTAGGTAAAATTGTCGATCTAATCGTCTCAAAAGGCGGAACAGTAATCATAACCGCTGACCATGGGAATGCTGATGAAGTTGTAACGCTTGAAGGCAACCCCATGACAGCCCATACAACAAATCCTGTGCCTGTCATTATCACTAAAAATCAGGTAACATTAAGAACAGGTGGTATCCTAGGTGATTTAGCTCCAACGATGCTTGATTTGCTTGGAGTCGAAAAACCTGTTGAAATGACAGGGAAATCCCTATTATCTAAATAAAATTGTGAATTGGAAAAGGAGAGATTTATAATGCCGTACATCGAACATGTATATGCACGCGAAGTGCTAGATTCTCGTGGTAATCCAACAGTAGAAGTAGAAATCCAAACAGAGTCCGGATACTTCGGACGAGCAATTGTACCATCAGGTGCTTCCACAGGAGAACACGAAGCAGTTGAGCTTCGTGACGGAGATAAATCTCGTTACCTGGGTAAAGGGGTACAAAAAGCAGTTGATAATGTAAATGAGATCATTGCTGAAGCTGTCATCGGTTTGGATGTAACAAACCAAGCAGGCCTTGACCTTACCATGATTGAACTAGATGGTACAGAAAACAAAGGAAACTTGGGAGCAAATGCAATCCTTGGTGTATCAATGGCTGCAGCCCATGCTGCTGCGGAATTTTCCGGTTTACCATTGTATCGTTACCTTGGAGGGTTCAATGCGAAACAACTTCCAACTCCAATGATGAACATCATTAACGGTGGATCACATGCCGATAACAATGTCGACTTCCAGGAATTTATGATTCTTCCTGTCGGTGCTCCTAGCTTCAAAGAAGCAGTTCGTATGGGTGCTGAAGTATTCCATGCCTTAAAATCTGTTCTTTCTGCTAAAGGCCTGAACACGGCTGTTGGTGATGAAGGAGGATTTGCGCCAAACCTTGGTTCAAACCGTGAAGCGTTACAAGTCATTATCGAGGCAATTGAAAAAGCAGGCTACAAAGCTGGCGAAGATATCTACCTTGGTATGGACGTAGCTTCATCTGAATTCTATAACAAAGAAACAGGCAAATACGATCTTGCAGGCGAAGGCCGCAATGGAGTAACATCCGAAGAAATGGTTGCTTTCTATGAAGAGCTAGTGAATGAATTCCCGATTCTTTCTATTGAAGACGGCTTGGATGAAAATGACTGGGATGGACACAAACTTCTAACTGAACGCATAGGTTCAAAAGTTCAATTAGTGGGTGACGATTTATTTGTAACTAACACGAAAAAATTGGCTGAAGGCATCGAAAAAGGCATCGGCAACTCCATCCTGATCAAAGTGAACCAAATTGGTACACTAACTGAAACGTTTGATGCGATCGAAATGGCAAAACGCGCTGGTTACACTGCAGTCGTTTCCCACCGTTCAGGTGAAACAGAAGATGCTACAATCGCTGACATCGCTGTTGCAACAAACGCAGGGCAAATCAAAACCGGATCTATGTCTCGTACAGACCGTATCGCTAAATACAACCAACTTCTTCGCATCGAAGACCAGCTTGGTGACTTGGCTGTATATGGTGGCTTGAAATCTTTCTATAACTTGAAGAAGTAATCATTTTGAAGTCCGCTTCTGACGAGAAGCAGATTTAATTAGTACAGATTAATGCTTTTGACCTCCTATTTAAATGTGGTAATCCACATTTAAATAGGAGGTTTTTTTTGTTTATAAAGGATTTTTGAAGGAGTTCATGATAGAAATAAATAACTGGAAAGAATATTATCTAGTGGAAAAAGAATTTGGTGACACATTAATATATGTTTCTATTAAAGATATTAAACCTGATGAAGTTTTTAAATACATTTTGACTTTGTTAAATGGAAAAAGAGACGCGTATATAGTTTTTGTATAATGATGATTACTTAATAAAGTAGGAGATGAAAATCTTCTTCTTTTTTATTTCAATTGACCTTAATAGATTTGGCAAAGGGAACTAGGTGGATTTCATGAAATCACATGCAATCGACCAACTTCTTCGCATTGAAGACTAGCTTGGTGATCTTGCGGCTTGAAATCTTTCTATAACTTGAAGAAGTAATCTTCTAAAAAAGGCTGACTCTAAAATTCGTTGAAAGACGATAATACTGAGCCAGCTTTTTAATGAAAACCTTAATAACATTGGGGTCAAGCCTGATAAATAGATTTAATCAAACGTTTGATTAAATCGAATTCATCCAAAAAAAGGTGCCGCATCTGGGCACCTTTTTTTAATTATCCGTTACAGCTTGTACGGGAACTGCATTATAGAATTCTTCTAATGTACTATTAGTTTCAAAAATTTCAGCAGCGGTATCAACACCAACATAGCGGATGTGCCATGGTTCGTATTTATAGCCTGTGATGCTTTCCTTGCCTTTTGGATAGCGGATAATATATCCGTATTCATGGGCATGTTCGGCCAGCCAGGTAGCTTCATTTGTGTCGCCGAAGCAGTCTTGAGCAGCGCATGCACCATCATGGGTCGTAACATCAATAGCTAGACCTGTTTCATGCTCGCTTGTTCCGGGCAGAGCACTGTAGGTTTTAGCTTTTTCTTCCCCATCTCTTTTCACATAGTTATTAAAGATAGAGATTTGTGTTTGGTGTGAGCGGTAGGCAGAGACGCCAGCTAAATGCATGTTTTCTTTTTCAGCAGCTTGGAACATTTTTTCAAGAGCTTCTCCTGCTTCTTTTCGCATCATTCTTTTTTCAATTTTATCTTGAAAGATGAAATCTACTTTTGGATAGAAAAGATCGTCAGGTTTGTAATCTTCCGGCAGACTGTATTGTTTATTGACAAGGACAGGTATGCTTTCCGGTTCGGCCAATGTCTGAAGCCCTTTCTGTGCGGGTTTAACAGTCGTATCGACTTCTACCTGGCGTTGGGCCGATTCATTTGAATCACTTTTCTCATTAGTTTCTGTCTCCGTATCTTGGGAGATCGGCTGTTCTTCTTTTTGCTCTTTTTTATCATCGTTGGATAGGTCGAATGAACATCCAGCTAATAGAATAAAAGTTGAAAGAGCAGTTGCTGCAAATATAGGTTTTAACATATGAAAGGCCCCTTGCTTTTAAAATAAGATTTCCAAAGATAAAGTTTTTACAATATTACCGGGATAAATAGTCCCTTGTTAATTCACTCTGATATTTATCCAGAAATAATCCAATCCAGACTACCATCAACAAAAAAGGATAATCATTACGGACTGCGGCTTCCACGACTGGTGTAGACCAAAAGTGCGAAAGGAAACCAGATGACATTCTGATTGTCTCAAATGTGACTAGGGCGTGTAGCGATAGCCAGAGAATCGTAAGGGTATTAGTTCCAAACCCAATAACTGCGGCTACGATACTCAGTAAAACAGCTGCTGCCCCAATTAGAAGTACATGAAAGCTTGATTGGAAAAAGTCGACACTGCTATTGGAAAGTCCATTATAAATAATAGCAGTAAAATAAATAGTTGTCGTGATATATGCAGCAAATAATAAGTAACGGTTTCCGTGATACTTGGCAAGCAGCAATAAAAGCGGTGATAGGATGATTAACAGGACACTCATAAGGTTGCTACCGCCTGTCCATAAAGAATAACCGGCAACCGCCGAGAATAGGATGGTCAGGAGATCAAGAATCCGAAGTATGGACTTAAACATGGTGACACCTCTTTCTTCTCTTTATGTAAATTATCTCAAACTTTGATTCAAAAAGAAATCAATGACTATAAATGTTTAGAAGTTCTTACCATAAAATCATAACAAAGATTGTAGATATTTATTGGGTGTGGTAAAGTTAAATTAATTGTATTGGTCCTTCAGGAGGTGTAATTGCATGCATGCAATTCTCATAACGCTTTTAGTGATTGTTAGTATCGCTCTTATTGTGACGGTATTGCTTCAATCAGGAAAAAGTGCAGGTTTATCAGGTGCGATTGCCGGTGGTGCTGAGCAGTTATTCGGAAAACAAAAAGCACGCGGCTTAGACCTAATTTTACATCGGGCAACGATAGTATTAGCTGTTTTATTCTTTGCTTTAACTTTACTTGTTGCATTCTTTGATGTGTAATGGATCAAAAATGAGTCTAGCTAAATAGCTAGGCTTTTTTCTTTGCACTATAGTTGTATGTATAGATATAGTAATTTTAGCACTTAATGATAAAATACAGAAATTTTTTTGGATGCTATTTACAAATAAAGGAGCTTATAATCATGAAAATCAAGCTGCAACAGCCCTTTACTTTTGAAGGCGGAAAAAGAGCTGTCTTACTTTTACACGGATTTACGGGAAATTCTGCAGATGTACGTATGCTTGGCCGATACTTGGAGAAACAGGGATACACCTGTCATGCTCCACACTATAAAGGACATGGTGTGCCACCAGAGGAATTGGTAAAAACGGGTCCTGCTGATTGGTGGAAAGATGTCATGATGGCCTATGATTTTTTAAAAAGCAAAGGCCATGAAGAAATTGCTGTTGCTGGACTCTCATTAGGAGGCGTATTTTCTCTGAAATTAGGTTACACTGTACCTATAAAGGGTATCGTATCAATGTGTGCGCCTATGTATATTAAAAGTGAAGAAATGATGTATAAAGGAGTATTGGAGTACGCCAGAGAATTTAAGAAGTACGAAGGGAAAACACAAGAACAAATAGAGCAGGAAATGGACCGCTTTGCTGACAAACCTATGAATACATTGAAAGCTCTTCAGGAATTGATAACTGATGTACGAGAGCACGTCGATCATATCTACACGCCGACATTTGTCGTGCAGGGTCGGCATGATGATGTAATCAATCCGAAAAGTGCCGATATTATTTATGAAGCTATCGAATCACCTGTTAAACAAATCAAGTGGTATGAAGAATCCGGTCATGTCATAACCCTTGATAAAGAACGTAACCAGTTGCATGAAGATGTATTTGAATTTTTAGAAAGTCTGGATTGGTCCGAATAACAAATTTATCATACCCTGAATAGGAGGGGTTTTATGGAAGATAACATTCAAGAACACATAAATAAGCTTCTGACGTATATGACAGACGAAGCGTATAAGCCATTAACAGTACAAGAACTTGAAGAGGCTCTAAAAATCGAAGACTCAGCAGACTTCAAGAATTTCGTGAAGGCGCTAGTTAAGATGGAAGAAAAGGGATTGGTAGTCAGAACGAGAAGCAATCGTTACGGTCTGCCGCAAAAAATGAACTTATTTCGCGGTAAATTAACAGGACATGCTAAGGGCTTCGCATTTGTTACACCTGAAGATAATCCAGGAATGGATGATATTTTCATTCCGCCAAATGAAACAGGTACAGCAATGCATGGAGATATCGTCATGGTCCGTGTTTCTTCAGAAACATCCGGCTCAAGACAAGAAGGTACAGTTATTAGAATACTTGAACGCGGAATTACACAAGTAGTCGGTACATACTCCGAGAGTAAAAGTTTTGGTTTTGTCATCCCAGATGATAAAAAAATTGCGAATGATATTTTCATTCCACAGCATGCTTCTCATGGAGCGGTAGAGGGTCATAAGGTTGTAGTTAAGCTGACTTCTTATCCTGAAGGACGTGTAAGTGCAGAAGGAGAAGTCATTGAAATTCTTGGACATAAGAATGACCCTGGCGTGGATATTCTGTCAGTAATTCATAAATATGGTTTGCCAATGGAGTTCCCTGAAGAAGTCATGGAGCAAGCTAATGCCGTTTCGGATACCATTGAAGAAAGTGAAATTGGCAACCGCAGGGATTTGCGTAATGATGTATTAGTAACGATAGATGGAGCGGATGCCAAGGACTTGGATGATGCTGTTACGGTTTCTAAACTTGAAAATGGCAATTACAAGTTGGGTGTACATATTGCTGACGTAAGCCATTATGTGAAGGAAGGTTCACCGATCGATAAGGAAGCTCTTGAAAGAGGTACGAGCGTTTATTTGGTGGACAGGGTTATTCCTATGATTCCGCATCGCTTATCGAATGGTATTTGTTCTTTGAACCCCCAAGTTGATCGTTTTACACTATCGTGTGAAATGGAAATCACGCAAAATGGCGATGTCGTCAATCATGAAATTTTTGAAAGTGTTATTAAAACGACGGAACGAATGACTTATGGCAATGTGAACAAAATTCTTGTGGACAAAGATGAAGAACAACTCGAACGCTATGAAGCGCTGGTACCTATGTTCCAGGACATGGAGAAGTTAGCGGCCATTCTTCGTAAAAAGCGGATGAACCGCGGTGCGATCGACTTTGATTTTAATGAAGCGAGAGTCATTGTGGATGAAGAAGGACATCCGACTGAAGTTGTATTACGTGAAAGATCAGTTGCGGAAAAGCTGATTGAAGAGTTCATGCTTGCAGCTAACGAAGCTGTTGCAGAGCATTTCCATCGTCTTGATGTACCTTTCATTTACCGTATTCACGAGGATCCGAAACCTGAAAAACTGCAGCGTTTCTTTGAATTCATTACTAACTTCGGATATATTGTTCGAGGATCGGCCAATGATGTTCATCCAAAGGCTTTACAGGAAATTATTGAGGCTGTTGCTGGAAAACCGGAAGAAACGGTTATTTCAACGGTAATGCTTCGTTCAATGCAACAGGCTAAATATGATCCGGAGAGTTTGGGTCACTTTGGCTTATCAGCTGAGTTTTATACCCATTTCACATCACCGATACGCCGTTACCCGGATTTAATTGTGCATCGTTTAATTCGGACCTATTTGGTGGAGGGTAAACTAGATCAAGCTACCAAGGAAAAGTGGAATGCCATTTTACCTGAGATTGCCGATCATACGTCGAAGCGCGAACGTCGCTCAGTCGATGCTGAGCGGGAAACCGATGATTTGAAGAAAGCAGAGTACATGCTTGATAAAATTGGTGAAGAATACACCGGTATCATTGGATCTGTTACGAACTTCGGGATGTTTGTTGAGCTGCCGAATACCATTGAGGGGCTTGTTCATGTCAGCTTTATGACGGATGATTATTACCGCTTTGATGAGCGTCAGCTTGCGATGATCGGGGAACGAACGGGTAAGGTATTCCGGATTGGCGATGAGATAGACATACGTGTTTCCAACGTGAATAAAGAGGAACGGGCCATTGATTTTGAAATCATCGGCATGAAGGTTAGCCGTCCTCGTCCTTCTGGGGAGAAGAAAATATTCAAGGCTAATTCAGGTGAGCGTAAACGAGGCCGCGGTGGTAATTCGGGCAATAACGAAAGCAAAGGCGGAAGCCGTGGAGGCAATCGCAATAGTGATTCGTCTTCTTCAGAAAGAAAACCGAAAAAGAAGAAAAAATTCTTTGAAAATGCGCCAGCTGCTAAGCGCAAAAGAAAACCTAAAAAGAGATAAGATTGAGGAGAGAGGATGATCCAGTCATCCTCTCCCTGATTGGATGATAAAGGGGAGAGTTAGATGCCAAAAGGCTCAGGGAAGCAATTAGCACAAAATAAAAAAGCATTTCATGATTTCTTTATTGAAGATACCTTTGAAGCAGGAATTGTTTTGCAAGGGACAGAAATCAAATCGATTCGGGCCGGAAAAGCCAATTTAAAGGATTCCTTTGCCAAAATTGAAAACGGCGAATTGTATCTACATAATATGCATGTCAGTCCTTATGAGCAAGGAAACCGTTATAATCATGATCCATTACGGACACGAAAACTTCTCCTGCACAAAAAGGAAATTAATAAGCTTATTGGGGAAACGAAAGAAACAGGATACACAATTGTACCCTTGAAAATGTATTTGAAAAATGGCTTTGCCAAGGTTTTAATTGGGCTGGGTAAAGGGAAGAAACAATATGACAAGCGTGAAGACCTGAAGAAGAAGGAAGCGAAACGTGATATTGAACGTGCTTTCCGCGACAGACAGAAGATGTAGAACTGCCAAGACCTTACAATTGATTTTTTAAATGAATCTGTTATAATTAATCCTGTACCGATGACAACTGAATATCAGCACAACTTGCTGACTATTCTTTTCTCGTACGCTCCATTTTAATCATGGGGACGTTACGGATTCGACAGGGATAGTTCGAGCTTAAGTTGCGAGTCGAGGGGATCGGCCTCGTTAAAACGTCAACGCCTATAACTGGCAAACAAAACAACAACCTAGCTTTCGCTGCGTAACAACAGTCGATAGCTGTTCCTCCCTCCATGGCCCACGTGGTAGGGTAAGGGACTCACTCTAAGTGGGATACGCCGGAATCCACCGTCTGAGGATGAAGGAAGAGACCAATCAGACTAGCTGCTCTGCCGCCTGTCGATAGGCTAATGAGTTCGCGAAATGCGAATATATCGACTACACTCGTAGAAGCTTAAGTGCCGTTATGTCTGGACGTGGGTTCGACTCCCACCGTCTCCACCAATACATATATTGGTGGTTTTTTATTTTTATATAACAGGAAGCGTAACTTTTCATAAAATGCAGGGTTATGCTTCCTTTTTTGTTGTGCAATAATATGCTTCCACAAAGTTAACGTTAACTCACTTATTGTGGTTTTATAAAAAAGATTGATCATTTAAAACAAAGTTAGATTATTTAAAATAAAGATTGATCATTTATAATAAAGCAACATTTATTAGGATAGCGTCAGGAAAATGCGGATTTTCAACGTTAAGAAAGTTTTAATGGTCTTTAAAGAATCTAGGGTGATCATTTTCTCTGAATTAATCCCGTAAATTAATATGATCCCATCCTAAAGTAGATATATGATGTAAAAAGTCAACATTAAAATTACCTACTCCAAGATGAATTATATGGAATTGTAATATCTAAAAAATAACAAAGCATATCTGAGATTTCTCAGATATGCTTTCATTTTAAATACACTAAATAATAATGTTGACTGTTTTAGTTATGTGATTCACTTTCGTATTTTTGAATGGCTACTTTTTTAGGCATTAAACATGCAAAAATTAATGCTACAAAAGATACGAATAACATAAATACATAGGCGTCACTTGAGCTGAAGATAGAAGATAATTTCGCTAGTTGTATAGCTGAAATGTCTCCATTTTCAATGGATAACTGAGAAGCATGCGAAGTTGCTTGAATTGTATACACTGTGATGATAACTGCTGTTCCTATAGCACCTGCTAATTGGCGAATGGTATTATTTACTGCTGAACCATGTGAACCCAATTCTCTGGGTAAAGCATTCAACCCTGCTGTATTTAAAGGCATCGAAATGAAACTTAATCCAATTCGTAAAATAATGGTACGAACCATTAAATACATATAAGCTGTGGATTCGGTCAAATCAATTGCACCCCACATCGAAATAATGATAAATACTAAACCTGTAATAAAGAGTGGCTTCGCCCCGTATTTATCATACATTTTACCTGTGATAGGTGATAAGAAGGCATTAATCACGGCTCCAGGTAATAGAAGTAGACCTGATTCAAATGCGGTAAAACCTCGTCCATTTTGCAAGTAAATTGGTAAAAGAATTAGATCGGCATACATAATCATCGTAATGAGTATGTTAATGACTGATGTAAGAGTGAAAATTTTATACTTAAATACGGATAAATTTAATAATGGATCGTTAGACTTTATTTGACGTAAACAGAATAGAGTTGTAACGATTATTCCGATGATGATTGTTGTAATAACAACTGGATGTGCCCATCCTTTGCTTCCTGCACTACTAAATCCAAATAAAATACAACCAAAGCCAATCGTTGATAAAATGACACTTACAATATCTAATTTTGCTTTTGTTGTGTCTGCAACATTCATTAAATATTTAAAAGCCAGAATAATGACGATTAATACTATTGGAGCTAATCCAATAAATAGCCATCTCCATGATACATATTCAATGATAAAGCCAGATATTGTTGGAGCGATGGCTGGGGCAAAAATTATGGCAAAGCCGATAGTTCCCATAATACTTCCACGCTTTTCACTAGGGTATAAATACAAAATAACCGTCATCATTAGTGGCATAATAATTCCTGCCCCAATTGCTTGAATCATTCTTCCTGTTAACAGAATGCTAAAGTTCATGGCACAGGCACATAGCACAGTCCCCATGAACAAAAAGAACATCGAGCTAATAAACAGCTGCCTTGTTGTAAAACGTTTCATTAAAAACGCAGTAATCGGCACTAAAATACCGTTTACGAGCATAAAGCCTGTTGATAGCCATTGTACAGTTGCAGCCGTAACATGAAATACCTCCATAAAATTACTCATTGCTACATTTAATAGTGTTTGATTTAATGTTGATAAAAAACAGCCAGCAATCAGGACCATTAATAAGATTTTTTTATTTTTTTCCGCTATTTTCTTCTGCATTCATAAACTCCTTTATTCTAGACTTGAATTATCGACACCGTGTCGATAAAATCAATAGTAACAAGATATATATTCTTTGACCATGAACAGTTTTTTTTAAAATGTTCACTACTCGACATAAAACATATATGATGTTGAGAAAGTAAAAGGAAAATCTATAAGGGGGTTAAAAATGTCTACACCTAAAAAAGAAGATCCTCGTACAATTCGTTCAAGAGAAATGTTTAAAAATGCCGTCTTTTCTCTTTTATGTGAGGACCCCGCCATTTCAAACTTAACGGTTCAGAAAGTCGCAGCCAAAGCAGAATTAAATCGGACAACATTTTACTTACATTATCAAGATATTCAAGATTTACTAACGCAAATCACCAACGAGATTTCAAATGAGCTTTCTAATAAAATTGTTGATTTAATACATGCAAAAGATTTATCAGAAAAACAAAAGCTAACACAATTTCTTGATTATTTATATATCCATCGAAATTATTTACTTATTATATTTAAAATGAATCAATTTGAGGAGCAATTGTTTTTATTTTTAAAGCAACTAGTAGAAACAAGAAGAAAGAATACCAAAAAGGATTTACTGCTGACTATGTCGCGGTTGATATTAAAACAGCTTCATTGGTAGGCATCATCATGTGGTGGATAACGAAGGGGCTTCATTTTAGTTCAGATTATATTGCAAATCAAATTTATTTAATGTACAAAGTGCAATGATTCTAAATCATTCATCCATATTATTAATAAACATTGGAATCCGTAAATGATGAAAATTAAAAGGACCATTAAAGTTATTCTCTTACAAGTAAGAGTGTAAAGTAGGAACAAGTAACGAAAAAAGCCCAATTCCTCAATTTTAATGCTTAGAAATTGGGCTTTTTATATTGGCATTTCCTTAACGTTGTAAATCCGCATTTTCCTGACGCTACAAGAAGAAAGAAAACAATGGTCAATTAGGGCTGTTACCCTTATTTGCATATAAATAATAATAGAAAAGATTACCATTTGTTCAAAAGTATAAAGGATAAATTTAAATGAAGTGTCCCCTTTGTAAAGGTTATTTGAAAAAAGGACTAGGCGGCACAAAAAAGATGATTTCTGTATTTTACAGGGCCATAGGCGAAGTAGTTTTTCTCTTATTTACCAGTTAAATACCAGCAGTAACCAGTGTTACAAAAAGTTGCCGGTTGTTTCACCCTCCAAAATGTATGACAATTAACGTAACAAAAAAGCAGACAAACACATAGGAGGGAAATAATGAAAAATAAGAGATTGCTACTTTCAATAATTGCATGCATGGCCATTATTTTTTCTGTTGTTACTATTCAGCCTTCTGATTCCAAAGCACAGACAAACAGCCATGATCCAGTTATCTTCATTCACGGAGCCGGCGGTAATAGCGGAAACTTTAACAGCATTAAGAACTACCTGAAAGCACAAGGCTGGTCCGATAATGAACTGTATGCCATCGAAATGGTGGATAAATCGGGTAATAGCTTGAATAATGCAAGACAGCTAGCTCCTTATGTAGATGAAGTGTTAAAAAAAACAGGAAAGAGTAAGGTTGATATTATTGGACACAGCGCGGGAGGCATCAATACCCTGACTTATATTCTCCTCAATGGCGGCGGAAGCAAGGTAAACGATGTGGTAACGTTGGGTTCTCCAAACAAATTTGTAACATCGAAAGCTCCCGTAGGTACAGATCCTACCCGTAAAATCCGTTATACTTCGATTTACAGTACCAACGACTATGTTGTACCCACTTCGCTTTCAATACTTCAGGGAGCGAAAAACGTTCAAATTAGCGGTGTAGACCACGTGGGAATGCTCTGGAACAGTAAAGTCAACGAGCTGATTAAAGAAGGATTGAATGGCGGAGGGACAAATACAAATTAACAAAAGATTCTTATCTTGAACTTAGTTTTTTCAGCAATATTAAACACATACCGCCTAATGCTTTACTAGAATGTTAATCGAAGCCAGAACGAATAACAACAATCTATAAGCATGCAGCACAAAGAAGATGATTTCCTGTATTTAACAGGGGTCATCTTCTTTAAGTTCTACTATTTAAGATAATCGAATCTTCAATTTTCCTAAAGATCCCAGATTTCCTTGGTAACTTAATTTTTGTTGCTGAATCAATTGGTATATTCGGAAAGCTAAATACGTATCACCAATACATTGGTCACTTTCCCCCATTACTTCTCCAACAACTCGGGCTGCACTTTGATATTCATTTGAAATATTTTTTAAGATAGATCCATCATAATAATCTTCAGATACAGCTACTAGTTTTCCATCTAATAATATTCTTAATACGTCTTTCGTTTGAGACCATTTTTTCCAGTCACTTATTAAATCTTTAATTTTTATATGAGACATGCTTTTTTTCATTTGTAGAGCATCTGAAATCAGTTTTGGAGGCATTTCACCTAAACTTCTTATCACATATGAAATTTCTTTGTCCTGTAAGTCACGTACTTTGTATTCTATATGGTGGCTGTACTCTGTAACATCGACCTCTTCAAATTGAATATGTTTATTTTGAAGTAAAAATAATACAAATCTTAAACCGATTTCATCAGAAGTATTGTCACCATGCCATAAGATTACTCTGCTATTACTCGGAACTTCAATTGCGATTCGTGAATTACTTTTAAGGATTGTTTCAATCCAATCTAAGTAGTCTGTATCTGAGGTTGGTCCTGTTTTTGTTAACACTTCTTTCAGCCATTGTTTTCTTTCGTGTAGCCCTTCAATAGATTCTAATTTATAAATAGGACCTATTGAAAAATCTTCACTAATACAAATAATTTGTTGGTTTTGGTGTTCATTACTTTTTTGAAAAATGTTTTTTAAACTCCCATAAGCAGAATCACCAAAACAAATATGTACAACATTCATATTTTTATCTCCTTACTGACTATATATGGCTATTTTTGTATGGAAAGAGCAAATATGAGCTAATTGCTCTTTTTCGTTTTATTATATGTGATATAAAAAGGAATAACTATCGAATTAAATTCCATATAGGTCGAATTTTTATAAGATAATTACTTCTTTTGAACAAACGGTAACGCAAATAAAGGGTCCATTATTAAAAATACACTCTAGAGAAATAGCGTAAAGTTGATAATTCCTCATTCTTACAATCGGGGTTAGAACAGAAACCGGATTTTACAGGCAAAGTATTTGGAAAGTTTTATTCCGAATTCTTCCAGGTGCTCCTGCTCCTGTGCAAGGTTTAATAGACAAAGGAGAGGACCTGCCCCCTTCGCAAGGGTTTGCCGCTCTATATCGGCAAAATTGAGTAAATTCTCGTCTTATTCATTCCATTAACAAGTTCCGGAAGTGTATCCGCTATAACTCTCGACTATAAATCAATCGTCAATTGAGGGAGTTTTTACTTGTTTCATCTTCTGCTAGTGCTACGAGAATATTGCAATCATTGAATCTAACAAGTAGGGGGGCGAATAAGGGGAGAGTATACAGCTTGTCTTTTAATGAGTAAAAAAAGAGGACGACTCTTAAGAGTCAACCTCTGTTCAATTATGCTTGATTGATAATATCTTCTGCTAAAGATGTGAAGGTTTCTCCAACGTACGATTCTTCATCAAAGACAGAGGCGTCGTTATTTTCTTTGCGGTTTGAGAATGGGATGGTAGAAATTACTTCAGTTTCAAGTCGTTGTGCCAAAATGGCCCCGCCACCTTTTCCAAACAGGTAATTCCTCGATCCGTCCTGTTCTTCAAAATATGCCATGTTTTCGATGACACCCAAGATTTCATGTTTAGTATGTTTGGCCATTGCACCTGCTCTTGAAGCGACAAAAGAGGCGACGTTATGTGGAGTGGTTACAACGATTTCCTTAGCTTGAGGGATCATTGCTGCTACGTCGATGGCTACGTCTCCAGTTCCAGGAGGTAAATCAAGCAGCAGGTAATCCAGTTCTCCCCAATGCGTGTTCACAAGGAAGTTTTTTATCCATTTATTAAGCATAGGTCCCCGCCACATAACAGGATTATCATCTGCTGCAAAAAATCCCATGGACATGACCTTCACACCATGACTGACAACGGGAATGACGGTTTGGTCAATCATTGTTGGTTTTTGGGTAATTGCCATCATTGCAGGGACACTGAAGCCATATATATCAGCATCTAAAATGCCCACACGTTTGCCCATTCGTGCTAAAGAGACTGCGAGATTAATCGTAACAGTTGATTTTCCAACGCCTCCTTTCCCGCTTGTAACGGCAATGAAGGTCACACCTGAATCAGGGCGAAGCATATTAGGCATACCCGTTTCAGTGGTTGCATTGCTTTTTAGTAATTTTGTCAAGGCTTCTCGTTCTTCTTTAGTCATCGAGCCAAATTGTAAAGACACAGTTGAAGCACCGATGGCTTTTAGCGAGTTTTCAATATCTTCCTGAATTTTCGCTTTTAAAGGACAACCTTGAATGGTTAAGACTACTTCTAACTGGATATGGGTTCCGTCGATTTTGATATTTCTAACCATATTCAACTCTACAATACTTTTATGCAATTCCGGATCTTCGACATGTTTCAAAGCATCCATGACTTTTTCATGTGTTAGCATTTCATCCATCCTTTTGTTTTCAATATCGTCGTGCATGATAGAAAAAAGACTCAAAAGAAGGATGAACTTCTTTTAAGTCTTAATCTATTTGTTGAGAGAAAGCTGACTTTTAGGGATAGTCACTTGTAAAAAAGGTTCTATTCTTTTAGTTCCTTACCCATTCCTTTTAGGAAATGGATGCCAAAACCGATTGCTCGATTTATATCTGGGTCATTTAATGTTTTCATTAAATTCATTACACCAATTTTCTTATCGGTCTGTAGGAATTTGTTGGCTTCATCGACTCCTGCTAGTGCACTGTTAAGTAGTTTTGTAGATTGTGCGGCATCAGCGTTCATCAAAGCTCCTGTTGCTCCCATAAGGGTATTGATTAAATTGGTTACAGGTTGTCTTGTGACTTGTTGAAGAGCGATTTTTGCAATTTGTTCTTTTCCTTGAAGCATGGAATTCGCAGCTTCAAGGACACCTGATTCATTAAGTTCACCGAGGATTTTAAACATATTGTTCAACACATCCTCATTGTTGGTGACAAGCGTTTTTAGTTCTTCGAGTTTTTGTAGCTTTATTTCTTCCTCTGTTATAGGGTTATGGATTTCCGTAATTGGAGCTGCCATGAGCTTCACCCTCCTTTAATTATTTATCCGTTAAGTGAACATACCCTGGACGAGCCCACTTACGTTCTACCTCAACACCATTTTGAGGATGACGTTTTTTATTCCGTGGATTAGATCCCGGTAATGGAGTGTCTCCGCTTTTACTTAATACTTCCATGCGAACCATCGTTTGTTTATAAGCAGGCGTGCTTGTACGGTTATCATACACAGGACCTGTCAGGAAATTAATGGCTGAATCTTTGTCAACTGAGTTCATCGGTAGAAAAAGCTCATTTGCTTGTACTCGGTCTGTGATAAGAACCTTTAATTTAACGGCTCCGAACGGTGACACTAAGCGTACGAGTCCGCCGTCATTGACTTTACGTTCTTTTGCAAGCTCAGGAGAAACCTCAACGAATATATCAGGAACTTTAGATTGAATTCCATTGGATTTATTCGTCATATTTCCTTCATGGAAATGTTCAAGCATACGTCCATTGTTGATATGAAGATCATATTCCTCTGGGAACTGAGCAGGCTCCACCCAATCAGATAGAGCAAAACGGGCTTTCTTATCAGGGAAGTTGAAGCCATCCACATAAAGAAGCGGTGTGCTAGTTCCATCATGGCTTCCCCATAGGAAGCTGTTCCAGCCTTCAAGGACTTCATAATTCGCTCCGCTGAATATTGGAGACAGGCTCGCCATTTCCGCATAAATTTCACTTGGATGATTGAAGTTCCAATCCGCTCCTAAACGTTTAGCAATTTCTTGGGTGATCCACCAGTCTGCTTTAGCTTCTCCTAAAGTAGGCAGTGCTTGGTATAAACGCTGTACGCGACGTTCTGTATTAGTGAACGTTCCGTCTTTTTCAAGAGATGGTACTCCTGGTAATACGACGTCTGCATATTGAGCTGTTCTAGAAAGGAAAATATCTTGAACAACAAAGAAATCTAAGCTTGATAACACTTTATGGACGTGGTTGGCATCGGAATCGACAAGTGCCATATCTTCACCGACAAGGTACATTGCTTTCATATCGCCTTTTTCAATAGCGTGAAGCATTTCGATATTGTTCATACCTGGTTTTCCATCAATTTTTACTCCATATGCTTTTTCGAATTTAGCACGTGCTACATCATCAGAAATATGCTGATATCCTGGAAGCCATGTTGGAAGAGTACCCATATCGCAAGCACCTTGTACATTGTTATGACCGCGAAGCGGATAAGCTCCAGCCCCTGGACGACGGTAGTTTCCTGTAGCTAGTAAAAGGTTGGAAATCGCAGCGGAAGTATCGGAACCTCCAGTGTTTTGTGTTACACCCATTCCCCAAAGAATACAAGCCCCGTCAGCATCACGAATCATTTCGGCTACTTGAATTAGTGTTTCTTTTGAAATCCCTGTGTTTAGTTCTGCATATTCTAAGGTATATTTTTTAAGTATCTCTTTATAATCGTCGAAGAAGTTCACATTTTCACTGATGAATTCTTGATCATGCCAACCTTGATCGATCATATATTTTGTAACGGCCATTAGCCATACTTGGTCCGTACCTTGCTTTGGTCTCATAAAGATATCAGAACGCTCTGCCATTTCATTTTTACGAAGATCTGAAACAATCAGTTTTTGACCATGAAGCTTATGTGCCCGCTTAACGCGTGTTGCTAGTACAGGATGGCCTTCAGCCGGGTTTGCCCCAACGATAATGACAAGACCTGCAGCGGCGATATCTTTAATGGTTCCAGCATCTCCACCCATGCCGACTGTACGGAACAATCCATCTGTTGCTGGAGATTGACAGTAACGGGAGCAATTGTCGACGTTATTCGTTTCGAAAACTTGACGTGCTAGTTTTTGAATTACATAGTTTTCTTCATTCGTAATCTTAGATGAAGAAATGAAACCTACAGAATTACCTCCGTGCTGTTGTTTGATTGAACCTAATCTAGATGAAATTAAATCAAGTGCTTCATCCCAGCTTGATTCAACAAATTGTCCATTTTTACGAATTAGGGGCTTAGTTAACCGTTTTTCAGAGTTTACGAAGTCCCAACCGAATTTCCCTTTAACACAAGTGGAAATCGCATTAACAGGGCCTTCATGAGTTGGTTGGACTTTAAGGATTTTTCGGCCTTTTGTCCAAACTTCGAATGAGCAGCCTACCCCACAGAACGTACAGACTGTTTTTGTCTTCTTCGTCCGAGTGTCTCGCATTGCTGCTTCAATTTCTGAAATGGCAAAAATACCACTGTAGCCAGGTTCTACTTCTTTAACAAGATCAATCATTGGCTCAAGCATGTCGTTTTTCAAACCTGACATGAAACCAGCTTCACCAAGCATTGATTTCTCCATTAATGCATTACAAGGACAAATGGTTACACACTGTCCGCAACCGACACAAGATGAGTTGTTAATATCTGTTCCTTCATCCCATATTACCCGAGGGCGATCTGCTTCCCAGTCAATGGATAGCGTTTCATTGACCTGAAGGTTTTGGCAGACTTCTACGCATTGTCCGCATGCAATACATTGATTAGCATCATAGCGGTAAAAAGGATGGGACATATCGACGTCACCCAATTTCACTTTCGGTGTGTAAGGATATTTTTGATGTTCAATTTCCATTAATTCTGCGGTGTTATGAAGTTTACAATTTCCATTATTATTATCACATACTGTACAGTATAAAGAATGATTTTCCAGGATCCGGTCCATAGCTTCGGTTTGGGCTTCTTTTGCCTTGCTTGAGTCTAAGGCAATATCCATGCCGCTCACTGCCGCTGTCGAGCAGGATCGGACGAGTTTCCCATTTACTTCTACGATACATGTATCACATGTTTGGATCGGATCTACTTCAGGAACATAACAAATTTGTGGATGAGCTATCTCATTTTGATTGATAACTTCCAGTATTGTTGATCCGGTTTTTGCTGTATAGTCCAAACCATTAATTTTTATAGTAATATTTGAATCGCTCATAATATTTCCCCCTTTTATAGCCGAAAACACGAAAAAAACCACCATGATTACACCTCCGGCTCTGAACGGTGGTGTAAGTCATGGTGGAATAGTTTAATAGCAAAACTTGCCAATATACCAATCATACCATTATGTATGGGTATTGAGAAAAGATAGAAACACAACAGTACACTATTGCGTACCCAACTTTTATTATTGATATTATACCTTTAATTTCAAAAAGAAACAATCCTGTAAAGGAGCTACCATTTCCAAATTCCTTTCGTTTTTTTTCTTGTTGATTTATGATAAGAAAATTGAGAAGTGTAATTCCGTGAATTGGAGTGAGGGTAATATGTCAAAAGTAATTCATGAATTCAATGATATGATTCGTAAGCTTCGTAAGGAACTATTTGGGAAAGGCCCGGAGCGTATCCACACAGTTTTCGTTGAAAATATGGCCGTCTCAACGTTATACGGTAATTTAACTCCGACGGAAATGTTCATATCAAGCACAGAGGAAGGAAAAGAGATGGTCCATTCAGCCAGAACTAAAATGATTCAGGATGTATACTCGGTGAATCCTCCGGAAGGAATGGAGAAACTGGTTGGAGCTAAACTAGTCCATTTGTTTTCAGATATAAAAGTAAAAGAAAATATAGCGATTTCCGTATTTGTCTTTGATAAGGAAATAGCGGAAAAACTAAACGGGCATTGACCAACCTCTAGAAGATATAGGTTCCTAACATATTAGGTCAATTAGCTCCTAGACATTAAAAGGAGTGGGGACATGAAAGCAATTGAAATGAAGCGGGACATTATCCGTATAGCTAATGGAGAAATTGAGAGAATAGAAGATACGGTCGTGACGGAGTTTCCTGTTACTGTGAAAATAAATGGACAAGAATTTGTTACCATGGTTTGTACACCTGAATACATTGAAGATATGGTCATTGGTTACTTGGCTTCTGAAGGAATTATCAAAAAATATGAAGAAATAAAGGAAATTTGGGTGCAAGAAAAAGAAGGTTTTGTTCATGTGAAAACGGATAAGGTGAACCCATACTACCAGGACTTTCAAAATAAGCGGTATATTACGTCTTGCTGTGGGATGAGCAGGCAAGGATTTGTCTTTGTAAACGATGCACTGACTGCTAAGAAAATGGATAATATTTCAGTAAAACTTACACCTGATGATTGCTTCCGCTTGATGAAGGATCTGCAAAATTCTGCTGTCACGTTTCAAAATACGGGTGGAGTTCACAATGCTGCGTTATGTGATGTCGATGGCCTCGTATTAAGTCGGATGGATATTGGACGACATAATGCTCTGGACAAAATATATGGATATTGCTTGAAAAATGGTATTTCGATAGAAGGAAAGGCTATCGTGTTCAGTGGCCGAATTTCATCGGAAATTTTATTGAAAGTGGCGAAGATTGGTTGTGAACTTATACTCTCAAAATCTGCTCCAACAGAACTAGCTTTGGAGTTAGCTGAAGGATTAGGAATTACGACGGTCGGATTTATTCGTAATGATTCCATGAATATCTATACATGTCCTGAAAGAATTCAATTAAATGAATAAATGAGCGTATTCCTCTTGAATGTTGCCACCCCCCACTAGGGAAAAGGGTGGAGAATTTGCTTAAAGGTAAAAAGGTCCTTGCCGGCATGGCTCGGACCTTTTTTTGACTTTGTTAAATAATATATCCTTCAAGCCTTTTGTGGTACAGTTTGGGTAAAACAATTACTGGAAAGTTATATCGGAGGAAAGTCAATGGATGAAAGGGATTGGCATATTTTAAAGGTTTTATATCAAAAAAAGAATATTACTAAAACCGCGCAAAGTTTATATATCTCGCAACCTTCTTTAACAAAACGAATTCAACAAATCGAGAAAGAATTTAATTTGAAGATTGTGGAGCGGGGAACAAGAGGTGTCCAGTTTACCCCTCAAGGGGAGTACTTGGCAAACTGTGCTGATGAGATGCTGATTAGGCTCCGTCAGATAAAAGAGACTGCGTTTAACATGGGACAGGAGATTAGTGGAACGTTGCGATTGGGAGTTTCCAACTATATTACGCTTCATAAGTTGCCGGGCCTGTTGAAAATTTTTCGTGAACAATTTCCTAAGGTTGATTTTAATGTGACAACGGGTTGGAGTAAGGAAATACTAAACCTCATTTACAACGAAGAAGTCCATGTTGGGATTGTACGTGGGGACTATCAATGGTCGGAATCAAGGCATCATCTTTTTGAGGAAACGATTTGTATCGCTTCAAAGGAAAAAATTGATATCCAGGACCTGCCATCTTTGCCGAGGATTGATTATGGGACCGACGCTCTTTTAAAATCGATGATTGATAATTGGTGGAGAAGGAATTTCTCCAGACCCCCTTTGGTTGGAATGGAAGTGGATAAGGGTGATACATGCAAAGAAATGGTCAGGAATGGGCTAGGATATGGGATTCTTCCAAGCGTCTTACTGGAGAAAGACCAAAATCTATATCAGATTAATTTGAAGGATGAACAAGGAGATATACTTATTAGAGATACTTGGATGTTATATCATGAAAAGACGCTAGAATTAAAGCTGGTCAATGAGTTTGTCCAATTTGTTAAGAGTGTCGATTTTATGAGAGATATTTAGATAAAGCACAGAAACTTCTGTGCTTTTTTTATCATTCCTTTTTTGAATAGCCAACGATAATTTATTCGTATTTTAATTATGGGTTCATCCACATTATGATGTTATGAGAGAAGTGAATCTACAGGATATTTCCTTTTGAAATGGAGAGGTAGTAATATGAGTGTTTTGTTTCTAATTTTATTGAATGTCATTGTACCTGTCTTTTTTCTAATAGGAGCGGGGGCATTTCTTCATCGTAAATTCCATCTGGATATGAACACGTTGTCTAAATTGAACAATTTCCTACTTATGCCGGCCATTAGCTTTGTTAATATTTATCAAAGCAAGATGGGAGGGGGGATGATTGTACAAATATTTGGCTTCCTTGCTCTTCAAGCTGTAAGTCTCATCATAGTAAGTACATTGATTGCTAAACTCGCTAAGTTTGATCAAAGTCTCTCTGCAACTTTTAAAAATAGTGTGGTCTTAAATAACTCAGCCAATTTTGGGATGCCAGTCAGCCAGTTGGTGTTTCATAATAATCCTCTTGGGCTATCAATTCAAGTCATCGTTATCATCTTTCAAAATCTACTAACCTATACATATGGATTGATGAATTCCGTTTCCGTTCATACAAAAAGTGCAAAGGGAGCGATCAGTGAGTTCTTGAAGAACCCTGTTATCTACGCTCTCTTACTTGGTTTCGTTTTACAGGCGACTTCAATCAATATTCCTTTGTTTTTATGGACTCCGATTGATAATATCGCAAGTGCGTTCATAGCGATTGCCTTGATTACACTGGGTGCACAGAGTGCGTACTTAAAAATAACTCACTTCCCGCTTCCGCTAATTCTTAGCTTGATTGGCCGTTTAATACTCTCCCCATCTATTGCCTTCCTAATCATTCTCATGCTTGGGCTGGAAGGGACGGTTGCTCAAGGATTATTTATAGCAAGCTCATTTCCAACATCAAGAAACAGTGCTTTATTTGCTTTGGAATATGGTAACCATCCGGAGTATGCGGCACAGGCCGTCTTGATGTCCACTTTATTCAGCAGTATAACGGTAACGTTGGTCGTATATCTATCAAAAATTCTATTCTAGTTGGACTGCTCTTAATGGGCAGTCTACAGTTTTTTTAAAGTGTTTGTAAAATTCGAACCGTGATTGGAACGTAAGGCACTCGCTTTCCCCGCAGGAGTCTCGCACCTTCCATTCCAATCACTTTGTTTAATTTAGATAGACCCCCTTTTGTCTACAAACTGGGACTGCTCTGAAGGAGCAGTCTTTTCCCCCTTTTCCTGCTATAAAACTTTATGAACAATATGGATATTATGGAATTTATGTTTTTTAGGTGAATAATTAAAGAAAAGGTATAAATTTTTGTAAAATTAAGAAAACGCTTTCAAAAGGGGGATTCATATGTTTTCTCGTAAAAAGATTTCTGCGGTTATATTGGCAAGTTCGTTAGCCCTAAGCTTAGGTGCATGCAGTAGTTCGGATACATCAGGCGAAAAGAAAGAAAGTACTGGATATCCGAAAAAAGCCATAACGATTGTTGCTCCGTCGGGTGCAGGTGGCGGATGGGATTTAACAGCTCGTTCATTTACAAAGGTCTTAAGTGAGACAAAACTGGTAAGCCAGCCGTTAACCGTTGAAAACAAACCCGGTGGTGGTGGTGCTGTTTTTATGGCGGAATATGCAACACAGCAAGTTGATAATAACGACATGCTGTTTGTGAACTCGCCCCCTGTCATTATTAATAATCTTAAAAAAGAGGGCAACAGTCCTTATGGATATAAAAATACGACTCCTTTGGCGCAGCTGACAAAAGATTATGGAGCTATCGTAGTCAAAGCGGATTCAGAATTTAAAGATTTAAAATCAGTGTTGGAAGTAGTAAAAAAAGATCCGCGCAAGCTAACTTTTGCAGGAGGATCAGCTCCTGGTTCCATGGATCACTTGATTTCCATTCTTCCAGCCTATGAATATGGTTTAAATCCTACTGAACTTAAATATGTATCGTACGACGGTGGCGGGGAAGCGATAACGGCATTGCTTGGAGGCAATGCAGATGTAATTGGAACGGATGCCTCTAGTGTAAGAGAGTTTTTAAAAGCAGGGAAGATTAGAGTTCTGGCCGTAACATCGACTGAACGCCTTGGTGGAGATCTTAAAGATATACCAACGGCTAAGGAACAGGGAGTAGATGCTGAGTTTACCATTTGGAGGGGAGTTTTTGGTCCTCAGGAAATGTCTGATGAAGCTAAAACATTTTGGAACGAATCTATTGCAAAGTTAGTTGAAACCTCTGAATGGAAAAAGGAAGTCGAGGCACAAGGATGGGAGCAAGAATATAAAAACAGTGAAGAGTTTGGCAAGTTTTTAGAAGAACAAGAGAAACAAGTGCAGCAATTATTAGAAGCTTTAGGAATGGAAAAATAATGGGGGAAGAAGGAGGTACTTCTCCTTCTTCTTATTTTCTGAATTGGGGGGATAAGGGTGGACATGAAATTTGACCGCTTTGCAGCTGTAGCCTTTCTGGCTGTCGGTGTGTTGTTTATGATAGGGAGCAGGAATTTATCCAGTTCTTCTTATGGAAGTTCAGTGGGGCCAGATATTTTTCCATTTGTTTTGGGACTTGTTCTTGCTGCATTGAGTATTCGCCTATTTTATGAGGCATATCAGAGTAAGAGACAAGAATCGAGTAAGGAAAAGCTGGAGTATAAGCCTTTTATCATTATTTTACTCTCAACATTGATTTATATTTTGACATTAGAAACATTTGGGTATGTCATTACAACCTTTCTCTTTTTGTTTGTTTGCTTTCAAACTATGGAACGGAGCAAGTGGGTAACATCACTCATTATATCTGCAGGGTTTTCCGGAATCGTCTATTTTTTATTCGTAAATGTCTTAAAAGGAACACTGCCTGGTTGGCCAATCTGGTTTTCATAAAGGAAAGGAGGATGAGTAATGGGCACTTTTGATTATTTATTACAAGGGTTTGAAACAGCACTTACTTGGTATAATTTGCTTTTTGCTTTTGTTGGAGTATTGATTGGAACGGCAGTCGGTGTTTTGCCAGGGATTGGACCGATGAGCGGTGTGGCCCTTTTAATTCCGGTAACGGCTTCAATTACGGGAGGACTTCCCCCAGAGCAAGCGGCAACAAGCGCCATCATTTTACTTGCAGGTGTCTATTATGGAGCGATGTATGGAGGCTCGACAACTTCTATACTATTAAATACACCTGGGGAATCTTCTTCTGTTGTTACAACATTGGATGGCTATCAAATGGCGAAGAAGGGCAGGGCTGGAAGTGCTTTGTCTATTTCTGCCATCGGTTCCTTTGTTGGAGGGATTGTCACCCTTATCGCTATGATTGCCTTAGCTCAACCATTATCGACGATTGCCATAAAATTTGGTCCAGCTGAGTATTTTTCACTTATGCTTCTAGGACTGGCAGCTGTTAGTGGTTTGGCGGGAAAGTCAGTAACGAAGGCGTTAATTATGACTGTTTGCGGCTTGCTGATTGGGACGATAGGCATTGATAATGTATCAGGGATTGCTCGTTTTACCTTCGACGTTCCCTGGCTATATCAAGGGGTTGAATTCCTGACAATCGCAGTTGGGTTATTCGCCCTTGGAGAAGTGTTCAAGACGATATTGGAAAAAGAAGAGGATGACGGGGAAATCGCTAAGATTAGTAATTTGATTCCTTCCAAAGAAGAATTCAAAGAATCCGCGGGTCCCATTGCCAGGGGATCGCTCTTAGGTTTCTTTGTAGGAATCCTACCAGGTGCAGGGGCAACTCTTGCTTCTTTCTTCTCTTATCTTATGGAAAAACGGATTTCAAAAAAACCTGAGAAATTTGGTACTGGAGCAATTGCAGGAGTAGCAGGGCCTGAGACAGCTAATAACGCAGCTTCTGGTGGAGCGATGATTCCATTATTGACTCTGGGGATTCCAGGTTCCGGTACAACAGCTATCTTAATGGGAGCACTCATGATGTACAATGTTCAACCTGGACCATTATTATTCGAAGATCATCCTCAGGTAGCTTGGGGACTTATCGCCAGTATGTTCATTGGGAATCTGATGCTTCTCATCCTTAATCTTCCGCTCGTTAAGGTTTTTGCAAAAATCATTGAAACGCCTAAGAAGTACTTGATTCCGATCATTATCGCGATTTCCATTTTTGGTGTTTATGCGGTTCAAGTATCCACTTATGATTTATTGCTATTATTAGGGTGCGGGGTCTTGGGGTATTTCTTAAGTAAAAATGATTATCCAATCGCTCCATTGGTACTAGGGTTGGTATTAGGGCCGATGATAGAAAATAATATGCGCAGAGCCTTGACCATATCCGATGGTGATTACAGCTTGTTTTTCACTAGGCCACTTTCACTTACCTTTTTGATTGTAACGGCATTATGGCTGCTCATTCCGGTTTTACTTAAGAAGAGAGGGAAAGATGTCGTCATCAATATAGAAGGTTAATAAATATTTTCTGAATGTTGCAAAAAAACTCCTTTTTTAAAGGGGTTTTTTTTTATATGATGTAAGAAGAGGTGATTGAATGCGTTTACATACTAAGTTGATGCTGGGCATCTGCACGTTAATCATCTTAATAGGTGGAATCTTTGAAGTTATTTTTATAAATATCTTAGAAATTAACCTGAAACAGGAAACAGGGGAAAAAGCATTATCAGTTGCCCAGACTATTTCACTGCTGCCTGAAATTAAACAAGCCTTTCAAACGGATAGCCCTTCCGTGATCATCCAGCCTATTGCGGAAAAAATTCGCAGACAGATCGATGCGGAATTCATTGTAATAGGAGATGAGAATGAAACACGCCTGTCTCACCCTAATCCCAAATTGATTGGGAAGAAAATGGTAGGGGGAGATAACGCCGAGGTTTGGAATGGGAAATCAATCATCACGGAATCAACCGGGACATTGGGCCCTTCCATAAGGGGGAAAGCTCCAATAGAGGATGAGGGAAAAGTCATTGGTGTAGTCTCTGTTGGTTACATGCAGAACGATATTGAAAATGAAGTGTCTAGAATACAAAGAAAGATAGTATGGACCATCTCTTTTATCTTAATAGGTGGTTTACTAATTGCCTTCTTTATTTCATTAAATATAAAAAAGGCCATATTAGGACTTGAGCCCAAGGAGATTGCCTGGATGTTTCAAGAGAAACATGCCATTTTGGAATCCATTCATGAAGGAATTATAGCCATTGATGTCTATGGGAAAATCACTGTTGTCAATGAAACGGCGCATAAATTCCTTCATATTCCTAAAGACGTTGTGCTACGCGGGAGAAAAATTGAAGAGGTCATTACAAATACACATCTGCTTGATGTAGTCAGTACAGCACAGGCCGAATATGATCAGGAATTTATGATAGACGGTGAAATTTTTTTGGCAAGTCGCATTCCAATATTAAATAAACACGGAGAAGTTATCGGTGCTGTTGCGAGTTTAAGAAATAAGTCCGAACTATCGAACCTTCTTCAAGAGCTTTCCCATGTGAAGGCCTATGCAGAGGGGCTAAGGGCACAGACACATGAATATTCCAATCGGCTTTATACTCTTCTTGGTTTGATTCAACTGGGGTCCTATAAAGAAGCGATAGATTTTATATCGAAGGAAGTAGATGTCACACAAGGGTTCATTCACTTTTTAATGAAGGAAGTACCTGATCCGATTATTGCTGGGTTCATCTTAGGGAAAGTAAGTTTAGCAAGCGAGCTGAAAATTCATTTTACTATTGATAGAGAGAGCAGTTTTAAAGATATTCCGTCCGAAATAGACCGGGATGTGTTAGTGACGATTATCGGTAACCTTATCAATAATGCTTTTGAAGCGGTACGGGAAAACCAAAGGGAGGAAAAAAAGGTTTCGTTGTTCGTAACTGATTTGGGTAAAGAACTGATTATCGAAGTTGAAGATAACGGAAAAGGGATGAATTCAGGTGTTACCGAACAAATTTTTCAGAAAGGTTTTACCACGAAAAACCATCAAACTAATTCAGGGATTGGTCTGAGTCTTGTTAAGGAAGCAATTAATGGTTTAGGAGGATATATCACTTTTTCATCAAAGGAAGGGGAATATACGATCTTTACAGTAGCCATACCAAAAAACAGAGGGGTGATTAAATGAAGGCTATTAGCGAAATAGAAGTTTTAATCGTAGAAGATGACTTACGGATTGCTGAAATACAGAAGCTGTTCATCGAAAAAATTGAAGGGTTTCAAACCATTGGGATAGCGTCAAGTTATGTCGAAGCTAAAAGCTTCATTGAAATCATGCAGCCGGACCTATTGCTGCTCGATATGTATTTTCCGGATATGAATGGGCTCGATATCCTGAAAGAAATCAAGCAGCAAAGCAAACAAATGGATGTCATTATGATTACGGCAACAAAAGAGATTGAAAAAGTCCAGGAAGCCATTAAAATCGGCATATTTGATTATATTATCAAGCCTGTCGTATTTGAACGGTTCAAACAGTCCTTACTCCGATATCAAGAATATTACATTAAATTATCTGAATTAGGAAAGGGCAATTTTCCTGTGACACAGCAACAAGTGGATAAGCTTTTGAGAAAGGAAATGAATGACAAGGAAAGAGAACAGACTTCATTGCCAAAAGGGATTGATAGGATGACTTTGGAGAAGGTGATGGTAGTGTTGGGAAACACATCCCCTGGGTTAACTGCCGAAATAGTGGCGAAGGAAATCGGAGTGAGTAGGACTACGGCAAGGCGTTATCTTGAACACTTGATGTCTGAGGAAAAAATTGAAGCGGATTTAACATACGGCACGGTAGGACGGCCTGAAAGGGTTTATGCCATTAAGATATAAATGGATTCGCCTTGTGGTGAATCTGTTTTTGTGTTTGAGCAATACATAGACTTGCTTTACATATAAGGGAAGTATGTTTCGATTGGGTTGAAAATAGTTAATTGTTTTCCCCCATTTGAGTGGATTTATCAATTTTTGAGGGGTAAAAATGATAAATGAGGAAAAAATACGTGTGAAAAGTGAAAGGATAGACAAGTATATGACGTTTGTCATGCCAGCCAATTGACGTTTATGACTTCAGATGATCGGTGATTATTCCTATACTTAAGAAGAGAAAGATAGTTCGTTAAATTTAACGGGCCAAGGCGTAAATTATAGTTGCTTTAAAATGTAAGCTTACCAATCCATTTAAACACTCCACGTTTCTATATAATATTTATTAGGAGGAAGTTATGAGTAACCATAATCAAAAACAATTGAGAAAAGATATTGCCCCTTTTGAAATGTCCAATACTAAATCAAGTGTGAAACAACTTTTAAATACATTTCCACCCTTTTTTCTATTATGGTTCTTAGCCTATCAGAGCTTATCGATCTCATATTGGCTGACCCTTGCATTTAGCGTTCTGGCTTCAGGGTTTGTGGTCAGGATTTTCATTATTTTTCATGATTGTTGTCATCAATCGTTTTTCAAAAGTAGGAAAGCGAATAATATCCTGGGTACAATCAGTGGAATCGTCACATTATTTCCGTATGAACAATGGAAGCATAGTCATTCCATACATCATGCAACCAGCAGTAATTTAAACAAACGCGGTACTGGCGATATTTGGGTCATGACCGTTGATGAATATGTAGCCGCTTCATTCTGGGGACGTCTAGCTTACCGTTTATATAGAAATCCGATCGTCATGTTTGGTTTAGGACCATTTTATCTATTCCTTGTGTCGAATCGTTTGAATACAAAAGGCGCTAGAAAGAAAGAACGTATGAATACGTATTTGACAAATGCTTCTATTTTGGCGATTTATGGTCTTTTATGCTTGGCTATCGGATGGCAGGCATTCTTGATGATCCAAGTACCGCTTCTTTTTGTAACGGGATCACTGGGCATCTGGCTGTTCTATGTACAGCATCAGTTTGAAGATTCTTATTTCGAAGAGGAATCAGAATGGGATTACGTGAAGGCTGCCATTGATGGAAGTTCTTATTATAAGCTTCCAAAGATTTTACAATGGGTAACTGGAAATATCGGTTTCCACCACGTGCATCATCTTAGTCCAAGAGTGCCAAACTATAATCTGGAAAAAGTCCATGATTCCACCCTTCCTTTGCAACAGGCAACAACAATCACTCTTGGTTCAAGCTTAAAATCGCTTCGCTTCCGCCTTTATGATAGCGAAAACAAAACGTTTGTAAGTTTTAAAGAGATTAAGCACCGTCTAAGCGATACAAAATCAAAGGTAGGAATCAATAATAAACGTCCAAGTCTTCAAGAAAAATAAATAGTTTATTAAAAAACCATTCAATTTCCATTGGATGGTTTTTTGATAAAACTCCTTAGTATATACTAGGAGTAAAAGAAAAAGAGGCAGCGCCATGCAAAGTTGGTATCATATCTTTCCGAAGAACACAGGGCTAAGCCCTTATGTCTGGATCATTTTTTGTATCCTCCCTTTTTATTTCATTTTCAAATCTTCATCTATGTTGGAGATTGTTTTTGGAATCGTCATGATCATTTTGTTTTTCATTTCATATGGCCTTTCATTCGTTTCAAAGGGATGGCCCGTATACGTTTGGACTGCGATACAAATAGTCATATCCATATCCATGACCATATTTTTCAGCTACATTTACTTTTCACTTTTTTTAGCATTCTTTATTGGGAATGTTCAAAATAAGGTTGGTTTTTTCGTATTATATTCGATTCAGTTATTAGCTACCATCGTGTCCGTCAATATTGGGTTCATCATGAAAGATCCTACCTTCTTTTCGCAATTTCCCTTTATGCTCATTTGTGTAGTAGGCGTGATTCTTCTCCCATTCAACACATATAATCGGAATAAACGGGATAGGCTGGAAGAACAACTGGAAGATGCGCATAAAAGAATATCCGAACTTGGCAAAATGGAAGAACGTCAGCGGATTGCTCGTGATTTACATGATACTCTTGGACAAAAACTTTCTTTGATTGGCTTGAAAAGTGACCTTGCTGGGAAATTGATTGATTTAAACCCGGATTCGGCTAAGAAGGAAATCAAGGATATCCGCCAAACGGCGAGGACGGCACTCAAAGAAGTACGGGAAATGGTGTCGGAAATGCGTGGGGCTAAGCTAAGCGATGAAATAATCCGGGTCAAGCAAATTTTGAAAGCGGCAGAGATAGAATTCAAATTGGAAGGAACCACGGAATTGCAAGATACCCCATTGCTTGTTGAAACGGTTTTAAGCATGTGCTTGAAAGAAGCTGTGACCAATATAGTCAAACATAGCTGTGCCGACTGCTGTAATATCGTTATAGAAGAATTAAAGACAGGAGTGACGATCAAAGTCCAAGATAATGGAGTGGGGCTTTCACACAAATCAGAGTTTTTTAAAGGCAATGGACTTCAAGGAATGAAAGAAAGGCTTGAATTCGTTAACGGCAGCCTAGATATTAAATCAACTGAAGGAACTACACTTTACATTAGGGTTCCGAATGCTATAAAAAATAATGAATAGGTGGGATTAACTTTGATTCGAATCGTTATTGCTGAAGACCAGCGGATGCTGCTTGGTGCGCTAGGTTCTATCCTTGATTTAGAAGAGGATATGGAAGTTGTCGGAAAAGCAAGCAATGGGGAAGAAGCAATGAATCTCGTAAATCGTTTAAAGCCGGATATCTGCATTACGGATATTGAAATGCCCGTTAAAACAGGCCTCGATGTAGCAGAAGAGATTAAGAGTCAGGGCCATCAATGCAAAGTCATCATTTTAACAACTTTTGCACGTCCTGGATATTTTGAAAGAGCCAGAAAGGCAGAAGTAGGTGGATATCTACTGAAGGATAGTCCAAGTGAGGAATTGGCAAACTCAATTAGAGTCATCATGGATGGTCGGCGCATATATGCTCCGGAGCTGGTGGATATGGCTTTTGACGAAGAAAACCCGTTGACTGAACGAGAGAGTCAAGTGCTCAAATTGATTGCAGATGGTAAGAATACTAAGGAAATTGCCAGCCAACTTTATCTAACTAATGGAACGGTTCGTAATTATATTTCGGTCATTCTCGATAAATTGGATGTAAGCAATCGCGTTGAAGCGATAGTAAGATTCAAGGAAAAGGGTTGGTCAAAAGATTGATTTAGGGTTTGCCAAAGAGGCAGATCCTTTTTGGCACGATGACATGGCGGTTCCGCAAATTATAAAGAATCAAAAAAACATATGGTTGGGGTTAGGATATGATATATTAATTTTTATTCATAAGTATTGGAGGGAGATGACCATTATGCAAAAAGCTACATTTGCTGGAGGCTGTTTTTGGTGCATGGTGACACCATTTGAAGAACAACCTGGCATTGGAGGAATCGTATCCGGTTATACAGGTGGACAAGTTGAAAACCCAACTTACGAGGAAGTGAAGACGGGAACTTCGGGCCATTATGAAGTCGTTGAAATTACTTTCGATCCTATGTTATTTCCTTATGAAAGACTGCTGGAATTGTATTGGCAGCAGATTGACCCAACCGATGATGGCGGTCAATTCCATGACAGAGGAAGCCAGTATCGCACGGCTATCTTCTATCATAATGAAACTCAAAAACAATTAGCTATTGAAACTAAGGAACAGGTAGCAGCTAGCGGTAAGTTCAAGAAACCTATAGTAACGGAAATCCTGCAGGCCCAAACCTTTTATCCGGCTGAAGAATATCATCAAGGCTATCATAAGAAAAACAAAGATGAGTACAAAGCGGACCGTGCGAAATCAGGACGCGATGTATTCATTGATCAACATTGGATTGGTAAATAAAAGAACAAAAGAACCGGATGTGTTTTCACATCCGGTTCTTTTTTCAATTTTGACTCTTTCTTCATGTAAGTATATTCGTTGTTAATAAGGGCGATCCAACAGAATTTCTAAAGATTCTTCTTTATCGGTAGTATATGGGACAGTTGGCGCGAAAAAATGACATAGAGCATAAGGCAGTGGATTGCTGGGAATCCGCCCCTATTAATTAAAGTTCTACAGTATCGATAGTTAAGGAACATAAAACAGGGAAGTCACCTCTCTTTAATCTGTAAAGATAGAAGCAGGGCTTTTTTTTCTCTATAGAATTGTTTTTGTCATACGATTTAACGAGAAGGGTTCAATTTCTCATGATATTTTCATTTTTCTTCAGTACACTAAGGGGTAGGTGGTGTTAAATAATGATTAAAAGAATTTTAATTATAGAAGATGAAGAAAAAATCGCGAGGGTCATACAGCTGGAACTGAACCATGAGGGTTATCAAACTGAATCGGCTTTTACCGGAAAAACAGGTCTGGAAAGGGCTGAAGCTGAAGAGTGGGATTTAATCTTATTAGATGTGATGCTACCCGAGTTGAATGGCATAGAAGTACTTAGGCGTTTTAGAAAAAAGAATGGTCACACACCAGTCATCCTCTTAACAGCCAGGGATGCAATACCTGATAAGGTGAACGGCCTGGACCATGGTGCGAATGATTATGTAACAAAACCATTTGAAATAGAAGAACTACTTGCCCGGATTCGTGCTTGTTTTCGGATGAATGTACGGGGGAGCCAATCAGAAGAAAAAGCGGATGACCTTAAGGTCCATGATCTGCAATTGAACCTTGGTACAAGGGACATTCTAAGGCAAGGTAAAAGGATCGAGCTGACTTCCCGCGAGTTCGACTTGCTAGTTTATCTTTTGCAAAATAAAAATCAAGTACTGTCGAGAGACCAAATTCTGACCCATGTATGGGGGTATGATTTTGTAGGGGATACGAATGTGGTTGATGTGTATATTCGTTATTTACGTAAAAAAATTGATTATCCTTTTGATTTGCAGCTCATACATACCTATCGAGGGGTAGGATATAGCTTGAAGGAGCCAGTATGAAGATCCGGACGAAAATCCAATGGTATTCTAGTCTTTTTTTAATCCTCATGCTGGTAGTGCTGAGTATCATCGTTTTAACCGCCTTTCTTTGGATTTCCGTTGAGAGGGAACAGGATATGCTTGAAAATCAGGCTTCGTTAATCGAAGAAAATGTCCAGGCGAAGGATCTATTCTCCGGCAATTCTAGCTTGGTAGAGCCATATACCCCAGACGATGGAATGGTACGGGTATTTAACACCGAAAGACGCTTGGTCAACATATTTACTGATGAAGAGGACCTCCAGGGGCTTATAATAAAATCCGTTAACGAGAAGGGATATGATTTTACCAAAGTCGACGGAGAGTATGTGTTAACCTACCGCTATCCTTATCCGGAAGAAGGTAAGCCGCTTGGAATGATTGAGGTCACCCAGGCACAGGACAGCCTTCTTGATAATTTATCAACACTTGCACTTGTGCTTGCTGGTTCATCCCTTTTTGTCATTCTTTTATCCATTTTTGCTGGCAAGTGGTTGGCAAATCTAATTCTTAAACCAATATCCATCATGAGCGGGACAATGATGGATATTGAGGAAAGTGGAGAATTCAAACGGATTCCGCTATCGGATCAATCAAAGGACGAACTACAGGTAATGGGAGTTTCATTCAACAGGATGATAGAAAGGCTAGAACGGAATTATAACCAACAGCAGCAATTCCTTTCAGACGCTTCACATGAGTTGAAAACACCGATTACGGTTATTGAAAGCTATTCCTCACTATTGAAACGCTGGGGAATGAAGGATGCAGCGATTCAGGAAGAGGCAGTGGAAGCGATCCATCATGAAGCCATCCGGATGAAAAAGTTGACGGAACATCTTCTACAGGCGGCTTCCCAATCGGAACCTTCAGTCGATATGGAGGAAAAAATCGAACTTATTTCATTTTGTGAACAGATTGCCCAAACGTTTAGACGGACTGGGAATCGTGAAATAAATATACAATCCGAGTTTAAGGAAATATATGCAATGATCATTTCCAGTAAGCTTGAACAGGTGTTGGTCATCCTATTGGACAATGCCATGAAATACAGTGAATCGGGTATAAAGATCTTGATTAATCAGCAGGGAAATGAAGTTTTTATTGGAGTGAAAGATCAAGGTGTAGGCATATCACCAGAACATCTGTTACATGTATTTGAACGTTTCTATCGTGTGGATTCATCGAGAGCAAGGAAAACGGGAGGCAATGGACTCGGTCTTTCCATTGCTCGATCAATTGTTGAGTCATTCGGCGGCAAATTGGAAATTCAAAGTGAAGTGGGAGAAGGAACGTCGGTGACGATTATTCTTTCTCATCAAATTCTAATTTAGCGTTCATGTTCGTTTCATGAAGGATTGTTATTCTTAAGGTAACAAATTAAAGGAGGAATTCAATCATGAAAAAGCAGTGGAGCACGATAAAACAAGGTATCATCCAAAGGAAAAAGGTAATAATGACGGTGTCCATAGCCTCCGTATTGCTTTTCGGTGGTGCTGCCGGAACGGCCGTATATGCAGTCAATAAGGGTGCGCTATCTGAAGACGAGGCTGTCAAAATGATTTCAGAAAAACTAGGTGGGGAAGTTACTCAATTTGAAAAAGATTGGGACCAGCCGATGACCTATGAGATGACCGTTAAAACGGAAGAAGGCTATCAAGACGTAGATGTGGATGCTGAAAAAGGAGAGATTCTTTCTCAGGAGATGGAAGACGATGATGATGAGGATATGAACACTCAAAAATCGGTGGAAACTGCAAAAATCAGTATGGATCAAGCTGAAAAGATTGCTTTGAAAAAGGTGGATGGCCAAATTACGGATGTAGAGCTGGATTCTGAGAATGGCATCCTTGTATACGAACTGGAGATAAACCAAGGACAAAAGGAATATGACGTAGTAGTTGATGCTACTACGGGGAAAGTATTAAAAACCGAATTGGATGATTAATCGAATATCAAGACCAAAAGTTGTTTCGGTTACGTAACATTTATTGTTAATAACCTTGCTGAAATGATTATCAAAGACTAAAAAGGATTTGCCATGGGGCAGATCCTTTTTTTTGTTAGTAATCTAAATACTTACAAAATCCATTAAAAGAATAGTTGATACAGTATCTGGTCAGTCATATTAGTTTTTTTCTTATAAATGAACAATGGCAATATCCGTTTCGAAATTAAGAAGGAATTAAAGGGTTCCTCCAGAATAAGGGACATAAAGATCTTTATCCAATAGGGGGGAATGAGAGTGAAGAATTTAGAAGCGGCGCTATCGTTACGGTGTAAGAAAGAGTTTGAGAAATCAAATCAACTTTTAATGGAACTCGCAAAGAAAAATCCCGAGGATGCTGTAATTCAGTATCAATGTGCCTGGAGTTTGGATATTCTTGGGCTTGAGTCACAGGCTGTGCCCTATTATGAAACAGCACTCACATTGGGTTTATTAGAGGAGGATGCTAAAGGTGCATATTTAGGGTTGGGGAGTACATATCGTACCATTGGAGAATATGAAAAATCAAAACGAACATTAGAAACAGGGCTGAGCAAGTTTCCTGAGGACAAGGCTTTAATAGTATTTAGAGCAATGGCATTCTATAATTTAGGACATCATAATTTGGCAATGGAATCTTTACTGAAAATTATTGCGGAAACTTCTAAGGATCATGCAATCCAGTCATATGCAAAGGCAATAGAATTCTATAGCGATAAACTTGATACAGTTTGGAAGTGAAAAATAATAAAACAGTGAGGATTCATCCCCAAATTATCCACAAAACCTTAAGAAGACAAGTAATCCAGAGCTTGTGTGCATACTTTCGGACAAATAAATTGGCAAAATACATAAGAATGAATGTTACTCACAGCAATTGTGGATAATAATTTGTTTATATAATGCTTCGGGTCAATTTATTGGATAATTATATGTGGATAACCTTAAAATGTGGATAACTGTACTTTTATGTGCCACCCTTTTCCACAAGTAATCCACATATTCATCTTTTTATGACGAAAAAAGCGCCGACACACACAGCGCTTAAACATTCATGAACTTATTTCTGTAGTGACTTAAGGCCAAAAGCGGATAAATATAGCGATAGCTGTGATAATGGATATACGATAAATTTGCCAGTGCCTGACCTACAGGATAGTCATTGGTCCAGCTTTCTTTTTGGGCTTCACGAATGAGATAGGTGATGCCTTTTTCGATTTCAGGTGTCGGTTTTTCGGATGCTGAAATCAACGCATCCACAGCCCAAGCTGTATGGGTCAGGGTGCTGGTCCCGAGAGGCATATAATGTTGCTTGATGTCACTGTAACAAGATTCTCCCCAGCCTCCATCTTTATTTTGAACTTTCTTTAACCAGGCCAAAGCTTTTTGGATAACTGGGTGTTCAGAGGATTGCCCAGCTGCCTTAAGGCCAGTCAGTGCAGACCATGTGCCATATAGGTAGCAAATTCCCCAGCGTCCGTACCAAGATCCGTCGCGCTCCTGGTCTTTCAAGAGCCAATCTACGGCTTTTTTGCTGACTTTCTCAGGTTTCTTCAAATTTGTATAGTTCCCTAAAAATTCAAGTGTTCTTCCTGTTAAATCAGCGGTCGATGGGTCAGTTAGGAAATATTTAGCTCCTTCGAAAGGGGTAAGGTGTAACCATTTATGATCGTTATTTCTTTCGAATGCAGGAAATCCGCCATCATCATTTTGCATGGATATCGTGAAGGCGACACCACGCTGCCAGCTGTTCTGATTATCTGGGTTTGTTTGCAATTGACCGGCAAGCGCCCGTAGTGAAGCAGTCGTATCATCTACATCTGGATTCATTGTGTTCAAATCTGAGAAACCCCAGCCACCTGGAACCGCGTTAGGGTTATGAACCAACCAATCACCATACATATAATGCTGACGGGAAAGTAAATACTGATTTGCGGCTTTAACAGTTTGATCTTTGGAAGGCAATCCTGCTTCTTGCAAAGCATAGCTGATTAAGGAGGTATTCCAAACATGGGCTGTTGTAAATTGGATATGAGTGTACCCATCAACTGAACAGGCCATCCCCTTCAGACCGGCAACTGCTTTTAGGATCACGGGATCTTTTTTCGAATAGCCGGTTGAGAGAAGTGCAAAGATCATGAAAAAGGTAGAAACAAAATAATTGTAAAGTGTTCCGTCGGGCTCTAGCCGGTCGAGCATATATCTTTTCGTTGACTCTAGGGCCAAGGAATGCAAATAATCTGGATAACCAATTAAGGTTTTGACACCTGTTTGAAGTTTGGAAAAGAAAGAGCGGTATTCGTCCGTTCGATATTCCTCCCACACATATTCTTCAGTACGTTCCTCCCGCGTTTGATATAAATCTTTTAAACTAGGTGCGTTCGAGGACTTAATCTGATACTTTTTATGTCCAAGCAGAAGCAGGGGTATCAAGTTAACTCTCGCATATACGGAAAGGTCATAAATGTTGATGAAAAAGGTTGGCGGCAGTAATATAACCTCGAGCGGGATTGGGAATAGAGGCGGCCATTTATATTGGCCAGTGACGGTGAGCATCATTTTAGTTAGCGTATTGGCCTGTTTGATTCCGCCGTTAGAAAGAATGAATTGTTTGGCCTTTCTCATATGGAAATCTTGTTTTTTCCGTAGGCCGCTATATAGAAGACCATAGTAAGCTTCAATAGTGACCGAGAGATTGCCTTCCTTTTCATCATGGAAAAGTTTCCAAGAACCGTTTTCTGTTTGTCTGCTTTCAATCCTTTTTACTAAAGCCTCTATAAGAGGAGCATCTTCTATGTCTAAAATTTTTAGTAAAATAATCATATAGGCATCAGCTGTTATCCCAGTGTCAAAGGGATAGTTCCAAGATCCATCTGCTGATTGGTCTTGCTTTAAGTGATAAACAAGTCGGTTAATTTCCAATTGTACATGTTGGTGGTTCAAAGGTGTTCCCCCCTCCTAAACACATTGTCCGTTTATATATATATTCAAAAGTTTTTGCTGCATTCAAGAAAGACGACTGAATGGTGTCAGAAATTCTGCTAATGCTTAAAGATGGAATAAAAAATAAAACGCTTCGGCAAGGAAAGCTGCCAAAGCGTTTTTTAGATAGTAGTGGAGATTTATTATTTAACTGGTAATGCTGATTGTTGCATGTAGCGGTAAATCGGAAGTTCTCCGCCCTTAACAGCGGGAATGAAATTGAATGTCACATAGCTGTCTATGCCCTCAGGTTCGAGTGCGAGGGAAATGAAGTTAGCATCAGGCTGGTCCATGTTAAATACATAGCTTCCTCTCGGGAATTCCTGTTTTTTCGCTGATACATTGGTCGTCACTTCTTTGGTTGTATGTCCGCTTTCAAGTGTAGTGGACACTTTCAAATCCTTTACTTTGTAACTTTCAACAGATAATTTCACAGGTTTTTTTAGTTTTTTCACCTGCACTCCCAATAACTGAAGTTTTTTTGCAATATCTTCATATTCAGGTGGGAGGATATAAGCTGTTGGTCGATCTCTAACAAGGGTAGGGTAGGCATCGGTAGAATCCAGCCAATCGATAGGCGTATCGACCTTTTTGGCCTTTGCTAAATCAACTACTGTTAACTTTTGATTTTTTATCAATTTATTTTCGCTGGTGATGACAATTTTATCATGATCATTTGCCTTTCTCCCTTTTTTCACCACTTCATTTTCGGCCTGCTTGACCACCTTTTTTACTGTACTGGCTTGATCAGCTGTCGTTTTAATGAAGGCTGCCTGAGCTGTAGCTTGTGCATAAACACGACGTTTGAAGTCAGTACGACCGATATTGATACCCCTTGTTTCAATTAAATAGGTCATCGTATTTTTCAATCCGAGAGCGTTGCGACCGATGCGGGCCTCTGTGCTTCCTTCAGTAGCGGTAAGAATTCCAGCATCAGAAGTATCAAGTGTATAGTAATCATGATAGGAAAGCTTTTCTTTTTCCAATGTTTTAAAAACATTAGGCAAAAGTAGTTCGTCGGATGCTTTTCGAAGCTGTTCCGGAATATTTAAATTTTTTGCTGAAGAAATGAGCAGATCATAGGAAGCGATGGATCCATTTGTGCCAACCTTCTTAAGGGGAGCAGGGTTCACTGTATATTCATGTACATCAAGAATGACTTCAGGCTCATAATCATTGATGGTTTGATGAATAGTCTGTACCTCAGGATACTCCACTTTTAAATAGTCTCGATTCGCATCCATGTCATTAGAGGTAAACCGTTTAAAATAATAGGAGCCATCTGGATTTACACGTGGAACGATGGCAATGTTCACTTTATCGAGGACATCACCAAGTTTTCCTTCAGCAAGCCATTGGGCAATAACTAATGTAGATTCACCAGAGGCGGGTTCATTGCCATGAATCTGACCTTGAATCCAAATCAACGGTTTCTTAGTATCCTTTTTCAGCTTTTTTGAATCCTTGCTGAAAAGGAGCATCGGGATATCGCGTCCTTCTGTAGATTGACCAATCGTCTTAATTTGGATGTTTTTACTTTTGTGGGATAGTTTTTTGATATAAGCTATCATTTCTTCTTGGCTTGTAAAGGCAATCTTGTCATGTTGAAAGGCAGGAGTATTGAAGGTAACTTTAGGGTCTGGGAAAAGGTAGGAGAGATTTTCTGGCTGAATGTAGCTAGGACCCTTGCCATAATAAGGGGTAAATTCATCTGCCTGAGCCGTGGAGCTTAGGCCGGGCAATCCAGTGATAAGACTAAGAGAGACAACAGAAACAATCGTTGGTATGATCTTTTTCACAGACATCCTCCTAATTAATCTTTTTTCCATAAATTATCACATATAATACTAGAAAAATAGCATAAACTTTGAAAATAGTAAAAAACAGGAAGTATCTACTAGGTTGATAAAGAGCGTTCTATGGCTAGGTGCCCAGAAGTAGTTATGTATTCTGCTACTCCTCATAAATGACAATGTAAAACCTAAATCAAAGAAATGAAGACGAAACAACAATAAGAGAGCTCCAGCCGTGAAACAGTAGAGCAGGATCTTGTTTCATCCCGACTGCAATGGCTGATACAGCTAATCCTTTTATGCACTCCTATAATATAGAAGGAATAGGAGTTATAGAGGTTTTTTTATACACGGTTTTCTTCATTATAATTTTAGGGATATAGTTAACAATAAAATAAGGACCAAAGCAATTTGAAGTTGCTTGGCCCGTATTTATTTTAATATGTTTTGTAACTGGTTTAAAAGATCTTGTGTATTTTCCCCACTCATAATCTGCCCGTTTACTTTAGCATAGGGTGTCTTATTACAAAGTTTACATTCACTTAAACATTCATATTCTTTATATTGAATTCGGGGGTTCGTCAAGAACTTTCCAAACACAGCGAGTGTTTGTTCATTAAGGAAACGGTCAAGATTATTTTGACAAAATTCAATCTGGATTTTCTCTTTTTTGGTGAACATTTTAGAAAGAAAGGTTTTCATCATATCGCTACTTTCATTGGAAGAGTAAATATATGTTATTTTGATTTTATCACTTAATGTTGCGAAATGCATGGTTTGAAAGAATTTAATACACAAGAACTTTATATAGATTGTGTGAACAAGAACGGATACAATTTCCAATTTATCAAAGTAATTCGCTTGTATATGTTGACACATGTCAAAGGAATGGTAGAATAGAAATGAATACGATATTGATAATGAATCTCATTATCAAAAAAAGGAAAACACGTGCAGTTATTGTAGCTCATGGGTCTTATTTTTATTAAAGATAGATAAAAACTTAATAATAGTCTTTATTCAAACATTTTTAATTAAGAATATTATCACTGTGTTTTTACTGATATAGGAAGAGTAGGAAATGAAGATGAAGATAAGATATTTAGTCATGGCGTTAATTGTTTTATCATTTACCTCATTATTCATTGGAGTAAAAGATATTACGCCACTCGATTTATTAGATTTAAGCGATGATAAAGTGCAAATTATGCTGCAAAGCCGTTTTCCTAGAATGGTAACTATTGTAATTGCTGGGGTGGTTATGAGCATCAGTGGCTTAATCATGCAGCAATTGAGTAGAAATAAATTTGTATCACCAACAACTGCCGGTACGATGGATTCTGCAAGGTTGGGTCTTCTTCTTGCTATTATCATTTTTCCATCAGCAGCACTTATTGAGAAAATGGCATTCGCATTCATATTCGCTTTGGCAGGCACTTTCTTGTTCATGAAAATTCTTGATCAAGTTAAATACAAGGATACGATTTTCATTCCATTGGTTGGTTTGATGTTTGGTAATATCGTCGGATCTATTTCAACTTTCTTTGCTTATAAATATGATTTGATTCAAAGTCTCAACACATGGATGAATGGTGATTTCTCGATGATTATGTCGGGAAGATATGAACTAATATACATAAGTATCCCTTTGGTCATTCTCGCATACTTCTTTGCTAATAAATTCACTGTGGCAGGGATGGGTGAGGAGTTTGCTATCAATCTTGGACTCAATTATAAATTTGTAGTCAATTTTGGATTGGTAATCGTAGCATTATCCTCTACCGTCGTCTTGTTAACGGTGGGAACAATTCCTTTTATAGGACTGATTGTACCTAATATTGTTTCACTTTACCTTGGTGATAATTTGAAGAAGAGTCTTTCTCATACAGCATTGCTAGGGGCTGTGTTCCTATTGATCTGCGATATTCTGGGTCGGATTATCATTTATCCATTTGAAATTCCGATAGGTCTCGTAGTTGGTGTAATAGGAAGCGCCGTATTTATCTATCTGATAATGAGGAGAAAGGCATATGAATAATAAAGGAAAAATCATTTTACTAGCTGTTGTTGCAACTGTTTTAACGGCAGGTTATATCTTTTGGGATCTTGGCCCTAATTGGGATTATGCACTTCCAAGAAGGGTTATCAAAATTATCGCCATCATTGTAGTTGGTTGTGCGATTGCCTTCGCAACAGTAGTTTTCCAGACAGTAACAAATAATAAAATTTTAACACCAAGCATTTTAGGATTAGATTCTATGTATATGCTGATTCAAACAGGAGTCATCTTCCTGTTCGGTTCAACACATGTCATGATTTTAAATAAAAATCTAAATTTTCTGGTTACTTTGACAGCTATGCTTATTTTCTCCAGTCTGCTGTTCAAGTTCATGTTCAAGCAAAATCGAAATATATATTTTCTCTTGCTGATAGGCATCATATTCGGAACATTATTCGGCAGTATGTCATCATTTATGCAGGTATTGATTGACCCGAATGAATTTCAAATCATTCAAAATAAAATGTTTGCGAGTTTTAACAATGTCAATACGGACTTATTGACGTTAGCTATTGTCCTTATGATAGCAGTAATCGTATATTTTATGAGATTTTTGAAGTATTTAGATGTCATGTCCTTAGGGAGAGACCAAGCCATCAACTTAGGTGTGGATTATGATTTTGTAACGAAACGGGTATTAATCGTTGTCACGATTTTAATCTCCATTTCAACAGCCCTGATAGGTCCTATCACATTCCTAGGCTTACTTGTTGCCAATGTGGCGTATCAATTTATTAAGTCTTATCAGCACAAACATATCCTTCCAGGTGCGATGCTGATTAGTGTGATTGCCTTGGTCGGCGGCCAATTCATAGTTGAGAGAATCTTCACCTTCTCTACAACTTTGAGTGTCATTATCAACTTTGTTGGCGGTGTCTATTTCATCTATCTTCTATTAAAGGAGAATAAGTCATGGTAGAAGTGAAAAGTTTATTCAAAAAATATAATAATAAAACGGTTGTCGAAGATGTATCCATTGAAATTACCAAAGGAAAAATCACTTCTTTCATCGGCCCTAATGGTGCGGGGAAAAGTACGGTTCTTTCGATGATCAGCCGACTCATTACTAAAGATTCAGGGGAAGTCCTGATTGATGGTAAAGACATGGGGAAATTCAACAGCAATGAGCTTGCGAAAAAAATCGCCATTTTAAAGCAAGCTAACCACATTAATATCCGATTGACGATTCGTGAACTCGTCGCCTTTGGTCGATTCCCTTATTCACAGGGGAAATTGACTAAAGAGGATTGGAAATATGTCGATGAAGCGATTGAATATATGGAACTTGAGAATATGCAGGATAAGTTTCTTGACCAGCTTAGCGGGGGCCAACAACAACGGGCCTTCATTGCAATGGTAATTGCACAAAATACAGAGTATGTACTTCTTGACGAACCTTTGAACAATTTGGACATGAAGCATTCTGTCCAAATCATGAAGGTATTAAGAAGGTTGGCTGATGAATTAGGGAAAACAGTCATTATCGTCATTCATGATATTAATTTTGCATCCTGTTATTCCGACTATATTGTTGCATTGAAGGATGGAAAGGTTGTCCAAAATGGACCTACCGAACAAGTCATTAATTCCAATGTATTAAAGGAAATCTATGATATGGATATTGAGATTCAAAATATCAATGATAATAAGATCTGCGTGTACTTTACTTAGGAACTATGCCATTTGGTTTTAAATTACTTCAGGTATTCGTAACTAAACTAGGAAACATTAAGAACACTCTTTAGGCTGTTAAGAGTTGGCGGGCGCCCAAGAATTAGCCGCCTCCTGTTTAAATATAAGGAAAAAGAGGGAAAAACGATGGGTTCTAACAAGTTACGGATTCAACATGTAATTTTAAATAATAAAAAATACTTTTTGAGGTGACATTTTAATGATTAAGAAATTATCTTTACTGCTATTAATAGCAATGCTGGCTGTAGTGGCTGTAGCTTGTGGATCAAATAATGAAAAAGAAGAATCAAGTCCGAAAAAAGAATCGGCTAAAAGCGAAGAAATAACAGTTAAGCACCAACTAGGAGAAACGAAAGTAAAAACAAACCCTGAAAAAGTTGTCGTATTCGATATGGGAACTCTTGATACACTTGATAAATTGGGTGTAGAAGTGGCTGCTGTTCCTCATGATGGCCTTCCTGAATACCTTTCTAAATATGAAGGTACAACTGAAAATGCTGGTGGATTAAAAGAACCTGACTTCGAAAAAATTAACGAGATTGCTCCTGACTTAATCCTTATTTCAGGTCGTCAATCTGATGCATATGAAGAATTAAGTAAAATTGCTCCTACAGTTTATGTAGGTGTGGATACTACAAAATATATGGAATCATTTGAAGAAAACGTAACACTTCTTGGTAAAATCTTTGGTAAAGAAAAAGAAGCTGCTAAAGAATTTGCAAGTGTTGAAGAAAACATCACTGCTTTGAAAGAAAAAGCACCAACAGATAAAAAAGGTTTAATCATTCTTGCTAGCGGTGGAAAAGTAAGTGCATACGGTCCTGATTCAAGATTTGGTATTATCCATGATGTATTCGGCGTTCCTGCAGTTGATGATAAATTAGAAGTATCTACACATGGTCAAAGTATTTCTTTTGAATACATTGCTGAAAAAGACCCTGATTACCTTTTCGTAGTTGATAGAGATGCAGTTGCTGGTGATGGAGCTGCAGCGAAAGAAACAGTTGAAAATGATATTGTAAAAAATACAAAAGCTTATAAAGAAGGCAACATCATTTATCTTGATCCTAACTACTGGTACTTATCAGGCGGCGGTTTAGAGTCTGTTGATTCTATGGTTAAAGAAATCTCTAAGGGTATTAAATAATAAAGATGTAAAGCAAGGCCTGCTCTCACGTAAAGTGAAAGCAGGCTTTTTTTGTTTTATATATAAAGCAGATTTGCTCATATAACAAATAGGCTAAGAGAACATACCATAATGAAAGATGACTGCACCTATTGAAAATCCCCACCTTTAAATAACGAGGGCTTATGCTCAACGACCGTTAACCAAGCCTTGTAGTTGAGCACCACAGTGAATGCAATCCCAGCTATGGATTTGATAGCAGCCAAGGAGATCAAAAGCTGGAATTGGACTCCTAGGAGCTTAAAGCAGGGAACCAAAAAAAACAAAAACCAGAAGAGAATAAATATACTTTCTTCCTATTATATGTCGTTTGTATAGCAATGCTATTTATCTTGCTGCTATTTATGAGTCAGGGGTATATTAAAGTCAAAAATCTCAGTGAACTTTGGCTGGTCATCATTGGATTTGTATGAGTCTTGAATAATATCAATGAACAAACAGAGAAAATGACGATGAGTTCTATTTTTTTGGAGAGTGGGGAAGTAACATCACTTACGATGCAGTCCGAAAGCAGTAAATATAAAATCACAGGGAAGCATAAGGGGTATGATGAAAACAAGAACTTAGTAACGTACGTATCTGGTGATGCCGTAGAAAAGTTAGATAAAGGCATCATCACTGTTGATCCTCGGAAAAAGACAAGTGGCTGGGTGACATTTTTCACTTCAGTTATTCCATTTGTAATCATTTTCAGCCTGTAATTCTTTATTTCTTTTGGTTGCCGCACGAAAAAATGGAGCAGATGAAAAATATCTAGATAGAGAAAAAGAATACTCGCTTTCCATATGTTCTTTGAGATATTTTTACAATTTGTTAGTGAATCAACACTTATTTAACATAGACAATTATTTAATAAATAATTGCGGTGTTAATCAAAAGAAGCCTAATAATATTGAAAAAAAAGAATATACAAATGATCGAATTATGGGAAATTTGGAAGGCGATGTTGTCGATAATACTCGAATTGAGCATAAGAAAAGGCATCTTTTACAGTCAGGAATACAAGTAAATGTAGGATAAATGCTTTGAGTTATTAGTAGGTATCCGACTCGCGTATGAGGTCGGAGATATTGAAAGAGAAGCCCTGCAGGTAGATGTTCGAAGTTAAAAAGTTTTCAGGGAGTAATTCCTGGACATAAATAAAATGAAAAAAAAGCAGATCATTTTTATACTGTCGAATTATCGGGAAAAAAATCTAGGATAAATCTAATAGCTTTCGATGTTTAAAGAATTTTTTTTTACAGTTTTTGTAATGTACTGGTGTTTTTATAAGGAGTCGTTTATAATGGTAAAAGCCTAAGGGAAGTGAAAATAAATATAACTTGTCATCCACATTTACCAGGAATTTATGGTGATATTTATTGGAATAAGATTTGGAGTTCCTATATATTTATTATAGGAAATCATACTTCAAAGGCGGGGCGAAACTCTGTTATTTTTTCAAAGGCTTGTTCATAAGCTAAAGAAGCGTTCTTTATGCAATAGTAAATATTGTGACAAAAAGTGGTTTTGCGCAATCTTGACTATCTAAGGGAAAGAATGCTATCATAAGGTTTGCGATTTTCCGTCTTCTGTAAGTATGTAAAAATTTATATATATAAACCACTAGATTAATAGAGGTGAAAGCATGAATAATTTTCTTAAAAAGAGCCAGCATTTATTTGCAAATAATGTACTAGGCTTTTTCTTTATTGCCGTAGTAATGTTTCAGATTAAAACTTATATTGGATATCGAGTTGAATTTAACTTAGGTATTGAAAATGGACTACAACAGTTTTTGCTATTCATAAACCCGATTAGTTCAGCTATTTTATTCTTTGGGTTGGCATTACTGGCAAAAGGTAAAAAATCGTTTAAATGGATTATTCGGTTGAACTTATTGATGTCCTTATGGCTATTCTTCAATATTGTATACTACCGTTCATTTACCGATTTCATTACATTACCAACCTTGACACAAGTGCAAAATGCCGGGGATTTGGGACCGAGTATTTTAGAATTATTTAAAGGCCATGATGTATTTTATTTCCTTGATACGGTTCTTTTAATTGTTTTATATAAATTCAAAGACTTTAAAGTGGAAGACATCAAAATTAAACGTCGTACTGTTGGAATGGTATACCTTGCAGGACTTGCAATTTTCGCTATCAATTTGGGACTTGCTGAAAAGGATCGTCCGCAATTATTATCGAGAACGTTTGACAGGAACTATATTGTCAAATATCTAGGTATGTATAACTATACTGTCTATGATGCGGTTCAAAATACTAAAACCTATGCTCAGCGTGCAACAGCTAATAGCACGGATATCGCAGAAGTCGTCAACTATACAAAAGCGACAAGCGCTGAGCCTAATCCTAAATACTTCGGTGCAGCTGAAGGGAAGAATGTTATATACTTGCATTTGGAATCCATGCAGAATTTCTTGATTGACTATAAGTTGAATGGAGAAGAAGTAACTCCATTTTTAAACTCACTTGCACATGATAAATCTGATTTCATGTATTTTGATAATTTCTTCCATCAAGTTGGTCAGGGTAAAACAGCGGATGCTGAATTCATGCTCGAAAATTCTCTGTTTGGTTTACCACAGGGGGCAGCATTCACAAATCGATCTCAAAATACGTATCAAGCGGCACCAGCGATTTTAGGACAAAAAGGATACACATCTGCTGTGTTCCATGGTAATTATAAATCTTTCTGGAACCGGGATAATATGTATAAGTCTCTTGGCTTTAATCAGTTCTTCGATGCAAACCATTATAATATGGAAAATAAAGAAGAAGTACTAAGTTATGGATTAATGGATAAGCCTTTCTTTAAAGAATCCATTCCTATGTTAGAAACACTTAAGCAGCCTTTCTATACAAAATTCATAACAGTATCTCACCATTTCCCATATGCTATGGATCAGGAAAAAGCAACAATTGGTAAACAAACAACGGGTGATGCATCGGTTGATAGTTACTTCCAAACTGCACGCTATGCCGACGAAGCGCTTAAAGAATTTTTCGATTATCTGAAAGAATCAGGCCTATATGATAACTCGGTAATCGTTATGTATGGCGATCACTATGGTATTTCTGAAAACCATAAAGAAGCGATGTCAAAAGTACTGGACAAAGAAGTAGGCACGTTTGAGAATGCCCAATTACAACGTGTACCATTATTGATTCATGTTCCAGGCGTTGAAGGCGGGGAAATGCATCAATACGGTGGACAGATAGATCTTCTCCCAACTTTACTACATTTGTTAGGGATTAAATCAAATGATTATGTACAATTCGGTTCAGATTTATTGTCAAAAGATCATAATGAAGTAGTACCTTTCAGGAATGGAGACTTTGTAACGCCAGATGTTACTTCCATTAAAGGAAAGTACTATGATACTAATACTGGAGAATTGGTCGAGGAGAATGAAGACATTCTCAATTATAAAACGAGAGCTGAAAAGATGCTTAATTTATCCGACCAAGTCGTAAACGGAGACTTACTCCGATTCTATACTCCAAATGGTTTTAAACCGATTGATCCGAAGGATTATGATTACACATACAATGAAGAAGATTCAAAAGAAGTTGATTCAAAAGCTGAGTCTGATAAATAAGTGGTTAATAAAAAAACAGGCAGGAGGCAATAGCTTCCTGCCTGTTTTTTTATAGTTTAAGGGATAATTTTAATAAGGCAGTTCTTTAGGATTTTGCAGTCATCATGGCAATATACTTCCTGATTTCATCAGGCTTTCCTGCATACTTTTCTGCACGCTGTTCATCCTTTACGATTTTATCTTTTGCTTTTTTTAATATTTCTTCACAAATAGCTTGAGGGACGACCACGACTCCATCTACATCCCCTATTATAATGTCGCCTGGATATACAGTGACACCACCACAGGAAATTGGGATATTGGTTTCACCCACACCAGCCTTTCCGCTTGAGGCAACAGTGGTCCCTTTACTGAATACAGGGAAATTTAAATCTTTAATGGCTGCTAGATCACGAATAACTCCATCGACGACGAGAGCTTCAATTTCCATTGTTTGCATCATGCCCACAACAAAGTCACCAGCGATAGCTCGGTATGTATCCCCTTTGCAGTCAACAACTAATATGTCCCCTGCCTGGGCCTCACCGATTGCCTTTAAAACGGCTGAATTATCACCGACTGGTACCTGGACAGTTAATGCACGTCCGGCAAAATGATATTCATCTTTTAGGGGTTTAATTGTTGAGTCTAGATTGTTCAATCCATCCATTGCATCAGAAATGGCCGTGGTAGGTAAAGCTTTAAACTGTTGAATGAGAGTATCCATGAAAATAAGTCCTCCTTAGGATTATTGGAATATATCCTAATTATAACAATTTTTATAATTTTCGGATAATAGGTATAGGTTATCAATCTTTATAACTTTTAGCCGATGTTTTACAATTCTAAATGGATAAAGGAATATGTCTCTAATCGACAAACCCCCATCCTGTAGTAGGAAGGGGGGAGTTTATATAGTTACCAAATAGGGAATCTACAGTTTTTTTCTTTTTAATTAAATAGGGGTTTAACATTCATTTAATCCCCCCCAAGGTCCATTTTGGGAAATTGGTTATTTTTGTTTCCTGAAAGGGTAATCTTTTAAGAGCCAAGTTCATCCCTTTTCCTGTTACACTTTAAGGATAGGGACGGTTTTTTTATGAATTAAGTTTCTGCCTTAGCACATAGCGATTTTATGCTCTATTGCAAGATCAACCCCAAGGCATGTCCCATGTATCGATGCTTGATCAAACATATTTATGAAATTCATACTCTCAGAAAGTCTGCTTTTCCGCACAGGGATGGTTCTCTCCAACGGTAGATTCAGCTGATGAGAGGTTAGGAATGAATAGTTCGTAAAATATTGTTTGCCCTTTTCATTAATCGAGTATACTTTACGCGGTGGCCTGTTGCCTTCTTGTTCAGTATGTACCTCAATGTAGTCTTGTGGCTTGTAGAGGGAAACTTCCAGGAAGATATTTAATACTAATTAAAGATTGTATGTGCAAATATTTTCAATGAGTAGAGAAAGTGAGCAAGGACAAATCATAAGTGTATCGAAGGTAAAAGAAATGTTTACAAAAATGACTGCACAGAACTCAAATAATTTGATGTTTGGGGTTGAACTTTTAAAAGCTGTTAGTGAAACGCCTGCGGTAAAACTTTTTTTATAGAGGGGTATCTTCATGTCAAAGAAAGAGTAATATTAAGACAGAGGTTGCCAGGGTTAGCCAAATAGGGCTAAATATTTCTGGATGAATGATAAGAAAAACGATTCCTGCAATTGTGGCAGCCTGCTGAATGGTCATATGTCTAATAAAGTGTAACCCAGCTTTAAGACAAGCCTTAATGAGAGGTGTGTGATTCATTTTTCATTCCTCCTTTTCTCTTCAATAATATGTCCAGGAATAAAATAAAATACATAGCCAGTCGTTTTCTGCCCAGTATTATGGGTATATTAGAGATAAAAGAAGAAGGAGGAATTATAGATGTTAATTGTATATATTAGTCTTGCCCTCTTCATTGGAGCCATTATTTACTTAGTCTTTTTTGCACTCAAAACATATAAGGATACTAAACCTGCAATTGAGAACGTGACGGAAACCGTTGCACGGATTCAGGCAAAAACGGATCAAATTAAATCAGAGACGGATCAGCTAGCATTGAGACAGCAGGAAATCACAGAAGATGTTCAATATAAAAAAGAGGCCGTTCAATATACAGTTGATGCAGCTAAACAAACGCCGGAACCATTTAAAAATATTTGGCTTACAATCAAGGGTGAAAAATGAAACCTTAGAAGCAGACGAAACGGTTGAGGATGTATTTGACCACTTTTGATATTGCGTGATATAGTATAGGGATAAAAAGTTTCTAGGGTTCCGCGGTTTAATTGCAGGCTGGTCCGAGAGAAGCCCGCAGGATTTTTTTGCGTACACGGAGGGAAAAAAGCCCGGGAGGTTATATTTATAACCTACTGGGTTTTTTTCTGTATTGGAGGGGAAAAGATGGCTTGGTTATACTTAGTTATTGCAGGATTATTCGAAGTAATATGGGCAACGAGTTTGAAATACACGGAGGGTTTTACAAAATTAATTCCTTCTATCATAACGATTGTCGGTATGGTTATTAGTTTTTATTTTTTATCATCGTCGATAAAAACATTGCCGATGGGGACAGCATATGCAATCTGGACCGGAATAGGGGCAATCGGTGCCGTCCTTGTTGGCATTATTGTCTTTAACGAGCCAAAAGATGCGATGCGCTTAGTTTTTGTTGGTTGCATTTTGATTGGCATTATTGGATTAAAGGTCACCTCTTCTGAATAATTAATTGCTTCCTTGCAAATAGTAGCATTAAACAATTTGTAAGGAGTGAGGAAAATGAATTATAAAGCGGTAGTATCAAGTGCCATGATGGCATTATTGATTTCAGGCTGTACGTCTAATGATAAACAAGGAGCAAATGAAAATCTTGGACTTAATCGGAACAATCAGGATAATTATGATACACCTATGAGGGTAAGTGACACAAGGCAAAATGATAATAATCTAAATGATAATAATCTAAATGATAATATAAATGATAATGGTACAAACGATTTGAGGGTTTCTGAAGATATCTCAAATCGTGTTGAGGCCTTGAAGGAAGTAAAAAATGCCTGGGTTATTGTAACTGATCATCATGCGTATGTTGGGGCTGAGCTAAATGACGGGGCGGATAAGGATCTTACAAATGAATTGAAAGATAGAATCGCCGACTCTGTAAGAGGAGCCGATTCATCCGTAGAAAAAGTGTATGTGTCTACGAACCCTGATTTTGTTCAAAGAATGAATGATTATGTAACCGATATAAATAATGGAAAGCCTGTTAAAGGATTTGTTGATGAATTCCGTGATCTTGTAACACGTATTTTTCCAAGCTCAGAGTGATTAATAAGGGGTGAAATCCCTTCCGCATTAAGACTTATTCGTTTATTTTCAGCTTTATAAGAGCTTGAAAATGATACGGATAGGTCTTTTATGTTTAATGAAGAGATAAACCACTAGGCTAGAGTATTCAGCTACTGTGTCAGGTTCTGAGGTAATGGGATTTTATGACTAACTTTGGGGAGTCTGGTTACAATAATTGGGTACACTTAGAACGGTGTTAGGGGGCGGGAAAGTGAGGTTTTTTAATGGAAAAAAGAAATCTGAGGTAATAGCTTTTCAGCATTCTTCTGAGGATTTTCAGGAACTGTTTAAAAAGTTTGAAGAGTCATCTGATTTTCTTACTTACCTATTCCCAAATGAAGAAGGCTATATCATTTCCTATTTTAAATCACTAGTTAGTTCACAACAGGTCCATGAACAATTGCTACCTGTTATCTCGAATCAACCAAAGAAAGATATCCACCAATTAAAAAGTGATTTTCCAGTCGGAGATATAAAAGAAACGACGGACTTAAACGAAATTAAAGAGTTGATGCTGACAGGATCAATCATGATTCAATACAAAAAAGATGATAAAAATTGTTTGTTAATTCCATGTGTCAACAGTGTTAAAAGGCAAATTTCTACTCCAGAGTCGGAGTATACTGTCCTGGGTCCTAAAGAGGCCTTTGTAGAATCGATTGATACGAATTTAAATTTAATCCGTAATCGTCTCCCAATTCCCGAATTGCAGGCAAAAGAATTTCAGGTAGGGAGTATCTCACAAACCAGGTTAGTAGTTCTCTATATAGAGGGGATTACTAATCAACAAAATATTAATACGATTATGCAGAGAATAAATGACATCGATTATGATACGGTCGTGGATATTTCTTTTGTTAGCCAGCTGATAACAGATAATCGGAATTCGATGTTCCCCCAGCTGATTGATACAGAACGGCCTGACCATTTGGCCAGTGTATTAACAGAAGGGAAAATAGGGATAATGCTGGATGGATCACCTCATGTATTGATAGGTCCCAACACCATCATTAGTTTTTTTTCGTCATTTGAAGATTATTTTCTAACTTGGAATATCGGTACTTCGTTTCGTTTGATTCGCCTTTTCGCAGTTTTATTTTCTGTTTTATCTTCGCCTCTTTATGTTGCAGTTTTAACATATCATTATCAGGTTATTCCAACGGATTTATTGCCAATCCTAATCTCCTCACGGGGGGTCATCCCTTTTCCGCCGATTTTAGAAGCAATAGTGCTTGAAGGAACGATTGAATTGCTGAGGGAGGCTGCGGTAAGGCTCCCGGCAAAGGTCGGCTCTACCATCGGTATTGTTGGCGGTATTGTTATCGGTACAGCCGCTGTAGAAGCGGGGTTTGTTAGTAATGTTTTATTAATGCTTGTCGCTTTGGCTGCCCTTGCTTCTTTTACGGTACCTATTTACCAGATTAGTAATACGATTCGTCTCATCCGCTTTCCTTTTTTATTGGGCGCCCAGTTATACGGATTGTTTGGAATAGCATTATGTAGTGCATTTATTTTAAGTCATTTATTAAAACTGACGTCACTTGGCAGTCCATATTTAGAACCGCTTTATCCGCTAAGAATTAAGGATTTTAAAGATAGTTTTATTCGACTTCACTTTTCAAAACAGAAAAAACGTCCGCATTTTTTGCGGACTGAAAATCCAGTAAGAATAAGAAAGAAAACTCAAACCCAAAAATCCCAAAATGATATTGATGAATAAGGTGTAGAAAGCGGTGAGAAAGCATGGAAGCTCAAACAAATGTGACTAAACAGATTTCTCCATTCTTTGTCTCTTTCCTCATACCAGGTATGCAAATTGGAGTAGGGGTATTGGGATTTGAACGGATCATAGCAAAAGAGGCAGGCCAAGATGCTTGGATATCAGTCCTGATTTCAGGATTAATCATAAATATTCTTCTTTGGATGTGCTACAAAATTTTAGGACGCGGTCCACAAACACTTGATTTGGTTGCTGTCCATCAAGATTTGTTTGGCAAATGGGCAGGAAATGCTTTCAATATAGTATTTATCCTCTACTTTATATTGATTTCCATCATTATTATTAGGACTTATTTAGAGGTTATTCAGGTTTGGATGTTCCCTAGTGTTAATATCCCGCTGTTATTAACCATCATCCTGATTCTTGTTTATAGTTTTGTTACGGGAGGGTTTAGAGTTATCACCGGTTTTTGTATGATCGGGCTGATGATTGGATTGCCCTTAATGCTTTTGAAGTATTTCCCATTAAAACAAGCTCATTTCTATAATTTGACACCTGTCCTGGATCATTCCTTTCTAGATATTATGAAAGCATGTAAGTCGATGACGCTGAATTATCTCGGTTTTGAACTGCTCTTGGTCTATTATCCATTTATAAAAAAGCGTGAACGGTCTCAAAAGTGGGCCCATCTCGGGGCACTTTATACAACTTTTCTATATCTCATCTCAATTCTTGTCTCATTAGCATACTATCACCAGGATCAGCTGAAAGATGTTATTTGGGCAACTTTGACGTTATGGAAAATTGTAGACCTACCCTTTATTGAAAGATTTGAATACATAGGAATTTCTATGTGGCTTTTTATGGTGATACCGAATGCATGCCTGGGAGTCTGGGCTGCAAGCAGATGTGCGAAACGGGTATTTGGGTTCCGACAGAAAAAAATGTTAGTTATTATTCTGATGGTTATTTTAGTGTCTTGTATTTTTTTGGATAATCGCAATAAAATCGATTTGTTAAATACGTACATTTCCCGTATGGGTTTTTATATGATGTATCTGTACCTTCCCTTTTTATTTTTATGGCAGTTGATTGTTTACAAAGTGAGGGATCATAAACCATGAAAACCAAACTACTATTGATTACATTAGGTTGCGTATTAATGACAGCGTGCGGAGTGGAGAAGCAAATTTTAGAAGATATCTTAATTGCCGAAGTCGTTGGCTATGATGATGCTGGTGACCATAAGATTAAGGGAACAGTTGTTGTCAATGTTCCTCAACTTGGAGAGGAAGCAAACCTAGGTAAGGAAGTTTATGAAGCTATTTCTCATGACGTAAAAGCTACTCGTCAGCAAGAAAACTCTAAAACCACATTTCCAATTGTTGGTGGTAGATTATCAGTAATTCTCTATAGTGAAGAATTAGCTGGAAAAGGCCTCAATGATTATGTCGATACATATAGGCGTGACCCAATGGTAGGAAGAAATCTATATTTAGCTGTTGTTCATGGCAGAGCTGATGATGTAGTTAAAATAGAGCCGAAGTTATCCAAAACTCCAGGGGTTCAAGTAAAAGAGCTAATTGAACAAAACATCAGAACGAATTTACCTAATGTCGATTTGCACCACTATTTATATGCCAGTCATGGTAAAGGAATTGATCCGGTTATGCCATTATTGGAAACAGCAGGCGAGCGTGTACGGGTGAAAGGGATAGCTCTGTTTAAAAAGGACAGGTACATTGGTAAGTATATTTCTTATGAGGACGGTTTCTTATTCAAAGTACTTAGCGAAAACTTCAAACTGGGGAGTTATGAAATAAAATTGAAGGATAATGACTTTATTGATATTAATAACGTTCAATCACATGTCCATTATGATATCTTACATGCAAACCAAGAGCCCAAGGTCAGGATTGAAGTGAAAATAAAGGCAAGTATACTTGAGGTACAAGGGTATGACTTGGGCAAACCACTCGACGTGAAAAATATTGAGAATAAAGCTGAGCAGGCCATTGAAAAAAAACTAAATAAGATGTTAACTATGTTTCAGGAAAATAATATAGATCCAATTGCGATGGGTGATATCGCTAGAAGTAAAACAAGAAATTTTAATCGAAAACATTGGGAGGAAGTATATCCTCATATTCCAATTGATTTGGCTGTAGATATTGAAATGATTCAAACGGGAATCGCAGAATAAGGAAAAAAATCCATAATATAAAAATTCCTTAAATAGATTCGTTAATCAAGAATATTCTGAAGTTTCGCTCTTTATAATAGGTGTATTGATGTAAACATTTATGTCAATTTGCTTAATGAAGGGTGTGGAGGAAATGGACAAAACATGGTGGAAAGAGGCGGTTGTGTATCAGGTGTATCCCAGGAGTTTTATGGATAGCGATGGAGACGGGATAGGGGACCTGAAAGGAATATTGATGAGACTTGATTATTTACAGGAGCTGGGTGTAGATGTGATATGGCTTTCTCCGGTTTACCAATCTCCCAATGATGATAACGGTTATGATATTAGTGATTATCGTTCGATTATGACTGAGTTTGGGACAATGAGTGATTTTGACCGATTATTGAAGGCAGTTCATGAACGTGGAATGAAAATCATGATGGATCTTGTGGTCAATCATACGTCAGATGAACATTCATGGTTCAAGGAATCCCGGTCTTCTAAAGATAATCCGAAGAGGGATTACTATATTTGGAGACCTGGGAAGAATGGAAAGGAGCCAAATAACTGGGAATCCATATTCAAAGGTTCGGCGTGGAAATATGATGAGGCAACGGATGAATATTATTTGCATTTATTCAGTAAAAAACAGCCGGATTTAAATTGGGAACATCCTGAGCTTCGTGAAGAAATTTATAGCATGATGAAATGGTGGCTGGATAAGGGAGTCGATGGCTTCCGAATGGATGTTATTAACTTCCTTTCGAAAGATCAGCGATATTTGGACGGGGATGTCCGGTATGGGAAGCAGCATGGTGATGGAAGTCCATTTTTCATGAATGGTCCGCGCATTCATGAGTTTTTGCAGGAAATTAATCAGCGAGTGCTTTCTGGTTATAACTTGATAACGGTTGGTGAAATGCCTGGTGTATCACCTGATGAAGCTCAATTGTTCACAGGGAAAGAACGTGGTGAGCTACATATGGTCTTTCAATTTGAACATATGGATTTGGGGGGAGGACCAGAAGGGAAATGGAGTAACAAAAAGTGGGAATTGAGTGACTTAAAGCGGATTCTTTCCAAGTGGCAGATTGGTTTAGAGGAGGATGGTTGGAACAGTTTATACTGGAATAACCATGATCAACCGAGAATTGTTTCAAGGTTCGGAGATGATGGGAAGTATCGGGTAGAAAGCGCAAAAATGCTTGCTGTTTGTCTGCATATGCTTCAGGGAACGCCCTATATTTATCAAGGCGAAGAACTGGGTATGACCAACGTTTGCTTTGAAAGAATAGATGAATACCGCGATATTGAAACGCTGAATTCTTATGAGGAACTTGTGAATTCGTGTGGATGGACAGAAGAGCGGATGCTAGAGGCCATTTACGCGCGCAGTCGAGATAATGCGAGGACACCTGTTCAGTGGAATGACTCAAGAAACGCGGGGTTTACAGCGGGAACTCCTTGGATCGGTGTCAATTCTAATTATCCGGAGATCAATGCAGAAAAAGCCTATAACGATCCGAATTCCATCTTTCATTTTTATAAAAAGCTTATTCAATTACGTAAAAAACATGAAATCGTCGTTTATGGCCGTTACGAACTACTATGGCCTAATGATGAACAAATATTTGCTTATACGAGAACACTTGATGAAGAAAAGCTGCTGGTGTTATGTAATTTCAAAGACTATGAAGCTTCCTATTCCATACCTGAAGGGTTAGATACAATGTCTGCTACACTGTTAATCGGCAATTATGAACAACTGCCGATTGAGGAAATTTCCGTTAAACCTCTGCGACCGTTTGAATGCCGTGTTTATCATTTGAATTGAACTCCCCCCCACTTATCGACCTTACGGTCTGATTGAAGTGGGGGATTCCTAAGAACATTAGCCTATCGGCCAATTTTTAATTAGGCTATTCCCGTAGTTCCTACGGTTAGAAGCCTTATGGCTTCATTCATTAGATTGAGTCCTGCGTTAATATCTCGATCGTGGTGACTTGTTTTGCTTTTTATAATATCGACTATAGGAATCTGCTAAATTTTCCACCGATTTCTGTAAGGTAATACTGTCTACTTCTTTCAGGAAAGAATACTCTTTCTTTAAGCTGGAAGTTCTTTGATTGTTGCGTATTTATTCAGAAAAGAACCTTTCCATTCATTAGAGGATAATTGGCTGTTCTGCTTCATTTCTTCACAAATATACCAGTAGGCATCTTTCTCCTTTTGTTTGCCTAGAAAGAAGTTATAGACAAAACGGGAGCAGCCGATCGTTTTATTGATTAGAGCTAGTTGTTCTTTAGTTGGATAGATTCGAAATTTATAAGCTTTGTTTACGACCATTGGTTTCACCCCCTTATAGTTATTATTAACCACAGAACGTATGTTTGCCAAAAGATTACTTTGGCTTATGCCAACCGCCATTCATCTCTCCTTACCGTTGGGCTCTCGCCCTTCACACGCTTGAAGAGGGAGTCTTCTGGTGGGAAATGATAAAAAAAGGACCTGATTCCTCTTGAAGAAGAAATCAGGTCCTTTTAAAACGCTTATTTTACTTTAAAATCACATTCCTCAAGTGGGATGATTTTAGTTTTATACTTAATTTTATAGCCGAACCATAGGGCGAAGAATAAGATCAGGCCAATGTAAGAAACAAACATGGAATTCCAATCAATCCCGCTGCTGCTGAAAGCTTGGTAGCCTTGTCCAATGATAATGAAAATACATAGGACGAGCGCGAAGATCGGTCCAGTTGGGAATCCTTTAGCAAGGTATGGTAAAGCATTCAAATCAAGACCTTGAGCTACATAGGCTTTGCGGAATCGATAGTGAGCAATCGCAATTCCAACCCATGTGACAAATCCAGCCATACCTGAAGCATTTAATAACCAAATATAAACTACACCGTCACCGAAAAATGAAGCTAAGAAAGCGAGGCAACCAACTAAAGAAGTCGCGATAAGAGCATTCACTGGTACCCCTCTTTTATCGAGCTTGCCAAGGAATTTCGGAGCTTTTCCGTCGCGGGCCAAATCCCATAGCATACGAGTTGAAGCATACATGCCGGAGTTACCAGCAGAGAGCACAGATGACAATATAACTGCGTTCATGACCGATGCCGCAAACGCAAGACCTGCGCGTTCAAATACAAGTGTAAATGGACTGACGGCAACATCTTCGCTTAATAAACGTGCATCTGTGAACGGAATAATCATTCCAATTACAAAAATCGCAAGGATATAGAATAAAAGGATGCGCCAAAAAACGGACTTGATCGCTTTAGGGATATTTTTCTCCGGATTCTCACTTTCGCCGGCTGTAACTCCAAGTAATTCTGTTCCTTGGAAAGAGAAACCTGCTGCCATGAATACTCCTAGAATTGTGAAGAAGCCTCCATTAAATGGACCTTCTCCCATGGTGAAATTAGAAAAACCAATTGGGTCATTTCCCCCCAGGATTCCGAAAATCATTAGAAATCCAGTGATTAAGAAGATGATAACGGTCACGATCTTGATTAAAGCAAACCAGAATTCAGCTTCGCCAAATCCTTTAACAGACATATAGTTAAAAAGAAACATAATAATTAACGCAACGGCACTCCAGATAATGGACGAGCTGTCCGGGAACCAGAATTTCATAATTAGGACAACGGCAGCCAGTTCAGCTGCAATTGTGATGGCCCAGTTATACCAATAGTTCCAGCCAATCGCGAAGCCGAAAGATGGGTCGACGAATTTGGATGCGTAGACACGGAACGAACCGGCTACTGGCATGAATGCTGCCATTTCTGCAAGACTTGTCATTAAGTAATAAACCATGAAGCCAATGGCTGCGTATGCTGCCAAAGCACCTCCAGGCCCAGCGGTATGGATGGCACCGCCACTTGCTAAAAATAAACCTGTTCCAATCGTTCCACCTAATGAAATCATCATTAAGTGACGTGCTTTCAGGCTCCTTTTCAACTCAGTGGGATTTGATGTTGTTTGTGAATTTGACAATTGATGTTACACTCCTTTTTATTGGAAGGGAACGATATATAAAAAAACAGCAGTCGAAAAAGATCGACGGCTGTTTATAATAAACCCGTTTATCCTTCCGAAGATAGCTCCCCACGTTAATAAAACGTGACAGTGGTGTTCCTATTCGGTAACACCGCCAGCCTAGATATACAAGGACCATATCTAAACTTCGGCAACTTATCCTTTCAAACGGAGTCGTCAATTTTCCTGAATCTCGTCCGTACTACTTTTATAAGCCGCAGCCTCTAACTCATCGGTAAATGAGGAAGTATTCAATTTTCTTATACTAAATATATAAATCGTTGCGTCAACTTCTAGTCAACCTATACGATTTCAATATAAAGTTCAAACAATTACTTCTATGTCAGCAGGTCATTGAGTAAACTTTACTATATTAAAATTATAAAATAATCTTATAGATAGCGCAATGATTATTTTTCAAGGTTATTTTTTCCTAGTTTTTAAATGTATCACTTGAATTTGGTGTTTAAATGTTTGTCATTTAAACATCTTTTATTTGGATAATTAAGATAATTCAAATAGTTTTTCGTTTCATAAGAGTATAATCTAATTTTACATGTCTGATAACTTCAGGATTTTCAAATAGATCAACAGCCATTTTGCCAATCCAATCAAGCGGTAAGGAAACGGTTGTGATATCGAGCATCTCACTGAGGCTATCATTATTAAAACCTAGAATGGCCACGTCTTCTGGTACTTTCATTCCGAATTTGTTGGCAGTAAGAATGAATCCGGACGCGCTGTCATCATTAGTAATGATGATAGCCTCTGGTTTATCTATCATAGAATTCCAATCTTGGAACAATTTTTCACCATCTTTGATGTGATAACTGCCTTCAAACAGCCATTCTTTTTTATTTAAAAGATGATACTTATTCATAATATCGTTAAACGCCTTTGTACGAAGGGAGCTGTTTCTGCTCTTTTTTCGCCCGAGGCTGTATCCAATTTTCTTATATCCTTTAGCAACCACGTATTCAAGTGCAGAGGAAAAAGCGGCATAGTGATCAATGCTTATGGACGATAATTCAGCCTGGGCTGTATCTTCACATAAGATAATTGGTCCATATTTTTGATAGTCCAAGAGGACTTTCATTTCTGAAATTCTTGAACAAACGATAATGCCATCGAGTTGCTTCATTTGTAACATATTCAATGCCTGAATTTCTTTTTCTCTTTCATATTGTGTTTGAAAGATGACTATATGATAGCCGATAGCATTGGCTTGTTTTGTAATTCCTTGCACGATTGCTCCGTAATAGGGGTGATTGGTGAAGGGAATGATGACGCCGATTAGATTCGTTTTGCCTTTTGAAAGATGAATGGCGTTGATATTTCTCGAATAGTTTAATTGGTCAATGGCCTGTAAAACACTCTTTCTTTTTTCAGGACTAACATATGGGTGATTATTCATTACACGAGACACTGTGGAGACGGACACACCTGCATATTGAGCAATTTCTTTAATATTTGTCATAGGATCACCGTTTTTTCTTTTTTTTATTGTATCGTATGAAACCCATTTCAGAGCAAGAGGCGAGAATAAGAGAACTAAAGATTTCTTTATTCAGGGTCTTGTTCTGGTATGGGTTTCATCCTTTAAGATTGAAAAAAGTCTTAGAGGAGGAGATTAGGATGGTCCAAACTTTACTCTGTCTGATCGTACTATGCGGTATCGAATTGGGATTAGCTTACTTCGCAGTATATTTGAAGTCGGAAAAATGAATGGAATGTTGACGGCTTATAACTTCGCTTGATAATAAAGAACGAAGATCGCCCATGAGCCCAGATGAATGAACAATAGAATGCCAAGGACAGCTGCAACAGAGAGCTTCACTCCAAAAAGCAATAACAAGAAAAAAAAGCACGTCCCAATAATTGGGAAAAACCAACTGGATGCCCGTGCTCTAGTTCGGATGAGGTCAAATCGTTCATCTAATCCCCGTTGCTTGGCGGCGGCACGGCGTCCCCACCATAATCCAGTCAGTCCGCAAATAATCCCAAGCGTGATTCCTAAAAAGGCCCCCCAGTTAAAATCCTCCATCATAACTCCTCCTCAAATATAAATATATCTTCAATGGCCAGTTGAAACACTTTCGCTAGCTTGTAAGCAAGCTTGATGGAAGGGTCGAATCTTCCTGTTTCTATAGAAATAATCGTCTGTCGGGACACGCCTGTAAGTTCGGACAGCTTTTCTTGTGTAAGTTGATGCGCTTTGCGTAGTTCCCGAATGTTATTTTTCAAATTCTTAAACTCCTTTCAGAAATGTAAAGCTAGCTTTACGTAAAGTATACTTTACAAATTGAAAATGTGTAAATAATTTTCATTCGACAAAATCCTATGATAAAGAATAGTGGTCAAAGATAAAAATGTTGCACTTTTTTAGTACATTTGTGTATAGTATAAAATAAGTTGTGTACGGGAAACTTTTTAGCATTTACGACAATGTGATAGACAGAAAAAAATTTTGAGCTAAATTTTGCGCTTGGTAAACATTTTTAGGAAGATGAAAAAGGGAGGGAATAAGGATGGGGTTTTTAAAAACTATTGGTGGCGTACTTGCTGCTGTGATCATTTTAGCGGGGTGCGGAAATGATACGACTGAACAAGATAAAGGCAATAGCAAGTTAAATGTCGTCGCAACAACGGGGATGATTGGGGACTTGGTTGAGAATATTGGCGGTAAACATGTGGAGGTCACTAGTTTAATGGGACCGGGAGTCGATCCCCATCTTTATAAGGCAACACAGGGTGATGTGAAGACACTGGATTCAGCTGACATGATTTTTAATAACGGCGTGCACCTTGAAGGGAAAATGACGGATATCTTTGAAATGATGAGCAAGGATAAACCGACGATTGCGGTAACGGAGGATTTCAAGGAGGAACAACTTCGTAAAGTAAGTGCAACGGAACATGATCCGCATGTTTGGTTTGATGTAAAGCTCTGGATGGTTGCAGCGGAAGCGGTAAAGAAAGAGTTAATTGCCAATGATCCTGACCATGAAGCAAGTTATCTAGAAAATTATGAAGCTTATGTTCTGCAGTTAAAGGAACTTGATAAATATGTACAGGGTGAAATAAATAAAATACCAGAAGATCAGCGAGTGCTCGTTACGGCACATGATGCATTTGGATATTACGGCAAGTCATATGGATTGGAAGTAAGAGGGCTACAGGGGGTTAATACGCTATCGGAATATGGGTCAAAAGATGTGACTGATATGCGGAATTATCTTGTGAAGAATAAAATTAAAGCAATATTCATAGAGTCTAGCGTGCCAAGGAAGGCTATTGAGGCGGTTATTCAAGGAGCTGAAAAGCAAGGTCACAAAGTGAAAATCGGTGGTGAACTATTCTCGGATGCGATGGGGGAAAAAGGCACTGAAGAAGGAACATATATCGGTATGGTCCGTCATAATACCGATACCATTGTTAATGCTTTGAAATAAGGGGGAGAAAGAATGTATCAGGCAGCTCTGAAGGTAGAAAATTTAACGATAGCTTATCATAAAAAACCGGTTGTCGAAGATGTCTCATTTGAGGTGCCGGAAGGGAATCTAATCGGTATCATAGGTCCAAATGGAGCGGGGAAATCCACATTAATAAAGGGGATACTCGAACTGATTCCTAAACTATCCGGGGAAGTCACAATCAGTGGATCTTCCTATAAATCGATGAGGAAGAGTATAGGCTATGTACCACAGAGGGAGTCAGTAGATTGGGATTTCCCAACCAATGCGCTCGATGTCGTGATGATGGGCAGGTATGGTCACCTCGGCTGGTTAAAGCGACCAGGAAAGGCTGAAAGACATAAGGCAATGGAATGCTTGGATAAAGTGGGGATGGTTGAATACGCTAACCGCCAGATAAGCCAGCTCTCAGGCGGGCAGCAGCAACGGATTTTTCTAGCTCGTGCTTTAGCACAAGAAGCGGATATTTATTTTATGGATGAACCATTTGTAGGGGTAGATGCAGCAACAGAGAAAGCGATCATTCAATTGCTGATGGAATTGAAGGAAAAAGGCAAGACAGTTCTTGTTGTGCACCATGATTTATCAACAGTAAAGGAATATTTTGATTGGACGATGCTGTTGAATAAAAAGGTTATGAAAATTGGACCGACAAAAGAGGTATTTATCCCCGAATACTTACAGGAAACATACGGGGGCCGCTTAGCGATATTATCAGATGCACAGTCCGGTCTATTATTAAAATGAGGTGTACATGATGAATTTACTGGATATTATTAATGATCCGAATACACGGTGGATTCTGCTTGGCACGATGTTCCTCGGATTAAGCAGTGGAGTCATCGGCAGTTTTGCCTACCTCAGAAAGCAGTCTTTGCTTGGTGACACGCTCGCACATGCGGCATTGCCAGGAATTTGCGTTGCTTTTATATTAACTGGGGTGAAATCTACTTCCTTCTTTCTAATAGGAGCAGCCTTGGCTGGTTTAGTGGCAGTTTTCCTAATCAGCGTACTTACGAGGTACAGTAAGATCAAGCAAGATGCTGCACTCGGAATTGTGTTATCTTCATTTTTTGGTTTTGGAATTGTGTTACTTACGCAAATCCAGCAGAGTGAATATGGAAACCAGAGTGGATTGGATACATTTCTATTTGGGCAGACTGCATCAATGGTCATGTCGGATGTCTATATGATGATGACTGTTTCCTTTATACTCATCTTCACTTGTACCGTGTTTTTTAAGGAATTTAAATTACTGTCCTTCGACCCGGGATTTGCTAAGGGAATAGGTTTACCGGTTGTTTTTCTAGACTATTTCATTATGATGCTGATCGTGGCGGCCGTGGTCATCGGTATTCAAGCAGTAGGAGTTGTATTGATGGCATCTTTACTCATTACTCCGGCTGTTTCTGCTAGGTACTGGACAGAGCGGCTGCATATCATGGTTATCCTGTCTGGAATATTCGGTATGCTGAGCGGTGTATCAGGTACGTTAATCAGTACATCGGTCAATAATTTGCCGACAGGTCCATTAATTGTCTTGTCCGCGACGGTATGGTTTTTCTTTTCCATGCTTTTTGCTCCTAAACGTGGGGTTCTTTCAACTGTATGGAGAAGGCTATCAACGAAAAAGAAATATTCTCTCGAACAGGATAAAAGGAAAGGGAGCCATCCATTATGAATGATTTTTGGATTATCTTAGTCGGGGCACTAGTTGCGGGTTCTTGCAGTGTATTAGGTTGCTTTTTGATAGTCAGAAAAATGACATTGATTGGAGATGCAATCAGTCATTCCGTTTTACCTGGAATCGTATTGGCATTTTTAATAACCGGGACACGTGACTCGGTTCCAATGCTGATCGGGGCAGCGGCACTAGGGTTACTTACAGTATTCTTAATCCAGCTTTTTCAATCTTCAGGCGTTCAGTCTGACGCAGCAATCGGCATTGTGTTTACCTCTCTTTTTGCAACAGGGATTGTACTAGTGAGTTTGTATACGCAACAAATCGATTTTGACCTGGAGCATGTCCTGTATGGAGAAATTGCCTATACTCCATGGAATACGATGACAATTAGCGGATTCGAGGCGGGACCAAAAGCTGTTTGGATTGTTGGCAGTTGTTTTATTCTCAATCTTATTCTGATTTTTCTTTTCTTCAAACAGTTTAAGCTTGTTTCCTTTGATCCATCACTTGCGGCTGCGATGGGAATTCCGGTTTTGTTATTTCATTATTTACTGATGAGCCTTATTTCGCTAACGACGGTAGCCGCCTTTGATAGTGTAGGTTCAATTTTGGTAGTCGGGATGCTCATTATACCAGCGGCAACAGCCTATTTGCTGTCAGACCGTTTAAGTCGGATGATTTTGGTCAGTATCGGGGTTGGAATACTCAGTTCTATTATCGGTTACTTTTCAGCTACCGTTTTAGATGCCTCGATATCGGGATGCATGGTAGGTGCAGCCGCTCTGTTATTCGGATTGGCATTTCTTTTTTCTCCAAGCCATGGATTAGTCAGTAGATTTTTGAAACGCAGAAGCGCAATGGAATCACATTCTTAGTATCTCCAACTAACAGGCTGCATGCTTATAACTCCATGCAGCCTGTAATCTATTCTGCGATATAGTTGTGATTTTATTTGTTTAAAGTATAATGAATAAGTGTATTAAAAGATGTATCGCAGGAGCCTTTTTAAGGGAGAGTTAAGTATGGAAGAACAAAATAAATTTTCATCACGAATAGATTTTTCTTTGGTCACAATATTGCTGTTGTTATGCGTTGGAAGTTGCTTAGCAATCTATAGTGCCCAAACGACTGGACAGTACGCTGAAAACTTCTTAATTAAACAAATTTTTTGGTATATAGTAGGAATTGGAATCGTATTAGGGTTTATTACTCTAGATTCAGATCAGTTGAAAAAAATTTCTTGGTATGCCTATGGATTCGGATTGTTTTTGCTTTTGTTGCTGATCCTTATGCCGGAAAGCATCGTACCTAAATTAAATGGTGCAAGAAGCTGGTTCAAAATTCCGGGAGTCGGTTCGATTCAGCCATCGGAATTCATGAAGGTTTTCCTGATCCTGGCTTTAGCAAATGTTATATCAAACCATCATCTCAAAAGCACGCTGAAAACGATTCAAACGGATCTATGGTTGCTTGTTAAAATCGGTCTTGTGACGGGTGCTCCGCTTTTGTTAATCATGCAACAGCCGGATTTAGGAACCGCGCTTGTCATACTGTCGATTATGCTTGGAATGGTTTTTATTTCAGGGGTTTCATGGAAAATATTGCTTCCGATAGTCTCAGGAGGAATTGTTGTCGCTTCTACGATTCTATATTTTGTACTTTGGAAGCCAGAACTTCTGGAAAAATACTTGGGAGTAAAATCCTATCAATTCGGCCGCATCTATTCCTGGCTGGATCCTTATAATTATGCGAGCGCTGAAGGTTATCACTTGACCAAGTCTCTGTTAGCTATAGGCTCTGGTCAGACCACAGGAAAGGGAATTGGGTCGAGAGAAGTGTATTTACCTGAGAGTCATTCGGATTTCATCTTCAGTATAATCGGAGAAGAATTTGGTTTTATCGGATCAAGTATCATCATCTCCTTGTTCTTCCTTTTGATCTACCATATAACAAAAACGGGAATGGAAACGAGAAATAACTTCTATACATATATTTGTGTTGGTGTTATCAGCATGTTAACGTTTCATGTTTTTCAGAACATCGGAATGACGGTAGGCCTTTTACCGATTACGGGGATTCCACTTCCATTTATCAGTTATGGAGGAAGCTCGCTAATGGGGAATATGATGGCCATGGGCCTAATATTCAGCATCAGGTATCACTATAAAAAGTATATGTTTTCAACGGATATCTAAATATATAGAGCCGGTCCACGCTTCGCTGTGGGCCGGCTCTTTTAAATGAGGTTGTTGCCACAGCTATTGAGAAAACAAACAAAAGGAACTGAATTATAGTGCATCTCAGCTCATATATATGTCCTTATTGAATGTTTGATCCATATGGGAATTGGTTTTTATAGCCCGAAAACTGTTGATAGGTTTGGCTTAAGCTATTGGATTGAGCCTTTTCTAAACTATACCAGCCTTTTTCGAACATAAGGTTATAAAGCTCACGTTGCATCTCCTGATTTTCTTTCGAAACTGAGAAAATGTCTTGGAATAACGCATGGTTACTCATTTCATGTAGGGCAACAGATAAAGAGTTACAGAAGTACTTCTCCGTTGCAAGCATATCATTAATAAAATCCCGATCATTCATTTGTGGTGTCTTTGCCACAGGAGACTCTGGATTTTGGACTTTGTTTTGGTTGGGCATCAAGAACCCTCCTTACTGGAATTGTTGTTGACTCTGATATTGGTTTGGATTTAAATGATTCAGAATGGTATCGTAATGGCGCTGATGCATTAGTCCACAGCGGTTTAACGCATCAATAATTTGTGGATCTTTACATTGAGCCGCAAAAAAATGTGCCTTTTTAATCGCAATCAGGTTCCATGCAAGCATATCAGATAAGTATAAACTGTCTTTTACAGAAACCATTTCCGGCGGTTGTTTCATGAAGCCGGTGGACTGTTGTTGGCTGTTAAATGAATTTTGTTGTTCCATCAGTCTACCTCCTTAAGTGTTATCTAAACGACTTTAATTTTCCCATTAACAATTTTTTTATTCTTGATGTTTGGATATCTGGAATTTGAATTAAATGGTAAAATATTCTTATGAAATACATCTATTTTCCGAAGAAAAGATACGGAGGGAATGCAGATGGAACAAATATTAAGAAATCTATTTCTTTTTCTATCAAAGAACAAAAATATGACAAAGGCAGCGAAAAAATATGGATTGCGGTTTGGGGCATCCCGCTTTGTGGCTGGAGAATCGTTGGATATGGCAGCTGCAGCTATCGCAGATTTAAACCGAAAAGGGCTGTCTGTAACCATCGATTATTTAGGTGAATTCATTGATAATGAACAAGAAGCAAATGAGATGGCAGATCAGTGTATAAAGGCCATTCGAATGATTTCCAGAAAAAATCTGGATTCACAGTTATCTTTGAAATTGACGTCGATGGGCATGGATATATCAGAACAAGTCGTAATGAATAATATGAGAAGAATATTAGAAGAAGCCAAAACCCATAGGGTGTTCGTAACACTTGATATGGAAGATTTTCCGCGCTGTCAGCCAACTTTGGATGTATTCAAAAACTTAAAGGCTGAATATAATGAACTGGGGACGGTCATACAAGCTTATCTTTATCGGACAGAGAAAGACATTGAGGAGTTGAATGCATACAACCCGAATCTACGACTTGTTAAAGGAGCTTACAAAGAGCCTCGGGAAATAGCTTTTCCAGAGAAAATTGATGTCGATGGTAATTTTAAAAAGATCATTAAGAAGCATCTGCTGAATGGAAATTACACAGCTGTTGCCACCCATGACGATAAAATTATTGATTATACGAAGAGCTTAGTCAAAGAGCAAGGGATCTCTCTTGATCAATTTGAATTTCAAATGTTATTCGGCATACGTAATGAAAAGCAGCTTGAACTCGTAAAAGAAGGATATAAGGTAAGAGTGTATGTTCCATATGGTACGGATTGGTACGGATATTTCATGCGCCGCCTTGCAGAGAGGCCGGCCAATATTGCTTTCGTTTTAAAGGGACTATTTAAAAAATAGCTAAATCGAGAGCCGGCCCGGATAAGGGACGGCTGCTCTAATAACGACTTTATTTTTTGTACTGATTGTTCTGGCTGTTTACTTTATTTATCCCTTGCTGACGCTCACGACCAGGGCCGGCATTGCCTTTAACGCTTGCGGCACTCACAGCTCTATTAGAAGGATTATTTTTACGCTTCATTGTATAAGTCACCTCCTGGTCGTTATTGTCTACTAAAAGGAGGAGAATTAATCAAAGGTAATATGATAAAAAAATTTATTTTTTTCCAGTTTTATCATTGCGGAATTTCCAATTATATTCTATATTAGTAATAAGAAAAAATATTCAAAATTTTTTTGAAATAAAAATGAATGAGCATTCATTCAATATATTGTGTAAGGGGGATATAAACTTGGTTCGACAAATACGAAAGGCTGCTGTTCTAGGGTCAGGAGTTATGGGATCAGGGATTGCTGCACACCTTGCTAACATCGGCATTCCGACTTTATTATTGGACATTGTACCTCGTGAACTCACAGAGGATGAAAAGAAAAAAGGTCTTACATTAGAAAATAAACAAGTACGTAACCGCATCAGCCAAACTGCGATTACTAAACTTTTAAAGCAAAAACCAGCTCCGCTTTCAGCTAAAGGAAATCTTGCGTTAATTGAAGCCGGGAACCTGGAAGATGATATAAGTCGTTTAAAAGACGTCGATTGGGTTATTGAAGTAGTCGTTGAGAGACTTGAAGTGAAGCAAAGTGTATTTGCCCAGGTTGATCAACATCGTAAACCTGGAAGCATCATTTCTTCCAATACATCTGGAATTTCAATTGAAGCTATGGCAGAGGGCCGCTCAGAGGATTTCCAAAAGCACTTCTTAGGAACTCACTTTTTCAATCCGCCGCGCTATCTTAAATTGTTAGAAATCATTCCCACTAAAGAAACATCTCCAGAAGTGCTCGAGTACATGAAACAATTCGGCGAAGATGTACTGGGTAAAGGTGTTGTCGAAGCAAAGGATACACCAAACTTTATTGCAAACCGCATCGGTACTTATGGTTTGCTAGTTACCCTTCGTGAAATGCAAAAAGGCGGATACAGCGTTGGTGAAGTGGACTCGGTAACTGGTCCATTAATCGGAAGAGCGACAAGCGCGACATTCCGGACGCTTGATGTAGTTGGATTGGATACTTTTGCACATGTTGCTAAAAATGTATATGACCAGGTGGAAGGGGAAGAAAAAGCAGTTTTCCAAATACCGGGTTTCATGAATAGGATGCTTGAAAACGGCTGGCTTGGAAGCAAGTCCGGACAAGGATTTTTTGTGAAAAAGGGTAAGGAGATCTTTGAGCTGAATCCTGAAACTCTTGAATATGAAGCCCGTAAAAAATTAAAGACTCCTTCTATTGAAATGGCTAAACAGGCCAAGGGTCTAGCCAACAAAATGAAAGCGCTTGTTTATAGCGATGACCGTGCTGGTGAATTACTTTGGAATGTGTTAAATCCAGCTCTTGTGTATTCTGCACAACTGCTTGGGAATATTGCCGATGATATTGTGGCAATCGATCAAGCAATGAAATGGGGCTTCGGCTGGTCTATGGGACCTTTCGAAACGTGGGATGCGATTGGTGTTGAAAAATCAGTAGCACGTTTAGAACAAGAAGGAGTTACTGTTCCTCAATGGGTGAAGGATATGCTGGAAAAAGGTATCACTTCTTTTTACAAAGAAGAAAATGGCATAGTTTTCTACTATGATAATGGAGAATATAAAGAACTTCTTGAAAACCCTAAGGTGATTAACCTTAAAGCAATCAAGAAGCAAAAAGGCGTAATCAAGAAAAACAGCGGTGCAAGTCTGATTGATATTGGTGATGGAGTGGCTCTTCTTGAATTCACTTCACCAAATAATGCAATAGGTCTTGATATCATGCAAATGATCAATGCCGCAGTCGATGAAGCAGAAGCTAATTATAAAGGTCTGGTGATCGGAAACCAAGGCAAAAACTTCTGTGTAGGTGCTAATATTGCCATGATGTTGATGGAAGCACAAGATGACAATATTTTGGAATTGGATATGGTTATCAGCCAATTCCAAAAGGCAATGCTTAAGATTAAGTACAGTGCTGTACCTGTTGTTGTAGCGCCATTTAATATGACACTTGGCGGCGGTGCGGAAGTATCTCTTCCTGCTGCACGTATCCAAGCAACGACAGAAACATATATGGGTCTTGTAGAAGCTGGTGTTGGATTGATTCCAGGCGGTGGCGGAACAAAAGAACTTTATGTAAAAACGCTGAAGAATATGCCAAAGGGCGTCGCCTTTGATTTGCAGAAAGTGGCTAATCAAGTATTTGAAACAGTCGCGATGGCAAAAGTTTCGACTTCTGCTGAAGAAGCACGCGGGAATAACTTCCTTAATTCTTCTGATGGAATAAGTGTGAACGCAGATCATCAATTATATGATGCGAAGCAGGCAGTCATCTCCATGTATAACCAAGGGTATACAGCTCCAGTTCGTACAAAAATTCCTGTGGTCGGTGAAACAGGTTATGCCACACTTCTTTTAGGGGCAGAATCCATGCGCCTTTCCGGCTTCCTATCTGATCATGACCTTGTCATAGCTAAAGAGCTTGCATACGTCCTGGCCGGAGGAAAACTTCCATACGGTACAGAAGTAGATGAGCAGTATATCTTGAACCTAGAGAAACAAGCTTTCCTAAAACTAATTTCTACTCCGAAATCTCAGCAAAGAATGCAGCATATGCTTGCAAAAGGGAAACCACTTCGAAACTAATGGATAAGTGAAAATACGGTTAGATTGCAAATGAAGGTTAATAGATTGATAGCTTAAAAATGAAGTAAGGGGGATCCTCATGAAAGAAGCGGTAATAGTAGCTGGAGCAAGGACTCCGGTAGGAAGAGCAAAAAAGGGTTCTCTTGCTAACGTTCGACCAGATGATTTAGGGGCTCTTGTTGTAAAAGAAACGTTAAAGCGTGCTGGAAATTATGAAGGTTCTATTGATGATTTAATTATCGGTTGCGCAATGCCTGAGGCGGAGCAAGGGCTGAATATGGCGAGAAATATTGGTGCGTTAGCAGGATTGTCTTACACAGTACCAGCTATAACAATTAATCGTTACTGTTCAAGCGGATTACAAAGTATTGCTTATGGAGCGGAAAGAATCATGCTCGGCCAAAGTGATACGGTCATTGCAGGTGGAGCAGAGTCCATGAGTCTTTTGCCAATGATGGGACATGTAACCCGTCCGAACGCACAACTTGCGGAAACAGCACCAGAATACTATATGGGGATGGGTCACACAGCTGAAGCCGTTGCAAAAAAATACGGTATTTCGCGTGAAGAACAGGATGCATTTGCTGTGCGCAGTCATCAAAGGGCTGCTAAGGCCATTGCTGAAGGAAAGTTTTCAGATGAAATCGTTCCGGTTGATGTAACCATTCGCTCAGTAGGTCCGGATCTTAAATTACAGGAAAAGTCATTCCAGTTTGCACAAGATGAAGGCGTTCGTGAAGGCACAACATTTGAAGTGCTTAAGAAATTAAGACCAGCATTCTCTGTGACAGGATCCGTTACAGCAGGAAATTCATCACAAACGAGTGATGGAGCTGCTGCAGTTATGGTCATGGATGGAGAAAAAGCTTCTTCAATAGGGATGAAGCCACTTGGTAAGTTCCGTTCCTTTGCCGTAGCAGGGGTACCACCGGAAATTATGGGAATTGGTCCGATCGCTGCGATTCCAAAAGCTTTGAAACTAGCAGGTCTTGAGCTTTCTGATATTGGTTTATTTGAATTGAATGAAGCCTTTGCTTCTCAATCCATTCAAATCATTCGTGAGCTGGGATTGAATGAAGAGATTGTCAATGTCAATGGTGGAGCTATTGCCCTAGGCCATCCACTAGGATGTTCCGGTACTAAATTAACATTAAGCCTACTTCATGAAATGAAGCGCAGAAACCAACAATTCGGAGTCGTTACAATGTGTATCGGTGGCGGTATGGGTGCTGCTGGAGTATTTGAATTATTAGCGTAATTCCATCTCGATCGAAAGTTTATCAACAATTCCGGCGGGCTTAAGATAATTAATCATCATTAATCATTTAGGAGGAAATAACATGTCCAAACAAACAACAGATAACCTCATAAAAGGCGGCGCCTTTTTAGTAGAAGATATTACGTATAATCAAGTGTTTACACCAGAAGATTATTCTGATGAGCATAAAATGATTGCCAAAACTTCTGAAGATTTCGTAGTGAATGAAGTTCTTCCGCAAGTTGAGCATTTAGAGAATCATGAATTCGACCGTTCTGTAAAATTACTGAAGCATGCAGGGGATATCGGTTTACTTGGTGCTGACGTTCCTGAAGAATATAACGGGCTTGGTCTTGATAAAATTAGCTCGGCAATAATTACAGAAAAAATGGCGCTTGCAGGTGGGTTCGGAATCACTCACGGTGCACACGTAGGGATTGGATCTTTGCCAATCGTATTATTTGGAAATGAAGAACAAAAGAAAAAATACCTTCCATTGCTAGCAACGGGCGAAAAAATTGCTGCTTATGCTTTAACTGAACCTAGCTCAGGATCTGATGCATTGGGTGCAAAAACGACAGCGAAATTAAATGCAGAAGGTACTCACTACGTTTTAAACGGTGAAAAACAATGGATTACCAATGCAGGTTTTGCGGATGTGTTCTGTGTATATGCTAAAATCGACGGCGAACAATTCTCTGCCTTTATTGTAGAGCGTGAATATCAAGGTGTATCTACGGGCGCTGAAGAAAAGAAAATGGGTATAAAAAGCTCATCTACACGTACTTTAATCCTGGAAGACGTACATGTTCCAGTTGAAAACCTTCTTGGCGTAGCTGGAAAAGGGCATGTTATTGCTTTCAATATCTTGAATATTGGCCGATATAAATTGGGTGTTGGCGCAGTCGGCGGATCTAAACGCGCTCTTGAAATTACTGCTGCTTATACAAATCAACGTCAGCAGTTCAAAACGAAAATTTCTGACTTTAACCTGACGAAAGAAAAACTTGCAACGATGGCTTCTAAAATTTATGCAGCAGAAAGCTCTGTATACCGTACCGTCGGTCTTTATGATCAAAGACAAAGCAAGCTGACTGATGAGCAAGTGAAAGATGGAAAATCAATGGCAGCAGCGATCGCTGAATATGCAATTGAGTGTTCTTTGAATAAATTCTTCGCTTCTGAAGTATTGGATTACGTAACAGATGAAGGCGTACAGCTTCATGGTGGTTATGGTTTCATGCAGGAATATGAAATTGAAAAAGCGTACCGTGACTCTCGTATTAACCGGATTTTCGAAGGCACAAATGAAATCAACCGTTTGCTTGTTCCGGGAACATTCCTGAAAAAAGCACTTAAAGGAGAACTTCCTCTTCTACAAAAAGCACAGGGACTGCAAGAGGAATTAATGATGATGATGCCTGAAGAGCCTAGCGATGAGCCATTGGCACAAGAAAAAATGCTGGTTAGAAATGCTAAGAAAATCGGTATTTTGGCAGCAGGTCTTGCAGCACAGAAATACGGCAAGAAACTTGATCAAGAACAAGAAATCTTATCTAACATTGCTGATATCGCATCCCTTGCATACGCTGCTGAATCTGTGGTTTTACGTACAGAAAAAGCAATTGCGACTACAGGTTTAGAAAAGAATAAACAAAAGGTATTGTACACTGAAATTTTCGTTCAAGAAGCGTTCAATGAAATAGAACAGCATGCAAAAGAAACGTTAATTGCCGTTGAAACAGGCGATACTCTTCGCATTATGCTTTCTTCACTTCGCAAGTTGACTAGACACAACCCAATCAATGTCATTGCGAAAAAACGCGAAGCTTCTGTTAAGGTAATCGAAACTGAAAAATACGCACTATAATCAAATTTCACACGTAATAAAGGGAATTCCCGTAATCGGGTATTCCCTTTATTACGTGTGAAATTTTCACGATGGAAAGACAAGGAGAATTCGTTGTATTGCACAGAAAAAACGGGTATTCTATTGATAGGTGGTGAAACAATGGGCTTAACATTATATTGGTACCCAAAATGCGGCACATGCCGTAATGCGAAGAAGTGGCTGGATAGTCATGAACTGCAATATGAAGCGATTCATATAGTAGAAAATCCGCCTTCTCGAACAGAAATCGAACAACTATATAATACCAGCGGATTAGAGCTGAAGAAGTTTTTTAATACTAGTGGGCAAAAATACCGGGAGCTGGGTTTAAAGGACAAACTGAAAGAAGCTTCTGAAGCAGAAATGCTAGATATATTGTCTACTGATGGTATGCTTCTTAAAAGGCCGATTGTTACGGACGGCACAAAAGTGACAGTTGGTTTCAAAGAAGAACAATTCGAACAGACTTGGAACTAAAATAATACGAAATATTTGGTTAATTCCTTACTTTTAAAAAAATCTACCTTATAATGTAATAGATAAAATAAGATGTACTATGGAGGGAATTAATGATGACAACACCAAAAGAACTTCGTTACACAAAGGAACATGAATGGGTCAAAACAGAAGATGGAACAGTACGCATCGGAATTACAGCATTTGCTCAGTCCGAACTTGGGGACATCGTTTTTGTTGAGCTTCCAGAGATTGGCGCTGAATTGAAATCGAACGAGCCATTTGGCAGTGTTGAATCTGTTAAAACTGTATCTGAGCTGTATGCTCCTATCAGTGGTAAAGTTGTTGAAGTAAATGAAGAGTTGAATGACAATCCTGAATTCGTAAATGAATCTCCTTTTGAAAAAGCATGGATGATCGTGATTGAACCATCAAATATCAGTGACGTTGAAAACCTGATGAGCGCTGAAGAATATGATAGCCTGATAAACGGTTAAAATGAAGGAGAGAGGGTCTAAATAGGCCTGCTCTCTTTTTCACTTTATAAAAAGGCAGCATGCACACAATTCGTGAGATGGAGTGATGACATGGAGTGGGGCGAATTTGATAAAGTTATCATTGTAGAAGGCAGTTCCGATAGAAGAAAAGTTGCCTCCGTTTTGAATGAAGATGTGGAAATAAGATGTACAAATGGGACCATTTCATTAACTAAGCTGGATGAGTTAGTAGATGAAATGATGGACCGTGATGTTTATCTCCTTTTTGACGCAGATGATTCAGGAGAAAAGCTACGGAAGCAATTCCGAAGGGAAATGCCAGAAGCAAGCCACTTGTATATCAATAAAATGTACAAAGAAGTGGAAAGTGCCCCCGAACATCATATCGCTACAGTGCTCCTATCTGCCAATATGAATGTGAAAATGAAATTTTTAAGTCAAAGGGTGAACGACTAATTGATGCAAGAATTGAAAGAAGAAGATTGTAGGCTTGCTGTTGAAGAAGGGGAAACCTTTTGCTTATATTTATATACACCTTTGTGTGGGACCTGTCAGGTGGCTTCTAGGATGCTTACGATATCATTGGAGCTTTTTCCAGACTTGAAGGCAGGAAAGATGAATATGAACTATGTCCAAACAATCGCCGAATCATATGAAATTGAGAGTGTACCTTGTTTATTACTATTTAAAGAAGGGCAGCTGCGGAAAAAAATTTATGCCTTTCAGTCTGTTCCTTATTTGTACGGAGTGCTTAAGGAAATAAGCTAAAAAGCCAATCCAATATGGGTTGGCTTTTTAGCTGTAGAAAAGTAGTGAATAAACGATATAGTTGATGGGGAATTGAAATAAGAATATTCAAATAATTGATTGACTGGATAATTCTAAAGTGCTATATTTTGAATTAAGAAAGTAACTGCTAAATTTAATAGTTCTTATCAAGAGTGGCGGAGGGATTGGCCCGACGAAGCCCGGCAACCGGTATAAATTTATATACGGTGCTAATTCCAACAGAGTATTGGCTCTGGAAGATGAGGAGAGTATATAAGCCTCTTCTTATGAAGTGGTTTTTTTGCTTGTTAAAAGAGGAAGGCCTGATTCTTAAATCCAACTAAATCCATAGAAAAAGGGGAGAAATCTTATGGCAGAGAAAAAGTTGCGTTTCGAAACATTGAGTGTTCACGGGGGTCTGCAAGTAGATGAAACGGGTGCACGTGCAGTGCCTATTTATCAAAGCAATGCATACTTGTTCAAAGATACTGACCATGCAGCAAATTTATTTGGCTTAAAGGAAAATGGCTATATTTATACACGACTTCATAATCCTACGGTCAGTGTTTTCGAAGAAAGAATGGCCTTGTTGGAAGGTGGTATCGGCGGACTGGCAACCGCAAGTGGGATGGCTGCCATTACACTGTCAATCCTAAATATTGCTGGTGCAGGAGATGAAATAGTGTCCGCTTCTACATTATATGGCGGTACGTATAATCTTTTTGAAAATACTCTTCCTAAATATGGGATAAAAGTGAAGTTCGTCTCTCCTGATGACCCTGAAAATTTCAAAAAAGCCATCACGCCTAGAACGAAGGCTATATTTGCGGAAACAATTGGAAATCCAAGTCTAAGGATTCTTGATATTGAGGCTGTAGCGGACATTGCTCACAATGCGGGCATACCACTCATTATCGATAATACCTTTGCTACCCCATACCTTTGCCGGCCAATTGATTTTGGAGCGGATATTGTCATCCACTCTGCTACAAAATGGCTCTTGGGAAATGGAACCACCTTAGGAGGCATCATCGTGGATGGGGGCAAATTCGACTGGAACTCACCAAACTACCCTGGCTTTACGGAACCGGATCCAAGCTACGATGGGATTGTATACTCTGAAGCAGTCGGCCCTGCTGCCTTTATCACAAAAGCTCGTGTGCAATTACTTCGTGATTTAGGGCCGACGTTAAGTGCTCAAAGCGCGTTCCAGTTTACGCTGGGGCTAGAAACGTTGCATGTGAGAATGAAAGAGCATCTTTCGAATACTAAGTCTGTTATTCAATATTTGGAAAATCATCCTGCTGTGAACTGGGTTTCGCACCCTAGTAATGGAAGTCACCCTGATAAAGCGCTGGCGGATAAATATTTGCCTAAGGGAGCAGGATCTGTTGTGACTTTTGGAATTCAAGGTGGACGCGAAGCTGGAGCAAAACTTATCAATTCGGTAGAGTTATGGTCGCATGTAGCCAACGTAGGGGATGCTAAAAGTTTAATTATCCACCCTGCTAGTACGACCCATCAACAATTAAATGATGTAGGTTTAGCAAAAGCGGGTGTAAGTGCTGATCAAGTGCGCATATCGATTGGTATTGAAAACATAGAGGATTTAATAGAAGATTTAGAGCAGGCAATTGAAAAAGCGACGAATATTGTCTCCTTAACTTCTAAAACTGTTTAATAAAAAAGACCTGTTCATTCTTTCCTAGAAATATTATACATTGCGCTCCTTTTTTATCTATGATAAAATTTCTCCATACTAAAGAACTTAATGATGTACAAATATTCTATATATTAGCTCTTATCAAGAGAGGTGGAGGGATGTGCCCGATGAAACCCGGCAACCGACAAGGAAATTTCCTTGGAAAGGTGCCAATTCACACAAAGTTTAATCGCTTTGGAAGATGAGAGAAAGGCCTGCTTTTTCACCTGCCTTTCTGCTCATGCAGAAAGGTTTTTTCTATTTAGTTTGGGAAAACCTTTACATGTATAGCAATATTGAAAAACGGTTTTAAATCATATTTACAGGCTGATAATGAAGATAAATCAACTAAGTTCATAGGTTTTATTGGATAAAAGAGGTGAGTATTAATGATTACATTGACAAAAGTTAGTAAGCTATTCCGAACAGGAAAAGGAAGCAGTGACACGATTAAGGCTGTAAATAATGTTAATGTTGAAATAAATAAAGGCGAGATTTTCGGTATTATTGGCTACAGCGGAGCAGGGAAAAGTACTTTGATCAGGATGCTTAATGGATTGGAAACACCAACAGAAGGATCCGTTGTGGTGGCTGATAAAGAAATTTCCAAAATCAAAGGTGCTAAGCTACGTAAAGCTCGACAAGAAATCAGCATGATCTTTCAACATTTTAATTTATTATGGTCTAGAACCGTTCAGGAGAATATATCGTTTCCTCTAGAAATTGCAGGGGTTTCGAAAAATGAGCGTATCAAGCGTGTGAATGAATTAATTAAGTTAGTTGGGCTTGAAGGAAGAGAAAAGGCATATCCTTCGCAATTAAGCGGAGGGCAAAAACAAAGGGTCGGGATTGCTAGGGCTCTTGCTAACAATCCTAAAGTGCTACTGTGCGATGAAGCGACGTCTGCTTTAGACCCGCAGACAACCGATTCAATACTTGAATTGCTTGTGGACATCAATAAGCGTCTTGGTCTAACGATTGTTTTGATTACACATGAAATGCACGTCATCCGTAAAATTTGTCACCGCGTTGCAGTAATGGAAAGTGGTCAAGTCGTTGAACAAGGACCTGTCCTGGAAGTCTTCAAGAATCCGAAAGAACAAATGACGAAGCGTTTCGTTCAACAGGTAACAGAGCCTGAAGAAACAAAAGAAACAATGGAACACTTGCTGGAACGCTATCCAGCAGGAAAAGTAATTCAATTGACGTTCGTAGGAGATCATGCAGAGAGTCCGTTAATTACTAGGCTGGTACGTAACTTTGAGTTGGATGTCAATATCGTTCAAGGAAAAATATCTCAAACTAGAAGTGGTTCATATGGAACGTTATTTATCCACCTTGATGGCAATGAGGATGAAATGCTCCGCGCAATCGAATTCATTAAAGCACAGCATGTAGGCGTGGAGGTGATTACTCATGCTTGAAGAATTATTACCGAATGTATATTGGGAAGACATTATTGAAGCAACAAAAGAAACACTTTATATGACTAGTATCTCAGTACTAGCAACCTTTTTTATAGGCATACTATTAGGGCTAGTCCTGTTTTTAACAGGGAAAGGTAACTTGTGGGAAAATCGGGTAATTAACACGACCATGAGTGCTATCGTTAATATTTTCCGTTCCATTCCATTCCTTATTTTAATTGTGTTGCTCATACCTTTCACAAAATTGCTTGTCGGTTCTATGATCGGTGAGGATGCTGCTTTACCAGCCCTTATTATCGGGGCGGCACCATTTTATGCACGTATGGTTGAAATCGGCCTCCGTGAAATCGATAAAGGTGTAATTGAAGCGGCTAAATCAATGGGAGCGAAAACGAGCACGATCATTTGGAAGGTACTTCTTCCAGAATCGATGCCAGCATTAATTTCAGGGATTACGGTAACATCGATTGCATTGGTTGGATATACCGCAATGGCAGGGGTTATCGGTGCAGGCGGGCTTGGTAATCTGGCCTATCTAGACGGCTATCAAAGGACTCACAATGACGTTACACTTGTAGCGACGATTGTTATACTAATTATCGTCTTCATTATTCAAATTATTGGAGATGTGATTACATCTAAATTAGACAAAAGATAAAGGGAGATGAATAGGATGAAAAAGTTTTTAGGATTTGCATTATTACTTGTTTTATCGATTGCTCTTGCTGCTTGTGGAACCGATAAGGACAACAGCGGCAGCGATACAGAAAAGGAAACGAAAAAATTAGTTGTAGGTGCATCCAATGTTCCGCATGCTGAGATTCTTGAAAAAGCTAAACCTCTTCTTGAAGAAAAAGGAATTGAGTTGGAAATTAAACGGTTCCAAGATTATGTTTTACCGAATAAGGCTTTAAACGATAAAGAATTGGATGCTAACTACTTTCAACACATTCCATATTTAGAGGGGCAAATTAAAGAAAATGGATATGACTTCGTTAATGCTGGTGGAATTCATATCGAGCCGATTGCTCTATATTCACAAAAATATAAAAGCATTGATAAACTTCCGGAAGGCGCAACAATTATTATGAGCAGCTCTGTTGCTGACCACGGACGTGCGTTATCTCTATTAGAAAAAAATGGCCTGATTACATTAAAAGAAGGCATCGATAAAACGACAGCTACAACAAAAGACATTGTTGAAAATAAGAAAAAACTTAAATTTGATGCGAATTATGAAGCAGCTTTACTTCCGAAAATTTATGAGAGTGGCGAAGGGGATGCCGTTCTAATCAACTCTAACTATGCGATTGACGCTGGATTGAATCCGCTTAAAGATTCAATTGCTATTGAAGACTCTGAATCACCATATGTGAACGTTATTGCTGTTAACAAAGGTGATGAAAATAAAGAAGAAATCAAAACGCTAGTAGAAGTATTACATTCTAAAGAAATTCAAGATTTTATTCTAAAGGAATACAAAGGTGCAGTCGTACCAACTAAATAATTTATGGTAAGGAACGACCTGGAAATCTTCAGGTCGTTTTTTTATGTTTAAAGATGAAAACACAGGGTATAGAGTTAATAGAGTAATAAAGTGATTCACAAATTTGAAAGGATGGTTCACTATCAATACTTTAGATTTAAATGTAACAAGCGAAATGGAAAAAGCGATGCAGTTATCACATGGGATTGGCTATAATGAGTACAGCAGAAATTTAGACCTCCGTATCGAGGTTGAGAAAGAACGAGATAAGGAACATGAAAAGTGCAACAAAATGGTCATTGACCTACAACGTAAAATTCACGGTTAAGCATATAAAAGAGTCTTTAAAAGATCGGTCTGTAGAGGTAAAATGATAAGTGGTCTAGAAAATAAGGGTTTCCTTATTAGATTAACTTACATAGCACCTAGCAGACCTTTTTTTCTTTAACAAAGGTAATACGTACCTTCCAATTAAGATTTTTTAGACATATATTAATAAGAACGAAGGTTTGTTGAATAATAAGTTTTAAATAAGAAAAGCTAAAATAAGGCTCTATTTGCTGTAAATAGCCTATAACAGTAGGGTTTGTAACAATAGGACAGGTTTTCATCATGAAAGAAGTGGAAACCCCTATCTATATTAGTTGATTCCAAATTGGATTTGTTATAAAATTGGAATGAGAATAAAGTGAGAATGCTTTTATGAAAAATAAATAGTAAAGAAAGTAGTTTTTACTTTCTGGTAATAAAATAGGAATTAGTTCACGGAGGTATTATTATGTCAGCTTCTACATTAACGGTTAAAGATCTTCACGTATCAATTGAGGGTAAAGAGATTTTAAAAGGGGTTAACCTTGAAGTAAAAGGCGGAGAAATCCATGCAATCATGGGACCAAATGGAACTGGTAAATCCACTTTATCTTCAGCAATTATGGGTCACCCTAAATATGAAGTAACAAGCGGCAGCATCACATTCGATGGTGAAGACGTATTGGAAATGGAAGTTGACGAGCGCGCTCGTGTTGGTCTTTTCCTTGCTATGCAATATCCAAGCGAAATCAGTGGTGTTACAAATGCTGACTTCTTACGTTCTTCTATCAATGCACGTCGTGAAGAAGGCGATGAAATTTCATTGATGAAATTCATCCGTAAAATGGACGAAAAAATGGCATTCCTTGAAATGGATGAAGATATGGCGCAACGTTATTTAAATGAAGGATTCTCAGGCGGAGAGAAAAAACGTAACGAAATTCTTCAATTAATGATGATTCAGCCAAAAATCGCTATTTTAGATGAAATTGACTCTGGGCTAGATATCGATGCTCTTAAAGTCGTTTCAAAAGGAATCAACGAAATGCGCGGAGAAGACTTTGGATGTTTAATCATCACTCACTACCAACGTCTATTAAATTACATCACTCCTGATTACGTACATGTAATGATGCAAGGCCGTGTTGTAAAATCAGGCGGGCCTGAACTAGCTGCACGTTTAGAAGCAGAAGGTTATGATTGGATCAAACAAGAATTGGGCATTGAAGACGAAACTGTTGGCGAAGAAGCGTAAGTAGGAGGATTTGCAATGACTACAGAAACGAAATTACCGTTTGAACAAGAGGACATAAGCTCTTATTCAACTAAAAATAATGAGCCAGCTTGGCTATCTGAGCTTCGAATTCAAGCGTTTTCTGAATTAGAAAAGCTCCCAATGCCAAAGCCGGATAAAACAAAAATCGATAAATGGAATTTTACTTCTTTCAAGACTCATACAGTTGAAAGTGAAACTTTTGCCTCTTTAGATGAGGTTCCGGAAGAAATTAAATCCATCATTGAAGGAAATGAAAACTTATACATTCAACGCAATAATACGCCGGCACATATTAATTTGTCAGCAAAAATAAAAGAACAAGGCGTTATTTTCACTGATATTTTTACAGCGGCTCGTGACCATGCTGAGCTCGTACAAAAATATTTCATGAAGGACGGAGTTAAAATAGATGAGCACCGTTTAACAGCATTACATGCTGCATTAGTTAACGGTGGTGCATTCCTTTATGTTCCAAAAAATGTAGAGATCAAAGATCCAATTCAAGCAGTATTTTTGTTGGATAACCCTGAAACTACACTTTTCAACCACGTTTTAATCGTGGCAGAAGATAATAGCTCTGTAACATATGTAGAGAACTACTTCTCAAGCGTTGAGTCTAACGAAGGTATTGCTAATATCGTAACTGAAGTATTTGCAAATGCGAATGCCAAAGTGGAATATGGAGCTGTTGATACCCTTTCGAAAGGTTTTACGACATATGTTAACCGCCGTGGAGTTGCAGCACGTGACGCTCGTATTGAGTGGGCACTTGGCCTAATGAACGATGGAAATACGATTTCAGATAACACAACATATCTAATGGGCGATGGCTCTCACGGTGATACTAAAACCGTTGTAGTCGGCCGCGGGGAACAAAAACAAAACTTTACGACAGCCATTATTCATTTTGGCAAACGCTCTGAGGGCTATATCCTTAAGCACGGTGTTATGAAAGACGGCGCATCCTCCATTTTTAATGGAATTGGGAAAATTGAGTATGGTGCTACAAAGGCCAATGCTGAACAAGAGTCACGCGTACTGATGTTAAGTGAAAAAGCACGCGGAGACGCCAATCCAATCCTTTTAATTGATGAAGATGATGTAACGGCTGGGCATGCCGCTTCTGTCGGACGTGTTGACCCGCTTCAACTTTATTATTTAATGAGTCGTGGTATTACTAAAAAAGAAGCAGAAAGACTTGTCATTCACGGATTCTTGGCCCCTGTTGTTAACCAGCTTCCAATTGAAGGAGTTAAAAAACAATTAGTAGCGGTCATTGAAAGGAAAGTACAGTAATGAACCCATACGAAATTCGTAAGCTTTTTCCGATATTAGATCAAGAAGTCAATGGTCAGCCATTAGTTTATTTAGATAGTGCTGCAACCTCTCAAAAACCGGCTGCAGTGATTGAAGCGATTGAGCAATATTACCGCGGATACAACTCGAATGTTCACCGCGGGGTGCATACACTTGGAACAAAAGCTACGGATGCGTATGAAGGTGCACGTGAAAAGGTGCGTAAATTCATTAATGCTTCTTCTACAGAAGAAATCATTTTTACAAGAGGAACAACAACTTCTTTAAATACTGTAGCAAGAAGTTACGGTGGAGCAAATGTAAAAGAGGGCGACGAAATTGTTATCTCTTACATGGAGCATCACAGTAATATTATTCCGTGGCAGCAGTTGGCTAAAGAAAAAGGTGCTGTACTGAAATATATTCCGCTTCAAGAGGATGGAACGATTTCCCTTGATGATGTGAGAGCTACAATTACAGATGCAACGAAAATCGTTTCCATTATGCAGGTTTCCAATGTGCTTGGTGTTATCAACCCTGTGAAGGAAATCGCAAAAATTGCCCATGAACACCATGCTGTCATGGTTGTGGATGGGGCACAAAGCACGCCGCATCTAAAAGTGGATGTTCGTGATTTGGATTGTGATTTCTTTGCCTTCTCAGGTCATAAAATGGTCGGTCCAACAGGTATCGGCGTATTATATGGTAAAAAAGAACTTCTTGAAAAAATGGAGCCGATTGAATTTGGCGGAGAGATGATTGATTTTGTAGGTTTGTATGAGTCTACATGGAAAGAACTCCCGTGGAAATTCGAAGGCGGTACCCCAATCATTGCCGGCGCCGTTGGCCTTGGGGCTGCAATTGATTTCTTAGAAGAAATCGGCTTGGATAATATTGAACGGCATGAACATAAACTTGCAGCTTATGCAATGGAGAAAATGTCTGCAGTTGAAGGGCTGACGATTTACGGTCCTAAAGATGCAGAAAAGCGTGCGGGTGTAATAACCTTTAATATTAATGACGTTCATCCACATGACGTCGCTACCGTTCTTGATGCAGATGGAATTGCTGTCCGTGCCGGTCATCACTGCGCACAGCCATTAATGAAATGGCTTGACGTATCATCGACAGCAAGAGCAAGTTTCTATCTCTACAACACGGAAGAAGATATTGATAAGCTTGTGTCCGGGCTTGTTAAAACGAAGGAGTATTTTAGTAATGTCTTTTGATAACTTAGATACACTTTACCGTCAAGTCATTATGGATCATTATAAGAAACCACGTAATAAGGGTATGCTAGAAGATGGTAGCATGACAATCGATATGAATAATCCAACTTGCGGCGATCGGATTCGTTTAACGATGAAGATTGAAGATGGCAAAGTCAGCGATGTTAAATTCGATGGTGATGGTTGTTCAATATCCATGAGTTCAGCTTCTATGATGACTCAAGCCATTAAGGGCAAAGACGTTGATACTGCTCTAGCAATGTCCCAGACATTTTCCTTAATGATACAGGGGAAAGAGTATGATGATGAGATCGACCTTGGGGATATTGAAGCCCTTCAAGGAGTTTCTAAATTTCCTGCCCGTATCAAGTGTGCAACTCTAGCTTGGAAAGCCATGGAAAAGGGATTAAAGGAATAAATAAATTAAAATGAGCTGTTGTAGATTCAGCCATTTGAAATGGAGGAATACGAGCTATGGCTAAGAAAATGCCTGAAATCGGCGATTATAAATATGGCTTTGCGGATAAAGATGTTTCCATCTTCCGTTCAAAGCGTGGTCTGACAAAAGAAATCGTGGAAGAAATTTCTCGAATGAAGAATGAACCGCAATGGATGCTTGATTTCCGTTTGAAATCATTGGAGCATTTTTACAATATGCCAATGCCTCAATGGGGCGGCGACATGCAAAGCTTGAACTTTGATGAAATCACATACTATGTTAAACCATCAGAGAAATCAGAGAAATCTTGGGATGAAGTCCCTGATGAAATCAAACAAACTTTTGATAAATTAGGAATTCCTGAGGCAGAACAAAAATATTTAGCAGGTGTTTCTGCTCAATATGAATCCGAAGTAGTTTACCACAGCATGAAAGTAGAATTAGAAGATTTGGGTATCGTGTTTAAAGATACGGACTCTGCACTTCGTGAAAATGAAGATATCTTCCGTGAGCATTTCGGTAAAACAATCCCGCCTACTGATAATAAGTTTTCGGCATTGAATTCAGCTGTATGGTCAGGCGGATCTTTCATCTATGTACCAAAAGGTGTTAAAGTAGATACTCCGCTTCAAGCTTATTTCCGAATCAACTCTGAAAACATGGGTCAATTCGAACGTACGCTAATCATTGTGGATGAAGGAGCATCTGTTCACTATGTAGAAGGTTGTACAGCACCTGTTTATACAACTAACTCTCTTCATAGTGCGGTTGTTGAAATCGTCATTAAAAAAGATGCTTACTGCCGTTACACAACGATTCAAAACTGGGCAAATAACGTGTTTAACCTGGTTACGAAACGTGCGGTCTGTGATGCAAATGCAACAATGGAATGGATTGATGGAAACATCGGTTCTAAATTGACAATGAAATATCCTGCTGTCATCTTAAAAGGTGAAGGTGCTCGTGGTATGACATTATCTATTGCTATTGCTGGAAAAGGCCAACACCAAGATGCTGGAGCAAAAATGATTCATCTTGCGCCAAATACATCTTCAACTATTGTATCAAAATCAATTTCAAAACAAGGCGGAAAAGTAACCTACCGTGGTATCGTTCACTTTGGACGTAAAGCGGATGGAGCTCGTTCTAACATTGAGTGTGATACATTAATCATGGATAATCAGTCTACATCTGATACAATCCCTTACAATGAAATCCTGAATGACAACATTTCTCTTGAACATGAAGCGAAGGTATCCAAAGTATCAGAAGAGCAATTGTTCTACCTGATGAGTCGCGGAATCTCCGAGCAAGAAGCAACAGAAATGATCGTTATGGGCTTCATCGAACCATTTACAAAAGAACTTCCAATGGAATATGCGGTTGAAATGAACCGTCTGATCAAGTTCGAAATGGAAGGCTCAATCGGATAATAACCGACTAACTTGCCTGTAGTGCATTTTAGAATAACCGATTCATATAAAAAGCCTGCCAGGTAGATCCGGCAGGCTTTTTCTTTTGGGATATAATTCGGGAAATGGGGTCTGACCCCTAAAAGGAGTGGTGCAGATGATTTATGTTGGGGTGACTGGTTGGGGGGATCATGATAGTTTGTATCGTGACGGGGTGTCCCAACGTGATAAGCTGAAAGAGTATGGGGCTCATTTTCCTGTTGTGGAGGTGGACGCTTCGTTTTATGCGGTCCAGCCTAAGAGGAACAGTGAAAAGTGGGTATCCGAGACACCGGTTCCTTTTCAATTTGTTGTAAAAGCCTATCAAGGGATGACAGGGCATCAGCGTGGAGAAATTCCTTTTGAAAATAAAAAAGAAATGTTTAAAGCTTTCCGTGACTCTCTTGAAGCCTATCAAAAAGCCGGCAAGCTAGCAATGGTGCTGTTTCAATTTCCACCATGGTTTGATTGTAAGCGGGAGAATGTAAACTATTTACGGTGGTGCAAAGCAGAGATGGGGGATACTCCAGTAGCTATTGAGTTCCGGAATCAAAGCTGGTACAGACCCAACATGTATCAGCAAACCCTGGAGTTTGTCCAAAAGGAAGGTTGGATTCATACTGTATGTGATGAGCCGCAGGCAGGAGAAGGGTCCATTCCTATTGTGCTCGAGTCTATACATCCAGATAAAACCTTAGTTCGCCTTCATGGCCGCAATATCCATGGTTGGCAAAAACCTTCTTCGGGGGATAATTGGCGGGAAGTTCGTTATTTATACCGATACAATCATCTGGAATTGACCGAATGGGTGGAGAAAATCAGGAAATTAGAAAAACAGAGTAAGGATATATATGTCCTTTTCAATAATAACTCAGGAGGAGATGCCGCAGATAATGCGAAGCAGATGATTGAGATGCTTGGTATAGAATATGAAGGGCTAGCCCCTAAGCAGCTTGGTTTGTTTTAAGCGTCATTATATAATTAATAAATTAGCTGATGTGACAAACTAGTAAGGGATCGCGAGGCCCACAAACAGATAAAGGCGGATTTCTTCATGGTATGGTTAGTATTAGTGGGTATCGGGTTATTAGCAGGCTCAATCGGCTCTCTCGTTGGCCTGGGTGGCGGCATAATCATAGTACCTTCCCTTTTGTTTCTAGGTACATCGACAGATATTATCGATGAACTAACACCTCAAGTCGCCGTCGGTGTTTCAACTGTTATTATGATTTTTACCGGGTTATCTTCTACTTTATCCTATATGAAGCATAAAGTAGTCGATTATAAGGCGGGCTTAATTTTCTTTATAGGCAGTGCTCCTGGAGGAATAATTGGAGCCTATGTTAATAAAAAACTTGATGTGGAAGCCTTTTCGTTGTACTTTGGAATCTTCATGGTATTAATGGCTTTGGTTTTATTAGTAAAAGGCCGCCTGAAGCCTATGGTATTCAAACCTGGAACAGGGAAGGTCGTAAAAACGTATAAAAATAAAAATGGACAAGTATCTTCTTATGGATATTACCCTCTGGTAGCGATATTAATTGCTTTCGTCGTTGGATTCAGTTCCGGTTTATTTGGGATTGGCGGAGGTTCCTTAATGGTTCCAGTAATGATACTGATGTTCTTCTTCCCGCCGCATATGGCTGTAGCGACGTCGATGTTCATGGTGTTTCTGTCTTCCATTACTAATTCGATTGCACATATTTCGCTTGGTAATGTAAATTGGCCATATGCTTTTGCCCTTATTCCCGGAGCCTGGTTTGGCGCAAAATTGGGTGCATTTATTAATACACGCTTAAAAAGTACATCGCTCGAAAATATGTTGAAAATTGTGCTGATAATCATTGGTCTACGTCTTATATACCAAGGTATTACAGGATAACGAGGAGGAAAAAATGTCAGAAATCATTCATATATATCACACCAATGATCTTCATAGTCATTTTGAAAACTGGCCTCGTATTGATAAGTTTCTTAAAGAAAGAAGACAACTTCATCAAGAAACGGGAGAAGAAGCGATCATACTAGATATAGGAGATCATGTTGATCGCTGGCACCCATATACAGAAGGTACTTTAGGGAAAGGAAATATTGAACTGCTGAATGAAGCGGGTTATCAATATGTAACAATCGGCAATAATGAAGGAATCACTTTGCCGCATGAAGCGTTAGACTCCTTATATGAGAATGCAAAGTTCCAAGTGCTGGCAGCCAATATCTATAACCAGAATAATGAAAGACCGGAATGGGCGCTGCCTTATTGGATACATACGACGGCAAAAGGTACAAAGATTGCCATGATAGGATTGACTGCTTATTTTCAAAAGTTTTATTCAGCAATGGGTTGGGAACTAACCGAACCATTTACGGAATTAAAGACACAGCTACATAAGATTAAAGGTGAAGCAGATGCAATCATTATACTTTCCCACCTAGGCATTCATGATGACGAAAGAATGGCAGAGGACTTTCCCGAGATTGATGTAATTCTTGGTGCACATACCCATCACATACTTCATCAAGGCAAATTAGTCAATAATACGCTTCTTTGTGGTGCTGGGAAATATGGCTTTTTTATTGGACAGGTAGAAATGTCCGTCAATGAAGAAATGAAAGTCTGTAAAAAGAGGGCTATTCTCTATGATACAAACGATCTTCCAGAATTAGAGGATGAACGATCTTGGATTGAAGAGATGTACCAGGCCGGAGGAGAGACTCTTCAACAAGTCGCAGTAAACTTACCCGAGTCTTTGGAAAATGAATGGTTTAAAGTTAGTCCGCTTACTGAAATCCTTGGGGAGGCTTTAAGGGAGTGGAGTGAGGCAGATTGTACCTTTTTGAATGCAGGCCTTCTACTTGATGGTTTGCCAAAGGGACCTGTCACAAAAGGGGATATTCACCGAATCTGTCCACACCCGATTAATCCATGCATCGTTGAGGTTAACGGTAATGAATTAAAGGAAATCTTAATGCAATCGAGAAATGAGGAGTGGCCTCATATTCAGATAAAGGGGTTCGGTTTCCGTGGGAAAATCATGGGAGTCATGCATTATGATCAAATAGAATTTAAAGAAGTTACAAATGGAATAGTAAAAGAGATTCTTATAAATGGGGAAAAGCTTCAGCCTCATAAGTCCTATAAACTTGCGATACCGGATATGTTCACGTTTGGGCACTTCTTTCCAAGTATCCAGCGCTCTAATCGAAAAGATTACTTATTGCCGGAATTTTTACGGGATATCCTATTATGGAAGTTGAAAAAAGTATATCCGAATGAATAGGCTATAAACACGGTTTCTCCCTTTTTTTCATAAAGTATGGGGAAGAAAGGGGCGAAACCAATTGATTAACATGATGCCAATAATACTTGAAAATCATACATTCCTAGCTATTTCTGTCCAACTGCCCAAAACCAATTTGATTGCTGTCGCGTCCGAGAAAGGGTATATAATGTGCGGTGCTCTAGATATCGGACTACTAAATGATAAATTGAAAAATCGTAAAATCCTTGCAGGAAGGGCAACCGGTGTTAAGTCGATTGAAGAGCTTTTAGATGCACCACTTGAATCGGTTACCTGGGAGGCCGCGGAAAAGGGCATTCATCCAGGGATGATTGGAAAAAAGGCATTGATGAAAATGATTTAATCAGGAGGGCTTTCCTTTATCTAGAGGGAGCCTTGTTTTTAATTCACCTAGATAAATCAATATTTTTTTTGTAAATATGTACAATAACAGATTGATTTTTCTAGATATTGTCCGATAATCCTTATAAAGGAATATGAACGTGGATTTACAAATCTTGAATGGGGAAACGGAGTATAATTATGAGGCTATCTATTACAGAGTCTCTCACCCCAGGAGCCAAGCTCGGTAAAAGCATCTATAATGAGCGGGGTAATATCCTATTGGCTGAGGGCCTAACATTAACGCAGAACATGATTAATCGACTGATTTTCCTTAATATTCCCTTTGTCTACATTCAAGACTCAAGGACGGATGACATTATTCCTGCGCCTACAATCGCTGGGGGATTAAGGCGAGACGCTATTCTAACGATAGAAAGCACTTTTCTGGACTTGAAAAAAAATATGAAGCTGGATGGTTCGTTTACGATAGAGAAGGCCAACGTTAAGTTCACTCAAATAGTTCGAAACATCATGGAAGAGTTGAACAGGAATAAAGAGTTACTGACTCTATTGGCTGATGTTTATACATATGATGATTATATTTTTACTCATTCCTTTAATGTGACCTTATATACACTGGCAATTGGGATGGAATTGAAGATAAATAAAAAGAATCTAGAAGCTCTTGGGCTTGGAGCGATCTTGCATGATGTCGGGAAAATACTTGTCCCTGTGGATACTTTACGAAAAACCGGTAAGTTAACAGAAGAAGAGTTTGAGCAAATCAAGAAGCACGCCGAGTATGGGTTCCAACTTATAAAAAATGTACACACTGTATCACTCCTAGTTGCGAATTGTGCTTATCAGCATCACGAAAGATTAGATGGATCTGGTTATCCCCGTGGTATCAAAGGGGATGAAATCCATTATTTCGGTAAGATTATTGCCGTGGCTGATGTGTTTGATGCCGTTACGTCTAACCGGGTTTACCGCAAGGCTATGATGCCGCATGAGGGCTTGGAAATTCTTTATGCGGGAGCAGGAAAGAAGTTTGATAATACGATCATTGAGGCTTTCCGCCGGGCGGTTGCTATATACCCAAATGGACTATTTATTGAATTGAATGATGGGAGAAAAGGGGTCGTGACTGCTCAAAATGAGGGAATAGGAGACCGTCCCATGATACGAATCCTTGAGGAAAATGGTGAACAGATAGTAGAGCCCTATGAAGTGAATTTGAAGAAAAACCTGCACTTGCTGATTAGGAAATGCCTAAACATACAAGAAACAGCCTAACCTGTTACTGGTTAAGCTGTTTTTTTACTCCTTGCTATCCTTCATAATGGCCGGAGGGACTGAGCCGCTTCCGTTGCTGTAATAACTAGGTACGTCACCATTAATCAGTATATCTCCAACCTTTACTTCCTGACTCACCTTAGTTTCCTCAGATAGTGAGGGGATGACAATTTGAATATTGACATTAAAATCAACGGTTAATTCATAATAAATGTTATTGATACCAGCGTTGGTCAGTTTGGTCTTTAAATCTGATTCAACGTTTCCAATGACAGACATTTTCACAGGAATCTCAGGTCCGTAATTTGAAAGAAGGTTATTTCCGGTAACTACACCAAGAGGTATATAGTACACAACGCTTTTATATTGTTCATCATTGAGTTTCGCTTTGCTGGTATCAGTAAAAGGGTTTCCTTTTTTGATTCCTAATTTATTTTGAATATCCTTAGTAATGTTGGATCTCAATTCACTATAAATCGTTGGATTGAAGCTGTAAGAAGAAGGGGCCCCCTCACCGCCTTTGCTGGTAGTGATCATTTCTTTCATATCAACCTTTGATATATTCTCATCAACAGCTTCATGAATCGTTTCTGTAGCAATACGCGTGATTTCTTTTTCAGCCACGCTCATGATAACGGGTTCGATTGCTTTATCAACATACCAGAGTGTAGAGATGCTCGATATGATAAAAAGGATAAAAGAATAGAGAAATACTTTTCGGGTAGGAAGAGGTCCCTTTTTTCGGAATTTTTTTGGGCGAAATCTTTTTCGGAACACGCTTTAGCCCCCTTTACTAATACTTATGCGTAAAGTTCAGGGGTTTATGTTCGTTTCAAAAAAAAGCAGCGGAAAATTTCCCGCTGCTCACTTTTGCTTTTTCGCTAAATCTTTCCTTTCCCACATCTTTAAATAAGGGTATGGGTCGAAGCTCCACTCTGTTATTCCGTTGTCTTTGTACATTCCGTAATGAAGATGTGGGGGGAATTTACCGGATGTACCTGGAGGACCATAACCCGTACTGCCGACACCACCGATTATTTGGCCAGGCTCAACGATTTGGCCGACTTTTAATCCATCAGAAAAACCACTTAAATGGGCAAAGTAATGATACGTATTATTTAAATCACGAATACCAATTCGCCACCCTCCGAATTTATTCCAGCCTTTCATTTCAACAATTCCATAGCTTGTTGACCGTACAGGAAGGCTATAGTCTGCAAAAATATCAGTTCCCTCATGGATTCTCCTGCCGCCCCACCCACGAGCACTTCCCCATGTATTTAAATACGTATAATGAGTCCTTACTGGAACAGGGAAAGCTTTCTCCTGCAAATCCAGCCGGTCATATTTTTTATAAATCATGGAGTTGCCGATAATTATGCTAACTGTTTTATCTCGTTTATAATAATTCCAGAGGCCGATCCGGATATTATCTTCGTCAGTTCCGTAATTAAGAAGATGCTTTGCAAAGGCATATAAACGATCGGTATCATTGGTAATATCAGCTTTCCCGTCACCATTCCCATCTTGACCTAAGCCATCAAAAAATGTGATTGTAAGCGGATTAACATCATTTAAGTTGGGATTAAGAGCCCCTCTCCACTTAGAAGGTTCAATATTAATCCCTATTAGGCCCTTTGCCGGCTCTAGGTCCCTGCGGGCAAGTCTCAGGCTATGCTCATATTGATCAGCTGCTGCTAGATAATACCAAGGAATTTGGAGAGTTGTTTCCATGTTTTTATAAAGCTCCATTCTCCCTGGATAAGGATCAGGGGTGTCAGCAGCATTTGCAACTAGGCTTTGAGTATTCAAAAAACACAAACAAGCTAAGGTAAAAAGGAATACTTTTTTCAACGGGGCAGGCTCCTTTCATATTGCTATCCGTATTTATAAAGACATCAGTTTGTCTATCTTTTATAAGTTTTACTGATTTAGCTTTAAACATGAAAAATAAATGATGGGAAACTCACTATAACTTGTCTAAATGTATTATTATTGTTAAAGTAGGGTGTGTTAATTTCTATAGAATGGAGTGACATTTTCATGTCTGCTACAAATAAAGAAATTCTTCGTAAACCAGATTGGTTAAAAATAAAGCTTAATACCAATGAAAATTACATTGGTTTAAAAAATATGATGCGGGAGAAAAATCTGCATACTGTTTGTGAAGAAGCAAAATGTCCGAATATTCATGAATGCTGGGCAGTTAGACGAACAGCCACATTTATGATTTTAGGTGAAATCTGTACAAGAGCGTGCCGCTTTTGTGCTGTTACAACTGGACGTCCAAACGAATTAGATTGGGCTGAACCTGAACGCGTTGCAGATTCCGTTGTATTGATGAATTTAAAACATGTTGTAATTACGGCTGTTGCCCGTGATGATTTAAAGGATGGTGGCGCTGAAGTTTTCGCTGAAACGGTTCGTGCTATCCGACGCAAAAATCCATTTACATCGATTGAGGTATTACCATCAGATATGGGCGGAGTGTATGATAATATCAAGATATTGATGGATGCTAAACCTGACATTCTGAACCACAATATAGAGACAGTCAGAAGCCTTTCCGACCGAGTGCGAGCGCAAGCTAAATATGAACGTTCTTTGGAGCTTTTAAGAAGAGCCAAGGAGATGTATCCTGAGATTCCAACGAAGTCGAGTTTAATGGTCGGCTTAGGTGAAACGAGGGAGGAAATCCTTGAAACAATGGATGACCTAAGGGCGAATAATGTGGATATCATGACGATCGGCCAGTATCTACAACCGACTAAAAAACATTTAAAGGTGTTGAAATACTACACACCAGAAGAGTTCAATGAATTGAAAGAGAGGGCACTGGAAAAAGGCTTCAGTCATTGTGAATCCGGTCCGCTTGTCCGTTCTTCTTATCATGCAGATGAACAGGTTAATGCCGCAGCAAAACATAAGCAAATTAAAGGTGAAGAATTATTGAAATAGAAAGAAATAAGGACCGAAAATATTCGGTCCTTTCATTTTATCATTTGCTTAATCAGTAAATTAGATAATTAAAAATTGTCCGTTTTTTGTTGGATGTTATCATGATGATCCCCTTTATCGTTAACCATTTCACCGTTCTCGTTTTCCACATCACTCATTTTGTGTCCTTGAGGTGACTTTAGCATGCGTTTAATGGTCTCTTCGATAGTATAGTCGACACCTTTGCTGTCGGACTGCAGTGTTGCGAAGTTTTCGACATTTTGGGCAAGTGTTGGATCATCACTGACATAAACATGATAGTAGCGAGGGACGATAGACATTGCCGTACGCTTCACTTGGTCCGCGGTGTCGGTTCGATTCTTGGTATTTGTATCATATACGACAAGAACTTCCTCATCAGTTACGAGGGTAGCGGCATCATTGACATTTGGAAGCTGAACGCTTAGTGTTGAAATAATATCGGCCAATTGTTCACGGTCAACGGTAGCTGTTTTATTAGAAATGTTACGGCCCTTAATGGTCGTTTTGTTGGTGCGGGTAAAACCAAAATCATCACTTTTGTTGTCATGATTACGATAATCCTCGTCATAATATTGAGTTGGATTATTTACATTTGTAGGATTATCGGCATTATTGTTGGGACCCATACCTTGATCTTTATCTTTATTGGTAGCACAGCCGGTTAGTGCAATAATTGAACTTAAACCTACTGCTATTATTGTTTTTTTCATTAAAAAACACCCCCTGTAACCTTAGGATGAACATATTTCTCTAATTTTCGCTTAGTAATTGATGGGGAATCAGTTATAATTTAAAGAAGGAATGTATTTTTGAGAGGTGAAATGAATGATTAACATCAATAACCTGACCTATGAAATAATCGAAGATGAAAGAGAAGGTTATAACGAAGAAGCGTTTAAAGCCAGATATAGTGAGATTTTAACGAAGTATGATTTTATCGTAGGGGATTGGGGTTACGGTCAATTGAGACTGCGCGGATTTTTTGATGATTCTAATCAGAAAGCAACCTTCGATACAAAAATAAGTACGCTCAGCGAATATTTATATGAGTACTGCAATTTTGGCTGTCCATATTTTGTTGTGAAAAAAATAAAGAAATAAAAAAGGCCAGAATGCATTCTGGCCTTTAACTTTAAGAGCTTCCATATCCTTCATAAGGAGGCTGTTCATGCTTTTCCGGATCATCATGTGTCGGATGAGCACCAGGATATTTGCGCGGTAAGTCTTCGTGCAATGATTTATTTTCAAAATTAAAGGCACTTTGAGATCGTTGTCCTTCCTGCCATGGTGTACTTTTATTCTCGACAGGGGCATCTTGTGCTATTGTGGATCCAAAAGGTCCTTCGGGAAATTCTTCAGGAAGTAAAAAATCCCGCTGCTTTTCAACATTGGAGAAATCGTGGTATGTTTCCTCTTCTTTTTCCAAGGTAAACCCTCCTCATGTAATCGTACATTCAGTAGGTTTTCCCGTTAAAGAAAAAAACTTTAGCATTTATACGATTTCCATTAAAAAGTGACTTAGTTCCTCTGCTTCCGCTTCTGTTAACTGAAATGCATGTTCAAGATAGCCTTCCTCTTCTAAATCATCCGGTCCAATAATCGCGAAACGGTTACTCTGCATGTTTAATACAAGCTTCTTGCCATAAAAGCGGTCGGTAGTCGTAATGGCCAAATCAAATCTTGATTCCTCACCCATAAAACTTATAAACCGGGTTTTGGAGTCAACCACGTCATTGTATAAATAAAAACGTTCTTCCACATTATCATCCCCTTCATATCTGCATTTTGGTAGTTCCATCATAACAAAGTGACTGCAATAGGGGAACAGACATTTTTGGAGTACTATGGAGGTACTACTTTTTTAGAGAGAGTATTTAGTATGAAATTTCTGATGAAATGACCAAATTACATGATTGCCAAAGAGAATGGGTCAGTAGTTGTAGCCCAAGGAATTGAGAGTATTGGAGAAGCTATGGTATTATCAAGGTATAAGGTTGATTTGGTACTGGGCTATTACTAGGCTAGACCTTCAACTGTAGATAAAATTCATGTGTCATCTTAGATCAGAAAGGATCTGGAAAGAATGTACTTTGTAGACCGACAAAAAATTGAACAGATTTTAGGATTTCTTGAAAAACAGCTTGGGCTTTTTGAAGGGCAAGATAATTGGGATGGAGACCTTTCGGAGCTTATCGTCGAAAGGCTCATACACACTTCCATCGATTCTGTGTTGGATGTAGGGAATGCAGTAATTGATGGTTTTATTATGCGTGATCCAGGCAGTTACGAAGATATTATTGATATCCTTCATGATGAAAAAGTCATTTCCGAAGTTATCGCCATACAATTTAAAAAGGTGCTGCCGCTAAGAAAAATGCTAGTTCAGGATTTCATTGAAGTGAACCATCAAGAACTACTTTCCGTATTCGAGGAAAACATAGAGGCATTTAAACAATTCCCTGATTTGGTAAGAAACTATTTAACAAACGAATTGGGTCCTGTTTCAGCTTTTAAAAATTAGTTTGGTTAGGTAAGGGGGAATTAGGAATTCAAATGAAATCGTACAAAGGATATTTAATTGATTTAGATGGCACGATGTACCGTGGAACCGAACAAATTGCAGAAGCAGCAGGTTTTATTAATGAACTAAGAAAAAGAGATATCCCTTATTTATTCGTAACCAATAACTCTTCCCGGACTCCGGCACAGGTAGCGGATAAATTAAGAAGCATTGGTATTTCAACTGAAGATGACCAGGTATTCACGACAAGTATGGCTACAGCGAATTACATTGCTGAACAAAAAGAAGATGCATCCGTTTATGTAGTTGGTGAAGAAGGCATAATCGAGGCTCTTAAGGAAAAGGGAATGAATCTTGTTGATGAATCTCCTGACTTTCTTGTGATGGGTATCGACCGTGGCGTTAATTACGAAAAACTGTCAAAAGCCTGTCTTGCAGTGAGAAATGGCGCCATTTTCATTTCAACTAATGGTGATATTGCCATCCCTACTGAACAGGGTCTATTACCGGGAAATGGCGCGTTGACGTCCGTTGTATCTGTTTCTACTCAGGTACAGCCGATATTCATTGGAAAACCTGAATCCGTCATAGTAGAGCAGGCGCTAAGAGTATTGGGTGTACCAAAAGAAGAAACAATCATGGTCGGCGACAATTATGATACGGATATTTTGGCTGGCCTTAACGCAGGTATCGATACATTACTTGTACATACAGGTGTAACAACAAAAGAACGCTTAGAGCAATATGAGAAGCAGCCTACATATGTGGTGGACACGCTCGACCTATGGCACTTCGAATAAAAAAATCCAGGCCTGCGAAAGCAGCCCTGGATTTTTTTTATGGAACTGGAATTTAGATGTATCATAAAATTTCAGCATATATTCAAAATTAAGGGGGATTTGTGGAGATGAAAAAATTTATCTCCGATTGTTTAAAGGTGGTGTCCACTATTCAACATTTTTAGTTCGATGGGCAAGTCGGCTTGATGCGGCAGCAGCAATAGCACCGACGATATCGTCTAAAAAAGTATGGACCTTACCTGTGCTTTTATCGTTTAAATATTTCAAGATACCGGGTTTTTGCTTGTCGATAAATCCATAATTCGTAAAACCGATAGATCCATACACATTTACAATCGATAAGGCTAATATCTCATCGACTCCATATAGTCCTTCATCTATTTCAATGATGCTTTGTAGAGGCTCTTCAAGCAATTTTTTCTCAGCTAAAATATCCAACTGTATGCCGGTTAAGATAGCATTTTGGACCTCGCGTTTAGAGATTACCCGTTCGACATTGTGAAGGCAATCAGACATTTGAAGATTTTCATGGTAGCTTTTTTGCAGATACATGACAAGCTCTGCAATATCCTCTAGTTTCACTCCCCGTTCACTTAGCCATCTTCGAGCCGTTTGTTCAGATATTGATTGTTCAATATTAGCCATGGTCTTCACCCATTTCTCTATATTTTAAGGGATAGTTCTAACGCTAGTAGTACTGTGGTAAAAATGAAAATCCTGAAACATGCTTTTATTTCCTAATAAGGTTTCGATAATCATTCAGAAAACGGGTTATTCCACATATATATAAGTATATAATGTCCAAATATTTCTATTTTTATCCATTTGATGAAAGGGGCAATTTTATGATAGAAGAAATCATTTTTAATAATTACGGTATACAAGTAGAGCGAGAGGAAGCCAATAGCCGGTTTCCTAGCTTTCGTTCTGGAAATATGTTTTACAGCATTGTTCCAATAGAAAATGTGGAACAAGAGGAATTAGTGGAACGTCATAAAATGTCTCAGCATCTGATTTCACAGGGAGATCGTCATGTTTCAGCCTTTGTCCTTGCAAATCATGGCAGTTATGTTTCGGAAGCGGATGAGCAATTATTTATCCTCCTTGCTAATGAGGCATTGGAAGGTCCGAAAAATTTCAACCCGGGCCGGCGTTTAGCGAGATTTCATCAGCGTGGGAGAGATATTAATGAAACGATTCGAACATGTTCAAGAATTGGTAAATGGAAAGAGCTCTGGGAACAAAGGATTGATCAATTAGAAATGATCTGGAAGGATAAGCTGAACGCCCATCCGGATAACCAGTTTGAAAAATTATTTGTAGAAACCTTTCCCTATTATATGGTATTAGGTGAAAATGCGATTCAATATTTAGTCGACACGGAAATTGATGATACCCCACAACTTGTCGACAGTGGAACGGTATGCTATGAACGATTTTTACATGATACCTGGAAAAGCAATAATTGGATGAAAAATCCGTTTGATTGGGTATTCGACCATGGAACAAGGGATGTGGCAGAATGGGTGAGGGAACACTATTTTCAAAACAAACATACTTATCAGCGAGGCATTGCGCATTTTTTTCATGAATATCAGAATGTAGAGCAGTTTTCGAGTTTCTCTGCTCGGTTGTTATATTCGAGAATGCTGTTTCCGATTCATTATTTTGAAACAGTCGAAGAGTATTTTTCCAAAACAACGGAATCAAGATCCAATGAACTGGAAGATAAGATATCTTCAATTACGAAATCATCCCAACAATATGAGTCTTTCCTCAAACATTTTTATGAATTGGCGGAAGTCCCGGTCAAGCAATATAATTTGCCTCAAATTGACTGGATTTAGATAAAAACTGGAAAGAAATATGATTCATCCTTGCTTACTATGTTATGATAAAAACAAGATTTTTTAGAATAGTTTGATATTTATTTACTTTACTTCAAGATGAGGAAGGATGAATCCATGAAAAGAATTATGATGGCTACCCTTTTATTCCTACTAGTCTTCCAAGCATCGATACCTGCCAAGGCTGAAACGAAAACAAGTTGTGAAGCAACGCAATTCAAGATTGTCATTAAGAGCACAACTGATTTGAAAGAAAAGGCGTCGGCTGGCAGTAAAACCTTAAAAACATATAAGAAAAATAAAGAGTTATCAGTCAGTGGGAGAACTGGAAACTGGTATAAGGTTTGCTATTCAAAAAAGACCGCATATATCAGTATGACAGATGCCAAAGAGGTATTCAGTTCCAGTGAAAAAGCCATTCTGAAGAAATTTGATACGAGAAAGAATGTTAACCAAGTTGTAGCTGTCACAGGAAAATCTATGAGTGATACCAAGGTGACAATTCAAACATATGAGAAGAAAAAAGGCGAATGGCGACGTGCGTTAAAGAAGATGGAGGGCGTCATTGGGAAGAACGGCTTTACTAAGAGTAAAAAAGAGGGCGACGGAAAATCACCTATTGGAATATATTCATTTGGTACGGCTTTTGGAAGTGAAACGAAGCCGGCAAATATGAAAATGAAATATAAGAAAACAACCAAAAATGATTACTGGATTGATGATCAGACCTCGAAGGATTATAACAAGTGGAGGACTTACACGGGAAATCCTGCTGATAAATGGAAGTCTTTTGAAAGGATGAACCATGAACTCTATAAATATGGAGCGGTCATCAATTATAATATGAATCCCATCAAAAAAGGAAAAGGCAGTGCAATCTTTCTTCATATATGGAGAGGAGAAACTAAGCCGACAGCGGGATGCACGGCTACTGCTGAAAAGAATGTACTAAGTTTGTTGAAATGGATGGATCCCGAGCAAAACCCACATATAATTATGGGGACGAATGAATCCTTGAAATCCGTTAAGTAATATCCATCAAAATGGTTCTCCCATAAAAAATTTAGGGGTATTCGATCTTACTCTTTCAAGGGATAGAAGAAAAAAATCTTGAAGACTGTATTTTCTAACTATTGATAATTAAATAAAAAAAACATATAATGTCTACTATACAAATACAAATGTTTTCTTCAGGTAAACAGTTCTTAAGGGGGAACCAAATATGAAAACCATCTCGATCGGATTATTGGGGTTAGGTACAGTCGGATCAGGAGTCGTACAAATTATCGAAAGTCATCAGGACAAGCTTATGCATCAAGTAGGTTGTTCAATATCAATTAATAAGATACTTGTCAAGGATACGACGAAGGAGCGCCTTGTTGATATTGATAAAAGTATGTTAACTTCCAATCCAGAGGATATTCTTTCGAATCCTGAGATTGATGTAGTTATTGAAGTTATGGGCGGAATTGAAGAAACACGCAGCTATTTAATAGAAGCGTTGAACAATAAAAAGCATATCGTAACGGCTAATAAAGATCTGATGGCCTTATATGGTCCGGAACTGCTGGAATTGGCCACTGAGAATCAGTGTGATTTGTTCTATGAAGCAAGTGTTGCAGGGGGAATACCGATTTTGCGAGGTCTTGTTGATGGATTATCTTCTGACCGAATCACAAAAATGATGGGAATTGTCAATGGAACGACGAACTTCATTTTAACGAAAATGAGCAAAGAAGGCAGAGCCTATGAAGACGTATTAAAGGAAGCACAAGAGCTAGGATTTGCAGAATCTGATCCAACAGCTGATGTAGGGGGATTGGATGCGGCCCGAAAAATGGCGATTCTATCGACTCTTGGTTTCTCAATGAATATTGGCTTACATGATGTTGAGGTACAGGGGATTACTGAGATTTCTGAAGAGGATTTGAGATACAGTAAAAAGCTGGGCTATACAATGAAATTGATTGGAGTGGCTTCTAGAGCTGGAGATAGGGTTGAAGTAAGCGTCCAACCAGCCTTGCTTCCGGAAGCACATCCATTAGCATCGGTAAATAATGAATATAATGCGGTATATGTTTATGGGGAAGCTGTAGGAGAAACGATGTTTTACGGACCAGGGGCTGGTAGCCTGCCGACCGCGACTGCTGTTGTTTCAGATATGGTAACGGTCATCAAGAATATGAGACTAGGTGTAAATGGGCGAAGTGCTGTTTCACCGCAGTACCCGAAACAATTAAAAGATGCTACTGAGATTTTTGCTAAGTTCTTTATCCGGTTGCATGTACAGGATGAAGTGGGCGTTTTAGCTAGAATCACGAATTTATTTGCTGAGCATGGGGTTGGATTCGACAAAATCCTTCAACTGCCGCTGGATGAAAAAGAATCTTCCGAAATCGTACTGGTTACACATACAGCTTCTTTGGCAGCATTTGAACAAATAAAGCAGAAATTACATGATTACAATATGGTAAGAGAAGTCAAAAGCACATACCGAGTTGAAGGAGAGAACATCAAATGAGCTGGCAAGGACTAATTAGTGAATATAAAGAATTTTTACCTGTAAATGAAAATACACCTGCACTTTCCCTATTAGAAGGAAACACACCTTTAATTAAACTAAACCGTTTATCTGAAGAGTGGGGAATCGACCTGCATGTAAAATATGAAGGAGCGAATCCGACGGGTTCGTTTAAAGACCGCGGAATGGTCATGGCTGTTGCCAAAGCAATCGAGGCGGGCAGTGACACAATCATCTGTGCGTCTACTGGAAATACATCAGCAGCTGCAGCAGCTTATGCAGCGCGTGCTAACCTACGCTGTATCGTCGTTATTCCAGAGGGGAAAATTGCAATGGGTAAGCTTGCTCAAGCTGTTATGTACGGAGCTGAGATTATCTCAATTGAAGGGAATTTTGACCAAGCATTAAATATCGTTCGTTCACTTAGTGAGAGTTCACCAATTACTCTTGTGAACTCGGTAAACCCATTTAGGATTGAAGGCCAGAAGACGGCCGCGTTCGAAATCTGTGACGCCCTAGGCACGGCACCTGATATTTTGGCGCTTCCAGTTGGAAATGCAGGGAATATTACTGCTTACTGGAAAGGGTTTAAAGAATATAATGAGACGAAACAAACGGGTCTCCCTGAAATGAGAGGGTTCGAGGCGGAAGGCGCCGCTGCGATTGTTCGGGACACTATCATTGAAAATCCTGAAACAATTGCAACAGCTATCCGTATTGGTAACCCTGCAAGCTGGAAATTCGCTGTGGAAGCAGCAAGCGAATCTAACGGTAAAATTGATGAGGTGACCGACGAAGAAATACTGGAAGCTTATCATTTCCTTGCGAAAAAAGAAGGAGTATTTGCTGAACCAGCATCATGTGCATCTATTGCAGGTATTTATAAACAATTAAAAAGCGGTGAAATTAAAAAGGGAAGCAAGATTGTAGCGGTGCTAACAGGGAATGGCTTGAAAGATCCGAATGTGGCAGTTGATACAAGTACCATTCAACCAACGTTGCTGCCAATGGATGAAGAGATTATTTTAGAACATCTGCAAGGTGTGAAACAGGCATGAGTGCAGATTCTGAGATGTTCTTGATCCGTGTACCGGCGAGTACGGCCAATTTAGGACCAGGGTTCGATTCAATTGGCCTGGCCCTAGGACTTTACTTAGAAGTACACGGATCTTTATCAGACCATTGGGAAGTCATCCCGCTGTCTGAGGAAATGTCTGTTTTCCCTGGGGATGATAGTAATTATATTGTTCAAATTGCCAAGAAAACGGCAGCTTCTTATGGAAAAGAACTTTCCCCATGTCGCCTTTATGTTTCAAGTGAAATCCCACTTGCCAGGGGCCTCGGGAGCAGTGCATCTGCCATTGTAGCAGGTATTGAATTAGCAAACCTGGTAGGTGAACTCCATTTATCCGATGAGGAAAAGAATAGACATGCCTCTCTCTTTGAAGGGCACCCTGATAATGCAGGGGCCTCTGTTTACGGTGGATTGGTTGTAGGATTGCATACAGAGGAGAGTACAGATGTCCTTTCGTTTCCAATTGAGGGCGTTAAGGTAATTGCAGTCATTCCTAATTTTGAATTGCTTACAGAGGATTCAAGAAATGTCCTTCCAAATTCGCTTCCCTATAAAGAAGCGATAAACGGAAGTGCGGCAGCCAATGTTTTGCTTGCTGGAATCTTGTCGAATGATTGGAATCTTGTCGGTAAAATGATGCAAAATGATCGTTTTCATCAACCATATAGGGCTGGACTAGTGCCTCATTTAGCACAAATAGAAGAGGTTGTCCTTAATGAAGGTGCGTATGGTACTGCACTAAGTGGTGCAGGTCCCACTGTTCTATGCTTGGTATCTGCCGAAAAAGCAGGCAGTGTGATTTCAAGTTTGACAGAGATCTTTCCGGACTTTCAAGTGAAAGAGTTGCAAATTGATAACGATGGCAGCCATATAGCGATCTTATCAGAGGAAGAAAAGAAGGAATTGAACTTTATTAAATCGTGAGCCATATCTGCTTCATATACTTACTCTTTAATTATAAAAAAAGCTGACCCCTTCAAAAGCCGTATCAATTCAATTGATAGGACCGAAAGAGGAGTCAGCTTTATTTCTATAACAGGCAAAAAAGGTTCTTGGCTGTGTGTATCTAAAATGGTTGAACGTATATTAGCTGAAGTGATACTCTAGCTAATATACGTTATACGTTATTATAAAGGCTATTAGAAAACTTGTTCTACTTCCACTACACCGGGAACTTCTTCAAGAAGAGCACGCTCAATCCCAGCTTTTAGCGTAATGGTCGAACTTGGACAGCTTCCGCAAGCTCCTAGTAATCGTAATTTTACAATTCCATCTTCTACGTCAACTAGTTCACAGTCACCGCCATCACGAAGAAGAAACGGACGAAGCTTATCTAGAACATCTTGAACTTGGGCTTCCATTGTTTGGTCAGACATTGCAATCGACTCCTTTCCTAATCATATTATAATGCGAAGATAGTAAAAAATCCAACTGTAGCTTGCGGAAAAATAATCTATCTTATTCAAGTAAGCTAGGAACAGGTGAATGGTTTTAAAAAGTTATCGAAATGAAGCTAAAAAACTAAAATAAAGGAGGAAGAGTATGGTAAAGAAAGAAATTGAGATAGAAGTATATGGGGCGGAACAGATTTGTGCAAGTTGTGTAAATCTTCCCTCTTCGAAAGATACGTGTGAGTGGCTAGAAGCTGCTTTAACGAGAAAGTTTCCTGAGCAGAACTTTAAAATTTCGTATATCGATATGTTTAATCCTCCAGAAAATATTAAGCAAAAAAGCTTTGCAGCAAAGATGATTGAAGAAGATTTATTTTATCCGCTTGTCATCATTGAGGATGAAATCGTTGCAGAAGGAAATGTGCGTCTTAAAAAAGTGGTGGAAGTGATGGGGAAATACGGATATAAAGTTTAAGTGATATATAATGGAAGGAAAATAAAAAAACTGACCCGTTTGGAAGCTTGTCGCAACTTCTTGGGTCAGTTTATGAAATCTTGAATCAACCGTTATGGTATTTATACATCCATAGAATTCCTGATTTCATCAGGCGTGCTACTCTTCCAGTAATAGGACGATTTGCAACAAGACCGAAACCTTGTTTCTTCCCAAGAGAGCCCAATGTCCCTTTTAATTTCATGGTAGGGAAGCTTTCTGGAAGTGGTTCATTTGCCCATTTTTTTACAAGGACTTGGACGATTTGTTCAGCTTGTGATTCCGCTAATTGGGCACTTGGTGCATGCGGCAGGCTAGCACAGTCGCCGACTACAAAGATGCTATCATTAGATGGAAGGAAATGCTGAGGCGTCAGTACTGCTCTACCTTGACCGTCTTTTTCAATATCCATATCGCGGATTATTTTACTTGGCTGAATGCCAGCTGTCCAGACGATGACGTCACTTTGAACGGCTTCATCGCCATTATAAAGAAGGTTTGGTTCAACTTTGGTTATATTAGAATGATGAATAATTTCAATTGTATGTTTATCAAACCAAGATTCGACAAAGGTACTTAGTCTTTCTGGGAATGCAGATAGAATATGTGGTCCACGGTCAAATAGCTTAACATTTAAATCAGAACGACTCTCAATCAATTCGCTGGCTAACTCAACACCGCTAAGTCCTCCACCAATTATTGATACAGTTGCACCAGCACCTAAATTATTCAATGCTGAATATGTGCGACGTGATTTATCAATGGTTTGGATACTATAAGTATGTGTGTCTGCACCAGGAATATTGTGGTATTTATCTTCGCAGCCAAGGCCAATAACTAAATCATCATAAACAACAGGCTCTTGATTTTCTAAAATAACTTGTTTATTTTCCATATCGATGGAAAGTACTTCTCCGTATACGTTCTTCAAGCGAGGATGTTCTGGAAATGCAACACGGATGTGCTGATCAGGAATGGTACCTGCTGCTAAAGCATAATATTCCGTTTTTAAGCAGTGATAAGGATTACGGTCGATAAGCGTGATGCTCACATTTTCAGGAAGCTGATTAGGCAGCAATCTTTGCAACATGCGCATACCACCATAGCCACCACCAAGTATGACTAAATTCTTCATATGTTTTTTTCCCCTTTATTTGATCTCTTGAAAAATTTGTTAATTATTTCACTTGTAAAAGTAAATGACCTACTATAGGATTCCCCCAAATGAATCCCTTTAAAATTTAATTAAATATATATGCCCCAATTTAATAAGAATAAAAATAAATAAATGATTTTCTTGTTTTACATACCCCGACAAAAGTATAACGAATATAAAGGGAAATCACAACTGGTATCTTAAAATCGGCTTATTTTTTGTGCGTAAATATTGACTGTATATGGAAGATGTAATAAGATGTATTGTTAATAACGATGAGGTGAAACAATGTATCCGATTATTGAATTTTGTGTAAGCAATCTAGCCAGTGGTGCTCAAGAGGCTTTGGAAAGATTAGAACGCGATCCTAATTTAGATATTATTGAATATGGTTGTCTGGGTCATTGTGGTAGATGTTCCAGTAACTTATACGCACTTGTAAATGGTGAAGTAATTTTTGGGGATACAACGGATGAACTGGTAGAAAAAATATATAAGTTTATTGATGAGTATCAAATGTTTTAATCATCAATAACAATCAAAAAGGCTGTTCCTTTTGGGGTAGTCTTTTTGCTTGTTATAAAATAGGTACAGAAGACATTCCATGCTTTTGTCATATAGAGGCCTTAAATCTTCGATAAAGATTCCCCCTTTTTAAGAGTAAGACTATTTGCTTGGTTCATTATATCTATACACCTTAATATAACCTAATTTTTATAAAATGTTGGTACAATAGGAGATGGAAGATTAATTTTTTCGAGCTGGAAAATTGAGCGGGTGAAATTCTTTGGTATATAATATAAGGAGAAATAGTCTATCTCACATATCAGAAGAAGGAGGGATTTATTGTGAGTGAAGTTGTTCAAATAACGGAAGCTGCTGCTTTTCAGATAAAAGAAATGATGAAGCAAAATGGTGAAGAAGGTTCCTTTTTAAGAGTGGCTGTTAAAGGCGGAGGCTGCAGTGGATTATCCTACGGAATGGGCTTCGAACAAGAGCCCGGAGAGAAAGATGACCAGCTGGAACAGTTTGAAATTAAGATCCTTGTGGATAACGAGGATGCAGATATATTGAATGGAACAGTGATTGATTATAAACAAACGATGATGGGTGGAGGGTTTACAATTGAAAACCCAAATGCTATCGCGTCATGCGGTTGTGGGTCTTCTTTCAAAACAGCAAAGAACGCTGGTACACCGGAGAATTGCTAAAAAATCTTGATTGTTGAAAAAAAGGTGAGCACTTTTTAAAGTGCTCACCTTTTTAATGCTTATTAATTAAGCGATACTTTATATATTGTGCAGAGCTTCCTTGATTGGAAGGCTGCCGCTGGAAATCTCAAATGTGTTATTAAATGTTTTTTCCTATGTGACAGAATGAGCAAGAACTGTAGCAACGTCGGCTCTTGGAATTGATTTGTGGGGATGGTCGACTTTTTCCTCAGCTGTGATTTTGCCCACAGCTTTGTCATTGGTCAATGCTACTGACGGACAATGGTGTAAGTCATTCCACTTGCTTTTAAATGTTCATCCGCATCATGTTTTGCTTCGAGATAGTGGCGAAGTGTTTCTTGAGCTTGTTGTGGATTATCAGAACCATCAGAGCTTATCATTACAAAACGATCGATACCGTTCATCTTAGCAGCATCAATTAGTTTAATTGCTCTATTCTTATCCACAGCTGTCGTTTTAACGGGTCCTGTTTTTGGTCCGGGTCCGGCTGAAAATATGATCGCTTTCATGTTATCCACTGTTTTATCCACATTACCCCCTAAATCTGCAAGTATAGGGTGTCCGAGCTTGTTCTTCTTTCCGGATCATGCCATACACTGTAAGTTGTGGATTTTTTGAAAATTCTTCAATAATTCTTCAATAATATATGCTTTCCAGTTGTTCCATCAGCTCCTGCAATTAAAATATTCATATGTGCATTCTTTTTTTCTGTTTTACTAATATTCTCTACCCGTTATAAAACATGGTTAATACTGTGGATAATTCATAAAAAAAATAGTTATCCACAGTAGGAAAATGGGGACAATAAAAAAACCGGCTTTGATTATGCCGGTTCATGCGTTGTATTGAAAGTTTGTTTATTAAAACATAGAGGAGCTGTGCATAGGCTGGACTTTTGCTTTTGGATCAATATATTGCTTAGCGTGATTAACAGCGGTTGGAGCCTCGCCAAAACCACTTGCAATTAATTTGACTTTGCCGTCATAGGTTGCAATATCTCCTGCAGCATAGATTCCGGGGATGTTTGTTTCCATTCTGGAGTTCACTAAGATGCTATTTTTCTGAATATCAAGTCCCCATTCTTTAATGGGACCCAGAGAAGAAACGAAACCGTAGTTGACAATAACTGCATCTACTTCTAAAGTTTCTGTATCTTCACCATTTGTATCCTTAAGGACCACTGTATGGATTTGATTTTCAATACCAATCAATTCTGCAGGTATGTAAGGGGTTTTTATTTCAACTTTTGAATTTTTAAGATTTTCTACACTATGTTCGTGGGCACGGAACTTATCTCTTCTGTGAACGATACTTACCTTCTCAGCGATAGGCTCAAGCATTAGTGCCCAGTCGACTGCTGAATCCCCGCCTCCGAAGACCACCACTTTTTTGCCTTCAAAATGATTAAGGTCATCGATGAAATAGTGCAGGTTGTTGCTCTCGTATTTTTTTGCATCTTCAATTTCGATGCGGCGCGGTTGGAATGCTCCATTCCCAGCTGTAATAATAATGGTTTTAGAATAATGAATTTCTTTATCAGTCGTTAGCTTGAATACGCCATCGGCTTGCTTTTCTACTTCTTTAACGGATTGTTCTAAGACTACAGTTTGTTCAAATTTTGCCATTTGCTCTTTCAAATTATTGACTAATTCCTGAGCGCGTACTTTAGGGAAACCTGCGATATCATAAATGTATTTCTCAGGATAAAGGGCTGATAATTGCCCGCCTAATTGTGGGAGACTCTCAATGATTTTCACGGATGCTTGTCTCATGCCACCATAAAATGCAGTAAATAGTCCGACTGGGCCTCCGCCAATGATGGTAATATCATAAACTTTTTCATTAACTTCCAACGTTATCCCTCCGATATACTAGGTTTGCTAAAATTTATTCTCTTATTTTACCATAGATAAAGTTTTAAAAAACGGAGAAAGATTCAAAAAGTAAGAAAGTTTCGACAATAAGAGAGGCATGCTAAATAAATAGAATGAGAATGTACTTCGCTATCCTATGTCAAGTAGGTAAAAGTGCTCTTTCTGCTATAAAAAGAGTAGTAAAATACTGCATAACCACTAAGTAATTAGTGTCATTTTTTATCTGTATTTTAATTAAGAAAAAATTCAGATTGTTACTTGAAAAAGGATAGGAAAACGACTAATATTTACTTAGACATCATTTTGTAAAATTTTTATGAACTTTTTATGACAATTTTGAAATAGTACGTGAAATAAGTCACAAATGTATAAGAGTGCTTTTTATAATGGAAATTATAGGATAGTCAATAGATTTTAGTTATGGGAAGCATCACAAGAAAATATCGTAAAGGTGGACGAATACTTTTGAAAAAGCCAACTATCGTTGTTTTAGGAGCAGGTTATGGTGGATTAATGACCGTTACTCGTTTACAAAAAGCATTAGGTCAAAATGAAGCAGAAATCGTATTAGTTAACAAAAATGATTACCACTATGAAACAACCTGGCTACATGAAGCATCCGCTGGAACTCTTCACCACGATCGTGTGCGTTACCCAATCAAAAGTGTAATCAACAGCAGTAAAGTTAAATTCATCCAAGACTCTGTTTTAGAAGTTAAAACAGAAGATAAAAAAGTTATTCTTGAAAACGGCGAAGTTTCTTATGATTTCCTTGTGGTAGGACTTGGACCAGAATCTGAAACTTTCGGAATTCAAGGGTTAAAAGAATATGCTTTCTCTATCTCTAACGTAAACACTGCACGTGAAATCCGTGATCATATTCAATTGCAATTTGCTACTTACAGCTCAGAAGTTGAGAAAAATGAAGATCGCTTAACAATCGTTGTTGGTGGAGCAGGATTTACGGGTATCGAATTCCTTGGAGAATTAGCTAACCGTGTCCCTGAACTTTGTAAAGAATACGATATCGATTTCCAAAAAGTTCGTATGTACTGTGTAGAAGCAGCACCAGCTGTTCTTCCGGGTTTCGATCCAGAATTAGTGGACTATGCTGTGTCTTACCTTGAGAAAAAAGGTGTGGAATTCAAAATCGGTACTCCGATTAAAGGTGCTACTCCTGAAGGTATTATCGTTGCAAAAGGCGAAGATGAAGTAGAAGAAATCAAAGCAGGAACTGTAGTATGGGCAGCTGGCGTACGTGGTAGCTCAGTTATTGAAGCTTCTGGCTTTGAAGCAATGCGCGGACGTATTAAAGTAAACCTTGATATGCGTGCACCAGGTCATGACGATATCTTCATTGTAGGTGACTGTGCATTAATCATCAACGAAGAAATTAATCGTCCATATCCTCCTACTGCACAGATCGCTATGCAACAAGGTGAAGTTATTGCGAAAAACCTCACTAAATTAGTACGTAACCAAAGTGACCTTGAGACTTTCACATTCGAAAACAAAGGAACTGTATGTTCACTTGGTGATGACAATGCGATTGGCGTTGTATTCGGCAAGAAAGTTACAGGGAAAACCGCTTCATTTATGAAGAAAATGGTTGATAATAGAGCGTTATTAATGATTGGTGGAGCCTCCCTAGTTGCTAAAAAGGGTAAATTCAACGTCCTTTAATTTTAAAATATATTCCGAAAGCCGTTTGGGGATTTTTCCTGAATGGCTTTTTTTTTATTATATGGAAACATCTCAATCTTTAGCAAGTATGTGTTCTTGAAATAATGATACTCACTCTGTGAGAGATGAGGAGTATGTGCCATTCAGATGTGGAACACAATGAAAAATAAGTATTGGTATAAGATTAGATTGATAAAGTTTTGTACGTTACAGACATATTATTGAATTCATCCCAAATAGATGCTAATAAATTGATTAAGTCAAACCCTTGAATGAACGGATAGTATCTGTCTCACTATTGTACGTTCTCTGTGGTTTTATGGGAAAAATGGGTTTACACTACTAATAGTGGAAATTAAATAGAGGGAAGTGGGATTTGGTGGAACGCTGCAAAAATGTTTGGCTGGCTGTGTCTGGTCTTGTGATATCCGATACGGGTGAATGGCTGGTCGTCAACAAACGTTACGGCGGGTTGAAGGGGCAGTGGTCTCTTCCTGCCGGTTTTGTCAAAAATGATGAAACAGTTGATGAAGCTGTCATAAGAGAAGTGTTAGAGGAGACAGGCATTCATACAGAAATCGAAGGCATGGTAGGTGTAAGAAGCGGGGTCATTAAAGGGGAAATAAGTGATAATATGTTAGTGTTTTTACTTAAGCCGCTTAGTTTTGAAGTGACCGCTCAATTGGATGAATTGTATGAAGCTAAATTTTATGATCCTGATTTACTCATACAGGAAGGCAAGCAATCTTTATTATTAGAACAACTATTAGCCTTTAAAAAGGAAAGAATGCAGACTATGCTGGACGGGTTAAACCCGGGAAATCAATTTGGATATACATCGTATAAATTATTTATGTGATTTGGTTAATTATCGTTTGTTCGGTATTATTTGGTATTAAGTCGTTGACGTACCAATTATGTTTTCAGTAAACTAAAAGTGTTGCTTTAAAGGAGGGTCTAGAATAACATGCCATTGCCTGTTTTAATTATCTCAATACTCTTATTTTTTATATTATTTTTTGGTATAGGCTTTTTGCTTAATATGCTCTTTCGTTCTTCATGGATCATGGTCATCTTATTTCCAATCGTTTTCATCATCATAGTTAATGAAACTAAGCTAATCGAATATTTCAGAAATCCGGGGATATCTTTTTCGCAGCTTGGGACGAACCTTACTTCCTTGCATACTGCGGATATTATAATTTTATCAAGTGGATTACTTGGAGCGGTTTTAGCTGGAGTCGTTATTAAGACTTTAAGAAATAAAGGATATCAAATGTTTTAAATATGAAGGACTGTCATTTATCGGCAGTCTTTTTTTATGTTTTGTATATAAAATAAAAAATTGTTTTTATGTTTTATGAATACTTTCACTAGGGAAAGGGAACAAATATCCTTGTGAGAGGAGTGAAACAAATATACATGAAGATTTTAAAGACATTATTTTTGAGGGTTGCTATCATCATATTATTTATCTTAGCTATTGAATCAACCTTAAATCATGTTTTTGGAGCATCGTCAGAAGTTCACCCTTTAGAGGATGCTATGAGACAAAATCGAATGATTGGTCTCGAATATAAAGCCGTACATAGAGGGAGCCATGTCACAACACTAGCGGCCTCCGCTTCAATGAGCAATAGTCCAGCAACTATTGAAGAGGCAATCGAGCTCTCTAAATATCCTAAGCATGAGGTTTTGGCAACAGGATATACAGCAGGGTATGAGTCGACAGGAAAGTATCCGGAAAGCCCATCTTATGGGATTACATATTCAGGGGTGAAGGTGAAGAGGGATTTGTTTTCCACCATTGCTGCTGATCTTACTGTTTTTCCGCTAGGCACCATCCTTTGGATACCTGGTTATGGGTTTGGAGTAGTAGCAGATAAGGGTGGAGCGATTAAAGGAAATCACCTCGATCTATACTACGAAACGGTACAAGATGTGTATGAAAACTGGGGAAAGAAAACCCTAGAAGTATATATTGTGCAAAAAGGGAATGGAAATTTATCAGAAGCACAATTAAACAAGTTGAATGAAACCAAAGTTAGGCAGGTTTTTAAGCATAAAATTGCCGAAAAGGCATTAAACAAAAAGGTTTCTTCCTTTGCCTTTTAAAAGCTAACTAGATGACTATTAAAATTCCAATCGACGGAAATCAGGAGTTTAAAAAAAGGTTGACTCAACTTGGGAGTCAGCCTTTTTTGATGTAATTTTTGTTATAGCAGATGCTTTATTGACTTACCTAATGCCGCTGTAGGCCTCAGGGTGAAGAGTCATAGCCAGCTTTGACAATCCATCTAGTAAACGAGGAGAAGGCCTGCAGAATAAAGGTTCCTCCATAATATGAATGTTATTATCTCGGACAGCCTTTATCTCTGCCCACCCTTTCCGTTTCTTGACCAGCTCAGGTTTTACTTTTCGTAAAGGAACACCGACCCAGGCTAAACAAATATGATCAGGATTCTTTGTTTGGACCTCTTCGGAAGGAACCTGAATACTTGCCATATCTATCTCTTCAAAAAGATTATACCCACCGGCCAGTCGGCTGATCTCCGTTAACCAGTTAACCCCCCCAGGGCTGAATAGGGGATTAGGCCACCATTCCCAATATAGGGATGGCTTTGTTTCGATTTTGTCGGCAATCGTTTTATATTGCAAGATAGTCGCCCGGAATTTGGCAGCCTGTTCCTCTGCTATATCCTTAGCGTGAATGGCCTTGCCAAGTGTCAGCAAGTCCTGGGCGATATCTTCAAGCGATTGCGGGTTGAAAATAATATAAGGGAGATTTCTTTCCTTTAGTCCTTCAATATTTTTTTCCATGCCAGGTACACTCAGTGAAGCCAGCACCAAATCAGGCTTTAATGATTCTACGAGTTCGATATTTATCGACAAATCCGGACCGACTTTTGGCAGATGCTGAATGGATTCAGGCCAATCTGAATAGTCATCAATTGCAATCAGCTGTTCTTCAATACCCAAATATGTGCAAAGCTCTGTATTGCTTGGGCAAAGAGAGATTATTTTCATGTTAACCACCTACCCTTGAAAGATAAAAAAGTGAAGAATAAGTGCAATGAATACTCCTGTTAAGGCACCGAAAAAGACCTCAATAGGTTTATGGCCTAGCAGTTCCTTTAATTGTTGCTGTTTCTGTTTCTCCGCTTTTTTCTGCCAATTCTTTGCTTGCTCGACAAACGTATTAAAGTCTGTTACGAGTTGATTTAAGACAGCCGCCTGTTCTCCTGCCTGCCGTCTTACTCCAGTCGCATCAAACATCGTGATGACGGCGAATATGGTAGCAACGGCAAAGACCGGGGAGTCCATTCCGGTTTCTATCCCCACGGCTACGGTAAGAGCGGACACGGCCGCTGAGTGAGAGCTTGGCATACCGCCAGTCGAGTTAAGAAGTGACCAGTTAACTTTACGAAAAGCGATAAAATGAATGGGTACTTTAATGAATTGAGCAAAGAAAATGGCAATTAATGCTGCGATTAAAGGGAAGTTAAAAAATAATTCCAAAAGTATCAGCCTTCTTTCTGATTATAAAATAACGTTGAAATCTATATAAAGGTGAATAAGTAATCTTGCTTCTTTCATCGGACGATTTGGCCCTTATTATACTTTCCATCAAATCCTGTCGATTACCTGCTTGTAAGAGTAAATATGATCTTTCTTATACTATTTCTCTAAAGGTGGGTATTCTAAACTATATCTCTTATTATTATTAACATTGGTCCTTATTCGAAAATTTCGGAAGATTTCGTTATAATAAAGATAATCGAACGGAGGAGGTATCAGAATGTTTACAGTAAAAAATTCCTTGAATATAGATGTAATCGAAGAATGCCTGATTATAGGCGTTTTTGACCGGCCCATAAAATTTGCCGGTATAGGAAAAGAAGCCGATGAGAAATTATCCGGTCAACTTACTGAATTAGTGAAGGCAGGTGAAATCTCTTTCAAGAAAAAATCAGTTGTAAAAATACATACATTAGGAAAATTAGGTGTAAAGAGATTGATCTTTGTAGGGTTGGGCAAGGATAAAGAGCTTACCCTTGAAACGTTGCGTGAAGCTCTGGGTAAATCGTGTAAAACAATTGCAAAATCAAAACTTACGACGCTTTCGATAGCATTGGATACATTTACGACTGAAAACTTGGATGCACTAGATGCTGCCCACGCCTTTTCTGAGGCTTTCGAGCTGGCTTCCTATAAGTTTGCGGGCTACAAACAAAAATCGAATCAGGCTGAAAAAAATATTGAATCAATTACGGTCTATAGTGAATTTGATAACGAAGAAGTTGGAGCTGCCCTTCATGTTGGCCGTATTTTTGGAAGAGCAACGAATTCAGCCAGAACATTGGTTAACACACCAGGGAATTTGTTGACATCAAAGGATCTAGCTGACTATTCATCTACTTTAGGTGAACGTTATGGTTTTGAAGTAGAAATCCTTGAGAAAGAAGACATGCTCAAGCTAGGTATGGGTGCTCTTCTTGCAGTTAATCAAGGGTCGGTCGAACCTCCGAAAATGATTGTCCTTAAGTATCAAGGCAAAGAAGAATGGACAGATGTTATCGGGTTGGTGGGAAAAGGTATCACTTTTGATACTGGTGGCTACTCATTGAAAACGAAGGCTGGAATCGTCGGAATGAAGACGGATATGGGAGGAGCGGCAGCGGTTTTAGGTGCAATGGAAATTATAGGTGAATTAGGACCGGATCAAAATGTCGTAGCTGTCATTCCTTCTACTGATAACATGATCAGCGGCGATGCCTTTAAGCCGGATGATGTGATTACTGCCATGAGCGGCAAAACGATTGAGGTATTGAATACTGATGCGGAAGGACGGCTTGTTTTGGCGGATGCTATAACGTACGCTAAACATCATGGTGCAGAATATCTTGTTGACGTTGCAACCTTAACTGGTGGTGTTATAACGGCCCTAGGTATGGATATGACGGGTGCAATGACCAATAACGTGAAATTCTATGAGCAAGTCCTTAAAGCCTCAGAGGAAGCGGGAGAGCCGATGTGGCGTCTGCCAATTACCGAAAAAGACAAAGAACGGGTGCGCAACAGTAAAATAGCGGATTTGAATAATTCACCAGGTGGAGCTGGACATGCAATCATGGGCGGTGCCTTTATAGGTGAATTTGCCGAAGCAACTCCATGGGTGCATCTGGATATTGCCGGAACATCCACGACCTCGATTAGTTCCGAATTATGCACAGCGGGGGCTACTGGAGTCATGGCACGTACGCTCGCATTGTTAGTTGAAACTTTCGAATCGTAAACAAATGAACTTAATGAACCGAAGCCGAAAAAAGGGCTTCGGTTTTTTGAAAAGATTGGTCATTACCTACATATCCCTCCATTTCAAGCTGACGATGATACGCGTTTCATCACCTGTTATTTGATGGAAATCAAAGCGTATTCCATCAGGGCTATACATGATGTCAGGTACGGTTTTGACGCCTGTCTTTCGAATCATATCAATCACGACAGTCTTTTTTGATTCTTGAGCAGCAGTCATTAACCTGGTGGAGAAGGGCATGGATGTGGCTAAAGTATCCACGACTTTTTTTACATCGAGTAGTAAAGATTGCGAAGACTTTGCTGATTTAACTAACATATCTGGATTAGCGGCCGAGAAGGGGCGGAACATTGGTCCTTCGGATTTTCGATACATATTCTCTGCCTTGTCACAAATCGGAAAAAGGTCAGGGTCGTATAAAAAATAAGGGAAATCCTCCAAAATCTTGCCTTCCTTTCCTGAGTCTATCTATAGACACGTTTTCTTTATACGTTAAAATATGTATTATAGATAGCCGATATGATAGCGGTTTGAGAAAAACCCACTTGAATATTAGAAACAAACACACACTATTATTTGTAAACTCATTCATTGACAGGTATAGTGTATAGTAATATACTTACTTACCTAAAGTAAGGGGCAGGCTCACTATAAATTATAAAATAGGTGATGTTATTATGAATATAACCAAGCAAACAAAAGACCTTTTAATAGATAAAATGAACATCATTAAAACTCCAGGGAAAGATGATCTATGCCTTGTGGGGCCGGTGAATCTTCCAGTTGAACAAGGGGATTTCTCTACTGTTTTTCAATGGTATACATGGCTCCAGTTAGATGGCACTGAGAACGACAAGGAAACAGTACTTGAGTCGCTTTCAGAAGCCAACCTGGCTTTTGGTCAGCAATCTTCTGTATTGGTGTACGGTGATTTCCAGAAGTCGGAGGATGCACTAGTCCGTATGCATAGCATCTGTCACACAGGGGATATCTTTGGCAGTAAACGCTGTGATTGCGGATACCAGCTTCACCAATCAATGAAGATGATAGCCGAGCATGGTTGCGGCGCTATTTTTTACCTTGCAGACCATGAAGGAAGAGGGATAGGCTTGTTCTCGAAATCCTTGGCATATTTGCTTCAACAAGAAGGTTATGACACTGTTGAAGCGAATCAAGCTTTAGGATTTGAAGACGACACACGGTCGTATGAGGGTGCCATTCGGGTATTGAGAGAACTGCGTGAGAATCCAGTAACTTTGATTACGAATAACCCGAAAAAGTTGAACGCTCTTAAAAAGCATGGACTTGCGGCTAAAGACCATATCCCACTTTGGGGCGGTTTGACAGACGATAATAGTTTCTATCTGAATACAAAGGTTAAGAAATCCGGGCATATTCCGCAAAAGAAGCCTACTTTGATTGTGTAAGGAGAATGTGGCTATGAATAATGATCAATATTACATGAAATTGGCGCTTGATTTAGCGGCCAGTGCTAAAGGAAAGACGAATCCTAATCCAGTAGTTGGGGCAGTTATAGTTAAAGACGGTGTCATCGCTGGAACGGGGATCCATCGTAAAGCGGGTGAGCCGCATGCAGAGGTTCATGCGTTTAAAATGGCGGGGGATTATGCGAAAGATGCGACTCTTTACGTCACTCTTGAGCCATGTTCTCATTATGGAAAGACACCTCCGTGTGCTAATTTAGTAAAAGAATCAGGTGTACGTCGAGTTGTAGTGGCTACACAAGACCCAAACCCTGAAGTTGCAGGAAGAGGAATTTCAATTCTTCGGGATGCAGGAATTGAAGTGGAAGTCGGAGTTTTGGAAAAGGAAGCCCAAAGATTGAATGAGCGTTTTATTCACAATATGATAACAAATCGTCCATTTGTCATTTCTAAATATGCGATGACACTCGATGGCAAGCTTGCGACCCATACAGGCCATTCTAAGTGGATTACAGGAGAAGAGTCTCGCCATTCCGTTCATCTTCTTCGTGATGAAGTCGATGCTATTCTCATCGGTATTGGGACTGTATTGGCTGATAACCCATCCTTAACGACTCGGCTTCCAGAAGGCGGAGGGAAGAACCCGATACGAATTATTTTAGACAGTGAACTCCGTGTTCCATTAGATGCCAATGTTGTTCAGGTATCGGATGCTAAAACCGTGATTGTGACGCAGGAAAATGCATCTGTAGATAAAATTGCTGCCTTAAGTGAAAAAGGAATTGAATTCATTATTGTTCCAAAAACAGATGCAGGTTTGGATTTGAGAATTCTGATGGAAGAACTATATAAAAAAGGAATAACGGATGTCTTACTTGAGGGCGGAAGTGAAGTAAACGCCTCATTCCTAAGGGCAGGACTCATCGATAAGTACTTGATCTATGTCGCACCTAAACTATTAGGCGGGAGAAACTCGCTTACACCATTTAGCGGAATCAATGTAGATACAATGGATGAAGCAATGGATGTTTCCATCTCTAGTGTGGACATGTCTGGAGAGGATATCTGTATCATTGCTTATCCTAAATAAAAAATAGACAACAGGTGAAAAAGCATGGTGGTTAAAACAGATGTATGTATTGTCGGATCAGGACCAGGAGGAGCGCTATTAGGCTACCTATTGGCCAAACAAGGCATATCAGTCATCCTACTTGAGAGGCATTCAGAAGTAGCAAGAGAGTTTCGGGGTGAGTTTTTAAACGATGAAGGAGAAAGCATTCTTAAAAAGCACGGCTTATTCGAGGATGTGGAAGAGCTTGGCTTGCTTAGAATGGAGCAAATTGAATATTGGCAGGACGGCCAAGTATTTAAGCGGATTTTTCCCGAAGTTACTAAAGATAACCTTGGCATCCATGTCCCTCAGAATCACCTGCTTTCGGCTATATTGAATGAAGCTGAAAAGCTCGATTCTTTTCAATTGATGATGAACACAAGGGTGACTGACTTAATTCAGAACGAAATGGGCCAATTTACCGGTGTGGAAGCTCGAAAAGAAGAAAACAACATTAGAGTGGAAAGCTCATTGATTATTGGGGCGGACGGCAGATTTTCAACTGTTAGAAAGAAAGCGAAAATTCCTGTGGTTATTAAAAACCATGGCTATGATTTGCTGTGGGCTAAGATTCCTGCTCCACAGGGATGGAAACCTTCCATCAAGATGGCTTTGGTCAATGATTCCCAGCTTGCTCTCTTCACTCAGGCAGGAGGTTTCATACAAATTGGGTGGAATATTGAACATGGTTCGTATCCTCATCTGCGAAAACAACCCTTTGAGCCATTTATTGAAAAATTGATATTAGCCTTCCCAGAGTTAAAGAGTGTGGTGCGAGAAAATATTCATTCCTGGCAGGATTTTATTTTATTGGATGTTCACAGTAGCTATTGTGAAACGTGGACAAAAGATGGGGTTGCTTTATTGGGCGATGCGGCCCATACGATGACACCTACAGGCGCGTTTGGCCTTAATTGTGCAATGAAGGATGCAGATATATTAGCTGATCTTATTCAAGAATGCATCATGCAGCAGGATACCAGCTTTTTTGGTCTGAAAATGGCTGAGCCGAAAAGAAAAGCCGAGATTGAAAAATTACAGGCCGTTCAGGTGGACAAGGAAATTTCATTCGCATCACAGTTTGCCGTTTATGTTTGAATGAGGAGTGAAGGATATGAAATTTGGTTTTGATATAGACGATACTCTTATTAATTTGAGGGAGTTTGCGTTCCATCTCTATAATAAAAAGCTTAATAAGAATGTAGAGTTAACGGAATTCAGGGCATTAAAAACGCTAGAGATCCATGAAGCTTTCGGGTTGGATAAAGAGGCAGGAGGAAAGATGTGGAACAGCCTTGCGGAAGAAGTCTATTATTCATCCTGTCCAGCCTTTGAGGGCGCAGTAGAGACGTTACAGGAGCTTGAAAGCGAAGGACATGAAATATACTACATTACCGCCAGAAAATCGGAGCATGGTGAACGGACGAAAAAATGGTTGATTGAAAACGGCTTTCCAGTTAAGGACGAACATTTTTACTGCGGTATGAAGGATCATGAAAAAATTGAAACGATTCGCGAATTGGAATTGGATTATTACTTTGATGATAAACCGGCAGTTTTGGAAACATTATTGGATATTCCAACGAAAGTATATGCTATGGACAACTCCTATAACAGAGAAATGGATATTCCAAGATTGACAAGTTGGTTGGAACTGAAAGAGATTCTTTCAAAGTAACGCACTATCAGTATAGGATGAAGGATGACTTGATTAAACTGAGTCATCCTTTTTATATATAATAATTTCCTGTTGTATTACTTAATGAAAAGGTAAAATTATCTAGATAGTAAAAAAACAAAATGTGGGGGTATAGAGATGGAGATTAATATCGAAAAGTCACTGATCGGTACGCTTGGAATTGAAATGAAAGAAATAAGTGATGGGAAAGTCGTTGCGACGATGCCAGTTGATGAACGAACAAGGCAGCCGCTTGGTTTATTGCATGGAGGAGCATCTGTAGCCCTTGCGGAAACAGTCGCAAGCGTTGGTGGAATACAGCTTGTTGATAGTACGAAACAAGCGGTAGTTGGTCTTGAAATCAATGCCAATCATGTAAGAGGCGTGCGTTCTGGTCATGTTATCGCAGAAGGGAACATAATCCATCGAGGGAAGTCAACAATGGTATGGGATGTGAAAATCAGGGATAACAAAGATCAACTTATCTGCATCTCACGCTGTACATTAGCTATAATTGATTTACCAAAAAGTGAGTAAAATGAATGAAATTGATTTTAGAAATAACGCAGTGTTTTTGTAATTTAGTTCCTTTTCTTGATTCTACATTTCTTGGGTTAAGTATAGTAATGTTGTAGACCTTTATTGTTTAGAAAGGAGTTTTCTCTTATGCTGGTTGGTCATGTACAAGAGATAACCCGTCACCCGGTAAAATCGTTTACAGGGGAACAGGTACAAAAAACTAAGGTTATGGGATATGGATTATATGGAGATCGCAGCCATGCCTTTAAAGATAAGAATGGAAAGTTTTTAACGATTACTCAAGTTCCTGAAATGGTCCGTTATCAAGCCGTTTTTTCTGGAGAGGAAGCTCTGGACCATTATCCGGAAATTCAAGTGAAGACTCCTTCAGGAAACGTGTTAACCTGGGGAGATACAGCCTTTCAAGAAGAAATGGATCAGCTGTTAAAACAGGAGGCATCATTCGTTGAGTATTCACCGGCACATATTCCATTGGGAGCAATTGAAGAAGAGAGCATCTTACTTGTGAGCGACGCCTCGATTGCCAAATTGACAGAGCTTTGGGGAAAAGAAGTAGATGGCAGGAGATTTAGGCACAATTTGGTGCTGTCACTAATGAACAAAAAACCCTTTCTAGAAGAGAAGTGGTTCGGAAAGAGACTTCAAATCGGAGATCGTGTTGAATTGGAAATTAAAAGGCATTGTGAGCGCTGTATGATTATAACAGTCGATCCAACCGATTCAAAAAGAGATCCATCTCTTTTAAAAACAGTAGTCAAAGAAAGAAAAAATCATTTTGGCGTGTATGCCTCGGTAATTCGAACTGGTGAAATCAGTTTGGGAGATCAAGTATTTTTAAAGGATTAAGACATACAAAAGAGCTGCCCCTTTCAACAGGGCAGCTCTTTTGGTTTGGATATAACGAATCATCGGCTTTTCTTCAAATCATCCTGGACACTTTTATCCCACATTTTAACACCGGAATGGTAAGCGGAGCGGTTGATTAAATGTCCGGCTACGGGGCTTGTCATGAAGATAAAGAAAATTGCAAGCACGACACGGAAATCGAAGTGGCTATGCTTATAATAAAAATATAACAATGTGCCGATTAGGATGAACATGATTCCGAGTGTTGAACTTTTGGATGCAGCATGATTTCTTGTATAGACATCAGGCAGTCGAATGACACCGAAAGCTGAGACTAAAAAGAGAAATACCCCAATTAAAATGAATCCAGCTGATAGGATTTCAACGATTTCGATCATTTTCGATAATCTCCCCTTTCTCAAGGAATTTAGCGAAAGCGACCGTTCCGATAAATGATAGGATTCCGAGCAGCAGAATGGCTTCAAGATAAGCGCTTGTATCCATAACGATGGAGGCAAGCGCTACGATTGCAATAAGGTTTATACCCATCGCATCAAGTGCAACGACCCGGTCCGGCACGGATGGTCCTTTAATTAAACGATATAAAAAACCAATCATGGAAAGGGAGACACCGAGCAACGCGATTTTAAGTAAAAGATCAAACATTATTTGCTCACCTCCATAATCGCTTTTTCAAATGTATTTTTAATGCTGTCTACGGCTTCTTCTTTGTCGGCGATATCCATCGCATGAATATAAAGAATTCGATTATCTTCTGAAACTTCAACGACAAGTGTTCCGGGGGTCAGTGTAATTAAATTTGATAGTATCGTAATTTCCCAATCTTTTGTAAGCACGGTCTGGAATGCAAATATGCCAGGCCTCATATCCAGTTTGGGCTTAAGCACGACCTTAAGGACGCTAACGTTTGATAATATGAGCTCCCTGGCGAAAATCAGGGTTAATTGAATGACAGCTTTCACCCGATTCAGGTAAAAACGCTCAGTGAAAAAATGACGGAAGACAAACATGATACCGAGCCCTAATACATAGCCGATTATAAAGGTGCTCCCGTTAAATTCATTTTTAAAAAACATCCAGATAACCGCCAGGAACACATTCAGTAAAATTTGAAAGGACATCAGGCACTACTCCTTTAAAACCGCATCGATATAAATATCGGGATTCATTAATGTGTCAACAGCTTGTGAAATAAAAGGATAAATTGATTCTGTTCCAACTCCGTATAAAACGGAAAGGACAACAAGGAGAACAGCAGGAACAAGCATCTTATTAACCGTATTTTTAGCTAGGGTATAATCTGCTTTTGGAGTACCCCAGAAGCCATTTATGAAAATCTTCATCACCGAGTATAAAACCATTAAGCTTGATATTAAGACTGCAGCCATTCCAAAGTAGGCCTCTTTTTCTGCAGCTCCCTGAAGAATCAGCAGCTTGCCAGCGAATCCGCTGAAGGGAGGAATCCCTGCCAATGATATGGCTGCAATAAAAAAGGTCCAGGCAAGGGCAGGGTATTGCTTGATCAGTCCACCCATATTCCGTAAATTATCTGATCCACTGATTTTAATCATGATACCAACCAACAGAAAGAGTGCTGCCTTAATCAGCATGTCATGAATGATGTAAAGAATGGAACCAGATAAGGCCTGTTCATTCATCAAGGAGATTCCGAAAATGATAACCCCAACTGCAATGATGATATTGTAAATGATAATTTTTTTAACATCCCAATAGGCGATCGCACCAATGACACCGATGATGATGGTTAAGATACCAAGTACCGCTAAAAAAGTATGGGTGAAATTTTGGTCATGATAAAACATCAGTGTATAGGTCCTGAAAATAGCGTAAATCCCGACCTTGGTCAGCAACGCTCCAAATAGAGCCATCACTGGGATAGGTGGGGCATAATAGGACCCAGGGAGCCATTGGAATAACGGGAAAATAGCTCCCTTCAAACCGAATACGATTAAGAAACCAATGGCGATCACCGAGATGATCCCAGGCTGGTTAACCTCTGATATCCGCTGGCTGAGGTGTGCCATGTTCAAGGTGCCGAGAACTGAATACAGGTATGCGACCATGATGACGAAAAAGGCAGATGATAGTACATTGACGATAATATACTTCAATGATTCTCTCAGCTGGATTTTCGTTCCTCCAAGAACGAGAAGCACGTAAGAAGCCATCAGCATGACTTCAAAGAAGACGAATAAATTAAAGAGATCTCCCGTGAGGAATGCTCCGTTAACACCAATCAGTAAAAATTGAAATACAGGATAATAATAGTGTGTTTCACGTTCTTTACCAATGGAATAAAACGAGTAAATCAATATAGCTAATCCAATGATATTCGTGGTTAGAACTAGCAGCGAGGAAAGCATGTCAGCGACAATCACAATCCCAAATGGAGCATCCCAGCTACCGACCCCGAGTGTCAAAATTCCTTGATTATAAACGGAAAGGACTAAATAAAGGGATATTACGATTCCAATTAGGGAGGAAAATAGAGAAATCCCTCGTTGGAGCTTGATTTTTTTTGCAAAGAAGATGAGGATAATGCCTGTAAAAAGCGGCCATAAAACAGGCATAAAAGTTAGATTATTCATTTGCTTCCGTACCTCTCATTTCTTCCATATCATCAGTTCCAAGCTCCTGATAGGTTCGGTAAGCAAGCACCAGTAAAAATGAGGTGACACCGAAACTGATGACAATCGCAGTTAAGATAAGTGCTTGCGGAAGCGGGTCAACATAGGATGCCACTTTATCGCTAAGCAATGGAACCGAGCCACCTTTTAAACCGCCCATCGTCAAAATTAAAAGATGGGCACCGTGACTGAGCAAACCAGTTCCTATTATGATTCGTAAAATGCTTTTTGAAAGCATCAAATAGGTCGCACTCATAAATAAAATTCCAATGACAATGGCCATTAAAAGTTCCATTATTCACTCTCCCCAATCGTTTGAATAATGGTCATCGTTACACCAACAACCACAAGATAAACACCTAAATCAAAAAGTACTGCCGTATGAAGCGAGATGTGCCCAAGAATAGGTAGGTCGATATATCGGTACGCATGGGTCATGAGCGGAACCCCGAACACTAACCCGCCAGCAACAGTCAGACTTGAGATGAACAAGCCTGAACCAATCATTAATTTATAGTCAATCGGCAAGATCTTGGTGACGGTTTTAATGTCATAAGCGAGCAGAAGCAGGACAATTGCTGCTGAAGTCATTAAGCCGCCGACAAACCCTCCCCCTGGCGAATAATGGCCGCCTAAAAAGATGGCTACCGCAAAAAGCAAGATAACAAAGGCGGCTACCTTCGTCACCGTTTGAAGAATCAGGTCATTTTGTTTCATGAATTCTTCCTCCCTGTCAGCCGCAATTTAATCATCGCGAAGATCCCGAGCGCGGCAATAGAAAGAACACTGATTTCGAACATCGTATCAAGTCCGCGGAAGTCAACTAGAATGACATTTACTACGTTTTTCCCGCCTGCTTCCTTGTAAGCATTTTCAAGGTAATAACTTGATATAGAATCAAATAGTTTATTGCTATGAGCTGATAAAGCAATCATTGTGACGACGACGCCTACGCCAATAGAAATCAAAGCGTTATTCAACCTGAAGGTCATCCGCTCTTCCTTTCTGCTTGCCAGTAATGGTAAGTGGAAGAAACAGAGCAAAAACAGCGCGACTGAAATCGTTTCGATGACTAGTTGCGTTAATGCTAAATCCGGTGCCCGGAACAAGACGAAAAATAGTGAAATCGTATAACCGACAGCTCCTAAGATGATAATGGATGTTAAACGGGATTTTGCAAACAGAATGGAAATTGAGCCAATCACGATAATCGCCGCTAAAACCATTTCATATAAACCAATCGGGGCAAAATTCCCTGTATCTAATTTAAATGCATCCTTCCAATAGAGGGCAAAGCCCAATGATAGAATAAAGAAAAGGAAAATCGATAATAAATAGGTCCGAATAGAGCCTGTCATTAGAAACTTCATGACAGAGGAAGCTGAGCGCTCGAGCACTTTTAGTCCATTATCATACAGAGCGTTCAAGGAAAAACGTTCAGGCAACCACTGATAAATCCTTTTCCATTTCGGAAACGTTTTGTATAAAATTATCCCTATTACAATGATGCCAATCGTCATCCATAATTCTGGTGAGAATCCATGCCAGAAAGCGATATGAACTTGGAAATCCGAATCTACCAAGTGTGGCTGTATGCTGGCTACCGCCGGTTTAATAATTGACGAAGACAGCAGATTTGGAAAAATCCCAAAAACAATGACCAAGGTAGCAAGGATAATCGGAGAAATTAACATGCCGATTGGTGCCTCGTGCGGCTTCTTTTCTAATAGATGGAGCTGAAGCTTGCCAGTAAAGGGCTTGAGCACGACAATCATGCTGTAAATAAATGTGAACACGCTGGCAACCCAAGCTAGAACGGGGAACAATACTCCCCATGTCTCCATATTAAAAATATCTAGTTCTAATACATTTACCATACTGGCCAAGAACATTTCTTTACTTAAGAAACCATTGAAGGGTGGAAGGCCTGCCATTGAAAAAGCACCGATGACGGCCACGGTAAATGTGATTGGCATCAGCTGCATCAATCCGCCGAGCTTCCGGATATCCCGGGTGCCAGTTTCGTGATCAATAATACCAGCAACCATGAATAGACTGCCTTTAAAAGTCGCATGATTGATTAAGTGGAAAACAGCTGCCACTGTGGCTGCCAAATAAATATTTTCACCCAATGTGTCATAGTGGAGTGCGGCTGCTCCAAGTCCCAATAGAGACATGATCAAGCCGAGCTGACTGATGGTGGAGAATGCCAGAATCCCCTTTAAATCGGTTTGCTTGACTGCAGAGAACGAACCCCAGAATAGGGTAATCAAGCCGGCAATCGAAACGCACCAGAACCAAACGCCAGATTCTGCGAAAACTGGGCTTAAACGGGCAACCAGATAAATTCCCGCTTTGACCATTGTGGCGGAATGAAGGTAAGCGCTGACCGGTGTCGGAGCTTCCATCGCATCAGGAAGCCAGATATGGAATGGAAACTGTGCGGATTTAGTGAAGGCACCAAGTAACACGAGCAAAAGTGCGGGAGTGAAGAGCGGGTGGTCCATCAACTCTCCGCTTTGTGAAATCAATTCACGTATGCTGAATGTGTTCCCCATAATGGAAAGGAGGATGATTCCTCCAAGCAGGCTTAAGCCCCCGAACACGGTGATAAGCAGGGATTTTTGTGCTCCATAACGTGAGCGCTCCCTTTCGTTCCAATATCCAATCAATAAAAAGGATGATAAACTCGTAAATTCCCAAAAGGAATAAAGGACGATTAAGTTATCAGAAAGTACAACACCAAGCATCGCACCCATGAAAAGCAAGAGGAAGACGTAAAACTGATTCAGCTTTTCTTTCACTTTTGATAAATAAAAAATCGAATACAAAATTACGAGTGAACCAATTCCTGTAATGAGCAGTGCAAATAAAAGTCCAAGTCCATCTAGATAGAAATCAACATGAATTCCGAGAGAAGGAATCCATGTAGCTCTTTCCGTAATTACTTCTCCTTGTTTGGTCAATGAAATGAATCGTGAAAAATAGGTGAAAAGTAGAACAGGTAAAATTAATACAAACCATCCCGTATGTATTTGTCGAAATAGTTTGTATAAGAACGGTACTATAATTGCTAATAGAAACGGTGATAGTACCGCCCAATGAAGCAAAGACATAAACTCCCCCCCTTTTAAACGAAGTTACTCGTCTTATTATGCATTTTTTCAGCAATCCTAGACGTTAGGATATCTTCGTTGAATGTGTTTTTTATTAATAAATGTTTGTCTTGCTTAAAAGTATAACGTAATTTTTCAGGGTTTGCATGGCTTTAGGAGCAGGGGTGGCATGCCGAAATAAAGATTTATATATAGGTAGAAAAGGAGAGAAAATCGACCTAAAAAATTTATTTATAAGTGATTTTAATGGAATAATAAATGCCATCCATTGTCGAATTGAATAATATCATGCATAATCCCGTAGTTGTCACCGCTGTAATTTTTCGGACAATAGCTATTGCTGCAATAGCTGGCCCCGCTTACAAGTTGAGTAATATCCGCATTTGTTTCTTCGATATAGGGTGCATAATCAAGAAGTGGTTTAATGGCTGATCCTGGCTGCCTATAGCTTTGGTAAGCTCAATTGAAAGAATTTTTTTTATAATCTTTTCCCCCAATCAAAGAGACAAGCTCGTGCGTATGATGCTGTATAACCACTGTAGCTCCCTCGATATCATTGACGCCGATTTTGATTGCACAGCAGTCTTAGACTGGGTTTGCAGCTTAGTATCTAGTGCGGTATGGATGGTTACACCGGAATTCAAAAGCTTTTCGACCCTTTTATTCAGCTCGACTTCCGCCTGCTGACGTGTAGCTTCATTAGAACTTTGCAAAGACTTTGTGAGACCTTCAGAGGATGCTTCCAGGTTTTTCAACTCTTGATGAACATATGTCACATAATCGGGATATAAGTCGATCGTGGTGGACAAGTCTAATTTAATTGTTTCTTTGACAAGCTTTTCATACTCGTTCTGTTTTAATTTACCTTCTGCGACCATTTGCTTTAGAATCCGTTCCTGACGCTTTTTCGTTTTATCAAAATGTTTAAGAGGGTTATAGATTTCGGGATTATTAGGAATCGCTGCTAGGAATGACAATTCTGCTTTTGATAACTCCGCATTTGGTTTACTGAAATAAAACTGGGAAGCAGCTTCAATTCCGTAATCTTCATTATGGAAATAAATAGCGTTCATATATAACTCAATGATTTCTGATTTCAATATTTTTCGTTCTAACTGATAGGCATAAAAGAGTTCACTAAGCTTCTAAATCATTGTTTTGTGAATTGACTAAAAGCGCCCTGCTGATACCGGTTATGTCAACACCTGCATGTTCATAAAAATTTTGATCTTCTGTAACAATGAACAAGTCTTCTAGGAACAAAGGTATATCTTCAAGTTTCAGGTAAGTTCGTTTTTCACCATTGGAAATTTCACTTATTACTTTTCCATTTGCGGCCGTCATATAACTTGTCCGAGCCAGTTCGATAGTTTCAATGGGAATTCTCTCGTCGAGAACATGATTGGGAGATTGGGTTTTAGACCACTCTTTATAGGAAAGAAAAATAAGAATGGATAAAACAGGAAACAAGAAGAAAATCGTGATATAACCAAGATACGTGCGCATAGTTCAACTTCCTAACTAATATATTTTTAGTATATTTCTGGAAAAGTATTGGGAATAAAGAATGGTACTTTCGATTTATGAATCCATCACAATCCAATTAAGGAAGACAATAAAGAGTTTTAAAAGAAATTGGGAATCGTCAGTCGCAATGACACTGAATATCTAGGGAGTAAAATCCAATAAAAATTTTTCTAAATCTTCTGTTATAATATTCTCATGAGAATATTGAAAACCAAATTTTGGTTGATATGAAGATGTCAGGAATAAGAAGGGGGTCATAAAAATGGAGGAACAACAGCAATATATATTCATTGATTTTGAATTTACGATGCCTGAAGGAAAAGCGAATCCAGTAGGGTTTTATCCGGAAATTATTGAGGTCGGTTTAGTCTCAGTTATAAATGAGACAATCCAAGAACAGTTCTCTTCCTTTGTTAACCCGTTGAAATTTCCAGTCTTAACGGGAAGATGTAAGAAATTCTTGAATATCACCCAAAATCAGGTGGACCGGGGGATTTCATTTGAAGAGTTGGTTTCTTTATTGAAGAAAATAGATGAGCAAGCTCCATCGACAATTGTGACTTGGGGAAATATGGACATGAAGGTACTACGGCAGAACTGTCAGAAATCAGGATTAAAGTTTCCTTTTTCTGGTAAACAAGTGGATCTTTGCTTGGAATACAAACGCTTTTTCGGAGATCAAAATCAAACCGGATTATGGAAGGCTGTACAGGCCTATGGTAAAGAAGGGACAGGCAAGCACCACAGAGCCCTTGATGATGCGATTACGACCTATAACATCTTTAAGTTAGTCGAGAAAGATAAGAGTTATATGCAAAATCATGAACCGACGACAATTGGCGATCGCATTGATTTATCGAAGGTATTGAATCATTTAGCGTTATAAAAGCCAAATCAATTACTACTGATTTGGCTTTTATCATGCTTTATTTGAAATAATCCGCTGCTAACTCTTCAAGCAACTGTAAGCTTTTATTATTCCATTCTGTGTGGACTTCGCTTAAAGTTCGTGCCATATTCTCAACAGCTTCTCTTAATGATTCCTTATACTCAGGAATTTCCTCTTCAAAGACCCTGACCATATTCTTCGGTACATTGGTTCTCTCGCGGAATGCAAGTGCACGACGTTGATGAAACATGGAAACTTCTGTTTGCTTCGGGTTATGAAGATCTCCCTGCATTGGATGCTTCACAACTGCCAACACTTTTACAAGATATGAAGTAGGCCTGATATCATTGATTTCGCCGATGTATTTCCCTGTTTTATATATGGCAGTAACCTTGTCGCCAATGTTAAATTCCTGTTCGGACATTTTTCATCCACCTTTCTTTTAGCTTCCTTCATGATACATAAGAACAACGATTTTTCACAGCGAATTTGTTTAATTTCGCAAAGATGCTTTTTTTATAAAAATCGTGTAAAGTGTACAAATGTAGGTTGAAAATGGAGATGCAAGCCATTTTATTTAAAAAAGAAAGAGGTTATGAACTATGACAAACTTTCCACAATTAACAAACGAAGTATTGGAAAATGAAAAAGCGGTCATTATGCAAACAACGCAAGGCGATATTAAAATTAAACTGTTTCCCGAACTGGCTCCAAAAACAGTAGAAAACTTCTTAACACATGCTGAAAACGGTTACTATGAAGGGATTATATTCCATCGTGTCATCAAAGATTTCATGCTTCAAGGCGGAGATCCTACAGGAACTGGAATGGGTGGTGAAAGTATTTGGGGTGCTCCATTTGAAGACGAGTTCTCTATGCAATTATTCAATCTGCGAGGAGCTCTTTCCATGGCGAATGCAGGACCAGGAACAAATGGTAGCCAATTCTTCGTTGTTCAAGCACAGCACGTAGACAGCAGAATGGGTGAACAAATGAAGCAAGCCGGTTATCCGGAAGAAATCATTAACGCTTATATGGAACAAGGCGGCACACCATGGCTTGACCATAAACACTCTGTCTTTGGACAAGTTATCGAAGGCATGGATGTTGTTGATACGATTGCTAACGTAGAGACAGTTGCCGGAGACAAACCAGCTGTTGACGTAGTCATTAAGGGTATTACCATTTTATAAGCGTCAAAAAGAAACGAGGGGCTTGATGCCTCTCGTTTTTACTAGCGTTCCAATCTTAGCGTTGGCCACACCCGCATAATTATAAAAATAATTTCAATGGCTGGAGCTAAAAAAGCTGCTGCAAATCCTATTTTCACTCCAAAGATAGCTGATGCGGTCGAAATAATTGTTTCTACCTGAATACAAATCCATTCCTATGATAGCTCATTAAATTAATTTCTTTCGTTAAACAATGTTATTTTGTCATCATCGATGCATAATTTTTTTTATCTTGATAAGCATGTAATTTTACCATCGCAAATCTTGCAATTGGTTGAATCACTAAACTCTCAGCTATAAGTACGATCAAGAAATTTCTTGGCCAATTCGTTAAAAATCTACTAAATATTTCTGAACTAATACCGTTTCCTACGATATCCCCAATAAGCGTCATACACGCTGACATTCCCAATACAGTGAATAAGATCCTAAATAAAATCTTTGCATTAAAGCTATCTGCTGGTTCTGTAAATTTCCCATCTAATTTTTCTGAAATTAGAATGATACTTAGCGTCGTCATCAACAAAACAGTCAGCGTACAAATGATACCGCCATATAACGCTCCTTCTTTACCGTTTCTAGGTAATCTTGTTTCTAGTTTCATGTTTTTCTTCCTTTCAAAAAAAGTATTTCAGATAGTATCAATACATGATTTAGTGCTTTAAAAGCATTTGCATCACAAATGCTAAGGCAATATTTAATACGGATTCACTAAAAAGTCCAACAAGTCAGTTACTAAAAGAGAGCCATAATAGACCCTGTTTAGTTTTGTTTATTCACTTATTAATACGAATTTAATAAATTTGGTAATACCTGTGAAATCATTTTTAGTGGATCACTTGTTTTTTTTGTTAAACAAAGCATAATAGCACCTTCAATAGAAGCTGTCATCATTAGAGAAATTGAATCAGTTGTTTCTTTCGAAAAACCATCTGCTACTAACTTGTTCGAATAAATCTCTTGAATATTTGTGAAGGATTGATCACAGGCATTCCTGACTGGTTCACTTAGTAATCCCATTTCGCTAACGATGCTGCTAAATGTATAACCAGTAATCATCCCATCTCGATCATATTGAACGATCAATTCATCAATCATTGCTTGTGTAGCTGCTTGAGTAGATGGATAATTTTGAAAAATTTCTTCCATATGCGTTGTAATTGCTTCATTTAATGAATGAAGACAAGCGATGAGTAATTCTTCTTTTCCGTTTGGAAAGTGATGATAAAGCGAACCTTTTGAAATGTTACATGCTTTTAAAATTTCGTTTAATCCTACTCCCAAATATCCTTTTTGCTGGAAAAGACTTGTCGCGATGTCGATTATCCGCGATTTCGTATCCATAATAAACACCCTCCATACCAACCGGTCTATTTTTAAATATATCAAAATAACATTTTATAAGTCAAGGCATTTTTAACTCTCTAACAGTAATGGTTTTCACGATTTATACACAAATATTAGTGAACTTTTTCCTTCTACCCTTCCTCAAACCACGTCAAAATATCCTTCTATTTCACCTTACTTAATGGATTTTGTCGACATGATCGCTAACGTTGAGACAGTGGCTGGAGATACACCAGCTGTAGACGTATTCATCAAGGGTATTACCCTTTAATAATCGTCAAAGGTAAGCGAGGGGTTTGATACCTCTCGTTTTATAAAGTTTTAGTGGATTTGGCCCACTAGTGGATTGTTCTGGTAATTGTTATAATGAGATAAAGAAGTTATTTTCTATCAGGAAGGATGTATCGGATGGACTTTCTTAATCATACTTTATTAGGTTTGTTTCTTTACTTTCCAGAAGACAAGACTGAATATATCTCGGCAGGTATAACATGTTTCATCTTTTTAATTGCAGCTGTTTTTACGATGCGAGCCATCATAAAATATTCAAAAAAAGAAGAAATGAAAACAAAACAATTTGAAGATGAAGTCACTAAAAGAAATCAACGTATAAAGGATGATTCTCTTTCTTAAACTAAAAAAGCTGCGAGCTCATTCATGAGAGATTGCAGTTTTTTATTATATTCTATTGGTAATTTGAACATTAATTATCCTGTTATGAATGGGATTCGATTTTGATAATAGGTCGTAAAGTCCCTGTATACATAATAAACTGTTCCTTTATCAGCATAAGCATTTTATACTATAAGGATATAGATAGAATTTTTGGGGGCGTAAATTGTTATGCAAATCGTAGCTAAAAGAATGATTGCGGCAGATACGGTTAAGAGTTTTTTCATGCAGCATTGGGAAACGACTCAAGTCGTTTTTTCTAGAGGCTTGTTTCATTATGCAGAACTTGAGGGATTTGGGGTGATGGATGAGAATGAAAAAATTACTGGATTAGGGACATACAAGATGGCCAATCAGGTATGTCAGATCATTTCTTTGAATAGTGAGCATGAGAAGCAAGGTGTGGGCTCATCGTTGCTTTATGTGATAGAAAATATTGCAAAGGAAAAAAATTGCCATACTATTAAAGCGATTACAACCAATGATAATTTACAGGCATTGAAGTTTTTCCAAAAGCGTGGCTATGTCATTTCAGAAATTGTGAAAAATGCAGTCGAAGAATCAAGAAAAATCAAGCCTGAAATCCCATTTTACAGCTTTGATGGAATTCCGGTACGAGATGAGATAATACTAGAGAAATATTTATAATATGGTAGAATTTAACTGAGTATGAATAGAGGAGGAATGGAATTTGTTTAAGAAAATTGCGGCTGATGCACTTGGTCTCAGTGATATTGGAAGTGTGATTAAGCCTGCCGACTATGACAAGGTGGATGCAGATGATTACATCATGCACGAAGATGAGGAAAAAATTTATTTCCTGATTAAATCGAAAACCGATGAATACTGTTTTACGAATCAGGCGTTTATCCATTTGGATGGTACAAGTGCCATTAGTAAAAAGCGTACACTTACAAGGTATAGCTATAGCCAGCATAATATTTCCAACGTGACCCTTGAAACGGCAGGCACCGTGGATTTGGATGCAGAAATTAAATTTTCGATTGGGGCAAAAACTTTTTCCATTGATGTTCATAAAAAATTCATCGAAGAATTAAAGGACTTGTTCAAATCACTTGTTAAAATATCGGAAATTTGTCATGAAAATGAGTATGCCCTTCAATATGCCCAGCAAAGTGTAAACCTTGCTTCTTCCACATTGAACCAGGTTCGGACTGAAGGAAGTCAAATGGCCGCGAGTTTTAAGGATATTAATTCCGCTGCTTTTGAATGGTTGATGGACAGCCGGAAAAAGTATCATATTAAAGATTTCGGTTATGTTTTTGAAAAATATATCAATAATTAAAAAAGAGGCGAACACAGAATGATGTGTCCGCCTTATTTTATTTAAGTCGCATCTAATAATCCCCCGCGATCCCCTATTGTTTAGACTTACACGAAAGTTTACGCTTTGATACGAATATTGCATCATCATCTGCATCTTACCGAATTGTCTGGAACGATTATGTTAATTAATCCTCTTTGGAAAAACACACGAAAAGCCCATCTTTTTGAATTTTATTAGTTTTTGTTCTCTCTTCCGATTTATTCTTGAGGTAAAAAGTACCTTTATGGAATGAAGTAAAGATAGAAATACTAGAGAGAAGAAACGATTATGAAAGGATGTTGCACATGCTATCTAATCAGCAAATAAAAAGCTTTCAACAGCAATTGCAGCACACAAAGCAGGAGTTGGAAAAGCAATTAAATGACTCGGGTGACTTTGGTTTAAGAAGAAGTCAAGATGATTCGACTGGTGAGTTATCGAGCTATGATAATCATCCTGGTGATCAAGGAACAGAATTATATGAGCGTGAAAAAGATTTGGCGCTGGGTGAGCATGTCCGAGATGAAATTAGGGATATTAATCGAGCCCTTCAAGCAATTGATGCAGGAGAGTATGGGAAATGTGAAGTTTGTTCAAAAGAAATTCCTCTTGACCGTTTGAGCATTATCCCGACGACTACCTTTTGTGTTGAACATTCGCCATCTCAAGAAACTTCTGACAATCGGCCGGTAGAAGAGGAAGTGTTGGGACCTCCATTTGGAAGGTTTGATTATGATGGGCGGGACGAATCGGTTGCATTCGATGCGGAGGATTCATGGCAGGAAGTTGCTAGCTATGGAACATCTGAAACGCCTTCTGATTTTGCTTATCCTCCTAACGATTATGAAGATATGTATGTCGAGTCTGAAGAAAATATTGGGTATGTTGAAGATTATGAAAATTTTGTTGGCGTGGATATATACGGTAAGGAGATAACGGTCTATCCTAACTCCCAGTATCAAGAATTGAAGGAAACACTTATTGAAGAAAATATACAAACATCGATTGGGGATCTGCCTCGTTATGAGCATGATCCATATGTAGAAGAAGAGAAGGACTAATAGAAAAAAGCAAAGAACCAGGCTTCAAACCTGGTTCTTTGTTATTTCTTATGAAAAAGCCACTTTTAATCGATTAAGCCCATCCAACAGCACACTGCGTGAACAACCAATATTCATCCGGACGAAACCTTCTCCGCCTGGGCCATATTTTGAACCAGGCTCTAATGCGAGCTTCCCTTGATTGATCAGTCGTTCCTTAATTTCCTTGTCGTTCAATCCTAGATCACGGCAGTCAATCCATAAAAGGTAAGAGGCATCCGGATGCATGACGTGCAGTGCAGGAATTTCAGCAGCAATGAATTCCTCTGCCACTTTTATATTCTCCTCGATGTAAGCAATCATGTCTTTCAGCCAGGGTAAGCCCTCTCGATACGCGGCTTCCATAGCTGTTAAAGCTAGGATGTTCAGTCCATGAAAGGCCAGTTTCGTTTGAGCCTTTTGCAATTGCTTCTGCAGTTTTTCATTACTGGTGATCAGGAATGAAGCCTGAATGCCGGCTATATTGAATGTTTTACTTGGTGCCATTAACGTAACTGTTATATCCGATAATTGTTCTGAAAGTGAGGCGATGGGATAATGTCTGGATGTTGAATGGAATAAGTCAGCGTGAATCTCATCACTGACTATGATTACATCATATTTTACACAGAGCTCGCCAATCCGCAGGAGTTCGTCTTTTGTCCAAACGCGTCCGCCGGGATTATGTGGACTGCAAAACAGGAATAGTTTCACTCCACTTTTCAGCTTGTCTTCAAAATCCGTAAAATCAATCTTAAAGCGATCGTCTTCTATGATAAGCGGACTGTTGACCACTTCCCGGTCATTATTTTTGACCATATCAAAAAATGGTGTATAGACCGGTGATTGTACCAATATTTTATCACCCGGGTTCGTGAATGCTTGGATCGTTGTACCGATGGCTGAAACGACGCCAGAGCTAAATGAGATCCATTCCTTTGTGATGGGCCAGGAGTGCTGGTCTCTAAGCCAGCTTTGAATTTCGGTGAAAACCGTTTCGGAAGGGACGGTATAACCGAAAATCGGATGATTCAGGCGTTCAATTAACGCTTTTTGAATGCCCTCAGGAGAAGGGAAATCCATATCGGCAACCCACATTGGCAGTACATCTTCTCTTCCATACAATGATTTAAGCGAGTTTTTATCCCATTTTACTGATCCGGTATTTTCCCTGTTAATGTGTTCTTCAAAAATTGACTCTTTCAAAATATCCACCACCGATTTAAAAATTTGTCGTCTTCGCGAAAAGCGTGTTGTTATGATACTATGATATCATGTTCTCTGAATATATTGAGCAGGTGATGATTATATGGATACACAGCAAATGAATTTAGCGTTGGTTGCTATTTTGCAAGAATGGGACCCTTTTCAGATTGGCGGGGAACTATATGAGCCCGAAATTGCGGATACAGTTGTTGCAATCCGAGATATAGATAACCCACAGGAACTGGCGATAAAAATAAAATCTATCTATGAGTTCGCATTTGATGCGCCCGTTATGATGGAAAAATGTCTGGATGTTGCAAAGAAGCTGCTAATCATAAAGAATGATGCCAGCTGCTCGATCTAAAGACTGTGAAGGATGACCCGAAATAAGGGTCATCCTCTTTTATGTTTGGATAGTCGGTGTCCTTAAAAATTCCTTAATTAAGTGATACACTTCTTCGGGATTCTCCTCTGGAAGCAGATGTCCTGAATTTTCTAAGACGGCAAGTTTTGAATTAGGAAGGTCTTTATGTAACCTTTCACCAATCTTCAGGGGTACTACTTTATCATGCCGACCCCAAACAAGCAGACAAGGCGTTTGAATCGAATAAAGGTCCTCCTCTAATAAATCGACTTCCTTATCGCGTAGCATCCTTCCTAGCGCACGAAATATATCATGCTTCTTAATGAATGGTTCTAGATAGCCTTGCCGCATTTCATCATCAATCATGGCTTGATTATGAACAACGTTTTTCAAGTTCTTTTCTATCCCCGACTTTTGTAGATACCGTTTTATTCCGAACGAAAAGAAAGGCAGATAGCTAATCATCTTCATTTTTTCTGAATAGCTAGGCTGATAGCCTGAACCGGCAAGGAGAATGGCATGTTCGACCAGGTCCGGATGTGATTTAATGAGTTGCAAGGAAACCTGGCCACCCATAGAGTGCCCGATGATACTAAATTTCCTGATGTTTTTGCCTTCTAAAAACTGGACAACGGATTTGACGATATTCTGGAAAGAATATGTATATCGATAAGCTTTCCCGCTTTGACCGAATGGAGGAAGATCTATCGAGATTACATTGAAATCTTGGATTAAATAAGGTACTAATTTACGGAAGCTGAAGCTGGATGATAAAAACCCATGCAGTAATACAAGGGTCGGAAAGGAATCATTAATTTGATCATATTCAAAATAGATATCAATATTTCCCACCTGTTCGATGCCTTTAATTGTGTGACCTTCCATATAAAGCTCCTTCTCTATTATTATTTCTCATCTAAATAAAAAGAGATATTGTCTCAATCACAGATTTTCCCTGAAAATCCAAAAATTCTGTCCTTTAACGCTGTTGCATAACAGTAATTGTAATAATAACCATGAAAAAAGACAATTACTATAACAGGTTTTCAATCAATTTTGATATAATAGTGTAAGTTTATCCTGACAGAATAGGACTTATTAATTTATATTGTCGTACTTGATTCTATAAAAGTCTAATAAGGTAATTCATCAGACTATCTGCCAGCCAAACATCACGTCTAAATTAGTGAATTCCAAAAGGGGGGTTTTCCAATGCACTTGAATGAAGAGGAATTGGAAGTCTTGAGAATCATTGAAAATAACAGCCGGATTGATCTGAAGGATTTGGCGAAAATGACCGAGTTATCAGAAGCGGACATTGAAGTAACATTAAAAAAATTAGAAGACATGCGTGTGATTGTCCGTTATTTAACAGTTATTAACTGGGCAAAAGTGGATGAATACCATGGTGTCACTGCGATGATTGATGTAAAAGTTACACCAAAACGCGGTGTTGGTTTCGATGAGGTCGCAAAACGAATTTACCGGTTTAAAGAAGTAGAGTCCGTCTATTTAATGTCTGGAGCCTATGATCTTTCCGTCATCGTCGAGGGACGTTCGATGAATGAAGTGGCAAGCTTTGTATCAGAAAAACTTTCGACACTTGATTCTGTTATATCTACTACGACTCACTTTATTATGAAAAAATACAAGCATGACGGCACTATATTTGATCAAACTGAAGAAGATAAGCGGATAGTGGTGTCACCATGATTAAAACGAGTTATGTTTCAAGGACAATTGCAGAGCTAAAACCATCAGGAATTCGCCGCTTCTTCGACTTGGCTGCCAATTTGGAGGGTGTCGTCTCACTTGGTGTAGGTGAACCAGATTTCGTTACATCATGGGCAGTAAGGGAAGCAGCTATCAACTCATTGGAGGAAGGATATACCTCATATACAGCTAATGCCGGATTATTTGAATTAAGGTCAGAGATCAGCAAATATATGGAGAAGCAGTTCCATGTTTCGTATAGACCTGAGGATCAAATTATTGTAACGGTTGGAGCAAGCCAGGCGCTCGATATTACGCTGAGAACTATTTTGAATCCAGGTGAAGAAGTTATCGTCGTCGAACCTTGTTTTGTCGCCTATGCACCCCTAGTGACCATGGCAGGGGGGATTCCAGTCACGGTTCAAACCTCTAAGGATGATGACTTTAAGTTAACACCCGAACAACTTGAAGCGGCGATTACTCCTAAAACGAAGGCCGTTTTAATCTGTTCGCCGAATAACCCTACAGGTACTCAACTTGAGCAGGCAGAATTAGTGATGCTTGCTGATATCGTTAAAAAACATGATTTACTAGTTATTTCCGATGAAATCTATGCGGAGCTTGCTTATGATGAGGTATTCACTTCTTTTGCAGCTATTGATGGCATGATGGAACGTACAATCGTAATCAATGGATTTTCTAAAGGTTTTGCGATGACTGGATGGCGTCTAGGATTTGTATGTGCGCCTAAAGAAATTTCTGAAGCAATGCTGAAGCTTCACCAATATGCGATGATGTGTGCCCCAACTATGGCGCAGCATGCAGCATTGGAAGCATTAAAGCACGGGATGCAAGATGTGGAAGAGATGCGAAGGAGTTATCGAAGAAGAAGGAATTATATAGTGAAATCGTTCAATGACATCGGTCTGGACTGTCATAAACCAGGAGGGGCCTTTTATGCTTTTCCATCTATCGAAAAAACAGGGATGACTTCGATGGAATTTGCAGAAAGACTTCTGAAGGAAGAACTAGTTGCTGTTGTGCCGGGAGATGTATTTGGAGAAAGCGGTGAAGGGCATATCCGTTGTTCTTACGCTTCTTCCATGGAGCATCTTCAAGAAGCACTGAAAAGAATGGAACGTTTCATGAAGAATCATTGTTGAATAAAAGCAAAAAAATAGGGATCCTGTCGTTACTTACGACGGATCCCTTTTCCATAGGGGGAATTAGAAAAAAGAGTTAATCTAATGGATTAACATAGAAAGTGTTAATCATAGTATATCCGATAATTTGGAAAAAATACATGTACAACCAGCATTATTTTAATTAAGTTTGTGTGTTATATAATTTATTCATAACATTCAGAATTTGCTCTTCACTAAAATCTTTAGCTGTTCTTAGGATAAGTATTGCCTTTTCGGTTCCAATCTCCTCAATTAGCTTTTCGATTTCCTCGTCAACACCAGCGGCATTCACTGTTGGACTAACTTTTAAAAATTCTGAAGCTGGAATATCAAGAACGGTAGAAAGCCGCAAAATGGTTTGTGTATCAGGGACTGACTCACCTGATTCATACATTTCAATTTTCTTGGTGCCAATACGTAATTTTAAAGCCAGTTCCTGTTGAGTGAGGTTATGATCTTCTCGGTACTGACGGATGTTCTTCGCGATATTTGACATTGTCAAGCACTCCTTTATCAGGAAATATTCTTTATATGATTATTTTACCATATTATAGTATAAGTAAAGTGAATGAATATGTATGTTTTGTGAAAAAATGCCACATCGAGAAAATATCGAAGCGGCGTATTTGGGATGTTACATTAGATTTATCTACTTGAGAAACACGGGGATAATCATGATTGGTACGATGGAGCGAATCAAGAAATACCAAACTCTTCAACATTAGGTAGTGTTTTAAAATTACAATCTTTAGAAAAATAAGTGAATATGTTAAAGGAAATCATGTTTAATTGCATATTTTTAGGTTAAGTTATAAATAACAATCTTATAATAATAAGTATTTCCAAAAAACAAACATTTTTATTGAGTAAAAACCTAAAAAGTATGATATACTTAACTTTGATTATTTTCCAATTATGTGATATAATTTTTTATTGCGTGAAAAGACGAAAAAATATATATAAAATAGGAGTGTTACCATGTCTGAAAAATTCGAAATTGGTGCGGTAGTTACTGGCAAAGTAACTGGTATTCAACCATACGGTGCATTTGTTGCTCTAGATGATTCAACTCAAGGTTTAGTTCATATTTCTGAAATTACTCACGGATTCGTAAAAGATATTAACGAACATTTAAAAGTGGGCGATGAAGTAAAAGTTAAAGTGCTTTCTATCGATTCAGCTGCTGGAAAAATTGGCTTATCGATCCGCGCAACAGAAGAAGCTCCTGAGCGTACTGAAGCTCCGAAAAAAGCTCCGAAAAAACGCCAAGCATCTGTTAAAGCAACATCTCACATCGAATCTACTGAAGGCTTCAACTCTTTGAAAGACAAACTTCAAGCTTGGATTGAGCAATCTCAACGCGAAGACCTAATCAAAAAATAATTTTTTTAACCGACAGATCCTTTGATCAGTCGGTTTTTTTGTGCTTATTAGCATTTTCATATAGCATTTCGACCCTTCATATTCAAACCATCAACTCGCCAAAGTGCGGGTTATCTCTGTTTGAACGGTGAAAATAATTGCTTCTATCGGGAACTTTCATGGTCGGACGACGACAGCCATGCCGCTCTCCAATACGAAATATAGAGATGAATTCCACTGGTTTTTATTACTGATAAATTAAGTCAGGTGGAAAATGTTTGCTTGTGATTGAAGAAGAATTGAAGTCGGATATATAAACTCTGTAAAGCTGTAAGAAAATGCGAAAACATCATTCGATTTGTACCTCCGATGTAATTGATAAGCCAGAAATTGATTAGGACTTTGAACGCATTGAAAAAAAGTATTAATTAAAATAAAGCCGGGGCATGAGGTTATCATGGACCGGCTTTATTTATAGGACAAACAAATTATCTATAGACCTAAGACTTTCAACGAGTTGGTTTAGCTTCAGGCTCTCTTGAAACTTCAGGACTTGGTTTGAAGAGAAGACCAAGGTTAATAAGACCGGCAATTCCTACTATTCCATAAACGATACGAGCCAATGCAGCATCTTGTCCGCCGAAGATAGAAGCAACTAAATCGAATTGGAAAAACCCGATTAATCCCCAATTCACAGCACCGATAATTGTAAAAACAAGTGCAGTTCTTTGTATTCCACTCATTGTACAGCCTCCTTTTTTAATAAGTAGTTCTTTATTTATCATGCTTTTTCACCATGCAAATATACATCCGGACAAAACTTCCGAACGGATACTTTGTATTTATATGGAACTTTCGGCATAATGAAGAAAAGCAAAAACTCACCATTGCCCAAGAGGTGGATATTGTGGCCTGAAAAAGAGGACAATGTGTCATAAAAGGAGAGAATGTATTGGAGAATTTTACTTATAAAAATCCTACTAAATTAATTTTTGGGAAAAATCAGCTTGAAAGTCTAAAAACAGAAATTCCACCCTTTGGTGATAAAGTGTTACTTGTATACGGCGGTGGAAGTATAAAGAAAAATGGTCTGTATGATAAGGTAATCACAGCATTAAGGGAGATTAATGCGGAAGTACATGAACTTGCCGGAGTTGAACCGAATCCACGCATTTCTACAGTCCGTAAAGGTGTGGAGCTTTGTAAGGAGCATCAAATCGACTTTGTACTTGCAGTTGGCGGAGGAAGCGTTATTGACGCTACAAAGGCCATTGTTGCAGGTGCGAAATATAAGGGAGACCCATGGGATCTCGTAATTAAAAAGGCACCAGTGAATGAAGCCCTTCCGTTTGGCACAGTGCTGACTATAGCCGCAACTGGTTCTGAAGCAAATCCAGGTTCTGTCATAACAAATTGGGAAACGAAAGAGAAATACGGATGGGGAAGTCCTTTAGTTTATCCGCAATTCTCCATTTTAGATCCCGTAAATACTTTTTCGGTTCCAAGAAATCAAACGGTCTACGGAATGGTTGATATGATGTCACATGTGTTTGAATCATATTTTCATCCAGAAACCCATGCACCTCTTCAGGACCGCTTTTGTGAATCTCTCTTGTTGACGGTCATCGAAACGGCTCCAAAGCTATTGGAAGACCTGGAGAATTATGAGCACCGGTCTACGGTATTATATGCGGGAACACTTGCCTTAAACGGATCTCTAGGGGTTGGTTACAACGGCGATTGGGCTACACATAATATTGAACATGCAGTTTCGGCGGTATATGATATCCCCCATGCTGGAGGATTGGCTATCCTATTTCCAAATTGGATGAAACATGTGCTCCATGAAAATGTCAACCGTTTCAAGCAGGTTGCAGTCCGCGTATTTAATGTAGATCCGAATGGTAAAACGGATGAGGAAGCTGCGCTTGAGGGCATTGAACGACTTCGTACATTTTGGAGCAGCTTAGGGGCGCCGACACGTCTTGCGGATTATGGTATCGACGACTCGCAGTTAGAGATCATGGCCGATAAAGCCATGAGCAGAGGAGATTTTGGCCAATTTAAAGTGTTGAATCGCGAAGATGTTCTTGCCATTTTACGGGCTTCGTTATAATTCGAGTTATAAAGCTGAGTTCTCCCATCACAAATGTTGGGAGAAATTCTTAAACGAAGGGTATAATCTGATGTTTACTTTATCGATTCCTTGATTATGATTAATACATCAGATAAAGTGAAAGAGAATCTTAAAATTAGAGGAGGAATTGGCTTGGCCCATTTACATTTCGATTATTCAAAGGCTCTACCGTTTTTTGGAAAGCATGAAATGACTTATTTACAGGATGCTGTAAAAGTGGCACACCATTCTCTGCATGAACAGACAGGGGCAGGCAATGAGTATCTTGGCTGGATTGATTTACCTGCTAATTATGATAAGGAAGAATTCTCAAGGATTAAAAAAGCAGCCGCTAAAATAAAAGATGATTCAGATGTGTTATTGGTTATCGGAATTGGCGGATCCTACTTAGGGGCACGTGCTGCCATTGAGATGCTTCAACATAGTTTTTATAATCTTTTGCCTTCGGACAAAAGAAATACACCACAAATTATATTTGTCGGTAACAATATCAGCTCTACATATATGCAAGATGTTATGGATTTATTGGCGGATAAGGATTTCTCCATCAATGTAATTTCAAAATCGGGCACGACAACTGAACCTGCTCTTGCGTTCCGAATTTTCCGGAAACTGCTCGAACAAAAATATGGTGTCGAAGAAGCGAAAGGCCGGATTTATGCGACCACTGATAAAGAAAAGGGCGCTTTAAAAACGGTAGCAACTGAAGAGGGCTTCCAAACCTTCGTTATTCCTGACGATGTTGGTGGCCGTTATTCAGTATTAACAGCAGTAGGGTTGCTTCCAATTGCAGTGAGCGGTGCAGATATCGACCAAATCATGGAGGGTGCCGAACATGCAAGAGTGGACTTCAGTTCTTCTGAGCTAGCTGATAATCAGGCATACCAGTATGCAGTGGTCCGCAACGTTCTATACAATAAAGGTAAGACTATTGAAATGCTGATAAACTATGAGCCTGGACTTCAGTACTTTTCCGAGTGGTGGAAGCAGTTATTCGGAGAGAGTGAAGGGAAAGACCAAAAAGGAATTTTCCCTGCATCCGCCAACTTTTCAACTGACCTGCATTCATTAGGACAGTATGTTCAGGAAGGACGCCGCGATCTTTTTGAAACGGTCATCAAAGTGGAAAAAGCTCGTCATGAAATTTTAATTGAGGAAGCGGACAATGACTTGGATGGTTTGAATTATTTGGCGGGAGAAACGGTGCAATTTGTCAATAATAAAGCTTTCGAAGGTACGCTGTTAGCTCATACAGACGGTGGTGTTCCAAATCTGATTTTATCGGTGCCGCAGCTGGATGCGTATACATTTGGCTATCTCGTATATTTCTTCGAGAAAGCTTGTGCGATGAGCGGTTACCTACTAGGGGTCAATCCATTTGATCAGCCTGGAGTGGAAGCGTATAAGGTGAACATGTTTGCCCTTCTAGGTAAACCAGGTTATGAAAAGAAAAAAGAGGAGCTCGAACAGCGCCTATAAGCATTTATTAAAAAAGGTATCAAGCTGGATTACACTGTCCAAGCTTGATACCTTTTTTGTTTTTATCTAATTTTAGTAAATGTAAATCAAGGGGAAGTTAAAATACATCCCTGATAATGGTAATCACAATATTAAAATAGAAGTGAGGGATTATGATGCAAGTATCATCGACGACATATTAGGTTCTACAAGTTCTGCAATGGGTAGCTTCTCAGTGCCATCAAAGTGCTTGAGAAACAGAGGAGTGAGCTCTAGGGTGATATTCAGGAAGCTTACCTATCGGATGAAATGGCTGAAGCAATGCAGCAGAAGGTCCAGCAGCTGCAACAAGAAAAGCAGCAAATTGAGACAAATACATCTATTGCAAATGGACGAGACAAAAGAAGCAATAAAGGTGAAGAGACTACGAAAAAGAGTGGGGATAGCTTGGAAATCAGTGACAAAGCTAATCTCCTCTATGCTCAAACGAGGGAGGAATAGTAGTAATCCTCAGGTTTTTTTAAAGCCTTTTTGGTTATGCTAATAAAAAATTAGCGAAAGAGGTTTTTACAATGATTAAAATATCTTCTGAGTTGGAAGGGAAAACATTCGGTTTATTTGATCTGGAGACGAAGTTAAAACCAGAAGGCTATGTGATAGGCGGAGGCTGGGACTATGACCATGGATCTTTTGATTATAAAATGGATGACAGTGATGGTTATCAATTTTTAAGAATTCCTTTCAAGGCTGTTGATGGGTCTCTTGATACGGATGGGGTGATGGTAGAACTTTTACAACCGTTTTTGTTATCTCATAAGTACGAGGATGGTACTGACGATGAAGGAAATATAGGTAACATTGCAGCCTCCTTCAATCAGTTTGCTGAACCGGAAAATCCAGATGCGGAGTTTCCGGAGAACTATATCTCATACGGAAAATCACTAGTCCATGATTTGGAAAAGCTTTTAATACATTAATCTTCAATGATTAGTAGGGTGTCATTATGATGAATGATTATATCTGCAGGGGGTTTGATAATTGTCTCGCCTCCTGAAATGATACCGACTAATAAAATGTTTTTATCAAATAACTTAACGCTCAATTCTTTGAACGACAAACCTGTCCATTCGATATGAGTGGGCAGCTGTTTAATGTTCAAACTCCACTTTTCTATTTTCTCTTCAAACTCTCCTGCCATCCCTTTCCATAAACAATCCTGCATATATTCACTTGCAAACTTATTTGTTTCTACGATACCGTCTGCCCCAGCTCGTAAAGCATTTTCCTTTTGTTCCTGCGTTAAAATTTCTACTAGACAATACACATTCGGATTTAGTCCTTTGACCGCTAGTAACGTTAAAATCGAGAACATGTCGGTTTGAAGTTCATTTTGCTTTAGATCAGCAGTGATAAGAACTCGTATGGCTTGTTTTATATTAGCTTGTTTCAAAACGGAATCTAAGGTTGCTTTTCCTTGTATAAAGTGGATATTTGTTCTGGGAAGCGGGTGCTTTTGTAACGTATCATCTATCAGGACAATAGCTTGATGGTGCTTACTATCATGAATGTCACTGATGATTCTTTTAGAACGACCATTCCAGCCAACGATGATAATATGTCCTCCACTAGAGAACTCCTTTTTTCCTGTTAGATATTGCCTTTCATTGGAGATAGACATTTTAGCAATTTGAGCAAAATAAGAAGTGACCAGGCCGGCACCTGACAAAATGAGGAATATTCCAATGATCTTTCCAATATCCGTCATTGGAGTGTAATCTCCATACCCTACCGTTGACATAGTTACGATTGCCCAATAGATACCATCAAGTAGGGTAGGGAAATTCCGTGGCTCAACTAGATGAATCAGTATACCAAATGAGAGTAAAAATAGCGCGATGATAGAAAGCAATCTAATAAAACGGGGAATCCTTGGAAAGACGGTATTGAATGGTTTGATTCGAATCATGTTTTTTCACACCCCCTAGCTGTCCTTTTTAGTATGGACAAAAAAGGTTTTGCTCATAAGGCTTGGCTGGACAAATTTTGAATGAGTCCCTCTCATGAAAAAAATTTGTCATTATAGTAACAAGGAGTATAGAAGAATCTGAGGGTGAAAACCTGGGTACTATGAAGTTTTTTGATAATAGTAAATAAAAAGGGTTAATGGATAGGTAACAGCTGGATGATTCGATTGTGTATGTGGATGGAACAGGTATCCAATTAATTTATATATGTCGACATCGGATCCAAAGTACCTTCTAGATCAAGGGTTCATAATTCAAACTGAAAAATTTCTTGATGGATTCCTTGATTTTGTCGAGACTGATATCAAAAAGGTTAAAAGCCTAAGCTTCAGCAGGCGATTAAGGAGGAAAAATGATAAAAGCCTTCCGTTAAACGACGGAAGGCTTTTATAGATGAGTCACGTATCCTGGAACTGGACTTTATGCTCGATGTTAGATTATATGCAACACTTTCCGCGATATTCCTGAAAGTTTTACGATTGGCGATTCAAACCCTTCTTCGTACGTTAAAGTTATCGCTTATAAGAAGCCAGTTTTGAGGGAAGGCTAGACCGAGCTTCCAATAACTCATACCTCTTAGATTCAATTCTTTGATTAAATCAAACTTTGCCTGAATAGATCGTGCATCTTCAAACCAGACCTCATGCTGTTTATCCTCAACGTCTGTATATCTAAAATGAGGAGCCTGCGCTTTTTCATCATACTCGATTGATACGTTATTGGTTGCTGCAATCTGGATGGCCTGCTGTGGACTGATGGCCTTGGCAATGGAACCCTGCACAAAGGGCAATGTCCAATCATAGCCATATAGATTTTGCCCCATCAGGATTTTGTTGGCTGGAATATCCGTGATGGCATATTCGAGAACATCGCGGACAGGGCCTATTGGTGATACAGCCATTGCGGGCCCGCCGCTATATCCCCATTCATATGTCATGATGATAACAAAGTCGACAATTTCACCATGTGCTTTATAGTCATGCGCTTCATACCAGCGTCCTTTTTGCTCTGCACTTGTTTTCGGGGCTAGCGCAGTTGATATGAACCATCCTTCTTTTTTGAAACGTTCCTTGGCTTTTCGGAGAAATTGATTATAGGCTTCTTTATCAGACGGCCGTAAAAACTCAAAGTCAAAGTGGATATCCCGGAAACCATATTTCTTCGCAGTTGCAACGATGTTGTTCAGGAACTTATTCTGAACGGAAGTATTCGTTAAGATGATTTGCCCGAGCTCATCGCTGAATTGGTCATTTTCCTGATTTGTGATTACCATCATTAATACATTTTTATTTTCTTTGGCAATGGTAGGAAAGTTGTTGAGCAATGGCTCCTTTAAGGAGCCGTCACGAAGCGCCTGAAAGCTGAAAGGAGCTAAATAGGTTAAATAGGGCGCAGCTTCCCTTGCAGCTGTCTCAAGGGCAGGTGCGACGGTCGTGCCCCGCGGCTCGACATAGCCATTAAATTCAGCTGTCCTTTTCTTTTGTGCAGGAATGTAGAGACGGTATCCAACGGATAAAGATTGATTTTCGGAAATACCATTTATATTTGCCAATTCTTGAACAGGGACACCAACTTTTTTAGATATCGAAGATAAACTATCGCCGGATTGCACGAAATAATAACTGCCGACAATTGGAATGACAAGGGCCTGCCCCGTAACAAGATTATTTGGGTTAGGGATCTTATTTGTTTCCACGAGCCGGTCAACGCTTACGCTATACGTCTGGGCGATGCCAAATAACGTCTGGCCAGGCCTAACCACATGAATTTGCAATTCTTTTCCCTCCTACTGAAAGTTTCCTAACAGTTTATGAGCCTAAAAAGAAATTCATGATAAAGAGCTTTGGATTGAAGGGAACGTAAAGATAAAATAATTCAATAAATTGGCAATAATAATTTAAGCTTAAAATGCTAATTAATATTAGTAGGAGGTGAAAAACACATGGCAAACAACAATAGCAGCAATCAACTAGTAGTAGCTGGTGCAGAGCAAGCTCTACAACAAATGAAGAATGAAATCGCTAGTGAATTTGGCGTAAACTTAGGTGCCGACACTACTGCTCGTGCTAACGGATCTGTTGGTGGAGAAATTACAAAACGTTTAGTGCAAATGGCTGAGCAACAATTAGGCGGATATTCTCGTTAATTAACTGAATAAAAATGGATTAGGAAGAGAAGGAGCATCGTCCTCCTTCTCTTTCGCATTATATTAGTCGCTCGTTTGCCAAGCTTTTAAGATCTTGATTGCCTTTTCAGGAAAGTCCGTCATTATCACATCGACATCCATTTCAGCGAGCCTGATAATGTCAGCTTTATTATTAGCGACCCATGGCCGGACTTTGTATCCAAGTTTCTTCGCATAGTGATTAATAGTTTCAGTCAGGCTGTTTCTATCAGGGTGGAACCCAGCTTCTTTTTTTGCGCTTAAGATTTCTTCGATGTTCTCAGGCAGTCCCTCAAACAATAAGGCCCGCTCGATTTCAGGAGCCAGCTTCTTCACCTTTTCAATTGATTGATGATTGAAGGAGGATAGAATTACCCGATTTTCCAATCGATACTGACGAATTAAATCAACAATTTTCTGTTCAATTCCTTCATATGGGAGCTTATCCGTTTTGATTTCGATATTCATCAACATTGTATTATCTATAGCCCAGTCGAAAATTTCTTTTAAAAAAGGAATCGGTTCTCCTTGGAATTCCTCAGAAAATTTGCTCCCGGCATCTGCTGTTTTCAATTTTTGTGCTGAACAATCTTTTACATAACCTAAAAGAGAAGTAGTTCGGTCAAGTGTTTCGTCATGGATAACGATCATTTCTCCATCTGAACTAAGATGGACGTCAAACTCAATTCCCTCAGCCCCGATTCGTGCTGCCTCTTTAAAAGCGGCCATAGTATTTTCAGGATGTGTTCCTTTGGACCCTCTATGGGCGAAAATTTGGATGTTTTTCAAGTTCATCACTCCTTTTAGAATTTATCTTAATACCTATCATACATGTACCCCAAATTTCTTTCAGCAATGTTTAATAGACAATATATTAAACAACTAGTACAATACTAATGGTATTTCCATAAATAGGTGTGCGAATTATGAGGTGAAAATAATGAATATGTGGGAAATCTTTGTAGCGGTTATCCTTGGACTAGTAGAAGGATTAACTGAATTTGCTCCTGTATCATCTACAGGGCATATGATTATTGTTGATGACATATGGCTGAAATCGAACGAGCTTTTTGGAAGTGAAGTGGCCAATGCATTTAAAGTTGTAATCCAGCTTGGATCGATTCTTGCTGTAGTCGTTCTCTTCTGGGGTCGATTCATGGACTTGCTTGGTTTAAGGAAAATGAAAAACCCATCTGCTCCAGGGGGGCAAAAGCTCAACCTATTGCAGATAATCGTCGGTTTGTTACCTGCTGCCGTATTAGGTTTATTGTTTGAAGATTATATTGATGAAAATTTATTTACAATGAAGACGGTTATCGTTGGATTAATCTTGGGCGCATTTTTGATGATTGCTGCGGATAAATTCCGTCCGAAGGTGACTGCTGAAACGGTTGATCAAATTACTTATAAACAAGCCCTTGGGGTCGGGTTAATTCAATGTTTGTCCCTATGGCCGGGATTTTCCCGCTCAGGTTCAACGATATCAGGCGGTGTGCTATTAGGTATGAGCTACCGGGCGGCTTCTGATTTCACTTTTATCATGGCAGTTCCAATCATGGCTGGTGCCAGTTTGTTGAAAATTATAAAATATTGGGATATTTTCACACCTGAAGTTCTGCCATTTTTTATCGCAGGCTTTATCAGCGCATTTATTTTTGCGTTATTCTGTATCCGCTTTTTCTTGGTTTTAATTAATAAAGTTAAATTGACTCCTTTTGCCATCTATCGGATTGTCGTGGCAGTTGTGCTTATGTTTATTTTTTGGTAATACGAACTTAATGCTTAAGGAATATCACATCCATCCCTTTTATAAGGGGTGGTTTTTTTGTATTTTTTTAAAAATAATGCAGAAAGTTTTCCTTAAATATAGCGAACGATTTTATAATAAAATAATTTTTAATTCGCAATTAGTCGATAAATAATCGTTTAATTCCTAAATGTTAAAAAAATATTCGGTTTTAAGGTGTCTAATTCAGAATTAGAAAAAAATAAATAAATTTTAATAAAACGCTCTCAGTGCAGGAATACCAACAGTTTCAGACGATGATGTAATATTCAAACTATTGCATAAACTATTCCCAAATAATTTTTATGATATAATTTTAATATAAAATAAGTACATGTGTACACGTCGGGAGGACATCATGGGGAATGACCAATTGAAGAAAACGATTGGCTTTTGGGTTGGAACATCTATTGTAGTTGGTACAGTTATCGGCTCTGGTATTTTCATGAAGCCTGGTGACGTGCTTGAGTTAAGTGGTAATTCAACAATGGCTTTATTAGCTTGGTTGATTGGTGGTTTAATTACACTAGCTAGCGGATTGACAATTGCTGAAGTAAGTACACGCATTCCTAAAACGGGTGGTTTATATGTCTATTTAGAGGAAGTGTACGGAAAAGTATGGGGATTTCTGTGCGGCTGGGTTCAAACATTAGTATATGGTCCTGCAGTTATGGGCGCACTCAGTTTATATTTTGGGTTGTTAGTGGTAGGTCTATTTAATATCTCTACGGATTATACATTGTTTATAGGAATTCTAACGATTGTATTTTTAGCCGGTATGAATCTGCTAGGGACGAAATACGGCGGTATGATACAAGCATTATCAACGGTTGGTAAATTGATTCCGATTATTTTCATTGCAGTATTCGGAATTGCACAAGGTGAGATGCCTGTATTCAATATAGATAGTGAAAGTTCAATGAAAATCAGTATGGCCGGTGCCATTTTGGCTACACTTTGGGCATATGACGGCTGGATGAATGTCGGCTTCATGGCAGGCGAAATGAAAAATCCACAGAAAAATTTGCCACGAGCGATTATTACGGGAATTCTTGTGGTCATGGTTGCTTACTTAGCTGTAAACCTTGCTATGCTTCATGTATTGGGTGCAGAGGGAATTATAGCTAATGGAACAAATGCAGCAAACGTTGCGGCCACACTTCTTTTTGGAGAATTGGGTGGGAAATTAATAGCGATCGGAATATTGGTTTCAATTTTCGGTTGTTTGAACGGGAAACTTCTAACCTTTCCGCGTATAACACTAGCAATGGCGGATAATAAAATGATGCCTGGTCATAAACAAATCAGTAAAATATCTCCCAAGTTTAAAACACCTATTAATGCAACCATTTTACAAGTGGTCATAGCGATTATCTTGATGGTTGTAACAAATCCCGACAAACTTACCAATATGGCAATATTCTCTGTCTTTAGTTTTTATGGGCTTGCCTTCTTTGCGGTCTTCATCTTACGCAAAAAAGACCCGGATGCAAAAACGTATAAAGTACCTTTTTATCCGCTAGTTCCTATTATAGCGATTGCTGGTGCAGTTTATATTGTTGTGAGCACATTAATTGATACACCGTTAGATGCTCTTTACTCGGTAATTATTGTGATCGTGGGTATGCCGGTATACTGGTTGCTTACAAAAAATGAGCGGAATGAGAAGCAATCAAATTAATGATTTAAGAAAACCCTTCGCTTTTGCGGTGAAGGGTTTTTCTTATGAATCTAAAATCTTTCCGTTCAACAACTTATGGCGAAATAGACAACTCAGGCAGATAGTATTAACATAAGAGAAAGTTTAATTTTGAAAGGTTTGAACAACAGTGAATTATATTGAGCCTGCTGGTAAATCATTCAGAAAGACAATCTTGGCTTTATTTCTTGGAAGCTTTGTAACATTTGCCGATTTATATAGTACTCAACCAGTCATTCCGGTATTCGCAAAACAATTCGGAGTCTCTCCAGCGGTGGCAAGCCTGACACTATCTTTCGCTACAGGGACGCTTGCCATTTGTTTATTGCTTGTTTCCTTTTTCTCTGAAAATATCGATAGGAAAAAGATAATGGGTACAGCGCTCACATTGTCTGCATTGTTATCTATATGTGTCAGCTTTATTCAAGACGACCTATACATCTTGATCGCAATCAGAGCGGTTCAAGGAGCGGTGCTTGCAGGTTTCCCCGCGATAGCAATGGCCTATATCAGTGAAGAATTTCATCCGAAAAGTCTGGGCTATGTGATGGGAATCTACGTGAGCGGTTCGAGTATCGGCGGACTGGCGGGCAGGCTCATTGTAGGAGTGCTGACTGATCATTTCTCATGGAATATAGCGATAGGTAGTCTTGGGGCTTTGAGTTTGATTATTAGTCTAGCCTTTTGGTGGATGCTTCCTCCTTCACAGCATGCTGTTCGCAATAAAATATCGTTGTCGAGAATTAAAAATTCACTTATTAACAACTTAAGGAATACTAGACTAGTACTCTTATTCGGCATGGCATTCTTATTAATGGGCTCGTTTGTGACTGTTTATAACTTTGTAGGTATACCATTAATGGGACCGCCGTATCATTTATCACAGACATTGATTGGTTTCATTTTTATTATCTATCTCGTTGGGACATTTAGTTCAACGTGGATGGGAAAGCTGGCGGATCAATTTAGTCGAAGGCTCGTTCTACTTTCCGGAATAGCCATCATGCTAATGGGTGCCCTTTTAACCTTATTAGGACCACTTTTATTAAAAATAATGGGTCTGGCACTTTTTACATTTGGTTTTTTTGGAGCTCATTCAATTGCGAGCAGTTGGGTCGGAAGGTTAGCTAAAAAAAGTGAGAAGGCACAAGCCTCCTCTTTATACCTTTTGTTTTACTATGCAGGGTCTAGTGTCGTAGGGGCATCGGGTGGCCTATTTCTGATGAAGTTCGGCTGGAGCGGGGTCATTTCAGCAGTATCCATCTTAATCATTCTCGCTGCCGTGTGTGCCATGATGGTTGAAAAGGTGAAAATCGCTCAATAAAAGTATCTTTTCTATCATATTTGCCGAATTTCTGAATATAATCTAGTGAAAACGGATAAAGAATAATAGATTGATAAGAGAAGAGGTTAGTGGATAGAGTGAAACAAAAAGTTGTAATTCTCATTGGCTTAGTAGCCGTTTTAATTATATTATTCGTTGTATACTTAACAAGTCCAAGTCGTTTGGAAAAGGTAGAGATTGTAGAAAAATACTACCCACATTTTTCCGATGGCAAGGCGGTCGGTTTTAAGACGAACGAAGTCATTGATGTGACGGAAACCGAAGAGGGATCCAATTGCGCAATGAAATTCAACAATGGGAAAACGTTGGAAATTGATTGTGACCGTTATTTAACATACAAAATTGATGAAACAGTCTATATTACTTCTGATGGGAAACAAGTAAAGGAAATTCGAAGAAAAAGGTAGTGCTCGTCAATCACACAGAATACATAAAATAACGGTAAAGCTGATTTTGTTTAAATAACAAAATCAGCTTTTTTTACTTTGATGATTTTCGAACCAATTTCGGGAAGAAGCAGCGACGCGAAACGCTTATACTGCTACAGGGGAACAATCGGCGGCCATTGAAGAGATTAGTGCTTTTGCTGAACATCCACGCACATTAGAAGGTGAAATGGATGAGATGCAATCATTCATACGTTTAAAGTTTGGCTTTTTATCCAATCCATTTAAAAACCCAGACCATAATGGACTGGGTTTTTTATTTTTTTTTCTTACTTTTACTTTTGTCCTTTTTATTGCGCTGAAGTATATCTAAGATTCTACGCTTGTTGTTTTTACTATTTATGAGTTCGACTAAATCACTCATGTTCTCAGATTCATAGTCTTGTTGATTTTTTTTCATCGGATTCCCTCCATGTCATATATCGTAATACCCTTTTGAAGACTCAGGTAAACGTCTTTTATCATATTGGTAATTTTAGGATCTTATTTCTTTTTTAATTATAATTTGATAAAATGTGAAAAAAGCCCTGTGTGGGAGGCCTACATGGAAGAACTAAAATTGATTGGTGAGAAAATAGAAAAATTCAAATATATTTTAGCAGAACATATTGAGTTGTTTGAAGAAGAGGAATCTCCTTATAATTTGGAAATCAGTAAAGAGGTACGGGCTCAGCTTATTCAAATTCATGCAGATGCGTTAATTCATGGAAAAGCTCAAGCAATGGAAAGTATGAAAAAAACGGGTATGGAGATTGGAAAGCAAATCGTGGATATGGGTATTCCTTTGGATAAACATATTGAGGAAATACAGCTGGTTCGTAATCTTTTCTGGAGTTTTATTGAAGAAGAAGTAAGCAATCGCTACTATTCCATTGAAATTTTATTAAAGGCAAGTTCTATAATTGATGCAATCTTGGATCAGTTCATTCATTGCGTGAGTATAAGTTATGTGAATTATTATAAAGAAATAGCGACAGCGGCGAATGAATCATTGCAGAAAATTAAAGAAAATCAAGAAGTTATGGAAGAATTGGCAACACCAATTGTCCAGACCATTTTCAAAGACGTGCTTCTCGTACCGTTAATCGGCCGTATGGATGATTGGAGAATGGAGTCCATGCAATCGACAGTTCTCCAAAAATGTGCAGATTTACATGCAGAAGTTTTGATCTTGGATTTCTCTGGCATTACCTTTACGAAGGAAAATAATATGTTCTTGCTGCTTGATCAATTGGTAGGAGCACTGTCGCTGATGGGAACGGAAACGATGTTTGTCGGTTTTACTCCGGATGTGGTTCGGCAAATTGTCCAACTTGATTTTGCTAATCAGGTAAAATCCTTCCTATCATTCGGACAGGCTCTGGATTATATCTTTAAGCAAAGAGGGCTGGCACTTCAACCGGTGAAATGAAGGTATCCTTTTAAAATGAGGGTATCTTTTTTATGGTACTGCTTAAAAAAGTTCCATAAACAGAGGTATAGAACTGACAGACTTTGCTTACCGTTCCTGTATGCTGCATCATTAATTAGGTTTACTTTACCTGTGTTGATTGAAGTGAAAATGAATTTTTTTATCATCATGGCAATATTTCAACATGTTATAGTAAAAAATGAAACGAATTTAGTAAATGATCAAAGGGGATAGAAGTTTATCGACCAGATGAAATGGCCGGATTACATGTGCTTGCTTCTCTTCCTTATAATTGGACATTCAAAGAGAGTTGGGTACTACTGGAAGTGCAGCAGGGCGCAAGAGTTAAAATAAAAATTGGATAAAGTAAAGCGCAAAAACAAGAGCTGCCTGTAAAATAAAGGGACGGTGGATAAATAGTGCTTTTTAAGAAAAGGGATGAACTGGATCCAAATAAAAAATGGTACAGTATAGGAATCATGACGGATCATGGGCTACAAGATGAAGAATATGATGCTTTAATAAAACGCATTCACGATTCGGTCGAAAATGTAGTTATCATATCGGATTTGGTCAGGGTAGAGTGGGATGAAGAAAAACTGCAAACCTTGAACGAACGATTTCGGTACCCGACATTTTCTGATCCTTGTTTTATTATTAATGAATTCAAATCAGTGGATATAAAAAGAGAAAGGAAGCTTCTGGAGAAAAACCATAAATGGAAGAGGCTTTTTGGTCTTCTATCCCCGATTGAATACATGGTTGCAGAGACAAAAGCGGCCCACGACTTTGACAAGGCCCTTTATTACACGGATGATGTAGACAATGCGATTGAATATCTTACAAAATAATGTTGAACACGCCGATACTCTGTTTCGGTGTGTTTTTTTATTGTTTATTCCCAGGGCGACTTTTTCGACACTGTGAAAAAGAATTTCCTTTTCCTCATTAAAAAATCGTGATACCAATTGACATGATGCTTGATTCCTTTTCATATTTGATAGATAACAGGAAAAATAGAGAAAATCAGGAAGGTAGTAGGAAAGATGGATAGAAACGCGAATAACTAAAGTAGAAAGAAAGAGAGCTTTAAAGGGAAAGGGAGATGTAGCAATGGAAGCTGTCGTACCTCAGCAAAAACCAAAACGGAAGTGGAGAAAACGCGTCCTATGGAGTTTAGGAATTCTGATTTTACTTTTGCTGTCTATCTTGATTGTAGCAAACGTATTTCTATCGCGCTCACTGCCGGAAACCAAGGGTGAAATATTGCTATCCGGTCTTTTGCAACCGGTTACAGTAGTGAGGGATTCCAGTGGGGTACCGCATATCAAGGCAGAAAATAATCATGATTTATATTTAGCGCAAGGGTATATTCAGGCCCAAGATCGTTTATTTCAAATGGATTTAAGCAGGCGCCAGGCTTCAGGTAGATTAAGTGAAGTGATTGGTGAGAAGACAGTTAAAAATGATAAATATTTTCGAACGCTGGGGTTGAGGCGGGCTGCTGAATCCTCCTATGCAGAGTATACAAGTGAAGGGAAAGAAGCCTTGGATGTGTTTGCCGAAGGGGTAAATCTCTATATCGATGAATTGAAGGAGAACGGAAATTGGCCGGTAGAGTTCACTTTACTTGGCTATGAGCCAGAACCCTGGACACCTGTTGATTCTCTCACTATAGGAAAATATATGGCCTTTGATTTGGGCGGGAATTGGGAAGACCAAGCGTTTAGACAGTATTTGCTGCAAACTTTTTCAAAGGAAAAAGCGTATGATTTATTCCCGAATTATCCAGAGGATGCTCCTTATATTATCAGCAAGGACGAACTTGATATTGAAAAAAGCTTTGCTGGGGCAGTTATTCCTTATGAATTCAACGGCAGCAATAATTGGGTCGTTTCGGGGAAGAAAACAGATTCAGGTCAGCCGCTTTTGGCGGATGATCCCCATCTAGGCTTAGCCACCCCGTCTGTTTGGTATCAAATGCACCTGGAGGCTCCGACTGTCAATGTGAGCGGTGTTATTTTTGCCGGGATTCCGGGAATCATTCTCGGTCATAATGAAAAGGTTGCCTGGGGTGTGACCAATACGGGGCCGGATGTTCAGGACCTGTATATCGAAAAGAGAAATCCAGCAAACGAGAATGAGTTTGCTTACAAAGATGATTGGGAAAAAGCTGATATCTTGGACGAACCGATCAAGGTGAAGGACGGTAAGACGCTCGATTATAAAGTGACGGTTACCCGCCATGGGCCGGTTGTCTCTGAGTTTGCTGGTAAAAGTGGAAAAGATACTGTCCTTGCGTTAAGGTGGACAGCACTTGATCCATCTGCCGAGCTGGAAGCGGTATTGAATATGAATAAAGCGAAAGACTGGAAAGAATTCGAAAAAGCCCTCTTGAAATTTGAAACGCCGGCACAGAATTTTGTCTTTGCTTCGGTCGATGGGACTATTGCTTATAAGGCGAACGGGAAAATCCCAATTCGGAAAAAAGGGGATAGTATGTTACCTGTCCCTGGTTGGACCGATGAATATGAATGGAAAGGCTATATCCCGTTCGATGAACTCCCAAAAACGATCAATCCAGAATCAGGATTTATTTCGACAGCAAATAATAAGGTTATATCCGATGATTATCCTTACCATATCAGCAATAACTGGGCGCAGCCATACCGTCAGATGAGGATCCAGGAGTTTTTACATGCTAATAAAAAGCTCACCACAGAGGATATGCAAAGTCTGCAGATGGATCAGTTAAACCTACAGGCTAAGGAGTTTGTCCCTCAATTTTTAGAGGTGTTGAAAGGCTCATCTGGTAAACAGGAAGACCAAGCTTTAAGAATTCTGAAGAAATGGAATAACATTGATTCTATAGATGCAGCAGCGCCGATGATTTTTAATGTCTGGATGAAAAAGATAGGGGAAGTTCTGCTAATGGATGAAATACCTGAGGAAACTCTCAACCTCTTTAATGGAAGGCGATCCGCCATTGATGAACTGCTGCGGCGGGCACTGGACGGGAAGCCAGGTCCTTGGATAGAAGAAGCTGGCGGACTTGAGCAAGTACTCGCAAAGTCATTACAACAGACATTGAAGGATCTGGAGAAATCACAGGGTAACGACATAGCTGATTGGGAGTGGGGGGATTATCACCAAGTCCGCTTTAACCATCCTCTATCGAGTGTTGCTCCGTTGAATTATTTGTTTAACAACGAAGGTGGAATTCCAGTCGGCGGCAGCAGTGTCACCGTACAGGCAGCAGCATTTCTAGATGATGGAACCGTCAATCATGGAGGCTCATGGCGCTTTGTCATCGATTTATCTGATATGAATCAAGGCTACCATCTCGTTGGTCCGGGTCAATCAGGTAACGTTAAAAGCAAATGGTACCACGATCAGCTTGATGATTGGACTGACGGAACCTATCATAAAACCGTATTAGATCATCCAAAAGGCGATAAACTGATATTAAACCCATAAGAATTAGCGTAACCTTACTTGCTTTGATAGAAGTAAGGCTTTTTATGATACTGGAGTGATGCGATTAAGTGCTTAATTGACACAATACATGGCAGCGGTAAAAAAGAGTGCCAAGTCCAGCATGAGCTGAACTTGGTACTCTTTTAACGTTTTTGTTTAGTTAAGAATTCTGCAAGGAACTCTTCGAAATTTGGTGCTTCGATAGCGGCTATTTTTTCGTATGATTCAATGATTTTGAGTTTGATCTCTTGCTCTAGGTCATTTCTGTCTTGATAATGTGTGTTTTTTAATGATTTTTTTATTTTAGGATTCAAAGAATCAATTAGGTCAATTAATTCTTCTTTTGAGAGTTTTTTATCCACAATACCTTTTCTCCTTCCTATCATAAACATCATTCATATAGTACTTTTGCAGTTTTTTGAGAGCTTGTTTACGGATGCTTGAAATATTCTGAGGTGACTCATGAAAATAAGCCGCAATTTCTTTGTTGGATAGTCCATAGGTAAAGGCCATGGTTAGTACCAGGTTTTGCTTGGTTGTTAAATTTTTCAAGGCTTCTATCAATTTTTCATCACTTATGTGGGAGGATAGTTCATCGGTTTCCCCCATCTTTTCAAGTCGTCCATCCAAGTTGCCAATTCGGTCAATCATTCTTCCGGTATCCTTTGGTGTCGCATCAAGTACCATTCGATAGCGTTCCCGTTGTTTTCGTGCTCTTTTATCAAAATCAACTGAGAAGAAGTAAATTAAAGAGCACATGTATTTGTATACTCTTGCCCGATAATAGAAAATTTTAAAGGTCTCGTTGAGATGACCAATGTTGTGTGTAGAAGGGGAATCTAAAGTATCAGTGAAAATTTTTAAATGCTCTGGATTCTGTAAAAATAATTGAATGATTGGCTGTTCGAAGAATGACGAATAATGCTGTTGTAAAAATTCTAATGAATGAGAAAAGAAATGAGAAGTTAACTTGTTCATTGCTATCCCTCCTTTAATTATTAAAGTGATAGACAAGGGGAATAAATCAATTATATACGAACATTCGTTCTTTTTACCATAAATCAATAGTGCTAGATTGATTTTCTGAAACAAGTTTCACTTTAGATATCAGATACAAGAAAAGGGGTGAAGAGGATGATGATTGAGGATGCTACTATGTGGGTGTCATTAGTTAGCGATTTTGGCTATCCATTCGTCGTTTCTATGTTTTTGCTCTTCCGCTTCGGTAAAAAATTAAAAGAACTGACAACGGACGTCGAGAACTTAAAAAAGTCCGCTCATAAAACGAAACGATAACCTCAGGACGTTACGTCGCTAGGTAGTGAAAACCGAATTTCGGATTCTATACAAAAGAGGATCCGAAATTCGGGTATAAAGAATTCGGGACGATGGAAAGTGAGTCCATTAAATTCCTCCTTTTGAGTCGGATAGGGATAATGATACTCCATTATTTGGAATATACCATAAAATGGGTGATAAATAATCGTCAAATTGAATCATTTTACTACTATAATTCATCCGACAATAGAATTAGGTAGGAAATCCTCCTCTCATACGATTTTAGTTTTATAGGTTAAAGTGAAAATACTTTTAAAAAAACAACTTTAATAAATAAACTTATAGAAAGCTTGCAGCATCCCAATAAAGGGTGCTGCTTTTCTTATTTTTTTGGTAATAAACTGATATTATGGAAAAGGGGTGACAATTTTGAACAAAAAACAGCTCGATGATATCGAAAGTCTGCAACAGAGATGTGAACAGGAAGATTTTACTTTAAAGCTAAATTGGGAGACGCTTCGCAGCCGAAATGGTGTAATGAAGAATGATTTCTTTCATTACGTGGGAGTCAAACTTGTCGGTTTTCTTGGTCTTTATGATTTCGGGAATAAAGTAGAGATGTGTGGGATGGTTCATCCAGACTTCCGGAGGCAAGGGATTTTTACAGATTTAATGGACGAAGCTTTAAGGACTGCTTTGCAGCGGGACTATAAGCTAATTATCCTGAATACCCCTGCCCAATCTCATTCAGGGCAGGGGTTTATGAAGCAACTGCCATGTGAGTTTTCCTTTTCTGAGTATCAAATGAAATGGTCAAACATGGAGCTGGATAATTATGAGGATGTGGTCGTTCGTCCTTCAAACAGAGATGATGCGGAAACGGAAATTCAGCTGGATGTTCATTGTTTTAAGTTTTCGGAAAAAGAAGCGCGAGATTATTATCAACGTGTTCAAATCGAGGATACTTTGAAAACAATGATGATTGAAAAAGATGGTCGAGCGGTCGGTAAAATCCGTGTTGATCATTCGGGCGGAGAAGCATGGATTTATGGATTTGCAATTTTTCCGGAATACCAGGGAAAAGGGCTTGGCAGAAAGGTGCTGAAAAGGATTGTAGCCGAACAACGGCAACTTGGGTATGATATTTTTCTTGAAGTAGAAGCAACCAATGATCATGCTTTAAGACTTTATGAATCTTGCGGATTCAAAACCGTTCAACGCCAGGATTATTATCAGTATAAAAAGTTAGAAGGCTGAATGACATAATTGTATGAATGGATTCAATGGTCCAACTTAAAAACGGTATGTCAGTTAAAACTAAGTGAGATATCTGACTGAGTAAATAAATAGAAACAAAAAGCATTGAGGAATTCGCAAGATGATGCTTGGGTGAAGGTACATAAGGGGGGAATAGGATGCTAACGTTATTCACCTATAACTGGCAGGTGAGAAGAGAGTGGTTTGAGTGGTGCCAGACTGTATCGAGTGCTGAACTTTTACGGCAGCGGAGTGGTGGGATGGGCACTATCTTAAAAACACTCGTTCATATTATTGATGTTGAATACAGTTGGATTCGGACGATTCAAGGGAAGCCAGATAGAGAGATTGATATGGATTCTTACAATACAATCGAGAAGGTAAAAGGCTTATCGGAACGTTATCATTCTGAAGTGAAAGTTTTTTTGTACTCGTATTCACCTGATTGGGAGAATGAGATAGTTGAGCCTTCTTGGATGGAGGGGACATATGAAATAGGCAGGATATTACGCCATCTGATTGCCCATGAAATTCATCATATTGGCCAGCTGTCTATCTGGTCGAGGGAAATCGGAATCAAACCGGTATCTGCCAGTGTGATTGATCGAGTTTTGTAAGTTCTTATTTAAGCATGAAAGAAACCGGTAAGGGAACCTGCTTTACCGGCTTTTTAGATATTTAATTCCTATCGTTTTTTCATAATGGAGGATTAAGGATTGAAAAGTAGGGAATAAACTTATTTTTCTTAAACACATCAGTCCTGCTTTTAGTAAGCGGATTATCCGGATTGCAGTCTGCATCTGTTGATCATGCTTTCATTCTATAAGACGCTTCAAAAGGATTACACACTGTCACATAAAACCGTTCCAATTAGAAAAAGAGCTGCAGAGAAAGAAGAAACTACAAGTTAATCTATAATTAGTAGGCTGGCTCATATGCCTCTTTGCATGTATTAAAGGGAGATTACCTACTATGATTCGGTAAAATTTATTAATAATTACATATATTTGAAAGTCAATAGCGTCACAGGTTTTAAAATGAATTAGCTAAAATAGTACTTTTTATTATAGTTTCTTAAAATTGAGGTAAATTGTGACACTTTTTCGACAAAATCATGTTATATTATTCTAGAATTTTACAAAAAATATAGAAGGGTTGTGAAGTATGTCGTTTAAGTCCAATGTAAAAAAAATACTAGCCCCGGTTCTTGCTGTGAGTTTAATTACGACTTCATTTACCGTACCGATGGAGGCATCCGCCAAAGAGGCTGCCAAGAAACCTGTCACGACTAAACCGTTTGTCATCTCATCTCCTACTGTTAATTATACAAATGGGGCAAAAGCTACAGTAACGGTCACACCGAAAAAAGGAAATACGGGGAAGGAAACTGTTGTCTTCCAGCTAATGAATGGAAAGAAGGTTGTTTCACAGTCAGCTGTTGAGACTGATATTAAATCAGCCCAGAAATTTTCCGCATACTTCAACTCGTACAAATCAGGTTATTGGATTAAGATATCCGTAGTCTCCAAGTATAACGGCAATACGAGCAATTTTGGCACCAGCCTAGCAACCTCCGTTTCCGATGCCCCGTTTGAACTAAGGATTATGGAAACGACAGATATACACACAAATCTAGTAAGCTATGATTATTATAAAGATGCTGTATCAGATTCAGTCGGCTTTTCACGCACAGCAACTTTAATCAAGCAGGCGAGAAAAGAAGTGAAAAATAGTGTTTTAGTAGATAATGGGGACCTTATTCAAGGTACACCGCTTGGTACATACAAAGCGAAGGTAGTTCCACTGAAGAAAGGTGAAGTCCACCCTGTCTATAAAGCAATGAATTTGCTTAATTATGATGTAGCTACATTTGGCAATCACGAATTCAACTATGGGTTGTCCTATTTAGATGAAGCCATCAACGATGCGAACTTCTCTTATGTAAATGCAAATATTTATAAAAAGGATAAAGATAAAAATCCAAAAAACGACAAAAATAAATATACCCCTTATAAAATTGTCACCAAGAAAGTAAAAGATATTAATGGAGCTGAAAAATCCGTAAAAGTAGGCTACATAGGATTTGCTCCGCCACAAATCATGGATTGGGATAAAACGAACCTTGATGGTAAGGTCGTTACAAAAGAAATCGTCACAACAGCAAAAAAATATGTACCTGAAATGAAGAAAAAGGGCGCAGATGTCATCGTGGCGCTTACACATTCTGGTTTTAATGGCGACACAAAGAACACCGAGGATGTCATCTATTCATTAAGTAAAGTGTCTGATATCGATGCTATCACGTTCTCCCATACACATAAAGTCTTTCCGGCACAAGATGAAGCTTCTTTAGACAGCTTATTTAAAGATAGCCAAGGAAAAGTTCTTAAAGGTGTGGATAATAAAAAGGGTACAATCAATGGTGTACCGGCCGTTCAAGCAGGATATGGCGGTAGTAATCTAGGGATTATCGATCTTGAAATCCAGAATATCAAGGGGAAATGGAAAGTCGTTAACTCAGATTCATCAACACGAGCAATCAACGACAAAATAACAGGGAAAAAAGCAGCTGAAGATGCATCTGTCGTCAAAGCCGTTAAAAAGGAGCACGAAGGAACGATCAAGTATGTTAACACACCAATTGGAACGACTACAGCTCCAATTCATAGTTACTTCGCCCTTGTGCAAGATGATCCTTCTGTACAAGTCGTGACAAGCGCACAGAAATGGTATGTAGAAAAATACATCCAAAGCAACCGACCTGAATACAAAGACTTGCCTATTCTCTCTGTAGGAGCTCCTTTCAAAGCAGGACGAAATGGAGTCGAAGAATTCACCGAAATAAAAAAAGGTGGTTTGACAATTCGCAGCGCCGGCGACTTATATTTATACGATAATACCTTGAAAGCGATCAAAATCAAAGGTTCCGTAGTAAAAGAATGGCTTGAAATGTCTGCGGGGAAATATAATACAATTGATCCGGCTAAGACTGAGGAACAGGAATTGCTTAATGGGAAGTTTGCCGTCTATAATTTTGATGTGATTGACGGTGTTACGTATCAAATCGATGTCACTAAGGCTCCGCGTTATGATGAAAAAGGAATAAAAGTGTCAGATTCAAGCAGGATTACCGATTTAGAATATAATGGTGAAGTAGTCAATCCTAATCAGGATTTCATCGTCGTGACGAATAATTACCGTGCTTCGGGCGGTGGAAACTTCCCAGGAGTCAAGGGAAGCGAATACGTAGTTGACTCTGCGGATGAAAATCGCCAGATCTTGATGGATTACATTACACAAGAGAAGGAGATCAATCCAACCGCTGATAATAACTGGTCGATTGCCCCGATTTCAGGCAAGGTGAATGTTACGTTCACCTCATCACCAAAGGGTGCGGAATATTTAAATGAAGATAGCCCGATTTCTTATACAGGTAAAAAAGATGATAAAGGCTTTGGTATTTACAAATTCAATCTGGGGAAAGAAAACATTAAAGTGCAATTGCTCGGAATCAATGATCTTCATGGCCAGTTGGACACTACTTCTGAATTTAGTGGGGTCAAACAAGGACGCGCTGATTATTTAGCGGCGCACTTAAAGCAGCGTAAAGCTGAAAACCCTGAAAATACACTTTTACTATCAGCTGGGGATGCAGTAGGGGCAAGTGCTCCTGTTTCCTCTTTGGTCCAGGACAAACCGACGCTTCAGTTTTTAAATAATATGAAATTTGATGTAGGAACTGTCGGGAACCATGAGTTCGATAAAGGGGTAGAAACCCTGATGGCTCAAATCAATGGCGGAAAGTCGCCTACATCGGATGTAGTATTTGATAAATTGAACTTTCCGTATGTGGTTGCCAATGTCGTATATAAAGACACGAAAAAACCTATTTTGGACCCTTACGTCATAAAAAAGGTCGGCGGCGTTGATATTGGTTTCATAGGTGTAGTCACGAATGCCACACCTCAAAAAGTCAGTCCGGATGGCATTAAGAATGTGGAATTTATAGAACAGGCACCTGCCGTAAATAAGGCGGTTAATGAGTTGAAGAAAAAAGGTGTAAAATCAATTGTCGTCATCTCACATGACCCAGGTACTGAAAAAGACGGTGTCATTACTGGTGAAGTAGCTGATCTTGCCAAAGCGGTAGATGATGAAGTCGATGTAATTTTAGCTGGAGATAATCATGCAAGGGTCAATAACTATGTAGATAATAAATTGATTGTACAAGCTTATTCTTATGGAACGGCTTTTGAAGATGTTGATTTGGAAATCGATCCAAACACAAAGGATATTGTTAAAAAGTCAGCCGAAATTATTACAGTTACACAAGATGGCATCACACCAGATGCTGGGACGACTAAATTTATTAACGGTTATCTAGACATGTTCCCTGAATTGAAAACCCCACTAGGGACAACGGATGAGAAAATTTTAAAAACCAATGCCTATACACAAGAAACTGGTCTTGGGAATTTAATTGCGGACTCCATGAAGGCCGATTTGAAATCTGATTTTGCCTTCATGAATCCAGGTGGAATTCGCGCAGATATTCCAAAAGGAGAAGTTACCTTTTCTGATTTAGCGAAAATCCAGCCGTTCGGAAATGTGTTGGTCCGACTTGAACTAACTGGGGCTGAAGTGAAAACATTGCTTCAACAGCAATGGATTGTTGAAGGCTCTCCGAAAACGTTACAAATTTCAGGATTGAGCTATACGGCCGATTTCAGTAAACCTGTAACGGAACGTGTCACTTTATTGAAGAAAGCGGATGGAACGCCAATTGAGGATACAGAAACTTACACAGTGACCGTCAATGACTTCATGGCAAGCGGTGGCGATAATTATACCGTTTTAATAGGAAAAGAGCGTGTGTTTGGACATGCTGATCTAGAAGCTTTCGTTAACTATGTGAAAGATACCTTTAAAGGTGGAAAGATCACGGCAGGTTTAGAAGGCAGAATTACGAATATCAATAATTAATTGAAGATTACCAGTCAAATTAAAGCTTACTCGTGAATTTTGTGTGTTTACTCGTAAGTTTTATGTATTTACTCGTGAATTTGCAGGATTTACTCGTAAAAATATAAAAAAGAGAGCGTTCCGTAATACAAAGGAACGCTCTCTTTTCTATTAATTTTTCTGAACATACAAAAGTTCGGGAATATTACTATTCCTGCTATACGGTCGCATCTCGAAAGCAATTAAAGTAATGAGTGTCAGTAAAGTTGTTCCGTGCAGGGTATCATGAAAAGTATTTATTCTCTAAAAGTATTAAAAATTGGAAAATAGGCATGATAATAGCTAAGACATCGAACACTTCATTAGGTAACACTATAAACTTGGAGTGTTAAAAGAAAGTGACCAATTCATGCAACCGGATAATAAAAAAAAGGGAGAAAACCCTGTATTTGAAAACAGTCCAGATTATTTAGATAAATGGGTTAGCTAATAAAGACCTCATTTGCAGTTTTATTTTAGAAAGACCTATGAGTGGCATTAATAACATTGAAATCGGGGATTCTCAGTCACTAGGCCAATTATATATATACAACCTTCACAAGCAATTGACCATAATGAATTAGCAAATACATAGTAGAGAATAAAATATGAAATGACAAGTGCTTTAAAAACCAAGTTAACTTATCAAATCTTTTCTCAAGAATTTTGGAAGAAATCTAATAACTCTACCTTCTGAAAAAGAAAAAGACTGAGAGGGGGATAAAATGTATGAGTTTATTTAAAAAACAAAGAAAAAACAGCATTAACCTCTCCTCATTCAAACAAGACGATCAAAATAAGGAAACGAACAAAGACTTGTTAAAAACAAGCCTCCAAGGAAACATTCAACATGTAAAGCAGCAGCTTGGAAATAGCGGAGATATCGTGATTAGAGAAATACAAATTGGCAAAGAGGGAATCTTTAAAGCCTGTATTTTTTATACGGATGGGTTGGTGGACACTAGTTCCATTCAGAACTTTATCATGGAATCACTTATGTTAGATATCGATCCCGATCAGGAGCAAATGATATCGTATCAACAAAATGTTTTACAAGTATTGAAAGGCCGCATCCTTGCGGTTGGAGACATACAGGATGTTACGGAATTCAGTTCTTTATTTACTTCCCTGTTATCAGGGGATGTTATTCTTTTATTGGATGGATATGCACAAGGTTTTACAATCGGTATGCGTGGTGGAAAAGACCGTGGTGTAATGGAATCCACCACGGAAACCGTCGTTCGGGGACCAAAGGAAGGTTTTACGGAGAACTTGCGTACAAATACGGCGCTAATTCGCAGAAAAATAAAAACCCCCCGACTTTGGTTAGAAACGAAAAAAATTGGAAATTTGACCAAAACCGATGTAGCGATCATGTATATCGATGGAATTGTGAATGACAAAGTCGTCGAAGAAGTGCATAATCGTCTGGATCGAATCGATATCGATGGAATCCTAGAAAGTGGTTATATTGAGGAATTGATTCAAGATGAAACGCACACCCCTTTTCCGACTATGTATTATTCTGAACGCCCTGATGTGATTGCCGCCGAGCTGTTGGAAGGGAAAGTCGCCATACTAGTGGACGGAACGCCGATTGTTCTAGTCGTCCCGGCACTGTTCGTCTCCTTTATACAATCCGCGGAAGATTATTATCAGCGTGCAGACATTGCCACCCTTATTCGTTTGCTTCGTTTTTTTACTATTTTTATTGCTCTACTAGGACCATCCCTATATATCGCTATCACCACGTTTCATCAGGAAATGTTACCAACTAGACTTCTGATCAGTCTAGCTGCTCAACGTGAAGGGGTTCCCTTTCCTGCATTCTTTGAAGCTCTTATGATGGAAGTTGCGTTTGAAATATTACGGGAAGCTAGTTTACGAATGCCAAAAGCTATAGGACAAGCTATATCTATTGTAGGGACACTGGTGATTGGAACAGCGGCAGTAGAGGCTGGAATCGTATCGGCCGCCATGGTAATCGTTGTTGCAATCACGGCTATTTCAAGTTTTGTTCTTCCATCGTTTACCATTTCTATGTCGATTAGAATGCTCCGTTTCCCGATGATGGCGCTTGCCGCTACTTTTGGCTTATTCGGGATAATCGTTGGGGTCATTGCACTTGTTCTTCACTTGTGCAGCTTGCGTTCCTATGGGGTTCCCTATATGAGTCCTTTTGCTCCTTTTATCGGTAAAGACATGAAGGATACGCTTATTCGGGTACCGAGATGGGGGATGTTTGCTCGCCCCCGTTTAATCAGCCAGAAAAACAATAAACGCGAGCAGACCTCGGCACCGAAACCGCCGCGGGATAAAGTGTGAGATTGACAACAAAGTTATCAAAATGGTATCAAAATACACAAAAAACGCTTCTATTTAGTTGGATAAAGCCATTTATCATGGCGATTCTAAGATACCAAAAAGGTATAAGAAGGATTGGAATAAACAACTTTGACTTGTCTGGGTAGATACAAAGATTTGACGGTACAGTATCCCATTCTGTTATAAAGCAAATAGAGAAAGGAGTAGTAGAAATTGTTGGCTGTTGCAGGAATCCTTGTCATTGTCGCTGTGATTATCGCTATTGAGGCTCCTAGTCTGTTGAGGAAAAAATTAAAAAAGGAATTATGGATATTTTCCATTCTTCTACTATTCGGAACTGCGTTAAGCATTGCCCAAGCACTGAATATCAAGATTCCCAATCCACTAGACTGGATTACAGCTATTTATAAACCGCTTTCCGACATGATTGAGAAAGTATTAAAGTGAAAATGGAATATGAAGGGATGCTTAAAACGGGCATTTTTTACATATGGTTGATAGTTGAAAAATAAGGAAGTGTGTTCACTTCATATCGAGTATTTAGACGAACGTGATCAAAAAGGGAAAGTTTTTGAAAGCAGACTTATCGCGGATAGTTTAGGCGGTTTAGTTATCTATATTGCAGTAAAATTTGAAGAAGCGCACTCATTGGCGGAAAATGATTCTCATGTCGCTCATAGCGAAGACATGAATTAAAAGAGAGGCAATTTAATAACGAATGGCTAAAAGAAGTTAATTAGTTGTGTGCCAGCAGTGAGGCCTTCATTCACATCAGGAGCTGGCGACAGTTTCTTTTCTTTTTGAAATAAATCTACTAATATGATGACTGGAAAATCTGATTAGATTTAAAAGAGTACTCGTTATTGTGCGGGTATCCCTTATTAGGGGTACAGCAATGAGGGCCATGTTTTAATAAAAGGATATCATGAAACACAGCCTAACCCCATTTCTTGATTCTTGATAAAACAAACTAATTACTTTATCTTTTCTAAAAAGGAATTACCAACTGTACCTACGTTTCGGATTTCTCCTTGTACCTCTATATTTACAGGCAAGTTCTCAAAATTTTTATCCCAATCTTTTTTGAGTTTTTTCCAGGCTTCAGGATCAGCTCGATGAATCGCCTCACCAAATCCAAAAATGTCTACTTTCTCATTTTTCTGTACCTGTTTTATGGAATTCATGAAAAATTTCTTCGCTTCTTTTTCATAAATTTTCTCTAATTTTTCAATCGTTTCTGGTTTTGTCAAATCGATATGGCATTCTACTTCGCCTAAATTGCCTTCCACACGAATATTTAGATCTATCTCAGGTTTTCCATTCTTTATCTTACCCTTTATTTTCGTGTTTGACTTTTTCACTTCATACGCAGCTTTTCCGCCTTTAGGACACGATATATTCACAACTGTACTTTTCTCCTTATTTTTAATGACAGTATACGTTTTGCTTTGTTTCTCATTTAACCAGCCAACTAATTTATCATCATTAAATACCGCTAGTCCTTTAAACCTCAAACGAGCAGGGGGATCAATCATTTCTCCATTCTGTTTGCTTAAAGAAGTTTCTTCATCACCTTTTATATCTGCTTGGATTCCTGTTAACACCGGTTGTTTTCCTTCACTTACAATATCCGCAATCAGTTCGTCTAAACTCTCGAAACTTGTCGCTGACCATGCAGTTGCTGAGACTTTCAGGGTATCAAATATTTGATTTGCAGGTATTTTTTCTAAAGTCGTAGGTACCTTCAGGATCTCTTCTGCTTTCATTCCCTTAGCTACGACGATATAAAAATCGGATCGGAGTTCCCAGTCCCTTGAGAGAAGATCTAACGGTTTCCCAATTCCTTTTTTTGCTAATGACTCACCAATCACGAGGACTCGAAGATGTGAGGGATATATTTTTCTTGGGGATTCCTTGGTCATTTTTCGGATAGCCTCAAAAACAGTTTCCCCTTTCGCCTGATAGATGATTGTCGGTGATCCGTCGGAACCTCCACCGCCTTGTCCTGTAGCTAATTCTCCTGGGTTTACCACTTGGGCGGTTACAAGATATTGACCATCCTTTGTACGATCTAGCCCTATGGCCAGCGTAATAGCCAGTTCATTTAATTCACGACGGTTCCAGCAACCAGTAGTGAATAACAGGAATACGATTAGTATGATAAACATGGTGTAGCTCCGTTTCATAGACGAGACTCCTTTCGCACTATTTATTTATAGGGGTTCAGCCGAGATACGTTTAAAAATGGGTCATAGCGATACAGTTTACCAATCGTTGGTATATTTGATCAGGGTGTTCCATAAACGACCATTGGGGGGACATATTGTTCGAAATTGATGGCTAAAATGAATGCTTTTAGTCCCTAAACCCTTCCTATTCAAAATCCTATAAAAAGACATTTACATAAATTTTCTTAGAGTAGATTTTATGTAAATTATCTATACTCTGAAAATCTGGAGTATTCAAAGAAACGTTTTTTATTTTTGATGTATTTTTTTTCGAAATACATTGATTGCTAATAAGAGAATAGGAAGTACAAGTCCGTACGTCGAAGCGTATAGGGGCCAAATTTCTTTATCAAATGTGGTTGAATGGACCACATTGGGATGTATAAGTATGGAAAGCGAAACTACGATCATCCCAAAAGGTACCGTAAGTGGCCGATAATCCTTCATATTCAATGTTTGTGCAAGACCTATAACTGTAGCGTAAAAGTAAAAAGCCATTTTAAAATAAATCGTGATAATCCACATGATAGCCATTATTGCTTCAATCCTTTGAAGAAAATCGCCAACGTTTAGTTTTCTGGCCAAAAGATAACTTGGATACGTTTGTCTGGCACTACTATCTGCGCCTAAAACAAGAATAGTTAAAGTGATAATGATGATTAAACAGGTTCCGCCGATTAGTATTCCGATAAAAAAATTTTTTTCCGCTGCTTTTGGTTGATTCACTGAAACAGGAAAAATCATTAATAAAACAATCAATGGCAAAGAAAAGATACTTGAAAAAAGAAAAACAGCATGAATCATCGGTTTTATTCCTGTTTCAAATACGGGTTGTATATTTTCAAACTTAAATTGAACAGGAGGTAAAAATATTGAGCCCACTAGAACTAGGAATAAAAAAACAAAGATAGGAAATAACAATTCTGCAGAACGAGCCAACGGTTCAAGACCAAGGCGAACTCCCATTATTAGGATGCATGCGAAAAGAATATTGATCGCTTCAATTGGTGTATCAGGCATAATCTGTGTAGTTAAGAAACTCCCAACATAAAACAATAGTTGTACCGTGGAGTAAAGTGTAAATAAAATAAACGTAAGTGAGACCGCCTTACCTAACCATTTGCCAAAAAGTGTCTCATTGATTTCAACAAGCGTCTTAGTGGGGAACATCCTGCCTACAGCGATATATAAAGCCACCAGCAATAAACCTATGCCTGTACCGATTACAGCTGCAATCCAAGCATCTTGTTTTACCTCTTGAGCCATAACTCCAGGAATCACCAAGATGGTCGTACCTATAGAAAATAAAATAACTAAAATTGCAAATTGTCGAGCACTAATTTTGAAATTTTCCACTATATCCCGACTTCCCATCGCTGATTATATTCCTATTGTTACCTTTGTATTGTTAGAATAAACTCTTGCTTTATAGAAAGCTTTGATATACCAACGCTTTCAAATTTCTTTAGAATTTCTTGTGGCTAATACCCCCACAAATGAGCCTCTGAAAATCGGAACTAATACACTTTTAGCTAATTTTCTATAGTCAATATACTATCCACCATCTTTATACATAATTTAGATGTTTTTATACCAGTACCTTTTATCATTGAAGTGTAACTTTCTTCCAAATTATTCGTCGGTAATGTTAAGAAAAGGAGGAATACCGATGAATCGAAAAAAAGTGATACTTATTTTCAGCTTGTTTCTTTTATTGGGGGCATGCAGTAGTAATGATAAAGAAGAATCCTTATCGAAGTCACAGGAAGGAAAAGTGGAAAGTAAAATGGACGCCTCCTTATCTGGAGAACAGGCTTCTGATAAGCAGGCGGAAAAAGAAGCGGCAACAAATGAAAGAATGGTCATCCATCAAGCACAGCTTCAGTTGAAAGTGAAAAATCTTGAAAAAACACAAATGAAGATTGAAAGAAAGGCGAACGAATACGGGGGCTATGTTGTAGAGTCGAATGTATACAGGGAAGATGAAGAGATGGTAGAAGGTTCGATTACAGTACGGATTCCGGAAGCTCGTTTTCAGGATTTTCTCGTTGATACCGAGGGGCAGGCTTCAGAAGTGGTCGAAAGAAATGTGACAGGCCAGGATGTAACAGAGCAGTATGTAGATTTAAAGGCAAGACTGAAATCAAAGCGGGCTGTGGAAGAGAGGTTACTTGCATTCATGAAAGATGCTAAGAAAACGGAAGATTTGCTGAAAATATCATCCGATCTTGACACTGTCCAAGAGGAGATAGAGCAGCTAGTTGGCCAAATAAAGTATCTTGAAAACCAAACCTCGTTTTCAACGGTAACAATATCTTTATCGCAAGACCATATTATTGTGCCAGGTATTGATAATAAAAAATTGAATACATGGGAGAGAACGAAGAAGCAATTCGCAACGAGTGCGAATTTTTTACTTAAAGCAGTTTCAGGACTGATTGTTTTTATTATAGGAAACTTGCCGGTCCTCATTATTTTAGGCGTAGTGGGTGCTGTAATTTATTGGACGCTAAAAAGAAGGAGAAAAGGATAAATATAAATCATAAAAAAAGGGTGTCCAAGTTGATAGGACACCCTGTATCTATTTATTATTTTCTCTTATGCAAACCGGATACATAATACAAGACTACAAGCAATATGATCCAAATCGGACCGACGATCAAGGCGATTCTGGTATCTGCTGAAAAGCCGAGTATGACCATTACAAATACTAGAAAAGCAAGAGCGAAATAAGAAGTGAGTGGGAATAACGGCATCTTATACGTTAAGCCTTGTTTTTCTCCCGGACTCATTTTCTTTCTTGAGATAATCTGTGTGACAAGAATGGTTCCCCATGTCCAGAGGGCACCGAATGTAGCAACACTTGTTACGTAACCGAAGACCTTATCCGCTTCCATATAGTTAAGGTAAACACCGAATAGAAGCACGACAGCCGAAACAATAATGGCAACACCTGGAACGCCTGTCTTTGTTGTACGTTGGAAGCTTTTTGGTGATTCCCCTTGCTGTGCTAGGTTAAACAACATTCTGCCTGTACTAAAGATTCCGCTGTTACAAGATGAAAGGGCGGCTGTCAGTACGACAAACTGAATGATTCCTGCTGCACCTGGTATACCGATTTTATCAAACATCATAACGAATGGGCTGTCTTTTCCATTCATTTGATCCCATGGAGTAATCGATAAAATAACAGTTAGAGCTAAAACGTAAAAAAGTAAAATTCGATAAAAGACTGTATCGATTGCTCTTTTTAAAGATTTTTCAGGATTTTTGACTTCACCTGCGGTTACTCCGAGCATTTCAATTCCCAAATAAGCGAACATGACCATTTGGAAAGAGAGGATGACACCGGAAATTCCATTAGGGAAAAAACCGCCATTTTCTACAAGGTTGCCGAATCCTACTGCGATTCCACCGTTTCCGAGTCCAAAGAGAATCATTCCAAACCCAAGAACAATCATTAGAATTATCGTAACAATTTTAATTAAGGCAAACCAAAACTCCAATTCACCATAAGCCTTTACAGCAAGAAAGTTAATCGTCGTCATAATGGCAAGAGCCGCTAATGCCCAAGCCCATTGTGGGGTCCCTGGAAACCAAAACTGCATATAAATTCCGACTGCTGTAATTTCAGCCATACAGGTGGCAATCCAAACGAACCAGTAATTCCAACCGGTTATATATCCGGCAAGAGGGCCGACATATTCGCTTGCATAGCGACTAAAAGAGCCTGCGACTGGATTTTTTATCGCCATTTCCCCTAGTGCCCGCATGATAAGATAGATCATAAGCCCGCCAATTGCATACGAAATAATAATAGCTGGGCCGGCTAATTTAATCGCAGATGCCGAGCCGAGAAATAAACCGACTCCAATGGCTGCGCCAAGAGACATTAATGCGATGTGTCTTTCTTCCAATCCTCTGTGCAGTTGAGAATCTTTGGAGTTTTGCATAATTTTCCCCTTTTCTTTGTTGGAGTGTAATTTTCTCTTTCTAGTCTTTCTAGCATTTTATCACTAGTAGAGGCTAATCAATATTATTTATTGATTTTTCACATAATATTACAACTAAATAATATATTTTAATAGAAAATTTGTAAAGCAAAAAAATGAAAACGCTTACTATAAAAGGTATTAGCTATATAAAAAAAGTTTAAATTTTTATAATGTTTAAATAGATTGCTATTTGAAGAAAGTATAATTATGTGATTTTTCTAAAAATTTAGACTTTACAAGAGGAAAGAGCTGCCCTGAAAAACAGGACAGCTCTTTCCTCTTACTGCCAGATGGATGAGGCCCACTCCTGATGATCAATGAATGGGTTGCGATTATGCTGATATTTATTATAAATGGTTGCATTTCGATTACGTTCAAAGGTATCTACTGGGGCCAGTTCGTTCCATTCCGGCAGGACCTCCAACTTTCTATGATAAGGATTGGTGCGGTTGTTCACTTGATTATTTAGATCTAAATTAATTTCACCACTATCACCGTAATGAACGGCCATATAAAACAGTATTCGGGCAATTTCGCTGTTCATTCAATTCACGAACCTACGCTACGTTAACTCCTTCTACGTTTGAACTGAAAATATTAATTTTTATCATAATCAATAAGAAAGCTAGCAATGCAAACACAATTCCGCTCCAGATGAGTTGATGTATTCCCAAGTGAGAAATAAACCAACCACCAATAGATGCCCCCAAAGTAATTCCAAGATTGGAAAATGAGACAAACAAGCTGTTGCCGAATTCAGGTGCTTCTTTCGCTTCAGTTGTCAACCATGTTTGACTGACAATTAGACCACCAGAATGCACTATTCCCCAAATGAAAACCATTAGAATCATCGGAATTAAATAAGAGCCCAAATAATAAGCGAATAAATAGATTACTATATATAGAAGGGGAAACATTATTAAGGTCTTAGTTATGCTTTTTTGCAAGAATCCACCAAACAAAAAGTTCCCAAAAATCATGATTAGACCAAACGCCATCAACATTACACTAATCAAAGAACCATTCATATGTGTTAATTGTCCGAAATATTCGGCAAAGTAGCTGTACACAGAAAACATCGCTGCAAAGATAAACATAACGGCTGCGATGTTTAACCATAATCCCGGTTTACGTAATATTCCAAGCTGCTTTCCATAAGACATTTTTTCCTCATTAGGCATGGAAGGAAGCCACATTAATATTCCTACAAAAGCAATCGCATTTACAACAGCCCCAAATAGGAAAGCAGTTTCTAACGAAAACTGTTCCGCGAAATAAGAAGTTAAAGGTACGCCAAATGCAAATCCGAAAGTAATTCCGGCAAAAACCTTTGTAACTGCTTGGTTACTTTTTTCCGGAGGAACAAGTTTGGCAGCAGTCACAAGAGCTATTGAAAAAAAGAGAGGATGAAAAATAGCAGGTAGAATACGGAAAACTAGCATGATATCAAATTTCGTTGTACATGCATAAATAATATTTGAAATCGTGAACATAAACACTGAGGTTAATAGAATTATTTTACGATTAATTCCAGAAGTGAGTAATGTCAAGAATGGACCTGAAATGGCAACGATTAAAGCAAATATACTTACAAGTAATCCGGCTTGTGAAGTTGTTATATTAAATTTTTGAGTTATCTGGGGTAGAACTCCCACAATCCCCATTTCAGTTGTAATAATGCCGAATACGCCTAGAGCCAACATAATAATAAGCAAAGGGTTAACTTTTTTCATTAATACAAATCTCCATTCCTATTGTATATTTCTTAATTTATATAAAGATATAAATCTTTTATAAAATTAAATATCTGTATATCTAGATATGTAAAAACAAAAAAAGAATGACCTCCTTTACGTTTATTTTATAGTTCTTTTTGAATGTACTCGGAAAATTCATGTATTGTTTTTTCATTCCGACGATAATAGGTCCACTTTCCGATTCGCTCAGATTCCAACAGCCCAGCTTTTTGCATTGTTAACAAATAACTAGAGATGACAGATTGTGCAAGCCCTGATTTAACCTGAATATCTCCCACACATACACCAACTTTAAAATTTAAACCTTGTTGAAAATAAGGCTTTTCATTAAAGCACTTCTCTGGATTTTTTAGCCATTGCAAAATTTGACGACGTGTATCGTTTGATAAAGCTTTATAAATTAATGTAGGTTCCATATAAATCATTATATCTATTTTTATAGATTTGTAAATGTAAAATTTACCGTTTTCACCGATAAGTAATTTGAAGATGCGGAAAAAGTAACACGAAAAAAGTGAATCTACATAGTGAATTAAGCTCTTATCGAAGGTCGTACTGTAGTAGTCCTTTCGATATTTCTGTAGGGTCATCGATGATTTCGTGCAGGGTGTTCTTTAGCGAAGACCCTGATTTTCATAGTCATGGTAGGAGCCAACCCCGGTTCTGTCACCCACTGAATCCATGGCAGATACATCCTTTAAGCCGGGATGGGTGAAATATCCACTCAGTAACAAGGAAGAAGAGCCTTTTACCCATAAGTATAACCGTACATACCGATTTCGATGGAAATGGGAGTGAATCTATTTATCATTTCCCGCCAGAAGACTCCCTCTTCAAGCGTGTGAAGGGCGAGATGAATGGCGGTTGGCATAAGCCAAAGTTTTTTGACAAACATACGTTCGATAGTTAATAATAACTATAAGGGGGTGAAACCAATGGTCGTAAACAAAGCTTATAAATTTCGAATCTATCCAACTAAAGAACAACTAGTTCTAATCAATACAACGATTGGCTGCTCCCGTTTTGTCTCTAACTTCTCTTCTTTTTAGGCAAACAAAAGGAGAAAGATGCCTACTGGTATATTTGTGAAGAAATGAAGCAGAACGGCCAATTACTCTCTAATGAATGGAAAGGTTCTTTTCTGGATAAATACGCAACAATCAAAGAACTCCGGGCTTTAAAGAAAGAGTATTCTTTCCTGAAAGAAGTAGACAGTATTGCCTTACAGAAATCGGTGGAAAATTTAGCAGATTCCTATAGTCGATATTATAAAAAGCAAAATAAGTCACCATAACCGGTGTCAAAAATGAGCGAATAAAGCTATTACATAATAGGGGAATTTAGGGGAATAGCCCGGGAAATATCGAAGGGTGTTATGGAAATAGTCATGGAAACGAAAAACCGTCAGCATTCTACTGACGGTTTTTCTACTCTTTTTTTATAATAAGACTTTGGATGAAACTTAATAACAATGAACCGATTAGGGCTCCCCAAAAAGATTCTATTTCAAAGCCACTGACAACATAGGATGTAATTTGGAACGTGAAGGCATTGATAATGAACGAAAACAAGCCGAAGGTTAGGATAGTGATCGGCAAAGCGATAAGTTGAAGAATTGGTTTAACTAGCATGTTCATGATTGATAATATAAAAACCGCCAGTAGAGCTGTACCATAAGATTTTATCGTGATGGAGTCGAGAAGCCAGTCAATAACGAGTAAAATCAACCCGTTGATAAGAAATCGCATTATTATATTCATGAAAAACTCCTCCTGAAGACACTTTTCTACACTAATCATTATACTAAAATTTTATGAATTTCAGTTATATGTTTGCTGAATTGTCACAAAAAAATAACGATTCGATACGTTTTCTTGCAGATAATAAAAAGCCCCATAATTGGGGCTTTAACCAGTTTAGTTACTAGCGATAATCTTTTCGAAATCACTCAATTCTTTTGAGTTTTTAAGCTTTAAATTTGTGTTTAAAGATAGCAGAGCACTTTCGATGAGAAAGTGGCGCGGCTCACCTTTTTGCAGAAATTCTTCTTGGATAAAGTGAACTAATTTTAAGTGTTTTACCCGTTCTGCTTCATCTTGGAAAAGTTTTAAGATGACTTTTTTAAGTTCGGCTGTAGAGTGAAGGAGAGCAGTGTGAAAATCCTGTTTCGTATCGAAACATTCTGGCAACCATTGCTTTATATAATCAGGATCGAGAAGCTGTACTCCTGATTGGCTCACATCATCGAAAAGAGTTTTAAGCCTATCAACACAATAACGAATTATTTCAGTAGGGTTGAAATCAGGCTCTTTAGCTAACGCATTAAAATGAATGGTTTGGTGCATCATCCCTGAATAAAGTATGGCACAATCTAATATATAAGGTTTTTTCTCTTCGCCGAATATTTCTAGAAACCGTTTTGATAGCCAATGTATATGTTTGAATTTTGCATGTGTTATAAAGTTTTTAAGTTCGGTATCATTTGAAATCATTATTTCTTCAAATAAGGAAAATAGTTTATTACTTCTATTGGAGTGTATTTGTAATTCAGATTGTTTGATGAATATTTCAATATCCGCAACATTTTGACCGATTAATAGTTCATTACTTTCATGTTCGAATTTTTCTTGGGTCGAGATAAAGACAGCTTTAAGCAGTTCACTTTTAGAAGAAAAGTAGTTATAAAATGTCCCTTTTGAAATACCGCTATAGTCCAAAATATCCTGAATAGATGTTGCTTGATAACCCTTTTCAATAAATAACTGGTGTGCATACTTAACTACAAGTTGTTTCCGTTCATTCATATAAATCACCCTTACTCTTATTGGACGGTCATTTTAACGTAATAGTATCTTATTTTCTATACGAACACAAACCAGTATTTTCACAATTGTTTTATTGCTTAATTCCAGGGAAGGGAGTGGTGTCAGGGAAAATGAAAGATAAGTTTAATAGAAGAAAAAGTAATAGAGTTCAACATCAATAAAACGGCGGCTGTATAGGGTGGATAGCGACCTTTATAACAGGTGGATTCATAGCTTTCCTAAACTAAGCTTTAGCGAATGTGGCGCTACCATCGATTAGGTGTGGCGTTTTTTTAGGTCCTTCATAAAGTGTGTTTGATCAGATACCGGAATCACACAAAAGCAATAAAAGTATTAGTTCATAAAAAAAGAGCTGCCATTCCTTATATAAGGATGGCAGCTCTTTTGCTTGTGATTTTAAAAAAGAAAATAGAAGTGAACATTGTCACATGCGAATCTTATGCTTTGTTATAAAATGAGAGAGTGAGCTAGATTTATCCAATTTTTAAGAAAAACATGGAAAATATTTAGACTTTTCTTCATTCTCGATTAATAACTTATTAGATATAGAAATGATAAAATCATGCAGTATGAAGGAAAAGTGACATTGAAGTGAAATACCAGTAAAAGGGATGAAAAAATCGAAGAAACTTGTAGTAAAGCGATTTGTAAAATTTGATATTTCCTTTTACTGGATTTAAAATAAAAGTATAAACAATTATAACCTTAATGAATTAATTATTATATTAAAATTATTATAAATAAGTATTGATTTTTTTCTGATAAGGCTTATCATTATATACATAAATAATAATGAAAAGGTGGTTCAATTATGACTAATAAGAAAAACCTTACAACTAGCTGGGGTGCACCAGTTGGAGATAACCAAAATTCAATCACTGCGGGACAACGTGGCCCTGTACTCATTCAAGATGTACACTTATTAGAAAAATTAGCGCACTTTAACCGTGAGCGTGTGCCTGAACGTGTAGTTCATGCAAAAGGTGCCGGTGCATTCGGTACTTTCGAAGTAACGAACGACCTTTCTAAGTATACGAAAGCTAAGCTTTTCAATGGTGTTGGCAAGAAGACAGATTTATTTATCCGTTTTTCTACAGTAGCTGGCGAATTAGGCTCAGCTGATACAGTTCGTGATCCACGCGGATTTGCTGTTAAATTCTACACGGAAGAAGGAAACTACGATATCGTTGGTAACAATACGCCTGTATTCTTTATCCGCGATGCGATCAAATTCCCCGATTTCATCCATACACAAAAGAGAGATCCAAGAACACATTTGAAAAACCCGACTGCGGTCTGGGATTTTTGGTCACATTCTCCAGAATCTTTACACCAAGTAACGATTCTAATGTCTGACCGAGGCATTCCGGCTACACTTCGTCATACACATGGTTTTGGAAGCCATACATTTAAATGGGTGAATGATGAAGGACAAGGCGTTTGGGTGAAATATCACTTTAAGACAGAACAAGGCATCAAAAATCTTGATGTGAATCTTGCTGCAAAACTTGCGGGTGAAAACCCTGATTACCATACGGAAGATCTTTTCAATGCAATTGAAAAAGGCGACTTCCCTGCATGGAAATTATACGTACAAATCATGCCTTTGGAAGATGCAGATACCTACCGTTTCGATCCATTTGATGTAACAAAAGTATGGTCTCAAAAAGATTACCCGTTAATCGAACTTGGCCGGATGGAATTGAATAGGAATCCTGAAAACTATTTTGCAGAAGTAGAGCAAGCTACGTTCTCACCAGGAACATTCGTACCAGGAATTGAAGCTTCTCCAGACAAAATGCTTCAAGGACGTCTATTTGCATATGGTGATGCACACCGTTACCGTGTTGGTTCTAACCACAACCAACTTCCGGTTAACCGTCCGAAAGTGGAAGCAAACAACTATCAACGTGATGGCTTCATGCGTGCGGATGACAATGGCAAGGGTTCAGTTTATTATGAACCTAATAGTTTTGATGGCCCTGCTGAAACAGCTGAAAATAAAACCACTCCATTTGAAGTGACTGGGCAAGTTGCACAAGTAGGACATAACAGTGATGACCACTACACTCAAGCAGGTGACTTATACCGCCTATTGAGTGAAGAAGAAAAAACTAGACTTGTAGAGACTATTGTGGGAGCAATGAAACCAGTCGAATTAGAAGAAATCAAACTTCGCCAAATTGGCCATTTCTACAAAGCTGATCCAGAATACGGAACACGCATTGCTGAAGGTCTAGGCTTAGCAGTACCAGAAGAAGCAAGAAGCATAAAATAATGAATTCTTAATCTTAATTAAAAGCAAACAGGCATCCATTTATAAATGGATGCCTGTATTTATTTGAAGGTTAAACGGCTTGATGTGGAGAAAATTGAGCTGGGCTATTTGACCAATGTGACAGTGATGCCAACCAAAGCGGTTTGTATTTGTGTATTGGCACAACCCATTATTGGGATGAAAATTGGCAATAATTTGGTCAAACCAGCATACATTTGGATAAGTGGAGGTGCAGTATGGACGTTTTTGTGCGGCAGAATGATTCCTTGTGGCATTATAGCCAATTATTCAATGTGAATTATCAACTGATAATTGATTCCAATAGCGGGATTGATCCTCTTGCCCTCAAGATAGGACAGAAGATCAAAATTCCGGGCTTTACGACGACTGGTCATCATATTAAGAAAGGGGATTCCTTATGGGCGATTGCCAAATCACGCAATCTTCCATTGGATGCACTATTTTTGGTTAATCCTAGTCTCAATGCGAATGCCTTGAAAATTGGCCAGACGATTTCTGTACCATTAAGGATTACTTGGAGGCTTGTTCAAGGAAATCAGGAATATGATTATCAAATGATGATGAATGATGTAAAACGACTGAAAAGCATTTATCCTTTTATTAAAACATCCTCGATTGGAGATTCGGTTCTCGGGAGGGAGATCCCTGAAGTGCTGATTGGGAATGGTGACAAACGAGTGCACTATGATGGTTCATTTCATGCAAATGAGTGGATTACGACCCCTGTGATTATGACTTTTTTAAATGATTATTTAATGGCAATCACGAATCAAACTGGGATCCGCAGTCTATCTCTGTTCCCTTATTATCAGCAGACGATGCTATCTCTCGTTCCGATGGTGAATCCTGATGGAGTGGAGCTGGTTCTAAAAGGACCACCTGCTGATGCCTCATTGAAATCACAGCTCGTGGAATGGAATAATAATAGCGAGGATTTTTCCGGCTGGAAAGCTAATATCAATGGAGTCGATCTGAATGATCAGTTTCCCGCCAAATGGGAGCTAGAACAAGCTCGCAATATGGTAACGAAGCCAGGACCAGCAAATTATTCTGGAAAAGGTCCGCTAACGCAGCCAGAGGCAATTGCGATGGCTGATTTGACAAGAAAACGGGATTTTGACAGAGTGCTTGCTTTTCATACCCAAGGGGAGGTCATTTATTGGGGATTTGAAGATTTGGAACCACCCGAGTCTAAAACGATCGTCAATGAATTTGCGAGGGTCAGCGGTTATGAGCCCGTCAAATCCGCTAATAGTTATGCAGGATATAAGGATTGGTTTATTCAGGATTGGCGGAGGCCGGGGTTTACCGTTGAACTCGGCAAAGGAAAAAACCCGCTTCCTTTAACACAATTTGATGAGATTTATCAGAAAACGCTGGGGATTTTTTTAGCTGGTTTGTATATGTGAATTTGTCCATGTGAAAAAGCTCAACTCCGGGTCTTTAGGGGAAGAGCTTTTAGTCTTATAAACTATTAGACCGGAAACGATGAGGGCTGCTTCAATAATAAGGTAAAGTTTGAATTTCCTTATTGATTGCATGATTAACTCGTTTTTAAGCCTAAAAGTAACGATTTTTCTCCAGCATTCGTATTACTTAAATTGCAGCCCTTACCTAAAAGGTATACTAATAGTTTTACGGTAAAGAAGCTTGACTCCTTTAGCGCTAGTATCGGCCCCACCTACGCCAGATACATTGACGGCCACGCATGCCATCCAACCTAAGTTTATTATAATAGAAAGCGCTTACATTTACAAAAAAATCGTAGAACAAATTTCGACATCTACTCCTGTATACCCACCTTAGTGAAGGGAATTTGACTTCTCACTGAGGTGGGATTCTTTAGTGTTAACCATGTTAACGAGCGATGAATTCCTGAAGTTTTTTTGTTAGGCCGCCATTGCCAAATTTAATGAACTTTGTCTTTCCAGCTGCCTGTTCTGGAGAAGTAGCAAATTCCAAGAAGGCTAAAAGGTTGATCCGACGGTTAAGGATATGGATGATACCATATTCATAAAACCAATTATCAATCGTATTGTAAACTCCTTTATTCAGCGAATATTGCTGCTGGCACCATTGAAAAAATTTTCTATCAGGCAGATGTAGGTACTCCATCTCTTCTAAGCGGGTATTTTTTTTCTCCTTCATAATAGGGAACATAGGCCTTAGTAATTCTTTTTGCAAAGTAAATTCCTCCCTCATTTGATAATAACGAAAAGGCCCCCTATTCATGTTGTTGAATAGAGAGCCTCTAGTGAACTAGTCAGCCGATATATTTTATTACATAAAACCAGCATAAAACATATTAATCTTAGTTGTCAAGTGTGAATTAAATATTGGTTTTTGTGTTAAGCGTTTTATTTGTTAAAAAACCTGTATTTATTACGTTCACTTGCTATTAATAGAGAAAAATAAATGAAAAGACGAATAAAATTTTGTGTTTATTCATTTATAGTTCGTATATAATGGTTTTGAAGACATGGAGGGGGAGAGACTGGATGTATAAATCGAAAAAGATTTTATTATTAGGTTCGGGTGAATTAGGTAAAGAGGTCATTCTTGAAGCACAGCGTCTTGGTGTAGAGACCGTTGCCGTAGACCGCTATGAACAGGCACCTGCAATGCAAGTTGCTCATCGAAGTTATGTCATCGATATGCTGGATGCGAATCAGCTTAGGGAAATTGTTGAAAAAGAACAACCCGATTTAATTGTGCCGGAAATTGAGGCTATTGCCACATCTGAATTAATCAAATTAGAGGATGAGGGCTTTCATGTCATTCCAACAGCAAGAGCGGCTAAGTTAACAATGGATCGTGAAGGAATTAGAAGGTTGGCTTCTGAAACACTAGAGCTTCCAACTGCTGCTTACAAATTTGCTGATACATATGAAGAATTTGTCCTAGCTGCCAAAGAGATTGGGTTTCCTAATGTCGTAAAACCGCTAATGAGTTCTTCAGGGAAAGGGCAAAGTGTCTGCCGTACGGAAGATGATCTTGAAGAATGTTGGCAAATTGCGATGGAAGGCGGCCGGGTTCAAAATGGACGAGTGATAATTGAAGAATTTATTCGTTTTGATTCTGAAATCACGCTCCTTACTGTTCGTGCAGTAAATGGAACGATGTTTTGTGCTCCAATCGGTCATATTCAGCAGGGTGGGGACTATATTGAATCTTGGCAACCTCATAATATGACAGAAGCACAAATCGTAGAGGCGAAAAGAATTGCCCAAGCCATTACAGATGAACTTGGAGGATACGGATTATTTGGGGTAGAACTTTTCCTATCTGGAGATAAAGTCTATTTCAGTGAAGTTTCTCCACGCCCGCATGATACAGGGCTAGTGACATTAGCTACCCAAAATTTATCGGAGTTTGCCCTGCATGTAAGAGCAATTCTAGGGTTTCCAATTCCAGAAATCACGCTGATTACTCCAGGAGCCAGCCGTCCGTTAAAAGCGCCAGTTGAGTTATCGGAATATTCTATAGTTGGTGTTGAACAAGCCTTGGCTTTGCCGAATACACAAGTGCGCGTCTTTGGAAAACCGGTCACGAAGGTTGGTAGAAGGGTAGCTGTTGCTTTATCTTCCGCCGATTCAGTCGAAATTGCGCGAGTGAATGCAGCCCGTGCTTTGGAATGTTTGAAGGTAGAGAAGTAATATTAAAAAGCGCTCTGGAATAGAGCGCTTTTTTTACTTTAGACATGATTGTCCATCTCCATGGTTAATCCATAAAATCCACAACTAAGTTCGACTAGTTACAGCCCTGCTCCAGGGGGATGTGAAGAATAACACAGCATCGGCTGCCTCTTCAGGGGCAGTCACTTTTTGGAGTGGAGTACTTTCTATTATCATCTGGAAAACCTCATCTGAAGTAGCAGAACTGGCATCCGTTTGTTGAAGCAGTCCACCTCGAACTATATTACGATGACTCCGTCTTTTCCTAATTTGTATTTACTCTGTCTTAACAATTAAACCGCTGCATTTTTACATTTCCTTGACACTAGGTTCATCTTCTTCCCTTATAGTTTAATTAAATATATGAACTAATTTATGGGAGGTCATTTTTTTGAAGAGTAAATTGAGTAAAAGATTTTTGCCTATTACCCTCGTTTCTGCCTTAGCAATTGGAAGTTTAACATGGTCCACAACTAATGAAGATGCGTTGGCAAAGGAAAAATCACAAAAATCACCAGAAATTAGAAACGTCATTTTCTTGATAGGTGACGGCATGGGTGTTTCCTATACCTCCGCTTACCGGTATTTAAAAGATAATCCTGCTACTTCAGTGGCAGAAAGGACAGAGTTTGATAAATACTTGGTTGGTCAGCAGATGACATACCCAGAGGATTCTGCACAAAACATAACGGATTCAGCTTCAGCGGCAACGGCGATGTCTGCAGGTGTGAAAACCTATAACGCTGCAATCGCTGTTGATAATGATAAATCTAATGTCAAAACGGTGTTGGAAGCCGCAAAGGAAAGAGGAAAAGCGACTGGACTTGTTGCGACTTCGGAAATCACTCATGCTACACCAGCTTCCTTTGGTGCACATGATGAAAGCCGGAAAAACATGAATGCTATTGCGGATGATTATTATAAGGAATTAATTAATGGCAAACATAAGATTGACGTCCTGCTAGGTGGTGGGAAATCCAATTTTGTCCGACCGGATATTGATTTGACGAAAGCCTTCAAAAAAGATGGCTATAGTTATGTAACCGATAAAAATCAAATGTTAAAGGATAAAAATAAACAGGTTCTTGGTTTGTTTGCTTCAGAAGGACTACCGAAAATGATTGATCGTCCAAACGAAACTCCTTCTTTGAAAGACATGACAAATTCAGCCATTCAGCGTTTGAACAAAGATAAAGATGGGTTCTTCTTGATGGTTGAAGGAAGCCAAGTCGATTGGGCTGGACATGATAATGACATTGTAGGTGCGATGAGTGAAATGGAGGACTTTGAAAAAGCATACAAAGCGGCCATTGAATTTGCAAAGAAAGACAAGCATACCTTGGTAGTGGCGACTGCTGACCATTCTACTGGAGGATTCTCAATTGGAGCAAAGGGTATTTATAACTGGTTCGGTGAACCGATTAAGGCTGCAAAACGTACACCTGACTTTATGGCTGATGCGATCGTGAAAGGCGCGGATGTAGAAAAGACTTTAAAACAATATATTGATCAAAATAAAGTCAAGCTGACTAAAGATGAAATCAAAACGGTTTCAGATGCAGCTAAAACAAAAAATGTGACGAACATCGATAATGCTATAGAAGCAATATTTGATAATCGGACTAATACCGCGTGGACAACCGGCGGTCATACAGGTGAAGATGTACCGGTCTATGCATACGGTCCATATAAAGAGCGCTTTGCTGGCCAGGTTGATAATACGGACCAGGCTAAGATCATCTTTGATCTATTAAAGAAAAGGTAATGAATTCTGGGAGGGATTCCGTGAACAAACTAATTATTGGTGCCCTTTTATTAACCACATTTGGTGCTCTAAACACTCAACCAGCTTTTGACGAACAGAAAGGGAAAGAAAAAACGGAGGAAGTTGCACAACCATTGGTGAAAAAGGATGTCTATGTTCCGAATCCACAACTTCCTGATGATATTAACCTGAAACAAATTGGCCAAACGGTCTCCGATGCAAAAGGTGAACTAACATTAAAGGCCTATAATAAGGCAAATGAGTCTCTGAAGGTCGGTCCGATTGAGGTAGTAATCAAAGATATAAAGGTGATGCATGCCTTCCCGGATTACAGTATGATTGATTTCTTTCATGGATACACACATGATGACGAATTCGATATCGTAAAAGTGAATGTTGAAATCAAAAATACTTCAGAGAAAAACGTTATGTTCTCCCCGGTTGCTTTTCTGGAAACTGACAGTGGGAAACATATGACATGGGAAGATGACATCTACTTAGAAGAGCTGAACGGGGAAATAGAAGGAAATGGCTCAAAGCAGGGGAACATTGGTTTCATTCTAAGTGCTAAAGATGTGAAGGGAATTTCCTTTATGACAAGTGATGCGATTGATAGTCAAGGGAAGGTCCTTTCAAAAGGTAAATCCATGGAATTTACTTTTTAATAATAGTGGTGTATGAATGCCTTGCAAAAATCAAATACTAGGACATGTGATAGGGATGACCTATCACGTGTACAGAATATCCAAATCCTATTGATGAGGTGATACAGAATGAGTTATAAAGATCAATTAGATCCACATTCTCAAAAGTTTCACCATAACTGGACAAGACCTAAGCGTTCCAAGTCTCAAGTAAATGGCCATACGCAAGAATCGCAAACAAACATTAAACTAAAAAGTAATGCAAAGGCTCACAAGTGGTAACGGATATTTCTGATAAAGAAGGAGACTCTTAACGGGTCTTCTTCTTTATATGTTGGGGTAAAATATACATAGGACCGTGATATAGGTTTTTAATATATGTGTTCTTTCACTGATTTCCATGATTACAATCTATATCGCTTATAAACGCTCAAATAGGCATGCATGGCTTTTCCTTCATAATTATGATAACATTTACCTTTAGGAATAAAGCAGAGCCGGGCCGGGCCGTAAGTTGCCAGGCGTTGACACAGGGCGCAGCAATTTTGGTTTTGTGCATATTAACCATCAAAGGGTAAACAGGCCCAATGTTGGAAGTTTTACCTTACACAAATAGAGGACGTGATTTTTAATGATAAATATTGAAATCCCTGCAGCGGATATAAGCATTAAACAAAGGAAACAAGTAATAGAGGGAGACGAAGCGATCATCCCAGAAATTTACGGGTTCATTGATTTTCATTTAATTCCCCGTGATAAAGGCGGCATCATCATGTTTTATAACGAAAATGATGAGCTGATTTTTGTCGGAAAAGCACGTAAATTAAGACAAAGAGTCAAAAAACATTTCGAGGATAATGTTTCTCCGATTAAGTTACACCGTAATGAAGTCAAAAAAATTGACATTCTTGTTGTAGAAGACGCAATGGAACGTGAAATCTATGAAACGTACATGATCAACAAACTTCATGCAAAATACAATATCGACAAAGTGTTTTATAAATAATAAGAATCAACTATGAAAAGCTGACTGCCTATGCAATCAGCTTTTTTTGTTACATCTAAAGTACAAAAATAAGTCCGTACATTTACAGTTTCTTGATGTTAGGTTAACATTGTTGGTTTATATTTGAAGTATTCCAATACATTTTCAGGAGGTTGCTATTGAAGAAAATACTTTGTAAAAAGGTGTTAGTTATCTCGGTAGGGACAGTGATTGCCTTTGGGAATTTAACGTGGTCCGTGTCACAAGCTTCTAAACTGGCGAAACAACGAGAGATTGAATCTTTTGAACAAGAGACAGTAAAATCTTCAGAGTTGGAAATGGTGGAATAAGGTTAAAATTGGTGATGTAGCTTAATGTTAATATGACAATAACACTGGAGGTTCTTTACACATGCTGTTATGTGTGATTGGTCCTCCATTTATTTTTGTTTTTATTTTTATGATTCTTATACTATTAAAAAAGGTGTAATAGAAGGAAAAATGAAATCAATAAAAATTTCGAAAAAAACTTGCAAATAGTAATGATTACGTTTTATTATAAGGGGGGTGGATTTAAACAGAAAGTAATCCTATGCTATAAATCGTAATGATTTCGATTTGTGAATGGATTTAAAATGCAGATATGTTTAAGGAGTGTTTGTGAATGAGAAATAAGAAAATCCCCGTTACGGTTTTAAGTGGATACCTTGGTGCGGGAAAGACGACGCTGCTGAATCATATCCTTGAAAATCGAGAGAATCTGAAGGTTGCGGTCATCGTCAATGATATGAGCGAGGTCAATATTGATGCGTCCCTTGTCAAACAGGGAGGGTTTACTCGGACAGATGAAAAGTTGGTGGAAATGCAGAACGGTTGCATATGCTGTACACTTCGTGAGGATTTAATGATTGAAGTTGAAAAGCTGTCCACAAAAGGTAATATCGACTATATTGTGATTGAATCGACTGGTATCAGTGAACCCGTTCCAGTCGCTCAAACCTTCACGTATGTTGATGAAAACGTGGGAATTGATTTATCAAAATTTTGTCGGCTCGATACGATGGTTACCGTTGTTGATGCGAAGAACTTTTGGCAGGATTACGCTTCAGGGGAAACTCTTATTGATCGAATGCAGGCAACCGATGAGGCCGATCAGAGGGAAGTGGTTGATCTATTGATTGACCAAATAGAGTTCGCTAATGTGATTCTTTTAAATAAAATCGATTTAATGAAAGCAGAAGAAGTTGCGGAATTGAACGCGGTTCTTCAAAAAATAAATCCTGATGCGCGGATCATTGAAACGAGTCATTCCCAGGTGCCTCTAAAAGAAGTCATGAACACCCATCTGTTCGATTTTGAAAAGGCGAGCCAAGGAGCAGGCTGGATAAAGGAATTAAATGAAGAGCATATTCCAGAAACCGAAGAATTTGGGATAGCCTCCTTCGTTTACAGAAGGAAAAAGCCATTTCATCCATCGCGGCTGATGACGTGGTTAGAAAGTTGGCCGGTGGAAGTGGTGAGGGCAAAGGGCTTCCTTTGGTTGGCATCGAGAAACGATACAGCAGGCCTGCTATCACAGGCTGGACCGTCATTAATGATCCAGGGAGCAGGTAAATGGATTGCAGCTTATCCTAAAGATGAACAACAGCAGATATTGCAGGATGAACCTGAATTGTTGAAAAGCTGGGATGAACTTTACGGAGACCGGATGACGGAACTGGTGATGATTGGCATTCAAATGAATCAACAGGAAATCGAAAATGAATTAGATCAATGCTTATTGACGGAAATAGAGTTGCAGCAGGATTGGTCTCAGTATGAAGATCCATTACCTGCTTTTACGGAAATAGTTCATTAAAAAACTAAATAGGAGGAAACAAAGATGAGAGTAAACATCACTTTAGCATGCACAGAAACAGGGGACCGAAATTATATCACAACGAAAAACAAGCGGAATAACCCGGATCGAATTGAATTGAAAAAGTACTGCCCGCGTTTAAAGAAACACACGCTTCACCGTGAAACGAAGTAATTTTGAATATTAAATCGTGATGATTACGTTTTATAGAGAAAGATAGGTAGCGGAACGAATCGTGAACAGTTTATAGAATTATATAACCTAAATATTCTCTATATTTTAATAAAGGAGAGATTCAAATGGCCAAAAAATCTAAAGTAGTAAAAGCACAAAAACAGTTGGCGATGGTAGAAAAATATGCAGAAATCCGTAGGGAATTGAAAGAGAAATGGGACTTTGATGCATTGGCCAAACTCCCACGAGACTCTTCACCAACACGTGTTCACAATCGTTGTGGAGTAACAGGAAGACCGCGTGGGTATATGCGCAAATTTAACATGTCACGTATTGTTTTTCGAGACCTCGCTCATAAAGGACATTTACCTGGTGTCAAAAAGGCAAGCTGGTAATAACGGGGATAAAAGCAAAGGTGATTCAGGGGTAGGGTCCCTTGAATCATCTTTATTCGTAATAGTCCTCACACCACTTCCTTTTTTATTTCATTGAATCCTGTATCGAATGTTCGTGGATGTAGTGGTTCTTGTACGCAAAACTTCTGCTTACATCGTTTGGACAATGGCTTCAATTATTAAGAGATTTCCTTTTCCTTTGGTTCTTCATATAATTGAAGAATCATAGGGAAGAAGGAATGAGAAATGGGACATATATTTTGGATGATTTATTTAGGAATATTAGGAACGGCCGCGATTGGTTTTCTCATTAAAGGTGCTTATAAAACCTCTCTTGCAAAAATGGATTTTGTCATTTCGATTATCACTTGGGTAGGGTTATTTGGGTACATAACGAAAACCTCTATCCTTACACCTCTGGTATGGAAATGCGTATTTGTTGGTTCTTTGCTATGGGATATTATTTTCAGCTTTATGAGCAAAGACTACAATAGTGATAAGAAAGCAGAAGAATTACCTGATTCTATTAGTAAATTATTGACTGCAATCACATTAGTCGTCTGTCTTGGACCGTTATATTATGGGTTATTCAAATATGCATTCTAACAACTAAACCAAAAAAGAACCTGTAAGGTTCTTTCCAGTTTGTAGACAAAAGGGGTCCAGAATGTTTTAATTCTGGACCCCTTTTGAAATTCCCTTTGAATTTTGATCAAGATTAAGAGATTGGGCCTCTACGAGCCCACTTTATTAAGCCATTATTGGACCTTGCCATGTCCAATTGGCAATCTTCTTTAAATTCATGGCAGCGAATGTAAGCATCGCCTGCATCGACAATTTTTTAAGTCCCCTTAAAGTAGTCCAACGCATACCATGCTTTTCTTTTGCATCTGCGAATACACGCTCTATTGTTTCTTTGCGTTTCGCATATATAGGTTTTACATCCTTGTGGTGACGCAGATGATCTGCTTCTTCCATATAATTTTGCCAGATATGGCGTGTCACCACTTTTTGATGGTCTTTGCTTACTGTACACTGTGATAAAAATGAGCATGTCGCACAAGTGTGTTTGGGTGATTTGTACTCGCGATAGCCCTCTTTATTTGTTGTTGAGTACTTTAAAATCTCGCCCGATGGGCAGAGATAACAATTAAAATGTTCATCGTAAACATAGTCATGCTTGCGAAAGAACCCTTCTTTTGTTCGTGGACGTGTATAGGGTAAAGCTGGTGTGATTTCTTTCCCAAAAAGGTAGCTTGTAATGGCTGGTGTTTTGTAAGCTGCATCTGCGGCAACAGCTTCAGGTTTTCCAACTTTCTCAATCACTTGTTCAACAAGAGGCTCTAAGATATGACTATCATGCGTATTTCCTGGTGTTACAATCGTCCCCAGCACAAAACCGTTGCGGTCTGCAGCCGCATGAAATGAATAGGCAAACTGTTTTGTTCGTTCATCTTTTACATAGTAGCCACTCTCAGGGTCAGTTGAACTTTCTTTAATTTCTTTGGTTTCTTCTTTATCAAATTTATCCGGTGGAAAAGGCTTCTTTCCATTGTTTTCACGATCTTGATTTATTTCTTCTTGAAGGCGTCCTTGATATGCTCGTGTTTCCTTACGAACGATTTTCTTTTCGAATTTCCGCTTATTCGCACTGGCTTTCACATGTGTTGAATCAACGAATACGTGCTCTGCACTAATTAACTTTCTTTCTGAGGCTGTCATTAAGATACGATAAAAAATCTGTTCAAACAGGTCTGTATCTTTAAAGCGACGCTCATAATTTTTCCCGAACGTTGAGAAGTGAGGTACTTTATCATGGAAACCGTAACCTAAAAACCAACGGTAAGCCATATTCGTTTCAACTTCTTCAATCGTTTTACGCATCGAACGAATACCGAAGGTATATTGAATGAATGTCAATTTAACTAAAATAACTGGATCAATACTTGGGCGGCCTATCTCTGAATACATCTCTTTCACCAAGTCATAAATGAAAGTGAAGTCAATGGCCCCCTCAATTTTACGAACCAAATGGTTCGCTGGCACCAGTTGATCCAAAGTAATCATTTCAACGCTGAATAGAATTATGTTTCGAAAGCATCGTCATCACCTCAAGTTTTAATACTCCTATATTAAAACAAAAAAGACTGTAGGAAAAAGTGTTTATTTCTAATTGTTAAAACAAAGTTGATTGGAACGGAAGGTGCGAGACTCCTGCGGGAAAAGCGTGTCCAAGGGAGACCCCACAGGCGCAAAGGCGCCGAGGAGGCTCCCTGACCGCCCGCGGAAAGCGAGTGCCCTACGTTCCAATCAACGTTCGAATTTTTACACCCCCTCAAAAAAACTGTAGACAAACTCGATTTTCATCGAGTTTGTCTACAGTCTGAAAGAACCTGTAAGGTTCTTTTTATTTTGGTTAAAGAGAAGGGGGATTCCTTTAGTAGGTATGATATAGCCATATATTTCAGCATTGTTGTAAAAGAGAGGTGTTTTATGATGCAACGCAAAGAAAGCAGAAGTTTTAGCAACTCTGCTTTTTTATTAATAATTATCTTTGGAAAAATTCAATCCATTCTTTTTCTGGTCCATATATGTAGAAATAGCGATAACCATTGGGCAGGGTAACAATTTCCTGATCAATTAGCTCGACGTTTTCAAAGCCTTGAATCCGAGCATATTCTTCTTCTATATCATCGACACTGATGGCAAAATGATGAATTGTTGCTTCGGATGGCAGCGTGTCGCTATAACCTTGAATTAATTCAATTTCTGTTTCGTTTGAATCATTGTATCCAAGGAATGCTAGTTGGATTACCCCATCTGTATGTGGCACCCGCGATTTCAATTTTAAATCTAAAACATCCTGATAAAAGATTATGGATTTTTCAAGATCTCTAACAACAACTCCAATATGATCGACTCTTTTTATAGCCAAGGAACTTCCTCCTTCTGTTTAGGTGCAATATGCTAATACTAGTATATATAACATTATTCGTAATAAAATTACAATTTGAGGCAGTGTTTGTCTGATTATTAAAAAAATGATTAATGAAGGAAGAATGGACTGGTAAATCGTGAAAAGTGATCGATAAATCAATAGACAATACTTAATGAAGAAAAAGTATTGTCTACACATGTATAGTGGAGAAGTCATTTGTTAAGGACAGGGGAATACGAAAAATATATTGAGGCTATAGTGACATATTTCAAAGAAAGAAAAGAATTTATCTTTTTGTAAGCAAAAATTTGTTTCTATATGAAATAGTAGATATACTATGGGAACAACGCCATTATTAATGGATATGAGAGGAGAGATATTATGGGAAAAATTCGAGAAGGTGAAGTTTTCACCCTTACTGATGACAATGACGAGGGCCATGAAGTTGAAGTTCTGGGATCATTAGATGTAGAAGGAACGGAATATGTAGCTGTGGGCTTGCTTGAAGACATAGAAGAAGATACAGAGGAAGATATCGATATTTTCTTTTTCAGAGTCGAAGGTGAAGGAGAGCTGATTGATATCGAAACGGACGAGGAGTTCGAAAAGGTATCCTTAGCGTTCGAAGCAGCTTTTGATCCGCAGGATTGATGGGGAAATGGAAAAGACGGCACATTAGGTGTCGTCTTTTTTATATGTATGAAAAGTACTGGCCCCGCCTTCGCCAAATACCATGATAGCCACGCGTGCTATCCACCCTTACATAAGTATAGTGCCGCATTGTTGATAGGACATGTAGTGTGTATGTAGGTTTTGTTAAATCAAGAAGTCATTTTTCTACCTACTAGGCATAGGATAAAAAAAGTGGAGGTGATAGGATGGCCGTTGTAAAGCACACTGACGCCGATCTAGCCTTACTGGCGAGATTGCTTAGAGCAGAAGGCGAGGGTGAAGGTGATCAAGGCATGCTGATGATCGGTAATGTAGGGGTCAATCGGATAAGGTCGAATTGTTCCGATTTTAAAGGATTAAGGACGATTCCGGATATGATCTATCAGGAACATGCCTTCGAGGCTGTTCAAAAAGGATATTTTTATCAACGAGCAAGAGAGAGAGAAAAAAGACTTGCGCGTCGTAGTGTAAATGGTGAAAGGATATGGCCTTCAAAATTTAGCCTATGGTACTTCAGGCCACCGGGAGATTGTCCGGCAACCTGGTATAACCAGCCTTTAGTAGGGCGTTTTAAGCTTCATTGTTTTTATGAACCCACAGCTGAAGAATGTGAGAATATTTATAATACATTTTAGGAAAGAGGCTGAACCTTATATGGAGGTTTGGCCTCTTTGTGTGTCAAGTATGTAATCAAAATATCATATGATAAAACTAGCAAATGATTTACTGATACTGTAAAATTGAGACAGTAAATTTCCGGATAAGAAAGGAATAAAAAAATTGATGAGTAAAAGGCTTGTTAATTATGGGCAAAGGCAAATGGGAGAACAGTCGGAGGAAATCACAGAGCAACTTAAGTCTTTCATGGAGAATAATGCGGACGCCATTTCTATCGTTGATCTGGAAGGAAAAACCCTTCAAGTTAATTCTGCTTTTGAAGATTTTTTTGGTTGGAAAAATGATGAAATAATAGGTAAGCCGTTTCCGATTATTCCTGAATTCTTGAAGGAGTCAGTAAATGAATTGCATAGCCAGGTTAGGGAAGGGGAACAAAAGAAAGGCTTTGAAACGGTTAGACAAAGAAAAGATGGCCAGTTAATCAATGTGAGCATCTCCCTTTTTACTATCCGAGACAATAAAAATGAGCCGAGTGCATTGTCCTTCGTTTATCGGGATATCACGGATCAAAAGCTTGCTGAAGCTGCCTTGAAGGAAAGTGAAGAAAGGTATCGCAGTTTAGTGGAAGTATCACCTGAAGCGATTTTTGTGCATCGTAATGGGGTCATTGAGTATATGAATCCTATGGGGGCAAAAATGCTAGGTATGGATAGTGTAGATGATATTATTGGCATGTCCGTTTTTCAGTTCGTTCACCCTGATTCTCTAGAAACTGTAAAAAAACGAATCAAGATAATGAGAGACGATTATAAAGCAGTTGATTTATTGGAGCAAAGGTTCATTAGACTTGATGGACAAGAATTTTATGGAGAAACACTTGGACTTCCGATTATTTATAAGGACCGTCCAGCCATACAGGTGTTTTGCAGAGATATTACCGAGCGTAAGAAAACAGAAGAAATACTTTGTAAATCTAACATGCTATCTGCGGTGGGGCAGATGGCTGCGGGTATTGCACATGAAATAAGGAATCCGTTAACAACGGTTAAAGGATTTTTACAACTATTGAGAGAAAGCCCTGATAAAAAGGACTATCTTGAAATGACTGTAAGTGAAGTTGAGAAAATTGAAATTTTAGCCAATGAATTTTTGAGCTTAGCAGAGCCTGAAGCGAAGGTTTGGGAATCGATTCAGCTTACCGATATATTAGACAGTGTAATTATGTTAGCCGAGTTTCAGGCGATAATAAATGACGTTGAAATTATCAAAGAATATAAAAAGAATTTTGCATGGGTCCTTGGTGAGCCTACTCAGTTAAAACAGGTGTTTACTAATGTCGTTAATAATGCGATAGAAGCAATGCCTAAAGGAGGGAAACTGCATATTCAGTTAAAATATGAAGGGGAATCCATAGTTATCTCCTTTATTGATCAGGGTAGTGGAATCTCAGAAGAGCGTATAAAGCATTTAGGACAGCCTTTTTATAGTACAACGGAAAAAGGAACAGGATTAGGACTCATGGTCAGTACTAAAATCATTCATGAGCATAAGGGTGAAATCCAATTTAGTAGTGAAGTAGGAAAAGGAACCATCGTTGATATCATTCTCCCTATCGATAAAAATTCACAATGAAAAGTGACGAGAAGTCAATGCTCTCGTCACTTTTTGGTTTATAGTTTAACGATTGTTCTGCCTCTTGCTTCCCCTTTTAAAAGGGTAGGAAGGACATCCGGTAAATCTTTAAGGGTAATTTCCCGTTGTATGAGCTGTTCTAAATGTGCCAGCTTAAAATCGGTAGCGAGTCGCTGCCAAACCTTCAATCTCGTATCCATTGGGCAATTCACGGAATCAATTCCGAGTAAATTAACACCTCTTAGGATGAATGGAAAGACAGTAGCTGGTAGATTGGTACCTGCTGTTAATCCACTTACCGCAACAGAACCTCCGTATTGAATTTGACTAAGGACAGAAGCAAGTGGTTCTCCGCCAACTGGGTCAACCGCACCACTCCACTTTTGTTTGCCTAGTGCCCGAAGCTTGCCATTGTAGACATCTTCACGTGATACAATTGTTGAGGCACCAATTTCCTTTAGGTACCCGTGTTCTGATTCTTTTCCTGTACTCGCCTCAACCGAATAGCCAAGTTTGGAAAGTATCGAGACTGCAAAGCTGCCGACCCCACCTGTTGCACCAGTTACGAGAACACTTCCTTGATCAGGAGTGAGGTTATTTTCTTCTAGACGGAGAACCGATAAGGCCGCAGTAAAACCAGCCGTCCCGATAACCATCGCTTCTTTCAATGTAAGGCCCTCAGGAAGTGGAACAATCCACTCTGCAGGAACGCGGGCAAATTCACTATAGCCCCCGGATTGGGAAACGCCGATTCCATAGGAAGTCGCAATGACTTCGTCTCCCTCTTTAAAACGGGGATTCTCTGATGAAACGACAACACCAGCTAAATCAATTCCCGGAACAATTGGATAGTTTGTGACTATGTTTCCATTCGGAATGCTAGCTAGGCTATCTTTATAATTCACACCTGAATAATGAACGCGGATGAGCACTTCGCCTTGAGGTAAGTCATCAAGTGTTAGTTCCTGAATGCTAACGGAAAATTGGTCCTCTTGCTTGTCCACGACTAATGCATCAAATCGTTGTACCATAATTAGTTCCCCCTTTGATTTAAATCATTCTAATTATATAAGAAAAGACGGTAAGCTGTATAATGATTGAATTCAAAATAAATGGCTCTATCTTTTCTTTCTTCTTCTAAAAATGTTACTATAAGGTTTGATTCAGTTTATATTAAAGGAGATGTTTTACATGGCTAAAAAAGGATACATACTTATGGAAAATGGAGAAAAAATCGAATTCGATCTTTTCCCGAACGAAGCACCAAACACAGTAGCTAACTTCGAAAACTTAGCGAACACAGGATTTTATAACGGCGTAGTATTTCACCGTGTCATCCCAGGTTTCGTAAGCCAAGGTGGAGATCCAACAGGTACAGGTGCAGGCGGAAGCGGCACACAGATCAAGTGTGAAACTGTAGGAAATCCTCATAAACATGAAGCAGGCAGCCTATCTATGGCACATGCTGGAAAAGACACTGGCTCAAGCCAATTCTTTATCGTTCACGCACCGCAACCACATCTTAACGGTGTCCACACGGTATTCGGTAAAGTAACATCTGGACTTGAAACAGCTAAAGCTATGAAAAATGGCGACAAAATGGAGAAAGTCGAAGTTTTTGACGCTGAATAATGGATGTAGAAAGAGGAAGCATTATGCTTCCTCTTTTTTTGGTCTTAAAATCCATGTTAGTGTGGACCGCATAGCATATCTGGAAAGAAGATGAGAGGGGGGAGGCAACAGCTAACCTATTTGAGATAAAAACTTGCCTGCCTTTTATTCATTCGGTCTCTTTTGCTTTCATTGAGAATAGTGGATATAAAGTGATTTTTTCATTATTAAGCATTTACGCACCTCTTTAATGTTTTTAGTTTCTTTCTTTTATAGGCTCACCCATTCTATTGAAAAGGGAAAAATAAAAAAGAGCATTGAAAATTGCTCTTTTAACGAATGTTTTATAAGTGATTGACTCGATAATTATTTATTGTATATGTCTGCGGTGAAACTATATTTGACACCTGTCATAGTTTCCGAAATATCCCACAATTTCTTCGAGGTTTCCTTATTATATAAAGTATCAATAATATCGTCTTTTTTAGGAAAGCCTTTTCTGCCTTTCTTTCCATCGGGTCCGATGTATTCTCCGCCCGTTAAGGCAGGTTCCGTCGCGGCGTACAGAGTCGGAAGCGCCCCCATGCTTGCAGGCTGGGTGATAGTTTTGGAAAGAAAGTGGACGAACTTATTTACCGGTCTTCCTGATCCGCGTGACATAAGATTCGTATGAGCAAGGCCAGGGTGACAGGCAACACTAATCGAGTCGGCTTGGTGCTGATTGAACTTGTTCTGTAATTCGCGGGCGAAGAGAAGATTGGCGAGCTTACTTTGCCCATAGTATTTCATGGGTTTATAATTAGTTTCACCATTTAAGTTATCGAAGTCAATAAATCCATTGATGGCGGCTAAGCTGCTTAATGTGACAACCCTCGATTTTGGTGTAGAGAAAATACACGGAAGAAGCAGACCTGTCAAAGCAAAATGACCGAGATGATTGCTTCCTAATTGTAGCTCGAAACCGTCCTTCGTCTTACTGTAAGGTGGGATCATGACACCTGCATTATTGATAAGAACAGAAAGTGAGTCATAGTTTTCCAAATAGGAATCAGTAAAATGACGAATGCTGCTTAAATCACTTAAATCGAGCTGCATCACTCGTACGTCCGCCTTAGGGTAGACGGAGGTAATTCTTTCGACAGCCTTTTCGCCCTTTGAAGCATTCCGAACCGCAAGAATTATCTCTGCCCCTTTACTAGCGAGCACAAAGGCTGTTTCAAAGCCAATACCGCTATTAGCTCCGGTAATCACAATCGTTTTCCCAGTTACATCTACCATTTCTTCACCATTCCACTTTTCACTCATCACCAACCACACCTTTCCACACATTCTATATCTATCTATCATATACCCAAATAATTCCTATATGTCACATTTAGAGGTGTGAAAGAGTGTAATCAAATCGAAAAACATGTTAAGTCTAATTTAACTTAAAGGTATGCCGGCTTATAAACGATTACAAAATTTTTATGTAATCAATAATATTTTTTATGATTAAGAAAACAGTAACAAAGATAAATAACACTCTTACATATGCTACTCCTTTCTTAATGGCGAATTTAGAACCTACTAAAGCTCCTACTATCATAGATATCCCCATCGGTATCCCATAGGAAAAGTTGACCGCATCAAGAAAAATGAACATGATGAGCGCCGCAATATTACTTCCGAAGTTTAGAAATTTTGCGTTTCCCGCTGAGTGTAAAAAATCGAAACCAATAATCAAAAAGGCAAATAATATAAAGGATCCTGTTCCAGCACCTAAAAATCCATCATAAAAACCAATTGCAAATATAGTAAATGAAAATAGAAGGGCTTTTTGCAAAGATAGTTTTTGGTAAGTCGATTCATGTCCCCAGTTTTTCTTTAGAATCGTATAAATAGCAACGGCTATTAAGAGAACTAATACCAATGGCTTTAATAATTCGGGTGAGACAAAATTGACTACCCAGGCACCTAGTAAGGACCCTGTGAAAATAAGAGGAAACAACTTTGCTACTAATTGAAAATCGACTTTTCCTGAACGGATAAAGGCAATGGTACTTGTTAAAGATCCCATTGAACTGGCCAATTTATTCGTAGCAATTGCCGCTGTAGGGGAGAGACCTGAAAATAATAAAGCAGGTATAGAAATGAGACCTCCGCCTCCGACTACAGAATCAATAAATGCTGCTAGAAATCCGAAACATACTAACAACAAAAGTGTAGAAATATTAATATCTTCCATCTAAGAAACCTCCGTATCAATAGAATTAAGGACGAATCACTCGCTGATGGGGGCTCCTTAATCCAAAGTTATCTACTTTACTAAAAAAATTAGAGTAAGACATTTTTTAGTTACTACTTAAATAGTAACTAAAAAAATTATCCATGTAAATAAGACTTTTACGATTTTATAACTTCTTAACTTTTCAAATAGAGATTTGGTATGATAGATATAACTTACTAATTGCACTAGGAGGTACTATGCAAGATATCATTCAAAAAATTCAGTCTCTAGGATTTAGTCAATATGAAGCAAAGGCTTATGTTTCTTTGGTACGTCAAGGACCAACAAGTGCCTATCAAGTGAGCAAGGAATCAGGAATTCCTAGAGCACGTATCTATGAAATATTAAATGGGCTTCAAGAAGAGGGAATCGTGTTAAAAGAAGAAATTAATGATTCGGTTCAATATTCACCTTTACCTGTCGATGTATTTTTAGAATCTGTTCAAACAAAATGGAACAATACCTATCAATCCATAAGTGATACATTAAAGCAATTTGAAAAAACAGAGCCCATTTCCGATAACCGTGTAATGACTCTTAAAGGAGAACGGCATATTCTATCCTTTTGTCGTACTTTATTACAAAAAGCTGAGAAAAGAGTGATTGTTTCCATATGGGATAAGATGTATGAGAAGCTTGAACAAGAGCTAAAAGATACAGCAGCATATTGTAATCTCAAAGGTATTGTTTTTCAAGTTGACAACCCATTACCAGGGATAGATATTCATCGTAAAACCAGCTATGTAGACAATATTGGAGAGAACAAATGGTTTATCTTATCCATTGATGGCAAGGAGACAATTTACGGCCCCTCTTCTGAAGAAAGAGAAACAGCGTTTTACACAGATGATCCGGTTCATATCAATTTTCTAGAAAACTACATTTGGCATGATATCCTCGTTAACCGACTAGTTAAAAAGGATAATGAAGATGCTGAGAATTGGATATCGAGAGAAAGAGATCAGTTTTTCTCACTCTAGTTAGATCCTGTTTTACCTTTGTTTCTAGTGCACAATTCAAATAAAGTTCAAAAAAGCTGATATCCCCAATGTGGTGGGATATCAGCTTTTTTAATTATCTACCTTAGCTTCTGATTCTGTGTTGTTGATTTGTGGATATACTTATATTTAAACGATTCAGGATATTCATTCGGATAAAAGGTTTTTTGGAAATTTTATTGGAGTGGGTAAGCTAGAATGATCGCGATAAGACCGGTAAGAAACAATCGTGTGGTCGTGAGAATACACGTCCAACTGTAGAATATGTGAGCTTTTCATTTCCAAATAATACGAAACATCTTCTTTTTGTAAATGATAAAAAGAATAAGCTATACCTAAAAGGTCTTTTTCTATTTGCTTGGTTTCAGGCTGATTCATAATATGCTCACTCAACTGCAAAATCGTAACAGATGTTGATCTTGTGATGTCTGTTACTTTTTCTTTTGCATAATCAACTGCATGACTAATAGTATCGGCAAGATTCTTTAAGATTCCGTCCATAAGGGTTTGTATCTCCTTTGTATTGGGGTATGTATAGTATGGGGTACGTGGCTTATGCTTTATGCAATAAATTCCTAAGGAAGAAATAGAATAGGTCATTTATGAACATTATTAAGAGAGAACAAATAGAAAATACAATTTAAGCAGTACAGCCGTAAAAGGAAAAATAAATTTAGCAGAAAAGGAATGACGGACAATATGAGTAATGAAGTGTCATTAGCAAAAGTAGACTTAATGAATAGTAAAGAGACTGTCTCTATTGATATTTTCAACGAGGACTGTAAGGAGGGCTTAACGTTAGTCCATATATGGGGAAGCAATGGGTATCTAATGAAGGGAAGCTCCGGAAGGAAGCTTGCGGATTCTGATATGGAACGAAAGGATAAAAAAGTACAATGAAGAAAAAAAATAAGTATATCGTACTGCTCTTCATTGCTATCATTTCGTTATTAACGGTGGTGCTCGTTCAAATAAATATGGATACGAAATCCAAAGAAACCGAGAAGGTAGAAAACACAGCAGATAAAGAGAAAGAGCAAGGCGGTAAGGAAGAAACCGACATCAATGTCATCACAGGTACTGATAAAAAAATAGAAGAATTGCTTGAAAACATGACGCTTGAAGAAAAAATTGGACAGCTAATGATGGTCGGTTTCAAGGGAACTGAGAAGAGCAGTGAAATTACGGAGCTTATCGAACAAAAACATATAGGGGGCGTCATTTATTTTGACCGCAATATGAAATCGCCAAAACAAGTGGCGAAGTTATCCAATTCGCTTCAGCAATCGGCTGATCGTAGTTCGCATTCGCTTCCGCTTATGGTAGCCGTCGATCAGGAAGGCGGAGACATAATCCGAATGAGGGAACGAGTATCGCCAATCCCTTCGCAACAGGAACTTGGGGAAAATGCTTCTGTCGAAGACATGTACAGGGTGGCAAAATTGAACGGGACAGAACTGAACTCTATGGGGATTAATATAAATTTTGCTCCTGTTCTGGATTTATCAAAGACGGACAACCGTTCACTGGGAAAAGATCCAGAAAAGGTTTATCAATACGGAACGAAAGCGATTCAAGGCTTGAACGATGCTTCCGTTACAGGAGCTTTGAAGCATTTTCCAGGAAACGGACGCAGCGAGATTGACCCGCATGTCGAAACATCTTCTGTGGAAGCAAACCAGCTCGATCTGGAAAACTCAGATATCTATCCTTTCAAGAAAATTATTAGTGAAATGGATAACCAAAAGTTTTTCGTTATGGTGACCCACATTAAATATCCAGCTTATGATAAAGAAAAACCGGCAAGCCTGTCCAAGGTTATCATTGAAGACTTGCTTCGGGGGAAACTTGGATTTGAAGGGCTTGTCGTCACGGATGATTTGGAAATGGGCGCAGTGAATAAGTATTTTTCCTATAAAGATATGGGGAAAGAAGCAATCCTTGCAGGAGCGGATTTATTATTGGTCTGTCATGAATATTCGCATGAGCTTGAGGTATATAACGGTTTACTTGAAGCGGTGAAAGCAGGAGAAGTTCCTATGGAGCGAATTAACGAGTCAACGAAAAGAGTTCTAACCTATAAACTCTACAATATGAAACAAACAAAGGTAGATCCAGGTCAAGCTGCAAAAGTGGTGAAAAGCCCAGAAAGCTTAGAGTATATTAACAGTCTGAACTTGGAGAAATAAAAGGAAAATCAACTATCAAAGCTTAGCCCTCGCTCAAATAAAACAGCGAAGGCTGGGTTTCGCGGGTCAAGTTTAAGCGTTTTTACCAGTCTATTCAATGCAGGCTGAAGCTGCGGCCTGTTGTTTAAATCAATCGATAGAGGGAATACTATAATTAACCAACTTCAAGGAGGAAACTCATATGCCATCAAATAAAATGATTGGAACTGTCGTGATAGGAGCAGCAGCATACTTAATGCGCAATAAAAAAACTCGTGAAAAAACCATGAGTCAAATAAAATCCCTAGCCACTCCAGAAAACATTGATAAGGTTAAGAGCCAACTCCAATCCTTAACAAAATCAAAATCGAATAAGCCTTCCGCTCATTAAGTAAAAAAAATCCCCTTAAGTGATTGTGTAATTGCCACAATCCTTTTAAAGGGGATTTTTTATTAAACCTTGTTGTCTGTGTAAATGGCTCTCATTAATAAATTATTACCTTCAGGTCATTCAAAAGTAATGGTGTTGTTACTCAGCGTCATCTTCACCATTATCTTCTTTATTGAACCATAATGGATCTTCATTATCGACTTCACCATTATAATTAATAAGAATTTCTTCTCCTGCTTTTATGTCGGTGTAAGCGAAGAAATCAAACGTGTGGTTCTTAAAGTTTATGTCATAAGTAGCATTGGGAGTATAAGAGTGATTAAACAGCATGCCATATCCTAAAAGCATGGCAGTATGGTTAATTCCATACTCAAACGCGTAATCTGCAAGCAATGTTTTCTCTATGAAAACATGCTCTTCGTTTGGATAAGCAATAACAGGTGCTTCATGTAAAAGCTCACCTTTTTTAATGTCTTGCGTAGCGAATACGCCTCTATTGAACTCACCATCACTGAGTGTGGAAGTTTTAACTTCAATCATGTTCGTCACCTACTTGTTCTATTCTTTATAGTCTAGATCATCTAAGCTTGACAGTTAATAAGAAGAAAAGCAACTATTTTAGGGAATTAATCTTTTTCAAATGAAAAAGAAGGGATTGTTATATGTATAATAACCACTTCCATTTAAATTGAAAGAATGAAAGTGGGATGTAAAAACTATTGCTGCTTCCCTAGACCTCGTAGAAGAATCAGGGCCGGCAATAATATAATCTCCTAACCAACATTTTACCATACATAGAATCCTTATGGCTGTAAGCGTGAATAGGTATGTACAGACCCATGTGCACAAATAAACCTTAATCTGTTTATTAGCTATCCGTTCGTTTAATTACACTTTTACGAACTTTTTTTGATTGTTACTTCTTTAAAATAGAATCTGTTAAACAATGCTTTTGATTTTTCTTCTTCAACTACCATGAAAATTAAACACTAATAATAAGAAAAAAGACCATATTAAATAAAACGCAAGCTTCAATTTTTTTGAAAAAAAGCAGCGCCCTATTAGATCTCCTAATAAATCGGTGGTTAGGATGCCTCTGATATATTTACGGTATATCCTAAGTTTTCTAACCTTCGGACCGAATTTCGTACAATGGAAGCTTGCTTTTGCTTATCAAAATAATCTTCGCCTAAGTCTACATACATTTCTTTCCTTGTTAAAAGATAATAAGAAATTCTTAACATGGCGTGGGCAACGACAATTCCAGCTCGTTTTCTTCCTTTTCGCGCAGCTGTCCGTCTGTATAGAGCGCCAAGATAGTTTTTGGAGGCACCAACTGAATGAGCAGCCTCAGTTAAAGCAGATTTTAAATATTATTTCCCTTTTTGCCTCTGGTTGATTTCCTTTTTCCTGCACTTTCATTGTGTCCTGGTACGAGGGCGGCCCATGAACATAATCTGGCTGTACTTTCGAACTGTTTTTCAACGTCCGTTCCGATTTCAGCTAGAATTTGTTCTGCCATTCGAGTGGCAATCCCAGGTATTGAATCCAGTCGTTCTATGTCTTCTTGATACACACTAACTCTTTGGGCAACCTCTTGATCGAGGTTTTCAATCTGTTCAGTCAGAAAATCAATATGAGTTAGAATCGATTTAAGCATCATGCGTTGATGAGGATTCACATACCCATTCAGGGCAAGGATTAAATCATCTTTTTTCTTCTTCATCGAACGTCGCGCAAGGTTTGCTAGTTTCTCAGGATCATCCTCACCAAATGCGATCGCATGAAGCATGTCCTTTGATGAAACACCCATAATATCCGATACGACAGAGCCTAATTTGATATTTGCACCCTCAAGCACCTTTTGAATTCGATTATGCTGTCTGGCTCGTTCTTCAATAATACTTCTACGATACCGAACAAGCTCACGCAATTCTCGTTGATTTCGATCAGGGATAAAGCTTGCCTTCAATAAACCATGACGAAGAAGTTGAGCGATCCACTCAGCATCCTTGACATCTGTTTTTCGACCAGGGACTGCTTTCATATGTTGTGCGTTAACAACTAAAAATTCCATTTCTTCAGCCTCAATTAAGTTCACGATAGGCTTCCAAAACACACCTGTGCTCTCCATAGCGACATGAGTGCAACCATGTGATTTAATCCAATCCATCAGTTGAATTAAAAACACCGTTTTTGTAGAAAATGTTTGAATCTCCTTTCCTTCGGGGGTCATAATGCAGGCGGTAATGTTATCTTTATGTACATCCATTCCGCATACTCGTTCAATGATAACTTCCATTGAAACCATCCTTTCTATGGCAAAAAATTAGAGGCTGGTGCAAAAACCAGAATAGGATTAATCTACCATGAGTGCTTCCCGTAAGGGAGCGACAGTCTGTGATGCACCGAGGTCGTTGGAGTCAGACTAACGGATGGGCTCTAATGGCACCATAGTTCATCGACCTTCCTCACCCAGCCATAGAATCAGTATGGACGGTTTTCCACCATTTTCATTCTCTGTGGTGCAGCGCTGGTCGTGCGCTGCATGGTTGGCTAACGGGGCAGTTTAGTTGAAGATTGAATACGTTGCAAAAAGGGATTATTACTGTTAATGCGAATAGTTAATAATTGGATTTATTTTGAAAGGGAGAGATTTTAAGAATTAAGAAAAGACGTAATTAGAAAGGAAGTTTTATTTGAACAAATTTACCTGCATTTCAGAAACGGAAAGATTAGTAATAAGACCATTAAAAGAAGATGATTTTAAAAATTGGCTTAGCGAATTTAAAAATAGACTTCCATCTCAACACAGGGGATGAACTCGGCATCTCCATCAAACGGGAGGACTTTTCCGACTATGAGGCACTCACTAACATCATGAAAGTCACAAACTGTAATTTTAGACTCATTCACCGGTTATTTACTCAAATTGAACGTATTCTCGAAATCAATCACCTGACATCCATTACAACAGAAGCCGTAGAAGCTGCACGAAATAGCTTAGTGATTGGACGTAAATAATTAAGAAACCCAGCTAATCTTCTCATGTGAAGGTAGCTGGGTTTTAAAGTTGGATGTGCAAAATAACACTTAAAATAAGAGCAAATAATCGGGGGAAATGACAACTTTCATTTGGATTGTCGTCTTTTTGTCATCGAAATAGGTGGTACCCCATTATTAAAAACTCCACTCATTATCAAATTATCAGCACTTTATTATCGACTGTATCGCACTTCAAACATTACGCAACCATCCGTTGACTTCCATGGACCATGTTGCATTCCGGGGGGACGTGAAGCAACCATTCCCGCAGTGAATATCTTATTTAAAGTTAAATCTATGACAGACCCTTTAACGACATATAGCTCTTCCCAATAATGATGGACTTGAACTCCATTAGGCGTCGTGTCTGTACCGGGTGCGAACTCCAAAATACGAACCATTTCCTGTGTTGACGAATTCTCTGAAATGACCCTTTGTGACAGCCCTTCTACCAACCCATCAATTGGCTCAAGTTTAAAATTCTTATAGTCTGTGAATTCAATTTCAGGTCTCGATATTTTCTCCACTCCGTCTAAGAAGAATCTTAGGTTGGACCTATAAAGTGATGGTACACGACTACTAAAGATCGGCACATCTTTCCTGACTTGCGGGACTGTCTCTAAATTTAAAGTTGCTTTTAATTCACCAACTTCTTGATCTAATTTTTGAACAATGTCTCCCCATGGATCTACAATTTGTGAGCAACCTGCGAATTCCACTCCTAACTTTGTCCCCGCCACATTTGAAGCAACAACATACATTTGGTTCTCAATTGCGCGCGCACGAAGTAACGTATTCCAATGTGTTTCCCTTGCAAGTGGCCATTCTGCGACGATATGTAACACTTGAATACCTTGTAATGCTAAGTCACGAATAATTTCAGGGAATCGTAAATCGTAACAAATAATAACCCCCATCTTCACACCTTCAAGTTCAAATACTTCCACTTGATTACGACCGCCCGTTAAAAACTTTGGTTCATCTAACATCGGAACAAGGTGCATCTTGTCATATGTGTGAACAATCTCACCCATTCGATTAACTATAACCGCACGATTAAAGATATCTTTACCTTCTAATACGGCAATCGAGCCACCCACCAAGTTTACATTAAACTTCTTAGCCAGTGATTGTAAAAATTCAATGGAACGCTTACCATCCACATTGCAGATTTCTTCCAGTTCCTCTAACACATAGCCCGTAGACCACATTTCAGGAAGTACTACGACATCCACATCATCACTATAGTGAGCTTCTAACCAGCGTTCAATGATTTTCCTATTCTCTTCAGGATTTCCAACTACTAAATCCATTTGAAATACTAGATAATTCACATTGGTCACTCCTCTTAATTGTATTTAGTTTAGTAATGAAGTATCTGGTTTCACAAACAACCATAATATAGCTGCAATAAACACAGGGATTATAGTTACTCCTAATGTGATATTCCACCCAAAGTTTTCTGCTAACCAACCACATAATAACGGTGATACAAATGCTCCTAGATTTCCCCACAAGTTCATCCAACCTGAAACGGAACCAGAAAAGTTTCTTCCTAAGTCTGTAGCAGAAGCCCATGAACACACTACTGTGAATCCTAGTGAACCCAAGCATAATGATAACCATAAAACATTCATATAAGGCGATACTGTCATAACAGCAAGGTACATTGAAATAATAAATACTATTAAACCTGATATAGCTAAAGAGGATCTTGATATTTGCTTTGAAAAACCTTTACGTACTAAGTAGTCAGAAAGAATACCACCAGTCATTACAGTTATCAGTATTGCTAACCAAGGTAGGCTTGCAGCAAATCCCATTTTACTTAATGAGAATCCTCTATCTTCCAGTAAATAGGTAGGTAACCAAACTAAAAAGAAAGTAATAATATATAAAACAACAAAATATTGTAATCCTAACGCCCAAAATCTATAGCTTTTCAGAAAAGAATTCCATGGGGCTCTAACTTTAGCGGTATCAACAATTTCTCTGTCTTCAAGTATATATTCTTTTTCTTGTTCATTCACAAGTTTATGAATTTCAGGATAGTCTCGGGCTATAACGTACCAGACACCCGCAATGATTATTCCTATTAATCCGAAAATATAAAATACAGCTTGCCAGCCAAAATATTGATAGATATAAACCGTAACGATAGGGGCTATAACTGGTCCAAAATATGAACCGGCCAATAAAGCACTAGATGCTCTGGCCTTTTCATCTCTTCTAAACCAGTTTGTATTAAATACGGCGTTAGCAGGAAACATCGGTCCTTCACCTATCCCAAATAAGAATCTCACCATAAACAATAGACCGTGAGATTTAACTAAACCCGTCAAACCCGTAAATACTGACCACCATACTAGAGCAAAAGTGATCATTTTTCTTGGACCAAACTTTTCTGCCATAAGTCCTGCTGGAATTTGAACTAACGCGTAACCTAATGAGAATAATGATGCAAGCATACCAAACTGAACTTTATCTAAGCCTAAATCATCCATCATTGGTTTTGCTATTATTGAAATATTTGATCTGTCCATGTAAGCGATTACACCTATTATAAAGAAAAAGAATGCTAGTCCCCATCTAACTTTTGTAGGTTCCTTTTTCAAAACAATCACCCCTTAATAAATAATGGAATAATGATGTTTAATTTTTCTGTTTAACTTGGGGTGTTCAATTTCATATTCAAATTTATCACCAAAAATAAATCCATTTTTTGTAGGAACAGTACCTGAAAAAATAACAGTATGTTCTAGATCCTTTTCCCCGAACTTGTCCAGCTTTTCCAATAAAACATCAACCTCTAAGAGTGCGTCTAAAGTGTCTTCTTGATATAAATATTTTTCCCCATTTGAAGTAACATAAGAACGTAAGATAATATTATCCCAGTCTTCTATTAAATCTGCTAATCTCCAAAAATCAGTTGCAAGAGGTTTATCACATATTGATTTGGACTTTAAAATATCTTCTTTTTCTACTTCTCGATCAGTATGATCGCTGCCAAGGGTAACCAACCATTCTTTTCCATCATGGAATAACACATATTCTGTTTCCCCTGAGGAAAATTTGCTTCCATTACATTCATTAGAAAAATTCAGTTGTTCTATTTTTTGTGGATATATCATTGGTACATGGGGTGGAGGTGCAATACCTAATTCTTTTAATTCATCTATGTGTTCTTGAATTTTTTCTATATTTCGTCCCCCATATCCAACAACAATTACTCTATTAATATTAATTTCATGTTTTTTAACCTCTCCATTAGAAAGATGTAAATTAATTACTTTTCTCATTTGAATTCCTCCTCAATTGATTAATAATTTCATTTTTGGTATTTTCCACATGGTTATTTGATGCTACCAGAAGTTGATTAATATCTTGTGATTTTATACCTTGTACAATTGCTTTATGTTCAGATATTGTTTCCTCAATACGCGACTTCTCAGTTATGGCTTTTAACCCAAACCATCTAATCTGATCACCAATTTCTTCAAACCATTTTTCTAATCGCTGATTTTTAGTTAATAATACAATTTCAGAATGGAACTCTTTATCTAATTCAATAAATCTTTGGTGATCTGTTTTATTTTTTTCTTGCTCCTCTATGTAACCTTCTAATACTTTTATTTGTTCTGGAGTAATATTTCCACAGATTTTTTCTAGTGAGAATCGGTCAAAAATCATTCGAATTTCCATTACTTCAATTACATTTTCTTCTGTTATTTCATTAATAAACGTACCAACCCGTGGTTTTGAAATTATCCATTTTTCTCTTTCTAACAACGACAGAGATTCTCTTACAGGAGTTCTACTTACACCTAACTTTTCACTTAGGTCTCTTTCATAAATTGCTTGACCCGGTAGAAGTTCATAATTCAAAATTGATTTCTTAATTGCCTCAAAAGCTATATCTCTTAACGGCATAACTGTCTCTATTTTTTTCATTTTTCCTCCTATTGGTATGTGGTATACCAAGTATATTACAAAGTGAAAATTCAGTCAATTCAAAATTATACGTTTTCTTCGGTAGCCCTTTTCTTATTGAACTAAAGGGGCAGATTAGTTGTATAGAAGGAGATGATGCTATTTATTTAGATGGGGTAGTGGAAAACTTCTCAGGAATTAATATATTCAATGAAAAAGATAAACATATTGCAGGGGGGTGGATGGAGTTTATTTAAGAACCAACTTATAACTTTTTCATTTCTTATTGGGGATTCCTTACATACCTTGATTCGGGAAAAGAAATAGAAATTAAAGATAAAGTAGGAATCCCTTTGCATATTATTAACTAAATTCTTGAAAATGTACGATATAGGTATAAGACTGAGTTATTAAAATGATGACTTCTTCTTCAACTAAAGGGTGCGTTAGTTGATTAAGGAAGACAAAAGATCAGCGTTTTTATAAAAGAATAATCCAATTTAATAGTAGTATAAGGGCATGTTTTGATAATCTTTTTTCTAAACATGCCCTTTCTATTTATTTATCAAAGTTTTTTGTTTAGGTACTCTGAATAATCATAGTGCTTTTCTAGTTCAATTAGATTAAGGTGGATTAGTTAATCTTTACTATATGAGAGAAAATGGGGGAAAATTTTATAAGGAATTATTTTATTTTAGCAGCAAGTGTTATCTCAATTGGATTGCTTGGTGCATGTATGCAAGAAGAAAAAGCAGTAGATAAAAGTAAGCGTCAAATATTCCCCACCTACTACTTGTAAATAGCTCATGAGATAATCTCCTTACATCCTACATGTGGAGGTTTTTTTATGAAAAGGCGCCTTATAAAGAAAGGATGGGAAGCTCACATTCAAGATTTTAAAGAAATTGGATTATCAAAAGCTGCTTGGTGTCAAAAACAGAACCTGCCGGTTCATCGGCTATATTATTGGCTCAAGAAATTATCACCTCAAGCTGATTGTCCAACAAGTATCTTCTATTACATCTAAGCAACGGTATTTTTTATGTGCTTCTGGATTAAATTCTTCAATCCGCTTTAACATGTTTGGAATGTTAATTATATATTGAGGTGCAATTGCGTCTTTTTCTAAGAACTCATGAATATGGAGCATTGGTTTGTGTTGAAGTTTACTGAAGTCAAAAGCCGCATTGCCTAAGATGGATATTGTAAATACCCGTTCTCTACGAAAAGTCATAGACCCATTGAAAAAGATTTGGTATTCTACAAATGTACATATAAATTCATAAGAACTAACGGGTTGGGGGAGAAATTAAGATGAAAAAACTAGCAAAGGCATTAACTGTAGGAGTATTAGCTCTAGGATTACTGGCAGGAGTTGGAGCAAATAAAGGAGAAGCTGCAACAGTAACAAAGCCGATCGGTTCAACTTTCTATAAGAGCGCCTTAGTAGGTACTACCTATAAGGTTCAAGATTATAAAGGTAATACAATTAATGCAAAAACAACTAAAGCTGTAACGTTAACTCCATATGCAACAAATAAAAACTTTTCATATGCTACAGTAACATTTGTAGATTATGATAAAGTAGGAACAAAGTGGGTCAAGTATACAAAAACAGCCAAAGGATATTTCTTTACTCCCATTAAAAATGGTATAACTTTCAATGAATATACGAATGTAAAAAAAGGAATGACTTATAATCAAATGGTATCTATCACAGGTGAATATATGAAATTAGATTCAACATATACCTCTGGCGGTATTACCGAAAAAGATTATATCTGGAGCCTGTTCAATGACACTACTCACATATTTGTTGATATGGCTTTTGAAAACAACAAGTTAACATACAAAAGTTATTCTGTAAGTGAATATTAATAACAAAAAAGCCCCTCTCGTGTGAGAAGGGCTTTTTATTTTTATTATTCCAAGTATCAGAATTGTTTATCAAATGTCCGGTGGTCTGTCCTATGTCGTCCAACATCAATCTAGAAAAAACAAAGCAAAAAACGGCTCTCAAAATAAGGGTAAAACATCTAACATATGATAAGAAAATCGCTCGAACCGAGATGACATTTGAGGATATGAAACTTGCTCCTTAAGCACCTAAAGAAACCATTGAAGATGTACAAGCCAAATTTGAAAATAATTAACGAGATCATGAGATGTTAGAAGAAGAATTTTAGTTGATGAATCCGATAGCAATATCGCAACCCAATTGAATACTACTACTTAGCAGAAGCTCAATCATTTACGAGTGAAGAAGATGCTAACGATATACCAAAAGTTTTAGTACAAGACTTCAACAATCTCTTAGAACTATCCTACATAATTCAAGAAGAACAAGGCAAAGTTTTAGATGGAGTTACCCTACCGAAAGGGACAGATAAATGGGAAGCTCATAAGTATTGGAATCCACCGACAGACAGACAGAAACAAGCTATAACATACATGAAGTATTTGTTTAACGACCTTGATATTGTCGCAAATGGTATAAAAGGAAAAGAACTGACTGGATACACATATCATGCTGATGGGAAGATAGTAGAAGAACTTGAAAAATTCATCAGTCAAAAATAATTGAAGGAGGTTTTGAGAAAAAATATACGGCTGAAGAAATCTTGGAAATGATCGAGTCTGACTATAGGTGCGTTAGTTGAGATTCAGGGCTACCACGTGGTGGCCTTTTTGATTAATGAACTATGGGGGCAGGTTAGTTCAACACAATGAAAACTAAAATGATTTTAATAATCAACATTTACTTATTGACTTTTGCTTTGAGAATGAGTAACGTTAAGTTAACTTCATGTGAAGAAAACTTCACGTGAAACAAACTTCACTTCAGGAGAATTTAAATTGGTTAGGAGAGGTATGTTTGAAAAATCTATTCATACAGCGCTTTTTTGTATCAATCTTGATAATTGTATTGGGAATCATTCAAATAACTCTCGATAAATCAGTAGGATTTAATTTTGGGTATTTCATATTATTCTTAGGGGGAATAATCTTGGTTTCCTCAACAATTTCTTATATTAAATCCCGAAAGAATAAATCTCTAGAAAAGGAATTAGCAAAGGAATATGATGAAAGAGACGCTTTAATTGATGGAAAAGTTGCTCGCTTTTCTTTGCAAATTCTGATATACGAAATCTTTATTCTTATGTTTTTAACTAATTTTGTGGTAATCGCAACAAAAACTGTATTGTTTGTTGTCTTAGTATCATTAATAATTAGTGAATTTTGGGCTAGAAAATATTATAATCATGTCCTTTAATTAGGGGGATTTATGAAAAATAGAGTAAAAGAATTACGAATAGAGCATGAAATAACACAACAAGAATTAGCTGATAAAGTAAGTGTATCTTCTAGAACAATCATCTCATTAGAAAAACAACAGTATAATCCATCTGTGCTACTTGCGTATAAAATAGCTTCAGTTTTTAATTTATCAATTGAAGAAACTTTTATTTTTGATGAGGATGACAAATAATCCATTTTAAAAAGATGCACATATTAAACAAACAACGGAGGATTTTAAATGCAGATTATATTATTTATTTTTGGGGCAGTTTTAATAGTTTGGAGTATTTATCGTATGAAAACTGACGATGGTTTATTCGGAAAAAATCAAAAAAGTAAGAATATATTTAATTTATTAATAATGGGAGAAGCATCAGGATTAGGACAATTTTTGGGTGGGATTTTGTGCATAATCCTAGGGGTTATTGCATTTTTTGTAAGGTAGTAATATATAAGAATTTCATTTTTACACTGAAATATTGTGAATAAAATCACTTAAACAAACGGGTGCTTTAGTTCTATAACGTAGAAGAGACCGACTTCTCGAACGGTGGAGTTTCTTCTCAAAACAGCCGTTATTCACGTTCGTTAAAGCACGAAAATACTATACGAATGTCCTTTACTCTCGCGTCCTTTTACGAACGTCCGGAACGAACTTCCTATAAGGTGCGCGACTTTTTAATATTGTGCTTATTATTTTTAGTAAGGGCGTCCTGAAATGATAAATGATGGATTTATAGTAGGACGCGTTTCCCTGTGCGGAAATGGTAACTCATGCGTCATACACAGTAGGAGCTGTACTCCTTTCCTGTCCGTAAATTGTAAGTGGCACGGCATACATTCATACTGTGGGGCACAATCGTTTAAAAGCCACCAGTGTATTTAATGAAAAACAGTCTCTTTCCAAAAGTGACTGTTTTTTAATGCTTTTGTCTTCTTCTATACTATTCTAAATCCTATGTACTCAGGTTTGGGTGCGGGTTGTTGCTTACATTTATACTTATAAAAAAACACCTCAGCTAACATGTACTTTTTTCTGTACATTTAGGGAGGTGTTAAGGTTGTCCTACTTATTAGATTAGCCTAGACATATAAAAATTCATAGGGTGGATCTCTTAATTCACACCGACAGCTGTAAAAGCGTTTTTGACTGCAGTGGCTTCTGCACTGCTTGAACCATATAAATCAGCGGCAGATTGGACGACTGCTGCTCTGGCTTGTGAAAAAGTGGACGAGGAAGTTAAATAAGTCGTGTTGGCCCGGTAAAAGATGGTTCCTAGTTTATCAATGCCAATTCCAGTTACGGTCACACCATGGTGAGTGCCGCCCGCGGAGATAAGATAAGCTGCCTTATTAATGATTCCGCTGTTCGTATGGACGCCGCCATTGTCGCCCGATCCTGTATAACGGTTCGTATAATGGTCAGGGTCGCCATTCAATGTTGGGTTGGCCATTGAACGGAGGGCATCACCGGAAATATTAGGTGTATAAATATCTTCTCCTATCAGATAGTCCGCTTTTGCACTTTGATTCTTAAATTCAACAGCGGTGCCAAAAATATCAGAAATCGCTTCATTCAAAGCACCGGATTCATTCTGATAGGTCAAATTCGATTCCGTAGAAGTTACAGCATGTGTCAATTCATGTGAAACAACGTCTAAGCCGCCTGACAATGGGATGAACGTCGTGCCGTCCCCATCACCGTAAACCATTTGTGTACCATCCCAAAAAGCATTATTGTATTTCGAACCATAATGAACGGTTGACTTTAGGATGGCTCCATTTCCATCGTAAGAGTTCCGTCCAAACGTGGATTTGTAATAATCATAGGTTTTACCAGCATAAAAATGAGCATCCACTGCAGCTTTATCGGTAGAAGAAGTAAAAGCGTTGGTTGTATTGGATAAGAGTGTACCAGGCAATTTTGACCGGTTATTAGCATTATAGGTGAAAATACCTTTGCCACGTGTATTGTCTTGTAGATAATATTTACCGCTCGATAAGGTAGTGTTTACCGATACGGTATTGTTTAGGACTCCGACGCCCGTACCGACGGAATTGGTCCCCGTCACTTCATCAAGGGTGTTATATTTATTCAATATTTCACCTGTTTTGACTGAAATGAAATAATTATAGTTTCCTGGTTCCGGATCTAAGAAATTTAAATTGACCTTATATACATAGTCAGCCTTTCCTTCATTGGCGTATACATATAGCTCTGATTCAGGAGATTGTTCGTAGGAAGGAGTGAATCCAATATCTGTTTCGGCTATTTGGATTGCTTCTGATTTACTGATGCCTTTTTTAGCCTTTTTCCCTAATTTAGTGTTTAAATTGGCTTCAACTGTTCCGGACACGACTGTTAAAACACCTTGAGCGTCAATTAATACTGCCTGTGTAGAATTCCATACAGGTACGCCCTTATAGGTTTGTTGCAATCTTAGAGCGGTATTTCCAAGTTCATCCTTACTTTCTTTTTGGATAATGAAGGAGTCTTTCGCCTTTTGCTTCTCTAACTTGTAAGACTTTGTGTTTTTATCAAAAAAGGTAAGAATGATATCCTCTGCCGTCTGCTTTGAAGGTTCTGTGAGTTTCCCAGACTTGAATTCTAGCGAATCTCTATGCTTATTATACTTTTCAACGCTTAACACGTTTTTTGCCGCTAAAGCTTCTTGTTGGGGAATAGCAGAAAATAATAGACCGATAGATAGTGCAGTTCCTAAAAATACCTTACCTTTCATAACCTTTCAACTCCTTCATGAGAATACCTCATTTTTACATCGTTTCATATTATTATCAAATGGAGAAAACAAGCAAAAAATATGACATTTAAAGGAATAAAATGGAGGAAAATGGTTTTTAATAGAAATGTTCTTTCCGAATATTCTTCTAGTAATATTTGGAATATATTTAAGGGCGTATGAAATGAGCTTAGTATTTTATAAGTCCCGCTTTTTTAATGCTGCAAAAAAACATGGCATAAAGTGCAAAAAAACATGGCATAAAGTGCAAAATATTTTGTCTATTGAAAGCGTTTTTTAAAATAATTTGTTGAATATTGCGGTTTGAAAATTTGGCATGAAAATTGCATATATTCAGAAAAGGAATATTCGAATTGTAAATTAGGTCTATTTGAAAGTCTATGAAATAGGAAAATTTATTAAATGGATTTCCCCATACATGTAAGCGCTTATATAGAAAGGGATGAAAAGTTATGATACCAAAACAAGAAAATGACATCTTTCAGCATCCTCCAAAGCAAGAAGAACAAGAATTAAAGCGCGGTTTGAAATCCCGTCATTTAACGATGATTTCTATTGGAGGGGCTATTGGCACCGGGCTGTTTCTTAGCAGCGGGGCAGCCATTCATACAGCTGGGCCAGGCGGCGCATTACTTGCTTATGCCTTAGTTGGGGCAATGGTGTACTTCGTGATGACCAGCTTAGGGGAACTGGCAGCCTTTATGCCGACAAGCGGTTCATTCAGTACCTATGGAACGAAATTCGTCGATCCGGCATTTGGGTTTGCCTTGGGATGGACGTACTGGTTCAATTGGTCGATGACCATAGCGGCGGAGTTGGCAGCCTCAACAATGATTATGAAATTTTGGTTTCCGAATAGTCCATCATTGTTGTGGAGTTCATCATTCTTGGTGCTCATTTTCCTATTAAACTATTTATCCGTTAAAGGATATGGTGAAGGGGAATACTGGTTTTCCTTCATAAAAGTAACGGCCATCGTTATTTTTATAATCGTTGGCATACTAATGATTGTTGGCATCATGGGTGGCGAAGCAGTAGGTTTTAAGAACTTTACAATCGATGACGCGCCTTTCCCGGGTGGTTTTATGGGTGTCTTCATTGTGTTTATTGCAGCTGGCTTTTCTTTTCAAGGTACAGAAATCGTCGGTGTGGCTGCAGGTGAAAGTGAAGACCCAGCCAAAAATATACCAAAGGCTATTAAAAGCGTTTTTTGGAGAATCCTACTCTTTTACGTATTGGCAATCTTTGTGATAGGGTTACTTATCCCTTATACAAGCCAAAGTTTACAAGGGGATAATGTTATGGTCAGCCCATTCACGCTTATATTTGAAAAGGCTGGAGTTGCATTTGCAGCTTCGCTCATGAATGCAGTCATTTTAACAGCGGTATTGTCAGCAGGTAACTCTAGTTTATATGCTTCGACGCGTATGTTATATTCAATGGCTAAAGATGGGCAAGCACCACGCATTTTTGCAAAACTTAACAAACGCGGAGTGCCGGTTGCGGGTATGATTTTGACATGTGCCATCGGTATGCTTGCATTTTTAGCTTCTATATTTGGTGATGGTAAAGTGTATATATGGTTAATGAATGCTATTGGTATTACAGGATTTATCTTCTGGCTAGGTATTTCTATCAGTCATTATCGTTTCCGTAAAGCTTATATAGCTCAAGGCCATTCATTGGAGAAGCTGCCATATAAGGCATTATGGTTTCCGATTGGACCGATTTTTGCTATTGTGATTGGCTTAATCGTTATTCTATCTCAAAATTTTCAAGCGTTTTTTTCAGACCACATTGATTGGGGCAGTGTAATAGCTGCATACCTAGGAATCCCACTTTTCCTTGGTCTATGGTTTGGATATAAACTGGTAAGGAAAACTAAATTCGTTAAACTTGAGGAAGTGGAGTTTGACTTTGACAAAAAATACGAATGATAATGCTTTAAGTAAAATCAGCCGGACAACGTTGTTTTAAGTTGTCCGGTTTTTATTTGTCTATATGTAAAACAGCTATGTGCATGTAGGTTTATTTATCTTCGCCATTCAAAATTTTTATTTAAAGCCGGGAGCGGGATTCCTGGCCTTTTTTATTTTGTGATAAATGGAAATTAATACAAATTCAAAGAGGGATGTTATATGATAAACGTAATCTCTATGTGTGTTTTTCTATAAAATTAGCTAAAGGAGACTCTATGTATCATTCTAATCTCTTTCAAATTTTTTAAAAAAAGCAAAGGAATGCATGCTAGTACGACGGGGGAACTGCCATCTTCGAGAAGAGAAAGCCAGACTTTAACCGTTTGAAGTATCTAATCCTAGAAAAGGAAGGTGCCCGCTTATGACTCTATTAACTAATTTGAAAGTATTGGACTTTTCAACGCTACTGCCCGGACCATTTGCCACTTTGATGCTAGCTGATTTAGGAGCAGATGTTTTGAAGGTAGAAAGGCCGGCAGCAGGGGATTCATGGGGTGTGAATCAATATCTTAACAGATCAAAGCAATCGATTACCCTTGATTTAAAACAGTCGGAGTCCATCGAAGCCGTAAAAAATTTAGTGAAAGAATACGATATCGTCCTTGAACAATTCCGGCCAGGTGTCATGGAACGCTTAGGGCTGGGGTACGAGGTTTTAAAACAAATCAATCCGAAGTTAATTTATTGTTCAATCACAGGATTTGGCCAAACCGGTCCATACAAAGACCGCCCGGGTCATGACATCAATTATATTTCGATTGCAGGATTATCAGGCTATTCCGGTACGCAAAAAGACGGCCCAGCAAAGAACGGAACGCAAATAGCTGATCTTGCAGGAGGGTCATTGCATGCTATTATCGGTATTTTGTCCGCAGTCATTTATAGAGACAGAACGGGGGAAGGCCAATACATCGACATCAGCATGACCGACTGCAGTTTCGCTTTAAATGCCATATCCGCACCTCTGAATTTACAAGGGGGCATGGAGCTTGAGCCAGAGAAATTGATGTTAAACGGAGGGTCATTTTATGACTTTTACGAAACGAAAGATGGGCGTTATTTTTCGGTAGGAAGCCTGGAGCCTCCATTCCGTAAAGCTCTATGTGAAGCAATCCTCAAGCCCGAATTGTATGAACTAAGCTTGAGTAGAGATGCTGAGAGTGGAAGTAGATTTAAAACAGCTGTCCAACGTGCTTTTCTTGAAAAGAACTTTGATGAATGGAAAGAAATATTTGCTGATTCTGAGGCCTGTGTAGAACCAGTACTGACTTTTACCGAAGCGACCAATCATCCCCAACTTAAGGAACGGGGCATGATTGTTGAAATACCTGACGGAAAAGGAAGCATCCAGAAGCAAATTGCCTGTCCAATCAAAACATCGGTTTTTACCCCTGATTATAAACATACAGGGCTGAAGCCAGGACAAAGCAATGAAGAAGTTCTCCGCACCTTTAATCGCTAAATAAAGAAACGGACCTAGCTAAAATGATATATATATTTAAAGGCTGTCACTTTTCCAAAATCTTTTTGGAGAGAGATAGCCTAATTTTTTTGAATTCAATCTTCGCTGCAACGACGTAAATACTCCTGTACTCATAGTGCTGTAACATTTATGAGGCCGAGCTAAATGGAGGAAGGACGAAATAAGTAGGAGAAAGGTCGAAATAAGTGGATGAAGGACGAATAAAGCGGAGGAAGGACGAATTAAGTGGATGAAGGTCGAATTAAGTGGATGAAGGACGAATAAAGTGGATGAAGGACGAATAAAGTGGATGAAGGACGAAATAAGTAGGAGGAAGGCCGAATTAAGTGGATGAAGGACGAATTAAGTGGATGAAGGACGAATAAAGCGGAGGAAGGACGAAATAAGTAGGAGAAAGGTCGAAATAAGTGGATGAAGGACGAATTAATCGGAGGAAGGTAGAAATAAGTAGGAGAAAGGTCGAATTAAGTGGATGAAGGACGAATTAAGTGGAGGAAGGACGAAATAAGTAGGTGAAAGGTCGAACTAAATGAAGAAAGGACGAAATAAGTGGAGGAAGGTCGAATTAATCTTTTATCAATGAAAGCAACAAGACGTGTGTGCTAAAAATTACCAGTTACAACTAGCGTTTACCGGGTATCAGAGTATCATCCTTCAACAAAGGATTTATAAGAAAAAGCTCTAGATAGGAGGATGATAATAATCTTTGGTCTCTATGATATCATTAAATTTCTATTTTCTTTTTTTCTGATTATGCCAATCGTTACACTGATACATTTGAGCGGGCATATCTTCTTTGTTACGATCTTCGGAGGATCAGAAAAGAGAATCTTGATCGGATGTGGGAATAAACTTTTCTCCTTTTGTAACATAGAGGTGAGGAAATATTATTTTTGGAATGGGACATGCGAGTTTAGGGGATTGAAACATGATAATCGATTGACGAATATGCTGATTTATTTAGGGGGCTCTATCTTTAATTTAGTCAGTATGCTAATCATATATAGCTTAGTGTATCAGAATATCTTGGAAAGCTCAGTAATATGGTACCAATTCATATATTTTTCCTTCTATATTATGTTTTTCTCCTTGTTTCCAATGTATTTCTCGGACGGGTCGCCTAGTGATGGGAAGGCTGCAGAATTGGCCTTGAGGAACAAGTTGGAAGATAGGGTGACTGATGATATATTGGTGAAGAAAATGGATGATGATGATAGTTGCAAGTAAAAAGGGACGTTCTTGATGCTCGTTCTTTTTTTGTGCTTGGATGAAATAGAATAGGGTAAAGACGTAGGAGAACCTCATAAACTTTTTCGCGCTTTCGCGGTAAAGTACTAAAAAAATCCTTTGACTATTATCAGAATATTCCTTATAATATTCTACATTATAGAGACGGGATAGGAGATTAGTAGGATGAAAGATTTTTTCAGTAAATTACTAACTGGAATGAGTATAGGGATTGTTGTTTCCTTAATTCCAAATGCTTTGTTAGGGGAAGTACTTAAGTTATTGATTCCTCATTTTCCAGTATTACAACATATATTCGATATTACAGTTTTTGTGATGAGTTTGTTACCTGTTATGATTGGTGTGATGGTAGGGATTACATTTAAGCTAACATCTATACAAACAGCAAGTGTTGGGATCGCGGCAATGGTCGGTAGTGGTGCTATTCAAAAAACGGCTGATGGTTTATTTGCCCTAAATGGTATTGGAATCGTTATTAATACAGGAATTACAGCCGCACTGACTGTGTTATTTGTTCAATTAATTGGTGACCGATTAAAAGCATATTCCATTTTATTGATGCCGACTTTAAGCATATTAGTGCCAGGGATGATTGGGTATTTAATTCTACCATTTGTGAAATCTTCCACTGGTTTACTGGGAGTCGCTATTTCAAATGTGACATCATTACAACCAATTATAATGGGAGCTATTATTTCTGTTGTGTTCTGTCTCATAATTTTGTCGCCTATTTCAACAGTAGGGGTAGCCACTGTGATCATGCTTTCAGGTATTGGCTCTGGTGCGGCTAATCTAGGCATTGTTGCAGCAGGCGTTGGTCTGGCCATTGCAAGTTATAAAGCAAACTCCCTTGGAACGGCATTAGCACATGTATTAGGCTCACCAAAAATTCAAATGAGAAACTTCTTCATGAAACCGAAGATCGCTTTTCCGATGTTGATCACAGCTGCGATTCTTGGTGCTTTGGCCGGTCTGTTAAATATTCAAGGCACACCCTATAGTGCTGGGTTCGGTTTATCAGGTCTAGTTGGTCCATTAAATTATATGAAACTGGCTGAAGGTGGATGGGCCGTTGAGAATGTAGCAATCATGCTAAGTACTTTCTTTATTCTTCCGATTGTATTGAACCTAGGTCTTATCTATATATTCTCGAAAAAATTAAAACTGATTAAAGCAGAGGATTATAAATTGCATTTTGATTAATAACTCAAACTTCCTCATGAAATAGAGGATGCTGATATATAGACAATATAGAAAGAGCAACGCTTTATTTGAATGCGTTGCTCTTTCTATAATATTTCTTTATCCCCAAACTTCTTTCGCTACATCAACAATAAATTTCAACTTTTCCCATTGTTGTTCTTCCGTTAGCTTATTGCCATGATGGGTGGAAGCGAATCCGCATTGTGGACTTAAGCATAATTGTTCGAGTGGCACGAATTGTGAAGCTTCTTTAATACGAGCTATAACTGCTTCTTTGTCTTCGATTTCTCCATTTTTTGAAGTGACGACTCCTAGAACAACTCGTGCTCCGCCATTTGGAATGTATTCTAACGGTTTGAAATCTCCTGAACGGTTATCGTCATATTCCAGGAAGAATCCATTTACTTTTTCTTTTGCCAATAATGTTGGTGCGATACGTGCATAGCTTCCTTCAAACGCCCACGTTGATTGATAGTTCCCGCGACATAAGTGTGTCGTGACGACCAAATCCTCTGGTTTTCCCTCCAAAGCCCCATTAATTACGCGCAATGCTAAATCAATTAATTGTTCTCTAGAGTATTTTCCATCTTTGAACTGAAATTCTGGAGAGGAAAGTCTAGCAATATAAACATCATCCAATTGTAACACCAGCTTCATAAAAGGCCTTTAAAGCATATTGATACGCTTTAATGATGTCATTTGCATAGTCTTCGATATCAGGGTAGATGTCTTCATTATAAACACCCACAGCAAATAATTGATTGGGACTAGGAATGGTTTGTTTCGTAACAGCACGTCCGGCAACGATTTTGTTCAATTCAATAAAGTCATGAATGAAGGGATGTTCAGGATTGAATGAAACCTTCCCAGTATTGCACTTCTGGAATTAGCACAGTACATTAAAGTCTGTTGCTGAGGTATCAAAGGGCCAGTCCCTCCACCTCTCTTGATAAGAGTTGTCTATTAAATTAAGTATGACTATACAGATAGTTTTAATAAAGGTCAAGGGTGAAAGGTGTAAAATTTAGAATATACCGATTATTCACCAGGACCTTGCATGTTATGAAGGGGTAACTACATTCGTGAAGACAGCATATGCTATAACTGACGTTCCATATGGAATGAAGTTACCTGTAAGTTAAGTTGGAGGGGGAAAACCACGATGAATACGTTCAATCCATCTAATATTTCCGGGAATGGTTTACCGATAACGTTAACTGCGTCTATGCTAGAGCGAATTATAAAGATGAAATCAGGTGAGCAGGATGTTAAAGTCGAGATTACGCCAGTACATATAGTGCTTTTCGGAACGACGGAAGTGAAAAAAATGATGTTTAAGAAAAACGTGCCTTTCCGTATTACATTAAAACCGATTCACGTGGAAAAAAGAACGATTTCATTTGAATTAGTAGAAATGAAGCCTATTGATAGGAATTTTATTAACCAAAAGATATTTAACAGACCGCCATTTTTTGAATTTGAAAATAGAATGATCAAAATGAATTTTAATGCTTGGAACATCGTGAAAAGAATACCCGTGGGCACTATTAAATCGTATGAGTTGGTGGAAGGTGCATTAAAAATTAAACTTTCATTATGATGAATCGAAGAAAGGGTAAGCAATGAAGGAAATGTTTACATAGCATTCTTACCTGTACTATTTTAAAGGGGATACCAGGTATGTTAGTGTAAGGATATGGTAAAGGACGATTCTTCAATAAGAAATATTGTGTTTGATAAATCAAGTTCTTTAAAATATACTAAATAACTAAAAGTTTTGAGTTTTTCCGGTAGATAAGGGGGAAAATGAATGGACCAGAAAATTTTGCCTGCTTCGGCAAGCATGAAGGATTTCGAAAGATTTCTAGAAAGTTCCTATGAAATAGGTGTGTTTCTTGATTTGCATATATCACAATTGAAAAATGTAAGCTTAATGGCAAAGCAGCATAATAAGAAAATGATTTATCATGTCGATTTAATTCATGGTATTAAAAGTGATGAATACGCTACAGAATTTATTTGTCAGGAGTATTGCCCATATGGCCTGATTTCAACAAAATCCAGCGTGATTTTGAAAGCGAAGCAAAAGGGTGTTATTGCCATTCAACGAATCTTTTTAATTGACTCACATGCGTTAGAGAAAAGTTATAAGCTGGTACAGAAAACAAAGCCTGATTATATCGAAGTTTTGCCTGGCGCAATGCCTTGGATGATTAAAGAGGTAAAGGAACGCTTACAAACTCCTATCTTTGCTGGAGGGCTCATACGTTCTTCAGATGAAGTCCTGAATGCCCTTGAGGCAGGAGCTTCGTCAATCACGACTTCAAAAACTGAATTATGGGAGATGTTTTAATTTCAGATAGGAGTTGATGTGTGATAGAGGAAAAAAAATACAGAAAAAATCATTTGTTTTTATATAAATTAATTGACAGCGTTTTCACTACCTAGTATATTTACATTACAAGTTAATACATGTGACGGAGATTAGGAGATTCACACCAGACATACTCATTTTTTGAGGAAAGTTCTGCTGTGAATCTCCTTTTATTTGTTGGTAAGGCATCATTCTATAAGAGGAGGGGTTATGTATGACTCCATTTTGGGGAGAAGTAGTAGGCACGATGATTTTAATTTTATTTGGTGCAGGTATTGGGGCAGGATCTTCCTTAAAGGGATCTTATGCCAAAGATGCAGGCTGGATTGTCATCACGATTGCATGGGGACTGGCTGTTACAATGGGTGTCTTTGCAGTGGGTTCCATAAGCGGAGCACATTTAAACCCGGCTGTTACAGTAGCATTAGCTATCAATGGAGATTTTCCTTGGGCTGATGTGCCAGGGTACATCGTGGCGCAAATGATAGGGGCAATTATAGGTGCGACTCTTGTATTCCTGCATTATTTGCCTCACTGGAAAGCTACGGAGGATCCAGGTACAAAGCTTGGTGTGTTTGCAACCTCACCAGCTATCCCACATACTTTTTCAAATCTATTAAGTGAAATGATTGGTACATTCATCCTTGTTCTTGGCTTATTATTTATTGGAGCCGGCAAGTTTACAGAAGGTCTGAACCCATTTGCTGTCGGTTTATTGATTGTTGTTATCGGGATGTCGCTCGGAGGAACAACAGGCTATGCCATAAACCCTGCACGTGATCTTGGACCTCGTATTGCTCACTTCCTGCTGCCAATACCAGGTAAGGGAAATTCGAATTGGGGCTATGCTTGGATTCCGGTTGTTGGCCCGATTGTCGGTGGAGCACTTGGAGCTGTCTTCTATAAAGCAGTCTTTTTAGGTGAATTGACGACAGTCTTTTGGACTGTTTTAGGAGCAAGCCTAATAATATTGGTATTAGCATATACTTTTGGAAAAAAGCAGTCGCGTGAGTTAGAAACTAGCAACATTGCTAGTTAAATTAAAAAGGGGGGAAACACATTATGGAAAAATATATCTTATCATTGGATCAAGGAACAACTAGTTCACGGGCGATTTTGTTTAACGAAAAGGGCGAGATCGTCCACTCGGCCCAAAAGGAATTCACACAGCATTTCCCTAAGCCAGGCTGGGTAGAGCATAACGCCAATGAGATTTGGGGATCAATTTTAGCAGTGATTGCTGGTGTACTATCGGAATCTAGTGTAAAGCCTGAGCAAATTGCTGGTATTGGAATCACTAATCAGCGTGAAACGACAGTCGTTTGGGATAAAGAAACAGGAACCCCTGTGTATAATGCGATAGTATGGCAGTCCAGACAAACTAGCGAAATTTGTGATGAATTGAAAGGAAGAGGTCTTAATGATCTGTTCCGAGAAAAAACAGGATTGTTAATAGACGCCTATTTTTCCGGTACAAAAGTGAAGTGGATCCTCGATAATGTGGAAGGAGCTCGCCAAAAAGCAGATGAAGGCAAGTTGTTATTCGGAACCATTGATACCTGGCTGATTTGGAAGCTATCAGGAGGCAAGGCCTATGTAACAGACTATTCTAATGCTTCTCGGACATTAATGTATAATATTCATGAGCTGAAATGGGACGAGGAGCTTCTGGAGATATTGACTGTTCCAAAATCAATGCTACCAGAGGTTAGACCTTCTTCCGAAGTGTATGCCCATACGATCGAATATCACTTCTTCGGCCAGTCGATTCCAATTGCAGGAGCAGCAGGTGACCAACAGGCAGCATTATTTGGCCAAGCTTGTTTTAATGAAGGAATGGCTAAAAATACGTATGGAACAGGTTGTTTCATGCTTATGAATACGGGTGAAAAGGCTGTCAGTTCCGAGCACGGGTTATTGACAACTCTTGCTTGGGGATTGAATGGCAAGGTTGAATATGCATTAGAAGGCAGCATATTTGTAGCAGGATCAGCGATTCAATGGCTGCGTGATGGCTTACGGATGCTAAAAAATGCCGAGGACAGTGAAGCCTATGCAAAACGTGTAGAAAGTACTGATGGAGTTTATGTTGTTCCTGCATTTGTTGGGCTTGGGACTCCGTATTGGGACAGCGATGTCCGAGGTGCGGTTTTTGGCTTAACTCGTGGAACATCTAAAGAGCATTTTGTCCGTGCTACCCTTGAATCGCTTGCATATCAAACGAAGGATGTACTCGATGCAATGGAGGCAGATTCAGGTATTGAGCTGAAGACATTGAGAGTGGATGGCGGTGCAGTTAAGAACGACTTCTTAATGCAATTCCAAAGCGATCTACTACGTGTCCCTGTTGAAAGGCCGACTATAAACGAAACGACAGCACTCGGTGCAGCGTATTTGGCTGGACTAGCTGTTGGCTATTGGAAGGACCAAGAGGAAATCGCTCAGCAGTGGGCAATAGACAAAACCTTTAAACCATCCATGGATGAGCAAGAAAGTGAAAAATTATATGACGGATGGAAAAAAGCTGTTCAAGCAGCAATGGCTTTTAAATAAAGGTTCTGATAAACACTAAATTTAACAAATAAAGAAGGCCACTTATATAGTGGTCTTTTTGTTGTTAAATTTACAATAAAGTAATAAAATGCTTTAAATATGTGGGCAGATTACCATAATAAAGTCTTTAAATAAGACGAAATAATTTACAAACTAGCCTTCTATAAATTATCTAGTAAATCTATATAATACTTTCTTAAAAGTTCTCTTAATATATTAGGTTCTACTATTTTTATGGACTTACCAAAGCTAGCAATATAGTTAACTATAAACTCAAGCTCATTTGGCTCATACGAACCAACAATATAGGTACTTTCACTCTCGGTGATTAACTTCATAGATGGGAAATGTTGCTGTTGAAAATGCTCAACCCCTTCTTGATTTATTAGACACTTGAATTGAATTGCCTTTTCAGATGGTTTCCAGAGTGAATGTGCATTGTGAACATTAATCTCCTTTAAGTCAATTAATGGTTCGATGTTCGTTATTTCCACTGTTGTAATACGATCACACCGGAATACTCGATAAGCTTTTTTAGTTACATCATAAGCCTGGCAGTACCAATAGCCTTTCATTGCATAAATAGCGATTGGCTGAATGCTACGAGTGCTTTTTTGATGCATTGTTTGATAACTGATTTTTAATACTTCATTTTTAATGGCTGCAAGTAATAAAGTTTCTAAATGTGCGCTTTCTTTGATTTGCTCCGTGTGTCGAAAGGTTATCCGATCTTGAATTCTCTCTATATGCTGACGTTGTTTTTCTGCTAACGCGTTTATAAATTTCTCATGAATAGAATGAAGCGATACTTGAAAAGGTAGATTTGAAAAGCTGCGTAGTGCCTGCATTGCAAAATAAAGCGCATAAATTTCTTGACTGTTAAAAGAAATGGGGGGTAGTGTCATTTGATTAAGTAAATGATAACCTCCATACCGACCATATTCTGCATAAATTGGTGCGCCAATTTCCTCTAGTGAAGAAATGTCTCGTAATGCAGTTCTTTTAGAAATATGAAATTCTTGCATTAAATCTTGGAGCGTAAACTGTTGTTTTTGATTGATAAAACGCAGCATTTGATTTAAGCGTTCTGATTTTTTCATAAAATGACCCCTAATGGTGCCGTTTTTTGTCACCTTTATTTTATATACTTGTAAGTGTAATAAATAATTGTTGAGGAGGCAATAAAATGAATTTTGAAGTAATTCCCTTTCTATCGATGAATGGTAAAGGTGCAGCTGCTATTGAGTTTTATAAGGAATATTTAGGGGCGACCGTTCTTTTTAAGAAAAATTATAAAGAGATGAAGGAAATGAATCCTAATTTTATTTATGGAGAAGGTCAAGATGAGTATATTACACATTCTGTTTTGCAAATCGGTGCGAATAAGCTTATGCTTGCAGAGAAAGAAATGGACAATACACAACCTTGGCAATTAGGTAATAGTTCATCTTTATGTATTCAGTCTCAAGATAAGATTGTAATTAAACATCTCTATGACTCGCTTATTCAACATGAACAGGTGGCCATTTTAGTACCATATGAACCCAATGCGTTTAGTCCAGGATATGCCATTGTACGAGATCCGTTTGGAGTAATTATCCAACTTTGTGTAACCGTGCATGATTTTTAATTTAGGTGATTTATTACATGTACAGCTATATGACGTTTGTATTAAATTTCAGTAATTTATAAGATTATTTAACAGTTTGGGGCGTTAGTGAAAGAATGATTAAACAACTTTATAGTTAAAGTTTTTACTCTGTAGTACCCACTTTCCAACTAAATTAACGAACTTAGAAAACCGATTCTACATCAGTAGTATCGGTTTTCTTGATTGATGGCTATAAAATTAAATGACTTTATTATAAGTATTCATCTTCTTCAACTAACTACCGCCCCTTAAATTTTGTTTTTATTAACTAGAATCACGTTTAAATTCGCTCTTCTTTTGTTCCTGTAAAACTGATAATCCAATAAAGATATACGGGTATGATAAAAGAATTAATTCGAGAAAACCTAAACCAAACAATGTCGAGGTATGCTCATCTGCATTAAATCTAGTTTCAACTACCCATAATAAAGGGTTTTTACCACTCTTACTTGTACATAATATTTTATGAAAATATAGCCTGTGATTTACTGAATTTCACATGTATAGTTAGCTGTAATATATTTTATTAGGGAGTGTTTTACTTGTTTATAAAACTTACAAAAGACCAACAGCAATTAATGATTTCTGACATTCAATACTTTTTTTCACAAGAAAGAGATGAAGAAATAACTGAATTTGCTGCAGAAAGAGTATTAGATTTCGTTAAGGAGTCACTTGCTCCTCATTTCTATAACGCTGCTGTCTTAGATGTTAAACATGTAGTGGAACAGCAATTTTCTTCACTTGAAGATGAAATATTAACTCTAGAACGTCCGATAAAAAGATAAATAATTTTTCAAGAGTGAATTTGATAATAATTCACTCTTATTGTTGCACATAATATGTCTTATACGGCATAAGATAGGAATCATCTTTCCTTGTTTTTACTTCAGCTAATCTGCCCCTTTGGTTGAACTGTTAAATAAAAACAAAGCGAAGTCTTTCTAATATGAGTTAGAGTATGATATACTAAAATCAAGTTAATAAATCGGCCGGAGAACAGGAGAGACCATGAATGCGTTATCGAGAATTCGATAATGTGCATTTATGGTCTCTTTTTTTGTTTTTATTGGCAGATTAGGGTAATTAATATCTATATGAGTGGAAAACTATGAGAACAAATTAACTTATTTAAATACAAGAACCAACAACTACTCGACAAAAGCAGGTATCACTCAAAGGAGGAGTTAGGCATGAGGTTTTCAAATATATATCGAGAAGAAACAATTGAGCTTCTGAAAAAAGAAAAATTTGATGTGTTAGTCATTGGCGGAGGAATTACAGGTGCAGGGATTTCCCTGGATGCAACGACTCGAGGAATGAAAGTGGCATTGGTGGAAATGCAGGACTTTGCTGCAGGAACATCAAGCCGTTCAACAAAGCTTGTCCATGGTGGTTTGCGGTACCTAAAGCAATTTGAAATAAAAATGGTTGCTGAGGTTGGAAAAGAGAGAGAGATCGTTTATGAAAATGGGCCACATGTGACTACACCGGAAAGAATGCTGCTCCCAATGCATAAAGGTGGCACATTTGGAAAATTCAGTACATCCATCGGACTCCGAGTCTATGATTTTCTAGCAGGCGTCAAAAAAAGTGAACGAAGGAAAATGCTATCGGTTAGTGAAACACTGAAAATGGAGCCCCTTGTAAAGAAAGAAGGACTTAAAGGCGGAGGCCATTATGTTGAATACCGTACAGATGATGCACGCCTGACGATTGAAGTGATGAAGGCGGCTGTGGGTAAAGGCGCGACACCGATAAATTATACAAAAGTAGAAAAACTGTTGTATGAAAATGGCAAGGTAATAGGCGTCCAGGTCAATGATATACTATCAGGCAATCAGTATGAAATATATGCAGACAAAGTTATCAATGCCGCAGGTCCATGGGTTGATTCGATCCGTGAAAAAGACCAATCGAAAAAAGGGAAAACGCTGAAGTTATCAAAGGGTGTTCATGTCGTAATTGACCAATCGAAATTTCCTTTGAAGCAGGCGATTTACTTTGATACGCCCGATGGCCGGATGATTTTTGCCATACCGCGAGCTGGTAAGGCCTACGTCGGAACTACAGACACCTTTTATAATGGCGATCCTGCTGTCCCTACCGTTACATCGGAAGATCGTGCCTATTTATTAAAGGCGATTGGTTATATGTTTCCAGAAGTGAAAGTTTCGGATGAGGATATCGAATCAAGCTGGGCTGGAGTTAGACCGTTAATTCTTGAAGAAGGCAAAGACCCTTCTGAAATTTCAAGAAAAGATGAAATATGGGAGTCCGATTCTGGTCTTATCACAATTGCCGGAGGAAAATTAACGGGATATCGCAAAATGGCAAAAACTACAGTCGACCTCGTAGCCGGGAAGCTTTCTCAGCAAACAAATAGATCTTACCCTAATAGCAGTACCAAAAAAATGCCGATTTCTGGAGGGGATGTCGGAGGATCGATCAATTTCTCTGATTATATCCAGACACATATTCAAATAGGGGTTGACTCAGGACTCACTGCTAAGGATTCCAAAGAATTATTGGCTATGTACGGATCAAACGCGGCTGTTTTGTTCAATATCGCAAAAAGTGAAGGGGACGTGGAAACTCGCACTGGCCTCCCACAGAAGTTGTTCGTACAGTTGCAATACGCATTAGATCATGAAATGGCCGCAACTCCGGTTGATTTCTTCTTCCGCAGAACCGGCACCCTATTATTTGATATCGATTTAGTCCAAACACATAAAAGTGCAGTAATTAAATATATGGCTGAATATTTTGGCTGGACGGAATCAACAAAAACGGAAAGAACAAACCAATTGGAACAAGAAATACATGGTGCTATTAAAGTATCTTAACTTATACCTGAAACGATTAGACGCCAGCGGCTTTGCTGGCGTTTATCTTATTTTCCATGATTTTATTTGAATTAGATGTGTGAGTAAAAGATGAGTGGCAATGCGGCTCATCTTTTACATATTCAATGAGAGAATGCTTGCAAATAGAACAATCACGCCTTCATAGATTCAACAAACTTATAAAGAACTACTTACGTGCAGAAATTGACTTGGCGATTAACTTTTAAATCTTTAAACATGGAATATTATTGAAAAACTAATCATATTAGTTATAATATTAATTATATTAGTTTTGAGGGGAGTTTGATTAAAGATGAAAATGACTAAGGTTGGTACAGTATATCAACTATCTTTTATGCCAAGTGTATTTCCTGTGAACTGTTATTTTGTAGAAGAAGAGAATAGTCTTACACTAATAGATGCAGCCTTACCCTACAGTACAAAAAGTATAATAAATGCGGCTCGGATTATTGGAAAACCGATAACAAGATTAATAGTTACCCACGCACATGATGATCATGTTGGTGCACTAGACGGGATTAAAGCGTTAATCCCTGATTTACAAGTGAGTATTTCTTTTAGGGATGCGTTATTACTGGCTGGTGATTCTACCCTCCTACAAAATGAAACAAACTCTCCAATCCGCGGAGGAGTTCCTAAAAATATTCAAACTCAACCAGACTTATTGCTCAAAGAGGGCGACAGTATTGGTTCATTGGAAGTTATTTTTTCCCCAGGACATACCCCTGGTTCTATATCTCTTCTTGACACCCGGAATCATAGTTTAATTGTGGGGGATGCCTTACAAACTAGAGGTGGAACTGCGGTGTCTGGAATGATTAAACCTTTATTTCCGTTCCCGGCCTTTGCCACATGGAATAAACTCATCGCTCTTGAAAGTGCAAAGAAATTAAGAAGTTATAAACCGAGTTTACTTGCTGTTGGTCATGGGAAGATGCTAGAACACCCTGGGAATTCTATTGACAGAGCAATAGTTGAAGCAGAATTAAAACTTCAATCATGAAAATAGGAGGTAAAAATTGATGTCTCAACGTATAAGGTTAGATTTGTCTATCATTTTACAAAAAGCTACAGAACTAGCTGATGAAAACGGCCTTGATCATCTTTCGTTAGGCAAGTTGGCTGAAGAATTACAAATACGCCCCCCTTCGTTATATAACCATTTAGACGGCCTAAATGGATTAAAACAGAAACTAGCAGTAAATGGAGTTAAAAAGCTTTATGAATACATGCTTCAAGCAGCAGTGGGACGCTCCGGTGATGATGCAATCAAGGCACTTAGTGAGGCATATGTTGAATTTGCTAGAATTCATCCAGGACTTTATGATGCTACCACCCGTTTTCCAAATTCTGAAGACAAGGAGTTACAACAAGCACAGCAATCAGTTGTAGAGCTTGTTGTCCAAGTCCTACAAGCCTATAATTTGAAGGAAGAAATGGCGATTCACCTGGTGAGAGGATTAAGGAGCATTTTACATGGATTTACTTCAATTGAAAAAATGGGTGGGTTTGGGATGCCGATTGATATCGATAAGAGTTTTTCTATACTGCTAAATACTTATATTGAGGGAATCCATTCTATAGTTATAAATAAAGATAAATATGAGCTGGTGGAAGGTTAAACCTGAATTTTCATGATGCTTTTGGACCAATAAGGTGTAGTTTAAACCTGACCAGCAGGACATCAAAATGGAGTGATGGATAAAAAGAAAAAACCCTTGCTACACAAGGGCTTTAAAGTATGAATAATAGCGGGATCGAACCTTTGCCGTGTTTCTTATTTCTTAGCTGATTTAAAGGATAGCTTGAAAGTCTGGCCAGCCAAAGAAGCATTTCCTATTTTTTCTGCTTTAATAGTTGTAAGTCGACGTATAGCTGTATCCGTGAATGAAAGTCATCAAAATCGATTGAAGTGAGATCGGCTATTTGGTTCATTCTGTATTTTAACGTGTTGGTATGAATGTATAGCTGTTCAGCTGTCGGTTTTATCCGGCAATTATTCAACAGAAATATTTCCATTGTTTGAAGGAGCTTTGTTTGGCTTTCCTGGTCCTTCTTTTGCAGAATCTGTAAATCCATATTGATATAATTCGTTTTACCATGATGATTGGAGATCATTTCGAGGTAACGGAAAATCCCAAGTTTGCTATATTGGAAAGGAAGCTGTTCAGGTTTACCGATGAACTTGGCTGCATTGATCACTTCCAGGGCTTCTAGATAGGATTTTCTTAATTGAAGAATCGAAGAATACTCATTTCCGATTCCTGAGAACACCTTTTGGCCATTGAATTGGGAAAGAACCGTGTTCGTTAAATCAGTGGCGCTATCAGAAAGCAGGTCTTTCCCTTTTCCGTTGCTACCAATTAAGACGATGATCTTCAATTGGTTTGTGAATACATGGGAAAAATGATTCAATGCATTTGCGAATAGACTGACTGTATCCGTTAATTCATCGAAATGTTCCGCATCGGATTGAGCGATGGTAAAGACATTTACAAGGAAAGTTTCCGGAATAAGAAGACTCATATTGGCTGCTTCCCATTTTATTTGGTTTTCCGTTTGATAGACTTCGTCGATGACCTTTTGGTAAAACTCATTTTTTTCTTCATCTTTTTTCATGTTTATCTGTTTTTTCTGATAGAGGAGCTTGCCGATATGATGGGAAACCTCATGTAAAAATTCCAAATCGGAATCAGGCATCACTTCCGTCTCTTGTACCCAAATGAATCCGAAGACCTGCCCTTTGTGGACAGCGCTTACAACAACTCTTTGATTTAAACCGATTTCCTCGATTTGTTTCACTCTAAATGGATGCTCCACCGTTTTAAGCTGTTCGACAATGCCCTCATCCATGAATTTCTCCAAGATTGGAATCGGCCAATGCTTAGTGAAGATGGTTTGCTGATTGGCTTGGTCGAAGTGTTCGATATAATATGAACTATATGCCAGCAATAAAAATTGGTCATTTTCGATGACAACTGGTTTTTTTAAATAAGTGCTGACCATATCCGTTATATCGTTGATGTTTGTGAGAGTCAGGATTTTTTCTAATGACATATATGGCCCCCTGTTATTTTTTGAAGTATATGACAACTAAGTTTAATAATACTTTTAAACGGATGATGTGTATAGGGGCACAAAGAAGGAACGGTCTATGAAAAAAATTTCATAGACCGTTCCTTTTAGGTGATTTATTATTGTTTTAATGTTCTTTCGAATTCCTCGAATTGCTCTTCTACTTCTTTTGATGGTTTTTCTGTAAGAAGACTGACCAGGATGATGGCAATCAAGCTTGCGCCAAAACCAGGGATCATTTCATAAAGCGTATCGGATAATCCAGCCATAGACCAGAAAATGACAGTCCCGGCACCAACGACCATTCCAGCTAAAGCACCCCATCTTGTCATCCGTTTCCAACAGAGACTGAGTAAGACAAGCGGACCGAATGATGAACCGAACCCAGCCCATGCATAACCGACAAGTGCAAGAATCGTGTCATTTTTCTCCCAAGAGAGAATAAGCGCGATGATTGATATGATTAGTACGGAAAGTCTGCCTAGGAAGACAAGCTCTTTATCTGAAGCCGAACGACGGAAGAAGGTTTTGTATATATCCTCCGTTAAAGAGCTGGCCGTAACCAACAGCTGCGAAGAAATCGTGCTCATGACGGCTGCCAGTATCGCTGAAATCAAGAAACCAGTAATGAATGGATGGAAAAGAATTTCCCCTAACTCTATGAAAATCGTTTCAGGATCAGCTAACTTGAGACCGTTCTGGGAATAATACGTTATTCCGATGAATCCAGTCAGCATGGCACCAACAGTTGAAAAGATCATCCAACTCATCCCGATAGTGCGGGCTTTCTTTATTTCCTTAACAGAACTGATTGCCATAAAGCGGACAATGATATGGGGTTGTCCGAAATAACCTAGTCCCCATGCAAATAATGAGATGATTCCTAAAAAGCTCGTTCCGGTAAAAATATTCAATAAGGCCGGATCAATGGAACGTGGTGTATCTATGGAAGGGCCGAAGCCGCCAACATGAATAAGGGTGACGATCGGTACAAGAACCAGGGCAACGACCATGATGAGTCCTTGAACAAAGTCTGTCCAGCTTACTGCCAGGAATCCGCCGAATAAAGTATAGGCAACGGTGACGCCTGTCAAGATCCATAGACCTGTATGGTAATCAAGGCCAAATGTACTTTGGAATAAGACTCCGCCGGACACCATTCCGGAAGAAACGTAAAAGGTAAAGAATATCAGGATAACCAATGCTGAAATGAGCCTTAAGATCCGTGAGCCCTCACCAAAACGATTTTCCAGGAAAGCAGGAATCGTAATGGAGTTATTGGCTACTTCCGTATAGGTTCTCAATCTTGGTGCAACATATAACCAGTTTGCATAGGCACCAAGCGTCAGGCCGATTACGATCCAAATCGAGCTGAGTCCAGTTGCGAACATGGCGCCTGGCATACCCATTAGAAGCCAGCCGCTCATATCGGCAGCACCGGCGCTTAATGCCGTTACAGCAGGGCCAAGACCCCGGTCGCCCAGCATGTAATCATTTAGGTTAGAGGTTTTTTTGTAGGCGAAATATCCGATTAACAGCATGCCCGCCATATAAATGCTAATGGAAAGTATTAATGAGAAATCGATCATAGGAAGACTCCCTTCAGGATGAAAGTATATAATTTTTCGTTTGAAAAGAGGAAGCAACCTATTTGTCACTTCCTCCATTTTACTTCGTATTGGTTTTGTATCGCAGAATGGAAGATACAAAACCAATACGAGGTCATTCAACTCTTCTTCAAATTGCTTAATAGAACATGATCAGAACGTTTCTGATGTTGTTTTGGCTTGCATATGAAGTTGCAAGTAGTCCGGTCCGCCTGCCTTGGAATCGGTTCCTGACATGTTGAACCCGCCGAATGGCTGATATCCTACGATTGCACCAGTACAGCCGCGGTTGAAATACAAGTTCCCCACATGGAATTCTTCACGTGCTTTTTCCATGTTCAGGCGATTTGTCGTAATGACAGCCCCAGTCAAACCGTATTCTGTGTTATTGGCAATTTCAAGAGCTTCGTTAAAGTCTTTCGCTTTTGAAAAAGCAACGACTGGTCCGAAGATTTCTTCTTGCATCAAACGGGCTTGCGGATCGACATCAGCGACGATTGTCGGCTGAACGAAGTATCCTTTTGAACTATCTCCTTCTCCACCAGTCAGAATGCGTCCTTCTTCTTTGCCGATTTCAATATAGCTCATGATTTTATCGAATGCCGCTTGATCGATAACTGGTCCCATGAAATGATTTTCTACAGGATTACCAACAGTAAGTTGTTTTGCTAATTCAACAGCGCGATCTAAAACTTGATCGTATACATCTTCTACGATGACAGCACGGGAGCAAGCAGAACATTTTTGTCCAGAGAAGCCAAATGCAGATTTCACGATCGATTGAGCGGCCAATTCAAGATCTGCCTCTTTGTCAACGACGATCGTATCTTTTCCGCCCATTTCAGCGATGACACGCTTCAGCCAAATTTGGCCTTCGTTCACTTCTGATGCACGTTTGTAAATGCGCAGACCTACATCGCGTGAACCTGTGAAGGAAATGAAACGTGTTTTAGGATGATCAACCAGGTAGTCGCCCACTTCGGCTCCGCTTCCTGGAACGAAATTCAACACACCTGCTGGAAGGCCGGCTTCATGCATTACTTCAACGAATTTCGCAGCAACAATAGGAGTAGTCGAAGCTGGTTTCAACAGGATTGTGTTACCAGTGACGATAGCGGCAACAGCTGTACCTGCCATGATTGCAAATGGGAAGTTCCAAGGAGAAATGATGATGCCTACTCCTAATGGAATGTAATCATAGCGGTTAAATTCTCCCGGACGGCTTTGAACAGGCACACCATCTTTAAGCGTCAGCATTTGACGGGCATAGAATTCAAGGAAATCGATCGCTTCCGCTGTATCCGCATCAGCCTCATTCCAAGGTTTTCCCGCTTCTTTTGTCAATAACGCAGAGAATTCATGCTTGCGTCTGCGAATGATGGCAGCAGCTTTGAACAAAACGTCAGCACGGATTTCCGGCTTCACTTTTTTCCAGCTTTCAAAAGCGGTAACAGCTTCCTGCATAGCTTTTTCAGCAAGAGCCCTGTTCGCTTTCGATACTCGGCCGATGACCTCTTGTTTATCAGCAGGGTTATATGAAACGATTTTCTCATCAGTCGTCACTTTCTCTGCCCCGATATAAAGAGGGTAGTCTTGCCCTAAGTAGCCCTCAACAGTTTGAAGTGCTTCCTGATATGCTTTTTTGTTTTCCTCGTTTGTAAAATCAACAAATGGTTCGTGTTTATATGAAATCATTGATAATCACACCTTTTTATAGAATTTTTGTAGCAATTAGAATGTTGAATGTATATTTAGCTTCTGACCATCCCTTTGAAGGCAAAGGCAATATTGGATGGCCTTTCCGCAAGCCTTCTCATGAAGTATCCATACCAATCGAGACCATATGGTACATAGACGCGCATCTTGTAACCTTGCTTGACCAACTCGTATTGTGTTTTGTTTCTCATGCCATAAAGCATTTGAAATTCGAATTGTGTATTTGGAATGTTATGCTTTTTAGCCAGCTCTTTTGTATATTCGATGATTTGGTCATCATGTGAGGCAATGGCCGTATAATTACCGTTAAGAAGACTTTGCTTAATCAACTTTTTATAGTTTTCATCTACATCATTCTTTTCGGGAAAAGCCACCTCGGCAGATTCCTTGTAGGCACCCTTTACGAGACGCAGGAACGGCTTATACTGGGCAAGGTCTTCCAAATCTTTCTCTGTGCGGTATAAATAAGCTTGTAAAACAGTACTTATGCAGTTGTATTTTTCTTTGAACTGCCTAAATATATCGATTGTTGCTTGACAGCGAACTTCATCTTCCATGTCAATCGTGACCATGACATTGTGTTTTTCTGCTGTATCAAGAATTCTTGTCATGTTCTCGATGACCAGATTATGATCGATATCAAGACCCAGAGAAGTCATTTTGAGAGATACCTGTGAATCCAGTTTTTCTCTGCTGATCATTTCAATGGTTTCGATGCATTCTGCTGTCCTTTCCTGGGTCACTTCCTTAGAATCAACGAATTCCCCAAGATGGTCCACTGTAACCGACAAGCCACTATTATTAAGCTGTTTAATGAATTTAATGGAACTTTGGAAATCAGTTCCCCCTATAATTTTTCCGGCTGCAAAACTACCGCCGCTTTTCTTTGCAATATTATTAAGTAAGTTATTTTTAGATAAAAATAAGAAAAAGTCCCTTGTAATCGCTTCCATTTAAAAAACACACCCCCTAAGAAGTTGTAATCACAAGATAATCTTATGGTTTTTCGACAATTTGCGCAATGTTCTAAAAATACAATAATTCTGTCTTTTGTTTGTCGGTTAGGGACAATGAAGGGGGAGGTACTCAATTTTCTCCTATCTTAATGGATAGAACGGAAGGTTTATAATTTATCTTATAAAGAAAAGCTAGAAGAAAGGTGCTTAGGAGAAAATAGCCCTGTGAAAGATGAAACCTTTGCGAATGCGTTTAAAAGTGGTAGCTCGACCATAATAATCCAATGCGATATAATGAATCTGACTATAGGTCCAACCGAGTACATCTTCTGTTACATGATCGGAAGTTAATGGCGTGGGCCGGAAAAATAAGTGACATCGGTAAGGCGGGGAGGATAAGGAATGGGTGCGGTATTTGAAGAACTTAGAGAAACATCTGGATTGATAATCGGCTTGATAATTGCTCTGGTAATAACAGGGTTTATTGGACTAGCCTTCACAAAAGCACATAAAGTCATTGTGTCACCTGTTGTTCGAAGGATAAAGAAAATGGTTAGTCGAAAATAGATAAGGCGGATTACATACCCCCTTGTCCCTAATCCATCAAGCCCCGCTTGAAGAAGGTGCAACCGTGTATGTCTATAATAGTAGGAAGTATGTGAATAAACTCAAAAAGAAGTCGCTATATATGAAGTGTCAAAGCATTAGATGCGGTGATGAATAAGATTGAAATGACTCTTTTCCTTTCACATATGTAATCAATAGATAACTTTAGCAAAAAAATCCCCCACTTCTAATATAGAAGTGGGGGATTTTACATATTAGATTAATAAGTAATCATGATGGTAGTAGAGATAATGGTTCTGAAGAGCTAATATGTCATCTCACGCATTTGTCTCCACCGAATAATGCTGATTATCTTGTTCGAAGGCATGGCGCTTTGGGGCTGGAAGGTCATTCTGCATTTAAAATTCAGTAAATGAATTCGTCATTCTTAGGAACAAGAACAATTCTTTCAAATTAAGAAAATCATATTAGAATACGAATGCCCTTTATGCTGCTTACCGGTAAAAGCGCATTTTACTTTCTTCAAAACCATAAAGGTGATAGTACTAGTATTCTAATAAATTCGCAAAAAGTAAAATACCCCATATGCCGGTTTCGTGCCGACTTAAGGGGTATTTTACTTCCAACAATTTTTTTTTGAGGGTTTAAAGCCAACTGTCAAGCACGGACTCGCAATCCCCTGCTACTGCTGTTATAACCTGAAGATCAATATAATTTGACCTGCAGGGTTTATTCTACTCAATTTTGAGGCAGCTAAATGAAGTTGTTGATATGGGATTTTGGAAGGACACAATGAAACGGAAAATTAGCCTCGATATACTTGCGGGCGGGATCGATTTGAACTTAACGGGTAAAGAAATACCGGCGGGGATTTGCTCAGCCGTAATGATGGAGCCAGACAAGCGATGGCGAGGTAGTCATTCATATTCCTTACTTATCAAAGGATAAGTAAGGATTGATGGTATCGAGTGGGAAGAGAGCTCGTCGTAGCGGAGGTTAACCGGAAGTCAGCTCAATCCTCGGAACGGCTCTCATAGGACCAATCGGCACAATTGCCGGAGCTGTTGTAGGAGGGCGTCTCCGTGATAACTCGAAAGCTTACGTCTACCTAATTAATTCGAAGACCAACGAAGAGGTCTCCTTGCATATAGGGTATACCAAAAAACAATTCAAAGAAATATCTGTTTTCATGTAACGTAGCAAAGCCACGACCTTAATTGGAACCGTTTGTTTGGGTCGGGGCTTTTTTTGCGTTTAAACATCGAATATTCAGCGCAACCTTAAATATCAAAATAATCGTCTGACTTTGCGCCGGCATCTATACTCCGAATCGCCTTCATGATTTTCTTTAATACTCCGGCAGAAGGCACATACTTAGGATCGCTGCAAACTCTGCTAATCGTATTGCGTGAGATTCCAGACGCGCTTACAAACTCCTCTTGTGTATACCCGTGCTTATCTATTAATTTGCCGACCTTACTCCGACGCTTTCCCTTCCCGAATCTAAACATTTCGCGTACCTCCTAGTATTTATTGTACTAGCAGTCTCGTCCATCTTTCACAAAAATATACGCATAGTTTCGCAAATAATTGGTATCACGGAAAAACGGTAAGTGCTAATAACAGTTAACTACCCTAGTAGCCTTACTAGAGTAGTTTTTGCCAAATCGTAAGCGAAGTGATAAAGGATGAAAGTGTTTTGAAGAAGCGGAGCGGATGAAAACGGAAAGGGGATCACGAGGGGGAAACCCTCACGAAATACGAGGGGATATAAACTGATATTTATATTAGGAGCAAGCTGAGAAATGGTTGCATCAATAAGTTAACGGAGGATTATGGTTCGCCAGGTGTTGAGATAGCTTTAAGTGGAGATATGACGGTAGCTGTGGTGGAGTAGTTATTATATGGTTTTTAACGTCAGGGCGCAGAAGAAATACCGTAACGATGGTAAAATGGTTTAATACTTCCTATCGTAGGAGTGTAGCTGAAACTAGAGCAGAAGCAAGATGGTATTCGGTTAAAAAGCATATTTTGTCTTATTTCGGCAATATTCAATGGATAAAATCACTACTCAGATGTTGGATGAGTTCTATAAATGACAAACTGGATGAAGGACCGTCACCTAAATCGGTTAAGGAATTGCATCATCCGTTATCCAAGATGAAGCAGCCCTCCGGCTAGATCAATCCTTCTTTCCGCATTTAACGGATCAAAACTTTAGTGGGATAAAGGTGCACGCATTGTGCAATCTTGAAATGAATCGGCAGGTTTCTATAAGTGGAAAAAGAAAAAAACCCTTGATACACAAGGGTTTTCAAGTATGGAGCATAGCGGGATCGAACCGCTGACCTCTACGCTGCCAGCGTAGCGCTCTCCCAGCTGAGCTAATGCCCCGGGTTAGGGTACAATAATTATTTTATCGAAATTTCAGGAAAAGTCAATAATAAAATTGAGAAATTTGCAAAATAGTAAGAAAAAACCGTTTGAGGGTATCAAACGGTTTTTTTCGCTTAAGCATTCTCGATTTCTACCCGTGCAATTTCTTTAAGGTTGGAGACGGTGTAATAAACTTCTGAAGTTCTAACTTTATGATCGACCAAAACTTTAAGTGTTAAGAGGTGATGGTCTTCTGCAACATCTTTGATTCTTAGGTTTTTGATAAAAATCTTTTCGTCTTTGATTTTTTTGAGAACTAAAGCGATGTCATCTTTATCTTTTACCACTAGTTGTAGAAAGATTTCTTTTTGCCGTAATTTCATCGGGCCAAGCCAGGTGACGACTACGGGTACCAATTCGACACTGATGATTAATAGAATGACTCCGGCAATTGCTTCGAGAAAGAATCCAGCTCCGACAGCAATCCCAATTCCGGCTGCTCCCCAAATTATGGCAGCGGTGGTTAAACCGGAGATGCTGTTATTGTCACGGCGGAGAATAACGCCGGCCCCGATAAAGCCGACGCCAGAAACAATCTGTGCGGCAAGACGTAAGGGATCCATTGTGATATTTACATCGTCACTTCCGGGGAATTTATAAGCTGACTCCATGGAAACAATCGTTAATAAACAGCTGACGATGGAAATAACCAAGCTTGTTTTTAATCCAACGGGTTTTCGTTTCATTTCTCGCTCTAGCCCGATAATTAATCCAAGGAGAGCTGAGATCCCCAGCTTAATAAGTATTTGCAGTTCTGATTGAGGATCGAATGTCCATTCCATAATGTTCACCACTTCCGAAAGAGTATCGAGAATTATATGATTTGGTGCAATATACCCGTTTTTTCAAATAACTCACTCTAATAATTTTACCATAGTAAAATAGAGTACAATGATAGGTAATTCAACATGAAAAGAGGAACAAGAATGCAAATACCTAAAATAAATCCCTATTTTGCATTGGCGATAGGTGTGGCATCCGTTTCATTTTCGGCCATACTTGTTAAATTAGCATCTGCTCCATCAGGTGTTATAGCCTTTTATCGTTTATTATTTACTGTTCTGCTTATGTTGCCGGTTTTCATAATAAAATACCGCCATGAACTTAAATTCATTGAGAAAAAGGACTGGTTGTGTTCGATTGCGGCAGGTGTGTTCCTAGCTTTTCATTTTATATTATGGTTTGAATCGCTCAATTACACGTCGGTTGCGAGTTCAACTGTGCTTGTCACCCTTCAGCCGTTATTTGCGTTTGCAGGGGCTTACTTGTTTTTTAAAGAACGATTTTCAATGAAGGCAATATTAAGCGGGATCATCGCGATAGCGGGCAGTCTTGTCATCAGCTGGGGAGATTTTAGAATCAGCGGTATGGCGCTTTGGGGAGACATTCTTTCCCTTGTTGCTTGTGCGTTAGTAACTGGTTATTTACTATTTGGTCAAAATGTTAGAAAGCGTATCTCTTCTATAACATACACATTCGTCGTGTATGCAATTAGTGCATTTACATTGTTTTTCTACGTTGTCCTTAAGGGAGAGCCACTGGGACCATATCCTACTGTCGACTGGATTTATTTCGTTTTGCTTGCTATTTTCCCGACTCTATTAGGGCATTCATTATTCAACTGGTCATTGAAGTGGTTAAGTACTTCAACAATCTCTATGGGAATCTTACTGGAACCGATTGGAGCGACAATTCTAGCTTACTTCATTCTTGGTGAACCCATACTCTGGACGCAAATCCTAGGAGGTACCATCATATTGGCCGGCTTGATGATATTCCTAAAGGATGAAAAGAAAAGTAAGGTGCAGAAAAAAGAAGCAGTCTCCATATAAAAGCAGTAAGTCGAACCCGACTTACTGCTTTTATTTAATAGGGATAAAACAAATAGGTAATCCGAGTGAAGATCAAGGCAAATGTAAAGCTAAACAAAAACGTTGTACCATTCACTTTCCCTTTTTCCCTACTGAACTTTATGGCTTCATAATAAGCAGTGCTAAATAAGTAAAGAGCCATGCTGTAAGAAATGAGTAGTGCGATTAATGATAGATTCATTGCTTCACCTCAAAGAAAGAAGATATCTTTATATGTCTATTTGGGTTTAAGGAGAAATATGCGAGTTAATTCAGCTGAAGCGGCGGACTGTGTTTAAGAGGTAGGGGGGCTTGATGCATTCGAAAAAGAGTTATTCTAGAAAGGAATATATAGAAGGAGAATGAAAAAACACTTTTTTGAAAAAAAGTTTTGAAAAACATATTGCAAACATTATTTGTACATGGTATATTATTTCTTGTCGCTAAGACAACAACTTAAACAGCTCAACAAACTGTTAAAACTTTTTAAAAAAAGTTGTTGACGAAACGTGACACAATGTGTTACATTATAGGAGTCGCTTCTGAGAGAAACGACAACAAATTGCTCTTTGAAAACTGAACAAAACAAAGCGCCAACGTTAATTTTTAAGTGAGCACACACTATCAAAAAAAGCAAAATGAGCAAGTCAAACATTTCTTCGGAGAGTTTGATCCTGGCTCAGGACGAACGCTGGCGGCGTGCCTAATACATGCAAGTCGAGCGGATCGATGGGAGCTTGCTCCCTGAGATTAGCGGCGGACGGGTGAGTAACACGTGGGCAACCTGCCTATAAGACTGGGATAACTTTGGGAAACCGGAGCTAATACCGGATACGTTCTTTTCTCGCATGAGAGAAGATGGAAAGACGGTTTTGCTGTCACTTATAGATGGGCCCGCGGCGCATTAGCTAGTTGGTGAGGTAATGGCTCACCAAGGCGACGATGCGTAGCCGACCTGAGAGGGTGATCGGCCACACTGGGACTGAGACACGGCCCAGACTCCTACGGGAGGCAGCAGTAGGGAATCTTCCGCAATGGACGAAAGTCTGACGGAGCAACGCCGCGTGAACGAAGAAGGCCTTCGGGTCGTAAAGTTCTGTTGTTAGGGAAGAACAAGTACCAGAGTAACTGCTGGTACCTTGACGGTACCTAACCAGAAAGCCACGGCTAACTACGTGCCAGCAGCCGCGGTAATACGTAGGTGGCAAGCGTTGTCCGGAATTATTGGGCGTAAAGCGCGCGCAGGTGGTTCCTTAAGTCTGATGTGAAAGCCCACGGCTCAACCGTGGAGGGTCATTGGAAACTGGGGAACTTGAGTGCAGAAGAGGAAAGTGGAATTCCAAGTGTAGCGGTGAAATGCGTAGAGATTTGGAGGAACACCAGTGGCGAAGGCGACTTTCTGGTCTGTAACTGACACTGAGGCGCGAAAGCGTGGGGAGCAAACAGGATTAGATACCCTGGTAGTCCACGCCGTAAACGATGAGTGCTAAGTGTTAGAGGGTTTCCGCCCTTTAGTGCTGCAGCTAACGCATTAAGCACTCCGCCTGGGGAGTACGGCCGCAAGGCTGAAACTCAAAGGAATTGACGGGGGCCCGCACAAGCGGTGGAGCATGTGGTTTAATTCGAAGCAACGCGAAGAACCTTACCAGGTCTTGACATCCTCTGACAACCCTAGAGATAGGGCGTTCCCCTTCGGGGGACAGAGTGACAGGTGGTGCATGGTTGTCGTCAGCTCGTGTCGTGAGATGTTGGGTTAAGTCCCGCAACGAGCGCAACCCTTGATCTTAGTTGCCAGCATTCAGTTGGGCACTCTAAGGTGACTGCCGGTGACAAACCGGAGGAAGGTGGGGATGACGTCAAATCATCATGCCCCTTATGACCTGGGCTACACACGTGCTACAATGGATGGTACAAAGGGCTGCAAACCTGCGAAGGTAAGCGAATCCCATAAAGCCATTCTCAGTTCGGATTGTAGGCTGCAACTCGCCTACATGAAGCCGGAATCGCTAGTAATCGCGGATCAGCATGCCGCGGTGAATACGTTCCCGGGCCTTGTACACACCGCCCGTCACACCACGAGAGTTTGTAACACCCGAAGTCGGTGAGGTAACCTTTATGGAGCCAGCCGCCTAAGGTGGGACAGATGATTGGGGTGAAGTCGTAACAAGGTAGCCGTATCGGAAGGTGCGGCTGGATCACCTCCTTTCTAAGGATAAATACGAGAGCGCTTTTGTTTTGTTCAGTTTTGAATGAGTAATTCATTCAGATACGAAAGACATCATCACGTTGTGATGGGATTCTTTCTACTTTGTTCCTTGAAAACTAGATAATAGATAGAAGGCAATTAATTTTTTCAAAGCATCAGTAAGATCTTTTTTAACGGTTAAGTTAGAAAGGGCGCACGGTGGATGCCTTGGCACTAGGAGCCGATGAAGGACGGGACTAACACCGATATGCTTCGGGGAGCTGTAAGTAAGCTTTGATCCGGAGATTTCCGAATGGGGAAACCCACTGTTCGTAATGGAACAGTATCTTTACCTGAATACATAGGGTACTGAAGGCAGACCCGGGGAACTGAAACATCTAAGTACCCGGAGGAAGAGAAAGCAAATGCGATTTCCTGAGTAGCGGCGAGCGAAACGGAATTAGCCCAAACCAAGAGGCTTGCCTCTTGGGGTTGTAGGACACTCAACATGGAGTTACAAAGGAACGGGGTAAATGAAGTGATCTGGAAAGGTCCGTCAAAGAAGGTAAAAACCCTGTAGTTGAAACTTCGTTCCCTCCTGAGTGGATCCTGAGTACGGCGGGACACGAGAAATCCCGTCGGAAGCAGGGAGGACCATCTCCCAAGGCTAAATACTACCTAGTGACCGATAGTGAACCAGTACCGTGAGGGAAAGGTGAAAAGCACCCCGGAAGGGGAGTGAAATAGATCCTGAAACCGTGTGCCTACAAGTAGTCAAAGCCCGTTAATGGGTAATGGCGTGCCTTTTGTAGAATGAACCGGCGAGTTACGATTTCATGCGAGGTTAAGTTGATAAGACGGAGCCGCAGCGAAAGCGAGTCTGAATAGGGCGAATGAGTATGAGGTCGTAGACCCGAAACCAGGTGATCTACCCATGTCCAGGGTGAAGTTCAGGTAACACTGAATGGAGGCCCGAACCCACGCACGTTGAAAAGTGCGGGGATGAGGTGTGGGTAGCGGAGAAATTCCAATCGAACCTGGAGATAGCTGGTTCTCTCCGAAATAGCTTTAGGGCTAGCCTCAAGATGAGAGTATTGGAGGTAGAGCACTGATTGGACTAGGGGCCCCCAACGGGTTACCGAATTCAGTCAAACTCCGAATGCCAAATACTTATTCTTGGGAGTCAGACTGCGAGTGATAAGATCCGTAGTCGAAAGGGAAACAGCCCAGACCACCAGCTAAGGTCCCAAAGTATACGTTAAGTGGAAAAGGATGTGGAGTTGCTTAGACAACCAGGATGTTGGCTCAGAAGCAGCCATCATTTAAAGAGTGCGTAATAGCTCACTGGTCGAGTGACTCCGCGCCGAAAATGTACCGGGGCTAAACGTATCACCGAAGCTGTGGATTGACACCGTATGGTGTCGATGGTAGGAGAGCGTTCTAAGGGCGTTGAAGTCAGACCGGAAGGACTGGTGGAGCGCTTAGAAGTGAGAATGCCGGTATGAGTAGCGAAAGAAGGGTGAGAATCCCTTCCACCGAATGCCTAAGGTTTCCTGAGGAAGGCTCGTCCGCTCAGGGTTAGTCGGGACCTAAGCCGAGGCCGAAAGGCGTAGGCGATGGACAACAGGTTGATATTCCTGTACCACCTATACATCGTTTGAACGATGGGGGGACGCAGAAGGATAGGGTAAGCGCGCTGTTGGATATGCGCGTCCAAGCAGTTAGGCCGGAAACGAGGCAAATCCCGTTTCCATTAAGGCGGAGCTGTGATGGCGAGGGAAATATAGTACCGAAGTTCCTGATTCCACGCTGCCAAGAAAAGCCTCTAGTGAGATGTAAGGTGCCCGTACCGCAAACCGACACAGGTAGGCGAGGAGAGAATCCTAAGGTGTGCGAGAGAACTCTCGTTAAGGAACTCGGCAAAATGACCCCGTAACTTCGGGAGAAGGGGTGCTTTTTAGGGTGAATAGCCCGGAAAAGCCGCAGTGAATAGGCCCAGGCGACTGTTTAGCAAAAACACAGGTCTCTGCGAAGCCGCAAGGCGAAGTATAGGGGCTGACACTGCCCGGTGCTGGAAGGTTAAGGGGAGAGGTTAGCGCAAGCGAAGCTTTGAACCGAAGCCCCAGTAAACGGCGGCCGTAACTATAACGGTCCTAAGGTAGCGAAATTCCTTGTCGGGTAAGTTCCGACCCGCACGAAAGGTGTAACGATCTGGGCACTGTCTCAACGAGAGACTCGGTGAAATTATAGTACCTGTGAAGATGCGAGGTTACCCGCGACAGGACGGAAAGACCCCGTGGAGCTTTACTGCAGCCTGATATTGAATTTTGGTACAGCTTGTACAGGATAGGTAGGAGCCTGAGAAGCCGGAGCGCTAGCTTCGGTGGAGGCGTTGGTGGGATACTACCCTGGCTGTATTGAAATTCTAACCCGCGCCCCTTATCGGGGTGGGAGACAGTGTCAGGTGGGCAGTTTGACTGGGGCGGTCGCCTCCTAAAGAGTAACGGAGGCGCCCAAAGGTTCCCTCAGAATGGTTGGAAATCATTCGTAGAGTGTAAAGGCACAAGGGAGCTTGACTGCGAGACCTACAAGTCGAGCAGGGACGAAAGTCGGGCTTAGTGATCCGGTGGTTCCGCATGGAAGGGCCATCGCTCAACGGATAAAAGCTACCCCGGGGATAACAGGCTTATCTCCCCCAAGAGTCCACATCGACGGGGAGGTTTGGCACCTCGATGTCGGCTCATCGCATCCTGGGGCTGTAGTCGGTCCCAAGGGTTGGGCTGTTCGCCCATTAAAGCGGTACGCGAGCTGGGTTCAGAACGTCGTGAGACAGTTCGGTCCCTATCCGTCGCGGGCGCAGGAAATTTGAGAGGAGCTGTCCTTAGTACGAGAGGACCGGGATGGACGCACCGCTGGTGTACCAGTTGTCTTGCCAAAGGCATAGCTGGGTAGCTACGTGCGGACGGGATAAGTGCTGAAAGCATCTAAGCATGAAGCCCCCTCGAGATGAGATTTCCCATAGCGCAAGCTAGTAAGATCCCTGAAAGATGATCAGGTTGATAGGTCAGAGGTGGAAGCGTGGCGACATGTGGAGCTGACTGATACTAATAGATCGAGGACTTAACCACGCTTTAAAAAATGAAATACCTTCTTATTATCTAGTTTTGAAGGAATGAAAATTTCTTCTTGCATTTTTTCAAAAAGACGTTATAATAATAAATGTCTTAAAAAAATGTTAACATTGTTTGGTGGCGATAGCGAAGAGGTCACACCCGTTCCCATTCCGAACACGGCAGTTAAGCTCTTCAGCGCCGATGGTAGTTGGGGGTTTCCCCCTGTGAGAGTAGGACGCCGCCAAGCAGTTACACATATGGAGGATTAGCTCAGCTGGGAGAGCATCTGCCTTACAAGCAGAGGGTCGGCGGTTCGATCCCGTCATCCTCCACCATTTTTACACCTGCCGGTGTAGCTCAACTGGTAGAGCAACTGACTTGTAATCAGTAGGTTGGGGGTTCAAGTCCTCTTGCCGGCACCATCTTTTATTATTAAACGTACGAGCCATTAGCTCAGTTGGTAGAGCATCTGACTTTTAATCAGAGGGTCGAAGGTTCGAATCCTTCATGGCTCACCATTATATTATGCGGGTGTGGCGGAATTGGCAGACGCACCAGACTTAGGATCTGGCGCCGCAAGGCGTGGGGGTTCAAGTCCCTTCACCCGCATCTTTCATGCGGAAGTAGTTCAGTGGTAGAATACAACCTTGCCAAGGTTGGGGTCGCGGGTTCGAATCCCGTCTTCCGCTCCACTTTTCGTATGTGCCGGGGTGGCGGAACTGGCAGACGCACAGGACTTAAAATCCTGCGGTAGGTGACTACCGTACCGGTTCGATTCCGGTCCTCGGCACCATCTTAATATGCGCCCGTAGCTCAATTGGATAGAGCATCTGACTACGAATCAGAAGGTTGTAGGTTCGACTCCCGCCGGGCGCACCATGTTTTTTGCGGGAAGTAGCTCAGCTTGGTAGAGCACTTGGTTTGGGACCAAGGGGTCGCAGGTTCGAATCCTGTCTTCCCGACCACGTGATTTCTAATGAATGGGGCCTTAGCTCAGCTGGGAGAGCGCCTGCCTTGCACGCAGGAGGTCAGCGGTTCGATCCCGCTAGGCTCCACCATTTTTCATCAAAACTTATATTATATTGGCGGTGTAGCTCAGCTGGCTAGAGCGTACGGTTCATACCCGTGAGGTCGGGGGTTCGATCCCCTCCGCCGCTACCAATAAATATAAGGACCTTTAGCTCAGCTGGTTAGAGCAGACGGCTCATAACCGTCCGGTCGTAGGTTCGAGTCCTACAAGGTCCACCATGTAATTTTTTTAGCCACGGAGGTATACCCAAGTTCGGCTGAAGGGATCGGTCTTGAAAACCGACAGGGGAGTCAAATCCCGCGGGGGTTCGAATCCCTCTACCTCCTCCATTTCTTTAAAAGCAGCAAGTTGTTTTGAAACAACCTTTACATAGAGGAAGCGGAAGAAACAATTTACACGAAAACTTGATGCGAAATCGTTTCATTATTACCGTCGCGGGGTGGAGCAGTCCGGTAGCTCGTCGGGCTCATAACCCGAAGGTCGCAGGTTCAAATCCTGTCCCCGCAATTATTAGGTCCCGTGGTGTAGCGGTTAACATGCCTGCCTGTCACGCAGGAGATCGCGGGTTCGATTCCCGTCGGGACCGCCATTATAAAATTTAATACAAATGTGGCTCAGTAGCTCAGTCGGTAGAGCAAAGGACTGAAAATCCTTGTGTCGGCGGTTCGATTCCGTCCTGAGCCACCATTATTTCAAAAATTACGGCGATTGTGGCGAAGTGGTTAACGCACCTGATTGTGGTTCAGGCATTCGTGGGTTCGATTCCCATCAGTCGCCCCATTTCGCGGGTGTAGTTTAGTGGTAAAACCTCAGCCTTCCAAGCTGATGATGAGGGTTCGATTCCCTTCACCCGCTCCAATTTATGGGCCTATAGCTCAGCTGGTTAGAGCGCACGCCTGATAAGCGTGAGGTCGATGGTTCGAGTCCATTTAGGCCCACCATATTCATATTGTTCCGCAGTAGCTCAGTGGTAGAGCATTCGGCTGTTAACCGAACGGTCGTAGGTTCGAGTCCTACCTGCGGAGCCATGGGGAAGTACTCAAGAGGCTGAAGAGGCGCCCCTGCTAAGGGTGTAGGTCGCGTGAGCGGCGCGAGGGTTCAAATCCCTCCTTCTCCGCCATTTGGCCCGTTGGTCAAGCGGTTAAGACACCGCCCTTTCACGGCGGTAACACGGGTTCGAATCCCGTACGGGTCATAAAAAAGAAGCATACATTCTGTATGCTTCTTTTTTTTATTTATTTCTCTTCATTGATATAACTATCTTTTTGTTTATAAGGAATGTCTCCAAGCTGAGATTCAACGTTTTCTTCATCTAATGTATCTTCATAGTTCTTTTGCTTTTTATTCGGGATACCCCTTATTTTTTTTCCTTCGATATCATTTGCTACAAATCCTTCATAGTCTTCAGGAAATCCATCGGTTTCATCTTCTGTTTTATAAAGATTATTATAGCTGTCATGATCGCCCATGTAATCCGCAGGTGTTTCAGATGTACCAAATTTGGCTACTTCGCCAAAGCTATCTTCTTTATCTACTATTTCACTTCCATGACGGTTTTCAAAATTATTTCCCTTTGATGGAATCAGTACGTCTTCTTCAACTGGTCGATCTTGTATAGTCGGTCGTTCTGGGGCGTGCTCGACACAGTAGAGAGTGGTAGGGATGGCTTCAAGCCGTTCAAAAGGGATTTCAGTATCACAGGTTTTACAATGGCCATAGAAGCCTGCATCTATCGCATTCAATGCATTCTTGACTTTTTCCATTTCAGATTGTGCATGCTCATCTAGTGCCTGGTTTCTTTCCATTTCGAATAATTCGGTTCCAAGGTCAGCGGGATGATTGTCATAGGAGGATAGTTCCCCTACAGATTCTGTCTGACTTTTATTTAGAAGTGATTGTTCATCATTTTTTAGCCTATTATTCAGTTCTTCTTTTTCTATAAGTAGTTCTTTTTTTAAATGTTGCGTTTGTTGTTTGGTTGCCATGTTTATTTCACTCCTTCGAAAGTCTATATCTCATTTGAATAATGGTTGGATGGGTGTCTTATTCATTACCCGAATCGGAGGGGAGGGAAACAAATTGGATAGGAAGCAAAAAAGGACTGAGTCAAATCGACTCAGTCCTTAGAGATTAAATAAGATAGCTGATGAATAATCCAATGGCCATAAGCAGGCCGAAGAAGGTGTTCGTTTGGGCCGTGGCTTTCATCGCAGGGACCATCGTAATAGGTGAAGTTTTACCTACGAAGCCTTTGATAGCTGCCAAGGCTTTCGGAATGCTTAGGAAGGCAAGCAAAATCCATGCTGTAACGCTTCCAGCTAGGACTAATCCTACTAGCCATAGGTAAGAGAAGGCAAACATAATCGCCATAAATGTTAAGGCATTTTTTCTGCCCATTACTACAGGCATCGTTTTTCGACCGTGTGCCTTATCTCCGTCATGGTCACGGAGGTTATTGGATAAATTGATTAACCCAACTAAAATTCCGCTTGGTATTGCAATTAAGATAGCTGTGGTAGAAACAAAACCAGTTTGAATGAAAAAGGCAATCAAGATTATCAGAAAGCCCATAAACAATCCAGAAAAAAGTTCTCCAAATGGTGTGTATGAAATAGGCAGTGGACCGCCAGTGTAAAGGTAGCCGACAAGCATACAGACCAGTCCTACCCCAGCAAGCCACCAAGATGATACAGCACAGATATAGATTCCAAGTATCAGTGCGATGCCATACATACTAAGGGCTAAGGTCATGATGAGTTTTGGAGTCATGCCATGACGGACAATGCCACCACCTATGCCAACAGATTCTTCTGTATCCAAGCCTCTCTTGAAATCATAGTATTCATTGAATAAGTTCGTTGCAGCTTGAATCAGGATACTTGCAATCATCATGGCTGCAAATAGTAGCCAATTTACGCCATCTTCTAAAAGTGCAATCATAGTTCCAAGTAGGACTGGAACAAAAGCTGCGGTAAGTGTATGTGGACGAATTAACTCCCACCAAATTTTCCAGGTTCGTTTAAGGGGAAGGTCGTCGTATTCTGTTTGCATTATTTCTCTCCTCAAAATCATTATTAGTTCCCTTGAATTATATCAAATATTGAAATTGTTCACAAAAGGTTATCCTATTTAGTGTAGGAAAAGTGGTGGGAAGTGTCAATTGAATTTCATAGACGATCACTTCCAATATCAAGGGTATTCTACTTCATTCACTAAGAATCATATAATAAGGAAAAAAGCAGTCATGAATCGTTCGATAAAGGGGCGTTTTATTGACATTGGGTTGAAGAGAGGTGTATCTTTAAATAGGTTAAAAAGCTTTTAAAATGTACATTTGGGGGGATTTTTTTGGCTATCTCAGAAGAAACTCAACAGTTTCAGGGACTGGCTTCAGCTATACAAAAGGCAAAGGACTTGAATGGTCAAGTTCTATTCAGTCATATTAAGAAAATAAATTGCAACAACCCCCTTTCATTTTATCAAGCTGGAAGAGAACGGTATGCGGGTGAACGCTTTTTCTGGGAGGACCCTGCAAAAGAAATAACCATTACTGGTTTAGGCAACGTTAAGAAACTCCAAGCGGCATCAAATGCCGACCGTTATAGAGAAGTCGAAATGAGCTGGATCAAACTGCAGAATACTGCTGTCAAAACAGGAGTGACCGATGTAGAAGCAACTGGTCCTTTACTCTTTGGTGGCTTTTCTTTTGATTATGAAACTAACAGTACGCTCCTTTGGAACCAATTCGGGGACAATCTGTTTTATATACCTGCCTTCATGCTATCGCTAGTGGGGGAGCAAGCTTACTTAACGACAAACCTACTTTGTTCACCGGATGATTCAGAAAAACTCTTCATAGATATGATAAATGAACGGGAATCTTTCCTTATCGAAAGCTTGAATGGCACCGAACTGCGTGCCAATACTCTTGTTAAGCAGAAGGAAGTCAAACCTAAGGAATGGAAGCAGACGGTTGCAGAGGCTGTTGAGGAAATCAAGACAACAGATCTCGACAAAATTGTTTTGGCAAGAGAGCTGCGCCTTGTGTTTGAGCGCTCCATTGATTCAGAGAAAGTACTCGAGCAATTGATTGCTGAGCAGCCATTAAGCTATATTTTTAGTTTGGAAGCGGGCGGTGACTGTTTCGTGGGTGCAACTCCTGAGCGTTTGATAAAGAAGCAGGGTAATGAAGTCTTTTCTACCTGTCTTGCAGGATCGATGGGACGGGGGAAAACTGAAGAAGAGGATGCTTGTCTTGGTGATGAACTGCTTCATGACCAAAAGAATTTACAAGAGCATCAATACGTCGTTTCGATGATATCAAATGCGTTTGAGGCGGTATGTGAAAAGGTAATCGTTCCGACCGAACCGAAATTAATGAAAAACCGTCATATTCAGCATCTGTATACACCGGTCCGTGGAATTTGCAATGAGGGTGTCACGATTTTTGAGTTTGTAGAAAATCTGCATCCAACACCTGCTATGGGCGGGCTTCCGAAAGAAGAAGCTGTCGCCCGTATTCGAGAAATAGAAGGTCTTGAACGCGGCTTTTATGCGGGACCATTGGGCTGGGTCGATACCTATGGGAACGGGGAATTTGCAGTTGGGATTCGTTCCGCCCTACTACAGGATAATGAGGCATCGCTTTTTGCAGGGTGCGGCGTAGTGGAAGATTCGACACCTGAAAGTGAATTCCAGGAAACGGGGATTAAATTTAATCCAATGCTAAGTGCTTTAGGAGGAAATCTTAATGAATGACCGAGATGCATTGACAGCGTATGCTGCTTCATTTGTCGATGAGCTTGCACAAAATAAGATGAAGCATGTGGTGGTAAGTCCAGGTTCACGATCCACACCGCTCGCTTTGCTGCTGGTAGAACATCCTGATATCGAAGTTCATATTAATGTGGATGAGCGTTCGGCTGCTTTTTTTGCCCTTGGTTTGGCTAAGGCATTAAAAAAACCTGTCGGACTTCTTTGTACGTCTGGTACAGCTGCTGCTAACTTTTACCCAGCTGTCATTGAGGCTTACTATTCAAGGGTGCCACTGATCGTGCTGACGGCTGATCGTCCGCATGAGTTGCGTGATGTAGGGGCTCCACAGGCCATTGATCAAATTCATCTGTACGGAAGGCAAGTGAAGTGGTTTGTCGAAATGGCGCTTCCGGAAAGTACCGATGAAATGATGCGATATGCGAGAACAATCGGTGCAAGGGCAGTTTCGACAGCGGCAACTGAGCCAGCTGGACCCGTACATTTGAACTTCCCTCTTCGTGAACCACTTATTCCAAATCTGGAACAAGCTAAAGAATATAGGCAAAATAAAATGACACCGGCTGTGATGATTGAAAATGGTGCACTATCACTGTCTGATTCACATATAGAGGCGCTAGCAGCTACGTTATCACAAGCGAAACAAGGAATGATCGTGTGTGGAGAATTACGGCATCCAAAGATGAAGGAAGCAATTGTAGCTTTAGCTGAGAAGCTTGCTTTCCCGATACTAGCTGACCCTCTTTCTCAGCTAAGAAGTGGCAAACACGATAAAGAAGGTATTATTGATACCTACGATACATTTCTACGTGATGAAGCGGCCAAGGAAGCTTTCCGGCCGGATGTAGTGTTGCGTTTCGGTTCTATGCCGGTATCTAAACCTTTATTGTTATTCATGAAAAAACAAAAACAGGCAATTACTTTGGTCATTGATGGCGGAGCAGGATGGCGCGAACCAGCAGGACTGGCAACCAACATGATTTACTGCGAAGAAAAAGATTTTTGCCAACGTGTATGTGGAAAAATTCCGAATGCTACTGAGAAAAACTGGCTTGGTTTGTGGCAAACTGTCAATGGAGCAACGAAGAATGCCTTATCTTCCATCCGTGATGAAGCGGAGTTAAGTGAAGGAAAGCTGTTCTCGCTGATACAGGACATGATGCCAATAGAATCGACGTTATTCGTCGGAAATAGTATGCCAATACGGGATCTGGATACATTCTTTTTGAATAATGAAAAAGGAATCAAAACCTTTGCAAATCGGGGAGCGAACGGAATTGATGGTGTAGTTTCTACTGCGCTTGGCGTAAGCACCGTTTCAGAAAATACAGTACTCGCAATCGGAGATTTAAGCTTTTTCCATGATATGAACGGATTGCTTGCGGCTAAGCTGCAAAAGCAAAATATCACGATTTTGCTGATTAATAATGACGGCGGCGGTATATTCTCTTTCCTTCCACAGGCAAATGATAGGGAACACTTCGAAACGTTATTCGGCACTCCCCACGGGCTTGATTTTTCCCATACTGCACAGCTTTACGGCGGGAAATACAGCAAGGTGCAAAATTGGGATGAACTGAAGCAGGTATTTACAGAGTCGTTTGAAATCCAAGGCTTGAAAATAATCGAAGTACCTACCGAAAGGGAGTCCAATTTGCAAAAGCATCGAAATTTGTGGAATTTTGTTTCCCAGGAAATAAAAGTGGTATTAGATAGGGGAATATCATGAAAATTGTCTGCAGAGATGTCACTTATTCTGTTGAAATAGTGGGAAATGGAGAACCTCTTGTACTTTTGCATGGATTTACGGGAAATCGAGATACATGGAAATTTCTCATCCCGCTTTTGCGTGAAAGATATACCTTGATCATGGTCGATATTATCGGACATGGAGGGACTGCATCTCCAGCCGATTATCGTCGGTATAAGATGAAGCAAGTGACTGAGGACCTTAAGCATATTTTGGATGAGTTAAATTTCCCAAAAACCCATATCCTTGGATATTCAATGGGAGGGAGGCTTGCTTTGGGCTTTGCCTGTTTGTATCCTGAGTACGTAAAGACATTGATGTTAGAAAGCGCTTCACCTGGCCTTTTAACAGAAGAGGAGCGGGAAATCCGCAGAAGTAATGATAAGAAGCTTGCCGGAAAGATTCTTGAAAACGGCATCGAGGCGTTTGTCGATCAGTGGGAAAACATCCCGCTGTTTGAGAGTCAGAAAAGGTTATCATCTAAAACCCAGGCGGCGATTCGACAGCAGCGTTTGGAAAATAATCCTTCGGGCCTTTCCAGTAGCCTTTTAGGAATGGGAACCGGCAGTCAGGCTTCCTATTGGGAAGAACTAGAATTTCTTGATTTTCCAGTGCTTCTTGTTACTGGTGAACTCGATCCCAAGTTTTGTCTGATTGCGGAATCGATGCAAAAAATGCTGAAACAGGCTGAATGGAAAATAATTAATGATGCCGGACATGCGATTCATGTGGAAGATGGAGAAAAGTTTGGTAAAATAATAAGTGAGTTTTTAATGCGAAATTAAAGGAGGATTTTAGATGACAATACAATGGGAAACAATACGTGAGTATGATGAAATTTTATATGAAAAATATAATGGGATTGCGAAAGTGTCTATCAACCGTCCGCATGTACATAATGCATTCACGCCAAAAACGACTGCTGAGATGATTGATGCATTCGCAAGAGCGCGTGATGATTCTAGCATTGGAGTTATTATTTTAACGGGTGTAGGCGGCAAAGCATTCTGTTCAGGCGGGGACCAAAAAGTACGCGGAAACGGTGGATATGTCGGCGAAGATAATATTCCGCGTCTAAACGTACTTGATTTGCAACGTTTGATCCGTGTGATTCCGAAACCAGTTGTAGCTATGGTTGCTGGTTATGCGATTGGTGGCGGTAATGTATTGAATGTGGTATGTGACTTAACAATTGCCGCTGACAATGCAGTCTTTGGACAAACCGGGCCGAACGTAGGAAGCTTTGATGCTGGTTATGGTTCAGGTTATTTAGCACGTATCGTTGGTCATAAGAAAGCACGTGAAATTTGGTACCTATGTCGTCAATACAATGCTCAAGAAGCATTGGATATGGGACTAGTTAACACGGTTGTTCCTTTAGACCAATTAGAAGCAGAAACAGTTAAATGGTGTGAAGAAATGCTTGAGAAGAGCCCAACTGCACTTCGTTTCTTAAAAGCAGCGATGAATGCGGATACAGATGGTCTTGCAGGTCTTCAACAATTGGCTGGCGATGCTACACTTTTATACTATACAACAGAAGAAGCAAAAGAAGGCCGCGATGCGTTCAAAGAAAAACGCGATCCGGACTTCGGACAATTCCCTCGTTTCCCTTAATGAGACGCGTGAATCGATAAGACAGGCAGCTTGGCGGATAATCGCCGGGCTGTTTTCTATATCTAAATGTATGGGAGGGTAAGCAACGATGGCAGAAGAAAAGTTGCCGAACTGGCTGAAAAACCGGGCACATCTATCACCGGATCGTCCGGCGATTGAATTTGAAGGGCGTACGTATACCTTTCTTGAACTACATACTCTAACCGGGAAAATGGCCGGTAAGCTAGCGAACAAAGGTGTGAAGGCTGGCGAATCATGTGCGGTTTTGCTCCGGAATCATATAGATAGTGTCGTCGTGATTCATGCACTCTTTTATCTGGGTGTGAAGATCGTGATGCTGAATAATAAGTTAACGGCAAAAGAACTTTCCTGGCAGATCGAGGATAGTGAGGCAGTACGTCTGATATCGGAGGATTCCTTCTCTGAAAAACTCTCCGATATTCGTGACATTCTCACGGGTTTCCAGATTCTTTTAAAGGAAGAATTACCCAAAGAAGGCACGACAGAATTTCTCCATGAGTTTAATCTTGAAGATACAGCTACGATTATGTATACATCGGGTACAACGGGTAATCCAAAGGGTGTAATACAAACATTCGGCAACCACTGGTGGAGTGCGGTTGGTTCTATGTTGAATCTTGGATTGAGGGAAGAAGATACATGGTATTGTGCGGTCCCGATTTTTCATATTAGCGGCCTGTCTATTTTGATGAAAAATGTAATTTATGGTATGAAGGTCGTGCTGGTAGAGAAGTTTGATGAACGAGAAGCGAACCGGAGCATTCAGGAAAATGGCGTGACGATTATTTCGGTCGTGACGACGATGCTGAACCGGATGTTGCATGATTTAGGAAAGACAAGCTATCCAGAAACCTTCCGCTGTATGCTGTTAGGCGGCGGCCCGGCACCGGTTCATTTGCTTGAAGTATGTAAGGGAAAAGGGATTCCTGTCTATCAGACGTATGGGATGACTGAAACATCTTCGCAGATTGTAACACTTGCACCGGAATATAGCATGACAAAAATCGGGTCGGCGGGGAAACCTTTGTTTCCTTCGCAGTTACGGATAGTTAAGGACGGTAGGACCTGTGAACCTGGTGTAGCGGGTGAAATTGTTGTTTCAGGTCCGAATGTGACGAAAGGTTATTTCAAACGATTGGATGCGACACAGCAAGCGATTACGGAGGGATGGCTTTATACTGGGGATCTTGGTTATCTTGATGAAGAAGGCTTTTTATATGTGCTTGACCGACGCTCCGATTTAATCATCTCCGGTGGCGAAAATGTCTATCCGGCTGAAATTGAAAATGTTCTAAGTAAGCACCCGGCTGTTTTCGAGGCGGGAGTTACGGGAACAGACGATGAAAAATGGGGACAGGTACCACTCGCGTTTGTCGTCTTACATCAAGGTGCAGAGTTGAAAGAGACCGAGCTTTTGAATTATTGCGGGGACTCCTTGGCTGCTTATAAAATTCCCCGGAATGTTATTTTTTGTGAGGAGCTTCCCAGGAATGGTGCGAGTAAGCTGCTGCGAAGGGAATTGAAGAAGAGAGTGGGGAAACAACGATGAAGTTATCCTCCATCTCATTACGGCTCATTACGGCCCCTTTAAAGCAACCGTTTAAGACCCACCTCGAGATGGTAAGCGAACGCGAAGTGATTGTTGTCGAAGCCAAAGATCAAGATGGGCTAATCGGATACGGTGAAGCGGTGCCATTTACAAGTCCTTGGTATACCGAGGAAACGGTTAAAACCTGCTTTCATATGTTGGAGGATTTCTTAATTCCTTTGACATTGGCTGGTCAGTTTAAGCACCCTAATGAACTGCCAAGCTTATGGAGCGGAATAAGAAGGAATGCGATGGCGAAGTCAGCTCTAGATCAGGCGATTTGGGATTTATATGCGAAGCAGAAGGGATTCTACCTCGGACAGTTGTTTGGAGGGGAACGGAGCGAAGTTACGGCTGGTGTTGTCGTTGCATCGGATAATATCGGTGATGCGATGCGTCAGATTGACGATTTTTCCGCATTCGGGTATCAGCGGTATAAAATAAAAATCAATCCTAAAAATGACTTGGAGTTTCTATCAGAAATTCGACGCACCTATCCTGATATCCCGTTAATGGCGGATGCCAATTCGGCGTACAAGCTTGAAGACACTTCGCACCTGCAAAAGCTTGATGCGTTCAAGTTGATGATGATTGAGCAACCACTAGGGCATGACGACATAGTCGAACATTCTGTTTTGCAAAAGCAGCTGCAGACGCCAATTTGTCTTGATGAAAGCATCAATTCCTATCATGATGTGAAAAATGCACTCTTACTCGAGAGCTGCGGGGTAATTACAATTAAGATGGCCAAAGTAGGTGGCTGGTCGGAAGCGGTCAAAATCCATGATCTATGCGTGGAAAAAAACGTGCCCGTTTGGTGCGGAGGCATGATTGAATTTGGCATATCCCGAGCTCATAATATCGCGCTAGCCACATTAAAAGGCTTTACAATTCCGGGGGACATATCATCATCGTCCCGCTATTGGGAAGAGGATATTATTGAACCGGAAGTCATCGTCGAAAGTGGCGTCATTCAGGTTCCGGAAAAAGCAGGAATCGGTTTTGCCATAAATGAAAAGCGACTAAATGAATTGACGACCTATAGTAAGCTGTACCGGTAAAACGACAAAGAGGTGCAATTCGCACCTCCTCTTTTGAATGTACTTTTAATTCGTAAGGCCATCGTCTTTAATATTCCTTAGGCTGTTTGGATAACAAGCGAGGAGCTAGATGCATATGAAGATAGGAAATAGAATGAAGGGAGGCACGTGAATAAATATGTTCCGCTTTCTACTGTCTAATAATGCATTTCTATCACTTGTCTTAGTGAACCCAAATGCTTTTTCTTCTATATTCATACCGCAAAAGATAGGGTTGTATCTTGTGAAGCCAACTATAATATAACCTGAATAATTTGATTGTTCGTAATGATTAATATGTCCAACATAATCATCATTTTCCCCGAAAATTGTACCTCCATCCGTCTGAATGATTCCTGTGTGTTAGTAACAAATAAAACAATCTTGGATTAAAATCCACCCCTTAATAAACTTTTTTAATAGTATGATACAAATGGATTTTTACCCTATTCATCTTATTCCTCTAAATAAAACGACTCATAAAACAGATACGGTGTTTAAAAATAAGTAATTCCTAATTCTCCAAAAGTCATATTTTTTTCGAAAAATGGGGCTTTGTCTATTTTTCCTTTTATGGATTATTTTGTATAATAGAGAAAAGTGAAACAACTAAGGAATAGGGAGGGGAGAGTATATGAAAAAGCCATACCTTATTGCAGAAATTCTATTAAGAAGAGGCGTTCCGGATTTTGTCATTAAAGAAGTTACAGCATTGGCTGAGTGTGAATTGTTTCTCTTGAAGAGAAAGTGGGGCATATATAACAGAACAACGGGAGCGTAGGTTAAGAAGCTAAAAGGGAACCGCTATGGTTCTAGTAGGTCCCCATATGTTCTAAGATTTTTTTAGACGGTATCGATTAACTGGACGGCCAATGCTGCCGTACTGGACATCAAGCTGCAGAACGTCCTCGCCGTGTAAGTATTCTAGATAGCGACGGGCTGTTACTCTGGCAATTCCAATTCCATCGGCCACTTCCTCCGCAGATAAAGATCCAGGCTGAGTTTTTATGAATTTTGTGACCTGCTCAAGGGTCGCACCATTTAACCCTTTAGGAACATCGTATTTCGGACTCGTTTCAGGAGATGTTTTATTTTGAAAGAGAATTCGGTCGAGTTGATTTTGAGAAATCTGATGGTCGGGTTCAACTTCCATACGAAAAGCATAATATTGCTCAAGTGTATGTTTTAGTCTCTCGAATTTAAATGGTTTAATTAAATAGTCAAAAGCCCCGTTTTGTATCATTTTTCGGATGGTTTTCTGGTCATTAGCTGCCGAAATGATGATGACATCCACATCAATTTGTTCTTTTCTTATTTGATAGAGTGTATCTACCCCGTTTAAAGAAGGCATGAAGATGTCCAAAATGACAAGATCCGGTTTAGATTGCCTGATTTTTTCAAGACCTTCAAGTCCATTGGAAGCTGTATCAAAGACTTTAAATGCTTGTAGCCGCTCAATGAACTGCTTGTTTACCTCTTGGACCATTGGGTCGTCTTCAATTAAAAGTACGCGAATTTGGTTAGTCATTTTGGTTCTCCTCTATATCATGCATGGGAAAAGAAAGAAAAAAGCTTGTTCCTTCATTAGGACGTGTTGTAAAACTCATTTCGCCATTCGCTTTTTTTACAATTTGGTCTATAAGATAGAGACCAATTCCTGATCCTTCCGCACCTTTTGTTGTAAAACCATACTCAAATATATCTTTGTGAATCTCCTCGGGGATACCGGACCCATTATCTTCAAGTACAATTTGGCAATGCTGTTCATCCTGATAGATGGATAGGTAGACTTGCTTTGGTTCTTCTGATAAATGTTTGAGGGCTGCAAAGGAATTTTCTATCAAGTTCCCGATAATCAATACGAAATCATGATGATCCATATCATTTGGAAAGCGGTCCAGTTTCGTATGTTTATCCATGATGAGTTCGATTCCAAGTTCACGCCCTAAGGAGATTTTACTTAATAGTAGCCCCACTAAATTATCATCGTGAATGTGCTTCGTTAAAAACCTGGTCAATTCCTCTTGCTCTTCTGTAATTTGAAAAATGTACTGTAGTGCATCATCTAAATTCCCAAGTTGAATCAATCCTGCTATCGTATGAAGTTTATTCATATGTTCATGGTTTTGAACACGTAGGGCTTCAACGAATGCTTTGACACTCGTCAATTCTTCAGCAAGCTTCGCTACATCGGTACGATCCTGAAAGATTGCCACAGCTCCGATGGTTTTATCGGCTATTTTAATAGGTACCCGGTTGCTTAGAAGGTTTCTGTTTTGAACCGAAATTTCCTGATTGAAGATAGGAGATGTCCGGTCTAGCACTTCTGGCAGGCGGGTATCACTAATAATGTCATTGATATTCTTGCCAATCACCGCGCCACTGATATTTAGCATTTGCTTTGCCTTTTCATTAAAAATTGTGATGGTTTGATTATTATCTATTGCAATGACACCTTCATGCATCGCATTAAAGGCAGCGGTCCTTTCGACTAACATTCTTGAAATTTCATGAGGCTCAAGTTGAAAGGTTTCTTTTTTTATCCGTCTGGCCATGAGCCAGGAGCCGCATACGCCGAACAGCAGTGTAAGTAATAGAATAATCGCGATTTGGCCTTTCAAGTCCATGATTAATTCGGGAATTGTCGGTAATATGTTTCCGACGAGAACGACACCGATTTGTTCATTTTCCTTATCAAGGATCGGGACAAATGCACGGACTGAAATTCCAAGTTCGCCAGAAGCCTTTGATAGATATTCATGTTCAGCAAAAGCAGCGCTTTCGTCGTTGCTTTTTGATTGTGTTCCCAATTGGCTGAAAACCGGGTGGGAATAGCGAATATGTTGATTGTTCAGCACAACTATATAATCAGCTTGATGAATTTTTCTTAAGTTTTCAATCATAGGGTTTAGTTTTGTCCAACCTTCTGATTCACGGACTAATTTTTGTACTTCAGGTAGTTCGGCAATGGTATGGGCTGTAATCATGGAGCGTTTGCCAATTTCATCCTCCCTGATTGAAACGATGTTTCCAAATATAAAAATCCCGCCTATTAGAATCGAAAAAGCTACGATTACGAATGATAGCAGGGTAATCTTCAATTGAATCGGCATATGAAAGGATTTATCCATTATTTTTCCTCCATTACTTCTATACTTAATAGTAACAGAATTTCTAACACTTTTCGCTATTTTTCGCGCATTGTATTACGACAGGAAAAAGGCTGTGATAGAATAGATATACTGTGAAGCGAGCGGTAAGGAGATGTCAATATGCGTGCTTTTTGGGGGTACTTTGTTTTAATTGGAATAGGGTTGCTGATTGCGGTATATATTTCATTTCAATCGTTCTTTTCTAGCTCCAATTTTGATCTGCCTAAGGATGAAGAGCAGGTAGGAATGGAAGATCAAATTGTAATTAAGTTCAGCCATGTAGTCGCTGAAAATACGCCTAAAGGGCTAGCAGCGAACCGATTTGCAGATCTTGTTGATGAATATACCGATCACCGTGTCAAAATTGAAGTCTACCCTAATCAATCTTTATATAGTGATCATGAAGAAATCAATGCTTTACACGAAAATAAGGTGCAGATGATTGCCCCGACCACTTCTAAAATTACAAGCATATCGAAAAAGTGGATGCTTTTGGACCTACCCTATGTCTTTCCAACGGATGCCGCCTTACAGGAAGCATTGAATGGAGAAGTGGGAGATGAGCTACTAGATCAGTTAAATACGATAGATATAGAAGGGCTAGCATTCTGGTCGAATAACTTCAAGCAAATTACAAGCAATAAGCCAATTCGCCATCCAGAAGATTTTGTAGGGAAGAACTTCCGGATTATGCCAAGTACGGTGATTGAAAGCCAATTTCAGCATTTTGGGGCCACAACATCTAAGCTGGAATTTAATGATACGTTCAAAAGCCTGGAAATCAATAAAACGGACAGCCAGGAAAATACGATTTCGAATATCTATTCCAAGAAACTATACGAAGTTCAAAAATATTTAACTATCAGTAATCACGGGTATTTAGGCTATGTTGTCATGATGAATAAGCCGTTTTGGGACAAGCTTCCGGTGGACATTCAGCAACAAATTCAGCGGGCAATGGACGATACAACGAATTGGCTATGGATCAAGTCCAATGAAATGAATCAAGCTCAGCTTCGAGAAATTGAGAAAAAATCCAATATCGACATATACACATTATCTGATGAAGAAAAAAAAGAGTGGATGGATAAAATGACGGTCATCTATCCGGAATTCGAGTCTACAATTGGGACGAAACTGATGGAAAAAATGGAAAGAATCCGTGAAAAACACTTAGAGAAATAGAAGAACCGGATAGGCAGCACAGCGATTGCCATGTTTTCAGAAGGAACAGGTGTCAACGGAACACTTTACATCTTGAGCCATGTCCCTCCTTATATTTTACAGTTTGATGGTGGTACTAATATAGCTCGAGACAAAGAAAGAAACTTTAAACTATAAAAATGGCAATAGTAAAGAAGAGGCGGACCCATTTGAGTCTGCCTCTTCTTTGTCTATTGCAACGCAGTTTGTAGCGTCTTGATATTTTTTTCCATTAAACTAAAGTAATCTTCACCGGCTTCGATATCTTTATCTGTCAAGACGGAAAGGTTATGAAGCTCAAGTGATTTCGCACCCATTTCCTTTTGAATAATCTCAGTCAGTTTAGAACTGATATTTTGCTCAAAGATGACGTAGTGAAGATTTTCTTTGTCGGCCATTGTTACGATTTTCCCTAGTTCTTTTTGAGAAGGCTCGTTTGAAGACGTAAGGCCGGTGACGCCAATTTGTTCAAGTCCGTATCGTTCTTCCCAATAACCATATGCGGAATGAGAAACGATAATCTTATTGGTACGACCCGATTTAATTGTCGTAGCGAATTTTTCATCAAGAGCTTTAAGTTTTACAGTAAGTTCGTTGAATTTGTTGTCGAAGTAGTCTTTTTGTTCAGGCATTTGCTTCGTTAATTCGTCCTTAATGCTTTTTGCCATTTCAATGGAATAGATGGGATCTAGCCACAAATGGGGATTAACGCCACCATGATCATGGCCGTCTTCTTCATGCGCATGCTCGTTTTCGTGTGCATGCTCATCTTCATCTAAATGAACCGTTTCACCTATAGCGACTGTAGTGACGCCTTCTTTGCTTAAAATCGGTTCTGCTTTTGTGACAAAGCCTTCAAGATTATAACCAATATAGAAAAATAGGTCTGATTCAGCCATTTTTACAATATCTTTTTGAGAGGGATCAAATGAATGTTCATCAGTACCAGGTGGATAAACAGTTTCGACGTTTACGTACTCTCCACCAATTGCTTCTGTGAAGTATTGCAAAGGATAAACGGTAGTGTACACGTTTAAAATGTCTTTATTAGTATCAGTAGTTTCTCCCTTTGAATTGCCACAGCCTGAAAGAAATAGCGCTGTAACCAGAAAAAGGGAGAGAAGTACACTTTTTTTCATATAAAACTCTCCTTTTTAGATAATTCGTATTGATTACGATTTGAGATCTATGATTTAAAAACGAAATGATTACGATTTGACTTCTGTATAATACAAAAGATTACACAAGAAAGCAAGGTTTTTTTCTAGTGATCTTCACCTTTTTTCTTTTTTTCGGGAACGAGGTCAATACCGCCTGGATGAAAAGGATGGCATTTAAGAATCCTGACAATGGCTAACCAGCTTCCTTTTATCGGCCCGAATCGACTTATCGCTTCTAAACCGTAATGGGAACAAGTTGGGTAAAAACGGCAGGTAGGCGGTTTTAATGGTGAAATCACAACTTGGTAAATACGGATAATTCCCATTAATACTTTTTTCAGCAAGACGTTTTCATCTCTTTTCGAGTAAAATTCAATACCGTTAATTATAGCATATTTTTTTTGTTTCCAATAAGGTTAATAAAGGAACAAGCGCAAGGATAAATCCGATTGAAATAATGGGAATTAATTTAAAAGGGTGAAATATATTGTAATTCAAGGTAAAATAGAAATGACATACAATTAAGGAGTGAATTAAATGCCTTCAGTTGAAAGCTTTGAATTAGATCATAACGCTGTTAAAGCCCCATATGTTAGACATTGCGGTGTCCATAAGGTTGGAACAGATGGTGTTGTTAATAAATTTGATATCCGTTTTTGTCAGCCGAATAAACAAGCGATGAAGCCGGATACAATCCACACATTAGAACATTTGCTAGCTTTCAATATCCGTAAGCATTCTGAGCGGTTCGATCATTTTGATATTATCGATATATCACCTATGGGATGTCAAACAGGATATTACCTTGTGGTCAGCGGCGAGCCGACAGTGACGGAAATCATCGATGTTCTTGAAGATACATTCAAGGATGCTGTTACAATTACAGAAATTCCTGCTGCAAACGAAAAACAATGCGGCCAAGCGAAGTTGCATGATCTTGAAGGAGCTAAGAAATTAATGAATTTCTGGCTGTCACAAGATAAAGAAGATCTTCATAAAGTTTTCGGTTAATAAAAAAGTTCCTGTCCATTTGTGACAGGAACTTTTTTTATTTTTCGGGTTCTTCTTTTTTTCCCTCATCCTCAGGCAAAGGATCGACCGGATCCACTGTATGCTTGTAGCTGTAACCTTTTCCGATTGTTAGGACCGATAAGGCCAATACAATCAGAATCACAATAATGGAGATAACTAAAACCGTAATCATACTTTACAGCTCCTAACGTTCACAATTTAGATTCATTTTAGCATAAGAACCGAGTCAGATAATGTTTCAATTTTCGAATAGAGGGAAATATAAAGGTATAACCAACTTACGGAGGTAGATATTTATGGCTCAGAAAAAATTAGGAACTTTAGTGAATAAGGAAATTGCAAACTTCAGTGTTCTTTATACGAAAATTCACAATTACCACTGGTTCGTGAATGGACCGCACTTCTTTGAACTTCACCAAAAATTGGAAGAATTATATAAAGAAGTGACAGCTAATTATGACGAGCTGGCTGAACGACTTTTAGCCATTGGTGAAAAACCAGTTGCTACGCTTAAAGAATATTTGGAATTGACTACTATTGAAGAAGCAACAGGGACCGAAAATACAGAAGATATGGTGCAAAGTGTCATCAGCGATTTCGAGAAGCTTTCCGAAGAGTTCCTAGAAATTATCGCAGTTGCTGAAGAAGAAGATCCGGTTACAGCTGATATGCTGACAGGCATGAAGAAAAGCTTAAACAAACATGCATGGATGCTGCGTGCGTATTTAGGACATTAAGGTTTCTTTTGAAAAGCTCTACTTCGGTAGGGCTTTTTTTAATATATTTGTACGATAGAAAGAGGTTCTGTGTCTATTTCACCAATAACTTTCATAAAGCGGAAAGAAAAAAGGCATCCCATAAAGAGGGATACCTGAATGGTATGTATTAATGAATATTCCGAGGTGGAAAATGTGTAGGTTTCGTATCGTTCATGCTGTTTTGAGCGAACTTCCCTTTTAACGTTTCAATAATGTAAAGGCCCATTAGATTGGTTAGTTCTTGATCATCCATCTCTTGAAGCAATTCGAAAATTTCCTTCCTGTCCAGTTGTTCCAGAACCGCAAAAGTAAGCATATCAATGTCTTCTTCATCACCGGTCAACTTATTACGGTACATATTGTATAATTCTTCAATTAACTTCAAAACTTTCACCTCACATTTTTTAGAAATCCGTTATCTCTTTATATGTAGGTTATCAAAAAAACCTCTGGGTGCATATAAAAATTTGTAGGGATGCTTGCCTATATTATATGTTTTACCCTATGAAAGATACTTTAATCTATTATTTAACATCTTTGGTCTTCTGTAAACAAAATTTTCCATTGTATGAAGTGGAGAGTTACGTGAAAAAATAAGCGTAGGATTTATTGAAAGGGTGGATGGATGTGTCTGAAAATAGGAAAACGTATTACATTTGGCTCCCAACTGGGCAAATCTCACAAGATAGGGAAGGTTCTGAGTGGAATTTTGAAATCGAAGCAACCGACAACGAAATCCTGCAGTTGCGTGAGTTATTTGATTACAATTATTCAGTTGGCGAAGAAAACTTTTATCGCGCCCACGTCCCGTATCTTCAATATCATTTTGACCGGGAAAATGATAAACAGGATATCACGCTTCAAAAGATATACGAAATGATTCATAAACTTGGAACTGAAGAAGGAAAGCGGCATATAGAGAGTATGGGAATTTTACAGGCAAAACGAACAGATGATGGCCTCGAATATTGAGAGGCCATCGTTTTTTTCAATGTGAAGAGAATTCTCGCTGGATAGCGGGATTTTTATTCCATATAATGAATGGTGACTCCAATAAAATGAAATAGTTTTTCTTAAATAGAGAGAGGGGAAATATGAAACAGTTTTGTGATATGAACGGATATAAGGTGGAATTCTCCGTGGATCCTGTTTTTGGGGAAGCTTGGCATGTTTTCGTGCTCTGCAGAATTAAAGGAAAGTGGGTATTGACGAAACACCGTAAGCGGGGATTGGAATTTCCTGGCGGAAAGAGGGAGACTGGGGAATCAATTGAAGCAGCGGCCAAGCGGGAAGTGTATGAAGAAACCGGAGGAGTGGTGGAACACCTGCAATTTTTGGGACAGTATAAAGTTCATAATCCAGTGAAGCCATTTGTAAAATCGATTTACTTTGCTAAGTTGAGTGAGATAGAGTGGAAAGAAAATTATCTAGAAACGGATGGACCGATTCTATTGGATGTGTTGCCGGATGTGCTAGGTGAGGAGTTTAGTTTTATCATGAAAGATGAAATCGTGCCGTTGAGTTTAGCGAGGTTGGATGGTTTGTACGAGTAAATTCCATAGATTCACGAGTAAATCCATCTAATTCACGAGTAAAACCCGAAAACTCACGAGTAAAACCATCTAATTCACGAGTAAACCCGGTAAATATGAAAACTGCCGACGAGTATCGGCAGTTAGGTTAATCCTTGATTAATTTTCGCTCGAGTAGTTCGACAAGTTGGTACATGATTGTCGCAAAGAAGGCAATAATCATCAAGGAGAGCATAACGAGGGTAAAATTGAAGACTTGAAATCCATAAATAATTAAGTAGCCGAGTCCTTTTGCTGAGACGAGAAATTCACCGACGATGACGCCGACCCAGGAGAGGCCTACATTCACCTTCAATGTCGAGATAATAGTCGGGAAGGATGCCGGTAATATGGCTTCCCGGAAGGACTGAGCCCTTGTGGCACCGAATGTTTGCAGTACCTTTAGGTAGTTGGGATCGACTTCGCGAAATGCTGTGTAGACGACGATAGTGGTGATGATAATGGAAATGATCGCTCCCATCGAGATGATTGACGGGAAACCTGGTCCGAATGCTACGATGATAATAGGTCCGAGGGCGACTTTTGGCATTGCATTTAAAATGACGAGATACGGGTCGAGCGTTTTCGACAACCTCGGCGACCACCAGAGCAAGGAAGCAAGTATCGTTCCAAGCAGTGTCCCGATGATGAAGCCGAGCACGGTTTCGAATAGGGTCACGCCTGAATGGGAAAGAAGTGTTCCGTCACCTAATTTCTTTATAAATAGATGCCATACTTTAGAGGGCGAACTGAAGATGAGCGGGTCAATCCACTTCATCCGAGAAAAAAGTTCCCAACTGCTGAAAAAGACAATGAAAATCAGGATCTGATAAAAGCGAATTAGCCTGTTTTCCTTTTTCAAAGAGGTTTTATACTGGCTATGAAGCTGTTCAATATTCAAGGCTCTCAAGCTCCTTCCAGATCGTTTGGAATAATACCGAATATTGTGGGTGATTACGGGCATGAAAAGGTGTTAGTTCGCGTAGTTCATCAGGTACTTCAAAAGTTTTGTAAATTCTGCCTGGCTTCGCGGAAAATAGATAAATCCGGTCGCTCATTGCGATGGCTTCACCAATATCATGGGTGACAAGCACTGCCGTCTTTCCAAAAGATTTCAGAGTTTCAAAAACAAGGTCTTCAAGCTTCAACTTCGTTTGGTAATCTAGGGCCGAAAACGGTTCATCAAGCAAGAGGATTTTTGGGTCCACTGCGAGTGTTCGTGCCAGAGCAGCTCGTTGCCTCATCCCTCCGGAAAGTTCACGCGGATATAATTTTCCGGTGCCTCCCAATCCAACATCACTCAACAGTTTCAACGTCTTTATTCTCTCCAGGCCTTCATTCTTATTAATCAGCTTTAATCCTAATAAAACATTTTCTTCAATCGTTTTCCATGGGAAAAGATAATCCTGTTGCAGCATATAGCCGATTGATAAGTCACTGTCGGCCTTCAGCGGGTTGTTTTCGAGCAGGATCTTTCCCGAAGTGGGCGGGAATAGTCCGGCGATGATGGAAAGCAGGGTCGTCTTTCCGCAGCCGCTCGGACCAAGAAAAGAGACAAATTCACCTTTTTCAATGTCGAGGGAAATGTCCGCGAGTGCGGTCGCTGCCGTCTTATTTGAAAAATAAGTATGGTGAATGTCTTGGATTTTTAAAAAGCTCATCGGACATCCTCCTTACCTCTAGCTACTTTGACACTTTTTCAGCAAAATCGGTGTTTACCAGTTCATCATGGCTAATTCTTGAAGGGAGCTCATCGGCTTCGTCCATGATGTCTTGCAGATTGTTCCACTCTTCTTCATCAAGAATGGGATCAGTGGCAAAGGAGCCTTGTTCTTTGTAGCGGTTGATGACTGTTTCCATCGTGTCTAGATTGGTATCTTCAAAATAGGGCTGAATGACTTTAGCAATTTCTGATGCATCACTTTCCTGAACCCAGTCCTGTGCTTTTTTCAAAGCTCGCGTGAATTTCTGAACGGTCTCTTTGTCTTCCTTTAAATAGCTTTGTTTAGCCATATAAACCGTATAAGGAAGATGACCAGACTCGGTGCCGAAAGAAGCGACGATATAGCCTTTTCCTTCTTTTTCAAACACACTGGCAGTTGGTTCAAATAGCTGTACAAAATCACCTGTACCGGAAGCGAATGCAGTTGAGATATTAGCGAAATCAATATTCTGGATGAGATTCAAATCCTTTTGCGGGTCAATGTTATGTTTTTTCAACACAAACTCGCCGGCCATCTGCGGCATTCCGCCCTTACGCTGACCAAGAAATGTGGAGTCTTTCAGCATATCCCAATTGAAATTGTCAATTTTTTCACGTGAAACAAGAAACGTTCCATCTGTTTGCGTTAATTGAGCAAAGTTTATGACCGGGTCGTCTGATCCCTGCGCCACATAAATCGATGTTTCAGAGCCCACGAGAGCAATGTCCGCTCCATTCGTAATGAGAGCGGTCATCGTCTTGTCGCCGCCTGCTGTCGTTTTTAAATCAATAGATAAGCCCTCATCTTTAAAAAATCCCTTTTCAATCGCGACATATTGCGGTGTATAGAAAAGGGAGCGGGTCACTTCGGCAACCCTGACCTTCGTTGTTTCTTTTTCCTTGCTGCCGCATGCTCCAAGCGGAATCAGAAGCAAACACATGAGCAAAAACATGACACCTGCTTTACACCATTTTTTCAAAATTCTTTCCTCCTCATAAATAGGTATTTTGCCTACCTTATCGTATGAACGGGAGAAAAAATATGTGAATGCCTATCAGGGGATAAAAACTGTTGGATGTTTTACAATAAAGGAAAGAGAAAGGGGCGTGGAAATTGGAGAACGGATCGATTATTTCAAAACAGCGGTTTCCATCACCGCATCCAGAAATCCATCTTTATTTAATTACATACATATCACAGGGCTTGAAGGTTAAGGGATTGCTAGCTGAACCGGTGGATGGTGAGATGCACGATGCCTTCTTATATTTACGAGGTGGAATTAAAAATGTAGGCAAGGTGAGGCCTGCAAGAATTATCCAGTATGCTGCAGAAGGATTTATCGTATTTGCCCCTTTTTACCGGGGGAATCAAGGTGGCGAGGGCGATGAGGATTTTGCCGGCGAAGATCGGTTCGATGCGATATCTGGATTCAAGCTGCTTGAGCAACATCCCCGAGTGAATAAGGAACATATTCATATTCTCGGATTTTCCCGTGGCGGCATCATGGCGCTTTGGACTGGAATCTATTGTAAGAATGCGGCGTCAATTGTAACGTGGGGCGGTGTGTCAGATATGTTTTTAACTTATGTAGAACGGGTCGATATGCGCCGCATGATGAAGCGAGTCATTGGAGGCACGCCTAAAAAATACCCAGACCAATATGAATTCCGGACTCCGTTGTTTGCGATTGAAGAATTGAATGTTCCTGTTCTGATTATTCATGGTGAACTGGATGACAATGTCTCGGTTGAACATGCGTACCGGCTGGAAAAACGGTTGAAAACCCATGATAAAGAGGTAGAAAGCTGGTATTTTCCTCAATTCACACATTACTTCCCGCCAGCCGTCAACAGAAAAGTAGTCGAAGATTTAACAACTTGGATGAAAAATAAAACGGAATAATGTTAGAATGAAGTATACATTGGCCAGAGGAGGAGATATACATGGGCATGCCTATGGAACTCAACACCATGATCGTTACAAAAGGAAACGAAATTCGAGAACAAGAAAATATTTTCAGCCTAACAAAAGCAGGCTATCGGTTATATCCAATCGACATTCCAATTGACGTCCGTAAAACTATTCAATCTGACTCAAGCGGAACAGCAGTTATTCAAAAAGTTGAATGGACCAACGAAAAAACCACCATTACGTACCAATTGTTATCATTAAACTCAACCAACTGAATAAATGAAGTGCTTGCCGAGAAATAGTATCTCTGCAAGCGCTTTTTTTTGATTTGGTTGGTGGAATTTGACCTTTTTTGCGGATAATTCGTCCTTGGTGCTAATAATTCGACCTACACGCTAATAATTCGACCTTTGCACTGATAAATCGACCTACGCGCCAATAAATCGTCCTTGGTGCCAATAAATCGACCTACACGCTAAATAAATCGTCCTTGGCGCCAATAAATCGTCCTACACGCCAATAAATCGTCCTTGGTGCTAATAAATCGACCTACACGCTAATAAATCGACATTTGCACTGATAAATCGACCTACACGCCAATAATTCGTCCTACACGCCAATAAATCGACCTATGCGCTCATAAATCGTCCTTGGCGCCAATAATTCGTCCTACACGCTAATAAATCGACCCCCGTAGCTAATAAATCGAGCATAACAATCTTCAGCAGATTTTAATCGTTCAAATAATATTATTTAAGAAGAATGGTAAAATATTGTTAAGCTAATATGATGAGGTGATTTTAATGATTTTAGTAAGTTCTTGTCTAGCAGGTTTAGAGGTAAGATACAATGGTACACATAGCTTAGATAATAGAATTCTGAGATTGTTAGAAGAAAAAAAGGCAATCACTGTATGTCCTGAGTTGCTTGGTGGCTTTTCAACTCCCAGAGAACCTGCAGAGATAATTGGCGGTGATGGTGAAGATGTCCTTAATGGGAAAGCAAAAATAATCGAAAAGTCTGGTAGGGATGTAACGGATTTGTACATAAAGGGGGCAAATTTAACATTAAAAAAGGCTCAAGAAGTAGGTGCCACACTTGTAGTTTTAAAAGAAGACAGTCCATCCTGTGGGAGTTCGACGATTTATGATGGTGAATTTAAGGGGAAGAAAAAGGTTGGGAATGGAGTTACGGCTGCGTTGCTAAAACGACACGGTTTTACGGTAACTTCAGAGGGAAAACTGTTTGAATTTCTAAATGAAAAAGAGTAATCGGTAGAATTCATTTTCATTAAAATTCCAGAAATACAGATACAGAAAGTGGGAGTATAATAGAGTTATTGTTTTTGAAGGGAGGAGAATATATGGAGGAAATTAATCTCTATACTTTGCTGTTTTTAATACTTGCTGGTTTTATTGCTGCGTTCATTGACTCTGTTGTAGGCGGAGGAGGGTTAATTTCCATTCCTGCTTTATTATTTACAGGGATATCACCTTCAGCAGCCCTTGCTACTAATAAATTGGCAAGCTCGATGGGCTCTTTAACGAGTACAATCTCATTTATTCGAGCTGGAAAAGTGAATTTCAAATTTGTCATGAAGCTTTTTCCGCTTACTGTGATTGGTGCGATTCTAGGGGCATATGTGGTTCATTTTGTTTCCCCTGAAATCCTAAAGCCGCTCATATTAATCTTATTAGTTATCGTCGCAATTTATACGATTTTAAAAAAGGATTGGGGTAAAGACGCAAAATATAAAGGGTTAAAACGAAAGAAAATGATTATGTTGATCATCGCAATATTTGCTATTGGTTTTTACGATGGTTTTCTTGGTCCTGGTACAGGCTCTTTTTTATTGTTTTCATTTTTGATTATTGGATTTGATTTTGTTCAGGCTGCTGGAAATGCAAAAGTACTTAATTTTGGTAGCAATATTGCCGCACTTATTATTTTCTTATCAATGGGGTCAGTCAATTTTGTCTATGGAATTCCGATGGGCCTCGCAATGGTTGTCGGAGCATTAGTAGGATCGAACTTTGCGATAAAAAAAGGTGCTGCCTATGTACGTATATTATTTATTTGCGTCACCATTTTACTGATCGGCAAAAATGTCTTGAATTATCTTCACGTGATTTAATAAGAGGCATTCAAAAGAGTAATATATGATATTATTTTGATATGTTCATTTAGACTTTTTCACCAAAAATAAAGACTTTAAATAATAATACATGGCCGGAAATACTATTGGTATTTTTCGGCCATTTTTTTGATTCATTTTGTGTAATTCAAGTCCCAATGAACGCCAAAGCAATCCTTGACTTTAGCAAATCGTGCACCCCAAAAGGTATCTTGAAGTTCCATTAAGGTTGTTCCATTTTCACGCAATGTCTCGTATAAATGCTGGATCTCTGATTCGCTTTCACACTCCAGCACGAGAGAAATATTGGTCCCGACCTCAAGGGGATTTCCAGGAAACGTATCAGATACCATAACCAATAACTAACCTTTTTTAATCTTAGCATGCAAGATCCTATCATTTGCTTCTTCAGGTGTTGGGAAATCAGCTTCCCCGTATGATTGTATATTAAAAACCTCTGCTTGAAATACTTCCTCATAAAATGCTAATGCATCTCTAGCTTGTCCATCAAATGTTAAGTATGGGGTAATCTGATGTTTCATTTGAACCCTCCTTTTTATTATGACTATCATTTCGACAGGTAGACATTATAATCCTTTTAATACTAGGGAATAATGTAGCAGCATGAACCCTCCTTTATAGAATGGTTTCAATCGGACCAATCTTTATTTCAATAGGAGGTAAACCTTAAATTTCCAAAATGAAAGAACTTGCCTGACGAACGTTCGTTAGGTTATGATAGGTTTATCAGAAATACAGAAAATAATATTCAGCAATGAAAGGTGAACATTATGAAAAGCGATGAAATAAAAAAAGCAGCACTCAAATATTTTACGATTCATGGTTATGAGGGTACTTCACTTTCTCAAATTGCCGAAGATGTTGGGATAAAAAAACAATCAATATATTCTCATTTTAAAGGGAAAGACGATCTGTTTTTATCTGTACTTAAAGACGCCAAGGAAATGGAACTTTCGTTTTATGTTGAGTATTTCAATATCATGAAAAAAAGTGATCCGGAAAAGACGCTATACGGATTTTTGGAAGAAATGATAAAGATGTTCCAGGAGGTTGAGAGTTTAAAGTTCTGGCTTCGTATGGGGTTCTTTCCACCAACACATCTATACAGTGAAATTCAGAAAGAGACTGATGATCTTCAGGTTCAACAGGAAGCCTTAATGGAAAAGATATTCAGAACATGGATATCCGCTGGGGTTTTAAACTCAGGAGATGCGCGAACCCTGACACTGGCGTATTCAGGCATCATCGTGGCCATTATGGTCGAACTTGTTTATGCCGATAATCCAGACCGAATTGCGGAAAAACTTGCGGCGTCATGGACTATTTTTTGGAGAGGAATTTCAAAGTAAGGTCAATAGCAGGAGATGGTATAAATGTCATTAAGAGAAAAACAACAACAAAATCTATTGGAGATAGAATCGACAGGAAAGGTCTTTCTGCGCTATCTGATTCCTTCTATGATCGGAATGGTATTGATGGCATTGAACTTTGTTGTCGATGGCGTGATGGTCGGCAATAAGCTTGGATCGGTTGCCCTTGCAGGAGTTAATATTGCAGGGCCCATTTATACAATCTTTGTAGCGATGTCGATTTGGATCGGGGTAGGCGGCGCAACGCTTTATTCACAAAGCATGGGGGCAAAGGATTATAATCGGGCACGCTTTATTTTCACCCATTCCATCATTCTAATCACAATATTCACCGTAATCATTGGTCTGATTGCCTACGCTTTTCACCATCAGCTTGTTTATGCACTAGGGGCCAATGAAGCAACCGCTCCCTTTGCAACGGACTACATGAACGTATTCTTAATGCTGGGTTTTGTTTTCACCCTAGAAAACACCTTAAGTATATTCGTCAGGAACAATGGTAATCCGAATCTGGCCATGGCATCTCTTATCGTCACAGCCATTTCCAATTTCGTTTTGAACTTCATTATCCTGTATGTACTAGATTTAGGGGTGCGCGAGATTGCATACGGAACAATCATTGCAGCTGCCTTGGGCATACTGGTTCTCAGCACGCACTTTTTCACGAAGAAGAACACGCTTCGCCTCGTCAAGTTTCGTTTTGAAAAGTCACTTTTCATTATGACAATGATGATTGGCTTTCCTAGTTTCTTAGCTGAGATAGGTGTATCAGTCTTTACTATTGCTCATAATAATGCGTTCTCGCGCCTTGCTGGTACCGACGGATTAGCTGCATTTTCTATTGTCAATTATGCACATAGTGTTATGCTGTTGATGTTTCTTGGCATCGGGTCGGCAATACAGCCACTAGTAAGTTATTATCATGGTGCAAAAGATGAAAAGCGGAAGAGCGAAACGGTTCGCATTGCCATTTTCACAGCAATTGGTGCAGGAATATCCATTACCCTGGTGGGACAAGTGGCGGCACCTTATATTGTAGATTTATTCGGAGACTTTTCTCAAGATGTAAAAGAACTTGCTACAATTGGAATTAGAATCTTCTTTAGCGGATATATCCTAATGGGAGTCAACTTCGTTATGATGACCTATTTCCAATCAATTGGGCAAGTAAAGATGGCCGCTTGGATTACGATTGGACGCGAATTTATTTTCATGCTGTTATTCCTGCTAACATTGCCGCTTATATTTGGAATAAATGCAGCATGGCTGGCCATTCCATTATCTGAGGTAGTCATATTCTTAACCGTCTTACTTTATTTAAAAAGCGTAGGTTCAAACTTTGGAAAAAATGTCCGGTTAATTAAGGGATAAGATGAAAATTAGAAATTCCTAAAGATCACCAATTTGGTGGTCTTTTTTGCTTAGTTTTAAATCGTAAAGTTACTAAAGGTGAAGTAATCAAAAGATGCAATTGAGTACTAGGTTTGACGCTAATTTGCAAGCCGAAAAGGATGTTTCATGCTGTTTTACGAAGCCTCAAATGGACGATGCTGATCAACACTTCCCGCTTTATTATCATATCTTCTTTTTTACTTTACCCCAAACCGCTTAGTTTTTTGATATAGGTTTATTTTATTGTGTTTTAGTGAACTGACTAGAAAAAAGGCACTATGCAACCGATATTATTGATAGAGTTTGAAAATTAAAAATTTTTGATTAATTGGAGGGTGTTTAACGTGAAATTATCTGTATCAAAAAAATTATGGGCAGGTTTTTTGTCTATACTTATATTCCTTATGACTATAGGTTTCTTTTATCTCTGGATCATCACCGATTTGAATAAACAATATACTTTTTTATTGGATGATCGAGTAAAAAAGATCAATCTGGTAGATGAAATGATTAACAAACAGCAAGCTGTTTCAAATGATGTTCGTGGTTATATTATCTATAAGGATTCTACATATTTGGAAAATAGAGTAGTTAAAAACGAAATGTTTGAGGAGGCTTACGAAAATCTTGGAAAAACATTTACATCACAAGACGATATCGAATTGTTGGAAGAGATACATAACGCAAAACTTGAATATATGGAATTGGCTGAAGAGATAATTATCAGCATGCAGCAAGGCGATAGTGCGAAGGATCTAGATATAACTGAGAAAACGGATAAAGCAAGTATCTTGGAAAAAACAATCTTGGAAAAAGCTGAAAAACTAAGTGACAATCAAAATGCTTATTTACAAGAGACTCGGGAAGATTTGAACGAGAAAGTAAAGGATATGGAAAGAATTATTGTATTGCTAATAATCTTTGGATTTATCCTTAGTATTATTTTACCAATCGTCCTGAGTCGCAGTATTTCTCGCCCGGTTCGCAAACTTACAGAAGCAATTGGTCAAGTTGCAGGCGGTAATTTACAGATAGAAGAAATTAGGATTCGAAACAAAGACGAAATTGGTGAAATGGCCGGTGCTTTTAATAAAATGGTTGCGGAACTTAAAGCGATTGTCTTAAATATGAGGGATTCTTCGTCACAACTTGCGGTTCAAGCAGAACAAATGTCGGCAAGCTCTGAAGAAAGCCTGGCTTCTTCGGAGATGGTCGCAACAACTGCTGAAGAAAATATGAGAGGGACAGCTCGGCAGGTCACTATAGTAGAGAACTCAGTAAACTCTATGAATGAGATGGCTGCAGCTATCGAGCAGATCACCGAAAGTAATGTCGAAATGCTTACCTCCGCAGAATCTGTGAATTCACTTGTTCAACAAGGATCTAACATTATAGATGATGTAACTACCCAAATGAATAATATAAACACTACGATTCACGAGTCAGCGAGCATAATGGAAGTAATGTCGAAGCATTCAAGTGAAATTCAAAGAGTTACGACATTAATTACGGACATTTCTGAGCAAACAAACTTACTGGCATTAAATGCTGCAATTGAAGCGGCCCGTGCCGGAGAAAATGGAAAGGGTTTTGCAGTAGTGGCTGATGAAGTTAGAAAACTTGCTGAACAATCAAAAATATCAGCCTCAGAAATTGAAAAAATGGTCAAATTGATCGAAGAAGCTACCGAAAAAGGCGTCGAATCAATTAATATTGGAAGTAAGAAAGCAGAAGATGGACTTTCTGCTTCAGCAAACTCACTCCAGGTGTTCAATCATATTAAATCCGCAGTTGGAGGAGTGAGTGAGCAAATTGAATCCGTATCCTCTGCTATAGAAGAAATTCAAGCGATGACCAAGGATGTAGCCGCTGGTGCGAATGCAATAAAAGAAATAGCGGTTACTTCAGCAGAAAGGGCAAATGATACAAGTGCTGCAACTGAAGAACAGCATGCAGCGACTGAACAGATTTCTGAAGGCGCTCAATCACTAGCAACCCTGGCCGAGAGTCTTAAAATGGAAGTGAATCATTTTAAAATCTAATATATAAGAAGAATTAGAAAAAGCCTAGCAACCTCTTGAAGAGTGTTAGGCTTCTTCTTTTGATTTATCGTTCTTTCTAACGTTAATAAATGATAAAAATTAGGATGAGAGGGTTGGCCGATTTATCATCTTATTGTTATCAGCACTCAATTTCTCTAAAAGTATTTCGACTATTCGCTTCGAGGCAAATCCATCTCCATATGGGTTAGAAGCTGTCGCCATTTTTTTATAGGTTTCTTCATTTGTAAGTAAGTCTGTGGCTAATTGATAAATTCGTTCTTCCTCAATTCCTGCCAATAAAAGGGTACCAGCCTCAATTCCTTCTGGCCGTTCTGTCGTATCGCGTAACACAAGGACAGGAACGCCAAGTGAAGGAGCTTCTTCTTGCACCCCTCCGGAATCTGTCAGTATTAAATGGGCATGCGCCGCAAAATTATGAAAATCAAGCACCTCAAGCGGCTCTATTAAGTGAAGTCTTTCCGTTTCACCAAAAATCCGATAAGCAATTTCACGGACTACTGGGTTTTTATGAAGTGGGAAAACGACTTGGATATCCATGTGATCTTCAAGCAGTCGTTTGACGGAACGGAATATTTCTTCCATTGGTTTTCCGATATTTTCTCGTCTGTGCGCTGTCATCAATAGCATACGATCTCCATTCAAACCAGATAGAATTGGATGCTCATAGTCTTTCCGTACTGTTGTTTTCAAAGCATCGATGGCTGTATTGCCGGTAATATAGATAGAATCACTCTTTTTGTTTTCCAAAATGAGATTTTCTGCTGCTTGATTTGTCGGGGCAAAATGCAAATCAGCTAAGACGCCTGTCAGCTGTCTATTCATTTCTTCAGGATACGGAGAATACTTATTACCAGTCCGAAGACCAGCCTCAACATGACCAATTTGAATTTTATTATAAAAAGCGGCTAAGCTGGCGATGAAAGTCGTCGTTGTATCTCCATGAACTAGCACGATATCGGGTTGTAGTTCTTTCATAAGAGCGCTCAGTTCCCCAATCCCGCGAGTTGTGATCTCTTCTAATGTTTGTCTTTCTTTCATCATATTCAAATCGTAGTCTGGTCTTATTTGGAAACATTGCAGGACTTGATCAAGCATATCCCGATGCTGGGCGGTGACCACTACAATGCTTTCAATCGACTCTTGATGCTTTTTCAACTCCAATACGACAGGTGCCATTTTAATGGCCTCTGGTCTTGTCCCAAACACAGTCATGACCTTTAAACGATTTTTAGGCATTATGATTTCCTCGCTTTCTTTATTTCCTCCCTATTATAACGAGTTGTTCTTAAGAAAAAATTTTTTGACACAACAATTAACAGAATATTTACAAAGTTAATAAGACCTTTATATTTCTTTAATCCCCACTTAATATCGTCCATTTACAATAAAAAGCAGGACGATGAACATTTTAAGAATAGAGGTGATAGGCTCATATGAAAAGTGTCCTGATGATTGTACAAAACTTTTATCCTGAAATTGGGAGTGCAGGAAACAGGATGAAAAATGTATATCTCAATTTGAAGCGAAGCGGCTATGAGGTAACAGTCATCACTTTGAAGCCGAGTTATCCTCACCAAAGTTTATATCAAGATGCCCATTTTTGGGATGAAGTCGATATTGAGGAGAAAGATATCATCAGGATTCAACCAGATAAAGTGAAGAGGTATACAAGCAATATGGGGAGACGCTTGCTTCATTATTTGGAAGCGATGTGGCTTTTCATTTACACAATCATTCGACTGGAAAAAAAATATGACTATGTGTTTGTCACGACACCACCTATTTTCCCGATATTTGCGGCATTGATTGCCAAGAAAAAGATGAAGGCAAAGCTAATAACCGATGTAAGAGACTTATGGCCCGAATCACTGCAGGGAGTAGGCGTATTCACGAATAAGTGGATCTTGAAAATGGCTTTTTTCCTTGAAAGAAAAATATATCAGCACTCTAATCAAATTATCATCAATAGTCCTGGATTTAGGGATTATATCCTTTCAAAAGGAGTCAAGAATGATGATATCCAATTCATTCCAAACTCGCTCACTGCAGACGAGCTGAACTTGAAAAAAAGACTTCCACCCATTTCGGAAAACAGAATTAAAGTCGTTTATACGGGTAATATCGGACTTGCCCAAGATATTAAAAAGTTAATAGAAGTGGCTGAAAAACTGAAAGAACATAAACAAATTGAGTTTACGATTATTGGATATGGATATCGAATGTCCGAAGTCCAAGACGAGATTTCCTCTAAAGGCTTGACCAATATAAAGGTCATCAAAGCGATGAATAGGAGGGTGACTCTTAATGAAGTATCCTCTTCCCATATTGCGTATGTAAGCTTAGTTGAGAAGGATGTCTTTAACAAGGTGCTGCCTGGAAAAATAATCGACTATATGTGCGTCGGAAAACCGATTGTCGGTGATGTCGCCGGGCGTGCCAGACAAATGATTTCAGAAGCGCAATGCGGGATGGTGGCAGATAGTAGAAAGGTTGATGAAATCAGTCAACATATTCTAACAATGGCTTCTGAGAAAGCTTTACGCGAAGAGCTTGGTGAAAATGGCCATCGATATGCGGAACAAAATTTTCTATGGTCAAAAAATATTCAAGGGCTCATTAACGTGATGGAAGCATCTAGCTGACGGATATCTGGAAAAGTGGAGGTAAAAATGGCGAAGACGGTATGTATGTTTGTGTGGAATCATTTTACCAACGATGCACGGGTTCTAAGGGAATGCACTGCTCTTACCGAAGCAGGTTATGAAGTCGACTTAATTGCGATTCATAACTGGAAAAATGAAGAATTACCCAAAAAAGAGAAACATAAAAATGGATTTAATGTCATTCGAGTGAATAATCGCTGGGAAAGACTTAATAGAGTACTTAATATCGTAAAAAAAACAAAAAATAAGATGTTTGAATTGACTGTTCTCACCTTATTGGTTTGGAATACCTTGTTGAACATGAACCTGATAACGGGCTGGATCAGTACTGTCGTATTAGTCGGTGTTATGGCGCTTCTTGCAATAATCGCCACAATTGTTACGAAAACGAAACTACCGATTCTTTTGACAAGAAGCTATATTTTTTTTCAAATGGTTCATTACGGCCGGAAAAAGAGGTATGACTTTTACCATTCGAATGATTTGAATACGTTAATGCAGGGAGCAATCAGCAGTAAATTTCTAAGACGTAAAAAGCTCATATATGACTCTCATGAAGTTCAAACAAGCAGAACCGGTTATAATAGCCGGATTTACGGGATACAAGAGAAGTTTCTATTAAAATTTGTCGACGAAATGATCGCCGAAAATCATACTCGTGCTAAATATAATGAAGACTTATACGGTCTGTATCCGAAAGTGGTCCATAACTACCCAATCCCTACATTGCCTGAGGAAAGTACAGTCGTGGATTTACACGAGTTGCTCATGCTGCCAGAGGACGAGCCGATATTGTTATATCAAGGCGGCATTCAAACGGGCAGGGGGTTAGAGAAAGTGGTTGAGGCTGTGCCGATGATGGAAGCAGGAACGCTAGTTTTTATTGGAGATGGAAAGATCAAGCCTGAGTTAATAAAAAAGGTAGAGGCAATGGGTCTCGAACATCGGGTGAAATTTATCCCGAAGGTGCCGGTTGACGATTTGCTTCATTATACGAAAAATGCATATTTAGGTTTTCAGGTATTGAATAATGTCTGCTTTAATCATTATTCTGCTTCTTCCAATAAGTTATTTGAATATATGATGAGCGGAGTACCCGTCATCGCCTGTAGCTTTCCAGAAATTCAAAAGGTAGTCGAGACTGAGAAAATTGGTGTGTGTGTCGACTCCCATGATCCCCGTTCTATTGCGGACGGAGTCAATTATTTATTAAAACATCCAGAAAAAAGAGCGGAAATGAGCAGCAACTGTCTGAATGCCCGCCTTAAATACAATTGGAAACAAGAGAAAGAAATCTTCATCCAAATCTATCAATCAGCTTAACAAAAACTAGAATACTAGAAGAAAATATGATGAGGAGTGGTTATTATGAAATTATGTACAATGGGACTAGGTTATATAGGACTTCCAACATCTTTAATGTTCGCAAAACACGGTGTAGATGTTGTTGGCGTGGATATCCATCCTGATGTTATTACTAAATTGAATAATGGAAAGCTCCATATTGAAGAACCTGGACTAGAAGAAGTGTTAGATGAAGTGCTAGATGCTAAACGATTTCGTGCTACCTTGAATCCGGAGTCTGCGGATGTTTTCATCATTGCGGTCCCAACTCCAAACAATGAAGATCAACACCAATCCTGTGATCTTACCTATGTTATGCAAGCAACTTCAAGGATTCTTCCTTTTGTTCAGAAGGGAAATGTCATCATTATCGAGTCGACGATTGCACCAAGGAGCATGGATGATCATATCAAGCCATTGATTGAGATGACAGGGCTAACGATCGGGAAAGACATCTTTCTCGTACATTGTCCGGAACGTGTCTTGCCAGGGAGAATTCTAGAAGAATTGGTTCATAATAACCGAATAGTCGGCGGCATCACAGAAGCCTGCTCCTATAAAGGAAGTCTTGTCTATGAAACTTTTGTTAAAGGGGAAATCATTCGTACGGATGCGAAAACGGCTGAAATGTCCAAGCTGATGGAAAATACCTTCCGTGATGTTAATATTGCTCTTGCGAATGAGTTGGCTAAAGTTTGCTTCGAATTGGATATCAATGTATTAGATGTCATATCAATGGCAAATAAGCATCCACGTGTAAATATTCATCAACCAGGACCAGGGGTAGGTGGACATTGTCTCGCGGTCGATCCTTATTTCATTGTCGCTAAAGCTCCTGAGACAGCTAGAATCATCAAATTAGCCCGCGACACGAACGTTTCGATGCCGTATTATATCGTCAATTGTGTCAGGATGTTACTTGAGGGGATCCGTAAACCAAAGGTAGCGGTTTTTGGACTTGCCTACAAAGGAAATGTAGATGATATCCGTGAAAGCCCGGCCATTGATGTTGTAAATATACTAATGAGCATGGATCAGGTGGAAGTATCCTTGCATGACCCACATGTCCAATCTGGGAAAATGCCAGTCGTTTCTGTCGAAGACGCTGTAAAAGATGCCGACCTGATTCTTGTCTTAACCGATCATAATGAATTTAAAGAAATGGATTATGATAAACTATCGAACAAGATGGCTCATAAAATGATTTTGGATACTCGGAATTGCATTGATGCTAATAAACATAACATCCAAATTGCCAACTTAGGCAATGTATTCGAATATAAAACAGAACATTTGAAAGAAGTAAGGAAAAAAATGATTATCTAATAAACAACTGATTCTGCAAGGCCGGATATGATAGGGATCTAAAGGGTGTTGACTCAGTCAGCACCCTTTATAGTTGTGCAACATGTTAAAAAAATCATTTGAAATAATAATAGGGATCGGATAATTATTATATGTTCTGTAAATATGACTTCCTATGGGACATGGGAAGAGCAGAATTGGTTGGCTTGGCGCCACCTTCTCCCTATTTATAGGTGGCGGACCAAGAGGGAGTGGAATCATACGTATGAAAAAAGTATGATGAACTTTCTAGTTTATTATATTGGCAAACAAGGCTGTAGAGGATTTGGCTCAGGAGACCTTTGTCTGGGCTTTTGTGAAACAAAGGGGATAAGACACCAGCTGGAACATAGGAGACAGCCTCTTGGCTGTTTTTAATTCAAAAATACTGGCGCTTCAGGTTAATGTGGCTTTTACAGGAGTAAGATCGTGATGGCCGATTTATCGTTTAGATTAGTCAGTTTATAAAGAAAGGACCAAGCAAGTTTCGCTTGGTCCTTTTGTTTTCTATTTATTAAGATTAAGCAGTCGGACCGCCAAGTTCTTCAATTTCACTTGGAACGTTTCCGAATTTTTTAAAGTTTGCACGGAATTGAGCAGCAAGAGCTGTTGCTGTTTGTTTATATGCAGCAGGATCTGCCCAAGTCTTGATTGGTTGAAGCACTTCGTCAGGAACACCAGGAACATGAAGTGGAATATCCAAACCGAAGATATCGTCTTTGATAGTCTCGATGTTTGCTAATTCGCCTTCAAGTGCTGCTTGTACCATTGCACGAGTGTAAGCAAGTTTCATACGGCTACCAGTTCCGTATGCACCGCCAGTCCATCCAGTGTTGACAAGGTATACTTTTGCGCTATGCTCGTCAATTTTATCTCCAAGCATTTCAGCATAGCGTGTAGCAGGAAGAGGTAAGAATGGTGAACCGAAGCATGTTGAGAATGTAGCTTCTGGTGAAGTTACTCCTCTTTCAGTACCAGCCAATTTACTTGTGTACCCACTTAGGAAATGGAACATTGCTTGTTCTTTAGAAAGTTTGCTGATTGGAGGCAGTACGCCTGAAGCATCAGCAGTTAAGAAAATGATTGTATTTGGGTGTCCTGCGATACTTGGGTTCACGATGTTATCAATCGCTTGCATTTGGTATGCAGCACGAGTGTTTTCTGTTAATGAACTATCATCGTAGTTTGCTTCACGTGTTTCCGGGTCAACAACTACGTTTTCCAATACGGCACCGAAACGGATGGCATCGAAAATTTGCGGTTCTTTTTCACGTGAAAGGTTAATTGTTTTTGCATAGCAGCCGCCTTCGATGTTGAATACACCGTTAGAAGACCAGCCGTGCTCGTCATCACCAATCAGTTTGCGATTAGTGTCTGCAGATAAAGTTGTTTTACCAGTACCAGACAGTCCGAAGAATAAAGCGACATCTCCTTCACGTCCTACGTTAGCAGAGCAATGCATTGGAAGGATTCCAGCCTCTGGAAGTAGGTAGTTCATGATTGAGAAGATCGATTTTTTCATTTCACCTGCATATTCCGTTCCACCGATTAAGATAGTACGGCGTTCAAATGAAACGATGATGAATGTTTCGGATTGAGTTCCGTCTACTTCTGGATCTGCTTTGAAATTAGGTGCAGAAAGAATCGTGAATTCTGATTCGTGACCTCTTAGTTCTTCTTCATTTGGACGGATGAACAAAGTGTGAGCGAAAAGATTATGCCATGCATATTCATTTACAACTTGGATAGGAAGACGTGATGTTTCGTCCGCGCCAGCGAAACCTTTGAAAACAAAAATCTCTTCTTTTGCTTTTAGGTAGTCAACTACTTTATTATATAGTTTATTGAATACTTCTTCAGAGATTGGTTGGTTTACGGAACCCCAATCTACTTTGTCTTTCACAGAAGCTTCGTCTACGATATATTTATCTTTAGGTGAACGGCCAGTATATTTGCCTGTTTCAGCTTTTACTGCGCCAGTTGATGTCAGAACGCCTTCGTTTCTGCTTAATACTTTTTCAACCAATTGGGGAACTGAAAGTTGAGTTTGCACATTATTTCCTGCCAATAATTGGTGTAACTCATTAGAAACATCTACAGAATTCATATATGAGGTACCTTCCTTTGTTTTAAGTTTTTATATTACAATTAGTATAACACATTCACTTAAATAGTCTATACTATTTATTTTTTTTGTGATATTTTTTATATGGTTTCCTTAATCATTTTTTAAAATGCGTTATGAACCGAGTTCGGGTTCCTGCATATACTTGAATGGAGGAATCTGAACTGGGTGGTGTAATTAGGAAGAAAGCCCATTATCAAGATTAGAATCTTGATCGAATGGGTCTCGTTTCAGGAATATAAAAAAGGTTTTATTCTTTTAATTAATAGGAAGAAATTAAGAAAAGAACAACTTGCTATTACATCAAAAGGCAAAATCCTAAAAAGTTATTATGCGGTTCGAAGTCAGATTTTTCAAGTTCTTTTATCTATGGTAATTTTCTACATTTTCGTTTGTTTTCTACATCGAAAATCCAATAATGACAGAGGATTAGCACATTTTTTATCGTGAAAGCTGTGATGGGGAAAAATGTTCTTTTTCGAAAAGCATTGACAGATTCCGACCAAATACGATAATATCTTAAATTGTACGGATTCTCTTATCCCGAGTTGGTGGAGGGACAGGCCCTTTGAAACCCAGCAACCTGCCATATTGAACTTGACTCCAAGATCAATCGCCGAAAATAAAGCGATAGTTCTTCAAGGAATAGTGGTGATGGTGCTAACCTGAGCAAGGTAAAAAACCCTTGAACGATAAGAGTGAAAGGATAGATGACAGAATTTTAAACCTTTCCTCATTTGCCAGGGAAGGTTTTTGTGTTTTTTAGTAATTCTGTGTCTATAGTTGAAGCTAATAAGGGAAAACGAGTTCCGTAAAAAAATCAGGCTTTTGCCTACAACATACTAACTTCCAAGGAGGAAATATGATGTCAAAGAAACGTCTATTTACTTCTGAATCTGTTACAGAGGGCCATCCGGACAAGATTTGTGATCAGATTTCAGATTCCATTTTAGATGCTATCCTTGCTAAGGATGCAAATGCACGTGTTGCGTGTGAAACAAGTGTAACAACAGGTCTTGTACTTGTTGCTGGTGAAATTACAACGTCCGCTTATGTGGATATTCCACGTATCGTTCGTGATACGATTGCAGGAATTGGTTACACACGTGCGAAATACGGTTTCGATGCTGAAACTTGTGCCGTATTGAGTTCTATTGATGAGCAATCTGCTGATATCGCAGCTGGCGTAGACAAAGCGTTGGAAGCTCGTGAAGGAAATATGTCAGATGAAGAAATCGATGCAATCGGTGCAGGGGACCAAGGGCTTATGTTCGGTTTTGCTTGCAATGAAACAGAAGAGCTTATGCCACTTCCGATTTCATTAGCTCATAAACTTTCATTCCGTTTGTCTCAAGTTCGTAAAGATGAAACGCTTGCTTACTTACGTCCTGATGGTAAAACACAGGTAACGGTGGAGTATGATGAAAATAATCAACCTGTAAGAGTTGACACAATTGTTATTTCAACACAACATGATCCAGAGGTAACTCTTGAGCAAATTCAAGCTGACTTAAAAGAACATGTGATTAAAGCAGTTGTACCAGCTGAATTAATCGATGCTGGGACTAAGTACTTCATTAACCCAACTGGCCGTTTTGTAATTGGCGGACCTCAAGGGGATGCTGGTCTTACTGGACGTAAAATCATCGTTGATACGTACGGCGGATACGCTCGTCACGGTGGCGGTGCATTCTCCGGTAAAGATGCTACAAAAGTTGACCGTTCTGCGGCATACGCTGCTCGTTACGTTGCGAAAAACATCGTAGCTGCTGGCCTTGCTGACAAAGCGGAAGTACAATTGGCATACGCAATTGGTGTGGCAGAGCCTGTATCAATCTCGATTGATACATTCGGAACAGGAACAGTAAGCGAAGAAGTACTAGTTGATCTAGTACGCGCTAACTTCGACCTGCGTCCAGCTGGTATCATCAAAATGCTTGATCTTCGTCGCCCAATCTACAAACAAACAGCTGCTTACGGACACTTTGGCCGTACAGATGTTGATCTTCCTTGGGAACGCACAGATAAAGCTGAAATTTTAAAAGCACAAGCGTAATCAAATAAAAGTAAAAGGTGCCTCGCAACTAGCGAGGCACCTTTTTCAATTGTGAAATGGATTAAATTTGTCGACTAAGGGAATAATTCAAGAAATCCTATTTAAACCAGCCATTTAGTTTTTTTACTCGTGAATTATGTAGTTTTTTACTCGTGAATTTTAGTTTTACTCGTGAGTTTTAGTTTTTACTCGTGAGTTTTGGGTTTTACTCGTGAATTATGTAGTTTTACTCGTGAATTTTAGTGTTTTACTCGTGAGTTATGCAAGTTTACTCGTGAGTTTACATGAATTATTTAATGCGTTCTGCATGTTTATAGTATTGTCCTTTTTCAGCATATTCTCGGACGATACGTTCCATATCCTTGCGATCTTCATCGTTAATTTCGCGTACGACTTTAGCTGGACGGCCGAATGCCAATGTGTTTGGTGGTATGACTTTGCCTTGGGGAACAAGACTTCCAGCACCGATAAAAGCTCCTTCCCCGATCTCTGCTGCATCAAGTACAATCGTCCCCATGCCGATTAGAGCTCCTTTACGAACTTTGCAGCTATGTAAAATAACCTGATGGCCGATGGTTACTTCGTCCTCAATAATTAATGGATTATTTGGACTTTGGTGAAGAACGCTGTTATCTTGTACACTTACTTTATTACCGATTATAGTAGGGGCTACGTCGCCACGTATAACGGTATTAAACCAGATTGACGTTTCGTCGCCGATTTTCACATCACCTGTCACGACTGCATTTTCAGCAATATAAGCGCTTTCAGAGATTTCAGGTTCTTTACCTTTAAATGGATAAATAATCATTTTTAATCATTTCCTTTCCGAAGTAGATGTTTTTATGTATTATTTTAATATACCGTATGTAAATAGACTTGGCTATTTATAATAAAAATGTAGAACTTATTAGAGTTCCTTTTTGTCGAAAATCATGAATATGGTTATAATTTATATATATTATTTTTCAGCTATCATTGATCGTATACAACAAGAGAAAAGTGAAAGGGGGATTTCGAATGTGGAAATGGGAGACAGAAGGAGACGCAAAAGGCGTCATTGTCATCATTCATGGGGCAATGGAGCATCACGGCCGATATAAGTGGGTAACACAAATGTGGCTTTCAGCCGGATATCATGTTGTCATGGGCGACCTTCCTGGGCAGGGGATGACAACTCGTGCCTACCGGGGACATATCGATTCCTTTGACGAATATTTAGACGAAGTAAAAAGCTGGATAGAAGATGCCTACGAATATTCGCTGCCAGTCTTTTTGCTTGGACACAGCATGGGTGGTTTGATTTCGATACGCTTACTTCAGGAAGAAGAGTGGGATATTGCAGGGGTGATTTTATCTTCACCATGTCTGGGCCTCGTGACGAAGCCCCGCAAGTTCTTAACAGCCATTTCGCATGGTTTGAACCTCGTGATGCCTAAGTTCAGAGTCGATTCCGGCTTAACTCCTGAAATGGCTACGAGAAGTTCTGAAGTCCGTGAATCAGATAAAAATGATACATTATACATTACAAAGGTTTCGATTCGCTGGTATCGTGAGCTTGCACAGGCTATGAAGGATGCATTTGAAGAGATTCCTGAATTTCAGGATGTGCCTCTTTTGTTGATGCAAGGCGGAGATGACCGAATCGTGAATAAAAAGGCGGTTCGTGAGTGGTTTAATTATAACTTGGCTAGTGAAAAACAATACAAAGAATGGCCAAAACTGTATCACGAAATCTTCAACGAACCAGAGCGGGATGACGTATTCCAATACGCATTGAGTTTTGTTGAAAATCGTTTAAAAATATTAGGGTATGTTGTTTGAAGGTACATACTGCTGGATAAATATAAAAAGCTGCTGAAGCGATTATCAGCAGCTTTTTTGTTTTATCCAGCGTTTGTAAGTAATTCGTTCGACTTAATGACGGGTGCCCAATAAGTAACCGGATACATAAATTGGTTCAAGTGTGTAAGCTCTTTTTTATTGGATAAGGCAGCAGACAAAAGGTAAATTGATTTGAAGCTTAAGTCATTCGCGAATAGGTCTAAGAGGGTCGCCTTCATATTCATGATCTCTTCATGTCCTTGAGTGGAAATCACTAAATCGAGTTGAGGCAGGAATTTATCAAAATGATTTTCAAACTGTTTCAGGTCTTCTACCGTTGTTTGTTTCTCTGTTAATGAGTTAAGGGAGCTGACAAATTCTCCATATTCCTCACTTGTGTCTCGTTTGATTTTTTCAGTCAATATATCTGTCAGTATTGCAGTCGACAAATGTTCCATTTTTCTGCACCTACTTATCTGTTTTTAATCATTATAATAGTTATAGACTAAAAATTCAAAAAGTTCTGTTTGGTAATATTTTAAGATAATTTGTTTGCAATAAGAATAGTATCCCTTTAACAAGGGGATGAATATATCTCAACTTATCTAAGGGGAAAGGTGTTCAAAGTAAATGTAATCTAGAGCGAATTTAGTAATGACTGCTTTTTTTGTTCATTCTTATCAGGAAGTTTGCTTTAACAAAGAGGAAAAAAATCATATTTTTTGGTAATAGTCACTGGCTTGCCCTGTAACATGTGTACTATTGCTTACTCATAACACATGGGAATGATTTTCGATGAATATGAAAAACACCGTTTTAATGAACGGTGTTAATTGTGGTTATCTCTTTTCAATTGCCACTATGAATGGCGGATTATTGGTTTGATTAATGAAGTCATATTTCAGGACATGGGCTTTTTGCTGAGGGAGATCCTGAACATAGTGTAATAATGCGTCCCGTTCCGTAGCACCTTCTGGATGACCGTGATAGATGACGAGGATGATGATACCTTCGGGAGCCATCATTTCGAAAAGCTGTTCAATTGCAGATATCGTTGTATTAGCTTGGGTGACGATTGATTTGTCTCCACCAGGAAGGTAGCCCAGGTTAAAAATAGCTCCAGTAATATTCCCAAAATGTTCTTTGCTGATGTATTTGTTCATCTGCTCGTGTCCGTCATGAACAAGAGTGCAGCGTTCATGCATACTTTCAGCCTTCAGTTTAGCTGCTGTGATTTGAATGGCATCTTCTTGGATGTCAAAACTATAGACATGCCCTTTTTCACCAGTTAGTCCTGCAAGAAAGACAGTGTCAAAGCCGTTGCCCATAGTGCCGTCAACGGTAATGTCCCCGGGTTGAACTGCTTTTTCAAGCAGAAGTTTTGCGAATGGCAAAATGCGATCCAGCTTCATCGTGATGGTACCTCCATATGATAATTTTTCCCCTGCCAGCTGTTGCGGCGTTTCAATTCGGCATCAATAGCATTCAATACATCCCATTTATTGACGCTCCACATCGGGCCAATCATCAAATCAATCGGACCGTCTCCAGTTATGCGGTGAACGATCATTTCAGGAGGGATTATTTCCAACTGATCACAAACAAGATTGACATAATCGTCTCGGTCAAGAAATTCAAGCTGGCCCTTTTCATATTGCTTGACCATGGGCGTCCCTTTTAATAGATGAAGTAAGTGAATCTTAATGCCCTGCACATCTAGTTTCGCGATTTCACGAGCTGTTTCCATCATCATTTCGTAGTCTTCTTGAGGAAGGCCATTAATGATGTGGGAGCAAACTCGAATGCCATGTTTGCGCAGTTTATCAACGCCTTCTTTGTAGCAATCAAAATCATGAGCACGGTTGATCATCGTGGCGGTTTTTTCATGAACGGTCTGCAGGCCAAGCTCCACCCAGAGGTAAGTGCGCTCGTTCAGTTCCGCTAAATATTCGACTACATCATCTGGCAGACAGTCCGGCCGTGTTGCAATGGAGAGGCCGACGACACCCTCTTGAGTCAGTACGCTTTCGTATTTTTCACGAAGCTCTGCCACGGGTGCATGCGTATTCGTGAACGCTTGGAAATAGGCCATATACTTTCCGTCTTTCCATTTATGATGCATTCGTTCACTGACTTTCTTAAACTGGACGTCGAGCGGCTCAACGCGGTTACCTGCAAAGTCTCCCGATCCAGAGACACTGCAGAAGCTACAGCCTCCATGTGCGACGGTGCCATCACGGTTCGGACAGTCAAAACCGCCGTCTAGAGCAACCTTAAAAACTTTATGTCCAAAGTGATTGCGTAAGTGATAATTCCAAGTATGATATCGTTTGTTATCCGATGCATATATAAACGGGTTTGCTTGATTCAAGTCAGCAACCTCCTAAGAATAATAAAGCGCAACATATATTATACAACATTCTGGCAGCTAGGTCTTTTTTCTAAAAATAAGCGTATAATGTATACTTGAAGGTTAAACATTGGCTACTAATGCCAGTATATCTAGTGAATGATAAATCCAATCGGGAGCTGATGGACATGACTGGTCAAGTTGAAGAAGCAATTAATCAAATGAAAAAGAAATTAGCCGAAAATAATCAGGTGATCGAAGTAAATGAAGATGGGTTTATATATAAAGCCACTTGTACCTTCAATTCACCTGCCTCGGACGAACAAATTCATTCCTTTGAACAGAAAACTGGATTGCTGCTGCCCGATGATTATAAAGAATTTTTGAAAATAACGAATGGATGCCGTCTGTTCGATAACCTCGAATCCGGGGGAGAAAATGATTTATACAGCCTGGATGATATTATTAATTACACATATGAAGACTCCTACGAAGGATGTTATAAGATTGCCTGCATCTATCAAGATAATATCGTGATTGATGGGGAAGCCGTTGCGAAAGGCGATAAGAATTATTTAATGGTAAAAGGACATATAGACGATTTTGAAGAAGGCGAGAAACTTCATATGGGCTTTGCCGAATGGATTGATCAGTTTATTTCCCATCAAGGAGAGAAATTTTGGGATAAATAATGATTCCTCAAAAAAACTGATAATCCACTCGTTATTTGCTCAAACTAATCGAGATGATTCCGAATCATCCAAATGAGACGCGAAGGAGAGGGTTTGAAATGGCCACCAGACAATCCATCGATCATTTTTTAGAGCAATGTGAAGGGGCTCTCCATTTTGCAGAGTTTGAATTTAACGAGGCCTCACGGCAGGAGCATTATGATGATGAACAATTTCAAAATTCGCAAAGATATATCGAAGAGGCTTTGACGGATATGGAACGATTGTATGCCAGTTCGAATGCCCAACAACGAGATATGCTTGCTCGGATGCAACAGCAGTTGAATGAACTGAAAAATGAGATGATTTTACTGCGTCATTAAAGTAAGAATGGGGGCTATGGATGCATAGCCTCCTATTTATTTTCGAACGATTTTTCTCAAATATGCATATATAATGAGAAACCTGTTGATAATGTTGGTGAACGGCTATTGCAATTATCGGTAAAATTGACTAGAATGTAATATAATCAAATATTCTCATAAAGACTATGATGAGGAGCAGTAGCGATTAGAACCAGTATAGAGAGTTGACGGATGGTGCAAGTCAACCTGGAATGATTGTGAACTCGCCTTGGAGTTACAGGTGTGAAGGTAATAGTAATGCCTGGCGTTTAATCCATGTTACGGATGTTTGAGCTGGGCGGTTTTTTAAGTATCGCCAATGTGGGTGGTACCGCGGGAAGATATACATAATCCTCTCGTCCCTATTTGGGATGAGGGGTTTTTTTATTGTTTTTTTATACGGAAATTAGGAGGAAATCAAATGAGTTTTGACCATAGAAGTATAGAAACAAAATGGCAACAGTATTGGGAGGGCAATAAGACATTTAAAACGGGGGAAGAGAGCGGAAAACGTAAATTCTACGCGCTTGATATGTTCCCATACCCATCAGGAGCGGGTCTTCATGTTGGGCATCCTGAAGGTTATACGGCAAGTGATATTTTAGCAAGAATGAAACGGGCGCAGGGGTATAATGTGTTACATCCAATCGGCTGGGATGCTTTTGGACTTCCGGCAGAGCAGTATGCGATTGATACGGGGAATGACCCAGCGGAATTTACGGAACACAACATCAACACATTCCGCCGTCAAATCAAGGCGCTTGGTTTCTCTTATGACTGGGACCGCGAAATCAACACGACCGACCCTGAATATTATAAATGGACGCAATGGATCTTCTTGAAATTATATGAAAAGGGTCTTGCTTATATTGATGAAGTAGCTGTGAACTGGTGTCCGGCACTTGGCACGGTTTTGGCTAACGAAGAAGTCATCGATGGAAAAAGTGAGCGTGGAGGCCATCCGGTTGAGCGCCGTCCGATGAAGCAGTGGATGCTTCGAATCACAGCTTATGCAGACCGTTTGATCGACGATTTGAATGATGTGGATTGGCCGGAGAACATTAAGGATATGCAACGTAACTGGATTGGCCGTTCTGAGGGAGCGGAAGTGACGTTCAATATCGATGGCCACGATGAAACATTCACGGTGTTTACGACTCGTCCGGATACTTTATTCGGTGCAACGTATGCTGTATTGGCTCCAGAGCATTCATTTGTTGATAAAATTACGACTACGGAACAAAGATCTGCAGTTGACGCATATTTAGATGAAGTGAAACATAAAAGCGACTTGGAAAGAACAGACTTGGCAAAAGATAAATCAGGCGTGTTCACAGGGGCTTATGCAATAAATCCAGTCAATGGCGAGAAAATGCCGATCTGGATTGCTGATTACGTGTTAATCAGCTACGGAACGGGTGCTATCATGGCCGTTCCTGCGCATGATGAACGTGATTATGAATTTGCTGTTAAATTCGAATTGCCAATTAAAGAAGTTGTAGCTGGTGGAGATGTGACAAAAGAAGCATACACAGGCGACGGTCTTCATGTGAATTCTGAATTCCTAGATGGATTGAATAAAGAAGAAGGCATTTCAACCATGATCAAATGGCTGGAAGAAAAAGAAATCGGCACGAAAAAAATCACGTACCGTCTTCGCGACTGGTTATTCAGCCGCCAACGTTACTGGGGTGAACCGATTCCAATCATCCATTGGGAAGATGGCACGATGTCCGCGGTGAAAGAAGAAGAACTACCATTGATTTTACCGAAAGCAACAGACATCAAGCCTTCAGGCACTGGTGAATCACCGCTTGCGAACATTGCAGAATGGGTGAATGTAACGGATGAAAACGGACGTAAAGGCCGCCGTGAGACGAATACAATGCCACAATGGGCAGGTAGCAGCTGGTACTTCCTTCGTTATATTGATCCGGACAACACTGAAGCACTTGCAGATCCGGAAAAATTAAAAGAATGGATGCCAGTCGACATTTATATTGGCGGTGCTGAGCATGCAGTTCTTCACTTATTGTACGCTCGCTTCTGGCATAAATTCTTGTACGATATCGGTATCGTACCAACGAGTGAACCTTTCCAAAACCTATTCAACCAAGGAATGATCCTTGGAGAGAATAATGAAAAAATGAGTAAATCAAAGGGCAATGTCGTAAACCCAGATGACATCGTTGAAAGCCATGGTGCCGATACACTTCGTATGTACGAAATGTTCATGGGACCATTGGACGCTTCCATTGCTTGGTCGACAAACGGATTGGACGGTTCGCGCCGATTCCTTGATCGTATCTGGCGTTTACTAATTAGCGAAGACGGCACGATTACAGATAAAATGGCTGATACTGATGACAGCGGAAAGCTTGAAAAAGTGTATCATCAAACGGTAAAAAAAGTGACCGAGAACTATGAAGAATTGAAATTCAATACGGCGATTTCACAGCTGATGGTATTTATCAATGATGCCTACAAAGCAGATGCGCTTCCTAAAGAATATATCGAAGGCTTCGTGAAATTGCTTGCGCCAGTTGCACCGCATATCGCCGAAGAACTTTGGTCTAAACTTGGCCATTCTGAAAGCATCACATACGGAACATGGCCAGCGTTTGACGAAGCTAAGCTAGTCGACAACGAAGTTGAAATCGTCATCCAAATCAACGGAAAAGTCAAAGCCAAATTAATGGTTCCAACTGACACAACGAAAGAAAAACTAGAAGAAATTGCGATGGGCGATGACTCCATCAAAGAACAAATTGATGGCAAAACCATCCGTAAAGTCATTGCTGTACCAGGAAAACTAGTCAACATTGTCGCAAACTAAATAGTTGAGAGCTGGCCCGCATGTCTTGTGCAGGGTCAGCTTTTTTTTCATGAGCAGAAATAAAACTGAAATTCGACATATTTTGTGATTTCTATGATAAAAGTCGATTTCCGGTATTAAATATCAGATTTTGAAATCATCAACTAGTTATTGGAAGCCTAAGTGAATTTCATTTAATATTTTTGAGGAAAATACTGTTTTTGGACATTTAGAGATTGCTTAATTGGTACATGTGAACCATTTTTCAGCAAAATGTTCAGTAATATCAAGCATTTTTTATGAAAAAGGGAAAAAATTGGTTGATAAAATTTTACAGTATGATAGTTTGGTATAGTGATGTAATTTTTTACTATTTATTGGAGGCGAAACTGTGAAATTTAAGAGTGTAAGTCGATTTACAGCGTTTGTACTTATTTTTGCACTGATTTTCAGCTTGATGGTTCCACAACAATCTCAAGCTGCACCAAATCCTGTATCACCCATTGAGAACGTAAAACCGATTAAAAATGGAGATACTTTAGTCGGGAAGTTTGAAAAACCGGATGTTCAATGGTACCAAATTAAACCGACAGCAGAAGAAATACAAAAATTCTCCCATATTGAGTTCGAAGTCAATTCGGAGCAAATCTTGAATATTTCCGTTTATCAAGATAAAGAAAAAGCAGAACAAGATGAGAGTAATTACATGGCCTCTGCTTATCCTGATGAAAAGGCTGTTGTAGATTTCCCATATGCTTGGGAAGGCACGTATTATGTTAAAGTTGAATATTTTGGTGAAACGGATGAAGAGGGAAATCCTATACCAGAAGCTAAAAATGAAGCTGAGTACTCTATCAATGCTCATTCTGTAACGCTACCGCCATCCGCTGGGGACGAAGAGATGGATCTCGAATCATGCCCAGTTGAAGTAAGCGTAACCGATAAGAAAACGGGAGAATCTATGTTGAAAACACTTCGCGTGTTTAGAGACGAAGTTCTCACGAAGTCATCTGAGGGACGTAGCCTTTCATCTTTATACTATAAAGCCTCTCCATTCCTAGCTCTTCATTTGGCTAGTAATAAAACATCTAGAGAAGCTGTCTATAATCATTTAGTCGTCCTTAAGCCTCTAATTGAGGATCTTAATGAAAATGGAGTAAGCAGTACGGCAGTCATTAGCAACAAACAGCAAGAAGCGATTAAAGCATTATTTAATAAGACAGCAGACGTCGCTCCAGCTGGATTGAAAAAAGAAATGAACAGCATTGCAAAGAAAATCAACCTTGATAAGCTTGCAGGTGAGAGAATCGTCGATATCGCAAGCAAAGTAGGAATTGAACTTCCAACTTCGAAGAATACAAAGAACAAATATATTGTCAAACTTAAACCTGGGAAGTCTTTAAGTTCAGTCCAATCCAAGGTACAAGGAAAAGGATATGCAACATTATCGACACCTAAGAAACAAGAGGTTCTGTATGATGATATGTACGTTGTTGAGTTAAAGAATCAAGCTAAAATGAGCACAGCAGCTCTATCGAATATTGAGAAACTTCCAGAAGTGGAATATATCGAAGCGGTTAAAACGTACAAAGCACTTTCAGCCGATATTCAGTCACCGTATCAATGGTCTTTAAATAACCCCGGTGGAGAAGAGGGCTATAAGGGAGCAGACATCGATAACGAAAAACTGCAAAACCTTATTAAGAAACGTAATTTAAAGGATACATTAGTAGCAGTTGTTGACACAGGTGTTGATGATTCCCTGGCGGATTTGAAAGATACAGTTCGCATGGATTTAGGAAAGAACTTCATTGATAAAAAAGGAAATGCCGTTGATGACAATGGTCACGGTACCCATGTTTCTGGGATTATCGCTGCCAAAGCTGATAATGGGTATTCCATGCAAGGAATTAATCCAGTAGCTAAAATCATGCCTGTGAAGGTTCTCGATTCTTCAGGATATGGAGACATGGAGAAAATTGCATTAGGCATTAAATATGCTGTGGACCATGGCGCCAAGGTGATAAATCTTAGCTTAGGTGGAGAATACAGCAGAACAATTGAACATGCTTTGAAAGATGCTGCTGCCAAAAATGTAATGGTTGTCGTAGCAAGCGGTAATGATGGGATGGAAGGTCTTTCTTACCCTGCATCTTCTAAATATGTCATTTCCGTCGGTGCAACCAATGCCCTTGATTTAGTATCGGATTATTCTAATTATGGCGCGAAATTAGACATGGTTGCTCCAGGGACAGGCATTCCAAGCCTTGTACCGAATGGGAATGTTACCTACATGGATGGTACATCAATGGCAGCTCCTCATGTTGCTGCAACTACTGCCTTGTTATTATCCGGGAATCCTGGTTTGAAATTAAATGATGTAAGAGAAATTCTTCACGAGACATCCGAATATGTTGCTTTTGAAGAAGAAGATAATGTAGATCCGTATGAGGACTACCAACCTGAGGAAGGTGAAATCCAATATCCAGTAGAAGAATTACCTATTGGAAAAGATATCGTATCGGGATTTGGAAGACTGAATGCTTATAGTGCACTTAGTACAGTGGATTTACAAGCTAAAGTTAATCCATTAATTGATACGCAAACAAAAATTGCAGGATCAGCAAAAAAAGGTTCGACAATCGAAGTGAAAAATGGAAAGCAAACGCTTGGTAAAACGACAACTGCAGCCAATGGAACGTTCAGTATTAAGATTCCAGTCCAAAAAGCAAGTCAACTTCTTACTGTGAATATATCTGATTCTTCCAAACTAGCAGTCTCTTCAATCAAAGTGTTTGTGAAGAAGGGTGAAACACCTAATAAGCCAACTGTTAAGGCTGTCAGTGACAAAGATACGTATGTAACTGGTCAATCGCAAGCCGACATGAAAATCACGATCAAAAATAATGCAAAAAAAGTAATTGGTTCAGGAAACACGGATAGCAAGGGGAATTTTAAAGTAAAAATCAGCAAACAAATAGCGGGGACTAAGCTTTCAATCACAGCTACAGACTTGGCAAAGCGTGAAAGTAAAGCAGCAACCGTGACTGTAATTGATAAAACAGCTCCAAGTGCACCGAAAGTGAACGAAGTAAACGACAAATCCACCAACGTAACTGGTAAAGCGGAAATCGGTTCGACTGTTACGGTGAAGTACCAAAATAAAAATATCGGCACAGCTAAAGCTGATAAAAATGGAAAATTCTCTATTAAAATTAGCAAGAAAAAAGCAAGTTCTGTATTATACGTCTCAGCAAAAGATAAAGCTGGCAATACAGGGAAAGCAGCAAAAGTAACGGTTAAAGATAAAACAGCTCCAAGTGCACCTAAAGTGAATGAAGTAAACGATAAATCCACCACCGTAACTGGTAAAGCGGAAATCGGTTCAACTGTTACGGTGAAGTACCAAGATAAAAATATCGGCACAGCTAAAGCTGATAAAAATGGGAAATTCTCTGTTAAAATCAGCAAGAAAAAAGCAGGTTCTGTATTATATGTCTCAGCAAAAGATAAAGCTGGCAATACAAGTAAAGCAGCAAAAGTAACGGTTAAGAAGAAAAAGTAACGGTTAAGAAGCATAAAAAATAAAAAGTATAGCCGTTTAACATTTATGTTAAACGGCTGTTTTTTGTTTAGGCGGCGTTACTGTTTATTTGAGTAAGCCCTTATTAAGCGTTATAAAAGATAACAGGCTAAATTCCTTCGTTTATATAAGCTAATTTTAACAATTGGCTTGATAGCTACCCCTTTTTTGAATCTTCAAATGCCTCATTTATTTTATCGAAGTCATAGGGTTTAACAAATTTATCAAACGGGAACAATCCGTACTTGTAGTACTCAACTAATTCAGGAATAAACAATTGATAATTCTACATGGACATTAATATTCATCTCAGGCGTACCACCTACAATTGCTAATTGGCCAAGCGGATTTAGTGCCCGCAGTGCTTGACGAATTTTACATCCTGTTATTTTTCTGCCTTGATCGCACTCAAACTTACTTCGCCCGTACCATATATTGCTAACCCCATTTATTTTGGGTGCATTTCATTAAAAAGACACAGCTACACAAAATCTGATAAGATTACAATATTTTCGTAAATTTATTATTTTATGTCTATATTATGACATATTTTTATTAAATGTTATAAAATATTACATTTGTTTTGTGATAATGAATTTTATGTATTATTATGGAAGTGTAATAAAAATATGGAAAATTAGGTATCGTAATGAAAAAAGTATTAGCAACATTAGTAGTAGGTTTAACCTTAACATCAGTATCTGGCATCAATGCCAGCGCAGCGGAGGCTGAAATAGAAGGGGCTAATATTAGTATATTAGATGAATCCTCAACTTACTCAGCATCTGGTGAAATAAGTGCATCAGTAGGAAATGCTAAACTTTCAGGTTCAAACCCAATTGGTCTAAAACCCCGTGCTGTAGCTTCTACTTCAGCAAAGAGTGGCACCGCTTCATCTCTTAGAGCTAAAGTAGACGTTAACAATAATGGAACTAGCACTTCTACAACTGGATGGGCACAACAAAGTAATACAAGTAAAGTAAGTACATCGAAACTTGTTGCGTCAACAGAAAAAGCACAATTCCATGGCAGTCATCAAATCAAGAAGACTAAGACATCGGCATGGCAGGTTAGAACTACAAATATAAAATTCTAAAATACTTAGCAATTATTCTACACTGATTTTTGGATAAAAAGTGCAGAGTCAAATGACCCTGCACTTTTTATAAATTAAAATCGATATTTTAATAGGAGGAACAATGCCATGTTTAAGAAACATAATAAAAGTATAGTGGCATTCACTCTTTTATTGTTAGCTATAATAGCAATCATTTTTATATTCTTGAAAGAAGACAAGAAAGATTTGGCTACTAAATCTATAAAAAATGACAACGAAATATCCAATTTATCGAAGGAAGATATAGAACTTGGTGCGGGCTATGGATTACAATTAAAAAAATCCAATAGTGAAGAAGATAGCCAACTCAACGGTCAAATTTCAATGGAAACACCACAAGATAAATTGGAGATAGAATTCAATAACAGAGGGAATACTGGACAATATATCTTAAAAGTATTTTATGATTATGAGGAAATTAAGTTTAAAGCTGGAGATGAAGAAGAGTACAATCCGTCATATACATTTCAACTAGAAAGTTTAAAATCCATTAATATCCCCTTGAATCTTACAAAAGATATAAAAAAGGATAATAAATCACATAAAATCACAGTAGGAGTGTATGCTTCTCCTGAAAAAAATGCTAAAACTATAAAAGCTATGACCAATACATTTGGAGTAACAATAGATTACGAGCTTGTTCTCAATGAAGGTGAAGGGAAAATTTCATTAATTCAAAAACCTTCTAATCCAATGAAAATTATGGATGTGCAATTTCAAGGAATAATGATAAATAATGATTTTAAAAGTGATAATCAGGCGATGTTTCCTCCATATTCATTGAAAGTTAAAAAAGGGGAAAAAGTAAAACTTGCATATAGAGCAGGAGGATATCAAGACGTAGAAGACTATTTGATTTTATCGATGTTAGACTGGAATCAAATTAATATGGATGAAAAAACATATTTGTTATTAAAAAATGAACCAACAAAACTAGGATATGGAACGTTTCACATCATAGCACCAAATAAACCAGGACTATATGAATTTACAAGTTTTATAATACCTGACCCAACTAAGAATAAAAATGAAAATAATTTTTTCATGGCTGAAACTGCCTATAGATTTACGATAGAAGTTGAAGAATAACAATTATTAGATATTAAAAAAAGACAGCCGAGGATGCTGTCTTTTTTTCTGTATAAGGGAGGATAGAATCTCGAACTGTATGGTAGAAGTAAATTTAATCAATAGAAATAGAAATAACCTATACGAAAACCCTTAAAGTTAATAACCTAACCTTTAGGGGAGAACGAATGAAAGAACATGGCTAATGAACATCTTAGATACCCCTAGATTCAGATCTAAAAAGCTTATTTAGTAAATTCACTTCTCAGAAGATAGACAACATCGTAATCTTTTAATTCGTTTATGTGACTATCCATATCATTATAAAAATCCGTAGAAAGAGAATGCATGCCTTCATGTCCGCTTGAATAGCAAATACTCGCTAATACGAGCTTGTTTGTTTTCAGCATATTTATCGTTTCAATACTGCCGGTTACGATGGAATCTTTCTCTTCAATCTTTTCTAAATAAGTAGCTGTAGACACACCATCATCACTTTGAATACTGATATTAAACATCGATAGATTTTGTTTTTCGGGCGTTTTAGATGTTGTAAAGATGATCGTACCATTATCTTTAATCCCAGTTGTCATGAGGCCCATTTCATCTTCAACAAGTTTGCCAGCTTCATATTTTTCGACCCAAACGGACATCTTCTTATATGTATCATCAACATCAAAATCGATAAGAAAGGAGTGTTCACTTGTATTCGTAAGGATGGACTTTTCTCTTTCAGTCAACTTAGAAACAGAAAGAGAAGTCTCAGATTTCGGTTCAGCATTCTTACAGGCAACTAAAGAAAATGAGAGCAGGGATATCATGATTGATAGAAATACTTTTTTTATTATTTTCTCCCCCAAAATTTAATTCGTAATCCAATAATAAACAATTATTTAATATTATAACATATTAATGAAGCGAATCTGTCCCATAGTTTGCTATTGAAACTACTGGACCCAGCAATTTAACGGAAAGTGAGAAAAAGGCAAGCGGACACCCATTCGGTGCACTTACCTTTTTTGTGTTTAGAATTGTTGGGAAAGAGCCTTATTAGCTACATTCACGTCATTTTGAAGCAGTTGATTAAAGTCATAAGCAGGATATAGGTTTCTTTCGTATAGATAGTTGAAAATTTTGGCATGGTTATCAATAGCTCCATTTAAATGCTTTTTAAATACTTTTCGAAGGGAAGGAGTGGCCGTTTCAGTTAGGGCAGTAGCATAATTGTTGATAGATGATTTGGCCAAGCCTAGCAAATCTCCGGCAGCCGTGGCTGCTATATTGTCTCTTTGTTCTTCCTCCTCATCATCCCTCTCTGTTTTAGGTGCCAACGGATAAAATTTTAGCAAATCCATAATATTTTGAGTTAGTGTATCAATCATTTGCTTGTAAATCGTTTTTAAAATGGGATCTTTTACTTTTGGATAAGCTTTTTTCAATTTCATAAGTGCATTGGACTGGGCGGCGACCAATTCATGAAGTTCAAGTGTTTCGTGCCAAGCAAGGTGTGAATGAGCGGGTTTCATATAAACTCCTCCTGAACAAATAATCTTGATACGTTATTCGTAAAGTGGGCTCTTGGTAAGGTTGTCTTTTGAAAAAAGAGGATCAAAATCGACCTGCATTTTAGCTTAGATTACTTATAGAGAAAAGCTTTCCGTTTTTTCAACGGCAAGCTTGATCAAACTCCGAAATAAAGGCAGAACAAGAAAAAGACAGTGGTCTCGGCAACTTAGGATTGAATTCCTGCGTGCCTCGGCCAACTGTCTTTTTACCTCAAATTTCCTATCTTCCATCACACTGATCTACTGAACATTAATCCAATTGACGAAATTGCTAGTTTTGGAAGAAGGGCGATTTTTCAAAAGTTCCATCATTTCAATCACATATTTAATCCATTTTCAATATACTCTCAATATTGAAGTGGAAATAGGCTATGCAAGAGCTATGCATTGAGTAAGTATCATTCATTTATATTATTCTGGAATAATTATTGGTACTGCTCTAGAATCGAGAAAAACTTTTTGACAAACTGGTAAAATACTTTTTCGGAAGGAGCCAAATCCCTGTTTTTAGGTGTGATGATACCAACTGTCCGCTTGACGTCAGGTGTATCAATCGGGATTTTTACAGTTAGTCTAGGAATTACTTCATAAAAGGTACTGTCAGGTAGAAGGCTGACTCCGATTCCAGCTGATACGAGTCCTTTTATGGAATCCATATCTTCACCTTCTGAGGCAATGATCGGTGTGAATCCTGCCTGCTTGCATGCATCGATCGCAATGCTATGGAGAATATATCCTTTTGGAAACAATACGAATGGAACGTCTCGTAAGTCGCTAAGTCGCAAACTCTTCTTATCAGCTAATGGATGGGAGATGGGAAGTAAAGCAGAAATGTTTTCTGTAAATAAAATATGGCCTTCGATATCTGGATCTTGTGTTGGAACTGGGCCAAGAAAGGCTAATCCGATTTCGCGGTTTTTGACAGCTTCCTTTAATGCGGAATACGAACCCTGTCTTAAGTGGAACCCGATATTAGGCTGCTCATCTTTAAATGCGGAAATAACGGTAGGTAATAATTGGGTGGAGAGACTTGTAGGAAAGCCGATCTTAATTGTTCCATGTTCAGGGTCTAAAAATTCTTCTATTTGATCTTTTGCATATTCTATTGCCTTTATTGCCGTTTTTGCATGAGTTAAGAATATTTTACCAATAGGAGTTAACTGAATATTACGGCCTGCTTTTTCAAATAAAAGGACCCCAAGTTCATCTTCTAGTCTGGCGATCTGCCGGCTGATTGCTGATTGTGCGATATGCAGGTGCGCTGCGGCTTCAGAGACATGTTCTCTTTCAGCGACTTCAACAAAATAACGTAACTGACGTAGTTCCATTTATTCATCCTCCATTCATCCATCTCAATATGAGATAGATTTTAATAGAATTATATATTGTTTATATTGATTTGAAAACCTAGAATTAAATGTAAGTGAAATAACGGTATAAGAATACGATGGGGGCGATTAATATGACATACAATCAAATACCAAAGGCACAAGGTCTCTACCATCCTGAATTTGAACATGATGCATGTGGGATCGGTTTATACGCTCATTTAAAAGGGCTTGCTACACATGACATCGTCAAACAAGGACTAAAGATGCTGTGTCAATTAGATCATCGTGGAGGACAAGGAAGCGATCCCCTTACAGGAGATGGCGCAGGATTAATGGTGCAAATTCCTGATAAATACTTCAGACTGGCATGCCCGGAAATGAATTTGCCAGCTAAAGGGCGCTATGGTGTGGGGATGCTCTTTTTCTCAAACAATGATTTGGAACGTAATGAGATTGAAGCACGTCTAAATGCATTTATAGAACAAGAGGGACAAACGCTTTTAGGCTGGAGAACGGTTCCCGTCGATGTAGCAAAAATCGGAGAGGTCGGCAAGGAGACATGTCCGACGATCCGCCAAGTATTCATTGGGGCTAGTGAGGAGATATCCGACGATTTAGCTTTTGAACGTAAACTATTCATTATTAGAAAACAAGCTGAAAACTGGGCTCGTGAACGTGGTAATCGTTTTTATTTTGCTAGTCTTTCAAGTACTACGATTGTGTACAAAGGATTGTTGACACCAGAGCAGGTAGATGCTTTTTATCTTGATCTTCAACAAGAGGATTTTGTGTCGGCTTTTGCTTTAGTACATTCCCGCTTCAGTACAAATACATTTCCAAGTTGGGAACGGGCACATCCAAACCGTTACCTGATTCATAATGGTGAAATCAATACGCTTAGAGGAAATGTAAACTGGATGAAAGCGCGTGAACAGCAGTTTGTTTCAGAAGCATTTGGAGATGATTTGCAAAAGGTCCTTCCTATATTAGATATAGATGGAAGTGATTCTTCGATTCTTGATAATGCACTTGAGTTCTTCGTACTTGCAGGTCGTAAACCGGCGCATGCAGCCATGATGCTTATTCCTGAACCATGGACAGAAAACCCACATATGACGAAGGAAAAGAAGGCTTTTTACGAATATCATAGCATGCTGATGGAACCGTGGGATGGTCCAACGGCGATTTCCTTTACGAACGGGAAACAAATTGGAGCCATTTTAGATCGTAATGGTTTAAGACCAGCACGATATTATGTGACCAAAGATGATTACATTATTTTCTCCTCTGAAGTCGGCGTGATCGATGTGGAGCCGGAGAATGTATTATATAAAGATCGTTTAAGCCCAGGTAGAATGCTTTTACTAGATTTAGAGGAAGGCCGCATTATTTCAGATGAAGAAATCAAATCCGAAATGGCGCAGGAATATCCCTACCAGCAATGGCTGGACGAGCAGCTTGTTCAATTAAATAACGAGGAACAAGTGGTTGAAGAGGAACTGTTGTCTGATTTACTTTTCCGACAAAAAGCGTTTGGCTATACGTATGAAGATGTTCAAAAATATCTACTGCCGGTTATTAAGGAAGGTAAAGATCCATTAGGTTCCATGGGGAATGACATCCCGCTTGCGGTCTTATCTGACCGTCCGCAATCGTTATTCAACTATTTCAAGCAATCCTTTGCACAGGTAACCAATCCGCCAATCGATTCGCTTCGTGAGCAAATTGTCACGTCAACGATGACTTTCTTAGGTGCGGAAGGAGATCTTCTGAATCCAAATGAAACAAACAGCCGCCGGATTCAATTGGATTCACCTGTTTTGACGCCAGGTCAGATGAAGCAGCTAAAAGAAATTGTATATCCGGAATTCAAAAGCAAGGTCATTCAAACTCTATTTTCAGAAGATTTAGAGAGCGAACTGGATCGAATCTGCCGTGAAGCGGAACAAGCGATTGCTGAAGGCGTTAGTCTCTTAATTTTGTCTGACAAAAATATGAGCAAAGAAAAGGCTGCTATACCTTCCTTATTGGCTGCAAGCGCCCTTCATCAAGAGCTTATTCGTCATGGAAATCGTACGAAAGTGAGCATTATCGTTGAAACAGGAGAAACAAGGGAAGTGCATCACTTTGCGGCACTTATCGGGTATGGGGTAGATGCCATTTATCCGTATCTTGCCTTTGAAACATACAAGCAGGCTGTATCAGAAGGCAGTTTATCCATCAGCTACGAAGAAACGGTAAACAAATACGTTCGCTCCTTAACAGAAGGCATCGTAAAAGTGATGTCGAAAATGGGTATTTCAACGATTCAAAGTTATCGCGGAGCTCAAATTTTCGAAGCGGTAGGAATCAGTGCAGACGTGATTGAACGTTATTTCAGTGGTACGGCTTCACAGCTTAGCGGGATTGAGCTAGAAACTATCGCAGAAGAAGCGTTAATTCGTCACCAAAATGCTGCAGCAGATTCTTATGATCAGACGCTTGAAAGCGGAAGTGACTTTCAGTGGAGAAAAACAGGGGAACATCATGCTTTCAACCCCAAAACGATTCATACACTTCAATGGGCTTGCCGAAAAGGTGACTACAGTTTATTTAAACAATATTCAAACTTGGCGAATGAAGAGAGACTCGGGTTTTTACGTAATTTATTCTCATTCGATCAGAAGCGCCAAAGTATCTCTATAGATGAAGTGGAATCCGTAGAATCCATCGTCAGCCGATTTAAAACAGGGGCGATGTCATTTGGCTCTTTGAGTCAGGAAGCACATGAAACATTAGCGATTGCGATGAACCGTTTAGGCGGAAAAAGCAATAGTGGTGAAGGCGGAGAACATCCAAGCCGTTATCAATTGGATGAAAACGGTGATAACCGCCGCAGTGGGATTAAGCAAATTGCATCTGGGCGTTTTGGTGTGAAAAGTCATTACCTTGTCAATGCAGATGAGCTTCAAATTAAAATGGCGCAAGGTGCGAAACCAGGTGAAGGTGGTCAGCTGCCGGGGAACAAAGTCTATCCGTGGGTTGCTGAAGTTCGTGGCTCTACACCGGGTGTTGGTCTGATTTCACCACCACCACATCATGATATCTACTCGATTGAAGATTTGGCACAGTTAATTCATGATTTGAAAAATGCAAATCGCGATGCACGGATCAGCGTCAAGCTTGTTTCTAAAGCAGGTGTTGGCACGATCGCAGCAGGTGTGGCCAAGGGTGCTGCGGATGTTATTGTTATCAGTGGATATGACGGCGGTACAGGTGCTTCGCCTAAAACGAGTATTAAACATACAGGTCTTCCTTGGGAGCTAGGCCTTGCAGAAGCACACCAAACGTTGATGCTGAACGGCCTTCGTAGTCGTGTAGTCCTTGAGACAGATGGAAAGTTAATGACGGGACGCGATGTAGTTATGGCAGCGATCCTTGGGGCGGAAGAGTTTGGTTTTGCAACTGCACCACTTGTTGTCCTTGGATGTGTAATGATGCGTGCTTGCCATTTGGATACATGTCCGGTCGGAGTTGCCACGCAAAATCCTGAGCTCCGCAGTAAATTTGCAGGAGATCCGGATCATGTAGTAAATTTCATGCGCTTCATCGCTGAGGAAGTTCGTGAAACAATGGCTGAGCTTGGTTTTAGAACATTGGAGGAAATGGTTGGCCGCACCGATGTTTTACAAGTGAGTGAACGCGCTCAAAAGCATTGGAAAGCTAAACATCTGGACTTAACGACACTTCTTTTCCAACCAGAGGGCATTCGTACTTTCCAACGTCCTCAAAATCATAAAATTGAAGAATCCTTAGATATTCGGGAGATCTTACCGGTTGTGCAACCTGCTTTAGATGATCAAACCCAAGTGGATGTTAGCTTCCCGATTACGAACGTGAACCGTGTAGTCGGAACGATTGTCGGTAGTGAGGTATCCAAACGTTATGGAGAAGAAGGGTTGCCTGAAGATACGATTACACTCCGTTTTACAGGATCAGCAGGCCAAAGTTTTGGTGCATTCATTCCCAAAGGCATGTCGATGTATTTAACAGGCGATGTCAATGACTATGTTGGGAAAGGTTTATCCGGCGGTAAAATCATTGTCACGGCACCAACTGGTAATCAGATTGAGGCAGGAGATAATGTCATTGCCGGAAATATCGCCTTATATGGCGCAACAAGCGGCGAAGCATACATTAATGGACGTGCTGGAGAACGCTTTGCGGTTAGGAACAGCGGTGTCAATGTTGTTGTTGAAGGAATCGGCGACCACGGCTGTGAGTATATGACAGGCGGGCGAGTGGTAATTCTAGGGGATGTCGGCAAAAACTTTGCTGCAGGTATGTCAGGCGGTATCGCTTATGTACTTGCAGATAATGCAGAAGAATTTAAGGCATTATGCAATGTAGAAATGATAGAATTCGAGACACTTGAGGATATAAATGATGTGAACGAAGTAAAAGAAATGCTCCATAGCCATCTACATTATACAGAGAGCGCCAAAGCTTCTTATGTACTGGAGAATTGGGACGATTTCGTTAAGAAATTTGTAAAAGTCATTCCAAAAGATTACAAACGGATGATGAAAAGTATCGAAGAGCAAAAGCATGCAGGTCTAACGGACGAAGAAGCGGTTATGAGTGCATTTCAAGCAAATGCCGTTCAAGATAAAAAAACCACAAAACAAGCTGTGATGCAGTAAGGAAGGGGAGAGAAAGATGGGAAAAGCAACAGGATTTATGGATTATCCGCGAGAAAAGCCAAAAGACCGGAATCCTCTCACTCGTTTAAGCGACTGGAGAGAGTATACAGCTCCTTTCTCTGATGAAAAGTTAAGTACACAGGGAGCGCGGTGTATGGACTGCGCCACCCCTTTCTGCCATATGGGCATGGAATTGAACCGAGTCACAACGGGCTGCCCGATTCATAATCTGATTCCAGAGTGGAATGATTTGGTTTACCGCGGTAGATGGAAAGAAGCATTAGACCGTTTAACGAAAACGAATAATTTCCCTGAGTTCACGGGCCGCGTTTGTCCGGCCCCTTGTGAAGGGTCTTGTACGGTTGCGATTAATGATCCTGCGGTTGCCATCAAAAACATCGAACGTACTATAATCGATAAAGGGTTTGAAAATGGCTGGATCACACCTCGAATCCCCGAATATAGGACCGGAAAGAAAATTGCTATCATCGGTTCAGGCCCTGCTGGATTAGCAAGTGCTGATCAGTTAAATCAAGCAGGTCATTCGGTCACGGTTTATGAGCGTTCAGACCGTGCAGGCGGGCTATTAACATACGGCATTCCGAACATGAAGCTTGAAAAAGATGTCGTTGCGCGTCGAATCAAATTATTGAACCAGGAAGGTATCGATTTCGTCACGAATACGGAAATTGGAAAAGACATTTCATCAGAAGAACTGCAAAATCAATATGATGCAGTTATCCTATGTACAGGTGCTCAAAAGCAACGTGACTTAGTAATTGAAGGGCGCGAAGCAAAAGGCATTCACTTAGCGATGGATTACCTAACGACTTCGACTAAAAGCTTGTTGGATTCCAACTTTGAAGATGGTCAATTTTTAAATACAAAAGGTAAAGATGTCATTGTAATTGGTGGAGGAGACACAGGCGCTGACTGTGTTGCTACTGCTCTTCGCCAAGAATGTAAGAGTGTCGTACAGTTCGGGAAGCATCCTATCCTGCCGACAGCTCGGACTTCCGATAATATGTGGCCAGCCTACCCGAATGTATTTTCACTTGAATATGCGTATGAAGAAGCGGAAGCGAAATTTGGTGCAGATCCGCGCCAATATTCAATCCAAACTAAAAGAATCGTCGCCGATGAAAATGGCAACGTAAAAGAACTGCATACGATTTCAATGGAAAAAATTAAAGGGGAAGATGGAGTATACATTTTTAAAGAAATCCCGGGAACGGAAAAAGTATGGCCTGCACAATTTGTATTCATCGCAATCGGATTTGAAGGAACAGAACAGCCGCTTTTATCTCAATTTGGTGTAGAAACCGTCAATCAAAAAATTGATGCTGTCTATGGCGAATACAGAACGAATGTAGAAGGTGTTTTTGCTGCTGGAGACGCAAGAAGAGGGCAAAGCCTAATTGTTTGGGCCATCAATGAAGGCCGTGAAGTAGCAAGGGAAGTAGACCGCTACTTGATGGGTTCGTCGGTATTACCTTAAACAGAAAAAAGAAGTGCCATAAAAACGATTATGGCGCTTCTTTTTTTGTTGGCTGGTGAATTCACGAGTAAATTAGTGAAACTCACGAGTAAATCAGTAAAATTCACGAGTAAAGGAACAAAACTCACGAGTAAATCAGTAAAACTCACGAGTAAATTCACTTAGGATTAATGAGCAGCCAATATTGCTAGGTATACAAAATAGGCGAACAGTATATAAACACTGTCCGCCTAAAATACTATCATTCAGCTTCTGTAGTTGCTTCTTGAAAAACACCAAGTTCTGTGTGAGTTAGTGCATGGACAGATGCAATTATTTTTTCTGTCTTTACGTCATCTCCTACGGCTTGAAGCAATTTCTCTTTTAGTTGGGATTTAGTTAAAGGATTCCCAGGACTTCCTTTAGGTGTATCGGTTCGTTTCGAAAGCACATCCCCACTTGTTGTGGTCACGTTCACAATTGTAAATCGTCCCACTGGGAGTGCTGTCTTTGAAGGCTTGGTCGTTACATCTATCTCTCTAGTTACTTTCTGAAAAGATTTTCTCCATGTAGAGGGAATAGGTTTCGATTCAAAAGATGAAAAGGTCAGCGGTTTGCCTGAGAGCGCGAGCCATACTATATACTCGATCGAAAATCTGCCTTCTTCACCAGTCGCGGGGTTACGATGTATCAAAGCGGAATCACCATTTGGAGGAAAGCAAACACTCACCGATTGAATATCTTCATCCGACAAATCGTACTTCTTTTGTAAAAAAACAGCTGCTTCCACGCCATGTGCAGCAGCAGAACAAAAAGGGTACTGTTTAAACCATAACCCTGGTGTAACGATACGCCATGTCTTTCCCCAATTTACTGTCAAATCGGGAACTCCATTATCCGCATATACCTCAAAGAAACCGTTCTTTCCATTTAAGAAGTCTGGGTTGCTATGTAATCCCGCACGAATCCAATCCGCTGAATCCACAGCGTTTTTAGCAGCAATTCCTACATGGAGTGGCTTTACCACAGTACCAAACTGAAGCCGAAGACCCGCCGATTGCGTAGCGGCCAGACTCATCGTTTCAGCTATTAAACGTGGAGGATATTCCCGTAAGTATGCAATCGCCCCAGCAGCAGCTATCACGCCTAGTGTAGCTGTATTATGCCAACCTTTTGTATAATGATAGGGGTTCATAGCTTCGCCAAACCGAGCCATAATCTCCACACCAATCACATAGGCAGCTAAAAAACGATTCCCGGGCATTTCTGGTTCTCCCACCGCTAACAAAGCAGACAAAATGACTGCGCTTGGATGGCCTCTTACATCTGAATGTACATCATCATAATCTAGTAAATGAGCTTGAAAGCCATTGAAGAGTGCTGCTTGGGCCCTTGTTGCTTGAATGTTACTTCCAATCAAGTAACTCTTTCCATTTCCGCCTTCATCCAAAATGATTTGTTTTAAAATCGTAATCTCTTTCTCAGATTTTGTTTGATAGGAAACAGCTAGATAATCAAGCATTCCTTCGATGGCAGCATTTTTTACCAACTCATTTTCCAAAGGATTAGAATAATAGATCGCTTCTTCTAACATTTCCGTGTTCATCCACACCACTTCCTTTTTTACCTGGCTGCTCCGTCTGATTCATCTCCCATTTGCCGTAAAAAACGCTGCGTTCTCGGATTAAGAGAATGGTCAATTACTTGTTCTGGGGTGCCTTGTTCGATAATATGTCCATCAGCCATGAAAATGACATGGTCCGCGACTTCCTTCGCAAATTGCATTTCGTGCGTCACAATCACCATAGTGGTATCTTCTTTTGCCAACTCCCGTATTACTTGCAAAACCTCATTAACCAATTCAGGGTCAAGAGCGGAGGTAGGTTCATCAAATAAAATGGCATGTGGCTTTACAGCTAAAGCTCTAGCGATGCTAACACGCTGCTGTTGTCCACCAGATAAGGTAGCGGGGTATTGTTTTGCCTGTTTTTCTAAGCCAACCCGTTTCAATAAATCCTCGCCGATTTGAATGGCTTCCTCTTTTTTCATCTTTTTGCTGACAAGCAACGCTTCAATCACGTTTTTTAAGGCCGTTTTATTTTTAAATAGGTTATAGTGTTGGAATACCATCGCTGTTTGCTGTCTTAATTGATACGCGTCTCTCTCTTTATATTTTTGGGTATCCAATTTTACATCCTTGATTTCTATGGTGCCGCTGTTGGGCTTTTCCAACAAGTTCAGACAGCGTAATAACGTTGATTTTCCAGAACCCGAAGGACCAATAATGGCGACAACTTCCCCGGTTTTTATATCCAAGTTAATATCGTTCAATACTTGTTTATCATCAAAATGTTTGGTTAAGTTTCTTACTTTTATCATATGATCACCTTCTAAGTGGTTTGCTGAGCCAAATCTCCAGATATTTTTGTATCCAAGAATAAAGAATAACCAATAGCCAGTAAATCAAGCCAACCACCAAATACGTCTCGAAAAAGCGCATGTTAGCGGATGCAATCATTTTTCCCTCTGCAAATAGTTCCGTGATTCCTAATGTAAAGGCAAGGGACGTTTCTTTAATCAAAGATATAAATGTATTTCCTGTTGCTGGCAATGCATTTAAAGCAGCCTGTGGTAAAATGATTCGCGAGTAAATCTGCACTCGTTTCATGCCAGTTGCAAGGCCCGCTTCCATCTGCCCTTTGTCCACGGAATTCAATCCAGCTCGGAAAATTTCTGCTAAATAGGAGGATTCTTTCAAACTAAATCCAATGATCGCCGCCGTGATTGCTTCCATCGTTGACAACGACGGGAATAACTGTGGTAAACCGTAGTAAATGATGAATAAAAGCACCAATGTTGGCATCCCTCGAAATAAAGAGATATATAAGCCTGCCAAATGGGTGATTCCAAAAATAGTACTATTTCTTATTAAGGCTACTACAAGTCCGATAATAATGGCTAAAACCATCGAAATGATGGCTAAAACTAGAGTGATCGGAATAAATTTTGCGATTTGTAGGGAAATTTCCAACATATATTGTAAATCAAAATTCATAATGCTTTAAAACCTCCGCTATGTTATTCGCCGGAATTCGTGGTGATATCTTCACCAAAATATTTATTGGATAGCTTCGCTAATGTACCATCTTCTTTAAGTTTTTTTATTTCTGTCGTGAATTCTTCATTTAATTTTTTTCCCTTTTCTGTCTTGGGAAATGGATATCCTACATTTTCATAGGCAACTGGATCACCGACTAGTTTTAACGGAAGATCATTTTTCTTTATTTCTGCAACTAGGATTGGGCGGGAATTGATATATCCATCAACACGGTTGTTAATGGCATCTTGCATTGCGCCATCCCGAGTTTCATAGGTTCGTATTTTGATATCGCCGTTTTTATCATATTTTTCTAGGTTCGCAACGTTATTAGACCCCAACACACCGGAAACGGTTTTGCCTTTAAGATCAGCCAAACTTTTAATATCATTGTTTTTTGTGCTTGATACAATTTGTGCACCATAATAACTATATGGCTCTGTAAAATTAAATTGCTCTTGGCGTTCTGGTGTTATAGCAACCGCATTCGCAACGGTGTCTAATTTACCTGATCCCAATTGCCCCATTATCCCACTGAAATCAGAAGTGACCCACTCTACCTTGTATCCTAAATCCTTAGCGATGCGTTCTGTAACTTCTACGTCAAAACCAATTAATTTACCATCCTCTTGATAACCATTTGGATAGCTTTGGCCAGTTGACCCCACTTTGATTGTTTTTTGCAAGGAATCTTTTGCCGTATCCTCTTGTTTTGAATTGCCACATGCTGCAAGTACTACTATGAAAAGTAAAGAGAGTCCAAGGGAAAGGATTTTTTTCATCGTTGTTTTCCTCCTAATTATTAAATAGTTTGATTATGTTTTGCAGTCCAAGCTTGATATTGTTCCGGTTGCAATATTTTCCTCAAATATATCGTGAGATGACCTTTGCCTAAATCTTTTTGACCTATCTCTTCAAATCCACTTTTTTCGTACATTTCTTTTAGCCATGGATGATTATCCGCGGTTCCGAGTGTAACCGCGGGGGCTCTCAGTTGCTTCTTCAAAATTTCTTCTTCGAGCCATGACAGAACTTTTTTCCCTATGCCTTGACGCTTATATGCAGGGTTTGTAGCGAACCAGCCTATGTGTGGCAATACGAGCGGGCCAGGATTTGGGCCCCATGGTAACCGAATCGATACGGTGGAAATGAATGTCCCATTTTCTTCCAGAACATATACCTTATTTTCGGTTATGTGTTTAATCGCTTCCTCTCTTGTGGCTGTTGCCGCAGAGAAGTGAATATCCAATTCTCGAATACTCGCATAAGCATCTAATGTTAAACGAAGAAATTTATCCACATCTTCTACTTGTACTTCACGAAATATTTGACTCATCTCGTACCTCCTATACTCTAGTAATTTCATCTTCGGTGGGGTGGCTCTGTCTTTGCGAACCATCATCCAGGTGTAAGAAGTTTAAAAGTTATGAGAATATTGATTGACCGGTTTATCCAGGCCAAGATTCCCTCGTAATGTGTTACTTTCATATTTCGTACGGAAAATTCCTTTTGATTGCAGTTCAGGGACAACAAGTTCAACAAAATCTGTTAAAGAATCAGGTAATAGGGCTGGCATAATATTAAAGCCGTCAGCTGCATTTTCATTCACCCAATCTTCAATCTTATCCGCAATCTGCGTTGGTGTTCCAATTGCGATATGATGTCCACGTGATCCTGCAACCCATTGATATGTCTGACGTAATGTTAAATTTTCATTGGTCGCTCGTTTAACGATCAAATCATATTTACTTTGGATACTATCTACATTATCAGGCAATGAAATATCAGCAAACGGTGTATCCAAAGGGATACTCGAAAAATCCACATTTCCAAAATACCTTCCCATAATAGCCAACCCTATTTCGGGAATAATTAACTCCTGTAATGCCTCATACTTCTCTTGGGCTTCCTTCTCAGTCTGTCCCACAATCGGGAACAATCCTGGCATAATACTCAAGCAGCTTTTCTCCCGATTAAAAGCGGCCAAATGACTTTTTAACTCATTGTAAAATGAAATCGCGTCTTCCTTGTTCTCCTGCGCAGTAAAGACAATCTCTGCGTGCTTTGCTGCAAGCAATTGCCCATCGCCAGAAGAGCCTGCTTGTACGATAACCGGATGCCCTTGAGGAGAGCGAGAAACATTTAATGGTCCTTTTACAGTGAAGAACTCACCTTGATGATTGATTTCATGAAACTTGCTTTCATCAATAAATTGACCTGTTTCTTTATCAATAATCAACGTATCGTCTTCCCATGAGTCCCACAATTTCTTGGTAACTTCAACAAATTCAGTAGCTCTTTTATAACGTAGACTATGTTCTAGATGTTCTGATTTATTAAAATTTGCTGCTGTAGAGGCAAGGGACGTTGTGACTACGTTCCAGCCAGCACGGCCCGAGGTAATATGGTCTAAAGAAGCGAATCTTCTAGCAACATTAAAGGGTTCTTCGTAGGTGGTGGAGGCTGTTGAAACCAAACCAATATTGGAAGTCGCCGAGGCTAGATAAGATAACAGGGTCAATGGCTCAAAGCGTGTCAGAATATTAGGGTGCGAGTCCTTTGCAACTGACAAACTATCTGCCAAAAATAATAAATCAAATAATCCTTTTTCGGCAGTCTGCGCTAACCCCTTAAAATAATCGATGTTCATATTAGCTTTCGGATTGGCGTTTGGATGTCTCCAAGAAGCAACGTGATGTCCTGTTCCAGCCAAAAATACACCTAGTTTTACTTTTTTCTTTTTCATATGTCAATTACTCCTTTGTGTCTTCACTTTTAAACGCAGGGGATTTATAATATAAATATCCTTACTGGTTTACTCTGAATTATTGCTAAAATAAAACCCGCTTCCAATTAGAAGAGGGTTTCTTCCGCCCAAAGTGTATGTAATGTCTTTACTTTTTTACTACTATTTAAATTAAATACTTTTTTGTATTGATACGTTAATATAGTAAATTACTTCAAATGGTAGCATTTTGTATAATAAATTGTCAATGGAAAATATTCAAAATAAACACTTTTCATTTCTGGGATATGATTGACTTCATTCCATCAGATGCTTACCATGCTACATAAATTAGAACTCATACTTTACACGTTTTTCAACAAGCGATAGCTGCTTCAATTGATATTCCTTGGATATTAGTTTCGTTCTTTAATTTTTTCATGAGAATGAATGTGGAAAACTTTTAATCGTATTTTTGAGGAGATGGATAACCGTTGACTATAAGCAATGTAGAATTAGAGATTTATCTATTGAAATTCAGGCGTGATCTTCATATGACACCTGAATTATCAAACGAAGAATTTGAAACGACTAGGAAAATTAAAGAAGCACTTCAATCTCAGGATATTAAGATAATTAATTTTCCATTGAAAACGGGTGTGGTAGCTGAGATAAAAGGAAGCAAGCCTGGACCTACGATAGCACTTCGCTCCGATATTGATGCTTTACCGATTTTGGAGCAATCTGAGGTGAGCTTCCCTTCAAAGCACGTCGGCGTGATGCATGCATGTGGTCACGATTTTCACACCTCTGTCATTTTGGGTACTGCTTTTTTATTAAAAAAAGAAGAAAGAGATATGGCCGGAACGATTCGTTTGATATTTCAGCCTGCAGAGGAAACGGGACACGGTGCAAGTGCTTTAATGGAGACCGGTGTGTTGGATGATGTGGATGTGATTTTTGGTCTTCATAATGATCCAACGTTGAAAGTTGGGGAGTTAGGAACAAAACATGGTGCATTGACAGCGGGAGTCGATCGCTTTGAAGTGCATGTTAAAGCAACTGGCTCACATGCGGCCAAACCGGAAGAGGGGAATGATCCGATTATCATAGCAGGACAAATTATCTCAACGCTGCAAACCATCATCAGCCGAAATGTGGCACCAAAAGAGACCGCCGTTTTGAGCATCACTCAAATTCATAGTGGATCAACGTGGAATGTTATCCCTGATAGTGCATATTTAGAAGGGACCGTACGCACCTTCAGTAAAATCCAACGAGAGTTTATACATAAACGTATGAAACAAGTCTTACATGGTATAAGTGAAACATTCAATGCGAAAGTTGAATTATCTTGGCATCCAGGTCCCCCATCAGTTGATAATACGCCAGAATGGGCAGATTTGATGCTTCAGGTTGGAGACTCAGCAGGCTACACGACAAAAACGCTAGAAGCTAGCTCAATAGGTGAAGATTTCGCTTTTTACCAAGAAAAAATACCAGGTGCTTTCGTAATGTTAGGTTCAGGCGGTCCATATGACCTGCATCATCCGAAGTTTATAGTAGATGAAACGGCACTTTTCCCAGCCGCTTCCTATTTTCGCTTATTGGCTTTAGAAGCGTTGAAAAAAGTAAAGAGTTGATAGTAAATCGAACACAATTTGTTAAACAAGCGAAGAAACAAGCTAAATAAGAAGGTCATCAAATTCGTTACCTTATGCATCCAATGAAAGTAGAAAAAAAATCGTATACAACAAGTCAACTAAATGAAATATTTGAAGTAAAAGAGAAGGGGGGCATATCATCATGAAAACCTATCCATTAAATGAATCCGATTATCATTTAATTGCTGCTGCAAGTGCTAAAATTACAGAACTTTACGAAGAAAATAAGCATCATGTGGGTGCTGCATTGAAAACAAAGACAGGGAAAATAGTTGCTGCCGTACATATTGAAGCATATATTGGCCGTGTAACAGTATGTGCAGAAGCTATTGCAATTGGAAAGGCAATATCGGACGGAGAAAAAGAATTTGATACAATTGTGGCAGTAAAGCATCCATATGCTGATGAAGTGGATAGAGCTTTAAAAGTTGTCAGTCCTTGTGGAATGTGTCGTGAATTAATCTCAGACTATGCGGAAGACTGTTTTGTCATATTAGATGTAAATGGAGTAACAGTTAAAACAAAAATTATTGAATTACTGCCACTGAAGTATACTAGAAATTCATAAAATACGATTCCACTTTTTCTAAGTTTGATCCTATACTATAACTAAAATTAAAACACAAAAAGCAATTCTTCCATAATGAAGGATTGCTTTTTTATTCGGGTACCATATCTACTTTATTCGCGCGATAAAATCATTTAATTTATCCAATGTGGTGATGTTTTGATTGCATTTTAAGCTATCCAAGCAAATATAATTACCTTTTTTAATGAATGTACCTTGTACTGTTCCTTTTGTTTCGGACATAAACATTCCTAATTCTTCAAAGCGACTGCATATGGCACAGATACCTTTTTTGTTAGAAGGTTTAATTGTCCCATGCAACCCCAATAGCTTATTGTGATGAGGTGCTATGATGAATTTTTTTCCGGAGCCGATATCATCCCATCCCAAATATGAAATCTCTCTCAAGTCTAAGTTCTCTAACATAGGGTTCTTTAACTTCTTCGCTTTAGGAAATAGCTTTTTGATCGTTTTTTCAGTCACTTCTTTAAAAGGAATCACAAATGGCTTTACCTTCAATAGAAACACTTCAGCTTGTGCAGGCTCTTTGATGGTATCAATTGGGTCTAATACTTGCCTTTGCTCCTCACTCAATTCATTGAATAAGCTTAACACTCTTTCTTTCGCGACTGTTTTCAGGGTATGAATAACATCCCTATCATTCGCAGTCGCGTGTCCATTTATGAGAATCTGAGTTTGAGACTTAATAAAGTTATATTGCTCACTTCTGATAAAAGGTTCCATTTTTCCACCCCTGTTCATGTTGCTACGATACCATTTAAACTTGGTACCGTTTCTAATTACTTTACAGAATTTGCATCAACATTGAAAGGTAGAGAACGACTAAGAAACATACTCGACATATGAGTAGCGCTGATAATATTGTCAGCGCTACAATTTTTTTACCTATTTAGAATAAACGATTTTTTTGATGGTTTCTATGGAGAGAAAATGTTCCTCGGCTAATTGATGAATTGTATGCCCCTTTTTAAATGCATATTTAATAGAAGCATTTCTGTCATCAATGTATTTCCTTGATCCCGAACTAGCTCCCCACTTTTGATAAGTCGTTTCTAGTTTAGGGATATATATCGTTTCACCTTGTATATACTTTTGAATTTCCACAATCAGCTTTTCAGGTAAAACAGTCGTTGCTTTTACATATTTCATTTCTGCCAGCCCCTTATTCTTTTTTTAGAACAAAATAAGGTGCAAAGCCAAATATATAGAAATGATAAGCTGGGCGATGTTAGTTTAGATTAATTTTACCCCATGCAAAGTATCGCCTCCAATACTAGGCTTTGCATGAGACGCTGCAGAAGGTGGCATTAAAAGTCTTATTGCCATCTTTACACCTCCCCTTTGTGTTATAAATAACACTTATTTTAATTATTATAAAATATATAAATGTGATTGCAAACTATTTCCAGTATATGACGATGCAAAATGAACGGACCCAAATGGATAGAAGGATGGGCTGATTGTTTGATAATGAACTTTGTACATGAAATAATTGAATATAGAAAGTAAACTAACCATTATGGGAGCTGACTTTTATGAAGGTATTCGTAGTTGGGGCAAATGGGCAGATCGGTAAACACCTGGTTGATTTGCTAAAAGATAGCCAGGAACATAGTGTACGAGCAATGATTCGCAAAGAAGAACAGAGGAAGCACTTTGAGAAAATCGGAGTCGAATCTGTAATCGTAAGTTTAACGGGATCAGTGGATGAGATTGCGAAAGCGGCAAATGGGTGCGATGCAATCGTGTTTACGGCAGGATCGGGAGGCAGCACAGGCGCGGATCAGACGCTTTTGATTGATTTAGACGGTGCTGTTAAAACGATTGAAGCAGCTGAAAACCTAGGAATCAACCGATTCATCATGGTCAGTGCCTTTCAGGCGAATAATAGGGAAAACTGGAATGAAGCCATCAAACCATATTATGTGGCCAAACACTATGCGGATAGAGCATTGTTACAAAGCAGTTTAACGTATACCATCATCCGGCCGGGTGGACTTGTGAACGAACCTGGCACAGGCCATGTAGCCGCTGCTGAGGAACTGGAAAGAGGGACGATTGCGCGGGAGGATGTGGCTCAAACAATTCTTTCCTCATTAATCGAAGAAAATACGTATAACCGTTCCTTTGACTTAATAACAGGGGATACACCGATTCCTCAAGCGTTAAAAACAATTTAATAAGAAAAATAGAGGCAGAGCCATTCAGAAGTGAATGTGCTCTGCTATTTTATTCCTTCTATATATTTGATGATCTTAGCAGGGTTTCCACCTACAACCGCACAATCTGGGACATCTTTTGTTACAACAGCTCCCGAAGCAACAACAGCAGTGTTCCCTATTGTAATTCCGGGATTGATGATGGCTCTGCCGCCAATCCAAACATTGTCTCCAATCGTTACGGGCTTTCCGTATTCTACACCTGAACTGCGTTCGAATGGGTCTAGTGGATGTGTGGCTGTATAGATATGTACCCCAGGAGCCAACATACAATCCCTTCCTATACGGACTTCGCAAGTATCCAGGATGACACAATTAAAATTCGCATAAAAGTTTTCCCCTACAGTAATGTTATACCCATAGTCACAACGAAAAGTGGGCTCAATGTATATCTTTTTCCCACTGAAACCAAAAAGCTCCCTCAGAAGTTCAATTCTTTTACACTCATCGGTTTCCGTTGTCTGATTGTATAGTCGGGTTAATCTTCGTGCATTCTCTCTATCTTTTACTAATTCTGGGTCCGCCGCAATATATAGTTCTCCGTTCACCATTTTTTCTTTTTCTGTCTTCAATACTTCAACCTTCTTTCTAATTTGTTTTGTTATCTCTCATTTTAATAAAGGCAACAGGAAAAGAAAGATTTTTCTGAATAATAAATGTAATAACTTTTGACAAACGTTCCAGTGCATTTTATAGTAAGGGGTGTTGTGTTTAAGTTTCAGGTGGATACATGACTACGGAATAAGTCAATTCAGTAGTTTATTTCACTTTTAAATCGAAATTAGATGGACAACATCTCTTTTCTTTCGTTAAGAGAATCAAAATATTGGAGGCTTCAAAATGTCAAAGAAAGCACCACTTTCTTTTGTAATTGTTACAGGATTAATGCTTTTTGCTTTATTTTTTGGTGCAGGAAACTTAATATTCCCTGCTATGCTCGGTCAATCGGCCGGGACAAATTTATGGTCTGCTAGTTTAGGATTTATCATAACAGGTGTTGGATTGCCATTTGTCACAATATTGGCATTTGGTTTTTCAGGTAAAAGTGATGTGCAGTCGCTTGCAAGCAGAGCGCACCCGATGTTCGGTTTTATTTTCACAGCCGTTCTATATTTATCGCTCGGGCCGTTATTCGCTCTTCCAAGAACGGGAAGTGTGTCTTATGAAATAGGGATTAAACCTTTTCTTCCAGATGGAGTCGGCTTTTTACCTTTGCTAGTATTTACGGTCATATACTTTGGACTTGCCTGTTTATTATCTATTAACCCATCGAAAATGTTGGATATTGTCGGGAAAATTCTAACTCCACTATTATTGATTTTTATCGGGATACTAATTGTAGTGGCAATTGCAAATCCAATGGGGGAAATCCAATCTCCTATTGCAGATTATTCAGATAATTCGTTCTTCAAAGGCTTCAAAGAAGGATATTTAACTATGGATACGCTTGCTGCATTTGCATTTGGTATTATTATCATTAATGCAATCAAAGATAAAGGAATTACTTCAAGAAGAGAAGTTTTAGGTTTCTGTATGAAAGCTGGCCTTATAGCAGCTTCTCTATTAGTAATTGTTTATACTGCTTTAACTTATGTCGGAGCAACTAGTGTGGAGAAACTTGGTTATTTAGGGAATGGTGGAGACGTTCTAGCGCAAGCTTCGAATTATTTTTTTGGTCCTGCAGGTGCAGTACTGTTAGGGTTAATAGTAATCGCAGCTTGTTTAACTACTAGTATAGGCTTGATAACAGCTTGTTCTTCCTATTTCAATAAAGTAATTCCTGCTGTATCGTATAAGTCATTTGTTGTTATTTTTTCAGTTTTTAGCGCAGCTGTTGCCAATGTAGGTCTGACTAAACTAATTTCGATTACAGTGCCTGTGTTAACCGCGATTTATCCATTGGCCATCGTTTTAATTGTGTTAACATTCTTGCATTCCTTTTTCAAAGGAAAATCCGAGGTATACTTGGGGAGTTTATTATTAACAGCCATCATCAGTATTTTGGATGGATTAATGGCTTCCGGTGTTAAAATTTATGCTATTTCCGATTTTTTCACCGATTTCCTTCCATTATATAGTGTAGGAATAGGATGGGTGCTTCCAGCCATCTTTGGTGGTGTATTAGGCTTTACGATAAGCCTAATGAAAAGGAGTCCCGAAGAAGTGTATTAAGCCTAGTTATAGAAAATAGGCATCAGAACGTTGAATGTAAATGATTACTCTTAGAGCTGTCTTTATGACGGCTCTTTTTCTTAGTGTTTGTTTTTACCGGTAAAGAGCATTAAAATGATGAAAAAGGGGTGTATGGAGACAATGATTAATCGTTTACCAAAAGAAATAGCTAATATTTTACATACAAATAAAAAAAATTCTTCTCAATTTGAGGAACTGATAAGGAAAGGTGGATATCTGCCTCCTGAGATGGAGTTGATGGTGGATGCCATTACAGCCTTAAGTATGGGGAAGAACATCCTCTTGAAAGGACCGACAGGGGCAGGGAAGACGAAATTTGCCGAGACGTTATCGAATTTATTCAACCAACCGATGTTCAGTGTCAACTGCTCAGTCGATTTGGATGCTGAAAGCTTATTGGGCTTCAAGACGCTTGCTTACAAAGAGGAAAAACAGGTGATTGAATTCGTTCCAGGTCCTGTTATCAATTCGATGAATCATGGACATTTCTTATACATAGATGAAATCAATATGGCGAAGCCGGAAACACTGCCGTTAATCAATGGGGTGCTCGATTACAGGAGAACGATAACGAACCCGTTCACGAACGAAGTCATCACTGCGAAAGATGGTTTTAACGTAATTGCTGCAATAAACGAAGGCTATGTCGGTACAGTACCGCTGAATGAGGCGCTGAAAAACCGGTTTGTCGTGATCGAGGTTCCTTATATCGAAGGAGAGCAGTTAAAGCAATTGATTCAATCGAATACACAGTTGAAGGATTCAAGAAGTATCGAATTGTTCGTTAAGCTCTCAGGTGACTTGATAAACGCCGTTAATCAAGGAAAAGTGGCTGAAGATGCAGCATCAATTCGGGCTTTGCTTGATGCCTGTGACCTCAGTGTATTGATTCCCCCGAAACGTGCGATTCTTCGCTCCATCGTGGATAAGTTGGACGAGGAACGAGAGCGGGAGTTTGTGAAGAATTTGGCAGATACATTATTCTAACTAGGAGAATGCCGCATGAAGTATATTCGATTCAATGATTCAATAATTGATACGGCCCTTTTTTTACAGCTACAGGATCTATCGACTGTCTTATCAGGTATTCCTGACCTGGAATTTGAATATAATTATGGTTCCTTTATTGATCTGATTCAGACTAAGGTCACAGCCAGCCATTTTTGGGAAAATGGGAATCAGGAGGTAAAGGAAGCGGGATTGAAAACAGATGTGCTGCTTAGAACAATTGGGACGCTGCATCATTCTACAATCCGAAGCATGAAAGAGTACCAGGACATCATAGAAGAATGCTCGCTTCCAAAGTTTGCTGCTCAGTTGTTCACCATATTCGAAGATCTGCGTTTGGAGGAATTGGTGAAAAAAGAACGTCCTGGCACGAAAAAGTGGTTCTCTGTACGGGGAACGTACCTTAAACAATATTTCGAAAGCCAATTAGCGACAAATGTCACAAGAAGCTTTGCGCTAGACGAACTGTATTGCCTCGTTTATTTACTGATTCATTCAGATAGGCCCGATCCTGTTTTTCCGAGAGCTAATGAACGCCAACTAGAGGAACTGGAAAAAATTAAACCACTTATTCATTCGGTCTTTGAAGCAACAAAAACGAGTGATATCACTAGAATTTGTGAACAAATCGTTTTTAGGTTGAACGAAGAGTATCAGGATACGATGAATGAATATTTCATATTTCCTGTTGCTAATGTGGAGAAGTATACGGCGAATACGTTATTTGATGAACTAACAAGAAATGATGAACTGGTGAACGATGACGCAGAAGATGTAAGTGAAGAGAATAGTGAGTTTATTGATGAAAAATTCTCGACATGGCATCGCGAGAATAAAAATGGCGAGAACAATTCGACCTTCCTTCAGTTTGAATTGGAGCAGGGAACGAAAACAAGCTTGATGGGCGGAGGAGCTCGGGAAGCGGAAGATGCTGACCAGGCGCTGGCCTCGATTCAAGGCTCGTCAGGAGAAAGTGAACAAAAGGAATACAAGCAACAGGAAACGCTCGAAAAGAAGCAAACGAATATCGGAAAAAGTGGTGAACATCCATTTGGCGAAGAAAATAAAGACGTCGTTCAGATAATTAAAGAAGCAAAAATGCCTTCGCCTATTGAGGAAAAACGCTATCGCGAGTTTGTTGCAGATATTGAACCGTTCAAGAGAAAACTCTCAAGTACGATTGAGAAAACACTCGAAAATAAAAAGAATGCACCAAGAAAAGACTTGGTCTATGGCCGCTTATCAAAGAAATTACTGCCGCTTGTACTCGACGAAAATCCAAGGGTCTTTTACAAAAAGAATAGGGATTCCAATGAAATAGATGCCGTGTTCACGCTATTGATCGATTGCTCGGCCTCTATGCATAACAAGATGGATGAAACGAAACGAGGGATCGTCCTGTTTCATGAAGTGCTAAAAAAATTAAGAATTCCTCACTCGATTGTCGGTTTTTGGGAGGATGCAAATGAGGTGAAAGAAGGCTATCAGCCAAATTACTTCCACGTGATCCAATCCCATTCTGATTCGTTTTATCAAAACTCAGGAGCAAAAATCATGCAGCTTGAACCGGAGGAAGACAACCGAGACGGATACAGTATCAGGGTTGCAACAAAAGAATTGGAAAAAAGGAGAGAAAAGAATCGCTTCTTGCTCGTATTTTCCGATGGTGAACCTGCCGCGGCCGATTATGACCAAAATGGAATCGTCGACACGCATCTTGCCGTATCCGAAGCCCGGAAAAAAGGAATCGAAATCATTGGCATGTTTTTAGCGGATGGAAGCGTGGATGAAAGTGAAGAACTGACGATGAAAAACATCTACGGCAAAGAACGGCTGATGATTCCGAGTGTAGCTGAATTGCCAGAGCATTTTACCCCGCTATTAAAGAAGCTGTTACTGAAGACCATTTGAGAAAGCCATGTACCTGCACTCTTTCGCTCAACATTCATATTCTAGACTGTAACCTAGATGGGGAGTGAAAGAAAAATGGAAGATACAATGCAAAACTATGGTGAATATGGAAGTTTTGATGGGGCCCCTATGACGGAAGGGTTTGGTGAATTTGATCGACCCGGAGGATTTGCAATGCCCGGAGGTCAAGGTCAACCTGGAGGATTTCCAATGCCCGGAGGTCAAGGCCAGCCGGGAGGATTTGCAATGCCCGGAGGTCAAGGCCAGCCGGGAGGATTTGCAATGCCCGGAGGTCAAGGCCAGCCGGGAGGATTTGCAATGCCCGGAGGTCAAGGCCAGCCGGGAGGATCTCCAATGCCCGGATTTCAAGGCCAACCTGGAGGATTCCCGATGCAAGGATTTCAAGGTCAACCTGGAGGATTCCCGATGCAAGGATTTCAAGGCCAACCTGGAGGATTCCCGATGCAAGGATTTCAAGGTCAACCTGGAGGATTCCCGATGCAAGGATTTCAAGGTCAACCTGGAGGATTCCCGATGCAAGGATTTCAAGGTCAACCTGGAGGATTCCCGATGCAAGGATTTCAAGGTCAACCTGGAGGATTCCCGATGCAAGGATTTCAAGGTCAACCTGGAGGATTCCCGATGCAAGGATTTCAAGGCCAGCCTGGAGGATTCCCGATGCAAGGATTTCAAGGCCAGCCTGGAGGATTCCCGATGCAAGGATTTCAAGGTCAACCTGGAGGATTCCCGATGCCCGGAGGTCAAGGTCAGCCCGGAGGATTCCCGATGCAAGGATTTTAGAGCTAATATGTTGAATTTCCGATACAAGGCGGGGGAATTCAGCAACATTAAAGTAGGTTGAATAAATATTGAACGGAAAAATACATCCCAATTTGATTAACAGGATCATAAGAGGTACGTAAAACACAGTAGGATTCAGCAATGAATTCTACTGTGTTTTTTTGTATTTCACGCTAGTTATTCGCATGAATCCAATACTCTAAATCAGATGTAAACTATTAGAATAAATGATGAGGATTCTTTTTAGAATAATTAGGGTAAACCATAAATGACGAAAGATGGATGGAGGTAATAATCATAATGATGAATGTAGTGTTTATGGTGCTTTATTTTTTAATCATTGGTCTTGTTATTGAAATATCGGTTACCTTATTAAAACTGACTGGGTTAAAGAACACTGTAGCTAGATTTCAAGTTATCTCCATGCTAACAGGTACTGGATTCACTACTGACGAATCAAAGTCTATTATTGATCATCCTGTTCGAAGAAAAATAAGCATGTTTTTAATTTTATTTGGAGCCTTTTCTCTTGCTGTTATTATTTCATCAATTAGTACACTGCTTACAGATGATTTACGCTTAATGGAGTTAAGCATTATTATTGGGATATTGACGATCTTGACTATTACCGTTAAAACACCATTCATAAATAATAGATTATCGAATAAAATGCAAAGTGAAATGCACAATCATTATGAATTGTGGGAACACCCGATAGAAGAGGTTTTATTTTTAGAAAATGAAGACGTTGTTATGCAGATTGATATTAATGAGGACTCTGAGTTCATTGACGTTATTACTTTTGATATCGTATCGCGAGGAGTAGACATCAATATCTTGTATATCGAAAGCGGAGAAGCAAAAATTAGGAAGGAGTTAAATGAACATAAAATTCAACTTGGTGATAATCTCTTTCTGTATGGAAATAAAAACGAAATAGAAGAGACCTTTTCAAAAGAAATCGAAGCGATGAACAAGAAAGAGAATGCCTCATGAAACATTCCCCGCCCTAAATAGGAGCGGAGAATGAATATGAAGATGCGTACCTAATACAATGTTGCTGTATTAATGTTTTTTATTCGGTAATTTCTGGGCGGGATTGCCGTTACCTTGACGACGCTTATTGGCTGCATCTTTTTTTTGCTGTTCTTGAATATTCTCTACAAACTCTTCTGAACTTTTCATGGATAAAACCTCCTCAGTTATTTTCTTCTTTACTATAACCAGAAGAGGAGTAATTCATGAGCATTGATGGGGACAAGCACTTTTAAATTTTCTTTTATTGAAAATATAATCAGAGGAACTTTTTTTATTGAACGAAAAGAAACTGTAGCGAGGAAATGGTGGTAAAATATGGACTAATAAGTTTTGGTGTGAAATTGAATAACTATATGAAAAGAAAGAAGTGAACTTAATGAATAATCGTTTAGATGGAAAGGTTGCGTTGGTCACAGGTTCATCAAGAGGAATTGGCCGAGCTATAGTAGAACAGCTCGCGGATTTAGGTGCAAAAGTAGTAATCAACTATTCAGGCAGTTCACAAAAGGCGTATGAAGTAGTGGAAGGCATAAAGAAAAATGATGGAGAAGCAATTGCTATCCAAGCAGATATTAGCCAAGTTACTCACATTGTCAATCTCTTCGAAGAAACGGTCAAAGCGTATGGGAGAATTGATATTTTAGTGAACAATGCTGGACTGATGATTAATAAACCACTAGCGGAGGCAACGGAAGAAGACTTTGATAAACAATTTGGCGTAAACGTTAAGGGGACGTACTTTGCTTGTCAACAAGCATTAAAATATATGGAGCTCAATGGTAGGATCGTTAATATTTCTACCTCTGTATTAGGCCAAATGTTCCCTACGTATAGTATGTATGCAGGTACAAAAGGGGCAGTTGAACAATTTACAAGACAACTGGCTAAAGAGTTTGGTTCTAAACAGATCACTATTAACGCAATTGCTCCAGGTCCCGTTAACACTGAATTGTTTAATGTAGGAAAATCCGAGCAACAAATCGAAGGGATGAAAAAAATGAGTGCATTCGGACGTTTAGGTGAAACGGATGACATTGCTAATGTGATCACGTTTTTAGTGAGTGAACAAGCACAGTGGGTTACGGGACAAACGATCAGAGTCAATGGAGGGTTTATTTAATTGCTTGAAATTAATACTAAAGCAACGTTAGTATGATATTTGCTTTAGTAGTATGCTCCTATGAAAATATTATTTCTGATGTTAGGATATATAACATTAGAATATTTGGAATATTGACAAAAATGAAAGCGGTATCTATAATGATTAATAATAATACCCATGATTAAACTTTTATTGGAGTTTTGCCAATGGAGAAGACATCTTCAGTCCGAGAATTATGTGAAATGCATACTAACTTAATAGACAAGGATATATGCATACTTGAAAATCTGTCGAATAATCTAACATTGATTGCTAATTTGAATCAAGCCAATGTCTTTATTGACTGTCCAGTACGAGAAGGAAAGCATGCCATTGTTGTGGCAGAGCAAAGCGCACATTCTGTAAAGTCGGTTTATAATTATTCGGTTGTTGGTAAGATCGCCTATGAAGCCTTCGAGCCGGCAGTCTTTTATGTATTACGTACCGGAAAGGATATGTTTGTGAATCGAGCATTGACTCAAGAGGGAGTCATGGTCCAACAAAGTGTTGTTCCGGTTAGAGGGGAATGCAATCGTGTCATTGCCGTATTGATTATGGAGAAGGCGATTCAAGAAGAACCCGAAACTTCAAATTTTTTCGAAAGACAGGATGAACAAAATTCTTTAGTACCTGAATTTATTGAAGAGTCTATATTCCTGATTAATAATCATAATCAGATTGTCTATACTAATCCGGCGGCTATTAATCTAGTAACGGATATTTGTTTGACCGAATGTGTGCTAGGTACCAGCATTTTCGACTATTTTCCTAGCTTTGCTGATGTACTCGCATCAACAGAAGAAGTATTAATGAAGGAGCTGCACATTGGGAAGAAAATTTTTCAAGTAAAGAAATTTCATATACGCGGCAAGAAATCTAAGGAAGCATTTATCATCTTCCGGGATATGACTGAACTGCGGGAAAAAGAAAGAGAACTGATTAGTAAGTCAGTTGCGATTCGTGAAATTCATCATAGAGTGAAAAATAATCTGCAGACGGTTGCCAGTTTGCTTCGGCTACAGATGAGGATGGAGGTTCCTGAAGAAAGTAAACCTCATTTATTGGTCAGTTTAAACCGAGTATTAAGCATATCGTCGGTTTATGAAATCATTTTGGCTAGTAGCCATGTTGATCATGTAGATTTACTGGAGCTCATTAAAAAAATCGGTGATATGATTGTGTATAGTGAGAATCAAGAAAGTAAAAACCTAAGTATTGAATATATTGGTGAGCTTCATTCCATTGACTCCGATATAGCTGTATCAGTTGCGTTGGTGGCGAATGAACTCATTTATAATTGTGTGAGGCATGCTTTCAGTGGAAGAACGGTTGGAAAGATTACCGTGTCTTTTCAAAAGGATGGTTCTGAATTAGAGATTCAAGTTTTGGATAATGGCATTGGGTATTCTCCGGCAGCTAAGCCTTCATTAGGATTAGATATTATCCGCATGACGGTCGAGAATGATTTGGGTGGAGAATTTTCGGTTTGTCGAATCATGGATGGTACGTTGGCTTCCATAAGATTTCCATACAATAGGTAGGTGAGACATGGGCAAGAGGATTTTGGTCGTGGAAGATGAATCGATTGTTCTGCTTGATATTACTTATATGCTCAAGGATGCGGGTTTCGATGTGGTTGGACAGGCACGTGATGGTGAAAAGGCGATTGAGCTGGCACATACATTGCAACCCGATCTCGTTTTAATGGATATAAAAATGCCTAAACTGAATGGGCTCAAGGCGAGTGAAGTGATTTCTAATACTTTTCAGATTCCGGTCCTTTTGTTAACGGCATTTAGCCAGCGTGAATATATCGACCAGGCGAAACGAGCCAATATCGTAGGATATCTTGTAAAGCCAATTACCGAAGCTAGTCTAATCCCAGCGGTAGAGATTGCCTTACTGCAAGCTGAGAATACAAAAAAGTATCAGGAACAAATGGCTCAATTGGATGAAACCCTCCACAATCGTAAAGCCATTGAAAAAGCAAAAGGAATTATCATGAAGAGAAAGAATGTAACCGAAGAAATCGCCTATAACAAGCTACGAAGGTTGAGTATGAATAAGCAACTATCGATTGAAAAAGTTGCACAACTAATAATTATAAATGATCAAAAACAAGTGAATAGATGAAGCAATGACGCTTTGATAGACCAAACGGTTGTATCGTAGAAACTTCTACGGAAAAACCTTAGTTTGGGCTATACGATGCGTCTTTTTTTATATTCTTTTTTCTAGTTGAAATGTGCAAAACCAAATCATAATTCAAGGGGGAATACGTATGGAGATGGTTGGGAATTTCGTTATTTATATCATTATGACTTGTGCTGTGCTAGGTGCTTTTGCGTCGATTAAAGACAGTGAGCAAGGCTTGGGTAAGCAGTTCATGGAAGGCTTGCATACCGTTGGCCATATATTCATTCCTGCAGCTGGAATTATGGCGTCGATTCCTTATTTATCATGGTTCATTGATAAAGTGTGCGGCCCGATTTTTGCCGCGATAGGCGCAGACCCTGCCCTCGCTGCCACAGCGATTTTGGCAACTGACATGGGTGGTTACCAATTAGCAGCTCAACTACAGGAGACATATGAAGGCTGGATCATGGCGATGATTGTAGGTTTCATGTCTGGGGCAACGATTGTCTTTTCGATCCCGATGGGGCTGGCAATGCTAGAGAAACGTGATCATAAATATATGGCACTTGGCGTCATGTCTGGAATTTTGACGATTCCAATAGGTGCCTTTATCTCAAGCATACTAGTCGTTGCAACGAATTCAAAGGTACGCGAAGTGATTTCTACTAATGCGGATTCTACATATGAATTCACATTGAGCTATTTGAAAATCGTCTTGAATCTTTCACCGCTTCTTATTTTTGTTGTATTGCTTGCATTAGGTCTTTATTTCTTGCCAGATATGATGATTAAAGGATTTATGTGGTTTGGGAGAATAATGGATGCGGGGATTAAACTCGTATTAGTGTTCTCGATTGTAGAAATTTTCACCGGGCTGTTTTCTAAGGTATTTGGTGCTTGGGGATTTCATCCAATCATGGCCGATAAGGCGGATCAGTTTCGTGCCCTGGAGACGGCAGGATATATCGGAATAATGCTTGCAGGTGCTTTTCCAATGATTTATCTGATTCAGAAATATGCAGGCAAGCCCCTTGAAGCAATGGGTAGAAAAGTTGGATTGAGCAAGGAGGGGAGTGCAGGAATTCTAGCCACGGTTGCCAATATATTAGCGATGTTCAAACTTATTAAAGATATGCCCCCAAAGGATAAGGTGATTAACATTTCCTTCTCAGTATGTGCTGCCTTCTTATTAGGGGATCACTTATCCTTCACGGCAAACTTTCAACCTTCCTTAATTTTACCTATCATCGTAGGGAAGCTATCTGCTGGTGTTATCGGAATCGGTCTGGCTTACTGGCTGTCAGTTCCGAAGGCTTTGGAATTAGAGAAAAAGGATCGTGAATTAGGTGTTATCGGTTTGAATGAATATAAAGAAAAAAACCAAGAAGAAGAGGACAATAAAATTCAAGTGGTTTAAAACTGAGGTGAGGTTTTGCTAAATAAACAGTTGGAGCGAATCATCAGTGCAGGAATTGATATTGGCACAAGCACGACGAAGCTTGTTATCAGCGAGTTTTCACTTATGAATGTGGCGGGCGGGGGACAGGTCCCGAAAATTGAAATTACCGATAAGAAAGTTCTGTATCGAAGCCCGATTTTCAGGACCCCACTTTTATCGGATACAGTGATTGATATCCCGGCGGTTCAAAGAATAGTAGAAAGTGAATATCATCATGCAGGCATCACGATGGAAAAGATTCAAACAGGCGCAGTCATCATCACCGGCGAGACGGCAACAAAACAAAATGCAGAAGAAATGGTACACCAGTTGTCTAAAGCGGCAGGGGAATTCCTCGTCGCAGCAGCAGGACCAGATTTAGAGGGAATCATTGCCGCAAAGGGTTCCGGTGCTTATCAACATTCAATAGAGACAAGAAAAACTATAGCAAACATTGACATTGGCGGGGGAACAGCAAATATTGCCGTATACCGTTCGGGTACGCTTTGCGGTACATGCACCTTACACATCGGAGGCCGTTTGATGGAATGGGAGGGGGCGGAGATGAAAGTCGCTCCTTCGATTGAACAATGGCTGAAAACAAAGGGGTATTCTCCTTCGAAAGAGAATAGGGGAATAATTACAGATGAGATGGCTAAGGTGCTGGCGAGGTTTTTGGACAATTCATATACGAAAGAAGACGAACAGCTTTTAGTAGGAAAGGTGCCAACTTGGACAGGTCGCATTGATGGATTAATGTTCTCGGGTGGAGTCAGTGACTGCATGTATCATGAAGAACTGATGTGCACCAGCTTTCAGGATATTGGCATGACTCTTGCCACTTCTATAAAAGAAAATAAAGAATTGGCTTATTGGGAGTGGGAAAAGCCAGTTGAAACGATTCGTGCGACTGTTCTTGGAGCCGGCACCCATACAACCGAGATCAGCGGGGCAACAATTGAAGTGAATGATTCCCACCTACCGGTACGAAATATCCCAGTCTATCGGATCGATTTTCAGGGTGTTCTAGAGCAAGGTATCGAGGGAATGACAAAAGCGGTTCAGGACGCGATTACGATATATGACCCCCAGCGGGAAGGACAGAATTTTGCCTTTTATTTAACGAACCTACCATATCTATCATTCCGGGACATTCAGCTGCTCACGTTTGCTTTTACTGAGGCACTGAAGCAAAAACCGAATCAGCAGCAGCCGCTGATAATCGTTATGGATAGTGATTATGGAAAGGTGCTTGGTCAGACCTTACTAGCGAATCAGCCGGAACAGCCGGTTATCTGTATCGATCAAACACAGGTGGAGCATGGTGATTATTTAGATATAGGAAGGCTATTGCGGTCAGGGGTTGTGCCGGTTGTTGTTAAAACACTAACTTTCCACAACTAAGAAATGGAGGAGGATATGATGAAATTATCTACACAATACTTTGGGAAAACCTATCAATTTACTTCACTTAAAGACGTCTTGGCCAAGGCAAACGAAGAGAAATCAGGGGATAGACTTGCAGGGATTGCAGCTGAATCGGTCCAGGAACGGATAGCTGCGAAATCGGTACTAAGCGAAGTGACTTTAGCAGACATTCGAAACTATCCATTACTCTCTCCGGATGAGGATGAGGTGTCCCGAATAATTGATGGACTCATCAATCGTAGCATCTATCAATCTGTGAAAAATTGGACGGTTGCAGAGCTGCGGGAATATATTTTAAGTGATGAGACGACTGGCGAAGAGTTAATGAGGATAAGTAGAGGACTAAATAGTGAAATGATTGCTGCTGCAACAAAGCTCATGTCGAATCTCGATCTCATCCATGCAGCCAATAAAATCGAAGTGCTTACCAAAAACAATAGTACGATCGGATACAAAGGAACACTTGCCTCCCGTCTTCAGCCTAACCATCCGACTGACAATGTGGAAGGGATGCTAGCTTCATTAAAGGAGGGGCTTTCCTATGGAATTGGGGATGCACTCATTGGAATCAACCCTGTCGATGATTCAGTGGAAAGTATCAAAAGGTTGTTAAATGCCACTCAGGACGTTATTCAAAAATGGAATATCCCAACCCAAAATTGCGTACTTGCTCATGTGACCACTCAAATTAAAGCCGTACAGCAGGGAGCACCCGCTGATATGATTTTTCAAAGTATAGCCGGAACGGAAGCGGCCAATCGTTCTTTTGGAATTAGCGTTGAATTGCTTGAAGAAGCCAATGAGGTAGCAAAGTCTTATGGAACCGGCACAGGTCCACAACATCTTTATTTTGAAACGGGGCAAGGTTCAGAATTATCAGCGGAAGCCCACTTTGGAATTGATCAAGTGACGCTTGAGGCCAGGAACTATGGCTTTGCACGCTATTTTGATCCGTACATCGTCAATACGGTCGTCGGATTCATCGGTCCAGAATATCTTTATAACAGCAAGCAGGTCATTCGCGCCGGGTTAGAGGATCATTTTATGGGGAAAATACATGGCCTGCCGATGGGAGTGGATATTTGCTATACGAATCATATGAAAGCGGATCAAAATGATATTGAGGACCTGGGTGTTCTTTTATCCGCGGCTGGTGTGAATTTTATCATCGCTACTCCAATGGGGGATGACTGTATGTTGAACTATCAGTCTTTGAGTTTCCACGATATAGCAACATTGAGGCAAACGATGAACAAGCGACCTGCACCTTTATTCGAGTCTTGGCTAGAGAAGATGGGTATCATGGAAAACGGCAAGTTGACGAAACGTGCGGGTGATCCGACTATTTTTAACCGTTAGGAGTGGATGATATGGGAATAAACGAACCATTTAATAAGGAAGAATTAGAAGTCTTGATAACGAAAACTCCTGCTCGAATAGGGATAGGCAGAGCAGGGACACGTCCGAGGACAGATTCATGGCTGAAGTTTAGGTTTGACCACGCTGCGGCGGTTGATGCAGTATATGGTGACGTTAGTGAGGTTTTATTGAAACGGTTGGATCTGTTCAAAGTGAAAACGAGGGCGAGTGATAAGGAAGTCTATTTGCGTCGTCCGGATTATGGCCGAAAGCTTTCGGACGAAGCAAAGCAAATGATTGAAGCCAAGTGCATAAAGGGCCCTATGGTTCAAATCATCATTTCAGATGGCTTGAGCTCCAAGGCAGTGGAAGAAAACGTGGAAGACGTTTATCTATCTTTTAAACAATCTTTGCTAAGGGCAAACTTGGATGTCGGTACTCCCTTTTATATTGAAAAAGGCAGAGTTGCTGTGATGGATGATGTCGGTGAAATTCTTAGACCAAAGGTCATTGTCTTGTTGATCGGCGAACGACCGGGACTTGTCAGTGCTGAATCACTGAGCGCCTATTTTTGCTACGAACCTTGTTTGGGTACTATTGAAGCAGAGCGGATGGTTATCTCTAACATTCATAAAGGCGGCATTCCACCGGTCGAAGCGGGAGCACATCTCGGCACGGTCATTCAAAAAATCCTTAAATACCAAGCAAGCGGTATGTCACTCGTGAAGAAAGAAAATGAGGAAGAAAAGAGTACGGGATCAGCTTGAATAACAAAAATAGAGGAGCTTATAGCTCCTCTATTTACTTGTCCCTAAATTCCATAATCCAAATGGGTTGTAGAAAGGATGGTCTTCTTCGTATCTAAAGTCTTGAAGACCCGTCAATATATAGGTGGGTGCATCTGGTTGTACACAAAAGGTTTCACCATTTGTAAAGATGGGTCTTTCTCCTGCATGATAATAATTAAATGTGTTAAGTAAATCAGCTGCCTCTTTTGGTCTCATCGTGTTAAGTGTCACGGCATCTGGTAGACCAAATGCTTTCATTCCAAATGAACAATAATAATCTTCCTCGCCAATAATCGTAACAAAATGGGCATAAACCGAGAGAATATCCGGGGTATGATGAAGTTGTTGCCAATCCTCTTTTGAATGTGCAATGCCTGTGGTTTCTATTTTTACAGCCATTCCACCAGCCTTCAGGATTGCTGCCCCAGCATCAATCAAATCTGTAATATTTCCAAAGTCAGATACATCAGCAATTATATATACCGTAAAAGTATGATTATTGATTTCCTCTAATAAACGCTCCGAAAAGGCCCCTTTACTGGCATAGGAAAAGGTCTCTTTTAAACTCGGTTCATAATCATAGACTTCCACTTGGAAAGTTATGTTTTTATCCTTGCTATGCAAAATATGACCGGCTAGCAGGTACCCTTCACTTTGAGAAGCCACAGCTTGAATCAATTCTGTTCGGTTCTTCCACTTTCCAGGTATCCCGATAATAATTTGAGTATCCGTCATGTAGCATCTCTCCTTTGTAATCATTTTATACTATACTACTCTTGGCGTTTTCCATAGTATTAAAAAAACAAAGTGCCAAGTTGGGATCAATTTGTCCCTAGAGATGGTGTGCAGGACTTTTTCAAATTTATACAATTGATGTATAATATAATCTAGTAATCGTATAGCATATCTTCCGTGGAATTTATTTATGGATTTCCTTGTAGTTATATGAAAAAATGCTGTAGAGACAAGAATTATAGTAATCAATTTGTGTATATTCAATGATGAAAGAGAGTGGAATATAATGGGTCGTAAGTGGAACAATATCAAAGAAAAAAAAGCTTCAAAAGATGCAAATACAAGTCGTATTTATGCTAAGTTTGGACGTGAAATTTATGTAGTGGCCAAACAAGGTGAACCAGATCCAGAATCCAATCAGGCTTTGAGAGTTGTACTTGAACGTGCGAAAACATACAATGTGCCGAGAGCGATTATTGACCGTGCGATTGAAAAAGCAAAAGGCGGTTCTGAAGAAAGCTATGACGAACTTCGTTATGAAGGCTTCGGACCAAATGGATCAATGGTTATCGTAGATGCGCTGACAAACAACGTGAACCGGACGGCATCAGATGTGCGTGCTGCATTTGGTAAAAACGGAGGAAACATGGGAGTCAGTGGATCTGTAGCCTATATGTTTGATGCAACGGCAGTTATCGGTATTGAAGGTAAAACTGGAGACGATGTGCTTGAACTATTAATGGAAGCGGATGTTGACGTACGTGACATTATTGAAGAAGAAGAATCGGTTATCGTTTATGCTGAACCTGAACAATTCCATGCTGTACAAAAAGCATTCAAAGATGCGGGCATTACGGAATTTACAGTAGCAGAGCTAACGATGCTTGCACAAAATGACCTAACCCTTCCGGAAGATGCACAAGTACAATTCGAAAAAATGATCGATGCATTAGAAGATTTAGAAGATGTTCAACAGGTCTATCACAATGTGGATCTTGGGGAATAAAAAAGTTGAGCAGACCTTTGCTATGTAATCAAAGGCCTGCTTATTTTGCATTCATGGGGCACTGAGAGCCTGGTATGTAAAAGACGGACGTTTCTTTTATGACTGAAAAATCATTGGCAGTTCCATTTTGAACCTCAGCTCCTACTAAAGAAGATATTAAAGGCTTTAATGAAGGTGCATAACAGGGTTGAAAATAAAAGGAGAGAAGGATAGATAAAAGCGAATTAATTTGGCTTTTATCTATCCTTCTCTTTTTCGTTTAATCTGCTAACAATCTATTATTCTTGTAAGTCGATACCGTAAAGTTCGCGGTCTTTTTTTACCTGCTCTAGTTCGGAAATGGTAACTAGTTGATATCCTTTGTCATGCAATTGTTTGATGATTTCCACTGCAGCCTGGGCGCTAGTTTGGTAAATATCATGCATAAGAATGACTTTACCGTCTTTGGCTTTGCTCATTACTTTGCCTACAATCTTCTTTTTACTGCGATTTTTCCAGTCTTCAGGGTCAACATCCCAAAGTGTGACCTTCATATCTTCCATATATTCCCGGACATTATCGTTAATCGCTCCATATGGGGGACGAATAAGGTCTGGCTCAGTTCCGGTAGCTTTTTCAATAGCGTCTTGAGTCTGCTCAATTTGACTTTTGATTTTTTTCTTGCTTAGACGTGTCAATTGCGGATGATCCCAGGAATGGTTGCCGATTTCATTTCCTTGTTCAGTCATCTTTTGCAGCACCTCTGGATAGTGTTGCACGCGGCTTCCAAGCACAAAAAAGGTAGCATGTGCATCATACTTGTTTAGGGCTTCCAGGATAGACATAGTATGACTTGGATGTGGCCCGTCATCGAACGTTAAGGCGATTACCTTTTGTGAAGGGTCAATCCATTCATTTTTCACTGGGAGCTTGGCGACGACATGTTTCGGTTGCCATTCCTTTACACGATCCTGATTTAAATCTTTACTTTGATATGAATCTAGCAAACTATTTTTGAAAAGTTCTTTATTAATAGCGATGGTATGAGTCTTAGATGAGTCTCCATCCTCATCAGTCTTTACATAGAATACAAGCGTATTTTTCAGCACTGAAAAAGAATCAAAGTTGGCTGCTTTTAGTTGGGTTTTCTTCTTAATAAGACTTTTCGAAATGCCTTCTTCTTTACTCTCGGTTAACTCTTCAAAAACAATGTCAGATAAAACGGATAAATAATCAGTATCCGGGGCAAAAATGTCTTCTATAGAGAGTTTTTTCTGAGATGGAATATCATAAGTGAAGATCCGGGATCCGGACTGCTTCTTTCCTCCTACTTGTTCATATTTATCGAAGGAAATGGTAATGGTTTGCTTGCTGAAATGGAGTATCGTATAAGTGAGGTTAAGCTCAGAAGACGCTTTACCGCCAATGGCTTTCCATTTCTTTTCGTAATCTTTTATTTCTTTTTTTATGTAAGCTTCTAGTTGCATGTCGATATTTTCTATATGAAGAACGGGCCTGCTTACTGAATACCCGCCTTTCGTATCATCTTTTACAAACGTTTGAATATCAGCTTCTGGGTAATTTTGATCATTTGAATAAGCCGAAACAGTTTTCTTCTTATCAAAAGCTAGGCTTTTTATAGCTAAACCCATTGCTCCCACTGCAGCTGTTAGACAAAATAGAAAAATAAAGACCTTTTTATAATTTAATTTCCTCATGATGCATTCCACCTCGATAATCATTCTACTATATAGACGCGCCAAAAGCCTTAAAAGTTTGTAAGAAATTTCATTTTTTTATATGAAAATCTTTCTTTAGCCATTTTCAAACTTTTAAAGCCCGTCGAGCGTCTATTCTTTGTACCTAGGATACGTAATTTAAATGTAAGGAGCTCTTTAAGGGAATGAAAAATCTAGATATAAATCAATTAATAGCGGCCCGGATAACCGAACGGCAAGAAAATTTGTACAGACTTGCTTTTTACTATGTGAAAAATAAAGAGGATGCGCTTGATATCGTGCAGGAATCAATTAGAAAAGCGCTAGCCTCGAGCAGCAAAATTAAAGATGCTGCTTCTATAGACAGCTGGTTATATAAGATCATAGTCAGAACGGCACTTGATGTTTTACGAAAGAATAAGAAACTGACAATTGCGGATGACGAAACAATAGAATACTTACGTAGTGGAGAGGAAGATCACTATCGGGACCTGGATTTGCAAAGGGCCATGGAGGGACTTTCGATCAAGTATAAAACGGTAGTCATTCTTCGTTTCTTTGAGGACTTGAAGTTGGAAGAAATAGCGGAAGTGCTGGAAGAGAACGTAAGCACAATTAAAACGAGATTATATAAAGCACTGCAACTATTGCGGATCAACATGACTGAACAGGAGGAAACGAAAAAATGGAAAAAAAATTAAAGGATCTGCGAGAAGAGTATCTTCAAACACCAATCCCAAAGGAATTAAACGATGTCGTTCAAGCGGCCTTGAATGAAAAACCCAGGAAAAAGCCGAGGGTTGCCAGAACCATATGGATTACAGCAGCAGCGGCCATGCTGATTGTGACAGCCTCAGTAAACATGAGCCCAGCAGTGGCAAAAGCAATGAGCGACATTCCGATAGTTGAAAAAGTCATCGAAGTGATTACATTCGTTGAATGGAATGAAGAAGAAAATAATTCCTCAGCAGTAATCAAAACACCAGCTATTACAGGACTGGAATATAAACAGCTGGAAAATAGCTTAAATGATAAATACTTAGCGGAGAGCAAACAGCTCTATAAGGAATTCACGGACTCCATGTCTACTCTGAAGGAAGGAGAAAATGGAAATATCTCGGTGGAAAGTGGATATAAGATATTAACCGATAATGACACGATATTATCCGTCCAGCGTTATACAGACAAGATTCAAGCTTCCAGTTCTACAGAGAGCCAATTTGATACAGTTGACAAGAAAAACGAAGTGCTATTAACGTTAAATAGCTTGTTTAAAGATGACCGCTATCTTCAGGTAATAAACGAGAATATTATGGAACAGATGAAACAGCAAATGGCTGAGGACCCAAATAAAATATATTGGGTGGAAGACGATGAATTTGTTGAATTTAAAGGTATCGATGCAACCCAAAACTTTTATATCAACAAAGATGGCAAGCTTGTGATCGCTTTTAACAGCTATGAAGCAGCACCAGGATATATGGGTGCAGTTGAATTTACGATCCCGACCAAGGTTATATCAGATCTTCTAGTTGGGGATCAATATATTCATTAAGAACTTACTTATTTAAACTTATATGTATGAAGAGCGATTTGTTTTTAAAACAGAGAACTCAAAATACTCGTTAATTAAAGACGAACCAAAGTTACGCGATTACAGTAACTTTGGTTCGTCTTTTGATTCCCCAAATTTCATCTGATCCAGTTCAAGCCTCATTTTTTCCGTTTCAATAAGAAAATTTGCGTGTTTAAGTTTTTCGAGTTCTAATTCGTCTTTAATCATATTGTGTTTAGTTTTTGCTTGTTTTTCGAAATGGCTCGTTATGATTCCAATAATGGGAATGGAAAATATCATTATAACTGTTACTAGACCTATCATATTTGTGCCTCCTCGTTTTAAAAAAGTATTTTTTCTATATATATTATACGGTGTATTGAATGGTTTTGGTTGGATTTTTTTTACAATACACTCTTTTTATTTGCTCTTATATTTTTCGAACCCTCTTTTTTTTGCACAGTGTATCTGTTGCGATGCGGTCGGGAAAGTTAGGTATTATATCATTGGTGATTCATCTTTATAGGCAAAATTGAATAGTGGTTTGCCCTTTTGGAGATTGTAAGATCGGTTTTCAAGGTGAGAAGCACTATTTTATTTTGAAAACAATTATTTAAATATACTAAATATTTATTTACAATAGAGCAAATAAAAGTTATTATACAATAATAAAAGGAGGGCTAGGTATGGCAACGATAAATAAACAGAAAATTGTGGATAGTGTACCTCAAAAAGGTTTTTTTGGAAACCCCAAAGGACTATTCACCCTTTTCTTTACTGAGTTCTGGGAGCGTTTCTCCTATTATGGCATGAAGGCCATTCTTGTTTACTATATGTATTATGAAGTTTCTAAAGGGGGACTAGGTCTTGATGAACACACAGCCCTTGCCCTTGTATCCATCTACGGATCTTTAGTATATATGTCCGGTATAATTGGCGGATGGCTTGCCGATAGGATTTTCGGGACTTCAAAATCCGTATTTTACGGTGGTATCTTGATCATGCTCGGGCATATTGTCCTTGCTGTACCAGGCAGTCTCTCCATGTTCTTTGTTTCCATGGTACTCATTGTTCTGGGTACTGGTCTGTTAAAACCGAATGTTTCCAGCATTGTCGGGGAAATATACGCGGAAAATGACGATCGCCGGGATTCCGGTTTCAGTATATTCTATATGGGTATCAACATGGGTGCATTCCTTTCACCGTTTCTTGTCGGTACAGTCGGAATGAATTACAGCTTCCACCTTGGTTTTGGGCTGGCGGCAATTGGTATGTTACTTGGGCTTATCGTCTTTGTTGCAACAAAGAAAAAGAACCTGGGCCTAGCTGGAACTCTTCCTGCTAACCCATTATCGCAAAATGAAAAGAAAACCGTATTCACTAAATTGGGAATAGCTGCATTGATTGTAGCTGCCATCATCGGCATCACTGCCACTAAAGGTATCTTAACGATTAAAACCTTTATTAATCTTGTAGGTATCCTAGGGATCCTTATCCCGACCCTTTATTTCATTTTCATGTATCGCAGCCCTAAAACAACTTCTGTTGAACGTTCACGATTGATAGCCTATATTCCTTTGTTTATAGCAGCTGTCATGTTCTGGGCAATTCAAGAGCAAGGTGCAACTATATTAGCAAATTATGCAGACAAACGGACACAGTTGAATTTTGCTGGAATAGAAATAAACCCGGCATGGTTCCAATCATTGAACCCTTTGTTCATCATTACCCTTGCACCAGTATTCGCATGGCTATGGATTAAACTAGGAAAGCGTCAGCCGACCGTACCTCAAAAATTCTCATTAGGTTTGCTATTCGCCGGTTTATCATTCTTGGTGATCCTGCTTCCTGTTTATTTCGGTGGATCAGACTCATTAGTAAATCCACTATGGCTTGTACTTAGTTATTTCCTTGTAGTGCTTGGAGAACTTTGTTTATCCCCTGTTGGACTTTCAGCAACTACAAAATTGGCTCCGGCTGCATTCTCGGCACAAACGATGAGCCTGTGGTTCCTGGCAAGTGCAGCAGCACAAGCACTAAACGCGCAAATCGTTAGATTCTACACTCCTCAAACCGAAATGGCTTATTTTGGAGTGATCGGCGTTGCTTCAATGATCCTTGGACTGGCTCTGATGGCCTTATCACCAAAGATTCAAGGTTACATGAAAGGCATTCGCTAACACTTAGCCAGCAGTAAGGAAAAAAGGAATAGACTATAAAATGAAGATGACCTCTGAATTAAAGGGGTCATCTTTTTTATTACAATGATTATCATGTTTTGTGCATCCGCCGGAAATCCCTATGTTTGAGTAGAGTGACATCATTCAACAATTGTCGAAAAAAAGGGCATCCAATGTAACCCTTTGCAGAATCCGGAAGTTAGTCTAGAATGTTTTCACATCAGGCTAATTCTTTTATGGAGTCAACGGGCCATTACCATACGCCAGTTGTTCAGCGTTTTGAGAGGTCCTGCTAACAAAACGCGGAAAATATACGCTAAGGAAGGATTAGCTTTTATTTGTATTGGATAAGCGGACGCGGCGATTATCCTATATTCTTCATATCAAAGGTGTATTCACCAAGAAAATTGATATGTTCCCATCTTAATGACGAAATATGTTTTAGTAAAACTTCTCACGATTTCCCTTTTTCCTTCAACAAATTTGTTAGATTTTCCAACCCAATGTCAAAAACTATTACCCTAAATCTCTTCCATTACGGATAGAAGTGTTTGAATTGCCCATATGAAAAGTAAAATTAAAAAATGAAAATAAATTGTAATATATTAAAAAAATTTGAAATAACTAGTAAAATAGATTAATATAGGTTTCGTTGTAAAAATAAAGAAATGGGATTTTAAAAATGAAGAAAATTTCAAAACTAGGTTTCTTATCAATTATGTTAGTAGTTTTAATGTTTAGTAGTACTGTTGCGTTTGCGGAAGAAGGAGAAAGTATTGGTGTAACAACTGAATCACCTGTTACTGAAAGCGGGGGAATTACTGTTTTTGGAACTGGTACTCCAACTACCTCTCATAATTTAGTAAGTAGCGGAAGAATGACATTTTCTGGTTCTGCTCAAGGATCAAATTTATTCACAAATAAGTATTTTAAAGGGAAATCTCAAGTTAAGGTTTATGTAAAGAATAACCATTCTACGAAATTAACCTTAAAAATATATAAAAGCACAAGTATTCTTTCTGTATATTCTGAAACTTTAGATTCAGGACATACATTAACTGCATTTCCATCTGGTTTAGATAAAAATGGACTATACTACATTAAATTTGCAGCTCCAAGTAATTTTAGCGGATATGTAGAATAAATACATATTATAAAACCTGAAAGACTAGAAGTGTCTTTTGTTGATGCTTTTAGTCTTTTTACATGAAACAAAATGGGGAATATTCAAATGACTTCTACACTACTTAAACTAATTGCATTAGTTTCTATGTTTATTGATCATACCGGGCAATTCATCCCTGATACTCCAGAATATTTTAGATGGATTGGCAGGTTGGCTATCCCAATTTTCATATATTGTGTTGTTTTAGGATACAAACATACATCTAACAGAAAGAAATACATGTTACGTTTGTATTTTTCAGGAGTTGCTATGGCCTTTATTAATTTAGGAATTAACATTGCCTATAGCCAAACAGGGGTCATTATCACAAACAATTTCTTTGCAACTTTATTTGTAATTGTTCTAGTAATTTATTTATTGGATAAAAGACAGGTAAAACTATATGCGTACTTTATTTTATGGCAACTGATTAGTACTATCTTATGTGTACTTTTTTCAGAGATTATAGTGATTAATTTTCAGGCAGACCATTTATTTTATGGAGCAATATTAGGAAATATATTCTTTGTTGAGGGTGGTATTTTCTTTGTATTACTGGGTATTCTACTTTATTTAAGTAGAAGTAAAGTAGGAATTACTATTGTATATATCATTTTTCACTTGATTATCTTTACAGCTTACGCTAAATGGGGAGTTGTCAAGGACGGTATTATAAATCATTTATTTCCGTTTAGTGATTACCAATGGATGATGATTTCTGCACTGCCACTATTATTACTCTACAATGGGAAAAAAGGTACTGGATTAAAATATTTCTTTTATTTCTTCTATCCTATTCATATTATAATTCTTTTTTTGATCGGGATAAATCTCCGTTAAAAAGTTTTGGAGTCGCAGGCCCCCTTATCCAATACAAATAAAAGCCAATCCTTCCTTAGCTTAGGAAACTTGGCTTTTTCGTGTCGAAATGTGCTTAGCGTATCAGGTGAAAAAATCATTTTGCAAAAACGTGAAGTATGTATGGAATTTGCCAGAGGAGGTACAGGATGAAAATCCGGCCAATCATATTCTTCATTTTATTAAGTGCAGCCGTGCAGATAATTGGTTTAACAGTTGATTTCCCATGGAAGGGAATCGCACTGTGGACATTATCTGTGATCTTTCTTTTAATGGCAGCGTATTTCACGAAGTCCCCTGCGAAGAACTGAAAATTGAATCGAGAAGGAACCGGAATGAGATATGGTCTTATTCCGGTTCTTTTTGAAAAATTTATATCAGTTTGCTGCTTGAGTCAATCCTTTATGAATGGAGACTTCCTGAATGGCACGGTAGACAGTTTCGACCATAATATTCAGTTCTGTTTCTGACATGGAAAGAATGGGCATCATCGTGATGACGGGGCCAAGTTCCCGTATAATCAGACCATTCTCCCGAGCGTTTTGAATGATGCTTGAAACGATATTTTCTTGGATTGTGAACGGTTCTTTTGTTTGGCGATCTTTAACGATTTCTATTCCAATCATGAGACCGCGCTGGCGGACATCACCGACAATCGGAAGTTCATATAGTGTTTGCAGTTTTTCAGATAGCTGCTTGGCTTTTTTCTGGATGTCTTTGACGAGATCTCGTCTTTCTATTAGTTCGATATTCTTCAGTGCCAGGGCACAGGCTAGTTGATTCCCTGTATAGGTGTGGCCGTGATAGAAGGTTTTATGTTCTTCGGGCTCTCCTAAAAAAGAATTAAAGATTTGTTCGGTCATGATAGTGGCCGCCAGAGGCATATAGCCGCCAGTAATTCCTTTACCGATACACATAATATCAGGGACGACATCTTCTTGTTCACAGGCAAATAATGTACCGGTGCGACCAAATCCTACCGCTACTTCGTCACAAATCAATAATATATTGTACTTCTTGCACAATTGTTCGACTGCTTTTAAAAAGCCAGGAGGGTGGGTAATGATACCTGCTGCTCCTTGAACAAGCGGTTCGATAATCAATCCTGCAATTTCCTCTGCTTGGTCTTGAAGCAACTTTTCCAGCTCATCAATACAATAGTTTTTCACTGCTTCTTGATCCCCGTATTCAGTCATGCGATATGTATAAGGAGAAGGAGTTGGAATCCGTTCAAAAAGGAGTGGTTTAAAGATTCTATGGAATAAATCCATTCCGCCGACACTCACTGCTCCAACTGTATCACCGTGGTACGCCTCGTTCAGGGAGACAAATTTATTTTTATGTTGATACTTTACAGGATCGATATTTTTCCAATATTGATAAGCGACTTTAAGGGAGATTTCTACAGCAGCTGATCCTGTGTCCGAGTAAAAGACTTTCGATAAATGACCAGGAGTAATCTCTGCTAATTTCTTAGCCAGTAATATGGATGGTACATTTGCAGATCCTAGTAGTGTAGAGTGTGCGACTTTTTCAACTTGTTCAATGAGAGCGTTGTTTAGCTCTGGTTCATTATGGCCATGTACGTTGACCCATAATGAAGCATAACCGTCCAAGTACCGATTGCCTTCTACGTCAAAAAGGTAGCTCCCTTCCCCGCGTTCAATGATTAGCGGTTTACTTTCTCGATACGTTTTCATTTGTGTAAACGGATGCCATACATATTCCTTATCCCATTTTTCTAAGTCATGACTATTCATTCTTGAACACCTCTTTTAGTTGTTGGGTAAATTCATGATTACTAAGTAAATCAAGTATGTAGACTCTCAGATCTTTTCTTACGTCGACAAATGTTGGTATGCAGGCGAGGCCAGCGAGTCCTGTGAGCTTTTCAACGGTTAGGATATTGTCACGATGAATTTCATCGTCGGGCCGATAATGGTTATATAAAATAGTTTTAACGCTAATATCATGCAATTTGGCATACGAATGCGTAGTTATGACATTATGAATCGATCCTAAACCGCTTGTAGAAACGAAAATGACTGGCATGTTGCAATCTCTAATTAAATCGGTTGTCATATAGAAACTGTCCGCTCGTTCAATGAGTGGTACGGCCAATCCCCCAGCGCCCTCGACTAACACGATGTCATACATCTGTTCGAGTTCGTGAACTCGTTCCACGACCTTTTGCTCGTCGATTTGTTTCCCTGTTAATTTTATAGCTAAGTGTGGAGATGTTTCTGGTTCAAGCATGTAAAACCCAGGTGCCTTTACACCAAGTTCCTGCTCAAACCAAGAGATGTCGGGGTATGTATTCGTTTCGTGAATCAATCCTGTTTGAAATGGCTTAAATATTGTGACGCTTTTTCCCATTGTTTGGAGAGACATATAGAGTAAACTCGTGGCGACGGTTTTTCCGATATCCGTGCCAGTTCCGGTTATAAAGTAGGCTTGGCCCATGGGTGTTTCAGCTCCTTTATGTTTGTAAATCGTGCAATACGCGGCCTTACTTGCTGAATGATGATGGCACATAGAACACACAGCAACAAATCACCGGGTGCAGGTAGTAAGAAGCCGTAAAAAATTGTCTGGTAGATTGAAAGAGGCGTTTCTACAACCCACTTCATCGCTCCATAAAGCCATATACAGCCAAATAAATAAACAGTCAGCAATGATGCTAGGTTAGCGAAGAAAATGGAACGAATCGTGGAGAGATTAAGCCTGTTAATCAACCATCCATTCACATAGGCCCCGAGTATATAACCAAGCAAATAGCCGAAAGTGGGCTTAAATATATAGCCAAAACCTCCGCCCTCGGCAAACACTGGCACTCCTATAAGACCGATTAAGACGTAGCATAATTGACTAAGTAACCCGAGACGTGGTCCTAGCAGCGCCCCTGCCAAATAGACTGCTAGAATTTGCAGCGTGAAAGGTATGTAGGGAATAGGGATCTTTATAAAGGCGCCAATGGCAGTTAACGCAGTAAATAGGGCCACGTAAGAAATCGTTTTAGCTTTCAAGTTTTCAACCTCCTTTTTTGAAATTGGTAGGTAAAATGCCCACTATTAGTGTGCATGATTTATATTTTATATGTCAACCATTTATTATTTTAGTTAACATATAAAGCGCAATTAAAAATGACAGACTTAGAAAAATATTGAAAATTAGTAATTGAACAATATTTTGTTTGTGTGTTATTATTCATTTTATATGTTAACCATTTTTAAAATATAGTTAACATATAAAAGCTTGGAGGGAACAAATATGACAGGAGAAATGTTAATACAGCATGAACTTTCCAGAGAAACAGCGGTATTTATGGCGCCCTTTTTTTCTGATGAAACAATTCTTCGAAGAAAATCCAGTCATCAGCGAGAATGGCAAGAAGCTCCACTCATAGGTAACGAATATTGGAATCTTGTATATCAATCGGTTTATGAGGTTAATGAAAGATGATTTGGGAGAAGGAACTAGAAAAGATTAAAGAAGGAGGACTTTACAGACAACTACAAACCGTTGAAGCAATGAGCGATCAAGGATATGCCATGGTGAACGGGCACAAAATGATGATGTTTGCCTCCAATAATTACTTAGGGCTTGCCAATGATCAGCGCTTAATCGAGGCTTCTGTTCAAGCGACCCAAAGATTTGGTACGGGTTCTACTGGTTCACGATTAACAACTGGCAATACAATTGTCCATGAAAAACTAGAAAAAAGACTAGCTGAGTTTAAGCAAACGGATTCAGCGATTGTGTTAAACACAGGGTATATGGCTAACATAGCAGCGTTAACGACCCTTGTTGGTAAGGACGATCTCATTTTATCCGATGAGATGAATCATGCCAGTATTATTGATGGCTGCCGTTTATCACGTGCGGAAACTATGATTTATCGTCATGCTGATTTACTTGACTTGGAAATGAAACTCCAGATTAATACCCGCTACAGGAAAAGAATAATTGTAACGGATGGTGTCTTTTCGATGGATGGTGATATTGCGCCATTGCCAGGCATTGTCGAACTTGCCAAGCGTTATGATGCACTTGTTATGGTGGATGACGCACATGCGACGGGGGTTTTAGGCAAAGACGGAAGGGGAACTTCTGAACATTTTGGACTGAAGGGGAAGATAGATATCGAGATGGGGACACTCTCCAAAGCTGTTGGTACAGAAGGAGGGTATATCGCTGGAAGCAGGTCTTTAGTTGACTATGTCTTAAATCGAGCCAGACCGTTTGTCTTCTCTACCGCCTTATCAGCAGGAGTAGTAGCAAGTGCACTTACAGCAGTCGATATCATTCAATCAGAACCTGAACGCAGAGTACGCATTCGAGCCATGAGCCAGCGTCTTTATAATGAATTAACCTCCCTTGGCTACACAGTGTCGGGGGGAGAAACTCCGATTCTTGCCATTATTTGCGGAGAACCGGAACAGGCCATGTTCCTTTCGAAAGAATTACATAAGCACGGAATTTATGCACCAGCTATCCGTCCGCCAACGGTACCATCTGGAACTTCGCGCATTCGATTTACGTTAATGGCGACACATCAAGAAGAACAAATGAATCATGTTATCGACGTGTTCAGAACAATCCGTACCAATAGATACAAATAGGTTGTTTGATTTTCAAGGAAGTTTATCGCGGCGAGGACGTTAAATAAAGTCATAAGCTAGATTCATAGGATGAATGGGATGTACAACATATAAGAAAAGAGGGATAGGTTTGGAAACATTGGTGAAAAAGGACTGGAAGATGCTAGCGGAGAACGTAATCAAAGGATATAAAGTAACAGCAGAAGAAGCACTTGCTATTGTACAAGCACCTGACAACGAGGTTTTAGAGATTTTGAATGCAGCTTTCCTTATTCGTCAGCACTATTATGGAAAAAAGGTTAAGTTGAATATGATCATTAATACGAAGTCAGGTCTATGTCCTGAAGATTGTGGCTATTGTTCGCAGTCAATCGTGTCGGAAGCTCCTATCGATAAATATGCTTGGCTGACCAAAGAGAAGATTGTTGAAGGTGCTCAAGAATCAATTCGTCGCAAAGCTGGCACGTATTGTATCGTTGCTTCTGGCCGTCGTCCGACCAATAGGGAAATTGATCATGTCATTGAAGCCGTGAAAGAAATTCGCGAGACAACGGATCTTAAAATCTGCTGCTGTCTAGGTTTCTTAAATGAAACGCATGCCAGTAAGTTAGCCGAAGCTGGGGTTCATCGCTACAATCACAACTTGAATACATCTCAAGATAATTATAAGAATATTACATCCACACATACTTATGAGGACCGTGTAGATACAGTCGAAGCTGTAAAAGAGGCCGGAATGTCTCCATGCTCGGGTGCCATTTTTGGTATGAATGAGTCTAATGAAGAAGCAGTAGAGATTGCCCTATCCCTACGCAGTCTTGACGCGGATTCTATTCCTTGTAATTTCCTCAATGCGATTGACGGTACACCACTTGAGGGAACTTCCGAGTTGACACCAACTAAATGTTTGAAATTAATTTCGATGATGAGATTTGTTAATCCAAGTAAGGAAATCCGTCTAGCTGGAGGTCGCGAGGTGAACCTCCGTTCCATGCAACCCATGGCACTTTATGCAGCCAATTCTATCTTCGTCGGCGATTATCTAACAACAGCTGGACAAGAACCTACGGCGGATTGGGGCATTATCGAAGACCTTGGTTTTGAAATTGAAGAATGCGCTCTTTAACATAGTAAAAAAACTGCATATTAAACAGGAAGGCTGCTGAATCAGTAGCCTTCCTGTTTAATATGTCTCGTAAATGATAGAGCCTGTCTGGGAAATATCATAATCACCTAAAGCTTTGATTTCAGCTTGAAATGAATTTGATGATAAAATTCGCTTAACAATGTTTATAAGCTGTTCGTTTTTCGGAGATTTTAAAATAACAAGGTCATAACGCTCTGTAATTAATGGAACAAAGTCGATTCCAACGATTTTTGCAGCTTTTTCAATTCCCACACCTACATCCGCTATCCCAGCAGAAACAGCTGATGCCACACTTAAGTGATTGGTCTCTTCGTTATCATATCCTTTAAGATTTTTTGAAGGGATTTTGTGAATCCTTAGCTGCTCATCAAGAAGAATTCGAGCTCCTGATCCTCTTTCTCGATTGATGATGGACAAGTCTTTTTGTTTTAAATCAGTCCAATTTGTGAGGTCTAAAGGATTTCCTTTTTTAACATATAAACCTGCTTTCCTTGAAACCAGATTAAGTAAAATATAAGGATAGCCTACCAAAATCTTTTTTATATAAGGAAGATTATATTCCCCAGTATCTCCATCAAACATATGTAAACTAACGATGTCGGAATCCCCATTGTACATGGATATAAGCCCGCTTAGACTTCCTTTGTTAGAGCGTAATGTTTTATAGTTGGAGTCCTTCTCAATGTGCTGCCCTAGTATATCTAACACCATATCTTGCCCGCTAATGACAAGGTTAAGAGAATCCTTCACATCGTTTCTATGGGGTTCGGCAACAGGAACTGGGGATGTACTGGACTTATTGTTATTAATATACATCTCCAAGTCTTTTGCATCCATTCTCATCTGCCTTCCCACACGGAATACAGGCAGTTCCCCTTTTTTAACAAGATCATAAATTGTCAATTTAGATACCTTTAAAAGCTGTGACACTTCCTCGATCGTATAGGAAAGCTCTTTTGACATGTGCATCCCTCCATTCTTTATTGTAGCTTAGAGTCCTTTGAAAAGTAAATTCACAGTAAAAAAAGGCATTGATTAAAACCTTTTATCTGTTTTATACTAGTTATAATTAGATATAACTAGTTATATCTAGTCAGAAAAGGAGAGAGACTTTGAAAAAAATATATCTTATGATTTTCTCGATTATGCTACTTGTGATAGTTGGCACAGGGTGTTCAAGTGATAAAGAAAAAGGCACAGAAAAGCAGACGCAACAAGCTGACGAGAAAGTAGAATTGACGATGTCAGCAGCCGTGAGTTTACAAGCTGCCTTAAATGACATTAAAACTGCTTTTGAAAAAGAAAATCCAAATGTGACAGTAAACTATAACTTAGGAGCTTCTGGAGCTCTTCAACAACAAATTTCACAAGGAGCACCTGTGGATCTGTTTTTCTCTGCTGCAGAAGATAAATTTGATAAATTAGTAGCTGAAGACCTAATTGAAGAGAAAAATGGAATCGACTTAGTAGGAAATGAACTTGTGCTGGTGGTTCCAAAGGAATCGGATAAAGAAATCAAGAGAATAGATGACATCACAAAGGCTACCAAAATTTCCATCGGTACCCCTGAGTCAGTGCCGGCAGGGCAATATGCGAAACAAACATTAGAAAACCTAAATCTTTGGAAAGAGATTGAAGGTAAATTGGTATATGCCAAGGACGTTAGCCAAGTGCTTACATACGTAGAAACAGGAAATGTAGACGCAGGACTAGTTTATAAAACAGATGCCTTAAACTCAGAAAAAGTTGATATCGTCGCAACAGCTAAGGAAGATTTACACGACCCGATTATTTATCCAGTAGGCATGATTAAGGATAGTTCTCATCCAAAAGAAGCGCAGCTATTTTACGACTATCTTCAAAGCGAAGATTCTATCAAGGTTTTTGAAAAATATGGATTTGAAGATTTGAATTAATGCCGCAGTTTTGTAAAATAAAGATAAATTTCATTCTATAACAAAGGCCACCAATTTGGTGGCCTTTTCTTTTGTTCGCCGGGCATGGGTGCAATCTACAGGGTGGAGTACAGAACCATGAAGGGTGTTTCAAGTAAATGATTGTACTCTTTCCACGAGGTCTGTAACCTGTTCAGTGATGGACAGCTGAATTATCAGAAATTGACTACCTCTACTCCACAACTTTGCTCTCATCTTTTCTTGTTTTGGTCAAATAGAATACCAAGCCTAAGATTATTACGAGGAAGACCAAACTGGTTCCCGTCGTACCTAGACCAAGGCCACCCTTATTACGAGGCTGTGACAGATAGTCGCCAAGAGAGGCGCCGAGAGGACGAGTCAAGATGTAGGCGATCCAGAAGGAAAGCACTGCATTTAGTTTGAAACCGTAGTGGGCGATGGTCACCACCCCAATCAATGCCGCAAACATAAGTGCTGACTTCCAATAGCCCATGTTGAGCCCTTCTGCTATGAGGTCACCAGCTGCAGTACCCAAGGCGAAGGTGAACAAGATGGCCAACCAGTAGAATGCTTCTCGTTTGGACGTGTAGATAGAATGAATGGACAGTGTCTTCTCACTCGCATACCAAGCCGCAAACGTCGCAAGCATCGCAACTGTGAAGATGATAGTTGTCGTCACTAGACTGACCCCGAAATTGTCCACGAGATTGTCGGTAATCAGCGTGCCTACAACGCTAATCATCACTACCGTGAACCAGTAAATACTTGGCACATACTTACTCGCTTTGAATTGGAAGAAAAGCGTTATGATTAAAAGGACACTCATGATTAAGGTTGTGTTGGTCAAGCCCAATTTCAGATTTCCAATCAGAAAGTCTGCGGCCGTCTCGCCCACAGTGGTGGCCATTATTTTGATGATCCAGAAGTAAATGATGACTTCAGGAACCTTGTTCAACATCTGCCGCCCTATGGATGGGCTTTTTGTATCATTCATTTATGAATCCTCCTTATCTTCTCTTGGTTTATTTCGTTTTCTATAAAACCTTATTGGCTGGTTTTATTGCTCCCTAGATTCACTATATCGAGTCAACCTTAACGCAACTTGAAAAAAGGATTAAAAATCAATTAAAAAGCGAAATTAAAAGCAAAATAATGCTAAATTGTAGAAAGAGCATTTCAATAATTAGTAAAAGCGAGTAAAATGCAGGACTTTGGAGCAAATATAGAAGGGTATTGAATTATAAGCGGACGACAATTTTCTGTATTTAGGATGGAACTAATATTCCTAGCTAAATTCAATAAATACATGTGGATGTGGCTTCCTTTCCATATTGCACTCAAGTAGGAGGATTTTAAATGAAACAGCGTATTTTGGTTGTAGAAGATGAAGTCCAGATAGCAACGATATTAAAGATAGAACTCGAGTACGAAGGGTATGAAGTGCTTGTGGCCCATACTGGTAAGGCGGGGTTGGAAGCTGCATTACAGGGGGAATTAGATTTAATACTTTTAGATGTTATGTTACCTGAGATGAATGGTATTGAAGTTTTAAGAAGAATACGAAATGAGAACACCTTACTGCCGATCATCCTATTAACAGCTCGTAATATTACGATGGATAAGGTGACGGGACTAGATCAGGGAGCCAATGACTATATAACGAAGCCTTTTGAAATCGAGGAGTTATTGGCAAGAATACGTTCTTGTATTCGTCAGAATTCAATAGCTGCCAAAGCTTCAAAAGAACAGGAATCGATCTTATCAATTAAGGATCTATTCATTAATCTCGATACTAGGGAGGTTAACAGGGGCGATTTTTCTATAGCGTTAACCCCGAAGGAATTTGATTTACTCGTTTATTTACTATCCAATAAAAATAAAATAGTGACACGAGAAAATATCCTGATTAATGTATGGGGTTATGAGTATGAAGGGGAGACCAATGTAATCGATGTGTATATCCGTCATTTAAGAAAGAAAACAGAAGAAGGTTTTTCTGATCCAACGATTATTCAGACGGTAAGAGGAATTGGCTATACAGTAAGGGAGAATTAAGTAATGAAAATTACTACAAAAATTAACCTGATTACGACTGCTTGGATACTCTGTGTGTTGGTTGCCGTTAATGCTGTTGTATTTATTTCTTTTATGAAAATTACTGTAAACATGGAAGAGGATATATTACTTCACAAAGCGCAAAATATTATTGCTGAAATTCAAAAGGATGATTCTCCTCAAGAGATAGAAAAAAAATTAACCACATATTTAACGAATCATTCATTTATACGGATCATTCAACCTGATTCTCAAATTAGTAGTGAAGTATCCAGTGACCATTATTTGCTTACTAAATTTAAAGGAGAATTTTCAAGCGAACAAGAATCGCAAAGAAGTACAATTAGACAAGCGCATAAAGAAGAGCAAATATTAATTGTTAGGGTTCCTATCCTATCTAAAGGTAAAGTTGTTGAAACATTAGAAATTGGAGATAGATTACTAGGACTGGAATTAGGGAAGGATGTATTACTTTCCATTCTGACATTTTGTACGCTATTAGGGGCGGGGTTATCGTTGCTAGGCGGCAGGTGGTTATCGAATGTAATTATGAGACCTATTTCCAATATGATTAATACGATGGAGGATATTGAACAAAGCGGTATACCAAAAAAAATCATCATCCAACATGAAACAAAGGATGAACTGCAAAAAATGGCTGTTACATTCAATCGGATGATGGGCAGATTGGATGCAAATTTGGATAAACAGAAGCAATTTATTTCGGATGCTTCTCATGAAATAAAGACCCCGCTTACGATTATAAAAAGTTATGCTGATCTACTGCGAAGACGTCGTATACAAAACGAAGAGAAAGCACTTGATGTTATAGATGTAATTCATTCAGAGGCAACCCGTATACAGAAAATGACGGAAAGGCTGCTAGAATTAGCCGATACAGAATTGGAAAATACTTTAGATTATAAATCATTGAATGTAATAACTTTATGTCAGAACGTGTTTAATCAATTCAAAGAAGTCTATGATCGGGAAATAGACTTTCATTATCAAGAAGATTCCATTATGGTTATAGCAGATGAATTGAAGATAAAACAGGTGATCATTATCCTTTTAGATAACGCAATCAAATATAGTACAGACAAAATTGATGTGTATGTAAAGGATCAGCTATACTCTACGGTCATTAGAGTAAAAGATTATGGGATTGGAATACCTGAGAATGAAATAGAAAATATCTTCGAACGTTTTTACCGGGTGGATAAGGCTAGAAGCCGGGAGACAGGTGGAACAGGGCTAGGTTTGTCGATAGCCAAAAATATAATGAATCAACATAATGGGGAAATTAAAGTGGTTAGTACCGATGGAAAAGGAACAGAGGTGGTATTGTCCTTACCCAAAAGATAATCTGCTTCTTGCTAAATTCAGACTTGAATGGATGAAGAAGGTGCAAGATAATTTGCCGCTAAATACAAGAATGAGGTGTTCTGTGAGTGACACATATAGGGATGATTAGCTTGAGTATCTTATTATTGCTATTTCTCGTTTATACGATTGTTCCTACGGTATTTATTCGTGTATGCGGACTGGGCATAACCAAAAATATCAAGAGGAATAATAGGATAGCCTTAACCTTTGATGATGGACCTAACCCTGAATATACGACACAATTGCTTGACCTTTTAAAAAGGTATAAGATAAAGGGTTCGTTTTTTGTTGTGGGCAGTAAAGTGAAAAACAACCCTGATATCATTAAACGAATGCATGAAGAAGGACATACAATTGGAATCCATCATTTTGATCATATTTCAAGCTGGGTCCTTTCGCCATTTCATTTAAGGAAACAGTTAGATATGACTGAAAAGGCCATAATGGAATGTACACATGAAAAAGTCACTTTTTACAGACCTCCATGGGGCCATTTTAATATTTTTACGCAAATAGCCAGTAAGAAATATCAAGTGATCATGTGGTCAGACATTTTCGGAGATTGGAAAGTGGAAACATGCAAAAATGACCTACTTGATCAATTGCGAAAAACGTCAACAGAAGGTTCCATTCTCCTGCTCCATGACTGTGGGGAAACCTTGGGGGCGGATAAAGAAGCACCTCGATATATGATTGAAGCCTTGGAAGTTTACCTACAAGAAACAATAAAAAAGGGAACACAATTTATTACATTAAAAGACTTATAAACTGATTCGAGGGGATTTTATGAATATAGATAGTATCTTACATTTTATTGACTTATATGGCTATCTTATCATTTTTCTTTTTTTATTCATGGGCATTGTGGGAATTCCCGCCCCAGAAGAATCTCTTCTGTTTCTAATCGGAGTCTTGATTGGACAAAATAAGCTCTCTTTTGGTTTAGCTACGCTGAGTGCATTTCTTGGAGCCTTTATGGGGATGCTTATCGCTTATGTATGTGGGAAATACGTTGGGTATCATTTTATAAAAAAATTTGGAAAATACGTGGGCATTACAAATGATCGCTGGGAGAAAGTACAGGGAAAGTATATGAAAAATGTTCAAAAAACAATTGTGTTTGGATTTTATCTACCAGGAATAAGACAAATTAGTCCGTATTTTGCAGGAATAAATCATATCCCCTTCTGTAAATTTCTCTTCTTTTCCCTGCTAGGCACGGTTCTCTGGACTGTCCCTTTTATAGTGGCAGGGTATTATTTGGGCAATGCCTTTCATATAAATCCGGAATATGTTCCACTTTTAGGTGTCGTATTCATAGTTTTTTTATTGATATACGTTTCTATCAATTATATGAAAAAGAAAAAAAAGAATGCCCGAAAATAGGCCTACTTCTTAAGGATGATTCCCGTCCCGATTGGAATAACCAGTTTCTACAATTGGTTTTCTAATCGGGCTATTAAGTTTAGAGATGGGGACTTAAGATACCTTGAACGTATCATTAAAAATTGATTAAAAAGAAAGTTTTTAACAAAATCAGTGATATATTGTAAGAGGAAAAAAGCTCTTGAACATGCAAATAGTCTTTTTTCTTAGTATGTAATCATCGTATTAAAAGAATGATTTCTATAGGAGATGACATATATGAAGAAGGTTTTGTTTTTACCTCTCTTTCGCATGCAGTCAGGACATCATCAAGTTGCAGAGGCCTTAATGGATATGGTAAAAAAACATACAAGCGGAGTTACTTTGAAAAAAGTGGATCTGTTAAGTTATACAAGTAACTCTTTAGAAAAAATGATAACAACTGGTTATTTGAAATGGATCCGTTATGCACCTGAAACCTATAATCTAGCCTATAAAAACCTTTTTTACGTTTCCTTGCCGAAGGAACGTTCCTTTAAATGGTATCAACATATATTCTTGAAGAAAATGGAACAATTGATAGCGGAGGAAAAGCCAGATTTAATTGTGTGTACACACGGGTTCCCTTCCTATCTCTTAAGTCAGTTGAAAATAAAAGGGAAATGCAATATCCCAATTATCAACGTATATACGGATTTCTTTATTAATAATGTGTGGGGAAGCAAGGGGATTGATTTTCATTTTCTTCCTACCCAGGAATTGAAAGAAAAGCTAATAATCAAGAATCAAATACCGAAACATAGTATGATGGTAACTGGTATTCCTGTGCATGAGGAAATCACTAAAAGAGCCCGTGGATTAAAAAACGCAGATCGCCCCAAAATTTTAATTTCAGGAGGAAACAGTGGTCTGGGTGGGATATTGAATTTAGAAGATGAGTTAAAGAAATCAACCGACTGTGATTATTTTGTACTTTGTGGTAACAACAAAAAGCTATATGATGCAATCGATACGTGGAATTTAGCTCATATTAACCCATTACCTTATATCTCATCAAGGTCAGAAATGAACAAACTTTATGAAGAAGTGGACGCCATCATTACGAAACCCGGCGGTGTCACCATTAGTGAAGCACTTCGAAAAAGGCTACCGATTTTTGTTCATTCAATGCTTCCAGGACAGGAGGAAATTAATCTACAGTATTTAAAAGACCATAAACTTGTATTTGAACTCAATCACAATTTATCATTTGAAAAACAAATACTCAGTATATTAAAGGACCATAAAAAAATGGATCAGTGGGATATATCCATCGAATCTTATCAAAGGGAAATAGAGTTGGAAAAACCTGAGGGAATGGTGGAAGTAATGAAATTGATCCTTAATCTTAGACAAGCAAGTAAGCCGTCATACCTAACCAATCAGTCAAAAGTTATTTATAGCTAGGGATAATTCAGTTAAAGTACATGGTGTTAAAATATCTGTTCTGTATTTGATGAATCAGCTGGAAGATTCGTTTAATCCAGCAGCAAATTGTAGTGGGCGCCATTGGGTGATCTACAAGGGGAATTATCAACAACGGTCGAGATTTTTTTAAGAGAAAAGCTGAAAATGAAAGAGGGAAGCTGAGTTATGAACGACTTTATCCAATCTATTCTACTTACACTTATGGATTATGGGTACCTTGGAATTACCCTCGGTCTTATGATTGAAATCATTCCAAGTGAAATTGTATTATCTTATGGAGGCTTTTTAGTATCCCAAGGAAACATCAGTTTTGTAGGGGCGGTTATTGCCGGAACAATTGGTGGAACCATCGCTCAGATCTTTGTTTATTTAATCGGATATTATGGTGGAAGACCATTTTTAGAACGATACGGAAAGTATATTTTCATACACAAGAAACATATTGAGCTATCGGAATCATGGTTTACTAACTATGGACCAAGTGTCATTTTTACGGCTCGGTTCATTCCGGTTGTCAGACATGCTATTTCGATACCAGCAGGGATTTCTAAAATGTCTTTAATAAAATTCACGAATTATACGCTACTAGCCGTACTTCCATGGTCTGTGCTTTTTGTATTTCTCGGGATGAAGTTAGGAAGCAATTGGGGACAGATTAATGAGATGGCCAAGCCCTATATCCAGCCAATCGCAATAGTTGCGGTTCTTATTATTGCAGGAATGTTCATTCGCGGGTACATGAAAAAAAAGAAAAACAAAGCCTTATGAAGTTTATGGATTTAAGGAAGGGTTGTTATGGAACATAATAGGATACTTACAAAAGCCTTTATAACAACAGAAACCGAACCGATAAACGTGAAAAACTTCACAACGAATCATCGATATTGACGGTAATAGCCTTCCAAGGGGACATTCGATGGAAGCAGTTGGGTTTTATAATATAAATTAATTAAAAAGACCACCAATTTGGTGGTCTTTTTAATTAATTTATGGGGAAATAGATTGGTATTTCTTCCTTTATTTTGAAACTTTATCATCCGTAATCCGTATATAATGTGAACGATAGTAGTGAAAGTGAAAAATCAACAAGGCCACATTTAAGAAAACACCATTTGGAATGGATGGGGTTAACGGTCGTTGTTTGGTTTCCTCATAACATTAAGATTCCTTTATTTATAAATTTGATTAAGGGAAGGAATATAGAAGCAATAGAATACTTATAAATAGTATAGAAAATGTATTAGTAATATTTTTTAATAGGACAAATATTCAAATGGCAATGGAACTACTTAACTAACATGTACTAGCCCTTAGAAAGGATGCTTTCATTCATGGAAATAAGGAAACCAACTGATTATGAACTTCAAAAGGTCTTATCACTTTCGCCACAAGCTGTTTTTGACGGCACATTAGGTGAAGTGAAGCCAACTAATCAAAAAATCAAACAACTTGTTGAACCACTGCTTGAAAAAGGGAGTTATTATGTCATTGCGATAGAAGAAGATCAACTAATGGGGTGGATTCTATTAGGAGCAAGTAAAGATCAGTTTACGGATAAGATGAATGGATTTATTTATGAACTGTTTGTAATAGAAGAATACAGAGGGAAAGGTATTTCTAAGAGATTAATGGAGTCAGCAATTGATTTTCTAAAACAAGATGGGCATTCTGAAGTCCGTCTAAGTGCTTTTGCCCAGAACAAAGCTATTAAGCTCTACGAAAAAATGGGCTTTAACATCAGAACACTTACGATGAGTTTGCCGTTATGACTCTTTCAGAGGATGTTTCGTAATAGAGGAATATGTACTTGGAGGATTGCTTAGTTGACTATGGGCTGATAATCCTGATAAAAAAGCAGATTTATTACATAAAAAAGGATAGTAATTAACCGTCCTAAAGCTTTTATCTATTAGTGTCAGACCTATTTACAGGGGGGATAAAAAAAGTGAATGAAGCAATAATTAGTTTTCTTATTATTGTAATGTTGATCATTGCGTTCACATACGGTCTCATAAGACAAATACGGCAAATAGTTAGTATCAGAAAAGGAAATAAATCAGATTATGTTCATTACAAAAGAACAGTAGTTGGAAACTATCTGAGTTGCATTTCATATGCGGGTTTTCTTATTGCCTATATCTTAAATGTACTTCTTGCATCACGTATTATACCTAGTGTATTTTTTACAAGTGATAACACCAGTTTCAGTTGTTTTATTTTTTTTGCCTTACTATTGATCGCGAAATTTGGAATTATTCCTAATGATTCAAAACAGAGGGATTTACAGAATTGATGATGTCAGAGGATGTTCACTATTAATATTCTTGTTATACAAATACGTTATTAAGAAAGAGGAAATATGAAAAAAATTCCGCTAACACTATTAATCATCGGAATATCCATTACCTTTGTCTTAAGCTTTGCCATGCCAGAGTTGGCAGGCAAAGTAAAAAACGATATAAGCTCTATGAAAATCCTATACTCATACAGCGTTACAAAGTCATTCTTGGAACAAACTGAAGAAACAATCGAAATGGCATCTGTACCTCTGGGTAAAGTAAAGACCCAAGATGTTAATATCCGCACAGATGTTCAGCTTGAAGAAACACCACTAAATATTCAGGGTGTAGTGAAAGAAAACCTAAACAAGCCAGAAGAGTACAAACACGAAGTCACCTTTACTGGCCCCGAAAAAGGGTTTACCTACCGGAAATATTATCTTACCAAAAATTACGATAAAGGAACTTACACAGTTATTCGGACTAATAAAATAACTGGAAAAGAAAAGGAGTATGCCGGAACGTACTATGAACCGAGTGCTCAGGATCCTATCATCGCGTGGTCACGTGACAAAAAGTAAAAAAGGTATGTGATTAGATGATAACTCTTATTACTACGTTTATCCCATTTTTACTATAGATAAAAACGATAGTCTAAAACAAGCCCCCCATTCTAGGGGGATATTTTTAATTAATGAACATGATTAACATGAAAGTCAGAGGAAAAATGGAAAAACCAGTTACGATTGAGAATTACAACCCAAATTGGGTTACTGAGTTCGAACATGAAAAAGCGAAGATTAAGGAAGTCCTAAAGGACAAACCTATTTGTGTTGAGCACATTGGGAGTACCTCTGTAAAAGACTTATGCGCAAAACCAATTTTGGATATAATGGCAGGCGTTCAACATTTAGATGAAGTGGACAAGTTTATTGATCCATTAAAAACAATTGGCTATGAGTTTGTCGCACATAAGGAGTTTCCTGAAAGGCGTTTTTTTAGAAAAGGCCAATGGAGAGCGGGTACACACCATTTGCATATCTACAAATTCGGAAGTGAAGAGTGGAATAATCATCTATTATTTAGGGATTATTTAAGCACTCATCCTGATATTCGTAAACAATACCAGCAATTAAAACAAAACTTATCTCAAAAGCATCATTTAGATAGAGTGGGATATACTCAAGCAAAAGCCCCATTTATCCGATATGTCATAGAAGAAGCAAAAAAAAGATAAATATTATGTGATTAAAAGGATATATCATTTCAATCTTTTTAGCGACCATTTTAGGTTCACTTCTCCTTACGATGGGACCAATTAATTGGAGGGATGGTCGTAGATTGTTTTTTTAGAGGTTATATTCACTTAACAAGATCAGTAAAAAACTTGAACTGTCAAAGTCTATGAAGTAAAAGCTGTTTATGAAGAGTACTGAAAGAAAAATCAAATCTAAGAGTCGTTCGCTTTTCGGGTTTTACATGTTCTCTATTATTCCATGGCAGATGTAACGGCAGTGTATATAAACTGCCGTTTTTGTGTGTGAAATCTTATGGTAATAGCCTTTTAGCATGAATTTCGAACAATAAGTTCCGGGGCAAACCGATATGTAATGAACGGAGCCTGAACAGGATTAGTTATCCGGTCCAATAATAATTCTGCTACTTTGATTCCCATTTGTTGAATAGGTTGTCCAATTGTTGTGATAGAAGGTTCATAAAATTCCGAATAGGCGATATCATCAATACTGATAATGGCTACTTCATTAGGAATCGAGACTTTTTGCTTTTTCAAATAGCTAAGGATTTCACGGAGCACTAAATCATTTCCTGCTACTATGGCTGTTGGAGGCTTTTCTGTATCGAATATTTGGGCCAATTTTTCTTGAATTTGGTTTTTGTGTAAAGAATAGATATCATCTTCTCTGACTTCAAAATCATAAGATGCCATTGCTTTTTTAAATCCTTCGATTCTTTCCAACCTTGGCGTGATAGGGATATCAATCGGTAAGGTTAAAAACGCGATATTTTCGTGTCCTTTTTCAGCTAGCATGGATACAGCTAAAAAGATTGCAGCGTGATTGTCTAAAAGGACGGAATCAGATGTCACGCCATCAACTAACCGATCAACGAATACCATAGGAATCGAATGATCGATTAGATAATTATAGACTTTAAAATCATTTCCTACTGGAAAAATAATGATTCCATCTACTTGCGTAGAAACCAGCAAATCAAGGTATTCTTTTTCTTTCTCTGGATCATCAGCAGAGTCACAAATGAATACCTTCATGCCGTGCTGCCGAAACTGTTCTTCCACGGTACGAATAATTTCGGTGGACAAAGTATGTAAAATATTAGCTACGAGAATGCCTATGACTTTTGTTTTTTTTACTTTTAAATTTCTAGCATTATCATTGGGACGAAAGTCAAGTTCTTGGATGACTTGCTCGATTCTGTCTTTGGTTTCAGCACTCATATAACGAAAACGTTGGTTGATATATTGAGAAACCGTACTTTTGGAAACACCGGCCTTCTCAGCAACATCTGATATAGTAGTTTTCTTTTTTTTATTCATGGCGTTCTCCTAGAGGATATTATTTCTTGAAAATGGATACCTTCATCATAACAAAGGAGCATAATGATTCCAACGCCATTCTTTAACATGAACAGGGATCTATTTTGTTATACGCTGGATTTAAGAAACACCCTTAGCGCTTTTGGATGCACAGAAGCATAGTCAGCTAAATCAAAGTTTGGATGCAGAATTTCCATCGATGATTATATAAACGGTAAAAATGATTTAATAAAAGAGATAGATAAAAAAGCAAAAGTTGGGTGAAATCTATAAATAAGTAGGTGGATCAAATATGTTAATAAAGTGGATAAAATGCCAAGTGAATGAGGAAAACAAGAGTTCATTTTCTAACGCACAAGAGGGTTGGGGAGATTTGAAACAGTTAGATGGATTTATAGGCCAAATCGGGGGATGGGATAAAAACAATCCGTTTGAAGCAGGCATTATTTCTTTCTGGAGAGATGATCGTTCTTACCAAGCATTCATGGAGCAACAGCATGATGGAATTTTCGAGAAGAGTAACCAAAGAAATACTTATTCCAATATCTCTGTTCAAATTTTCGAGAAAATGTTTAATACAAGCACAACAGACATGACAGATTTTTTAAGTAAGGGAAGTCTTCTTCGAGTGGCAGATTGTTTTGTAGAAACAAATAAACAACTTGAGTTTGAGCACATGCAAAAAGAAGTATGGAACAAAGGGATGATGGCTTCACCAGGAATGCTTGCTGGAGTATTTGCTGAAAAGAAAAATGGAAGATATCTGGTCGCTTCATTATGGGACAAGGATTGTTCACATCAATGGTATGTGGACAATAAAATGCCTGCCTTAATTCAGAGTTCTGGAGTCAAGGACCCTGCAATAAGGATTACAGGAAGTTTATTAAAAGTTAATCCAAAATGGATCGTTTTTTGAATGATCAGGATGTTTCCTTAAATCCAAAGTAGGTTCAGGTTGAATCTAAGTTGCCCATAAACAATGGTATTGTTCAACAAGCTTTACGAAGTTTACGAGATGAAACAGATAAACGGGGTTTAGCTCAAGTATCTGCGAATCTACCCCTTTAGGATACCCAGCATATTAAATCCCGACTTTATCTTTGAAAGAAAGAGATAGAATCGGGATTTGTTTTTATTAGATGTTTTAAAACTTTTTTGGGAATTGCTTGATAATCCCTTCTGTTAGGGTGTCTGCCAATTTAATAATATGATCTTCACCTTTATCAAAAGCAGAAATTTCCGCATCTGTATCCTTTTTAATTCTTGATACAACTTGGTCTGTAAGCAATTTTAAATGTGTATATAGCAATTCCTTTAATTCATCATTGCTCCAATTTGGATTGGCTTTACTAAGAAAAAGAGCAATATCATCAGCATTTTTATACCATTCAGCATTAAATATTTTCAGATTTTCCTGGTTTCCGCTTTTTGCTGCATCCACCACTTTTCCTGCAAGAACGATGTGCTCCCTTAACAGTTCAGCTAGTTTGTTGCCGGCTGCATCGCCATAATAAGGTTTGATTGCATTTCCTATATCATCCTGATTTTTTAATAACCTAGTCAGTACCTTTTCTTTGTCATCCAAATCTGATAAGGCACTTACCATATAGCTTCTTGTCCATATAGTATGGTCGATCCAAAGTTTCTGTAAAGTATGTTTTAGCTGTTCCGATGATTTACTAATACATTGTCTTTGTTGAGCCCCTTTTCCTTTTGCCTCAGTAGTTAGAGGAGAAAAGATCAAAGCAAAAGACATAAACAAGATCATTAACTTTAAAAACCGGTTTTTGATAAAAACCATCCCCTTTATAGAAATTTACATGCTCTATTATTATTTGATTAATTTACAGATTTTACTCTATAAGGGACTTAACAGAAAAATGAGCAAAAAAATTATCGCCGACTTTACGATGATCACCAATAAGCTACTAAAACCTCGATTTCATTACGCAATCGGTTTTTTTAATATGTGGAAATTCTATATTGACAGTGAAGGTGTATTACGAGTATAGTACATCTATAAGGTGTATGAACTACTTAATACATACACTCGTTATTAAATTTCAAATCGAAGTTTTTTCCTAAATAAATAGGGGGTAGTTTTATGAACGTTAATACCCGAGAACCGGTATATTTGCAAGTTGTGAGGCATTTTAAAGAACAAATTGCCATTGGGAAATTCGTAGCGGGACAGGAAATTCCATCCCGAAGAGAACTGGCGGCTTCACTGAACATTAATCCTAATACAGCTCAAAAAGCGTATAAAGAAATGGAGGAACAGGGTTTGATTCATACAGAAAGAAATTTTCCTAGTCAAATCACAACAAATGAAACGATTTTACAGGCTGTTAGACAGGAGCTTATTCTGGCAGCGGTTGATTCTTTTGTCGATGCTATTCGGCCTATTAATGTGCCAGTTGAAGAGCTGCTTCGAGTGGTTAAAGAAAAATATTCGGAAGAAATAAGGGAGGGGGAAGAAAAATGATAGAAGTAAAACAAATCTCTAAGAAATACGGCCGGAAGACAATCTTAGATGGTGTTTCGTTTACTGCTAATAAAGGTGAAGTCACTTGTCTGATCGGGATAAATGGTGTCGGGAAAACGACTACACTCAAAGCCATTATGGGATTGACGCCTTATAAAGGTGAAATCTTAATTGATAATGAAAAAATGACTAAGAACAGTTATGAAAAAATCACGTTTATTCCGGACGCACCGACCATGCTTCCATCAATGACGGTTAAACAGGCAATGGTTTTCATGGAAGATTTCTACACGTCATGGAACTCGGAAAGAGCTAATCAATTATTGGGATTTTTTAAACTGAACGAAGAGATCCCCATTTCGGAATTGTCAAAAGGCAACACAGCTAAGCTTAACCTAATGCTGGGTCTGTCCCTTGATGTGGATTATGTACTGATGGACGAACCATTTTCGGGCATTGATATGTTTAGCCGGGAGCAAATTGCCGATGTCTTTGCGAGCCACCTTATCGAAGACAGAGGAGTCATCATCACGACCCATGAAATCGGTGATATTGAACATTTAATCGATAAGGTCATTTTATTGGATAACGGTAAAGTCCTCAAAGAGTTCAATACAGAAGAAATGCGTGAAGAGGAAGGGAAATCAGTAGTCGATGTAATGAGAGAGGTGTACCAATCATGATGCGTTATTTAAAGCTAGTGAATTTTGAAATCAATCGATTTAGTAAAATATATATTTCTTTATTGTTGATAACATTGGTGTCGCAGTTAGTTGGAGTGATCATTGGAACAAAGAGTTTTCTTAATCGAGCCCATGATATCATGTCGGAAGAAAAAATATCAGAAGCCGCCTATTTTACTAATTATGGTGGTATTGATTTTACCCAAATTGCTAATTCTCTCTGGTTCCAAGGACCGATCGCGTTGAGTGCAGTTGCTCTTGTTTTTTACATTTTTCTGATTTGGTATCGTGATTGGTTTGGAAAGAATACCTTCATTTATCGCCTATTGATGTTACCGACATCGAGATTGTCAATCTACCTTTCTAAAGCTACGGCCATCATCTTGATGGTGTTAGGGTTGATTGCTTTGCAGATTATCATTTTACCCATGGAAAATGCCCTATTTAATTCATACGTACCTGAATCGTTCTTGAACAAGGAAATGTCAATTTACTCCATTGCGAAATTTAATAGTGTCTTGAATTTGGTTATCCCAAGCACCTTCACACAATTCCTGCTTAACTATGGCATTGGTCTTATGGTCATGTCGATATTATTCACAGCGATCATGTTTGAAAGGAGTTTCCGTATAAAAGGCATCATTTTGGGCTTGGTGTATACCGGAATCGCCGCTGCGTTGTTTTTAACTCCTGTTTTCGTAATGGCAAGTGATGTTTTCTATTTTTACCCTGGTGAACTCGTGGGTATACTGATCGCTTTAGGAATCATTGTGACAGGACTATCGATTTGGCTTGGTTCCTGGTTATTGAAAAATCGCGTTACCGTATAACAACTATTAAAGGAGAGTGAACAAGGTGAAACGTTATATATGCAGCATCATTATTGGAATGGTTGTCATCTTAAGCATCGGAACCTATTATGTCAAAGTAGCTTCCTCCGCTTCCGGCCTTCCAAAGTATACGTTCAAGACGCTAGAAGGTAGTAGCAAAGAGCTTGATCCGGTAATCATAAATGGTTCTTCACTTGAAGCCAATCCCTATTTTGAATTATTAACGATTGAATCCAATCAAACAACATATGACAGCGAAAAGTCTTACTTTGAAAGCTTAACTGGAAGACAAGATGCTCAAATGGGAAGATTAATGAAAGAACATCGTTCATTTATGCGTGGTAAGGGTTTTATCGATTCTTTTTATGAAGACAGTGATTTCCTGGCTTACGCCTCGGTAAATGAAGATTTCACAAAGAGCGGAAACATGGAAGCGAAGTTTGATATCGCTTTATTGGAGAAGAAAAGCAACGATGAAAGTTCTTTCAGTTTGGAACTTCCTGATCAAGAGAGAAAAATGAATACGAATGTCGTGGATGTGCAATTGGTCCATTCAAAACTACAGGTATTAACGACTAATGATGTGAATTCCAACGATGACAAACAAACGAAAGAGGTTCATCTGTATACGATCGATTTAGCTAATAAGAAAGTAATAGGCGATAAAACTCTTTTATCCGAAACTTATAATGGCAATGACCAAGTCGAAGTTGGGATGCCAATTGATGTTGCTCCCACCAAGGCAAACAACATGATTTTATTTTCTGTGATCAAAGGGGTAAATCATGAGGATGGTCCATATGAGGAAAAGCCAAAAGAAAGCAAACTGCTATCTTATCATTATGAAACGGAAAAATTAGAAACGGTTAATGGGTCCGAAAAAGAATCTCTTAGCCTGGACATGGCAAAATCAGGATATGTTGATGGGGAAAACCTATACGCAGTTGATACCAAATCCGATAAATATCACATTAAGACGTTTGATCTAAGCAGTCAAAAGATAACGAAGGATCTAGAGCTAGATCTAGCTGTTCATAAGAATGAAGAATACTTCGCCACCGTTAAGAATGGAAAGGTGTATATCCTTCTAGGTAATGACAGATATCCAGAGGAAATGGATTATAAAACTAAACCGCCTCGATTGCTGATTGCCGATTTAAAGACCGGAAAGACTTTATATAAAGGTGAAACAGTCATTCAATCAGCAGATCAAAAGAAAACCAAAAATCATGGTTTTTATATAGAAAATATAGAAGTCAAATAAGGACCCCTATCACTAGAAGCAGTCTCAAAAACTATAGAGACTGCTTCTTTTTTTAGTGAAGGTCGAATTATTGAGGACGAATTATCCAGCAAAGGACGAATTAATACCAATGAAGGACGAATTATCTCTCTGAAGGTCGAATTAATACCAACAACGGACGAATTATCCCCAACAACGGACGAATTCCCGTTGTGCAATAAAACTATTTGCTTATCAGACTTATTCTTTAGATCGAACTCATGGCATAAAAGCATTAAAAAAAGGGATATCCCGTTACAGGATATCCCTTGCTAATTTCGATCAAATTGAAGCGATTTTTACTCTTGCTGCACTTTCATTCTTGCCGTGCAAGAAGTAGTAAAGAAGAGAAGTTGCTATGACCACAACACCTAGGATGACATAAAGTGTACTGTAGCCTGTTAATGGAATGATTAAACCTAGTATATAAGGACCAAATCCAAGTCCAGCATCAAGCATGATAAAGAAGGTTGACGTTGCCATTCCCATACGGTGAGGCGGAGTCATTTTAACGGCGATCGCTTGCGAGCTTGATTGCATATTACCGAATCCAAGTCCAATAAGGAATCCGGCTGCCAATAAAGTGAAACTATTACTTGTTTGACTTAGAAGGAGCAGTCCGGCTCCAAAGATAATAAAGGCCGGATACATAATATAGTTCGATCCTCTCCGGTCCATTAACGGTCCTGAGAAAGGGCGTGATAACAATACTGCTACTGCATAGACTACAAAGAAGAAGCTTGCAGTATTAACTAGGTTGATTTCCATTGCATAGAAACTGATAAAAGAAAGAACGCTAGAGTAACAGAAAGCTAATAATAGAGTAATAAATGAGATGGGCAGTGCCTTTGGCTCAATAAAGTTGGATAGCTTGAATCCCTTACTTTCAGATACTTTGATCGTTCCTTTTAATGCAGGTACATAAAGGAAGAATGCTGTAATCAAACTGATTACCCCTAAAGCAAGGCAGAAACTAAAAATCGTTTGAAAGCTTGCATGTTGTGTCATATAAAGTCCGATGAAAGGACCGATTGCTGTGGCCAGTGTTGCACTCATGCTGTAGTAGCCGATTCCTTCCCCTTTTCGTGTTGCCGGGATAATCTGAGCTACAATCGTTCCTGTCGCTGTGCTGGCCATACCCATTGCTATACCATGTATTAGACGGTTAGCAAGCAGGAAGGTAATACCGAAATCAACAAAATATAATAGTGTTGTCAAAGTAAAAAAGATTAGACCAATATACAATGTTTTCTTACGGCCAATCGAATCAATAAAGCGGCCGATGAATAGTCGCCCAATTAAAGTTCCAATAATAAATATCCCAGATATAAGGCCGGCTTGGCTTGTAGAAGCATTTAATTCATTTACTGCATAGATAGCCAATGTCACCATTAATAAATAAAAAATTAATGTTATGAAAAAATTGATGGAGGAAACAATAACAAAATCTTTCGTCCACAATTTTGGTTTGGATTGATCCATTTTATTATCCCCTTACTCTATAATATTATTTCTTATTTCGCTCATAATGCGGATGGCTGCGAGCTGTTCTTCTTCAGAGATTCCTGTTAAAATGTCCTGTTCATATTGGTCAATGGTCACACGGACATCACTATATATCTTGGTCCCAAGCTCTGTAAGCTGCATTCTTTTTTCGCGTCTATCTTTGCTGGGAACATGCTCTACATATCCTAATTCTTCTAAGCGGGTAATGGTCCTGGTAATTGTGGGTTTTTCCACGCTCTGATAATTTGCAAGCTCTACAAGCGTTGCAGAACCATAATTGGATAAGTAATGCAAAATTGACCATTGCGCTCTGTGCAAATTATGCTTGTTTAGCTGTATATTTAGATTATTTTCAAAAGGCCGGTACAGCAGCAATAGTTCTTGAAAGAATTTTTGATAAGTCTTTATCAGAAACACTCCTTATAATGTATAGTTACTGAGAGTAATTGTTACCCTGAGTAACTATAATAACAGAAATTATAGCAATATGTCCAGTCGCTTTTAAGGAGCAGACATCATAGGTAAGTTTCTTAATCAGGTATAGAAGCCACTTCATGAACTCGGCTAGGTTTTTTGCCAGAGTTAAGGGGGAATACACTTAGAGGAGATGATGTGAAGCATGTACAAATCAATGATTGCATTAGTTGCAGCCGCAACAATGCTAACTGCTTGTAACAGTAATGAAACAGATGAAAACAGTAAAGAGGTTACAGAAAAAAGTGAACAGCCCGTGCAAACAGCAGATGAACAAGGAACACAAAATGAACCCGCACAAAACGAAACAACTCCAAGTGCAGATCATGAGAAGTGGTCTTCTTTACCTGAATATGGCAAGATAATCGAGCAAATCGGTAACGAAGATTATAATTTTAATAAGGAAACGGATAATGACAATAAACGCGTTTTACTTATTGACCTAAAGGGTGAAAAACAATATAAAACCATTTTCGTTAAAAATACCAATCGCCTTAAAATCGTAAAAATAAACGGTGGCGGAGAGATTTTTAATGAGGTCATTAAATAAAAAGTCACTACACTAAGCTGTTTGACATCACAGAAAAAAGGGCTGTAATGACAGCCCTTTTTGTCATTTGTAATAGAAGAAAACTAATTAAAACCCGATAGTAAAAAGTGCAATCACTATGGCGAGTCATATTATAACGAGTATTGTGGTTATAATTCCGGCATACTTCAACCGTCCTTTTTCTTTGGATTTGAAACCTAAAATCCCAAATATAATACTAGTTATCAAAAGGATAGGACCTAAGATGAAGGATACATAAGCCCATACTATCTGACTTCGGGATTCACCAACATCTCTAAAAAGTAAAATAATCAGTTATGCTCCTATGATACTTAAAACAAGTGAAAACAAACTATATGTACTCCTCAAATTATCACCCCTAAATAATAAAATCTCGAGCGCATACTATCTATATGAAAAATAACCTTTTATACCCACTCAAAAAAACTTACAAGTAAGTTACTAAAAGAATGATATACAATAGGAAGGATCATATTCCTAAATCTTAAAGCAAGTAAACCACATCCAAAACCTACTTTTCTTTGATAAAAAAATGAAGATAAAAAAAACAACGATTAATACCAAATAATGCTGATAAAACTTCTTAGGTATGATTCCTGGAATTGTGTGATCTATTATTATGTATTTATCAGGGTAATCTAAGCCTAGAAGTATCAATATTAGTAAAGATAGGACGACTATAATAAATAATTTGAAAAATTGCTTTCCTAGAGTATTTGCTTTTGATAGTCTCGTTTGGACTTCAGACATGATATTAGATCCCAGAATGTTTTATCAAAATGAAATTACTATTGGATTAGTATTTGTGCCGTTCTCTTTAGTTTAATACTGCATATAGCCTTAACTTCTTAAAGAATTATTTGAATTTGCCACTATACATAGATTTTTAAGTTATAAGAGATCCTTACTTTTGCACACTGAATCGTGTATTCTACACTTTTTATTTGTCCATGTTGTTTAATTTGAATATTTTGCCACTTGAAATCATTCTATCAAACTAAAGTGGTTTCAAGATCTTTTTCTAATATTGTTAATACCGTATAAACGTAAAGAGGGTCTGTGGGATGTTTTCATTAGGATTTAGGGGGGATGACAGTTGTCAAAAGGACTTATTCATCATATTGAGCTATATGTTTCTGATTTAAAAAGGACTGTTGATTTTTGGGGCTGGTTTTTAGAGGAATTAGGGTATGAACCTTTTCAGGAGTGGGAAAGCGGGAAGAGTTGGAGCATAGGTGAAATGTATATAGTCTTTGTCCAAGCAGAGGAACGATTTCTTGATGTTCCCTATCATAGGAGGAGAGTAGGTCTTAACCATTTAGCATTTCACGCGATTTCACGTCATCAGGTTGTTGATATGACTCAAAAATTAAGGGACAAAGGAGTAAGCATTCTCTATACTGACACTCACCCATTCGCTGGTGGAAAGGAGCATTATGCTGTTTACTTTGAAGACCCAGATAGAATGAAAGTTGAATTGGTGGCACCTTAAGTATTTTCCATTATAGGGGAGTTAGTTTGCTAAGATAATGGAGAATTGCTAAGCAACCGCACTATATGATAAGGAGCTAACGACATCCATCTTTAGCTGTAGGTAGCCCTTTATCAGGTGTAGGAATAATTATTATAAGAATAGGGATAAGAATTGCCGTTTCCATTTTTCGGATTTTTCTCGTGTTCCTCGTGTTTAATGTGTTCAACCTCAAGGGTAATTGCATGAAGTAATATAAATGCACCAATAACTTGAATCCAGCTACCGACCAATAGAATCTGTTCCCCAATTACACTTTTTTCGTTTAAAACGTAAATATTACCGATCGCTGCTAAAAAAGAGCCTAAAGAAATGAAGCTATTTCCTATAATCGCAAGTTCCCTATAGGATGAATCCTCTTCAAGAAATGCACCTACTGCTTCAAAAGCTGCGCCAAGACCTTGGACTCCACTGCCAAGGGTATCTATTTTTACTCCCTCTTCCTCAGCACCATTTAGTTCAATACTTACTCCAACTGCATTTGTACTATTACCAGCAGCCTCAAGCCAAGCACCGAAGATGGTATATATTTGTGCTAGCTCCCTCTCAGGTTTTAACAGCTTAGTTCTCCCGATGGCTTGCAACGAATTTCCGAATGCTTCAATCCCATTTCCTTTTACGATTAAATCTTTCCCCTGATCGCTGTGGGTGAAAGTTTGCTGGGTCTGCCCGGTTGTATCAATAATTGAACCAATTAATAGTATCCATGCTCCTGAAAGAAGGAGGTCTTCTCCACGAAATGTCATATTCCCAAACGCTCCTTAAAAGAGGTTATTTTATATTATTCATAAACCAGTGTATGTTTACATAAACCTTCAAAGCCAGGGTTTAGGAATGAGAGGTAGCCTATCGTTTGAAATGAATCGAATCGTTTCTAAATATTAAGAAGATGAGGAAAGTTAGTTATATTTTAACTTTCAAATTATTGGTATAATGTAGGCAATTGTCTAGAGGTGGTGAAATTGTAAGTGAAATACATTTTTCAATTAGTAATTGCTACGCTGCTTCTTTTGTTTTTTACATTTTGTACATGGTACGAAGGAAGCGAAATTTTAGATAACCCATGGGAATGGAAATATTCAACTCACTTTTCACAGATGCTGAATGATCAAGTTGTGGATGCAAATGATATTTCAGTTTTAGATTATTTCGTATATGCAGCTAAATTCAAACCATTGTTTCCTAGCCTTATGATAATTACAGCACTTTATATAATCATTCTTTTGGGATCGATGCTATTTAAAAGAAGTGCCAAAAAAATAGCTTTATTTCTTTCTGGTTTGGGAGTACTTTTACTACTTTTAAGCAGATTGGTATCTAATTCCCCGACTGCAGGGGGAAGTTTCTTCAATACTTTTTTTCTGACAAGTGGAATTATATCCGTACTAATTGCTGCCTTATATTATTATCAAATGCCAGAAAGACATAAGACTGGAGTATAAATGTACTTTATGCCTTTTGGAGTTAACTGAGCATTATTGGACGAATTAGCTGCTATTCATAAGCAGTTTTTTTTTGTGTCGAAGCCTTTTTGAATAACCCTTAATCACTCAAAATGTATTTTCATATTTATTTTGAGTGGATAACAAATAAAGGATCATATATATTAGCCTGACTAATATGTATGATCCTTTTATATCTTTTCAACAATCGACCCCTTTAATTGAATAACTTGACTAACGTTATAATCAACTTTATTTGCAATGAAACATCTTTATAGTCATTCAACCTTTTTTTTCAAAACAGCTTCTTTCTTTTTGTTCGTTTATCAAGATTAATAATATTAATTTGAGCAAACATTCATTAGCCAAAAGCGAAAAACATACGCTAAGCAAAATATGACATCAAGAAAGCCGAGTTTTCCAACGCTAGGGAAAATCGGCTACTTCATTATTTTATTAAAGGAATAACTTCAAGAAATGAGGGATTACAGCATTAAATGTTTTTTCTTTCAATAAACCATTCGCAATATTATACACACCTAATGTATCAATTTATTATTTAGGGTCATGCCTATCATTCTGATGGATGCATGACCCTTTTATATTTTTCAAATATATCCGTCAGTAAAGACGTTAATGTGAAGGGTGTTCGGTTCAACACTGGGGTGTTGAATAGTTAAGAAAAATAGCAGGGAAATAAGCATAATAAAACGAATATTAATATATAATTGAAACAATAAATTTCAAGTAAGAAGGTAACTTATGCTGAATATAATGACTCTCGTTTCAAGTTATTTAATTGGTTCAATCTCATTTGCTTTGGTTATCGGTAAATTGTTTTATAAAACCGATATTCGAGGATATGGGAGTGGGAACCTTGGAGCCACTAATACGTTTCGGGTTTTGGGAAAAAGAGCAGGAACTACAGTAGCTATTGCGGATATATTAAAAGGTACTGTTGCTTGCCTACTCCCACAAATCTTTAATTCAACGGTTTCTCCTATATTGTGTGGCATACTCGTCATATGTGGACACGCGTTTCCTATCTTCGCGGGCTTTAAAGGTGGTAAGGCAGTGGCTACATCAGCAGGAGTGTTTATATTTTTATCTCCATTAGGTACATGTACTGCATTTATTGTGTTTCTTATTAGTTTGTTAACTTCTAAATATGTGTCTCTTAGTTCAATTTTAGCTAGTATTTCAATTGTTATTTACAGTTTTATATTTGAAGAAAAGCTAATTATAGCACTCTCATTATTTATTAGCTTATTCGTCATTATTCTTCACAGAGAAAATATTAAGAGAATATTGAAGGGTACGGAAACTAAAGTAGGTAAGAAGAAATAATAGATTTGTCTAGATAAACTAACAGGTGCACTGTATAGAGTGGTTGCTGAGACACCCTTTTTTTACTGATATAACGGAGCAGATTAGTTTAATAAATAATCGTAAATAAATGGTATATTACTTAATCGGTGTTTGAGGGGATTGGAAATTCTAACAGCTCTTTGAATACATGGAAAATTGTCAGTTACATACAAATGTTTATGGCTCGCACAATATTCTAAAGTAAATATAACACCATAATCTAAGGAGCCAGACATGAAAAAAAGAGTTAGCTTATTAATAGGCGTGATAGTAGTCGGTATCATTGCCTCGATAGCATTAGTGTATCAAAATACAAAAAAAGAGGTTGCCAGTAAAAGGCCGTTTCCTCAACATACAGTCTATCAATCTGGAACAATAAAACCAGACAATGTGTCACAAGAGGAGATGGATGATGCAGTAGCTGATTTTTATAAAACCTGGGAAAAAAAATATCTTAAGCAGCCTGTTGATAAAAAAGATGAGTATTATATTTTTTACAATGATAAGGGGTATGCAGAGCCAAAAAACGCTGTTACCGTTTCCGAAGCGCATGGTTATGGGATGATGATAACCGCAATCATGGCGGGAAAGGATCATAAGGCCAAACAAAACTTTGATGGTCTTTATAGATTTTACAAGGCGCATAGCAGCAAAAATAATCCATCTTTAATGGCTTGGCAACAGGTAAAGAATAAAAAGGGAGAAATTATTAATACGCCAGGGGATGCTGATTCAGCAACTGATGGTGATATGGACATCGCTTATGCGTTATTATTGGCTGATCAGCAGTGGGGAAGTAAAGGGGATATCGACTATCTTGCTAGAGCCAAAGACATTATTGAGGCCATCATGTTGAATGAAATAAATCAGTCTCAGTCTCTTATAAAACTAGGAGACTGGGCGGAGGATAAAGATCATGTTTACGGGCAATCAACTCGTTCATCAGACCTTCTTCTAAATCATATGAAGACATTTGAGACCGCAACAGGGAATCATAAATGGAAAGATGTAACGGATAAGGCTTATGCGATTATTCATTCTATTTATACAACAAAAAGTGGCAATACCGGTCTTATGCCTGATTTCATTGTACAATCTAAGGGAGTTTATCAGCCGGCTCAAGCTGATTTTTTAGAGGGACCAAATGACGGTAATTATAGCTGGAACAGCAGTAGAATACCTTGGCGCTATACGATTGATTACTTACTAACCGGTGACACTAGAGCGTTGGGGCAAATACAAAGGATGAACAATTGGATTAAAGAGGAAACACATGGCAATCCAGAAAATATTCAATCTGGCTATATGCTAAATGGAAAAGCGGTTGAGGAAGGAAATAGTACAAGCTTTGTTGCTCCATTCATGGTGAGCGCCATGGTTGATTCCTCTAATCAGCTATGGATCAACAAATTATGGAGCAGAACGATTCAGGAACACGACGATGATGACTATTTTGCTAATACGATTAAATTACAGACAATGATTGTGGTTTCGGGTAACTGGTGGGCTCCAGAATCCAACACATAAATGTACAAGAAGTTCGATACATAAATTAACATTTTATATCCTTTTTCAACTAGGATGCTTGGGACATTAGTTTAAGAAGAAGCTTCAAAGAGCACCCTAAATTATGATCCGTTTTTCTTATTGGAAAATCCATTGTTTAAAATAACAGAAGCTATAAAAAGGAGTTTGATGATAAATGACAAAGGTTACACCATTCTTAATGTTCCAAGGAAATGCAGAAGAAGCCATGAATTATTACACATCTTTAATCGAAGATTCGGAAATAACCAGCATTACTCGGTATGGAGCAAATGAAGCAGGTGCTGAGGGAAGCGTCATGAAAGCCACCTTTACGTTAAAGGGTCAGGAATTTATGTGCATTGACAGTAATATCAAGCATGAATTTACATTTACACCTTCTTTTTCATTGTTTATTACATGTGATACTGAAGAAGAAATTGACAGGATTTATGAGAGTTTAACAGATGGTGGAGGAGTACTAATGCCATTAGCTGATTATTCCTTTAGTAAGAAATTCGGCTGGGTAGCTGATAAGTTCGGTGTTTCATGGCAACTTACTCTTCCAATATAAATAATGATTGATGTAGAAAAGGTCACTAAATTAGTGGCTTTTTTTCATGGAATCATCTGGTTTATAGGTTTTTCCCTTCCTTAGTACTTTGTTACATACTCCATGGACATTCGGAGAAGTATAAAATTCCGAAGCCTTAAGGGATAAAAAATTTTTTACGTGTAAAAAAAATTTTACTAATAAAGAAGAATTCTCCCTGCTCAATACAACTAATTGGTCCTCGATATTAAGTTTGCCCATCGAACATTACTAGTGAATTCTCCCTTCTTACCTCCATCTTAAAAATTATTTACAGAATATTTAAACACTGGCATGCGGATTGCTAGAATAAAAGTAATATCACATAACTTTCGACGGCAGAAAGGAGGATTATGAAGTGTGAGCAAGAGAGAGTTGAAACTGCGATTCGACGATATAAAGACTTTCTCGTCCATGTTTTGATAGATTTTGGTTTTCTTTTATGAGCATTATTAAATAAAAAATATCCGCCAAATAGAATAATTATTGAAGTGAAAATCCCTACTATTTTTTTCATTTTTTTCATCCCTTTCCTTTTCTTAAATCAGCCTTATTCTTACTTTATCACAAAAGGCTAATATTACCATATTTTGGGTTCTGTGCAAATCCGGAAAAATTTTTTGTTGAACGTATTTAGATATTTAAATGAATTGTAAATATTTCTACAAAAGAAAAAGGACCATTATGGGTCCTATTTTCCGTCTTCTTCAATCTATTTAGTAAATTCACTTCTCAGTAGATAAACAACATCAAAGTCTTTTATCTCGTTAATGTGATGGTCCATATCGCTATAAAAATCTTGGGAAAGTGTTCTCATACTACCTTCACCATAGGAATACCCTACACTAGCTAAAACCATCTTATCTGAAATCAGAATGTTTTCTGCTTCATTGCTTCCCCAAACACTCATAACGCTCTCGGTGTTGATTTCAGAAATTTTTAAAGATTTGCTCTGTCCAGAACCTTCCTTCGTAATCGTTTCCAAGTTGCTACCTGTAGTCGTATCACCTTTACTATTGATGCTGACACTAAACATAGATTCATTTTGGTGAGAAGTTGGTGTCGATGTTGCAAAGATAATCGTACCATTATTTTTTAGCCCAGCAGTAACGTGAATTTTTTTATCTTCAACCCTTTTACCGGACTCATATTTTTCAACCCATACAGATACTTCTTTATATGTACTATCAGCCATATGATATTCGAATACAAATGACTGATCAGTTGTTGTTGATAATATGTCTTTTTCTCTGTCAGTCAACTTAGCTTCAGATAGTGTATTATCTGATTTGGATTTGGAAATATTATTAGTATTATTACAAGCACCCATAGTAAGTACTATCAAAGTTAGGATTGCAGTGTACAAAATCTTTTTCATTACGTCCCCCTAGAAAACATTAAAATTATTCTCTTCTCTTTTTTGCCTTCCATCTACCCCAATAAAATAACTAGGTGAAACTTCAGGAGTATCGACTAGATTGCTTTCTTATATTCATTCACAGCTCCTGCACCAAGTAATTTCCCCCCCTTTTGCAAACTTTTTTCAAACATTTCTATTTGTTTTTCCATAGCCTTTTTTCTGCCCCAACCAGCCAATTTGATAGTTTCTTGAATAGTATCCATTATTTCCACCTCTTTATTTTAACCCTACTCTGATTATACCTGAGAATAAAATTGAATATGGGCAATTTATTGAACCTTTGTAGTATTATATATTTTTTATTATTAGACTAGTAAAATCCTCAAATACATACAAAAGAGCCTTTATTAAAGGAGATGTTTGTTTGAGTTTTATTAAAAAACTTTTAGGTCAAGAATACGTTTCACCAGGAGAATTAGAAAAGGTATTATTACCGTTAGCCAATATCATTAGATAAGAGGAGAATTCTATGAAACCAATCTATTTTCTTGCCAGATTCCTGACAGTGAGTTGGTTATTTTTGAAAAAAGCTGTCACTATCTTTTCATTGATGAAAATAGGGAATTCATTTCAAGGATTTCCTCATTCATATACGAGAGATTTGGACCAGGAAATGGTGGTTTCGCCCAAAGCATAGAAAAGGTACATAAACCGAGCAATAGTAAGATAGGTCCAGGATAAACCGTTTGTACTGTGAAGGAATTAATTATATATTAATCCTTGAGTACATTAATTCATGGATTAAAGTATGATGATAAGAAAAGCTCGGAGGAGAAAATCATGAAAAATATTAGTGCAGAACAAGAATACCGTGAACAAATCAAACAAGAGGGACTAACAGTTGGGATTTTTACGACTACATGGTGTCCAGACTGCAAACGTTTAGACATGTTCATCGATGAAATCACTCAAGAACATCAAGATAAACAGTGGTTTACAATCGATCGTGATGAGTTCCCTGAGATTTCTGAAGAGCAAACGGTTATGGGAATTCCATCTTTATTAGTATTTAAAGATGGTGAAAAGATTGCTCATTTACACAGTGCAAACGCTAAAACTCCAGAGGCAGTGAATGAATTTTTAAATAACCTATAAAAACACTTTAGGTAAAGTGAACCCCGCATGATGCTGTCATGCGGGGTTCAACTTTTTTAGAAATTTTTTCTAGAAATAACTTGATTTTTATAGTGAAACGAGTTTTAATTATAGATACCGAATATCCATTATGGATACCAAACATCCACATACATACTTGAAGAGGTGAACTGATTTGCAATTAACAAAAGGGGTCGAGCAAGCTATATGCATCATTGTTATACTCTCTACCCAGGATAAAAATGTACCGCTTTCGTCTAATGAGATCAGCAGGAGATTAGAGGTGTCTCCTTCTTATTTGAAAAAAATCATAAGGAAATTGGTCGTTAAGCAGATAATCACTTCCGTTCCTGGTAATAATGGCGGCCTTTCTCTTGCCAAAAGTGTAGATAAGATTAAAAACCTTGAAATTATTGAAGCGATGGAAGGACCCATTTCGATGTTTCCGGATACGGGACTTATAGAAAAAGCGTTTAAAGATGGAGAGTATGCAGAGAAGGGGATGGACGTCCTTCGAAGGATGTTTTCTCAGGCGGATGAACTTTTAATGGAGTTCTTTTCCAGACAAACAGTAGCAGATTTGCTTAAAGAGAGCTTTGGCACCACGGACATACCGACTCTTAATTGGAATTCGGCGTCATTGAGTGAAGTACTGCGGAAAAAGAAAGGTGAAAAAGAGTGAACATGCTTAAACAAGAATGGAAGCTTTTCCTTACAAATCGAAAACTGCTCGGTGTCGCAATCGTTTTACTGTTCGTTCCGATTATTTATGGGGGGTTATTCCTTAGTTCTGCTTGGAATCCATACGGAAATACAGGTAAATTGCCTGTTGCAGTCGTGAATAAGGACGTGAAGGCGGAGTATGAGGGTAAAACCTTAACTGTCGGTAATGAGCTAGTCGAGCAATTAAAGGACAATGATGATTTAGAATGGCATTTCGTAACGGAAAAAGCGGCGAAAAAAGGGTTTGATGATGGTACATATTATATGGTCGTCACCATTCCAGAGGACTTTTCGAAAAATGCTTCAACCGTCATGGATGATAAGCCCCAAAAAATGAATTTAACATATGACGTGAATCCTGGTCGCAGTTTCGTTTCTGAAACGGTCGGAAAACAGGCAACGAATAATTTGAAAACGGAAATTGCTGAAAGTGTCACAAAAGAATATGCTGAAGCGATCTTCTCACAACTGGCTGAAATCGGAGATGGATTCGGCGATGCAGCAGACGGGGCATCAAAACTGGATGAGGGTGCTGAAAAACTGCATGATGGAAACAAAGAAGTGACAGAAAATCTGAATAAATTAGCTTCCAGTACATTAACTTTTAAAGATGGAGCGAATAAGCTTCAAATTGGCGTTGGCGAGTTTTTAGAAGGAGCCAATAAACTTGAAAGTGGAGCGTCGGAATTAAATAAAGGAATTTCACAATACACTTCCGGTGTCGGTCAGTTGCAAAAGGGTGCGGACGAACTCGCATCAGGCACAGGGGAATTAACTAATAATAGTGAAGCACTTATACAAGGTTCATCCCAACTTTCCACTGGACTGGCTAAAGTGGTTCCAGGAGCCCAAACTTTAAATACTGGATTGGCACAAGCGCAAACAGGCAGTGCGAATTTGAATGATGGGTTGAATCAATTATCACAAAATGCAAGCCAGCTGACGGACCAATCGACAGGAATCCCAAAAATGGCAGCAGGTCAGCAGAGTTTAAATGAGGGAATCAATAAACTGGCAGCAGGAAGCCAGGCGTTAAATGACGGCCTGAAAAAAATGGATGGCCAATTGCCCGGAGAAGAACAGCTGAGTCAGCTTAAGCAAGGACTGACAAGCATTCAAAGCGGTGTAAATCAATTGCAAGAAGCGGTTCCAGCAGGAAGCGGCACGTCCGGTACCGTATCTGGCATTACTGAAGATCTCCAGAATAGCCAAGCAGCTTTAACGGAACTTCAATCAACGATTGCGAATAATGGACAAAGAACAATCAATGCCGTTCAAAACACGGAAGCATTCAAAAGCATGACCAGTGAACAACAATCCGAATTAATCGGAGCCATACAAAATGAACTTCAAAACCAGGCGGAAGCACAAAAACAAATTGCATCGACTCTTGCTGCAAGTGTATCCGACTTATCAACGCAATTAACGGATAAAGTAATGCCAGTATTGAATGGATTAGGCCAGCTTCCAGAACAAGTGGCCAATTTAAATAATGCGGTGAATAAAGTCAATCCAAACGCCGTTTCAGCGTTAAACGGATATACGGCAATAAGGAACGCGCTGGAAGAACAATTGATTCCTGGTGCAACCCAATTAAATAGCGGCTTGAATGAAGCTGTTGAAGGCAGCAATCAATTAACGGCGGCAACACAAAGTTTAAATGAAAAGACACCAGAACTAGTGAAGGGGATCAACCAGTTAGCACAAGGCGGTTCCTCGTTAAATAATGGCCTGTCAAAACTAACTGAGGGTTCTGGTCAGTTGGTTGATGGGGTTTCACAACTTCAAGCAGGGTCATCCTCCTTTGGGGATGGTCTTGAGAAGTATGCATTTGGTGTTAGCCAAGTTGGCGAAGGGGCAAACAAACTTGCTAATGGGGCCAATCAACTGAATGCCAACTCAGCAGCCTTGAACGAGGGCTCATCAGCACTTGTTAATGGCACTGAACAATTGGCAAGCAATCTGCCTACTTTAAGCAATGGAGTCGTCCAGCTTGCTGAAGGCGCAGGTAAGATCAATGAAGGTTCATCAGCACTTGCTGAAGGTTCCGGTAAATTGGGTGATGGAATCTCCTCACTAAAAGATGGAACGGTTGAACTTACGGAAAAATTAAGTGATGGTGCAGAAGAAATAAGTGAAAATAAAACAACCGATGATAATTACAGCATGATTGCTGAACCGACACAGGTTAAAGAACAAAAAAGCAGTGACGTTCCTAATTATGGTCATGCTCTGGCTCCTTATGTATTATCTCTTGGGTTATTTGTAGGAGCTATTGCCTTCAATATGGGATTCCCGACAGGGTTGCCTTCTACAAGACCTACATCAGGAGTGGCATGGTGGTTCAGTAAATTTACGGTCCTATTTATCCAAGCAACGCTTTCAGCATTAGTGTTGGATGCGATCATGATTTGGGGAATGGATTTACAGGTCGAAAATATGGGGCAATTCATTGGGGTTTCCATACTGACTTCACTTACCTTCATGTTCATCGTTACCTTCTTGACTGTAGGATTTGGAAATCCAGGTCGTTTATTGGCGATGATATTCCTTGTATTACAGCTAGGTGCAAGCGGAGGAATGTTCCCTGTGGAGCTGACCAATAACTTCTTCAGTTCGGTTCACCCGTTCATACCAATGACATACTCTGTCATGGGCTTCCGTCAAGCGATGAGTACGAGCCTTGGAGCGGGTGCATTGACAGCCAGTATAGTGTTCCTGACTGGATGCATAATTGTATTTAACCTACTCTTATTGCTAACAATGGTCATCAGGAAGCGCAAAGAACACAATGTTGAGCTGGATGCATAAATTTATAAAGAAAACCCCCGGTGCAATGCGCCGGGGGTTTTCTTCATTATGATGGTTCATCCGTGTCCTTTTCTTTTTCGATGACTTTCAATCCATTTTCCCCTGAATTTTCAATCACATGTTTAAGGATGGATAGTTTGTTATCCCAAAATTGATCATAAAAAGAAAGCCACTGTTTCAATTCCGCTAAAGGTTCTGGCTGAAGCCGAAAGCGTTTTTCTCTTCCGACCTTCCGGCCACTGACCAATTCAGCTTCAGAAAGGATATGAAGATGCTTGGCAATCGCTGTACGGCTCATGGAAAAGTGAGAAGTGATTTCTGAAATGGGCAAATCCCCTTCAGCAAGCAATTGCAGGACCTTTCTGCGGGTTGGGTCTGCAATTGCCTGAAATACATCATGCTTTTCTGCTGCAGACACTTAGCCCTCAACAGCCTTTTTAAGTTTTTGATTAACGATCTGTTCCCAGCCATGATCCATTCTATCGCGAATGATCGAGCTTTTTTCGTTCGGTTTCGGAAGAATCGTGTCAGGCTCTTTCCAACCGCCATGAATAAGGGTAAACTCCGTTTTGCCATCCAGTTCTTTTAAAATGAACGAAACGATCCAACCATCCGTATCCCAGGAGAACGAGAGCCGATGTGGAGCATCTATCTCTAATACTTTACAAGGAGATGGGCCAAAAGGTGATTGTACATGGAACTCCTGTCCCACTTTCGGCTGAAAATCATTTGGCATGAACCATGAAGCTATACCCTCGGCATTCGAAACTGTATCCCAAACTTTTTGGATGGGTGCTTCAAGAATAACCGTCTTCTTTACATCTTGTAGTGTATTCTGATTTGATTCCATAATAATTCTCCTTTTTTATCATAAATATAAAACCATTTGGTTTCGCTTTTGTTGATTATATAAAACCTTTTGGTTTCATGTCAATGATAACTTGTCTCCATGCATTTATTTTTATTCATGATTTTAGAGAAATACTGCGCTTAAAACAATCCAGCCCGTCTGCTTAATTACCCAATTCTTCAATTTGGTTTGCCAGACTTGTTATATTCTCGATGGATTTCATTATCTCTGAATTTTCTAGTGCCTCGGGGTCGAATTGACCATTTTCAATATTATTTAGGTATAAATCAATTCCATCTGACAGCTGTTGGTTAGAACTGACGATTTTTTCATGGATGCTTTCTGCTATTTGGGGTGGTTCAGTTGCATTAAATTCTTCAATCTCCGTTTTCATCAATTGTAGTTCTTTTTCAAGGTTTTCTCTTGCTTCGGTATCAGTGACGGCATCTTGGGACAATGCGGGCACTTCATTGGCAAATTCCTTAACTGTACTTACATACCCTGTCGCATTATCTGCATATTCCAATGATGAATTGACTTCTCCCAAAAGCGAGCACCCGCTTAATGTAAGGATGGACATAAAAGCAATGGTTATAATTTTTTTCATATGTTCCTCCAATGTGATTTTATAGTGATGATTAGATGGGTAAGAATCTTTTTTTATAAATCGCTGCTATGGAATTCAGTATAAAGCTAGGGATTTTCTTCGGGAAAAATGACTTCGAATAGAAGAGATGAAAAGCACTTTTCAAGTCGTGCCACTGATTGCAGGATTTCACTTGCTTAAACCTTGCAACATCAATGATCTTCACCTTCTTTTCAGAAGTGATAAAGATGTTTCTTAAATGGATATCTGAAGGATTTAATCCCTCTTTCCTTGCTAATTGTAATGCATGGTCAATCTCTTTTATGTTTTCTTCCGTTATCGGAATTCCTAATGTTAAACATTCAAAAAGAGTGTTGCCTTCGATGTGATCTATAACTAAATAATTCTCACCCGCGTCATAAAGAGTTGGATAGTATTCGATAGATTGAACAGTTTGGTATATCTCAGCTTCTACTTTAGCCGTGTGAGTATGGTTCGGAAAAAACACTTTCATTGCTTTATTGGTAGAATGTATTCTAAATACATAAGCACTTCGGCCTTTTCCAATAAGTGATAAAGAATGATCGGCATCTAGTAATGTATTATTTTTATCATGAGAAATCTTGACACTTTGAGCTAATTCACTATATTGCTGCATACTTTTCACCTCTATTAGTAGTATTATCGCTTCAAATTCTTTTCAATAAAAAAGACGGTATAACCGATTGTTGGTTATACCGTCTTTAAAAATTAAAAGACCTCACCAAATAATCGGCAAGGTCTTGCAAACAACTGAAAATTAGTTGCCAATAAAGCCGAGGATAAAATCCTGTATTGACGACTTTATTGTATAGCTACTCCCCTTAACAGAAGGATTCCTATAAGTATATATAAGTAATTATATAGTTTATTATGACAAAGCGTCAAACAAAAGGATTGGATGTCTTACTCTACATATATATTCCGGACTTTTTTTAAAAATGTGCTTTTATTTAGTCGAACGTTAATTATTATTTCAATTGGAGTTAGGCTGTTCTGAAGTGAGTAATAAATTCAAAACTAAATCTTCATATTTTTTCTAAATAACTCCTCTGGAAGAGGGGCTTTTTTTGCATTCATCATTAATTCTGCTCGGTTTTATTTGTCATCCAATAGCGTATTTTTTCCGTTTTAACTTTGGGACGTGGACTATATTACAATTATATCTATTTGATTACTTAAATGTCTGTTAGATTACTATTTTGTTAAAATCGATTCTATAGATCTGAAGACACTAGGAAATATGATATATTTTTAAACGAATAAGGATAAATACCTATAAAACAACTATGATTTTAACCGATATTTAAATAAATGGTAAAAATATAATTCTTTAGTAGGGAGAATGGAATGAAGAAATTAATTATACCGACTTTCTGTTTTGCAGTATTGTCTACAGTTGCTTTCGAAGAAAAAATATCTGCAGCTCCACTACCTGCAGAACAAATAAGTACTATAGAAACTAGTAACATGTATGTAAATGTAAGTTCAGGTTCGCTCAATATGCGGAAAAGTGCATCTGAAAACGCCGGCGTAGTAGCGAAGTTGATGAAAGGTACGCAGGTAACGGTGTATTCGGAATCTAACGGTTGGGCGAAGGTCAAAGCTGATGGAAAAGAAGGATATGTCAGTACCAAATATCTATCGACAACGAAGACTGTAACGGTAACCACAGCTACTACCGCAGTTAAAACGACGATGAAATATGTAAACGTAAGTTCCGGAACACTCAATATGCGAAAAAGTGGAACGGATAGTGCAAGCATAGTAGCGAAGCTGACAAGAGGTACGCAGGTAACGGTGTATTCGGAATCCAGAGGTTGGGCGAAGATCAAGGCCAATGGAAAAGAAGGATATGTCAGTACTAAATATCTATCGACAACGAAGCCAGGAACGGTAAATAAAGCTGAAGTACTTGTTAAAACGACGACGAAATATGTAAATGTAAGTTCTGGGACGCTCAATATGCGAAAAAGTGGGACGGAAACTGCCAGCATAGTCGCGAAGCTTTCGAAAGGCACGCAGGTAACGGTATATTCGGAATCCAAAGGTTGGGCGAAGATCAAAGCCAATGGAAAAGAAGGATATGTCAGTACTAAATATCTATCGACAACGAAGCCTGTAACGGGATCCACACCATCCGCCCCTGTTAAAACGACGACGAAATATGTAAATGTAAGTTCTGGGACGCTCAATATGCGAAAAAGTGGGACGGAAACTGCGAGCATAGTCGCGAAGCTTTCAAAAGGCACTCAGGTAACGGTGTATTCGGAATCTAAAGGTTGGGCGAAAATCAAAGCTAATGGAAAAGACGGGCATGTCAGTACCAAATATTTATCGACAACAAAGCCTGTAACGGGATCCACACCATCCACCCCTGAAAAAACGACGACGAAATATGTAAATGTAAGTTCAGGGACGCTCAATATGCGAAAAAGTGGAACGGAAACTGCTAGCATAGTAGCGAAGCTATCGAAAGGTACGCAGGTAACGGTGTTTTCGGAATCTAAAGGTTGGGCGAAAATCAAAGCTAATGGAAAAGAAGGACATGTCAGTACCAAATATTTATCGATAACGAAACCAGGAACGGAATCCACACCATCCACCCCTGAAAAAACGACGACGAAATATGTAAATGTAAGTTCAGGGACGCTCAATATGCGGAAAAGTGGGACGGAAAGTGCCAGCATAGTCGCGAAGCTATCGAGAGGCACGCAGGTAACGGTGTATTCAGAATCCAACGGTTGGGCAAAAATCAAGGCCGATGGAAAAGACGGGTATGTCAGCACCAAATATTTATCGACAACGAAGCCAGGAACGGAATCCACACCATCCACCCCTGAAAAAACGACGACGAAATATGTAAATGTAAGTTCAGGGACGCTCAATATGCGGAAAAGTGGGACGGAAAGTGCCAGCATAGTCGCGAAGCTATCGAGAGGCACGCAGGTAACGGTGTATTCAGAATCCAACGGTTGGGCAAAAATCAAGGCTGATGGAAAAGACGGGTATGTCAGTACCAAATATTTATCGACAACAAAGCCAGAAACGGAATCCACACCATCTATACCTGAAAAAACGACGACGAAATATGTAAATGTAAGTTCGGGGACGCTCAATATGCGGAAAAGTGGGACGGAAAGTGCCAGCATAGTCGCGAAGCTATCGAGAGGCACGCAGGTAACGGTGTATTCAGAATCCAACGGTTGGGCAAAAATCAAGGCTGATGGAAAAGACGGGTATGTCAGTACCAAATATTTATCGACAACAAAGCCAGAAACGGAATCCACACCATCTATACCTGAAAAAACGACGACGAAATATGTAAATGTAAGTTCGGGGACGCTCAATATGCGGAATAAACCGTCAGAAGACGCTTCCATCATTGTGAAATTGGCAAAAGGTGTAGAGGTAGAAGTCATATCGGAATCGAATGGATGGTCAAAAATTAAAGCGTATGGTGGAGAAGGGTACGTTAGTACGCAATATCTATCAACAACGAAGCCTGGTTCTATCCCGGAAAGCCCGGATCCGGATCCAGACGATGAAGAAACCACGGTAGTTAAATATGTAAAAGTGGTTGATGGCTCTAATTTAAATATGCGCTCTTCAGCATCAACTTCAGCTTCGATTATAGCTAAACTTGTAAACAATACGGCAGTAACAGTTTATTCGGAGTCTAATGGGTGGTCAAGAATCACGGCGAATGGAAAGACAGGATATGTAAGTTCGCAATATTTATCAGCCAAAGCACCAGAAAGTCCAGGGAATTCGAATGGAACGATCATCAGGGTTGATAAAGAGTATAATCTTACGATGGACAAGATGGTTGAAATTCAAATGGCTGTAAATGGTCAAACGGATAAAAAGTATAAAACCTACATACGTGAGGATGGGTTAACTTTAATCAATTCAACAAAAGGCACGGTAAAAGGAACCAGTTGGCGTGTAAGGGGCGGAGCCGGATCTAATTATTGGGTAGTGGGGGCTGTCAGCAATAATCAATCATTGGATATTAAATCAAAAGTAAAGGGCTCTGACGGATACTATTGGTATGAAGTGAATTATAACAAGACATGGGTAAATGCTAGTCCAGAAGATATAAAATATAATATCAACCCTGATAATTTTGTGAATGATCCAGTCCATTCGTTCCAATTCGTTAAGCTCTCTCAATTGACCAACATGAATGTTTCTGAAGTGAATGATAGAATCCTTTCGGGTAAAGGTATCTTACAAGGCCATGCTGCAACCTTCACTTCGGCAGGAGAAAAATATGGGGTAAATGAGATTTATCTTATTTCACACGCTTTGTTGGAGACGGGGAACGGGACTTCACCGTTAGCGACAGGTGTCAAGGTGAATGGAAGAACGGTCTATAATATGTATGGAGTAGGAGCATATGATGGATCAGCGGTAAGCAGTGGTGCACAATATGCTTATAATGCAGGATGGTTCACTCCAGAAGCGGCAATCATTGGCGGTGCTGAATTCATCGCCAAAGGATATATCTCTGCTGGACAGGATACGCTATACAAAATGAGATGGAATCCCACAGCCTCAGAGAAATATGGATATGCTTCACACCAGTACGCAACTGATATTGGTTGGGCAACAAAACAAGTGAAACAGATTTATAATTTGTATAGTTTGTTAGATTCATATAAATTGACGATTGAAATTCCTAAATATAAATAAAAAAGTAAAAACACATGAGAATATCTCATGTGTTTTTACTTTAAGCTATTATTCGCAGACTACTTTGTTCCTTATGAGAGGATATATCTATGAAACAGGCATTTTATCTTCGAATTAAGGAATATATCTACGAAAAAAGCATATTATCTTCGAAATTATCTCTATATCGATTTTTCTACAAAAATAAACAAATATCACTAATAGATAAGCTGATCTTCCTTAGAATGTCCGTTTACCTAATTCTTCTTTTTCTATAATATCCTTTACAATATCTTCAATAGTTACTACGCCTAATGCCTTTTCTAAAGCTAGTTCTGCAATTGAAAAGATAGGTTCAATTGCATCTTGAATGTTTCTTCCAACGGGACATGCTGGATTTGGGTTATCGTGGATTCCAAATAACTCTTTATCTTGCACGACGTTAACAGCCTGATAAACATCGAGTAATGTAATATCGGATAATTCCTTAGCCAAAGTAGCTCCAGCGATACCTGGCCGAACATTTACCAAACCTGCATTTCTTAACATGCCAGTGATTTTTCTTATTAAAGCAGGATTGGTGTTAACACTTTTTGCGATAAATTCAGATGTATTAACTCCCTCTTTATTTATTTCTAAAAGAGATAATATATGGATTCCAACTGAAAAACGGGTACTGATAGACATCTTTTTCTCTCCTTTAAAATCTCTATACTTAAATAGTATAAATTATTTAACATGTAATACAAGTAGTTACAAGTTAAAAAAATTAGAGAGATAACCCAGTTTTTAGTTTGAAAAGTGTGTGAAAATGGAAGGTATGTTAAGAGCCAAAATAAAAGTTACGTGTAATTGACAAAACACTCTCCTGAAACTTATATTATTACATGTAAATGAATTAGTTACAGGGCGGGAAAGTAGAAGGGGGGAAATTGGCATTTTAGGTGCTAATTTTGGTAGTACCGCATTAGATGAAATAGAAAAACCTTAGTATATCCATGAAAGAATTTTTTGTTTTGGAAGCTGATTATTTCGTGACATGTAGTAAGTATCAATAAATGTAGAAGCAAAATGGAGTTTGAAAACCGAACCTCGACGAAGTGTTTCTGCCCAAATACATAAGTATGGAGGTATAAGATGACTAAAAACAATAAAAACAATAAAAACAATAAAAACAAAAAAAATAATAAACAAAAACAATCGTCTACATTCACATTTTGGATCATAGGGTTAATTGCTGTTATTATTATCGGCTTTATATTTTTAGCAAATGGAAAAGAAAAAGATGTAGCCTTTGAAATTGATTATAAAGGACAACCCTATTTAGGAGATAAAAAGGCTCCTGTTCAAATTGTTGAATTTGGTGATTATAAATGTCCAATCTGTAAATCATTTGAGGAGAATTTCTTTCCCTCTATTCAAAGTGAATTGATTGACACCGGAAAAGCACAATTTTACTTCATGAATTATTCGTTTATTAACGTAGATTCAATACGATCCGCTAAATTCGCGGAGACTGTTTATAAGGAATTAGGAAATGATACCTTCTGGGAATTTCATGAGCTGTTATACAGTAAACAGCCAGATGATCAGAAATATGAAAAAGAAGATGTGTTTACGGACAAGTTTTTAGAAGAAACCTTGAAAGAAATCGTAAATGATAGTGATGTCAAAAAGGTTGTTACATCTTTTAAAGCAGATTCTTCCGAGGATTCATGGAACAAAGATATGGAGACTGCGGCCGAATTGGGAGTATCTGGAACACCTTCCTTATTTGTTAATGGTAAGAAGTTTGAAGGAAATACACTTGAGGATTTAGTGAAAATGGTAGATGAAGCTGCGAAGGAGAAATAATTCATGAATAAGCCACTGTTATTTTCCTGGATAATATCTATCATTGCGACATCTGGAAGTCTTTATTTTAGTGAGGTTCTTCATTATGTACCATGTACGTTTTGTTGGTATCAAAGAATCCTGATGTATCCATTGGTTTTTTTATTAGGCCGTGCTTTTTATGACCAGGAACTAAAAATTTATCGTTATATTCTCCCTTTGTCGATTTTAGGTATGTTGGTTTCAGGATATCACTATAGCTTGCAAAAAATCCCTGCTCTTCAACAGTTCGAAATGTGTCAAAGTGGTGTTCCTTGTTCAGGAGAATATATTAACTGGCTTGGATTTATCACCATTCCGTTGTTAGCGTTTACTGCTTTTTCATTTATTACTGTATGTATGGGAATACTTATGAGTAAGAACAATAATGATTGAGTAAGTAATCTTTAAATTAATACACCCTTTGATAAAGGCATCTTTCGTTGTGGAAATGGTTTCATTTTACCTTCACAATGAATGGTGCCTTTATTTAATTTGCACCATTTCGTAAAGTTGATGTACTTCCCCAAAATCCTCTATATACATTACTGATTATTAAATTTTTCTTTTTCTAAAATATCTTTTACAACATCTTCAATAGTTACTACTCCTAATGCCTTTTCTAGGGCTAATTCTGCAACGGAAAAAATGGGTCCAATTGTATCTTGTATGTTTCTTCCAACGGTACATGCTGGATTTGGCTGTTCATGAATCCCAAATAATTCTTTATCCTGCACGACGTTAACAGCCTGATAAACATCGAGTAATGTAATATCGGATAATTCCCTAGCCAAAGTAGCTCCAGCAATACCTGGCCGAACATTTACCAAACCTGCATTTCTTAGCATGCCAGTGATTTTTCTTATTAAAGCAGGATTGGTGTTAACACTTTTTGCGATAAATTCAGATGTATTAACTCCCTCTTTATTTACTTCTAAAAGAGATAGTATATGGATTCCTACTGAAAAGCGGGTACTGATAGACATTTTTTTCTCTCCTTTAAAATCTCTATATTTAAGTATAAATTACTTAACATGTAATTCGAGTAGTTACAAGTTAGTATTGCTCACAAAAGTTATTAGTAAACTAAAGTTTGGATAAAATAAATTGACAAAACGTCAGCCTGTAACTTATATTATTACATGTAAACAAATTAGTTACAACATGAATATAAAGACGACTATAGGAGGAGTTTTAAAATGAAAATAGCTATTATTGGTGCAAGTGGAAAAGCTGGAAGTCTGATTTATAAAGAAGCTATAGCTAGAGGCCACGAGGTTACGGCTATTGTCAGAGATGCAGCGAAAGTACAAAATCAAGGAGCTGAAGTTTTAGAAAAAGACGTATTTGCTTTGAAGGCAGATGATGTTAAAGAATTTGATGTGGTCGTAAATGCGTTTGGGGCTGCTCCAGGGCATGAACATCTACATGTTGAAGCTGGTAAAGTCTTAATTGAAGCTATGAAAGATGCACCTAATACTAAATTGCTTGTTGTTGGTGGTGCAGGAAGTCTGTTTGTCGACGAAGCGAAAACAACTCGCGTACTAGATACACCGGATTTTCCTAAAGAATACTTTGCAACAGCATCTAATCAATCTAAAAACCTTGAGGATTTACAAAATGCTAGTGGAATTCAATGGACGTTTATCAGTCCTTCTGCATTCTTTGATCCACAAGGCAAAAGAACAGGTGGGTATAAATTAGGGAAAGATAACATCCTTGTAAACTCAAAAGGTGAAAGTTATATAAGTTATGCTGACTTTGCTATTGCAGTATTAGATGAAATTGAAAGCCCTCAGCACATAAATGAACGCTTTACTGTTGTTTCGGAAGCTGAATAATTCGTAACGATTTATGAGTGTAAACTTAAACTTTATAATGTTTAAATAGAAAAAATTAATGGCTTAATTAAAATATAGTCAAAAAACGGAGGGATTTTCAGTCTCTCCGTTTTTGTATTTGGTTTAGAGACAAAAAACTGAACGGAATATGTGATGTTTTCTCTTGTCAAAGAGGTAAGAGGGGGAGTGCAGTTCCAACTTTGTCGAAGAAGTAGTTTCATTAGGGGTTTGAACCAAGTGATATAGTTGGAAATAATGTTAGACAGGCAGTCACCCTCAATTAAAAGGTTTCTCTTAAGTATGGGTCTTTAAGTACCTAAGTAATTGGGATGTGTTAATTAGCTTTAAATTACAATTATGTATCCAACTACAACTTAAATGGATTTTTTAGGATAAATTGTTTACAAAAACCAAGTCTATGTTACTATAAATATTAGATGGAAAAATTAGTAGTTTTTTAAAAGGTCATATGAAGGAGCTTCAAATCAATGAAAAAAATCCAAAAGGCAATTATACCTGCAGCGGGATTGGGAACAAGGTTTTTACCTGCTACAAAGGCAATGCCAAAAGAAATGCTACCAATAGTGGATAAACCAACTATTCAATATATTATAGAAGAAGCTGTGAAATCAGGCATTGAAGATATTATTATTGTCACAGGAAAGAATAAACGTGCGATAGAAGATCACTTCGATAATGCCTATGAGCTAGAGAATAATTTGAGGGATCATGGAAAATTTGATTTATTGGAGAAAGTACAATATCCATCTAATTTAGCCAATATCCATTACATTAGGCAGAAAGAGCCGAGAGGCCTTGGACATGCTATCTGGTGTGCCCGTAATTTTATTGGCGAAGAACCATTTGCCGTACTTTTAGGTGATGATATCGTTCAAAGCGAGGTACCTTCATTGCGTCAATTAATAAATGAATATGATGCGACAGGTTCGTCTATTATTGGCGTACAATCCGTTAATGAAAGCGAAACGCATAGGTATGGTATCATTGACCCGCTTACTCAAGATGGTAGAAGGTACGAAGTTAATAACTTTGTTGAAAAACCAGAACAAGGAACAGCTCCATCTAATTTAGCCATTATGGGGAGATATATTTTAACCCCAGAAATATTTCACTTTTTAGCTAAGCATGAAACTGGTGCTGGTGGTGAAATTCAGTTAACTGATGCCATTCAAAAACTAAACGAAATTCAAACAGTATTTGCCTATGATTTTGAAGGGAAAAGACATGATGTCGGAGTTGTAGATGGCTTTGTAAAAACTACCATTGAATTTGCCCTACAACGTCCTGAATTGAGAGACGACATTTTAAGAGAATTGGAAAGTATACTCAAAAAGCATAAGGCAGTAAGCAAATAGATTATTTACTTTCACTCTCTAGATAATATTGGATGAATACCTTTTCAGCCATTTATGTAAGTTATCAAAGATATTGGTTGTTTATCGCTGTCATTTCAACGGATTAATTTAATAAATTATCCGTTGATTGCTTCCCATAAACATGAAGGAAGTTTCAATTATCTTTCTGGATAAAACCGTTTGAAGAAAATTATGGTGAAAAATGTGAGAGCTTATAGCTATGGGACACTTCAATTTCTCATTTTAGGCCTTGTGAAATAATTTACTTGCCAAGGATAAAGGAAGTATCTTTCTACACAACAAAGAGTATTGAAAGTCATAAACGAAAAAGCAGTAAGTAAGGGGTTCGTTTATTTGCTGCTAATTATCAAATTGTTTCGTTTTAATTTAATATCAAAAAATCTCCAACTATTGATCATTCATAGTTGTTATTTTTGTTAATGAAAGGTAATTGTAATTTTGAATGGTGAATATTAATTCATAAAAGGGGATGCCTATTTGGTGAATAAGAAGGTAATAAAAAGAAAAGTTAGTTTCCTTAAACAGCCGATTGCTAATTTCTTATTAAAGGAAAAACATCAACGTGTAAATAGATATGCAAAGTATTATGAGAAATTTAACGTGCAAAAAAACACAATTCTATATGAGAGTCGTGATGGAAACAGTATAACTGACAGTCCCTACGCGATGTTTAAATATATGATAGAAAATCAAGACTTTAAAGATTTTATGCATATATGGTCTATTCAAAATTTTAGTGCTCTTTCAGGTGTCATATCGAAGTATAAAGATATGCCTAATGTTAAATTTGTGCAACGTAATTCAAAGGATTATTTAAAGTATTTAGCAACAAGTGAGTATTTAATCAATAACTCAACATTCCAATCTTTCTTCATACCTAAAATCGACCAAATTTACATTAATACATGGCATGGGACACCACTTAAGAGTATGGGCTTTGACATACCAGGCAACCCCTCGGTCTCTCAAAACGTTGTAAGGAACTTTTTAAGTGCAGATTATATTTTGAGCCCTAATGCCCATACTACAGACATATTTACGCGAAGCTATAAGTTAAACGGATTGTATAAAGGGAAAATTGTAGAAGAAGGATATCCTAGGATCGATTTAACTCTTAATACGAATCCGAAGGAGTTTAAGGACTATCTAAGAACTCTAGGTTTGAAAATCAACGATGGCAAAGAGAATATTTTATACGCTCCAACTTGGAAGGGAACAAATCTTGCCAAAGTGGATAATGATATTCTTCAAATCATTGCAGATATAAATTATTTAGAAAGTCAAATCGGTGAACAATATAATTTATTGATTAAGGTGCACCCTTTTCTATATAAAGAAGCTAATAAGCATACAGAAATTAAAAATAGGTTAATCCCTGATTATGTGGATACAAATGAATTGCTTGCTACTGTTGATTTGCTTATTACTGATTATTCTAGTATCTTCTTTGATTTCCTTGTTACTAATAAGCCAATTCTATTTTACACTTGGGATACGGATGTTTATACAGAGGAAAGAGGGCAATATCTTCAAAACGATGAACTTCCAGGCCCAATGCTTTTTAACTCAAAAGAATTAGCTCATGCAATTAAAGATATTAAAAATGTAAAACTGTTTTATTCTGATAAATATAAAAACATGCAGCAAAAGTTCACAAACTACGAGGATGGGAATGTAACAGAGAGAATTGTCCTTAATCTATTTAATAAGTCTACGAAAGAACTAAACACAATTACTGGTCTAGATTCCTCAAAGGAAAAAATATTGATTTATCCTGGCGGATTGAGGGATAACGGAATTACATCCTCTTTTCTTAACTTAATGAATAACATTGATTATGACAAATATGATGTAAGCTGTTTTACTGCTACTCCTCACTCGTATGAGGTCTTAAAAAATATGGACAAGGTAAATAAGAATGTGCGTTTTCTTTTTAAACCTGGATTGCCTGTGTATAAATTTTTGGAAGTGTATAAGGATAAATTCATCCATAACAGAGGGGAAACAGGCTTCTTAGGGAAAAAGTTTTACCCGGAAAATGCCTATATTAGAGAACATGCACGTTTATTCGGTAAAACTAAATTTGATTTTGTTATTGATTTTAGTGGGTATAGCCATTATTGGGCTAAATTCCTCCTAGCTGCAGACACAAAAAAGAAAGTTTGTTATATGCATAATGATTTGCTATCTGATAGTGAGCGAGTGATTAATGGAAGGAGGCCTCATCGGATAAATCTAAGGGGACTTTTTTCCGTATATAATCGATTTGATAAACTTGTAAGTGTTTCTAAGGGAACAATGGAATTAAACCGAAAGAATCTAATGCAGTATGCAGACTATGATAAATTCGACTATGTAATGAATTCTATCAACCCGGATAAAATCCTTCAAATAGATTCAGAGAAATCTGAATTCGTAGAAAATAACGAAAGTTCATTGACTACTACAGAGAATTTCAAAGCAAGAGCGATATTAAGGGATGTTAGAAATAATCATGCTTGGAATACCCTTCCCGGGAATGTGGATGCCATTCAATTCCCTCTAGAAGAACGATTTGAAAATGCTGAAATTATGATTTCTAGAAAAGCCAATGTTAATCATAATACATTTTACAAATTCAGCTTCAACAATCAAATAATCGGCTGGATTAACGAAGAGGCTGTAGAGTTCTTGCCAGACAGTATTATTTACGAAAAGGAACTTGATAAAATCGCAAGGCTAGTAAGACCAAGAGGAAACTTCATTTGGTCGATGCCATATAAGATTGAAGGTTCATACAAAGTTTCTGGCAGTCAAGATTTTAAAGGCATAATCGTGAAGGTCGATAAGGAAGTAAAAACCCAACATTCGATTTATAGTAGAATATCCGTAAATCGTACGGTAATCGGCTGGGTGGATAATTCAGCTTTATCCATGCTTGAACAGTGTACAATCAATGAAAACACGAGCTTTAAGGACAAGCTGCAAATCATTTTTAAAAGAAAGTATATGATATCCAGAAACTATAAAAGTAATAAAAAATTCATTGATAAGATTGATAATAGAACGTTGAAGGAAGTAAACACCAGTGAACAGAAGTATGGAAAAATAACTAAACCGGAAGACCATACAATTTGGTCAAAGGCTTATCCGAATTACAAGGCTAAAAGAGTAACTAAGGCAATCGATTTTGAAGGGCAAACCGTCAAAATCATAAAATACAACAGAACCAGAAAAGGCGGCTATTACCTTTTCGTAATAGACAATAAGAAAATTGGCTGGCTAAATACGGGGGCCTTTGAAATGATAGACGAGCCAATAGTGTTAAAAGAACGGGAAGTGCGCGGCACTGCAGAAATCCAGTTAGGAAATTATAATATTTGGGATAAACCGTATGGGTTACAAGATGCCATGATCGTGGAAGATGGGCCAACCTTTAATGGGTGGATTGTTGAATTCGATAAAGAAGCAGTTACTCAACTTGGTACGTATACTCATATATTAAAGGACGGGATATCCCTAGGGTGGTTGGATAAACAGGCGTTAATCGTACAAGAAGTGCATGGGTTGGAAGTAAATAATCAATTCGTCCCATATCCTAATAAAAATGATTTTAATTTTGTCAATATGGGAAGATTATCTCCTGAAAAAGGTCAAGATAATTTGATTCGTGCATTCGCAAGCTTCCATGAGAAACACAAAAATAGCAAGCTGTATATCTTAGGCCAAGGTCCTTTAAAGGAAGATTTACAAGCCATCATTGAAGAGCTGGATTTAAATCATTCCATACATCTTTTGGGTCAGCTTGAAAATCCATTTTCGTTTATGGAGAAATGTGATTGCTTTGTACTGTCATCACATTATGAAGGGCAGCCTATGGTTTTATTAGAGGCAATGACGTTAGGAATGAAAATCATGGCTACTGATATTGTTGCGAACCGGACCGTTTTGGAAAACGGTAAATATGGTTTACTTGTTGAAAATAGCATAAATGGGCTTGAAAAAGGGTTATCTACGATGGCTAGTAATGCTAACACTAAACTAGAAAAATTTGATTACCATCAATATAATGCATTAGCCATGGAAACCTTCAAGAAATGCCTATAAATAATTGGAGGCTCATTTCGCTAATTTAGTAAGAAAAAAGCCTCTCCCAGTGTAAGGGCAAGTGAAGGTAGTTTCGAAAGGAGAAATATAATTTGATTTTGGTCGTTGGCGGTGCAGGTTATATTGGAAGTCATCTTGTAAAAGAGTTAGTAAATACAGAAGAGGTGGTTATTCTAGATAATCTCTCTACCGGTTTTTGTTCGCTGGTTGATTCGAAGGCCATCTTGAGAGAAGGGGATTTAGGGGATGAAGCGGTTTTAAATGATATATTTCTTAAATATCCAATTAAGGCTGTTATGCATTTTGCTGCTAATAGTTTAGTTGGTGAGTCTGTTCAAGACCCTTATAAATACTATGAAAATAATGTTGCTTCAACTATTACTTTATTAAATACTATGCTCAAACATGATGTTAAGAACTTCATTTTTTCATCTACGGCAGCTACTTACGGGATACCAAATGTAGATATAATTGATGAAGAACAGCCAACTAATCCGATTAATCCATATGGTCGCTCGAAATTGATGGTAGAGCAAATCTTAGGTGACTTTGCACATGCATATGGACTTCATTATGTTGTTTTGCGATACTTTAATGCGGCTGGAGCACATGAGTCGGCAGAAATCGGTGAAAGCCATGACCCAGAAACACACTTGATTCCTATTATTTTACAGCATTTATTAGGTCAACGGGAGAAGATTTCCGTGTTTGGTACAGACTATGACACACAAGATGGTACTTGTATTCGTGATTATATTCATGTAACGGATTTAGCTAAAGCACATATATTAGCTCTTCAAGCCCTATTGTCTGGGAAGAAGAATACGGCAATCTACAACCTTGGGAATGGAAAAGGATTTTCGGTTAAAGATGTAATAGACACATGTGAAAAAGTCACCGGGGTAAAACCGAATATAGAATATGCAGATCGTCGGCAGGGAGATCCAGCTCGACTGGTTGCTTCAGCCAATAAGATATATGAAGATCTTGGGTGGAAAGCAGCAATAGATTTAGACGAGATTATTGAAAGTGCATGGAAATGGCATAAATCTCAAATGAATTAAAAGAATACACACCCAATAGGGCAGCAAGCTCTTACTAGTTCACTATACTGGAGTAAAGATTAAAAATTCGATTGTTTTATTTGAGAGAACGACTCTGTTTAAAAGTCGTTCTTTTTTTATTTTTCAGGTGTCACTATCCTGCACGGTTAGTGGAGTGAGGCTTCTACCTTTCGCCTCGAATTTTCCATTTCCTCGATCATTAATCTGTTTAGATAAACGTTTTCATTTCAAAAATAAATTAAACCCCTATCATTTCAGTCTTTCTCTTAATATAGATTAACTGGTCGTAAAAGGGATTTTAATAAGAATATAGAAGTACTAACTAAAAGGATTATCATTCATTTACTAGGAGACGTCATACTTAAAATTGGGGAAAATTTCAAGTGTGATGCATTTAGTAATAAATCAAATAAAGGAAGTTCAGCAGGTGTCATCTTAGAATAAGATGGACTAACAGATGAAGAGAAAGGTGAGAGGTTAAATGAATCAGCATATATTAAAGAACCGTTCATTTCTCTTCATATGGATCGGTAATGTGATCTCTGAATTAGGCGCTGCCTTTGGGACCTTTTGTAATTCAATTCTTATCTATCAACTTACAGGTTCCACTATGGCTTTGGGAAGTATGTGGATATTATATTTTGTATCATCCCTGCTTTTGCAATTATTTATTGGCCCTTTTATTGATAGATGGAGCCGTAAGTGGACGATGATACTTTCACAGTGGAGTAGAGGTGTAATTTTTCTTATCCCACTTATTTCATTATTAACGGGGAATCTTGAAGCATGGAACATTTTCACAGTCCAAATCATAGTAGGTTTAATTACGCCCTTATATTCACCCGCTAATCAATCAATTTTGCCTACAATTGTTCCTGAGAACCAGCTAAGCGCTGCAAATGCTTATTTAGATGGAACGATTCGATTAATGACGTTCTTGGCACCAATTGCAGGGGGAGTCGTTGTAGAGTACTTAGGTGTTAAAACCACATTACCGCTTGTTTGCTTATTGCTTATTACAAGTGGCTTTATACTGCTGTTCATCCAAGAATCAAGAGTCTCATTATCTATACGCAAATCATGGTTAAACCAATTCATTGAGGGTCTATCCTATTTTTTTAGACAACCCCTCATAGTTTGGTTAGGAGTCTTTTTGGCGTTTGTTCAATTTGGAGTGGGAGTTACGATGGTTATCACTCTTCCCTATATCACTGGTGAGTTATCTGGTAGTTATGCAGAGTACGGATATTTTATGGCTAGTTTCCCTTTAGGGTATGTAATTGGTTCCATGCTTGTAAGTAAAATAAAACATAAGAGTCGCAGGGTTTTGATGTTAGGAGCATTAATTATCGGAGGTCTAACATATATCTCCTTAGGTATTAGCAATAGTATAGTTGTTGCATTCTTGACTGAAATTCTTGCTGGAATAGCTATGGCTATTTTTAGTATTCATAATAAAACTATTTTTCAACAAAGCGTACCTAATCATCTAATGGGGAAAATATCCTCGGTTCGATTATTTATTATTAGAAGTACGATGCTATTAGGGGTAATAACAGGTACATTTCTGAGTGATATCTGGGGGATACGTCCATTGTACTTTTTAATAGGAAGCATTATCTGCACTGTATCTTTATTAGGAATATTACTTCCTTTCTTTAAGTTCATTGATAACTCGAATAAAGGGGAACGTTCTGTTTCTTAAATTAGAGGGGAAATGTTAAATAAACATAAAAACCCAAGCTAAGACATTACCATTTAGATGAAATCTTGTGTAAAGCCACTCTACTTAAGGAAAAAAGAAAGGCTACTTACACTTTTTCAGTCTTAGCAAGGGGAATTTGATAAAATGTTGCTTTTGAATTAGTCTCCCATGCTCATCCCTTTTAATGTCACAGCAGTTATGAACACAGTCACACATATGATTGAGGTAGATACTACAATGGCGATTGGTAAACTCATAAAAATCCCTCCTTTAAAGTATTGTTACGTTGCTAAGATTAACCTTAGCTCCAATTAAAAAGTTGTAAGTAAGTTTATCCATTGACGCACCCTCAAAGTCGATTTTCTTTAAATCAGACGTTCGAAATTGAACATTCTTGAGTGTTGCGTCGCGAAATGATGCTTTCTTCAATGTTGAGCCCTCAAAAATGGTTTGGTTAAATGTTTCCCCATCAAAGATAAGACCAGCTAAATTACAGCCTTTAAAGTGGGTTTTATTATAGCTACTATTTTTAAAAATGACTCCCTTTAAGTTTGAACTTTTAAATAGGGTACTCGTTAAATTGACGTTTTCAAAGATACAATTATTTAAGTTACTGCTTTTAAATGTGCTGTTCGTCAGGTCAGAATGGCTGAAATCAGAACGGGTTAAATCGCAGGAATTAAATTTTCCATCATGCACCGAAACCGAGCGGAAGTCGGAATCCAATAAGCGTTGCCTGGAATAGTCCATGTTTATCGCCTGCTCAAGCTCACTGTATTGGAGATTAAATGCTTCTAGGAGCTCTGACACTTCTCCAATTGAATCCACCGTTAATCTATAAGCCTCCTGCTCACTAGAACCTTTTTGTTTATAGTCATTATATTTCTCTATTAAGTTTTGCAGCAGTTCTTCTTCCAGTTCCTTTGCTGTTTTGGCATTTTGATACGGAGCAAAAATGCTGTGAACATGTGCATTTAGTTTTTCAATCACATTTTATCTTCCTTTCTACAAGAGGCGTTCAAGTATTTGCTTGGCCTGCTCCCAGTTATTTTTGTTTTGCGTATATGTGTCTTCTCCGATTGCGGTGATTTTATAATATTTTCTTCTGCCGCCTTGTGTAGCATCTCCCCAATAGGAGATGATGCATTCGTCTTTTTCAAGACGTTTTAAGCTGGAATACATTGTTGCTTCCTTTATTTCGTACTGCTCATTTGAACTCACATATATCAATTTACTAATTTCATAACCATATTTATCGCCACTTTGCAGGAGTTTTAAAATCATCGTATCAACATGTCCGCGTAGTAGGTCAGAGGATAGTTTTCGTTGAACCAAATCCTCACCTCCTTTGGTATAACTTATAACATATTACTATGACAGTCAAGGTAATATTACTCTTTAGGTGTGGCCTTTTTTCTTAATTGTCCTTTATGCAATCATACTTGGAAGGAATTTATTAGTATTTGTAGAAGTAGTGTTAAGAGATATCTGGGAGTGGTGAATGTTGAATAATTCTTGGAATAAAGTGATATATAAGATTTGGTCTCCAATTTATGACAAAGTTTTCAATTCAAATCTTTTTTTTAATGCCAGAAGAAGAGTATTTGATGAGATATCGTTTAATAGCAGAGATAAAGTTCTGTTTGTGGGCGTAGGAACGGGTGCTGACATAGAGTTAATCAAGCACTTTGACTTAGAGATAACAGCAATAGACCTTTCAAAGGATATGCTTAAAAAAGCAATGGAGAGATATAGAAATACCTCTATCACATTTTTAGAGATGGATGCACAAAATATGGAATTCAACAATGAATCGTTTGATTATATAGTTGGAAGTTTGGTCCTTTCAGTAGTGCCTGATGCAAATAAATGTTTTCAAGAAATGATTAGGGTTTTAAAACAAGATGGGAAAATAATTATATTCGATAAGTTTATCTCTAAAAATAAACAGCTATCTTTACCAAAGAAGCTTCTTAGACCTTTTATTAGGGTTTTAGGTACAGATATTGGCTTGCGGTTTGAAGACTTGTATCATAGACATGATAAAAATCTAAAAATCGTAGAAGATCAATCGATTATGATGAATGGAATGTATAGAAAGATAATAATTTGCAAATGAAGATGACGTGCCTTTCTAAGGAGTAGGAAACAATGATTAAGGGTCTTTATGAAGCAAGAACTTCAGGTGAATAAATTTTTTGAAATTCAGTACAATTAGTTGGAAGGATTTAATTGGAAAGAGGGGATATTTTGTCTGAAACGATTTATAACTATGAAGATTTATTAGAAATGCTGGACTCGTTATTGCGTGAACCAACTAAATTCTGGAATGATTTTTATGAAGATCGTGAAAAGGAGATTCCCTTTTTTGAAAACCTACCAGACGAGAATTTAGTTAATTATTTTGACAGAGAGTTACTTGGTTCAGGGGAGGTTCTTGAACTTGGATGTGGTCCTGGAAGGAATGCCATTTATTTTGCTCAAAAGGGCTGCTCAGTTGATGCTGTTGACGTTTCAAAAGAAGCTCTTGAATGGGGAAAAGAGTGGGCAACAGAAAAGAAAGTGAACATAAATTTTATTCAAAAAAACATTTTTGACTTAGATATTGAAGAAGGAAAATATGACACCGTCTATGATTCAGGTTGCTTTCATCATATTGCTCCACATAGAAGAATGAATTATATAGAAATGGTGAAAAAGGCGTTAAAGCCTAAGGGTTTCTATGCGATTACTTGTTTTGTTCAAGGAGGAATATTAGGTGGTGCAGATATTTCAGATTGGGAAGTATATAGATTAGGAAGTCTTAGAGGCGGGTTAGGTTTTACTGAGGAAAAACTAAGAACGATTTTTAAGGATTTTGAAGAGATAGAAATACGTAAAATGAAGGAATTTAAGCGGTCTAATGAAGTCTTTGGGGTCTCTGGTTTATGGACTGCTTTATTTAGGAAAAAGTAATTTTTGTGAACTTGACCCTACAATTCGAGGAAGCATAGGGCGATGGCATTCAGATAATAATGAAGATCTCTGATGAGATTTTGTAGATAGTGTGGATGAACTTTATGATGAAAATAGTAAATTGAACTTTAAGGATCTGAGTGTAGATCCTTTTTTCTTTGTGAAAAATTCAATTTTGATAGAGGTTCCTTAAGATACCTTGAATATATTGGATTGCGAAAAAATTGTCGGTAAAAAACATAAATGTTAAACTATAATAACAATGAGGTTGTGGATATTGTTGGGAATATAGTGAGGACCTACTTCTATTGAAGTATACGAGGTAAATAGAAGCGAGTACTAGACTGCTATTTTTATAAAAAATTAAATAGGTGGAGAAATTTATGCATAGAAACCAAAAATTACATTCATTTCTATTAGACAAAGCAGCACAATTGACAGAGGAATGGTACGAAACCTTAAATAAAAATGATGTGATAGGCGTTTATAGCTCAGCTAATCCCGAAGTAATTAAAAAACTAAAGCTACAAAATAACGATTTTCACTTACATTTTTTTCAGGTGTTTATAGAAGAGGAATCAGAATTCTTTAGGCATTTTGATGAGTGGATTGAAGAAATCGCACAGGATGGGCAGCATTTAGAAACACCCATCTATTTTATATTAAGAGAATTTTTTCGAACGCAGGAGCAATATCTAGATTTTATTGAGCAATTTGTATCATTAAATGAAGGTCAATACTCGCAAAAGGAAATAAATTCATGGTATCGAATTGTTATCAAAGTGTTCAGTGAAGTTCTAGAGAGGTTTACTGAAGCTAACAATAGATATTCTAATGAAATAATGAAAGCTCAACAGGATACGATTAATGAATTAGGCTCTCCTGTCATATCACTAAACGATAACACCGCGTTACTTCCCCTTATTGGCGATATTGACACAATGAGAGGGATGTTCTTGCTTGAAAACACGTTACAAATATGTGCAGAAAAAAATGTTACTAGGCTTTTTATAGACTTATCAGGTGTTCATGCAATCGACAGTGTATCTGCTCAACAACTGTCAAAATTGATTGAATCCTTACATCTAATTGGGGTTGATACAACTCTTTCGGGACTTCGTCCAGACATAGCTATTACTGCTGTGCAACTTCAACTGCCTTTTGATAAAGTAACGATAAAATCCACTTTGGCCCAAGCGATTAATACAAATGAATAAACTATCTACGGGCTGGGACACAAGGCCATAAAGCTAAAAATGGTTTAACTGGGGGAATTCTTACTTAAATGGTAAGGAAGTATTAAAGAGATTTGGTTTTCAAGTAGAAGAGAAAAATAGATTGAGGACGGTGGACCATTGGATAAACAAGTAACATATGATAATGAAGCAGAAATGGGCTATATTTACTTGGTTGAACCATACAAATACAAAATTTCATATACTGAAGAGCTCCCACAAAATAATGACATAATGTTAGATTTTTGTAACGACGTTCCGATCATCGGAATTGAATTAGCGGGAGCTACTGCGATAAAAATTAAACATCTTGTTGATACAGTACATATATTCAAAAAGGCAACTACTGCTGATAATGAGATTTTTTACTCTTTCAGATTGCATGATAAATCAGTAAAACAATCAGTTACTCATCCAGATACTGCGAAAATAGTGTTTCACTTTTCGGATGCTGACTGTTTAGATTTTATAGGGATTGATATTTATGACACAGATTCATACGATGAGACATTCTTAATTGGCGGATAAGCCCAATCTTTTTTAGGTCATCTCGTACAGCGAAAGCCGGAACCAATGAAAGGGTAGCCTGCTCCTTGGTTAGGGACCTAGGTTATTCAATATTTGCAAACACGGCTAGATCTTCTTTATTACCAACCACTAAAAGCATATCTTTTTCAAGGATATTCTGATCAGGTGATGGAGCTATGATAATTTCTCCATTACTCACGATGGCAATAACACTGATATTATATTTCGCACGTAAATCAAGCTCTCTGAGACTTTTTCCTGTCATGCTTATGGGTATAATGATTTCCTCGATATTGTATTCTTTTGAGAGTTCTATATAGTTCAGCATGTTGGGTGATAGGAGTTGATTAGCGACCCGTTCACCCATATCTCTTTCAGGGTAGATAACCCAGTCAGCACCAACTTTAGCGAGCACTTGACCGTGATGTTTATTTAGAGCTTTTGCTATTACCTTTTTCACTCCTAGTTCCTTTAAAAGCAATGTAGTTAAAATGCTTGACTGCATATCATTTCCGATGGCTACGATGACACAATCAAAATTACGGATTCCAATGGATTTTAGTGCCTCTTCTTCGGTAGTATCAGCCATAACTGCATGAGTTACACTTAATTCTGCATTCTCGACTCTTTCCTCGCTTACATCAATACCCAAGACTTCTTGTCCGGCTGTATATAATCTATGAGCTACACTCGTTCCGAATCTTCCTAAACCGATAACGGCATATTGTCGTTTTCCCATCTTTAACACTCCCTCATTAATGATTAACCAATCATGATTTTGCCTTTTGGACGGCGGAATGGATCTGGTTTACGTCTCATTGCGATAGCAAAAGCAAAAGTCAAAGGTCCAACCCGGCCCGCAAACATTGTGAAAATAATGAGCATCCGACCAATGGGGGATAATTCAGGGGTTAATCCCATTGAGAGACCCACGGTAGCAAATGCTGAAGTGGCTTCAAATAAAACCGTCAAGAAATCACTTCCGGTTTCTGTAATAGTCAGCAGAATGGTGATGGTTGAAACGATAAATACCCCGATGGAGGTAACGGATAATGCTTTAAATATCGTTTCATTCACAATGCGGTACCGAAACAATACCACATCTTCTTTTCCTTTAATCTGTGACCAAACCGTTCCAATCAGCGTCGCTAATGTGGTGGTTTTAATCCCACCGCCAGTCGATCCCGGTGAAGCCCCAACAAACATCAAGAAAATGATCAGCAGCAATGTGGGTTGTGTTAAATCAGGGATATTCAATGTATTAGAACCTGCTGTCCTCGGAGTAACGGATTGAAACAAAGAAGCCAACGTTTTCCCCATGAAAGATAAAGGCTGCAATGTTTTGGCATTTCCAAATTCAAATATAAAGATTAAAATGGCCCCGCCAATTGTAAGGATTAAGCTAGCCATCAGTACAACCTTCGTATGTACAGACAAACGATGGGTATCACGGTATTCGTAAATTTCATTCATCACGATAAATCCTATACCGCCTAATGTGATCAGGGAAGCGACTGTAAGGGTTACGAAAGGATCTGATGCATAAGTAGTCAAGCTCCTAAACCCTCCCATTAAGTCAAAGCCCGCATTATTGAAATTGGAAATCGAATGAAAAAGGCCGTAATAGATTGCTCTGCCTATTGGCATGTCAAAAGAAAAGCGAATCGATAGTATAACGGCACCTGAAATTTCAATAATGGCAGTGTAAATTAAAATCCTTTTTACTAACTTAACTACACCTGCCATAGATAAATTATTTAAAGACTCCTGCAAGACTAACCGGCCTTTTAAAGAAATTCTTTTGCCTAATAAGAAAAAGAAAAGCGTCGCAAATGACATAAACCCCAAGCCGCCTATTTGAATGAGTGATAAAATGACCAACTCTCCAAATGTTGTAAAAGTGGTTCCCGTATCTACTACGACAAGCCCTGTTACACATGTAGCAGAGGTTGAGGTAAATAAAGCATTTAGAAAAGAAAGACCATTCCCATTTTCAGTGGAAATCGGCAGGGTTAATAAATAGGCTCCAACAAGTATCAGGAAGGCAAAGCCAAGTACAAGAATTTTTGGCGGATCTAACAAATCTTTTGCTTTTATCAAATTGATCATCCTTACCCTGTTAATGAATTAGCAACCTACTAACAAACGTAATATATCCACAGATAACCAACCATTATCCAGTGATAGGGTTAGTATTTTGCTCGTACTGCATTCCATTCGTCATCCATCTAGATAAACAATCAATAGACCAAGTTCCTTTTGCTATACATGCGCCCATTCTGCACAAGCCCTTTTATTTGTGAAAAAAGGTATTCATTATCCTTAATCAAGCTTAGGTAATTCTCTTTGGAAATCCTTTTTTAAAGCATAATAAAAAGACCTACATAACATCTGGCTGCTATTTTGTTACAGAAAAGCAAACAAAAAAGCCCCTGAAATAGGCGGTCTTATGACCTCCTTCGCTTTAGCCGACGAAGTTAGCTGACGGGTAGGATGGCGAAAGAGCTGATCTCATCCTTTCTGCAAGGCAGAATTAACCCCAAATGATTGGTTCCTCCGTAATCAATTTACTTGAGTTTAGGCCGAAATGCATTAAATTGATAAACGTATTCTACTCCCATCATTTACTAGTTGTAAACCCCTAAATTGTAAAAAAAATTTGCTAGAACAAAACAGAAAATTTACGTTTTTTTTACATATTAAAAACTTATTGACAAAAATTAGTTGGGACATTATGATAGGTTCGATAAATTTGAAAAATAACATCCAGTAATTTTATGTTTCTAATAAATAAATATATGGTATTTCCTTTTGGAATTAGATACAGAAAATCTCAAAGTTTATTGAATTCGTATTTTGAAATTTTAATACATTATATAAAAAAGGCGGGCAAGTATGGAGAAGACGTTTAATAGATATGTTGTTAACGCTACAGGTAAAGGTGGACAGACGTATTTAACTCAATGCCAGGATAAAGATGCACTAAGGAAATGGATAGCCGATCATGAGGATCAAATAATAATGAATGAGTTAAGGATAACAGATAAGAAAAAGAATCCATTGATAAATTTTTTTTTCAAAGGTAATATCATCTGAATTCATAGGTCCTTATTAACTGGATCATGAAAATAATTGAACATTAAAAGTTAGTAGAGGGTCAAGCATATTGAATAATAATTCACTCATTATGTCCTTTTTCAGTATTTCAACTATTTAAATTCCTGCGTTAATCAGGCAATCTGAAGCTTAACATCCATATTGCGTTATATTTTCAAACTCATTTATATTGAATGAGTTTTTTTTGCGTGTATTAAATATTGGGATGGAAATATTCAAAAAAGCTTAAAAGATTTGGATGTAATAGAGAATGTGATATCGAAAATGGCTCTAAAGGAAATGAGTAAAAAATCATGGAAGATTACCTTGATCCATAAGATATAAGGCATAACTTTTTCCTCATCAGTTTTCGATATTATGAGGAAGTTAGAGTATATGTCATATGGTAGTGTATATTTTCACAAACCATTTACAAATTTTAAAGAAGAGAAGTAATAAAAAGGATTTATAGATTCATTGGCTTATGTAAATATGCAACGTGGGAAACATTATCCACTAGTGACTAACGGGAAAGAATTTACAAAGATAAAAGCATTTTCGATTACTCTGCTAATAAACAAGAAGTTAAAGGTAGTGTGTCATTGGCAAATTATGCATTAGCGAACAATGAGTCGTAAGGAAATTGGAAATCAGATCCAGTCGGGGCGGGGGAAACCTCGCCCTGGATTATTCTCTAAGACATGTGGTAATCACTAGGGCGACAATACTTTTACTTAATATACATTTTTTAGATAGTTTGTCGCTTGGAAGTTATTGACTTTTTGCTCGTTTACTCCAATAATAGTCTTAAATACATCTTTATCCAATGACCTAAATGGTAATAAACTTAGGACTCTATGAAATTTTTTAGGAAACATGTGAAGTCCCTATGTAAACATCTGATTTACCTTTTTTTCTGTTTTATTTTGGCAAGTCATTCACTTCGTATGCAACCCGTATTCCAGATTCAATCGCCCCTTGCATCCAAGCGTGAGTAAGAGTAGTATGTTCACCGGCAAAGTGCACTCTTCCTTCAGGTGTAGGGATATAAGGATACAACTCGGTTTCCTGACCCGGTTCAAAAGCAGCGAAACCTCCAGAAGAATACTCATTATCGACCCAACTAAAGGAAGTTCCTGATACAAACTCAGAATAGACTTGGTCTCCATAAATTTCAGCTAAGTTCTTTAAAGCATATTGAATGCGCTCTTCGTTTGATAGACCGTTCCATATTAAAGCCTCATCCGCCCATGTATAGCTTGCCAAAACCACAGCAGGACCTTTTGTACCAATCCCCTGACTTGGGTAATAAGTGAATCGAATCGGAAGGTCAGTTATGGATTTACCACCATATTGGTGGTGCCTTTCCCAAAACCTGCTTTTAAACTGGATTCCGATTTTTGTTGCGCTCATATAGTTCAGTTCACGAATTGCTCTCCGTTTATAATAGGAAAAAGAATGGTATGGTTCAACTTTCACAAATTGTAACACTGAAAAGGGAATAGTTATGATGGCAAGATCACCAGTTATGGTGGAATCCTCTAGGGTGTGCGGGTGGGTGGAATGGATGGTTACACGGTTGTTATGTTGGACAATTTTCGTCATCCTTTGATAGAACATAATGACATCTTTTAATTGTGGAAGAAATGCCCTTGGAAGCAGATCCATACCACCGGTTATCTCATAGTAACGATTTGCTCCAAAGGACGCCGCTTCTCGCAAAACTTCAACAAATGACATCCCCATATATGCTTCGTAGTCAAGGAGTAAACCGATCATATCGACCGCGCCATCTGAAAAAGTCGTTCCATATTGATAATGGTAAGTGTTTAAGAAAGTTCCTAGTGAGTAGTTTTTAAATTCTTTTTCTACGAGATTCCAATTTCTCTTTGGATCTTGTTTAATAAAATCGAGAATGGGCTGTGTAGCTAAATTCATCAGCATCTCTGCGCTTTTATCTCTTTCATTCGGGGCAACGGGAAAGTTTAGAATACCAGGAGACCGTTCAAAAATGTTAAGACGTGTTTTGATACCATTGAGATAAAGAATATCCATTGGAGTTCGGTTAATAAACTGGTTTACGGTTAGTCCGAATTTTTTAATATACTCTAATGTCAAAAAATGACCTTCAGGAATGCGCATTGGACCTAGGTTTAAATAAAGCCCATTGCTAAAGGGAGAGTGTATTGTATAGGCGCGTCCGCCCACCCTGTTATTTGCTTCAAGGATGGTGACGCTGTGCCCTGCATTCTTCAAAAGAGAAGATGCAACCAGTCCTGCTAGTCCTGCGCCCACAATAGTAATATTCTTGGGAACTTGCGACTTTTTAAGACCATTTTTAATAATGCTAATCATTTGTTGAGTCGTTAACTGATTATTAGACATCTCTTCGCCCCTAGTGAAAAAGATTTATTACATTGTATTCACTAGCAGAGATGCATATGTATTCAAGCGTTAATCAGATGATAGATAAAAAACTTGGTATTATCTTAAATATAAAACAAGAAGCAGAATCAATTAGTACATTGGTAATTTACTAAATTTGTTATGTCAGCTGCCTTTTCATTTTCTTTTACTTTAAGGTAATGGAGAACGATATCTTCCAGGGTCAAGCATTTCGGATGCAAGGCTCTGTATGTTTTCTACAGGGATACTGGAACTCTCTTCAGTGCTTTTCAATAAGGATGTGCGGTATTGGTTTTTGTTTTATTTATTTGTATGAAAACAAAAGGGGGATTATCAAGTGAAGGGATTTGAATTTTTCAGAATGCCACAGACTATTATATATGGGAGGAAATCTTTTGAGAAAGTGGGAGCGGAAGCGGCATTATGTGGGAAGAAAGCACTCATTATAAGTGATAAGGTAATGAGCCGACTCGGTTGTGTCAATCAATGTTGTCAGTATCTTCATGACAACGGAGTAGCAAGTGCAGTTTATCTTGGAGTTGATTCAGAACCAACAGACCAATATGTGGAAGAATCATTAGAACTTTTTGAAAAGGAGTCATGTGATCTAATCATTTCCCTTGGTGGAGGAAGCTGTATTGATACTGGGAAAGCAATTGCTGTCCTGGCCACGAATGGTGGATATATTGGAGAATATATGGGCGGAAGAAAAATAGCAGACAAAGCGGCAATACCGCACATTGCTATTCCAACAACTGCTGGAACTGGTTCAGAAGCGACGGATGCTACTGTTATTACCAACACCGATGATGATGTGAAGATGATGATTAAACAGCCGAATTTTATGCCTTTAGTCGCCATTGTCGATCCATTGCTGACAGTTTCTTCTCCACCACATATAACAGCTGCGACGGGTGTGGATGCATTAAGTCATGCGGTTGAGGCCTATTTATCAAAACGGTCTCACCCAATGACAGACACAATGGCTCTGTCCGCGATGAGATTGATTGTGGAGAATATTGAAAACGCTTACGATGATGGGGATAACATAGATGCCCGTGAAAAGATGTCATTAGGAGCCCTTCAAGCAGGGATAGCATTCTCGAATTCATCCGTTTGTTTAGTTCATGGAATGTCGAGACCAATTGGAGCTTTGTTCCATGTACCTCATGGATACTCGAATGCCATGCTATTGCCAGCGGTATTAGAATTCAGCAAGGAAGCCTGTATGGAACGGTTGGCGGATTTGGGGAGAATTTTTAAAACTGAATATAAAAACCTTTCTATAGAAAGGGCAGCTTTGGTTGCGGTAGAATCTGTTAAGGGTCTTTGCCAAAAGCTGAACATTCCTAATCTTGAAGGATGGGGAATAGAAGAGGAGAAATTTAATCTCTCAGTCAGTAAAATGGCAAGAGACGCCATAGATAGCGGGAGCCCTGCTAATAACCCGAGGGTCCCAACTAAACAAGAATTAGAAGAGTTGTATCATACTTGTTATCATTATAAGTTCGCTACTGAAGATAAAGTACAGGGGTGAATATGTGAGACTTCAAATCTAAAATACCTCATAACTTAGTTAGTGCCAAGCATACTTGCTGAGATAAGTATGAATTCTTTCTTTAATCACTTAATGGTGTAAAGAGAATATTCCGAAAAGTATTTGGGAGGATTCCGGGACTTTGTTTACAATATTAGTCTAAAAATGTTAATGTTTAGTTAATTCAGACTAGGGTGCAATGAAGATAAGATTAACTCTTTAGAGAGCTCTGTTAGCTAAAAAGGAGTAAGAGTTTTTTATTGAAGCAAGCCTTTGAGCTTCACTTTGGAACCTTATGTTTTGGGGAAAAGTGTGACGGGAGCTTCCGTTATAGAGCTAAGGTATTCGCATTTTTATTATGTGCCGTACCTAATAAGGTTAATATGGTGACATATTAATAAACAGATGTGGAACCACGACTTTTAATCTCGTCCTCAAGATGTATGTCTTGGAGACGAGATTTTTCTATTTTTTAATAAAATTCAATACAACTATAAGGAGAAAAGATGAAATTCAAAAATCTATTATTATCTTGGAAATACCCTTCGATATTATTACTTGGAATAGGAATTTCAAACTTTGGTGCTTGGGTTTATTTTATTGCACTTAATTTAATCGTATTGGATTTGACTAACTCAGCGCTTGCCGTAGCTGGACTTTATATTGTTAAACCGATAGCTGCGTTATTCACGAATGTATGGGCTGGCAGCGTTATTGACCGAATAAATAAGCGGAATCTAATGGTGGCACTTGACCTATTTCGAGCGGTATTCATAGCTTTGCTGCCATTGACTTCTTCTATTTGGGTAATATATTCGGTTGTCTTTGTGATTAATATGGCAGGGGCTATGTTTGGAACAACATCAAGGTCTTATATAACAAAATTAATACCCATTGAACAGAGAAAACGATTTAACTCACTTAGAAGCTTAATAGATTCTGGGGCTTTCTTAATTGGTCCAGCGATAGCGGGCATCCTTTTTTTAATCGGTACACCCATTTTAGCCATCTATATTAACGCAGTAGCATTATTTTTATCAGGAATCATAACTTTATTTATGCCTAATCTTGAAAAGGATCGTTCCCTTGAGCAATCCGATAGTTACCTTTCTTGGAAAATAATAAAACAAGATTGGGCGATTGTCCTGAATTTCAGTCGACAATACTCTTATATTATGTTTATATACTTTTTATTTAGCTGCATGATGGTAATGGCAACAGCTATAGATTCACAAGAGGCAGCCTTTGCAAAAGCCGTGCTTTTTTTAACTGACACAGATTACGGATTCCTTGTAAGTATAGCCGGGGCAGGTATAATTGCAGGGGCTCTAGTAAATACAATGATTGTGAGTAAAATACAAATATCCTTTCTAATTGGCTTAGGCTCTTTATTTGTTTCGGTAGGTTATATAATCTATTCCTTTTCAAGTTCCTTTTCGATTGCCGCGTTAGGATTTTTTATCATTGCCTTTTCGCTGGCTTTTGCCAATACAGGCTACCAAACATTTTATCAAAACAATATACCAGTTGAGATTATGGGAAGAGTCGGAAGTGTATTTGGCTTGTTAGAAGCATGTTTGATTATTATTACGACAACAATTGTGGGAGTTTCAGCCCAGTTCATTTCGATTCAGTTCGTAGTCATTACCGGGTCAATAAGCATGTTTGCTCTTACAATTTTGTTATTTATACTCAGTATGAAGCCTTCTAAGAGCAGATATTATTCCGTTAAAAGTGTGGAGGCAAAAGATTTATAAGCTTTTGGTCTGCAATGGAAACCAAGAAAAAACAAAAAATCTAATTGAAGTTTATCTAATTCTTCAATTTAAAAGGTGGTGTGTAATGGCCGCTATAAAAAAGGCTTATGGATATATAACACGAATCAAAGAGGGAAAACCACAAGTATTAGTATTTCAACATCCTATTAAAGAGGCTGGGATACAGATACCAAAAGGTACAGTAGAAGCAGAAGAAGATCCTTATTATGCAGTTATTCGTGAAATTAGGGAAGAAACAGGTTTAATGAATTTTAATGTAGAGCAATTAATTATACAGGATCGATGGAAATGCGATGATGGGGCAATACATGAGCGTTATTTTTATAAAATAACCGTTCATGAGACGCGAGAAGGATGGACATATAATCCCACAGGTGGTGGGGCAGAGTCTGGTTTAACGTTCCGATTCTTTTGGGTATCTATGTTGGGCGAAGTAGAATTGGTTAGAGGACATGATGATTATTTGCATGAAATTCTTGATCAATAAAACAAGTTGTTTATCAAGATAGAATGCCACCAATTAGGTGGCATGTTACATGTATATCTATTTATACCATTCTGATGTATTATACTTTTTTAACCATGATCTTTTCTTTGTTAATATCTAATTCACCATTGAATGTAAAGTTAAATTTCTTATACAAGTGAAGTGCAGCTTGATTATCTTCAACTACACTTAAATAGATTTCATTACAATTATATTCTTTAGTTAATCGTTGTATTAAAGCTTTTAACATAATACTTCCAAGCCCAAGACCTTGATATCTAGCATCAATTAAAAAACGATCTAACCACACTCTTCCATTTTTCCCTTCTTCGGGAAAAAATCCATACATAGCAAAACCGACCAAGCTATTGTCTGAATAAAGTCCCACTGGCTTATAATATTTACACTCCATGGCTTCTTCTAAACATTGTTCTGTCGTTTCAATAAACGATTTTTGCTTTGTGTTTATTCCCAATTTTAAAATATCATTTACATTTTCGTTCGTGACTTCATTAATAGTGATGGTCATAATATTAATCCTTCCTCATTTTCCCTCATGTTTAGCCGTTTTGTTAACATGATATACTAATAGCCTAAGGTATATGGTTACCATATAGTCAAGGGAGAGATTGTATTGGTCGATGGAAATTCAGGCAAATATTTTACTACTGGAGAATTCGCCAAACTATGTAATGTAAAAAAACAAACGCTAATTCACTATGATGAGATTGGGCTTTTTTCTCCTGATATAAAAAATGAAAAAGGCTATCGGTATTACTCCTATCAACAATTTGAAGTTTTTTCTGTCATCACACTTTTAAAAGAAGTTAAAATGCCCTTGAAAGAGATTAAATGGTTTCTTACTAACAGATCACCTATAGAATTAATTAACCTTTTTAAAGAAAAATCCATAGAATTAGAAAAAAAATAGATAATCTTAATCGAATACAGAAGATTATTGAAACGAAAATATCCCTCACTGAAAAAGCGATACGTATTGATTATTCTCAAATCACATTAGAATTTCAGGAGGAAGAACAACTTTTCCTTAGTGATCCCATCTTGAATTCTTCTGATGCTGATTTTTTAAGATCAACATCTAAATTTATCGATTACTGTAATAGAAATAAGTTTTATACGGGTTTCCCTATTGGGGCCATGATAAACAAAGAAAAGATAGTTCAAGGAGACCATGATAACTATTCATATTTGTACACGAAAGTTATGGACAATCATGCGAGCTCTTTTACATATGTAAAGCCCAAGGGACAATATATTGTTGCCTATCATAAAGGGAGTTATAAGAGTATTTCCGAAACATATGAAAAAATAGTAAACTTTATGCAAAGTCAAAACTTGAACCTCAAAACGTTTTCATACGAAGAGTATATGTTAGATGAAGTCTCAGTAAAGGGTTACGAAAATTACCTAACGAAAATAATGGTAGAAGTAGGATGAGGGAAGAGCCACATATACGTTATTCAGGAAGATGATTTAGTGGGGATGTACAAGCTCAAAATTAAAAGAACGGAATTTCTACATGAACATTATGAAACTTTGCGGAGGGTTATATATGAAAAAGTTAGTTTTATGTATTGTTGCTATTCTTCTTATCGTCTTTTTATATTTTGACTATATAGCTCAAAGTGACAAAAAGAACAACAGAATGGATCTTAACGTCAAACAATCCATTGAACATCAATTAAAAACCAAAGACTACGAGAGTTTTACTTATAAAATTACCAATAATACATATAATAATTTTAATCTGCTATTTGGCACAGGTAATGAAATAGACGTAGAATTCCACACATTAACTGATAGTCCAATTAAAGAGGGCAATATTATTACTATTGAATCTCAACCGACCGAAAAACACAAAAAAGAATTTAATAAAGGAGATACTTGGGAGTATACAATAAAGGTTAATTCGAAGTTACTTTCAAAAGGTGACTATCAATTAACTGCTCAATTTATACCAAGTAATGCGCTTACTCTTGATAAAGTTGAACAGATTATAACTTACCCTTAATGTGACCCAGACAAGTAGACAGGAGTTCAATAGACCCTAGTAATTTTGCGAATAGAGGAGGATTTTTTATGTCAGATAATAGCCATCATATGTTCTCCGCATTTTTAACTTCTGTTGTGAAGCTGCTTCCTTTTATTTAATTGGTTGTTTACTATCATACATTCATATTAGCGACTCTTAGTATACTAAGAGTTTTCTATATAAACGGAAAAAGAGAGAGAATTTTATGTTCTGTCTCTTTTTCATATAGTTTGTTGACGCCTTGTACAAGATGTCCTAGGATAAAAAGATATGAGTTACTTTTGGAAGGAAATAGAAGGGAGAGAAAAATACATGTCACTAAAATCCTTTATTCTTTCCCTTTTGTTATCGCAAGCTTTGTTTTTGTGTGGGCTGTCTGTTTTTCTTCAGCTCCTTTTATATTTGAATCCTTTGGTTATCGTGGTTGTGTGGGTTTGTATCTTGGTTGTTGTCTCGATGCTGGTTCTTTTGTTTCGAGGTGAAACGGTCATGCTTCCTCGGTTTTGGTGGCAGGCAGGTATGATTGGATACAGTTTTTCATTATTGGTTTTGCTGTTCTTTCGACCGAATGGGCAGGATTATTCGTATAATTTTATCCCTTTTTCTACGATTCTTTCTTATTTGTCGAACGAAACTAACTGGCTTGTGTCTTTTTATAACCTTAGCGCCAATGTAGGATTGTTTATTCCATTTGGGCTGTACTTGATGTCCAGGGAGGGGAAAGAGTTGTCCTCTTTTCGGAAATTTCTTTATCCATTTTTCTCGATCTTGAGCATTGAAATCTGTCAGTATGTTTTTCGACGAGGAAGTTTGGATGTTGATGACCTTATATTGAATATGATTGGCGTTTACCTTGGTTACATCCTGTATCCATTGTTTACAAAAGTGGTTGCGTTCCATTCTGGAAAAATGAAAAGGATAATATGATTTTGTGAAGAAAAAGATACATATGATTAAAAAGTTGATGGAGATATTGAATTTGGGCATAACAAATAAGTTAAATGAGAGGGTGTATCCTATGTATAGCAATTTAGCAGAGTTAACAAGTCATCCAGTGTTTCATTACTTTGAGGAGATATCCAATATCCCAAGAGGGTCAGGTAATGAGAAAGAGATTAGTGACTATCTGGTTCGCTTTGCAAGAGATCGAAACCTGGAGGTAGTACAGGATAAAACATTAAATGTCATAATAAAAAAGCCCGCTACAGCTGGTTATAATAGTGCTCCCACCGTAATTATCCAGGGGCATATGGATATGGTTTGCGAAAAGAATAAGGATACTATTCATGATTTTGAGAAAGATCCTCTTCAATTAAGGATTATAGGGGACATGTTGTATGCTACGGGTACAACATTAGGGGCGGATAACGGAATTGCAGTTGCTTATGCTTTAGCTTTATTAGATTCAAATGATATTCCGCATCCTTCTCTTGAAGTAGTTATCACTACTGAAGAAGAAACGACAATGAATGGCGCTCTTGATGTTGATGCATCTCACTTTGAGGGTAAAATTTTGATTAATATTGATTCAGAAGAAGATGGGAAGCTGCTAGTTAGCAGTGCAGGAGGAATACGCGTTAGGCAAATCCTTCCTATTATATGGGAACCTGCGTCAAATACTGAAGTAACATACCGTATCAGTATTAGAGGGTTAAAAGGCGGTCACTCTGGTATATCAATCAATAAGGAAAGAGGGAATTCCAATAAACTATTGGGTAGATTGTTACAGGATTTAACAACAGAATTCCCTTGCTCTGTACAGCAAATTAGTGGAGGTCTAAAAGGAAATGCGATTCCTCGCGAAGCAGAGGCAAGTGTTCTGATTCATTTAGACGATGTTCAGAAGATTGCTGAGAAAATCCAGCAGTGGGATGAAACGTTTAAAAATGAACTACAATCTTCCGACCCAGAAGTATGGATTGGATTTGAAAAAAGCGATAGCGCCTCTACAAAAGTTTTGTCCAAAGAAACGGTGCGTAAAGCCATTACATCCTTACTGTTAATCCCACATGGTGTTCAGGGGATGAATATGGGAATAGAAGGATTGGTTGAGAGCTCGACGAATTTAGGGGTCGTAACAACAACGGATACAGAAATGAAATTCGAAAGTGAAATCAGAAGTTCGGTCAAAAGCATGAAATACAATATGGTTACTCAGGCAAAAGTGTTAGCGGAAATGCTTGGATGTGAACTATTAATAGATGCGGATTATCCGGAATGGCCATATAATCCTGAATCGAAGCTCAAGAAATTATTTGAACAAACATATAATGAAAAGTATAATAACGAGATTGAAATCATTGCTGTGCATGCAGGGATCGAGTGTGGGGTTTTCATAGATAAGATACCAGGATTAGATGCTGTTTCAATCGGGCCGGATATGTTTGCCGTACATACACCTGATGAACACCTAAGTATCCCTTCAGCAATAAATAACTGGGAGTATTTAGTTTATACTTTAAAAAGGTTGAAGGACCTTTAAGCAGCTGTTTCTTTGTATGAAAGGAACAACGTAGTAGATGAATAGCCATTCTTCTATGGTGTTCGTCAACTTAGTTCAATAGTATAAAAAAAGAAAGTACATATCCGATATGTACTTTCTTTAGCATTTGCGATTTTATCGAACAATATCGAAACTGCCAATTGGATGATTAAACTCCTTTAGGTATGGTCTGAAAAATATCCCAAAAAAGAGACTCCCCATGTAGGCAAGTCTCTCATTGTCATGAAGATCCAACTATCTTTTTACCTCTCGGCTGTGTACCATTTGGGTCTGGTTCTTTTGTGATGCCGATTTGATTGAATTTATCATTTAATATAAGCTTGTATGTCAACAATCCTGTGCCAGCTTCATCAGGCTTGAAAGTTCCTGCATTAGCCCGTTCGCCTTTATTCAGCAGCCATACTTGATAAACCTCTGACTCTTTAAGAGTAGGCAAATTCTGAATCTGTACGACTAATCTTCTTTCTTCACCTTGTTGCAAAACATATGCAACTCCGTCAGTATTCATATTTACAGCCGTCTTATCAGCAGGCTGTAAAGAAAGAGTCGTTTCAACCTCTACAGGCAGATTGATAGCTGAGAGTTCTTTTTTTAGTTGCACATTGGAATTTAACAGAACAATCACCAAAACTAGAGTGGCTAGCAAGAGCCCTGAAGTAATAGGAGTAAACTGTTTCCGGAAAAAACTGCTCCATTTCTTCACCTTTCGCACAGGAATTTCAGGATTACTCTCAAATACAAAATTCATAACTTCCGATTTTAGGGAAGAAGGGGGGGCAAATTCTTCGAAATCCCACTTCAATGAATTCCAGGCTTCCGTCATTTGATCATACTCCCTGGTGCATTCGGGGCAGTGGATTAAGTGTTCCGCGAATGCCTTTTTTTCTTTTTCTTCCAGCTCATCTGATAAAAATGAAAGCAGGTTATCGCATTCTATACTCATTTACAAATCACCTACTTCCAAATATTTTTTCAACTGCTTGAGAGACTGATGTAGTCTGCTCTTGATGGTCCCAATCGGTTCATTTTCAATTTTGGCAATTTCCGTTAGCGAATAGCCTTTCCAATATAGTAAATCTATTAGTCTTTTTTGCGGCTTGCTTAACTTATTTTTTGCTTTGGCAATTTCACTGTTTATAAGTCCATTTTCTATATCATTATTCGGATCTTCTATATCAATGGGCTTGCTCAGATCCATTTGTTTGTTATTCCGAATATGAATACTGTCTTTACGAACATAATCCACGCATACATTCCGTGTAACAGTCAAAAGCCAATTCACAAAGTTTCCCTTTTCGGGGTTATAACTGCTTTTTGTCGTCCAAAGCTTTAAAAAAACTAACTGCACAATCTCTTTTGTTTTTTCTTCATTTCCATTTGTGAATTTAAAAATAAAGCCATAGATTAATTTAATATACCGGTCATAAAGTTCTTCCAGAGCAGGACGATACTTATTCTTTACTAATGCCATTAATTCTTTATCAAGTTTTTCTTCCAATCGCACCTGCAACTCCTCACCAAGTAAATTTGGAAAACAAACAACAGGAACGATCACTTTTATTTGATCGTTCCCTATATTTTCTTATTTTGGAAAAACTGTTTCATTATTTACAATATACCAAACATCTTTCACACCTTCACCATTGACATCTCCCACTTGTTTATCCTTTACAAAATAGTAAAGCGGAAATCCTTTGTAAGTTACTTGCTCTGTCCCAGTGTCTTCTCTTTTAATTATTCCAAAATCTTTTTTGTCAAAGCCCTTTGGCACATTGAAATCCTTTGCCATGAACGGCGGCCAATTTTCTAAACATTCACCAGCACAATTGCTTTTTCCGGATTCATCCTTTTTGAAATAATACAGTGTCATTCCTTTGGAATCAGCCAGGTACTCGCTCGTTGTTCCACTCTCCAATGATTTCAGGCTATCGGCGGTATCATCAGCTGTGCTATTCACCACTTGATCCTTCGTAATAGAATCTTTAGCGTCATTTCCACATGCTCCCAAAACCAACACCATTGTAAAAGTCATTAAAATAAACATCCATTTTTTCATATAATCCCACTCCTCACTTATTTATTTCCATCCCCACTTTTGAAACACTTGATGGGATGTATCAGATTTTAGATAATTAATAAATTGTTTTGCTTCTTTTTTGTTGTTGGTCTTGCTTGTTATACTTACTGGAGTTCCTCTATAGAGCTTATCTTCTTCAGGAAGCTGAACCAGTTCTGTCACGTCTGACAGACGGTAATGCCAGGATTCATACGTAATCCAGGCGTCGTATTTAGAATTTGCCTTCCATAAATCGATTGCTTCTGCGCTAGATTTTACTGAAATAACAATATTGCTACTAATTCCAGGAATAAGCCCTTTTCTTCCTGCTAAATCCTCCCATAGTCCCAGTTGTCCAGCTCCATTAACATCTATAATCTCTACGCCTCTCTTCGTTAAATCCTCTAAAGAATGTATATTCTTGGGGTTTCCCTTTCTAACCAAAATTCCGGCTGCACGTGAATACAATTCTGTACGGGTTTTTTCATTAATGATACCCGGATGATTAAGCATAAAATCAGTCAGCATATACTCGGACCCTCCGTAAATAATGTCGGCATCCTGTTTGGCTTGATCAATCCATTTTGCTTCGGGTCCTGCAGTTACTTCAACTTTTATTCCCGTTTCGTTAGTAAACTGATCCGCCAATTCCTTGATTGGTCCAAGAGGTCCACCTGGGCCGTATACTTTTACGACGTCGTTGACAGCTAGACCCTGTTTAGAATCCGTTTCGGTTGAAAATCCTAACACGACAATCATTATTGATATCAAACCAACAACAAAAAAAATTTTCTTCACGTCTTTCTTCTCTCCTTTCAGGAAAAATCCTTTGTACTATAGGTAACGAGACAAACCTCAAAACGGTTTGAAAAAAATATTATTTTTTTGTTTTTGCCTTTTGAAGCTGAATTGCCAAATAAGTGTTTCTATTATTTTATTAAAGTAGTCAATAACGAGCAGCTTATGCCGATACCACTGGTAGAAGGATTTTTTGTGAAAAGATGAAAGTGGTAATGTGTTAACGAAGTTGGAGAAGGTGTTTAAGCATCCTAGTACAACTAACCAAAATTTTGAGTAAGGTTTACAAAGGGATTGTGATCTTTGGAGTCGAAATATGTAGCTAACAATACTTTTTACCGGAGGCTTACTTGATGGAATTAACTATTATCGATACATTTACAGACCAACCGTTTAGAGGGAACCCAGCTGCTGTTTGTTTGCTTAGTGAGGAAAAGGATCCGGAGTGGATGCAAAAGGTAGCTAAAGAGACTAATTTACCTGTTACTGCGTTTATTACTCTTAATAAAAATGAATGTAATTTACGATGGTTTACTCCTTCTATTGAAATACCTATTTGCGGTCACGGAACGCTAGCAAGTTCTTTCTTTTTATGGGGAAAAGGATACGTACAAAAGAATAAACCGATTGTCTATCAAACGAAAAGTGGAGTTCTTACATCAAAATTGGTAGATGGAATGGTACAGTTGGAATTTCCGTCATTAATGGAGAAGGAGGCTATTGCTCCTGACTTACTAATTAAGGCTTTAGGCGTTGATCCTACTTATGTTGGTCAAAACAAATGGGATTACCTAATTGAAGTTCAATCAGAAGAAATCGTAAGAAACTTAAATCCCGATATAGACTTAATTGCTCAGTTACCGATTCGCGGCATCATTGTAACGAGTCAATCAGATTCGAGTGAATATGACTTTGTTTCTCGTTTCTTTTCTCCTGCCCAAGGCCTTAACGAAGATTATGTAACAGGATCTGCACATTGTTGTTTAGGGCCATATTGGAAAAGTAAGCTGAACAAAAATATTTTTCAAGCTTATCAAGCGTCAGAAAGAGGGGGCGTAATAAAGGTTGAAGTAGTAGAAGATATAGTTAAACTTTCTGGAAATGCAGTGACAATATTCGAAGGAAACTTAACTCTTTGATTATCTAGAATAGAGAATGAGAGCATCTCAGAATATCGCCTAATAAGTCAGGGATATCCAATAAAATAAAAAGGGTGAACGTACCTGACTAACAAGGAATGGCAAAGATTGAATATATTATAGGTGTATTTATATTTACAAGTAAATCAATATTCTTCCATTCTATAATAGAGTCGACTTGTACTGGCGAATACCGCCATTGGACAAATTCAGTGCTTGGATTACTAATTCTAGCTTTTTCCTTTTGTCTACACTATCAATAATATCCTCATCAAAGGAAAATCCTCGATACTCCTTTTTGTTTTGGGATTACTACCATGTAGTATGTCAATATATATCTGGATGATACGTCCTTTTTACCCTCTAGAGCCACGTTCTTTGCTACCAATTTACTGGTATTACCTATTCTAATGAATTGAAAAAATCAAAATCTGATGGATTAGGTTCACTTCCACCGTAGTTATACTAAGAAGCTATGAGGAGAAATGCTAGTAAAAGGCATCATCAAAATATGAAATTACCTTAAAATATTAATAATTACAAATATTATTGAATGTAGGCTAAAATATTTACAAAAAATGAGTCTATGTTACTATCAATAATGTAATTATGAAATTTTTAGTGTTTTTTCAATTCATTATAAATACTGGAAAAATAATTAGTTAATTACCTATATGAATTTTTTTAAAATTATAAGAGGTATCCATTTGATTAATAAAACTTCAACATAATTGTTGAGAGGTTTTTTTATTTTACATTTTTTAAAATATAAAGGAGCTACAGATTAATGAAAAAAGTACAAAAGGCAATTATACCCTGCAGCGGGATTGGGAACACGCTTTTTACCTGCTACAAAGGCAATGCCAAAAGAAATGCTACCAATAGTGGATAAACCAACTATTCAATATATTATAGAAGAAGCTGTGAAATCAGGCATTGAAGATATTATTATTGTCACAGGAAAGAATAAACGTGCGATAGAAGATCACTTCGATAATGCCTATGAGCTAGAGAATAATTTGAGGGATCATGGAAAATTTGATTTATTGGAGAAAGTACAATATCCATCTAATTTAGCCAATATCCATTACATTAGGCAGAAAGAGCCGAGAGGCCTTGGACATGCTATCTGGTGCGCCCGTAATTTTATTGGAGATGAACCATTTGCCGTACTTTTAGGTGATGATATCGTTCAAAGCGAGGTACCTTCATTGCGTCAATTAATAAATGAATATGATGCGACAGGTTCGTCTATTATTGGCGTACAATCCGTTAATGAAAGCGAAACGCATAGGTATGGTATCATTGACCCGCTTACTCAAGATGGTAGAAGGTACGAAGTTAATAACTTTGTTGAAAAACCAGAACAAGGAACAGCTCCATCTAATTTAGCCATTATGGGGAGATATATTTTAACCCCAGAAATATTTCACTTTTTAGCTAAGCATGAAACTGGTGCTGGAGGTGAAATTCAGTTAACTGATGCCATTCAAAAACTAAACGAAATTCAATCAGTATTTGCCTATGATTTTGAAGGGAAAAGACATGATGTCGGAGTTGTAGATGGCTTTGTAAAAACTACCATTGAATTTGCGCTGCAACATAAGGAATTAAAGGAAGAAATCATAGATTTTATGGAAGAAATGTTAAAAAAACAACTTGAGGTTTTATAATTCCTTAACAAATATAAATGAACATGTTATACCTAACAGTGTTGTATTGGTTAATTGGCTGCGGTGGTATGAGTAATGACCTCTTATCCTCTAAAGGGTTTTTCTTACATAATAAGTTAGGAGTGAAGAGACCTCCTACTTAAGTTAAAGTATGAGCATTTGCTTGATTATAATGTGAACATTAATGAAAAAGTTAAGATATCTAAAGTGCCTAAACATATAAAATTTACTAAACTAATAAAATGAAAAAAATTCCATTAAATTGTGGAAAACTAACTTCAGATTAGTCGTTTAGGACTTCGAAGACGTTTTTTACGAAAGAAAGCAAAAAGAGTTAATTAAATGAGATGTACAGAACATTTTTTTAAACAATAAAAAGATATCTTAAATCGGCATCCTTAAAAATTTAACGGATATTCATGACAAACGAACAGATTTATACCTGTGAAGGTCACAAAAGTTATAAGAGATTCATATATATTTTCCATTTCCGAATAAAATCAATAGATTTTCGTAGATGAAATTTAGTTCGATACCCGCTGATTAATAATATAAAAAAAATTTTAGTTTGTTAGACGTAATAGAAAGTTGTTTTTGAAAAAAATATTTATAATGAATATTAATAATTAAAAGAGAGAGTGATATTTGAAAGTGAAAGCGTTGGAAATTTTATCATATACATTAAGAGAAAACTTCTTGGATATTGTTGTTGAAAAGAGAAATCTTCCTATAGAAACAATAGAAATAATATCAGTAAACCGTGAATCTAAAGAAGAAAAAAGAATTATACCCAGGATAGAATTAAAGAATGATGATGCAATCATTATTAAATTGGATTTGGAAACTGTTAATTATGATAATAAATATAAAAATATTATTGATTTTTATTTAGCGATAGAAGATAAAAAGATTAACCTCACAAATAAAACGGTGGATTTAAAAACACGAATAAACAAGTATCTACCAACTTTTTATAAATTAAGCTCAAATAGAGTAGCAGTACCTTATTTGACAAAGAAAAATGGGCTAGCGTTATTATATGGTGATGCAGCAGAAATTTTTAATAGCTTTTGTGAAGAAGTATATGATAAAACAACGTTAAATGATTTAAATGTACAACATAATGAGATAGTTGCCTCTTTTAAAGAGAATATTTTTTATAGTGAAATTCCCATGTTTGTGATTCTTCAAAACTCAAAGACCCAAAAAAACGAAGCAATCCAATTTGATGTTATTAATGTTAATCCTCTGATACTTAAGTTTGACCTGGAAAACATCAGGGATTTAAATGTAGGGGTTAGATATAATTTTTATTTATTAACAAAAACAGGGAATATAGTAAAAAAATACAGAGTTGGGCTGAACCTTCCTAATAATATAGAAAAACCTGAGAGGTATTTCCAAGCAGTTGAAGTTAATAAAACAAAAAAAGTAGTTCCATATGTTACTAGTAAAGGAGAATTAACCTTCCTAGTTGGTAATGACCTAACAATTGATAAAGAATTATATACAATTGATCACGATGTTTTGTATATTAATCATTTTGTATTACAGCAAAAAAAACTTAAAATTTATTTAAATGAGAATAATGATACAAATTGTTATACAAATTATTCTATTGTAATTAAAAATAATAAAAATTCAGAAATGATAACATTAAATGAAGCGGAAGCATCTTTTGATCAATCTAAAAATGAAATAAATATTGATTTGGGAAAATCTTTTGATTGTGACTTATTTAAACAAAATCAAAGATGGTTTTTGTATGTGAAATTTTATCAAGAAGAAAGTGTAATAATCAGTCAAGTCAAAAAAGAAGGTGAATGGGTTGAATCCCCTTTGCAAAGACATAGTAAACCTATAGTAATAAATCAAGATCTCAGCTTAATAACATACATATCAGGAAAAAATGAATTAGCCTTTTTATGTGGTGACGATACAATTTATAAACGAGAAGTTTATAAAAAAATAGAAGGTTTTACAACTATAAATAATTTTGAGGTTTCAGGAAATGATATCAAGTTCGAAATAAGTAATCTACCTTACTATAAGGATCATCAAATTACGTTACTATTGAAAAATAGAAAAACTAAACAGGAATGGAGAAAAGAATTAGAGTATCAATATAAAGAGGAAATAATATACGTAAACGCAAACTTAAACTCCTTTGTTAATGAGTTTAAAACAGTTACCTCTCGCTGGGATTTATTTTTAGAAGTCACTGGGGGAGATATCATTGAAATTAATAAATTAGGATATTTTAGCTCGCCAGTTAAGCCAGCTTATGAAAGATTTTTCGATTGCATATATACGGATACTGCGAATGCAGTTACGCCCTATTTAACAACAAAAAATGAACTTTCAATTGTAATAAGACCGGAGATTGGTCTATTTTCTGAAAAAATAAAAGCTGATATGTCCTTAACCAAATTCAAAATGAAGGGGCATGTAATTAGTGGTGAGGTAAATCTGAAATTGTTCGAATGTAATTCATTTGATGCCACATCTGTAATGCTAAAATACAGGGACAAAATAGAAGTCAAAGAATACAAGTTCCAAGCAAATGAAACGAAGAAGAACAATGATCAATCGACCATATCCTTTTCGATTGATTTACTACCATTAGAGTTAGAAAATTATTATTGGGATATGTACGTAATAATTAAAATAAACGGAACGGAATATCCAATAAAAATTAAAAATCCTACTAAAAAGGTAAAAGAATCGATTGATAAAAAAGTTATCAGGTATTCATACACTTTAGAAAATGGATTTTTAGTTTATCCATACATTACATCGGTCAATACTTTGGCAATCGGATATAAAGAAAAAGAGAAGCACGAGGCATCTTTATATAAAGTCAAAGAAAATTTGGCATATTTTACCTATAGATTATTTAAAAAGTATTTTGATAGAAAAGGTATCTGGTTGGCCTATGAGAAATTTTCTGAAGGCGCTCAGGATAATGGATACTATTTCTTCAAATATTGTTATGAAAATAATAAGAAAGAAAATTTCTACTATATTATCAAGAAAGATTCTCCGGATTACACAAATTTAAAATATATGGAAAATAGAGTATTGAAGTTTATGAGCTTTAAATACATGCTTTATATGTATGCATCTGAATTATTAGTATCCTCGGAATCAAAAGGGCATTCGTATGATATACGAATTGAAAAGGGTAGACTGAAAAAAACTTTAAAACAGAAAAAACAGGTATTTTTACAACATGGTGTAACAGCATTAAAAAGAGTAGACTATGTGTTTAATAAAAATACTTCACATGCAGTTGATCTTTTTGTTGCTACTTCTGACTATGAAAAAAGCATTATTAAAAATTACTTTGGATACAGTAATGAAGAAATCATAACCACTGGTTTTTGTCGATGGGATGTATTAGAAGACAAATCTGGCGAAGAAAAGGTTATCTTCTTAATGCCTACATGGCGAACGTGGATGGATGATTTATCTGAAGATAAATTTATTGAAACAGAATATTATAAAAAGTATATTGGTTTTTTGAACTCAAAAGAATTAAATACATTACTAGATAACAGTAACATTAAATTACAATTCTATATTCATCCAAAATTTAAAAGCTATATAGATAAATTTAAAGCAAGTTCAAATAATGTGAAAATTTATCAGTATGGAGAAGAGAAAGTTAATGAATTATTAATGAAATCCTCAATGCTTATTACGGATTATTCTAGTGTTGCTTGGGAAATGTTTTATATGAAAAAACCAGTTGTTTTTTACCAGTTTGATATTGATGATTATAATAATTTTCAAGGCAGCTATTTAAATATGGAAACAGATCTGTTCGGAGACAGAGTATTTGATGTTAAGCAATTAGTAAATATTATAAAAGAATACAATCAGAGAAATTTCAAGGAAAAGGAAGAGTTCGGGAAATTAAGAAGCAAATATTTTAAATATGTTGACAAAAATAATAGTAAAAGAACTTTTAAAGCGATAATGGATAAGAAGAAGCAATTAAAATTAAAGGGCGAATAAAAAAGTAATTACTATTTGGGGAAAATAATTTCCTTATCCACACTAATTATATCTATTAAAATTTGTTAAAGATGATTGTTAGACTTTAGATTTTATATATTGGAATTTATTGATTTGATAGGATGGAGATTATTATATTTGTTATCTCACATATCAAGAAATTCAAATTTTTATTTGATTAATTATTGAGACAGGTTGCCATGTTTCAAAAATCAATCGCTTCCTGTCTGATAATCAAATAAGTTAAAGGAATGGATTAAGAGTGAGAAATTTAAATGATAATAAATTACTACTCCCTATGAAGAAAGGTTTAAAAGAAATAAAAGAAAGTTATAGGGTTGTAAAAGGTAAGATTGTTATTAGCAATTTTATTCTAAATATCGATAATCAATTAATATCTTTTCAGATAGATGAAATTTACATGAAAAAATTAGACAAACTAAAGTTGGTAATACGTGAGCGAAAATCAAAAATAGAATGGATAGAATATCTATCAGACAATAAAGCTAAGAAAAATGGTCTCATAGTATTAAATCTGAATAACTTTAATCATAAATTTTGTCAGATGGTATCTAGATGGGATTTTTATATTGTTGAAGAAAATGATGAATCAAACTTGATTAATGAGTATAGGTTAGGAATATTTAATAAAGAAATTCAGGCTAAACATGAAAGGTATTATTCTTCTATATCAACATCAGGTACCAATTTAATAACACCTTATTTCACTACAAATAATGGGCTTTCTATAGTTATAAATCAACAAATCAATTTAACTAATGAAAAAGTGAATTTTCATATGAGTTTGTACAAATTTCATATGAAAAAGAACAATATTCATGGGAAAATAAAGTTGGAATTACCGGAAATTGAGTCATATAAAATTAAATCATTACTTTTAATTTATAGAAATAAAAATGAACAAATAAAATATGAATTTTCAGTTTTCGAAAGAAAAAGATCCAATAAATCATTTGTTGATTTTAATATAGATATTTCCCAAGTTCTATTTGAAAATTATTATTGGGATTTTTATCTTTTACTTGAGATGAATGAAGAAGAATATTATTTAAGAATCAAAAATCCAACATTTAATGTGAAAAGAAGTATTAATCGAAATACTAGTGGACTGTCTTTTGATTTTCAAAATGGTTATTGGGTTTACCCCTACATCACAGCCGTAAATACAATAGCTCTAATTTATAAAGAAAAAGAAGAATACGAAAAACAGATATATAGGTTTAAAGAAAGTATTGCGTATTATATTTATATATTGATGAAATGGTATTTCGATCGTAAAGAAATATGGATTGCTTATGAAAAATTCTCAGAAGGTGCACAGGATAATGCTTATTTCTTTTTCAAAAATTGTTATGAAGATAATAAAAAAAGAAATTTTTATTACATTATAAAAAAGGATTCTCCAGATTATAAAAACCTGATAGGAATGGAAGATAAAGTAGTAGAATATATGAGCTTTAAATATATGCTGTATATATTTTCTGCAAAATTACTTGTTTCCTCTGAATCCAAAGGTCATGTTTATAACATACGGGCTCAAAAAGGTAAAATTAAACAAATATTAAAAAATAAAAAAATAGTTTTTTTACAACATGGTGTAATAGGACTTAAAAAAATAGACCATATTTATAAAAAGACTAGTTCAAATGCAGTTGACTTATTTGTAGTTTCTTCACAATTTGAAAAAGAAATAGTGAAAAACACTTTTGGATATAAAGAGGAAGAAATAATAATAACTGGTTTGAGTCGTTGGGATCAATTAAATAACAAATCAGTTGGGAAAAAATCTATATTGTTAATGCCTACTTGGAGATCGTGGATGGATGATATACCTGAAGAGAAATTTATCGATTCAGATTATTACAGATATTATGTTGCCCTATTAAATTCCCCAGAATTAGAACGTATATTAATAAAATATGATATAGAATTAAATTTTTACATTCATCCTAAATTTAAGGCTTACATTAATAAGTTTAGTAGTCCAAATGAGAGAATGAGAGTTTATCAATTTGGCGAGGAAAGACTAAATGAATTATTAATGAATGCTTCCTTGTTGGTTACTGATTATTCGAGCGTTGCTTGGGACATGTATTATCAAAAAAAACCAATTATTTTTTACCATTTTGATTATGAGGATTATATAAAATATCAAGGTAGCTATATTGATATGGAAAATGAACTTTTCGGGGATCGAGTATTTGGACTTCCAGAATTAATAACCTTAATTAACGATTATGCAGATAATAATTTTGCGGAGAAATACCTTTATGCACAAAAAAGAAATATGTATTTTGAATTTGTAGATAAAAATAATACTGAAAGAATTTATTCAAGTATTGAAGATAGGAAAGGAATATTGAAGAAAAAGAAAGGTAAACATGAAATTTTAAAAATGTCCAAGAATAATGAGTTTTTAAGATTTGTTTGGCGTTTAATGGGGAAAAATAAACTTACTTTTGCTTTAGTTGTCAATATAAAAGTTTTATTACAAAGGAAACATATTTAGTTGTAATTGGAGGGATAATCTTTGTTTCAAGTAGAAAATATCGATGTAGTAGATAAGTTTATCAAAATAAGCTTCTCTGCTAAGGAGAAATTTGAGAACCTTAAATTAGAATTAAGAATTCGAGACTCTGAAAGATTTTTACTATATGCATATGAGGAGCAAATGGAAATCGATGTAATCAATAATCATGAATTATACGAAGTTAAAATTAATATAACGGATATGATAACATTTTTTAAAATCATAAACCCAAAAAGGCAAATCATCTTTCTTAATATTAAAGATGAGAATGAAAATTATTATGATTTATTTACGAATGAAAAAATAAAAAAACATTTGAAAGAACTTGGTAATAAAAGTTTAAATAAACTTGCAAATCTAAGTTTTATTGGTAGGGGTAAAGGTGAATTAGCATTTGTAATAAATAAGAGAATGATTAAAAATGTTATAGATTATTTAAGTATTGATAATCATAATAGACAAATAATCCTTGCAGTTTCTTCTAAAATACAAAATATAGAGGAGCCTGTAATTGTTGAAAATGTTCTTGTGAAAAAACGGGTATTTAAGGATACCTTAATTTATACACAAAGTTTACCACTAGAAAAATTAAGTAATAATCTTTTTAGTCTGGATTATAATCAATTAAATCTCTTTACTTATGATGAGAACGTAAATGTTATAGATTTTATTGTAGAAGTGCAAGAAAATGGAATAACGCTAGAGTCAGATGTGAAAAAAATAGATGATTATCAATTAAGTGAAATAAAGGTCAACGATAATGAAAAATTTAAGCCGTACTGGACTGTATCGAATGGATTATCAATTCGTGTAGAAAAAGTATATCAGAGCATTTTGGTAGACTCTGTTGCTTTAAATGACAATTCTCTTCGGGTATGTATTAAAGATGAACTTCTAAGTAATTTAGACGATATAAAATGTATTATTTTTAGAGAAAATAAAATTTCGAATGATTTAGATTTAATCCCGTATAAAGAAATTCAAATTAATGGTGAAAATGATTATAGTGTTATTTCAGTAAATCTATCTGAGATTTTTGAAGATATTGAAACAAATCAAATCCAGAAATACCAAGTTTTAATTACAGATAAAACTAGAATCTATAAACTATTATATAACCCAAGAATAAAATCGAATCTACTAACTCAGAATGTTAGAATAACATTTGATTCAGATAAAGGGTTTAATATAATAATTAATCCGATTAATGAACAGCCAATTAAATTAGGGGTTATTGGTTCTTGTTTTACCCGTTTAGCGTTTAGTAGCAAAGACGATTATTATAATCCTGATTATAAATTGTTTTTTAATGTTGATTTTTCTCATTTCTGGCCTTCTTTAATTAGTTTATGTAGTGACCCAATTGAGTTTAATAAAAATCAGTTTCCTGAAGTAAAAGAAAAAGAGCTTATAAATATAAGAAGAGAATACGAAAAAATAACATTTAAAGAACTTAAGGAAGCGAAAGTGGAGTATATCCTAGTTGACTTTTTTGTGGATGCTATCCATGGTACTAGAAGATTTCAAGATGGGACATTTATCGTTCAAAATGGGACTATCCATCAAACAGCTTATTTGAAAAATAAAATTTTAAGGGAAACCGAACAATTTGATTATAGAAATCCACTCTTTTGGGAAAAGTGGAAGAAATCATGTGATCAATTTATTGTGGAATTAGAGAAAATAACTGAATTAAATAAAGTTATTCTCGTTTGGGGCGGTTTGGCTAAGGATTACTATGATAAAAATAAAGAAATTAAAAGCTTCATTAAAGAAAAGAAATATACTAATACTCAATTAAATTATTATAATAATATTTGGGATAAAATGAACAATTATTTTCTATCTAAAGCGCCTAATGTAAAAGTAATTGATTTGAGAAAATATAATTTTCTGTCAAGTGTTGATCATAAGGATACTTTTGGACCTCATCATTTCGAAGGGAATTACTACAAGAGTCTTATAGGGGAACTGGCTAAAATTGTTACTAAAGCTAATATAATTCAGTAATTTTATAGTAAAAGTAAGTTTTGTTTTTTTAGATTGGAGAACAGAAAATGAAATGGGAAAAGTATAATAAAAGTATATTTTTAATATTACCTTTTCTTCTTATTGGATTCTGTACTTCAGATATTCAAAGAAATATTATAATAAATCAATATGATGATATAGAAAACAATATAGTAGACTCTACAGTTTATTCATCATTGTCTATAGATGTCAAAAAGTTTGGAGCTAAGGGGAATGGAATTAAAGATGACTGGGAACCAATTCAATCATCATTAAATAAAGTACGAGCACATGGAGGAGGAACAGTTTTCCTTCCTGATGGAAAATATGTAGTAAGTCGAGCTTTAAGAATATATAAAAATACTCGTTTAAAACTGTCTAAAAACAGTACCATAGTTAGGAATCACAATGGAACATTAATAATAAATGGTGAAATAAATGGCGAATATACTGGTTATAAGGGGGAAGGTAACATCCTTATTGAAGGAGGAACTTTCTTGATGAATACCACTTCAAACCCAAAACCGGGAAGTGCTTTTGGGATTGCAAGAGCAGATGGGGTATTAATTCGCAATATTAAAGTCCTTAATATAATTAATTCACATGCCATTGACTTGAATTCATCAAAAAACGTTGTAATTGAAAATTCGCATTTCTTAGGGTTTAAAGATAATACTACAGATAAGTCTAGGACATACTCGGAGGCCATTCAAATTGCTAATCATACACGGAGAGGGTTTCGTACATTAGGTGTATATGATGGTACACCTTGTATAAATGTAACAGTTTATAACTGTATATTCGGAAGTAATGATATAGAAGGATTTGGAGCATGGGGTGTTGGAGTAGGCAATCATGGTTTAGGCGTGGTAGAACTATTTAATCAAAATATAAAAATAATAAAGAACTTCTTTAATGGATTATCTTATTCAGGTATACACTTTAATAATTTTAATCAAGTGGAAATAAGTGAAAATACCTTTGATAACTGTAATCATACTATCATAATTGACACTCTTTCAAATACACTTACTCCAGAAGGAAGCTTATCTAATATCATCCAATCTGGAGAAAATGTCCTCATTTCAAATAACATTTTTAGAAATACCATAAAAGAAAATATTGAAATATCCGGCTATAGTAATGAAAAGTCATTGGTAAGAGTAAATTCAATTAAAATAATAAAAAATGACTTTCTGCAAAAAAATCATAAAATGGCATATGAATTTTCCAATATAAATATTAATTTAGGGACGAAAATCATAATAGAAGAAAATCATTTTATAGGAACAAAAAACATACATTTAATAAACAGCCGAAAATTTGAAATCAGAAATAATCTAGTTAGTAAATTCTGATCGTAGGGAATTCACACAGGGTAAATGGCTTTTGTATTAAGATAATTCTATTTGCTTTTACATACAATCGTAATTAAAAGGAGAAATATAAAATGATTTTAGTCGTTGGCGGTGCAGGGTATATTGGAAGCCACCTTGTAAAAGAATTAGTGAAAGATGAAGAAGTGGTTATTTTAGATAATTTCTCAACGGGTTTTCGTTCTTTGGTTGATTCGAAGGCTCTATTAATAGAAGGAAATTTAGGAGATGCAGAGGTTTTAAATGGTATTTTCACACAATATCCTATTAAGGCAGTTATGCATTTTGCTGCTAATAGCTTAGTTGGTGAGTCTGTTCAAGAACCTTATAAGTACTATGAAAATAATGTTGCTGCAACTATTACTTTATTAAATACTATGCTCAAGTATAATATTAAAAACTTCATTTTCTCATCTACGGCAGCCACTTATGGGATACCAAATGTAGATATAATTGATGAAGAACAACCAACTAATCCTATTAATCCATATGGACGTTCAAAATTGTTCGTTGAGCATATATTAGAAGACTTTGCACAAGCATATGGATTACATTATGTTGTTTTACGTTATTTCAATGCAGCTGGAGCACATGATTCGGCAGAAATTGGTGAAAGTCATGATCCAGAGACGCATTTGATTCCTATTATTTTGCAACACTTATTAGGCCAACGTGAGAAGATTTCTGTGTTTGGTACGGACTATGATACACCAGATGGTACTTGTATCCGGGACTATATTCATGTAACGGATTTAGCTAAGGCTCATATATTAGCTCTTCATGCCTTATTATCTGGGAAGAAGAAGACTGCGATCTATAATCTTGGGAACGGGAGAGGGTTTTCGGTTAAAGAAGTAATTGACACTTGTGAAGAGGTGACAGGAATAAAATCGAAAACAGAGTTTTCAGACCGTCGTCCTGGAGACCCTGCTCGACTCGTTGCTTCAGCTAATAAAATATATGAAGATCTAGGATGGAAAGCATCGATAAGTCTAGAGGAGATTATTGAAAGTGCTTGGAAATGGCATAAGAATCAAAAGAATTAAGTATTACACTCACATAATTTTAGAAAATCAGCATTTTACTGGTTTCCTATGGGCTCTGTTTACAATAAGATTAGCACTGATATCGTGTTATAAGATAATACATTTGAAGGTATTACATTCGTAGGCATTTGTAATTATAAATGGGAAAGATACGACTATTCAAAATAATTCCTTTTTAAATAATAAAAGAATCTTTAATATAAAAAGATGTAGAAGCAAATACCTTTTATGCACCCTGAATTGATATTAAAAATGTTAAATTATAGTATCCTATTAGGACACCTTAGCCGTTTGGTAGTGATTTCTCGTAAATCTCAAACCAAGCTACGAGGTGTTTTTTTGATATTATTTTAGGTTTAACAATCTCTTTTATTTTGCTACTATAATAATTCTCCCAAAATCTCTCATTAGATGAGAGAATATCTCTTATATTAGAAACAGGATGGCTATACTATATGGGGGAATTTGTATGATAGACTAATGCCATTTGACTACTTATCAAGTTACTAGTAAACTGATGGTGAATCAAGAGGAGAGGTGATGATCAAACATGGATAGACGAGGGTTTACCGATGATAATAAATTGAGTTTGTTGATTTGGCTGCGAATGGTTCGTTTTTATCAAAGAAGTAACCAGCTTTCGAATGATTATTTACAACATTTTGGCGTCACTGCTGCGCAATTTGATATGTTGGCACAAGTGCTTATTCATCAACCTGTTTCACAACTGGAATTGGCGGAGCACCTTACGATCAGTCGTGGAGGCGTATCACATATGTTAACAAGGTTAGAAAAAGATAATCTGATTGTTCGGGATCAACAATGGAAAGTTAAATATATTTCATTAACTGAAAAAGGGAAAGATTTAATGGAAAAAGTAATGCCAATTCAATCAGATTTTCAAGCTTCATTATTTGATGTATTGGATGACACAGAAAAGAAGAACCTGCATGAGATGTTGATAAAGGTTCATAGATATAGTTTACAAATGGAAGTGCCTAATCCCATACAGGAGGAATCCTAAATCAGGTATGGGATTGGAGCGAAACTTGTTTTCAAAGCATTAGGAAAGTTATTGAGTAGCTAAAAAGGAAGAAATATAGTAATGGCACTTTATCAGTTTACTAGTAACTTCAAGGAGGATGAATAGAGGCATGGAAAGTAAAAATATCTTCAAACGTGATATTGCTGAAGTAAGAGATGTGAAACTTCAAAAATATAGTCCGATTCATACTGCGGGACCAGTCATTGAACCAGGAAATTGGGAGAAGAGTGATCCCTTTCTTTTAATGATGGAGGATAAATTTCAAAAAGGTTCATTTGATATTCACCCACATAGAGGGATTGAAACAGTCACATTTGTTATTGATGGAACGATTGAGCACTATGACAGTCATACCGGGGATGGTGGAATAATCGGACCGGGTGATGTCCAATGGATGACAGCCGGAAGCGGCGTTGTGCATAATGAGGTGCCTTCTGAAGGTGTTACCGCCCATTCGCTTCAACTCTGGGTCAATCTTCCCCGCGATAAAAAAATGACAACACCGCGATATCAAAATTTAATGGGAAAAGATATGCCAGTGAGAAAAGAAGAAGGAGCTATCATCCGCGTCTTTTCTGGTTCATCAAAGGATGTTATCTCTGCGACGAAAAACCATGTTTCTGTTACGATGGTGGAAATGCTTCTAGAGCCTGGAGCTTCGGTCACACAGAATTTGCCGGGTAGCTACAACGGAATGATCTATCTAATTGAAGGAAGTGGAGTATTCGGTAAAAACGAAATGAAAGCTTCAAAGGGTCAAGTGTTGTGGCTGGGTGCAGGGAAAGAATCAGAGGAAAGTGAAGTGGATATAACAGCAATTGAACCATTGCGAATTGTTTTATATGCGGGAGAACCTTTGATGGAACCAGTTGTTGCCCGTGGACCATTTGTCATGAATACAGAAGAGGAAATTGATCAAGCTTACCTAGAGTATCGGCAAGGTACATTCTTGAAGGATTAACGAATATTTAAATGGAATAAGAAATAGGTTAATCTGAAGTTTCCTAGAGATATTATATGTAGTATAAGAAATTAAAGAGCATCAACACTTGATGCTCTTTTTAATTTGATATTTCTAATAATTGTTTATGTATTTTAAGTTTTCAATACATGCTCTTTCTCTCTATTTATTTAGCAGATTCAGATTGAAACGCTGGAGCCGTATTCAATCACTCTATTATTTTTACTTTCACTTCTTTTCTTCCCCACGTTAAAGCATCCGCTTCTTTTGGAATGAAAACATCAATTCTATTACCTTTGATCGCTCCACCCGTATCTACCGCGATGGCTTGTCCATAACCCTCAACCTCTACGTTAGAACCTAAAGGAATCACATTCGGGTCGACTGCTATCACTTTTGCATCATCATACTTTTTTAAATCAACACCCATTCTCGTCGTGCCGGAGCATCCAGAACAGCTTGCCGTATAAGCTGTGCTTGCAACGGTCAGCTCCTTAACATTTTGGCTTACTAAATTGGCTTTCTCCTCTAATTTGCCTAAAGTCCTTGCCCCTGCAATTCCATCAACCGATAAACTCTTTTGCTTTTGAAAATTTGAAACGGCCTGCTTTGTACCAGTGCCATATATGCCATCGACCGTTGAAGTGTAAACACCCCATACCTTCAATAGCCTTTGTAGTTCAGCTACAGGCTTGCCAATATCCCCACTGCGCAGGACTTTTATTTTCTGGTTCGTTTGTGAACCTGCTATTCCATCAACTTTTAGTCTTGATTTTTCCTGAAACTTCTTTACAGACTCTTTTGTAATCGGACCGAAGTAGCCTGTTGCTTCATGATAGGGGAAGACCCCTTTTGTCATTAATAATTCCTGTAGCTCCTTTACATCACTATGACTCGTTCCATACGAAAGTGTGCGATCTCCAACGGCAGCTTCACCTCTAGTTGGCATACAAATTCCAATAATGAATATAGAAGCCGTTATGATCGTAAATAATATTTTTTTCATGTTTGTCCTCCTCGTTGTTTCTTGCCTTAAACAATTCGCTAAACTATCACTTTTTCAGGCGCAGTTAAGGAAAAACACCTCGAAGGCACTAAAGAATTGTTAATACATGTAACAAACAGAGAAACGAATAGGGAGGATATATGATGCCAATATCCTTAGTTGTAATAGCGTAGTTCATTTTTGAAGAAGAAGAAGAAGAGGTGGCATATACGCAGTTATCGGACATTCGTACTTAAAAGAAAGATTTTTTCTTAATTTACACAACCACTCAGGAAAATAATACTAAATATAATAAACTCTTCATCCCTTTCAATTCTAGCTCTCCGTATAATCAATGAATCAAAAAAAGTAGTAGAAATCGATTTTACCAGTGGCCCATCCATGCAGAAGGACATCAAGTGCTGGTTTGGATAAAAATAATTTGATTGAGGTTGATTAAATGGAGCAGTCGTGACAGGTGCGCCGAAGGAACTCAAACGTTTCCAAAACCTTGATTTTATCCGCGCCTCTATCCTTGGTGCTACAACCGATAAGTATTAATGGTGGAATCCATCAATTCATTGTAAAACAAACCCTTTGATTTATTAAGGTGCTGTCATGTATTAACTCTCAATTTTGAAGAAAAATATGGTAATATTTATTTATTGTGGAAATAGATTTAGAGATGAGGAAAACTACATGTTAACTAAACATAGTAATAACTTATTGATTATTTCATCTTTACTAGCAATAACAGGGCTAGCACTGATGTTTTTAAGTATTAATTTTGGCATTTCACTAGGGGATTCTTGGCTTGATAATCAGGAAGATGGAATCTATGATACTGACCAATACAATATGGTGGTTGAGACTCATAAAAATAATTTTATAATAATTGGAAGTGTCTTATTTGGCACTGGAATACTAACACTTATACTAACTTACTTTACATTTATATTAGGAAAAAAGATAACGACAAACTTGTCTAACTGCTAGTCAAGTAGTGGATCAGGGCTGTCTATATGACAGTTCTTTTTTATTCAACGAGGCAGTTTGATTGTATTAATGTTATTTTTTTATTGTTGTAAATGACCATTAGGAGTGAACTCATGCAATTTTTATCCATAATCTTTTTTATTGCAATTACTGTTTTTCTCCTTTACTACTTACCTTTAATCGCAAAGGACTTACACAAACATACAAAGCAGAATGAAGAAATTAAGGCCCTTTTAGAAAAGATAGTAAATAACCAGTTGGAAAATTAGGTCTACCTAGCTTGTTGTTTGATTAACGTGAAAGACTATGAAAAAAGGGGTGGGAGAATGTTTCCTAAATTAGAAACAGAACGGCTTATCTTGAGAGAACTTACTGTAGATGATGCCCAGGATATATTAAACTGTTTTTCAAATCCTGATGTATTACGTTATTATGGACAAAAACCGTTAACCAGTTTAGATCAGGTGAAAAATATTGTTGTGAATTTTGCTAATAACTACAATGAAAAACGCGGCATTAAATGGGGAATTGAAAGTAAAGAAAAGGAAGGCATTATCGGAACAATTGGATTTCACGATTGGTCTTCTGAACATAAGAGGGCTGAAATAGGTTATGCACTTTTTCCGGAGAATTGGGGCAAAGGTCTTGCCACTGAGGCTGTTTTAGAAGTCATATCATATGGTTTTAAAGAACTTAATCTAAAGCGTATTGGAGCTATTGTGTTTGTAGAAAACAAAGCATCTAATGAGTTATTAATAAAATTGGGCTTTGAGAAGGAAGGGGTTTTAAAGAATTATATGTATCAAAATGATGTTCCATTTGATACGAACGTATACTCTTTACTGAAATAGGGGAGTAGATGAAGTACGAACCTTATTGAATAAGCAATTACCGAAAAGAAATAGTTCTAATTGAACTATGGGGTCTGATTTATTTCAATGAGGTTGATTGCTGAGAAATCTTTTCCTAATGCTAATGTAAAAGATAGACACTAAATCTGTCAGGGAGTGAGTGTGAATTTTATGGGATTCCTTAAAAATGACGAAGAAGTCCAACTGCAAGATGTCAGAGAGAGTGATCTATCCATCTTTTTCGAGCATCAATTAGATTCTACTGTAAACAATATGGCTGCTTTCACATCTAAAGATCCTACTGACAGAGAGGCTTTTTTGAAACACTGGATGAATATTTTAGCGAACCAGAATATCTTGAAAAAGATCATACTTTATAACGGGTGTGTGGTGGGCAACATTCTAAACTTTGAACAGTTTGGCAATCCAGAAGTCAGTTACTGGATTGGAAAGCAATATTGGGGCAAGGGGATTGCCACTGATGCACTGAGTAAATTCCTCCATGAAATAAATGTTCGACCTCTTTATGCCCGAGCGGCTAAGGATAATATCGCATCTATTCGAGTATTGAAAAAATGCGGGTTTGCAATTACCGATGAGGACAAAGGATATTCAAATGCACGAGGCGAAGAGGTTGAAGAATATATTTTGAAGCTTGAATCAACTAAATTCTAGATATGAGTTTTCGGGAAATCTTTAAACTTACAGTGTTCAAAGATTTTTTGTTGAAATATTAAATTAAATGGGTGGCATATAATTGGGGTTAAGATATTTTCGATAATTCTAATTTTAAGACGGATTATCTTCCTGAAGGACGGATTAGTTTGACACACGGACGAATTATCTTCTTGAAGGTCGAATTATTTTGCACAACGGACGAATTATCTTCCTGAAGGACGAATTAACATTCAGAGACGTATCAAATGCGACAAGATCTTAGGAGCTGTGGTTGGCTAGATGAAAAAAGTTATAGGCGTAATATTGGTATTAGGAATTATTGGATTGGGAAGTTATTTTCTATTATTAAAGCAAGAAGGATTTGAATTCACGGTAAAAAATCAAACGAATAAAGAAATTACAGGTTTATATTTGACCCATAATCATATAAACTCTGATATAAAAATTCCCTCAATCCAGCCAGGCGAAGAAACTAAGTTAAATGTAACGCCAACTGAAGATTTTGGAGAGAATTCGATGAAACTACAATATAAAGATAGTAAAGGAAAACAGCATACAGAATATGTAATCGGATATTTTGAAAAAGGATATTCAGGTAGTGGAAAAATCACTTTAGAATCTATTAATAAGAACGGGGAAATTCAAATGAAAGTCGAAGATACTACTAGACTCTACTGATTGAATGGGATTATGAAAAGGTTTTACCGTTTATAAAATGATGGACCGAAATTTATTTTTGATTTCGGTTTTTCTTATTGTTTTTTTCTAATTGGAGTCAAAAAAGAAATGGAAATGTTCCAGATGTTGAAGAGCAAATTGAGCATAGGAAAAAAAATTTAATTGTAAGGGAACTTTTAATATATTTAGAAACTCTAATTGTAAAAGAAGACTTGGAAAGGAGAGACTGGCATTTGTGATTACATCGATTTCAGATTATAAGATATTGAAAAAAATAAAAAAACAAGATATGAGTGCTGTGATGGATTGGTTTAACACAAGACAATCAAAGTATTATAAAATCGGTTGGGCCTATCTGAAAAGCCATCAAGATGTAGAGGATGTTTTTCACAATACAATTATTAAGGTGCATGACAAAATTGGTCAGTTAAAGGAAGACAGTTATTTCGAATCGTGGGTGACCTCAATATTTATCAATGAGTGTAGGTCTATATACAGAAAAAGGAAACCGAAGGAAATGGAAAATCCGGAAGATTCTCTGGATATTAGCCAATTTCAAAACAAATTAGAAATACTTGAAGACTTGGATCAACTTGATCAGATATATAAGGAAATTATTATTTTAAAGTATCTTCAAGGTTATTCCCAAAAGGAAATTGCTATCATTCTTAAATTGCCAGTAGGGACTGTGAAATCCCGATTGTATAGGGGACTTTTAACGCTTAGAAAAATAATAGAAGGTGGTGAGGACATTGAAGTGTAATGATATTCAAGAATATTTTATTGATTATTTGGAAGGGGATATGGGCGAGACAAAAAGAAAAGAGATTGAAAATCACGTAATAGAATGTGAAAGTTGCAAAGAAGAAATGAAGGAGCTTCAGCAGATAGTTGCTGGGATTGAGTCAGAAAGTGATTTGATTCAGGTTCCGGATGGTTTTATGAACAAGGTTAGTCGTAAAGTTTCTAAAACTGAAGAAAGCAGACGGAAGGTTAATAAACATCGAGTTACGATGGGATTGGTTGCCACGCTTTTCCTAACATTATTTGTGGGTACGGCTGTTGCAACTAACAGTTTTGCAAGTGTAAAGGATTGGTGGAAAGATTTAAGCAACAAGCAAAACGAGGAGATGCAAGGTTATATCGATCATGGCATAGGTGAGCGGCTGAACTTAGAAGCAGAAAGTAATGGAGTGAAGGTGACCATCACGAATGTAGTCGCAGATGACATACAGACTCTGATATATTATGAAATTGAGGATCAAAAGAAGGAAAATAAATATATGATCAATATCAGTGATGGTCTGAAAATCGCAAATCAAGATCAAAATTGGATTAGTGAGGATGATTCTTCGTACTCGCCTGTCACGAATTCTCTTAGCCTTTATTCCGAGAGTGACTATATTTTTAAAGGCAGACTCGGTGTTTCGCCAATGTCCATTGAAGAGGGAACCATTAAATTGAAACTTAGTAAACTTGAAAAATTGAAAAGTACCCCTGTAGATACAGAAGGTTCCCAAAGCAGTGTACCTAGTGGAAATGATGAATTTATTGAGGGAGATTGGCGTTTTGACATTCCTGTAAAGAAATACCCATCAATCGTACATGATATAAAAGTTGAGACTAAAATTGAAGGTAATCCTGTTATTTTTGATAAAGTGACGATTGCACCGACGATAACGATAGTATCTTATCGCTATACGAATGAAAATTCGGACAAAAATATGGAATACATTAATTTTGACAGTCTCGAAAGTAAGGGGAAGCGTATTTATGACAATCAAATATTTGGTGGTTATAATGGCAGCGGGTGGAGTGAAGGGGGCTGGAATTCGTCGGAAGCAACATTTGAATCACTATATTTTGAAAAGCCTAAGAATGTACGTCTTCACATGGGTTCTGCCACATTTTCAATTAAGGATCAAGCGCGATTTGCAATCGATGCCTCCAAAGAGCTGCCGCAGACATTTAAGTATTTAGGAAATGAAATTTCTATTGATCAAATTGGAATCGGTGAACCGACAAAAATTGTGATGACTGAAGAGCTGAATCCAAAGAGGACCTACGAAATGCTTGATTATCATTTTTATGACAAAGACGGTCAAGGATCATCAAGTGACAGTGTGGATGGATATTACATTGATAAAGACGGTAAGAAGTACAAAGGATTCGAAAATTTTTACCGTTTAAATGACCTTGAACAGCCTAGGTTCTTCTCTACTGAGCATCATATTGAATTGTCAAGGGATGATAAAAAGGAGCATTTTGTCCCAGTTGGTATAGAAATTGAAGGATATACAATAACTTCATTTAGTAATCAAATAATTGAAATACCATTGGAATGATAATTTAGTTTTGAGAGGAAGAATTTACATAGGGTTCTTCCTCTTAATTTTTCTTTAGAGACAACATACATCCTTTCGTATTTGGAAGAACCTCCACACAATCAATTGGTTACGTAAAACCAATAAACCTATTCTAAAAAAATAAAAACTTCAAATTATCATAATATATGTAAAAAAATGTTATAATCAATTTGTTAATTATTAGGGTATCAGGAGGTTTTCAATTGAAATTTTTATTTAATAGGTATTTGATTTTGAGCGTTTTTTTAACTTTCTCTATACTTCTTATAGGATGTTCTAATTCCAGTAGTGGTGAAGTAACGATTACTAAAGAAATGGATCAAATCGTTTCAGATACCATAATGGAACAGAATAAAGATGCATTATCCCCAACAGAAAAGCAATTTGAGGCACATAAAATATATGGTGCAGATGAAAAGGATGGCGTGATTAGCATCTATTTATACGCCTTATATGAAGGGTACAACAAATCGACTGGGACAGAAGTTCAATCTGGACATTCATATCCTGTACGTATTAGGTTAGCGAAAGATGAAAATGGATATGTAGTAAAAGAATATAAAGAAACAGAAGAGGGAGAAGAATTCATAGACTCACTTGAAGATATGTTTCCTAGTAAATATTCAAAACAGGTATTGAAAGATACAGAAGATGGTGCTGATTTAGGTGAACAACTACAGAAAAAGGTTGAAAATTGGTTAAGTAAAACGAGCAAATAAATATCCCTTTCTTTATAACTACTATCTGGGGCAGCGTCAGGTAAATGCAGGTTTTTTTTATGAATTATTCTTTTCTTGCTATTAAAAATTGATGTTCAAACCATTGCTGCTCCTGCATTTTTAATTCTATCCTTGTTTCATTATTTCAATCAATTCATCTGGAATATCTGGATGTTGCTTAATAATTTCCATATTAAGCAACATTTCGAGTTTTGAATATTATATCCCATGTACCTCTATGGCAAATAAATAGAAACATTTGAATAAGATAATACTTTTATAATAGATTATCTTCACTAGATCTATTTTTTCTATGTTCATTCACCTAAGAGACTATGTTATAGACAATATGGAAAAATATCAGCATAGCAATAATATGCATAATATGGTAATATTACATTTGTGTGATTTTGGTAAATATACATAAAGGAAGGTATTATATGAATGAAACAGTTCTTAAGGTCCAATCCTTAACTAAAAAAATTGGAAAAGCCACCATTGTAGATAATGTTAGCTTTGAAATAAAAAGCAAGGAAATATTTGGTTTGCTCGGTCCCAATGGAGCTGGTAAAACCACTATTATTCGTATGATTACAGGTCTTATTAATCGTACGGGCGGTACAGTCATGATTAATGGATATGACCTCGATAAAGATTTTGAAGGTGCCATGAATCAATTAGGTGCCATTGTTGAAAATCCAGAATTCTATAAATACATGACAGGCAGAAAAAATATCCTTCACTATGCTCGTATGTCACCTAATAAAATATCTAATGAGCGAATTGAAGAAGTAATAAAGCTTGTTAAATTAGATCATGCCATAGATAAAAAGGTTAAAACATATTCATTAGGAATGCGTCAGCGCCTTGGTGTAGCACAAGCAATTTTGCATAAACCGTCTTTACTGATTTTTGATGAACCAACTAATGGCTTAGATCCACAAGGGATTCGCGAGTTTCGTGATTATTTGAAGGTACTGGCAAGTGAGGGCGTGGGTATTTTAATTTCATCGCATTTACTATCAGAAATGCAATTAATGTGTGATAGCTTTGCCGTTATTGAAAAGGGAAAACTCATACATACGAAAGAACATATTGTAGATGAAAAAACTGAAACAATTAGTGAAGTTCTTTTTACTGTCAGTGATGGAGGGCTAGCTAAAAAAATCCTTCAAGAACAGTTTGGTAATATACCTATTCTTAAATATGAGGCGAATTCAATTTCTGTATCAGCCACACGTGAACAAACGGCTAGTATAAACAGAAGTTTTAATGGTAATCAATTAGATGTTTATGAAATAGGCATTACTAGAAAATCACTAGAAGATAAATTCTTTGAAATAACTGAGCAGGAAATGAGGGAGTCTGTATGATGTCCTTGATAAGAAATGAATGGATGAAAATCTTTTCAAAAGGATCTACATATTTGTTTATCGTTTTTCTTTTATTGGCAGCTGTAGGAACAGCGTTGATTGATTATAAACTAAATCCAGTCGAATCAAGTAAAGATTGGAAGCAAGAGTTACAAGCAGAAATACAAGAACAGCAGAATGATTTAAAAACTTCTAAAATTAGTGAAGATGAAAAGTCCGCGATAATGGAAGAAATCGATTTAAATAAACAACTTTTAGACGCTAATATAAACCCTGACTTGCGTACGAACTGGACGTATATGGCAAACTGGACTACATCATTAACATCATTTGTTACTCTATTTGTTGTGATTGTTTGCAGCTCCTTAGTTTCATCTGAATTTTCAGATGGCACCATTAAGCAATTGTTAATCAGGCCTTATAAACGTTGGAAAATTCTCCTTTCTAAATATATAACATCACTACTATTTGCAGCGTTATTACTTGTGAGTCTATTTATATTCAGTTATATAGTAGGAATTTTATTCTTTGGAAATGGGTCGTATTCAGATAAAATTCTAGATCCTGCATCTTTTGGTTTTAGTCCTGTAATAGTAGGCGATTATTTTGTTGATATGATGGTTTATTGGATACCAGGATTTTTAGTTATCACAACCATTGCTTTTATGTTAAGCACATTATTTAAAAGCCAAGCACTTGCAGTAGGCGTTTCAATATCTATTTTATTTGCTTCAACTCCTTTAAATTTAGTTATACAGTCACTTATTGAAAAAAATGAGTGGTTAAAGTTCGTCTTATTCCCTCATCTCAATTTAAGAGGTTACATTTCTGAATCGTTCTCAATGTTTGAGGGAGCAACTCTTGGATTTTCTATAAGTGTACTAGCAATCTATTACCTTATCTTCTTAGCATTAACCTTTTTCTTCTTTCAAAAGAAGGATATTTCAAACTAAGATTTTTCCATTTATAAATAGAATGAACCGAAATCGATCTTTGATTTCGGTTTTTCTTATTAAGACAAAGGGCGTTAATAAAACAAGAACATTGAGAATTTATACCAAATTCATTTCGTTTTATATTATGCTTGAAGAAAAAGGAATGTAATGAATGAGGATGGTGTTTTAGATTGGGGTTATTTTTTGAAAAAAGGGCAAAGAAAAGTACAAAATCATTTATTATAATAAAAATTTTAATGAGCCTAGCAATATTGTTCGTGTTGGTAATGGGCTTTATCAATGATTTTGATTTCTATTTTGTTATGTTCTTTACCTTATTAGGGGTCAATTCAGTAATAGATGGGATTGAAAGTTATTTTCAAAAAGAAGATAAGCGGGTCTATCTATTAAATTACGGATTTGCGGTTATATACATTATTTTATCATTTCAATTTTCGGGGTAACTTTTTCTTGTTGAGCTGATAGGCCAGGATAAATTTGATTATTTACCGATTTCTATAGAGACAACTTTGTCATCTTCTGATTCAGAATCAGAAAAGATTGTTGAAGCCATTGAAGAAACAGTTCAAGATTATCTTAACTCAGAGAAAGTAAAGAATATAATTAAAAACGATCAATATGAGATCAATATTTATAGCAACAAGGGAAAAAAATTAAATTAATACCCGCTGAAGACATCTTGAATAATCGATTTCCCATTCCACACAGAAAATCTCTAAATAGTTATTAATCTAACAGGTGCGATTCTTCATTAATAAGGATCGCCTTTTCTTATGCAGTTAACGGAGCAGGATAATTAAGAATAAATATAAGCATATAAAAAGCTCTCCATTATGAAGAGCATTTATTGTAGGCTTTTTGCTTTTAAGGTAATACGGTTTGATTTGGATTATTCTTAGCTGAAGGTGAACGAAAAGCTATGAAGAACCATAAAATATTTACAATTATTGCAGCAAGACAAAGACCTGTGATACTAGCAATATATATAGCGCTAATGTCTTTAAATTTTGCTATTACTAAAACTGCTACAATTATTGTGGAATTTATCAGTAGACCGCCGCAACAAAACAAGGCTAAAACGAATCTCATTATATCTATACCTATCCAATATATTATTAAGGGCAATAGATAAAAAACAAGTATCATTCCTATTGATATCCACATTCCTGAAGACCCGAATTGATTAGCATTCGGTCCTAAATCTGCAAGCGGGGATAGTGAGATTGTAATCAATAAAACACAAAAAAGGACCGCTGAAAGCATAGTCATAAAAATAATTCCCTTTCTTTTTCTCATAATATTTCACTTCCTTTAATGTTTTTATTTTATGGTTATGGTAAAATGTTAAAATTACCCATTTAACTTATCGTAACATAACTGGAATGTATTTACACCTTAAAATTTATTAGCAGTCTTATTTTATAATGGGTGCTTTATTTCAATGAGGAGTAAAGCCTTTTTCTATTCAACTAACTGGGCAGCATTAGTTGAATAACAGTTCTTTATTAAGCTAAAAGGTTAATTAGAAATTAATATAATTGGAACTTTATCCAATTATCCGTAAATATCTATTAGAAGATTATGAAAGGGGCTCCTAGGTATAAAAAAATTGGTTTGTTAATGGGGCAAGTAGGGTTATCGTTGTTTCTAGTAGGAATTTATATATCCCAATGGACACTTTTTGGCATAGTGATTGGAATTGGTGGGGGAAGTATAATGGGGATTAGTTCGGTAAAATTTTCTAATTAGTTATGGTAGTAGCTTAGGCCCTTTTATTATATAGGATAGCTTTTTTATTCTAGTATAACGGGTTAATATGGAAGGTCGGTGGGGTACCTTGTTAAAAATATTAAGAATCGTTTTTTCTATAATAGTTCTTACTTTATCAGGATATGGTTTAATCACTAAAAATTTCGAGCTATCTTCATATATGATTTTTTTCTTAGGAGCGTTAATGTTGGTGACAGGATTAGCCGAGCTTCAAAAAGATAGAAAAAGATTTTGGGGGTATATGAGTATTATTGCCTCTTTATATGCTTTCTTTGTTTCTATACAGGGGTTTTTATTGAACTAAGGGGCAGGAGATTTTTTTTTGATATATATCCTTTTAGGGAATTACATGTTAAATTTACGCTGTGTTGTTACAAGATAAATAAGATAATAAAACCTGTTGTAAGAAGTGTTCTGAATAATAGTAAATGAATAGGTGTGGTTCATATTGATAAAAGATAAAAAATATATATATTTTGCTCTCATTTTTTTATTTGTGTCTATGGCATTAAATTTCCCATTCCCACATGAAAGTCCTTATGGTGAAACAGTTGCTTTGGTTTTAAATATACCTGTTGAATCAGTAAATGGATTACAGTATATAGGAATTACATCATTAATTTTTTTAATAATGAGCTTATTTTTTCTTGTGAAATCATTGGGAAAATATCATGGTAGATTTGTAGTGCTGGCTATTATGGTTGCAATGATTACTCCTCCTTTCTTAGCCAGTTCGTTTCAAAAATATTTTGCAACTGGCATTTACGCCATTTCCTATGAACGTGATATAAGTAGTTGCAGTTTTGAAATGACCAATGAGACAATATTGCATGGGGAATGCGAACTTCCTTTTGAAAACTACAGCAAGGATGATGCACAATTCACTATTGAATTTTTTGACGAGTACGAAGATGATGTGAAAATGATTTCACTTATGAATACCGATTCTCCATATGAGGTAAGATTAAGAGGAAAAGAGCGTAAAAGGGTGAAAATCGATACTGATATTGATGTATCACAGATGGAAAGTCATATTGAAAGTGGCGATTTATGGAATATGAATATTATCATTAAGTCGGGGGAAAGAATCAGAAAATTATGAGGCTATATGAATATACCTACACTAGTTTTCTATTAGTTTTCGTAAATTATAGGGACATAACAAATTTTTTGACCGTCTGAAAGAGTGCAGATAGTACATGATTTAAAAATTCTATTTCAAGAACACTATTCGTTAAGAAGAACGAAGGATTCTGAAGGTATACTCTTATAGCAAAAAAGTCTAGATTAATGAGTATTATAGACTTACCTTATAAAACCTCCTATTAAGAAAATGATAGGAGGTTTTTTTATGTTAATGCTCGAAGCTAAGCTTATTGAAAAATCGGAACTACATAAGCTTTCTCTTTTGGACCCATTGGATGGTCTGCGCACTTCAAAATCCACTTTTTCTGCCCAAAACCCTTTAGATCTTTGTTGGTCTTCAATATAGACGGTATCTGTATGAAGATAGATAAGATCAGCCGAGCTAATATATTGTAAAATAAAAAATGGGAAATATATGAGGAGGGATTAAAAATAAGAAAAGTTGAAGTAACTGAATATAATAACCAATGGACTTCTATGTATAAGGAAGAGGCTAATGTAATACATAAGATTTTTGGGCCTGAAATAATTGAAATTCATCATATAGGAAGTACTTCTGTTTACGGACTAAAGGCAAAGCCTGTTATTGACATAATGCCTGTGGTAAGAAAAATCCATCTAATAGATGAGTTTAACAAGAATATGTTAGGGATTGGTTATGAGCCGAAAGGAGAAAACGGATTATATGGACGTAGGTTCTTTCAAAAAGGAGGAGATAACCGAACTCATCACGTTCATATTTATCAATTAGGCAATCCCGGAATTGAACGTCATCTTGCTTTTCGAAATTACTTACGAGAAAATCCTTCTGCTGCAGAAAAATATGGTGATCTTAAAGAGGAATTGTCATATATATTTCCTTACGATATGGATTCGTACATCAAAGGAAAAGAAAAGTTATTATTGGAAATTGAACGAAAAGCCTTATCTTGGTATCGGAGTTCAAGAGGATGACTACATATTTATAAATAAAGGGACTTTTCTTAAGTTAATAAAGTATATAAGTTCTTTATTTAATAATGATATAACGGAAGGGGTAGTTTTACTTCAAGTAACGTGGCAGTTTATTGAAAAGGCTCTAATTAAGGAGATGGATTGTTAAAGAAGAAGATGGCAACTGAACTTAATCTAAAATGAAACCACCACCCGAAGGTGAAGGTTTCTTATTGTATCGAGGAAATACACGACAAATTACTGTTCTTCTAAGATGGTTACAGAAACACTTTGTTTATTATTTGGTTCATCAAGGGAATGGATTGTAGCTATTCCATTCTGTTCATCCACATGCTCAATGTAGATACTTTCCCCATTATAGGTCACATTAGCCATAATTGGCGAAGAAGCAATTTCTTCTGCTCGTTGTGCGTTCATTTTAGCCACCTCCTTTGGATTTGCAACTGTAATAATATTTGTTCCAAATTTCTAAAATATACATGTTGTAATTGAAATGCTTCCAAGTTAAGAAAACATAGAACTAAGATTAGATATGGATGGTTCCTAAAATACCAGGGGGTTCACTAGGACCCTATTAAGGTTTTTTTCAAATGTCCAGTTCTTCAAAGTGATGAGATAGATGACTATTAAACGATAGACTTGAATATGACCTCTTATTTAATGAACGGGGGCTTAAGTTTAAAGTAGGGGTTGCTGCGGCAACTCTTTTCTTATTGTGCTAACGTGGCCGTTTAGTTTAACACTCTTTCAACTTACAATAATTGGTATCAAAGGGGGATATGGAAGAATATTATTTAAGGTAACAACGTAAGAAAAGGGTAGAAAAAAATCTTAAAACAAAGGAGAGTTAAACATGAAAGAAAAACAACCAGAAACAAAAGAAATGAATTTAACATCGCTCATGAAAGACTATGCGAACTACAACCTCTGGGCAAATGCCCAATTGATAGATTGGCTGAAAACAAAGCCATCTGAAATAATAGAACAGAAAATACCTTCGAGTTTTCCGAGTATCAAATGGACACTCAAGCATGTTTCTGATGGTGAGAAATTTTGGTTGGAAGTGTTAAAGCAGGAGTCAACACCGGATATAGGGGTTTTCAGTGATCAATCATATAAGACTGTCGAAGAGGTGTTTAAAATGATAGTGGATAATTCCAAAGAACTGGCCCTATATGTGAATTCACTTACCGAAAGTTCAATAACAAAAGATTGCCATGTGGAAACTCCATGGTTTAATGAAACCCGTCCAAGATTTGAATATATTCTCCATGTAATGAATCACAGTACCTATCATCGAGGGCAAATTATAACTATTGGACGAAATATTGGTTTAACCGATGCTCCTATGACAGATTTTAATATTTACAATTTTTTTGGAAAGTCCGCCACATGAATGCTTCTTATCATATTTAACTATTAATCTGCGGATAACTTATTTTTAAGCTAATGGTGGTGTTAGTTTAACTAAACAAATTAAGGAAGTCGATACTTTAACGTACACTAATCGGCTTTTTTAGGTTGAAAACTTGCTTTCATTGAAGATCCGGCTGCCCTCTGGCCACTTTTTTTGTTTGTGCAACTACCTGAAAATAAACTTTTTAAAAAGGAAAACTAAAGAATACAAGTGATTTAATGTAATGTTCTTTTTTTAATTCGAAAGAGTATTATGATAGAAAATAGATTGACATTCATTGGTAATGTGTTAATATTTATAAAAATGGAACCGGTACCAAAATTCGCGAATGGATGAATGAAATGGTTAAACGAGAAAATTCAAAAGTTACAATTTACGACGTCGCTAGAGAAGCTGGTGTCTCAAAAACCTCGGTTTCCCGCTATTTAGGGGGGAGATATGATGAGCTCTCTGACAAAACCCGCAAGAAAATCGAGCTGGCAATCAACAAAATGGAGTACCGCCCCAGTACCATGGCCAGGGGGCTTAAAAGCAATAAGAGTTATTTGATTGGAATTATAGTTGCAGACATTAACAATCCATACACGACGGCTATCCTTCGTGGGGCTGAAGATATATGCAGCCAGAACGGTTATAATCTGATGATTTGCAACTCGGATAATAATCCGGTTAAGGAAAGAGGATATTTTGAAATGCTTCTATCCCATCGTATTGATGGGCTTATTATTCATACAACCGGCGGAAATCACGACATGTTAAAACAGATGCAAGACCAGAAGACGCCGATTATCTTGCTGGATCGGAAAGTACCTGATCTTGAAATTGATACTGTAGGCTTGGATAATTTTCAGGCCACTTCGCAAGCGGTCAATTATTTGGTCAACCAAAACTATGAACGAATAGCGTTTTTCAGCGAACCAGCAAGCAAAGTAAGTACCCGGTATGAACGGCGGCTATCCTTTCAGCAAACGTTATTGAGCCACGGTCATCCGAGTTCAAAAGATGTTTATGAGGTAAATGTCGACGATTTAAATGATGTAGATTCCAAGCTTCAGCACTTTTTAGATGACTCAGAAGGCAAGGCACGAGTTATATTAACCGCAAATAGTGTGGTGCTATTAAAATTAATTTTGCTTTTACAAGAAAAGAAACTGTCGGTTCCAAAAGATTTAGCAATGATTGGCTTTGATAATCCAGAGTGGAGTACGATTGTTTATTCAGGAATTACAACAATTGAACAGCCTACGTATCAAATCGGGGTGGCTGCTATGGAAATGATATTGCGTCGTATTGACGGGCACGAGTCTCCAGCCCAAACAATGGCGTATCAAGCGAAACTGAACATAAGACAAACAACGCCTTATATCCAGAAATAAGTCTTCTAAGAAAGGAAGTCTTATTTCATCACAAAATGGTACCGATACCATTTTGATGAAAACGCATTCATTAGGAGGAATAATATGAAAGTCTTTGTATGCATGAATTCAATACCATTAGAAATACTTCAAACACTCGGGCATCTTGAAATCATAAAATCAATCTCAGCCGCTGGAGCAGATGGAATCGAAATCAGAAGAGAGCTATTGGGCCCAGATGATTCATTGAAAGAATTAGGTGCCTTATGCAGAGAGCTTAACTTAGACATTTATTATTCTGCTCCTGAATGTCTGATCGGCCCTCACTATCAAATGGATGAGCAACGTTTTAAGCAACTGGCTAGGGAAGCGGATGAATTGGGAGCTGAATTGCTAAAGCTGCCTCTAGGACACTATCATTTCACGGAAACTGATATGACTCAAGTAAATAAGGTTTTAGTAGAAGAGATGCAAAGCCACAGTGGATTAAAGATTACCATCGAAAACGACCAAACGCTTGAAGGTGGAAATTTAAATCGAATCGCTCATTTTCTGAACCGTTCTGAGAAGTTGGACATTCCGATTCGATTGACTTTTGATATGGGCAACTGGCTGTACACAGATGAGGTTCCAATGAAGGCTGCACAAGAGTTAGGGAGATATGTTGTCTATGTTCATTTGAAACAGGTGAAGAGGGAGAAAGAGGAATGGATAACTGAGCCGATTTCATTGCCACTGCAGTCTGATGTGAATGAGTTATTAGAAAGGTTAAGTGGTACCTATCCGAGAGCGATAGAATTCCCAGTAACCTTGGAAAATGTAGCAACCTATATTTCACATATGAAAATGGAACAGGGGGTTAACCATGAGCGAGCTTAAAGTATTAACGATGGGAGAGGCAATGGCGATGTTCATAGCGGATGAGCCGGGGAGCCTTGAAGACTGCTTAAGTTATAAACGATCTGTGGCGGGGGCGGAAACCAATGTAGCCATTGGCTTGTCAAGGTTAGGAATCAGGACTGCATGGATGAGCAAGGTCGGAAATGATTCATTCGGGCGAATGATTATGAAAACGCTCACAACTGAAGGAGTAGATGTCTCGAATATTTTAGTGGATGAGCTAAATCCAACAGGGTTCCAGCTGAAATCGAAAGTCGAAAAAGGAGATCCGGTCGTTGAATACTTTAGGAAGAATTCAAGCGCCAGTAAGATTTCCCTAGAGGATTTTCCATTAGAACAGCTCCCTTTAACTCAGCACCTGCATTTAACAGGGATACCGCCTGCCATTTCAGGTAGTTTCAGAGATTTGTCGTGGCAAGTGTTGAATCATCTGAAACAAAAGGATGTAACCATATCATTCGATCCAAATCTTCGTCCTACCCTCTGGTCGAATGAGAGGGAGATGATTAACGTCGTCAATCAGTTTGCAGAAAAGGCGGATTGGCTGCTTCCCGGAATTCAGGAGGGAGAAATTCTAACAGGATATAGCAACAAAGAGGATATCGCCAGTTATTATCTAGAACGAGGGGTTAAGCTTGTGGTGATTAAACTGGGGGAAGAAGGAGCCTATCTTGCTACAGAAAATGAAAGGAAACAGGTGCCCGGTTTTACTGTCACGAAAGTGGTTGATACAGTTGGGGCGGGAGACGGGTTTGCTGTCGGGGTAATCAGCGCATTATTGGAAGGGTTGTCATATGAAGAAGCTGTTGTACGAGGAAATGCGATAGGAGCAAAAGCCGTGATGTCTTCTGGAGATCATGAGGGGTTTCCTAATATGGTAGAGCTAGAACACTTTATGAAAAAAGGAGTGCTTCAATCATGAAATCTGCTCAATTACAGGTAGCATCTAGGAAAAGGTGGATGAGATTAATCCCTTTGGTGTTCATCACATACAGTCTCGCCTATCTCGACCGTGCCAACTATGGATTTGGTGTAGCAGGAGGGATGGGGGAAGACCTCAATATTACAGCAGGAGTATCTTCCTTTCTGGCCGCCTTATTTTTCCTTGGTTATTTCTTTTTCCAAGTTCCTGGCGCACATTACGCGGAAAAGAAAAGTGCAAAGAAACTTATTTTCTGGAGTTTGATTCTCTGGGGAGGACTAGCCACATTAACGGGAATGGCGACAAGTGTGGAGTGGTTATATCCCATTCGCTTCATGCTGGGAGTAGTTGAAAGCGCTGTTATGCCTGCGATGCTCGTTTTCTTAAGCCACTGGTTTTTAAAAGAAGAACGTTCTCGTGCCAATACCTTTTTGATTTTAGGAAATCCAGTTACTGTATTATGGATGTCGATACTTTCCGGTTATTTATTGAAGGCATTTGACTGGAGATGGCTGTTCATAATTGAAGGACTTCCGGCCGTCCTGTGGGCGTTTATCTGGTATAAGCTTGTTAATGACCGTCCAAAAGATGCTAAATGGCTTACGGATCAAGAAAAGAAAAATATGGAGTCTGTCCTTCAAGAAGAACAGGCTGCATTAAAGCCTGTAAAAGATTATCGTGAAGCTTTTAAATCAAAGCAGGTCATCGTACTCAGCATCCAATACTTTACGTGGAGCATTGGAGTATATGGGTTTGTTATGTGGCTGCCATCTATTATTAAAAAGGCATCCCATATGGATATTGTAGCAACGGGCTGGTTATCATCCGGGCCTTACTTGTTAGCTGTTATTTCGATGCTGACATTATCCTATTTTTCAGATAAAACATTAAATCGAAAAACGTTTGTTTGGACATCGCTGCTTGTAGGGGCGGTCGCATTTTTCGGATCCTTCATGATCGGTACATCGAATTTCTGGCTTTCATATGCTCTGTTGGTCATTGCTGGCGGTGCTATGTATGCCCCTTATGGCCCTTTCTTTGCCATCATTCCTGAAATTCTTCCGCGGAATGTGGCTGGAGGAGCAATGGCCCTAATTAATAGTATGGGGGCGCTTGGTTCATTTGTAGGTGCCTATTTTGTTGGATATTTGAACGGCTTAACTGGAGGGCCAGGAGCATCCTATATTTTTATGGCCGGTTCCTTATTGATTTCAGCTCTGCTCACATTGACGGTTAAAAAGCCTGTGGTTGCATCAGTCGAGCAAAGTGAGGTAGTTTCGTCATGATCATTCAGCTAGCACTGGACCGCATGAACATGAAGGAAGCCATTGAAATGGCTCGAACCGTGGAATCCTCTATTGATTGGATAGAAGTAGGAACTTCTCTTATTAAAGAGTTTGGAACGACTAGTATTAAAAAAATGAAAAATCAATTTCCGGATAAAAAAATCGTTGCAGACATGAAGACGATGGACAATGCGGCTTACGAAATGGATTTATGTTTTGAGGAGGGTGCAGATGTTGCTACGGTGATGGGAGCTGCACCCGATGTAACCATACAAAAATGCCTGGAAAAAGCGCGTGAATACAAAGGTCAGATCATGATAGATTTATTGAATGTACCTGATTCCCGGTTTGAACAATTACAGATATACAATCAGGCAGTGTTTTGTGAGCATGTAAGTAAGGATAGCCAGGAGATCGCTGATCATGCCGTTGCCAAAATGAGAAAGCAGGCTGGATTAATAAGAGCAGTAGCAGGGGGGATTACACTTGCAACCTTGCCAGAAATGATCAGGCAGGGTCCAGATGTTATTATTATTGGTTCGGCGATTACAAAAGCAAAAGATCCAGCAGAAGCTGCTCGTCTGTTTAAGGAAACGATAAATATGGTGAAAGGTGTGAATGAAGCTTGAAAAAGGAAATCTCGATTATTTTAGAAGAAGTGAACGGTGTTTTTAACAAAATGGATGTAGGAGCAACGGAATTGCTCCTGCAGCAGCTACAGCCTGCTACTAGAGTTTTTATTGTAGGTGAAGGACGATCGGGGTTTATGGCTAAAGCCTTTGCGATGCGATTGATGCATCTTGGCTTAAACGTTTTTGTAGTCGGGGAAACGATTACACCTTCTCTTGCGAAAGGAGATCTAATCATAGCCATTAGCGGGAGTGGTTCTACGAATAGTGTGATTTCCGTTGCTGCAAAAGGTAGAGACATCGGATGCAAGGTGATTTCCATTACTACGAATAATCAATCGGATTTAGCGAATGTTTCTAATGAGGTTCTGGTGATTCCGGCTGCAACGAAAAATCGTTTAAACCATGAAACGAAAAGTGTCCAGCCTTTAAGTTCATTGTTTGATCAGTGCGTACATGTTTTGTGTGATGCAGTATGCCTAAATTATTCATTAAGCCAGTCTATAAGCCATGAATTAACTTATTCCAAGCATAGTAATGTAGAGTAGAGTGAAGGCTAGCCCCTTCATTGAGGGCCAGCCATCATACATACTTCTTCCATGTTTAGACATCCTAAACATTGGAGGTGAAAAACTTGGATAATTCAGATTCTAAAAAGGTCGAACAGAATAATAAAAATAAGCAAAGTAGTAAAGTCGGAAGTCTTGAATATACAACAGAACAACTTATGAACGGGATGAATGGAATTCAAGAAGCATATCTCACTAATATGGATGATGATGATGATGAAAAAGAAACACCTAATAAATAATGATTGTAAGTAAGCATAGCTATATAGTTATGCTTATTTAATTTTGTTCTTCTTTGTAGGGAATCCTCAGAAATCCAGAGCGGATAGTTATTTCAATATTCTAAAAATTAACTTGACTTTATTAGGAATTGAAGTGATATAATGTATATAGTAATAGTGTATACAGGTAGATTGCCGAAGTTTTCTGATCTACATTGTATTCAATGTCTCAAAATTGACTTAGATGAAAAGATGAATATGAAAAATAACTGTCAAATCTAATAGACTTCGTTTAGCAACGAAGCTAACCTTAGATCAAAACCAGTTATATCAATTATTTCTTATTGATATAACTGGTTTTTTTATTTTATCATTCACTTTTTTACTGTTTCTTCCTAAGTCGATAAAATTCAACTGCTGATTGACCTCCATTCGATATCTATTTTTTAAACAGTTCCATTAAAACATGTAAAGATCCACCGGAGGAGATAAGCAGAAAGCAATGTTCAAATGGTATAAAGTATTTTAAATCTTGAAGCAGGGGTGGGAATTATATGATAGGTACGAAGCAAACTAGACTCGCAATAGATGTAGGTGGAACATTTACGGATGTTTTTGTTTTTGATGAAAGTACGAAGGAAATTTCAATAACCAAAACATCGTCTACTCCATTAAATCCTGAGATTGGTATATTAGATGGAATCGCAAAAGCGGAAATAGATTGTGAAAATATTAAAGTGTTTTCCCATGGTACGACAGTGGGTACCAATGCCTTGATTGAAAGAAAATTGCCAAAGACAGCATTGATCACCTCTAAAGGGTTCCGAGATGTTTCAGAAATTCGCCGTGGAACAAAACTCGAGTTATGGGATACATATGATGATGTAGCCAAACCGTATATTCAAAGAAGAGACCGTTTTGAAGTGGAAGAACGCACCGACTATTCAGGGAACGTTCTGACAGAAATCAATGAAGAGGAAGTACGGTTACTGGCTAGGAAATTAAAGAAACGCGGTACTGAGTCCATCGCAGTTTGCTTCATTAACTCGTATGTGAATGGAAGCAACGAAGCTAAAGTGAAACAAATCATTCAAGAGGAACTGCCGGATGTCTACATATGCATTTCGAGTGAAGTCCTTCCTGAAATTTTTGAACATGAGCGTATGAGTACGACTATTGTCAACGCGGTTTTAGGACCGACTGTAAGTAACTATATCAAAACTCTAGAAGGAGAAATGAATAAAAGAGGATATAAAGATGATATTTTAGTTCTTCATTCTGGTGGCGGAGTAATGACGTCACAAACTGTTCCACGTTATGCTGCAAGATTGGCTAGCTCCGGTATTGCTGCAGGTGCCATCGCTAGTAAACATATTGCTCAACTATGCGGGTTTAATAATGCGATTGGGCTGGATATGGGAGGAACGAGTACCGATATTTCCTTGATGCATGAAGGTGATTTACGGATTACAAAAGATTGGTACATAGAGTATGGATATCCGATTGGATTTCCAAGCATCGAAATTCTGACGATAGGTGCAGGCGGCGGCAGCTTAGCCTGGGTAGATGAAGGTGGTTCTTTACGAAACGGACCTCAAAGTGCAGGGGCTGTTCCTGGACCTGCTTGCTATAGCAGAGGCGGAGTAGAACCGACTAATTCAGATGCAAATATAGTATTAGGACGCCTTGGCACAAAACTATTAGACGGACAAATGGAATTGGATAAAGAAAAAGCGATGGAAGTTGTGGATAAAATCGCTAAGAAGTTCAATTATACAATTGAAGAGGCGGCGAATGCCATTACACGGGTGGCCAATGCCAATATGTGTGATGCGCTACGGTTAATTTCAGTAAGACGCGGATATGATCCACGTGATTTTGCACTTGTAGCTTTTGGTGGGGCTGGTCCTTTACATGGAGCATACCTAGCAAAGGAAATGGAAATCCCAACTGTTATCATTCCTCCACACCCAGGTGTTGCCGCGGCAATGGGATGCCTGCTTGTTGATGTTCGTCATGATATCTCCAAAACATATGTTAAGAATGTTAAGGATGTGTCGTTAGAGGATTTAGAGAAAGAGTTTGTTGGAATGGAAAAAGAGGCCGAGGAATTATTGCAAGAAGAAGGAGTTTCTAAAGATGCTTCTACCTTGATGCGATATATTGACATGAGGTATATGGGGCAATGGCGTTCATTGGCAATAGAAGTTGACTGTCCAATCTCTTCATTAGAAGAGACTCTGAACCGTTTCCATCAAGAACATGAACGGGAATTTTCTTTCTCTGATAAAGAACAAACTGTGGAAATATACGGGCTGCTCGTTACGGCTATTGGAACTGTGCCAAAACCTGAATTTCCTACCTATGAACCTGGTGGCACGCTTGAGGATGCTTGGAAAGAAACGCGTGATGTTTATTTTGAAGAAGAAGGTTATGTAAATACAAACGTGTATAACCGAGAACTAATTCCGGCTTTCTCTGAAATTCAAGGGCCAGCCATAGTAGATCAGCTCGATACAACGACTGTTATTCCTCCAAACTTCACGGCCAAAGTTGATAAATATAGGAACTTAATTCTTTCACTAAATAAATAAAAAGAGGTGGATTCTATTGTCGAATAAACAGTTAATTGACCAATCTGGAGTTGGAACCGGGTTAGATCCCGTGACATTTGAAGTGATAAAAAATGGCTTCGTTAACCTTGTAGATCAGATGGCTGAGCAGATTCTTCGGACATGCTACTCCTTTGTTATTTATAACCGAGACTTCAGCTGTGCTCTTTGTGATGCAGAAGGAAATACAGTTATGCAAGGAACACAGGATATTTCCGTCCATGTTGGAACACTGCATCTTACTGCAAAAGCGGTACTGGAAGACTTCGAAGGTGATATCCACCCTGGAGACGTTTTCTTAGTCAATGACCCGTATCGTGGTGGTACTCATTTCAATGACACTCGGGTGCTATTGCCTGTCTTTCATGGTGAAAAGCTTATTGCGTTCATGCAAACAAATGGTCACTGGGCAGACATGGGAGGATCAACACCAGGCTCCTTTGATATTAACGCCAAAGAACATTTCGGTGAGGGTGTAAGAATTCCACCTCTTAGAATTTATAGTAAAGGAACGTTTTTAAAAGATGTGGTTAATGTTCTCGTTTCGAACATGCGCGTTCCAGAAGAACGGGTAGGGGACCTGCGAGCTCAAGTGGAAGCCGCGAAAGTAGGCGAGCGTCAGCTGTTTGCTATCATCGAAAAGTATGGAATCGATACAACTTTGTCCGCTTTTGCCGAAGTGCAGAATTATGTAGAACGGTTAGCAAGAGCCAAGGTTGCGGCTTTGCCAAACGGTACATGGGAGACCGTTGATTATATTGATATGGATCCTGAAGTAGGAGATGGATTAATCCCGATTAAGGTGAAGATGACCATCACAGATGATGAAATTCTTTATGATCTTTCTGGTTCCCACTCTTATATTGGCTGCTTTTTAAATGCAGGTTTCGGGGCTTCATTATCGGCTACGTATTCAGGTACCAAGACATTTTTCCCTGAGATTCCTTTGAATTCTGGTTTTTATAGAGTGGTAAAGGTTGAACTGCCTGAAAACTCAGTCGTCAATGCTCCTGCACCGGTGGCTGTAACAGGATTTTGTTCAGGGGCATATGAAAAAATCATGAGTGCTTGTTTTGAACTTTGGTCTAACATTATGCCAGAGAGAGCCATTGCTTGCTCGTTTAACCTCGAGTATTTACTGATCGGCGGGTGGGACCAACGTCAGGAACAAGATAAATACTTTATGTGGTATGACTGGATGGCTGGCGGGCATGGAGGCCGTTCCGATCGAGACGGTGTGAACGCCACTTCACCAACATTCGGTTTGGGACTCAGCGTTCAGCCTTGTGAAGGTCAAGAAAGATTGTCACCTGTTGTTACGATGAAACATGAAATTATTACAGATTCAGCTGGTCCTGGGAAATACCGCGGCGGGTGCGGTGTAGAAAAAGGCGGAACTCTCACAAATGTCAAAAACACGGTAATGTCCTATTGCTGTGACCGTTCTCGTTCGATAACATGGGGTATTTTTGGAGGACTGCCTTCTTCTCCACATGGAGCATGGCTTAATCCGGGCAAGGAGAACGAACAATATTTAGGGGCGATTTTTTCAAATGTAAAAGTGCAACAAGGGGATTCCTTTGTACGCCCATCAGCAGGGGGCGGTGGTTTAGGGGACCCGCTTGAAAGAAGTCCAGAAGATGTTATGGAAGATGTTATTGATGAGTATGTTTCAATCGAGAGAGCCAAAAAAGATTACGGTGTGGTTATTAATGAAATCGATAAAGATCTGGATTTGTTTGAAATAGATTATGAAGCAACAGATCTAGCTAGATCATATATAAGAAACAATCGTAAACAATGGCTTGAAGAGAACGTTCAAGTTGTTGAAGAGAAATTCGCGAATGGTGAGCTGGATAACCTGGATGTCATTCGTCAACATGGAGTCATCATAGATTATGCAACTAATAAAGTACTGCCAGAATCAACAAAACAATTCCGTGAATCTATGAAAACCCGTACACTAGCTTATTGGAAATAAGCTGACACTACCAAGCTAAGAAAAATTATTATGACTTGTAAATGAGAGGTTCCGATTAGATTCGGAACCTTTTTTTAGCTTTAAGGGGAACTTTCTATTTAAGAAGGATAAAACTTCGCCAATAGAGAATGTATTAGTAACAAAAATCACAGGGGAAATGTGCCAAAAAGGGAGTGGAGAATAGTGAGTTTTTCTTTAAATGAGGAAGATAAAATAATGGAATTCCTTGTGCAAAACAAAAGTGAAGTTGAGGAACAGCTTTTGTCGGAAGCAGTTAATGTCAGAGAGAAAATTGAAGAAATCTTGTTGATTGGAAATGTAGACCTTTTGAATAATGCACATAGGCTGATCCGTTATATCGTGGAGCAGAATGAGGATGATATGATTGCCTTTGCCGAAAAAGAAGGAGTAGTCTGGGCAACTTATTCCTTAACTCTCTCGTTCAAATTGGAATGGATTCAAGCTATCCGAAGAACGCTGTGGAATTTTCTTTATGAATTTGAGAAATTAAAAGATGTGTTTAACGATTCGAAAGTCTTTTTCGATTTAGAGAAAAAAGTGAACGAAAAGGTTGATGTTTTCCTTAAATCTTTTTTTATCAGTTATTCTGATTATAAAGACAAATTGATTCTAGCTCAGCAAAACTTGGTAGAAAATCTATCTGTTCCTATCATCCCAATCACTCCCTCTACCTGCGTTCTTCCGTTAATTGGATCGATCGATGAATCGCGTATGCGTATAATCGAGGAAAAGGTATTGATGGAAATAGGTAAACTGAAGATTCAAATCTTGATCCTGGATTTATCTGGTATTCTTGAAATGGAGGTTGAGATCATTAATCAATTAATGAAGATTCTTGATGGGACCTCAATGATGGGGTGTAAAGCTGTGATTACTGGATTACGTCCAGAAATTGTTACAAAAATGATTCGTGCAGGGCTTTGTTTCGATAATAAAGCAGAGATAAAGGGAACGCTACAGCAGGCCTTAAGGGATTATATGGTTGTGAGTTAAATCGTAACAGTTAAAGGTCGCCATGTAGTGGTGATTTTTTTTTGTGGGCAATATGGAATATAAAGGGAGGTTCTTTATTGCTTTTGTCGAACTGAAGTAATTAGATATAAATAGGAAGGAGGTATAACACATAATGTATTGCACTGTGTACTGCAAGGAAGGGAACAGTTTGGGTACTGAGCAAATCCAAGCTGTGAAAATTAACCATTGTTCAGTTGGCAGCTTTAGTTGATAAAAGAGAAACTACATCCGTTAACCTAATTCAAGAGTATATAATGAGAATTGTTAAATACAATAAAAATGGGCCAACCCTTAATTATATTTTAGAATTAAGCCCCAGATATAATATACATAACCGAATGACTGGATTTAGAACAAAAAGCCTCGGCACTTTGTAGGGAATTATTGATAGAACCCGCCTGGGCTAAATAATTAATGAAAGGTATGGAAGATGATATTGTGACAGTCTTGCCGCGCAATAACCTGGATAGATTAGTAATTCTAGAACAAATGTGGGCCAATATTGTCACGCGCGATGGCATGCCTGAGAAAGATAGCATTACCAGCTTACTATTGAAATGAAGAAAGGAAAATTAAAAATGAATAGAAATGCACTATTCCAACTCTCTTTGGCTATGACCATATTTGGAACTGTCGGTTTTTTCTCTGAACTCACAGGCCTTCCGGCAATGGAACTGGTTTTTGTTCGTTGCATATGTGCTGCAGTTTTCTTATGCACTGCTTGGGTAATGACAGGGAATTATAAGAAAGAGATATGGAATTTCAAAGAGACACCTTTGATCATTCTCTGTGGGGGAGCCAACTTATTAAACTGGATATTCCTCTTTAAATCGTTTGAATTGATATCCGTGACGATTGCTATTTCACTTTATCATTTAGCTCCTATGATTGTTCTTATTATAGGGAGCTTCATCTTTAGAGAGAAATTGACATTGTTCTCTATTGTAGCAATCTTTCTATGTTTCATTGGAACATTATTTATTATGGGTACAGATGGGTTCCGTTCATCATCTCCTGAATGGGAAGGAATTATATATGGAGTGCTTGCGGCGCTTTTCTATGCAGCAACAATGATTTTAGGAAAGAGCATTACAAAGACAAGTGTGTATGCCACCACTTCTCTTCAAATGTTTATAGGTATTCTATTACTAGTTCCGTTTATTGATTTCTCAACCTACACGGTCCTACATTCAGCGGAGTGGTTTTATGCCATTTTCACTGGTATCGTTCATACCGGAGTTGTGTACCTTTTATTTTTTAATAGTATTCGTCACTTGCCTACAAACATAGTCTCTTTTATGATTTTTGTAGACCCGTTTGTTGCTATACTTTTAGATATCTTGATTACTGGATTTCATCCAGATTTGCTTCAATGCCTTGGAATTTTATTAATTTTCAGCGGATTGTTTTATGTACTTAAGGCTCCTAAAACCCTTACTGAATCCGAAAACAAGGTTATGTAAAAGAGTTATCAAATAGCTCGGAATTTTATGAGGGTTACTATAAAGAATACTGGGGATCTGTATCCAACTTTAGTGAAAATGGTTTCGGTTACTGTATTCTTCATAAAGGAAAAGTGGTTAGTGAATGTACTTCAATTTTTTCTTCACTACAATACTCAGAAATTGATATTGCAACTCACGAGGATTATAGGGGACAAGGATTAGCATCTAGCATTGTAAAAACATTTATAGATCACTGTCTCGAAAATGATATAATACCACGCTGGGATTGTGACATATTAAATAAGTCGTCTATAAAATTAGCTGGAAAATCAGGATTTGGAAATCCTGTCAATATTCAATTTTTGTATAAAAAACATTTATTCCATTATTCCATAAAAGGGTGCATTATCTTGAACTATGTTGATGTGTGGTGGAACGTGATTGTTAAACGCGGAAAAGAAGTTGTCACATAAAGGATCTGTTCCTTATGCGACAACCTCTTTTTGTAATGTTCATTATCCAATTAAAAAGACGCATGAATCATAAATAAAATGAGAAACCCAATAGCCAGTTTAAAGTGCCATTTTTTATCTTTTCTCTTGAATCGTCTAAGCCCCATAAATAGGAGGAAAACCAAGAGAACAATAGCAAGAATTCCCGTGATATGCGTAAAGTCCCATTTAAATCCTCTTATGATTGCCAAATATCCATGAAGAAAAACGGCTCCAGTAGATGCTAATGCAAGGGGAACATGCCATTTTCTTACCAACTTTCCGAGAAACTGTAGGAAACTTTTTAATTGAAAATTCCTCCACTTTATCGTTTTCAAGCGTTGCCACTTTAATAAAAGAAAAACAGGATAGATAGCTAAAACCGCAAAATACAAAATTCTTGAAATCGACCCAAATTGTTTTACGATTATCTTATAATGTTTGTAATCTTGCATCATTAGCTGCTGATGATTAAGAGAAATAAGTAAAATTCCAATGAAAAATAAACAAATAGTAATGGTTAAACTGATAACGATGGCTCTTAGTTCTTTTGGATTTGGAATATAGCTGGATAAAAAGTGATTGTTTTTTCTTGTATTTTGTTTTGAACTCATCTTATAGTACCCCTAGTCTTTGAATGTGAAATATATTGTCAGTATAGTCTGTATAAATGAAAATTTAATGAAAATCAAATAAAAATTGGATTATTTTTATAGAATGTACGAAAATATCTAAAACCATGCTTTAGGAAAACTAAAGAAAAACCCCTCTTTCCATCCATGGATAAAGGGGCAGTATAGCTTATTATGATTAAACTATTTTGGAGATTTATGTATACGGGTAAAGTACCTACAAATTAAAAGTAGGTGGTTCTTATTGAAGAAAAAACTCTATGTAATTTTCTGTATCTTGTTTTTTATAAATAATACTGCTGTTTTGGCAAAGCAAGAAGAACCAAGTCAAGAATTTATTAGTAAGTATTATAATTAAAAGGGTTAAAGATTTATATTTCTTCAGAAAATTCCCCTTCTATAATGATAAAGGACAGGTTTCACCACTAGGTAAGGCAGTCTTATCAGTATTACAGAGTGATATATGGACATGAGTTAGAGCTTTATCAAAATATATATGGCACCTGGCCGCGAACCGTTGATTATATTCTTCAAACTGTGAAACTAGAAAGCGTTCTAACGATTCTTCGTTGGGGAATTGCTCCTTACGCTTGCTATTTCTTGATTTGTTTATTGAATGATTCAATCAAGTTTGTGGAGTAAATACTACGCCAAATGAAATGGGTCGCGGATATTACGTATGTTCACGTTTTAGGGATGATTGTTTGTACTAAAGTAACTTATCTTAAATCTTGGAGGGGTAGTATGGTTAAATTTAGAATGGCCACAGCAAAAGACCTAAATGAAATTGTACAAATGCTTGCGGATGATGAATTGGGGAGGACGAGAGAACGTTACGAAAATCCTCTTCCTGAAAGCTATCTAAAAGCATTTGAATCAATTGATTCAGACCTGAATAATGAATTGATTGTTGCGTGCCTTGGTGAAGAAATTGTTGGTGTTCAACAGATTACTTTTACTCCATATATTACACATCAAGGTGGTTGGAGAGCTACTATTGAAGGGGTTCGAACGGCATCTACAGAACGGGGAAAAGGGATAGGAACCCAATTAATCCTATGGGCAATCGAGCGTGCAAAAGAGCGTGGCTGTCATATTATTCAGCTAACAACTGATAAAAAGCGAGAAGAAGCGCTGCATTTTTATGAACGTTTAGGATTTAAAGCGACTCATGAGGGTCTAAAAATGAAGCTTTAATTCAACTAATGGGACAATTTTTCAATAAAGAAGGTACGAACGTTTACTCTTTGTTAAAATCAATTTAATAGAGGTCGCAAATGAAGTTATCGCAGCCTACGGCAACTTGAAGAAAGTTTTTATTTGAAGGGTATTTATGGAAAAATCATATTGTTCTTGAACTAACGGATGCTTTACTTTAAAATCGGAGCTGTCATTGTGATAGCTTTTTTTGTTGTTTGAAGTGTTTTTTTTGAAAGTTCCATGTGGATTTGGAAGTTTCAAGTGAGTTTCTAAACCGTTCGTAAAAGTACATCTTAGCGAATTTTGGAACAGAATTTTTACTCTAGAACAGACGAAGAATCTGATGGATCCGGATGATGTGGCAGATATCAATTGTGGAAAGGTCACAGCCTAGAAAATATTTAATTGTAGAATAAGTAGTAATTATAACTATATGGGTGAGGATATTCGTATAGACAGTTATCTGTCGTTTACTAATTATATGGAGAGAATAATAAGTGTGGTAGAAAAGAACATTTGCTAATGTTATCTGCAATAGACTTGGCAAATCATAGCTTGGAAGGCATACAGAGGATTATCAAAGTAGCTTTTTAATAAAGCTGAATAGAAACAAGTTTTTCTAATGATACGTAATAATTTTGGAGGAAATACAAATGAAGACGATTTTTATTAACGGTACCTTTTTTACTATGGACAAGGAAAATCAAATCTTTGAAAACGGCATGATGATTGTGCAAGATCAACTCATATCCTACATCGGACCGCATTCTGAAGAGCAATTGGCAGATGCAGATCAAGTGGTCAACCTTGGCGGAAAATGGATTATGCCAGGCCTTGTGAATGCTCATTCGCATATTGTGATGACCCTTTTACGAGGGATCGGAGACGACATGTTGCTGAAGCCCTGGTTGGAAACGAAAATATGGCCGATTGAGAGCCAGTTTACAACAGAAATCGCCTCTGTAAGTACTCAGCTTGGCATTTTGGAAATGTTAAAATCAGGAACAACTACATTTTCGGATATGTTTAATCCTAATGGAATAGATGCGGGTGCTGTTATGGAGACGATAGGCGAAACAGGAATGCGCGGAGCCTTTTCCTACACGATTTTTAGCTTAGGTACGGAAAAAGAACAAAAGGCGAATCTCGCGGGGGCTGAGCAGTTTTCTAAAAACTATAAAACGTTTGCCGATGGCCGCCTGACTACCATGGTCGCGCCACATAGCCCGTATGCTTGTACGCCTGAGGCGATTGTTGAGAGTGCACGGATTGCTAAAGAGAATGATTTGATGGTGCACATTCACGTTTCGGAAACGGATTTTGAGATTCTGGACATTGAAAAGCGATATGGATTTCGTCCTGTCGAGCACCTTCGCCGTTTAGGTCTCTTCGATCAACCAACCGTGATGGCCCATGGAGTGGTTCTCAACGATGAAGAGCGAGCGATATTAAAACAGCATGATGTAAGGGTTGCCCATAATCCAATTAGTAATTTGAAGCTGGGATCTGGGATTGCAGATATTGTCAGTCTTTTGGATGCCGGGATTAAAGTGGGGGTTGCAACAGATGGCGTAGCTTCCAATAACAACTTCGATATGTTCGAGGAAATGAGAACGGCTGCATTGCTTCAAAAAGGCATTTATAAAGATGCCACCAAATTCCCTGCTCAAACGGCACTGGCCATGGCAACAAGAATGGGAGCCGAAGCGATTGGCATGGGCCATACGGGTTCTTTGGAAGTAGATAAAAAAGCAGATTTCATTTCTATTTATCCTTATAATAAAGAGCATCTACAACCGCTTAGTGAAGCATATTCGCATTTGCTTTATGCGGCACGCGGAAATGATGTATGTGATGTATACATTGATGGTAAGATGGTTGTAAAAGACGGCTGCAGCTTAACGATTGATGAAGAAAAAGTAATTGCCGAAGTGAATCGATTGCAGGGTACCCTTTCACGATAAAATAAAAAAAACCTGTAATTACCATGATGTTCAGTTTATTAAAAGTTTTATTTACCGGATATCTGATACCATATTGGAAGGGAAGTAAGATTTTAACAAACTTAAACTGATCAAAATGAACAAACGGTTGCTTTATTTCGGTAAAGGAGGTTGCTGAGGCAGCCTCTTTTCAAATGCAACTAAAGGGGCAGTTTCGCTTTTAAAAAACTATACCTAGAATAGATTGGTTGTTAGAATTTAACTAATGACAAAGGAGGTAATGACTTGAATACCGAGCAAAAATTATTTGATGCAGTTACTAACTTAATAGAAAAAAGATACCCCGAAGGTTGGGGCGGAGCAGCAGCAATGGCTTTAGAAGACGGTTCAATACTCACAAGTGTCGCTCCTGATATAATAAACGATTCGACAAATCTGTGTATAGAAACAGGAGCTATTTTAGAGGCGCATAAATTGAATAAAAAAATTACGCATTCGATATGTGTAGTTCGTGATGATGAGAAGTCAGAGTTTAAAGTGCTTTCTCCCTGTGGAATTTGCCAAGAAAGACTATTTTATTGGGGGCCAACAGTTAAAGTAGCTGTTACTTTACCCGGACGAGACCTAACTTTTAAAACATTATCAGAAGTACAACCGTATCACTGGACAGCAGCTTACGAAGAATACAAAGAAAAATGGAATGATAAATAAACACATATTCCCTCTAATAGGGTAATGGTTCTTTCAACGAGGATAATAAAATAACCTCATTGTTGATAGACTAGTACTGCGGTGGTTATATACAATGCAATATGGTTAGAAATTCGTATCCAGATAGATCTGAAAAAGAGTGGCTTTTTTTCCGGCAGAATTCTTTGATACCTCGTTGTATATGCATTAAAATAGTTTAAAGTAGAGGAGAGGTGAAAGAAATGACCGAAAAGGTTTCAAGTATAATGTGGTTCAGTCTTGCATTACAAGCTCTACTTGTTCTTGCAGATCATGAGGGATTATGTAACAGCAGTAAGTTGGCAACAAAGCTTAACTCGGAGTCTGGTTTTCTTAGAAAAATATTAAGTAATTTAGTAAAAGCAGGGCTGATTCAAGCTAAGGAAGGTAGGGATGGTGGATATTCACTTGCCAAAGATCCTGATCAAATCATACTTGCCGATATTTACTCTGCAATAAAATCTGAACCTTTTTCAAAAGGCTTCCTTGATGTGAATGATAAAAAATGCTTTCAACCATCTTCTCGTGATGCTTTATGCGGTTTGAAAAATGAGATGGAGAGTTGGATTATACAAGGTCTTGAACAAAAGACGATTGCTGACTTACTATCAAAATCATAATGTGAAAAACGAAACTAATAGGGTTTCGTCTTTTATAAACTGTATTTGACATAAGAACAGTATCTGATATATACTGTTCTTGTAATAAACACAGTTAAATGGAGGTCATTATAAATGACAAAAAATACAATGAGTAAAGAAGAGTACCTAACTAAATCAAATGAAATAAATACATCACTTGAAAAACCAAAGGTACTTACTGATACAGACTTTATTACGATAGCGAAAGAACGAAGATCAGTTCGCCAATATGATGCAGAATACGTGATGACTGAAGAAGAAATTCGTGAAATCCTGGATATTGCGATTCAAGCACCGTCTTCTTCTAATTTACAACCATGGAGATTCCTTGTCATTCAAGATAAGCAAACCCAACAAGAATTGCTACCCATCGCACATAACCAACAACAAATTGTTGATGCCTCTGCTGTCATTGCAGTTTTAGCTGATATTGAAGGTTACAAAAATGCTGAACGAATTTATGGTGAATTAGTTAATAAAGGAATTATGAAGAATGAAATCAAAGAGCCATATGTAGCTTCAATTATGCATAATTATGGTAACTTTTCTGCTGAAAAAGCTTTAAGTGTAGCAATGATTGACGGTGGCTTAGTTTCCATGCAGATCATGTTAGCTGCAAAAGCAAAAGGATACGATACAGTCCCTATGGGAGGGTTCGATGAAAACAAATTTGTGGATGCATTCAATGTACCGGAAAACTTCAAACCTGTCATGTTAATCTCCATTGGAAAAGGAATGAAAGCAGGATTTGAAAAAGTACGTTTACCACTTGATACTTTAATAACTTGGAATAAATACTAAGGTTTAATAATATACGGGTTCTGGAGCAAAGATTGCATTCATTGTAATTTTTGCTTCAGAGCCCTTTTTGCGATGACCATCCAATTGGTTGCATGTTCATTATTTAATAGACTGATCAATTAAAATAAAATTTGAACGCTTGTAAATGAATTTTATTTTTCTTAGTTATTCTGGAGACTTTATTTAAAGCTGCTAACCATATTTCGTTTGAAATGTGGCTGAATGGTTTTAAAAAACAGATTTGAAAATACTATAAAACTTATTGTATAAAAAGGCAGAACTAAAATATTTCAGTTCTTAGTAAAATACTTCATTTTCTCTCTCCATCTTGAAACATTCGTGAGATCGATTTAATCGCACAAAAATGCATTCCCTCATGGTATAAGCAAAAGGGTAGTAATTCTTCTACTGATGATAAAGTAAGACCTGTAGATGTTGTGTATGGTTGTTCTAACGTTGTGTTCAACCGAAATTCCAATGCTTGCTCAACCCGGTTGACTTGATTATCGAGCAATTGGATTAAGTCATAGATCGCGGGTGATTTTTGTTCTCCCCATTCACTTGGTTTAGTACCAGTAGAGAATAATTCCGTAAAGTGATTCGGCATTGTCATTTTTTCTCCAATAATATCAAAGGAGAACCTTTCTTGTACAACATATATATGTCCTAGGTTCCATTTGATATTATTATTGAATCCTACTGGAATGAAAAGTGATTTCTCTTCATTCATATTTGCCACGTACCTAATAGTGTTTTCCCGAACAAACTTTAATTGTTTGAAGATGTAGTTTTTCATACTTTTTCCTCCCCAATAATAAAAGTCAAATCCAAAACGTTGGATATTCTCGGTTGCTGCGCAAATTATTGATGATTAGTGCAAAGAAAACGATCACGATAGAGCCAATTAAAACAGGCGTAATTAAATAACTCCAACTGTATGCGCCCAGCATAACAACGAGAGGGTCTGCTCCTGCTGGTGGATGCGTCGTTTTTGTTAGCATCATCACCGCAATTGCTAAGCCTACAGCTAAGCCAATTGCCCATGGTTCATCACCAAAAAGATGATATATAGCTAAGCCCACAAATGTTGAAACAAAATGGCCACCAATAATATTTCGTGGCTGTGATAATGGCGCGTTCCAAACACTAAATGCCAGGACACAGCTTGCACCAAATGGAGCCATTAACCACGCGGCAGATGTCATATTTGTTAAATAAACTAGAACGAAAATGGTTAAAAATCCACCAATCAAACCTGTTACTGAGTCCTTTGCATTAACCTGTAATGGACTTCTCCCTTTTCCTTTCATTTTAGATAAATATCGTACATTAAATAGGTGTTTTTCTTCTCGACTTGCTATTTTTGTACTGTCCAACATTCACCCTCCTTTTATTCATATTTCACTTTACATGAAATTAACTAACCCGTCAAAGTATTTTTAATGGTTAGTTAGAACGCCTAAAAAAAAGAACCAACTCTGAAATAAGTTGGTTCTTCATTCATCATCAGACTTCCGGTGTTGAAAGCGGGCTACCTTTTTTCTGTTGCCACATATTTTCATTGAACACCATTTACGTCTTCCACTTTCATCAATAAATAAAAGTACGCAGTCCGGATTAGAGCATCTCTTGAGGGAGGAAAGTTTGTTTGTTTCAATTAACGTTAAAGCGTCAAAGGCAATTAGAGACAAAAGGACATCCACTATCTCTCCAATAGGTGAGGGTATCAGTTTTTGATTTATTAATTTATAGATGAATGGCGCTTTTTCAATCTTATTTTCTAAAAAAGAGATAAATTCATCTGGAATTGATTGTCCATCTGCTATTAATTCAAATCGCTCTCTTAAAACAGCACGCATTTCTAGAATACATAAAAATACTTGTCCGATTCTTTCTTCTATCTTTAAGAATAACCGATCATCCCAAAATGCGTTTTCCGTTTTTATTACATGAAGCCACTCCAGCACATCTCTTTCCAAGAGCAATAAATCGTGCCGCTGTCCACGTTTTACTAGTTCTGTGTTCACTAAATCAAGAGAAAGATTTCCTGATATAAGTGGAAATTTATTTGTTTTAGTCATTACGTTTATCTCCCATTTCACCTTTTATTCTAACCATAAAAAAACTCATTAATAGGTTATATAATTATTATAACCTAATTTAACACAATAAAAGGTATGGTTTTCTTAAACTAAAGGATGTTTTACTTAAATAATGAGGGCTGTTGCAGCAGCCTTTTTTTGCTGTGTTCCATTAACTGGGGATGAAAGTTTTAGATCGTTCAAAGCGAAGGTATTTCCTTTTTTTTGAAATGTTCATTTTGCAGGTATTTTTGCGGGCTTTCGGACAAGCTATCATTAGCCTTTCCACAATAGGTTAAATATAAGTCGCAGAAGTTCAACCCAAATAATAAAGGGGAGATTAATGATGGGTAAAAAAAACCGTAACCGCGTCAATGCACCGAAAAAAAATAATCATATTCCTGAAGAAGCCATTATAGCCGAACAAGAAGCACACGGTGAAGAATTTTCTCCGAAAAAAAGAAAAAATGGTCCTGGTTCCAATACTGAATGATAGAAGAGAGTTTCTCTCTATCCTTTCTTACATTTTCCTACAACCGTTATGCCTTTAGGGCATAGCGGTATTTTTTGCAATGATTAAAAAGGTACCATGTGGTTAGTCTAGTAAAAGAACTAATTGAAAGTTCTCTTTCAAGGTAGTGACTTTCTTGCTATCAGAGGCTTCATTCGATATCGTAAAGAAGGAACAACGTTTGAAGGGAGAAATGAAAATGAAGGCACTTGTCTTTGATAATTTTGGTGGACCAGAAGTCCTATCTATAAGAGAAATTGAGGAACCTAAACATTCAAAATCAGAAGTAATTGTTCGAATGAAAGCAATCGGCTTGAATTTTGCTGATGTATATAGAAGAAAAGGGAATTATCACTTAGTGGGTAATCCGCCATTTATTCTAGGTTATGAAGGTGCAGGAGTCATTGAATATGTTGGAGAAGATGTTCATTGTGTGAAAGTTGGCGATCGTGTCGGGTTTGCTGATGTTCCCCATGCCAACGCTGAACTAGTTTCTGTTTCTGCTGATAAGCTGTTACCGCTTCCTGATGGCATTTCTTTTGAAACTGCCGCTTCAGTTTTACTTCAAGGATTAACTGCCCAATATTTAACTCAAGACAGTTATTCAGTTAAAGAAGGAGAGACCGTCCTTGTTCATGCTGCTGCAGGTGGAGTCGGGCAATTACTAACACAAATAATCAAGATGAAGGGTGGTCAAGTTATTGGCTTAACCTCATCAAATGACAAAGCAACTGTAGCAAAACAAGCTGGTGCGGATCATGTTTTTCTTTATGAGTCAGAATGGGTGAAATCCATTAAGGATGTAACGAATGGACAAGGTGTTGATCTTGTTTATGAATCAGTTGGGAAAACTTTGCTAGACAGTTTCGAAGCAACTAAGATTAGAGGGACTGTCGTATTCTTTGGAATGGCAGGTGGGGATCCAGAGAAAATCGATCCTAGAATGTTAATGGATACTTCAAAAGCATTAATAGGAGGAGATCTTTGGAATGTATTAACTTCTCATGATGAACGGAAAAAAAGAGCAGCAGAGTTGTTTGAATGGATCATGTCTAAGAAGATCCTAATCGAAGAACCGACTCTCTTTTCCTTAGAGGACGGGGCAGACGCACATAGACTTCTAGAAAGCCGTAAAAGTACTGGGAAAATATTATTAATACCATAAAGTATTTGAGGGCTATCTTATTTATAGGTAGTCCTCGAATACTTCTTTTTAGGTTGCTTCCATTCATTCTTTATTAATTCGTAAAGGGCTCGGCAATTCATCTCCTTATTTATAATGATATTCAGAATCTTTTTCAGTTCCTTTTTACAGACCATTTCTTTAGACCCTTAGATAACTTATTTATGGGAACCCTTGCTATCACAGGGCTGGGCTCCTACTTTAAAAACAAACTGCCGACTATAACCGCTATTAACAAGGCGAACTTGCAACCTACATACTGAAAGGTAAAACCCACAGTAAGTTATTCACAATCTACAAATGGAAATCTGCAATTCACAGACTGCATTTATTATCCACAGAACCCGATGAGGGCAAAAAAAAGAGAACTGGTCAGCTCTCATGGTGATTTTATAAAAGTGATAGAACCATTAATAAAAAAGGGCAGGGGAAAACACACTGAACGAATACATTCAGTGTGAATGTTAGGAAGGTGATACAGAGAGCATGTCGAGACGCTCCTTTTGAATAGCAAAGTAGGATTGAATGGTTGCCTTTTTCTTTGTGAGGGAAGAATTTTGACTGGATGGAGGAACCGCATGATTGCCGAACTTGCGGATTAGTGTCATCAGCATGTCCAACTTATCATATGTATCGTTTCTAAGGTCCGTAATAAATTTGGATGCGGTACGTTTATTATCACTGGTCTTTTTCCTTATTCCTTCTGCTTCGCTTTCTTCTGTCACTGTCTTCACGCGAGAAATGAGCCACTCCTCGCACCAGTTGTTCAGCACATTGTGGATGAAATCGGCTTGCTTGAGCTTGACGCGAATGGGTTCGATATGTTGATCTACTTCCAGATAATTCACTTCCCGGCCTAGAGCCTTCTCGGAGATGCTTTTATGAAAGTGGTCACGGTCAAGAAGGCTTTTGATCGATTCTGCTCGGTGAGAATACTTTGCCATCTGCTTTAACGTTTCATTGTAAATAATTGTACTTAAATAAGCGGATGCCTGTTAGGAGCCGCAAGAAGGTGTTTATTGGCAGGAAGAGCAAGACCGAGTTTTTTAAGAGAATAGGTATAGACGAACCGTGCTAGCTTCAGCAGTTCATGTTGTATATCCATAGAAATGCCTGATTTTTTCGCATCTTGAAGAAACGAACGAAAAATGTATCTGCCGACTCGTTCCAATTCCATACATACGGAATCACTGATATGTCCAAGAAAGCCCGTGTTGAAAATCGTTCTGCGTAAAAATGCTCGTTCTGCTCGATTTTCCATATACTGCTCCAGCATTCCTTCATTGAAGGTAAACACAACAGCCTCTTTTTTTGAAAAAGCCTTGCTTGCGAAAGAAATTGTCACTAAATTACCTAAAGTCTTATGGACTGTATCTATTGCATCTAATAAACGCTGCCTCGTGAAAAGTGAGCTGGAATCGGGAACGATTTCACTATAATCAAATAATACTTCTTCGGACTTCGTAACCGACATTCGAAAAGCACCCATCAGCAACAGCCGCTTTGCATGTATGGTTAAGTTTTTGAAAGCCTCACTGTAAAAGAAACGGTATTTCTTGCAATAACGGTCGGTCTTACTGTTAAAGCCAAGATTACTAGTAGGTCCAAGATTGAACTTATATAAAACATCTCCGCCTTGACCAACAGGTACGAAAACTTTTTGGAGACATCCTTGAGGTGACGTGAATTTCTTGATGATCTGCTTTAAGTATTTTTCTGTCGTACCCACGCCGCTCGCCATCATATGAAGCGGGCTCTGAATAACCCCATCCCAATCACTATGAAGCAAGGAGTACAAACACGTATCAAATTCAGTAGAAGATACATTTCTTAATAAATAGTGGTAGGTTTCTTCATAAATCATACGGTTTCGTCTCCTTTATTATCCGCCTTTTTCTATGAGGCAGGGGGCATTTTATTCTTAGTAATCAAGCAAAAATCCGTCTGGGTCTTCACACATGTCGATGTACTTTTCATAACAGATGCTGTACCATTTCGTTTTGTCCATTTTCGAATTGTTATAGTTGCAGGAGACCATAAACCCTTCCTTTTCGAGACTAAGGATTATCCGCTTGATGGTCCCTTTTGACCAAAACGGCAGCTGCGTGTGCAATTGATCATATGTAGAGTAAATCCAGTCCCTTCCGTCTCTTTCCATTCCATACGCTTCTATTGTTGAGTGAAGAAATGCCAGCATCAGCGCCTTTGGTATGCCGATTGTTTCTGCTAAATAAGGGTTGAACCCTAAGCTATAATTCTGATCTAATAACGTTTCCAATTCCATTTCTATTCCTCCTAAAAGTTCTGGATTGAACTTTCCGAGTGTCTGGGATAGATGTATCGAAAGGAACAATCTTCACTGTCTATATAAACTTTAGATATGAGAAAGTAGCATCGTAGAAAAAAAAAAAATTAGGAATCTTATATTTTAGGAGAAAATGCTATATCGATATATTTAGACGAGATGAAGAAGATAGTAAATTAGTTGGTCAAAAAGTGATAAAATAGTAAATAAATAGAAACATATACTATAAGGGGAGATTTTTAAAACCATGATACTTTCACTAATAGCTTTTATCTTAAAAGGGGTTTTAACGAAAATACCATTTGCTGTATTGGGACTTTCCCTAATTCCACAAAGATGGACTAACGCAATCAAGGAAAAGGATATACTCTTTTCCATTGAGCAAGTGCTGAGACTTTTACTTTCTGCTATCGTATTATTTTTTGTTATTGATATTATTTTACTAGATCTTACTGCGACTGCATTCTTTTCAAATTTTGCCGTTATTTTTGGACTTATTCTTATTTTTGATTCAAGAATGTACATGTACAGTGCAAAAGAGTCTTCAATACCCCGCCGCAATCGGAATAATGAGGGGGCGAAACATTCAACAAGAACACCTTGGAATGTACATTTCAACAGTTTGCTGGGAATCGCTTTGATCGCAGCTTGGGTTATCATGTTGTTTTATCCCCTAACATTTGCCGAGAAACTTCATGATTTAGCAAAAGTTGATAAGAAAAATAAGCTAGAAGAAGTTCAAGACATTAAAACCATGCCGCTTGTAACAGTAAAAATGGCAGACGCAAAAGGCGATGCAGCTATTAATAAAATATCAAACGCATCGTATTTCACTGAAGGCGAGTACCGTCTAACCAATATAAATGGTGAATTAACATATACTTCACCCATTGAAATGGACGGATTTTTTAAAGCTGGGAAAGCCGAATACACGCCAGGTTATAATCTAATTTCCGCCATTTCGACAGATAAAGGTGCAAGTACTGTAAAAGGAAAAATGTTGTATGCTCCATCACAGTATCTTGATTATGATTTAGAAAGAACGATTCGTAAGGAATATCCGAAAAAAATCATACATGATTCATACCTAGAACCAAACGAAGATGGAAAGCCCTTCTTTGTAGCTTCAGTAGGACATTATTTGAAATACCGCAGTGGGTCTGTTGTGGACGGAGTGGTATTAGTGAATCCGGAAACGGGCGACACAAAATACTATCCTTTAGGAAAAGAACCTAAATGGGTTGATAGAACATTTACCTTAGAAACAGCCCTGGAATATTGGACATACTGGGGGAAATATGTTCACGGGTGGAGAAATCAGTCCTTAATTGGAGCGAAGAAAGATGTTTTGATTCCTAATGAGGATAATATGCAAGTTACTTTTAACGAAAAAGGCGAATTAATATATGTAGTTGATTTTACAAGAGCAAAATCAAAAGGAAACTCCAAAACTCTAGTAGGTTACGGAGTATTCAATGCTAAAACCGGTGAGATGACATACTATAAAGGCGTTACGTCCGTTCTAACTGGAAAAGAAGCAAAATCCAACGCCAATGCGAGCGAGTTCTTGTCTAAATATCCAGGGTGGAAAGCCACTAATGGAATTTTCTATACGATATACGGTGCACCCACTTATGTAATTCCCGTTACAAAGGGCAGTAAGTTTCAAGGGGTAGCAATCGTGTATGCCAATAGCGATAATCCCCAAGTGGTTTTTGGGAAAACAAAAGATGAAGCATTCCGGAACTATAAAAAGCTAATAGCTTCATTAGGAAAAGTCAGCGGTGTTACACCTCAAAAAGGATTTGAACTGAAAGAAATCAAAGGGAAAGTAACAAGGATCAACGATGCCAATCTCTCAAATGGCTACGTGTTCTATTTAATTGTAGAAGGCAATGCCAAAAGATTCTCAGTGGATCCTGGAGTCAGTGCACTCTCTGATATTGTATTGACGAATGTAGGAGACCGGGTTGTGCTGAAAGTGATGGATATGGACGAAGAGGTTGTTCCAGTCGATCAATTCACTAATTTAGACTTACCAAAGAAATAAAAGCATGAAAAAAAAAGCATTGTTATTCGCAATGCTTTTTTTCATGCCTGTTATTAGAGTTTCGAATGATTGTTCATTACAGGTCCGATAGGTTGATTGAAAGGGTGGATTCCATATAATATCCCTTTTGAACTACAGCTTTTATTGCGAAATGGCCATTTACCCGTTTTCGTACCCGGTACAGAAGTGAAGCGATTTCTTCTGCCGACACAATTTGCTGGGGGTCCCCAATTCTCTCGGGCCATACATGTCGGACAATCTCTTCCTTTGAAATAAGGTTCTCCAAATTCTCATAAAGCAACTTAAAGCAAGTAAATTCTTTTAAAGGCATTTTAATGGGAGCTTTTTCATTGATGATCACAGTCTGAAGATGCTCTTTAATAACCACGTTTTGTTGAAAAGTGATGTTCAACGGAGTGAAATCCTGTGTTAAATCGTTGTCGATGGAAATCATGAATTCAATCATTCCATTAATCAAAGTAATGGTATCCCCCGGTTCAATTAGGCAAGGCTGCCCCGGCACAAGTGGCATCTGGTTCACTGAGGTGCCATGTTTGCTCGATAAATCCTCAATAAGAAGCTTTCCTTCCTTCATATAAATCTGGCAATGTTCCCTGGAAACGAAATCATTGTAAAGCTTGAAATCAGCTTTGGAGTGTTGGCTGGCACGGCCAATCAGGAGGCTTTTTCCTTCAAAGACATAGGCGAATTCCTCAGGTTGGCCTTTGTGCATGGTTCTCAATACAACCTTAAAAGTTTTGATGCTCATTCACTTCTTATCTCCTTAAAAGTCTAAATATTTAGATTGTTTTCATAGGTTTATCATTTTCATTACATGGCTGTTTAGTGAGTTCAATCATATAATTATAAATTATCAGACGCTGACATACTAACGAAAAATGAAAAAAATACAAATTAGGTACACAAGCATTTTAAGTGAGGCATGAAGGATGAAGAAAGGACTACTATTCTTGCTGATATCCGCTTTGACCTTAGGAGGAGTGTTTTTGTGGCATTTCCTTAAAAACGATCAGGCAACACTTAAGAAGTATTCGATGAATATGTAAAACGATTCTCCGAGCAGAACTATGATGAGATGCTACACCTTATTTCTGAAGAGAAACTGGAAGAATATGATTATACAAAAAAGAGTTTCTGAATGATTATCTTGCTACTGAAAAGCAATAGAAAAGGAGTTGACCAAAGGTGAGTATGTGGAGAGATAGAATAAATGCTTTTAGCATCCTGCTAGTGATTGTAAGCATGATGGTATACATTATTATTCCTCAGCCTCTTACCCTCGGCCTGTACTGCATATTTGGCATTGCCTTTATCAGCCTGACTATACTGAATTGAGTATAGCCTGGAGTGGAGAGGGGACGTGGGAGCCAAAGTAGGAAAAAGAGAGGACTATAAAAAGGTGAAGGCGGCATAGCTGAAATCATGAAGCCTCCACTCGAGTTCCAAGTTTTTGTTCACTTGTTTGGGAAGATAATAGAATGTAAAAATCCATTCATGGCCTGCCGAATCATAGGTAGGTTTTTTTGTTTAGAATGAAACGTAGTGAACCGTACCATAAGTAAGTGAGGTTTATAAAAGAACCACCTAAAACGTTTGAAGTAAAGCGTTTCAGGTGGTTTTTAATTGTTGTATAAAAAGGAGTGGTTTCTTTTAATGACGAATTATTATAAGAAGATAAAATTTATTGGAGGACAACAGAGATGAATTGGATTGAATTGAAAGAGGAATCGGATATCAAGGATTTGCTAGAGCGATTAGGTTATTTTCATGATGGATGCTTGAGGGGGAAATGCATATGTGGACAGGAACTTATGTAAATAAAGATTTTTCCATGACTGTTCCTGGAGAATTAGATACGAATATAAAAATGTTATTTCAACGTCAGTATAGCAATCCATCTGCAATTGAATTGCTTTTTGAAAGTGTAACGGGTATTCATATTATCCCGACGCCAGAAAATTATGACTCAATTTTCCGCGATGCCATTATTTTAAAAAGTGACGACAATTTTTATTGGGCAGATGACTATAATTTTCAGCCTGAAAAAGGAATTGAAAATGGTGTGAGTTGGATTGCAGCAAAAAAGCTAAAGTGGAGAGAAGCAAATGATTGGATGGGAAAGCAAAATCGATATGGGGAAAATGAATAGAGAAAATTGCATTTTAGATAGTTACGGAGAACTGTACCATAAATAGGTGCAGTTTTTTCATTTACATAATATGAACGCAAATATAATTGATGAGGAAATGATTATTAATATTGGAAAATGATATAATATTTGAGATACAGCATGAGGAGGGTTTTTTTGAAGACTAGTATACGTATAATTTTATTTTGTTTTGTAGTTTTTTGCTTTTTAATTACTGTTGATTTTAGAGACCATGCAAACGCAGCAAGTGATGCAATCAATCTTGGATTTGAACCTTTAGATACAGTGTTAGATCCGAATGAACCTGTCGTGTACATGACGCAGAATGGTAGTAGATTGATTTATGCAGTTAACTATGAAACTGGTGTAATAAAGACGTTGCAATTGCCTTACATAGCAGAAAGATTAACTGTATATAATGACAAACTTTATGTTACACAGCTGAAGTTTAAGCATAGTATGACAAATTTCGGTCCGTATAATGGTAGTGTGGCAATTGTCGATGCAAATGATTTTTCATTTCAAGAGATGTTGCCTGTGACGATAGATCCCTATGATGTGATTGTTGATAAGGATGGCTATTTGTATGTTACATCTGGCTCGGGTCAACATTCTTATATTAAGGTCTATTCTTTAGCGGACAAAAAAGAAGTAGAGAATAATTCTCGTGCGAGCAGCTATCAAAGTTCCACAATTACTTATAATCCCACGCTTTCAAAAATATATACGATTACTTCGGCTTCATCTCCAAGAGACATTGAAGCGCACGATGTCAATCAAGGTGTGATATCGAGTATATATGACTCACCTTATCATGGAGATTTCCGACTAAATAAGGAGGCGAAAATTTCTCCTGATGACGAAAGAATATATAGTGCTTCATCGGTGTTTAGTTTAGCGAAAGAGAAAACACAAGATTTATTTAATAAATTTACATTTGATGAAGTATATAACGATTTTGAGTTTAGCCTGAAAGACAATGTCACATTTGCGGCAAGTCGCAATGGCGGTATTCATGTGTATACATATGATACGAATGAATATGTATATACGTTGAAGCGTAATATTATTGCGGATAAGCTATTGTTTAAAAATGGTTTAATAGCTATTTATACAGATGTTCAAGGGAATCATTTCTTAGAGTTTATTAAAGATTATGGCGCTGGTCAGTTTACTGTTGATCAGCAATCTTTTACTACATATGATAAAGGCGAAAAATTAATATTGAAAGATTTAACAAATCAATCAAAAAACATACCGACATATAGCGAGTTTAAGCTTTTGTTTAATCATAATATGATACTAAAAGATAAAGAAAAAATTACGCTACAAAGCCCTAATGGGGATGTCAATGTGAGGGTGGCGCTAAATAAGGATCAATTAACGATTACTCCAGAATATTTACTAGATCATACAACATATACGTTAACGATTGGTAAAGATGCATTGGCTGATTATTCAGGGAAATCACTTACGACAAATCATACGATTCAATTTACAACAGCTGTAGCACCAGTAGCGGAGTTATCGATGGCAATGAATAGCAATAAAACACCATTAGCGTATACGTTCACAGCAAATGCATTTGGCGGTCGTGAGCCATTGTATCAATTCGAAGTGTATGAAGGAAACTCAAAGCAAGGACGGGTGCTTCAAAAATTTAGTTCATCGTCAAATCTTATATGGCGCCCAAGCCATCAAGGAACATATACGATGAAAGTACTTGCGAAAAGTAAAGAATCCACTGCGGTAGCAGATAAAGAATATAGCATGGAAGTAACGGTAGTAGATGAAGAGCTACCAACTGCGACATTAATACCCAGCACGAAATCACTAACGAATGGGAATATTGATATTACAATTCACGCGAATGATAATTTAGGTATTCGCTCAATTACACTGCCACATAACGATATTGTCTATAAAGACAAAGCGGTGTATACGGTTAGTGGCAACGGAACCTATACATTCGAGATTGAAGACGTGTTAGGTAATGTTATTAAAAAGTCAATCAAAATTAGCAATATCGATAAAGTCAAACCAACAATCACATTATCCACGAATACAACTGAACCTACGAAAAAAGATGTAACGATTGTAGCGAAAACAGCAGATAACATGCGCATCAAAAACATCCAATTACCTGACGGCACGATTTTAAATGGCGCAAGTACCATCTTTGTCGTGAGTAAATCAGGTGAATACAAATTCACAGTAGAAGATACAGCTGGTAATTTGGCAACAAAATCAATTACTATCAATAATATTTTTAAAGGCAAACCAGCGACACCAACAGTGAGTACCATTTGGGATTCGCATACAGTAATTAAAGGAAAAGCGACACCGAATACGACAGTTTATGTGAAAAAGGGCCAAACAATCATCAACTCGGCGAAGGCTTCTATTAAAGGAAACTACAGTATCAAAATTTCAAAACAAAAAGCGGGTATAAAAATTGCGGTATACGCAAAAGATCCATTAAACAATATAAGTAAAACAAAGACTGTTACAGTCATCGATAAAACTGCACCAACGACGCCAAAGATAAATAAAGTTACAGCGAATACAAAAATACTGACAGGTAAAGCAGAAAAAGGCGCAACAGTCTATATTTATAATGGCAACAAGTATGTGAAAAAAGGTACTGTTGATACAAAGGGCAATATTCGCATCACAATTGCGAAGCAAAAGAAAGGTGCTACTTTAACAGTATTCGCAAAGGATAAGTCTGGAAACAAGAGTAAAGTATGTTTAGTTAAAGTAAATTAATTATGAGTGCTTTCAAAACCTCATTTAGACACAATACGGAGAACCGTATCACATGTGATGGTAAACAAAAAAGTAGAAATTATAATCAACTAAGATATTCTTAAGAGAAGAAGCAGGAACCCATTAAGGGTACCTGCTTCAATTCAATTCTAGGAGCAGTGTGAAGAGATAATGGTGAGAGTATACCGATGTTTTCGTGAAATCCCAAGCAGCGGCAGGCAATCAACTATATTTAAAGAGAGCCATTTTTATGTGGAAACGGTATAATAAATTGGCAGAAGTAGACATTAAAATGGACTGCACTTGATTTTAATGGCGTGTATATAACTGAATTATGAGAGAAGGAACCATTATACAAAAAGACAAAAGAAGAAAAGGAGAAACTATGACAAAAAGTAATGAAACAGGATGGAATTTAGACAATAGTTATTCCCGTCTTCCGGAAAAATTTTTCACCAGTACCAACCCGACTCCTGTAAGTTCACCGGAGTTGATCATTCTCAATGAACAGTTGGCAGCATCCCTTGGTTTGGACGTTCAGGCCTTGCAAAGCGAAGATGGCGTAGCGGTGTTTGCTGGAAATCGGATTCCAGAAGGTGCTTCGCCTCTTGCTCAAGCATACGCGGGGCATCAATTCGGGCATTTTAACATGTTAGGGGACGGACGGGCGGTGCTTCTTGGCGAGCAGATCTTGCCTCAAGGCGGGAGATTCGATATCCAGCTGAAGGGTCCTGGAAGAACGCCATACTCCCGCGGGGGTGATGGCCGGGCTGCACTTGGACCGATGCTGCGCGAATACATCATCAGCGAAGCGATGCATGGACTCGGCATTCCTACCACCCGAAGTCTGGCGGTGGTGACAACCGGTGAATCAGTAATCCGCGAAACCGGGCTGCCTGGTGCAATTATGACCCGTGTGGCTGCAAGTCATCTGCGTGTAGGAACCTTTCAATTCGCTGCAAAATGGGGAACGGTTGAGGAACTACGGGCCCTTGCCGACTATACAATAAAGCGTCATTATCCAGACGTTGAAGCAGATGAGAACCGCTATCTTTCGCTATTTCAGGAAGTGATCAAGCGACAGGCTGAGCTTATTGCACAATGGCAGCTGGTCGGCTTCATTCATGGGGTAATGAATACTGACAACATGACGATTAGCGGAGAAACCATCGACTATGGTCCTTGCGCCTTCATGGATGCCTATGATCCGGCAACGGTTTTCAGTTCCATTGATACCCAAGGCCGATATGCTTATGGCAATCAGCCCTATATTGCCGGGTGGAATCTTGCACGATTTGCTGAAGCATTATTGCCGCTGTTGCATGATGATCAGGAGCAGGCTGTTAAACTGGCCCAGGATAAGATTTCAGTTTTTAATGAGTTGTATCAATCTAATTGGCTAGCGGGAATGAGAGCAAAACTGGGGCTATTTAACGAAGAGTCACAGGATGAAGCGCTTATTGATAACCTCCTCAATATGATGAAGAAGCATGGTGCAGACTATACCAATACCTTCCGCACATTAACTTTTGATACACCGAAGGATACTGTCCTATTTGGGACGCCTGAATTCGCTCAGTGGCATGAGCTCTGGCAGGCGAGACTAGGCAGGCAGAAGGAATCGAAAGCATCCTCGAATCAGTTGATGCAAAACAGCAATCCTGCGGTTATCCCACGAAACCACCGGGTAGAAGAGGCACTGGAAGCAGCAGTGGAAAAAGGAGACTACAGCGTGATGGAGCGGCTTTTAGATGTTCTTTCAAACCCTTACGCGCACTCCGCCGAACAGGCTGAATACTCCACACTGCCTGAGTCAACAACACCTTACCGGACCTTTTGCGGTACCTGATTTATAAGGATTAGAGAAGTCAATTTGTGAGGCTGAAAGACAAAAGAAGGATCCTAGAACATTCTCCTCATTAAGCGTGAATGAAGATGAAATGGATTTTGGAATAAAAACCGCCTAGTGTTTGGAGATCATAAAGGAGCTCCCTCGATTGAAAGATGATCAGTTGTAAACGATTATCTTTCAATCGAGAGAGCCATTTTTCTGTACTACATGTCCATTAGTAAAATAGTTTTGTTTGAAGAATATCCATGGCACGCTCAATATCCTCTAAATCTTCTTTCGAAGCATTTTGCAATCGACTTTGGAAACGAGATTCTACGATTGCAAAGGCTTCGTTCATCATGGTTTCCCCCTCTTTCGAGAGACGAATATATTGTTTTCGTCGATCTTCGGAATCACTTAATTTTTCGATTAAATTCTTTTCGCTTAATTTTTTCAGCTCACGACTCGTGTTTGGCATTGATATATGCTGACAGTCACTGATTTCACTTGGAGTGACAGGCTGACTTACAGTTATATATTCAAGAATGTTATATTGAACTGGCGTGATGGAATCAGATTTAGCATTTTGTGTTAATTCGTGTGTCACCTGATGAGCAGAAGTTGTAAATGACACCCATTTATCAAAAAGAGCTTTTTTGTCCATAACTTTCACCTCTTACTGAGAAGATAACAAAAATATTATCATAATACAATTATCATTTGACAATAAAAATCTGTGAGTGTTATAATTTTATTATCAAATGATAAGTAAATAGGGGGTGCGTCATGAACATGCTAGTCATTTACACATATCCTAATCACAAAAGTTTAAGTTATGCGTTTTTACAGAAAATCATCAAAGGTAGTAATGAGAACCCTAACATAAAGGAGTTGCAGGTCTTAGATTTATATGAAGAGGGCTTTAATCCACTCCTAGTGTTCAATGAGCATAAACGAAGGCGTGATATGCACCGTGATCCTCACCTTGAAAAATATAGAAATCAAATTACTTGGGCTGACAAGATTGTCTTTGTCTATCCAATCTGGTGGGGGAGACCTCCCGCAATGCTTATGGGATATATTGATCAATTATTTGCTGCAAATTTTGCCTACAGGGATAAGAAGGGACTTCTACCAGAAGGACTTTTAAAAGGAAAGTCAGTTGTATGTGTTTCCACTATGAAGGGACCCACAAAATATCCACTTCTCTGGTTGAATAATGCGCATAAAATATTGATGAAAAAAGCCTTATTTAATTTTGTGGGTATCAAAAAAGTGAAGTTTTTTGAATTTGGTAATATGGAAAGTTCAAATGGAAAACAAACAAAAAAACTAGATAAGGTATATCGGTATTTCAAAAAGTTGGAAAGCTAAGATAATCGTTTTCGTTACTTTTTACGAGATTAATAGAGAAACCCCATTCATGTACGGAACAGCGTAATGTACATGAATGGGGTTGGTAGTATTTAGACGTTCTTTAAATATTGCACTAAATCCGATAAATCTTACTCCGTAATTAGTTCAGTTTAGTTTTAAAAAATCTCCATTTAGTCTTAATGAACGAAAGAATCGTACAAATCACTATAATGGTAAATGAAGCTAACCCACTAAACCAAATGCTTTGAAAATCACTTACGTAAGGTTGAATAATGTATGAGATAACTATAGCTAATACTGCGCTTATTGGAATGAAATTCGCAACTTGCCCTTTACTAAATACTATTGCTAGAAATGGTGCTAGCAATGCTGAATATATATTTCCAGAATAAAATAAAAGCTCTAATAAGGTTGGAGAATTGAAGAGTGTAGCAACAAAAACCATTCCTCCAATCAAGATTGATAGAAGATAGGCCATTCTTATTTTTTGCTGGTCACTTTTTTTAGTTTGGAAAGGTTCTAAAATATTGGCCACAATTAAGCTTATTAATGAATGTAGACAGGCACCAAATGTGGAGGTGATTGCACTAAATGCACATAATATGAAAAGAATAAAAATGAAAGGTGTCGTAATCTTGTTAGCTAATCCAACTAAAATAGAATGTATATCAGTGAACCCACCTGTAAAGATAACCATGATAAAAAGAGATGAAAAGGATAATGGGAATGTAATCCATATAAGACCAGATAAGGAAAATGTTAAGGGGACTTTTTTTATTTCTATCATAAATAGACGATGCCATGATGTGAGGTCAAAGAAAAACTGACCGAACCCTACTAGAAGCCCTGCAAAAATAAAATTCCATAAATCATACTTATTGATTACTAGCATATATGGGTGATATAGACGGATCCCATCATAAACAGGTTGAATCCCTTCCTTGACGAAAAAGTATAATGGAATTAAGATAGCGGCGGCAAACATAGAAATGACTTGAAAAGATGCGATTCCGTGAATAAATTTTAACCCGCCGAATCCAGCAAAAAGAACACAAAAACAGAAAAAGAAGAACAACCCTACATAAAGTGGCGTATCAAAAAGAAATTGACAAAGGGTAGACGCTGCCATTCCCTGAATGAATAAAGTGTGTAAACTAGTTAATACCAGAATCACTATCAATATCCAATATCCAAGGGGATGAAGTCTGGTTTTTAAATAGTCTCCCATAGTCAATCCCACAGGGAAATCCTGTCGAACTCTCCGCCCTATAAAACTGAACATAAATAGAGCAATAGCTCCCATTAGAGCATAGCCAATTCCTCCGAAAACTCCATACTTTACCATGGACTCAGGAGAGGATAATATCGTGGTTCCTGTCACCCAACGTGCCAGGAGGGAGATAATTCCTAAGCCCATCCCAATTTGAATAGGGCCTTGTACGTATTCTTGAAATGAACGAGGACGCAATGTTTATTTTCCTTTCTCACGGAACTCTTTTGGCGTTATTCCTTCTGTCTTACGGAATATAGTGCTGAAATAATGTTGACTATTAAAACCTGAGTTTTCAGCAACGTCTGATATGTTCCAACTCGTGTTATTGGTTAAAAATCGTTTAGCGGCTTGTATTCTATAATGTATTAAATATTCTGTAAAAGAAGCGCCGACTTCTTCGTGAAATTTCCTACTCAAATAGGTCGGGTTTGTATGTACTTCACGAGCAATGTCGGAAAGAGAGATTTTTTCAGCAAAATTGTCATGAATAAATGAAAGCGAATTATGAATTAGGCTTGAATAATCATGAGATGAGTCTTGTTTTTTATACTTAGATAGAACTTTATGCAAATCACTTTCAATTACAGGTTTCGTTAAATAATCAACCACTCCTATTCTTATGGATTGTTGGGCATAATCGAAACTTTGATGTGCTGTAACCATTATTATTTCTACTTCTTTGTTTACCGCCCTCAGGTCTTCACCAAATTCAAGACCGGATCGCCCAGGTAGATTAATATCTAAAAAAGCGAGGTTTATTTTGAAATTTTGGTTGATGGTAAGTGCTTGACAGGCATCAGCGGCTTTGTGAAACTTCCAAAAAGGGTATATAGACTGAATCATATATTCCATTTGTTCAAGTTCTAATGGTTCGTCATCAACTAATAAAACATTCATTCCGAAGCTCCCTCCTCAACTCTCTTATCATAAACCAGTGGCCAAACTACCTTTACCCTTGTTCCTGACTCATTAGAAGAAATAATTATTTGTGCACGGTTACTAAAGTACAAATCTAAACGTTTTTGGATATTGTCTAAGCCATGACCGCCTTTCTCTGTAAAGGAAGTGGCTTTTACCATTAAACCATTATCTATTACTTCTAAATATATCGTCTGGGAATCCTGATAGAATCGGATACTAAGAAGTGCTTCTCCCACTTTTTTTTCTAAACCGTGTTTAAACGAATTCTCAACTAAAGTCTGCAGAATGAAGGGTGGAACTAGTGCAATTAATAATTGGTCGGGGCACTCCATATCTATCTTAAGCCGATCACCAAAGCGAAGACTTTGAATATCTAGATAATGCTGAGTATACTGAATTTCTTGAGCTAGGGGAATTAATGGTTCAGATGCTTTATACTTGAATTTTAAGAATTGCGAAAATGCCTCTAGGGCACGTATCAATTCTGTCGTTCTGTTTAAACGTGCCAAGCTTAATATGACATTTAGTGTATTAAACAAAAAGTGAGGCTGAATTTGCTGGTTTAATTTATTATATTGGGCTTCTTGGAGTGCTTGTTCCAGCCGTATCTCTTTGTTTTTATTTTCAAGAAGATCAATTCTCTTCTCAAATACAAACAGAAATAAAAGAGCAATAGCTCCCATGATAGGAGCTAAAATAAAAAGCATGATTAATAATGTAAATCCCTCGTAACTAAGCATTATGAACCTCTAATGATAATATTTTTATATAACTTTAATAATTCTGCTTATTAGTATCTTACTAAAGACTCCTTCGGAAATCTATTACAATTTATGACACGATGTGACAAGCGACTTGATGATTTTGGGCAGAAATCTTTAATTCAGGTAGCTGTGATTTGCAGATATCTATAGCAAAAGGACACCGTGTATGAAAGCGGCAGCCGCTTGGAGGATCAATAGGTGAGGGGACATCACCCGTTAATAGAATTCGTTCTCTTTCTTGCACTGGATTTGGAACTGGGATAGCAGATAGTAATGCCCGTGTATATGGGTGCTGCGGCTGTTCAAAAATGGACTTTTTGTCAGCAATTTCGACTATCTTTCCTAGGTACATGACCATTACACGATCCGAGATATGTCTAACCACACCTAAATCATGTGAAATAAAAAGAAAGGTAAGATCGAATTGTCGTTGTAATGATTTTAATAAATTTAGTACTTGCGCTTGAATAGAGACATCAAGTGCAGATACAGCTTCGTCACAAATGATCAATTTTGGATCTACTGCAAGTGCCCGCGCAATACCGATTCTCTGCCGTTGGCCCCCGCTAAATTCGTGTGGGTATCTTTCCATAGATTCTGGTCTCAAGCCGACATGGCCTAATAATTCTTCAATTCTGCTCTTTCGGTTTTCTTTAGGTACTACATTTTGTATGGATAAGGCTTCTCCGAGAATTTGTCCTATAGTCTGTCTAGGATTAAGGGAGGCAAATGGATCCTGAAAAATAACTTGCAAATCCTTCCTTGTACTCCTCATTTCTTTTTTTCCTAAACTTAGTAAATCCTTATCCTGAAAGTGTATACTCCCACTTGTAGGTTCATCTAATCGAAGAATGGCCCGTCCAGTTGTCGATTTACCACAGCCAGATTCACCAACTATACTCAAGGTTTCTCCCTGATAGATATTAAAGCTAATGTCGTCAACAGCTTTTACATGATTAATAGTTCTCCCGAAAAACCCACCCTTAATTGGGAAATATTGTTTCAATTGATTTACTTTTAGCAGAACCTTTTTCTCTACAACTGGTAATACCATTATTAAACCCCTACTTTCTCTTGAGCGTCATATTCTTTCTCCCATTGGGGGGTAAACATCCAACAGCTGACCTGGGTACTTGGGCCGGTTGTTTGAAGATCTGGTACGGCCTGTTCACAAATTTTCTTTGCATGTGCACAACGGGGTGCAAAGCTGCAGCCTTTGGGCATATTGTATGGACTTGGAACAGTCCCAGGTATGGTAGTCAATTCTTCCTGGTCCATGTCGAGACGTGGTAGGGAGTTCAATAAACCAATCGTGTATGGATGTTTAGGATTTGTGAATATCTCTTTTGCCAGTGTGTATTCAACAATTTTTCCTGCGTACATGACAGCTACTCGGTCGCATGTTTCATATACGACCCCTAAATCATGAGTAATCAAAATGACAGCCGTACCGAAATCCTTTTGCAGGGTTTTTATTAGCTCTAAAATTTGGGCTTGAATCGTCACATCAAGGGCTGTTGTAGGTTCATCCGCTATTAATACCTCAGGGTGGCATGCAAGTGCCATTGCAATCATGACCCTTTGTCTCATTCCGCCGCTTAGTTCATGCGGCTCCTGTTTTGCCCTTTTTTCAGGAGAGGGGATTCCGACAAGCCGAAGCATGTCAACTGCTTTGTTCCAAGCTTCTTTTTTTCCTAGCTTTTGATGAAGTCTTATAGCTTCTGCAATTTGTTCACCCGCTGAATAAACGGGATTTAATGAAGTCATTGGTTCCTGAAAAATCATAGAAATCTCATTACCACGTATGGATCGCATCTGTTTTTCAGTCTTTGTAAGTAGATCCTCACCTTTAAAAAGGATGCTGCCCCCGGTAATTTTTCCGGGAGGGGATTGGATTAACCTTAATAGTGATAAGGAAGTAATACTTTTACCACTCCCAGATTCCCCTACAATTCCAAGAGTTTCCCCTTTGTTAAGGGTGAAACTAATTCCATTAACTGCTTTACTCGTTCCTTCATCAGTAAAAAAGTAGGTCTGCAGATTTTTAACTTCCAGTATTTTTTCTTCAAACTGTTTCATCTTAGTACCTCCCTAATTTAAGTCTATTCGCTTGTTAAAGTATCGATAGAGGACATCTACAGCTAGATTCATAAATACAAAGATAACAGATGCAATAAGGACCCCGCCTTGTACCATTGGTAAATCTCTCGTTCTAATGGCATCAACTATTAACCTACCAAGTCCATTGATGGCAAATACGGACTCTGTTAATACGGTACCGCCAAGGAGCGCACCGAACTGAAGACCAACGACTGTAATAACAGGGATAAGCGCATTTTTTAGACCGTGCTTATATATAATTACATGCTCTTTTAATCCCTTGGCTTTTGCTGTACGAATATAGTCTTGACGAACAACTTCGAGCATACTTGACCTTGTCATTCTGGCTACAATTGCAGCTCCTCCCGCCCCGAGGGTAATAGCTGGGAGAATCATGTGATTAATAGTTCCCCAACCTGAAACAGGAAACCACTGAAGATTAACGGAAAAAAAGTAGATAAGCATCAGACCTAACCAAAAACTAGGTAAAGAGATTCCTAATAAAGCAACGATCATGATAGAAATGTCAGCTGCTGAGTATTGCTTAGTGGCTGAGATAATTCCCGCCACCATTCCAAGGACAACGGTTATAAAAATACTTGCAAGGGCAAGTTCTAGGGTGATTGGCAAGCGGACCAAAATCTCGTCCAAAACAGGGCGGCTACTACGAAGTGATTCTCCAAAATCACCTTGTACAGCATGGATTACATAGTCAAAGTACTGATAGAGGATTGGACGATCCAAGCCAAGCTGATGTCGAATCATTTCTATCGTTTCTTTAGTTGCTCCTTCACCTGCAAGCAGGGTTGCCGGGTCTCCGGGAACCATCTGCATGATGAGAAAAACCACAAGACTTACTCCTAGTAATACCGGTATGGTTTGCAAAATTCGCCGGACAATAAATACAAACATTTTCTCTCCTCCTTATTTTTTCATTCTTGGGTCTAGGGCATCTCTTAGTCCATCACCGAATACGTTGAATCCGAGTACAAGTGTTGATATGGCGATTCCTGGAAATAAAGCGATGTGAGGGGCACTGAATAAATAATCTCGTCCGCTGCTTAACATGGCTCCCCATTCTGGTGAAGGAGGCTGAGCTCCTAGTCCTAGGAATGACAAGCCGGCTGCCGATAGAATGGCTGTAGCTAGACGTAATGTAGCTTGAACGATGACAGGTGAAAGAATATTAGGGAAAATGTGTTTGAAAATAATCGTGAAGTCAGTGGCACCTAATGCACGAATGGCATCAATATATTCAAGCTTCCTGACTGAAAGTGTGGAACCCCGTACAATACGTGCAAACATAGGAATTGAAAAGACACCAACTGCTACCATTACGTTAATTAAACTTGGCCCTAGAGCACTTATAATTGCAAGGGCAAGCAATATTCCTGGGAAAGCAAGTAGAACATCAACAATCCTCATAATGACGGTATCAATCCATTTTCCATAATAGCCTGCTGTTAATCCTAAGAGTATGCCAATAAACGCCCCGAAGAACACAGAGACAAATCCAACAGATAATGAAAGACGGGTTCCATATAATAATCTGCTTAAAATATCTCTTCCCTTATCATCTGTTCCCATCCAATGATCTGCTGAGGGTGTCTGGAGTTTGTTGACTAAATCAATTTCATAGGGATCCTGTGGTGAAATTAAAGGTGCAAAAATGGCTAATAAAATATAAAAAAGTACGATGTACCCGCCTATCAATGCCAATTTATTTCTCTTAAACTTTTTATAAAAGGCTTTCCAGTGTTTTAGTTTTGAAGATTTTTTGTTGTTTAGATTTAATTCGGTATTATTTATAACGACCTCTGGCTTCATGGCAACTCCTCCTTTTCTTTCATTAAATTTATTCAAAATAGGTATTGAAGTAAATATGATGCGGAAAAGCAGTAAAGATAATAAAAAAATGAGTAAAGATTCTGAAAATATAAAATTTTGTTTTTTTTTATAATTTGATTATGCCCAATGTACTAATAGAAAAAAGTTGCTTGGAAAACAAAAGCAAGTATGAAAGGGAGGAAAAATAATGAGAAAAGGTATGGTTGGATTACTATTTGCATCGTTATTAGGTATTTCATCGGTTTTATCTGGATGTACATCAGATCAAACCAGCAGCAAGGAACCAGAAAGAGAAGCGAAAGAAGGGGGAACACTAGTCGTCGCCCGGCTATCTGACGCGACTACCCTAGACCCTCATTTCATTACAGACATTCCTTCAGCAAATGTTGTATATGAAAAGGTTTATGAAACATTGGTTGTTCCCGACAAAAACATGGAACCACAACCTCTGCTCGCAAAAGAATGGAAACAGCTCGATGATGTAACGTGGGAGTTTAAACTGCGTGAGGGAGTGAAATTCCATGATGGAGCACCATTCAATGCTGAAGCGGTAAAAACTAACTTTGACAGATTACTAGATCCAAAAACATCTTCTCCTCAAGCGGGTAAATTGGAAATGATCAAAGAAATCAAAGTAGTTGATGAAACGACTGTACAATTTAAACTGAAATACCCTTATGCTCCACTATTGTCCATATTAGTAAGTAATGAAGGTAGCATTTTAAGTCCAAAAGCCATTACAGAAAATAGTGACAAGCTAGGCCAAAATCCTGTTGGAACAGGACCATTTGTTTTTAAATCTTGGAAGTCGGGAGAAGAGATTACACTATCAAAAAATAAGGACTATTGGGGAGATAAACCTAAGATTGATGGGGTAGTATTCAAGGTTGTCCCTGAAGATGCTACGAGAATTGCGATGGTTGAAACAGGTGAAGCACATGTAACTGATCAAGTACCCGTGACTGAGATTGATAGGATTGAAGCATCAGACACAATGGATTTATATCGCACAGATGGACTTGCTGTTGAATACCTAAGCTTTAATGTTAAGAATAAGCCATTCGATGATGTACGTGTTCGTAAAGCGGTCGCGCATGCGATCGAGGTTGACTCTATTATTAAAGGCGTTTATAACGATGTTGGTACGAAGGCAAATTCCACAATGAGCCCGAAGGTTTTCGGTTATGATCCAGATATAAAAGGATACGACTATGATATAAATGAATCGAAAAAGCTGTTGAAGGAAGCCGGAATTAAGGATGGCTTGGAGATTACATTAACAACGAGTGATCGTAAGGAAAGAATAAATATGGCAGAGGTAATTCAATCCCAGTTAAAAGGAATTGGAATTAAGGTCAAAATTCAAGTTCTTGAATATGGGGCTTATATTGACGCGACTGCTAAAGGTGAACATCAGGTTTCAATAGGTGGTTGGGGCAATGCTACGGGAGATGGAGATTATAATCAATTCAATCTTTTTGATAGCAAATCCCAAGGTGCTGCTGGAAATAGTTCATTCTACAGTAATCCTGAAGTGGATAAATTGATTGAAACAGCACGTAAAGAATCAGATGGAGATAAACGTAAGGAACTATATTCGAAAGCACAAGAAATTGAAAGAGAAGAAGTGCCATATGTTCCAATCCGTAACTATGAACATCTTGCCGTTTATGGAGAAACTGTTAAAGGACTTTGGCTGAATCCAGCAAATTATTTAATGCTTGATGACATAACTGTGCAGTAGAGAATTTATCAAAAAGGGCAGACAGCATACGGCCGTTATGCTGTCTTCTCAATTAGGAGGGAAAATATGATTGATTTGCTTCTCATTCATGGGACTGTGATAACCATGGATCAAAATAGACGAATTCTTCAAGATGGCGCCATCGCCATAAACCAAGGAAGAATTTTAGACGTTGATTTAACAGAAAAACTGAAATCGAAGTATGAGGCAAAAAAAGTTATTGATTGTAGCCATCAATGTATATTGCCTGGATTAATAGATGTTCATGGTCATGGGGGACATTCTATGTTTAAAACAATTGCTATGGAGAATATTGATTTTTGGATGCCTATTATGACAAACACGTATAAACATTTTGTAACAGATGACTTTTGGTACTACGAAGGAAAACTCTCCTCTCTAGAGAGATTAAAGGCTGGCGTGACAACAGGTGTAAGTGTTTTAGGCTCCATGCCACGATCCGATGATCCAATTTTCGCAATAAATCATGCGAAAGCGTACGCTGAAGTAGGTGTTAGAGAGGTTGTCTGCACAGGTCCTTGCAACCCTCCATGGCCTCATTCATTCAGCCGATGGATTGACGGAAAAAGAATTGTAAAGGAAGTTTCCTATGAAGAAGTATTACTGGGGGCAGAAGCTGTAATTGAAGCGCTGAATCATGCAAATGAAGACCGGACGAGAGCCTTTATTACACCATTTGTCATTGTTACGTCCGTTGATCCCTCCAATCCCACATCTCCTGACAGGCTTTATGGGTTAAATAATCATGATCTTTATCAAGCGAAAAAAATTAGAGAAATTGCCAGGAAATATGACACAAGGATACACTCTGATGCCTTTGGTGGAATGATTCATTTAGCGATACAGGATAAGGAAAATGCCTTGTTGGGTCCCGATGTCCATTTACAGCATTGTCGCGGTATTTCCTTTGACGAGGCAAGGATACTTGCAGAAACAGGTACTAATGTTAGTGCATCTCCTGGATTTGGGCAGGTTCATGCACGTACCCCCATAACTGAATTATTAGAAATGGGTGCAACTGTAGCAATCTCTACAGATGGGACTTCCCCTTCTACAAGTTTTGATATGTTTCAGGCAATGAGGAAAACACAGTTTGTTCACCAAGCAGCACTTAGAGACTATTATTATTTACCCCCTGGCAAGCTATTAGAAATGATTACGATAGATGCAGCGAAATGCATTGGCTGGGATGATGAAATAGGCTCCCTCGAGATTGGGAAAAAAGCGGATGTTATCACAGTCAATCTGCATCAGCCGCATCTGACTCCAGAATTCATGCATGTTCATAGACTTGTATTTCAAGCAGTGGCGAATGATGTGGAGCATGTCATTGTCGACGGCAAATTAATTATGGAAGGGCGAAATGTACGAACAGTTCATGAAAGTACAGTACTAAATGAGGCAAATGAAGAGGCGTTTTCAACGATAAAGCGTGCTGGACTCGAAAAATATATGCAGCCGACGAAATATTTCTGGGGAAATGCCCGTGCATATGTAGATGAAAAGAGATATGACGAATGAGAAAACACTGCTGCTATGTGGAAAGGAGAATAAGATGAAAATCAAACTTAAAGGAAGATACGTAATTGGTTATGATGGGTGCGACCATGTCATTTTGGAAAATGCGGAGATTGTTTATGAAAAAGACACGATTGTGTATGTTGGAAAAAATTATACTGAAGAAGTAGATGAGGTGATAGACGCTGGTAATGCTATCATTAGTCCTGGGTTTATAGATTTAAATGCATTAGGGGACATTGACCATGATATTTTACATTTAGAAGCTGGTTCTAATAGACAGAAAAACCTTCTCTGGTCAGAGCAATATATAGAAAGGGGACATCATGAATTAATGACCGAGGAAGAAGAGTCCTTTAAATCTTTATATGCTTATTCACAGCTCATTCTTCATGGGGTAACAACAGCCATGCCTATAACTTCTGTTTTTTATAAAGGCTGGGCTGAAACCTATGAAGAATTAGCATCTGCAGCGAAACATGCGGCTAGCTTAGGGTTAAGAATTTACCTAGGACCCAGTTATCAATCTGGGATTAGAGTCGTCCAGCCTGATGGAAATATAAAACTACACTGGGATGAAAAAGCGGGGGAAGCTGGATTACAGAGAGCTGTAGAGTTTGTAGAAAAACTTGATGGAGCCTTTGAAGGATTGGTTAGAGGGATGCTTGCCCCAGAACGTATCGAGTCTCAAACTGAAGATAATTTGCTTCAGACAAAGTATTACAGTGAAAAATTAGGGGTTCCCATAAAGCTTCATGCTGCACAAGGAAGTTTTGAGTTCAACACCATATTGGAAGAACATGGTGTAACACCTATTAGGTATTTGTACGATCTTGGTTTTCTGGGTCCAAGAACAGGGATACCGCATGCCCATTTTGTGTCAGGATATAGTGAAGCGAGATACGGCAAGGGTGATGACTTAGCGCTTCTAAAAGAAACAAATACAACAGTGATTCATTGCCCTCTAATTATCGGGAGGCATGGTTCAGCTTTAGAATCCTTTGCAAAATATAAAAGGTCAGGAATAAATATAGCGCTTGGAACGGATACCTTCCCTCCAGATATGTTTCAGAATGTTAGGACAGGGAGTATGCTCTCACGGCTGGTGGAAAAAGAGGTTGAAGGCTCTACGTATGCCGATCTCTTTCGGTCAGCCACTCTTGGTGCGGCTGCTTTCCTTGGGAGGAACGATCTCGGCCGTATTGCTGTAGGTGCAAAAGCAGATATTATTGCGATTGACTTAGACAGTTTTCATATGGGTGTAATAGATGATCCCATTCGAACCATGTTCGTTAGTGGATCTGGAAGAGACGTTAAATTATCTATCATTAATGGCAGGATAGTCATGGAAAATCAAAATATACCTAATCTTGATATGGAAGTAATCAAAGACAAGGGACAAAAATATTTTAACAAGATGAGAAGAGGATATATGGAAAGAGATTATCAGCAGCTTTCAGAGAAGGAATTGTTTCAGCCGTCGTTTAAGGTTGTAGAATCGATAGATCATACAGAAGCATGAACATTATTTTATTAAAAACAAGTAAAGAAAATGAAAAATATAGTAAAGATTTTCAAAATAAATTTTCTGAATATTTCCTATAATTAGATAAATGGTCACGGAAACAAAATAAAAGCAGGAGGTCGAAGTCCATGGGGTTAAAACGAGGTATAAGGAATTTTTTTCTAGTCATAATTGTGGCTATCGTAATTACTGGCTGTTCTTCTAATCATGACGTAAGCACAAAAGCAAGTGATCCGAACAAAGCATCAAAGGAAGGGGGAACCTTAGTTATTGCTCGTTTATCAGATGCTGAGAATTTGGATCAGCAATTTATGTCCACGATTAATGCCGCTAGTGTTACTCACCATAAAATCTATGAAGGGCTTGTGCAACGAGATAAAAATAGTGAGATACAGCCTATGCTAGCAGAAAAATGGAACCAGATAAATGACACAACCTGGGAATTTAAGCTTAGACATGATGTGAAGTTTCATGATGGCACACCATTTAATGCGGATGCAGTAAAAAAGACGTTTGACAGACTATTAGATCCGAATGTTGCTTCTCCTAGAGCCGTAGTATTCGATATGGTAAAAGAAGTGAAACCAGTTGATGAATATACCGTGCAATTCATTCTAAAGGAACCTTTTTCCCCACTGCTTTCTATCTTAGCGAATCATGAAGGAGGGATTATAAGTCCAAAAACTATTGAAAAGTATGGAAAGAAAATTATCCAAGAACCCAATGGGACCGGTCCTTTTGTTTTTGATTCATGGTCACCAGGCCAAGAAATTACATTGACGAAAAACAAAAATTATTGGGGAGACAAGCCAAAGGTGGACAAAGTTATCTTCAAGGTTGTCCCAGAAGACTCTACAAGAATATCCATGATAGAAACGGGAGAAGCGCATATTGCAGAACCTCTTCCTGTAGCTGTCATGGACCAGGTAGAATCCTCAGCGGCTATGGATGTTTACCGCAATGAAGGGTATGGTACCGAATATATAGGATTTAATGTCAATAAAGAACCGTTTAATGATGTCCGTGTCCGTAAAGCTATAGCCCATGCCATTGAAATGGATTCCATTATTAAGGGTGTCTTTAATAATGTTGGTGTAAAGGCAAATTCCTTAATGGGATCTAAGGTATTCGGGTACGACGCTGATCTAAAAACCTATGATTACAATCTTAAAGAAGCCAAGAAATTGATGGCTGATGCTGGTTATTCTAAAGGTCTTGATGCAACTATTCTAACAATGGATAGTAAAGAGAGAGTTAATTTGGCAGAAGTACTTCAATCCCAGTTAAAAGGTATCGGGATTCACTTGAAGGTTCAGGTCATGGAGTACGGTTCGTTCGTTGAACAAGTAAATAAAGGGCAATCGGAAATGTTTATAATCAGTTGGAGAAATGCAACGGGAGATGCTGATTATAATCAATATAATCTTTTTCATACGGATTCACAGGGCGCGGCTGGAAATACCTTCTTTTACAGCAATCCAAAGGTTGATAATTTAATAGATGCTGCCCGTAAAGAAAAAGAGGAGGAAAAACGCAAAGATCTATACGCAGAGGCACAAGAGATTGAGCTGAGTGATACCCCATATATTCCTGTAAGGGTCATTGAAAATGTTGCCGCAGTCTCGAAAGAAGTAAAAGGGTTTTCAATCAGTCCTTCAGGCTATCTAGAGATTAATGACATAACATTAAAGTGATAATAATATATGAAGAAAAAGTTCATCCAGTCCAGGATGAGCTTTTTCGTTGGAGATGAAAAAGTAAAAATAACATAAAAATGAGTAAAAATCCTGAATTTATAAAATGTCCTTTAGAATTATAATGAAATAGATGCATGTTCAATCTGGAGTGGAAGGGTGAGTTTAATGTCACAATCGTATTGGTTAACGAATGTACGTTTGGAAAATGGATTTACTTATAATGAAAATGAAACGATTACTGGTACCGCAACCGGAAATTACCACGTTAGGATTGAAAGCGGAAAAATTTCTTCTATTATTTTAGCAAAGGAATCTATAACAGATCAAAACCCACAATATGATGTTCGTGGCCTTCTGATGGTCCCTTCGTTTAAAGAAATGCATATTCATATTGATAAAACTTACTATGGTGGTCCTTGGAAGGCTTGTATGCCAGCAATTAATGGTGTGAAAACCCGGATAGAAGAAGAACAGGTATTACTTCCTAAATTATTACCTACTGCCAAAGAAAGAGCAGAAAAAATGTTGGATTTATTATTGGACTTCGGATCTACTCATATACGCACCCATTGTAATGTAGACCCCGTTATAGGCTTGAAAAATTTAGAGGCTACATTACAAGCGTTAGAAGGATATAAAGATAAATTAACTCATGAAATAGTCGCATTTCCACAGCATGGACTATTACGCAGCAACTCCGTAGGGCTAATTAGGGAGGCCATGAAGAATGGGGCGAATCTTGTAGGTGGAGTGGACCCTGCCTCCATTGATGAAAATATAGAACGGTCTCTTGAAACAATCATGGATATTGCCGTTGAATCGAATTCCGATATTGATGTTCATTTACATGATCCAGATCAGCTTGGACTCTTTACTATGCAACGCCTTGCTTCCATAACGGAAGACGCAGGATGGCAAGGAAGAGTAACTGTGAGCCACGCCAGCGGTTTGGCCGATCTTTCAGTTTCAGAGGCAACGAGTATAGCCGAAAGGTTTTCGGAATTAGGAATATCCATTACATCCACAGTGCCTATTTTCAGAACGATCCCAATCCCTCTGTTACATGAAAAAGGCGTAAAAGTTGAATTGGGTAATGATAGCATTACTGATCATTGGACACCTTTTGGTATCGGGGACAATCTTGAAAAGGTCGGTCGCCTTGCAGAGAGATTTCGCATGATTGACGAAAGATCTTTAGCTAGTAGCCTACAATTCATTACAGGAGGAAAGACTCCATTAAACCAAGAAGGAGTCAAGACATGGCCTAATATTGGGGATGAAGCGAATATAGTTCTGGTTGAAGCCAGCTGTTCAGCAGAAGCGGTGGCTAGAAGGTCAAAACGTGCCGCTGTCATCTTTAGAGGTAATGTTGTAAGTGGATCTATTTCATCTTTTGAGACGACAGGTGTCTAATCTTCTATTAAAGAGAGTGATTTAATGTATAAAGCGTACTGGCTTACTAACGTTACACTTGATAGCGGATATGTATTTGAGAATGAAAGAATTGATGGAACAAAGACTGCCCTATACAATATCTTTATAAATGACGGGATCATTAAGGAAATTCAATCGGCTAATGTTCCTTTGCAAACTCATTTACCAGTTCAAGACGCAAGAAATTTACTTGCACTTCCTGCTTTTAAAGAAATGCATAACCATCTTGACAAGACCTATTTAGGACTGCCATGGAAATCATGCACTCCGGTTCCGAATTTAATGGAGCGCTTAAACTTAGAAGCGGTAGAGCTCGCTGAACTCGCCGAAACAGGGCAACACCGAGCTGAGCAGATGCTTCATCTTCTGTTAAAAGGTGGCGCCACACATGTCAGAACTCATGTTAATATTGACCCATACATTGGTTTGAAGAATTTAGAAGAAATTCAGAAAGCACTAGAGAGTTTTAAAGGGAAAATGACACACGAGATAGTGGCTTTTCCCCAACATGGACTGCTAAGAACAAATTCAACTGCATTAATGAGACAGGCGATGAAAGAAGGAGCGTCCTTAGTGGGAGGCTTAGATCCTGGTGGAGTTGATAATAATATAGAGGCTTCACTATATGAAATGGTGGATTTAGCTGTTGAGTTTGATGCAGATATTGATATCCATATACATGATCCAGGGCATCTTGGATTTTATACAATCAAGAAACTGGCTTCTTTAATCGAAGAAGCAGGGTGGAAAAACAGAGTGGCTGTTAGTCATGCATTTGCAATTGGGGATGTCCCTATTGAAGAATCAAATGATCTGGCTAGTATTTTATCAAACTTAGGAATAGCCATCATGTCTACTGTTCCGATAAACCGGGTAATTCCCCCCATTGATTTACTTCATGAAAAGGGTGTACACGTAGCTCTTGGATGTGATGGTTTTTATGACTCCTGGTCTCCATTCGGTACAGGAGATATGCTTGAAAAGGCAGGTAGATTAGCTGAGAGGTACAACTGGAAGGATGAGTATGCATTGACTCAATCCCTCCAATTCATTACGGGCGGGGTTAAGACACTAGACGATGAAGGAAATCGTTTATGGCCGAATGTTGGAGATGATGCAAGTATGGTATTAGTAGATGCATCATGCTCTGCCGAGGCAGTTGCTAGAAGATCAAGGCGTGCTGCGGTTATCGTCAATGGAAATTTGGTTTACGGTGGACTCAACTGTGAATCTGCTTTGAAGGCAAATTGAATGTCTATTACAAGAAGGGATGAATGGCATGAATACAATCTTTTGGTTAAAGAATGCACGTTTAGAATGTGGTTACCAAAAAGAGAATGAAAGAGTTACAGGCACAATAACTGGGCTATTTCATCTGTTAATAGAGGATGGAAGGATCACGAAGATTGTCAAAGATGGGGAGCCCATTTCTAATGATGTACCGGTGGAAGATGCAAAAGGATTGCTAGTGCTTCCTTCCTTTATTGAAAAGCATGTACATCTTGATAAGACCCTGATGGGAGATGTATGGAGAGCATGTACCCCTTCTTCAAGTGTCACTGAACGCTTTGAAAATGAAAAAAAAGTGCTTCCTACTATTGCAACCAGCACACGTAATCGTGCTGAATCTTTACTGGAAATACTTTTAGCTTCTGGCTCTACTCATGTACGGACTCATGTTGATATTTACCCAGAAGTAAGATTGCAAAACCTAGAGCAAGTGCAACAGGCACTAGAAACCTATTCTAATAGACTCAGTTCAGAAATAGTCGCATTTGCGCAGCACGGATTGTTGCGATCAGGTTCTACAAAGCTTGTCAGAGAGGCATTGCGAAATGGAGCAGGAATAGTAGGGGCAGTCGATCCAGCCACAATCGATAACAATATTGAAGCCTCATTAGTACAATTAATAGATTTAGCAGTGGAAGCAAATGCTGATGTTGATCTGCATTTACATGACCCTGGTCACCTGGGAACGTTTACTATGAAACGGCTAGCGGCTCTTACTAAGGAAGCGGGCTGGGAAGGCAGAGTAGCTGTAAGCCATGCATTCGGTATAGGAGATGTTTCGAAAGAAGAAGCCTATGAGCTTGCTGATATTTTAAGGGATGCAGGGATTTCCATCGTTACAAGTGTACCTATTAACAGACAAATGCCTCCGGTTGATTTGTTACATGAAAGAGGGGTTGAGGTATCAGTAGGGAACGATAATATCTTTGATTTATGGTCACCTCTAGGAAATGGTGATATTCTAGAAAGAGCTGGACGGCTAGCAGAACGTTTCAAGTGGGTTGATGAAGTCTCGCTATCCCAAACACTCAGGTATATAACTGGCGGCAAAACCCCGTTAGATAAAGATGGTAACCAGGTATGGCCAAAAGTAGGGGATGCTGCTAGCTTGGTGTTAATTGATGCCAGCTGTTCTGCTGAAGCAGTTGCAAGGCGCTCTGAGCGTAAAGCGGTATTTTACAAGGGAAATATAGTTTCCGGTTCACTATATCTACAAAATCAATCAATTAACGTGTAATGCTAACCCAAAAAAAGGATCTCTGGACACGTCCGGATTTCCTTTTTCGTTTTGGTTAATGAAAGACAAAGAAAGCAGGCTGCTTAACATGATCCGGTCTTATTTACTATTGCTTATTTGTGTAATATGCTGGGGAAGTAATTTTGTTTTTGGGGCTATACTAGTCAAGGACTTCCCTCCTATGCTGCTTTCAGCAACAAGGTTATTATTTATCCTTATCTTTATTGCCTTATACGCACTAAAGAAGAAGAAATGGAATTCGATTCAAAAAAAGGACTGGTTAACAATGATTCTACTAGGATTCATTGGAACGTTTATCAATCAATGGTCCTTTTATGCAGCTCTAGAAACAGCTCATCCGACAACTTCGGCATTAATACTTGCCCTCGCCCCTATTACTACAGCCCTTTTGGCTGCAGTTTTTCTGAGGGAAAGATTAACAAAGAGATTTTTATTAGGATCAATCGTTGCATTGGCAGGTGTTTTTTTAGTTATTGCAAGTGGTGGAACGCTCCAACTTTCAATTGGCCTAATTTGGATATTTCTTACGATGCTTTCTTTTTCCATATCCATTATCATGATTAGGAAGCTTACTGAGAGAAACCATTCCATTACGATAACTCTTTATTCAAACTTAATTGGATTTGGCGGTCTGTTGCCCATTGCTCTATTATCCGAGTCGCCCCAACAAATGAGCAGGGAGCCGTGGCCTTGGGTCCTTTTAATAGTAACCGCTATCATTATGCATGGAATTTGCACTTTAATCTGGAATAATCAAATTCAGATTGTAGGAGCATCTAAAGCATCTATGTTTCTTAACTTAGAACCCTTTGTTGCCATGTTGGTCGGGTTGGTTGTGCTGAAAAATAGCGTCACACCATCACAACTATTCGGTGCGCTATTAATAATCATTGGTGTTGTCCTTTCAACTGCCTTTAAGGGGAAAAGAGTTATGGAGGAAGCCAGATATTCGCAAGAAGCTTAGAAAGTATCGTGTTCAAAGTTCAAAGGAGATGGAAACAATGCAAAGCTTGAGATCAACTGTGACTCTATTTTCTTCTTTTCAATGGCTGTTTTTTATTTTTGCAAATACCGTAGTAGTGCCCATTTCAATCGGAGCTGCCTTTCATCTTCCCTCTGATGTTACGGAAATGACCATGAGAAGCTCGCTTATTTTCACAGGGGTTGCTTGTGTTATACAGGGTTGGAAGGGACATAAGTATCCAATTATGGAAGGGCACTCTGGTCTATTGTGGGGAGTGATGTTGAATTTGGGATTATCTGCACCATCACTAGGGCTCGGTTATGCCGAAATAGGAGGCGGTATAGCTACAGGACTACTTGCAGCTGGTGTCGTGACCCTAATTATTTCTGCCTTTAACCTGATTTCTTATGTCCAGAAGATTTTCACCCCCATGGTCATGACCGTTTACTTATTCCTTCTGACATTTCAGCTCATTTTCGTCTTTTTTAAAGGGATGCTGGGAATTACAGAGGAAGGGGAAATTAACATCCCGGTCAGTTTCCTATCATTAGGAATTGTCATTTTAGTAAGTATATTAAAGTTAAAAGGATCCAGAAATATTAGCAATTTCTCTATTTTGATCGGAATTATCGTGGGTTGGATTTTTTACTCGTTACTATTTCCAAATACTGGTTCTGAAATGGGGTCAACAAGTGTCTCTTTTTCATTTTTCCCTTTAGGTGTTCCAAACCTGGAATTCGGTATTATAGCGATTTCTTTTTTTGCAGGATTACTGAATTTGTGTAACACATTTGCTTCCATTCAAGCCGCATCCGAGCTAATGGGAGATGATGCTAGCCACAAGCAATATAGAAATTCTTTATTTATGACTGGCGGTTTTACCATTTTCGCTCCGGTACTGGGCCTTGTTCCGTATACGCCTTTTACCTCATCCATCGGATTTTTGCAAAGTACTCAAATCTATGAGCGGAGGCCTTTTCTAATTGGAGGCATGTTGTTGACCATAATTGGACTCATTCCTCCTTTTATCTCTTTTCTGGCCACCATGCCAATAACCGTCGGGAACGCTGTATTGTTTGTTGCTTACCTTCAACTGTTTGGAACGGCTTTCAATAGCGTCAAGGGTCAGCATTTTACTTCAGACACGATATTTAGGCTTGCAGTACCTGTATTGATTGGAGTGAGTTTGATGAACATCTTGCCCAACGCATTTGCGAACGTTCCCATGCTTTTACAGCCCTTTTTAACAAATGGGCTCATAATGGGAGTATTAATATCGATAGTGTTAGAAAAATCGGTAAACTGGAAGCGTTATGAACAACTACAGAACTAATTGGAATACTTGTAAGACAAATAATTAAAGAATTACATATGCATGAAAACCAGAAGGGTGTTGGGGAACCTTCTGGTTTTTTTTTGATTGTGTTTAAGTTTAAGGTTTAACAATTTTATCATTTCCCGCCAGAAGACTCCCTCTTCAAGCGTGTGAAGGGCGAGAGCCCAACGGCCAATGATGCCAACAGAATGGGTACACGCCATGTTAAAACCGTGGAATTTCTTTGATCGTACTCCAACATTAGATTTACCAAAAGAAAATTCAAAATGATTAAATAAAGTCCTTGCATAAGTTAGTGCAAGGGCTTTATTTTGGTCCGAAGCGAAATTGTTTTCATACATAAATTGTTTTGAGTACCATCATTATTCATAGATGAAAAGGATATTGAGATTCTATGTTTCTAACTTGCACCAGAGCGGTTTTTGAGTTGATAAGCTAAGTCCCTACTCTAGGCTTGCTAACTTAGTCCCAGTTTTTTTAGCTTTGTCTCTAAGTTTTCATTTGTACTAAGCCACATATTAATAAAGTGATTATCCCTGTTTCCTCTTGAACCGTTTTATAAAGATTCAATAAAAATAGGCTTTTGAATCAGTAACAATCCCCATTCCCCTTACATATTTTGTTGGAGGGAGTACACGACGTGGATTCCCAGACTATCTCGGTCCGATATTCTTTCCTGTTATTAAGCACTAACTTATTAATATAATAAACGGAGGTTATATAAATGTATGAGTTTCAAAATCAACTTCAAATGTTGAATGTTGACGATTTTCAGGTAAGCCAGCCAATTCTTTGGGATCAAAACCAGTTCCAGCAACCGTATTCTACGGATGATTCTCGACTCATTGGTTTCGGTTTTGGTTGTTTTGGATGTCTTGGTTGCTTTATTGGGGGCTGTGGAGGGTTCGGTCGTTGTGGAGGTTGTGGAGGTTTTGGTCGTTGCGGAGGTTGTGGTCGCTGCGGAGGTTGCGGTCGTTGCGGTCGTTAAGAGTTCAAGTTTTCTAAAGAGAAGGAGATGTCCCTGCATTGATGTTGCAGGGACTTTTCTTTATAAGATTAGACATAAGAGACAAATTGTCATACATAGGATTAAAGTGAAGTGCTGAAGCAGAACTAGAAAAGCTTCGGGTTAGGAGGACCGGAATGGAAAATTTGACCCCTTCTATGCGTCTAAAAGTGAAAAGGGACACGTTTTTTCTCCCTGATCCAAACAGGGGTGTGTATTTTCGGAACAACTTAAGTTCGTTCCGTATGGAAGGCAGTACGATTGTTCAGTGGGTTGAAAAGCTATTACCGATGTTCAATGGGGACCATACATTGAGTGAATTGACTGAAGGATTGCCAGGTCCGTACCGAAATCGAGTGTTCGAAATTGCAGAGGTTTTATATAAAAACGGGTTTGTTCGGGATGTAAGTCAAGATCGACCGCATGAACTGTCGGAACAGGTTCTTAAAAAGTATGATTCTCAAATAGAGTTTTTGGACAGTTTTGGGGGTTCGGGCACATACCGTTTTCAAGGCTTTCGCCAAGTAAAAGTATTGGCTATTGGTTCTGGTCCCTTTTTTATTTCGTTGGTTTCTGCATTAATGGAAGCTGGATTACCCACATTCCATGTTTTCATTACAGACTCGGTACCAACTGATAGACAGCGGTTGAAGGAGCTCGTGGCACATGCATGGAAGACAGACTCCGATGTAGCCGTAGATGAGGTCCAGCTGGAGAGAGAGAGCGGTTCTTCTTGGCAAGAGATTGTACAGCCGTTTGATTCGATATTGTATGTGTCACAAGAAGGTGCTGTAGAGGAATTACAAGAACTTCATTCGGTTTGTAGGCAAGAGAAAAAAATGTTTCTCCCAGCAATAAGTCTAAATCAAGTAGGATTGGCAGGCCCGCTGGTGAATCCGGATTCTATTGCGTGTTGGGAGTCTTCATGGCGTCGAATACACGAGTCTGTACTGAGTAAAAATCAGCATGTCTCCGCCTTTTCATCCACAGCAGGAGCGATGTTGGCCAATGTGATGGTATTTGAATTTTTTAAAGAAACGACAGAAGTGAACGAATCAAGGCAAAATAATCAATTCTATCTGCTTAATATGGAAACATTGGAAGGAAACTGGCATTCGTTCATACCTCATCCGCTGGTGACAGGAAATACGGCAGCCGAATGGGTTCAGGATTTCGGTCAGCGTCTCGAACAGAAATTGGGAAGCGATGAGCAGGGGAAATTATTTTTGGGTTTCAGCAGATTGACATCGGTACAGTCAGGAATTTTCCATCGTTGGGATGAGGGAGATCTTAAGCAGCTGCCGCTGGCTCAATGCCGAGTTCAGGTGGCTGATCCATTGTCAGAGGGACCATGCGAGCTGCAGCCAGAAATAATCTGTTCCGATTTGACGCATGAAGAAGCAAGGAGGGAAGCGGGCCTTGTAGGGATTGAAGCGTATGTGTCCCCAACAGTCAAACAGCTCGTAACGACTTTATCGCCGTTCCAGGGAGTAGAGAAAGTGCAGGGGTTTGTCGGTATTGGTGCAGGGGAAACGTTCGCGGAATGCATGTGCCGAGGATTGCAAAGGTGTTTAGATGATGAGTTAAACAAGCAGCCATTCAATCAAGAGAATATTGTTGCCAAGGTGCAGTTGGACGCGGTAGAAGATGAGCGCTGCCGGTATTTCTTGCAGGCACTGACCACGCTGCAAGGTGAACCAATCATTTGCTTAGGAGGGGAAGTATCCGGTTTCCCTGTGGTATGGGTCTTTTCGGGTGATGACTGGTCTGGTTCTGTCGGTTTGAATATAACAATGGCATTGCGAAATGCGTTACAGCAGGCCGTTACGAAAGCCCAAAATCAAACAGTTTGCCCCACAACGGAAGAGGTAGAAGGTTCACGCTTGCTTCAGGAAGGCAAAGCGCCGCTAAAGCTTGTGATTCCTGCATACGAGGTGACAGCGCATTCTGAGGTTTTTCAGTCTGCCATGCAAGTTTTGGAAAGGAATAAAAAGCGAATCTGTGTTTTCGAACTAGAGTTGGAATCGTTTTTGAAAGAAGAACTGGCAGGGGTGTTTGGGGTGTTGTTGCGAGAGGAGGAATCAGGGTGAAAGCTGACGTATTGGTTGTCGGAGAAGGAGTGTTGGCTGACCATGTTTATGGAGACCTGTCCGGCCAATACCAGGTCACTCACCAAACCGATTTCGAGGCAGGAATACCGCAAACGACTGCTATGGTTCTGGTGTTACAAGATGCTTGGAATCCTATTGCCCATCAAAAGGCAGAAGAGATGTTACGGCCAACGGGCATTCCTTGGCTGCGGGGCTTCGTTGCATTTGGAGAAGGAATAATCGGTCCGCTGGTACACCCGGACACTCAGGGGTGTTCTCAGTGTGCAGATTTAAGGCATCTCATGGCAGGACGTGATCGTAAAGAGATGTGGGAAATTCGCAAGCAGTTACAAGAAAAAGGAGGAATACAGCGTGATGTGGCTGCATCACGTACAGGACTTATGCAGATGGCTCACCTGATAGGCGCCGAGGTAGGGAGGGTAATGAAAGGTGATCACCCTCATTCGGAAGGAAGGGTTGCATTAATCAACCTGAAAACACTGAATAGTTCATGGCATTCTTTTTTACCTGATCCGCTGTGTGCAGTTTGCAGTGAATTACCTGAAGACTCGCCAGAACTGGCCCGTATTTCATTACAATCAAGTCCGAAAATCAGTCCCGACAGTTACCGCTGTCGTTCGATGGAGGATTTGAGTAAAGTATTAGCAAAAGATTATTTGGACCACCGCATGGGATTTTTGAATAATAAAATGTATGATCTTGTGCCTCCATTTGCTGATGTAAGTGTTAATCTGCCTTTGTTCATTGGAGATGAGGGAGCTGCAGGTCGGACTCTCTCATACGCCGCAAGTGAGATGACGGCTATATTGGAGGGCTTGGAAAGGTATTGTGGGATGGAGCCCCGTGGCAAACGGACAGTAATCCATGACAGCTATCGTAATTTGAAAGATCATGCACTTAATCCTACCAAGGTAGGCGTACACGCCAAGGAACAATATGCAAAGTCTGATTTTCCGTTTCCACCGTTTAATCCTGATCGCTCAATAGATTGGGTATGGGGCCATTCATTTCTGCAGGAGCGTCCGATCCTTGTTCCGGAGTTACTTTCTTATTACAGCTTAGGCTGCGGGGAAGGATTTGTTTATGAAACCTCCAATGGCTGCGCTTTAGGTGGAAGTTTGGAGGAGGCCATTTTCTACGGCATTATGGAAGTGGTGGAGCGTGATTCGTTTCTGTTGACTTGGTACGCGCAGTTGTCTCTCCCGCGTCTTGACCCTTATTCTGCAAATGACAAAGAACTGGAGTTGATGATTGACCGGGCAAGGGCTGCGGCGGGATATGATATTTATTTGTATAATTCGACAATGGAACACGGCATTCCAAGCGTATGGGCGATGGCGAAAAACAGGAAGCAAAAAGGCTTGAATATCATATGTGCGGCCGGAGCTCATCTTGATCCGATAAGGGCGGTGAAAAGCGCAGTTTTCGAGTTGGCTGGCATGATGCTGACTCTTGACGAGAAAATGGAGGAGGACCAAGAGGAGATTGAAAAAATGCTGCATGATTCCTCGCTGGTGCAGAAGATGGATGATCATGGCATGCTGTATGGCTTGCCACAAGCTGAAGAACGCTTGCAGTTCTTATTGGATGATAATCGTCCATTGAGAACATTTGATGAGGAATTCAAGCAAAAGGCGAAGCATTCAGATTTGACTGATGATTTGCAAGATATTCTTCAAGAATTTCGCCGATTGAAACTTGAGGTGATTGTGGTAGATCAGACGACTCCGGAAATCAAACGAAACGGATTACATTGCGTAAAGGTGCTGATTCCAGGAATGCTGCCGATGACATTCGGACATCATCTTACCCGTACAACTGGGCTGGAGAGGGTATTGAAGGTTCCAATGGAACTCGGATATGCAAAACAACCGCTGAAACTTGAACAGCTCAACCCACATCCGCACCCGTTTCCATAAGCGGTGACTAGGAGGCAGGAGGATGAGTCTAGACACATTTCTTCACAATCTACATTTTGACGTTGAGAAGGCAAGTCCACCAGATTGGGTGGTGGATTGGAATGATGCACCGCTTACGTATAAGCTCTACCGTGATAGACCGGTGTTTCCTTTATCCATGGAGATGCCGCTGACGCTTGAAGAAGGGGCAACGCCTTCGAACCCTGATTGCGATAGAATCGGTCATTTTCTCTGGTATGTATTCGGACTTACACAAGTAAGTCAGACTTTGGGTTCTGCAGATCAGGCGGATCTCATGCAATCCTTTCGGCGTTTTGCTCCTTCAGGAGGAGCGTTGTATCCAAACGAATTATACGTGTATTTGAAGATGGAGGAGTTGCCTGCAGGTGTGTACCATTATGATGTGGCACATCATCGATTGGTGTTGTTGCGCGAAGGAAATTTTGATGAATATTTAGAACAGGCTCTTGGGAATCGGTGTGACATCTCATCCTGTTTTGGCACTGTTTTTGTGTCGACCATGTTTTGGAAAAATTTCTATAAATACAATAATTTTTCATACCGTCTGCAAGGATTGGATGCTGGAGTGCTGATTGGACAGTTGCTAGAAGTGGCAAAACGGTTTGGCTTTACATCCATGGTATACTTCCAATTTTTAGATCGTGCCATCAATCATTTGCTTGGGTTATCCGAAGAAGAAGAGAGCACGTATGCGGTGATTCCTTTATCTGTGGAACCGATTCACTCGTTTGCAAATGTAGGCAACACAGGCGGGCTTGTCTCTTCAAAAGAATTATACAGGGAATTGACAACGATTCAGTGTAATCACTATGTTCGGTCACTGACGATTAAAGAGTATCCGATGTTAACCAAAATGAATGCAGCATCCATGATGGAGTCATTAGAGTCGTTTCGACCAATGAAAGCAATGAAAGGTAGGAATTGTGAGGGAATCGAGATCGCTCTGCCCTCTACGAAGCGATTGTCGTATGATTTGGCTTCGGTTAGCCGAAAGCGATTTTCACCGGAAATGGATTTCGTTTTGGGAAAGGTAAGTCAAACACAACTAGCCACACTTCTTCAGGAGGCGACGGCTTCCTTTTCCTATCGAAATGATTTGGATGAAACAGATACAAAGCAAAATCCGCGTGTTTCCTTGTATGGCTGTTTATATAATATAGAAGACATACCTGATGGAGCTTATCAATATGACAGCATGGATCATGTGTTACGTCAGATACAGCCCGGAGATCATCGGATTCCGTTGCAATACGGAATGTCGCTGGATAATGTGAATTTGCAGCAAATACCGCTCTGCCTTCATGTAGCGGGTAATAAGGATCACTACAAACCGGAACTAGGCTATAGAGGATATCGAATCCAGCAAATGGAAGCAGGTATGCTCGTACAACGATTACTTATAGCGGCTTCAGCACTCGGGATGAATGGTCACCCCCTACTCGGATTTGATGTGAACGTGTGTGATGAAATTTACAAGATGGAAAATCACCTAGGAAAAACAAGCCTCATCCAAATTCCAATCGGTCCCTATCGACAGCGCCCATGGCTGAAAGGAAGTTTGCGTAGTTAATAGAATGTATCATTCTTAATAAGCTAAAGCCTCCATTCCCCTATAAGGAATAGAGGCCGTTTTTATTTTAGCAGAGAATTCCAATGAGTTTGAAAAAATGGATGAAACTCACCAAATGTTGTGAACCTCTATCCCAATCGTGCAATAATCTTGATAGAGGATTATACTGACATAAATGGTTTTTCCACTTAAGGGAATAAATAAGGATTTAGTACGCTTTTAACTAAACGATTTTAAAGGGTGTAGCTTATGGAATGGAGAACGGATAGAAAATCCAAGGAGCCTTTATATAAACAAATAGCCGGTTATATTGAGAGTGGTATTGCTGATGGAACATTTTTACTAGATAAGCCGTTACCTTCTGAGCGCTTCTTGGCACATGAACTTGGGGTTAACAGAAGTACAGTTGTAGCAGCTTATGATGAATTGGAAGCAAATGGGTTAGTTGAACGAAAAAAAGGAAGCGGAACAATGATCAGCAAGGATATATGGGGAATCAACAGAAAACGTATGCCTAGTTGGAATAGATATATCGAAGCTGGTTCATTTTTACCCAATTTGCCGGTAACCCAAAGAATACGTAAAGAGACGGAAGGGCATAACCTTATAAACTTAGCTAGTGGGGAGTTATCAGAAGACTTATTTCCAGTCCAATCCTTACGTGAGATCATTTCGAATAGGTCTTTTATTGGTAGCTTAGGTTATGATCATCCTCAGGGCAATGCGGTTTTAAGGGACACCATTACCAATCATGTTAAACAGTATAGGAGAATTGACACGAATCCATCCTCCATACTAATTACTTCTGGTGCACAACAAGCTATATATCTCGTTATCCAATGCTTGTTAAAGCCAGGAGATGCCGTTGTATTGGAAAATCCTTCATACAGTTACAACCTTCCCATTTTTCAATCCGCAGGACTAAGAACTTTTCTATTACCAGTTGATAAGGATGGCATCAACCCAGAGGATTTACTAGCACTCCACAAAAAACATCGAATCAGGATGATTTTTTTGAACCCTGTTTTTCAAAACCCAACAGGAACTGTACTTCATATCAACCGTCGTAAAAGGATTCTAGAGATTTCATCCGAATATGGAATACCGGTTATAGAAGATGATCCTTATAGTTTAACTTCCTTTTCTGGGGAGGAAATCTCTACTCTTAAATCGATGGACAACAACGGAAATGTTTTATATATAAGCTCTTTGTCAAAAATTGTTGCTTCTGGTTTAAGAATTGGATGGATAATAGGACCGAAACCAGTAATAGAGAGACTGTCTGATGCTAAGCAACAGGTTGACTTCGGTCATGGCTCATTCACTCAATGGATAGCAAACGATTTTCTTGATTCAGAGCATTTCCCAACTCATATTACCTACTTAAGAGAACAGCTAGAAAAAAGAAGGGATGCAATAGTATCGAGCCTCCAACAATTTCTAAAAAACAAAGTTGATTATTATTCGCCAAACGGTGGTATTCATTTGTGGTGTAAGTTGAAAGTACAATTAAACGAAATACAATTACTAGAGGAGTCTATCAAAAGAGGAGTCATTTACGTTCCCGGTTCAACATTGGGAACAAACAAGGAATATATTCGCTTTACCTTTGCGAGAGAAAACGAGGAGTCCATTCAAGAAGGGATCAAAAGATTTGCAGATGCTGTAAGGAGCTTATAGCTGTATGCTCAAATATTCTCGAGTGAATCATGACAAAGTCATGATTCTTTTTTTTGTCTTTTCAAAGAAGCGAGTTAGGTTAGAGGTGCCACAAGACGTGGTATCTTAGCCGTTCCTTCAAAGGTTCTTTTCCCTTTTTATGTATATTAATAAAAGAGTTCAACAAGTGGAGGGTGGAAATATTACAAGATTGGATGGTCATAAAATCGGTCGTTCTTTTATTATAGAGAAGTAGGGCTCATTCTAATACAGTAAAAACTAAGAGTAGTCTACCTAGACAATTTAATTTTGGTATGTAAATTATTTCATATTCATATACACTGAATGTTTTGTGTTATTTTTAAAGGCTCAAATTTTAAAGAAAATAAAAAAAGGTATTGTTGCACTTTAGAAGAGGAGGTACAAGGATGGAGAATAAAGAGAATGTCCGAGTAGCTGTTGTTCAGGCTGCTTCCGTCATAATGGATAAAAAGGCAAGTGTGAAAAAAGCCATTGATCTTATTCACGAGGCTGCAAGTAAAGGAGCCAATATAGTCGTTTTCCCGGAAGCGTTCATCCCTGCGTATCCAAGAGGGCTTTCATTCGGAACAAAAATTGGCAGCCGTTCTCAATCAGGAAGAGAGGATTGGTATCGTTATTGGGATAATTCTATACTTGTACCAGGGGAAGAAACGAATTTATTATGTTCAGCTGCTCGTAAAGCTAATATTTATCTTGTTATTGGAGTAATAGAAAGGGATTCTGAGAATAGCGGTGGAACTCTCTATTGCACAGTGCTTTTTATTGGGCCGGACGGATTGATTTTAGGAAAACATCGTAAACTTAAACCTACGGCCTCAGAAAGAATTGTATGGGGCGAAGGAGATGGTAGCACTTTACCTGTTTTTGATACTCCATATGGAAAGATTGGGGCGCTTATTTGTTGGGAAAATTATATGCCATTAGCAAGGAGCGCCATGTATGCACAGGGCATACAACTTTATATTGCTCCAACAGCCGATTCAAGGGACTCCTGGCAATCTACTATTCGTCATATTGCTATGGAAGGAAGGTGCTTTGTTTTGTCATGTAATCAATACGTAACAAAGGATATGTATCCCAAGGACTTGGCCTGCTATGATGAATTAGAGACTTCCCCTATTGAAATGTGCCGGGGAGGAAGCGCAATTATTAATCCTTTTGGTGAATATGTCTCTGAACCAGTGTATGGTGAAGAAGCAATACTAATTAGTGATTTGAACCTTAAACAAATAGCATACAGCCAATTTGACTTTGATCCAGTTGGTCATTACAGCAGACCTGATATATTTACGTTACACATCAATAATGAGAATCAGAATAATGTTAAATGGTTAAAGGATATAAATACTAATAATATTGGAGGCGTATGATGATGATGATGATGATTAGTGTAATATTAGTAGTAGTCATTAGTTTAGTTGCCTTAGTTAGTACCATTTCATTAATGGGGAAGAGTGATAGTAATTATTCTTCAGCTACAAAAGGGAATTTGTTGAATCTTAGTTATATTTATATTGGTCTTGCACTAGTATTAACTGTAGGCATCTTCTACTTCATAATAAAATTAGCTTGAATTATTGTTTAAGGTATACCATAAATAAGTATTTTTATAAATGTTTAAAGCATTTCTAAAGTAATCATAAAAATAATCAAATCTTGAGGTTTATAATTCATTTATGGCTAAGATTTGGATTAATAGCATGAAGCAGAGGTTAACTAATTTGTATTTTTTCTAAAAAAAATAAAGTGGATGGTCAAAATACCACCCAAGTGGATGGTTTAATTTCATCCAATTTTATTATGATAGAATTATCAACTTAAAACCAACTTACTGTTGCTGATTATTGACAGAATGGAGATGAAAAGACGGGAGAAAAATATAGGCTTAATTGTATAAAGGTCATGTTTGTTCGAGTGATGTACATGACACTAACTATTTGTGAGTATTTGTGAATTAGTTCACAAATGTGACAAAATTGTGAACTTAACTTACTGGTCTCTAGTTTAAGTACAACGTTTCACCAAAAGTGAAACGTTAATAGAGCGGTCATTTCTAAGAAAAACTGTCCGCTCCTTGGATATAACAATTAATTTATAACGTAGCGGAGATGATGAAATATGACATTGCCTATTTTGATTTTAACAATTCTCTTAGCCTTGTTAAAAATATTAGTTACTTGTCTTCCAACCGATGCAGTGAATTGGATTATCAGCAAATTTAAGTTGCATTCAGAACTTAGTGACGCGAATGCCATCGTAACCATTGACGGAAAACGCTTGGAAGATGAAGACAAGATTCAAGTTATTAATTATTTTAACAAAGCGATATTTTTGAAAAAAAATCATATATTTCCAGGGAACGAGCAATTATTTTTGCATCCAGAGAACGGTGGGACTCCATTAATCATTGATACTAAAAGAGGCAAAACGGATGTTAGATTATTTGTGTACATTTACAACGACCACGTGGATGTAGTCAAACAGTACAAGAAGAAATTAATTGCGTATAGTCTGCTTTCCGATAGCCTCCAAGAACGTTCTATGCCAGTAATAAGGGATATAGTTTAAAAGGAACTGCACCCCAATTGTTAGACACCTTCTAACAATTGGAGGTGTAGTTTTTTTATGACAAAGAATTCATTTTTTAAAAATTAAAAGCTGTTTTTGCTTATTTAGAAGGAACGGAGTCAACTCCAGTATTATGAATAGTATCGATGACCTTCTGTCAGGTTTAGCTAACAAAAACATGCTGAAAACTTACAGCCCTATGATACATATCACTAACAACTACAATTGCCCTGTTTTCTGCAATTTTTAAAGCTGTAGTTGTATGGATGTTATAGGGGGATTCGCTATGATTAAGGCTGAAATCCACATTTTGGGTGATTATACTGATATATAGTTGTAAATAAAATCACAAAAATATCCAAATGATTTTTAGTATAATTCGGGTATTGGTGGGTAAATGTTATTTTTCTGAAGAAAAAACATTTTTTTTATTGAAAATCCGAATATTATCTTGTGTAATTCACAAAAAGTATATATAATTACCTCAAACAACAGGTTTGGCAGGTGATAGTCATCTTACCGATAAACTCTAACGAAACGAAGAAATTGCTTTCTCATATGTATAATGAGGTATCGAAGGAATTGTTCGGCTTTGGTACGACGTTGCTAAAGGTTACTGTTGAGCTGAATGTGATTACATTTCAGGCCAAACATCGACGTGCCCCACGCTCTGAAGCTTTAGAGGGAGAAGTTCCTAGCCTAAAGCAGGAGGTTGATTTTCATATGTCACTGCTTTATAAAAAGAAATTAAGACAAAAGTTAGAAACGCAAACGGATTGGGATATTGAAGCCGTCCTAAGAGATTATGACTCAGCGACGCAACGGGCATTTACCAATATAGTATTGAAAGAAAAATAATATAATAATATAAATGGATTTCCACTTCGGATTTATCTGGAGGGAACGCCACAAAAGAACCAAATGATAGGTTTTATCTTTGTATACAAAGAAAAGACAATCTTGGGTAGAATTTATATTCTATTTAAGATTGTCTTTTTTTACATTTATATTAGTAAGAAAGGCAACTTTAACCATATAAAAAACGGAGGTTTAATTGATGAAAAAAATAATTAGCTCATTTATGATGTTATCGGTTTTTGCAATAGTTTTAGCTGCATGCTCTTCAAATGAAAATACTTCTGATGGGAAAAAGCCAACAAAATTAGTCATTTCAACTTGGGGATTTGCTGAGGATTTCTTTCGACCTGAAGTTTACGAACCATTTGAAAAGGAGCACAATGTTGAAATTGTAATAGATTCAGGAAACAATGCAGATCGATTGAACAAAGTGCGTCAAGAAAACACCGATGTGGATGTTATCTATCTATCCGACTACTATGCACAACAGGGAATCGATGATGGTTTGTTTGAAAAAATTGATCATAGCAAGATTTCGAATATTGATAAAATTTATGACAAAGCAAAAGCTCCAAATGGCGATGAGTATGGACCAGCCTATACAATTGCGCAATTTGGAATTGCGTATAACCCTGATGAAGTGAGTAAACCAATTTCCTCTTGGAAAGATCTTTGGAGTAAGGATTTAGGTGAAATTACAATTCCATCAATTACTTCAACAACTGGACCAATGTTTTTAGATGCTGCTTCAAAAGTCAGTGGAAGTAATGAGTTTAATGAAGATAAAGCCTTTGGTCAAATGAAAAAAGTATTGCCAAATGTTGTTAAAGAATATGGACAAACATCTGAGTTTGTCAACATGTTTTCGCAAGGAGAAATTGCTGCAGGTCCAATAATGGAAATGTACTTTGGCGATTTACAGGAAGCCGTTCCTAATGCTAAGTTCGTTTCCCCTAAAGAAGGCGGATACGCAGTCATGAATACGATGAATATCGTAAAAGGAAGCGATCAAAAAGAATTATCTGAAGAATTTATTAATTACATCTTAAGTAATGAAGTTCAGGAAAAATCAGCGAAAGCGAAGATCGACTCTCCAGTTAACACAGAAGTTAAGCTATCTAAAACAGAAGCAAAAGGCTTAACGTATGGAGAAGATGTTGTTAACAGATTATTTGTACTAGATATGAAGTTTGTTAATGAAAACTCTAAACAATGGATTGATCGTTGGAATCGTGAACTTGCACACTAAGAAAAAGAGGTTTGATCGATGAAAAAAAAATTGATTCTCGATGTGGATACAGGAATAGATGATGCAATCGGGATCATTCTTGCTGTTAAAAGCCGTCAATTTGACATATTAGGCATTACAACAGTAAACGGGAATGTATCACTTGATACTGCCACACGGAATACATGCAAAATACTAGATCTGTTGGGTGAACAAGAAATTTCAGTCATTAAGGGGGCAGATACTCCAATTATCAGGAATTCCTTTTTTGAACATCGAGTTCATGGGGAAGACGGTCTTGGAGGTGCCTTAAAGAATGTTGAAGTTAACAAGCAGCCTGATGATGGCTTTGCTTCTGACTTTATTATTAATTCCATTTTAAATTTCACTAATGAAGTAACACTTGTCATGACGGGACCTCTTACAAATTTGGCCCTGGCAGTTAAAAAATGTCCGCAAATTACCAAGCTTGTGAAAGAAGTTATCTTTATGGGAGGAGTTGTACAAGGGGTTGGCAATGTCACACCAACCTCGGAGTATAACACGTTTGTCGACCCTGAGGCAGCCAAAATTGTATTACAAGCGGGGTTCGAATCTATTACACAAGTTGGTCTTGATGTCACGAGAAAGGTTCTTCTAACAGAAGAGCATATACAATTGATTCAAAACAGTACACTTGCTGACTATATAAGAGACAGTACGTCTGAATATCGGAAAAGGTATTTTGAACGTAATAATATTTGGGCGTGTGCTATGCATGATCCATTAGCTGTAGGTATTGCTTTGCAAAAAGATCTTGTCACTAGTGAAGAATACTATGTGGATGTAGAAACAAGAAGTGAGATTTGTGACGGGCAGATGGTTTGCGACTTTCAAAACCGGCTGATGAAGCCAGCAAATGCAAATGTTTGTCTAGACGTCAATGCGGAGGCGTTTTTCAACCTGTTTATTCGCATAATCAATTCATAAATAATATGAACAGGGGGTTACGAGGTGAAAAAACGTTATCTATACCTGTTGCTGTTGCCAGGTGTTCTTTTTTTAACGATTTTTATGATTGTTCCAATCTTCTTAACGATTGGTACGACATTTTTTAATGAAAGTGGCTTTACTATCCAAGGGTACCTCGATTTTTTCAAAGATCGATACTTCATTGAAATTCTGCTCACGACACTTAGAGTGAGTCTGTTCACGACTATTATTTGTATTCTGTTAGGATTTCCAGCAGCTTATTATATTTCTAAGCTAGGAAAAAGAACAAAGGCTATCATGCTATTGTTGACAATTTTCCCACTATTAACAAGTCCGGTTGTTCGATCATTTAGCTGGATGGTGATTATCGGTAAAAACGGCGTGATAAATAAATTGCTGCTGAGTATAGGCTTGATCGACAAACCACTCGACATCTTGTACACGCCAACGGCTATTATTATCGGATTAGTCCATTTATTTTTGCCATTGATTATTGTAACACTGGTAGGAGTGATGGAAAATATCGAAACTGATCTATTAAAAGCAGCGGAGAGTTTAGGTGCTTCAAGATTGGCGGTATTTTCAAAAGTGATTATTCCGCTTTCAGTTCCAGGCTTGGTCATTGGTAGTATTCTAGTTTTTGTAGGGAGCTTTACTGCGTATACAACGCCAGCATTACTTGGTGGAAAACAGCGTGTTATTTCGACGTTTCTCTATCAAAATGCCATTACATTGAATGAATGGCAAGTGGCATCAATTGTCGCTACGATAATGATCGCAGTAACTGTTCTTATCATATCAATAATGAATGGTTTGGCTAAAAAATTAAATCCGAAGGGGTAGAGGTGTATGCAGGAAAAAAATCGAGGATTGGCCCTGTTTACCTTCCTGGTGTTTCTCTTTTTACTAGGGCCTTTACTTATCATATCCGTTACGTCATTTGAAGGCGGCAATATTTTAAAATTCCCGCCAGAAGAATTTTCTTTAAGATGGTATGAAAATATTTTTAATGTGGAAATGTTTTTAATTTCGTTTAAAACGTCCATTCTAGTTTCACTTGCAGGCAACCTTTTGGCTCTTTTACTAGGAGTGCCAGCTGCCTATGCATTAAGCCGATTTGATTTTAGAGGGAAAACAATCATAAATGCATTTTTTGTTTCTCCTATATTAGTTCCGGGAATTGTGCTGGGCTTTGCGTTTTTACGATACATTGTGGGGACGTATCAGCTACCGATTTATGCGGCACTGTTTGTTGGACATACAGTCATAATGCTTCCTTTCATTATACGTGTGATTTCTTCAAGCTTATCAAATTTTGACTTTTCAATTGAAGAAGCGGCTGAGAGTCTAGGAGCGAGTAAGGTGGGTACCTTTTTTACAGTGGTCCTCCCGAATATAAAATCAGGAATCTTAGCAGCTGTCATGATTGCCTTTTTAGAATCCTTCAATAATGTAGACATTTCAGTGTATATGACAGGTCCTGGGGTAAGCACGTTTCCGATTCAGATGCTGACATATGTAGAGAACTACTTTGATCCTACCATTTCAGCTATTTCGGTATTACTCATGATCATTACGGCTTTCTTCATGTTTATAGTTGAACGGCTAATGGGCTTGTCCTATTTCACAAAACGATAAGGAGGTAATAATGGATGGCTTTATTTACATTACAAGATATTTCTGTAGCTTATAATAAACAAAATATTTTAAAAGACTTCAATCTTGAGATTGAAAAAGGAAAGCTAGTTTCTCTTCTTGGCCCTAGCGGCTGTGGAAAAACAACAACTTTGCGTTTAATTGCTGGATTTTTACAGGCAAACGAAGGGAAGTTTTTATTTAAAGATAAGGATTATACGAAAGTACCTGTTAACAAGCGGAACTTTGGCTTTGTGTTTCAAAACTATGCATTATTTCCGCATTTGTCCATTTTCGATAATATTGCATTCGGTCTTCGGCTTAGAAAGATTTCTAAAAGTGAAATTGAAAAGCGTGTTATGAATGTGCTAGAAATTGTTAATCTAAAAGGATTTGAAAAGAGATATCCACAAGAGCTTTCTGGAGGACAAAAGCAGCGAGTTGCGATTGCAAGGGCCCTCGTCATTGAACCTGATATCCTATTATTTGACGAGCCTTTGAGTAATCTTGATGCAAATTTGAGGGTGAATATGAGAGTTGAGATTCGCCGTATCCAACAAGAGCTGGGGATTACAACGGTGTATGTTTCGCATGATCAGGAAGAATGTTTCTCCATCTCTGATCAGGTAGCGATTATGAATAAAGGTGTCATTGAGCAGCTCAGCGATCCTGCGTCTATCTACAAATATCCTGAAACCAAATTTGTCGCTGACTTTATCGGTTTTAAAAACTTCATTGATTTTGATAAGCGCGTGGATCACGAGGATAGAATTGAACTTAGTAAGTCGGGTTATGTCTTTGTGATACAAAAGGACGCACAAATGACCAATTTATCTGGAAAAATAGGGGCTATCAGACCGGACGATCTTTTAATTCGGGCAAAAGATATCTCTGAAGTTATTTCGGAAAATAGTATATCTGGCCGAGTTAAAGTTAGCACGTATCTGGGAAGAAGCTTTCAATATGTTGTTGAAACTCCAATAGGAGATTTCACTGTGAACAAGGAAATGACAGAATCTTATCGTGCTGGTCAGGAAATTGTCCTTGAAATTCCGAGAAACCAGATGGTGCTTGTTGATTAGCTTAGGAGGGTAAGTTATGCAAATAGATATGCTGGTAAGAGATATCTACGTTTTTAACAGCTATTTTAAAAGATTTATTAAAGGAAATGCAGCTATCAAAGACGGGAAGTTTTATTATATTGGAGATCGGGAAATAGATACCTTCCAGCCGGATCAGATTATTGATGGGCATGGTAAGTATATGGTTCCAGGTCTGATTGATATCCATTTACACATTGAAAGTACGATGGTAACGCCGTCCACGTTTTCCTATGGGGTAATCAAAAATGGCGTGACCACTATTGTGCCGGAACCACATGAAATGGCCAATATATTCGGAATTTCAGGTGTTAAGGAAATGATTAAAGCGAGTAAAGATTGCGTAGCAGATATGTTTTATGCAATCCCGAGTTCTGTTCCTGCGACGTCGATGGAAACAACAGGCGGTTCTATTGAAATTAGCGACATAGATGAATTGATCCAAACAGAAGGCATTAAATGTCTGGGTGAAATCATGAACTACTATGAGATTATTTCCGACCCGGATTGTAAAACGAATCAGATTTTGTCTCATATCCGTTCTCGTTATCCCGATTTAATAATAGAGGGGCATGTTCCAAAACTGCTCGATTTAGACTTACAAAAGATAGCATATGCCGGAGTAAATTCAGATCACACCCACCAAACAGTGGAAGGAATGGATGCTAGGATTGCTGCTGGAATGTTTCTTGAGATTCAAGAAAAATCAATGACTAAAGAAGTTATCGATTACTTAAAGGAAAAACAAGTAGATGAACATTTCTGCTTTGTCACCGATGATGTTATGACTGACTCTCTTCAAAAAAGAGGACATCTCAATGTCCTATTAAAGAAAGCGATACAAATGGGCTTGTCCCCGGAAAAAGCTATTTATGCGTGCACTTACACACCTGCACAGCGGATGAGAATGTATGACCGGGGTACCATTGCACCAGGGAAAGTGGCTGATTTTCTGCTTGTATCAAACTTGGAAACCTTTGACATTGAACAGGTATACAAAAAAGGTGAGCTTGTTTATGAATCTTCACAGCCATACGTGCAGGTAGTAAAGGAGAGACAATTCCCTGAAGCGTTTTATCAAAGTGTGAAGCTTGAAGCACTTACAGAAGACGATTTTGATGTCCCACTTTCACACAAGCATGAACGCTGCAAATGCCGCATTATAAACGTGCAGAATGGTTCAACTTTTACAAGTGAGACACATGATATGCTTGATATAAGAGATGGTAAGTTATGCTGGGAAGAAAGCTCTTACGGTTTAATCGCAACATTTGAACGATACGGAAAAAACGGTAATCGTGCGCATGGGTTAATCACAGGGGATGTTTTAAAGCGGGGAGCAGTCGCCACCACCTATTCCCATGATAACCATAATCTATTGGTGATTGGTCGCAATAAGCAGGATATGCTGATTGCCGCAAACGAAGTAATAAGGAAGCAAGGCGGAGTCTGTTGCGTAGAAGATGGTAAAGTCCTTTCCATGATTCCTCTCCCGGTAGGAGGAATTCTTTCGGAAGAGCCATTAGACATTGTATCGGAACAGGTTCAGCATCTAACTAATGCTCTTAAGTCGTTAGGATATGAACATTACAATGTAATTATGTCATTGAGCACTTTATCGCTTCCTGTCAGCCCGGCTCTAAAAATAACTGACCATGGATTAATCAACGTAAATGAAGGGAAAATTGTCCCTCTTATAGTAAGTGATGAGGATTAGTTTAGTATATAAATCCTTTCTACATTAAATCAGGGAAAAAACTGATACCAAAAACCATGTAAAGTGGGGTTGGCTCAGTTTTTTCTCTTTTTAATCCAGTATTGTATTTTTGATAAGTTTTGCACTGCATCAGTTTTTTGGCCTGAATATTTGGCTTTCCTATCCAGCTGCCAATTTATGCTAATAAATATTTTATCTGAATGGTTATTGAATTTAATTGACTCTTTTTTACTGATATGGTATAATTTTTCCAATCTAAGAAAAGGTGTGGTGTTTTATGTCGGGAGTAGGTATCAACTAATTTAGTTGAATAAGGTTTTTTAATCACTGGTTTATCAGTGCATTAAGTGTGCCTTTTTTTACAGTGTAAATATGCACTGTAAATACCTACCTTAAGACTGCTTCCTTTTCCATAATCGTGTAACATAAAGGTGTTACGACGAAAAGCATGGTGGGATTTGTCCTGCCATGCTTTTTCGTTGTAAGTAGGTCTATTTGACCTGCCGATTTTGTTATCGATAAAGGTCCTTATTATCTATAAGGCCGATGCCCGCAGGAGCTTTCTACTCAAATGAATGGCTGTCAATGCAGCCTGTTCATTTGTAAAGGTAGGAGGACTTTTGCGGGCATTTTTTTGGAATCAAGGATTTTTAATCTCTCACTCATTCAAGGAGGCAATCATAATGAATAAGATGACATATGAAAAATTACAATATATAGAACTGAAAGAAATGGTAAAAAAACATTGCATAAGTGGTTTAGGAAAAGCGTTGTTGGATCGGCTTCAGCCAAGTACTCAGTTGAATGTGGTTAAAATTCGTTTAAACGAGACGACTGAGGCGAGGAATTTACTGAATGCTGAAAACCATATTCCCTTAAAAGGCATATCTAATGTTGGATACCAAATTGAAAAGCTAGAAAAAGGAATGATTTTAGAACCATCAGAGTTAGTTGCAATAGCAGATTTTTTAAGAGGCTGCAGGAATATTAAGAAATTTATGAAAGATAAAGAATTCTTCGCACCCACATTGCATGCCTATGCTCACTCCATGACTGAATTCAGGAGTATTGAAGAAGATATTCAATTCGTTATAAAAGGAAATATGGTTGTTTCCGAAGCGAGTAAGGATTTGAAGCGCATTCGAAACCAAATAGTTAAGACAGAAAGTAAAATAGAGGAACGCTTAAATAAATTTTTAAAGAGTGGGGCGAACAAAGAGTTCATTCAGGAGTTTTTTATCAGTAAAAAAGATGATCGCTTTACGATCCCGATTAAAGCTTCTTATAAAAATCAAGTGGCTGGAACAATCGTGGAAGTATCATCTAAAGGGGCAACAGTGTTCATTGAACCAGCATCTGTGACCAAATTAAATGTAGAATTAGCGAGTTTAAAAGCTGAAGAATCGATGGAAGTGTATCAACTTTTAGCAACTCTATCCGGCACGATTTACGAGGAACTGAAACCAATAAAAATAAATATAGAACTAATCAGTCAATACGACATGATTTTCGCAAAAGCAAAGTTCAGTAAAAGCATGGATGCCATTGAACCGAAAATAAATAATCATGGTTATATTCAGTTAAAAGGTTGTAAACATCCTCTTTTACCCCAAAATAGCGTACCTTTGGATTTTGAGATAGGTAAGGACTATCGCAGTCTAATTATTACAGGCCCTAATGCCGGTGGTAAAACAGTGGTCCTGAAAACAATCGGTATCCTTACATTGGCTGTTATGTCAGGGTTTCATGTTGCCGGAAAAGAGGGAACGGAACTGGCAGTCTTTGATCAAGTATTTGTCGATATTGGTGATAACCAAAGTATTGAAAATGCACTCAGTACTTTTTCATCACATATGAAAAACATCTCAGAAATCATGAGTGCATTAACCAATAATTCATTGCTGTTATTCGATGAAATAGGGAGCGGGACGGAACCGAATGAAGGCGCAGCTCTAGCTATTGCAATACTCGAGGAATTTTATCAAATGGGCTGCATAACAGTTGCAACAACCCATTATGGTGAAATTAAACGCTATTCGGAAATACACAGTGATTTTATGAATGCTGCCATGCAGTTCAATAGTGAAACACTAGAGCCAAAGTATAAGCTTTTGATCGGTCAATCCGGGGAAAGTAACGCCCTTTGGATAGCAAAAAAAATGGATGTGCGCGAAAAGGTTTTGCAAAAGGCAAAGCTTTATATCGAGAATAAAGACTATGACTTGAACCGTATCCAAGAAGGTAAAATCAAAAAACCGAAAGTAGCGGCGGTTCCAAAGGAAGCATTGTATGAATTTGAAGTTGGAGACAAGGTAAAGTTAACTGAACTGAATGGTTATGGCATTGTATATAAAAAAATGGATTCTTACAATAATGTAGTTGTGCTTTTCGAAGATACATTCATAGAGGTTCACGTTAATAGAATGGAGCTTGAAATAAAAGCCAGCGATTTATATCCTGAAGGCTATGACCTGAATTCTTTATTTGTCAGTTACAAAGAAAGGAAATTGAAGCGGGACCTTGAAAGAGGATCCAAAAAGGCGTTGAAGAATGTAGCAGCGGATATACGGAAGAAACTTGGTGAATAGTACGGTCATGAGACAGTAGATAAACCATTTTATATCAAACCAAAGTGCAAAAAAGCCTCTAAATGATAGGCTTTTTTGCATATTATTCGTGTACTTTTGCTTACAGGCACTGCCAAAAGTCTATTTTTGATTATTACTGATTTCTTTTACTACTATCATTATATAGATTAATTAATTCTGCATTTTGCTTATTCATTTTTTTCACATTCTTATTAATCGTTGCCAATTCCCATAGTACAGCTAATCCAAAGATTATCATAAGCGATAAGTAATCCATTGTTGTCCTCCCAATTGATGTTTTGTACCTTTATAATTAAGCGATTCTTTTTACTTTCCTTGGATTCAATTCTTCAACTTGGGAAGGCAAGTTTTTTCTTTGATAATAATTGTTTTGAATCAATGCATATATCACTAAAAAAGTTCCCAGTAATTCGAATGATGTAAGTGATCCCCCTTGGATAAAAACAATGACTAACGTGGTTATCGGAACTACATTGATAAATAGAATTCCATTAATGGGAGTTAAAAGTTTAATACCTAAATTCCAGCTTAATAGTGCTATGGCACCGGGGAAAATAATCATAAAAATCATCTCACCATAAATGGATTCAATAACCTCTGCTGTAGGGACGGACAGGCCCAGTACAGTTGCAAAGAATGTTATGATTCCTGATACAGATGTTCCTAAAATGCACGTTAAAGTCGAATAGCGGAGTGTTGACCATCCACTAAACTGGTTGCCGCCCATCGTATATATAACCCATCCTATAACCCCAATAAGAATGAAAAGGATAGGAATGATGCTGTCTTTCAATAAAAATAGGAATGATAAGTTACCATTGGTAATAACAAGAATGGCCCCTATTAAGGCAAGGAGCATACTGGCGATGGTATATTTCATGGGTCTTGCATTTTTGAAAACCCACATTATCATAATTGAAATCATAGGCATTAATGATTCCATGATGGAAGCAACAATTACCCCGTTATGGCCCAGTAAGTCTTGACCTGAGAAAATGAGAAAATTGTATACTGTAAACGCCATCGTTCCAAAAAACAATAAATTCTTTCCTTTACCTTCCAAGCAAAAAGACTTCTTTCCCTCTTTAATTAAAAGCAATATCCCTAAAATTATGCTAACAGCTAAATATCGCAGAAAAGAGAAATAAATAGGATCAATATACCTTAGTGCCCTTTCTGCAACTGGAAACATGGCTCCCCAAGAAATACTGGCTGTCAAACATAAAAGTGCACCGATTAAAACTTGATTTTTCTTCATTAAAAGCTTCCCCTCAAAAAAATAATGATTGATTAAATTCCTATACACACCTTATGATAAAGTCATTATCATGTAAAATGACTTAAAATGAATATAACCATCATTATTAATGATATTTTGGAAAGGGGGGTCACTTATATGGAAATGAGGGATTTGCAAATATTCCAGTGTGTCGCTAAATATGGAAGCATAAGTAAGGCAGCTGTTGAGTTAAATTACGTCCAATCCAATGTAACGGCGAGGATTAAGCATCTGGAGCATGAGTTACGGACGCCTTTATTCAATAGGCATAAACGTGGCATGTCTTTAACTGCAGAGGCACGAAAAATGCTGGAGTATGTAAACAAGATTTTGCTTGATATGGAAGAACTCAAGCAAGTATTCCTGGATAGTGAAACACCTACAGGGATATTGAACATCGGTACAGTTGAAACGGTCAGCGGTCTTCCTAAGATTCTAGCCTCTTATCATAAACAGTATCCAAATGTCGATTTATCCATAAAGGCTGGGTTAACAGAGGATTTAATTAATGATGTTATTGATCATAGGCTAGATGGTGCATTTGTTACAGGACCGATTAAACATCCACTCATTCAGCAATACGATGTGTGTACAGAAAAACTTGTTTTAGTTACAAGAAATGAAACATTAAACCTTGAAGAATTTTTAACAGAACCAATTTTAGTATTCAGTCAGGGGTGTGGATATCGCTCTAAACTAGAACAATGGTTGAAAGAAGAAGAAGTGATGCCTAAAAGGATTATGGAGTTCAATGTATTAGAGACCATCTTAACCAGCGTAACACTCGGCCTTGGCATAACCCTCGTACCACAATCAGCGGTAAATCACCTTGCAGCCAATGAAAATGTGCATGTTCATGCAATTCCAGAAGAGTACGGCAATATTTCGACTGTCTTCATCCACCGTAAAGATGCTTATTTGACAAACTCCATGCAAAGCTTCTTACAAACAATTGAAGCTCATCATGAATGTACGGTTAAACAGATTTAATCAAAAGCTTGGAACCATTCCTGAGCCAATATGAAATCATATCTCTTTACATAGAATGATTAAGGATCGCTGAAACTTGGGCCTGTCCCGAACATGCAAGAAATAATAGCAAACAGACGATTTTCCCCTTGGATTAGGTAAAATCGTCTTTTCCATTCCAAAAATACTAGCAGGAGTTTTATGTATACACGTAGTTAGGAAGTTAGGAAACGCGTGTGCCCAAGGAATAACTGGTCTCAGGTTCATGGGGAAGTCCCTATGACTATTAAGTAGCTAACGTAAAACCAGATTCGACAATGATTTCTTTGCTGTTGTAAGATGAATGAAAAAGCCAGAAAAGGGGTGAATGATTTGGTTCTATTATTACCGTCGTTGATTGAAAAAGTAGGGATCATCGTGATTGCTGCATTCCTGCTTTCTTATATGAAACCCTTTCGGCAAATGATTGGTCATGAACATCAAATGTCAAAGAAAATCATGCTCATAACACTTTTTGGGGCATTCGGAATTATAAGTAACTATACAGGAGTCGAAATTGGGAATCATGTAATACCAGAAAGTGTTTGGCATACTGAGATAGCTCCCGATAACGCTATTGCGAATACGCGGATCATGGGAGTAGCGATCGGTGGTTTGCTAGGGGGACCATTTGTTGGTTTAGGTGTCGGTTTGATTGCAGGGTTGCACCGTTATTCTCTTGGAGGTTTTACAGCGGGGGCTTGTGCCATAGCAGCAATTTTGGCTGGAGTCTTATCGGGGTTTTTAGGTAATAGGCGTCGAAAGTATGGGATGATCACTCCCTGGTTTGCTCTTCCTATTTGTATGGCCTTAGAAGCGATTCAAATGGTCATTATACTATTAACCGCTAAACCATTTGAAAGGGCGTGGGAGCTCGTAGAAGTAATCGGACTCCCTATGATTATTATCAACGGGTTTGGCACTTTGCTATTTATGCTCATCATTCAATCCACTATGAGGGATGAAGCACGGACGCGGGCTGTACAAACGAACCTTGCGTTTTTGATTGCTGATCAGACATTGCCTTATTTCCGACAAGGATTAAATCAAACTTCCTGTAAGAAAATAGCACAAATCATTTTGGGGCTGACTGAAGCCGATGCTGTGGCCATAACCAATGAACACAGTGTCCTTGCTCATGTGGGTGCTGCTTCTGATCACCATGTCCCAAAGGAGGGAATAGCTACAGGCTTAACGAGAAAATCCCTTGAACAAGGCAAAATTATTATAGCTAAAACAAGAAAGGATATTTATTGTTTCCATGAACTTTGTCCATTGCAAGCTGCCGTAGTCCTGCCATTGCAAGTCCAACAGAAAACGGTCGGAACTTTGAAGATGTATTTCAAGCATCCCGATAAATTAAGCCAAGTAGAACAAGAGTTAGCTGAGGGATTGGCGAAACTATTTTCCACACAATTGGAACTAGCCGAAGCGGAAATGCAAACGAAATTATTAAAAGATGCTGAAATCAAGGCTTTACAGGCCCAAGTCCACCCTCATTTCTTGTTTAATGCGATCAACACGATATCCGTTTTATGCCGGACTGATGTGGAGAAAGCAAGAAATTTATTGTTGGAGCTAAGTGCCTTTTTTCGTAGCAATTTACAAGGTGCTCGTCAAATACTAATTCCGCTTGAAAAAGAATTAGAGCATGTCAACGCTTATTTATCACTAGAGCAGGCCCGATTTCCAAATAAATATCATATCGTGTATCGAATTGAGCCAAGTCTTAAAGAAGTTCTGTTGCCTCCATTTACGTTACAGCCACTTGTTGAAAATGCGATACACCATGCCTTTCCACATGTGAAGAGCAATGTTGAAATTATCATTCATGTATATTTTAAAAACGAAATGATGTGTATTGTTGTAGAAGATAACGGGAAAGGGATTTCAAGCGAGAAATTAGATGAATTAGGTAAACATGCTGTAAAATCGAATAAAGGAACAGGAACCGCCCTTTATAATATCAGTGAACGGCTAGAAGGTATATATAATGGTCATGCCAGCCTCTCTATTGAAAGTGAAACTGGTCATGGAACACAAGTGAAAATATCAATCCCACTTAACGAAAAAGGAGTATATGTCAACGATGATGAAAGCATTTATCGTAGAAGATGAACCACTGGCAAGAGATGAATTGAAATATCTTCTGAAGAGAAGCAGACAGGTTGAAGTTGTGGGCGAGGCTGATGGGATAAAAGAAGCCATGAGGGATATCCCTCGATTGAATCCTGATCTTGTCTTTTTGGATATTGAGCTTGCGGAGGGAAATGGTTTACTATTGGCTAAACAATTAGTAGAACTAGACCCTGCGCCTTCGATTATTTTTGCGACGGCTTATGACGAGTTTGCCCTTCAAGCCTTTGAATTATATGCTTTTGATTATCTATTAAAGCCATTTAATGAAAAAAGAATTCGTCAAACTTTGGATAAAATTATGAAACTCCATAAGATCGGGGAAGACGAATCTAGGATAAAATCTCCTGATAATCGAACCGCGGTTGAACAAACAAGTAAATTGGCTGTTGTAATAGATGATCGGATTGTCTTGATTGATAGGGACAACATTATATTTTTAGGATTCATAGAAGGAAAGACAATCATTAAAACCGAGGATAATGAATATAAAATAGGTGACCCTCTCATTGTGCTTGAAAGGAAGCTCGACTATCGCTCTTTTTTACGCGTGCATCGCAGTTTCATTGTAAATATTGTCCATATATTAGAAATACAACCTTGGTTCAACTCGACTTATAACCTCATTATGAGTGATGGATCAAACATTCCAGTAAGTCGCACATATGTGAAAGAGCTAAAGCAGCTTATTGGTTTTTAATATTTTAACAATTCTGCATTTTAACTTCTTTATTTTGCAACCCATCCCTCATTATTTGCATTATAACTTGAAAACCATTTGAATCCGCTTTCATTGTGATATCATCATTTTACGATGTAAGAAATAGAGGGGGTTCAAAAATGAATGCGGTTCCAATCGTCATAGGCTCCATTTGTATTTTAATGATTGCCTACCGTTTATACGGGACATTCATAGCACTCAAAGTGTTAAAGCTCGATGATTCTAAGCCGACTCCGGCTCATAAATTAGAAGATGGAAAAGATTATGTACCAACAAATAAATGGGTGGCATTTGGCCACCATTTTGCAGCCATTGCAGCTGCTGGTCCACTTGTGGGCCCCATCTTGGCTGCACAATTCGGCTATTTGCCAAGTTTATTATGGCTTTTAATCGGAGCTGTAATCGGGGGAGCCGTCCATGATGCCGTGGTGCTTTTTGCGTCCATGCGTAAAGACGGTAAATCCCTATCGGAAGTAGCGAAAGAAGAACTTGGACCTGTAGCAGGCTTCTGTACAGGACTAGCGATGCTTTTTATCATTACTATTACGATGGCAGGACTTTCAATGGTCGTTCTGCATGCTTTAGAAAATAACCCATGGGGGACCTTTGCTGTTGGGATTACAATTCCTATCGCAATGGGTGTTGGGATTTACCATAAAAAAACTGGCAATCTAAAAGGTGCCACCATTGTCGGGTTCGGGCTCATTATGGCCGGGATTTTACTTGGGCCTAACATTCGAGGTACAGCACTTGGGGAATTATTGACACTAGAAGCAAGCACACTTGCTATTATTCTACCAATCTATGCTTTCTTCGCAGCCGCATTACCGGTTTGGCTGCTGCTCGCACCGCGTGATTACTTGAGTACATTTATGAAAATTGGTGTGTTTGCCGCATTGATAATCGGCGTTTTCGTGGTAAATCCAGAGATACAATTTCCTGCGGTTACGGAATTCATTAATGGCGGAGGTCCGATTGTCGCCGGTCCGGTTTGGCCATTTATTTCAATAACCATTGCCTGTGGTGCCATTTCAGGATTCCATGCATTTGTTGGATCAGGCACAACTCCAAAAATGTTAAATCGCTGGAGTGATATAAAATCCGTTGGTTTCGGTGCGATGCTTGTAGAATGTGTAGTTGCCATTATGGCATTGATTGCTGCAGTTTCCCTGCAACCAGGCGATTATTTTGCCATTAACTCCTCACCTGAAGTATTTCAAACATTAGGCATGGAAACCGTACATCTTAACGAACTTAGTGAGGAAATTGGCATTAATCTTGAGGGAAGAACAGGTGGGGCAGTTACACTTGCTGTTGGGATGACCTATATTTTTACCGAAATTCCCTTCTTTGACAAGTTGGCTTCATTTTTCTTCCAATTCGTCATCATGTTCGAGGCGGTCTTTATACTAACCGCAATCGACTCTGGGACACGTGTTGCCCGTTACTTAATCCAGGACTTCTTCGGAGAGTTTTATAAACCATTAAAGAAAGTCGACTGGTTACCGGGTAACATCTTCGCCAGTGCGTTAGCCTGCTTTATTTGGGGCTATCTTCTCTACTCTGGTGACATTGGTTCAATTTGGGCACTCTTTGGTGTATCAAATCAGCTTATGGCCTCGATTGGACTCATCATCGGTGCGACTGTCGTCTTAAAAATTGCAGACAAACGTTGGTATATATGGACATGCCTCGTACCTCTTGCCTACTTATATGTAACGGTTAATGTAGCGGGGTACTGGATGGTAAGAAACGTATACTTAAATCCAGAATCTGCAGGATTTAGTATCTTAAATGGTGTATTATCTATTACCATGTTATGCCTAGGATTAGTCATTCTTATTTCAGCCTTGAAAAAATGGCGGGAGCTTTGGAAGATCCCACAAGCCGAACTTTTGGAAAAGTCAGCATAATGTTAAAGAATCCGGGCGAAAGTTGCCCGGGTTTTTTAGATTCATTTATATCCAATCAACTTCAAAAGAATATTGTGAACAGAAAAAAAACGACCTAATGTCTAAAATATCTAAACAGTATAACGAGAAAAAAGTCCTTTGTTAATCGGTTAAAAAGCTTTTATTTCCCGATTCATGACATTTATTTTAAAGTAAAGGAACTTGAGCCTGAAAAAGGAAAGTATCAATAACCCCAACTTTGTTAATGATAACAAATGAGGAGGTGTGATACTATGGCAAAAGATGTTCTATGTGAAGTGAATAATTGTAAATTTTGGGATTCTGGAAACAAATGTAGTGCTGATGCTATTTATGTAGTTAGTAATAAAGGGAAACAAGCATCTAATAGCGAAGAAACTGATTGCAAAACATTTGATCCAGAAATTTAAATCATCGGGGGTAACCATCATACTGGTTACCCTTCTTTATTTATATTATTGATAACAATTATCATTTTCATTCAAGATTATAGAAATTCATTTTATTTTTTCTGCATGACCTCGTGAGATTGAGCTATATCCTCGTGAGTTAGTGCGTAAACTTGAGTTAGAGCGATAAATTCTGAGTTTGGGCGATAAATTCGAGAGTTTGAGCAATTTACTCGTGAATTTAGCAGTTTTACTCGTGAGTTTGAGCTGTTTACTCGTGAGTTTAGCTGTTTTACTCAGAGTTCGCAATTTACTCGTGAATTTAGCAGTTTTACTCGTGAGTTTGAGCTGTTTACTCGTGATTTTGTGCAATTTACTCGTAAATTTAGCAGTTTTACTCAGAGTTCGCAATTTACTCGTGAATTTAGCAGTTTTACTCGTGAGTTTGAGCTGTTTACTCGTGAATTTGAGCTGTTTACTCGTGAATTTGAGCTGTTTACTCGTGAGTTTGAGCTGTTTACTCGTGAGTTTGAGCTGTTTACTCGTGAGTTTGAGCTGTTTACTCGTGAGTTTGAGCTGTTTACTCGTGAGTTTGAGCAGTTTACTTGTGAGTTTGAGCTGTTTACTCGTGAGTTTGAACTATTTACTCGTAAATTTAGCAGTTTTACTCAGAGTTCGCAATTTACTCGTGAATTTAGCAGTTTTACTCGTGAGTTTGAGCTGTTTACCGTGAATTTAGCAGTTTTACTCGTGATTTTGTGCAATTTACTCGTAAATTTAGCAGTTTTACTCGTGATTTTGTGCAATTTACTCGTAAATTTAGCTGTTTTACTCAGAGTTCGCAATTTACTCGTGAATTTAGCAGTTTTACTCGTGATTTTGTGCAATTTACTCGTAAATTTAGCAGTTTTACTCAGAGTTCGCAATTTACTCGTGAATTTAGCAGTTTTACTCGTGAGTTTGAGCTGTTTACTCGTGAGTTTGAGCTGTTTACTCGTGAGTTTGAGCTGTTTACTCGTGAGTTTGAGCAGTTTACTTGTGAGTTTGAGCTGTTTACTCGTGAGTTTGAACTATTTACTCGTAAATTTAGCAGTTTTACTCGTGAGTTTGATTGATTACTTTTGAAATGGTCAGCCCATCACCGATTGGAATAAGCAGGGATTCTAATTGAGGATGATTGGCCACAGTTTCATTGAATGTCTTCATAAATGCAGTATAATGTTTAGGTTCAGCATCCTGATCCGCCACACTGCCTCCCACAAGTACGTTATCCATGACGATTAAAGCACCCGGTTCCGCCAGTCTAATGCAATATTGCAGGTAATTTTCATAATTGTCCTTGTCAGCATCTATAAAGAAAAAATCAAATCGCTTGTTATCACCAACGAGTTTTTCAAGGCTTTGCAAAGCTGCTCCGGTCATATATGATACTTGATCGCCAAAGCCAGCTTTGGATAGATTGGCATAAGCTAACTTTGCGTATGACTCTTTTAATTCAAGGGAGGTTAATTTTCCTTCGCTGCCGAATCCCCTGGCAAGGCAAATTCCGCTATAGCCCCCAAGAGCTCCTATTTCCAAAACATTTTTAGCTCCTGAAATGGATATAAGCATGGTAAGAAGTTTTCCAGATGAGGGAGATACCGATATGGACGGCATTCCATTTTCTTGTATGGTCGTAATGACTTCTTCCAAAAGAGCATCTTGGGTATAAAACAATGAATCGATATAACTGTTAATTTGTTTCATTCATTTCAATTCCTTTCTCATCATTATTGGAAGCTTCCTTTTCTTCACTTTTCTTATCGGCTGCCTCACTTTCTTGTATTTCAAATAATTGAATAAATTCGTTGATTAACATATCGATGGCTTTCAATTCACCGACTAAGATTTGGTTTATGGATTGAAACTCTGGTTTATCTAATTGCTCCTTGATGGTTGAACGTTTAAGATTCATCATTTCTAAAAAAGCAATTGCCCTTCCGCGGCGAAACGTTTTTGGACCACGATGGTGTGAACCATGCTCTTTTCCTTTGTGATGCTCACCACGGTGATGTCCCTCTCTCTTGAAATCCTTGAATTTTTCATTTTTCATTATAAAACCCCTTCCTGTGTATACGATTGTATACACATTGTATTATGTATTAACTGTATACATATGTATACAAAATGTCAACTAGTAATCAAATGTGCATTTTAAAAATTAAAATGCAGTTTATAAAAAGTTTGTCTAAATTGTGAATTCGTTATATAGAGAGGCAAAAAAGTACTTACATTCAAAGAAATTTTTTTGTTATAGTAACAAATAGACCGGTTGGTATGGTGGGGGTGTGCTACGGAAATGGATACTAAATCGTTGATAATCGACAATGCAACGATTCTTTTCCAACAAAAAGGATATAAAGGTGTTGGACTTAACGAAATGTAATGTTACGAAAGGTTCGCTTTATCACCACTTTCCTAATGGAAAAGAGGAATTATTAATTGATTGCCTTCATTTTTTGAATGAAGTAATTACGTTGGATATCGTGGATATTTTTGAAAGATATCCGACAACGTTAGAAGCGACAAATTCAATGATTGAAAAGCTAATCGTCAATTTAGAAACGGAAGGGACGATTACGGGTTACACATTTAGCAGCATGGTAAGTGAAATGGCCACATTAAGTGATCCTGTACGAAAGGCTTGCGCCGAACTCTATGCAAAAATTCAAGGGATTTATTTTAAAAAGCTTATGGAAGATGGATATTCAAAAGAGTTAGCTTCCAATATTGCATTGATGATCACAGCCTCTATCGAAGGGGCAATGATGCTTTGTTTGGCCGAAACATCGGCAAAGCCGCTAAAAGTAATTTCGCAATTGTTACCCAATAAATTGAAGGAGTTTTAACAAGTGAATCATAAAAATATTAAAACAGGACCCATAATGGCTGCTCTTTTGGTAGCAGGCTTTGTTGGGCTATTTAGTGAAACCGCATTGAATATCGCCTTAGGTGAATTAAGCCAAATTTTTGGCGTGGATGCGACGACAATACAGTGGCTTGCAACAGGCTACTTTTTAACGCTTGGTATTTTAGTGCCGGTAACAGGAATTTTAATGCAAAAATTCACAACACGCCAAATGTTCATGGCGTCTTTATTTTTTTCAATCATCGGAACGGTTCTCGCTGCAGTAGCACCGGTTTTTAGCGTGTTATTGACAGCACGTGTCATTCAAGCAGCTGGACTGGCGATTATTTTGCCATTGACGCAAAATGTCATTTTTACGATTTTTCCACCGAATAAACGTGGTGGGGCAATGGGTGTGATGGGCTTAGTCATTTTGGCAGGTCCGGCATTCGGTCCTACATTGGCAGGGATGATTTTAGATACGTTATCATGGCATTGGATATTTTGGATTACGATTCCGTTCTTATTATTCTCCCTTATCTTTGGCTATTTCTATATTCCGAATGCCAATGAAACTCGACAAGTATCAATCGATATCCTGTCAGTTGTGTTATCGACGATTGGTTTTGGAGGAGTTGTATACGGTGTAAGTGTAGGCGGGGATCACGGTTGGACGAGTACGACGGTATTTGGCACGATCATCGTTGGGTTGATCGCCCTGATTCTCTTTGCAATTCGACAAACGAAGATGGAAAACCCAATGTTGAATTTAAAAGCTTTCAAGTACCCACTATTTGTACTTGGTCTTGCGATGAACATGATTACGTTCCTTAACATGTTATCGATGCTGGTTGTGTTACCAATGTATATGCAAATGGCTTTATTGGTATCTGCGTTCGCCACTGGGCTGATTATGCTGCCTGGTAGTCTATTAAACTGCGTTTTTGCCCCAATAATCGGGCGGCTATTTGATAAATATGGACCTCGTGCCGTGATTACACCAGGAACGATTCTCGTTGTCATTGGCTACGGGCTATATGGAATGTATGGTACAGAAACAGCACTATGGATTATGGTTGTTACGCATATCGTGATGATGCTTGGTATTGGTATGGTACTTGCTTCAGTACAAACGAATACATTGAATGCATTGCCAAAACAATTCTATCCAGATGGTATTGCGATTACGCAAACCTCTCAACAAGTAGCAGGGGCAATTGGTATAGCGGTCATGGTTTCGCTATTCTCAGCGAAGCAAAATGGCTACTTGACTGATGTGGCAAATGATTTACCGGCAGCTGCTGCCTCAGGTTCATCACTTGTATTTAAAATTAGTTTAATTTTCGCCATCGTGAATGTGGTACTTTCATTGTTCATGAAAAAACCGAAGTAACATATGCTCAAAGTATTATATAAGCTTAAAAAAACAGATCACCGTCTAGTAGGTGATCTGTTTTTTATTTTATATAAACGCTTCTTTCTCTAACGTAGTAGTATTTATTCATGAGCCATAATGTGCACAAATGTTTATAGAGTATATTGTTGTGCAGTCCATGTGACAACAATCGGACTTAGAAACGATTCATTTTCAATAAGAAGTAAGATATCGTAGAAGCAGGGAGAGGGATAAGAGAATGTTTTTAGATGAAAGAAGCGCCAATTTACTAAAACTATTACAGCATTCGCCCATTTCAAAAATGAAAGAACTTGAAGCACAAACCGGTCTGACAAGAAGGCAAATACAATATGGCCTGAATAAAGCGAATGACTGGCTCCAATTTCAAGGATATCAGCCCATTCAATATAATCGTGAAACAGGCTATTCCTTTTCTGGAAACATCAGAGATGAAGAATTGAACGTAAAACTGACAAAACGCAATTATATATTTTCAGAGACAGATAGAGAAAAAGTATTTTACCTCATGATTTTACTAAGCCAGGAAGAATTATCGGTCTATCATTTCCAATCGATCACAGGGCTTTCTCGAAATACTGTGTTGAAAGATTTAAAGCGGCTTAAGGAGAAAAACAAGAACATAGCGCTTAAGATCCAGTATTCCAAACAAGATGGTTACGTGATGAAGGGTGAAAGTCGATTAAAGAGATATATCATCGAACATCTCGTACATGATGTACTGAACAGCCCAAATAGTGAATTGATCTTGGAGTGCATATGGGGAAATCAAGAAAAACAAATAAGCTCAATCCGGTTACAGCTTGAAAGAATCGAGCGTAAATTGGGCATTACCTTTACGGATGAGCGGCTTTATGAACTGACATATTTGTTTTTATGTACAGATCAGCTCATTGGAAAAGGAGAAGAATTACAATCTGATCAGAGCTGGGCGCCTTTTGTTACAACTGAAGAATATAAAATGGTTGAGGAAATGACCAAAACCGATGCTTTTCAATCAATATGGAGCGAAACGGAAAATTTATACGCAACCTTACATTTACTAAGTATGAATAGAACGAAGGATATTTCCCCTCTTAAGGATGATGAAGTCATTCAACATCTTTTGCAGGAGATTGTGGAAGAGTTTGAGAGATTGGCTTTTGTTCATTTACATGATAAAGAACAGCTATGCCAACAATTGTACGTTCATTTTAAACCGGCTTATCATCGTCTAAAATATGGGCTCCCACAAATGAATCTGATGACAGAACGGGTGCAGAAGGTCTATCCTGAACTGCATCATCTGACCAAAAAATCTCTATGGTTATTAGAAAAAGAGATTGGCCGTTCAGTATCTGAAGAAGAAATAGCATACTTTACTATTTATTTTGGCGGATGGCTGCGCAAGCAAGGGACAACATTGGATGATCGAAAAAGAGCGATTGTTGTATGCCCGAATGGTATAGGAATCAGCAATATTCTCATTTATACATTGAGAGAATTGTTTCCGGATATTTTGTTTCTGGATGTTTTGTCTGTTCGAAATGCCGCTGAGTATCAACTGTCGTACGATCTTGTTTTTTCAACGGTGCATATGAGAACAAAAGCAACTTTATTTGTTGTACCGCCTATTTTAGAAATGCAGGACAAACATAAGCTGCGTCAGCAAGTCATGCAGGAATTGTATGGGTATACGACGGACAATGTAGATGTTGCCGCATTATTAAAAGTCATTTCCAAGTATGCAACCATTCATGAACCGGATCAGCTTGAAAAGGCACTTCAATCAAATGTGTATAATCACACACCAAAAGTAACCCAATTTTCTTTAAAGGAGGCAGAGAAGCCTGTGTTAGAAGAATTACTCAACATACAAACGATTCAATTAAAGTCGCATGTTTCAAATTGGAAAGAAGCCATTCAAGTCGCGGCCAAGCCTCTCGTGGATTTAGGAACTGTCGAAGAGCGATATGTGGAAGCCATGATTGAGGCTATCGAAACGAATGGCCCATATGTGGTCATCACGCCTGGAGTGGCCATACCTCATGCGCGTCCGGAGCAGGGAGTTCGCTCTTTATCCATGAGTCTATTGAAATTGGACGAACCTGTGGACTTCGCACCAAATAAACCGGTCCGGTTGATTATTGTTTTGGCAGCTGTAGATAACGATTCGCATTTACGGGCATTAATTCAGCTCACTCAATTATTGAATGAACCAGCTAATATTGAGGAGATTTTACAGACTGCAGATAAATCTGTACTTATGGAGTATGTTCATAAATATTCAAAGGAGGAAGCGGAATGAAAATCATGGTAGTGTGCGGAAACGGATTAGGCAGCAGTTTCATAATGGAAATGAATGTGAAAAAAGCATTAACGGAAATGGGAAAAACAGCGGAGGTAGATCATACAGACCTTACATCTGCAAAAACAGTGCAAGCGGATATTTTCCTTGGAGCAGCGGATATTGTAGGCCAGCTAGATGATGGAACCCGAACAATCGTTACGCTTGAAAATATGATGAGCATTCCTGAAATCAAATCTAAATTAGAGTCGCATTTAGGATAAAAAAAGGAGAGATTGATATGAAGAAAATCATGGTAGTGTGCGGGAACGGATTAGGCAGCAGTTTCATTATGGAGATGAATGTGAAAAAGGCATTAACGGAAATGGGAAAAACGGCGGAGGTAGATCATACAGATCTAACATCCGCAAAAACGGTACAGGCGGATATTTTCCTTGGAGCAGCGGATATTGTAGGTCAGCTTGATGATGGGACTCGTACGATTGTTACCCTGGAAAACATGATGAGCATTCCTGAAATTACATCGAAATTAGCGTCACATCTGTAATTTAAAACAGAATGAAGAGGGGGAGAGGCAATGCTGGAACTTATCATGAATGACATCTTAGGTACACCTTCCATACTAGTAGGGCTGTTTGCTCTCATTGGCTTGCTGTTACAGCGAAAGTCCAGTGCTGATGTTGTATCCGGAACGCTAAAAACAGTTATGGGCTTCATTATCATTGGAGCGGGAGCGACAGTACTTGTTGGCGCCCTTGATATATTCAGTCAAATGTTCGATCATGCGTTCAATGTTCAAGGCGTCATACCAAATAACGAGGCCATTGTCGCAGCAGCACAAAGTGATTTTGGTACTTCGACTGCACTTATTATGGTATTTGGTATGGTTGTCAATGTTTTACTAGCTCGTTTCACGCCATTTAAATATATATTTTTAACTGGCCATCATACATTATTTATGGCTTGTTTAATTGCGGTGACCCTGTCGGTCGGAGGGCTTAACGGTGTTCCGCTTATCCTGGTCGGTTCTATTATATTAGGGGTATGCATGGTGTTGTTCCCTGCTATCCTTCAACCATACGTACGGAAGATTACCGGAAGCGATGATTTTGCCATCGGCCACTTTGGAACGATCGGGTATTTTGTTTCCGCTACTGTTGGAAAATGGTTTGGAAATAAGGAAAAGACGACGGAGCAGATTAAGGTTCCTAAATCTTTAGGATTTTTAAGGGACACTTCAGTCGCTGTATCATTAACGATGACATTGTTCTTTGTGATTGTTGCGTTGTTTGCGGGTCAAGACTATATTGAAACGAAACTATCCGGTGGTTCTAACTTCATCGTATTTTCATTCATCCAGGCCATTACATTTGCGGCCGGTGTGTACATCATTCTTGCGGGGGTACGGATGTTAATTGCTGAAATCGTTCCTGCCTTCAAAGGGATTGCGGATAAAGTGGCACCTGATACAAAGCCAGCGTTAGATTGTCCAACCATCTTTCCATTTGCTCCAAACGCAGTGATCATCGGGTTCTTATTCAGTTTTTTAGCTGGACTATTATCCATGTTCCTTCTTCCGGCAATAGGATTAAAAGTTATCGTTCCAGGGCTCGTACCACATTTCTTTACCGGGGCAGCTGCCGGTGTATTTGGAAATGCTACGGGTGGCCGACGTGGAGCGATGCTAGGATCATTTGCCAACGGAATCATTATTAGTTTTCTGCCGGCGGTTCTCTTGGTCTTCTTAGGAGATGTAGGGTTTGAAGGTACCACATTTGGTGATTCAGACTTCGGTGTGGTTGGTCTCTTAATTCTAAGTATTATGAAACTATTAGGATTATCTTAATCTGATATTGAATAAGGAAAAAATCATATATCTGCCAACAGCCTAAGATCTTATAGATAGTAGGCTGTTGGCATTTTTATTACATAATAGAAATTTATGAGGTGATGGTATGGATTATAAAGTAATTGTACTAGATTTGGATGGCACGACACTGAATGAAATGAATACGGTGAATGAGACACTGAAAAATTACTTAATCGAACTTAGAGAAAGTGGAAAGTTGATTTTTATTGCAACGGGAAGAACGTTAAAAGAAGTAAGAGACGTTTTGCCGGCTGATTTGAAAGTGGATGGAATGGTAACTGCGAATGGAATGTCTGCATTTATTGGAAAGAAGCAGATTGTCGAACACACTCTGTCGCCTGAACTTGTGGAAGAATTGGTCGCCAAAGCAGGAGAGGGAGAGATTTATTACGAAGTTCATCCGAACGACGGATCACGGATGGCATTACTTAAAGATAAAGTCTTTATGGTTAAACAGGGTTTGGGGCCAAAGCCTGCAACAGTCGAAGAAAATGAATGGCTATCAAGACAGGATGCAATGGATGGGAAAATCCACTGGTCAGAACAATTAGATATAAAAAGTGTCGCCAAAATCTACTTTTTCAGCAATGAAATGAATGTCATTCGGAAATGGAAAGCAGATTTGGAAAAGATCAAGCAGTATAATGCTTTTACGACTGCTTCTTCTACGCATCACAACGTGGAAGTGACGGTGGAAGGTGTCTCAAAAGCAACAGGCGTTCAAATATTACTGAAGCATTTCCAGCTAGCACCGGAAAATATCCTGGCAGTAGGCGATGGAGAAAATGACCTCCCTCTATTTAAACTCGCTGGGCATTGTACGGCCATGAAAAATGCCACTGACCTTGTCAAAGAACAAGCCGATGAAGTGACAGAGTATTCTTATAGAGAAGATGGCTTGTATCGCTTTTTGAAGAAAATGTTTCAATTACCTTAAGAAAGAACCCCTTGCTGTAGAGGAAGTACCCATAACGTTCATCTATTCTCTTATTTCTCATATAATATGTGTCTATCAATCTGACTTATGTAAACTTTAAAAACCCTAACTATCTCTTTTAGTTAGGGTTTTTTACGGAATTTCCAGGTCTACTTCAATCCTTGCCTAATCCTTTCTTTTATAATCTAACCGGTTTACGTCACGAATCAGTGGTTAAAACTGTAAACGATAAAATGCATGCAGGTTGTCTTAATGGTCATAATGATTTTTAATCACAAAACTTTTTTAATATTGACGGTATCAATCTCTGACTTTATCATAACAACAGTAATGATAATCATTTTCAATTATGATTATCTCGTTGGAGAATTAGTTAAATAGGTATAGAAGACAGAAGGGGTGCAAAAAATGCGAGGATTTAATAAAGTAAGAACATTTGGAGGGGGAATATTAATCCTGTTATTTACTATTATGATGTTGTTAACAGGATGTAATACCTCTCAAAAAACGACAGAAGCAGAGAAGAAACAGAATTCTGCCGAAACAAAAAATCAAGAAATAAGAACAATTAAGCATGAAATGGGAGAAACAGAAATTCAAAATACTCCTACAAAAATAGTTACACTTGAGTTATCTTTCGTTGATTCTTTAAATGCTCTAGGAATAAACCCTATTGGAATTTCAGATGACAACAAAAAAGATATGATTACAAAACTTGTAGGTAAAGAAATAGATTATACTTCTGTAGGAACACGTGAACAGCCTAATTTAGAGGTTATTAGTTCTTTACAGCCGGATTTAATTATTGCAGATGCTGAGCGACATAAAGGTATTTATAAAGATTTACAGAAGATTGCTCCTACCGTTATCTTAAAAAGTCGGGAATCTACATATCAAGAAAACTTGGATTCTTTTAAAACGATTGCAACAGCAGTAAATCAGGAAGAGGCCGCAGAAAAAAGGTTAAGTGAGCATGAAAAAACGATTAAGGAACTTAAATCAAAGCTTAATGTTAATTCAAATATGACGGTTTTACCTGCAGTTGTTCGAGATACTTCATTCCAAGCTCATACTTCTTCTTCTTATGATGGAGAATTGCTTGAACGTCTGGGATTGAAAAATGCTATTCAGCAAGAACAACCACATGCTGAGATGAATCTAGAGCAGCTTGTCGAGATTAATCCAGATGTGCTACTTTTAGCGAACAATGAGGGTAAGTTACTTACTGATGAGTGGAAGGACAATCCTCTTTGGAAAGACCTAAAGGCTGTAAAAAACGGACAAGTTTATAGTGTTGATCGAGATTTATGGACGAGATACCGTGGTGTTGTATCCGCGGAGGCTATTGCTAAAGACACTTTAAAAATGCTAGATGAAAAATAAAGGAACAAAAGCGAAGTAAGAGATCTAATTCTTACTTCTCTTTCTATTAGTTATAAATTTTGTTAGGAAGTGTGTTGTATAGTCAATGGATACTGTAGTTAGAAGTAAAATGAAAGTGTATTGTACGGCTATAGCTGGAATAGTTTTGTTAATTTTAGGAGTTATAACAAGTATTTCTGTGGGAGCAGCTGATATAGATGTAGCAATGGTTTTGAAGTCCTTTTTTGAGGTGGACTCGTCTAAAGAACAGACTATTATAAGGACTCTTCGTTTACCTCGAGCTTTAGTTGGAGCATTAGTCGGTGCTAATTTAGCGGTGGCGGGTGCTCTTATGCAGGCTATTACCCGGAATTCATTAGCTTCTCCACAAGTATTTGGTGTTAATGCCGGTGCCTCATTTTTTATTGTGACATCTTTTGTTTTTTTTCCTAACCTCTCTTCTGTCTCTCTAGTTTGCATTGCATTTATTGGTGCAGCAGTGGGAGGAATGGCAGTCTATTCTTTTGCTTCGGGAGGAGGAATGACACAAGTAAAGCTGGCATTGGCCGGAATGGCTGTTCACTTTTTTTTATCTTCTTTAACGCAAGGTATGATTATCTTTAATGAACAAGCGAAAGATGTGCTCTATTGGTTAGTAGGATCTATTAATGGAAAAACATGGACGCATGTTAACATGATTCTTCCATGGTCTCTTTCCGGGCTATTTGTTGCTGTATTGTTCTCTCGATCTGTTTCTATCCTTGTATTAGGAGAAAATATGGCGCAAGGACTTGGGCAACGGGTGTATCGAATCCGCATTTTAGCAGGGATATTGGTAATTATCTTGGCAGGATCTTCTGTGGCAGTCGCAGGCCCAGTGGGCTTTATTGGATTGATTATTCCTCATATTGTTAGGAGACTAGTGGGGGGAGATTATCGAAGAATCATCCCTTTTTCTGCATTATTCGGCGCTTTACTCTTAGTTTATGCAGATATTCTCGCTCGGTTTATCGCCTATCCTTTTGAGTCGCCGGTAGGAATTGTAACAGCTATAATCGGTGCGCCATTCTTCCTTTACTTAGCGAAGAGAGGCAGGAATATTAAACAATGAAACTAAAACAAAGGTTTGTGTTGAAACCAAATGTGTACCCTTATTCAATTCTCCTTCTGCTGATGGTAACGACGCTAATTTTATCAATGGTGAGTCTAGGGTTAGGGGCCATTTATATTTCACCTTTAGAAATTATACAAAATTTATTAGGAGATGGCATTCAAAGTCAGACGTTTATTCTGCACAACTACCGAATACCTCGTATTTTGATTGCTGTGATAGTAGGTGCGGGATTGGCAACAGCTGGAGCTATTCTGCAAGGTGTTCTTCGAAATCCATTGGCTTCTCCTGATGTGATTGGGGTAACAAAAGGGGCAGGATTGGCAGCGGTTATAGTAATTGTTTTATTTCCAAAATCGCCAATTATCATTCTACCCCTTTCAGCTTTTATCGGAGCGGCTATCATGGCGGCAATTTTGATGATATTTGTTTATAAAAAAGGAGCTCAACCAAATACAATAGCTTTGGTGGGAATTGCTCTAGGGGCAATATGTCAAGCGGGCATTGAGTATTTTATGGTCAAGTTCCCAGATGATGTGAATACGACACTCTTGTGGTTGACAGGTAGTCTATGGGGAAGAGGATGGGATCAAGTATTTATATTGCTTCCATGTCTTATTCTTGTCCCGGTATTAATTGGATTAACTTCTAAATTGGATGTACTGAGCCTTGGAGACGATATAGCTACAGGTCTCGGTGAAAGATCAAAAATTCTACGATTTATATTACTAAGTGTTTCTGTAATTTTAATTGGAGTATGTGTTGCTGCAGTTGGTTCTATCGGGTTTATTGGTTTAATTGCCCCTCATATTGCTCGAAGAGTAGTAGGATCTAAATTTAAGGTTTTACTTCCTGCTTCAGCTCTCTTTGGTTCTATCTTTCTACTCGTTGCTGATAGCCTAGGAAGAGGATTGTTTCCTCCAGTAGAAATACCCGCCGGAATAATCACAGCTGTGATTGGGGTGCCATATTTTTTATATCTATTACGTAGTGAACGAAAAAAAGCATAAGGAAGGCGGGAGATTATGACAACATTATCGGCAGAGAATCTTTCTCTCTCTTATGGAACAACTCAAATCCTGGATAATATCGATTTAGAAATTCCTGAAGGTAAGATCAGTATTATCATTGGTTCTAATGGTTGTGGCAAATCTACTATTTTACGGTCTCTAGCTAGATTATTAATACCGCAACAAGGTACGATCTATTTAGATGGAAAAGCTATTCATCATCAATCTTCCAAGGAAGTTGCAAAGAAATTGGCTATTTTACCCCAAGCTCCGGAAGCTCCTGAAGATATAACTGTTAAAGAGCTATGCTATTATGGGAGGCATCCACATAAAGGCTTATTTTCCAGACAAACTCCAGAAGATCATGCTATTGTAGACCGTGCGTTATCTGCAACAAAAATGACTGATTTTGCTGATCGTACATTGGATGCACTATCTGGAGGACAAAGGCAAAGAGCGTGGATTTCAATGGCTTTGGTACAAGATACGGATCTTTTACTGTTAGATGAACCGACAACGTATCTAGATTTAGCACACCAAATTGAAATATTAGAATTACTACGAGATTTAAATGTAACTTATGGGCGTACGATTGTCATGGTTTTACATGATCTAAATCAAGCCGCACAGTATGCTGATCATCTAATTAGCATTGTTAAGGGAAAAATCTATAAAGAGGGACATCCTGAAACAGTGTTTACAAAAGATATGATTAAGGATGTCTTTGGACTAGATTGTTGTATTATTGAGAACCCTGTTGATCAAACGCCACTTTGTATTCCAATTGGTTTATCTCAAGATAATTAAAAGTATTTTGGTTCTGGTGCAAAATCTACTCCCTAGAAACATAGATTCTCAGTTTCCATAAAATTGCCAGCTTATGAAGTTTACACGAACGATTATTTAAAATTTTTTCACCAATGAAGTCCAGGTATCTTTTCCGCGTTTTACTCATGGGACTTCTAAAAGAAGATGGATAAAAATCACAATCTTATATGTAAGTACAGAACCTATTTTGATTAGCTCTATTTCAAAATGGGTTCTTTCTGTTTGATGATAAGGGGGCAATTTTTCTAGGTTTATTTGGACAGTAATCTTGATGGGGATTTGGATATCAGGCCGTGAACGTGTTTCAAAGAAGAGGAAGAAAGAAATGGAGAAAATCGAAATTCAGAAATTGTAATGTTCTGTTATAAAGAGTGGATAACTTAATTCATTAAATGATCAGACTATTTATAAGTTGGCTAGGGAATATGACAAGGAATCTTTAAAAAATCATCATACAATAGAAGAAACTTGTCAAAAAGAATCCTTTGCAAAAGGCAGCATCTCACCAAGTGATCTTAAGGATCATGCTCATCGATTGCAACCATTTCTATTTGATTCCAAAGATTTTCTAATCTTTTTGATAATATAACCAACAAAAAGGGGCTTCTTCAAGCAAAACCACTGTTTACGGTGGTTCAGCTTGAAATATTCAAATAAACCACCTACTGTTCCTGATGATAAACTTTTAGGGAAATAATTATTTTGTGGTTCTGGAGCGAAAATAAACAGATAGCAAAAACAAAATAATCTCAGTTAATGGGATTATATAATCATACTTAAAGTTGAATTTCTATGATTAGAATATTCTGTATTTTGGTTATATCTATTTATTTTGTTGAAAAAATTTGAGGTTGATTAAGAATCCATTACGGCCTTAGCCCAATGAATCTCTTGTCACATATTGTTTATAGCAGTTTCTTTCCAATTCTCGCTTAGCTCTAATAAAAGCAATAAATTGTATCATTTCCTCTTCAGAAAGAGATATTCCATCGACAGCCAGCTCCAAATTTAAGGGATCCGTTAATTCCATGAATTGAACGGACTCTGTGGAAATCTCTTTAGGCAGAAAAGTTGAATGTTCAACTCTACCTAGAATGTAGTCAATCGAAGTATCAAATAAATCAGCCATTGACTTAATAGATTCTAATGATGGACGACGATATCCGGACTCGTAACCTGCATATGTACTCTTGGCAATCCCGAGTCGATCAGCGGTGTATTGCAATGACCATCTTTTTTTCTTTCTTAATGAGATAATTCTGTTTAATATCATTTTCCAGTACTCCTTCTTTTTCTTATTCTTATACCATTATAATAATATAAAATGTACGCGAAGCGAATAATATTTTGCTTGATTTCCCTCTTTTATAAAATTATAATACAAATAGCGTTCGCGGAACGCGAATTTTAATGAAAAATGCATTTATTTCTGTCGTTATACTTATAGTAATTGTAAATACCGATATAGGTAAGTTATAGAGGAGGTATAATTATGAAGAGGTTGATGCTTCTCACGACTGGTGGTACAATTGCTTCGTTAGAAGGGAAAAATGGACTGGTTCCAGAGATGAAAGCTGATGAAATTTTAGGTCATCTACCGGGTTTAGATTTACTCTGTCAGATTGATAGTAAGCCTTTGATGAATATTGATAGTACAAATATGCAACCGGAATATTGGTCTGAAATGGCAAAATCCATCCATGAACACTACCATGATTACGATGGCTTTGTAATCACCCATGGGACAGATACAATGGCCTACACTTCAGCTGCGCTCTCATATATGTTACAAGATGTAGAGAAACCAATTGTGGTTACAGGGTCTCAAATCCCAATTGCCTTTAAAAAAACAGATGCCAAAAGAAATATCTCGGACGCAATTCGGTTTGCTTGTGAAGGGATCGGAGGAGTATATGTAGTTTTTGATGGTAGAGTCATTCAGGGAACAAGGGCCATTAAATTGAGAACGAAAAGCTATGACTCGTTTGAAAGTATTAATTACCCTTATGTTGCTACTATATATAAAGATAAAATAGAGTATAATAAGTCTGTTCATTTATCAAAGAATAAGGAAGTTAAATTAGATACTTCCCTTTGTACAGATGTTGCTTTGGTAAAGTTACATCCTGGAATTAAGCCAGAATTCTTTGATTTTCTGAAAAACGAATATCAGGGGATTGTAATAGAAAGTTATGGAAGCGGCGGTATTCCATTTCACGGAAGAAACATTTTGGAGAAATTGAATGAATTGGCAGAGTGTGGAATATCTGTTGTCATTACTACTCAATGTTTAGAGGAAGGGGAGGATATGGATATATACGAAGTGGGGCGTAAAGTAAATCAGAATGTAATCATTCGTTCCAGAAATATGAATACAGAAGCCATCGTTCCTAAATTGATGTGGGTATTAGGCAAGACACAGGATCCACAAAAGGTGAAGGAAATGATGGAAACACCAATTGCAGAAGATATTACATTTTGAAACATGGGGGAGCAGGGGAAATGATGATAGACGAGAGAACATGCCGAATTGAGAAAGACTTTCTAGGTGAAAAGGAAATACCAGCAGATGTTTATTATGGAATACAAACTATGCGCGCTGTAGAAAATTTTCCGATTACCGGTTACAAAGTCAATGAAGAAATGATTCGTGCACTAGCCATGATAAAAAAAGCAGCCGCTTTAGCAAATATGGACACAAAACGTTTGTATGAAGGAATTGGAAGCGTTATCGTTAAAGCTTCAGATGAAGTGATTGATGGAAAATGGCATGAATATTTCATCGTTGATCCAATTCAAGGTGGCGCGGGTACATCGATGAATATGAATATCAATGAAATCGTTGCGAACAGAGCGTTAGAATTAATGGGGCACGAAAAAGGTGACTATGCAAAAGTTAGTCCAAACAGCCACGTTAACATGTCGCAGTCAACCAATGACGTATTTCCAACTGCTATTCATTTATCAACACTACGACTATTAGAGCAGTTAATAAAAACAATGACAAAGATGGCGTCAGTTTTAAAGGCAAAAGCAAAACAATTTGATCATGTTATCAAAATGGGCCGTACACATCTTCAAGATGCAGTGCCAATTCGTCTCGGCCAAGAATTTGAAGCATATAGTCGCGTGCTAGAGCGAGATATAAAAAGAATTAGTCAATCACGTCAGCATTTATATGAAGTGAATATGGGAGCAACAGCTGTTGGAACTGGATTAAATGCAGATCCACGTTATATCGAAAATGTTGTTACTTATTTAGCTGAAATTAGTGAATTGCCACTTGTAGGTGCAGAGCATTTAGTAGATGCAACACAAAATACGGATGCCTATACTGAAGTGTCAGCTGCATTGAAAGTATGTATGATGAATATGTCTAAAATTGCTAATGATTTACGTTTGATGGCATCAGGGCCAAGAGCTGGGTTAGGTGAAATCTCGCTTCCGGCACGTCAACCAGGTTCATCAATAATGCCAGGAAAAGTAAATCCAGTAATGCCAGAATTAATTAATCAAGTTGCTTTCCAAGTAATTGGGAATGATAATACGATTTGCTTAGCATCAGAAGCAGGACAATTAGAATTAAACGTAATGGAGCCTGTACTTGTATTCAATTTATTGCAATCAATTAGCATTATGAATAATGCATTCAATGTCTTTACAGATTATTGTTTAGAAGGTATTGAAGCGAATGAGCAACATTTAAAAGATTATGTCGAACAAAGTGTTGGAGTGATTACAGCAGTCAACCCGCACCTTGGTTACGAAGTGGTTTCACGTATTGCACGTGAAGCGATTTTAAAAGGCAAATCAGTTCGCGAACTTTGCTTACAGTATGATGTGTTAACAGAAGAAGAATTAGATTTAATTCTAAACCCTTATGAGATGACAAAGCCTGGTATTGCAGGTGCTTCTCTTTTCGATCGAGAATAACTTTAATATATAGAATTTTTATTGGAAGAACTATGCCTATTATGCCCTAAAGGTTAAAGGCATAGTTCTTGATTTTTTTATTCTTAATTTGAACTTTTGAGTTAGCCTTTAGTGAAGGCTAACTTTTTTTAGATTTAGAAGCTATTTTGGGGGCAGCATTCTACCAAGACCCCATAGAAACGCATTGACTACTCCTAGAATTAAAGGCTAAGGAAACTAGGATGTTTCTGATATTACGTCCTTTGTTCAGAAATTTAGGGAAATATCATAGGCAAGTGTGTAGTATAAATTTAACTTGTACATGACAAATGTCATATGCTAGTCATGACACCAGGTACTAACAATGTCATTTTCCTTCCTTTATAATATGAAGTAACAACAAAAACAAAAGGAAGTGCATTTGAATAATGACCATACAAAATACTAAAAACTTGAGAAAACAAGTTGCTCCTTTTGAACAATCAACCACAAAGGAAAGTATATGGCAGATTATCAATACGTTGGGGCCATTTATTATCTTATGGTACTTAACATATATAAGCCTTTCCGTTTCTTATTGGCTAGCATTAGTTCCAGCCGTGATAGCTGCTGGCTTCTTGACACGAATTTTCATTATTTTTCATGATTGTACCCATCATTCATTTTTTAAAAGCCGCCGTATCAATAGAATAGTGGGGACAGCTATGGGTGTTTTAACGTTATTCCCGTTTGATCAGTGGGGGCATGAGCATTCTGTTCATCACGCTACAAGTGGTAATTTAGATAAGCGAGGTACGGGAGATATTTGGACACTTACGGTGGATGAATATTTGGCAGCACCACTTAAACTACGTTTAGCCTATCGTTTTTATCGCAATCCATTGGTAATGTTCGGAATAGGTCCAATTTATGTTTTCCTTCTTAAAAATAGATTTAACCGAAAAGGTGCTCGAAAGAAGGAAAAAATGAATACCTATTTGACCAATGTACTAATCGTTGTTTTAGTAGGATTACTTTGCTTGGCAGTTGGTTGGCAGTCGGTTCTTTTAGTACAAGGTTCCATATTCTTAATATCAGGTTCAGTAGGCATTTGGCTGTTTTACGTACAGCACACATTTGAGGATTCTTATTTTGAAGAAGATAAGGAATGGGAATATGTAAAAGCAGCAGTGGAAGGAAGTTCTTTTTATAAGCTTCCAAAACTGATGCAATTCCTTACTGGTAATATCGGATACCATCATGTGCACCATTTAAGTCCAAGGGTACCTAACTATAAACTAGAAGAGGCACATAATAATACCCTTCCTTTAAAGAACGTACCAACGATTACTCTTGCTACAAGTTTACGGTCAATCCGTTTCCGCCTGTGGGATGAGGAAAATAAGAATTTTATTGGCTTCAAAGATTTAAGATATGTAGCGGAAAAAAGTGTTTCTGCTAAAGTGAAATCTGAGATTTAACTGCACCATTTATGGACAGACTCCCCTTGATTATAGGGGGAGTCTTTGATTAATATAAAACTGCCCGGTAAGGAGAGAACTTAAATGATTCGAATTGTAATTGCAGAGGATCAGGAAATGCTGTTAGAGGCAATGAGTTCCCTACTTAATTTTGAAGATGATATTGAAGTTGTCGGGCAAGCGCGTAATGGAGAAGAGGCACTTACACTTGTGCACCAATTACAGCCGGATGTTTGTATCATGGATATAGAAATGCCTGAAAAGAGTGGAATTGAGGCAGCAGAAGCTTTAAAGCCATTTGATTTCAAAGTAATTATTTTAACAACTTTCAGGAAAAATGGTTATTTTCAACGTGCGTTAAAAGCTAATGTAAGAGGATATTTATTGAAGGACAGCCCAAGCGACGAGTTAGCCTGTTCGATTCGCAGTATAATGGATGGAAAGCGAATTTACTCCCCCGAACTTATAGATCATGCTTCCAACAATAATGAACAGGATATGGGAGTGTTAGGACTGTTGGCCGATGCTCAAACCACAATTGAACCCTCTAATCAGCAAGGTAACACAATTGGGACTGTAAGAAAATATTTTTCAACAATCAAAGATAAAATGAAATTACCAACCGGTTAGAAATTATTAACTTCACCCAAAAATAAACAACTTCTCAGGAATCTACTTGTGAGATTTATGTTGTAATAGATTAAAAATTCTTTTTGAACTCTTTTTCTATTGTGGAAAGGAGTTTTTGTTTTTTTTTTATGACTGAAGGAGAAGAGTCACGGGTCGAAATCCTTCAAAAAACCGCAAGTATGCTGACCAACACTTTGCTTAATGTGTCATTCATTGCCATACATACACTTATGTAAAATTGTTGTAGCTTAGGTAATATGAAAAAGGTTTCTGTTTTGGTTGGAATATCAGTCTAAGAGAAGGCAGAACATAAAGGAAATTAAAAGGAACCTGAATCAATCGGTTCCTTTTAATTTTTCCTCATATTGTAAAATCTAATTAGAAGCATACGTGAAGGTTTATTCGTTAATAATTTTCAACTCTTTCAGAACATCTACTGTAATCGTCTTTGCTTTGCTTCCGCTTCCGTTAATGTTCGTTGCAAAGACCCATTTCCCTTTGTCTGTTTCGATGTAACCTACATACCAGCCTAATCCCAGATCGGAAAGGCGTGTACCTGTTTTTCCGTGGAGAACATATGAGTCTGCTTCTTCATTAATCATGATTCTCTTTACTGTTCTCATATGCTGTTTATCAAAGGGTAGTTTTTCTTCTACGAGGTTCTCCATAAAACGAGCTTGTTCTTGGGCAGATATTTTTATGCTGCTGTCAAGCCAGAAATGATCAATCCCACCGGATATATCCCTGTTACCATAATTGATTCGATTCACGTATTTCTGCATATCCTCTGCACCAATATCTCGGGCCATTTCTTGATAATACCAGATCACTGAATGTCTCATGCCTGAAGCCAGGGTATGATCCCTGTTCCAATCCTCAAATTCCCTAAGTACACCATCCCAGCGCTTCACTTCATATTCATCATGTACGGCTTTTGTCTGTAAGCCGATTAATGCATTTGGCACTTTAAAAGTCGATTCTGGAGTAAAGCGCACTTTACTTCTCTTTTTGTTATAGATATATACCTTATCAGTTTTAATGTTTTGTATTACGGTTGTCCCTTGTACCCCATCGAACGATTCCCCAACTTGCAGTACTTTCACCTTCTGGTTGTTTGCACTTACTTGAATGCTGCTCATTGAACCACTAAATTGGAGTACAATAAGCATTAGAAATACCTTTAGGGTTTTCATTTCACACTCTCCTTAAAGTCATGGATTGATGGATCAGCAGCAATGCAGGCCTTCATTACTGCAATCAAAAATAGTTAACAAGATTTGATAGCTAAAGTATACTTATTTCCGTTGAGAAACTAAACGATGTTTTTCTTATGCTGTGCCCATACAGATTAGAAGGGAAGGGAAAAATGGTGAGGATATACGAGGAGATTATCGAGGTCATTAATCATCGGCTAGCTCAAGGTTCATTGGGGACAGGGAGCAAGCTGCCTTCTATCAGGGCTTTATCGGACGAGCTCTCTTGCAGTAAAAACAGTGTGATCAAGGCGTACCAGGAAATGGAGAATAGACATTTAATCTATTCTGTTCCCAAGAGTGGTTATTATGTTGTCGAGGACTACTCTCTTCGCCAAAAGGGTCACATAGAGAATGAGAAAATAGATTTTTTGTCTGCAGGTCCCGATAAACATTCAATGCCATATCTTGACTTTAAACATTGCATCAACCAGGCGATTGATTTATATAAAGAAGAAATGTTTTCCTATTCAGAGATTCAAGGATTGCGTTCGCTTCGTTTAGAGCTAGCGAAGCATTTACAGGACCTCCAGGTTTTTACCGTACCCGAAAGAATATTTGTTGTAACTGGATCTCAACAAGCCCTTCATCTTTTTGTCCCACTTCCATTTCCCAATGGAAAGAATAATATTTGCATTGAACAGCCAACACATTCTGGATTCATTGAGTCTCTAAAACATCAGAATGCTGTTGTTTATGGAATAGAGGTAACGAAAACTGGGATAGATTTGCATGATTTGGAACAAATATTTAAAAAGAATAGCATCAAGTTCTTTTACATAACTTCAAGGTTTCATAACCCAACTGGTTACAGTTATTCGAATGCTGAAAAAAAGAAGATTGTGGAATTGGCACAACAATATGATGTCTATATCGTTGAAGATGATTATATGGGAGATCTTGATTTCAATTTGAAGCAGGACCCGATGTTTGCCTATGATACCTCAGGAAGGGTTATCTATACAAAAAGCTTTTCTAAGATATTACTTCCTGGTTTGAGGCTGGGCCTGACAGTCATACCTGACTCGATGAAAGAAGTATTTTTGCAGGCCAAATTTGCTGCAGATTTACATACCCCTGTTCTTACACAGGGTGCACTAGAAATTTACTTCAAAAATGGAATGTTTCATGCACATATAAAAAAAATGAGGGAGATGTATAGAAACAAAGGGAGGCTATTACAGACAGCCTATAGAGATCATCTGCCTTCTTCTGCTTCTTTTTCCGGTTCATTATCGGGTTTTTATTCAACCATTGAATTACCTTATCCTCTAAAAGCTAAACATCTCATTGAACATTTAATGATGGAAAGTGTGTATGTGGACGATGTTGGAAAAATGTACATGCCAGAATGTAAAAAAGAAAATGTTATTCGACTTAGTGTTTCTCAAATTGAAGATGATTCTATCAGTATTGGTGTACAAAAAATTGCCGAATCTATTAGGAAACTTCTTAAACAGAGAAACATGTCTATGTGAATTTATGTAAAATATGACTAGGTGACAACTAATTAATTCAAAGAACCTAATTTAGAATCTGTTTCTGGGAATGGTGAAGCACATGTCTTAGTAAGCAGAATAACTCTAAAGAATAGAAGATAACTAGCTAAATTAAACCTCTATAAAATTCTGAGAAACGGGAGATTACACTTTATATTAAGGGAATATAGTGTAAATAGATCTGCTATACTTTATGATAATGATACATATGAAGCTCGCTTTATTTGTCGTAAAGGTTCCTAGAAGTTTATATGGTTATAGCTAAAGAATTGTAATTTGACACGAGGTGATTAATAATGAAGCTATATCATGATTCACAGTTTATCAGGGGTACCTACCTTAAAAGAGATCAAATTTCCTCATATGAAAATTTCCCACTTAATCTACCTGTAATTAAGCACTTGCAAGAATTAACTTTTCATCCCAATGTTACTTATATTATAGGTGAAAATGGAATGGGGAAGTCAACCTTGCTTGAAGGGATTGCTATTGCATTTGGATTTAACCCAGAAGGTGGAACTTTAAATTTTAACTTTTCCAGTTATGATTCACACTCAAATTTAGAGCAATATCTCCGTTTAAAAAAGGGGGTATATAAGCCGAAGGATAGTTTTTTCTTTAGGGCGGAAACCTTTTATAATTTAGCTACAAATATAGAGGAATTAGACAAGGAGCCATCGAGTGGTCGAAAAATTATAGATTCCTTTGGAGGAAAATCACTTCACCAACAATCTCATGGTGAATCTTTTTTTTCAGCTTTTATAGAACGATTTCAAGGCAATGGTCTGTACATCCTAGATGAGCCTGAAGCAGCTTTGTCACCACTGAGACAAATATCGATGTTAGCCAGAATAAATGAACTTGTTAATCAAGGGTCCCAGTTTATCATTTCCACCCATTCTCCGATAATTATGGCCTATCCAGATGCTAAAATTATTGAAATAAAAGAGGGTGGATTGAGTGAAGTAACTTTAGAGGAGTCCAATCACTATTTATTAATGAAACAGTTTTTTGAAGATAAAGATCGGTTGCTTCATCATCTATTCCAATAAGTGTAGCTCAAGTGTTCTTCTACTAACGGGTGCATTACTACAATAAGGGAGGTTGCTGAGGCGACCTCTTTCTTATGCAACTAAAGGGGCAGGTTAGCTGAAGAAGGAATTTTCACATTTTCACTTGAATATATCTAGGAAAAGACTATAGATGGAGGGCTATTTATGGCATTAGTTTCAATCTATACTGTTGGTAGGCTAAACCACCCCTATGACCACCCTGCCTCTCGTGAATTTTTTCAAGTGGGAAATGAAGTATATCGTCAGGCAACTAAATCAGGACTTATAGAGGCGTTTTCACCTGAAGGAGTCCCTTTCCCAGACAAAACCGTAAAGGGAAATGGTTCTCCTATTCTCACACTAACTGTATGGAGAAGCCTTCAATCCTTATATCGCTTTACCTATTCAGGACAGCATATGCAAGCATTACGAGATAGAAGCAGATGGATCGAGCCATATCCAGAGAAACACCTTTCTTATGTAGTTTGGTGGACAGAAAAGGAGACGGATGTCTCATGGGAGGAGGCATTCAAGAGATATAACTATTATATTCAGCATGGTCCCACTCCTTTTGCATTTGATTTTAAGCATGCATTTGATGAAAAAGGAGAGACGTTCTTGATTAAGTAGCAGGGTTACCCTTTATTAATTGGGAAATTATCCATTGATAAAGTATCAAACTAGAAAAAAGCTAATCAACTATTACGGTTTTACTGGTACGCATATTTCGCAATAAGGGTTATTAACCATATCACCAGTGTATCTTTCCAAGATGGGTTTGTTATCAATTTGATATCCAAATCTTTGTATAGATGGAAAAATTTCAGCATATGCTTTTTGAATATCTTCTGCTGTATGTTTGATTTCGTAAATAAGGTATTTTCCACCAGAAAGTTCACTTTCGCAAATTGAATCATCCATTTGAGAATCCTTTGAAATCACAATACAAGCATCAAACCTACAGTTTTCAGGAAGTGTTGTCTCAGGGTTATCTTGTGGAATTGCAAGTAGGATTGCCGATTTAAGAAGATTTTTCTCCCTAGCCCATTCTTTTAACTTCTCCATTACTTCAATATTTTCAGGACCATATGGACCAACTCGTCGCACATAAGCGATACGATAGTTTGGAAGTGTTTTGACTTTAAATTTCATAAATTCTTTCTTCCTTTCTTTGTTTATATTTGTTTGATACATTTTGAATGTAGCATGCTTTAAAAATATATACATTTTAATTTTTAAATTTTTTTGAGTTAAATAATAGTTTTGCTTCTTCGGCTAAAGGGTGCTTTACATCACTATCAATCTTCAATAATCGGGCGCGATTCTTTAATAAGGATCGCTTTTCTTAATGAACTAACGGGTGCGTTAGCTTAAGATCGGAGCTGTCTTTAAGGCAGCTTTTTCTTTATGCAACTAACGGGGCAGTTTAGTTGAATAAGGGGGGGGAGAAAAAATTTCCTGATGAAATATACTAAATGTAAAAGTATTCTTTAAAGGATATATTAATAGCCATCGAATAGGGGTAATCAACTTTGAATTATGTAAGATTTTGTATTTATCAATTCATCTTATTTTCAGCACTTTCTGTTATCAACATTCCTCTTGATAAATACATAGGTAAACCATTTACTTCTGTTGATTTAATAGCAATATGTATAAGCTTACCTATCATAATCATCGTTTACCGAGTAGTAAGTAAGATATATAGACAATTCGAGAATATTAGGTTGCGAAATAAGATATTAATTTCAATACCAACTTTTATATTATCAATCTTGTTTATAGGGTTACTGGGGCAATTGTTCTTTTAGTTTTCTTCTTAAACGAACGGGTGCTTTACTTTAATTAGAAGTAGAGCCCTTTTCTTATTCAAGTAACTAGCAGTTTAGTTGAACAACAAAAATTTTAGAAGTGGTTTCTAATATTAATTTTAAACTAAGGGAGCATTTCTTCATTAAGGGATGCCCCTGTATTTTTTATTAATAGGCACAGTAACCATTTGAAGCCCAAGTCATACACTATGAAAAAGAATTTTCCCTTAATAATCCCATAAACGAGGAGTGTAATGATGGATAAACGAACTATTAATCAATTGGGTGGGAACGTGCCTCAACCTATCCGAAGTGATGGAGCTGGAGGGATTGACTCTGGCCCGCGTAATATTATGCGAGATATTCAAAATCCGAATATGCTCGTCCCACCTATTACAGATGCAGGCTTAGTTCCTAACTTGAAATTCTCATTCTCAGACACTTCTATGACATTAAATCACGGGGGATGGTCACGGGAGATCACCGCCAGGGAACTTCCGATAGCGACTACTCTTGCTGGAGTAAATATGAGCTTAACGGCCGGCGGAGTACGTGAACTCCATTGGCATAAACAGGCAGAATGGTCTTATATGCTGTTGGGACGGGCACGTATAACCTCGGTTGACCAACATGGACGAAATTTTATTGCCGACGTGGGGCCTGGTGACCTTTGGTACTTTCCCCCAGGTATCCCACATTCGATTCAAGGGTTGGAACATTGCGAATTTCTGCTCGTCTTCGATGACGGAAACTTTTCCGATCTTTCAACCTTATCCATCTCCGACTGGTTTGCACATACTCCAAAAGATGTTTTGTCGGCCAATTTTGGAGTACCAGAGAGTGCGTTTAACTCCATTCCTTCTGAACAGGTATATATCTATCAGGGGGAGGAACCAGGTTCACTGGAAAGTCAAGAAGTCCAGTCACCCTACGGTGAAGTCCCTTTTACCTTTAAGCACGAGCTGTTGAAACAAACACCAATCAAAACGCCTGGTGGTAGTGTACGAATTGTGGATTCTTCCAACTTTCCAATTTCAAAAACAATCGCAGCAGCACTCGTTGAGATTGAACCGGGTGCAATGAGAGAACTTCATTGGCATCCCAATAACGACGAGTGGCAGTATTACCTTACCGGACAAGGGCGAATGACTGTATTTACTGGAAACGGTGCAGCACGTACATTTGATTATAGAGCTGGTGATGTCGGATATGTACCCTTTGCTACTGGACACTATATTCAAAACACGGGTACAGAAACATTATGGTTTTTAGAGATGTTCAAAAGCGACCGCTTTGAAGATGTGTCGCTGAATCAATGGATGGCACTGACTCCTAAAGAATTAGTTCAAAGCAACTTAAATGTTGGATCAGAATTTCTCGATTTTCTACGCAAGGAGAAATGGCCAGTTGTGAAATATCCCGGGTTTTCCTACTATCCAAAAAACAGGTAGATAAGAGTAGATTTGTTTATCCATATAGTTGTGGAGGTGATTACTATGTACAAGACAATTTACGACCATGCAACTGAGATTACACAAGCTGTTATAAAAGCAAGAGGGGAAGCGATTAATGGCGAAAAAGAATTGATAGAAACTTACCTAAGTGATGAGGCTGTTACCAACTTATATAAAAAAACATTTAGAGTTCTATCTGACCAATTAATTTTCTATGAGGTTGCAGTGGGGAAGAATTATTTCCTCCAACCATCGAACTATTGTCAACCAGGGGTGGTTTATCGAAATTCCATGGATGCTTTTTAAAATTAGTTGGAAAGTATGAAAAAATTCTTTTAAAAAGTTTGTTCTTAAGGAGTCCTATGAGAATTATCTTGAAGGACCTTTCTTTATTAAGTTTTTGTGAAACTTTGAACTTAAACTAACGGGTGCGTTAGTTCAACAAGAAATTAAATTAGGACTACACATTTTAGATATGTCTAATATGTGTAGTCCTTTTAATATCAACTGTTACGCTAATCTAACCTAAATATAAAAAAGTGGCATTTTTATTTGTTTTGAAGGTGATTCATTGATGTTGTCGTATTTTAATAATTGGTAGATTATTTCTAAAAATATAGCAAAAAATGGAGGGGGAATCACATGTTTAAAGATTGGAAAAAAACACTAATGGCTGGAGTGATCAGCTTATCCTTGCTAGGTACAGGGTACGTCGGTCACGACCTGATCTCCTCGCAAATCGTATCGGCTAAACCCGCATCAGAAAATGCACCAGGGCATTTGAAAAATGTTGAGACTTCCCAGCTTGATGAAATAATCGAACGAGGATACATTCGGGTAGGAATGACCGGGGACTACAAACCTTTTACCTATTTGAACCCAGAAACAAATGAGTATGAAGGCTTTGACGTGGACGCTGCCAAAGAGCTTGGCAAAGACCTCGGTGTGGAGGTAGAATTTGTCGCTACCACATGGCCAACGATGATGAAAGACCTACAAGCGGACAAATTTGATATCGCTGTGGGCGGTGTGACTCGCAACACAGCCAGACAAAAAAGCGCTTATGTATCCCAAGGTTACCTTTCATTCGGTAAGGTGCCTTTGATTCGCAAGAAAGATAAAGACAATTATCTTACCATTGAAGATATCAACAAGCCTTCTGTACGCATTGGCGTAAATCCAGGCGGAACAAACGAAGCATTTGTTCGTCAGTATCTAAGCAATGCTAACGTAACTGTTGTAGAAAACAATCTTGATATCCCTCATCTTGTTGCAGAAGGTACGTATGATGTTATGATCACAGACACAGTAGAAGCAATGCTGTATGCTAAAGCTGATCCCAGACTGTATGCGGCTCTAACTGACAAGCCTTTCACAAACAGTGAAAAAGGTTATATGATCCCACGAGGTGATTTCATTTATGCAAGCTACTTGGAAATGTGGATGGATGAAATGAAGCTCCAGGGAAAATTTGACGACCTCTACAAAAAGTGGATGGAATAGAATATAGATATGCTCCTTAAAAAGCTACCCTTAATACTGCCGTGTCAGTTTCTAGGGAAGCTTTTTTTTGTAAAAATAAAATCAGAAGAGTAAATTACTTCGCCTTTTTCTTGTTTCACTAACGGGTGCTTTACTAAATAAGGGAGGTTGCTAAGGCAACTTTTTTTGTATGCAAGGCAGGATTGATAAACAAGAAACACATGTTTTATAATATCTTTGATTACTCCTCTTGGTCATACACTGTGGGTTCTTTAACTGGTATAGTTTTATTTGGACTTATAATAAAGGTGCTTCGCAGGAAAAGATAACTGAATTTATTCTAAACTAATTCTTCTTAAACGAACTGTTGCGATACCTCAATAATGAAGTGTCGCTTTTTTTGAAGAGCATATGGGGCAGAATAGTTCAGTAATTTGCACGCCCGAATATACTGAAAAAGGGATGTGGTTTTTTTTATCGCCAATGCCAAAGAAAGGTGTAATGATCAAATACTTAAGATGAAAGGAAACCTTTATTCATGGTACAAACTTCAAGAATCATTTCTAGAGCTGCTGTTCGCGGATCTGCAAGTGGTTTACTATTCATGGCGTTTTTCGGTACGCTTTGGGCAGGCACAGGTGTAATGGGATTGCAAGGTTGGGGATTTCCTTACGTGGAGTTAGTTGCTGTTTTCGTAGGTATTACGTTGATTATTGGTGGGATTTCATTAATACGAGCATCAAAACGATTATCTAATCAGGTCTCACAAGAAGAGGCCAGGCGCTGGAAGCGTATAAGGTTTTGGTTTAACATAACCTTCATTGCGGAAGGTTTGGCAATCGGGATTGCAATTGCCATCTGTAACGCAACTAATTTTACTGATCTAATACCGGCAATTATCGCCTTAATTGTGGGTATTCATTTTTTACCTTTGGCGCATCTTTTTCAATTAAGAATCTACTATGTTACCGGATTACTCCTCTGTTTACTTGCGATTATTACATTACTGGTTGTGCCTGAGAGTGTCACGCTGTTTGAGCATCAAATCATTGCACCGTTATCGATAATCGGCTTCGGCTCCGCACTAATCCTTTGGACAACTGCATTGACGATATGGCTAAAGGCTAAAAAATTGCTAGGTATCGTCCCGCAATTATAACCTAAATAGTGAGACCGGAATTTACTTCGAAAAAGTGCGTCTATTGTACAAAAAAGTGAAATGCAGAGTAATTTTCTTATACAGCTAATTGGGAAGGCGTGAATAAAACTTCCTAGCGCCATACCAAAAGCCACTGAATTGGCAGGCGATGATTGAAGAGTTTATCATGACAGATGAAATTTGAGAAAAGGTGAAGGACGATCCATATGAAGTCATTATCAAAAGCAAGGATGACGAACGAATGACTTAAAGGAAGAGGGACTGTCTTATATAAAATAAGGCAGTCCCTTCAGTTTATTATGTTGTTTTTTAATTCAATAAATTGGTAGGACCCCAATCCGTGATTATTATTTGTTTCCTCATATACATAATCCGAACGAAATATAGCAAGAGTTGCATTATGCTCTTATATCTACATAACGTTTATTCGGTTTATTTGAGCTAACTTCAAAAGAGTTACCAATTAGTTTTATTGGATTCAACATTTTCTAATAGAAAATTATAAATGATTAGTACGTACTTATACATAGGACAGGTACCCCTAACATTGTTCCAAAATCGGCCCGTATGTATCCGTTCGTCGATCCCTTAAAAATTGTAGGAGATTTCTTGCAAACTCGATTTCTTTTATATTGATTTCCTGGACCAGGATTCCTTCCTCTTCATCTAATGATTGGACAATATCCCCCATTGGATTGCTTATGAAACTTCCACCATAGAATCTCATATCTTTTTCTTGGCCGACTCGGTTAACCGCAGCTACAAATACTCCATTGTGAATGCCGTGTGAAGAGATGGCTTTGGTCCAGGTTCTTCTAGTGGATAGCTCTGGATGATCCGGCTCCGAACCAATTGCGGAGGGATAGAATAGTATATCTGCTCCCTTCAATGTCAAAATACGGGCTACCTCCGGAAACCACTCGTCCCAGCAGATGCCGATTCCAATCTTCCCAAATTTCGTATCGTACACTGGATACCCTGTATTTCCTTGCGTAAAGTAATATTTTTCATGGTATTGAGGCCCGTCTGGGATATGGTTTTTCCGTGTTGTGCCTAAATGTTGTCCATTTTCATCAAAAACTGCAGCACTATTAAAATAAATCCCTTTTGCTACCCATTCATAGAAAGGAACGATTAACACGATTCCTAGCTCTTTGGAAAGTTCCTGCATCTCCTTTATAGCTACGTGGTCTAAAGGGATTGCTAATAGATAATTCTCTACAGAAACTGTTTGAGCAAAGTATTCAGAATGATAGAGTTCCTGTAAACAAATAACCTTTGCTCCTTGAGCTGCAGCTTCTCTGACCTTCACTTTTGTTTTTTCTACATTCACTTCAATTCGTTCATCACAAGTCAATTGAATTAATCCTATCTTCACTTTGCTCATATGGATACCTCCCCAACAATTTCATGGACAACCCTACCGTCTACCATGGTAAAAACAACATTTGCATCTTTGATTTCCTCATATGGGACATCAAATAAGTTACGGTCAAGGACAATAATATCTGCAAGTTTTCCAGCCTCAATTGTTCCTAGTTCTTTTTCACGGAAAGACCCATATGCCGGAGCCGCAGTATAAGCAAGTAGCGCATCCTTTAATGAAATTCGTTCCTTTTCATCCCATGTTACACCTTCATCATCTAGCCTTGTAACAGCACGATAAATCCCTGACAACGGTTCCAACTTTACAACTGGATAGTCGGTGCCAAATACAACATTTGTGCCATTATCTATCATCGTTTTTAGTAAAAAGGTATATTTCATTCGCTCTTGCCCGATTAAGTCCTCGTACACCTCCCTTTGTGAAACGTTGATATGTTCTGGCTGAACAGAGGCAAGTACTCCTAGTTTGTTAAACCTTTCAATGTCATCAGGATGAATCATTTCTACATGCTCTATTACATGACGGGAATCTCTCACCCCATTTTTCCGCTGTGCTGCTTCAAAAGAATCCAAAGCTAATTTAACCGCTCCATCCCCAATACAATGGAAGCGAACCCGAAATCCTTCTTCATCAGCTTCTACTGTCCAATTTTTAATCGTCTCCTCAGGAAAAACTGTATTCCCCTTTGTCGTTGGATTGTTTGCATATTCATCTAGCAAATAGGCAGTATGACTGGTGGTGACTCCATCGACAAACTGCTTGAAGCCACAGAATTGAACCAAATTGGATGTATATTTCTCACGTAAACTTTTTGCCAGTCCCAAATCTCCGTTTAAGGGAGCAACAAAATGAATTCTTGCAGTTAACTTACCTTGTTTTTCATATTCACCATACAATTCAGCTTCTTCCACACCCATTTCTGGGATCCTTAATAAATCATGAACAGAAGTAACTCCGTATTTAGCTGCTTCACGTAAAAAATTATTGAGTAACTTCTCTTGCATTTCAAGATTAATAGGTAATGCTTTCGTGACAAAACCTACAGCGTGCTCAAGTAATAATCCTGTAGGCTCCCCATTTTCATCCCTAACAATCTCGCCGTATGGAGGATTTTTCGTATTTTTATCGATTCCTGCCAATTCCAACGCTTTGGAATTCACCCATGCACTATGAAATTCAGCCTGATATAACAGTACCGGTCTGTCCGAAATTACTTCGTCCAAGAAGGATCGATGCGGCTGCCCATCCTCCCAAAGGCTTTGTTCCCAGCTACACCCTATGACAAAGGGGTCATCTATTTTGGTGTCTGCGTATGCTTTAACCATCTCAGCGGCATCTTTTGCCGATTTCGCTGAATTGAGCCGAACGCTATCATTCAATAAACCTCCTAACAACAAATGGATATGGAAGTCATGGAAACCCGGCATAATCAGTTGATCACCAAAATGGTAAATCTTCGTCTGACTATCTACATATTCAGCAAAACAACCTAATTCTAAAACTTCTATAATTTTATTTTCCTTGATTAATATAGACGCTGGAACGGGAGAGTCTGTTGACCCAGTTAAAACTGCATTCCCACTAATAACAATATCTGCTATGATCGGCATTGTAACCTCTCCTTATAGAGTAAAATCTTATTTTCGCATGCCACTTGTTTTATTTAAAAAGTGCAAGTTCTATGCCAAATTAACTCTGGCTGTTCACCTAATCCTATAAAAATGCTATTACTTTTGATTATTGTATCTTCTTTTATCATGATAATTTCCCCTTTATTTTTAAGTATGTTCACCTGATAGGTTTATTTCTGGTGGTGACTCTTTAAATCCTTTTGTTAATACCAGCATGTACACAAACCCAAGCACAAACCAAATCCCTCCAAGTACTTTTGAGTGAATATCTAAGTTCACAAGTAACCATAAATCAAGAACGGCTCCAATAAGTGGGATGATTAAATATAGAATGGTTCCTTTGAAAGATCGCTGTTTGTTCTTGATAAAGTAATAAAAAATTACAGAGAGATTAACACAAGTGAAGGCAAGGAAGGCTCCGAAATTTATAAATGAAGCAACTAATGTCAAACTTAAAACTAATGCAAGTAGTGAAAACCCACTAATTACAAGAATGTTATTAACAGGAGTGTTATATTTTTTATGAAGAGTTCCGAAGAATCGCTTCGGTAATTGTCCATCACGCCCCATTGCATAGAGGACACGTGATGCACTTGCTTGAGAAGACATTGCAGATCCAAAGGCGGTGAACCCATAGACAGCTAAGAAGAGAGTAGCAAATGTTTTTCCGCCAACTAATGTAATAATTTCATTAGCTGCTGCATCCGCATTACTGAACGTATCATATAAAGGCCATACGTTATGTGCAAAATATGAAACGGCTATAAATAGAATTCCTCCTGTAAACATGATGATATAGATTGCGCGGGGAATGGTTTTTTCAGGTTGAATCGTCTCTTCAGCAAATGCTGTAGCAGAATCAAACCCAAGAAATGAGAAACAAAGAAGTGCTGCTCCTGCGACTATGAAAGAAAAGTGCTCATTCGTATTATAAAAAGAATCAAAACTCCAAAGTGTACCCGTTCCTGTGCCACCGGTAATTTCACGGATGGATAATCCGATAAATATAGCGATGAAAAGAATGGCTAAAATTGTAAGGAGAGCATTTGCTTTTGTCGCTATTTTTACACCTATCACATTAATCACTGTCACAATCAACAGTAAACTTAATACCCAAACATATGCCGGTATAGATGGAAAAGCTGCCGAGAAGAAAATGCTAAATAATAAGTAGTTGACCATTGGAATGAATAAATAATCCATTAAAATCGACCAACCTACGAGAAAACCAGCATAAGAATTGATTGATTTTTGGGTGTACGCATAAGCAGAACCTGCTGAAGGTATAACCTTTGCCATCTGTCCATAACTGTATGCCGTAAAGAACATCACACCTAAAGCGAGTAAGTAGGATCCTGGAACCATACCATGAGATAATTGAGCCGCGATTCCATATGTACTAAACACAGTGGCCAACGCCATAAATGAAAAACCAAATAGAACGACAGGAATAAGCGTTAACGACCTCTTCATCCCTTTTGAATCTGACATATAACAACCCCCTTTATTTCTGTTTTAGTTTCTACAAATAAAACAAAGCAAAAAATATGCCATTTTCTCATAATTAGTAAACGACCTTCTTTTGTGGTGACACAAGCCTTAAGAAATCCTTTATCAAATGAGAAGAAATTTGTACTTGAGACCACAATTAAGTTCCAAAAACATGTAAAATTGCATACCTTATTCACATTTGCATAAAAAATCACCCTATTTAAAGTAATCTACTTTAAAAGGATGTCATTGTTATTCGTACACTAGGGGTCCTACATTACTCTATTAGATTGTGAGGGTTTATACTTAAACTAGATTTCAAAAAACATTACGTGAAATAGAAGTGCCTAACTTTTTCTTGTTAAACTAACTGGTGCGTTTGTTCTTTAAAGAGCTGTGACGATCAGCTCTTTTCTCATGGAGCTAAAGGGCAGGTTTATTCAAGAAGGACTTCATAACTCAATGCAGAATATTAAGGAAAAATATATATTTTAATGTAATGATCAGATATACAGGGGGCACCTAAGGAAGGTTGCTGAGGCAGCCTTTTTCTTATGGCACTAACAGGGCAGATTAGTTGAAGAAGAACTGAATAAATAAATAAATAAATAAATAAATAAAAACAGCCAGGTTCTGGCTGTTCAGACTGTAGACAAACTCGATGAAAATCGAGTTTGTCTACAGTTTTTTGAGGGGTTGTAAAAATTCGACGTTGATTTCCACTCCAAGCACTCGCTTTCCGCGGGCGGTCAGGGAGCCTCCTCGGCGCCTTTGCGCCTGTGGGGTCTCCCTTGGACACGCATTTCCCGCAGGAGTCTCGCACCTTCCGTTCCAATCAACTTTGTTTTAACAATTAGATATAACCACTTTTGCCTACAGTCCTTTTTGTTTTAATATAGAAGTACTAAAACTTGAGGTGATGACGATGCTTTCGAAACATAATTCTATTCAGCGAGATCAACTTGAAATGATTACTTTGGATCAACTGGTGCCAGCGAACCATTTGGTTCGTAAAATTGAGGGAGCCATTGACTTCACTTTCATTTATGACTTGGTGAAAGATATGTATTCAGAGATAGGGCGCCCAAGTATTGATCCAGTTATTTTAGTTAAATTGACATTCATTCAATATACCTTCGGTATTCGTTCGATGCGTAAAACGATTGAAGAAGTTGAAACGAATATGGCTTACCGTTGGTTTTCAGGTTACGGTTTCCATGATAAAGTACCTCACTTCTCAACGTTCGGGAAAAATTATGAGCGTCGCTTTAAAGATACAGACCTGTTTGAACGGATTTTTTATCGTATCTTAATGACAGCTTCAGAAAGAAAGTTAATAAGTGCAGAGCACGTATTCGTTGATTCAACACATGTGAAAGCCAGTGCGAATAAGCGGAAATTCGAAAAGAAAATCGTTCGTAAGGAAACACGAGCATATCAAGGACGCCTTCAAGAAGAAATAAATCAAGATCGTGAAAACAATGGAAAGAAGCCTTTTCCACCGGATAAATTTGATAAAGAAGAAACCAAAGAAATTAAAGAAAGTACAACTGATCCTGAGAGTGGCTACTATGTAAAAGATGAACGAACAAAACAGTTTGCCTATTCATTTCATGCGGCTGCGGACCGCAACGGTTTTGTGCTGGGGACGATTGTAACACCGGGAAATACGCATAATAGTCATATCTTAGAGCCTCTTGTTGAACAAGTGATTGAGAAAGTTGGAAAACCTGAAGCTGTTGCCGCAGATGCAGCTTACAAAACACCAGCCATTACAAGCTACCTTTTTGGGAAAGAAATCACACCAGCTTTACCCTATACATGTCCACGAACAAAAGAAGGGTTCTTTCGCAAGCATGACTATGTTTACGATGAACATTTTGATTGTTATCTCTGCCCATCGGGCGAGATTTTAAAGTACTCAACAACAAATAAAGAGGGCTATCGCGAGTACAAATCACCCAAACACACTTGTGCGACATGCTCATTTTTATCACAGTGTACAGTAAGCAAAGATCATCAAAAAGTGGTGACACGCCATATCTGGCAAAATTATATGGAAGAAGCAGATCATCTGCGTCATCACAAGGATGTAAAACCTATATATGCGAAACGTAAAGAAACAATAGAGCGTGTATTCGCAGATGCAAAAGAAAAGCATGGTATGCGTTGGACTACTTTAAGGGGACTTAAAAAATTGTCGATGCAGGCGATGCTTACTTTCGCTGCCATGAATTTAAAGAAGATAGCCAATTGGACATGGCAAGGTCCAAGAATGGCTTAATAAAGTGGGCTCGTAGAGGCCCAATCTCTTAATCTTGAGCAAAATTCAAAGGGAATTTCAAAAGGGGTCCGGAATTAAAACATTCCGAACCCCTTTTGTCTACAAACTGAACAGCCAGGTTCTGGCTGTTTTCTTATAAAAAATCCAAATTCTTAAAATGAAAAAAATTCAATCAGATTTATGGGATAATTTTATTAATTCCAGTTTTTCTCTATAAATTGAATTGCAGATTGTAAATTTGTTTTGTTAGCAATTGAAATGACAGTGGGAACCACAGAAGGGTCCGTTTTGGATAAATTAGGGATCCGTGGATTTAACCGAAAAAAACGATTTCCTAGAAGCTGAGAACTGACCATGGATTCATAGTAACCGGATCCACTAGCGATTATTTGAAGAAATGGCAGTAAGGGTTCATTGGGCGATCGGTCCAAAAGAACTCCCCAATTTGGGGGAAGGTTCTTCATATTTTCGGGGCGTATGTTATCTGCACTCACCATCCCCCACCCCTTTGTATCTCTTCTTAATTGAGTCGGCTCTTCACCTGTTCCAATGGATAATACCGCAATTTGATCCAACGGCTGTTTGGCTTTCCCCACTGCAAACGCGATACTGGCTGTACTGGGGTTAGTTGCTACTGTATACCCATCCACGTAGTTTTGATAGGCTCGTTGCGTCGCGGGAGCACCACTGCTCCGTAGTATTACATCACTCGCTTTCTCATTTAAATAGGGAGAGCCAGGAAAGTTGTGGAATAACACAGGAGTCCAACGATTCAGCTCCGGTGAGAATAAATGAAATGCAGGGACAACAATTCGTCTTTTTAAGTCTTTGAGGAGAAGATCTGGTGGGAAAAATGTTTGTACCGCTTTAATGAAACCAGAATATGGTAATTGTTGGTTATAAACAGGTCCACCTGGTCGGGAAACGCTGAATGCCGGCAGGATTTTATCCTTAAAAAACTGGAGTGTCTCCTTCGGCGATCTTCCACTTGCTAACGCAAGGGCAGTGAATGAACCGATTGAATTTCCCGAAAAAACATTGGTTCGACTAATTAATTTTGGATTTTGCTGAGCCAGTCTGTTCAAAAGTTGTAAACTTAAAGCCCCTAAGGTGCCGCCTCCATCAAAGGTCATGATCCGATATTTTGTCAAAGCTGATTTCTCCTTTCTAATCTGATCATAAGTATCATTCAGTATATGTTTTATTTCGTGTCTAATGAATACCTCTTTGACCTGACATCCTTCAGGAGCCGGATTATGTAGCTAAACATCCAAGGAAAGACTCCATCGAGTATATAAAAAGATACTACGACGAGGATAGAGGAGACTACGTTTGAGTGGCAGTACGGGCATACCAAACGGGAATTTATTATGCATGTACTTTGTTTGTAATGGGTGATGAGAAAGTCAGAAAGTACGACCAAAAAAAAGCCATAGCGGTGGGCTACGGCTTACTAGCATGCAAGATTTAGCGGGTGATAATCCTTATCTCCAACGAGGGAAATGAGCACCCGTTTGCTTTCAAATGCTCAACTATAATATTTTCTACTTCTCCAAAGGTATAATCATCCCTTTGTTTTTCAGCTGCCGAACCTTGATTCGAAATCAGAAAAAGCCCAAAAACTATTGTGTTACAACAAAGCTTTACAAAGTATTGTACATTTAATCAATATTTAACTTTTTTATATATTTTTTGAAATTAATGTATGTATAATTAACTTTGTATTAAAAATTAGGAGGAGTTATATGAGAAAAATATTAATTTCGTCACTTTGTACTATTTAGCCAATTATCAACCTCTTTTTGGATCTCTTTTTCCAATTTATGAACAGTACCTTGTTTGTTGTTGATTGCTTTTTTGGCATATTTTTTAGGAAACATCTCTTCAATTGATTTTGTATATTCTGCTCCATCTTCTGGAACCCTGTACTCTTTTACTACGTATACATTTTTCTCTTTTGCTAATTTAATCAGTACAGGATAAGAAAACCCTGCTTTAATTTCGCCTCCAGTTACTTTATCATATCCCTCATAAACAGTGTGAAGATAAATGTTGGTTAAACCATCTTTTTCCTCGGTCCCAAAAATATTGTGAGCTTCGAATTGTTTATCAGTCGAACTGACAGAAGCTTTACCTTCTTCTATTATTGTATCTGTAATGAATTGATCCATATCTTCTGTCACTGTAACCTCACTATTAGAACATCCAATAATGACTACAGATAAAGCTAGAAGCATGGCTAGAACCTTATTCTTTCCTAATGAAAATTTCAAAAAAAACCTCCTGAGCAGTCTAATGTGTTTTTCCTATTATTAACAAATATATTGTAACATTTTTTATCGCAGTATTTTATTATTTAAATAATTATTTTCCCTAATTTGCAAATAATTGAACCTCGATATGAATTTTCATTCGGATACTCCTTAACTTGTCCAACAGATCAATTCTAAGTAGATGATCTGTTTTTTTATATGTAATAAACATAAAGAAAAAATTATAAATCTACTTGGACTTATTAGGAGGGAGTTTAATAAGATATCTTCCATCTGTTTAATTGAGTGCCAGCTCATGTTATAATGGATAACTTAAGATAATTACTATTTTTACCTATAATTGAACGGATGCCAAGAAAAGCCTCCGCATAGCGATAAAATATGGAGGTGTAAGAGAATGAATAAACAATGGACGATTGGTAAAATTAAAGATTTTGTTGAGAACAATTCGGAAAGTAAGTTGCTAACGACTGAATATCACGGTTTTTCTCAAAAGTTACTATTTAAATGTACATGTGGTAGCAACTTTGAAAAAACATTTACGAAATTTAAAAATAATAACCAACGTAAATGTGACGTGTGCCAACCGCCTAAAGCGACACGATAATGTATAGCGAATAAACGAAGTGCCGATTTCTATTAATGAGAAGTTGGCACTATTTTTATTTTAGGGGGAATAAAAGTGGATTTCACTAAAGTGGCAGATTAGTTGAAGAGTGCTGTTTGACCTTTGTTCAACAATTGGGCCATTTAATGGAATATTAACTGGGCTTTGGTTTTACTTTATAAAAATTGGACAAACTGAAATGTGTTCTTCAAAGTAATGATGTATACTTAATTTACGCAGCGAACTTTCTGAATTATTAATTTTTTAAATGGAGGAATTATGAAACTAGGCGCATTCTCTGTAAGTTTAAGTGTAAAAGACATTAACAAATCAAAATCATTTTACGAAAATTTAGGATTTCAAGTCTTCGGAGGGGATATTACCCAAAATTGGCTCATTATGAAAAATGAAAGTTGCATAATTGGACTATTCCAAGGAATGTTTGAAAAGAACATTCTAACTTTTAATCCAGGATGGAATGAAAATGCCGAAAATCTCAATTCGTTTACGGACATTCGAGACATTCAAAATCAGCTTAAAGAAAATGGAATTAAAATACTGTCTGAAGCAGATGAAACAACCGAAGGGCCTGCAAGCTTTACAATTGAAGATCCTGATGGTAATCCCATTCTTGTTGATCAACACAGATGAAATGGAGGATGCAACAGGAACATATAATTATCCTTTAATAAACGTGAAATTCACTATTTAAGGTGACGGTAAAAATGTAGAACATGAGAAGTTATGGGTATTGAGTCTTGAAAAGGTCTCCCTTTATTATGTTAGATTGTTCTCCAATTTTCGATTAATTTATGAATCTATTCAATACTAAAAGGGGTTCTTTCTTTTGTCGTCATAAGGATGGTTTACTTGAAATTTATTAAATTTTCAAGTCACCCTTATGAATCTACAAAAAAACTAAATTATTTATTCAAAAAAGGGTGCGATTCTTTAATAAGAATCGCTTTTTTTATAGAACTAACAGGTACTTTACTTCATTACCAGGAGCTGATCAGCAGCTCCTTTTCTTATGGCACTAAAGGGGAAGTTTAGTTGAAGATGAAAATCGTCTATTATAATTAAATATTAAGGTTGTATCTATTCCATAGGAGGATTCAAAATGGCTAAAGAAAAGGCTAAAAACATAGTAACAAATGGAGATGTTTTTGCTGTGAATTTACCAAAGGGTAAATATGGAGCAATAAGAATTGCTGACCAGATAGACAATTCTTATCTTATTATCACTACACCATATATCGGAACAGAAAAGCCATCTATTGAAAATGAACTTTTGGTTGACGTTCTTCTTGAGAATCGCTTTTTTGGCGTTAGCTGAAGATCAGAGCTGTCTTTAAGGCAGTTTTTTCTTATGCAACTATCGGGGCAGGATAGTTGCATAAGGATTTTTTCCAAACAAGAAGGAAAGATTATAATAAGCATTGAAATTATATAGGGGTGAGTGATTACTGCATCTCTATATCAGGAGGTTGTTAGGTATGTCGAGAGAATTATGGTTGAACCTGCCAGTGCGAGAACCAGAACGGGCAAAGGCGTTTTATACCCAGCTCGGTTTTCGGTTGAATGAGCAGTATGCGAGTCAAGACGGCTCATTTAGCTTGATCGTCGGCGACAATCAGGTTGTTTTGATGCTCTTCCCGGAATCCGCGTTCCGCGGTTTTGTTGGTAATGCGGTTGCGGATTCGTGGCAGGGCACTGAAGTGTTATTCTCTCTGGGGGCGAACTCCAGGGATGAAGTTGATGAGTTCGCCTTGAAAGCCGAACGTGCCGGCGGCACTGTATTCAGCAAGCCGGGCGAGAAGGGTGGCTGGATGTACGGCTGCGGTTTTGCCGATCCGGACGGTCATCGGTGGAACGCGTTGTATATGGATATGAGCAAAATGCCGCAAGGCTGAAAACCCGATTCGCCATTTCGGGACGAGTGTTTAAACAGAAAGTCAAATAAAGTTACTTAACTACCGGGTGCGATTTACACAGTAAACCAAAATGAAATCAATACTATATTGAGACTAGTCAATCCGAAAATGCTGTATATATATGAAATGAGAGTAGAAGATTTATCTATAATCGGCTCACTTAAAGATGTTGAGGTAGTGTCGCTTGACTGGAATTTAAAAGCAACTTGTTTATGGGATTTATCTAATAATTCTTTACAGTTTGCAATGTATTTTCAGCCTTGCTTATTTAAAGAATCGAGGACCATTTGAAACGAAACTTCGAATTTGGACAAATTGGTCTTGGAACGGACAGATTAAGATAAAACAGAACGGAAGTACTTTACATGAATAGTGACTCCAAAGAGGACTTTACAGATACATGGTGGTTTTTAGGCCTATGTGCTGCTGTAGCTGTAGTCTTAACACTATTTGCATTTTAATTAACATTTAACCTTACTTGGGTACAACTATACAACCTATTGGAATTCGTTTTCACCTGCCCCTTACTGTATATTAGTACTACATAATATACAGCTTATGGGGCGTTTTGTTGCTACAGCGAATTATTATCACTGGCTATAAACCACACGAACTAGGGATTATCAATGACAAGCATCCTGGCGCTATCGTGAAAAAAGCGCTTGAAGACCGTCTACGTACACTTATTGATGAAGGGTTAGAATGGGTTATTATTAGTGGTCAGCAAGGTGTAGAATCATGGAGTGCTAGGTTACATTGAATTCAGATTTGCTTTAGAACCTGCACTTAAAATTCAGATTGATGTCACCTGTGAAGTGAAGCCGAGGCAAATTAAAAGAGTCATCATCGAAGAAGACTTTACTAAGCTTTTATTGAATTTTAAATGGGTTTAGACACAGTATCCAAAGGTTAATTTATCCGTATAATTATGCCCTTAAAATGGATTCTCTCTAACGGACTATCTCAATAGTCTTGACAACTACAGACTATCGCGGTAGTATTGGTGTGTGGCAAACTATTGCAATAGTCCACTAAAGAAAAGGAGCATGCGCGTATGCAAGTTAAATTGTTTGATTCGGAATTACAAGTCATGAATATTTTATGGGAAGAAGGCGATTTGACAGCTAAACAGCTCACACAAATGTTAAACGAACGAATAGGTTGGAATAAAAATACCACCTATACAGTCATAAAAAAATGTATAAAAAAAGAGGCCATTGAAAGAATTGAACCTAACTTTATCTGTCATCCAATCATCAGAAAAGAACAGATACAAGAACAAGAAACGACGGAATTGATTGATAAAATATTTAATGGTTCTAAATCTTTACTATTCGCATCCTTACTAGACAAGAAAAAAATGTCCGCGAGTGAGATCGATAAATTAAAGCAAATTGTTAAAGATTTTGAGTGAGGAATTATGATATGAGTATTCTCAACATGGGTGTAGACGCATCTCTCCTCCTCATCATTGTGCTATTGATGAGGATGTTAGTAAGAAATAAAGTGCCAAAGCAAACATTTTTAATTCTTTGGGGAATCGTTGCATTTAAACTACTCATCCCCTACTCTTTTTATTCAAAGTTGAGCATACAGCCTATGCTGAAAAACTTATTTGTTACGCTCACTCACTCAAATGATTCGGAAAGTATGCACAATACAATCGAAATTGCACAAACATCAAGTACGTTCTATGATCAGCTTTTGCTTGTGATGACAAGCGATTTCGTTCAGTACCTTTGGGCATGTGGGGGTATAGGGGTTTTGCTATTCTTTATAGTGGCCTATGTTAGATTATATAAAGAATTTCAAACAGCCATTCCAGTGAAGAATAATGAGTATCTCGATCAATGGCTAAACGATCATAAGTTAAAAAGAACGATTCAAATTGCAGTATCAGATAGAATTACAACCCCGTTAACATATGGAATCTTTAAACCAGTCATCTTATTGCCGAAATCAACAAATTGGGAAGACGCTGCAAATATTCAGTTTATTCTCACGCATGAATTAATTCATATTAAACGCTTTGACGTTTTGTGGAAAGTAATTTTAACGATTATGGTAGCTTTGCATTGGTTTAATCCATTAGTTTGGCTTATGTATTTTTTAGTAAACAGAGACATTGAATTGTCTTGCGACGAAAGGGTTATTAGACAGTTTGGAGATAAGGCAAAGTCAGCATATGCACTATCTCTCATCAATATGGCAGATGAAACCTATACGGTTACGCCGCTTTGTAACCATTTTAGTAAAAACGGGATTGAAGAAAGGATAGTGTCCATTATGACCTTAAAGAAAAAGTCGGTTTTAGGAACAGTATTTGCATGTACATTAGTCATTGGAGGGATGACCGTCTTTGCGGCAACTGGCCAAGAGCCACCAACACTGAAAGAAGGCAAAGAACGAAATGCAGTGATTGTTACTGATGCATCAAATAGTACGACAGAACCACATGTAATCGCAACAAATAAAGGCAAAGAGCGAAATCCAGTTATTGATACTGATGCATCAAATAGTATGACAGAACCACATGTAATCACAACAAATAAAGGCAAAGAGCGAAATCCAGTTATTGATACTGATGCATCAAATAGTACGACAGAACCACATGTAATCACAACAAATAAAGGCAAAGAGCGAAATCCAGTTATTGATACTGATGCATCAAATAGTACGACGGAACCACGTGTAATCGCAACAAATGAAGAATAAATAAATTACTCCAAAGACTAGTCCTGAAATCCGGGATTAGTTTTTTCATTTACTCCATCATCATTTTTTCATAATAAAACTCAAATGCCTTCCACTTTGTTGGTCTTGCCAATAGCGCGGCTACCAAGTCAAACGAAAAGAACGTTTTCAAGACGGAGATAGGCGCTGTGTTTTCCAAGCTCTTCTCGATCAGCTAGTAGACCAGGATTTTAAATTTAAGGTGGAAGAAGAGTAAAAAGGATGACAGTCACCTAAACAATCATGTTATCTCAAACAAATTCGGCAATATAAGGAACTATATAGGTATTTATTTTTTAGAACAAATGATGGACAAGTTTATGGTAATACAAACGATACTCCTGAATCTTTTGAGGAATTAGCCAGATAAATGATGCTTTTGAAGATAAATTTATAAGTGACCAAATAGCTGAAAATCATTTTAAAATTGATGTTCGACCAATTATGCATCAAATAAGATTTAGTGACAAGTATGTTTCAAAAACCTTCAAGCTAGATAACGGAAGTGTTGCAAAGTATATGGAAAAACCATTTAAGGGTTATAATCTGTTAGTGTTTGAAAGAGATGATTGGGAATATATGTTCGGTATTGATAAAAAAGTTTCTGATAAGGTAACACCCGAAATACTAGTTCAAATAGCTAATTCTATTGATTTCTAAAAAATCGTTCTTCAACTACCGGGTGCTTTAGTAGAAAATCTTTGAGCTGTTTGTTTATACAGCTCTTTTTTTATGCAACTAACGGGGCAGGATAGTTCCATAAGGAATACTGTTAAGTGACATTAAAGTTGTTTAATTTACAATAAAGTCGTTTAAAAACGTCAGTCATGTTATTCCATTAAAGGGCCATTTAGTTGAGTAACTCACTTTTAAAATAAATGGATAATTATGTTGAAGTATATAGGGGTTGTGAAGAATTGTACTTAAAGTAACTAGCAGTTTAGTGAAGAATTGTACTTAAAGTAACTAGCAGTTTAGTGAAGGACTGGTGCAAAGTTTATCCGAAATAAGACATAAGTGTTTATGAAACTTTTTCCATTTCCATTCTTAATATATAATGAATGAGGTGAAACTATTTAATTAATAGTAAATAATCGTCATAGGAGGTAAAAAATGAGAATAGTTGTATTAGCTGGCGGATTAAGTGATGAAAGGGATGTTTCTCTTGCTTCTGGTGCTCAAATTTCTAATGCTTTAGTTTCAAAAAATCATGATGTATTATTACTAGATATTTATAAAGGTTTACAAGATGTTTCTGATTTTGAATCAGCTTATAAAAAATATAGAAAAGAAACATATACTTATAATGTGCCTAAAGAAAAACCTAATTTGGAAGTATTACGAAAACAGCAAAATAATCAAAAGTCTTTAATTGGTCCTAATGTGTTAGAAATTTGTCAAGATGCCGATATTTGCTTCCTTGCTCTTCATGGTGGAATTGGTGAAAATGGACAATTACAGGCCTTATTCGATATATACGGTATTCAATATACTGGTAGTCCCTATGAGGGCAGTCTATTAGCGATGAATAAAATAATTTCAAAAGAATTAATGGCTTTTAATGGGATAAAAACGCCGAAATGGGATATTTATGATTTCGATAAAGAATTACCAGAAATTAATTATCCAGTAGTTTTCAAGCCAAATGACAACGGTTCTAGTATAGGAGTGATAATTCTTAATAATTCTGATGAACTTCATAAAGCATTAGAAGAAATAAAGGATATTTCAAATACTATTCTAATTGAAGAAAAAATAGATGGTAGAGAGTTTTCTGTGGGTATAATTGGAAATGCTGCTATACCTGTTATAGAAATTATTCCTAAGAAAGGTTTCTTCGATTACCAAAGTAAGTATCAAGAAGGTGCAAGTGAAGAAATATCTCCTGCAAATATTCCAAATAGTCTAGCTGAAGAATTACAAAACACGGCGTTAAAAGTACATAATTTATTAGGATTAAAAGTCTATTCTAGAATTGACTTTATTGTTGATCAGGATAATGTAATTTATTGTATTGAAGCAAATTCTCTACCTGGTATGACGCAAACTAGTTTATTACCTAAAGAAGCCCATGCTAATCAAATAAGTTATGAAGATTTATGCGAATTACTAATAATAGAATCTTTCAAGAAATACTCATAAGAACAAGATATATCATACGTAAACAAAAGCAGTGTGTAGTCAGTGCTTTTGTTTTTAGAGTCTTACAGTTTAATATCGTATTATTAGCAGGTACGAATCTGTAGTAAGAATTAAGTGATTTTATAAGTGAAGTCAGATTTTAGTTATTCAATTAAAGGGCGCGATTCTTTAATAAGAATCACTTTTCTTAATGAACTAACAGGTGCGTTAGTTCATTAAGGATCTCAAAAATGATCAATCTTTTTTATAAAAGATTGATCCAATTAAATAGTATAAGGGCATGTTTTGATTAATCTTTTTTCAAAACATGCCCTTTCTATTTATTCATTTAGGTTTCTTGTATTAATTTGATCAAACTTTGTTTCAAAGCTACAGTCATAAAAGTAATTGGTGAATTTCTTGGAGGTTTGCGTGTATTGTATATTTGCAACACAGGAAAACAAAAAGAAGTCGTAGTTATCAAATGAAAATCACGACCTAAAATTCAAAATTATTTGTGAGTCATTTGTCTTGTAAAATGGGGTTTTTCTTCCTTTGAATTTGCAACAATTATGTCGTGTAAATACATTGATAAAAATGAGAAACTGTGGTAAATTTATATAGATATATCAATTATGTATTTTTGTATAAACTATCCCTATTTTAATTATACATCATAAAATCCTTTTCAGTCAACCACTATTTTTATTTTTTTAAGGGAACATGGAACTTCGCCAGGAGTAGGAACGAGTGGACAGCGTAATTGGTTGATCAGATGAACAATTTTTGTAATATGATTCGTCTTGGTATTGAGAGATAAATGGGAGGGAAAGAAATGAAACCATATGTACTAGAGTTTCGGGAGATCGATAAAACGCAACTTTTGCTCGCCGGAGGAAAAGGGTCTAATTTAGGGGAACTATCGAAGATTCATGGAATACAAGTGCCAGAAGGATTTTGTGTTACGACAGAAGCTTATCAAAAAGCCCTCGAACAAAATGAAGCATTCTACGCATTGTTGGATCAACTAACACTGCTAAAAGTAGAGGATCGAGATCAAATTGGTGAAATCAGCAGGAAGATTCGGAAAATCATTATGGAAGTAGAGATTCCTTCCGATGTAGTGAAGGCTGTTGCTCACTATCTCTCCCAGTTTGGCGATGAACATGCTTATGCAGTGCGTTCCAGTGCAACTGCTGAAGATTTACCACACGCCTCTTTTGCCGGTCAACAAGATACCTATTTAAATATCATCGGAAAAGAAGCAATCTTACAGCATATCAGTAAATGTTGGGCTTCCCTATTTACTGATCGCGCAGTAATTTACCGAATCCAAAACGGATTTGATCACAGCCAAGTTTACCTATCAGTTATCATTCAACGGATGATTTTCCCACAGGCTTCAGGGATTTTATTTACTGCTGATCCAATTACTTCCAATCGAAAGCTACTATCGATCGATGCTAGCTTTGGACTAGGAGAGGCCCTTGTCTCCGGCTTGGTATCTGCCGATTGTTATAAAGTACAGGAAGAGGAAATCGTCGATAAGATGATAGCAACCAAAAAATTGGCTATCTATGGACTTAAAGAAGGCGGAACAGAGACCAAGCAGATTGATCCTGATCAGCAAAAGACTCAAACACTTACTGAACAACAAATTTTACAACTAACACGCACAGGAAGACAGATCGAAGCTTATTTTGGTTACCCACAAGATATCGAATGGTGTTTGGTTGATGATACATTTTATATTGTCCAGAGTCGGCCAATCACTACTTTATACCCGATCCCTGAAGCGAATGATCAAGAAAATCATGTTTATGTATCTGTCGGTCATCAACAAATGATGACCGATCCCATGAAACCACTGGGATTGTCTTTTTTCCTGTTAACGACTAATGCACCCATGCGTAAAGCTGGTGGAAGGTTGTTTGTTGATGTCACACATATGCTGGCTTCACCTGACAGCAGAAAAATGTTATTAGATGCCATGGGACAACACGATCCGCTCATGAGAGACGCACTTATGACCATAATAGAGCGAGGAGATCTCATAAAATCTTTACCAAATGATAAGCAAGAACAGAGTTCCGGTAAAAGCAATAAAAGTGTGTCGTCTGCGGATTCTAAGGCACAAATCGAAAACGACCCGACAATCGTTTCTGATTTGATTAAGAGTAGTCAAACATCGATAGAAGAGTTAAAACAAAACATCCAAACGAAATTAGGATCGGATTTATTTGATTTTATTCTGGAAGATATCCAGATATTAAAGAAGATTTTATTTGACCCACAAAGTTCAGCTGTGTTTATGGCTGCTATAGATGCTTCATCATGGATCAATGAAAATATGAACGAGTGGTTAGGTGAAAAAAACGCAGCCGACACCCTTTCTCAATCTGTACCAAACAATATTACTTCGGAAATGGGTCTGGCGCTATTGGATGTCGCAGATGTGATTCGTCCTTATCCAGAAGTAATTGATTATTTACAACATGTAAAAGATGATAACTTTTTGGATGAACTGGTTAAGTTTGATGGTGGACAGGAAACCCAAGACGCTATCTATGATTATCTCAGCAAATACGGAATGCGATGTACCGGAGAAATCGATATTACTAAAACTCGTTGGAGCGAAAAACCAACTACACTTGTCCCTGTGATTCTTAGTAATATCAAAAACTTTGAGCCTAATGCTAGCAATCGGAAATTTGAGCAAGGGCGACAGGAAGCTTTGAAAAAAGAACAAGAGTTATTAGATCGATTGAAGCAATTACCGGATGGTGAGCAAAAAGCCAAAGAAACAAAACGAATGATCGACCTAATCCGGAATTTCATCGGTTATCGGGAATATCCAAAATACGGCATGGTTAATCGCTACTTCGTTTATAAGCAGGCTTTACTGAAAGAAGCCGAACAACTCGTACAAGCGGGCGTTATTCATGAAAAAGAAGATATATACTATCTCACTTTTGAAGAACTTCACGAAGTCGTACGCACAAATAAACTAGATTACCAAATCATCAGCAAACGAAAAGACGAGTACAAATTATATGAAAAACTAACTCCACCACGTGTTATCACGTCTGATGGTGAAATCATTGTTGGGGAGTACAAACGAGAAAATCTCACAGCCGAAGCTATTGTAGGTCTACCGGTTTCTTCCGGAGTTATAGAGGGCAGAGCACGCGTCATCTTAAAAATGGAAGATGCAGATCTAGAAGATGGAGATATACTGGTTACAACCTTCACCGATCCTAGCTGGACACCATTGTTTGTATCCATAAAAGGACTTGTCACCGAAGTTGGCGGACTGATGACCCATGGAGCAGTCATCGCACGTGAATATGGCTTACCTGCCGTTGTCGGTGTTGAAAATGCCACCAAGCTGATAAAAGATGGGCAACGTATTCGAGTAAATGGAACAGAAGGTTATATAGAAATACTATAATTCATTACATTTAAATCATAAAAGAAGAGCATTCGAATTAGGAAAATCATTGACATCATGGTGCTTTGCGGTCTATGTAAGAACCCTGTCACTAGGACATATACGGGGGCAGTAACTGAAGATCGATATTAATTCTGTTAAGATTATCTTGAAATCGAGTCTTCTGTTAAAGGGCACGATTGTTGAATAATTAAATCCCAATTTCTCATTTATATCACTGAAAGATTGGGATTTTTAATAGTGGAAATTCCTTAACGTTGTAAATCCGCGTTTTGCTAAAGGTACCCCTTTTAGGGATTGAAGAAGTATGAGAAGGTGCTACCTGTAACAATAGGTAGCACCTCTTTTTGGCCATAAAGCCTACCGCAGGTCTAAACGAAATACATCAAAATGCTTCCTCGTTTTATCAATATCTTGATCCGATAGTGAACCTAAGCAATATGAGCTCAAGTCGATTATAAACAGAGGTTTTAAGCTCTTTTATTTGGCATCCGGGAACATTCTTTGTACCATATCACCAAACTCATTAAATAGTCCGCCAATCGGCTTTCCATTTTGAATATCGTTGGCATAATCATTCATACTTTTAACAAAGTCAGGATTCGCAGAGACATAAACGTTGTCTACACTTTCATCATGTTTTTTTACATGATCAACAATTCTCTTTTCTAAGTCATTTGTCAGGTTCTTGTCATTTGTCAGATTCACGGCGACATATGCGTTATTATCTGTAATAATGACAGAGGCACCGTCTACACCCTCCATGTCCTCTAGCCGATTTGCTACTTCATCAGCCACGCGCATTTTATTATCATTGTCATCATTGCTTAATTGCCTGGTATTGTAATCGTTGTCCCTGTTTCTGTCATTTACATTCAAGGTATTGTCCATGGCATTATTTTTATCGCTTCGAGTATTCATTCCTACATTTTTTCCATTATCATTATTATCACTTACCCCGCAGCCCGTTAGGAATAGAGCAATCAAGGCGCTTGTTAAAAATGTGTATTTCATGTTAGTCACTCCTTTAAAAGTTTATACCCTAGTACTATCTGCTGGATTTCCGGAAATATTCATAAAAAAAGAACTTTATATCATCGCTAAGGATACTGCCCTAGTTTTCACGGGGAATAAACGAAATTAATTTTATTTCAATAATTGCTGTTTCTGATCTTACGGGTGTCCTACCACATGCCCATCAAGCTAGGCAAATATCGAAAAAAACGCTGTATTTTAATCACTATAATAACTATTTGTAATCAATATGTGGGGGTTAGCTCGTGTTGGCTACTAACAAAAAAGTACCTTGTTATTCTAAAAATAATTCTTTTATTTCCATCTTTTATTCGTCTTTCTAGGTCGGATAATAATTTTTAATACGGAGGGAAATATAACGGCAAAATAAATAAGCTTCATAAAAGCAATATATTAAAAAATGCTTGAAGACTTAAACGATTATTCTTTTAAAAATTCAAAGGAGGAAGAAAAATGTCCTTTTTATGGTCATTATTGGAGGTATTATCGGCTGGTTAGCAGGTATGATTACCGGACGCGATATTCCATTTGGTATTGTACCCTATCTCCATCACGTTAAAAAAATGTTTGTTCCCTAGTAATGAAAAAAATGAATTTAATTCTCATAAATAACTGTAGAGTGGTAAAAATTTCGTTCTGGGGGTACTACAAAACTTTAACTTGATGGCAATGGGGGTACCGCCAGCAATACGCGGATTTACAACATTAAGGATATTCCAGCATTAAAAATCCCAATCTCTCAGTGATATAAATGAGAAATTGGGATTTAATTATTCAACAATTGCGCCCTTAGTTCACATACATTATTTCGCATTCTTTTGAAAATAAAGCCTCCTAGTTCTTTTATATAAAACTTTAATTTCTTGTTTGGGAGATTTGATTAACAATTTGGCTCAATGCCTCGTTTATTGGTGTAGAAGATGCGGCTTTGTGGTCTCAACGCCCATGAAGCGATATTGAGTGCAGCATATGAAAGCGGAAGGATAATATGAAACCCGTAATCACCATAATCGTTAGCAAACGCATGAGATAAAGCCGCATCAGTCATTAAAAAGAAGATACCAGCGTGAGCCCATTCTTTAAGCCGAGGAAAACCTGGCACAACGAGAGCGATGACTCCAAGCACTTTCCAAATCCCGAGAATGGTCAAGATGTATAATGGGTAACCAAGATTCGTCACTAACTCGACGTTTCCCCCATATTGCATCAGTTGCCCGATACCACTTAACATAATAGCTGCTGCGAGTAGTAATGTGACCGTCCAATAAGCAATCATTTTTCTTTTGTTTTCATCCTTTGATCCCTTCCTTTAATCATTGATTTAAAAATGAAATACCATTACTGGGTAGTTCCTTACAACTCTTCACATTCGTCAGGACAATCGGCTTAGCGTTGTAAATCCGCATTTGCCTGACGGTTCCCCTATTATATTGTCTTTTCTTGAAATCCATTTTCATAAAAGAGGACGGGTTCCATATCCTATTGCAAAATCCGAAATTGTAATCAAAATTGCATCTGAATTTGTAATGTGTTTTGTATCAATATTTTTACTAAAAAAGCAAACGCATCAGTCCTATACTGAGCCGTTTGCTTTTTCCTCTACGTTTTTAGCTTAAAAAAAAACAGGTTCAGAGGTTTGGTCTTACATTTCCTCTAACACTTTTTTTAGTTCTTCGCCCATTTTCGCCCAACCATGTTTCGCACCATTGAACGCTTGATCTTCTTTTTCGAATCCTGTTTGTTCAAGATGTAAGTAGGTTGTTCCATCCTCTTGTTTCAATGTCCATGTGACTATAGTGTTTATCGGACCACCTACCCATGTGTAAGATAACTTATAAGGCTCTTCCACTACTAATACTTCACAATCTACAATTAAATTCCACTGCTCATTTCGGAATTGACTTTTATGTCCTACGATTGGTTTAAAGTTATTTTCCATTATCCATTTTGCAAGAGTATCCGAATCTGTTAATGCGTTCCACACCTTATTGATCGGGCTCTTAAAATTAAAATCTTGTGATACTGTTAAATTCATTTTTTGTTCCTCCTGTAATATTTGGTTTAAAAGCAATATTCTTTCATTCCAGAATTTCCTGTAAAACGATACCCAATCCTCAATTTCTCTTAACGGAGCAGCATTCAGCCGATACCTTGTTTCTCTACCAACTTTACGGTCGGCAACTAGACCAGCTTCTTTAAGGATAGCCAAATGTTTAGAAACAGCAGTACGACCCATTTGAAATTGAGCGGTTAATTCGTGAAGAGGTAACTCTTCTGCATCTGCCAACAAACGAAGTAATTTACGTCTTGTTGGGTCAGCGATGGCTCCATAAACATCACGCTCTTGATTTTTATCGTTCAAAATCACCCCCCCTTTAAATTAGACACCAATTGGTGCCTTTATTATATGACACTAATTGGTGTCCTGTCATTTTCTTTATTTTCCATAATAGCATTAGTTTTATTCTCCTATCATCAAGTATATAAGTGCCCTAATCATTTAATCCCTTTCCATTGAGAATTTGCTGCATACATTTTTCAACCCTTGACACTCGAGTTTTGGATTGTTTGGGTTCAGAAAAATAACGAATGTATGCTCTTTGCCGTCCCGGCGTCAATGCTTCAAAAGCAGTTTTCAAGGCAGGGATTTCATCGAATTTATTTTGAAATTCTTCAGGAATTATGAATTCTGTCGTCTTCTTAAAATTCACTTCCAAACCGGCTTTTTCAACTTCAATGGCTTCATAAATATAGGCTTTCAAGATGGTTTCCATTTCAACTATTTCTTGAACATTGGTGAACCGAATCTGGCGCGCCGCCTGTACATTCTCCGTTTGTTGGATTAGAATCCCATGGGTATCCTGTAACAAGGCACCTTTGTGAAACAGAAGCGCACAATATTCTTTAAATCCATGTATTAAAACAATGTTTTTTTTCTCAAACGTGTAACAAGGATGCATCCACTTAAATTCTTCGGTCAGCTCACAGTCAAGAACGATATTTCTCAACTTCTCATATTCTTCCTTCCACTTGTTAGCTTTACTTAAAAATTCATCAACCTTAGGATTCATTCTACTATTTGTCATCAAGGAACACTCCTCTTCAATTTTTCAATCAGCTGACCGTCAAGAATGATCATTCTCAATTTCTCCAATTCTTTCTGTCACTTTTTGGCTTTACTTGAATATTCATCAACCTTGAATCATATGACCCACTTGGCAAGCTTGCTTGAATCGGTTAAGGCGGACGTGAAGAGGTAATTCTTCTACGTCTGCCATCAGTTCACGTCGAGTCGGGTCGGGTCGGGTCGGCAAGGGCAACATACACATCCCTCATTTTTTTTGTATGGGTCAAAATCACCCTCCCCTTACTTTCGGATTATAAAGAGACTCCGATTGGTGTCCGATTTATAGTAGGACATTAATTGGTGTCATGTCAAGCAGACCTGGCTTGAAAGTTACAGGGAACTTATGTCGATAATCTGCCCGTTAGTTTAAGTGCATTTCTTAACAATGTCACATAAATATCCAGTTTTGTTTGAGAGTCTTATTCCATTAAATGGCCCTTTAATGGAATAGCATGATTAACGTTTTTAAACAAATGTAAGGTTTTTTTCAATGTTGTAGCTACTGTCAAAAAGCATACTTTATGACACGTAGAATGATAGCTCTAATCTGTATGTCAAAAGGTGAATTATCTCATTTCTAACACATTAACAAGTTCCTGTACGCTATTTCAGTTATACGAAATCTAAAAAAATTTTTGGTATCAGATATGTTAGTTAAAACACTTTATAGAAATAGCTTGAAGAGTTTATCACAGATGCAAAAATAGTTCCTAGTCCTAGGAAGAATTTAAACTTGATGATAAAGGCTTTTTTTATATATTGATAGCAAAATTGGGAATTTCCAAAGAGTTCAGTGTGCAAAACAAGCGGTTTTACAGGAGAAAATAGTTGGCATGGTTTTTGCTTATATAAATAGTGAGTAAATAGAGAAAGGAGGGAGAGATGAATCACCAACTACTCAGCTTTGTTGGTAAGAGTCTCAGGAAAGAATGACAACTATTCAAGTGCTCCTCTCCATTTTTTCAGGAACTATTGTCGGATTCGTACTTGGTTTGCTCGGCGGAGGTGGATCAATACTTGCTGTTCCACTTTTGCTTTACGTTGTTGGTATGAAAGATCCGCATGTGGTAATTGGCACGTCAGCGTCAGCCGTGGCTATAAATGCCTATGCAAACCTTATTCCATACGCACGAGCCGGCCATGTGCAATGGAAATCGGCGATTACTTTTGCCCTACCTGGTGCAATAGGTGCTTATACGGGATCGATTATCGGAAAGTTGGTACCTGGTAAACAGTTGTTATTTCTTTTTGCCATTTTGATGATCGTCATAGCTGTAAAAATGGTTATGCCAAAGAAAACGAAGAGTCAGGAAGATGATTTTCAAAATCAAGTGAAGCTTCCACTGTTGATCACCATGGCCATTCTAGTGGGGCTGTTATCCGGTTTTTTCGGGATTGGTGGCGGATTTTTGATTGTTCCCGGTTTAATTTTTGTAACAAGGATGCCAATGATTGCAGCAATTGGATCTTCTCTGGTATCTGTGGGCACATTTGGGCTTATGACAGCTATAAGCTATACCTTATCTGGCCTTGTAAACTGGTGGATTGTGTTCGCATTTGTTGGAGGGGGAGTTGTCGGCGGAACAGTTGGGGCTTGGCTGGCAGTGCGCTTAAGCAAACAGCAGCGTACGCTCCATTATGTATTTTCCGGTGTTGTAATGTTGGTCGCCATTTACATGCTAATCATTAATGCTGAAGCGTTAGATTGGTGAGCTACTTAATAAAATTGAGATGAGGAGATTAGAATGGCAAATATGAAGAATGAAACACATTACAAAGTTTTGATTGTAGGAGGGGGCAGTGCCGGAATTACGGTTGCAGCCCGTCTCCTGCGTGAATCTCGCACTCTGAGCGGAAACATTGCCATCATTGACCCTGCGACGAAACATTATTATCAGCCATTATGGACACTTGTGGGAGCTGGCGAAGCTGACAAAACTGTGACACAAAGGGAGGAAGCATCCGTTATTCCGAGCGGAGCCGTGTGGGTACAGGATGCGATAACCACATTTCAGCCAGATGAAAATGCTGTTGTAACAGCATCCGGAAAGAAACTGCACTACGAATATCTAGTTGTCGCTGCCGGGATTCAAATTAACTGGCATGAAATCAAGGGGTTAAAAGAGAGTATTGGAAAGAATGGGGTATGTAGTAATTACTCTTATGATTATGTTGATAGCACTTGGGAGGCGATCAGAAACTTCAAGGGGGGGACTTCCATTTTTACCAATCCGAACACGCCGGTAAAATGCGGTGGAGCTCCTCAAAAAATTATGTATTTGGCAGAAGATTATTTCAGAAAATCAGGAGTTCGCTCGCAATCTTCGGTTATTTTTGTTTCAGGTAGCCCATCCATTTTCAATGTAAAAAAATATGAACAGGCACTAAATAAAATAATTGAACGGAAAGAAATCGAGACATGTTTTATGCATCATCTCATTGAAATTGATGGTGACAAGAAACGAGCGACATTTGAAAATCTGAACACAAAAGAGTGTGTGGATATGCAATATGACATGATTCATGTGGTACCACCGATGAGCGCCCCTGATTTTATCAAGAATAGTTCCCTCGCAGCTAGTAATGGTTGGCTGAATGTAGATAAATATACGCTGCAGCATGAACACTTTGACAATATATTTGGCATAGGGGATTGCACAAACTTGCCTACTTCAAAAACAGGGGCTGCAATTCGCAAACAAGCGCCCGTGCTTGTGAAAAATTTACTTCATCGGATGCGTGCCAAACAAATGGTTCATAAATATGACGGCTATACATCATGTCCACTTGTTACTGGATACGGGCGGCTTATACTGGCTGAATTCAATTATGATTTACAGCCTCAAGAAACCTTTCCTATCGATCAATCCCGTGAGAGGTTCAGTATGTATGTATTGAAGAAAAACTTGCTTCCCGTTATGTATTGGAACGGGATGCTTAAAGGTATGATGTAAAAACATTTCTGATAGGCATAACAAAACAAAAGTAAGCAAGGCCCTTAAAAGGAGGATGATTTATGCTACTCAAGTATTTTTATGATGAGAAACTGGCTCAAGCTTCATACCTTGTGGGATGTCAGGCTACTGGCGAAGCGATCATTGTTGATCCGTCACGTAATATAGAAGCTTACTTAAAAACGGCAAGAGCACATGGTGTGCGGATCGTGGGTGTAACGGAAACACACATCCATGCGGATTTTTTGTCTGGTTCAAAGGAGCTAGCTTCAAGGCTTGGGGCCACATTGTATTTGTCTGATGAAGGAGGGGCGGACTGGAAATATGAGTACGCAACTGAATATCAACACTGCTTTCTAAGAAATGGAGATGTATTTTCCATTGGAAATATCAATTTTGAGGTGGTACATACACCAGGACACACACCTGAACATATATCGCTGCTCGTAACAGATGGGGGTGCATCTACCAAGGATCCACTCGGCATATTTACCGGAGATTTTGTATTTGTCGGTGATGTGGGACGTCCCGACTTATTAGAAAAAGCCGCAGGGGTGCACGGGTCCTCGGAAAAAATGGCACGCATGATGTATCGGTCTTTACAGCAGTTTAAAAACCTTCCTGACTATCTGCAAGTATGGCCGGGGCATGGAGCGGGCAGTGCCTGTGGAAAAGCGCTAGGTGCAATCCCGTCGTCAACCATTGGATATGAAAAACGGACAAATTGGGCACTGCAATATGATAATGAGGATCGCTTTATAGAAGCGCTGTTGGCTGGACAGCCGGAGGCACCCCCATATTTTTCAATGATGAAGCGGTTGAATAAAGAGGGAGCGCAGCAAATTCGAAGTATAGCAGCACCACTTTGTATGGAGGTTTCAATAGATATTGTGCAGGAATGGACGGAACAGGGAATTGTCATTGATACACGTCCGGCCAGTGAATTTGCCACCAAGCATATACGAGGGGTAATTAATATCCCTTATAACAAATCATTTGTAACTTGGGCGGGATGGCTGTTGGATTATGACCGACCAATATATCTTCTGGCATGCAATGCTGATGTGGCAGATATGATAAATGATCTCCAGTCCATTGGATTGGATCGTGTCGTTGCAACAATGGAACCATATATCATTGAGCAGGAAGGAGAATCTGATTCACGTGTTATGAAGTATGAAGAAGTGACAATGGACCAGATAGATGGCACTATTCAAACAGAACGCATATATGTGCTTGATGTCCGAAGCATGGGCGAATGGGAGGAAGGCCATATTCCGCAGGCGAAGCATGTGATGCTTGGTCATTTACAGGAACAGGCACACAAAATTCCGCATGATAAACCAATTTTGGTTTATTGCAAAACCGGCGGAAGATCAGCCATCGCTGCAAGCCTTCTACAAGTTCATGGTTTTAAAGAAGTACAAAGCCTTGTAGGTGGTTATGAGGAATGGAATAAACAGAAGAAGTTACGACCCACCAGAGATGCTAAATGAAATCTTTGAATTTTATCATCCATGCGAAAATACTTACCATAATTGCAAATGTGGTAATGCTTAGGATGAAAGGGTCTTTAAATAATGACCGCGGCATTAGGGGATTCAACCAAGAACCTCTATAAAAATAAGGAGATTTTATAAGTGAAATGAGTTGGCATGACAATTGCTTATATAAATTAGTAATGAGGCATAGTGCAAACAAACATAAGAAGGAGAGATACTCGATGAAATATAATTTTGACCAAGAAATCTGTCGACTGGGTACAGCCTGCGAAAAGTGGGATGATCTAGAAAATCATTTTGGCATAAAGGATGTTATACCGATGTGGGTGGCCGATATGGATTTTCAGTCTCCACAACCTATCATCGAAGCATTAAAACAACGTGTGGAGCACGGTGTATATGGCTACACGCTTAGACCGGACTCGTATATGGAATCCATTGTTGGTTGGCTAAAAAGAAGACATCGATGGTCCATTGAGAAAGAATGGATTACCCACAGCCCAGGAGTGATTCCAGCCCTATCGTTGGCGATTCAGTCCTTCACGCAGGCAGGTGACAAAATAATTATCCAACCTCCTGTATACCATCATTTTGCCCGGGTGATCCAAGCGAACGGCCGTGAAATTGTAAACAACCCGCTTAAGCTTGAAAATGGGCATTATTCCATAGATTTCGAAGATTTAGAGGCAAAGATAGATTCAACGGTAAAAATGTTGATTTTGTGTAGTCCTCATAACCCAATCGGAAGGGTATGGAGCAAAGAAGAATTGACCAGATTGGGACAGATTTGTATGAAGCATAACATTCTCGTTGTGGCAGATGAAATTCATTTTGACTTTGTTTATAAGACACATACTCACATTCCTTTTGCCTCTATATCAGAAGAGTTTGCGAATCATTCTCTTACCTGCATTGCGCCAAGCAAAACTTTTAACCTGATGGGTGTACAGACGTCAAGTATCATTATTCCAAATCAGCAACTGCGCGATAGGTATGATCGAGAACTTAATACATTATCCATTGGTTCGCCGAACATATTTGGTGTTGTTGCGTTAGAGGCTGCTTACCGATACGGAGAAGAATGGCTCGATCAGCTCCTTGAATATTTGCAGGAGAATTTGGAGTTCACTCTGAGTTACTTCAGCAAAAACATCCCTCAAATCAAAGTCATCCAGCCGGAAGGCACATACCTTGTCTGGCTGGATTGCCGGGAATTAGGGTTTTCAATTAAAGAAATGGATCAATTTATGTTGCAAGAAGCAAGGGTTGCAATGAATGAAGGGCACATTTTTGGTATGGAAGGTGAAGGGTTTATGCGACTTAATATCGCTTGCCCGCGTTCGATGTTGAAAAATGCTTTGGGTGGCATAGAAAAAGCTTTCTCCTCTTTGTGCAATGCGTAGAAATTTATTTTATAATAAATTTATTTTATTATTTCATATACCGCTATAGCAGAGGAGGATAATATGGCAGGATTTATCGGCATGCAGCAGTTTATTCAAGATTACGCTGAGAACACAGCAGGAATCCTTGGTCTGGATATAACCGTGCTTGATGAAAAGGGCGTTCGTATTAGCGGAACTGGTTACTATAAAGATCTCATTGGCAAAACGGCTCCGGAAGGCTCCTTTTTCAGAATGATATTGGAAACAGGGGAGCCTGGAGTGGTTTATGATGTGAAAAAAGATGAGTCGCAGTGTAGGAGTTGTAAATTCGTAAATCAATGCAAAGAACTCGCTACCATCGGGTTTCCTATTGTAAAGCAAGACAAACCAGTTGGCGTCATCGGCATGATTGGTTTTTCCCATGAACAAAAGGAGAAAATGATTATAGAATCAGAGAATCTGATCCAGTTTTTACGCAATGTTAGTACATTGTTAGTCAATAAATTAGCAATGCTGGACCCTGATAAAGAACCGGGTTGCAAAATACAAGAAGATATCCCGATCCCCCCGAAATCTATTACTTTTGAAAACATTCTTGGTAAAGATTCCGGGCTTCAAGATGTTATTAAAAAAGCAAGACGGATTATAAACAGCCCATCCACTGTCCTGATTAGGGGAGATAGCGGTACGGGGAAGGAATTATTAGCCAAAGCGATTCATTTTGAAAGCAAACGCCGGATGCATTCATTTGTAGCAGTTAATTGCGCTGCCATACCTGAAAGCTTGTTGGAAAGTGAGTTGTTTGGTTATGAGGGCGGATCATTTACCGGCTCAAGTCGGAATGGGAAAATGGGGAAATTTGAATTAGCGCACAACGGAACCATTTTTCTTGATGAAATTGGAGATATGCCGCTTTTCTTGCAGCCAAAGTTATTACGGGTTTTACAAGAAAGAGAGATTGAAAGAATCGGTGGAAAAAAAGCAATCGAGATTAATGTACGGGTGATTGCAGCCACTCACCAAAACCTGGAGGAAATGGTGCGAAACGGAACTTTTCGCGAGGATTTATATTATCGTCTCAATGTCATCCCTCTACATACCAAACCCTTGCGAGAGCGGCGTGATGATATCGCTTTGTATCTTGAACATTTCATGCATAAACATTGTAAGATCATGCAAAGGCACCCCTTGAGACTGGACCCAATGCTGGAGCGATGGCTTATACGCTATGATTGGCCGGGGAATATACGGCAGTTGGAAAACGCCGTAGAATATATGGCAAATATGGCTGAATCAGATACCGTCTCCTTCCATGATTTACCTGACTATCTGTTTCAACAGGATCATCTCACTGTGGAGAGTAGCGGATTAAGTTTAGAACAAATGATTTCAGAATATGAAAAAGACGTAATCCAGAGCTATTTCTTAGCTGAAAAATATCGGCATGATAAAGAACAAATTGCCCGGGAACTACAGATTAGCCTTTCTACTCTTTATCGCAAGTTGGAAAAATATAAATTATGTTAACTTCATAAAAAATATCTATTTTTCTCAATTAATAGTTACTTAAAATTAAAGCGGGAGAGTGCATATATATCATTTTCTCGCCTGGATTTGAGAGGGGTCAGGGCAAAAGCAGAAGGTAGAGGTATTTTGTTAAATGACTGAAAGTTCTGAAAATAATCAATAAAGAGATTTTTTAAAAGAACAGCCAGATGAGCCTTGCATACAAATTGAAGGGGGATACACTATGGGGAAATTAGAAGCAGAGATAAGCAACACCCTATAAGAGCGAAATTCAAAAGCATCCTTACAAAGGAAGCTGAAACCCAGACATTTAACGATGATGGCTATTGGTGGCGCTATTGGAACAGGATTGTTTGTATCCAGCGGATCGACGATTAGCACTGCGGGGCCGGGAGGAGCGCTAGCAGCATACATTCTGGTAGGAATCATGGTCTATTTTGTCATGAATAGTTTAGGAGAGCTATCGGCCTTCTTACCGGTCCCGGGGGCCTTTGATATCTATGCCTCAAAGTATATTGATCCTGCGTTAGGCTTTGCGTTAGGTTGGAACTATTGGTATACAACCGCGATAACGGTTCCTGCAGATTTGGTGGCCTCTACTCTTATTATGAAGTATTGGTTTCCGGACTCACCTTCTATCTTGTGGAGCGCACTATTTTTGGGTTTGTTGCTAATGTTAAATGTCTTATCAGTCAAGGCATATGGGGAAAGTGAATACTGGTTTGCTGGTATTAAGGTCATCTCGATCATCGTATTTCTCGTTATTGGGGTTGCTATGATTTTTGGAATTATGGGAGGACATTCGGTCGGGTTCAGTAACTTTACCCATGGAGATGCTCCTTTCAATGGCGGGCTTGTATCTATCTTTAGTGTAGTGCTCATCGCGGGCTTTGCGTTCCAGGGAACTGAGGTTATTGCGACGGCAGCCGGTGAAACCGAAAATCCATCGAAAAATGTACCGAAAGCGATTCGGTCAATCTTCTGGCGAATCCTTATTTTCTACGTGTTGACGATTTTTGTTATCGGTTTGATTATCCCTTATACGGATCCAAACCTGCTTAAATCCGGCGTTCAAAATGTATCTATCAGCCCCTTCACGCTTGTTCTTCAGAGAGCTGGGTTGGCATTTGCCGCTTCCGTCATGAATGCCGTGCTGCTTACATCTGTTTTATCAGCAGCAAATTCAGCAATGTATGCTTCTTCACGTATGCTATGGGCACTGGCGAAAGAAGGAAAGGCACCACGAATCTTTGCACGGCTTAACAGGAAGGGAATTCCCATGTTGGCCCTTTGTACAACTGCTATTATAGGACTTGCCTCTTTTTTAGCTTCCCTTTTTGGAAATGGTTCAGTGTTTATTTGGTTGGTAAATGCTTCAGCCCTTACCGGATTTATCAAATGGTTCGGGATTGCCGTTAGTCATTACCGCTTCCGTAAGGCATATGTAGCTCAAGGCAGAGATCTAAATGAATTGCCGTTTAAAGCCAAATGGTACCCGTTGGGCCCGGTTATCACGCTGTTATTTTTTGTGGTTTTCATTTTTGGGCAGACACTTTTTTCTGGACATCAAATTAGCTGGGCAGAAATTATAGCGACGTACATTGGTCTTCCTATTTTCTTGCTTCTCTGGCTTGGTTATAAAATCATTAAGAAAACAAAAATAGTTCCGCTTATGGAGTGTGATTTTGAGCGCAAAGAATAAGAGGTAAGGCTGTAATTAAATGTAAGCGTTTTATTCAAAGGGAAATTAAATTCAATTCCGTATAAATAGGATTACAAAAAAAGAGGTGTTTTATATGTTAAAAGAAACAATCATAACCAAAGAAGCCCCCAAGGCTATCGGTCCTTATTCACAAGCCATTAAAGTAGGAAATGTAGTGTATACTTCAGGGCAGCTTCCAATTTATCCTGAAACTGGAGAAATGCCTGATAATATTGAGGAGCAAACAAGGGTGTCATTGGAGAATCTTAAGAAGGTTGTGGAAGCGGCGGGAGCAAGCTTACAGCAGGTAATAAAAACAACGGTTTTTTTAAGTGATATGAGTCACTTTGCCACGATGAATCATGTATATGGAGAATTTTTTACAGATAATTATCCAGCTAGAAGTGCGATTGAAGTTGCTCGTTTGCCTAAAGATGCTATGATTTAATAATAATTGAAAAGAGAATGTTAGAATGAAATTCTCTTTTCTTTAATTTACATATGGTTAGTCTTAAACAGAGAAATATGGAGGAGATTTAATATGAATTTAGCACAATTCCCTAGACGGCGATATACACCAACCGATACACCTATTGAGAAATTACATCATTTTTCTGAAGTTCTTGGGGGCCCATCCATTTATCTTAAACGAGATGATTTACTGGGTCTGACGGCTGGGGGAAATAAAACAAGAAAACTAGAGTTCCTTGTTGCCGATGCAATGGAAAAAGGTGCGGATACGTTAATTACATGTGGAGGCATTCAATCAAATCATTGCCGCTTAACACTAGCCGCTGCAGTTAAAGAGAAAATGAAGTGCATCCTTGTGTTGGAAGAAGGACTTTCAGAAAGTCCTGAGCCAGATTTTAACGGTAACTATTTTTTATATCATTTATTGGGCGCTGAAGAAATCAAAATTGTGCCTAATGGAGCGGACTTAATGCAAGAAATGCAGAAAGTAGCTAATGAGGTAACGGAGAAAGGGAATCGACCTTACATAATACCAGTCGGGGGATCCAATGTGATTGGTGCAACGGGATATGCTGCTTGCGCTCAGGAAATTTTGGCACAGTCATTTAATCAAGGAATCGATATGAAGTCAGTCGTTTGTGTAAGCGGCAGTGGGGGAATGCATGCTGGTTTGGTGACCGGATTTCATGGAAATCAAAGTGGAATATCGGTAATTGGAATAAACGTAAGCAGAGGAAAAGCTGAACAAGAAGAGAAAGTTTTTCAGCTTGTTAAAGAAACTTCAACACACATCGGCATTCCAAATTCAATCCCTCGTGAGGCTGTTATGTGTTTTGATGAGTATGTCGGACCTGGCTATGCTTTACCTACGCCAGAAATGGTGGAAGCTGTCAAACTCATGGCAAGAACAGAAGGGATTTTATTAGATCCGGTATATACGGGTAAAGCGGTAGCGGGACTCATTGATTTAATACAAAAAGGCACCTTTAAGCCGGATGATAATATACTATTTGTACACTCTGGCGGCGCCTCATCGCTATATGCCAATACTTCTCTCTTTTATTGAAATTTAAAACAAAAAGAAAGATGTGAAAGGTAATATCCGGTTCTCGTGTTAAAATTGCATTTATTGAAAGTAGTCTATGTTTCTTATAGAATTTGGTTTTTATGCAGCCATTCCAAATAGTTGATTCCTTTTATTAGAAGCTTGCTGATTCAGTTTAAAAGCAGTATTTTATGTTTGAAAAAACTTGTTTAAGTGTTTTAATATTGCTAGGTCTTTAATGGACAAGCTATGAGTCATATAAATTTAATAGATTTGTAAGTGCATAGAAAAAATGATCAAACTTTTATAAAGTCTATGTCAAATTTTAATGTTGATTAGTTAGAAATTAAAAATAGAGTTGATTCTACAATACAGTAGAATCAACTCTATTTCGTTTATTGTGGATTTTGATAATTTATCATTTCCCGCCAGAAGACTCCCTCTTCAAGCGTGTGAAGGGCGAGAGCCCAACGGTAAGGGGGAGATGAATGGAGGTTGGCATAAGCCAAAGTAATCTTTTGACAAACATACGTTCTGTGGTTGATTATAACTATAAGGGGGTGAAACCAATGGTCGTAAACAAAGCTTATAAATTTCGAATCTATCCAACTAAAGAACAACTAGTTCTAATCAATAAAACGATTGGCTGCTCCCGTTTTGTCTATAACTTCTTTTTAGGCAAACAAAAGGAGAAAGATGCCTACTGGTATATTTGTGAAGAAATGAAGCAGAACGGCCAACTGCCCTCTAATGAATGGAAAAGTTCTTTTCTGAATAAATACGCAACAATCAAAGAACTTCCAGCTTTAAAGAAAGAGTATTCTTTCCTAAAAGAAGTAGACAGTATTGCCTTACAGAAATCGGTGGAAAATTTAGCAGATTCCTATAGTCGATATTATAAAAAGCAAAACAAGTCACCACGCTTCAAATCGAAAAAGAATCCTATCCAGTCCTATACGACTAAACATACGAATGGGAATATTGAAATTGTTGGAAACAAAATCAAATTGCCAAAACTCGGTCTAGTGCGTTTTGCTAAAAGCCGCGAAGTCGAAGGGCGAATCATCAATGCCACAATCAGGCGGAACCCTTCGGGTAAATATTTCATTTCCGTTTTAGCCGAAACCAATGTACAAGTACTTCCTAAAACGAATCGTTCGTGCGGTGTAGATGTTGGTTTGAAGAACTTTGCTATTCTTTCAGATGGTACGGTCTATCAAAATCCAAAATTCTTCCGGACGGTCGAAAAGGAATTGGCCAAAGCACAACGGATTCTTTCAAGGCGACAAGAAATAGCCTTGAATCAAAATAAACCATTGGCTGAAGCCAAAAACTATCAAAAACAAAAACGAAAAGTGGCTATCCTACACGAAAAAATTTCAAATGCCCGAATGGATTACTTACAAAAAGTTTCTACCGAAATCATCAAAAACCACGATGTATTGGAATGGAAGACTTGCAAGTGTCGAATATGATGAAAAATCACAAACTAGCTAAAGCTATTAGTGAAGTATCTTGGTACCAATTCAAAAAAATGTTGGAATACAAAGCAAACTGGTATGGTAAACAAATCGTGACCGTATCTAAAACGTTTGCTTCTAGCCATTTGTGTTCTAGCTGCGGTTACCAAAATAAAGACGTTAAACATCTGAATCTTCGTGAATGGGATTGTCCTTTTTGCTCTACTCACCACGATCGAGATATTAACGCAGGACTCAATCTAATGAATGAAGCCATAAGGCTTCTAACCGTAGGAACTACGGGAGTAGCCTAATTAAAAATTGGCCGATAGGCTAATGTTCTTAGGAATCCCCCACTTCAATCAGACCGTAAGGTCGATAAGTGGTGGGTAGTTCAAAATTAAGTCTGATTGTTTGTAGATTGAAGTACAGCATTTGGGGGATAACTACAATGTTCGTAATAGCCCCTTTATTTTGGGCATAGTCGTTACTCTCTAGTAATAAGTGAGGGTAGTGGATGTGCAACGATAGGAGTATTAATCATAATATTCCCTATTCTTTTTATAGCTGGGGTAGTTCTTTTTTGGATATGGGATTGATAAAAGAAATTTAAATTATTATTGGTGTAGTCGAAACAAGTATGATTATTAAAGAGACAAGTACAGTGAAAACAAGAATATAACCATTTCCTTTTATCATTAGATACCACGAACCTTTTTTAGTTTTTTGTACAATAAGTCGAAGTTAGTAGGAATTATCTACACAGAGTAAATCCTTGTTGAACTAACTGGTGCGTTAGTTCATTCATGAAGGAACACAATAATGATCAATCTTTTTTATAAAAGAATAAATCCAATTAATAAGGGCATGTTTTGATTAATCTATTTTCAAAACATGCTCTTCATATTTGTTTTTATATCCAGGTTAAAAGCGTTAATTTAAGCAAACTTTATTTTAAAGCTACACAAAGGGGGGCATTCATAATACTACTTTACCCATTGAAGGCAAATTATCCAATTGAAGAGCTGTGTCAGGCTTTTTTTAAAGTAGACGGTTAGCGAAGAACAATGGGGGAAATACTAAAGGGAAGGATGCTTATTTAGAATTTTCAGAAAATAATATTGACAATAAAATGACGTTGTTATATATTATTTATAAGTTAAATTTATTGTTATATAACAGAAGGAGGAATCAGATGATGAACATTTATGATAAAGCCTATGAAAGTTATTTAAAGATTTGTGAAAGGTATGAAATGGAGTCGATCAACTTCGACCACTTCATCAAAAATTTAACCAAAGATCAGTTGGATGAATACAGTAAATTAGCCATTTAAATGAAAGGGCGTGATTGCACAAGATGGACCTCCCGGTTGATGTAGATGTAGAAGCCAAATAGAAACCCCACCAGTTGCTAAATGGAAACAGGTGGGGTTTTGTCATGTGTTTAAGTGTAGTTTTAAAATTAAGTCGTACTGTTTATAAAAAAGATGTACCGATTTGATTTTGGTTTTCCTTAATGAACTAGGAGGTTAGTTTAAGAAGGAATTTCTTAGTGAAAGAGTGAATTTAATATTTAAAGGAGTTGAAATAATGAGATTAGGATTAAGAAAAGATGAAATAAGGTTATAAAATCAAGATCATTAGGAGGAAGGTAGAGTGTCTAATAAAATAAAGAGTTATATTGACTATCCTATGGTAAAAATTCCAGGGGGAGAAATAGAATTAAGAGACGATAGAATAAAAAGCAAATGGAAAGCTGAAATAAGACCGTTTCTTCTTGCCCGGTATCCTGTAACGGGTCTATACTATGCTATTACAAATAAATCACCTAATTCTTTTGACGGAGATCTAAAACCGGTTGTGAATATTTCTTGGAATGATGCAATTTCTTTTTGTAATCTACTGTCACAGAAAGCTGGACTGAAAGAGTGTTATTCTATAAGTAATGATGGTGAAAACATTATTTGTGATTGGGAATCAAACGGTTATCGACTTCCTTCAGAAGCAGAGTGGCAATATGCATGTAAAGCAGGGACTACTGGTTATAGATACGGAGAGCTTGATAAGATTGCCTGGTATAACGAAAATTCAGGAGGCAAGATCCATGAAGTAGGAAGAAAGGAACCGAATATATGGGGTCTGTATGATATGTTAGGGAATGTTTGGGAGTGGTGTTGGGATTTATATGATGAACAAGTGTACGGCTCCTACCGAATTTTCCGAGGGGGTAGCTGGGCTGAAGAGGCCAGGGGTTGTGGGGCTTCGTGTCGTCGACGTAGCCATCCGTCATTTTGTATAGACGACCTTGGATTCCGTCTTGCCCAGTCTTTTTAACTTCAACAAACAAGTCAACCTACGAGGTTTTACAGCACAACTAACGGATAACAGTGACTGGCTACACGTGTTTGTTTAATGAGATGAAATCCAAAAAAACGGGTTCATTCCACGTAGGAAAATCTGCTTTTTTTATTGATAAAACCTAAATAATTTTTTATTTAAGCCCTCTTTAAAACAGAAAAGATCCCTCATATAGCTCCCGAACCATCATTCAGAGCTTAGATTTTCTATTGCCATTTTTATCTTGGAATAGGAAGTAGATCTCATTATGATTGCATCTGAAATTATATGAATAAAATCCACCCTGGCTAGATCCTCTACCTTTCTCATACAACACAAACTTAGAATTATATATGCTAAGATTTATTAATGTAACCATTTATAATGGGATGCATTTTATTCAATTTTATCTATTTTGTTCTTGGAATGAGGAGATTCCTAGACTTTGTTATTGAACTAACGGGTGCTTTACTTCAAAAACAGGGGTTGCTGTGGCAGCCTTTTTCTTATGGGACTAACTGGGCAGGTTAGTTCTACAAGAAATGATATAATAACCCTCATTAAAAGCATCGTAAAGGTGGCTATTCAAATGGAAAATTGGATTGAATTATCTACATTAGAATATAAAGCGGTATGGGATAGGATATATGATGCATTTAAATTTGAACCGGCTATGTCAGACTTTCCATCTTTTGAAGTGCCAAATCCATTTATCACTTATGATGTATCCAAGTATTTAAACGTGTCCGTAGATTTAGATACTTATGATGAGATTTATAATGACCTAGAGGAAAAATCATTGCTTGTCTTTCAAGAACTCACACAGAAAAATGAATATATGTATGCGTTAGATTGGCAACATCCAGGTTATTGGATAAACCCCCGTTTGGAGTTTCCGAAAAGTGAATTTGATGAATGGACAGTACCTATTTTTCCAAACGGTGATTATTACTTTTTTATTCATAAGAATTTTGAATGGGGATTATTAGGGCACCCTTGGGAAAGAACCATAACTATTTTTGGAAAAGAATTGATAAAGGTTTTGGAAAAACATCAACCAAAAATGTTTCAAAAAATATTACGTCAGGGATAATGTAAACCTTGTTGAACTAACAGGTGCTTTACTTCAATAACTGTGGTTGCTGCGGTTCCTTTTTCTTGTGGAGCTAACGGGGTAATTTTTAATATAATAAGAATTATAGATAGTATAAAGGACCGGAAATTCACTATATTAAAGGTGGGAAATGACATGGCAAGAAAGTACCGATTATATCAAATTGATTCATTTACGAAAGAAAAATTATCAGGTAATCCTGCTGGTGTAATTACAAATGCAGATGGTTTATCTTCGGGTGAGATGCAGAGGATTGCTAGAGAGCTTAACAATTCGGAAACGGCATTTATATTTAAATCAGACAATAGCGAATCTGATGTACATATTCGTTTTTTTACGCCTACTCATGAGGTTCCTATCTGTGGACATGCGACGATCGCTGCCCACTATGCTCGTGCAGTTGAAAATAGTTTAAATACAGGTAAAGTTTATCATAAAACTGGTGCCGGCATTTTACCAGTCGATGTGATTAATGAAGATAATGATTACAAAATTATAATGACCCAGGGTAGAATAAGTTTTGATGCGGTGATTGATGGTCTAGCTTTAGAAAACATATTTACAGCTTTCAATATTAGTGAAAATGATTTATTAGAAGATTGTCCAGTACAAATCGTTTCTACCGGGCATTCCAAGGTGATGATTGGAATTAAAAATTCGGAACTTCTTCACCGATTAAACCCTAATATGGATTTACTAACAAAAGTCAGTGGATTAATTAATTGCAATGGTTTCTATGTGTTTACGATGAATGCTCCCGACTCCGAAATCTTAATTCATGGAAGAATGTTTGCTCCAGCAATTGGTATTAACGAAGACCCTGTTACAGGTAATGCGAACGGCCCTTTAGGCGCATACTTAATACACCATGGACTTGTCAAACATGATAATACTTTATTTAGTTTTAAAGCAGTGCAGGGCGAAGCTATAAACCGGGCGGGTGTCATTGAAGTTCAAGTGAAAATTTGTAATCAGGAACCAGAGGAAGTAAGGATTGCGGGAAATGCTGTAATCGTATTTAAGTCCGAGTTATTACTTGAATAGCCATTCAACGTGCGTTAGCTTAAGATCGAGGCTGTCTTAAAAGGCAGCTTTTTAATGGTTCAGGTTAGCTTAACCTGGACCATTAATATTATTGTAGCGTATTTAGATTTTGTGCCCTTAATAACCTTACAACTACCTCGAGGTTGAGTGAATAATTCCTTGTTACAAATACTATTAGTTTTCTTCTTTCAATAAGGCAGGTTGCTGAGGCAGCCTTTTTCTTATGGCACTAATGGGGCAGGATAGTGCAATAAGATAAACTTATGAATCTGTATTAATAACCCACAATTTTATTTATGCACCATAATTGATATGTTAAAGAAAAGAAAGGGGATTTGAAATGAGAATTTTTGATGCACATTTTCATATTATTGATTTTGATTTTCCAATCATCGAAAACCAAGGATATTTGCCACCCAGCTATGTTGTAGAAGATTATCAAAATGAAACTGCTGATTTGAATGTATTAGGTGGAGCGATTGTATCTGGGTCATTCCAAGGGTTTGACCAAGAATATTTATTGAAGGCACTTAAACAAATGGGTTCAACATTTTGTGGCGTTACGCAATTGCCTTTTACTGTGACGGACGAAGAGATTATAAGTTTAAATAAAAATGGGGTAAAAGCATTACGTTTTAATATAAAACGAGGTGGTTCAGAAGATTTATCGAAGCTCGATTACTTTGCAAGGAGAGTTTATGATTTAGTAGGGTGGCATAGCGAACTTTATATTGATGCAAAAGAGTTACCCGAAATTGCATCTACTATTGAAAAATTACCTGCCATATCAATTGACCATTTAGGATTATCTGAAGAAGGATTACCTCATTTATTAAGGCTGGTGGATAAAGGCATTCGAGTTAAAGCAACTGGTTTTGGTCGTGTAGAATTGAATATTGAGAATGCCTTACACTCTATTTATGATATTAATCCAGACGCTCTTATGTTCGGAACAGATTTGCCATCTACAAGGGCGAAAAGACCTTTTGAGTATGCAGACATTGAATTGATTCAGCGTCTATTTGATGAAAAAGCATCCGATAAAATATTGTACACGAATGCGTTAAAATGGTATTTTAAGTAATTCAGCCTTAAGATTTAGAATGAAAATTTAAAGTTTGTGAGTGAGTACACGTAAACTCTTTTTTTTGTATGGAGCTAAAGGGAAAAGCGCCTAGGCACTCCATTTTATTAAGCTTCATGATGGGAAAACTTAATTTAATCTTTTGTAATCATATAGGGAAACAATTTAATTATGAATAGAAAACTAAGAGCCTTACTACCAAGAATGTTAGTAAGGCTCTTTAAAATTTTTAATTTTCAATGGGTTAACAAAGTTGGTTAATTCATCTACAATTCAGTAACCCCTGCGACTGCTAATTCTTGTTTTGCTTATTCTAGTCGTTCTTTATTTATATCAGCTAATAATAGTGTTCCTTTTTTACCAACTAATTCAGCAATCGCTTTGCCCATTCCGCCTGAACCACCAGTAATGACATATACATTATTCATTTTGTGAACCTCTAATTACTTTTTGATCTAATGTATGGAACTCCTGCCAAAAATCATGCTCTGAGTAAACTTATAATTCATTAGTCTTAATCCTTCTAATTAACTCTTCAAACCAATATATTGTGTGATCTGTTCTGGTCGAAAAATAACCATCCAAAAATTCACGAATATTCTCGTTGCCTTTAGGGTCTGGCTCGAAATTCTCAAGCTGCTCCCAAATAGCCTTGATGGACTTTACTTTTTTTTCTAATATATCTACTACTTTATCCCGGTCTACATACTTGATGTTGGCTAAACCAACAATCATTTCCTTAATTTCATTCGAACTTTCAAATAATTTATAGATTTTATTTGGTAGTTCTTCGCGACCCTTAGCCGTAATCGCAAATACCTGTTTATCAGGCCGATGTTCTTCTTTTATCACTTCAACTGGCTCGACTAAACCTTGTTTTACTAATGATTCAAAATGGTAGTACAGTTTACTTTCAGTTAACCCGCCTAGGCGATCCAACGGAATGGGTTCTGAAAGCTGCTTTTTTAATTTATAAGGATAATTTTTATCTTCCATAAGCTTGCTCAATATAAAAATTTGAATAGACATTTCCTACGCTCCTTTAAGAAGTATTATCTCCTTATTGTAGCAAAACCTAAGCTGTGATTTCAGCCGCATTCTTTTCAGCTTCTGTTTCAGAAACCTGTCCTGGCATTGGTTTTTGAATAAACGCGACAATAGTCATATTAATTAACATCGAAACAGCACCAACCGCAACCATTGACCAAATATACGGACTTGGACTAATGCTGCCATATAGGTTTGCAAAGTACGCTTGCACCGAGTAATACATTGGTGAAATGTGGCTCATCCATTCATATGGTAAATGCATCATATCACGTGTAATAGTGGCACCATTTGCTATTGTTTGAATTAATAAAATCGGTAAGTTTAAAATCATGCCGCCTTCACCTAATAAGAAGATTAAAATCGCTGTGAAATTAAAACATACCATATAGTTTAAAATTTGTTGACCTACTATACTGAAGAATAGGTCACCGCTTGGCTTGTCAATTAAATACGCTACACCTACAGCAACGAGTGATGAAATAACTGCAATCAATAATGCAGCTAATTGCACATAAATGAATAAACGTGTTTTACTAGCTTTTCCTCGACTGGCTTTAAATGCACCTACTAATTGCATCGCTCCAATCATCGCCCCAACATAACCGGCCATTGTTAAGAACATTGGCAGCATATTATTATTCATACCATCTGGTATTTCGTTGATTGTAACTACATTTCCGACATAGGATTTCTCAATCTTTTCCGCTAATTCAGCGGCTTGCTTTTCTGGTACATTAAAGTTCATCAATACGCCCTGGGCTGTTTGTTGTGAGAATTGTGTGCTTAACTGATTGTTAATTTCAGTTACGATAGCATTCATGGTAGAAGAAACGACTGTTGCCCCTGCCTCATTGATTGTAAAGTCAATGCTTGATGATGCTTCACCTTTTTGCATATTCGCAGAGAAGGTTTTTGGGATGTGTACGACTAATGCCAAATCATTTTTCTCTAAATCTTTTAAGGCTTGTTTATTGGTTATATCCGTCTCGATTTCTTTAAAGGGTAAATTTTCTTGTAACTTTTCGGCAATCATCGAACCATTTTTACCGGCATCATCATTGATGATAGCGATAGGTAATTTATCGACATTTCCTGGAATGGCTGTATACCCAGGCAAGAAGATGCCTAGCATGGCAACAGCATAGAAAATCCCCATAAAGATTGCCGCAGTTGCCCCTCTTGTTTTTAAGAATTTAGTAAATTTCATCTGTTGAATCCATCCTTTTGAGTTAATTTTAACATGTTACTCCATTCAAAGTACTCAAGTTAGAGTAGTTTAAAATAAGTACTTTGAATTTTATTTTATTTTTTTCAATAAGTCAATTGAAAAATTTTATGCAGAGGAAAAAACCCCCAACAAAGCAGGACGTCAAATCTTCTACTTTGTTGGGGGTAACTATTAGGGAGATCATTTGTAACTTGAATTCCTTCGGCAACCTTGTATGCAAAAAAACCCTTCTCTAACTCCCGTATATGACCATGATTACCCAAAAAGGAGCAACAGTAACTCTCATGCAGCTAACGGGGCAGGATAGTTGAATAAGGGTGATATAATAATTCTCATATAAAAGATGGAAAATGAGAACTATCGGGAGTGGAAATTTGACCTTGGACAAAACTCAAGTAATGGTTTACTTCAGCTTGTATGGAGCAGCTGAATTTCCAATAGATTATGCGACCAAAACGTTGGAAATTAAACCAACAAAAACCTATAAAAAGGGTGAAGTCATCGTAAGACCTTATAATCCAAATGTTATTTCAGCGAAAACTCTTTATCGAAAAGAAACAGCCTGGGAATTAAGTACAGGCTATCAAGAATCCTTTGATGTGAAGGAACAAATGGACCAGATTTTAGGACCGTTAAAAAATAAAGCGGCTATAATAAATCAGTTAAAAACAAAGTATAAACTGGAATGTAAAATCTTCATTGTTATTATTATGGAAAATGGAGATTCACCGGGTTTGTATCTGGATCACGAACAGATTGAATTTGCAAATAGTGTTAAGGCTGAAATTGATATTGATTTGTATGCAAACCCTTATGAAAATGATTTTGAAGACTAAAAAAGCACAAACCTTCTTCAACTAACAGGCGCTTTACTTCATTACCAGGAGCATCAGCAGCTCCTTTTCTTATGCAACAAAAGGGGCAGGTTGTCGAAGAAGGAATTGAAGAAACAAAAAGAGAATAGGTACTGTTAGTTAGAATGATTTTTATAGAAAGAAGGATTAATATGGCATATTGCAAAGTTCGGCAAGCTGAAATTTATTATGAAGATTTAGGGGAAGGTAAACCAATTTTATTGATACACGGTTATTCTCCGGACCATCGATTAATGAGTGGTTGTATGGAACCTATATTTACTAAGAGGGAGGGGTGGCGACGTATTTATATTGACCTACCTGGAATGGGATTAACAAAAGAATATAACGAAATAAGCAGTTCTGATGAAATGTTGAATGCTGTTTTAGATTTTATTCAAGCTGTAATTCCTAACCAAGAGTACGTAATTGCTGGGGAATCTTACGGTGGCTATATAGCTAGGGGCATTATTGAAAAGCATCAAGAACAAATACTCGGTGCAGCATTTATATGTCCTCTTATTATTCCTCTTCCAGAAAATAGAACAGTTGAGAAACATAAAATATTGAGAACAGATGAAAAGTTTATTGAAAATTTATCAAAGGATGAATTAGAAGATTTTAGAAATAACAACATTGTACTTGATGAGTATACATGGTTAAGGTACAACAAAGAAATTCTAAGTGGTTGTAAAATTGGAGATGAAAAGTTTCTAAATAAGGTTAAGAATAAATATGGGTTTTCTTTTAAGATTGACCAGTCTGATTTTATTAAACCCAGTGTATTCCTGTTAGGAAGACAAGACTCTTCGGTTGGATATAAAGATGCTCTTGACATAATAAACAAGTATCCGCGAGGAACATTTGCTGTATTGGATACAGCAGGTCACAATTTACAAATTGATCAACCACAACTTTTTAGCACTCTATTAAATGAATGGTTGGATAGAATTGAAGAGTTCCAAAACTAATCATTAACGCAGAAAAGTGTAGTTTGTGAAATATAGTACTTAAACTAATGGGTGCTTTACTTCAATAAGGCAGGTTGCTGAGGCAGCCTTTTTCTTATGGCACTAACGGGGCAGTTTAGGTCAACAAGGATATCAATGAAAAAGGAGTTGTTGATGAATTCCTAAATGTCTTTGGTACCAAAAATCTTAAAGTCGCTGATCTTTCTGTCGCTCCTATTTTACCAGACGGTAACACTTCAATACCTACTCAGATGATCGGTTTAAATGCTGTAAGATTCATTCAAAATAATCCTCACCCTATCGTAGTTGATGATGATGAATTTGAGGATTTCGAAGAAAGTGAATCAGACGAGTAAAACATGGAATGAATTTTGGATTATAGACTCTAAGAGAGGTTTACATTTTATTTAAGTAGAAAATAACACCTTCTTCTTCACCGGTGCGTTAGCGCCATAAGAAGGCCGCCTTTTTGGCGGCCTCAATTGGCAGGTTTAGTAATAGCTTCATTGTTACAAAGGCACAAATAAAAACAGAAGAAAAACCCCGTTCTTGTAAGACGGGGTTTTTTAAGTTGGATAATATAAGATCATACTTAATCGAGTTAATGTTTCCCCTGAATTAAGATAGTCATGGGGTTTGTCAGCTTTGAATCTGATAGAATCACCATTTCTTACTGTGTATTCATTGTTATTTACACGTACAGTTAGTTCCCCTTCAAAAACAGTTAAGAGCTCTTCAGTTCCCTCTCTGTGCGAATCAGCACTTAGGAATCCACCTTTTTCTATCTCGATTGAATAAACTTCAAAGCGTTTATCATCTTCGAAGGGAAAGTAGGGATAGACTCGATATTTTCCGTTGTCTTCAGATAATGTTTGAATATCACTTCTTAGAACAACTTTTGTATCTGGCTGCGGATTATTTATTAGAGAAGTAAAAGAGATCTTTAAGCCATTTGCAATTTTCCAGATCGTTGTAATAGTGGGACTCGATCCTCCTCTTTCAATTTGACCAATCATTGTTTTACTTACTCCAGTCAGCTCTGCGACTCTTTCAAGGCTTAATTTTTTACTTTCTCTAAAGGCTTTTAAGTTTTTTGCAAGGATAAGATTTATTTCCTCCATAAATACACTCCTTTATATACAATATAACGTCCGTATTGTACAATAAAAAGTAAAACGTTATATTGTTCATTTTAGACATTATAACATACATCACAGAAGGAGGGTCCAATATGCCTTTATTGTCGTTTTTGCTATATGTTTTTGTTACTAGTTTTACACCAGGTCCTAATAATATTATGGCAATGTTATTCGCTACCAAATACGGGTTTAAAAAGACACTTGGATTTTGTTTAGGAGTAGGTGCAGGTTTCTTTGTAATCATGATATTGTCCAGTTATTTTAATCTTTTGCTTAAAAATTTCATTCCGAAAATTGAATTTTTTATGACGTTCCTAGCTGCAATCTATATGTTGTATCTGGCTATAAAAATAATAAGTAGTAAAAATAATGATAAAGACGATGATGGGGATAAAAATAACCGCTTTTTTTCAGCTATGCTTTTACAATTCGTAAATCCGAAAGGTATTTTATATGGCATAACAGCAGTATCAACCTTTATCATTCCATATCATACTTCAAATTTCAGCTTACTATTTTTTTCATTTTTTCTAGCTTTTGTTGGTTTCCTTAGTACTATGAGCTGGAGTGTGTTTGGTTCGCTGTTTCAAAGGTTCCTAAAAAAGTATAGAAGTCAGTTTAATCTAATTATGGCTTTGTTATTAGTGTATAGTGCAATTTCGATTCTTGTAGAATAAAACAGGTTTCTTGTTAAACGGGTGCATTAACTCATAGGTGGTTACCCTAAAAAGAAAAGTTGTTTACTGTACCTTAATTTCCTAAATTAGAGTCCTTTTCTTTTTTATTATGAAAAAATCCAACAAATACTATACCTAAGTTAGCATTAGAATCTGATATTAGAAACTCATTTATATCTGACAATAATCCTACTAATTCAGCAGTAAAGCTTATAATTTCTATGAAATTCATTGATACCCTGCCCCCCTTCTTCGCTAGGCTTACGTGATTGAGCCATATAATAGGTTATATTTACTAAGGTGAAATGAGTTTGTAATTGCTAAAATGATTTCTTATAATTGTTCTTATAATATGAAGTGAATTGACAAACAGGAAAGTTAACCAAGTGCCCATTATCATTTTTGGATATTTAGGTAGCTCTTCAAAAAACCAAAAGAATCGTAGTTTGCTAAATCAAAATAATAAAAGTCCCTATCTATGTTGATAGGGACTTTTTGTGGATTTTGAATAAAGTTTGATAAAAATCCTGTTGGATATGTACCGGGATTGTTACATCTTCAACTAAAGGGGCAGAAGAGTACGGGCCTGTTGTTTTTGAATAATCAGGTTTGTTTTTCAGTAATAAAAGATTTTACGGTTGGTGGTTCATATGTATTAAATTGATCAAGTAGGCCATTTGGTTCTACATCTACCAGCGCCATAGAACGGTATTTTTCATGCAGGAACTGTTCATCAGACATATGATTAAATAAAGCAACAAGAGGATCATAATAATGATTAATATTTAACAATCCACAAGGTTTATGATGAAGTCCTAACTGAGCCCAGGTAAAAATCTCAAAGAACTCTTCTAATGTTCCTGGCCCACCTGGCAAAGCTATAAAACCATCGGCAAGTTCTGCCATTTTTGCTTTTCTTTCATGCATGGAGTCCACTACAATTAGTTCGGTTAGGTTCTTATGGGAGATTTCTCTTTTTTCTAGAAAACTAGGCATTACTCCAATTACTTTTCCACCAGCTTCCAAAACGGAATCTGCAACTGCCCCCATAATTCCTACACATGCTCCCCCATATACCAGTGTAATATTACGTTTAGCCAGTTCTTTACCCAGCTTTTTTGCAGCATCTAAATAGACATTAGATGCTCCTTTACTTGATCCACAAAATACAGCTAGAGTTTTCAATTAATATCACATCCTAATAAGTAGTCTTCCTTACTTATCATACAGAAATATGGGAATTTTGTTAAACTAAAATTATTAAAATGGAAGGTGGGTTAATATGAACGTAACTGAATTTCAACAATGGGTAAGAGAGTATTATGAAGAAAGGGGCTGGTCTGAATTAGACATTTTTATTCGGATTGGCTTTTTAGCAGAAGAAACTGGCGAGGTCGCACGGGCTATTCGCTCACTTGAGATTGGCAGGGATAGACCAGATGAAGTAAGTGGTTCGTTTGAGGAGAATAAACAGGAGTTAACCGAAGAATTAGGAGATGTGTTAGGTAATTTAATTGTGATTGCGAACAAGTACAACATCCCTTTAGAAGAAGTGTTTAATGCCCATAAAAAGAAACTATCTGAACGCTATTCTAATGCGAATAGCGTATAGAATCATAATTAAGTAACCTGATAAAGTTAAGCAGTTGAACCAGTAAGAGGAATCATATAGTACCTTGAAGAATTTATATAGGAATATAAATAAAGTAGAGGTGATTAAATGCAAATTTTATTGATTCGTCACGGTGAATCAGAAGATGACTTTTTAGAGAAGGATTACACAGGTTCTACTGATCTACCATTAACAAGTAAAGGTCTCATTCAAGTTAAGAAAATGTCTAATCGTGTATTAAACGAGTTTCCACCAGATTTTATTTGGAGTAGTACTTTGAAAAGAGCTAGTAAAGCAGCTGAGATTCTATCCAATACTATCGGTTGCCCAGTGGAATACTTAGATGACCTTATAGAAAAGCAAGAAACTGAGAGTAAACTAGAATTTAGGGTTCGTGGTGAACAAATTTTTTCTTTTATTAAAGAAAACAGTAAAGAGTTCAATAGAATTGCTATCATTTCACACGGTGGAATGATAACTAAAATTATTGAAAGTTTTCTGCAATTACCAACAGTTAATAATAATGTATGGTTTAATTCTGATAATACAGGAATTCATCTCCTTGAATATATTAGGAACGTGCAACTTATCCGATTTACTAATAGTACATCTCACTTAAATTAATATAGCTAGAAGGGCAGATTAGTGAGGTAGGAGTTAATGCTAGAAATAGGTTAAATGTGAAATGAAAAAAAGGAGGGGCAAAAATGACTATCTATATCGCCTTTCTGCGAGGGATTAACGTAGGTGGGCACAATAAGATAAAGATGCAAGAATTAAGGAACTTATTAACAAATATGGGGTTAGATAAAGTTAATACTTATATTCAAAGTGGAAATATTGTATTTCAGTCTGAGGAAAATGCAGAACAATTACAACATCAAATTGAGCAAGAGATTAGAAATTATTTTGGTTTTTCAGTAACCGTTATCTTGAGAACGGTTACAGAGTTGGAACAGATTATTAACAATTGTCCATACCCAGTTAACTTGTTATTGGAAGGTGAGAGTGTGCACCTTTCTCTCTTGGCAAAAGAGCCTTCAAAGGAAGGTATAAATCATTTACTCGACTTTAAAAGTGAAATGGAAGAATGTTATATAAAGGGTAAAGAAGTTTATCTATATTTACGTCAAGGTGTTCGAAATTCCAAGCTTTCTTCACAGCTTCAAAAGTTAGGTGTTCCAGCCACAGCACGCAATTGGAAAACGATCAAAAAGCTTGAAACCATGGTAAAAGCGATGCAATGAGTAGTTTGAAGAAATTCAGATAAAATAAGTTATTCAACAAACCAGTGCTTTACTTCATTATTAGGAGCTGATCAGTAGCTCCTTTTCTTATGGACTAAAGGGGAAGTATAGGTTGAAGAAGGACCGTTTTTAGTACCAACTATTAATACCAGATGATAGAATTGAATGAATAGTTAGTAATAAAATATTATTATTGTTATGGGGGCTTTAATGATGTTAGATATTCAAAAAATTAAGGAAGTAATTAGACATCGTTATCCATTTCTTTTAGTGGATAGGATTTTGGAATTTGAAGAAGGAAAAAGAGCAGTTGGTATAAAAAATGTTACAGCAAATGAGGATTTTTTTAACGGGCACTTCCCTAATTATCCAGTTATGCCAGGTGTATTAATTGTAGAGGCATTGGCTCAAGTAAGTGCAGTTGTGATGTTAACTAATGAAGGAAACCAAGGACGATTAGGGCTTTTAGCAGGTATAGATAAATGTCGTTTTAAACAGCAAGTAAAACCAGGAGACCAACTCCTTCTTGAAGTTGAAATCACGCGATTAAAAGGTCCTATTGGGAAAGGCAAAGGTATAGCTACAGTTGATGGGGAATTAGTTTGCGAAACAGAAATAATATTTGCATTTGGTGATTAAAAGTTATTAATTTTTGGTAAAAGTTTCCTTCTGGAAGCTTTTTTTGTTTAAGAAAGGTACAAATTTCATGTCAACTCTTTTTTTAAAAACATATTTCATATGCGATGAAACACGTACTGATCAGGTCTCTTTCGAAGTTCACTTTAATAAACAAGAAAACTGCCTTTAGTATTCATTTTTCACATCTATCGCCATGTTTAACTTCGAAATTGATGATGGAATTCTCTTCGTATTTTCTACGATTTAAACGCATTTTTGACCGGGATTTATTACAAAGCTACAAAAATTCCAAATTTTTTTGTCCACACAATATGGACAACTATAATTTTTTCTATTATTATGATTCTTATAACTATTAGTACAAAAGGATTTAGGTTACTTCTTCGTGTATTTTTGGAGAGGACACATGTATTTTCTTGAAAATGAGTAAAATTCAATATTCTTAAATGCAATGTTTGAGAATAGAGGTAAATCATAAAAAAAATCCTGCATTTATTCCAACCATCAATGAGGGGGTATGTGAAATGTCTAGTGAAATATTAAATCAATTTTTGAATGAAAATTTGGAAGATTTAAAAGAAAAAGGACTTTACAACGTTATTGATCCGGTAGAAGGTCCAAATGGTCCGGTAATTACCATTGCAGGCAGAGAGTTAATTAATTTATCATCCAATAACTATTTAGGTTTAGCAACAGATCAGAGATTAATAGAGGCATGCATTGAAGCAACGAAAAAATATGGTGTCGGATCCGGTGCGGTTCGTACGATCAACGGAACATTAGATATTCATGTCAAATTAGAAGAAAAGCTTGCCGAATTTAAACATACAGAAGCAGCCATTGCTTACCAGTCTGGATTTAATTGTAATATGGCAGCGATTTCAGGAGTGATGGATAAACATGATGCCATTCTTTCAGATGAACTGAATCATGCTTCTATCATTGATGGATGTCGATTATCTAAAGCAAAGATCATTCCCTTTAAACATTCCGACATGGACGATTTACGGACAAAAGCACGTCAAGCAAAGGAGTCCGGATTGTATAACAAAGTCATGATCATTACCGATGGAGTTTTCTCGATGGATGGGGATATTGCCAAGCTTCCTGAAATTGTGGAGATTGCCGAAGAGTTTGATTTAATTACGTATGTTGATGATGCTCATGGTTCGGGTGTATTAGGTAATGGTGCAGGAACAGTAAAACATTTTGGGTTATCGGATAAGGTGGATTTCCAGATTGGAACATTATCCAAAGCCATTGGTGTTGTAGGAGGCTATGTAGCAGGAAAGAAAGATTTAATTGATTGGTTAAAAGTGAGAAGCCGTCCGTTTTTATTTTCAACGGCTGTCACACCAGGAGCAGTTGCAGCTTGTATAGAAGCCATTGATATTTTGATGAATAGCTCAGATCTTCAAAATAAGCTGTGGGAAAACAGCAATTACTTGAAAAAGGGCCTAAAAGAATTAGGGTTTGATATTGGAGAGAGCGAAACACCGATTACACCTTGCATAATAGGAGATGAAGCAAAAACACAGCAATTCAGTAAGAGGCTGAATGAAGAAGGTGTGTATGCTAAATCTATCGTATTTCCTACTGTTGCAAAGGGAACAGGAAGAGTGCGGAATATGCCGACAGCTGCTCATACAAAAGAGATGCTGGATCGTGCATTAGCCATTTATGAAAAAGTAGGAAAAGAGATGTCGATTATTTAAGGAATTGCTTGCTGCAGAGTGAAAAAGGGGAGGGATTTTTGATGAAAAAGATCTTAGTAACAGGGGCTTTAGGTCAAATTGGTTCAGAACTAACGCTGAAAATGAGAGAGATTTATGGATCAGACAATATCATTGCAACAGATATTCGAAAAACGGAGAGCGATGTTGCCCAATCAGGTCCATTTGAGATTTTAGATGTTACAGATGAAAAAGCGATGTTTAATATGGCAAAAAAACATGAAGTGGATACGATTATTCATTTAGCTGCATTATTGTCAGCAACAGCTGAAAAGAAGCCACTTTTAGCTTGGCATTTAAACATGGGCGGATTGGTTAATGCTTTGGAAGCGGCACGAGAACTTGATTGCCAATTATTTACACCTAGTTCTATTGGCGCGTTTGGTCCAACCACGCCAAAAGATTTGACTCCACAAGACATCATTCAACGACCGAATACGATGTACGGAGTGAATAAAGTATCCGGAGAGTTATTATGTGATTATTATCATCATAAATTTGGGGTTGATACGAGAGGTCTTCGATTCCCGGGACTGATTTCGTATGTTACACCTCCTGGCGGTGGAACAACCGACTATGCAGTTGAAATTTTCTATGAAGCGATTAAAAATAAAAGATATACTTCTTACATTGCTGAGGGAACGTATATGGATATGATGTATATGCCTGACGCTTTAGCTGCCATCATTACATTAATGGAGGCAGATGCCTCAAAATTAAAACATCGGAATTCTTTCAATGTGTCTGCTATGAGCTTTGATCCGGAGCAAATTGCAGCCGAGATTAAAAGGCATATTCCGGAATTTGTCATGAATTATGAGGTCGATCCTGCAAGACAATGTATTGCCGACAGTTGGCCTAATACAATAGATTCAACTTGTGCAAAGGAAGAGTGGGGATTTAAGGCGGAATATGATTTGGAGAAAATGACGAGGGATATGCTGATAAAGCTGAGATTAAAGTCACTTTTAGTTACGGCATAAATAAGCTACTAGCCGAATAAAAGAGTTGTAAAACTCTTTTATTCGAGTTACTATATTCAGATGTTTTGAATTTTTTTTAAACGTTATGTGATGCACTTTTTACAGCCATTAAAAAGTAAGCGCTTTCTATTGGCGTATAAAATTAAACAATCGGTCGATATGCCGTGCATCAAATTTCGACTATTAGTAGTGTAGGGGGAATTGGAATGGCCAACAAAGATTTGAACAGGGAGTTGAAAGGTCGTCATATTCAGATGATTGCTTTGGGCGGTACAATTGGTGTTGGTTTATTTATGGGTTCAGCCAGCGCGATCAAATGGACAGGTCCGTCCGTAATGTTAGCTTATGCAATCTCAGGGATTTTTATATTTTTGATTATGCGTGCAATGGGGGAAATGTTGTATTTAGAGCCAAGTACAGGTTCATTTGCAACATTTGGTTATAAGTATATTCATCCATTAGCAGGGTATATGACTGCATGGAGTAACTGGTTCCAGTGGGTTATTGTTGGGATGGCTGAAATTATTGCAGTTGGGACGTACATGCAGTATTGGTACCCGGATCTTCCTGCTTGGATTCCAGGTTTGATCGCAATGGTGATTCTTGGAGCAGCGAATCTAATTTCTGTTAAATCCTTTGGTGAAATTGAATTTTGGTTTGCACTGATTAAAATCGTAACAATTATATTAATGATTGTTGCAGGATTTGGACTTATTTTCTTTGGAATTGGTAACGGAGGAGAAGCTATAGGGTTATCAAATCTATGGGAACATGGTGGTTTATTTACAGGCGGTTGGAAAGGGTTCTTCTTTGCTCTTTCACTAGTTGTTGCAGCGTATCAAGGTGTAGAACTAATCGGGATTACAGCTGGGGAAGCGAAAGATCCGCAAAACACGATAACTAAAGCGATTCAAAGTACCATTTGGCGTATTTTAATCTTCTATATCGGTGCGATTTTTATTATTGTAACCGTTTACCCGTGGGATCAGCTAAGTTCAATTGGTAGCCCATTTGTTGCAACCTTTGCGAAAGTTGGTATTACAGCAGCAGCTGGAATTATTAATTTTGTCGTAATCACAGCTGCAATGTCAGGCTGCAATAGTGGTATCTACAGTGCAGGACGTATGCTTTATACTTTGGGAATAAATGGACAAGCGCCAAAATTCTTTGCGAAAGTATCTAATAGTGGTGTCCCTTTATTCGGTACGTTCGGTGTGATTGTTGGGTTAGCAATTGGTGTTGTTTTAAGTTATGTTGCACCAGAAAATTTATTTGTGCATGTATACAGTGCCAGTGTACTTCCTGGTATGATTCCGTGGTTTGTCATTCTGATTAGTCAAATTCAATTCAGAAAAGTAAAAAGTGCTGAAATGGTCAATCATCCATTCAAAATGCCTTTTGCACCTGTTACAAACTACTTGACCATTGCTTTCTTAATTATGGTATTAATCGGAATGTGGTTTAATGATGAAACACGTATATCGCTTATTGTAGGAATTGGTTTTCTAGGTATCGTTGTAATTAGTTATTACGCTTTTGGAATAGACAAACGTATACCAGTAGATGCTGCTCAGACAGATGATAAAGTGGCTAACCTATAATTTACTTGGATTTTAAATTATTGATTTACTTCAAAACCAGGGTTGCTGCGGCAGCCCTTTTTTTTGAAATCAAATAAGTAGGTTAGCATTCCTGTAGAGCGTTAATTATTAACTTTGAAAAAAATAGGGCTCCTCAGTAAGATATGAGTAAGACATCACTCTAACTCAAAACCTTAGGAGGAACCCTAATATGAATTTTAAAATGCAGGACAAACAAAATCAACTCATTGAACGAATTTCTGATCGACATCTCGTTGTTGGCGTGGATATCGCCCAACAATTTCACGTTGCTCGAGCTGTAAATTATCGAGGAATCGTGGTAGGTGATCCTCTTACTTTTGAAAATAACGAAGAAGGCTTTAACAGATTTCTAGAATGGATTAATAAACTAAAAGGTAAAAACAGCTTAGACACAACTATTGTCGGTATGGAACCTACAGGTCATTACTGGATTAATCTATCGAAATGGTTATCTAACGAAAAGATTGATGTCGTAACAGTCAATCCTCACCTTGTAAAAAGAAATAAAGAAAATCGAGATAACACTCAGTCCAAAAGTGATAAAAAAGACGCTCTCGTGATTGCGGATATGGTCAAGAATGGATACTATTCTTTTGTTCATGTGGCTTCAGAGTCTTTCGAAAAACTTCGAGTTCTTATGTCCAACCGTGACGTAATCGTAAAACGTCTCGTTAGTTCTATTAATCAATTAAATCGATGGGTAGATGTTGTCTTTCCTGAGCTACGACAAGTGTTTAAAGATGTGAAAGGAAAAGGGGCAATCGCAACTCTACGTTTGTTTCCGACACCAATCGAGTTAAGATCGATGCAACCTCAAGATATTGTAGCCAAATGGAAATCGGTAATGAAGCGTCAGCCTGGGTTGAAAAAAGCTTATCAACTTATAGATTTAGCTAAACGCTCTATCGGATCCCACCAAGCACATGATGCTTACAAGCTACATTTAGAACAACTACTGGAAGAGTATGATCTAGCTACAACGCAACTCGAAAGAGTGGAACAAGAAGTCACTAACGTGCTTCAACAAATTCCTTTCGCAAAGAAACTGTTGGCTATTAAAGGGATCAGTGAAATCTCTTTAGCTGGAATTTTAGGGGAAGCTGGAGATTTAAGTGGATTCGCCCACGGTAATTCTCTACTTCGTCATGCAGGGTTACATCTTTCCGAGGCGAGCTCTGGTAAATGGAAAGGTCAGATTGTCATTTCTAAACGTGGGAGATCCAGACTGCGGCGTTTCTTATACCTAGCGACGATGTGCCTTGTCATGAATAACCCTGAGTTTAAAGCGTTGCACGCTAATAATGTTAAGGTGAAAAAAATAAAGAAAATGAAATCCATTATGAAATTGGTTGGTAAACTGGCTCGAGTATTTGTAGGCATAGCCAAACGAAATGAATCTTATTCCCCAGAAAAATTACAACCTTTTTCAGCTCTAGCAGCCTAGTTTTTATTGAATAAATCATGCTTTACAGGTTCTCGAAGGGAACCTCACTTGAAAATAATTAACACTTTATTTTCAGCTTATTTTTTGTCGAATGTTTTCTTATTCGTAGGATTTCAAAGATGCACGGAGTACCAGATTTCTTGAACAAAAGGGCACCGACCCATTAGGTTAGCATAACTGGCCTCCACCCCTTGGATAGGCATGACGAAGGAATGAGAGGGCATATTTTTCGATGACCCGTTGAGACATGGGAGGGAAAGCCTCCAGGGGCGGCGTGGAGATTATGTGCATTATATGGTAGAATATGGAGTTTCCTATTGCTCCTTTATTTCACTATGCCTCCATGAAACCAAAATGATCTGAGCTCATTGCTTTTAACCGTTAATGTATTTTCAAGGGTTATGAAATCCTGCGAATAAGTGAGCATTCGAGAGATATAGCTATCATACTGAGGGAGTTCTATAAGAGTAAAGATAAAAGATGTAAACAAGGCAAAGTGGTCGGCCAATTTGAGATCATTTGTTATATCCATATTCATAAAAAAGCAGTCTAGGCATTAATCCTAGACTGCTTTTTAAAATACATTATTTATTTAATTAATCTACTTGATGATTAAGACGGAATTTCAATATGCTAGCGGCATACCCTATGAATCCTCCAACAATAGCTGGAATAATCCACCCTAGTCCTACCTCGTACAAAGGAAGAATTGCATTAAAGAAATTATTAATGGATGAAATGTGTATACCGGCTCCATTTAATCCATCAAATAAACTAACAATAAAAGTTAAAAGTAAGCTACCTTGATAAACTTCAGCCTTCCCTTTAAATAAAGAATGAAGGAATGTTAAGAAAATCAATACAATAGCTAATGGATAAATAGCTGTCATTACAGGTACAGAAAATGCAATTAACTGTGTTAGTCCAATATTGGCAACTATTGCACTAAAAATCGATAAACTAATAGCAATTGTTTTGTAAGGTAGCCTTGGAAATAGTTTATGGAAGTACGAAGAACAAGATGTAACAAGTCCTACGCTCGTTGTTATACAAGCTACTGTAATCATTAATCCTAATAATATCCCACCATAAGCTCCAAAATAGTAATCCGAGACTTTTGCTAAGATAATACCTCCATTATCCAAGTGTCCAAGTTTTTCTACACTTGAAGCACCCATGTAAGAAAGAGCTGTATAAATGGTTGCTAGGATAACGGCAGCAATTCCAGTTGCTTTTCCACAAACAATCATAATTTGTTTTTTTGTTTTTGCTCCTTTTTCTTTAATGGCATTAATGATAATGATGCCAAAAACAAAAGATGCAAGAGTATCCATTGTTAAATAACCTTCTCTAAACCCATTAAAAAATGGCTGAACTGTATAGTCCTTAACAGGTGCTTGAAAATCCCCAATTGGATTAACAAAAGCTACTACTACCAGGATTCCGATGAACGTTAACTTGATAGGTGTTAATATTTTCCCCACAATTTCGACAATTTTCGCGGGATTGAGCGAAAGAAGACACGTAATTGTAAAAAAGATGATTGTGAAAATAAGCAAAGGAAGCGGTCCAGAATTTTCGGGTAAGAATGGTTTTACACCTATCTCAAAAGAAACGTTTCCTGTTCTAGGCATTGCGAATAATGGACCGATTGCTAAGTAAAGAACGGTTGTGAATACAATCCCAAACACAGGATGTACGCGGCTTGCTAATGATTGTAAATCATCTTTTCCAGAAAAACCAAGTGCCAACACACCTAGTAACGGTAATCCAACCCCTGTTACTAAAAACCCAGCATTAGCAGTCCAGATATTCATTCCTGCTGATTGACCAAGCATCGGCGGGAAAATTAAATTTCCTGCCCCAAAGAATAGCGCGAATAACATGAAACCAATCACTACTATAAATGAAGATGGTACTTTATTAGACAAATTAAAACCTCCATGATAACTAAATTTTACTATTTTTAAAAAATATTAAATTTTCTAAAAATTAAACACGAACAAAATTAATAAGACGTATCGTATTATAACCAGATAATTTTAATATTTCAATATAAAATTTAATTTTTATTATATACCCTATTGACTAGATAGTCTACGTTGATTCCATATAGGAATTAGTTGACAGTATTTTATAACCGAGAGCGGCATAATTTTTTCCTAATAATAATAAAACATTTAAAATAGGAGGTGAGTATATGCTTGATTTTCTAGATGGATATCGAAAGTTTGAGCGAGAGAATGTATTAGGAATTGATGCTAAAATAGAATAAAGAGAACGATTTCAAAGGGGGATAAGATTGAAAATAAAGATATTTTTTTCGTTTTTAATTTGTATAGCATTTTTAATTGGTTGTTCAAAAGAACAAACATTTGAAGATTTCTTTCACAAATCGATAGATGAAATGCACTTAGGGGAAAAGGATTATTCTTATTCGCTCGTTCATAAGCAAATGAATGTGTTGCATGAAGATGATGCCATTGCAGTATTTAAAGAAAATAATGCACAAGGGGAACAAATATTTATTGCTTACTTTGAAAAAGAAAATGATAAATGGGAATGGAAACAAACAAGAGGAGCAGGATGGAATACACCTGTTAAATGGTCTTCAATGAACCAAGTTCCATACATTTATTCAGGAGCAATTAGTGATAATTCTATTTCTGAAATATATGCAGGTGATGAACCAGCGAAAATCATCAAGGTCGAAGGTGATAAACGGTTTTGGTATGCCATCAGTGATGTCAAAGATATAGAAGTAAAGGTAGTAAAAAAAGATGGTGCTGAAGAAATCATTGAAGAAATCGACCAAGAGCTTTTAAAGGAATGGGATAAGTAAAGTGGGATATATAAAATAAACATACGACTTACTTCAACTAACGGGTGTAATCATTCTTTAAAGAGATATGATGAAATGCACTTTTACTTATGTAACAAACAGGGCGGTTAGTTGAATAAAGTTTGATAATATAATATAAAAAACAAACTAAGTGTGGATTACCTAAGGAGAATTTGAATGAAAAAACATTGCTGTGATGATATGGCATATCACGCGAATTTCAAATGTGAGATACACGAAAACCCATTTGAATGTCCAGATAAACTTGTAATCTATTATGAAAAAGATAATGAGTACGGGTTGATAATTCACGATGGTGGTTCATCATCTGTCGAAATTTTGTTTTGCCCGTGGTGTAGTAAAAAGTTATCAGAAGGAAAATAATCAGTTGAAACCCTTGTTGAATTAGTTGGTGCTCTACTTGAATAACAGAGCAGGGTTCGTTTATAAATCCTATTCCAAATGGTTTGAAACCTGTGAATTAACGAGTATTCGTGAGCATTATCGTATTAAACTGAGGGAGTTTAAGAAATACTGGAGTTTTAAACACTGGAAGATAAATTCCAATAAAAGCGTAAATTAAAGGCAGGAAACAACTTCCTGCCAATGATCATTATTTGGTGTGGTTACTTCCTTTTTTGACTTTTCAATTTGTTCATTTCAAGTTCTGCAGCATATTCTTCTTGTGATTTTCCTTGCTTTTGACTTTCAGATTGAATTTTTTTGAATTTATTATCATTTAGATTAGGCATATAAACACCTCCTTTGAACATAAGTATTTTGTACAAACTTATGAGTATTATTCGATGATTCGCTATAAGAGGAGTAGTTGGGGATAATTCCCTTAAATGATTTACCGGAAAATTATTTATCAGTAGACCCCATTGCTTCATTCATACTTTTGCCTGAGAGTATGTCAAACCATGCGTAATCTGTGAGATAAATGTGAGACAACACCTTTGATACAGAAGAAAAACCACTTTGAATTTCCTGATGATAAATTTCCTGTGGAAGTTCTTTTAAACGATCAATTATAACTCCATATGCCCACACGTGGTAGTTGTACATTTTTAATACGGGTTGTGTCAATTTAATTCCCCTCCATTTTCATAAGTTATTTCGTGTTAAACAATTGATGCGGATCAATTAAGAAAAGAGGTGGAAACGAAAAGTATTGAGGAAATGAAAAAAATATTTCTAGACTTATCTGAGCGAAACAAAGCACTTCTGAACAGTCAAAAAGATTTTGAAAAATTGATTGTGGTGGATAATCCATATGCTGGGTTGCTTGAAACTTCTATTTCTGAATCGGTACTACACGTTGTTACTCACGGATCATATCACCGTGGCAATATAGCTACCATGCTGCGTCAAATGGGGCACACCTCAGTGATGCAAGATTTTGGACTTTACCTATATTCTAAATAGTACAGAGTAGCTCAAGCACAAAATCCTCTTTAAATGGAAAAGTTCTTTCACTAACGAGTGCTCTACTTCAATAAGGGAGTGGCGTGGCAACTCTTTTTCTTATGGGGCTAAAGGTTAAGGGTAGTTGCATAAGATTTTTTTACTTTATAATTAGTACCAGGTATTAATATCAGTTATAAAATTGATGCAATTCATAACACGAGGTGGCTATTTTATGTTCAAATCCAAAGCACGTATTACTGCGATAGGTTCTTATGTTCCAGAAAAAAGGTTAACAAATAAGGACTTAGAAAAAATGATTGAAACCAATGATGAATGGATTGTTAAACGTACTGGTATTAAAGAACGAAGAATTTCACATGAAGAAGAGTTTACTAGTGATATAAGTTATAAAGCTGTAAAGGATTTAATGGAACGGTATGATAAATCAGTCGAAGATGTTGATATGATTATTGTCTGTACCTTTTCACCTGATTTCAACACACCAAGTGTAGCTTCTTTAGTCCAAGCAAAGCTAGGTATTAAGAATACTGGAGCTATTGATTTAAACGCTGCTTGTGCAGGATTTACTTATGGGTTGCATGTAGCTAATGGATTAGTAACATCTGGTTTAAACAAGAAAGTTCTTGTTATTGGAGCTGATACTTTATCTAAACTTATGGACTATGAAGATCGAGCCACTTGTATTTTATTTGGAGATGGTGGAGGAGCAGTTCTTGTAGAATATGATGAACAACAACCAAGTTTTATTTCTTCACATTTATATTCGGAAGGAGCAGGCGGAAAACATTTATATAGTACAAACCTATCGACACGTATAAATGGTGAAGACTTGAATAATAGTGGCAACCTTGTACAAAATGGACGTGAGGTTTATAAATGGGCTGTTACTACTGTTCCAAAAGGAATGCAAACTGTGATGATGAATACTGAATTTCATTTGAATGATGTTGATTGGTTTGTTCCGCATAGTGCAAATTTAAGAATGATTGAGTCAATATGTGATAGAAGTGGTTTTCCAATTGAGCGTACATTATATAGCTTAGTGGAGTATGGAAATACTTCCTCAGCATCAATACCATTAGCTTTAGATAAAGGAGTAAGTGAAGGAAAGCTCAGTAATGGTGAGAAGATTTTATTATATGGTTTCGGTGGTGGATTAGCACAAGCAGGATTGCTCATCAATTGGACTCTATAACGCTTTTTTTCTTCAACTAATCGATGCTTTACTTAAAAATCAAGAGCTACTGATCAGCAGTTTATTTTCTTGTTGAGCTAATGGAGCCCATTTAATTTAACAAGGATACTAAACAAAGACATCGTACTATTAGGTATGGTGTCTTTGAATTATCTTAAGGGAATTTCAAAATCTCCAAATGGGCGGAAGAACGCCTTTAGTAAGAAGTTTGGGTTGGTTAGTGATAAGTTGAATGTGGCCAAAATATCATGTTTACTCCTATATTTAGCGGGAATGCTATTTACAGTAAATATCCCTGAAATTTGAGGAGGACATTTTAACATGCTTGATGCTAAGACCATAGAAATCGTTCAGTCAACAGCACCTGTTCTCAAGGAACATAGTAAACCAATAGGAAAGAGATTTTATGAATTACTATTTTCAAAAGCGCCTGATTTGTATAACCTTTTTAACCAAACCAACCAAAAAAGAGGAATTCAACAGGAGGCCTTGGGGTATGCTGTCTATGCTGCAGGTGAACATATTACGAACCTTGAAGCGATAAAACCTGTAATTAAAAGAGTTACTGAGAAACATCGTGCCATAGGGGTAAAGCCTGAACAGTATCCGGTTGTAGGTGAAACGTTGCTTCAAGCAGTTAAAGATGTGTTGGGTGACGCAGCCACAGATGAAATCATAGAGGCATGGGGAAAGGCATATGGCTATATTGCAAATGCCTTTATTGATATTGAAAAAAACCTCTATGAGGAAACAGAACATCAGCCTGGTGGATGGGAAGGATACCGAAGCTTCAATATCGATAAAAAGATAAAAGAAAGTGATGCGGTAACCTCCTTTTACCTAAAGCCTACAGACGGAAAACCCATTGCCTCCTATCATGCTGGGCAATACCTAACACTAAAGGCGGAAATTCCTGGCGAGAAATATACGCATATACGCCATTACAGTCTTTCGGATTCACCTGGTAAGGATTACTACCGAATCAGTGTTAAACGTGAAGATGCCCATGGGGATGCTCCATCTGGAATTGTATCAAACTATTTACATAGACAGCTGCAAGTTGGAGATACGCTGCAATTTTCTGCTCCTGCAGGTGACTTCGAACTTGATAACACAGATTTACCTGTCGTTCTAATTAGTGGCGGTATTGGAATTACACCATTGCTTAGCATGTTAAATACCATTATAGAAAAGCAACCACAACGTCAGGTTACGTTTATCCATGCAACAAGCAACAGCCAAACACATGCTTTTAAAGAGCATCTGCAACAAATTGTGAATGATCATCAACATATAAAATCAATTGTCGTCTATGGTGCACCAACAGAAGCCGATCGGACCTCTGGCCATTTTGATAAAGAAGGATACGTGGGTTTAGACTTCCTGCAATCTATCGTTCCATCAAAAGAAAGTGAATTTTATTTCTGCGGACCTATTCCTTTTATGGAAGCAATCAATGAGGCCCTAAGTAAATGGAGTGTATCGAAAGACCATATTCATTATGAAGTATTTAGTCCACTCGCTATTTTAGGAGAAAAATAAGTAAATTAAATTTGTGAATAAAAAGGATCTTTGATTGAAGGTCCTTTTTTCATGGATAATAAGAAGAAAGGGAAGTCTTGAAATACTATTTATTAATTACACAAGAAGGAGAAAGGATTATGAAGAATAACGAAAGCGATCTCCCGACAGGATTAGCTAAACCTGCACAACGAGCACTCGCTGGAGGTGGGTACTTGTAACTTGAGCAGTTTACTAAGCTAAGTGAAGCAGAGGTCTTGCAGCTACATGGTATGGGAGCTAAAGCATCGGAGCAAATTCGTCGTGCTCTTTCTGAGAAAGGATTAGCGTTCGCCAACGGTTCTTGAAAAACCTTTGTTGTACATATTACATTAGGATGAGAGGTACTGCGGTATCTCCTTTTTTTGTTGCGAGCAGGATTATCGAAAAAAGCAACGAATAGTAGGGTAATGAACATAAAATAAACGAGTGAGGGTGAATTTGATGGGAGTTCAAGCGGAAAAGATCTTTGTTAACTTGCCTGTTAAAGATTTGAATGCCTCAATAGAATTTTTCACAAAAGTTGGCTTTGAGTTTAACGAGCAAATGACCAATGAAAATGCAACGTGTGTGGTTATCAGTGAATCTATATATGTCATGTTATTGGTTGAAGATTACTTTAAAACGTTTACCAAGAGAGAAATCCCGGATTCAGCAAAAAGTACGGAAGCTATTGTGGCATTATCGGTTAAAAGTAAGGAAGAAGTGGATGAGATTGTGAATAAAGCCCTGGATGCTGGTGGAAAGCCTTTTAATGAAGCCATTGATCATGGGTTCATGTACGGTTGGAGTTTTCAGGATATAGATGGACATCTTTGGGAGATATTTTACATGGATGAAAGCGGATTTAATCAAAATTAAATCTATTTCAAGACACAATCCTTCACTAAGGACTGTGTCTTTTTTTGAAGTTCAGTGTCGTACCTGAGTCAACATGATTGCCTGCTTGTTAAAGTATAAAATAACAATTTATACTTATGATACAATATAAGGGAAAATGTAAAGGCGGGTACAAAAAGTGACGACAATTTACGATATTGCAAAAAAAGCGAATGTTTCACCGATGACTGTATCGAGAGTTATTAATAATAAAGGAAATATCAGTGAAAAGACTAGAGAAAAAGTAGAAGCTGTTATAAAAGAGTTAAACTATATACCAAATTCAGCTGCTCAAAGTTTGAATATTAAAAAAACCAAGTTACTTTCATTAATCATAACTGACATCACTAACCCCTTTTTTACAAAGGTTGCAAGAGGCGCTGCGGATAAGGCTAATCAAATGGGATATCAGCTTATTTTATGTAATACAGATGAAAACTACGAAAAAGAAAGTGAGTATATCAATGCATTAATTTCTAAAAGGGTAGATGGCGTAATTATTGCTCCAACAGGTGATCAATCGACCAAAAACTTAAAGAAACTTATTAAAAACAGAATCCCATTTACATTAATAGATAGGCAAATTGAAGATGTTTCGTGTGATAGAGTACTTGGAGATAACTATGAAGGGACAAAATTGCTTCTTCAGCATTTAATTGATTATGGTCATCAAAGAATAGCGATGGTTCATGGCCCACTTACGATTTCCACTTCGAAAGAGCGGTATCAGGCGTATATTGAAACGTTAAAAATTAATGATTTAAAGATAGATCCCGCTTTCCTAGTAGAGACTCATTATAAACAAGAAAAGCGATGGAATGGAATCGCTCATTTGGTTAATGTTTCTCCTGCTGATCGTCCAACAGCGATTTTTGCAGCGAATAACTTCATTGCCATTAAAATTATAAAAAGTTTACGAGAAAAAAAGATTAAAGTTCCAGAAGACATAGCTGTCGTTTGCTTTGACGATTTAGAATTATTTTCAGACTTTGATCCTTTTTTGACTGTATCTTCGCAGCCTGCTTATGACTTCGGATATTTAGGAACACAATTAGTGATTGAAAGAGTAGATGAAGTCGGTCCAGCTGATTATCGAACAATAAATTTAAAGCCTGAATTGGTAATCAGAAAATCATCTGGAACTCCTATAAAATAATAGGAGTTTTTCTCTGCTGCGGAGATTAATACAAATGAAAAAACCACCTAAAAGAAGGTGAGCCTTTTCTATTTATTCAAATATCTGTACATGACTTATTCAAGTAATTCAGCACCGTAAGAATTATCAATTATGCAACGCCAGGTACCTGTCGAATCCTTTTTAAAAACATAGGTAGCCATTCTTTCCATTGAGAATACCGAATCAGTCTTTTGATTGGCACTCAGAAGGGCTTTTGCTACAACTAATGCCGTATCACCTGTTTCGATTATTGCCATCTTTTCTTGATTAACAATTAAACTATGATTAAAATAATCAGCGATAGCAACGAATGCCCGACGTATTTCTTCTTTTCCTTTAGCTAACGTTCCAGGTTTTACAACTAATGTAGCATCCTCTGAATAGAAATCCATTAATTGATCGAAATCCTCATTATTTATTGCTCGGTCTGCATTCTTTATTACTAGTTCTAACTCATGAGTTTGCATATTTGCCCTCCTATCCGATAGGTAATTTATAGGGATTCCAATTTACCCCTTAGTGAAGAATATTCGACTGTCTTGTTGAGGAATCCTTCTCTTGGCCAAATAAGAAAAATCAACTTCATTACTATAAAGCCATTTTTGAAGGGCAATCTGCCTATAGGGTAGCAATGAAAATAATTACCGTAGCAAACCATCCTAGTTATTACAGCTAAAGGTGAATTATTAGCTTTTCTATTTTGATAAAGTAAAGAAATAGAAAAAAGGCGTTAATGTGTAAAAAATGTGTCAGGCAGCAAGCATAGGCCTATTGTCTACCTTCTAATAAAAATCCCCTAATTTCCTCTAACGGTATTTCTACATTGATAGCCATTTGAATGAGTTCAATCCATTCTGTATCTAATTCTTTTACTCTGTCATTTGTCTGAAGTAACATTACCTATTCCTCCGTTGAAGAGGTAGCCCAGCTATCATAGTCAATCTGACCTTAGACCTGTTAGCTTTGCGTCCTAACCTTTCGATTAGTTTGCCGTTTTCTCATTTTATTATAGTTATATATTACTATCTAGATAGTGCTAATGTTGTCGTAAATTGTAGAAATGTAATTATTATTCTTTAAAAACAAATTGTTAATTCGATTGGGAGACCTGTTGAATGACAATAAAGATATTTAATGGGGAATAAAACTATTATATTTAATATGATTTTTTGTATTAAAGAAGGAACCATCCATTTTTAATAGAATGTAAGACTTTGATTAAGAGGAGGATGATCAGTTTGGAGAGAAGAGCTTTACTGGTATCTCGATTTCCAGAATATGAAGAAGAAATTGGCGGATGGCTATGGTGTTTAGAAGATGTTCGCCGTACTCTTTTAACAGAATTAACTGGAATCAGCCAAGGGATCCTTGATACAAAAATGGATGAAAGACAAACGATTGGCTCGCTGTTATATCACATTGCATTGGTCGAGGCAGATTGGTTATATGAAGAGGTTCTTGTTACTGAATGGGATTCTGAAATACGCTCGTTGTTTCCGTTAGAATGCCGTTCTGAGGAGGGCTCTTTAACCCATATTGAGGGACAAACTGTAGAAGAACATGTTAACCGACTTAATAAGGTACGTGAAGTGTTTCTTTCCCACTTTCGTTCAATGGATCTAACAGATTGGCGTAAACCGAGGGTTCTTGAACAATATGACGTCACACCTGAGTGGGTTGTGTACCATTTGATTGAACATGAATCACATCATAGGGGGCAGATTTTCCAATTGCTAAGCAAATTACGGAATGATTAAGATGTTAAAGAGTGGGAACTTTTTATCCATCTTTAACTAACTGATTGGCTCCAGTTAATTATCAAACCCACTAAGCGGTGGCTTGTTTATGAACATTAGCACATTATTCCGCATTACCAGCTATTTCAAGTGGTGTAGTTATTCCATTAAAGGGCGCCTTTATGAAAAAAAGAAGGTGTCCTTTTTGAATGGGACCATATTCTTGAATAACGGATAACTCTAAGATAACTGCAACTTCAGCTTTAGACTTAGCGGAAATAAAAACATCCTTTTTTGTTAAGACTTAGAGAATATATGGAGGTGCTTTAAAATGGGTATAAGAAAAATCACAACAAACTTGTGGTTTGATACACAAGCAGAAGAGGCGGCTAAATTTTACGCTTCTATCTTTAAAAATTCCAAGATTGGAAGAATCACTCACTATGGAAAAGAGGGGCATGAAATCCACGGGATATTAGAAGGAACAGTAATGACCGTGGAATTCCAACTGGAGGGCCAGGAATTCGTAGCATTAAATGGCGGTCCGCAATTCAAATTTACAGAGGCAATATCATTTATAGTCAATTGCGAGTCACAAGCAGAATTGGACTATTTTTGGGACAAACTCTCCGAAGGCGGAGACGAGAAGGCACAAGTGTGCGGTTGGCTGAAAGATAAGTATGGTGTTTCGTGGCAAATTATTCCTACGGCCCTAACTGAGATGCTAAGCGACCACGATCCAGAAAAATCAGCAAGAGTTATGAATGCAATGCTCCAAATGAAAAAAATTGACATCAAAACATTAAAGCAAGCGTATGAGGGATAAGATTACATTGTTTGAGGTATTAAAAATGAATTTCTTTGTTGTCACTTTACAAGACCATTTAATAAAAAGCTTGATTAAAAACCTGTATAAATGTATACAGGTTTTTTTAGATTGTTCCACTGAACTATCCTCGCTATAGGTCCTTTTTCTTATCTCTAAATATTAACAGTGTTGTTTAACAAATCCTTATTTTGATATTGTTGCAATTAATTTATTGACAATTTAAAATATTGTTGTTATTTTAATGTTACCGGTAACATTCTAGTAACAATAGGAGGTCAAAATGATTATTGATGCTCATCAGCATTTTTGGAAGATTGACCGAGCTGACTATTCTTGGCTTTCAAAAGATATGGGAGTCCTCTATCAAGATTATCTTCCAGGAGATTTAGATCCCTTATTAGAAAAACAGGGTATTGCTGGAACTGTTCTTATCCAAGCTGCTCCTACATATGAAGAGACTTTATTTCTTTTATCATTGTATGAACGGTATGACTGGATTTATGGTGTAGTTGGCTGGATAGACTTATCTTCTCCAGCTTTTCCGAAGCAACTAGATTCGTTAATGAAACGACCGGGAATTGTTGGTTTGCGTCCAATGCTCCAGGATTTAGAAAATAGTGATTGGATATTACAAGAGCAAGTGATAGAAAATTTAAAATGGCTTATTAGATATAATCTTCCATTAGATTTATTAATTAATAATAAACACATTGCATCGATTTTAACTTTATTGAAAACGCTTCCGAACTTAATGACAGTAATAGATCATATGGCTAAACCGAATATTACTAAAGGGGATTTAAGCGAGTGGAAAGAGGATATGTACTCTTTATCACTGTTTCCGAATGTTTGGTGCAAAATGTCGGGTTTAATGACGCAAGCGAATCCAGCTATGTGGAAAACTGAAGATTTTGAGCCATATATTCATCATATTGTGCAAACATTTGGTCCATCCCGTTTGCTTTTCGGCAGCGATTGGCCTGTATGTTTATCAGCTGGAAGCTATGATGAAGCACTGCAGATTATCAAAAGAAATTTACCGGAAAATTTAACCAATAAGGAAATGGATAAAATATTTTCTAATAATGCGAAAGCCTTTTACAAATTAAAAGAAAGGGGAGATAGCCATGAGTAAAGTAGGCTATGAACAGGACGTTACGAGCATCGTTATGTCTGATCAAGATAATGTAGCGACTCTTTTGAAAGATGTAGAAGAAGAAGAAACATTACTATACGTCATCAATGGCCAAAAAGCGGTATTGACAGCCAAGCAATCGATTCCATTTGGACATAAAATCGCAATTAAACCGATTGAAAAATTAGCAACGGTTATCAAATATGGAGAAGTAATCGGTGCAGCGACAAGTGATATCGAACCTGGTGAACATGTACATGTACATAATATTGAAGGAATCAGAGGAAGAGGAGATAAGGCGGAAGGGGAGAAACAACGATGAGCATGATAAAAGGGTACCGTCGTTCAAACGGGAAATTTGGAATACGTAATCATCTGTTAATTATCCCGACTGTCATTTGTGCAAATCACGTAGCCAATAGAATCCAGCAAGCAGTACCAGACTCTGTGGCTATTCCGCATCAGCATGGCTGCAGCCAGATTGGTGATGACAAGGAACGTACACACAGACTTCTTGGAGGTATGGGGAAAAACCCAAATGTTGGTGCAGTTCTTTTAATTAGCTTAGGCTGTGAGGTTATTGATGCCAAAGTTTTGAAACAAGAAATTGAAGAAGAAACAGGAAAACCTGTTGAGTGGCTTGATATCCAAAATGCAGGCGGAACGATAAAAGCTATTCAAAAAGGGTCTGAATTGGCAAAAAGCTTATTCAAGGAAATCGAAAAAGTGCCACAAGTAGATGTTCCTATATCAGAATTAATACTAGGTGTGAAATGCGGCGGTTCCGATGCTACATCTGGTCTTTGCAGCAATCCCGCTTTAGGAAAAACAGCTGATCAGCTCTTAAATAAGGGCGGAACCATTGTAATGGGTGAAACAACTGAAATTATCGGGGCTGAACATATTGTCGCTCAAAAAGCTGTGAGCGAAGAAGTGGCAAATAAGCTATATGCCTATGTTAATAAATTTGAAAAAGAAGTAGAACGCATTGGGGCAGATATGCGTGGCGGAAATCCAAGCCCGGGCAATATAGAGGGAGGCCTGTCTACTATCGAAGAAAAATCTCTTGGATGTATAAGCAAAGCAGGTACTGCTCCTTTGAACGATGTATTATCTTTTGCAGAAGAAATTCCAGGGAACGGCTATTACTTCATGGATTCACCAGGGAATGATATCGAGTGTGTATCGGGTATGGCTGCCGCTGGTGTTCATATGGTCTGCTTTACGACAGGAAGAGGGACACCAACTGGGAATCCAATTATTCCGGTCATCAAAATAACGGGAAATGAACATACTGCCATCAAAATGATCGATAACATTGATATAGATACAAGTCCTGTAATGAAAGGAAAAGAAACAACAGAAGAAGCAGGAAATCGTATTTTCGAAACGGTTCTTAAAACAGCACAAGGTGAGCTGACAAAAGCTGAAATTTTAGGCCATCAAGAATTTAGTATCAGCCGAATCAGCATCAGCCTGTAGAAACAAATAGGAGAAGGAGGATCTATATATGAGTAAATTAAAAAATCGAACAGCTCTTGTCACAGGCGGTAGCCGAGGGATTGGAGCAGCAATTGTCATGAGATTAGCTGAAGAAGGCGCTAATGTGGCTATCAATTATACATCACCCGGTTCATTTGAAAAAGCAAACGCTTTAAAAGAAAAAGTAGAAAAAGAGTTTCATATTCAAGCGATTGTTGTGAAAGCAAATGTTGGGGTGAAAGAAGAAGTTGACCAAATGATAGACCAAGTGGAAAAAGAGTTAGGATCGGTAGAGATCCTAGTGAATAATGCTGGTATTGCTCCATTTGAACCTTTTTTGAGTCTTTCAGAAAAAACATGGGATGATACCTATCAGACGAACGTAAAATCGATCTTTTTGACAACACAAAGAGCGGCGAAAAAAATGATCGAAAATAAATACGGAAAAGTCATTAATATTACATCAACTGCGAGTATTCTTGTGACAAGTCCAGTAATCCCGCATTATATCTCATCAAAAGCAGCAGCTTCGCATTTAACAAAGGCCTTGGCGATTGAGTTAGGCAAATACAATATTAATGTAAATGCAGTCGGACCGAGCACCGTTGCAACGGATATGTGTGATGAATATTTGGCAGATCCTCAAATTCTAGCAAAAGAGATTGAAGCGAATCCAATGAAGAGACTTGGTACAGAAAAACAAATTGGAGATTCTGTTGTCTTTTTAGCCTCTGATGAAGCCGTGCAAATCAATGGGCATCTGTTAATGGTAGATGGCGGATTAACGGTTAAAGCGGCACAGCCTGAAGATCATATGAATCATGAACAGGAGGTAACATTATGAGACTACTCAACAAGATAGCAGTTATCACTGGCGGAGGAAGCGGTATAGGCAAGGAATCAGCCCGTTTATTCGCAAAAGAAGGCGCATTTGTTATCATCACAGACATTCATGCTGAAAATGGGCAAGGAACAGTTTCTGAAATAGAAGAAAATGGCGGAAAAGCAGCATTTTACGAAGTAGATGTGACGAATCCTGAAGCGGTTCAATCTGCAATACAACAGATTATTGAGACGTATAAAAAAATAGATATTCTATTCAACAATGCAGGAATCAGCAATGTGGGTAGAGTGGACGAAGTAGAGCCAGATGTCTGGGACCGAATTATGAGTGTAAATGTGAAGGGAGTTTATTTACCCTCTAAATACACGCTTCCTTATATGATGGAACAAAAAAGTGGAGTAGTCATCAATATGTCGTCTTGCGCTGCGGAAATGGGTCTAGTTAAACGTGCCGCATACTCAGCAACGAAAGGCGCTGTACTTGCTCTGACAAAAGCCATGCAAGTGGACTATGCCCCTTATAATATTCGAGTAAATGCTTTATTGCCGGGCACCATCTTAACTCCATTTGTTGAAGATTATTTGAAAAATTCATATGACGATCCTGAAATCGCAATCGGATCGATCAAGAAAAGACAGTTAAGCGGAGAATTAGGAAGACCTAGTGATGTGGCAAAGGCTGCACTATTTCTAGCTTCAGATGAGTCTACGTTCATGATGGGATCGCCTTTATATATTGATGGCGGAGTTGTTTTTGGGAAAAATGCATAAAAGGAGAATGAAACTATGAAACTAGCTACTTTTATAAAAGGTGAAAAGCAGAAACTGGCTGTTCAGATTGAGAATAACTTAATAGATATCGAAGAAACTGCTAAGAAGAATGAATGGAACAATATAGTAACAGATGTGATGCAAGTAATTGAATTCAATCAATCCGAACTAAAAGATTTTGAAATAAAGGTTAATGAAGCTGTCACAAATGGAAGTGCAGTAGCTATTGAAGAGGAAGGGCTTATATACGGTCCTAGTGTTACAAAACCTCATAAAATCATTTGCGTCGGATTGAATTACAGAAGACACGCAGATGAAACCAATGCACCGTATCCTGAAGTGCCTATCTTGTTTAACAAATTTGATAATACGTTAACAGGTCATCAAAGTGAAATTGTTATACCAAATGTAACGAATGAACTGGACTATGAGGTTGAACTGGGAATTGTAATTGGAAAAAAGACAAAGAACGTAACACAAGAAGCTGCTCTTTCTCATGTTTTTGGTTATTGTACAGTCAATGATTTGTCTGCAAGAGATCTGCAAATGAGAACACAGCAGTGGCTGCTTGGAAAAACCTGTGATGATTTTAGTCCAGTAGGACCTTTCTTAGTGACAGCGGACGAAGTAGGAGATCCAAACAACCTTAATTTGAAAACGTACGTAAATAATGAAATAAGACAAAACTCTAATACTTCCGATATGATCTTTTCATGCGCAGAAATCGTAAGTTATATTTCCCAGCACATGACGTTAGAGCCGGGAGATCTTATTTTAACAGGTACACCTGAAGGAGTCGTATTAGGCTTACCGGCTGATCAGCGCGTTTATATTCAGCCAGGAGATGTGGTCACTGTTGAAATCGAAAAGCTTGGAACACTAACGAACAAATTTGTTCAAGAAAGTGAAAAGGTTTTGACTAATGCTTAAAGGAATCCCGCCTATTATTTCTCCAGAATTGATGAAAGTTATGATGGAGATGGGGCACGGTGATGAGATTGTACTTGCAGACGGAAACTATCCGGCTGCAAGTCATTCCAACCGGATAATCAATGGTCATGGACATGGCGTTGCTGATTTTTTACGGGCCATATTAGAGTTTTTTCCACTAGATACGTATGTTACGTTTCCAGTCATGCTGATGAATCCTGTTCAAGGCGATGAAAAAAACCCTGTAATCTGGCAGACCTATGAAGATATAATAAAAAAAACGAGCGACTTTCCTGTCCAAATAGAAAAAGTCGAAAGAACGGATTTTTACGAAAGAAGTAAGGCGGCATATGCCATTATCGCTACAAGTGAACGTGCACAGTATGCGAATCTTATATTGAAAAAAGGTGTACTTTAATTAGTGAATCTAAAAGGAGTGAGTTATTTGCAAAAAATTCCGAATATTATGTATGTTTATGCGATTTTTGGTGGCTTGGCTGGACTTTTATATGGTTTTGATTCTGGTGCCATTTCTCCAGCGATTCCCTTTATTACCGAGGAATTTGGATTAAGCCCAGCCGGCCAAGGATTGATTGTAAGTTTCCTTCTTTTAGGAGCATTGCCTGCTATTGTTCTTTCAACCTCCTTATCTAAAGTATTAGGAAGGAAATCGCTCTTAATAGGAGCAGGCATCACGTTTATTGTTGGGTCTATTGGTTGTGCCTTCGCTACTAATGTAAGCGTTTTAATAGGATCGCGATTTATCCTTGGAATCGGATGCGGAATAGCCAATATGTGTTCGTTGATATATCTGGTTGAATTAGCTCCACCTAAAATCAGAGGATTAATTGGTGCATTATATCAATTAAGTGTAAATGTCGGAATTTTAAGTGCTTACATTGTAGGAGCTTCCTTTTCTGCTAGTGGTTCTTGGAGAATCATGCTAGGAATAGGTATTATTCCTGCTGCAATCTTTACGATTGGGATGCTAATCTCACCCGAAAGTCCACGTTGGCTAATGACTGCAGGAAAAGAAGAACGTGCAAGAAAAGTATTAATGAAACTAAGAGGATCGAAGAAAGAAGTGGAAGATGAAATAAGCGATATTAATTATTCACTAAAACAGCAAACTGTCGGATTCAAACATTTAGTTGGCCAGTATAAAAAGATTCTAAATATGAACTTCATATTAACGTTTTTTCAGGTCTTCACTGGGATTAATGCAGTAGTATACTTTGCTCCAATCATCTTTGAAGGAGTGGAAATTAACGGGTGGAGCGGATCGAATATAGCCAACTTCGGGATAGGTACTGCCTTAGTTATTTCCACGGCTATATCGCTATTCATTGTTGATAAACTGGGAAGAAAAACATTATTAATCTATAGTATTGGCGGGCAGGTCCTACCATTAATCGGTTTAGCACTATTTTCAGATTTTACGATATTTAGTATGGTTTGTGTGTTCTTATACGTCTTCGCGTTTGGAATCGGTCTAGGTCCTGTATTCTGGCTATTCATACCTGAAGTGTTACCTTTGCAGGCAAGAGCGATCGGAATGGGAGTCATTACATTTTTACAGTACACATTGAATTTTCTTTTTTCGTATACTTTCCCGCCATTGTTAAGTGTCATTGGAAATAATGTCTTCTTAATATACGCGGTATTATCAATAGTTGCTTGCGTATTTATTCACTATAAAACACCAGAAACCAAAGGGAAAACTTTAGAAGAAATTGAAGAGTACTGGCGTCAGCAAGATATGGAAAAAGCTATTAAACCTGCTTAAGGGTTTAACCCTTCCAATACAAGAACTAAAGATAGAACATCTATTGGAAGAATATTCTTCTTGCTAAGGGGACTGAGCAATGGGGAATTCTACTAAATAATTCTGCCAAAGGAACTGAAATAGGATAACCTTTTAAAATTGTAGTTGAAGGTTGATGGAGAATTTGATAAAATATAATTAATTAAAAAGACTATGTGTGACTGGCGAAACGCGGATAACCGTGAGGGAGCATATAGTGTCGTAGCCGTTCGCCTGGGCAGAGGTAAGGGAAATTATCCCTTGCCTCTTTCTGTTTATTAGGAGAGGATAGTGAAGACTAAAATCCATTATTAGAGAATACACAGATTTTTATGAAATTTGATTAGTAGCTTGCTTAACATCTTGTTAATTAATTTAGGAATTTAAAAACTATCATAAATTAAAAGAGGAGAAATAATATGAGCACATTAATTTTAGAAAAACTGAAAACAATCAAAACCTTAAATAATATTGCTGAAAGCGGGTTAAATGTATTCAATAAGGATAACTTTACTATCGACAATGACAGTGAAAACCCTGATGCTGTTGTTCTTCGTAGCTTTAACATGCATGCATTAGAATTAGGCGATAATTTAAAAGCAATCGCAAGGGCTGGAGCGGGTGTCAATAATATTCCCGTCGACAAATGCACAGAGCAAGGAATTGTTGTTTTTAATACCCCTGGTGCTAACGCTAACGCTGTAAAAGAAATGGTACTAACCTCTTTAATGGCTTCATCTCGTAACCTTTTTGCCGGTGTGGCCTGGACAAAGACGTTAGAAGGTGAAGGAGAACAAGTTCCAAAGCTTGTAGAAGCAGGAAAGAAACAATTTGTTGGAAAAGAAATCAAGGGGAAAACTCTTGGTGTAATCGGTTTAGGAGCGATCGGTGCGCTTGTAGCTAATGATGCACTAGGTTTAGACATGGATGTGATTGGATTTGACCCGTTCATCTCTGTCGATACAGCTTGGAACTTGTCCCGCAATGTACAGCGCGCTATGACGATTGAACAGTTGTTTGCTGAATCTGATTATATTACTGTACACGTGCCATTAACTGATGATACAAGAGGAATGTTTAACCAAGAAACATTTAGCATCATGAAACCGGGCGTACATATTTTGAATTTCTCACGTGGTGAGCTTGTGAATGAAACGGATATGGAAGCTGCACTTGAAAGCGGGAAAGTTGGCAGGTTTATTACAGACTTCCCGAATGAAAATGTATTGAAAATGAAAAATGTAGTTCCAATCCCACATCTTGGTGCCTCTACGCAAGAATCAGAGGAAAACTGTGCTATTATGGCAGCTCGTCAAGTGAAGTTGTTCTTAGAAACAGGGAACATCAAAAACTCAGTGAATTTTCCAAACACTTCCCTTCCTTATACAGGAAAGCGTCGTGTGGCAACTTTCCACGAAAACGTTCCAAACATGGTTGGGCAGATCACACTGGCTATATCAGACTATAATTTGAACATCGCTGACATGGTTAACAGAAGCCGTGGTGGATACGCGTATACGATGATTGACATTGACGGTGAAGTAAACGGCGATATCATTCCTGGTTTAGAGGAAAAAATCAAACAAATCACAGGCATCGTTACAACTCGTATTATTTAACATACTTTAATTGAACAGGAAGAAAGCGTACTTTCCTGCTCAAATGATAAATATTAGTACAAGCCTCAATTCCTTTAAGGAGTTGAGGCTTTTTTATTTTAGGCTTTGTTAGACAGTAATGCTGTTGATTTTTGAACAAATATAAGAGACTACTTATTGTGGTCTTCTATAGAACTAGCACCTGTTTCTATAAGAAAAGCGATTCCTATTAAAGAATCGCGCCCGTTGGTTGAATGAGGAAAAGGTGTAATCCTTTTAGTAACATGCTCAGATAACCTTACTTTTCAATTGCAGTTTTTTTATTTTAATTTCCTATGCCGGGCGAATTCATTAATACAATTCTCCAACCATCTGGATCTTCAATTGTAACACCTGATTTTTCCCAATATGGATTTTCTGGAGATACTGAATCATAACCCATACCTTTCAATCTATTTGTGATTTCTTCAATAGTTTTACTTTCAGGAATATAGAAGACAAGCAGATTATCCTTCGTTGGAGCAGGACATGGACTTCCATCTTTATGTTGAGTAAACTCTAAATGATAGTTTGAATTGGGAAGCCCAATCATTATACCGTCATATCCCTCATGTCCTTCAAAAGAACCGATTTTTTTCAAGCCTAATCCCTCACAATAGAAGTTTACAACCTTTTTTAGTTGATCAGTAGGACGTGCAACTCGGATTTGCGCTACTTTCATTTCTTTTGGCCATTTATTTTCCATTGTCTCATCCCTCTCTGTATATCATTTCATAATTAAATCTATTTACTTGGCAACTACTAAAAATTTTATCAAATGAATACGTTAGGAACCTTCAGTAATTGGGATGATTCCCTTGCAACTTTGGTCGTAGCACTGTACAGCTTTAATGTAAAAATACCATTAATTGGATTCACTTTCAACTTTTCGTATTGTGCTAACCTGCCCAGCTTGATGCGTAAGAATAAGTGCCGATCTTGTCTTAAACATCATGATTTTTTTGTTCTAAGTAAAAGAATCGTCCCCTATGAATTACAGAGACGATTCCTTATGTGGCTTGTTACTTATTATTTACATGATTTTTCTGCCAATTCAAGCGTATACATATACAATTTTGGATCGGGGTTAATCCAGGCGCTTTCAAACACGAAAACAACTTTATAATTTTTGTTATCAGTATAGGTGACATAGTACATTCCCTCTTGCTCCTCTTCACTTACAGGTTTACCAATCAATCCCTTCAACTCAGATAAATGAATGGTTTGCAGCTGGGGATCAAAATCATCAATGGCGGTAATCGTTTTTCTACCTGTTGAATCGTCATAAAGGAATCGAACATTGCGGCTCCAATAATTGGCTGCAACGGTACTTAGATCCTCCGGTGGACCCCAGGCTTTTTCTACTTTTTTCAACGAATCACCAACAGAAAAAGGTTTACTGTTAATCGATTGTTGGGATTCATAAGCTAAACCCATGATTTTTCGTATCAAGAGATCTGGCGTAGACTTCGATGATTCTGAAGCAGCAGAAGCAAAAGTTGCGCCTCCGCTAAACATGAGAAAAGCAAGTGTTAAAATGGTGAAGCTTCGGATAAAACCTTTCACTTGTTTCAAAATTAAACACCCTTTCTAAACAGGAATTGACGAATCACCCTAAATATAATACGTATTTTTCAAAAAAAAAGAACACTGAAAATTCTTGTTAACCCAACCGTACTCTACAGGAGGGAACATACTGCTTCAACCGATATCCCCGCAAAATTCTGATGCTGCAGTTAATCACTTATTAAAGTAAAGAAAAATAATAGCCAAAATTATTACCCCTTTTATTAGTAGTAACAACAAAAAACGGATTTACAACGGTAAGCAAATATCCATAAAAAATCCGGTTTTCAAAGAAAACCGGATTTTTAAATAAATTTAATGATGATGTTCATGACTTTCTTCTTGTTTATGCATACCTTTTTGCAAGATTTTTAAATCACTTTCAGAAAGTTTTCCTACGATAAACTGTTTTTGAGGCATAATTATTGAACCATCGTTACTAGCATGTACTTTTATATAGTATAGACCATCACTATCAAAGTTTTTCCTTAAACTATATGTGCCTTTTCCCTCTTCCTCAGCTTGTTCCATACTATATTTGAGAGAGCCATCTTGTTTCCATATTTCAAAATGAACAAAATCTGCGCCTACAACCCTTTTACCACCTTGAGTAAGAACAGCCTTTATAGTCTCCTGTGTATTAGCTGAAAAGGATTCTGGTATGATTATTTCCGATTCAAGAGGTGTTTCTTCTTTGTATAGAGTAGTGACATTCTTTTCAAGTGAACACGCACTTAGCAATAGGATGAAAATAAAAATTAAAAAGATACATATATATTTTTTCACGGCAAAAGCCACCCTTTACATTTCGAATTATGCATTCATAAACTTCTTAACTACAGATATTCTTTTAATAATTAACCAGTCAATTAGCCACACAACAATAAGCGACAAACCAACCAAAGGAAACAAAATTCCTAGACCTATTAACAGAATTAGAAAGGATTTCATGTTCTTTATATGAGGAGCTTTAGGTGCACCTAATCCTTTTTTCGGCTTTCGCTTCAACCATAAATAAAAACCACTAACGGCAACAAAAATAATTCCTAAACAAATAAGAAGGCTGAATATTTGATTAATCAAACCAAATTGAGTCCCTTTGTGCAAGGTAATTCCCCATGCAACTATTTTTCCAATAAAACCGTAATGATCATAACGATAATCAGCTAAAACTGCCCCAGAATATTGGTCAACATGAATAGTTGCTTCATCTTGTGCTTTCGGTGGAAAAGCTGACAATGTATAGACGCCATCTGTTTTATTTGGAATATTTATGCTATAACTTGGATGCATACCCTCACGATTCGCTATCGTAACTACATCATCAATGGACAGTGGGATAAAACCTTGAATATCTGAGATAGGTACATCTAAATTTTCTGCTGCCCAAGGTACATCTGCAATATCTTTTGTTTTAATTGAGGATGTTGGAGCACTTCCTGACCATATAGAAGGAGGATACCCAGATCCAGAATTGGTAGCTAAAGATTGAAAATTACTTCCCCAAAAACCTGACCAAGGTAAACCTGTCATAATTAAAAATAACATTCCTGCTGATATCCAAAAGGCAGGTACTGCATGTAAATCTCTTCTGAAAATATTTTTTCCTTTATTTATTCTTGGAAAAAGAACACCAGAAAGACTTAGCTTATTTTTGGGATACCATAAATAAAGACCAGAGACAATTAACACAACTGCCCAACACGCAGCTAACTCTACAATTCTATCTCCTAAGGTGCCAGCCATTAGTTCACCATGAATTTCTTCGATTTTATCCATAATTCTGTCTTCATCATTTAACTCTCCAATAGATTTACCTGTATAGGGATCTATAAAAATTGTAAGTGACTCCTTATTAGAAGTAATGCTTACTTCGCTCGAACGAGAGGCACTTTCTCCGGGATGATATTTTGTCACCACTGCATCAGGGTAAAGTTTCTTCACTTTCTCAATCTGCTGGGATGCTGGTATTTTATCTCCTTGAGGGGTAACCTCGTGGTAGTCTTGATAAAGTAATTGTTCAATCTGTGGCTTAAATAAATAGATTGATCCAGTAACTGCAAGAATAATAAGTAAGGGTGCAAAAACAATTCCAGCATAAAAATGCCATCTCCATACTGTTCTATACAGAGAGGTGTTTGTTTGTTTTTGATTTTGTATAGTAGTTTTTGTTTTAACAGTTTCCATTTATACAGGACCTCCTTTTTCTTTATAAAATTCAACTATATTGATGATAAAAAATATTTGTGAGAAAAATATGAAGTTTTATTAAAAAAAGGAAATTAAAGTTATTCTACCGCGCATTTCATTATTTAAATAAATTTCCCACTTCAACTAAACTCCCCAGTTATTTCAACAAGAAAATCAACAACATCCTATAACAGAGGCTTATTTTAAGAGGAAATGAAAATGAGTGATCAAACCGAAAAACAAGAACAACTGGAACTAAGGACTGAACGTGCTGAGAAAGAAATTTGCAAGTAGTAGAGTAGGATAGAATGGAGGGAAATGAGGTAGGTGCGGCGAAAGTAATCTATAGAAATGTGTTGTAGATAAAAGGAGAGCAGCAAAACCAAATGTTAACGAATCAGATAATCTACTAATTACCATGAATTACGGTGAAGACTAGGCGCGCTGTTTGTAAAAAAAATTATGAAGGAGTGTCAAATATGCCAAAAAAAGATTGTTCGAAATCGCTGTGCCAGTGTTTCATTGTACCTAACTACATTCTTGAGAATTTGGCACAAAATGAAGTAGAAGCAGCACGGATCAGTTTAGCGAAAAGCCGTCAAGTGCGCAGACGTAGAATCATGAAAGAATATGATATTAACGGTGTTGTTGCTTTAACTGATGCAGGGTCAGAACGTAAAGGTGAATCTGCTCGCCATGTTTATGATTGTAAAGGAGGGACCAAACTCCGACAGAATGAGGCTAGGAAAGAAGGAGATCGATCAAGTGGGGATTCTGTAGTTAACCATGCATATGATTATAGTGGAGTTGTGCGTGACTATTTTAAGGATGTTTTACACCGTAATTCAATAGATAACGAAGGCCTTGATCTAATTCTGAACGTTCATTATGGGGATAAATTTACAAATGCCTATTGGGACGGAGATGAAATGGTATTTGGTGACGGCGATGGGGTTATTTTTAGCAATTTTGCAAATTCACTCGATGTAATTGGACACGAACTTACACATGGTGTTACGCAGTTCACCAGTGGGTTGGAGTATGAAGGCCAGTCAGGGGCTTTGAATGAACATCTCTCAGATGTGTTTGGAGTGACTATCAAACAATTTCATTTAAAGCAATCAGCACAAGATGCGGATTGGTTAATCGGTGCTGATATAATGGGACCAACACTAAAAGGACAAGCTCTCCGTTCCATGAAAGCTCCAGGTACTGCATTTGACAATAAATTAATGGGGAAAGATATGCAGCCTGATCATATGAAGAACTTCTATCGAGGAGAGCGAGATAATCATGGTGTCCATATCAATAGTGGGATACCAAACAAGGCTTTTTATCTTGTATCTATGGAGATTGGAACGGACAAAGCGGCTTTGATTTGGTTCAATGCCATGCAGAATTTATTTGCAACGGCGAATTTCAATCAATTCGTACAAATTGTTATCAAGGCAGCACAAAAACTTGTTGATAGTGGAGAAGTTACTGAGACAGCTATAAAAACAATTGAAGATGCTTTCAAAGCGGTTGGACTGCCTGAGTAGTTATATTCTATGAATAGGAGGCTTCATTCAGCATGCATATCCAATTTAGCTGCATAGGGGGATTTGCCAACCTCGACTTGAATTTTCAGATAGATACAAATGAATTGCCGCAGGAGAAAAATGAAGAATTAAAGAATTTAATGAAGACAGCTGATCTTTCTAATCCTCATCTAAGTAAAATGGTCGGAGCTAAATCTCAAGGAGCGGACGCGTTTTCATATCAGCTGGATATAGTAAATGAAAAAAAGAAACAGTCCTTCTCATTTACTGACACAACAGCTCCAGAGGAAGTACGGCCCTTATTAGATTATTTACGTAATTTAGCCATTGAAATAAAAATGGCAGAATAACAACAAAGGATAACTATAATCAAATTTTGGAGTTAATAATTTAACAGCAATCCTTCTGTGCTGGTGGCGGCAGGAGAGGACATCCATTAAAGGTCGGGGCGGTTATCGTTGGAACTACGGTTCTAGGGTGCTGCGGCAGGTTTTAATCCGTACAGGGGCGATATTGTACGAGCTGCAGTCGGTCGAAAGATCGGAAGTTCAGAAGGGCATATCATACGGATACCAAACGAGGCGACGTAAGGAATGCGACTTTGCTTCTTATATGCCTCAGACTATCCGTTTGACGTGTGTAAGGGGCAAAGTCTGCTCTCAGCCGTTTCCAATCCTTCGGCTCAGTAAGTCAAAGAGCGTAAGGGCGGTCAAGCAAAATAGCGATTATTTAGTAAAAAAATAGACGATAACTACATAAAGCTTACTTGTTAAGGGTGGGGAAACACAGTCTCGGCCTGAGTAAGGCAAGCAAGCGATAGCGCGGTAGGATCCAGCGCAAATATATGATATAGATACGTCACTCAATCCGGGTGGCGTTTTCTCGTAGGTTGGCTGCCATTGTGATTGTTAAAGAGAACTTTTTTTAAAACAATTACCTGAATAGTAAAATTATAACTTTAAGCATATTAAGCTGATAATTTCCTAATCTATGCTGTGTTTTACATTTAATTGGAAAGGGAGAAAGTAAATGAAAAAAAAGTTTAAAACTGGATTGTTATCTTTAATAGCTTTGATGTTAGTTTTTTTATCTGTAGGGCCCTCAGTGAGTGCAGAATCAATGTCTACGAAAGAAAGTGAAGAAGTAGCTAAGTTGGAGAAAGATCTTAAATTTCTAATGGAGGAAGCTGCTATCTATGATTCGGAAAATAATGTAGTAGGCTTTCATTTTGATAAATTAGAAGCTGAATTTGGTGAAATAGACGAACTTAAAATTCTCCAACAAGAGATTGAGTCTTCAAGTTGTAAGCTTGCAGAAACTACAGTGATTAATCCTATACAGCCATTAGCTGCTAAGAAGAGTTGGAAAAGTTGTATGGTAGCTTCTTTAAAAGACCATTTTGGAGTAGCACTTATTGAAGTAGCTATGACTGGAGGCTTATGGGCTTATTTACAGAAAAAGGCGTATAAAGAAGCAGCCAAACTATTAATTAAAATTGGTATAGGTGGAAATGCAATTGGTTTAGCTGCTACTCTTACTTGGTATGGAACTAGATGTCTAGAGGGTGTAGGCCCTTGGGCTATTAATACGGTTGAAATGAATGATTCTATTTTAAATAAAGAATTTTATAGTATAGTTTGAACATAAGGTATTATAGGTCTGAAAAGGGTGATTACAATGGCAAAGGAAATCTTATACTTTTTGGGGTATTATCTATTAATCCCAATAATTTTTATGATTAGCATTTTTTTATGGAGATTTGTTATTCAAGGTAATGATCTATGGTTGGTTTTAACAGATTCTTTATCGATTTTAGGGTTATATTATTTATTTACGAGCATTTTATTTAGCTTTTTTATTAAACGATTTAAAGAAAAGAATGAAGCTTTTTACAAATGACCGAATTTCAAATTTCTTTTAGACTCCCGTTTTAAGGGGGTCTTTTTTGTGTGGGTAAGAGCCCGGCGGTCATTTTTTCATCCATTGTCTATTCGAAGTTGTTGTTCATGACTGAAGAAGAGCGAGATCAATGGCTCAAGGAGCAACGTGCTGCAGGTAATCCCGACCTATTGAGGTTAGACAGACTAGGCAATGAACTTTATCGAGAGTTTTATACGGGTGAGGAAGACTCGAAAAAATAGGTGTCTTTTCGGGTGCATTACGAAAGTGGACCGGGCCTTACAGCGCCAAGGTATACAGAGTTTATTCGTAATTCTGGTTCATCTTAATCAGTATAAAGAACTAACAGATTGCGCCCTTTCAGGTCGCCAACCTTCTTGTCGAAAAGTAATAATAATAAATACAAGAACGCCGAAAAAGGGAATTGAGGGCCGGACGTAGTGGAATGAAGGATCGCAGGTGGATTGAGGAAAGGTTTACCTAGATTACCCTCTTAAAACAAGCGTAACTGAGCATTTCAGTTACGCTTGTTTTTGTGTAAAAGAACTAATTCATGTAAACACTTTTTTCAAATTCCGTTAAGGTTCTGTAAATACCATTGTTTTCTTAGAATAAAAAGCTACGATAGAAGTGAAATGATAAAGAGGAGGAAAATGAATATGAATAAATGGTGGCTAACGATGTCTTTAGCAGTTGCTGTTGCTATGCCCTTTTCATCAACAAATGCTTCCGCTGAACAGGTTAAGAAGGAACCTAAAGTTATAGTGCCGCTTGCAAAAGCGCACGCACACAATGATTATGAGCATGCACGTCCTCTCTATGATGCACTGGATCATGGGTTCACAAGTGTAGAAGCGGACGTCTGGCTAAAAGACGGTGAATTACTAGTAGCCCATGATGAAATCAATGTTAAACCAGAGCGGACACTTAAGTCCCTTTATTTAGATCCATTAAAAGAAAAAGTGAAGCAAAACAGAGGCTCTGTTTACAAAAATCGTGACCAAGATTTCTTACTGTGGATCGATATTAAATCCGAGGACAAAGCTACATATGAAGAAATTAATAAACAACTTGTAGAATACAAGAAAATGGTTACAAAATTTTCAAAATCAAAGGTAAACCAAGGTGCTGTTACCGTCATTATTTCTGGAAACCGACCGCGTGAGCTAATGGAAAACCAGAAGGTACGTTATGCCACATTCGATGGCCGAATGAGTGACCTGGGATCTGATGCACCTAATGAATTCATACCTGTAATCAGTGACAACTGGACAAAGTATTTTACATGGCAGGGTGTTGGTAAGATGCCTCAAGCTGAACTAGAAAAGCTGGATCACATTGTCAAAACGGCGCATGCTAACGGTCAAATGGTTCGTTTCTGGGCAACTCCAGACGCAGCGTTACCAAGCCGTGAAGCTGTATGGGATGAGATGCTAAAAGCAGGAGTAGACCTTGTAAACACAGATGACCTTCCAGCCTTACAGCAATACCTGCTTGAAAATGATCCACACCCTACGAAACAGCATATTAAGTGGTAGCCAATTCATATTATTTATTAATAAACCAGACGATCCCTATCCTAGTGAAGCGGGTTATCTGGTTTATTTTTGATGCCTCCCTAAGCCATATTTCTTTGAAGTAAAACATATATCAGATAGATTGAAGGAGATTCTTAGAGTGGGAAAAAGATAATAGAAACCAATAAAGTCTATCAAAAATAGGCTTTTTTGCGTTCGAATCATATGTTCACCGAAATTTCATTTTTACTCACTTTTCACATAGCTTTTGCTTATTATTTCAAAAAATAGACACAAGTTAACAACTATATGTTGAAACTGACTACCAGTTTCCATGAGGAAATCAATCATTATAGCTTTCTAATAGGATTTTATAAAGAGTAAGCCAATTTAACTAGTCATTTAGGTCGAAAGATAATGAAAATTGAAAGAGATTCAAATGAGAGAAGTTTTACAAAAATTGCGAAAAATAGGATAATGGTCGCGTAGGTGATGTGAAATGCATATCAAGAAATGAAAGTTACAACTTCAGGGAAGAGTATTACCCAGTTCAGGAAGAAAATAATAATCGCGCAGTCCAAATCTCAACATTAGAATCTCCTTTGCTCATACGTTTATCTACTCCACAAACATCATGAAATCCCCTCTGTAAAGCAATCAACGAACCAACTTTTGCTATTAAAAAGGACCTGTTCTTGGAAACAAGATGATTCCTTTTTATCAAACATCTACGGCCCTACAAAGGGCGTCCACTATTATTTCATTTAACCTAAGATGTCTTTACACTTCTTTTAGGAGGTGAGGAAAATGTGAATTAAAAATAGAAAATCCCTTAGGGGGAGAAAGTCCGGGAAGACAGTCACCTAAGGGCTCATGAGCAGGAGTATACCTGACTCTATATTCAGTATACCCCTATTAATGAAATATTAAATGGAGGCGACTTACATGATGATACGAAATAGTTATCTAATGAATAGGGAAACGGTTGGAATGCTGGTTGAGTACGATTCAAAGGGAGTGGAGATGACAAGGGTGATAGAAGGAAAGAACACGTTTTTCGTAATCAAAACTCCACTTGAAATTTTGAATGACACACTGAACTATTTTGGATCTGATCTTAATGGTGCCCTTATCGGAGCAAAATCTGTGCTCGGCGGTAAATACAAACTGCCCATCTGTATTAACGCCCAGCTTGGAATGGCTTGGTTCTCATGTAGCTCCTTTCGAAAAGGCGGCGGGATCTGGCTTTCTTATATTCATATTAATCACTTTGAAAAAATCAGCGACAAAGAAACTATGGTTCATACCAACTTTGGTCACAGCTTACCTGTTTCGATGAGTACAAATCAACTCGAATTCAAAAGAGACCAAGCAGCCTATCTGCACACAACCTTCTATGAACGCTCTACGTTGAAAAAGACCTTTTATTACGAACCGGGAAGTGGAATAACATTCTGTAAAGAACCTGGAGAGATAAATTACAAGGTGAAGGAGAATGAAAAAGAAGAATGATTAACCAAGAAATCGCTAAGGAAGAGACTGCCAATTTGGTGGTCTCTTCCTTGTATAAAGCGATAAAAATACTATTGTCTGTTGGAAATAATGGGTATTAAGTTTTCCAAACATCACTTGGTTTTTCTCTTGCTGGCTTCTAGCTTGGTTTTAATAAAATCGATCCAAGTGCTAGTAGCGTAGGAGATATAGCTGTCTTTTTTCCAAGCGATACCGATTTGCCAATTTATATGGGGGATAAGTGGAATGACTTTGATCTTTCATGATTTCCGCGGAAATCATGCTTTTTGGTTATTTTACTTGTGGGAATCTCTAAACAAATACCATCTTTCACCGCGCGTGGCTAAACAGCCGCTAATTTTTTTACGATCCTCATCAACATATTGAAAGCGGCTGCCTTTTTTTAATGTTTGACCTTTTCTGTGGAAAATGTAGCGGGCATTTTCTTTTAAAATGACGAGAGCATCATCACTAATCGCAAACTCCGAAAATGAATCTTTTTTTACTAAAAAAAGGTTAGTTAAAAAAGTTCATCTAATATAACGACAAAGTATCCAACTACGTCATAAACTGTTATATAATGTTTGAAGTGCATATTTTTAATTAAATAAAATAACTAAAACGGGGTATATTCCCAGAGTTCGAAAATCTGACGTTATTTTGAAATATCTGCAAAAGAAGGGGGAACATTTTTCATTTCTAAAATAATCCAGTACAGTGCAACTAAGAAACGTGGAGGTTCACTGATAACGGCAAACCAAAGCCTTAACCTTTGCTAGAAGCTGGATAAAGATCTTGGTGTTATATAATAGTTGATATTTAAATCTATAAATAATAGTGATATACTATATAGGGTTAAAAATGCATACAGAAAAGGTGTGTTCCTTGGTTGCGTCTTGGCTTACCGTGACGCTTAAGCAGGAGCGTCTACATCCTTTCTGCAAATCTTTATAAGGATATGGTAAAAATGAGTAACAGACAAACTGAAACAGACGTTATCTTAATTGGTGCCGGAGTCATGAGTGCGACTTTGGGGACATTGCTAAAAGAATTAGTACCGGACTGGAAAATTACAGTGTTTGAGAAACTCGCAGACGCAGGTGAGGAAAGCTCTAACGAGTGGAATAATGCGGGAACCGGGCATTCTGCACTTTGCGAGCTTAACTATACTGTCGAAAAACCGGATGGATCCGTAGATATTAGCAAAGCTATAAAAATTAATGAACAGTTTCAGCTTTCAAGACAGTTCTGGTCTTATCTTGTAAATAGGAATCTGATAGGTAATCCGCAGGACTTTATCATGCCATTGCCTCATTTGAGTTACGTACATGGGGAAGAAAATGTAAAGTTTTTGAAAAAACGTTTTGAAGCAATGTCAAACAATCCACTGTTTGAAGGAATGGAATTTTCCGATGATCCTGAAAAACTGATGGAATGGATTCCAGTTATGTTGAAAGACCGAACTTTAAATGAACCTATAGCAGCAACAAAAATCGATTCTGGAACAGATGTCAACTTTGGCGCCTTAACGCGTTTATTATTTGACCACTTAAAGACTAAGAATGTCGATTTAAACTATAAGCATAGTGTTAATAATATTAAACGTACTAGCGACGGATTGTGGGAATTGAAAGTGAAAAACCTCGATAGCGGTACTGTCGAACGCCATACTGCTAAATTCGTCTTTATAGGCGCCGGGGGAGGAAGCTTGCATTTACTGCAAAAAACCGGTATTCCTGAAGGAAAACATATTGGGGGATTCCCGGTAAGTGGAATATTCATGGTGTGTAACAATCCGGAAATTGCAGAGCAGCATCATGGAAAAGTATACGGAAAAGCTTCGGTTGGTGCTCCGCCAATGTCTGTTCCGCATCTTGACACAAGATATATCAACAACCAAAAATCGTTGCTATTTGGACCGTTTGCTGGCTTCTCACCAAAGTTTTTAAAAAATGGCTCAATGCTCGATTTGGTAACTTCAGTAAAACCGGATAATCTCGTAACTATGTTGGCAGCAGGCGCAAAAGAGATGTCATTGACAAAATACCTGATCCAGCAACTTATGTTATCGAAAGAACAGCGCATGGAAGAATTACGTGAGTTTGTTCCGAACGCTAAAAGCGAAGATTGGGATTTAGTGGTAGCAGGCCAACGCGTGCAAGTTATCAAGGATACTGTTGAAGGCGGCAAAGGAACACTTCAATTTGGTACGGAAGTGGTTAGTGACGCTGATGGCACGATAGCTGCATTACTAGGCGCTTCTCCTGGTGCTTCTACCGCTGTTCACGTTATGCTTGAAGTAATGAGAAAATGCTTCCCGCAACATCTAAAAGAGTGGGAACCGAAATTAAAAGAAATGATACCTTCTTATGGCGTGTCACTAGTGGAAAACCCAGAGCTTTTCCACGAACTTCATGCTTCAACAGCGCAGGCGCTTGGTCTAAACGAAGACCTGCCGAACCAAGTTAATTCTGATGCAGAAACAAAGTCACTTCAAAAAGCTTAAGCAACATTTTTCATCAAAGGACAATGTTTCCTTGATGAAGAGATTGAAAAGGCAATGAATGAAAAATAAAACATGGAACCTTCGATCTATCTATGGATTGAAGGTTCTTTTTTTTGGAATTTGCAGTTAGAATGGGCACGGAGAACCGGATCACAAGTGATGGTAATCAAAAAATGGGGGGGATTCCACCTACCTTGATCAAAACTGGGGTAAGGGTAAAGTGATGATTTGTTAGACAGCATGAGAGAGTAGTGGAATGAATGACGCTGGATAGTCTTTTGGGGGCTATCCATTTTTTAATCCCGGATTATTCAGTATTTTACTCATCCTGCAAAACAAACAAGCCCTCTCTATAAAGGAGGGCTTCAGACTGTAGACAAACTCAATAATTGATCTTCACTCCAGGCACTCGCTTTCCGCGGGCGGTCCGTGAGCCTCCTCGGCGCTGCCTGCGGGGTCTTCCTTGGACGCACTATTCTCGCAGGAGTCTCGCACCTTCCGTTTCAATCACATTTGTTTTAAAATTAGAAGCCCTCTCTATAAAGGAGGGCTTTAGGCTGTAGACAACCTCGATAGTTGATTTCCACTCCAGGCACTCGCTTTCCGCGGGGGTCTCCTTTGGACGCACTATTCCCGCAGGAGTCTCGCACCTTCCGTTTCAATCACCTTTGAATGAAAACAGTTAATTCATTTTCTAATAGTTTGACTAATTCCATCGATTTATAAAGTATTAGGAATTATCTGTATGGGTGGAATAGGATCTGCCGTTATGTCATGGGATACTACGAATCGCCGTTGATGAGAGTGTCGTAGCTGCCATGAAATCAGTGACCAGCAAAGCAATGAGGCTTTCAAATATGTAAATAGTCAAAAAAAATAACCAGCCAAGCTACATGCTCAACTGGTTACTGGATTTATATGTTAAATTAGAGTTTAAAACGACGATTTATTATGGCAACTGATGTGCAATATATATTGATATAATTCAGAAATTGTGATAAATTAGTATAGAAACACATTTATCAATATATAAAAACAGTTTACCCCTTACTATAAGTATAAGGTAAAACTCACCTCTAGTCAACCCCTAATTTCTCATTTTTTAAAGGAGTGTCTGATATGAACAATGAAATTCGGCAGGAGCAAGAACGTTTGGATGAGGTGATAGAAACAATTACGAAACAAATCAGCAAAATAGAGGGTGAAACTTCCCAGCGTAGAAAAGAAGTTGTTAATATCCGTAAACACTTTTGGGATGACCTCAAGGTTAATATGGATACTTTCGATGATTACCTCGAGACGATCATTGGCTTAAGGCAGCAGGCTCAAGACTTGTCACAAAGCGAAGGGGCACATAGATATGCTTTCAAGAGGTTGTCAACACTGCGCCGCATGCAGGGAGTACCTTATTTCGGCCGAATTGATTTAACTGAAGAAGGGTCTTCCCTTACGGAACATATTTATATTGGGACCTCCACTCTTGCTGATACAACAGGAGAAAACTTCATTGTCTACGATTGGAGGGCTCCGATTTCGAGTGTCTATTATGACTATCCTCCCGGCCCTGTAGAATATTCAACACCCGGAGGCATAATCCGGGGGATGTTGGAGAAAAAGTGGCAATATATCATCAAGGGAGGGGTTATCGAATCAATGTTCGATACGAGTCTCACCATTGGAGATGAGATACTGCAGCAGGTGCTTGGTAAGGGGACGGATAAGCATATGCACAGTATTGTGTCCACCATTCAACGGGAGCAAAATAGGATCATTCGGAACGATCGCGGACGTCTGCTCATTGTTCAAGGAGCCGCTGGCAGTGGTAAGACATCTGCTGCCCTCCAACGGATCGCTTACTTGCTTTACAAGTATCGAGATAGGCTAAAAGCCAATCAAATCATTCTATTCTCTCCTAACTCAATGTTTAATAACTACGTATCCAATGTACTACCCGAACTTGGCGAAGAGAATATGCAGCAGGTAACATTCCAGGAATATTTGGACCATCGTCTGACTGACTCATTTCAAGTTGAGGACCCTTATGAGCAATTAGAATTTTTGTTAACTGCAGCGGATGATCCTTCCTATAGCACTAGGACAGCTAGTATCCGATTTAAGGCTTCAATTCGCTTCTTTGAGATAATCAAAACATACAGCCAATCACTAGAATTATCTGGAATGATCTTTAAAGGGTTAAGGTTTCGAGGGGAAATGCTCGTCTCCGCCAAACAAATCTCAGAAAGATTTTATAACACAGACACCACCCTACGTTTTCACAATAGGATTGAAAAGTTGAAAGAGTGGTTATGTGACTTACTTGATGAAAAGGAAAAGTTTGAGTTGAAACAACCTTGGGTCCAGGAGGAAATCGAGTATCTTAGCAAAGAAGACTATCAGAAGGTATACACTTACTTAGAGAAAAAACGCGGCCTTACTGAAGATTCCTTTGACGATTATGAGAAAGAGAATAAAATGCTCGCGCGCATGATTGTTCGTAAGAAATTGAAGACGTTACGCAAACGGATAAAAGCACTTCATTTTATCGACATTAAGGGAATATACAAGCAACTTTTTGACGATCAAACACGGATCGATCTGTGGAACGAGGGTAAAACACCTGTCGAAAGGGAAATTTGCTTATCAACGCAAAAAATGCTGGACGAAGGTAAACTGCATTACGAAGACGCGACTCCATTTTTGCTGCTGAAGGAGTTAATTTTAGGATTTCAGACAAATACTTCTATAAAATACGTGCTTGTAGACGAAGCACAAGATTATTCTCCATTTCAATTCGAGTTTTTGAAACGGTTGTTTCCTTCTGCAAGGATGACTGTGCTTGGTGACTTTAACCAGGCAATATTCGCTCATGCCAGCGAACGGGTAGATTTCCAGACTCTTACCAGTTTATACGGAATAAGTGAAACCGAGAGTATAACCTTGGCTCAAAGCTACAGATCCACAAAGCAGATTATAGAATTTACACGTGAACTAGTTCCTGATGGCCATCGAATTAAGGCATTCGACCGTGAAGGCGAAAAACCTGTACTGACTCAAGTGTCGAACCGTGATGAATTGCACGACAAAATCGTGTCTAAAGTCAAAGACTTTCAGAGCCGTGAGTATAATACAATCGCAATAATATGTAAATCTGCTGCGGAAAGTGCCGCTGCATATGATGCCCTTAGTACCATCGGTGAAATTAAACTCGTACAGAAAGGCACAAATGAATATGAACAGGGTGTTGTTGTTATTCCGGCTTATTTGGCTAAAGGCATCGAATTTGATGCTGTAATCATTTATGATGCATCTGTGCAAGCATACGGTGATGAAAGCTTACGAAGATTGTTCTACACCGCATGTACCAGGGCTATGCATAACTTGCAGATTTATACGGTTGGCGAACCCAGTCCTTTCTTGCTCAACGATGCAACGGATAGTTTACTTCTGACCTTGGATTAACAAAGAGGGCCCCAAATATGGAAAACAGCTTTTTGAAACCTGTGTAGACTTTAGTTCTATGCAGGTTTTTTATTAGGGGAATCTTTATAAGTTCCTGATTTTAGAGAGACGTTCTCAGAAAGAAACGACCTCCATTTTAATTTACAACAGTTCGGACATAATATACTTGGAGGTGAAGGAAATGAGTAAAAAGACAGCAGGAAGAGGCCAAATCGCACCAAGTGTTAACCCGCAGGGACATGGAAAAGATGTCGAATTCGCCACTGAGCCAAAAAGCGAGCTTGAAAACAAGGCAAAAAAGTCCAATACAAAATAAGTGTATTGGGCAAAAATATGGTCATACTTCGTAAAGAATGCCCTTCTCTTAAACGAGAGGGGCTTTTATAATCTATAAGAATGCTCTAATCCTCTTATTGATTATGGAAAAAAACCTACCTAAGTCCACGATTTTTGTCGATGAATCATACGTTTTTGGAGCAGTGGAATGTGAAAGAATAGAAGGATGGAGCTACCGTTAAAAAAATACCAAATACATTTGTCGCTGTGCTAATATGAAAGACTGAGCTTAATAAAATGGAGAGGAGTTACATATGAAAATAAATCGATTAATAGCGAACAATATAAATCATTTAGATTCATCACTACCAGACGACCAATCATTAGGAATTGCTGGGTTATCCGGTTCCGGGAAAACGACTTTTTGTCAAACCATTGGGGAAGAATCCAAGAAGCGTCTCGTTTCCTTATTGCCCAAGTCTGAATATCAGTATTTATTTCCTAATATTATGGAAACCAACTTCAGCGCCATCAAGATGGAAGAAATGCCGCTGGTCCTTTTTCTCGGCAAATCATCCATTTCAGCCAATCCCCGTTCAACCATTGGCACACATACTGGTGTGTTTAAAGAGATTCGTGTTTGTCTTGCTGAAAAATTCAATCTTTCTCCAGAAGTTTTTTCATTTAATAATGCCCTAGGCTGGTGCCCCACTTGTAAAGGACGCGGTACGACGAAAAATGTCGAATGTCCAAAGTGTGAGGGGAAGCGCTACAATCAAGAAGTCGAGCAATATACCATTGAATTATTAGATCGCCCGCATACTATTTCCGATATCAACAACCTAAGCATTGAAACGATCCTTTCGCTTGCAGAGACATTACATATTAGTGAAGCTAAACAGCATATTCTCCAAAATATAATCAATATGAATATTGGTTATTTAGGCTTAAATCGTATTATGGGGACAGTCTCAGGGGGAGAATTAACACGGCTTTATTTGGCCGAATTCATGGCAACAAGTGAAAATACCGTGATCATCATTGATGAAATCTCCGTCGGTCTTGATCATCAAACCCTTGTGAAAATTTTAGAACAGATTAAACAATTAGGTTATAAAAATCAAATTTGGCTCATTGATCACTCAGACACGGTGTTAGATAGCACAGATGAACAATTGTTCTTTGGACCTGGCAGCGGGAAATATGGCGGGAAAATTGTTGAGGAATCACCACGTCCCAAACCAATCAGCTGGGAACGAAATGAAGCAACGCCAACGGAATACTATCAATTTCAGGATCTTTACTGCCGTAATATTCAAATGGAAGAAATCCGGATTCCTAAGAATAGGCTAGTTACCTTTACGGGTGAGTCAGGCTGCGGTAAATCTACACTTGTCAATGAATGTATCTCTAAAGATTTTCAGAAGCGGTATCCAAAGGATAAACTGGTCATGGTCGGGCAGGACCGAAACAAATCGATTACCAGTCGATCAACCGTTGCGACGTTTCTTGATATTAAAAAGAAACTCACCAAATACAGTGATGAAATTGATGATATCTTTCAGCGTTCGATTGAAGATATTATCGAAGAATTGCCAAATGAAGACATCGCTCATAAACGCTTGAGCTTATTGATCAAACTTGGACTTGGTTATTTGACGTTAGAAAGAAAAACACAAACACTATCAACGGGTGAATTTCAATGTGTCCACTTAGTTTCCGAGCTGTTTGCGAAGACAAGAAACCCACACACGCTGTTTATTTTTGACGAGCCTTCAAAAGGGTTATCGCAAAACATTTTAAACCAATTCATTGATAGTGTCAGGGTCATCCTGGAGGATGAATCAGTCTCCATCATCATGATTGAACATAATGGTTATATGCTGGAAAGCTCGGATTATATCGTTGATTTTGGAAAAAGACAGCTTGCACCTGTCCAGCATCTTGACGTTGTCAGTCATGATGAGCATTATCGACACAAAAACAGTGAAGATCGAGTGGAGCCATTGCAAATCTCTTCCACACTTCGGTCAAAAAATGGCATCAATTATTTACAGGAAAATCATCTGGACTATTTTAAAAAGGCAGAGAACGTCTATAAGGGCGGCATTTTAAAAAGCTTATCACCAATCGCTCGTGTAATTTATGGTGAATACGAGTCAGACACGATCGCACCTGTGATCGCCATCGATCTGGAACGGCACTTGTATAGTCAATATACGTTTCTTTATGAATTGGGCGGAATGATCAACCATCTAGTGGCAGCACATCCGACCAATAAAGATACAAGAAGCTTCGATTTCTATTCTGCAGAAAATCATTGTCCAAGCTGTTCGGGCCGCAGGGTCATTGAAAAATTTGACTTTGATGTCGTCATTCAAGACAAAAACGTGCCATTCTGGGATGGCTTATTACATCCAGACGTGATGGAAGTACTAAAGTTTTATCAACATTCAAAACTGCAATTCCTGTTTGATGAGATCAAGAATGAACTCGGTCACGACATTAGTAAAAGCTATAATGAGATGACAGATGCCGAAAAGCAGACCTTCTTATATGGGTATTGGGAAAAGTCCTTTTACGATAAAGCAGGCAAGGCATCAAGGACATGGGAAGGATTCAATTTCATCATTGGACGTTATATGTTCATATCGAAATCGATCATTAAAGAGCAGATGAAAGCATCAAAAGAGATGATCGCCTGTCCTGCCTGTCAAGGAACGGTCCTGAACCATCATAAAAAACTAACATTTGGTGATACAGACATTCGCGAGATCATCCAACAGCCGATTGATCAAGTCATCAAAATTGTAGGGAAGCTGCCAGAACTGGAAAAACTAAAAGCGATTGTGGGCGGCGATATCGCACTTACAGATGATGTCTCATTCCTTCCTCGGGAAATAAAAGCGGCGTTGAAAATGCTCGAACTGGAACTGGCAAGCTTCGTCGGGTATGAAGTGGTTTTACAAAATACCCTGCCATTCTGGGGCAGCATTAAAGGTAATATCGAAGCAATCAGCAGCAAAAACCAGATCACCATCTGTGACTTTGCCAATATTAACGAAACAAGAGAAACCATTGTTGATAAATACTTCACCAATGGCAAATACAAAAAACTAACCTATGTCTATGAAGCATTTGGCTACAAAAAAATCGTTACCCAAATCAATAAAATTAAAGCAAGTCATAAATGTCCATTCTGTAATGGCAAGAAAGTCATTTCAGAAGATAACATCCATGACGGTGTGTATAAATTAACGATACCCTGTGTGAGTTGTCATGCCAGTGGCATCGATGATGAAGGACGTAAAGCAATCGTCGAGGACATTGACGTGCAGACCTGGCTGACAGGGAAAGTAAGTGATGCCGTGGTTGAAAGTGAACGTACCGAAGCCGTTGCCGATATTCCGATTTTCGCCCGGATTCGTGAATTGAACAAACGAGATATGATGGCAGTTTATCAATGCCTTGAACAGAATAAATAAATTTGAACAGCACTCTATTGAAAAAAAGTCCGCCGATAATGGCGGACTTTTTTTAGAAGCTCAGGTGATCCTAGATTATATGGACCCAAGTCAGTTGTTAATTTGGTTTTACATAGTAAAGTTAATATAATGTAGGTAGAGGTGATTCTATTGAAAACATGGACAAAAGAAATAGAAATAAACGCTCCAATTGAACAGGTTTGGAAGTTTCTTGATGGTTCTGTAGAAAATATGCAACAAATCATGCCTCAAGTAGTGGAACAAAAGCCCATTAAAATAACTGAAGAAGTGGTTGGAAGTGTATATCGCCAAAAATATAGAGAAGGAAAACGAACAGAAGAGTATGATATAGAAACATTAGAATATTCGAATGCAACGAATGAGAAAAAGCTAAAAGTAGGCTTTACACTAGCAAAAATGTTTGAAATTACAGCTTTATATGAATTAAATAAAATCAATGATAATAAGACTTCCTTTACATATACAGTCACCAATCGCCCTTTAAAGTGGTTTGTGAAATTATTTTTATTGTTTGCTACCGATAAAGTGGTAGTTGAATTTTTAGAACGTGTCAAAAATGTTGCTGAAGCAGAAACGGGTAGGTAATGATTTTGTTAAGTCAATCTTCCGCAATCGACACAACAACACAGATAGAAAAGAATCCATCTTTTTTCAAGATGGAATCAGACTGAAATACAGGCCCCATGTTTCAAAGGCACTATATGATGCCAATAAAAAAAGCGACCGTGATAAAGACTTGATCGCTTGTGAAAATTAAGGATTATTCAAAGGCCCTTCCGAATGAACTGCACCCCAATTGTTAGACAACATCTAACAATTGGAGGTGCAGTTTTTTTGACTAAATATACGATAGACGAAAAATTACATGCAGTTTTAGAGTACTTGGAAGGGAAAAAATCCTATAAATCCATCGCACAAGAAAGAAATGTAGGTTTATCCCCTCTGAAGAGATGGGTCGCTCGCTATCTAGAACATGGGATGGAAGGAATTGCTTCATCCTATACAAATTACACTCTGCCCTTTAAACTAGAGGTACTTAATTATATGAACGAATATGGGGCATCGATCAGCGAGACCGCTGTACACTATAATCTTCCTTCCGATTCTACACTTTTGAAATGGTCAAATCAGTTGAAGGAAGGAGGTATAGACGCCCTTAAACCAAAGAAAAAGGGGCGTCTATCCATGAAAAAAGAAACCAAAAAAACATCACCAGCTAAAGGCTCTCAAGAAGCACTTCTTGCCGAATTAGAATACTTACGTGCAGAGAATGCCTATCTAAAAAAGTTGAATGCCTTAGTTCAAGAAAAGGAAGCCCTACAAAGAAAGACAAAGCGAAAGTAGTCCATGAACTAAGGAAACAATTTGATTTAAATCTGCTTCTATCCATTTCTAACATGGCACGGAGTACATACTATTATTGGGTAAACGCCTTCGGGCGTGAGGATAAATACACAGAAATGAAATCCCTTATCGAAGAGATTTTCCATACGCATAAAGGGCGCTATGGGTATCGGCGTATCACCCTAGAATTACGTAACAGAGGTGCTCGCATCAATCATAAAACAGTTCTCCGATTGATGAATGAACTAGGATTGAAGTCTTTAGTTCGCATGAAGAAATACCGTTCGTACAAAGGGAAAATCGGCAAGATTGCACCCAACATTCTAGCACGTGATTTCAAGGCAACAAACTCAAATGAAAAATGGGTGACAGACGTCACAGAATTCCATCTAGCTGGGGAGAAACTATACTTATCGGCCATTCTTGATCTGTTTAATGGAGAAATCATCGCCTATAATGTCGAATCTCGGCCTGTTTATCCCCTCGTTTCCAAAATGCTGGAGAAAGCCTTTGACCGCTTGGAATCGAAAGATTCACCCATTCTTCATTCAGATCAGGGCTGGCATTACCAGATGAAACAATATTCGCATGATTTGAAAAGACATAACATTACACAAAGCATGTCCCGTAAAGGAAATTGTCTCGATAATGCGGTCATAGAAAACTTCTTTGGCCTATTAAAATCAGAGTTACTTTATCTTCAAGAATTTGAAAGCATGGAGCATTTCAAACAAGAATTAGAAGAATATATCCATTACTACAATCATCAACGAATCAAGGTAAAATTAAAAGGCATGAGCCCGGTAGAATTCCGGGTTCATGCCCTCAAGGCTGCCTAATTAAATAAAGTGTCTAACTTTTTGGGTTCACTTCAGAAAGAAGGGTCTCTTTTTTTAAGATGAAATGTTACTGCAAGTTAAGGCAAATGATTATCCCTAAAACAAAAAAACGCGTTAGGTCTCATGTTGAACGTCTCCTGTTTTTTTAAAAATCGGGTTGTTATTTCATTCAGCGATAGCAAAATGTATTGGCTTCTTTTATACCTCAATCTCCATCCCAATGTTCCGCTCTTTCGATTGGCAGTAAACGCCTTTTGCCACAGCGAGGTCAAAGTAAGCAGCACCGACTGATTTAAAGAAGGTAATTTCCTCTTCATTTTCCCTGCCTTTCTTGGTCAGCATTACAAGTTCATAAAGCTCCCCATGAATATCATTAAACGACCAATTCCCCTGATTGGCTGCATGAATGAGTTCTCCTGCTTCGTCCTTCACGCCCGCCAAATCGTCGACGATAATTTTAGCAGCGCGTGATACCGTGGTATTATCCACTTCTTTCATATGCGGCAAATAAGACCCGACTCCGTTAATGTGTGTGCCCGGCTTTAAATCCAGCCCGTTAAATACAGGCTCGTTCGAGCGGGTTGCACAGCAAATAATATCTGCTTGACGAACAGCTGCTGAAACATCTTCGAAAACTTCAAAAGGAACGGTTACTCCGAATGCCCGCAGCTTTTCACCGAATTTCTCCGCTTTCTCTGGTGTGCGATTTACTAATAAAATACGCTCAATGTCCCTTACGGCTAACACACCAATTGCTTGTTCAAATCCCATAGCCCCTGTTCCAATAATCGTGAGAACCTGTGCGTCTTTACGAGCAAGAAAGTCTGTGGCAATGCCGCTCAATGCCCCCGTTCTGAGACGTGTTAAATATGAGGCATTCAACAATGCTAAATGTTCGCCATTTTCTGCATCTGAAAGCAAGATGACTCCTTGTGTTGTTGCCATCCCCCTTGAAGGATTCTTTGGAAAAATGGTAACAATTTTGACCGCCGAAACTTCTTCAGATAAATCAGCGCTTGGCATGTAAAGTGCCGATGCCTCGTGTTGAGGGAAAGCAAGAACTGTGCGATGGGGGTTGTCTATTCTTCTAGCACCATGTGCACGTAATACGGCTTTTACATCCGAAATTGCGTCTTTCATTCCATATGTGTTTTGAATTTCCTTTTCACTTATAACCAACATTCAATTGTCCTCCTTAAAGTAAAAGAACCATAGATTACATGGCTCTACTATTATGCGTTTCGTCTAATTTCTGATTACTACGATCCTTAACTGCCCAAATCGCTGCTAGTGACAAGAGAGATGCAAAAATAATATAAATGGCGACAGGAACATAGGAGTTATTAAACCTATTAAGTAAAGCCGTTGCAACTAGCGGCGCCGTTCCTCCTGCCAGAGCTGCCCCGATTTGATATCCAAGCGTGATGCCGGTATAACGAATCCTTGCATCGAAAATTTCCGAGAACATCGTTCCAAGAACAGCTGTGATGGGAGCCCAAATAACCCCTAAACTTATCACTGTTGCAATGATTAATAAGAGTACCGATTTTTGCTGCAGCAACCAGAAGTATGGGAATGCAAACAGTGCCATCCCAATCGTTCCGCCTATAAACAGCTTTTTGCGGCCAATTTTATCAGATAACATCCCCATGAATGGTATTAAAATCGTCGTTATAATTGTTGCAATCATGACTGCAGTCAATGTAGCTGTCCGTGAGAAACCGAGATTTGAAGTAGCATATGATACGACAAATGTGCTAAAAATATAAAATGGCGCTGTTTCTACCACTTTGGCTCCCACGGCGATAAGCACTTCACGCCAATAATTCTTAAGAGTTTCTACAATCGGTAGCTTTGGAACTTCTCCGGATTCCTTTACTTTTTTGAAAGACGGTGTTTCATCAATTCCTTTACGAATCCATAGGCCGAAAAATACAAGCAAAGCACTAAAAATGAATGGTATACGCCATCCCCAAGTAATGAATGCGCTTTCAGGAAGCAGTGTCATAATAGATAAGGCAATGGTTCCAAGCAGCATTCCTATCGTAACACCCATCTGAGGAATAGCTCCGAACAAGCCCCGTTTCTCAGCGGGAGCATATTCAACGGCCAATAAAAGCGCGCCTCCCCATTCACCGCCAATTCCTAGACCTTGAACTAAGCGCAACGTAATTAATAAAATCGGCGCCCAAATACCAACGGCTTGATACGTAGGAAGAAGCCCCATCCCAAATGTTGCGACACCCATTAAACTAAGTGTTAAAACAAGTGTTTTCTTTCTCCCAATACGATCGCCAATATGGCTAAAGATCACTCCGCCAAAAGGGCGGATGAAGAATGCTAACGCAAAGGATGCATAGGAAAGCAACAGCCCTATTGTCGGATCCTCATTCACGAAGAACAACTGGTTAAACACGAGAGCTGCAACGGTCCCATATAAAAAATAGTCAAACCACTCAATCGAACTTCCGACTAAACTCGCGATTAATATTCGCCGCATTTGTTTCTTTTCCATCTTGAGTCATCCCTTCAAAATTGAAGTATCACTTCAATTTGTAATTTCTTTCATTTTAAATAATTAGAAATTTTCTGTCAATATTTTTTTGATAAGTTATTAATGACGGAACATTCATCAAAATTTGTCATGTATAATGTAGCTAGATACTATGTAAAAAAGGGGGCATCTGTATGCCTTTTGATTCAATCGGGAAAAAACTGAAATTATTGAGGAAAGAGCGAAAACTAACATTAAAGAGTCTAGCTGAACAAACAGGCGTTTCGATCAGCTTTTTATCACAAGTAGAACGGGGAAAATCAAGCGTCACATTAGAGTCATTAAAAAAAATCGCTGATACATTAGATGTCAACCCAAGCTTCTTTTTTTCTGAGGACCACTCCCAAGGAAATTCAGATTCGAATCATGAACAATTTCATTATCAGAATTTATCCAGCGGCATTCGTGATGCTGTTTTTTCACCTATTCTTGTCACTTTAAAGCCAGGGGAAAATAAAGGAAGCGCTTTTTCTCATACCGGACATGAATTTTTATTCATTATCGAAGGGAAGTTAACAGTGGAAATAGAGGGAGAAAGAATAGAACTCCATGAACAGCAGTCATTCATGTTCGATGCTAGAAAAGCCCATTACTGGTTTAACTTCTCGGATCAAATTGTCCGGTTTTTGGTGGTGTCGTCGAAATAATCTTGTTTTACAAAATGTTGCACGAAAGACTTATGTAAAACTATATCCAGTTAACGAAAAAGTTGATTGTTGTAAATGAGGTCATAAGTCGTACAAAAGGATAGATGTAAACAGGTATTCCTCACTGTTCATCTATCCTTTCTTTTTACCTTGTTAAATGTGTGACATTAAATCAAACATTAAAGTAATAAATTATTTATCGATGAAAAGAATAGAAAAGAAAAGAGACTTTTTATTTAATAGTATTTGCTATAGGGATAGTACAATAAAAATAGGTTACAATGACTTTATAAGTTATTCTATCAAGAACACGATAAAAGCACTTGGTTCCTTTTAGGCAACCAAGTGCTTTTTGGCATAAAATGTTATAAGAACGTTTGTATTTGTATTCATTGCCTATTATGTTAGTACGATTTCGCATTAATATGGGAGCTCTTTTGTGGTTCCCAAGGGGAGTGTGGTTGCAGTCAAAAGGAGGGGACAAGTAACTATTTTTCTTGAAGGAGGTTCCTTAATTCATTAATTGCTAGTTTGTGGTTTTTAGAAACTGCCTGCTGCGAAACGTTCATTATTACCGCTATTTCTTTAAATGCCAAATTATCAACATATTTTAACTTTAGTGTTTTCTTTTGAGTATTGGTTAAGAGGGATAGAGCGTTGGCAATTTGCTTATCTCGGCCCCATTTACTTCGGTGTAATGTACTTCACCATCTAATCCTTCGTGTGTTTTCACAGGAATAGTAAATTGCTTACCAATCGTACTTTCCATTTTTGCAACTTTGCCTTCATTTAACACAGAATAATCAATTTCGTTTGCCTGCAACTTACCGAAGTCAGCTGCAAGATTAAATTGTGCTGTTACTTTTTCCCGGATTTTCTCTTTAAACGATTGTTTTTCTTGCGCATTTAAAGATAATGAATTAATAATTGTCATTTAAAATCCTCCTTATATTTTTTTACCTTACAATCTATATGGGAGGAATTATTAACTTTTTTACAACCTATATCAAGTTTTATTTGGATTAGTTTACAAAACGTTGCACAATTTGAGAAATCATAAAAACCAACAAACTTGAAATAATAGCTCCGACCAAAATATTATAGCCTGATATGAAATCATTATAGAATCCAATTGTTCCAATCAATAAAAAAATCAGAATAAAAACATATGATATAGAGAGAGAAACTAGAATTTTACGAAAAAGACGTTGATCTGCAACAACATAACTATTGTTCCACTTATCATTTTTTTTCTCGACTAAGAAATTAATTACTTGATAACCCATAACAAGAGAAGCTATCCCCCACATAACCCAGAAATTACTTCCTGTTTCATCTACAAAAATTGAATAACATGAATATCCAAAGCCTAAGGATAAGCATATATAACCACCTAAAAGCATCCACTTTTTCAAACGCATAAAGATCCCTCCTGAATTTAATCTGTTTTTTCTTCTAAAAAGAATAATTTCTCGATTGGTTCATTTAATACAGCAGAGAGCATCAAGACAATTCCTATTGAGGGTTCGTATTTTTGTTTTTCCAAAGCAACAATTGTTTGTCTGTGTACACCTATTCGATCCGAAAGTTCTTCTTGAGTAAAATCATGTAATCTTCGAAAATATCGCACGTTGTTTTTTACTTTTCCTCTTTTCAAATTTTTCACCTCTTATGTATAGAATTATATACAAAATGGATTGAAAATAATACATTTTTATAAAAAAAAGGAATTAAATTGGATAAGCTCACCACCACATCCTAAGCAAGCAATGGATCGAACGTTTACTAGAGCCATCAGAAATTGGTGAAACAGCCGTTTTCTTAGCATCAGAAGGTGTTAAATAGAAGCATAGCAGCTGAAAGGTCGCGGATTGAAATGGAAGCTAGAAAAGAAAGGGTTGAGAGGTTTTGAGCGAGGAGAGGAAAGTCCGTTATAGAGATGTTGAAGACGCAATCTCCAAAATCGAAAGTACTTCAGAAGCTTTTGAGACATCTTTAATGAAAGAAATGGCCAGTCCAGTGGAAATGAGTTAGATGTTGTAAAAAATTATTTTTAAATATCCAAAAGCCCCTTCTGGAAGAAGGGGTTCTTTTTATTTTTAAAAGATTCAATGTTTCTGTGAAATTTAAAATGAAATGAATATCAATCAACAATAAATAGAATAAATGCTTAAACTAAAGTACTGATTAAAAATTTAGTTTGCATATATATTCCTTATTCATTCTGAATCAGAGTTTAATATAAATGACTGCTGAATAAGGTCCATAATAGGTTCTAAATCAGTCTCAGATGTTAAGCTAATTTCAATGTCTCCATTTCCCCGGTGGCCAATATCTGTCACATCTCTTCCAAGCTGATCAGGATCATGTAATTCACCGAATTTACAATTTAGCCAAATCTTTATAGTATGTTTTGCTGGTAATAAATCTACGAAATTTCTATTCCCATACTTAAAGGCGATATAAAACTTCTTTACTTCCTCATGAACGGAGCTATCTATGTTTAAGATCCGAGTTATTAATAAGTCATATAACTTATGGGTTTCAGAACTAAATGCATTGGCATGATGTTCAATTGTATAATCTGTTTTTGATTTTGACTCATTTTCGTTTTTCTTAAATAGTTTTAAAACATCTTCGGAAAGAGTCGGAGACTGCCAGACAGTAACTGCTCGTTCGGCTAGGGTATTTGCTCTTTCTTCAATCGATTCTTTTTTCCAAGTTGAAAATTTGGAAACGCTACGATTTAACCATAATGGGCTATCTTTGAATCCGCCTACAAGAGATAATTTTTCAGAAAAACTGCGATCGCTTAATTCAGAGTTATATCCAGTTAAAGTTAAATTGCCTAAAGTATGAAGGTAAGAAAGTTGGATTGCTTCCCAATCTGATCCTAAAGCTGTTTGCCATTCAACTGAAAGGTTTTTGTTTTGTGGCATTATATGTTCAATAGTATAATTTTCAACATTGACAATTTCTTTTCGATTATGATTTTCCAGCTTTCGTAACAGATAGTTGCGATTTCTGAAGTTGTATAGGTCTTTAATTAATAAGTCCCGACGAAATTCCTCATCAGATGGAAAGCGTCGATAGGATGTCTTAAATAAAAATGCTGCTTTTAAACTATTTAAGTAGTCAGTTTTATCAATCTCTTTTGACAAAGATGCGAAAGTATTATTTAACGAATTTGTTGGTATACTGCAAATTGCTCGTCTGAAAACGTAACTTTCAACTAATCTAAAAACAGTAATTAGCTCGTCTTTATTAATAATGTTTTGTATATAGTCATTGTAGACTTGCATTAAGAATGGATTAGCGGTATCTACTCTAAGTCCACGTATATCACAAAATACATTTTCAAGTATGGGATCTTTATCACGTAAATTAAGATTTACATAATATTGTCCATATGAATAAACATCAATAATTATTTCTTCAGTTGATAGGTGAGGGTGTTCAGTTACATAGGATTTAAATGCCTCGTATACAAAACCAATTTTGGGGATTACTCCTGTTTTAAGAGTTATATAATCCCTTATAAAGCGGTCAAAATAGCTTGAATCAGGTAGTTTGTCGAACTTGATTTCAAGCTTATACCAATATTTGTTGTATAGGTATTCCTGATCTTTTGGTTGTAACCCCATCAGGAAATAGTTTCGAATTAAATCAGCTTGTGATAAATCAAGCCCTGTGGAATTGAGACTCTCAAAGATTAATTGGGGGTTATCTTTATCACGATCTAAAGCTATATCCACAACAATAAGTTTATTAAGAGCTCGATAAATTTCATCCAAAGGTAAGGGACTTTTCATTATCTTATCCTTAAAGTACTTCTGATTCTCTACAATTCTTTTTGAATAATCATCCTCGAATTCATTTCTTTCAAGTAAATCAATATAAGTTTGACGATCTTTTTGGGTTAATAATAGCTTGTATCGGGTGTCATCATCTTCTTCAGCATTAAATAGGAAGTAATTACGAACTTTCTTTGATGTAATTGATTCGCAGATTTTAATCTGTTCTTCCATTACTTCAGAAAACGCAGATAAAATTAGACTTAAGGTTGTTAACCTTTGCTGACCATCTATTACTAAAAGTTGAGGCACAGAAGTTACATGATATAAACCTTTCTCAACATAAACTATTGAACCTAAAAAATGTGCTGATAGATTCACATCTTCAGAGATTCGTTCAATATCGTCCCATAACTGAGCACATTGTTTTTTTGTCCAACTATATGTCCGTTGATAAATCGGAATAACGAATTGCTTTGGCCCTTTTAGAAATTGTAAAAAGTTTGTCTCGGTGGCTTTCATAAATGTACCTCCAATTTTCTTTACATACTACTTATTATAACGAAATATGGATACTGGGTATAATTAAACAGGATGATGGTTGAGACATCAGGTTTATTTTATACTTAAAGTTGCCGATAATTATTTATGGTGCAGAGAAGGTAATTCTTTTGAACGTGATAAGGTGAACCGTACCATAAGTAAATGAGGTTTTTTTAAATCGATATATTAATGCCTCTTAATTTTTGCTAGAATTAAACAGAAAAAGCGAAATTTTAGGGGGTTATTTTTTGAGTCATGACTTATATGCTTCATGGGCAAATTCTGAATTGGCAGACATTTTCACGCAGAGTCCTATTCATTTCCTGAATAATAGTCAAGGAAGAACCTTTTCGATATATGCCACTAAAGAAGGCAAAACCAACTGGCCTTTGGCTGATGGTGTATTAGTAATAGAGGAAAATGGAAGTGAACTATATAGATTAGCACTGGAGTTTAAAAAGAAAAATGAAGGAATACATGGAATATTAACAGCACTAGGTCAGTCTCAGGCTTACTTAGATAAAGGGTATCATGGCACTGTAATTATTATTCCCGATAGGTATGATACACATTCCCAACCGGGGCAATATTTAAAGCAAATATTGGACATGGTTTCCAATCATATACCTATTTCTATCGTTACATATCATGACCCTGATTTATTTGCTACTTCTCCCTTTAGAGGAAAACTTAACCTTATACGAGCAATGGATTTATCTAATGCGTCGATAATTCCGCGTGCTAATGCAAGTGCTCCAAACTATATTAAAACACAATGGGCTCATTTAAGAGAAGGTAGTAGTGACTCAGATGCTTTCTATAGGTATTTACAAATAGCAAAGAGGTTTTCTATAGACAATTTAACCGAACCCGTAATTAATATTCCGATGGGATTATCTAATGCTGTACAAAAGTTGGGTGGAACTAATCTATTTAAATATTTATCAAATTCTGTTGGTGATACTTTACATGATATTGTTTGGAGAAATTTTTGGCTAAGCTATGTTTTAAACGACGATACAATAGAAATTTGGAGCAAAAATGGTAATCAATATGTGGTTAATGAGAATTCATCAAAGTTATTGACCTCAGACGATCAATTTAAAAAGTTCTTTGTGGGAAGGTCTGATTCAATAAAAAATAAGTTGGTTAGTAAACTAAATAATTCAAACATTACAGAAGACAATGCTTGGGAAGAATTTGCAACAAATGTAAGAAATCGAGCCCATAGCTATAGAGAGGATTTAGATTCAGGAATGACTCACATTGGTCTTTTGGATAATGACGGAAAGCCAACTGATATTGGATATAGGTTTGTGGATGCCTGTGAAAGAAATAGAAATAATAGCAATGGAGGTACACCTAGAGCAATCCTTGGTTCTGCAATATTAAAAATAGGTCAGCTAGGGGCCTTTCTTTATTATGCACATAGATTGTCCGATGAAAAATTTGAAAATAACGTATTAGAGTTTACCGCACGAGATGCAAGAGGAAGGCTAAAATTTAACCAAAAGGATTATTTAATTTGGTTAGAAGATGAATTATCAAATAATTTAAAAGTTATGAGAAAAGTATCCCTAAGGGGTGGAGCAGCAAGGCAACCATTTCAAGCTGAATTAGCTATATTAAGGCAATTTGGTTTCATAAAAAAAGGTTTCAGAATTGGAGTAGGACTAAATATTAATTGGGAAGTTGTACAGAATACTATGGATGTAAAAATATAGAAAACGGAAGAAGCTTTTCCGTTTTCTATATTTTTACTCTTTGGAACTTCTTAATATCTAAAGCTAAATGTTCGAAGAATTTCTCAGCTATTAATGGGGGAACAGCGTTACCAACTTGAATACATTGTTGTTGTCTTGTCCCACAGAAAACATGAGAATCAGGAAATGTTTGTATCCTAGCTGCTTCCCTTACTGTAAGTGTACGATTTAGTGTAGGATGAATAGGAAAAGCATTATGTCCAGGAACCAAGGTATTAGAAGGTTCATTTCTATGAAGTCTTTTATATATATGACTATAATTCTGAACTTTACCTGTGGTTGAATCAGGTCGTGTTGAGTTTAAAAGATGTTCAGGTAAATCCTCAATCACCAATTTTTTACCCTCTTTAACATAAGACATTCTTTCTGCGACAATCTCTTTATGCTTTAAAGGAATATGATTAGGTATATCATCTTCTGTTTTATCAACCAAGTCCATTATAGTTTGCCCAACAGTGATATAACTTTCATCAAATAAAGTTGGGTGATCAAAATGAGATGGAGCAGGAAATGTAACCTTTTCCCCCATTCTGTTCCCAATCATCAACATCCTTTGTCTTTTTTGAGGAACACCATAATCAGCTGTGTTAAAGACATTATAATCAATGTTGGTATATCCAATTTTATTAAACGCTGATATTACTTCTTTAATAAATAATCCATTATCTAATGATAAAAATCCTTTTACATTTTCCATAAAGAAATATTTAGGTTGTAGTTCTTTTACTATCCGAATATATTCGTAAACAAGCTTATTCCTGTCATCTTCTTTTGGATTATAACCCTTCGTATTGATAAATCTCCTTTTGCCAAAAACAGAAAATCCTTGACATGGTGGACCCCCAACTACTAAATCCACTTCTTTCCCTTCGGTAAATTCAAGTATTTTTTCGAAAGTTAGATTTCTAATATCATCATCAAAGATTGGTATTTTAGGAAAGTTAAGATGATGGGTGTTTACTGCTGCTTTATCAATTTCTACTGAAAATAAGACATTATAATTAGCTTTTATTAGACCAGTTAATAAACCACCTGCTCCTGAGAACAAATCTACTGCATTAAGCATTTTTATTCTCCTTTCTAAGTTTTATTTAGCTGATACTAGGGTTTTGGGTTCCTCTATTAAAAGTTTTTGTTTAATATGGTTTGCAAGAATTTTTGAAAACATTGGTGGTACAGCATTTCCTACTTGGTGCCCTTGTTGTCGTCTATTCCCTTGGAATATCATCCAATCTGGAAAAGTTTGAATCCTAGCTGCTTCGCGTACAGTAAGACTTCTATTTAAGATTGGATGGATTGGAAATGCATCATTTCCAGGAACCATTGTTAAGGCAGGATTAGTCCGACTTAATCTTTTATAAGTGTTTCCAAAGTTTTTCCTATATAGTTCAGGGGGCAGCGAATCTTCTGGAAGGCGGCCGCCTTCCGGGATAAGTTTATATCTTTCTATATTTTTTTCAGTGTGCTTAAGAGGCACATGGTTAAATTCTTTGTCTTCCTCAATAGTTGAAAGGTCCTCAATAACCTTCCAACAATTTTCCCATGGTAATAATCCGTTTTCTTCATTTTGTGAATGTGACTTTGGGGGGAATTCAATTTCATGTCCAAGACGATTACCAATAATAAAGACTCTCTCTCTCATCTGTGGAACACCATAATCAGCCATATTTATAAGTTTAATTCCAAATTTATATTTAGTTTTTCCTAGTTCTTCCTTAATCCCTTCAATAAACATTCCCTTATCCATGGTAAGAATACCTTTTACGTTTTCCATAATAAAATATTTGGGTTGTAATTCGTTAATTAGTCTAATATATTCTAAAACTAATGTGTTTCTTTCGTCCTTAAGAGTGCGTTTCTCTATATCTGATGAGGACCTTTTTCCAATCGTTGAGAACCCTTGACATGGAGGTCCTCCAATCAATACATCTACTTCACTTTCACCTAATACTCCATATATCTCTTCAGAATTAATATTTCTTATATCTTTGTTTGTAAAAGGGATGTTTGGAAAGTTAAATTTATGTGTTCTCTCAACGAGTGAGTTATTATCAGCACAAAGTCCAATTTTAAAACCAGCTTGTTCAAAGCCAATGTGTAAGCCACCAGCCCCACAAAATAAGTCAACTACTACCATATTTTTAAGAGTCTCCTCCATAAAAAGATATTTATATTTCATATATTAACATAAATCGACAAACGGAACAAATGTTCTGTATTTAATTTTAAAGATTAACTTATTAATTATAACGTTATTTTGTAAGGTTGTAATCAGATATTATTTGTTAATTCAACGTATCTACTAAGTTAATAAATATATATTATGATTCTGAGAACAATGTAATTTATTATCTTTATTAACTAAAGAAGGAGAATAATAATGAAAAAAGAAAACGAGCTAGCGAAGAGAGTAAACATTGTTTCACTGAAACTAGTAAAAGAGTCCAACCTTTTGTACAAGGAGAGGGCAGTGAGGTCACCGGAGGATGGATACCAATTAATTAAGTTGCTTTTAGAGGATAAAGACCGTGAATACTTCATCGTCGCATCACTGGATACAAAGAATCAGCCAGTATCAATCAATGTCTGTCATATTGGCAGCCTGAATGCAAGTATAGTTCATCCTCGTGAGGTGATGAAATCAGCGATCCTCAGCAACGCGGCATCAATAATTGTTGGCCACAATCACCGTAAAAACCTGAACCGAGTAAAGAGGGTATAAAGGTAACTAAGAGGTTAGCGGAGGCTAGAAAGATTATTGGCATAGACGTTCTTGACCACATCATCGTCGGAGATGAAACATTCGTTTCATTAAAAGAAAAAGGCTAAATTTAAGGAGGAAAGGTATTGTACAGTAAGGAAGTAGTAAAGATATTTATGGAAGAGATGTTCGGAGTCGATGTTAGTGCTTCGAAACTGGCGGAAGAAGCGGTTGAGCTTTACTTGGAAGAACTAGACGAGAAGATTGTCTCTCCGGATATTCTCACAGGTCTACCTGACCCAGTTGTTTTTCTGACATATTCATATGATGAAAAATCAGAGTGGATTATTGGTATTGCTTTAGAAGCCAGAAACTAATAATCCACTCTTTTTAATTTGCATGAAAGATGGGGAAAGGGTGTATGTATGAGGAAAAACTAAATTTTCCATGACTGATACCGAGTAAGGATATACCTCTTTACTGATTCATACACCTATTTTTTTCTAAGTACCTCCCCCCCCCCTGACACCTAATGAACAGAAAGAAGGAAAAATCAGTGAGAAAAAGAAGGTCTATAACGGGGTATACCAAAAAAGGTTTTGCAGGAAAGGGCAAAAATATCTCATAATACTGTGTTCGACAGACGCTTGAATAAGGTAAATGAAATTTATGGTCTATCAATGAAAAGTATAAATCCTTTCAAGGAATTAGTTGATGATGAAAACTCTAAATTTGAGATTCCTTTAGAAGCGATGCCCTTACTTGGGATATTGCTGTTAAGTGTTGATGCTAACCCTTTTTTTAGAATAAATGCGGATGTGAAAAAAATTGATGCCGAAAAAATAATAAGTTTTAACAAAGCATGATTGAAGAAATTGAAGAACTACCCAATTATGAAAAATATATCATTAAAGACCACGCTGTGGAAATAGGTGAATGGATGAGCGGATTAAAGCAATAATAGAAGTAACCAGGAGTGAAAAACCATGAAATTCCGTTGAGTAATCCATAATATAAAAAAGTAGGAAAAGTCATGCATAATCTAGTTGAAAAAGAAAAAAGGAAAAGAAGAGAACATTCAATTTCCTTTGCGTTTTTATCAACCTTAATATAGAGTTCCTCCAATGGAAACATACATATGTTCTATGGCTCAGTAATCTGTTATAATAAAATTTGTACTTTGAAGGTGGTGGAGGAAATAATGCTTATTGTTGATTTATTTTGTGGAGCTGGTGGCCTTCATATAGGCTTTAAGGAAGCTGGATATAGAATCGGATTAAGTGTTGATAATAATGAAAATGTAAAAAGAACACATTTGTATAATCACCCTTTTGTACCTTTTTGGAACAGAGATATTCGTGAAATAGATACAAATGAAATAAGAGAAGTAATAGATTATGAAAGCTTAGATGGTATTATTGGTGGTCCACCATGTCAAGGCTTTTCTACCATAGGTAGAAGAGTTTCTTCAAAACCTGAGGTAAGAAATACGTATGATCCTAGAAATGAACTAGTAGATGAATATATTCGCCTTGTACGAGAATTACAACCTAAGTTTTTCTTAATGGAGAATGTCAAAGGAATTCTAACTTGGGACAAGGGTGAATTTATTAATAATATTATAGAAAAGTTTAAGGGTTGTGGTTATACCGTTGACTATAAATTAATAAATATGGCGGATTATGGAGTGCCACAAACTAGAGAACGTGTTTTCATTTTAGGAAACAGATTAAATCAACCAGTGAGCTTTCCAGCTTCAACTCATTCTGATAGCCCAAAGGATGGTCTAAAACCATGGGTTGGCTGCTGGGATTCAATAAAGGATTTAGTTAACCATGAAGAGGATCCAGGCTTTAACCATGTTCCTTTAAAACATACTGAGAAAAATATAGAACGATATAAACTTATTCCAGAGGGCGGAAGATTACCAGAAGATGCACTTCCTCCTGAATTATACAGAAAGAATTTTGGCAATACATTTAAAAGGTTAGGTAGAAAAAAACCAGCACTTACAATGGTACCAGGAAATGATGCTTTTCCGATTCATCCTATTCTAAACAGAAGCCTTACTGTAAGAGAAGCTGCTAGAATCCAGACTTTCCCTGATAATATTATTTTTAAAGGTAATAGGCGCCAACAAGGACACCAGGTTGGTAATGCAGTACCTCCTTTATTTTCTAAGATATTAGCCAGGCATATTAAAGAGAATATTTTAAAAGAAAAACAATTAGAGTTCCAATTTAATGATTAAAAATAGGGGGTATATTTACATTGCTAACTGCTGTTGACTTATTTTCAGGGGCGGGGGGTTATTAGTTGGGCTTGAAAAGGCTGAGTATCAAACTCTTTTTTCTGTTGAAATTGATAAAGATGCTTGTAAGACTCATGCTTATAACTTTCCTCATATCCCAGTTTTTAATGATGATATAAGAGATCTTGATTCTTCGCTTATTAAATCTTTAGCTAAAGGAAAAGAAGTTGATATTGTAGTGGGGGGCCCACCCTGCCAAGGTTTTTCTGTATTTGGAAAAAGGCGTTTCGTTAATACACAAGGATATGATCCTAAAAGTGACCCACGGAATTTTCTCGTGTACGAATATATTAGAGTTATTAAAGAATTGAAACCTAAATACTTTTTTATGGAGAATGTTAAGGGGTTTGTAAGTTTAGATAAGGGTAAATTCATTGAAGAAGTAATTAATGAATTCAAGAAAATTGGTTATAAAGACATTGATTATAAAATTGTTAATACTGCTGATTATGGTGTCCCTCAAAAAAGACACCGTATGTTGATGATAGGTAATAGAATTGGGGAACCAGTCACTTTTCCAGAAGTAACCCATTCTTCAGCTAATGAACTATGTATGCCTGAGTATACGACAGTAGGAGAAGCAATTATGGACTTGGTCGATAAGACTGAGGAGGAAATACCGAATCATGTTCCCCTTAAACACAAGCCAATTGTTTCAGAAAGAATGTCTTATGTTGAAGAAGGCGGGAAATTAGATATAAATAAAATTCCAGAGACACTTCTGCAAGCAACAAGACCAGACTCTACAACAGGACAGGTAAAAAATTATAGTCATGTTTACAAAAGATTACATCGAGAACAACCTTCCCTCACGTTAGTACCAGGGCATAATGCTTTTCCTATCCATCCGACCTTAAACAGGACGCTAACTGTGAGAGAAGCTGCTAGAATTCAGACTTTTCCAGATAATCATGTATTCTTCGGTTCAAGACAACAACAATGTATCCAGGTTGGTAATGCTGTTCCACCTCTATTGGCGGAAGTATATTTCAGACAAATAGCAATGCAAATAGAGGATGATAAAGCTAAACATAGTACTACTTCTGTTTAATATTTAGTTATACAGTAAAATTGTAACCCAGAATACTTTGTATTCTCCGCCAGTTAAAAACAAGTCCCCTTTGGGGGTCAAAGAATTCTCTTCCATTTTTTATTAGTATCCCTAGGTGACTCCATAGAGTAAATTCGTCTTGAAAAGCTTTTTTCAAATGGATTCTTGCTCTATTGGGGTTTCTTTTTATTAAGTGTTGGTTTTCTAAAAGCTGGATTACTCCAGCCTTTATTTCATCTGATCCCTCAAATCTACTTATATCATGATTCAGTAAAAAGTCATTAAACTCATCCTTTTACAAGAAGTAAATGTGCCAGTGCATCCACAAATGCTGGAGATGAAAGTCCTCTTCTTTTTCCATTTGAAAGCAATACCGCCCCATCACTTGTTAGAACCCCTCTGCCATCCCAAAGCTTTAATTGGTTCATAAAATTGAAGTGATTTTTCCTTAAATTCACCTAATTTGTATCAACACCATGAGATGCTTTTATTCTTAGAATTTCTAGAGCTTCAGCGGTCGTTAAATTTCCGTCAACTACTTTCTTCCTAAGACGTGCTTAGTTTTATATAAGGAAATCCTTTTATTTGTATTATCAAATTAATTTACATTTAATTCAATGTAATCAAGTGTATCTAGGCTTCTCTGGGACAATAATAGTCATTCCAATAGATATCCCAAATTTTTATTTAACCTATGACCTTCATAATCCAACTGAAATTGATCGCTTATGCTCAAGAAAAAAAATACCTCATTTGGGGAGGTATCCCTCCAGTTAACATAAAAGGTAGAGTTCACCTTCGCCCCTCGGAGGGTTCGATGCCTTATTACATTTCTTTCAGCGAATTCAGATTTTAAAGTTATATCAAAATCATCCTCTGGGGTAGCATCGGGTGGATAAGTAACCACTGCAATAGGCACAGTACTTAGTTCATTTGAATTTTAAGAATTTGCTATGTAATCGGCGATTGGAAAACCATCTTCGATGAATTCGGGTAAAACGAGTATAGCTGAACTAAAAATATTCAAATAAGCTATTACTTGTCCTAAACCAGTAAGACATCCTCTCTTACTTTCTAATGGAGGCTTAAATTCTAAACCTATTGATAACTTTTTATTATCGTCATATAAGGATGCATCAGCTAATGGCCAAGTATTAGGAGCACTACCTAATCTTAAACTAGTTTGAACAAAAATACCTGGGTTCCATAATGGTTCCCTTAACATCCTCTCTCCAGAACCTTTAAGCTTGTAACCCTTGCCATACGATGGTGAAAAAGCTATTCCATAAAAGTGCCTCACTTCTTACGAAATATTACTACAATTCCATAATATCACTATTTGTAACATGATAAAATAGTGGTATCCATTTTACATTAGGTATTTTTTAATATAAATAACTTACTTAAATGTCAACTCGTAAATATATTCCAAAACTTTAAGTATTCTTTTAAAAGCTTATTCCTAATCAGACAAATTATCTGTAAAAAGCTATTTTACTTCGAGTAGGTAGTTTTCTTCGACTAACCTCTTTTTCCTTATTTTATAAGACTTGAATCTATTTAACCCACTTGCTATATCATAGTGATTAAAAAGCAGTGTCACTTTCTGATTAACGCCTTGTAATAGAACTTTGCCATTACAACTCTGCCGTCCGCCATCATATGACTCAAGTTGTAGTTGGATGGGTGGTGTTTAAATTCGAAAGTCTGCTTTTTATTTCGTAACGAAAAGATTGTATACCAATCATTTCAGTTCCTTATCCACATGTAATTTTTCTTCCGCCAAAAATAATATTTACCAATAAGTAGAAGTGGTTTTAGTGCAGACAACCTGTAAATGGTATAATTATTGTATATAGAATTCTGACTTTTGAAGGAGAAAGAAATGAAAACCATAAATGACTACACTCAAATTAATTTATTAAAAATGACTGATGAGAGTTTAGTTCAACTTGCACAAGAAAAGAATAACGAAGAAGCAATTAGTGCATTGTTTAATCGATATAGAGGGTTGTTATTATTTTTCTCGAAAAAGTACTATATTCAAGGTGCGGATATAGATGATGCATTTCAAGAAGCATTAATAGGATTTTACAAAGCAGTGATAGACTTCAAGTTTACAGGGGGAGTTTCCTTTCCTGGATTTGCGAAAATGTGTGTTAATAGACATTTAATTTCATCTGTTAAAAAAGCAAATAGGAACAAAAATGCATTATTAAACAATTCATTATCCTTACAAGCAAAAATAAACCATGAACGAGATCTAACGTATGGTGAAGTAGTAAGTATTAAAGATATATTTGACCCTGAGAAACAGCTAATAATAAAAGAAAGTTATAATGAAATATTATCTTCTAATTCTTACTTAACAAATTTTGAGAAACGTGCTTTATTGTTAGTTTTGGAAGGATATAACCACAATGAGGCGGGGGAAATAATGGGGGTAAGTAGTAAAGGTATTCAAAATGCTATGTATAGAATTAGAAAAAAAATTAGGGGTGAAAACCTACTAGTATAAATAATGTACTAAAAAATCTATAGCATAGGAGAAAATATTATGTCTGTTGAACACAAGGGATTCCATATGGATAGGAGAAATATTATTAAGTAAAAGATACTTCGAGATATATTTGTATTAGGATTGAGGACTAAAGAATGTAGATATAAAAATTCAGGAAGAAACATATCATAATTCCATAACTTTTTAAAGGATTTTTCAGCCTGTTTTCGATACTCTGTTTCTTTTAAGTAGCTATGAAAGAATGGTGCTGCTGCTTCCTCAGAGGTGATTGGCTTGAATCAACTATCATCTCCACGCTCTAGCATGGCTAGCAAAACGACCATCTTATCACTCTACGCCATACCCGTTTTCTCTACTTCCACTAGCCATTGTTCATGTCACCTATGTCTAAGTGGAGTGGAAGCTCTAAAGGGTTAATTTCTTACGAAGATGATACTTTCAAGCTAAACTTTGATGTAAGACCAGACGATCAAAGGGTTTTATTTGATATGACCAAAGATATTTGTCAATATCGACTTCATTATCACTATGAGCGGAAGGCTAAGTAAAAGAAAAAGAGACATCCCCCAAAGGAATGTCTCTTTCCCTCTATAAACTTATAGCACTCATCATCCCTTCATGCGTCGCTTCCTCTATAGTACGTGGGCCAAGACAGTCTCCAATCTGTTTCACAATGGGTGCATGGCCTTTCATTTCTTCGAATAGCTCTGTATTGGGAATGCGGCCAAGGGAGAGGACGATGGAGTCCCAGTTTGTTAGTTCTTCTTTTTGTTGGGTGAATAGATTCCGGATAATGACGTGATTCTCTTTGATTGCCCCGATATCGTAATGGGGAAGGAGTGTGACGTTTAGGTTGTATAGTTTTTTTAGGTATTCATTCCTGAGATATTGGTGAACGGTTTCGCCAATGTGCAGTCTGGATGATATGAGTGTGACTTTGTGGCCTTTTTCGGCCAGGTAAATGGCTGCTTCCATGCCAGGCCAGTCACCGCCAAAGTCGAATACCAAGACGTTGTCCCCAACTTTTTTGGTTGAGCTGAATAGGTCATCCATCATGATGATCCGTTGGTCATCGATTCCTTCGATGGCTGGTGTATAGGGCCGTGAGCCTGTTGCACAGATAATGGCGTCTGGTTTCCATTCTGATACTTCTTGGACGGTGGCCGTTTTGCCTAATTGCACATTGACCTTGCTTCTCATTAGTTTCCGGGAGTAGTTATCGAGCATCGATTCTGCCAGTTCATGTCGCATGGGCGCTTTGCGCATGGTACGGAGCAGGCCGCCTATTGATTTGCTTTGATCGATCAGTGTAACGGAATGACCGAGAGAGTCCGCTGTTATGGCCGCCTGTAATCCGCCAGGTCCGGCGCCAATCACTAGGACATTCTGTTTGTTTCTCGTTTTCTTTAATTCTGGTAAAATCCATGCTTCTTTACCTGTTGTTGGGTTTTGGACACAGCCAATTGGCAGTCCTTTATGATAGTGACCTATACAGGCTTGTAAACAGCCTATGCATGCATCAATTGCTTGTAAGTCGCCATTTTTGGCTTTGTTAGGCATGTCAGGATCGACAATTAAGGCCCTGGTCATTCCTACGACATCGGCTTTTCCGGTTGATAAGATTTGTTCAGCTTCAACTGGGTCGACGATTCTATTACCGACAAAGACCGGGACGGCTCCTGCCATTCTGATTTTAAATCCATGTGGAGATAAGTAGGCGTGCTTCATCGGTGATGGCGGCACGATATGTGTTGATCCCTCAAAGGTACTTGAATCTCCAGCTGTGACATTAATGAAATCCAATCGGACTTTTTCCGCGAGATATTCGACTATTTGCACGGAATCCTTCATCGTTGTCCCGTCCATCGTCAATTCATCTGAACTCATGCGAATGCCAACTGTAAAGTCTTCCCCAACTCTTTCCCATACTCTTTCCAAAATCTCTACAATGAATCGCATCCGATTTTCAAATGAACCACCATAGTCATCTGTACGCTGATTTGTATGTAGTGACCAAAACTGAGCAGGAAGGTATCCATGTGAACAGCAAATTTCGACCCCATCAAGTCCGCCTTCCTTTGCCAGCTGTGCTGAATGGGCGAACCCTTCAATCACTCCTTCAATATCTTCTAAGCTCATGGGCTTTGGCATGACGCCGAAACGCAAGCTAGGTACAGCAGATGGCGCCCAAGCGGCATTTCGATAGTCGCTCGATACGACTTCCCTTCCGCCATGAAATAGTTGAGAGAAAACCCTCGTTCCATATTTATGGAGTGTTTCGGAAATCTCTTTGTAGGCATTGACAATCTTTTGGTCATATCCTGCAATCGTTTTAGACGTAAGCATGCCGGATGGATGTACGGATGCTGCTTCAAGGATGATTAATCCGACACCCCCTTTAGCGCGAGCTTCATGATAGGCAAGCATATCCGAAGTGGGGATTCCGTCAGTAACATGATTGGTTTGATGAGCTGTACTTAAAATTCGGTTTTTCAATTCAGTATGACCAATCGTTAAATGAGTAAACAGATTCTTGAATTGAGTCATAATCATGACCCTCCCTAGTTTTAGATAGTATGAGAGTATAGATGGCATCAATCCAATCGCCTTCTAAATATCTCTATATAGGTTCAATATGCAATAATCATGCCGTGCCACGAAAGTGTATGATTGGGATCAATCTGAATAAATAAACCGTTTTTTTCACTTATGTAAAGAGGGAATTGATTGCGAATCGAGTATTCTATATAAACTGAACCTTTTTTGAAAAGTGATGATTCATTTTAGGTTCAGGTTCGAATCGGTTGATATATGGACATTCGTTGCTAATGAAAGTGTCACTTATTTCTTTGCGTACTAAAAGGTGTAACAAAATCGGTTCGAAATAAAAACTTTGGGGTGATTGGATGGATACCGAATTAAAAAAGGAATCACTAATTGTATTTTCCGATATTTCTATTTTGGATATAAAGTCATTACTGAAAATACATTCATCTCCTTTTATTGTCATGAAAAACCACTTGGAAATCCTGGGCATTTTAGATGAAGGTCTCTTTTTGAAGAAATTAGATAGCGTGGGTCAAAATCAGAAAATCATTGAATATCTTAATCAATCGTTTGTTGTTGTAGATGATTTAGATAAGCTAAATGAAGAGGATATGAGTCACTATGATTTTGCGATTCAACATAGTGATAACCAATATAGATGCTATCCGATCTATGAAGTCAGGGAAATGATACTCAAAAAGAAGCTTAAAAGCTTAATAAGTCTAAATGAATCCCTGCATGAAGAGTTAGAGGTGACAAGAAAGAAAGTAAAAGAGCTTACCCAAATCTTACATTCCAGCTATGATGAAATTTTCGTAACGGATGCAAATGGGGACACGTTATTCGTGAGTGAAGCGTGTAAGAAACTTACAGGGCTGCCGCCGGAGGCCTTTATTAATAAGAACATTAAAGAGTTAGTTGAAAAGGGACTGATCGTCAATTCCGTTACCTTAAAAACAATGGAAACAAAAGCGGTCAATTCAGCTGAACAAACCTATCCGCATGGATTGACTGTATTCAGCACAGCCAAGCCAATTTTTGATGAAGAGGGGAACTTGTATAGAATTGTTTCGAATTCCAGGGATATCACGGAATTGGTTGAGATGAAGAGTAAATTGAACAGAGTGAATCTTAGGAACCAGCGTGCCCAGCATGAACATTCACAGAGTAAAAAAACCGTGTCCTTCAATAACTTCATTACCAATTCCGATAAGATGATAAAGGTTTTGGAGTTAGCTGAAAAAGTGGCCCCGATGGATTCTTCGATATTCATCCATGGAGAAACCGGAGTCGGGAAAGGGGTTTTAGCAAGGATCATTCATGATCTTAGCAATAGAAAGGATAAGAAATTCATTCAAGTTAACTGCGGCGCGATTCCATCGGCTCTAATTGAGTCCGAACTATTTGGTTACGAAAGCGGTGCCTTCACAGGAGCCAATAAGCACGGGAAACAAGGGCTTGTTGAGAGTGCTGATGGAGGCACACTATTCCTTGATGAAATCGGGGAAATGCCGCTCGAAATTCAAGTGAAAATACTGCATCTAGTCCAAGATAGAACATTCATGAAAGTAGGGGGAACGAAGGAGAAAAAGGTGAATATTCGCATTATATCCGCCACTAATAAAGACTTGAAGCAAATGATCAAGAATAATCAGTTTCGCGAAGATCTATATTATCGATTGCATGTCGTTCCAATGGAAATACCACAGCTGCGTGAGCGAAAGGAAGATATCATATTATTAACCGATTATTTTCTGAAGAAATTCAATGAAAAGTACGGTCAATCGATAACTATAGATGATCATTCCAAGTTCATTCTGCAGCTGCAGGATTACCCGGGTAATGTTCGGGAATTGGAAAATGTAATTGAACAAATTGTCGTGACGGCTAGAAAACCTATCGTAACGATAGAGGATTTGCCTTCCGATTTGACCTACAAAGATACGGCGCTAGTCAATTTAACAGGAATCATTCCCTTGAAAAAAGCAGTAGAGGAAACGGAAAAGCAATTATTGTCTCAAGCCCTTTCTACATATAAATCAACCAGAAAAATGGCCAAAGCTCTGGAGGTTAGCCAAACGACCATCATGCGCAAACTTGGCAAATATCAATTTGTATATGATGAGAGTAATTAACTATAACCTTTATTGATATCTGAAAATTCGAAAAGTTGGTATGGATATTGCATACTTCACTATTGATTATTTTCAATATTGTTAAGGGGGTCAACAAATGGGAGAGTTAATTTTTAGCTTGAGCTATGGGGGTTCGTTAATTGTCATGGGGTGGATCACGAACGTTTTTCTGATTAAAATGAAGAGAAATCAAGAGGCAATAAAAGAAAAAAGTCCGATTGAAAAGGTGGGGATGTAAATGGCTTTCCTCATAGGAATCATCGTATCCTTTTGTGTTTATGTATCAATCGGTATTTTTTTATTCAGAAAAGTGAAAAGCTCTGAAGAATATTATGTGTCGGGACGAAGTGGAAACACATTGATGATTACTGGTACTCTTGTTGCTTCTTTCTTAAGCACTGTATCATTTATGGGGGAAGCGGGATTTTCCTATGAAGGGTATCCTATCCTGCTACTTATCCTTGTTATCTTTAATGCAAGTGGCTATATATTCGGGGTTTTCCTTTTTGGAAGATATTTAAGAAGAAGCAAATCATTAACGGTTCCTGAGTATTTTGGTAATCGCTTTCATTCCAAGAAAGTACGACTGGCAGCTGCTATTACTACAATTCTTGGCATATCTGCATACTTGGTTGCTGTTACTCAAGGAGCTGCGGTTTTGTTGGCAGAGGTTTCTGGTGTTTCATATCCGATAGCCTTGATAATCATGTGGCTAGTCTATTCATCATTTACGATCCTATCTGGGGCGAAAGGCGTTATGGTAAATGATACAGTCATGTTCTTTTTATTCTCAATCGCTACTTATCTTAGTTTTCCTTATATTATTAAATCTGCAGGTGGATTTCCTAATGCCATTACAAAGGCAGCGAATCTAGCTGAAAGGCCTGATTTATTAAGTTGGCATGGTATTACAGGACCAGGTGCCTCTATGGGAACTCCTTGGGAAGCATTGGCCTGGGCAGTTATTATGGGCTTAGTTTGGGGAATAGTCATTGCCGTAAGTCCATGGCAAAGTAGCCGATATTTAATGGCTAAAAATGAACACGTAGCGATTCGTGCTGGTGTTTGGGCAACAATATCGATTTTGACAGTCTATCTATTTCTCCATATTAGCATTTCAACTATTACCACCATCAAAGCAGATATCGCACCAACTGAAAAGGTATTTATATGGGCAGCTATGAATATTGTCCCTACGTGGCTCGGGGTTATTATTGTTAGTGGAATCATGGCTGCGGCATTATCTTCCTGTTCGAGTTTCCTTCAGATAATAGGGAGCAGTATAACACGAGATATCATGGAACAATCAAGAAATAAGGAATACACAGATAAATACCTTTTACGTGCCAGTCGAATTTCCATGGTTATTATTAGCTTAGTTATTTTATTAATTGGTTTGTTGCAACCACCTGCTGTAATGTGGATTGGCTACTTTGCTGCTACATTATTTGCAGCTTCGTGGGGTCCAATAGCTTTTGCAAGCGTATTTTCAAAAAAATTAACAAAAGAAGGTGCCTTCTGGAGTATAATTTTTGGTTTCTTTGGTGTTATTCTTGGTGAAAGCCTAGGAATGTTCGGAGTTAACCTTCCTGTATACTTTAACCCTGTGATTATTGGCTTAATCCTAAGCATAAGCGCATTAATTATTGGCTCTAAATATGGAGTGATTACCAGAGAAGAAAGAGAATTTCAGGAAAATATATTACAAACTCCCATTGAAATAGATGAGAAAAAAGAAATGAATATTACTCGTAGATACCCAGCCTATTTAATGATTAGTGGAGCTATGATAATCGTAACGACTCTACTATTTTATTATTGGCCTATAAATATAAATTGAATGATAGACATATTAATTAGCGTATTATAAATACACTAATACAGGAATTATATAATATTTTTCACTCATTTAAGGGCAGGGAAATCCCTGCCCTTTTATTGTTTGATAGTAAAACAACTTTCCTAAAAACATGCTACTCAACTTCACCCCTGTTTACCCCAAAAACAACCCGGAAACTATCCTATAAAAAGGAAATGAGGGGAAAACCATGTGAATGTGGTCTTTTTGGCTGAGTCTAGTCAAAATAAAGCACCCTTTGGTCAATGAAGACTTGAGGGTGCTTTGTTATGTTGCCGTGAAGGGGCTTCTTTATTATAGATCTGATCTTCATTACACAGAATAAAGTTTGATCTGTGTGTTTATGGCAGCACATTGCCTGCCTCACGATAGATACCATACCATTCTTCACGCGTAAGATGAATATCGCTTGCCTTACAACAATCCTTTAGCCGGCCTTCATTCATCGTACCGATGACTGGTTGCATGTGTGCGGGATGGCGTAAAAGCCATGCGATGACGATAGTCGTGTTGCTAACCTCATACTTGTCCGCAATTTCATTAATCTTTTGATTCAATTCAGGGAACTTGTCGTTTCCAAGGAATACTCCCTCAAAGAATCCGTATTGGAAAGGTGACCAGGGCTGAATGGTGATATCGTTCAGTCTGCAAAAATCCAGCACACTGCCGTCTCGGTTCACAGCGTGGTCATTGTCCATATTTACATTAAATCCATTGGAGATCATGTTGGCGTTGGTGATGCTTAATTGCAGTTGGTTTGCCACAATCGTCTGCTTCACCGACTTCTTCAGCAACTGGATCTGCATCGGATTCTGGTTGGAAACGCCGAAATGGCGCACTTTTCTTGAACTTTCAAGAATATCGAAGGCCTCCGCTACCTCTTCCGGCTCTACTAACGTATCCGGACGATGTAGAAGCAGAATATCAAGATAATCCGTTTTCAGCCGCTTCAAGCTTGCGTCCACCGATTCGAGGATATGTTCTTTGGAAAAGTCAAACATCCCCTTACGTATGCCGCACTTGGATTGCAGGATAATCTTTTCACGAATGCCCGCGTTCATTCCGATGGCGTCTGCGAATATTTCCTCACATTCGCCACTTCCATAAATATCAGCATGGTCGAAGAAGTTCGCACCCTCTTCCATCGCCGTTTGGACAAAGTGCTCAGCCTCCGCTTTGTCCAACGAATTGATTCGCATGCAGCCGACTGAAACGACCGGCACCTCTAATGTACTGTTTCCAAGTTTCATTGTCCTCATGATTTATGTCCTCCTTATTTGTAATTGAGTACATGGTGTGTGAGTCCGTCACCTGCAGAGAAGAAATGGTTCAACCTTTCATTTCAGCGGGTTGCCCAGGTCTGTCTTAACGTCACAAGTAAATCTGCGTATCTCTTTTTGATTGTGACACACAGTCATAGTAGTTTTCAAGATTTACTAAATTTGTTATTAACCTTGTCCTCCGTTGTACGTAGCAAGCAGTTGCTTTTTAATCTCACGAAGTTTAATAGAAGTTGACGGAAAAATTTATAAATTTGAAGTTAGTGGACAAACACAAAACTTTGGGCAAAAAAAGAAAGGCCAGCTAGTAAAAACAGTTGAAACGGGTCTAATGGGTATTATCAATGGTGTAACAGATGGATCGGTTCATAATCTTAATCCATCAGACTATGAAAATATTCCTGAAAGTTCATCTACACCGGGAATCTAATCACGTTGAAACCTAATTTTAAAGGGGGCTGTCTCAAAAAATAAATGAACTTTTGAGACAGCCCTTTTTATCGTACTTACAGCTTAATGAAGATTCTTAGCTTCTTGCATCTAGAGGTGCACAATACGTAATGTTTCAGGAAATCGCTATGCAAACTCTAAAGAGAATCGGTTAGGTTATCCGAGAACTAATGTTCATGAATCTCACACAACACTGTTGAGGGGTTCTTTTTTTTGTTCATAAGATATTACCAAAAACATCGGTTTTAAGGAAAAAAATAAGGGGCCTTTTTGGTTTCATTTAAAAGCATATACTGCAACTAATAAATTAAAGGGGAGGAAAGTAAAATGGATTTTGGATGGGATAACAAAGAGGTATATATAGGGACGAAAAGAAAACGTGGATTAGGAAAGAAAGGATTTTGTTTTGGTATTAAAGGCTCTCTTGGGGAATTTTTTATCCTAATCCACCATAAAGTTAAATTTAGCCATGACTTTTCAAGAAACATCACTATTCGGTATATTTCCTTTCAATTTTCCTAAGTTCATCTGAAAGTCCAAATAAGGTGTGTAATACGGCTGTTTGAATATATAGATTCATATAATTATCATTGCTCTTCTTCTGAAAGGATAAATCATGTTTTTCATCAATTATTCGAGTTATACAATCATTAATTTCTCTCCACATTTCTTTCGTTGCTACTTTAGTTTTAATCTCCATAATCTCCCACTCCTTTTTTATTAGTCTATCCACTCTATTAAATTCTTATTCTTTTTTTTTTTGTCACACCTTTAAATTTTTTAGAATCGATTTTTTCAACTCCAAATAGTTTCAACTGGTCAGTTCATCAACTGCTACTTTCCTATTGTTGGTGTTAAAATATCATCTCAAAACATACACTCTTCATAGTAATGTATTAGATTTTAGACAGTGAGGAGATGGAGAAATGAACTTCGAGATGCAAATAGCGAATATGTTGGCTAAAAATATAAATGGTTTCATTAAATTTGTTCATAAACATCATGAAACTAAAAACAATATCTTTTGTTTACATACAGATAAAGTGTATCAATTAAAACTTCTTGTTGAGGAGTATAAGTTTCAAGTATTAGCAGATGAGCTTCTTAGAATCAATCGGTTTACCTGGGATGAAAACTACACTCATTTATTAGTTGATAGATTTAGAAAAGGGATGAGCATTATAGAAGAGTACGTAGAAAATAACTACAATGATTTATTCATTTTTACCGCTAGACTCTACACATTAAATAGCCTCAGCTTAACATTTAGCAAGGAGGAATAAGGTGTCCCCCTATATAAAAAATCCCCCCAAATGTAACCAGTGAAATGGCAGGTACTATTTTAAATAAAAAGGGTTTCAACATTTGCCATTTTCTTAAAGACTGGGGTGCACTGTTATCTGTTTTTAATAAAAATTTATTTGTTAAGTAATTAACCAGAAAAGAAACCGAAATGAAGAATTGGTAAAATGAGTTTTTATGGAGAAGTTTTTTTACAGTGAAAGAGGGGGAGTAAAGTTGGAGGAACATGTGAAAAAGTCTTTAGGTGAATGGAAAGAAGAAATTAGTGAATTATTAAATGCGATAGAAAAAGAATATGAAGAAGTTAAACTTGAACTTAAGGTTTATTCCTACAAATTCAATATCACCAAACAAGTTGTACAATCCACTATTAATGATGAAATTATTCGAAACATTCGCGAGCTCTATCATAAACCTTTTGAACAAAAAGTGAACGAATTGAAAGGATCAATAAAAGAACTGGAAGAAAAGAGAAAAGTTTTCCAAATGTTTGTTGAGAAAATTGAAAAGGTCAGTGAAAAAGAGGAAGGAAAACCTCATATATCCGTAATATAAGAAATAGTGGGAATTGTTAGCATAGTAGAGCCACAATCCGTTTTTGCAGACAAGCAAATCGATATTTGTGGTGTTTTTTTGCTTCGCTTTATCGGATTGTCCTGTAAATTTGCAAACCTTAGACTTCATGAACTTTTAAAGATCAAGAGTCTTTTAATCGATTGCATGAATTATTGTCTTTAAATATGGAGTGATTACCAGCGAAGAAAGAGATTTTCAGGAAAATATATGAAAACCCCCCATTGAAATAGATGAGAAAAAAGAAATGAATAGTACCCGCTATTTAATGATAAGTGAAGTTATGATAATCGTAACGACTCTACTATTGGCCTAAATAAAGAAGAGCACATATTGTCATGTACAATATGTGCTCTTCTTTTATTCAATTAAAGCTATTATTTGCTTGGCATTGTAGATATATATTTTTTAACTACTTCATAAACATATTCTTGATTTGCTGCTGCTGTATTTGGGTTGTATTTACCACCATTCACTTTATTATTAGATAGTACTCTAATACCCAAGAATGGTACATCATAAGCTTTGGAAATTTGTGCTGCGGAGGCACCTTCCATTTCTTCTACAGATGTACCGTATTTAGTATGGAACCATTTAATTCTATCAACTTCATTATTCCAAACGTCTGCAGAACCTATAGTACCCTCGACAACCTTACCCTTAGTGTATTTATCTTTAACTGCATTAGCAGCTGCTAGTAAATCCTTATCTCCCTCAAAGAAACGGGGTTTTTCAGCATTAGGATCTTCTCCTGCACTTCCTTCAGAAGCCATTAGGTCCATAGGTTTCCATATAGTTGGATCAATTCCTTGGTTTTCAGCCTTATCTGCTGTTTTTAATGAACCAATGTTTACCGTTCTTTTTCCTAAAACAATATCAAAAACGTTTAAACTTGGATCATGTCCCCCTGATGTTCCTTGATTGATTATTGCTAAAGGGTTAAATTTTTCAATAGCAACTGCTGTAGCGGCTGCTGTGTTTTCCATTCCCTTGCCTGTTTTTGCAACTATTACAGGATAATTGTCTAACTTTCCAATGTAAAATACAAAATCTCCTGATTTTTCTTCTTTAACATTTTCTAATCTTTTTGCGAAATTTTCAGCTTCGATTGGCATTGGACCTTGAATTATAATAGGCCTTTGAGTCTTTTTTTGTTCAGATGCAGTTTTTGAAGTAGAATTACAACCTGCAACTACTGATAATAACAGTAAAGTAATAATTCCTAATAAAGAGTATTTTTTTAACATATTGTTTTTCATAAATAATCTCCTTAGTGATAGTTTTTCTCTAACATAAAAAATTGAAAAGTGCCAATTAGCTAAAGCTATGTCTTCCTACATATCAATACTATTATTATTTAACTCGAATATTAAAAATTGATTTATAATGCTACATATTCCTTTGCTTCTTTCCTTTATAAAAACTGTTGCTTTATGTTTTCCTCCTTGTTGTTTGTTATCCTCGTAGTTTTGGTCAACAGAAAAAAGTCTAGAAACTGTAGAATGATTTCTACCTTCTAGACCTACGAAAGTCAAAGTATAGATAATTAAGCAAAAATGAAGCTAATGCTAAATCATAAGCTGCTAAAAAAGCCGAACAGCCGAATACTTTAACTCGTAGTCTAGTTCTTTCAATGGGAACCAGGTAGAGACACTCAGACCATATTACTGAGGATATACGAGTAATGATATTTAAGATTATTACTTTGTTAATATAGCAAACTTATTATAGATAATCAACAAAAAGGTGAATGTTAAATTCTGAAAATGATTTAATGTTCGTGTTTTTGGGAGGGGAGGATAAAGGGAAAATGAGGTTTTTGCTTTGGTTTTCGTGAACATTTCTGTTGAAACACTATGGATTTGAGTCAATTTTATAGGAAATAAATATAAAACAGTAAAAAAATAGAATTAAAGAAAAAGTGAAAAATGTTAGAATCCCACTTAAAAAATGAGCGTATAGTGCAAAAATCATTGAAAGATTTGATAGTGCAATGATTAAGAAAATGTTCACCCTATGCTTATTTTTATAAAACAAACTAAAAATAATTGATAAAAAAAACAAGATACTGGCCAAATAAAATACAAAATCCGCCGGGGAACTTTTCTGGTACCGTACAACATACCAATAAAGAAGTACAACAAAAAATATTTTTACAAACTTGAACACAAAATCTCTCCTTCTATGTATTTCATAAGTATGAATTATTATCTTTTTCGTAAAAAGTGGACTTTTGAATTCTTTTCAAAATCACTATTAATTCCATATAACCCATAATTAAGAAATAAGATTAATGGTAAATATAACATATATTCCTGATAGAAGGTAATCCAGATGTCCTTTCCTTAACACATGCATCAGCCATTTCAGGTTTTACCATTTTGCTCTTCCTATATAACCGTTCAGAAATGAGGCTTCGAGGCACTATGAGGTATACTCTCGACCTGTGTACTAAGCCATACTGCTTTCATCTGAAATAGAAAAAGCTGTTCTTCCTGTATTTTCTATGGAAGTAACAGCGTTTTTTATTATGAGGATTCAAATGCTCCTTAAATGGCGAAGAGACCCAAATATAAAGTAGAGCATTTTGTTTTTTTTTATTATGGAATTTAATTACAGAGATCTTTATAAGGTTTGAATTTAAGCTAAATCTCTAAGCTAATCCCCTCATTTAACATCTTCAATAATTCTTTCAATGCGAAGGAATGGTAGGCGTCTTTTTTTGTAATGATCCCAAGTTTCCAGTGGAGGGATGTATTTTTTAACGGTATGATTTTAACATTTTTATTAGTTTGCTTATGATAAATCGATTTTGGCAAGAGAGTGATGCCTAGTTTGGATGAGACGAGCTCGATGATTAAATCCCATTGCGAGCTTTGATATGAGATGTTCGGGGTGAATCCGTCTTTTTCACATGCTTGGATAATGTAATCGTGTAAAGTAAAATCTTCCGAAAATAAGATGAACTTTTCGTCTTTCAATTCATTCAAGGAGACGGCAGAATTCTTGGCAAGTTTGTGATCCTCATGAAGGAATAGAACGAATTCGTCTTCAATAAAGGGATAGATATTAAATTGGGCTTCACTTGCTGGCAATACGACGATGCCGAGATCTACTTGGCCATCTTCGACAAGTTTGCCGATCAGCTTGGCGCCAAGTTCAACCAACTCGAGGGAAACTTTCGGATAACGTTCTTGAAAGCTGCGGGCAATTTCAGGGAAAAACAATGTGCCGATCAGCGGTGGAATGCCAATTTTCACAACGCCTGATGTAATATCCCTGAGCTCATCTAAGAGTACGTTCAATTCGGATAATGCTGCGAAAGCTTTTTGGCCCTGCTGGTACACGATTTGTCCCGCATCCGTCATGCGCAAATGTCTCGTTGAACGGTCGAATAGTTCCACACGAAGTTCTTCTTCGAGTTTTTTGACAGCTTTACTTAAAGAAGGTTGTGTTAAATAAGAATTTGCGGCGGCATTCGTAAAACTTTTATGAAGGGCTACTTCCATAAATGATTTTAAATCTCGTAATTCCATATATGACTCCTATTTATTCGATATATGCATAAAATATATTCTCTTTATTCATTTTACTTATAAATTAGGTGGATGTAAACTATATTAAGATTTAAATTGAGTGTTTATAACTCTATATCAAAAAAACATTATATTTTGTAGAAGTATACAGGATAGACAGCGATCTTAATAAGCTGTCTATAACAAGTTCTAGTTAATATAAGTTTATTTTGAACTATAAAATCTGTACTATCCCTTATTTTATATATTCTCAACTTTGCCAGCCTATATTCTTGGTAATTTCTCTAAGACAAGGACACCATTAAGGTGATTGTATATTAATGCCCTCTTTTTTCTATTTTAAAATAACAAAAAGAGGGTGCGCTGAAAAGGTCTTTGAAATATATCGTTTTCTCATTAATTAATCATTCGGCTAGTCACCATTCTAGGCATGGACTCAAAGTTAACGACTATTTAGGGAGGGCTGTAAGACACGCATTCTTGATGTCTTAAGCCCAGAGAGATTTAACACTATCAAGGGGGAACTTATGATGGAAAGCAAAACTATTTATATCACCATGAAAAGAGGTGATTTCGAGTGTTAAGTATAGTTGTTGGCTTAGTATTGTTAATGGCTTTAGCTTATTTGGGATGGTCCATTATTTGGGTAGCCCCATTGGTGGCTGGAGTTGTAGCATTAATGAGCGGATTAGATGTATTTGATACGTATACAGGAACCTATATGACTGGTTTAGTCGGATTCGTTCAGAAGTGGTTCCCTATCTTCTTGCTGGGAGCAATCTTCGGGAAGTTGATGGAAGAAACAGGTGCAGCGAAATCCGTTGCCAAAAAGGTAACACAGTTAATTGGTAAAAAGAGAGCGATTCTGGGGGTATTAATCGCTTCAGCTGTGTTGACATATGGTGGAGTTAGTTTATTTGTAGTTGTGTTCGCCGTTTACCCAATTGCTCTTGCCTTATTCAAAGAAGCGAATGTTACGAGAAGGTTACTTGTTCCTACTTTTGCGCTTGGGGCATTTACTTTCACAATGACAGCTATTCCTGGGACTCCGCAAATTCAAAACTTAATACCGATGGAGTATTTTCATACTACCCCTACTTCGGGAATGATAATCGGGATAGTTACTTCATTAGTAATGGCAGTTGGTGGATATTTCTGGTTAGCCTATAGAGAAAAATCACTTTCTGCTAAAGGCGAGGGATTTATAGAAACGGATGATTCCGTTACGGATACAGAAGAAGACGAAAAAATCCCAAATTGGTTATTGTCTTTGGTACCGCTTCTTATTGTTGTCCTATTACTTAACATTGTTAAATTAGAACCTATTTATGCTTTATTAATAGGTGTTCTGAGCATAATGGTCATTAATATCAAGGATTATAAAAAGTTTATTTTCTCTGTTAACGAGGGAGCAAAAGGTTCAGTAATGGCCATTCTGAATACAAGTGCTGCTGTTGGATTTGGAGCGGTTATTGCGGTGATACCTGCATTTGATAACATCACTTCTTGGTTACTTAATATTTCTAGCAATCCATTAGTTGCTGAATCTCTTGCTGTACAAATCATGGCTATCATCACTGGTTCTGCTTCAGGCGGTATGGGTATTGCGCTTAATGCTCTTGGCGATACTTTTTACAGCCTGTCTCAATCAACGGGAATTAGCCCGGATGTATTCCATAGAATGGCTGCGGTTGCCTCAGGTGCATCCATATTCCCTAATAATGGTGCTCTCTTAACACTATTAGCGGTTACAGGATTGACTCATAAAGAAACATATAAAGATGTATTTATGGTAGCGTTTATCATCCCGACAATTGCAATGATCGTCGGTATTATAATGGGTGCCATCGGTATAGTGTAATAAACATTTGTACCTAAAAATTTAATTAACTATAGGAGGAATTTTATTATGGTTGAAAATAAAGTCGTTATTATTACAGGTTCTGCACGTGGAATTGGATTTGAAATTGGTAAACACTTCGCTGAAAGTGGAGCCAAAGTGGTTCTTTCTGATATTAATGAAGTAACAGTAAAGGAAGCGTCTGAGTCCCTTAAAGAATTAGGATTCGAATCGATCGGCATCAAAGCCGATGTAACAAAAGAGGAAGATATCGAAAACCTAGTTAAAGAAGCTAAAGAAACGTATGGTTCAGTGGATATCGTGATCAATAATGCTGGGTTGCAACATGTATCACCAATCGAAGATTTTCCAACTGATAGATACGAATTGATGCTAAAAATCATGTTGACAGCGCCGTTCATTCTAACTAAACACGTGTTCCCGATCATGAAAGAACAAGGTTTTGGCAGAATCATTAACGTCTCTTCCATTAACGGTGTTATCGGATTCGCAGGTAAAGCGGCTTACAACAGCGCAAAACACGGAGTTATCGGTTTAACGAAAGTTGCTGCTTTAGAAGGAGCAGAACACGGTATTACGGTTAATGCTTTATGCCCTGGATATGTAGATACTCCACTTGTTCGCGGACAAATGGCAGACTTGGCGAAAACACGTAATGTACCAGTTGAGGATGTTTTAGCAGAAGTTCTTCTTCCTTTAGTTCCTCAAAAACGTTTACTAGATGTTAGTGAAATTGCTGACTACGCATTGTTCTTGGCAAGCGATAAAGCTAAAAGTGTAACAGGTCAAGCTGTTGTAATTGACGGTGGCTATACAGCTCAATAATGGGATAAAGAAATAGTTTATAAGAACAATAAGGGTGAACCTTTCTGACAAATTTTAATTTGACAGAGGGGTTCACTTTTAGTGTTTTTTCACTTGGATGGGGAATATTTTCAAACTTGGATTATTTTTTAGGGGGATCTTCATGGATTTAATGATTATATTGCTGGCGCTTGGGCTTTTGATGTTTGCAGCCTACCGCGGTTATTCTGTTATTTTATTTGCACCTATATTTGCACTTTTACCTGTTTTCTTTATTGACCCGAGTAACATTTTACCTTTTTATTCCGGTGTATTCATGGAAAAGATGGTCATTTTTATAAAAAATTATTTTCCCGTCTTTTTATTAGGAGCCATTTTCGGGAAAATCATTGAAATGTCGGGTATTGCCGAATCTATTGCGAGGACTATTGTTCGGTTGATCGGTGCCAAACAAGCTATGCTGACGATTGTACTTTTGGGTGCAATTTTAACCTATAGTGGAGTGAGCTTGTTTGTAGCGGTTTTCGCCATTTATCCTTTTGCCGTTCAATTGTTTAAGCAAGCCGATATTCCTAAAAGGCTTATGCCGGCTACCATCGCACTTGGAGCATTTACGTTCACCATGGATGCTTTGCCGGGAACACCGCAAATTCAAAACGTTATTCCTACGTCTTTCTTTGGAACGGACATTTATGCTGCACCTATACTTGGAATAATAGGGGCTATTTTTGTCTTATCGGTTGGTTTAGCTTACTTAGAGAGCAGTAAGAGACGAGCAAAAAGAGCAGGAGAAGGATATTATGGGTTCGCAGAGGAAAACGTCGATGCACTTGAACAGGAAAAAGGGGAACCAGTTCCTGACTTGCATTCAAACCAATCTGTTTTAAGACAGATTTTAGCATTTGTTCCTCTTGGCCTAGTGGCATTTATGAATAATTATTTGTCAAAAGCCATACCGAAATGGTACCCAAATGGGTTTGATTTTTCGGCAATAGGGTTAGAATCCTATTCAGTTGATGTAGCGGCCACTGCTGCAATCTGGGCGGTGGAAATTGCGTTAGTCGTCGGAATTATCACAGCACTTGCCTATGATTGGAAACGAGTAACGAAGAACATGAAAGAAGGACTGAACAACAGTATTGGCGGATCACTGCTTGCCGTCATGAACACAGGTTCTGAGTACGGTTTCGGTGGAGTTATTGCTGCACTTCCTGGATTTGCAAAAATCAGCGATGGAATATCAGGTGTATTTTCGAATCCGCTGGTCAATGGTGCTGTCTCCACTAGTGCACTCGCAGGTATAACAGGATCTGCATCAGGAGGAATGGGAATTGCATTAAGCGCAATGGCTGATAAATACAATCAGGCAATCGCTGCGGCAAATATATCACCCGAAGTGATGCACCGTGTTGTCGCTATGGCATCAGGTGGCATGGATACACTTCCACATAATGGAGCCGTTATAACCTTGCTTGCAGTTACAGGATTAACACATAGACAATCGTATGGCCACATATTAATGATTACCATCATTAAATCATTGGCTGTCTTTGTCATCATTGCACTCTACACTTGGTTTGGTATTGTTTAAATGATGAATTCACGAGTAAATGGTGAAAACTCACGAGTAAAAGTCCGAAACTTACGAGTAAACCCCCAAAACTCACGAGTAAACCCCTAAAAAAGGGACCCATTCATAAGTATGGGTCCCTTTTTTTATACACTTTGCAATTTATACAGTATTAAATGTAATATATATGTTGCAATATGTTAAATAAATCATATAATAGAAGTGAATGGAGGGTGATTAATGATGAAAGTATTTAAAAAAATCACGGATGAACGAATCGAGAATGTAAGAAATAAAATTTATAAAGAAATGTATCATGTCATTATAGCCATTTGTCTATTGAGCGTACTTGTTAAAATATATAAATATGGTGTAGGCAGCGGGGAATTATATCTGGAGTTGGTGATCCTTTTGGCATCAGGGGTGTATTATTTAGCTCGTTCCATTTTCTTAGGCGTATTCTGGGATGAAGTAGAAATGCATGACCGAACGAGTAAAACACCGATGAGCAAGAAGACCATTTTTGGTACGGTTGGTTTAGCTCTCATCATCGCTACGATCATGGGGGTGAATAGTGCTGTATCCTATGCGGATGGCAGTTCACAAGGCTTGTGGTATTTTGTATTGGTATGGTGTGTTTCGGTTATGATCTATTTGCCGATTTTACTTCTGTTTTTTGGTGGTATATACTTGCTAGCGAAGAAAATTGGAATGAAAAATAGCGAAGATAATAAGAAATTGTAGGTGCGTTCCTTTGAAAAATATAAAACTGAAGCTTGCAAGAGTGGAAAAGGATTTGTCACAAGATGAGCTAGCCAAGATTGTCGGTGTTTCCAGACAAACGATAGGATTGATTGAATCCGGAAAGTATAATCCCTCATTAAGTTTGTGCATTGGTATTTGTATAGCATTATCACGTACGTTAAATGATTTGTTTTGGGATGAAGAAATAAAAGATTAATCATTGCTTTGGATACCCCTTTTTCATTACGAGGCCAAAAACCAAGGAATTTCTCATCACAAAATGGGGGAAGGTATAAAGGCAGTTTGTTAGCTTTCACCTAATAGTTGAGAGGGATGGTATGATGGATCGTACGATTGGTTACTTACGTGAGATATTGTCTAACTATACGGATCAATATCCTGAAGCGCAGGAAATTTATAATAAAATCAAGGATGGACACTTTCATTCTGAAGAAGAACTTATCGATAAGCTTACCGGCAAAGAAGCTAGACTCCTTAATCGAATTCTGCCTCAGGAAATTGAGCATGCAAAGGAAGCTAGTGATACAGAACGGGTCACTCAATTATCGGAGGTATACGAACTTATTCTTGTTTAATAAAACCTTGTCCATGTTAATCATGGACAAGGTTTTTAGATTTTTTTTATTAATCCATTTCGCTGAGGGAATCCATATGGCTTGCTATCATAGCGATGATCGTGCTAGCTTCTTCCTTACTGAATATAAAGTTTGTTTCATCTTTTATCAGATCATCATCTGCTGTACGAATGCGGTTAATCCGTTTTAGCACTCCATCACCAGTTTCCTGAACAACTCCGAATTGATAGGTGACCTCCACTTCATTTTCTTGAATATAGGCTGTCACTTCAGGTGTTTCCCATTCCACATCGATTTCGTACATCTCAGTTTCTTCGGTTAGTTCATATTCATCGTATTCATCATCGAGATCATATTCATATTCGATGCCATCCCCTTCTAAATAGTTATGGAAGCTTTCATGAACAGCATCAACGATATCTTCAATATCAGATAAGATCACCTTGCTAACCTGGCCTAAATCCGGATCAAAGGATTCCATATAAAATTCTTCATTATGGGGATCGAAAAACAGAGTGGAAAAATAATCCCTCTCATTGTCATCCAACTCTGTATAAAATTCGATACGTGGATGTTTAGCTCCTCGCTCCACGATCAAACTGCCATTTCGATCGTATTTTTCACAAATTGATTTAAGATGATCCTGCAATTCCCCGCTTACTCTGTCGAACCATTCTAAAGACATCCAACATCCACATCCTTTCATGATTATTATTTCCCAGAAAAAGCGAACCTGTCGTTCCATTTAAAGCCAGATGCATTTTGCCTCGTCGTTAGGTTAGGGTTTCTTAAGGTTGAAGCTTAATTCTAAAACTTTTTTGTTTGCGAGCTATTAGAATCAATTATTTATTCAATTCACTTCAAACTATAGTTTATTGTTGAGGATTCTTATACATTAGAAAGTCCCCCAACCATAAATGGAAAGGGGACTATTTTATGTTAAAAGGAGTATTTTGAGTAAAAAAGGTTCAAGCTATTTTTTATTAATTAGTCATAAAAAAATTTTAAGAAGGGAAGATAAGATATAAAAAATTAAACATCCTTATTCATTCTTTCTACATTCACACGCCCTGAAAAGAATGTAGCTCCGCCGCCCATATCGGCAATACGATCTGGAGTCAAGGCATTAACGAGTTGTTTTTTACCAGGCATGTCTGACCAGAGACCTTGACTGACTACGACGCCTGGAAGGACCTGTTCGCCTACAGAAACCACTAGCTCGCATTCTCCACGATCATTCCAGATACGGACAGTTGTACCATCTTCTATTCCTCGATTATCTGCATCCTTTTGATTCATAAATATTTTAGGTGCTTTTTCAAGTGTGATGTGTTTGTCATTATTGGAAAAGGTAGAGTTTAAAAAGTTATGGTTCGGTCCAGGTATGAATTGGAGAGGGTAATCCTGCTCTTCTACTAATGGAATATACGTAGGAAGGGCTGGATATCCATCTTCTTCCATCACTTTGGAATATAATTCGATTTTCCCACTAGGTGTTTGTAAATTCTTTAACAAATCGGTCAAATTACTTGCTTTGATGTAGCGTTCATTTTTTAGTTTCTCATAGGTTATATCCGATAAATAAGGATTGGATAAATCGTTTAGAGCTTGTTTCATTAATTCTTCATCGTCATCCTTAAGAGTTTGTTCGTTAAATTCCATGGCTTTTGCAAGTAGCCTGAATACCGCTGTGTTCGATTTACTTTCTCCATAGGGTGCGATGATAGGCTCATGTAAGTGGATATAATTATGCCAGTATGATGTATAAAAATCTGTATTTTCAAAGGCAGATGTAGATGGTAATACAATGTCTGCAAACTTCGCTGTCTCCGTTATAAACAAGTCATGGACGACAGTAAATAAATCTTCCCGGGCTAGACCCTCTCTTACTCTATTTGCCTCTGGTGCAACAAGAGCCGGGTTACTTCCATAGACATACAATGAGCGAATGGGGTTGTCCGGTTCAAGCAATGCTTTCCCTATTTGATTCATATTAATAGTACGTGTTTTAGTTTTTTTGAGATCAGGACGTTGTAAAGCTGCGGTATTAAAGGAGAGAAATCCTGAATTGGATTTAACTGCACCTCCGCCTTTTACTAGCCACTGTCCTGTTAAAGCAGGTAAACAGGCAATCGTCCGAGTGCTCATCCCGCCATTATCATGATGCTGAAGACCATTTCCAATCCGAATCATTGAAGGGGAAATCGCCCCATACATCCTAGCTAATTTGTATATGTCTTCTACGGGAACGCCTGTTATGTCAGAAACCATTTGTGGCTGATATTGCTCAAGATGATCTTCTAGCTCTTCATAACCAATCGTATATTCCTTTAAAAACGATCGATCCACTAGCTTTTCTTTATAGAGTATATGCATGATTCCTAATGCTAGTGCACCATCAGTCCCTGGGAGAATGGGAATGAACCAATCGGCCATTCGTCCGGTTTGATTTTTATGAACGTCAATAACAATGACTTTAGCTCCTGATTTTTTTGCTTTTTGTGCGATTGTTACTTGATGCATATTTGTACTTACAGCATTGATTCCCCAAAAGATGAATAACTTAGTTTCGGTCATCTCTTCTGGGTCTGTACCGTAGCTCCCCCCCATTGTGTAGCGGTAGCCTGTTGAGCCAGCAACTGAACAGATGGTCCGGTCAAGTTGACTTGATCCGAGGCGGTTAAAAAAACGGCGATCCATTCCTTCTGCAGCGAGTTTCCCCATATTCCCATAGAAACTGTAAGGAAGAATGGTTTGTGCCCCTTCCTCTGAAATAAGATTTTTCCAATGATTTGTGATCGTATCGATCGCTTCTTCCCAACTAATAATGGCGAAATTCCCCTCACCTTTTTTTCCCACGCGTTTTAAAGGTGTCTTAATTCTCTTGCTATCATAAATCCGTTCACCCATATTCCGAACCTTGTTGCAAATATTCCCTTTCGTCACTGGATGATTTGGGTCACCACTAATTTTCTTGATTTTTCCATCCTCTTTGTGTACAAGTAAACCACATTGGTCTGGGCAATCAAGAGAACAGACAGAAAGGACTACACCATTTTCTATATCTTTATATGATTGCATGTCAGTATCCTTTCATGAAAAAAATGATTCATAGATTATATCATACGGAGAGAATATTTAGAAAGTTCAAATAAATATTGACTTCCGTTTTGAAATTCATTATATTTGGTATATTCTATTAATTGAAAAAATAGTTAAACCAATATAATATTGTAAAATTTCTATCAAGAGAGGTGGAGGGACTGGCCCTTTGAAGCCTCGGCAACATTATTGTGCCAATTCCAGCAAGCGAAGCTTGAAAGATAGAAAGAGTGGCCTTTTATTTTATTGTTGTGAGAACGATATTATGAAGTAATTATCTCTTTCCGTCTTAGCGGGAAGAGATTTTTTTATTTTTAAGAAGTGAGTTACTGACAGGTAAAGTCGTTACATAAAGGAGAGAGATGTAAAAATGAACATTCTAGTAACAGCACCATATAACGAAGCGGGCATCAAGGAATTAAACGAGTTATTTGGAAAGGCTACCTATCAACCTTGGAAGGAAAATGGAAGGGCCTATAACGAAGTAGAGTTGATCTCTTTATTAAAAGAGTCTAAGGCGGAGGGGTTAATTACTGAGTTAGATCAAGTAACAGAAAAAGTATTCGCTGAAGTACCTGAATTGAGATTTGTGGGTGTGTGTCGTGGCATGCCTTCTAATGTTGATGTGGAAGCTGCAACAAAAAGGGGACTTCCCGTCTTTTTCACTCCAGCACGTAATGCTCAGGCTGTTGCAGAATTATTTGTCGGTAATCTCCTTACATTTTTAAGGCATACCATTCCTTCCAATCAATGGTTGAAGGAGGAAAAATGGAATGAAGACTATCTCCAAGCCTATTTAAAGTTTAAAGGAAATGAAATTTCTGGGAAAACAATTGGAATGGTGGGGTTTGGGGCCGTGGGCCAGCGAATTGCAGCGGTTCTTGAAAGTTTTCAATGTTCGATAAAATACTATGACCCTTATGTAGAGAGTGATAATCCTAATCATGTTCGGGCTTCTTTAGAAGACGTTTTTTCGACAAGTGATGTGGTATCCATACACCTCCCTAGAACAGAGGAAACGATCGGGATGATTAATGAACACTTTTTGGGACTGATGAAAGAAGAGGCAATCTTTGTAAATATGTCAAGGGCTGTCGTGGTTGAAAGAGATGCGCTTGTACAAGTATTAAAAGCACAAAAGATTAGGGGGGCGATATTAGATGTGTTTTATCAAGAGCCGCCTGAACAAAGTGACTATGAATTAATTAAATTGCCCAATGTATTAGCTACCCCTCATCTTGCCGGCGCAAGTTATGAGGTTGAGGATCATCACGTCTCAATAATGAACCAAGCGTTAACAAAGTGGACAACACAACATACTCTTCAGATTCCAACTCTATATAACAGAAGAAATCTAGAAGTTAAGTCATAAGAAAGAAGAGTGAAAAAAATGGCTATAAAAGAAGGTTATTTAGTATTTGATATCGGTACTGGAAATGCAAGAGTGGCTATCGTTGAGACAACAGGTGAAGTCGTCTCTATTGAGAGAGAGGATATACAATATGAAATTGAACCTCTTTATCCTGATAGTCGATACTTTTCACCTGAATTACTTTGGAAACAGCTTATTCAATTAGCAAAAAAGGCGATAGCTAAAGCTCAGCACATTTCAATCAAGGCAATAACGTCAACTAGTCAACGGCAAGGAATTGTCTTGCAGGATCAGGATGGGCATTCGTTTATCGGGTTACCTAATATTGATAATAGAGGCCGCGAATGGGAAAAGGAGTTTTCAAATCAACCATTTATTTATGAAAGGGCAGGTCGATTACCATCTGCATTGTTTTCAGCTTTAAAGCTGGTCGCCCTGCAAAAGAGGCAGCCGCAATTATGGGATAAAATTAAATACTTTACAAGCATCAGTGAGTGGGTTGCCTATAAATTAAGTGACGTGCTCGTCTATGAGCCATCACAAGCGACCGAAACACTGCTATATGATGTTCAGAAACAAGAATGGTCAGAGGAGTTGTGTGAACAATTCGGGATATCGGTAGACTTGTTACCCGAATTAAAATCGTCTGGTTCGATCCTTGGTGAAATTACACCGAATATGGCTCAGATGCTGGGATTGGACGAAAAGGTTTTAATCGTAGTAGGAGGCGGTGATACACAGCTGGCTATCGCAAGCACGTTTGCCGAAAAAGGTGATGTCATCATCGTATCTGGAACGACCACCCCTATTTGCCATATTACTGATGAATATAGTGTGGATTCTAAACGAAGAGCATGGACAAATGCCCATACGAATAAAAATCAATGGCTGTTAGAAACAAACCCAGGAATAACTGGGCTTAATTATCAGAAATTAAAAAATATTTTCTACCCAAATGAGAGTTATCAACTAATGGAAGAGGAAATGAGTAAGCTTACGACGATTGATTGTGTATCAACGTTAGGCATGTATCTGACAGATGAGAAAAATGCGACGAAAAAAGGTGGCTTCATTTTTAATACACCATTAGAAGAAAACTTAACCCGTGCTCATTTTGTAGCTTCAGCTCTATGGGAAATTGCTTGTACAGTCAAATGGCATTTCGACAAATTATGCGAAGTGATTCCTTACGATTTGCCATATGTATGGGCTTGTGGAGGTGGTTTTCAAAGTGAAACGTTAACGAAATTTGTAGCTAATCTCCTTCAAAAAGAAGTGCGCATTCATCAAGGGTTCAATCAGGCATCCGTTGTCGGATCTGCCGTTATCTGCAATAAGACATTAGGGGTAAATAGTGCATTATCAGGCGATATCAAAGCGATTACAAATGAGGCTAGTTACGATGAATGGAAGTATGAGGAGTGGAAACAAGCTCAACAGTTCTTTTTCAAAGACCAATATAGCTTAAATCCAAATAAGATAGAAAAGAGAGATATATATGTTAGATAGAATTGGAATACCTAAAAGTTTAAGCTGGGGTTTTTTAGGTGTTATGCTCTTTATGATGGGAGACGGACTTGAAGCTGGCTGGTTAAGCCCTTTCTTAGTTGACAATGGATTGACTGTTCAGCAGTCAGCGGCCATTTTTACTGTATACGGAATTTCTATAGCTCTTTCTTCTTGGTTTTCAGGTGTTTGTTTAGATGTTTTTGGACCAAAGAAGTCTATGTCTATGGGATTATTGTTTTATGTTATTGGGACTGCAGGATTTATCACTTTTGGCTTTGAAAGTATGAATTATCCTGTTATGCTTATCACCTATTTTATTAAAGGTTTCGGCTATCCTTTATTTGCTTACTCTTTTTTAACATGGGTCATTTATCGATCACCTAAAAATAAATTAAGTACAGCTGTCGGTTGGTTTTGGGTAGCTTATTGTGCTGGAATGATGGTACTTGGCTCTTGGTATTCAAGCTACGCTATTCAATACCTAGGTTATGTCAACACATTATGGACCTCTATTTTCTGGGTATGCCTAGGTACGATTTTTGCTATAGTCATCAACAAAGACAAATTTGAAAAGAAACAGATATCTAGCAAAAAAGAAGCAGTGAATGAGCTCTTAAAGGGCATCACCATCTTGAAAACAAATCCAAGAGTTGCTGCTGGTGGTGTTGTAAGAATTATTAATAGTGTAGGATCATATGGATTTCCGGTTTTCTTACCCATGCATATGGCTGAACATGGAATTGAAACATCTGTCTGGTTACAATTATGGGGTACGATCTTCTTAGGAAACATTATTTTTAATTTGGTTTTTGGTTTCGTTGGAGATAAATTCGGATGGAAAAATACAATCATCTGGTTTGGTGGAGTCGGTTGTGCTATTTTTACCCTTCTATTATATTACACACCAATGATCACAAATGGAAACCTCATTGCAACTAGTATTGTTGGATTTATATGGGGTGCTTGTTTAGCTGGTTATGTACCTATAGGTGCATTGGTTCCATCCGTTGCAGGTGAAGACAAAGGAGCGGCCATGTCTATTTTGAATTTTGCGGCCGGTTTGTCTTCATTCGTTGCACCTGCTATAGCCATGACTTTTATCGGTTCGGCTGGAGCAGAAGGGGTTGTATGGATTTTTGCGATCCTGTATCTAGCTAGTGCGGTGATTGTTAAATTCATTCGTTTACCAGAAGAGGATGAAATGAAAAAAGAAACGGATCCACTTGCATCATAATGAAACATGGTGACTTAAAATCAACTTTTCTTATTAATAGGAAGAAGCTACATTCCAATATTGGATTGTGGCTTCTTTATTTTTATTTATAACAGCTGCGTATCATTAAATGAAAATAAAAAAACTTTCACCACCATGCTACTTTCACCTCGTAAAAGTTTATATAGAGTGTGAAAGGAGGTGAGCGACATGGCAAACCAAATTCCAGTATCAAGTACGTTAAGGATTGATTTTGAGACGGGATTAAATGAAAAGGGGTCTATTGTTTTCAAGCGTAGGTCATTTTCGAACATCAAGGTTGAGGCGACGGCGGATCAGTTGTTTTCGGCAGCAACAGCGATTGCAAGCGTGCAGAATTATCCAATGGGTGAAGTGACCAGAGTGGATACGAATTCATTGATTGGATAATCGGCTTTTAGCAAAAGGTTGAAAAAACAGGAGGTGATACAAAATGGCTAGAGTATTGGAAATGATTTTCGTAACAGAGGAAGGAAAGTCAGCGACGATTTCCGTTGAAAATCCGAAGGAGCCGGTTGATGCGAATACAGTCAAACTGGCAATGGAGCAAATGATTACGGGGAATGCCTTCGTTGCATCATCGGGCGACTTTGTCAGTATTAAAGGAGCACGCCTTGTCGAGCGTAATGTCGAGGATGTTGAACTTATCTAACTTGTCAGCAGGCAGGCTCATCTTTGAAGGACGTGTCCTGAAAATGGGTGAGCCTGTTTTTTTCACCATACTAGAAGAGAGGTGAACAAAAGTGGATCAAATCCTGCCATTTATCAGTGATATCGGATTTCCGATTATTGTTACCCTTTATTTGCTTCATCGGATTGAAACAAAATTGGATACATTGAACGAAACCCTTGTCGAGCTGCCGGATCGTTTGCAAGAGGGATTCCAAAGTCAGTTCAGAGGATAGGTAGGGAGCATTATGGATGTTATCATTCATAGTGCTTTTTTTATTTTTGCAAAAGGGATCCTACCACTACCCATCGAGCTAACGAGTAAAAATACTATATGTAAAATTATCTTGAGAACATTTTAATTTATAAAAATAACGAGAATATACGGTATATTATCGGTTTTATTTGCACATTGTTTACTAAAAAAGGAAAATATTATTATTTTTTTAAAATGTAACAATTATATTAAAATGTTGTGTTAGTATAAAAAAGTCAGAAAAATCAGAACGAAAAAAGAGTATTTTCAAATTACATATTTGAAATATTAAACGAAGCTTGATTCGAAAATTAAATTGATTACACACCCTAGGAGGATTCTACTTTAGAAATACTATCATCATTTTTAGCACTAACAATAATTATTTCATCCATGACGAATTCATTAAATGCCAGCTGTAAAGGGGAAGAAGTTTATAGTGTACAACAAGAACATCCTTTATTTTGAATTATGGAATCAACTCTAATAAATATAATTAACACGATTATTTTATTTGGATTATTAACTTAAAGAATTGGAAACCATTTGAATGAATTTTTTTAAAAGCGTTGCAATTAGTTTTGTAATCAGTTTAATAGTCTTGGGCACTTTAGTAATTGTTTATCATTTTTTATCTAGAAATAATACATTAGATCTGGAAAAACTACTAGAAAGGGAAGAATATCATTTGCTAGATGGGGTGAAAATTTACAATTCAGAAAATGATGAATTGAATAATCTAATTATTAATGAGATAACGAATCTTAATAAAGAATTGTCTAGTATGTTTGGAACCATTAATATGGATGTTAAAATAAATATAATAGTATTTGAAGAATTAGAGGAATTACAAAAGTATGCGGAATTAGAAAATATCGGAGCCTTTTTTGATAAAAATTATAATTTAATTGCATTGGTTAAACCCGATAACCTTGTTAGGGAAGCAGATGAATGGTTCTTTAGAAGGGATTTACGTCACGAGTATACACATTATTATTTGACTAAATATCTAAGTGAAAATAAAATTACAGCCGTTCCGAAGTGGTTCGATGAGGGATTGGCCGAGTACGTTGCAGTTACTATGGATGGGGTTGAGACTACGGACCCATTAGAGGAAGTAATTAATTTTGAATTGTTGAAGAGTAGGGAAGATTGGGCAATGCAAAGAAGAAACCATACAGAGTTATATCCTCAATCACATTATGGAATCAAATATATAATAGAAGATAATGATTTGAGCATAATAAAAAAAATAATAGATGATAGCTATAAGTTAGACTTTTCAAAATCCTTTAAAAGACATACTAACATAGAAATTAATGAATTTCATAAGTTAATCAATTGAAATATTGCATGTTAAAGACTACGTATCTTATCTTTTTTTAACTCTAGTATTTCAATAGTTACTAAAGCAATAATTGTTTTATTTTAGCACATTGTAAAGTGTGTTGGGAGTTTAAAATGGGTAAATAAGAAAGGAAAGAAACGCCTATAAAAGGGAGAGGTGATGAAGAAGTTGATTGCTCATTATTCATTTCCACGTTTAAAAGTAGGTGGAGTTACATTGAAAAAGGTAATTCAGTTGAATTACCTTTTTTTACGTTATAAAAACCGCTTTCGAACACTTGGGGATGGCAGCATACAGCTTTCTTCTTTTTTCCCAAACCATTTGTAACGGTTCTTGGCAATAAAGTCATAAGCGATGTTCCGAATGAAGCTTGGAACGATGGTAAAACCGTAAAACATTTTCCATGCCCCTTGTAAGCGACGGCAAATCCTCAGAGCTGCAGCCGATTTATAGTAAGCCTTATCCTTTTCGATCAGCACTATACTATCAATATTTGCAGGAACATCGTACTTTTTCATCAACTCTTGTCCAGCTTCACTTTGAAGCGAAGCGAAATGAAAAAGCCCCTGCGGATCACGCTTTATAATGAACTGGACACTTGAATCGCAAAAATTGCATTCACCATCAAATAAAATGACCGAATTCATGAACATTCCTCCTAAAGAGCGACGTTATCATACTCATGCTTCTATCATACACTACCCGTTTTGGTAAGGCGAAAAAGTATGGAATTGCTTGGGGTTTTAACTGTCTCTTCTATATTATGTCATGTTTTAATAAGGAGTAATTAAGGTTAAGGAATAGCTTTTTTAGTAGTTAAAAAAAGGAAATGTCGATATTATTACAAATAATGGGTTTGTTTACTGAATGATCAAAAGGGTTGAAGTACTATTTAGGGGGGAACCTTTGCTTTTTCAAAAAATGACTGTAGGATTCCTAGTTGTATGTTGCCTTGCTGCTTGCGACGAACAACAAATCATCAAAAAAGAAATGATTCAGATACAAAAGAAAACAGAAGTGCAAGATACATCCTCCAGTAATCTCCCATCTTACAATGCACCGAAGTATCTGGGGAAATATTTGTATAGCTATTGGGTAGCGGAAGGTTCGTTCCTTGTTATTCTAAGAGATGAAATTAGCACATTACAATGCAGAGGATCACAAAAGATGACATAGGACCAATTAGGCACTTTGAAATAATTGAACCAACCGATAACAAGATTACTGGTGTACTTTATAGTGTTGAGAAACAAAATAGAACTTCATTATTTACGTTAGAATTAAGCGAAGATAAAACGGAATTGACTATTACATTACCAAACGAAAAACCAGTTACTTTCAAAGAAACAGAAATAACTCCAGAAGAATATAATGCTAGTTATACTTGGAAATGAAATGTTAATTGAAGGAACAACTAAATTAACTCATTAATGACCTTGAAAGGGCTTACTTAAATACCAAAAGGTACGAAAGATTTCTGCAGATAAGGAAGCAGGCAAAGAAACATGGAATGAATTGTTTGCTTGATTAAGAATGAGACCAATAACCTCTAATGTGAATGGTGAATGATGGTGGATTGGATCAAATCGACTTAAAACGGAATAATTCGACGCACAAATCAAATAATTCGTCCTACAGGGAGATAATCCGTCCTACACACAAAATAATTCGTCCTACAGGGAGATAATCCGTCCTACAGGGAGATAATCCGTCCTACAGGGAGATAATTCGTCCTAAAACGAAATAATTCGACCCATACATCGAATAATTCGTCCTACACACTAATTATTCCGTCCTACAAAGAAATAATTCGTCCTACACACAAATTAATTCGACCTACAGGGAGATAATCCGTCCTACACACAAAATAATTCGACTTACAGGGGATAATCCGTCCTACACACAAAATAATTCGTCCTACACACTAATTATTCCGTCCTTGATGGATGTTAAAGTTCCAAACGCCAATTATTGCATCGCATAAAGCTCCCTGGAGGGTATTCGAATTCACATTCGGAAATAAGATTGAAGTCAAGCTTGCGACAAATTGCATTTGAAGCAGGGTTATGGATTGACGGGAATGCGTGAATATACTTGTATTTCCGCTCGGCTTTGACTTTTGCTAGTACAGCCTTCACTGCACGGGACGCAATCCCTTTCCCCTGATATGAAGGGAGGACACTCCACCCAATTTCGTACACAGTTTCATCATTCCACACGGTTCGCCAGTAGCCAACGGAGCCAACAGCCTCTTCCTCTGGATACAGGATGATGCTAAACATACACCCTTTACTTCCAATCTCAAGATAACGTTTGTGGCGTTTCAAAATTTGTTCTTTACTCTCTGGACCTCCGAGATGTTCCATCATTTCTGGGGAATTTAGTTGAAAAAGTAAATCAAGGTTCCTATCTTCCCATGGTTTAATCTGTAACCCGTTTTCTTTGCTTCGTTTTGAAATCTCGCTCACCCCTGACATTATATTATACGCTTAATCAATACTTTCTTTGCTGAGAGTGAGATTCCTTTATTTATATGTATTTATTGTTCTATCTATTAACCTGCTTGAAAATCCTAGAAATAACGATTAGTCGGCATGGAAATTATCGGTCATTATTAAATTGTGAGTTTTCAGATTATGTAGATGAATATTTCCCATTAAATGCTATAATTTACAGGTGGTTCTATCAAATGACAGGGCGGAGATGATGAAATGAAATCTTCAGTAAATCAGTTTTCCACTCAATTTGAATGGATATTGAATGTGATTAATGTTGGTGTCCATATCGTTAATAAGGATGGAGATACCGTATTCTATAATAAAATGATGGCTCATATCGACGGGCTGGATCGTGAACAGGTGTTAGGAGAAAATATCTTTCAACTGTATCCATCATTGACTGATGAATCCAGTACGCTGCATGTAGCATTGGAAAAAGGCATCGAAACGATTGAGTCCATTCAAACATATGTTAATTTAAAAGAGAAAAAAATAACTTCTATTAATAGCACGTATCCTCTATACGAGGACGGTGAAATTATTGGGGCAGTAGAAATCGCAAAGGATATTACTAAGGTCATGAGCATGTACGATCAAATTGTTGATTTGCGTTCCCAGCTGGCCGAGACCCATAAGAAAAATAAGTTCTTTGAAGGGACAGCTACCTATCATTTTAGTGATTTAATTGGGAGTAGTCCTGCTTTTCAAGAAGCTATTTCATTAGCAAAAAAAGCGGCTCGTACACATTCTCCAGTCATGATTTATGGACCTACAGGGACAGGAAAAGAACTTATTGCTCAAAGTATACATAATGTAAGTGCTCAGCGAAATCAACCATTCATTGCGCAAAATTGTGCTGCTGTTCCAAAGGAATTAATGGAGGGGCTACTGTTCGGCACAACGAAAGGGGCTTTTACCGGAGCGATGGACCGACTCGGGATTTTTGAACAGGCAAATGGCGGTACCCTGTTTCTTGATGAATTGAATAGCCTCGACCTTGGTCTGCAGGCAAAATTGCTGCGAGTATTACAAGAAGGCGAGGTACGCCGTGTTGGAGGTTCGAAGGAGCAGAAAATTAATGTAAAGATCATTGCTGCGATGAATATTTCTCCTGATGAGGCGTTAGAGCGAGGAATTATTCGCTCGGATTTATTTTTTCGTTTGAATGTCGTAACCATTCAAATGCCTTCTCTTCTGGAACGTAAAACGGATATTCCGGAAATAGTAAATCACTTTATTCAAAAATTCAATAAATCATTCTTTTCGGATGTACGCGGGATCAGCCAAAAGGCGATGCAACGGCTTCTTCAATACTCGTGGCCGGGAAACATTCGTGAACTGGGACATGCCATCGAGTTAGCATTTAACGTCATGGACACAGGGGAAGTTATGATTGAAGAACATCATCTTCCTGCTTATTTATTCCCTTCAGGAAAATATTCCGCCTCAAATGCGCAGAGCCATCATCCTCCATTAAAAGATAAGATTGATTTACCTGTCGTTCTTGAAGAAATGGAAAGGGAAATGATAATAAATATGTTTGAGAAATATAATGGGAATATCAGCAAAACAGCTGAGGCCCTCAATATTAAAAGACAAGGATTACAATATAAGTTAAACAAGTACGGTATAGAAAAAGTTTATGCCGCAGGATCGAAGGAATTAAAATGATTGGGGAGTAATTGAAAACGCTATCATTCACTTATACTTTTAGCGAATTGTTGTTCAATAGAATAAGTATGTAACTTGAAGAGGGCTCTCGCGAAATGAGACCCTCTTTTTTCAATCTCAAAAGGATAAGCATTAAATCCGTATCTCTTTGGCGCAAAGAAATTGGCTGCAAAATATTAGGCATAACGAAAAATATCTTGCGGTTTAAGGGGACGATCCGCCCTCTTTTTTCTATGTTTTTCTTGTTTTGGATGTTGGCATTATTCTTGCAAGTAGATATATATATAGTTTCTTAAGATAAAGAGGGGGGCATTTTAATGAGTTTGATGGGAATGGAAGTAAAACATGAGGAATACCTTGGTGGACGTAGACATTATAATGAGATTGAATTGTGGAAAGATGTAACGGAAGAGCAATGGAATGATTGGCTCTGGCAATTAACCAATACAATTAAAACTTTGGATGATCTGAAAAAAGTTGTGAACTTGACACCGGAAGAAGAAGAAGGTGTTCGGATTTCAACTCAAACAATCCCTTTAAATATTACACCTTACTATGCATCCTTGATGAATCCTGATGATCCTCGCTGTCCGATTCGTTTGCAGTCTGTACCGCTTTCGGCAGAAATGAACAAGACTAGATATGATTTGGAAGATCCGCTGCATGAGGATGAAGATTCTCCTGTTCCAGGTCTAACGCATCGTTATCCGGATCGAGTTCTATTTCTTGTCACGAACCAATGCTCTATGTACTGCCGTTACTGTACTCGTCGTCGTTTTTCAGGTCAGGTTGGCATGGGCGTTCCTAAGAAGCAATTAGACGGGGCGATTGAATATATTCGTAATACTCCGGAAGTGAGAGATGTTTTGATTTCTGGAGGAGATGGCCTATTAATCAATGATAAGATTCTCGAATACGTATTGAGTAATTTACGTGCTATCCCACATGTGGAAATCATTCGTATCGGTACTCGTGCACCGGTTGTTTTCCCGCAGCGGATTACAGAAAATTTATGCAATATTCTGAAAAAATATCATCCAATTTGGTTAAATACGCATTTCAATCATTCACTTGAACTGACGGAAGAAGCCAAAAAGGCATGTGATATGTTGTCGATGGCTGGAGTACCGCTTGGTAATCAGGCTGTTATTCTTGCTGGAATTAACGATAGTGTTCATATTATGAAAAAGCTTATGCACGACTGTGTTAAAGCAAGGGTAAGACCTTATTACATTTATCAATGTGATTTATCTGAAGGGATCGGCCATTTCCGTGCACCGGTTTCAAAAGGACTGGAAATCATTGAAGCGTTACGTGGCCATACATCAGGATATGCAGTGCCAACTTTTGTAGTGGATGCTCCTGGCGGAGGCGGAAAGATTGCCTTGACTCCAAATTACCTTCTTTCGCAAAGTCCGGATAAAGTGGTCTTACGGAACTTTGAGGGAGTTATCACGAGCTATCCAGAACCGAAGAACTATGTTGCTGGTAGTGCAGATGCTTACTTTGATGAAGTGTATGGTACCGAAGAAAGAAAAGGAGCTGTGGGGATTTCTGCTCTGATGACAGACGAAAAATTCAATTTGGTACCAGAAGGCCTGCGTCGCCTTGACAAGAGAAAAGCGTATGAAACTACTGATGAACATGCTTCTTTGAAGGATCGCCGTGATAAACGTGATGAAATGAAGGAAAAATTAAGGTTAGCCCAAGAAAAAAAGAACGCCATGGTCGGAAGTTCTGAAGGCAAGGGGGAATAAGGATGGAATGCTTGTGGTGTAATGCCCCCAACGTTGAGGAAAGTGAAAAGAAGGATTGTTACTGGATTATGCCTGATGGTAAACGATCAATAAAAGTTCTTCAGGTTCCAGCCCTGAACTGTCCAAATTGTGGAATCTATGTGTCTGATTCGATGAATCAAAAGGTGGATGAATCCTTATCTATATATGACGTGAGTGAGTATCCTGATGAGTTTACGTATGAACAGCTTCTTCAGGCTCCTGTAAAGAAATTGTTTAATTGGAAATAGAATGCCGGGAGAAGTAGATGATGCATCGCTTCTCCCGAATTTTAGTTAAGGAGGGTATACATAATGTCTGTTCAAAAGCTGCCTTTTTTCACCCGAATTGAGACTGGGGAATGTTTTACGATGGAACTCTATCTTGATCATGCAAATCATCGCTTACGCATTGATGATTATCGGGGGAATATCAAAAAAGCGATAACTCGAGCTCTAGTCATCGCTCAAGAGCATGGCTTTACAAAAGTGATACTTAAAGCTAGACAAGAAGATTTATCTGCGACATGGGTCCATGGATTTATGCTGGAAGGAATATTGAGTAAGTATTTTAATGGGAATGATGCTTATTGCATGGCATTGTATTTTACCAATGAAAGGCGAACAAGCGACTATTGGATGAAGGAAGACAAAATTCTCCAAGATGTTATTGATATTCCTAGAATAATAGAAAAGCAGCAACTACCTGAAAATTACTCCCTTCGATTTGCTGAAGTTGAAGATGCATATGAGCTGGCAAATTTATACGGTGCAATTTTTGAAACCTATCCAACCCCAATGAATGATGAGGGTTATATCAAAAAAGTGATGGAAGAAGGAACGATCTTTAGTGTTATTCAATATGAAGGATCCATCGTTAGTGCTGCATCCGCGGAAGTAAATGAAATGTATCATAATGCTGAACTAACTGACTGTGCAACGATTCCTCATCATCGAAAACATGGTTTTATGAAGGTACTTATCTCAGCATTAGAACAAGAACTTATCAAGAAAAATATTTATTGTTCCTACTCTTTAGCGCGATCTTTGTCAATGGGCATGAATGCTGTCTTTCACCAGCTGGGATATGAATATGGAGGAAGATTTACGAAGAATTGCAATATTTGGGATAAGTATGAGGACATGAATATTTGGGGTAAAGATTTATCTTCTGTAAATGGATTCTTTAAATAGGAGGAAAAGTTTATGGCTAAATACACATGGGTTGATAAAGATACCTGTATTGCGTGCGGGGCATGCGGTGCAACAGGTCCTGAAATTTATGACTATGACGAACAAGGAATCGCTTTCGTTATCTTGGATGATAATCAGGGGAATGCCGTAGTTCCTGAGAATCTGTATGATGACATGCATGATGCTATGGAAGGCTGCCCTACAGAATCAATCCTGATTCAGGATGAACCTTTTAGTTGGTAAACTCGGTTTTATGGATTTTGCCATCTATTCTTTCAATCAGTTAATAGGATTTTTCCAATAGTTTAAGAGTTTTAGTGTACTAGAACTTCATAGATGTGTAGTTGGTAAAAAATGTAAATAAAGGAGAGATGAAATGAAGCGGAATCATTTAATTAAGCCCATTCTAGATCATAACTATCCCACTGTCTCTCATGGGAAGGGAATATATCTTTATGACACGGATGGAAAACAATACATCGACGGATCTTCAGGTGCGGTTACGGCGAGTATTGGTCATGGAGTATTAGATGTTGTTGAGGCAATGACAGAGCAGGCAAGTAAAGTTTCTTTTGCATACCGATCTCATTTTACAAGTGAAGCCGCAGAGACTTTAGCCGAAAAGCTAAGTGAGTTAGCTCCAGGAGATTTAAATTGGTCGTTTTTTGTGAACAGTGGGTCGGAAGCAACCGAAACGGCGATGAAGATAGCCATTCAACATTGGCAAGAAAAAGGATTTGAGCGGAAAAATCGTATCGTCTCCCGCTGGACGAGTTATCACGGGATTACGATGGGTGCTTTATCGATGTCCGGTCATGTGTCAAGAAGAAAACGTTTTGTTCCGTTATTAGAGGATTTTCCTAGTATATCTGCACCGTATTGTTATCGATGCCCTTATGAATCTTCCGGCTGTAAACTGCAGTGTGCAAATGAATTAGAGACGTCCATTCAAAGACTTGGTTCTGAGAATATTGCCGCCTTCATCGCTGAACCAATTATCGGGGCATCTGCTGGGGCTGTTACTCCACCGGATGGTTATTATCAAAGGATTAAGGAAATATGCGAACGCTATGACATTCTCTTTATCGCCGATGAAGTTATGACTGGAATCGGTCGTACAGGAAAAATGTTTGCCATGGAACACTGGGGAGTTACCCCAGATATCATCGCATTAGGGAAAGGTATGAGCGCTGGCTATACTCCAATTGCAGCCACTTTGGTTAGTGATCGGGTTATGGAACCCATTTTAAAAGGTTCGAAGTCAATCATGGCTGGACACACATATAGTGCAAATCCTCTATCTGCTGCCGTTTCTTTAGAAGTGCTTGCCTACATTGAACGAATGAATCTGGTTCAGGCAGCGGAAGAGAAAGGACAGTATCTATTGGAGAAATTACATGGGCTGGCTGAGAGATTTGACATCATTGGTGATGTACGAGGAAAAGGGCTTCTCCTGGGACTTGAGTTTGTTTCAAATAGGAGTTCAAAAACTCCATTCGACTTGCAAGATGGCATAACCACAAGAATTGTCAATAAGGCATTTGAGAAGGGATTGTTGATCTATCCTGCTTCAGGCGCAATCGAAGGGATCGCGGGTGATGCAGTTATTATATCTCCGCCGCTAGTTATTACAAATGAAGAAATTGATAGTCTTGTAAAGATACTGGAAGCTTCAGTTGAGGAATTGCAGCATGAATTGCACTCGGAAGGTCTGATAGAGAACAAGCAGGCTATTTAGGAGGAACCATATGAAGCAGGTCATTTCGAAAAAAAACAAAATTGTGACCCTGGAAGAAGCACTCGAGTATATTACTGATGGATGTACTCTCATGTACGGTGGGTTTGGGGGAGTGGGGACTCCGCCAACACTCATACAGGGCATCCTGGACAAGGGCGTTAAGGAACTAACATTGATTGGCAATGATACGGGATTCCCTGATATTGGAATTGGCCGGCTGGTGACTCTTGAAAGAGCCAAAAAGGTCATTGCCTCTCATATCGGATCTAATCCAAATGCCGGTCGGCTCATGACTGAAGGAAAGCTGCAAGTGGAATTTTCTCCGCAAGGGACATTAGCTGAAAGGATTCGTGCAGGCGGAGTAGGCTTGGGCGGGATTTTTGTTGATGTCGGGATTGGAACGATAGCTGAAGAAGGCAAGGACAAAATGGTAATCGACGGAAAGGAATATTTGATCGAAACCGCTTTGACCTCGGAAGTGAGTATCGTCTATGCCAAAAAGGCAGATCCGTTGGGGAATTTGGTTTTTGACAAGAGTGCCCGCAATTTCAATCCGCTCGTAGCGATGGCAGGAGCTTTTACTATAGCAGAAGTTGAAGAAATTGTTCCGGTAGGCGAATTGGATCCGGAGTGTATTGCCACGCCAGGTATTTATGTAGATATGGTGATTCCAACAAAAGGGGTGAATTGGAAATGGGCATGGGAGTAGATGTACGAAATCGCATCGCCAAACGCGCTGCCAAGGAAATCCATGACGGATTAATCGTCAATTTAGGTATTGGCATGCCTACCTTAGTGGCCGATCATTTATCTCAAGATATCCATGTGCTGTTCCATGCGGAAAACGGTGTTCTAGGAACAGGCCCCAGTCCAAATCAGGGGGAAGAAGATCCTGCTCTCTGTAACGCAGGAGGGTTCCCGATTACGTCTGTAATGGGGGCTTCTTACTTTGACAGTGCAACTGCATTTGGCATGATTCGTCGAGGATACATCGACATTACCATCCTTGGGGCATTGGAAGTTAGTGAAACAGGCGATTTAGCCAACTGGATTGTCCCAGGCAAACGGGTACCGGGGATGGGCGGAGCAATGGAGCTTGCCCAAAAAGCCAAAAAGGTGATTGTCTTGATGAATCATGTAAACAAGCAGGGGGAATCGAAGATATTAAAGAAATGCACACTTCCTTTAACGGCAAGACATAGTGTAGATTTAATCATTACTGATATGGCTGTCATGGAAGTTACAAAAGAGGGATTGGTGTTGAGGGAAGTTATGACACCTTATACAGTTGATGATGTGATTGCGAATACAGAGGCGTCGTTGAAAATAGGGGCTACTGTCAACAGCATTGAATAGGTAAGAGGAGGAAGAAGCATGAATGAGGTCGTCATCGTTGCTGGAGCGCGAACGGCAGTTGGATCCTTTGGAAAATCACTCCGGAATGTTAATGCTACCGAATTAGGCCGTCAATTATTGGAAGGCTTAATGGAAAAATCTGAATTAGGCAAAGAAAAGGTCAATGAAGTGATTTTCGGACATGGCTATGTCCATGGAGGCGGACTTAACTCGGCCCGAATTTCATCGCAAATGGCAAATTTCCCGCACAGTGTCCCAGGCCACGTTGTAATCAAAGCATGTGGATCAGGTTTAAAGGCCATTACCAATGCTGCATTAACTATTGCTGCTGGTCAAGAAGACATAATCATTGCCGGCGGAGTGGAGAGCATGAGCAATGTGCCTTATATCGTGAAAAATAGATGGGGCGGTAAATTTGGAAACGTAACGATGGAGGATGCTCTGCTCGCAGATGGATTAATATGTTCCTTGGGAAATGAGCATATGGGAATAACAGCCGAGCGCCTGGCTGAAAAATATGGTATCCGTCGTGAAGAACAGGATCAATTTGCTTATCAAAGCCACAAGAAGGCTTGGAAAGCTATGGAAGAGGGTCGCTTTGGTCGAGAAATTATTCCGCTCAAAATCAAGGATCGAAAAGGGCTTCAAATCTTCAATCAAGACGAAGGGGTACGCGAGGACATTCATCTGAGTCAACTAGCCAGTCTTCCAGCGGTATTCAAAAATGAAGGAACCATAACGGCAGGAAATGCCTGTCCCATGAATGATGGAGCAGCAGCTGTACTATTAATGTCCAAGCAGCAAGCAGAAGAAAAGGGATTAAAACCGCTCTTGAAAATTAAGGCTTTCGCCAGTGCAGGTGTTGAACCTGGAGTTATGGGGATTGGACCAGTACCAGCGACTCGAAAGGCATTGGCAAAAGCAGGTCTATCGTTAGAGGATATCGGACTGATTGAACTTAATGAAGCCTTTGCTGCCCAAGCACTTGCAGTGATCAAGGAGTTAGATTTGAATCCGGATATCGTCAATGTCAATGGAGGGGCAATTGCACTTGGTCACCCTGTAGGAGCAACAGGTGCAAAATTGACAGTCACACTGATGCATGAAATGTTGCGTTCCCAAGTTAAGTACGGAATGGTAACGTTATGTATGGCAGGTGGAATGGGACTTTCAGTAATCTATGAGAATATGTGTATAAAAGGAGGATAAAAGTGCCGGATTTTAAAAAACGAATTAACCAATGGATCAAGGATCATCGGGAAGAAGGAACAGACTTATTGCAAAGGTTGGTGCAAGCACCGAGTACCCAAGGAAATGAAGCAGACGCTCAGGCTATCGTCGCCCAAAAACTAGAGGAAATGGGCCTGAAGGTTGATATTTGGGAGCCTAACGGTGGGGAACTGAAAAAGCATTCCTATTTCTATTCTCCTCGCAGCGAATTTTCCAACAGTCCTAATGTGGTAGGAATTATGAAGGGAACTGGAGGCGGCCGCTCCATTATCTTGAACGGACACATCGATGTGGTTCCGGATGGTGATCGGGATCAGTGGGATGACGATCCATATAGTGGAGCCATAAAGAATGGGAAAATGTTTGGACGTGGCGTAACAGATATGAAAGGAGGCAATGTATCCCTTATCCTTGCTATGCAGGCATTAAAGGAAAATGGCATTCATTTAAAGGGAGATGTCATATTTCAAAGTGTGATAGAAGAAGAAAGCGGCGGAGCCGGAACGTTAGCGGCCGTCTTGAGGGGATACAAAGCCGATGCTGCCCTTATCCCTGAACCAACGAATATGAGGATTTTTCCCAAACAGCAAGGGTCGATGTGGTTCCGAGTTCTGGTAAAAGGCCGGTCAGCTCACGGCGGAACCAGGTATGAAGGTGTAAGTGCCATTGAAAAAAGTATGACCGTAATAAATCATATTCGTGCTCTGGAAGAAAAGCGAAATGCACGTATCAGTGATCCGCTTTATCAGAACACACCTATTCCGATTCCAATTAATTTAGGCGTCATTGAAGGCGGTAATTGGCCTTCCTCCGTTCCTGACCTCGTGAAAATTGAAGGTAGAATGGGTGTTGCGCCAGAGGAAACGATGGAGCAGGCGAAAAACGAAATGGCTAATTGGCTGTTACAGATCAAAGAAGTGGATGAATGGTTCAAGGATAATCCGCCCGTTTTAGAATGGTTCGGAGCACGCTGGGTTCCAGGGGCAATTGATGTAGAACATGAACTAATGAATACGCTCGTCAATCAATTTCGGCAAGTTGCTGGACAAGATCCGGTCATTGAAGCCTCACCATGGGGGACTGATGGAGGATTGTTGACACATGTCGGTGAAACGCCTGCAATTGTTTTTGGACCTGGAGTAACAGAGGTTGCCCATTATCCAAATGAATATATCTTACTGGACAATGTGTTCGCGACAGCGGAGATTATTGCCCTTACTTTAATTCAATGGTGTGGAATTGAACAATTGCAGGATGAGCCTTATGTGGCCTTGGCAAGTAAAGAAGACAAATGATAACGTATATTGGGAGTCACCTGATAGGACAATGTCTATTTAAAATTAACAGGGCTCCATCCATTCAATGTGTTACTAATTGGAAGAGACAGAGAATGAAATTGAATATCAACACACTACAGATAGATATGATGAATTGATGTCTAAGCCCCGTTTACTTAAAAGAAATTATTTTGTTTTTAGCCAGTAAAGTGAAGCTTCAATTGGTGAAGTAACCTTGGTAGTGAACGTATCAGGTTCTTTCCTTCAGTTAGAAAAGGGTAAATACATAGTCTTCCGCAAAGAGGTTGTGGGAGACTATTCATATCTAATGAACTCTACTATTACCAACAATACGGCTGTTAAGACAAATCTCTTATAATATTTCTTAAAGTTTTAATTTTAATAGAAAATGAGGTAGTAGCCAATGGACATGAATCTCATTGAAAATCAAGAACCGACAGTTAAAAGAAACTTAAAAGCAAGGCATATGACCATGATCGCAATTGGAGGTTCTATCGGAACTGGTTTATTTTTGGCAAGTGGTGCAACCATCCAAAGTGCAGGACCTGGTGGTGCTCTCGCTGCATATGCATGCATTGGGATCATGGTTTATTTCCTTATGACAAGCTTGGGGGAAATGGCTACATACATGCCTGTATCGGGTTCATTTTCCTCCTATGCGACACGCTTTGTAGATCCAGCATTTGGTTTTGCACTTGGCTGGAATTATTGGTTTAACTGGGCGGTTACCCTTGCTGTGGAAATAGCTGCGGCAGCCATCATCATGAAATTCTGGCTGCCTGAAGTGCCAAGCATAATATGGAGTGCATTGTTTCTTGGACTCGTCTTTATGCTGAATGCTTTATCCATTAAAAGTTATGGTGAATCAGAATATTGGTTTTCCCTAATAAAAGTTGTGGCCATTATTTTCTTTATCATTATTGGATTATTGACAATCTTAGGTGTTTTTGGTGGAGAGGTGATTGGATTTGAAAACTTCACCATGGGCGAGGCTCCTTTCAAGGGAGGATTTTTATCGATCATTAGTATCTTTCTTATCGCTGGATTTTCTTTTCAAGGTACAGAACTAGTTGGTATTGCTGCTGGCGAAAGTGAGAATCCTGAAAAAAATGTTCCGAATGCGATTCGACAAGTATTTTGGCGCATCTTATTGTTTTACATCGGAGCCATTTTGATACTCGGGCTGTTAATTCCATATACGAGTCCAAGTTTATTAGGTGGGGATGTAGAAAATATTTCTGTAAGCCCTTTCACGCTCGTCTTTGAACGGGCAGGATTTGCTTTCGCTGCTTCTGTCATGAATGCTGTTGTTTTGACATCATTACTTTCTGCAGGGAACTCGGGGCTTTATGCATCAACTCGGATGTTATGGTCGATGGCAAAAGATAATCAGGCTCCAAAGTTTCTAGCTAAAGTTAACAGAAGGGGAATCCCGATGAATGCCTTGATTCTCACGGCAATAATTGGAGGACTAGCTTTTTTAACATCTGTTTTTGGGGATCATGTATTTACATGGCTATTAAATGCTTCAGGATTAACGGGATTTATCGCTTGGATTGGAATTGCCGTAAGCCATTATCGTTTTAGACGTGCGTACGTAGCACAGGGCGGTGACTTAAATGAGTTAAAATACAAAGCAAAATGGTTCCCATTCGGTCCGATTCTTTCATTTTTTCTATGTATAGTTGTCATTGCAGGGCAGAATTACGAGGCGTTTCTAAGCGGCAGTATTGACTGGTATGGAGTCGCAGTCTCCTATATTGGTTTACCAATATTTTTAGCGATATGGTTAGGGTACAAGGTTTTTCATAAGACAAAGGTAATTTCATTGAAAGATTGTCATTTTGAGAAATCAGCATAGGAAAAGTAAACTGAATTTCAAAGTCAGTATCGTAACGAGCATTGTGAATGTTATCATTCATGATGCTTTTTTATCGTTGTTGCACTTATCGTTTTATTCGTCGTTGCCATTACTTTATTAATTAAGAAATTGCTTGCGATTTCTAACAAAAAGAATAGTAATCAATTAGATATTGAAAACAGATTTGATAGAGTTGAAGATGAATTGAATTCTATAAACGAGAAGATGAATAAAGGGAAGTAATGAATCTCTATTAATTAAAATAGGGTGTGCCTGCAATCGGGTTTTGGTTTATTGTTCCCCTTTATTTGCTTCATCATATTGAAATAAAACTGGTAACGTTGAACGAAAACATGGTCGATTAACAGTCCATTTGTAAGCAAGATTCTTAATAGCATTATTAATGTAACGCTCATGATGCTTTTTTGTTTCCTGAAACCTAGTAACATTCATTTAATGCTAATTCTTCGTTCGGACTTGTTAACAAGTATAGTGCACAAGCTATTAGTATTCATTGGACTAAGAGTTAAAACTAAATTAGGCTACCTCATTCTCTTTTTGGGGGAAGGTAGCCTAATAATGAAATAGATTTTACTCAATAAAACCCATGAAAGTCGTTTCCTCCTTTAGCTGGAATCTAGTTTCTTTACCATGAGAGGTGTCAATGTCTTTGATCTCTGCAAATGCACATCCAAAAGTTTAAGAGCCAATTGTTCATCTTTATCCTTCAAAGCTTCAATGATTAGTGTATGTTCTTGGATGGTTTGATCTTTATCATGTTGAGTCAAATTTGATGGAGATACATTTGAGAAATATTGAACAATGATATCCACTAATTGAGAGAATAGCTCATTCTTAGTAGCAGAAATTAAACCTCTGTGGAATTCAATATCGTATTCTTTAAACTTTTCTAGGTCCTCTGTTTCACTCATTAGTTTTATATTGTTTTCTAGTTCAACCAAATGGTCAGGATTCGTTTTTGCAATAAGATGTTCAATAGCTGTTTTTTCTAATAGAAGTCTAAGTTCAAAAAGTTCCTCGATTTTTTTATCTTTCATTTGCCAAAAAAAGAGCAAGTTGTTAAAAATCGTACTTGAATCATCTGCATTTACAAAGGCACCTTCTCCATGCTTGATTGTAAGAATTCCAGATGCCTCCAAAGAATGTAACGCTTCTCTGATAATTACCCTGCTCACATCCAGCATACTTGCAAGATCTCTTTCTGAAGGGAGCTTATCGCCTGTAGACAAATTGTTACTCATGATATATTCTCGCAAATTATCTCTAACTATTTTACTTAATGTATATCTTTCTTTATCTTCAATAGGTTTCATTTCTCTCACCGACTTTTTATGAAATATAGATCAAATCCTTTGTATAAGGATCTCTGACTTTGTGACTGTTAAACGGTTAATAATTAAATAAATATATCGCTTAAGAAGCGAAAAGACATGATCAGTTCTTCAACAAAATGGTTTAAGGAAATACGATTATTTCTTAACTGTTTTTTCATTCTTCAAGTAAGTTATACAATTTGCTTAAATGTACCTTCATGTTTTGTTTTGCTGTTTCTGCATCTTTATTAATCAAGGAATCTATCACTAATTTATGTTCTTTATATGCAGTCATAAATTCCTCGAGGCCTACAATTTCCTCAAGTTGATTTATCTGAAAATATTCGTTGATGATAGAAGAGAGCTGAATGAAAGTTTCGTTGCCGGTAGCATGGAATAAAGCTTGATGGAAAAATAAGTCTTCATTTTTTGCTTTTTCTCCTTTGTTGACTTTTTCAAGAATAGTATCATTCCAATATGACATTTGGTTAATCTTATCCAATTGATAATGAGTAATAGCAAGATCAATAGCGCCTAATTCCAGAACAATTCGTGTATCTATTAACTCTTTGAATTTTGTCTTATCGAATTTTAGAAAGGGTGATATTTTTTTAAATAAGTTTTGGAACTTTACTTCTTTTACAAATATTCCAATTCCTTGTTTAATTTCAATAATACCTTGTGACTGAAGAGCCTTTAATGACTCTCTTACGATGGTTCTGCTAACTCCAAGCATTTCAATGATTTCCTTTTCTGTTGGCAAGCGATCACCGGGCTGACAATTATTCTCTGAAATGAAGGTCCTAATCCGTTCACTGGCAATTTCCGATAAAGTTCGTTTTCGCTGAATCATTCTTTTTCTTACCTCACTAATTTGATTTGTATATTAGATACATTTTAAACTGCCTTTTGCATAAAACACAATAAATGTATAAATCCTCCGATTATGCTATTTTACTACTTATTAAATATTCAGATATTTAATAAAAAAATGTTGACAATGGAAGATAATATGGGTAATTTTATTATTAAATATAAATATTGGTAGTACCATCATATGATATATAATATGATATTTCAACTGGTAGGACCATACTATCACGATTAATTTATAAGAAGAAAAGGGATGATTTTATGACTTTATCGGATTTAGACAAGTTTAAAGGTGTATTTGTGGCAATGTATTCTGCCTATGATGAGGCTGGCGAGGTTTGTGAAAGAAGTGTGAAAAAACTTGCGCGTTACTATGTCAATTCTGGAGTGAAAGGATTATATGTTGGAGGGAGTTCGGGAGAAGGCATCCTTCAAACAAGTGAAGAGAGAAAGAAAGTAGTAGAGGCAGTTATGGAGGAAGTAGGGCAGGAGCTAACGATTATCGTCCACGTAGGTGCTAACTCAACAAGAGAAAGTGCAGAGTTGGCAATTCATGCAGAAAAATGTGGTGCAGATGCTATTTCTGCTGTTCCAGCCATATACTATCGATTATCTGAAAAATCCGTAGAAAGACATTGGCAAGAGATGATCGATAGCTCGTCATTACCATTCATTATTTATAACATTCCTCAAACAACAGGATTTAACTTAACACAGTCTTTATTTAAGAAAATGGCAGCACAAGAGAAAGTGATTGGAATTAAAATGTCGGGTGAAAGTGTTTTTGAACTCCAACAATTTAAAGCAAATGCTGGAAAAGAGTTTCTAGTTTATAACGGGCCAGATGAGCAATATTTAGGTGGGAGGACGATGGGAGCCGATGGAGGAATTGGCGGAACTTATGGAGTAATGCCTGAATTGTTTTGTGCTTTAAATAAGCTGATAATTGAAAATAAGCTGAAAGATGCTCAAGAACTTCAATTTAAAATTAATAACATAATAAATAAATTACTTAGTTATCCTTCATTATACGGAGCTTGTAAATACATCTTATCGCTTAGAGGTATAAAAACAGGAGCTCCGAGACTGCCACTATTACCAGTTTCATCATTAAATCATCAATCCTTATCTGATTTGAATGATGAAATAATTGAATGCATACAAAAATATTCATTTGAAGTGGGGCGAGTTTAATTAGAAAATTTATAATCACTTTATTATCTATCTTAAGTGCCATTTTAATTGTCGGCTGTACACCTTCAAACAAGACGGATTCTAAATTAATGAATAATTCATCTTTAGCATCTTCAACTAGTGACGATGTATTAAATATTGCTACCATTGCGGCTGAAGGACTTGGTGATAAGTTACCCCATTTGTGGTTAAACAGAGGGGATTTAAGCCAAAAGTTAATGTTCAGAAGTTTATTTTTGCCAGATGCAGACTTGAAGAATGAGAAACCCGATTTGGCTGAGAGTTACACTGTTTCGGATGATAAACTTACTTATAAAATTACCATGAAGGATGGAGTTAAGTGGCATGATGGACAAAACTTAACCGGTGAAGATGTTGTATGGAGTATCGGGATGGTTTTAAAGGCTTCCCAAGTCAATGCAATCTATACTAGTGCTTTCTCTTCCATTGAAGGAGCGGAAGCTTGGATAGCAAAGAAGAGTGATCATATTTCAGGGATTTCTGTTGATGGGAATACTATTACTATTAAATTATCAAAACCAGTAGGTAACCTTATTCCCGTTCTCGGACAATTCGCTATTTATCCAAAGCATTTATTGGAAGATGAAAATCCATTGGAAATTCATAATTCTGATTTTTGGAAAAATCCGATTGGGAATGGAATGTATAAACTAGAAAAGCTAGAGCCAGGAAATTATGCGTCATTTGTTCCAGCAGAGACGTACGAAGGGAAAAAACCAAAAGTTAAGAAAATAGTATTGACAACTGTTTCAGAACCAACGTCTGCTGCAAAAACAGGTAAATTAGATTTCTTTAATACAAATGTAGTTGAAATCATTGAAAGTATGAAATCCGTTGATAATTTCGCGGCGAATTCAATTGATATGCTTTTCTATCGTTATTTGGTAGTGAATATTCAAGATGCAGAAGGAAATAAGAATGAGGAAATGGCTGATAAAAGAGTTCGTGAAGCCCTTATGTATGGGATAGATAGAAAGATTTTAGCTGAAAAATTATATCCGAATTTAGCTACCTCTTTAAATACGGGAGTTCCGTCATCTTTTAACGAGTATGATACAGAAGCTTCTGAATATGAGTTTAATCCAAAGAAAGCCAAAAAACTCTTACAAGAAGCAAACTTTGATTTTAATAAAACAATTAAACTTCGTTATTATTACGAAGATCAAACTTCGATCAATTTTATGACAGCCGTTGCACAGTACCTGACTGAACTTGGAATGAAAGTCGAGGTATTGAAATTCCAGGGTGATGTTGCAAGTGAACTATATAAAATGAAAGATTATGATTTAGCACTAAAAGGTTTATCTTCATTTGGTTATGAAGAGTGGTACGGAGAGTATGAATCAAAAAATGCAAATTTTAAAAATGTTTTTGGTAGTGAAGGCATCTTCGACAACGCAGTTAATAGGTTAAAAGGAACTGAAGATATGAAGGAACGCCAAGAAATACTTTCAGAACTACAAAATCTTGAGGTAGAACATCTTTATAAGCTCCCTTTATATACTATTAAAAGCTATTACTATGTAAATGAAGAGAAAGTTAAGACTTCAGGAATATACGGAAATCCTTGGTATAACTATGATATGAAATTCGAAGAATGGGAAATTAAATAAATTATTTAAAAAATAATCGTTGATTCAGTTGGATTATGATTTGCGATTAGTTTTTAAACAGATTCGAGGCGGTGAAGTAAATGTTGAAATTCATTATTAGGAAATCTTTAATCACAATTCCGATGTTGATCTTAATTAGTTGCATTGTTTTTTTCGCTATTCAATTCTCACCGATAGATCCGATCAGTTATTCAGTATCCCCTGATGTAGCTGGAAATTCAGAAAATATGGATGCGCTCAGGGAACACTTGGGTTTGAATGATCCATTATACGTTCAATATTTCCACTGGATCATAAATATTTTAAAAGGGGATTTTGGATACAGTATCATAACCGGTCAACCGATAGCGGAGATTTTAGCTTTAAGATTGCCGGCAACCATTGAACTTTCAGTGATAGCGTTAGTATTATCTACATTCTTTGGTGTGTTATTGGGGTTGATTTCTGCAATCAAACAAAATAGTATCATTGATTACTTTTCTCGGAATATTGGTGTAATTGGCATATCAATTCCAGAATTCTTTTTTGGAATTATCATCATTCAAGTCGTTGCGATACAACTGGGATGGCTGCCTGTAGGAGGGCGGATAGGCGTAGAAGATACGACATTTTGGGACAGGCTTCCTAACTTGATTCTTCCATCCCTTACTTTGGCTTTTGGAATGTTAGCTGTACTTCTCAGATATACGAGAAACTCAATGCTGGATGTGTTGAGTAAAGATTATATCAAGACAGCGAGAAGTAAAGGGATTCCTGAATGGAAGGTCTATCTATTTCATGCATTCCGTAATTCTATGGGGTCAATCCTCATCATTCTGGTATTCCGTTTGCCTATGCTGATTGGTGGGTCTGTTATCATCGAAACGGTATTCATGTGGCCAGGTATAGGGTCTGCGATACTTAGTGGGGTTTCATCAAGTGACTATCCTGTAATCATGATTACGACCATGATGCTTGCAGCCGCCATATTAATTGCAAGTTTTTTAGTGGATGTACTTGCAGCATTATTGGATCCAAGAATTCAACTTGATTAGTGAGGAGGTAACAAGTGATGGCTACTTCAGTTATGGAAATGAAAATAAAAAAAACAAGTCAGTTTAAGTTGCGTGTAAAGAAGCTGTGGTCAAATAAACCAGCTACCCTTGGTCTTGCTATTTGCCTTATTATGACTCTGTTATCAATATTGGCACCACTTGTAACAAGTTATAGCCCCACTCATATGGATTTTACGAGCATTTCACAACCTCCGAGTGCAGAGCACATTTTTGGAACAGATAAATTAGGCAGAGATGTTTTTTCCCAAATTTTATATGGTGGGCGTATTTCAATATACGTAGGGATATTAAGTTCACTTGGAGGAACGGTTATTGGAGTATTACTCGGATGTATTGCTGGTTTTTTTGGAGGAAAACTTGATAGCTTGCTCATTCGGTTTTCTGAAATAGTCATGACTTTTCCAAATTTAATATTGGTATTAGTTATGGTTTCTATTCTTGGTCAAGGTGTGAATAATCTGATCATTGTTTTTGTTCTCACAGGATGGATGACAACATTTCGTCTTGTACGGAACGAATATTTATCTGTAAGGGAAGAAACGTATGTTAGCGTATGTCGTTCATTTGGTATATCAAACTTCTCCATTATATTCAGGCATATGCTGCCTAACACCATGAGTCCGATTATTGTCTCATTCACAGTAAACGTTGCATTTTTTATCCTTGCTGAGGCGGGGTTGAGTTTCTTGGGTCTCGGGGTTCCCGTTACGATTTCTACATGGGGAAATATCATGAATGCTGCTCAATCAATTGATGTAGTGACTAATTATTGGTGGTTATGGCTTGCCCCGGGGGTGGCTATCTCAATGTTTGTTTTAGCCATTAACTTTTTGGGCGATGGATTACGAGATGTATTAGATCCTAAACAGTGAGGTGAAAAATATGAAAAAAACTGAATTAACATTAAGGGTTGAAAATGTATCAGCATCTTTTCAAAATGGGAAAGAATCAGTCCAAATATTGAAGGATGTTTCTTTTGAAGTACCTCGTGGAAAAATGCTAGCCATTGTAGGAGAGTCTGGGTGTGGCAAAAGTGTAACCGTTCACTCTATCATGCAATTGCTGCCGAAAAACGGGCATATTGATAGTGGGAAAGTATTCTTTAATGACGGGGAAAATGAAGTGGATTTATTCTCTATGACCAAGTTCAGTAAGAAGATGAGGGCGATTCGCGGAGGGAAAATAGGGATGGTTTTTCAAGACCCTATGGCCTCATTAAACCCCACGCATCGAATTGGAAAACAAGTAGCCGAAAATTTAATAGAACATTATAAAATGCCGAAAAAAGAAGCAATGAAAAGGGTAATCGATTTATTTAAACGTCTGGGAATACCTGATCCGGAACAGAGGGTTAAAGATTATCCTCATCAATTCAGCGGGGGAATGAGACAACGTGTAATGATCGCGATATCGATGATTTGTAATCCGGATTTATTAATCGCTGATGAGCCTACTACAGCCCTAGATGTAACCATTCAAGCACAAATTATGGATTTGATGAAAGAACTGCAGGAAAAATATAATAAATCTATCATATTAATTACACATAATATGGGTTTAGTAGCAGAGGTTGCTGATCATGTAGCTGTCATGTACATGGGAAGAATTGTTGAGTACGGAACAGTCAGTGATATTTTAAATCATCCAAGCCATCCCTATACAAAGTCACTGTTACAATCCGTTCCTGTTATGGGTCTCGATAAAAATCGAAAGCTAGCTACTATTAGAGGCACTACTCCAAACCCGAAGTACTATACAGGAGGGTGCGAATTTGCCGATAGATGTGGTTTTGCAATGGAGAGTTGTAAATCTACCACTATTTCAAATGTAAACTTAACAGATAATCATAAAGTAAGATGTCTATTATTTGAAAATAGTAAGGAAGTGGTAGCAAAATGATCGAGTTAAAAGAAAAGAAGCCAGTAGATGAAGATGTAATTTTCAGTATCGAAAATTTAAAGACTTATTATCCTGTATTAGGCGGATTTTTTCGAAAGCAAATTGGAACGGTTAAGGCAGTAGATGATATTTCGATAACGATTAAAAAAGGTGAAACATTGGGGATTGTAGGCGAATCGGGTTGTGGAAAATCTACTTTGGGTAAAACGTTGATGCTGCTTGAAAAACCAACCGACGGTAAAATGATTTACAATTTCAATGGAGAGAAAAAAGACATTACCTCATTAAATTCAAAAGAGATTTTCGATTTTAGAAGCCGTGTACAAATGGTTTTCCAAGATCCGTATTCCTCCCTAAATCCATCAAAAAGAATTATTGAAGCCTTTGATGAGCCGCTAAAGGTGCATGGATATAAAGACCCTGAAGAAAGAAAACAAAAGATTATCGATGCCCTTAACATGGTGAATGTAAACGAAGATTATTTATATCGGTTTCCACATGAGTTTTCAGGAGGCCAGCGACAGCGTATAAGTATAGCAAGGGCACTATGCATCAATCCTGAGCTTATCATTTGCGATGAACCGGTGTCTGCGCTTGATGTTTCGATTCAAGCACAAGTATTGAATTTAATGAAAGAAATTCAGCAGGAATTGAACTTAACCTATGTTTTTATTGCTCATGACTTGAGTGTTGTACAGTACATGAGTGATCGCATTGTCGTGATGTATCTGGGGAAAATTGTGGAAATCTCCGATGCATCTGAGCTTCATATAAAACCGCTGCACCCTTACACGGAAGCGTTGCTTTCAGCAATTCCCGTTCCTGTCTTAAGGGATAAAAAAAAGGAAAGGATCATCCTCTCTGGCGATGTTCCCAGCCCAATTAATAGGCCATTAGGATGTCCATTCAGCAATAGATGTCCAAAAAAGATTGATATTTGCACACAAATTGAGCCGGAATTACTTCCCCATGCTGATGATGAGCATTATGTTGCTTGTCATTTATACACTTGATAATTGGATTATGTGTAAGGGAACTATAAAAAAACCTCTGACATAATGCATTTTTTTACTACATCACAAGATAGAATGGGTGTTTTTCTATGAACATAGCAAAATACAAATAAGTAGAAATATGTTTATCTCAACAAGTACAAGCACTCTTGTAACTGTATATATTGATGAACAGGTGGAATGGAAGTTTTATAAATCCAATAAAAAAATAGCTCACATATGGGAGTTCAATACTGCGGATAGTCCTTCCAAAACGTGGCCAGCAATTACTGCCAATGAATAAAATAATGACCTAATCTATCTTGACGTTAGTGGTCAATTCGAATTTGAACCTTATATTACCAAGTCCGCGCGTGTAGAAAATTTTTAGGAGATGATGAAGTGAACCGTGATACTTTTTTTTCAAACATACATAAGAACTTAATTGTCTCTTGTCAGGCCCTTGAGGATGAACCACTGCACGGTTCTGATATTATGGCGAAAATGTCCCAAGCCGCCAAAGAGGGTGGAGCGAAAGCCATTAGAAGTAACTCAGCTTCAGATGTGGCCGCAATTAAAAAACAAACAGGTCTTCCGGTGATTGGTCTGCTCAAACGTGATTACCCTGACAACGAAGTCTTTATCACAGCTACCTTAAAAGAGGTAAAGGAGTTGCTTGCAGTAAATCCTGATGTTATTGCCCTTGATGCCACTCTCCGTAAAAGACCGAATGGGGAAACTTTAAAAGATCTGGTCAGCTATATTCACGGGCAAAGCGACACGTTAGTTATGGCGGATATTGCCACATTAAGAGATGCAGAATATGCAATTGAATGTGAAGTTGACATGATATCAACGACTCTATCGGGCTACACTTCAGACAGCCCTAAATTTGAAGGACCCGATTTTGATTTGGTTGAACGGCTTAGCAAGACGTCAACGGTTCCTGTGATTGCAGAGGGACGTATCCAAACTCCGGACCAGGCGCGTAGAATGTTGGAATTGGGAGCTTGGTCGATTGTGGTAGGGAGCTCCATAACAAGGCCGCAGTTAATCACCAAAACCTTTACGGAGAAAATTCGGATGCTATGAAGCAATACCTAGCATTTGATATTGGTGGGACGCAAATTAAATATGGGATTGTGAATCAAGAAGGCTCCATTCTATCACAGTCCTTAATAGACACAGAAGCCCATCTGGGAGGTCCGGCAATTATTGAAAAAGTGATTGCCTTGAGCCAAAGCATTATTGAAAATCATTCAGTCAATGGAGTTGCTATTAGTACTGCTGGGCAAGTTGATATCCATACTGGAATGATAGTGGGTGCTGGCGAAACGATTCCCAATTATACGGGTGTAGAAGTGAAGAATCTGGTCAGCAATGCACTCGATTTACCGGTTGAAGTAAGAAATGATGTGGATTGTGCCGCGCTTGGTGAGCAATGGCTCGGAAACCATGACACAAGCAATTTAATTGCCCTAACAGTTGGTACAGGAATTGGCGGAGCTATCGTGATAGATGGAAAAATGTATTCTGGACATACATTCAGTGCCGGAGAGTGGGGGTATATGCTCATTGAGGGAGAACCATTTGAAAAAAATGCTTCCATATCAGGTTTGATTCGTTTTGCGCAGCGATATAAAGAAAATCGTAACTGGACCGGAAAAGAAATCTTTGATTTGTACGATCAGGGCGATGTAAATATCAAAACAGCAGTTTCCCAATTTTACAAATATTTAGCTATTGGTATTTCCAATCTGATTTATATCTTTAACCCGGAGAAAGTAATAATTGGCGGAGGTTTAACAGCCAGGGGAGATACATTTGTGCAGGAAGTTCGGCTTGAAATGCAGAAACATTTACAGCCTTCTTTTTACAGAAATACAGAAATTGTTCTTGCCAAGCTATCTAATAATGCCGGCATGATTGGTGCAGTTTATAATTTTTTAAAAAAACAAACTTGAAAACCCTGTGAATTACAGGGTTTATTTTTTAAAAAAAGTCGTAGTATTTTACTTTGCTTTTTGTTCACCGTATCTTTTTAACCAAATATCATAAAAACAGTTATGGTGGCAAAAGCAAGTAATCAGAACTTGATTGAAAAAATGGAACTCGACTATATGAAGTCGAGTTCCATTTTTGTGGAGCTTCAATTGACGCTAAATTTCAATGATTATTGGAAGGATCATTGGTTTCTTCTTCGTTTGGTTATAGAGATATTGTCCTATTTCCTTCTTAATAGTTTGTTTAATGATATTCCAACGGTATATTTTATCACTTTGTAATTCGTTGACTGTTTTCGTGACAAGGCGATTTACCTGTCTAAGGAGATCTTCGGAATTTTGAATATATACAAATCCACGGGAAATGGTATCCGGTCCTGACACTATTTTTCTTTCCGTTTTGCTTAGTGTTATGACAATTACGAGCATCCCGTCTTCGGAAAGCTGCTTACGGTCCCGCAGTACGATTTCTCCAACATCACCAACGCCCATACCGTCAACAAAGGTATTGCCAGCAGGAACTTTTCTGGTTTGAAGGGCGACCGAGTTATCAATATCCACGACATCGCCATTATTGATAACGAAAATATTGTCCTTCTCTACCCCGACAGACTCAGCTAATATTCGATGTTGGTGCAACATCCTATATTCACCGTGAATGGGTATGAAATACTTAGGCTTCATCAGGGTAAGCATGAGTTTTAACTCTTCCTGGTAGGCATGTCCAGAAACATGCATGCCTGTTACACTTCCTGATCCGTAAATGACTTTTGCCCCCAGCTGAAACAAGTTGTCGATGATACGTGAAACATCCCGTTCATTTCCGGGGATTGGAGTAGAGGCAAGGATCACTGTATCATCAGGTAATATACTCATATCGCGATAATTCGAACTGGAAAGGCGAGACAGGGCAGCAAACGGCTCCCCTTGACTTCCCGTACATAAAACCGCGACTCTTTCAGGAGCATAGTTATCGACTTCATGTGCTTGGATCAGCATCCCATCTGAAATATCGAGGTACCCGCGCTCCATGGCAACAGATACGACGTTAACCATACTTCGTCCTAATAAGGCGAGTTTTCGGTTTGTCTTCCGGCAAGCGTTCACAACTTGTTGGACGCGATTAACATTTGAAGCAAAGGTAGATAGAAAAACTTTCTGTTTAGCCTGCATAAAGGCCTCTTCAATATGGCTACCAACAAGATGCTCTGAAGGACTTGAGCCAGGGCGTTCAGCATTAGTACTTTCAGATAATAAAACCAAGACACCTTCACTCCCGATTCTGGCCATTTTATGAATGTCAGGATATTGCTTATTCATAGGAGTTAAATCAAATTTGAAGTCCCCTGTGTGAACCACTGTACCTTCTGGGGTATGTATGGTGACTCCTAGACAGTCGGGTATACTATGATTAGTTTTGAAAAAATCTAGATTTATATTCCCAAATTCAATCTTTGAATCAGAGTCAATCTGAATTAATTCAGTATCACCCAATAGTCTATGTTCTATTAATTTTAATTCAATTAAACCAAGTGTTAAACGTGTGGCATATATGGGTACATTTATTTTTTTTAAGATGTAGGGGATACCCCCAATATGATCTTCATGCCCATGAGTCACAATTAAAGCGCGGATATTATTTATATTCTCCTGCAGAAATGTAATATCAGGAATAATTAAATCAACTCCTAATAAACTTTCATCTGGAAACTTTGCACCACAGTCGATAATAATAATATCGTTTGAATATTGGATCACATACATGTTTTTACCGATTTCATTTACTCCGCCTAAAGCTAGTATGGACAAAGCATTATCTTTCGTACTCATTTTTAGGCCCTCCTTTTATAGCAATAATGGTTAGTCTTTCCTTATGTATCCCGTATAATTACTGAGAATTGTTTTGTGAGGGAATTTAGGATTATGCTCCATTTTTAAAGTAGGGGACAAAATAGGCCTATTCATAAAATGACGAATAAATACAATGCATATAAACAACAAAAACAGATGGCTAGCTAAATCAGTTATTCCATCGAAACAGAAAATTAGCTTTTAGTCTACGATCTGTTAAGAAATGGCTTATTGAAGAATTTTTTGGAATTCCATAGACATGTTGAATCGTGGAGGAAAATTTCACTTCAAAAAGGGTTGCTTCGGCAACTTTTTTCGTATGCATCTGAAGAGACCTTTTGGGTATAAGGTTTGTTATAATAAGTTGAATCGTGTTGGAAAAGTTATAGAAATGAGGAAAAGATTTGAAAAAGGTATCACTTGTTATATTTTCTATTTTATTATTATTAGGGCTATTGGGTTGTGAAGCTGAGAACAAGAAAGCCAATTCTGAAGAAAAAACAGTCAAAGAAGATGAGGAAAAATCAATCAAAGAAGATGAAGAAGTTAAATCACTTTATACGGTCGATAGTTATATGAAGTCAGTAGAAGAAAACCTTGAAGCAAAATCGGAAACATTAATCAGTAACATGCAGGAGTTACATATATACACCATTTACTCAAAAGTGGAATTATTGGATTTTGTAGCATTTGTAGAAGACCCTTCAGAGTTTGACTTATCCATTACTATGTTCTCAATGGATAGACAAGCTAATGAAGTCTTTAACGAGGGTACGGATTCTACTATCTTTGCAGGCAGTCTGGATATGATTGGAAATGTAAGATACACCCACCTGTTAGGTAATCAAACAGATGACTTTTGGGATTTCTACGAAAACAATGAAGAAGAACTTAACCTTGCAGAAAAACAAGCGTTTGCTACTTGGGTCGCAGATTGCTGGAAAAAAGCAGATGGACAATCAATCACATTGCCAGCCTACTTTTCTCTTCACGATGATTATGAATCCTTTGATTTAAAGAAAAATCAATGGGTTACAGATGATGAGAAATGGTCTTATTGATACATAAAAGGAAGGGCCTTCAATTATGAAGGTCTTTCTTGTTCATACATCGGTTACAAATACCAAAGTAAGCATGCCTATAGAAATGAAGCCTGAAAAATTGCACTATACAATGAAACTTTAGTTTTTGAGATGTTAATTCATATTGGGTTTGGGTTTATTGTTCCCCTCTAATTAAGATACATTTAATGTAAGCTATTACGTAACGAGAGGGTCAAGTACTTATTAATCACCTAAGAGAGGGTATATGAAATTAGAAGAGAAAAAGAAAAAGTACAGCAAAGAAAAGAAGAGATAAGTTATAAAATAGGAGGTTTGTACTTTGGGGACTGCACTAATTTTCATATGCATTGTATTGGTGGCTTCTATACTGCAATCAAGTACAGGTTTTGGTTTTTCCATAATGGCGACACCTTTCTTACTAATGTTATTCCAACCGCAAGAAGCCATACAAATAAATATTATTTTATCTTTAGTTATTTCAATATCATTAATTTTGAAGATACGAAATGACATTGATTTTATATTATTAAAAAGATTTATTTTCGGAAGTATAGTTGGCGTACCCTTGGGTGTTCTAATCTTTGTTTCTATTAACATTAATGCTTTAAAATTAGGGGTTAGCATACTACTTTTAATATTAACATTGTTACTGATAGGCAATTTTAGGGTTAAACCAACACAATTTAGGGATTTCATAGTTGGCGGGATATCAGGTGTTTTAACGACAAGTATCGGTATGCCTGGCCCTCCGTTATTGCTTTACTTTACAGGAACAGATACTGAAAAAGGAAAGTTAAGAGCAACTACCTTAGCATTTTATCTCTTTATTTATTTCATCAGTCTCATAACCCAAATAATCTTTACTGGAACCAACAAAGTAATATGGGAATCAAGTCTTTATGCAATTCCAATTGTATTTCTGGGTTTGTATATAGGTCAAATTATTTTCAAACGGCTAAACCAAAGGGTATTTAGAATATTTACATATATCCTTTTAATTTTTACAGGGATTTATCTTTTACTGGAAAGTTTAAAAGCGTTATAGAAGTAGGCGTCCTTATTTTTATACTAAATTTCATCTGGTAGAGTGATAGACACTTTTTTTATACATATGAGTTTGACAGGATTTTCCGATGTATAACAGCGAATATAATTAAGCGTAGTTTGTTCAGAGGAAGATAAAGAGGAGGGGTAAGTTGACATCAAAACAAGAATTAGCTGTAATGAACAATGTTGTCTGGTGCGGAATTATAAGTAAACTTCATGGATGTCGAATTAGGAGTGGAAATAACCTCTGGGGTTTGGATAAAAAAGCTCCGACCTATTATCCCGATGTCATTACATTGAGTAATGATGTATGTAACGATGAATTCTTTAATTTTATAGAGGACTCACAAGCAGAGTTTATTAAAGACAGTTTTTCATCCTTAAAACTAGGAGATAACTTTGAACTTTTATATGAAGCCAGTTGGATTTACCATAAACCTGCAATTGTTGAAGATGTTGAAAAGGCAACATACAGGAGAATCATCTCAGAAGAGGAACTTCAGTGCTGGACATCGGTTTCCGGTTTAAACGGCATTCTGTTACCGGATATCTTATTTCAGCCTGATGTTGTTGTATATGCAAAAGAAGGAGATGAAATAACTGCTGGTTTTATTGCTAATGGCAGTGGAGACACGATTGGCGTATCAAATGTTTTTTCCTCTGGAAATGCTGCTGCATCCATATGGAGAGATATTGTTCATGTAATCAGTCAAAATCATGTAGGCAAGCATATAGTCGGTTATGAGCAGGATGAAAATCTTAGTGCAGCAGTGGCAGCGGGGTGGGAAAATGTTGGGTATCTGAGTGTATGGAGAAAACGGAATTTATAGCAAGTGGGTTACAGATGATGAAAACTGGTTTTAGTGATAACCACAACTGACCATTTTCCTTCACATGAATGCACAATTTCTGCACATGCAAAACACCTCCGATTTTTCGACCGTGGCCAGGAACAATTCAACCTTCAGAGAGATAATTCGTCCGTGGCCAGGAATAATACGACCTTCAGAGAGATAATTCGTCCGTGGCCAGGAATAATACGACCTTTAGAGAGATAATTCGTCCGTGGCCAGGAATAATTCGACCTTCAGAGAGATAATTCGTCCGTGGCCAGGAATAATTCGACCTTCAGAGAGATTAATCGTCCGTGGTCAGGAATAATACGACCTTCAGAGAGATAATTCGTCCGTGGCCAAGAATAATTCGACCTTCAGAGAGATAATTCGTCCGTGGCTAGGAATAATTCGACCTTCAGAGAGATAATTCGTCCGTGGCCAGGAATAAATCGACTTTCAGAGAGATTAATCGTCCGTGGTCAGGAATAATTCGACCTTCAGAGAGATAATTCGTCCGTGGCCAGGAATAATACGACCTTCAGAGAGATAATTCGTCCGTCGTTACAAATAAATCGACTTTCCATCATTTCATAAATTAGAAAAAACAGTATGTGTTCAATAACATACTGTTTTTTCTTTGTCTTTAGTTTTTAGGTTAGCCCATTCATTTTCATCAGACTTTATATTTCTTGTTCTAATTGGCTCAAGCAGAAGTTGATATTTTCTTCGAAATTTTCAACATATTGCTGGGCAATTGTTGCGTATTGGGTTTTTAAGGTGTTCAGCAAACTTTCTATCAAAAATTGGCGTGGTTTGCTGGATTGCGTTATCTCTTCATGGATGAAATCAATCAGTTCAATTGCTTTGGCTCGATCTTCGCTGCAAGGTAGAGCTTTGTTTGTTGCTTTTTTCAATGCCAAGGTGGATTGCATCAGATCATTGTGGCTGGTATGAAGATTGCACCTGAAATTAGGAATCCATGTATCAATTAGCTCTGGGTCAAGAATCTGCTCTCCGCTTTCAGCTACCTCATTGACTATATGGACGATTCGGTTCATGCAGTAACGGATGACTTTTATTTCCGGTGAACTGATAGTTTTGGCTTTATAATTAAAATGATTCAAGTGGGTCATCATCCCAAGAAAGAGAATGGCGCTATCTAACAGATACGGTTTTTTGGTTTCCCCAAATATATCGAGGAACCGACTATACACCCAGCGTATGCTTAATAATTGGATTCGGTTGATGAATTGTTTTAATTCATCGTCGTTAGACACACGCACTTCTTCGATCAGGATAAGTAATTTACTTTGTTTGTTCACCATCATATGCAGTTCCAACTGCTTAATAAAAATTTCAATATCGGCTAAATCTTGACCAATTAATAGTTCTTCACGGGCTTGGTGAATCTTCTTATGGTAGGAACGGAATATAGCTATAAATAATTCACCCTTCGAAGGGAAATAATTATAAAATGTACCCTTAGAAATGCCGCTGCCGTCTAAAATGTCCTGGATGGACGTGGCTTGATATCCTTTTTCAATAAACAGCTTATGAGCTGTATCGATGACATTCTGTCTTCGATTATTCATCAAATCACCTAATTTCCATTATACTGCCTGTATAAATGTAATCGTACTCTATTTTCTATTACAGTACAAACCCTTATTTAAACCAGTAAATTTTTATTGCAAAAATTGAACTAGAGGTATATTATAGATTTTATGCAGATTGGATTATACCAGTCGTACAATAAAATGAACTATTAGTTTGAATGGAGGAATAGATAAAAAGTGAGTACTGCTCAAATTACTGAAAAAAAGGGCTCATATGGTATCCTGATTATTTTAATGGTCGCGGCATTTATATCCATACTGAATTCGACCCTTTTGAATATTGCACTACCATCAATTAAAACAGACCTTGGAATTGAGACGTCTACGGTCCAATGGCTGACAACAGGATACATGCTGGTGAACGGAATCATGATTCCTACAACCGCCTTCTTAATAAGAAAATATTCGGTGCGTAATCTGTTCTTGACAGCCATGCTGTTATTTTCAATCGGGACGATTGTTGCAGGTGTAGCACACGTATTCCCGCTGTTATTAGGCGCGCGGATGGTTCAGGCTGCTGGTTCGGCGATTATGATGCCATTATTAATGAACGTTCTTTTAACTGCCTTCCCTGTTGAAAAACGCGGCTCGGCGATGGGATTGTTTGGTTTAGTCATGATGTTTGCTCCTGCTATCGGGCCGACGCTTTCAGGCTGGATTATCGAACACTATGATTGGAGAATGCTTTTCCACTTTATTACTCCTCTTGCTTTACTTATACTAATTTTTGGTTTCTTTAAACTTAAAGACAAGAAAGAAAAAGTTGATATCAAAATTGATATTCTATCTGTCATTTTATCAAGCTTAGGCTTTGGCGGCCTGTTGTATGGATTTAGCTCAGCAGGCAGCAAGGGCTGGGATAGCCCTTTGGTATACGGAACATTAATTGTTGGTGCCGTTTCACTGGTCCTTTTCATTACACGCCAGCTTAAAATGGAAACACCGATGCTTGAATTCAAGATTTTTAAACATCCAATGTTTGCTTTATCTGCAACCATTTCGATCGTACTAAATATGGCAATGTTTTCAGCGATGATCTTAATGCCGTTGTACACTCAAACGGTCCGAGGCATTTCCCCGTTCGATTCGGGATTATTGATGCTTCCAGGTGCTCTCTTAATGGCAATTATGTCACCAATAACAGGCAAACTCTTTGATAAGTTCGGAGCGCGTATTCTTGCTTCTCTTGGTTTGCTTATCACGGTGATTACGACGTATTTCTTCAGTAAGCTGACAATGGATACATCATATACACACATAGTACTATTGTTTTCAATCCGGTCATTCGGGTTGTCGATGGCAATGATGCCTATCATGACAAATGGTTTAAACTCGCTCCCAGCCCGTATGAATCCGCATGGTACAGCGATGAATAACACGCTGAACCAGGTTTCCGGAGCAATCGGTACAGCACTACTTGTTACGGTCATGTCTAACCGGTCAGCTTCGACTGGTGAGGATCTTATGACTAAAGCGATGAGCAAATTAACAGGTCAGCCTACTACTGAGATGATGAATCAAATGCAGGCCCAAATCGGGATGCAGGCCATGTTGGATGGAATTAACTTTTCCTTCTTTGTGTCTACCTTTATCGCAGCTGTGGCGCTGATTTTGGCATTATTCATTAAGCGTGCATGGCCGGCAAAAGATAAGCCAGCTGAAAAAGCTGATCAGACTGCTTAATCACAAGTAATGTCTGAATGACTAAATGGTACAGATAATCATTTTAGAATAAGTTATAGATTAAGGCATGGTCATGGCGGTTTCCTTTTCGGAATATGCTTGTGATCATGTTTTTTTTGCAAGTAAAAGCGGAGAGATAAAAAAGCAGTGCCATTTCTAATCGAATGGCACTGCTTTTTAGGTTATGACGCTATATCTTCTGAATTCACCTTTGCATGCTGGATATGACTCGTAATCCAGCCAATTACTGCTGCAGAAACGAGATAGGCAAGTAAAATCCAAATCTGGGTCTGTAAGTTTGACCAGCCGCCTAATGAAATGACTTCTTGTAGCTCCTGAAGGGAATGAGCCATAGGTAAAAATTGACCGATTTGTGTTAAGATCGACATTCCAAGTTCACCCGGGAAAGTTCCACCGCAAGTGGCTAATTGAAATACAAGAAGGGTCACGGCTGCGAATTTGCCGACGACTCCGAATACGGTTACCAGCATAAGTATGAAAGTCATGAAGGTAAATGAAACGATGATGCTTGATAGAATGAATACAGGAACGCTAGCCACATGTAAATGGAATCCAAGGAGCACAACTGCATCCACGAGAAGTGCCTGAATCAAGCCGATTACATAAACTAGCCCTAATTTATTTGTAAAATGAACGGTTCCGGTAACCTTAAGATTCTGTCTACGGCCTAGCGGCAGGATATTGGAAGCCATAATGCCGCCTACATAAAAGGCTAGAGACAGAAAGTAAGGAGCGATTCCGGTTCCATAGTTTGGAACTTCCGAAAGATTGGATTGGACCAATTGCACAGGTTCAGAGAACATCGAAGTGGTAGAATCGCTGTACTGAAGGCTTGCTGTTTTATCCGCGGCTTCATTAAGTTTGGAAGATAACTTGTTTGAGCCCGTTTCTAGTGAAGCAAGTCCATCCAGAAGTTCCGTTGATCCACTGGCTAGTTGACTGCTTCCGCCAGCAAGTGAAGTGATTCCGGTGTTTAGAGTGGAAAAGCCACTTGTCCATTTTATAAATCCGTTTGTGAAAAGGCTTGCTCCCTCGTTTAATTGCTTAGCACCTGAGGTAGCCAGCGCCATTTTATCACCAAACGTTTTCATACCAGCCTGAAGGGTGACTTGCCCATCTGCCACTTTTGCCGCTCCTTGCCCCAATTGCTTTTGCCCAGCGGTTAAAGTAGTGGCCGCATTGGATAATCCATCAGATAAGGCAAGGATTTGCTTGAAGTTTTGATCTTGCTTTGCTTCGGGATGACTTTGGGCATATGCATCCAATTGCTTCTTAAGGGTACTTGCTGTACTTTCCGCCTGTTCCTGTCCTTGAACCAATTTTGCATTGCCAGCTGACAAGTCTTTAACTCCCTTGCTCACCTTGTTCATACCATTTTCTAATGTTTGTTGTCCATCTGTTAGCTGTTTCATGCCGGTATACAAGGTCTGGGAACCTGATGTTAGACCTTCCGCGCCAGTAGATAAGGCTTCTTCTCCGTCCGAAAGCTGGGTGCTTCCTGTACGTAGCTTCTGGGCACCATCATTTAATCTCTGAATTCCATCTGTTAATTTCTCACTGCCGCTTTTCGCATCGACAGTTCCTTGATGAAGTTCCTCGGCTCCATTTCCGGCGTCTGCTAAGCCTTTAGAAACATCTTGGAATTTGGAAAGAATGCCTTCTGAATAGCCTTTCGTGATGCTGGCATTGATTTTGGTGGTCATTTTTTCAACTGCAGTTGTACTAATTTGTGAGGCAACGAAGTTTTTACCCGGATTAATTTTATATAAAAGTTTAGCGGCTTCCGGTTTTTCATCCATTAAAGTGGTGACATTTTCAGAAAAATCATCTGGAATCGTGACAACCATATAGTAGGTGCCCTCTTTAAGTCCTGTATCTGCCGCCTTTGCCGATACAAAGTGAAAGTCCAATTCTTTCTGCTTCTTCAATTGTTTAACAAAGTCATCTCCTGCCTCGATTGGCTTATCGTCCATTTCGGATCCTGTATCGAGGTTGACCACTGCAACAGGTAGCTGATCCAACTTACCGTAAGGATTCCAATACCCTGCTAAAAAGAAACCTGAGTAAATCAATGGAACGACTAAAAGAAAAATCAAGGCGATTCTTCCGTGTTTATGTTTCCACATTGCTTTTATGTCTTGAAGTACGAGTTGTAATCCTTTCATTAATGAGCCTGCCCTTTCTAACTAAATGAGATTATTTCATCATAAGGGCTTTTTTAAATACTGTATAATACATAATTAGTTATATAATAATAGATTTGAATCTATACGAAACGAGTGATAAAAATGGAAATGTTACAGCTGCAGTATTTTCAAACCGTAGCACGCCTAGAACATATGACGAAGGCTGCGGAGCAACTTCAAATTGCTCAGCCGTCTCTCAGTAAAACCATTTCTCGTCTTGAAGAAGATTTGGGAGTGGCGTTGTTCGATCGGGAACATCGAAAAATAAGGTTGAATGCGGCCGGAAGGATATTCTTGAACCGTGTCGAACGAGCTTTTGCAGAATTAAATGAAGGAAGGCGCGAGATTGTGGAATTAGCGGACCAGGATCAAAAGAATATTACGTTGGCTGTTACCATTCCAAGAGTGCTGCCTGATTTGCTGGGGACATTTTTATCAGAATATCCAGATGTTCGTTTTCAACAATTTCTTAAATCTGTATCTTCCATGAAACAATTGCTTATTGAAGGGGAGATTGATTATTGCATTTCGTCCGTTCCGATTGAAGGCCCCGATATTAAGTGGGAACCGCTGATAACGGAAGAAATATTTTTGATTGTGCCTCCCAATCATCGACTAGCAGGGAGGGAGTGCATTCATCTTAATGAAGTGAAAGACGAAGCGTTCATTAGCATGAACACAGGTTTTGGATTCCGCAACTTAACGGATCAATTTTGCCAAGAAGCTGGATTTATTCAGAATATTGCATTTGAAGGTGATGAGCCGGCTGTTATCTCAGACCTTGTCAGAAGGGGCTTAGGTGTCGCTTTTGTATCAGAGTTAACTTGGCTGCACCAAACCGGGTCGCTGTCACATAAAATTCGAATAACAGAACCTGCTTGCCAAAGGACGATTGGATTGGGATGGTCGGAAAAGCGATACTTTACACCAGTTGCTAAGCAATTTCGCTTATTTGTCATGGATTATTTTTCTACTATCTCTAAGGAGCTTAAGGATTCACTGTAGATGAACACTAGCCTCTATATAGTTGATTATTTTTAGAGAAACTACATGTTAAGTGAAAAGAGAAGGTAGAAGGTGGTTTGCAAGGCTAAGTAATTTACACACAAACAAACAAAAAAGAAGTGAAGATGTCATAACCTGATTGCATCTTCACTTCTTTTTGTTGTGACTTTTTATAATTTTATTACATGAAACAACGCCTTTATTACTTTTAGTTAAGTATTAGAATATTTATTTTTTCAAAATATAATTGCGGAACGGTCATCTTTAGATTATCATTGATATTGATAATCATTATCAATAAAAAGTTAGTTAGGCCTAATTCTATCATTTTATTAAGGAGAGAGATTTTACAATGACGAAGAAAAAGTATGGATTGATTGGGGCATCAACACTTTTAGCTTTAAGTTTGGCGGCATGTGGTGAACAGGAAGAGGAAGCAGCTACAACTTCGGTTACAACAGAGGAGACTGCAGGTACAGAGAAATCAGCACAAGGAGAAGATGCTACTGAACAAACAATTACATATCTTGGGGAAGATTATGTTTTACCAGCAAAAGTAAATAATATTGTTGCAGCAAGTCTTGAATCGATGGAGGATGCAGCGATTTTAGGTGTGAAGCCTGCCGGGGTATTAGCTATTGCAGATGCAATTCCAACTTATTTAGCAACTGACTTAGATGGTGCAGCATTAGTAGGGGATAAATTTGCCCCGAATAATGAAGCGATTTTAGCATTAGATCCGGATGTTATTTTAGGCTCATCTAAATTCACTGAGGATGTTTCGGAACAATTAAACAAAATAGAGACAATGATTCCATACTCTCATATTTCTACTAATTGGAAGGAGAATTTGCAGTTATTAGGTCAATTAACAGGGAAAGAATCAGAAGCGGATACCATCATTGCCGACTATGATACAAAGGCTGCTGAGGCGAAAGAGAAGATTGGGGAATCATTGAAAGATAAAACGATCTTAGTGCTGCGTATTCGTGCAGGAAGTGTTTGTGTATACCCAGCAGATGTATATTTAAATCCAGTTATTTATGAAGACTTAGGTGCAACAGTTCCAGAAATTATTACGCAAACAAAGGCACAGGCAGAGCTATCATTAGAAGCTTTAGCCGATATTAATCCAGATTATGTTTTCGTACAGTTTGATAAAAGTGAAAATACTGACAATCTAACTGCTCTTGATGATTTATTAGATAATCCAATTTTCAAAAACATCGAAGCAGTTAAAAACGATCAAGTATTTGTGAATGCAATTGACCCATTAGCACAAGGTGGAACAGCTTGGTCAAAAGTGAAATTCTTAGACGCTGCAATTGAAAACTTACTGAATTAAAAATAAGGTGCGATGAATTGAAATGAACAAAACAAATTGGATAGCTTCTATTATTCTTATAACTTCTCCACTGTTCATCGTACTGGCAATTGCTTTATCCGTCTTATATGGTGCAAAGGATATTGATGCATTAACTGTTTGGCATGCGATTACACAATTCGATAAGGGTAATGTTGACCACAATATTATCATAACATCGCGATTACCACGTGTAATCGCTGCTTTATGTGTTGGAGCATTTTTAGCTATTTCGGGTGCTGTGATGCAAGGTGTTACACGCAATTATCTTGCTGACCCATCGATAATGGGTGTAAATGACGGATCGGCATTTGTTATTACGCTGGCAATGGTATTTTTTCCTGGTCTACCGAATTATCAAATGATTTTATTATCAATGGTTGGTTCTGCTATTGGAGCAGGTTTAGTTTTCGGATTTGCTTCCCTTTTAAAAGACGGTTTCTCACCAGTTAGGCTAGCGATTATTGGAACAATTATTGGGACATTTTTAAGTAGTGTTGCCACAGCTGTTGCGATGTATTTTCAAGTTTCACAAAGCGTCAGCGTCTGGTATAACGCGAAAATACATACTGTGAATCCTGAAATGTTATGGCTTTCCATTCCTTTTGGTATATTGGGGCTTTTACTTGCTCTATGCATTGCTAAGTCAGTGACGATTTCCTCGTTAGGTGATGATATTGCAGTTGGTTTAGGGCAGCGAACAAAATGGGTGAAAATAATCAGTATGTTATCTGTTGTATGTTTGACTGGAACGGCGGTTGCACTAGTCGGGAAAATTGCTTTTGTTGGTTTAGTCATTCCACATCTTACACGTTTTATCGTCGGTATGGACTACCGTTTTGTTATCCCATGTTCGGCAGTAATAGGTGCCACCTTTCTAGCATTATGTGATGTAATCAGTCGATTTATTAATTTCCCGTTTGAAACGCCTATTGGTGTAGTAACAGTTATTATTGGTGTCCCTTTCTTTCTTTATTTAATTCGAACAAGAGGGGGAGAACGTCATGGGTAAAGGGGAATTAGGTCGTTTCATCACAACGATGTTCGTTTTTATAGGATTAACATGTATTGCCTTTTACTTTCATATTACCAACGGAGCATTTGATATGTCCGTAATGGATATTATAAAAACAATTCTTCGGATAGATATAAATGAAAAATATGATTTAGTTATTTTCGAATTTCGTTTGCCTCGTATTGTCATTGCAGCATTGGTAGGGATTGGCCTAGGTATAGCAGGTACTGTAATGCAAGGCGTAACGAGAAATGACTTAGCAGATCCAGGTATTTTAGGGATTAATGCAGGTGCTGGGGCAGCGATCGTTATTTTTATGTTCTTCTTTCAAATATCTTATAGTAATGGATTAGGAGATAGCTGGTTTTCTATTTTGATAATGCCACTTTTTGGCTTTGTTGGCGGGGCTGCAGCGGCGGGATTAATTTATCTTTTTTCATGGAGAAATGGCGTTTTAGATATGCAAAGACTCATTTTAACAGGGATTGCTATAAGCAGTGGTTTTGGTGCATTGTCACTATATATTTCACTGAAAATGAAAGCTCAGGATTATGAAATGGCGGCAGTTTGGAGCGCAGGTAGTATTTATAGTGCCAACTGGTCATTTGTTATTTCTATCATACCGTGGATTGCGATTTTGGGATTTGTAATTTATAAAAAAAGTCACTTACTCAATTATTTTCAATTAGAGGAATCTAGTGTGAAAGGCTTAGGGATAAGAGTTGAAAAAGAAAAATCCATTTTGTTGTTAAGCAGTATAGGAATTGTAAGTGCTTGTGTATCGGTATCAGGAAGTATTGGTTTTATCGGATTAATAGCACCGCATATTGCCAAAAGATTAGTCGGAATTAACCACCGCTATGTAGTTCCGACAAGTGCAGTTGTTGGCATGTTTTTACTTGTTTTTTCAGATTTTTTTGCAAAAACATTATTTGAGCCATCAGAGCTGCCTGTTGGAATTGTTGTATCCATTATTGGTATTCCGTACTTTTTATATTTATTAGCGAGATCTAGAGTATAGGAGGTCCCAATGACAAACGCTGTATTACGTGTAGAACAATTATGTTCTGGTTATGAGAAGCAAACCGTTTTCAAGAATTTGAGTACATCGATACAAGAAGGTAAAATTACTACCATTATCGGGCCAAATGGATGTGGGAAATCTACGCTATTAAAAACGGTGGGAAGAATCCTAAAACAAAAAAGTGGTAAAGTATTTTTGCAGGAACAAAATATGCAAGCAATCTCAACAAAAGAAATTGCCAAGCAGTTAGCACTGCTATCACAAAACCCTGAAGCTCCACCGCAATTAAAAGTGGAAGAGCTTATATCATATGGCCGTTTTCCGCACCGAAAAAGAGCAGGCACTCTTTCGAAAAGAGATTTAGAAGTCATTGAATGGGCGATGAAGATAACGAAGACGAGTGAATTTCGGTCAAGAGAAATCAATCAATTGTCAGGTGGACAACGACAGAAAGTTTGGCTTGCGATGGCTTTAGCACAAGAAACAGACATTTTGCTACTCGATGAGCCAACTACTTATTTAGATATGTCCCATCAGCTTGAAGTGCTGAAAATTGTGGATAAACTTAATAAAAAACATCATTGTACAGTCGTGATGGTTCTTCATGACATAAATCATGCAGCTCGGTTTTCAGATGAGCTTATTGCCATGAAGGATGGGGAAATTATTACTGTTGGAACACCGAAAGAGATTTTAACACAAGAAGTAATGAAACAAGTATTCCAGATTGATGCGAAAATTATGATCGATGAGGAAAATGGCTCACCAGTTTGCTATGGATATGAAACATTAATGGAGGAATGAGAGTTGGCTGATAAAATTCAGTTAGACGAAACAGAACTTTGGCAAATAGAATCAAAAATAATGGAATATACGTATGACGTGAAAGTATCTCTACCGAAAGTAGCCCCACCAGAAAAAGGATTTCCTGTTTATTATCTGTTGGATGGTCATGCGTATTTTCAATTTGGACGTGATGTTGTAAAGCTACAATCGAGAAATGCACCGAAAACATTTATTTCACCGGCCATCGTTATAGGGATTGGCCATCATGGAGTAAATGAAGAGGTAAACGAGCGAAGATTTTATGAATTCACTCCTCCAGCAGCACAATATATTTACCCAGAGCGACTAAAAGGAAGAGATATTGGGATACATGGTGGTGCTGAAAGATTTCTTGCTTTTTTGGAACAAGAATTAATGCCAGTAGTTACACAAAAATACCAAGTGGACGTAGAAAAACAGGCGTTATTTGGCCATTCGTTAGGAGGCTTGTTTGTACTTTGGACCTTATTTAAACGTCCAGACCTTTTTCAATATTATTTAGCATCGAGCCCTTCGATCTGGTGGAATGACCACGAGCTATTCACGTATGCAGAGCAATATTATAAGAACGCTGTAACACATGAGAATAGGAAGCTGTTAATCACTGTTGGAAGTGAAGAGACATTTATGGTGGATGATGCAAATCAATTATTTATTAGTTTGCAATCGATGGAACAATTAGAAGTAAAACTGTATATAGCACCGGAGGAAAATCACGCTTCAGTAGTGCCAACGATAATGAGTAGAGCATTTCGATATATCAATACGTAAGGAGGGGGCTATGGATACTATTAAGAGTTTATATGTATATCGGTGACGGATCCATTCGTTATAGGATTCTTTCTTCCTTACATATTTTCATATAGTATCAAATTTTTAGTCCCAGCCACAGTAAAGTGAATAAAGGCATTATGAAAAATAAAAATCCCCCTCTGTTAAGTAGATGGGGATTATTTGTTCAATTACAAGGATGATAGGACGAATTATCCAGCTCAACGGTCGAATTATCTTTCTGAAGGACGAATAAATGGCGCAAAGGCCGAATTATCCTGCAACGGTTGAATTATCTTTCTGAGGGACGAATAAATGGCGCAAAGGCCGAATTATCCAGCTCAACGGTCGAATTATCTTTCTGAAGGACGAATAAATGGCGCAAAGGCCGAATTATCCTGCCCAACGGTCGGCTTATCTTTCTGAAGGACGAATAAATGGCGCAAAGGCCGAATTATCCTGCAACGGTCGGATTATCTTTCTGAAGGACGAATTAATTCATTCGCAGATTTTGCACATACTCTAAAACAAATTCCACCCTTTCCTGAACTGTATAATCTCCTTCAATCCTTAATAAAGGACAAGTTAAGCCTGACATCCATTGTTCATGTGAATGCTTGCTCCTGACTTCCATTCCAGCCTCGTCATATAGGGAGGCCCACTCTAAAAAGTTATTATATTGATCGAATTGGCTGCCTCCAACTAAAATTTCCTTGCCATACCTTTGTGCCTCTCTTTTCTGCAGCATTTCTATTCTTATATTTTTTGGAATCCATAAAAATATAACTAAATCAAAATAACTTATAAATTCATCACCCCACCCGCATAAGGAACCCGATAGTATCCAATCATCATAAGTTAATAAATCTTTTCGGAGTATTTGTTTTCTTTCGTTTACTTCTCTTTTATCACCAAACTTTTGCAGCCAGTAATAATCATCTGTATCAAAATGAACTGTCGATATGGAGTTTGATAATGCTTTTCCGAGAGTTGTAGTTCCTGAACCTGAAGCACCGATAATATGTATTTTTTTCATTCTTTTCTCTTCAACTCCGAATCTTTTTTATGATAGGTAATAAATATTCCATTAGATAATAAAAATTCCTTCCTCATGACCAGAGCCTATTTTTACATGCTTCTAAAAGATGCTCCCTATCAGAGTATAATGTCGTAGTTGATGCTGATAAGTCTTCATTATGTGGTAATATTAGGTTGTTATAATAGGAAATTAAGAAAGACTTTTACTTTAGCTTTTTTAATGAATGAAGTGTTTGAAAGGAGTGTTCCAAATGCAGTTAACGATTCAGGCTTCGGGCGACAATGTACAAGCTATATCTTATTTATTGTCTAAGAACCCGAGTAATTTATATGAGAGAAATCATAAAGGCCATTTAGTGCGCCTTTTTTATAGCAAGTTTACAGAAACAGAACTGGAAGCGACGATTTTTGTTACACCTGACCCGATCGAATTGGTAAAAGGCAATTCCAATTCCTATGACATTACTCATTACATAAATGATCGGGAGTTTGCGGTAAGCAGCATTTTTTGTTCATTGATTAGGTCTGCACTGGGGACAGCTTTGAACGGTCAGCCGAAGGAAGAGCATACAGAGTGGGTGAATCATCCGTTTTCGTTTCAGTTCGAGTTTGGCCCTGTGGTTTCTTCTCTTTCTGATAACCAATTAAAGGATTTATTTGAGCCGATTGGTTATGAAGTGACGATAACCCGTCCGGAAATTGAGTACTCTTTCCAAATTAAAGATAAAAGCTCAGCAAGGTACATTTCGCTAAAAGGAATGAAAACACTACAAGACGGGTTAAGGCATTTGTTTGTATTGATTCCGGTAATCGATAACTATAAGCACTACTACATTGATGAAAAAGAAATTGAAAAGCTTGAGAGATATGGAGACGGGTGGCTAAAGGATCATCCGATGCGAGATTATATCTATCGCCAATCACTTAGATTTAAGGAAGTATACAGCATCGTCGAGAACAGGAAACCTGAAGAGAAGAAGGAAGAAAAAGAAAGCAAGGTTCGGCTGAATGATCTTCGCTATGAAAAAATCGTTGATACAGTCAGTCAAATGAATCCAAGAAGCATCGTGGACTTCGGCTCTGGTGAAGGGAAACTTTCAGTACGCCTTGGTTTTGTAGAAGGGATAAAAGAAATCCTGGCTGTTGAGCCGTCCCAAACTGCTGCCATTAAAGCCTTGGGACGATTCGAGAAAGTGAAGAATAAAGAGAAATTTGTGGTTCCTGAAACACTATGGGGCTCACTCTTCTACTATGATGAAAGATTGAAGAATAAGGATGTCATTATCTTGTGCGAAGTCATCGAGCATATCGACGAGTACCGTCTGCCTAAGGTGCTGGATACGATATTACATGACTATCAACCGAATGCCCTGATTATTACAACGCCAAACCGTGAATATAACGAGGTATACGATATGGAGGATGTTCTTCGACACAACGATCATCGTTTTGAGTGGACAAGAGCTGAATTTCGTCAGTGGTGTACAGAGCGAAATCACTCTGATATCTATAGCCTTAAATTTGAAGGAATTGGTGAAGAGCATGATACATATGGTTATCCGACACAAATGTGTGTGTTCGAAAGAAAGGAGGACTAACTATGCAAATCGTATTGCCCCATGCAGGAATTGTCTTGCTGATTGGACCATCCAATAGCGGTAAGTCAACATGGTTAAAAAGCATGATTGAAAAAGAAGAGATTCTGCCTTCAGAGGTCGTTAGTTCAGATGCCTTTCGGGTATTGGTGAGTGATATTGAATTTATTGATTGGCGGGGCAGACCAAAGGATGAAGCGGACAATCTGATGGATGAATACCAGTCCATTTCAGGCGAAGCATTTTCCATGATGGATTCCGTCATTGAAGCAAGATGCCGTTTAAATAAATTAACCTTTATTGATGCGACCAATCTTCACCCAGATGATCGGAAAAGATATATCTCTTTAGCTCAAAAAAATAATGTCCCAATCCTATCGATTGTTCTGGATATACCTGAAGAGGATCTGCTTGTCAGAGATGAACAAAGAGAACATCCACGAGGAAAAAGACGTATTAAACAGCAATACCAGACGTTCAAAAGGGAAAAGCGCGTCCTAAAAAAAGAAGGGTATTCGTCTCTTTACACGTTAAAGGGAACAGAAGATATTCAGGTAAGCAGACGTACAAATCCAATTGAAAAAGACATCCAGAATGGGATCGACATCATTGGGGATATTCATGGCTGCTATAAGGAAATGATCCTCGTCCTTGAAAAACTAGGCTATCAAAAAAATGAGGAAGGCCTCTATCTTCACCCTGAAGGTCGAAAGTTTGTTTCCATTGGGGATGTCATGAGCAGAGGACCAGAGTCACTTAAAACGATGCTCTTTTTCTATGAACATGTTCAAAAGGACGTTGCCTATATGATTGACAGCAATCACGGCTGGAAAATTGCTAGATGGCTAGATGGAAGAGACGTAACATTAAATCATGGTGATGAAAAAGTGGAAGAAGAATTTAAAGCGTACGAAGAGGAGTTTGGAAGCGAAAAAGCAGAGGAAACGAAACAGACACTTAAAGAATTCCTCCTTCAAGCTCCTTCCCATTATGTATTTACCAAGAATGATGTACAGACTTTAGTTTGTGTTCATGCCGGAATCAAAGATGCTTTCATCGGAAAGCAGTCTGAAGCTGTTCGTGACTTCTGCCGTTACGGTGATACGAATGGATTTGATGAAAAAGGAAAGCCAGTGCGTAAAGATTGGTATATTTCTCATAAGCAAAGCTCGCTGATTGTCTGGGGACATGATCCGAAGCCACAACCGCTGCTAATTAACAATACCATCAACATCGATCAAGGTGTTGTCTTTGGCGGAGCATTAACAGCTTTTCGATATCCGGAGGGAGAATTCATTTCGGTACAAGCGAGTCAAGATTTTTCAGGAGCCGATGACAATCCTCTCAGAGAATGGGAGAAAAACCGTTTGAATCCGCCGAATATTGGCAAGTTCATCAATGGGTATTCAGTATTGACAGAAAAAATGGGTGAGATTAAAATTCATCAGGATATTGTAAAGCCTGCGATTGATACGGTATCACATTTCACGATACCGATTGAACAATTAATCTATATCCCGCCTACAATGAGTCCAACACCAAGTCCCTCCTCTTTGGAAAATTATTTAGAGCATCCCAAAGAGGCAATCGATTATTACAGAAGCCATGGGATTCAAACCATGATTGCTGAAAAGAAACATATGGGGAGCCGGGCGATTCTTTTTCTATTTAAAGATACTGAAGCCGCTAAGAAGCATACAGGTATCGAATCTTTGGGAGTTATTTATACCAGAACGGGCAGACGTTTCTTTGACGTCGCGACGGAGGAAGAACTGGTCTTGAAAATCAATCAAGATTTGCATGAAAGCGGCTATTTTGAAAAGTACGATACGGACTATGTGCTCCTGGACGCTGAAATCATGCCCTGGAACCTGAAGGCAAAAGAGCTCATCAGCAGCCAATATGCCCACGTTTCTGAAAATGCGATTCTTGATCGAACGATGCTGAAGGAAAAAATAGCGGAAGCAGCTCGTGAGAATATGGAGTTAAAAGGATGGTTGGAAGAGTATGAGCAAAAACTTGAAAATGCCTATACTTTTAAAGAAGTCTTTCAAAAGTATTGCTGGGAGATTGAAGATATAAATTCTATACAAATCGCTCCATTCCACGTGCTTGCTCATAGCAATGAAACCTTTTTTGATCAGCCACATACATGGCATATGGAGATGAACAGGGAGTTTGCAATCCGATCTAGTTTATTTATAGAAACGGAATACAAACTAATCACGAGTGAAGCAAGTGAAGAAGATGTCATTAAATGGTGGCAGGATATCACAAGCGAAGGCCATGAAGGCATTGTAATCAAGCCGGAATTCTACATTTCAAGAAATAAAGGCAAGCTATTGCAGCCCGCAATTAAAGTAAGGGGAAGAAAGTACCTTAACATTATTTATGGAATGGACTACTTGCTACCGAAAAATCTTGAGCGGCTGAAAAGCAGGAATACAGGCAAAAAGCAAAAACTAGCGCTGAGAGAATTTTCGCTGGGAATCGAAGGCATTCAAAGATATGTAAAAGGTGAATCGATAGAGAGAGTCCATGAATGTGTTCTAGGAACATTGGCCATGGAATCGGATCCTGTGGATCCCAGATTGTGATAGGTAAGTGGAAGTATGTTTTTCAGGTTCTTCGTTACTTAAGGAGTACTTGAGTTTAAAAAGAGGGGTTGCTGCGGCAACCTTTTTCTTTTTGAACTAAAGAAGGTTAGATATTAAAAATAGCTGTTTAAGTGTGGGGAACGGTTTTTGTTATAATAAATAATTAAAAAAACTTTTAGAAAGAAAGGTTGTATTTATGAAAAAGAAATTAATATTTATTGGAATCGGAATACTGTTAGTTTTTATTCTATTATTTAGTACATATAAATTAATGAATTCTAGAACACACCAATTATTCGGAGGGTTAACAGCAAAAGTCGAGACAAATCAAAAAGTGGTTGCTCTAACTTTTGATGATGGTCCATCGAAGAATGTAAATCAGATTCTACCACTATTAGATAAATACAATGTAAAGGCTACATTCTTCCTAATCGGTAACGAAATAGAAAGATACCCAGAGGAAGCTAAAAAAATTGTAGAAGCAGGACATCAAATTGGAAATCATACCTATTCTCACAAGCGAATGGTTTTTAAATCGTCCTCCTATATCAAAGAGGAAATCGAGAAAACGGATAAATTAATTCAAAACTTCGGATATAAGGGTGAAATTGACGTTCGACCACCAAACGGAAAAAAACTTGTAGGCTTGCCTTATTACTTAAATAAAAATGATAGGGACACTATAACCTGGAATATTGAGCCAGATAGCTATTACAATTCTGCTTCTGACAAAGTAAATTATGTGAAGGATCATATTAAACCAGGTTCGATTATATTAATGCATCCCATGTATGATGATACGGGTAAAGAACTTCAAGCGATTGAAGGTGTATTAAAATTGTTATCAAACGAAGGATATACATTTGTAACTGTTAATGAGCTTCAGGGTTTTTAAGTTATATAGCTAATAGTGTATTTTTTACCACCTGAATGAACCACTTCAAAAATCAGGGTTGCTGCGGCAACCTTTTTATTATGGTTTCTGGGCAAGTTATATTTCAATATTCACAGAATAGTACAAAATGTGGGTGGCATATTGTTTCTTAACGGAATGAATCTGTATTGTTTATTCTAATTATTACTAATATCTACTATGGTTTGATTTTCCTATTCTTTAGTATAAATAAAGATTTGAAAATGGGGCTGGTTACTTTGTATCGGAATAAAAATGCCGCTCTAATCATTATTTTGTGTATCCTGTTACTCTTATTTCTTGTTGTGATCGTTTTCCGCCACATTACTATATACTTCGTGTATAGTTCAGGCATCGGACCTTTATTATTTATCGGGGTAATAATTTTGACTATTGTTATTCTTTTTTAAAAGGTTATAAGTAACCAGGATTTAATGGAGAAGAAGGTACTATCCATCAATAAGTGAGGTTGCTGCGGCAACCTTTTTGTTGTGTAACGAAAGAACTAGGTTAGTTACATTAAGACATCGACAAAAAGACACTTTATAAAGATGGCCGTGTAGTAGAAGAATAAGGGGTAAATCAGGTGAAATTTGTTCTTTAGTGGGATTTTTAAAAAAACATACTGAAATTAAATATATCTATATTTTTCTATAAATAACAAGTAAATACAGATATAATAGTAAATGGACAGCAATTTGGTATAGTGGGCAGCGGTGACTCCTTTAAGAAAGGGGGTGTCGCTGGTGATTTCTATAATGGACGGTTTGATGCTTATGATCTCATTCGCCTCTTTAATCGTCGCAGTAATCGCGGTTACATTAAAAAAGTAACCCCCTCCATACCATCCGGCCAGATGTATGTAGGAAAAGGGTTACTTTCTTGATCGAGTAGCTACTGACTTACCACAGAAAGCCGCTGCTCTTTATGCAGTTTGCTGTTCATTAAGACGCTGGTTTTTACCAGTGTCTTTTTTTTATATATGATAGTTATCTTTATTATATCCTCATTTTACCTATACATTCAACTAAAAAACATAGAAAGAACGTAAACGAAATTCGACCTAACGGACATGAAGTTCAATTCATTTTCATTAAATCTTGAAGTTATTTCAAAGCAGATCTTGGGCAAAACGAAAGGCTTTGCTGCCGGTGCCCGTTATCCAGGCCGTATCTAGGGACTTGAAGGCTTGGTAAAATGACTGAAGTGAAATAAAAAAAGCACTAAAGCTTTCGGATTCCAAGAGGATCCACTTTAGGGCCATGTATAACCAGATTAGATTTTGGTTAAGTTCTTGTCAGATTCCAGTTTGTATAATTTCATTCCCTTGTACGAGGTAATCGAAGGAATCAAACAAAATAGCGCCATGGGTAAACAATAAAGTATATAGACATGTCCTCCGTTTTGCAGCAAGGGGATATACGCTAAAGCAACAAAGAGCAAAACGAAAAAAATGATTGTGAAGATCCCGAAAGTTTGATGATAGAAAGCATAAATTTCCCTTCTTCGTTCTTCTTGATTGTGTGAAGTCTTTGCAGCTTTGTTTGTTCGAAGGAATAGGTATAAGGAGACTAATAGAAATAAAGCGGAAAATGGTAAAGCTAAAGCAAATAATGAAACGTCTAGAATGGAAAGATAAAAGCTAGATAAAAAGAACACTTCGGAAACACCTAATGCAAAACAATAATTGAAAATACTTATCTTATCAGGTCGTTTAAGCATGAAATCCCTCCTTCTATATATATATTATGCAACTGCTTTCATGTTCACGACTCTGTCACATTTAAAAGAAAAATAAATGTTCCAAGTTCCACCCAGGATCATGCTTTCGGTCCTAAGACAGGTAAATGGTCACTATAGGAAATGAAATAAACCCTCTGGCTAACTAGTCAGAGGGTTTATTTAAGCTTGAAGATGTTGAATAGAGTCCGTACTTATTACGAATAGTAATAAAATGTAAAGGGGGAGAGCGTTATGACTGCACAAACGATGATTAAAGGATTTCTGCTCGTTCTTCTATTATATTTCCTGTATATAGTGGTGACGGCAGTGGTCCTTTTCTACTTCCTCAAGGAAAAAGAAGAAGATAGGCCGATTAAACATATAAGTGAATATATGGGGGAGAAGGAATCCACCGTGGATCGTGTCCTGCTTCTTGAAGATGGTTATGAATCGGGACTAGCCCGAATGCGAATGATCCAGGAAGCCCAGCATTCAATCGATATTGCCTACTACGCTTTTGGAAAAGGAAAATCTACTGAACTTATTCTTGGAGCCTTGTTCGAAGCTGCTGACCGGGGTGTCAAAGTTAGAATCCTTCTGGATGGGATTTCTCATGGACTCAGAGGTCAATTAAGCAGTGTCCGTTATGCACTGGCATCGCATGAAAACATTGAATTAAGGTACTACGAAACCTTTAAGCCATTTAAGCCCTGGACCTGGCATAACCGCCTCCATGACAAGATAATCACTACAGATGGAAAGTTAGGCATCATCGGAGGAAGGAATATCGCCGATAAGTATTTAGCAAACAATCCGCCCAAGAATTATGTCTATGACCGGGATGTACTCATTTTCAATGCTAAACAGGAGAAAGATAGTGTTATCGTTGAAATGAAGGACTATTTACATGAATTATGGACTCATCCGTATACGAGCAAAGTCTTTGCGGACCTTTCGAAAAGGCAAAAGGAAAAAGGAAAACGCGTCAGAGATACATTATTAAATCAATACAGCAAAGCTATTCAAAATAATGCCGATTTCGTTAATCCGGCCATCGATTGGAGCAAGTCTACAACACCTACTAAAAAAGTGTCCTTCATTCATAATCCAATCGAACGTTTCAATAAACACCCTTTTGTGTGGAGATCTCTAGTGGATATTGCTGCGAACGCCAATAAGTCGGTACTTATCCAGAGTCCCTATATTGTTCCTGCGGATGCCATGAAGGAATATGTACCAAAGAATATGGATTCAAAAGCTGATTGGACCATACTTACCAACTCGGTGACATCAACCCCGAATGTGATAGCTTTTTCCAGTTACTTGGCACTTAGGGATAGTATCGTTGAGACAGGGGCAAGGCTTTATGAATATTCAAAGCTTTATTCATTGCACGGTAAATCGGCTGTTTATGATCAGCGATTAAGTGCAGTTGGTTCCTTCAATCTGGATTCGCGATCTGCCTTTTTAAATACAGAATCGATAGTGATAATCGATGGTGAAGAATTTGCAACGCAATTGATAGGGGCCATCGAGTCGAAAATCTCAGATAGTACACTCGTCGCGGATAATAAAAGATATATAGAACCACCTGAAGATCAGAAAAAGGAAGAATCTTTCTTTAAAGCGACCTTTTTAAATGCCCTTTCGAAAATAACGGTATATTGGAAAAGGTTCGTTTGAATGATGACGAAAAGACAGCAATCCAGTGATTGTTGTCTTTTAGTTTGGAGAAATAGTATACCAAGCTTGATGGAACGAAAGAAAATTATGTGAAATTCAACATATTGGAAACCTTAATTATTATAATGATAGAAATAAAGCTAACGCTATAAAATGAGTTTCTGAAAATATATGTATAGGAGGAGATTTATGAGTCAAAATGAATGTGATAGAAAGATTGAACAATTGATTCAGAAGTTTAATCCACAAATCAAGTTGCTTAGAACATGGAAGTTACAAGGTGGTGTGCCTGCTAATTAAAGGGGATGATTTCAACGCTTATCATCGTAACAGAATAGGAAATTTTTTATGGGGATAATTAGCTAATCAACAGATGTGTAATTTTGCTATACTTAAGCAAGCTGATTGATGTTTTGGTCAGATAATTAAACTATCCTAAGGAGAACAGAAACATGCAAACTTTACAGCATCTATCGAAACATATTGTCTACCTGACTCCAGTGGGAGAAACTGATCGGCCCATTCTCGCCGCCGTTTCTGGAGCTAAGAAAACTATCATCATTGATGCCGGTAACTCTGTCCAGCATGCACAGCTTTTTCAGGACGAATTACTACAGGCTAATATAAGCGGGAATTTTCTTGTTCTTACCCATTCCCACTGGGACCATGTATTTGGTCTGGAGAATGTGAGAATACCGGTAATTTGTCAGGAGAAAACTTACAACAATATTAAGGATATGCAGCAGCTTTCATGGGAAGATCACGATCTTGATCAACGGGTCGAAGCAGGGATTGAGATTCCATTTTGTGCCGATGCAATCAAATTGGAACTCGGGACAAAGAGAAATATTGACCTGCCGTTGCCCGATATTATCTTTGAAACAGCGATTACCATTGATCTTGGCGATATAACCTGTGTAATTGAACACGTTGGAGGTGATCATGCAGCAGACTCTTGTATCATTTATGTTCCGGAGGAAAAAACATTATTTCTAGGAGATTGTCTTTATGCCAATCTTTATGCAGAAAAATGGAATTATACGGCTGAACAAGCTTTGCTACTCATTAAGAAGATTGAAGCCTATGATGCCGATACATATATACTCTCCCATCACGAAAAGCCCAGCACGAAGCAGGAAATGGAGACCGAGCTAAAGCTAATGAAAGATTGTGCAAGGCTTGTCGTCAACTATCAGGGAAATCGTGATTTAATGGAGCAGGAATTGGCCAAGCAGCTAAACCGGAAATTAACCGAAAGTGAACTCGAAACAGTTGGTTTTTTTGTAAACGGATATGCTGAATAATTACGAGAACTAAAAGCGGCTATATATGGTGCTGATGTAGCTTTGATCAAATTAATACAAGAAACCCAGATAAATGTATAAATAGAAAGGGCATGTTTTGAAAAAAGATTAATCAAAACATGCCCTTATAATATTTATTCTTTTATAAAAAAGTTTGATCATTTTTGTGTTCCTTAACGAGCTAAAGAATCGCGCCCTTTAATGAAAGATCGTCCTGATCACTATTGCAGTAGTAATTTCAAGAAAAGCCTCCTTTAGGGTATGACTTATCTTTTCTCTGTCGACAATGAAGTAGTTTCTTTGAGATAATCTTCTCTTTTCTTCATCATTAGATTTCAAGTTTTCTTTGTATCAGGGTGCAATAATATATTATCTGTAAGGTCCAATAGTGATAAAATCAAACAAATAGAGCTATGAAACCTCATATATAAAACATGAAATTGGCTAATAACAGGCATCGTGAAAAAAGTCATTAGAATAAAGGGGAAAGATAGGAATGGCAGAATTAATGGATTGGAAAGATAGTGCTCGCGGGCATAAATTTATAGCTTCTTTTAGCGGAGGAAAGGATAGTGTCTTAGCTCTATATAAAGCAGTGAAGGTTGGAGAAGCAGTTGGATTGATCGTCATGCTGGAAGAAGAAGGGAAACGTTCCAGATCCCATGGAATGCCTCGGGAACTCATTCGTGCCCAAGCTAAATCTATAGGTTTGCCCGTATATACTGCAGCTGCAAGTTGGACAGATTATGAAAAAGTATTTATGTACCTTTTAGACAAAGCTAAAAATCAAGGAGCAGAAGTGTTAGTAACTGGAGACTTAGATATGCCTGCTCATGGCTGTTGGCATGAAAAGGTTACGAAGAATGCTGGATTAAAGCTGGGGATGCCTTTATGGGAAATGAACCATCGTGAAGCTGTCGAAGAGTTCATAAATCTAGGATTTGTAACGATAATTGTAACTGTTAATTTATCATTCGGAATGCGAGAGAACGATTTAGGGCGAACATTAACCCATGAATACGTGAAGGAGCTTGAAGCCCGTGGTATTGACCCCTGCGGAGAAGGTGGAGAATTCCATACCACAGTAATAGATGGGCCCATTTTTAAATATCCTATTCCAGTTCGTAAATGTGAGATTATTAAGGACGGAGAATATGCTTTTTTGCCCTTGGAGCTAGATCAGATGGCGGACGGTGCAACTTTTTTATAACCGGTACGAATTTATTTCAAATCCACAGCTGATTATTTTCTAGGGCCAGACAATCACTTTTGTCCGACGTTACGGCCGATTGCTTTTTGTAATGATTAGATGGGAGATTTCATAGAGAACTTGAAGTCAGTGTATCTCTAAGTCATCTAATTATCCTTCAATAAAAGCCCCTTCGTTTTATCAACGAAGGGGCTTAAACATCCATCTAATTATGAGCTTTTTCTAGAGCTAGTTTTATCCCAAAACCTATCAGTATCGCACCCGTTATTCCTTCAAAAATCGCTTGTGTTCTAGGCTTTTTCATAAAAGCACTAATCTGATTCAATAAATAGATATAAAATACAAACCACACTAAGGTTAATACGGTATACGTTAAACCCATTATAAGAAACGGTAAAAATGTATTGGTTCCATGGTCAACAAACTGTGGCAAGAAAGTTAAGAAGAAAACTGCCACTTTAGGATTCAGCAGGTTGGTAAGGAACCCTTGCTTAAAGTAAGACTGGTTTTCATACTTATTTTTGACAGCCGTTTCAGTGGTTGCTGCCACTTCCTTGTTTTTTAATCCCCATAACGTCTTGATGCCTAGATATACCAAGTAAACGGCACCGACGTATTTGAAAATAGAAAATAATAAAGCGGATTTTACAATGATTGCTGAAAGGCCAAACACTGCAGCTGATGTATGAATAAGAAGTGCGCAACACGTACCAAACATCGTCTTGAAACCTCCCGTTGTCCCAACGGTAACGGTATTCCTTGTTGTTATTGCTGTATCTGGACCAGGTAGAATAATGAGAAGAATACACGTAATCACAAACAAATAAAAGTTTTCCATTTATGGACCTCCATTCAAAGATGAAAATTCTAAAAATTGTTACATTTAATTTAACATAAATGAACGTAGTTTGGGGAGGTAAATAAGTAAGCCGAATTCCTGTAAGTAGTAGTTGTGATCATGTGAAAAAACTATGAAACACAGCATTAATAACCTCTTAAATAAAGAATGGACTGAAATCTATCTATGATTTTGATTTTTTTTTATCGAACTAAGGGAGGAGATAAAAATGTTATGGGAAATTTTCTATACGTAGGGGATGAATAGCAATTCTCCATGGGCAGCTTAATTAAAAAAGATAAAAAACAAGCCGAATCATTTTTGTGACTCGGCTTGTTTTTTTATTTAAACCTAGTGAAAATCTATCTATTTCTTTTTAGGGTAATTTTTTCAACACCGCACGTACCGGACTTCCATCTGCTTCAACTAATGGAAGTGGGAGGGCTGCCAATTCATAATCCCCCGGTAACACATCATCTAATACAAGCCCCTCCAAAATGTGAATTCCATGCTCAGCAAGTTCATGATGGGCAGACAGTTCTTTACTATCTAATGGATCTACTGATGGTAAATCAAGACCAATAAGACGAACACCGAGTTCTGAAAGATAAGCCGCTAATTCTGGTTGGATATGAGGAATAGTTTGTGGAAACACACGACGATCCTTCCAGGCATCTGTGCGAATTAACAGACGGGTCACTCCTTCTAAATCTATACTGGATAATTCATGGACTCCTATGCTTGTCTTGTTTGGTAAATGGATGACTCGGGCACTTCCAATATATAAATCGAGATCCAGTTCAATCACTCTTTTTCCATCATTATCAAAATGAAAAGGTGCATCAATATGAGTACCAGTGTGTATACTCATATTGATTTGACCTACGTTGACAGATCCACTCTCTTCTTTACTCCAATTGACCTTGTATGAGAAAGGTGTATCTCCAGGCCAGACTGCGACATTTTCATCCAGACGTTGTGAAATATCAATCCATGTACCCATGTATCTTACCTCCATCTCTTCTGGCTATTGCTTTCTTTGCCACTTTTTCAAAAAGAATAACGTACTTAATTTCTTCTTAAAGCTTCGTTCTTAGACTCCATAGTTCTGGGAAAAAGTGTTGGTCTAGAGCTCTTTTTAAATACGTAACACCTGATGATCCACCAGTTCCTTGTTTATGACCAATAATTCTTTCCACAGTACTCATATGATTAAAACGCCATAATTGCTGTTGATTGCCAATGTCCACTAACTTCTCGGCCAACTCATATAAGTCCCAATATTGCTCGACATCGCGGTAAACTGTCAGCCACGCTTCTTCTACACTGGTATTTGGTTCATATCTTTGTGACCAATCCCTATTAATAGCTTCTTGATCAACAGGTAGTCCACGGGCCACAAGAGCATTAATCGCCGCGTCATAAATACTTGGCTTATGAAGAGCCTGCTGCATTTGCTCGTATAGATCTGTCTGATGTTGATAGACTGATAGCGTATGAACATTTTTGTTACCTAGTGCAAATTCAATCAAACGATTCTGATAAGATTGGAATCCAGAAGATTGTCCTAGTTTATCCCTAAACTCCATGTATTCAGCCGGTGTCAAAGTTGAAAGGACACTCCATGACTGAATCAATTGCTGCTGAATTCTCGAAACGCGTGACAACATTTTAAACGAGGGTTCCAAATTGTTTTGGCGTATACACTGAGTAGCAGCTGTCAACTCATGTAAAATGAGCTTCATCCATAATTCACTCGCTTGATGGATAACGATAAATAGCATTTCATCATGATGATCGGAACATCTATGTTGACTAGTTAAAATCTTATCAAGGTGGAGATAATCTCCGTAAGACATCGATTTTTGAAAATCGGTTTGAATTTCTTTCTCTAGACCAGTTATTGTTTGTTCATTGGTATCCATATTCTTCATTCCGCAATCCCCTCACTTTTCATATTCAAAAAACTGTGATTTCTCCATACTAGTTATTCCGTCATTCTATTCTATCTTCTCTTCCAGAGATTCCTCCACTACATTATGATTACTATTTCTTCTTTTCGAAACAAAATAAGCGACAGATAAAAATAGTAACCAAGGAATCCCGAATTGAAGCATAATTTTGAAATCTGTAAACCATGTCGTAATCATTAAGCTAAATAGAAGAACGGCTCCTAGTATCGTTAAATAGGGAAAACCGATCATCCTTACCGGTAATTTGCGTCCGCCTGTTTTCTCCCATTTCACCCTGAAAAACAAATGAGAAATGAAGATGATAAGCCATGTGAACATAGCACCGAACATGGAAATTCCCATCATGAATGCATAGGAGGAACCAGGAAGTAACGCATGAACGCCTGCAGCAATAAGAATCCCGGTTGTAGAGACAGCAAGTGCTTTTGCCGGAACACCCCTTTTGTTTAGGTTTCCTAAAAAGCTGGGTGCATGTTTTCCACGCGCCAATGAAAACATCATACGAGTTGAAGCATAGAGCTGAGCATTCATGGCAGATAAAGCAGCCGTTAAAATAATAAAGTTCATGATCCCGGATGCACCTGGAATGTTCAAGATTTCCATCACTTTTACGAATGGACTCTCCTCGATCCCAGCCGTTTTCCACGGAACGATCATCAACATGATTCCAATTGTCAACACATAGAAGGTGGATAAACGGAAGACAGTCGCTTTCAATGCTTTTGGAACAGCTGCATCTGGATCTTTTGCTTCTCCTGATGTAACCGCTATCATTTCAGTTCCAAGAAAGCTGAATAAAGAAATAAATACGGCTATCCACATTCCCTTTAAACCAAATGGGAAAAAACCTCCTTCATTCACAAAGTTTTCCGGCCCTATATGTGGCTGTTCGGATGAACCGAATAGTACATAGGCTCCAAGGAGAATAAAACCAACAATGGCACTTATTTTAATAAAGGAGAACCAATACTCAAAAGTAGCGAATGTATTCACGCTGGTAGCATTTACATAAATCAGGACACCTGCAAACAACAAAATCCATACGATTCCCGGCACGGTCGGAAACCAATAATTCATATACACGCTGACTGCACTTACTTCAACCCCAACTGCCAGAACATTGCCAATCCAATAGGAATAGCGGACAAGATAGCCTGCCATAGGAGTCATGTACTTTTCAGCAATAGCTCCAAAAGAACCGGAAGTAGGATGGGCAACCGTCATTTCGGCTAAACAGCCCATCAACAGCAAAACAATGAACGCCCCGAGTGCATAGCTGAGCAATACACTTGGCCCTGCCGCTTGAATTGCAAGCCCGCTGCCAAGGAATAGCCCTGTCCCGATGGCACAGCCCATCGCGATCATGGAAAGCTGATTTGTTTCTAAATCACGTTTTAACCCTTTCTCTGGCCCATCTTTAAAGTTCAATTGAGTATTTTTGTTCTCCATAGTTCATCCCCTTTTTATCCAAAAAGATTTTATCCTACCCTAATAGGCAGTGAGTTTCCACCTCTTTAAGCGTAGGCTAACCGAATATAATAACCGACTGATTCGACACTAACCATTAGAGGGATGAGCCTCATCTGGTGGAATTCCATGTTATGCGACCACTTCACGCTCATTCTTGAATTTTTCATATTGTTTTTCTGTCATGATTTTTTTGAGAATTTGTACAACTTCCCAAACTTCTGCATAGGAAGTATAGAGTGCAACTGGAGCAAGACGAATGATGTTTGGTGCTCGGAAATCCGGAATCACACCGTTTTCTTTCAATGCCTTACAAATGCGTGCAGCTTCTTTATGCTCGAGGCTCACATGACCTCCGCGACGTACGTCTTCTCTAGGAGTTCCAATGAAAAACCCCATGTCTTTCAACTCGAGTTCAATTAAGTCTATTAAATATTGATTAATTTTAAGAGATTTTCCCCTAATATTCTCTATACCAGCTTCTATAAACATTTCTAATGACCCAATCAAAGGTGCACAACTTAATACATGTGGCGTTCCAATTTGATAAGCGCCTGCTGATTCAGCTGGTGTTAATGTATGTTCCATATCGAATTGTTTATCTTTTCTAGACCCGAACCATCCAGCCAATCCAGGCATCGTTCCAAAATGTTTTCGATTTACATATAAGCCGCCAACACCGCCAGGACCGCCATTTAAATGCTTATAATTGCACCAATATGCAAAGTCAACATCCCATTCACTGAATGAATGCGGGACCGCTCCAATAGAATGACATCCGTCAAATCCAATTAATATTCCTCTTTTATGAGCTTCATCAGTTAATCGTTTCATATCCAATATTTGACCGCTGCGGTACAGTACTGTTGGCAAGATGATTAAAGCAATATCATCGGTCATTGCTTCGATAATATCATCCTCTTCTAAAAATCGGCCATCCCGACTTTTCACGCGGATGAGATCGGTTTCCGGATCGTATCCATGTGTACGAAGCTGACTTTGAAGAGCATAAATATCAGTCGGAAAGGTTAATTCATCTGCTAAAATTTTTGTACGCATTCCTTCAGGCTTATAAAAAGTAGCTACAAGTTGATGCAGATTTACAGTTGTCGAGCCTGTTACAATAACTTCCTCAGGAGAAGCTCCCACTAATTGGGCAATCTTCGCGCCCAATTTCTCTGCCATGAAAAACCATGGGTGATTCCCTTGTGTCCATCCATCAATCCCATGTTCTTTCCAATCTTCTAAGGATTCCAAAAGAGTACGTTCAGCTCTTTTCGAAAGAAGCCCCAATGAGTTTCCATCCATATAGATCGAATTTGGCTTTAAATAAAACTCTTCACGATAACAACGAAGGGTATCTTCTTTATCCATTTGTTTTGCGTAATCTAATGTGTGTTGAAAGCCGTTTGAAAGCATAATTATCCTCCCTTATTCTATTTTTCTTATAATTCTAGGAGAATCGTACCAAAGAATATGACACGATGTCAATAAGTTAATTCAGAAAATTATAAACATTAAATTATTCAAATGTTTTTTATTTTTATTGAAATCCTTTATGCTAGAAGATAAGGGGAGGAATAGGAATGGATAATGGTAAAGTAGGGGATAAACGACATTTGCGCTCAATTATGACACGTCAAAAGTTATTAGAAGCTGCAAAGGAAATATTTCTTGAAGAAGGTTTTCAAGCTGCGGTTATTTCCCAAATGATCAAAAAGGCAAACATCGGGTATGGAACGGCCTATGTTCATTTTAAAGGAAAAGAGGATCTTTTAATTGTATTAATGGAGAATGTTATGGAGCAATTTTATGAAATTGCCGAGACCTCTTTCTTTCCAAAATCGAAGGACGAAGCAGAACGTATTATAAATAAACAAGCTAATGCTTTTTTAAAAATGGCAGAGGCTGAACGCAATATGATGCAAGTTTTCGAGCAGGCTATTGGGATTTCAACTGTTATCTCAGATAAATGGAAGGCAATCCGTGTAAAGTTTATACAGCGAATTTCAAAGGACGTTGCCTATGCACAGCAAAATGGGCTAGCTAGAGCTGAATTAAACCATGAGCTTGTTGCAAGGGGGTGGTTTTTCGCAAATGAAATGTATCTTTGGGAAATTGTCCGAAACGAACATCAGAGTTCTGTCGAAGAAATTGCTAAAACCATCACGTCTGTTTACGTCGAAGGTCTTTATCTATAACTTTATTTTTAGACAATAAGCAATGAATATATATTTTACTAAAAGCATGCATGTCAAGTAATCTTCCGGTTTTACAGTCGGAAGATTTTATTTTATTTATTCAAGGTTTTACAGCTACTTTAAAGGCTTTCCCACTACACACCTCTTATCGGAAAACTTCTTATACAAGCACTTATAACCAAAACCAGCTGAATTCACGAGTAAAGCAGCCAAACTCACGAGTAAAGCGTCCAAATTCGCGAGTAAAGCAGCCAAACTCACGAGTAAAACAACCAAACTCACGAGTAAACCTCCCAAACTCACGAGTAAACCTCCCAAATTCACGAGTAAAACGCCCAACTCACGAGTAAAACTCTCAACTCATGAGTAAAACTCCAAACTCACGAGTAAACCTCTCAAATTCACGAGTAAAGCAGCCAAACTCACGAGTAAAACAACCCAACTCACGAGTAAACCTCTCAAATTCAGGAACAAAACGCCCTCATTAGTGTGAGGCTTAGTACCACTACGCCTTAAGTCTTACTTAAAAATATAGCTAAGGCTCATTATACGAACTTGCAAAACTAGATAAGATAGAAACAAGGAAAGGAGGACGAAAACAATGAAGAAATTTGGTTTATTTATTGTAGGGCTGATCGCATTATTTATCTTGCTAGCGAATGTGGGTCCATTAATCAGCTTGGCGATTTGCTTGGCTATTCTATATTTTGGATTCAAACAGTTCATGAAGTCCGAATCGACAGGAGCCAAAATTGCCTGGGGATCAATCTCCCTTATCGTGCTAATAGTTGCTGTTTCTCATATCCCAGCGATATTAGGACTAGTAGCAGCTTACGTTCTTTACCTCGTCTATAAAAAATGGAATGAAAATGATGAAATTGTATCGAAAGAAACAGACCCATTCTCGAATTTTGAAAGAGAGTGGAAAGAGTTAAATAAAAACTAGGAGAAGGGATGGAATTGGAATGAGTAATCTATTTTCAAGAATGAAACAAACGATTTCAGCGGATTTTCACGACTTGTTGGATAAAAAGGAGCAAAAAAATCCAATTGGAATGTTAAATCAATATCTGCGTCAATGTGAGCAGGAGGCAGAGAAGGTAGGAAAGCTGGTTGAACGTCAATATCTACTGAAAGAAGAGTTTACTCGTGAATATAGTCAAGCGCAAAATCTAGCCGAAAAGCGTAAACATCAGGCTGAAATTGCTAAGCAGGCTGGAGAAATTGATTTAATGGAATTCGCCTTAAAGGAAAACCTGCACTATGAAGATCGGGTGCTAAGTTTGAAGGAAGCGCAAAAAAGTGCAGAAGTTCAGTTAGATGAACTGGAGCGGAAATATGAAGAAATGAAGCATAAGCTCAAGGATATGCATCTTAAGAGAATGGAACTGATGGGCAGGGAGAATATTGCCCGGGCAAACCATCGGATCAATCGGGTTTTGAATGCTGGTAGCTCCGATGCCAAACCGATAGCGAAGTTTGATGAAATGGAGCAATATATCGATCGTATTGAGAATCAAGTCCATTCAGATTATAATCGACATACTATCGATGCCAGGATTGCCCAGCTTGAAAAGGAAATGGAACAGAAAGAAGCTTAGTCGATTTTTTATTAAAGCTTTGCTGTTATCCCCCAACTGCTTGGAATCGAAGGTGGGGGAAAACAGTCTGTTAGAACGTGATATATTCATGGTATTCTTAAAAGGCACGGGTTCCTGTGCCTTTTAAGAATATCATGACAATTTACAGAGGAGGCGAACCGATGTTGAACAAAATGAAAACGGATTATATGGGCTGGATCTTTCTCATCGGAATCGTCCTGCTTATTTTAGAGATTTCATTTAAGGGTGGAGGTCTCCTTTTTTCCCTAGCATTTTCAATTGGACTTATCTATTTAGGAAGGAAATTTTCAAAACGGACAATCGGGAAAATCCTTTTTTTTATAGGGATAATATCTCTTATTATTACTGTCCTGAATATGTTCGTCTTTAGATTTTTCCTAATAGCAATTCTTATTTATCTATTACTTCTTTATTATCAATCGAAAAAAAATCCTGATTGGATCAATCCCGTTTTAACCAATGAGGGGTTTGACGAAGAACAGATCAATAAAGAACGATTATTGAAAACCAATTATCTGTTTCAAAATAGGTTGTTCGGTCATCAACAAACGACCGAACATGTATATGAATGGAATTCCGTAAATGTTCAGGGTGGGGTCGGTGATACAGTTATTGATTTAAGCCGGACGATTTTACCGAAAGACGACGCTGTCATTTCCATCAGAAATATAGTTGGTAATATCACAATCCTAGTACCGTATGGTATTGAAATCAGAGTCCATCATTCGGTCATTGCAGGTAGAGCACGGATTTTTGAAAATAAGCCTGAATCCAGGGTATTTAATCAAATCTATTCCTATCAAACGGAAGGGTTCAATGAAACGGATCAAAAGGTTCATATCATCACTTCTATCTTAGTTGGGGATTTAGAGGTGAAGCGGGTATGAGTATACTGACACGTCAGATATTGAGTGCCCTTTGTGTTTCTTTCGTCCTTTCCCTTGCCTTGCCGGCAGCGGTTTTCTTTGTTTTTCCTTTATCTAACTGGAGATTATTGTGGGATAAAGTGGTCATGGGGTTACCCTTCGTCATATTCCTGCCAAGTCTGGTCATTACGGTAGGGCTGATCTATGGAGTCGTTTCAGGGATGTTTTGGAAGAGGCAGCTGCAAAGGATGGATGAAGGGCTTTATTTACTTGAACAAGGCCGCTTACCTTCGCAACAGGAAATGTATCCAGTCCAAGAGATGGCTAAAATGGTTGAACGGATGAATCAGATCCAAAAGCATATCAATGAGCAGACAAAATTATCTCAAAAAATGGCGAATGAAAAGGCCATTGATCAGGAAAAACAGATCCAGGAAATTGTTTCACAGGAACGAAACCGTTTGGCGCGGGAACTGCATGATTCAGTGAGCCAGCAATTGTTTGCCGCTTCGATGTTCATGTCGGCCATTACAGAGTCACAATCTAATATGGAAAAAACGGAAATGAAACAATTCAAGGTAGTGGAAGAGATGATCCATCAATCTCAGCTCGAGATGAGGGCTTTATTGCTGCACCTGAGACCCGTTGCGTTAAAGGGAAAATCATTGCAGGAAGGAATGAAGGAGCTCCTCGAGGAATTGGCCCAAAAAGTGACGATGGATATAAATTGGAAGATGGAGCCCGTTACTCTGGATAAGGGGATTGAGGACCATCTGTTTCGGATTTTACAAGAATCGATTTCCAATACACTAAGACATGCAAAAGCGAGCTCGCTTGAAGTGCTATTGATCGTTCGTGATGAGTTGATCATTTTACGGATTACGGATGATGGCATCGGCTTTAACGTCGAGGAGTCGAAAACCGGATCATATGGTCTGCAAAACATGCATGAACGGGCTGTTGAATTAGGCGGAACGATGAAACTGGTAAGTGTTCCGAATAAAGGAACACAACTTGAAGTGAAAATCCCATTATTAAATACAGGAGGTGATCATGATGATTAAAGTATTATTTGTCGATGATCATGAAATGGTAAGAATAGGGGTATCTGCCTATTTATCCGCACAGGCAGATATCGAAGTGATTGGTGAAGCGGACAATGGTATGAAAGCTGTTGAACTAGCGATGGAGTTGCGTCCAGATATCATTTTGATGGATTTGGTTATGCCAGAAATGGACGGCATAGAAGCGACTAAGCGAATTATTGAAAAATGGCCTGAAGCAAAAATCATCATTGTGACAAGCTTCCTGGATGACGAAAAAGTGTATCCGGCATTGGAAGCCGGGGCGACAAGCTATATGTTGAAAACATCAAAGGCGAGCGAGATTGCGAGAGCCGTCCGTTCCACATTTCAAGGGCAAAGTGTACTTGAACCTGAAGTGACCGGGAAAATGATGGAAAAGTTACGTCGTCCTCAGAAAACCCAGCTTCATGAACAATTGACAAACCGTGAAATGGAAATTTTGCTGTTGATGACACAAGGGAAAACGAATCAGGAAATTGCGGATGACCTATTCATTGCGCTGAAAACAGCCAAAGTACATGTCAGTAATATATTAAGTAAGCTTGCGGTGCAGGACCGCACCCAAGCAGTGATTTACGCATTTAAACATTCGCTCGTTCAAGAAGAAGAGTGATATTGAAAAACCGGCTTCAATTTTCAGGGATTTATAAAAATGACAGACAAGACGAACAAAACAAGTACTCCCTAATTTGTTTCTCCATGCTAATGTTAACGGCTGCCCCTTATTTCGCTAACGGAATGCAAAAAGAGCATGTTTTGATTAAGTTTAATCAAAACATGCTCTTTTTTATACATTATGTTTTCAGATTATATAGCTTCCTCTGCAGTATCGAGCCTCTTGCCATATATCCGATAAAGAACCAAGGCAAATACCATTCCTATAAAGGAGATGGAGGAGATGAACAGGTAAAGAGTCTTGCCTCCGAAAGCCCCATATATTGCTCCGCCTATATAAGAAGCCATGATTCCCGAAACTCCAAAGAACAATAGCGCCAGTACGGTCTGGCCTGTGGCACGCCACTCCACCGGAACAATCCGATACAGGTACTGAATGGCAGCAGAGTAGAAGATCGGGAAAGTCAATAGCTGCATGACTTGCAAATAAGCTAATAGATGTGGATCGGTAATCCAGGCAGAGACGAAGTAACGAATAAAGAAAAACGCAGCTGCGAACGAAATAATAATGATTTCCTTACCTTTACGCAGCCACCAGAAGCTTAAGGCGAAAACAACAATTTCACTTCCTGCTGCTAAGAACCAGGTCAAGCCTACAAGCTTGGCACTTCCTCCAAGTTCACGGATATATACTCCGAGGAAAGTATCATTCATCCTTGCTGGAACAGCACAGATAAAGACCAATAACAAGAAAAGAAGAGTCTCTTTATTACTGAAAAAATGCTTAAGGCTCTTTAAGGTGACAGGTTTCCCTGAAACGGGTGCATCAGGCATCATCCAGCTGACAATGAAACTGATCAAACCTATGACGGCAAAAAGGAAGGCCAGGCTGTTTGCTCCGAAAGATGACATAACATAGCCAGTGATCAGCGAGATGACCGCATAACCCAATGCACCATATGTCCGGATGGAACCATAACTGATCCCAGATTTTTCCGCAATCGTAAAGTTGAGGCTTTCCGTCAGGGGATCAATCGGCATCAGAAAGAAATATAGCAGCATGGCAAACAGGATGAGTTGAAGATAACTGCTTGAGTCATATAGAAAATATCCGATTACGCTCGAGAAAAAGATAAGTAACAACAGGACTTTACGTATAGTCCTCGTTTTGTCGCTGATCATTCCCCATAAAGGCTGGGTAATGAGGGTGACAAAACCTCCTGTACCAATGATGAATCCGATTTGGGCTGGACGCAAACCTTGATCAGCCAGATAGACTGGGAGAAACGGAATGAAAATGGCAAGCAGTCCAAAATATAAAAAGTTAAAACTTTTTAATAATCGTAGTGCTTTCATAAAAAGTATGATACCTCACGTGTTCTATAGATTGGTTTAATTTCAACTTTGTTATTGTAACATTGATGACAGTTTTTGAAAAAATAGATTTTATTTTTATGGATGGAAATAGACAGATAGAGTTGGTTTCGAGAGGTTCTGGACCCATGAGGGTAAGATGCCTTTCAAAATGACATCGAGGAATTCCCCTATGCTATCCTTTGCTTTCCAGCTTGAATGAGCTAGGTTTCTTTTGTTAGTCCTGTTCATGACGTCTAGTTGAATGGTTTGAAAAAGGTGGTTTCTTGGGATTTTTTTAGTACGGGTTATTGATTTTTGTGTACCTCGATAAATCTTGGCTATTTTTGATTGAAAATATAAAAGTCTTTTTTTAGATGGAAATTTCCAGTTTGAATTGAATGCTTTCCTTTTGATATGCCATAACCGTTTTCCCTTAACTCTCGTGCTTGATTATCGGTAATAATGATATGCAGTCTTTTTACGTTCCAAGACGGACACATTCTCTAAAAAAATTATTGTAAAGGACTTAACTAGAATATATCAGTGACATTATACTAACCAAAAAAGTACAGCATTGTGTTGCTATGTGAATTCTTCAATCTTTATACACTTTAAGAGATTTCTTTATCTCATAGAGTCTTTCCTGAACGACTTTCTCAAATTCGTAATTCTGCTGCAATAAGAATATATTCCTTGCCTCTTCATACCCTTTTGTGGCACTTTCCATGTTGTTCATTGACTGCAAGGATTGGGCACGTTGATATAAAACTTCTCCCAATAGGTACATAGATTCTTCCCGGGTTAAAATTTGAATAGCGTCAGAGCAAATTTTTATAGATTCATAATATTGTGCGTCCTTATGTAAGGATTTTGTCAATCCGTAATGAATCCGGACTTTAATTCTATAATTCATTGAAGTTTTTGGAAGTTGTTGAAATTGCTTAAGGGCATCTTCGTAAGTGGCAATTGACTTTTTATATTCAGTAATTTCGTTATAAATAATGGCTTTGCTATTCAAAATTTCTATTTTTTGAGCAGAAAAAATATGAAAATGAGTAGATAAGTCTAAGGCTCGATCTAAAAAATCTAGGGATTTCAATATATCACTATCACAATAATATGCTACGATCCCCAAATGCCAGAGGATGAATTGTTTATTGATAGATGACTGGAAATCTGCATGGTATTGTTCTGCTTCGAGAATCCGTTTTACCTGCCGATACTCTCTATTTCTAATTGAAACCCTTACTTGAGATTTCACTTCCTCACTATATTCCATTCGGTCTGAATAAGTTTCTAAAAGTATATCTTCAATGCTGATACCTAAACGTAATGAGAGCTCATATAAAGTAGTCGCTAATGGAATGACTTTCCCCTTCTCTATGTTGCTTAGTTGTGCTTGAGTAATGATTCCCTCTGCCATAACTTTTTGTGTTATACCTGACCTTTTTCTTAAAGTGTAGAGAACATTTCCAAGCTTAAAAGGAATACTTGCATCCATTTTATCAACTCCTAAAAATATAAATACTTTTATATTTTTTTATGTATTTCATTGGAAACACCAAAAATATATCGAAAAAAATACCCTGTAGCAGTCACGCAAGAAAAATGTACCATATTTGGATGGTTTATACTAGTTGTATCAATCAATATCGGGAGGTTAAGGTATATGAAAAAAATATTAGTATCTGGGTTCTCCATTCTATTAATGCTAGCAATGGTTTTACAATTCGATTCAAGCGTCAAATTGGCTGTAGATGATCGGCCTACAATAAATGATCTGCCGAATCAGCATGAAAAGATTTAAATACCAATATGAACCTATGTTAAAAAAGGAAGATGCCTAAAGGGGAATTTAAATAAAATAAATAAAAAAAGGATTATATATATGAAAATAAATAAGGATCAATTATTGATTATAACCATTTCTTCATGTGTTATAGCTAGTGTGATGTCTACGTCCATGTTGACGATTGCATTCCCTAATCTTGTAGACTATTTTAATATTTCTTATTCCACGCTTCAAATTAGAAATATTCTATTCTTTTCTTTTTTCGCATTTCTCATTCCGCTTTTTGGTAAAGTGGCGGATGTATTAGGCGCAAGAAAATTGTTGATATTTGGCCTATCGCTATTCATCACATCAACCATTCTTAGTGGGACCACAAATAATTGGAATTTGTTCTTGCTCTACCAGACGCTTCAGGCAATTGCAGATGCAATGGTAGTACCTGCACAGGTATTATTAATCAGGCAAAGTTTTAAGGATAATAAATTAGGGTGGGCTTTTGGATGGTTTTCCGGAGTTTTAGCGACTGCCACACTTATTGGACCAGCTGTTGGTGGTTTGGTAATAAAATATTACTCTTGGCAAATGATATTTGGAGTATTGATTATCATAAGTTGCATATCCTTAATTCTTGTATTAATGGTAACTCCCAAATCAAAAAAAAGAATCACGGCAAACCTTCATTTACCTTTAAAAAACAGTTTGGCTTTACTAGTTATGGTAATCAGTTTTCAATTCATATTCAATGATGATATTAGTGTAGTGGAACGGTCGCTTTCTATTGTTGTTACGATATTGAGTTTAATTTTATTTATATTTTATGAACGGGCAAACCACGGAAATACTTCTTTGCTTCCAAGAAAGGCAATAAAAAACACCATTTTTATCTCTTCAATCATAAGAATATTCGTTCTTTTTCTCATCACAAATGTAATAGTGCTTTACATTCCAAGTTACATGCGGGATGTACACAATATTCAACCAGATATTGTTGGCTATATCATTATGGCAGATTCGATACTGGCGGTTTTGTTATCTGGGTATGCCGGTAAACTTGCAGATTTAAAAGACAATAGAAACCTTTTACTTTTATCTATTTCGATTTCCATAATTGGAATGGTAAACCTTACTTTGACAATGTTTAATGGCAGCTTAATTTTCTTTATATTTGCATTTCTCCTTTTTGGATTGGCCGGTGTCATTTCCATGCCCACACAAAATAAAATTGCTATGTTGTCCGTTCCTGAGGAAGAAACAGGGGTTTATATGGGTTTGTTCCAGATGGTACAGTTTGGAACTGGGGCTTTCGCTGCGGGGGTATTCAACACTTTTCTGGACTATGGTACTGACCAAGGTGAATTTTCCCAAGTTGGTTTTTCATACGTGTTAATCATTTGTATAGGATTATATTTGGTGGCTATAGGAACAGTCGTTTATGATAAAAGGCTTCTAAAGAGCAATATAAAATTGTCTTTGAAAGAAGAAGTATAATTCTCGTTTATCTGAAAGTGAAATATACCAAGAAGAGACAGATTTGAAGTGATTTTAAGGAGGTGAAACATATGACTAAGCAAGTGGAAAAAACACAAGCGGAAAAGCTAGTGGAAAACCTTGAAGTAATCGAAGCTAAAGAGCTAGAAGTAGGGAGTGCATTTCATGCGTTCCGTTTCAGTGCAGTGACGGACGCAGAAAAATAGATTAAAGCCTAGGAGTTACAGGCAATCCATTACAAATGTTAAGGAGGTGAAACATATGACTAAGCAAGTGGAAAAAACACAAGCGGAAAAGCTAGTGGAAAACCTTGAAGTAATCGAAGCTAAAGAGCTAGAAGTAGGGAGTGCATTTCATGCGTTCCGTTTCAGTGCAGTGACGGACGCAGAAAAATAGATTAAAGCCTAGGAGTTACAGGCAATCCATTACAAATGTTAAGGAGGTGAAACATATGACTAAGCAGGTGGAAAAAACACAAGCGGAAAAGCTAGTGGAAAACCTTGAAGTAATTGAAGCTAAAGAGCTAGAAGTAGGGAGTGCATTTCATGCGTTCCGTTTCAGTACAGTGACGGACGCAGAAAAATAGATTAGAGCCTAGGAGTTACAGGCAATCCATTACAAATGTTAAGGAGGTGAAACATATGACTAAGCAAGTGGAAAAAACACAAGCGGAAAAGCTAGTGGAAAACCTTGAAGTAATCGAAGCTAAAGAGCTAGAAGTAGGGAGTGCATTTCATGCGTTCCGTTTCAGTACAGTGACGGACGCAGAAAAATAAGTTAGATCCTAAATCCATAAAGGTGATTCAAAGAGAGTGTTAGCTTTTTAAAAACTAGCACTCTCTTTGGATAAATAAAAGGAGAATTTCTTTAGATGAAAAATTCAGATGCTATGGTAGTTTTTCCTCCTCTAACTGAAGCCAGGCTCTTTCCTTATTTAAGTTTACCTATGATTACTAGTTTTTTGAGAAACAAGGGAATGAGTGTAAGTCAAATTGATTTAAATATTGAATTATGCCATACCCTATTTAGTGAAGATTGTTTAGCTGAATATGTGAGTATCAATGAAAATGGAAGTAAAGACTTAAAATTGATATATAAAGTCGAAATGGCTAAATACTTATTCAAAGAACAAAAGCAACTTTACAATAATGTATTTATTGAGAAAAGATCGTCTGATTCATTGAAGTATGACGTTCGGTTGGTGAGACAAGGCATAGAGCTACTACTAGTAAATTCATTTTTAAAACTTGAGATTACCTCATTGGAAGAAATCCTTGAATCGGTAAGGAATTTTAGTTGGAAAAAAAGTGATATAGCAACAAAGGTTTTATACGAAAATATCAAAGAAAAAATTCTTAACGATAAGCCCAAAATCTTCGCGCTTTCTATCGCTTACTATAGCCAAATATTACCTTCCCTTTTAATATGCAAGTGGATTAGAGAACTTTCCCCTAATACCCACATTATTATGGGTGGGCAACAAATCATGATTCGTCAATCATCTTTCTTTAGCCTAAATGGATTAAATCAATTTGTGGATTCATTAGGAATATCAGCCGGTGAAGAAACATTATTCATGTTAAACAGGTATTTGAAAAACGATTGCCAAATCGGGGAGGTGCCGGATATTGTTTGGCTTAATGAAAAAAATGTTGAAAATGTCCCATCTAAGTCTGCATATAGGATCACCGATGCCTTACCACCTGATTTTTCTGATTTACCGTACAAAAACTATTTAGATGAAGAAGTGCATATGTCTTTGATTACATGTGTGGGGTGTTACTGGGGACGATGTACTTTTTGTTCATATGGTAATAGATCAAGAAAAGAAAAAAGTTATCAGCAGAAAACGGCAAGGCAAGTAGCAAGCGAGTGCGAGGATATCATTAACAATTATGGGGTTAATAGAATTAATTTCATAGATGAGAATACTAATTTGCGGCTTGTCGTCAATGCAGTCAAAATACTTAAATCTAGAGGTTATGAAATTAAATTCAGTACACGAAACCGTCTTGAGAATGTGTTGTTAGACGCTGAATTTTGTTTTGAACTAAGTAATTTAGGTTGTATTTTAATGTCTGTTGGCTATGAAACCAATTCTCAAAGGATTTTAGACTCCTTGGATAAAGGAGTGCATTCTAGTAACTATCAACAGATAATAGATAATTTACATAATGCCAACATTACGCTGCGAATGTCTATCATTGGTGGCTTACCTGGTGAAACCGAGGATGAAATTGAATGTTCTGAGGAATTTTTACTTAAAAATCAAGATAAAATTGGCATCGACGTCATGCAAATGCTTGTTTTAGAACCCGGTACTTATATTTATGAAGATACAAATAATCCTGATATCCATATTCAATCAAGCAAAAATCTAAGAGGGAACAAATTACTCAATTATGGGATGGGTAGAATGGGCGCTACATTTCAATACTCTGACGGAATAACGTTTGAAGAAAAGCTGAATAGATTCTTGCAACTGCATAAAAATGTCAACCCACAAAAGAATGATGAGCTTCCTCCTGATAAATACAAAAAGGAAGGACCGGATATCACTTCAAATACCTTATTGATAAACCCATGGACTAAAATCATTAAGTTAGATAAAACGTATATCATGGATTTTGTATGGCAAAGAATCTTCTTAGTGCCAGAATCCTTAGAAGTATTCGGAAACACACTGATAATGAGCAAAGCAGACGATAAAAAGTACCTAGAGTATTTTGTCGAAAAAGGTGTGATTAGCCTTAAATAAAATAACTTATGGGGAGGAAAGACTAATGAGCACAGTCTATCAGAAAATAAAATTTCCAAATGTAAAGGAAAAGCTTGGACTTGGTTTAGGCATGGATTTACCTTGGGGGGAAGATATAGGTTTTTCCAGCAAAGGGGACCATGACGACATCACGCCTAAGATGAAAGGCTTTTTTCAAAATTATAAAGACGAGTTTAACTATATTTTCTTTGCTTTTCAACCGAAAAATAGAAGTGTGTTAAAAGCCGAGGATTACTTTGATGCCTATGATAGATTATTCGAAGCCAATCCACATCTTAAGGCGAGAGCATTCCATCAAACGATTTTAAATATGGGGGCTACCGAATATTACAAAAAATCTGAAATCATAGAATTTACTAATAAGATTATAGAAAGATATAACATAAGATGGATTGTAGAAGATCTTGGCCTGTGGTCAATAAAAGGGAAAACCGTCCCTTTCCCCTTACCACCATATATGACACCAGCAGGATTGGAAGCTTGTATAAAGAACATCAACGAATACCAATCTGAACTGGCTGTTCCAGTTTCAGTTGAGTTTCCTGGATTCACTGAAGGTACTAACTTCTTTATTGGAGAAATAAATGGCTTTGATTATTTCAGAACATTGGTCGAGGAGACAAACTCCCCTATCACTATAGACATTGGTCATATCCTTAGTTATCAATGGTTGTTAGGGAATACAAATGAAAAGATGTTCAATGGTTTAGAAAAATTGCCTTTTGAAAACTGTTTTGAATTGCATCTTTCAGGTTGTCAAATTATCAAAGGGAAATTCAGAGATCTGCATCATGGAATTTTAATGGATGAACAAATCCAGCTTTTAGATTACTTGCTTCCTTTATGCCCTAATTTAAAAGCCATTACATATGAAGACCCTAAATATACAGATGAAGGAATATTAATTCCGAAGTCACAGAAAAATTATCAAAGGATGAAGGAGGCAGTTGAAAAATGGCAAATGGTTTAAAACCAAAGAATTATTCACTAGACGAGTTACTTTACAATTTATTATATGATTACCAGTATAGAAATAACTTTTTAAATGATGAATTTAATGAATTGAATTTATCAGCTGATAATTTAAATCACATAAAAACAATAGATAAAGAAGAGCTTGTAGCGACGGCTACAACGATTGTAAGAAATTTAATGAGTGGAAATATTGAACATAAAGGTGGTTTAAGAACTTCTTTTCCCGGTGTTTTTCAGGCTTTAGAATTCCGTGAAACCGATATAACGATGCTAATGCATAAGTTCCTGGCGTCCAAACATTTCGAGTGTTACATGGAATTGCCCTATGCAGGGGAAGGGACATGTATCGAGGAAGCGTTTTACAATTATTTGTCTGAAAACGAAGAGTTTATCCTTGCGGCTGATAATAATCATTTACTATTAAAACACGAATTTTTAAATGCCATTTTATCTATACTAACAGTCAATAAACACCCATTTTTTAGAATAGATAGTGACCTTGTTAAAAATAATGGTCATATTTACTATGCGTATCAAACATATTCTAAAGAAATATCCGAGGCACTAAGTGGAAAAAAAGTAGCTAGTGATTCCGAAAAGGTTATATGGCTATATGCAGCGACCGAAAAAAATTTAATTAGGGGCCCCATTCACCCAAGTATATTAGAAATGGTAGAAATAGGAGGTTCAAGGGAAATAAACCGCCAACAAAAGTTCAATCAAGACCAGATAAATTGGATTCTAAACTTAGGATTAATCAAGAATGATGGATAAAATATATGTATATGAGGAACATAGTGAAGTATTTTCATATTGGGTCAATGAAATTCCTAGGAATAGTACCTTGGTTTATTTAGATCAACACTTAGATTTAAAGTTCATAGAAAATTCAAAAATGAACAGAATTAGTCAGTTCATTAAAGAGGGTCTGTGTATTGATGAATTAAAAAAAGATATTCCTTGTCGGGAAGATGGAAGATATTCTTATGGAATTGATGACTTTTTGTACGCCGCAATACAAGAGGGTCTTTTTCGGAAAATTATATGGGTATACCCTCATATGTTAGGAGAAAAAGGATTTAGTGAATTACTTTGGGGGCTTTTATCTCTTGTGCCAAATCATGGGAAAGAATTCATATCAAGCTTTAGAAATGGGAAAAATTCTGCTTCTGTACAATTAAATAATATTGAGTTACATGTCACGACTATTGAATATCTGGGAGAATTCATAATTAATGAACAGGTTATTGTAGATATTGATTTGGATTATTTTTATGATCCCAAGACTAATGATTTATCCAATGATATAGACGAAACCTTAAATGTATTGAACAATCTAGGCCTCATTAATCAAGTGAAAACAATGACCTATTCAATCAAAAGTGGGTTTCTACCTGAAAGTTTCAGGTGGATAGGGGAATATATAGCCGGGCAAATGGGGAGGGAAATTGTATATTCCAAGGAAGATAAGATTTCCCCTAAGGTAACGATGGAGAAAATTTCATCAAATAAAAAGTTGAGTCTAGCAGAAATAGATGATTTAAACTTTGAATTGAAACCATTAGGAGCAATAGGGTGGAAATTGAAATCCATTCTCTATACCCAATCTGGTGAAATTGAGCTTGCTAAGAATTGCTATCAAATAGCGACTAAAACAGGTGATGATTCATATTGGGCTGCCTATGTTTTAGGAATTCACTTTTTCAAGGATAGTAATTATGAAGAGGCTTTAAATTGGTTTAGTAAAACTGGAAATATAGTGGATACCATCGAGGCACATGGCCTAATATTAAGTTTAATTTGTTGCCTTCGTTTGGAGCTGTATCAAAAAGGATATTATTTATCAAAAGAGTGCATCGAATTATTACCCATGAGAATAGAGGGTTATATATTGGGTGAAGTATTCGCATCAAAACTAGGAATGAAATTACTGGATTTTGATGGCAAGATCCATTACGATCCTTCGCAATTAATAATTAGTCGAGCTGATACGAAACCATGAACAATGAATATTTAATATCATATGATTCAACTGTTGAAGGGGTTGTTTCACCAAGGTGCGATAATGAAAAGAATAAGTTTCTTCAAGAAGAATTAAATCATTGTTTAAAATTCATTGAACGTGATAGCTATGATCACTTAAGACATTGGAAGTCTTTTAAACTTCGTATTGGATTGAGCAGTAATGAATTAAAGTATTCCATCCTTATAATGATTTTAATAGAGACTTCAACATCTATTATTCCAGTATTATGGCAAACAAGAACTAATAAGTCACCATGTACTGAATTAATGGATCATTTTGAAGTTATTTTAGCGGAAATAGAAGCTGCTTTATATGGTCAGCAACTTGAACGCAAGATTGAAACACAAATTGTGCTTGAGCCATGGACTGGATCTCATTATGTACACGAATGTTTTGGTCATACTTTAGAAGCAGATAATTACCTAGAGTATTTAAAGCCAAATGGAATAACGATGGGATACAAATGGTCAGAATATAAAATTAACGTATTCGATGATCCGACCATTCCTAGGCAAAATGGTAGTTATTTATTGGATGCGGAACAGAATGAAACATTTAGGACTCACTTAATAAAGGACGGGATAAACGTAGGTTTGCTGCATAATGCAAAAACCTGTAAGCTCCTAGGTTTACAATCTTCCTGTAATGCAAGAAGCGTTGACAAATCTTCAATTGTGATGCCCAGAATGTCAACAACTTATTTGGATTCTGGCAATATGGAAGTACAGGAGATAATTTCAGGAATCGAAAATGGTATTTATTGCAGAGGTGCCTGGGGTGGGGGATCACTTGGTTTGAATTTTGTAATCAGGCCATCATATGGTTTGGTCATTAAAAATGGGAAATTAACCAATAAAATACTTAGAAGATTTGATATTAAAGGAAACAAACTTGATTCAGCTAAAGCTATTAAGTCCCTTAGCAAGGAACTGCTTTTTTTTAATCCGGTTTTCGGTTGTAATAAAAATGGTGAAAATAATCTTAGCGTCACCCAAGGTTCACCTCATATTCATTTTGAAAATCTAACATTGTATCCCATACTCTGAAAGGATGAGCGAATTGATAGAAAAGATACACTATAAAGAATTATCACTAATGAATTTTGAAGAAAATTATGCGGGTAAAAAGCCACTGATAATAACTGGATTAGTAGATTTATGGCCTTCTAGGGATTGGGATACAGACTACCTACAGTCAAATTATGGAGAAAGGGAAATAATCATAAGGAAATCAGGATACGAACAAGAAAAAAAATTTTACAAATCAAAACTTGGTAAATTCATTGGTATATTAAATGATAACCCCGAAAAATTGTATTGTGACTGGCCTTTTTCCATAATGGGCAATGAGGATTTAGAGAGTTATTTTGAAACCCCATCTCTATTCAACCATAATACAATCAAGACAAAAAACAACAAGAAATTAAAATGGATCTTCCTTGGTTCGGTTGGAACAGGAACCCCACTACACCAGGATTTTGAGAAATCACATAATTGGAACGCAGTAGTATTTGGCCAAAAAAAGTGGATTTTCTTCAGTCCTGATGATACTGAGTATGTGAAAGAATTTAAGCATGATTTATTCGATTTGGATTTAAAGGAGGATTCAAATTTCAAATATACCAAGCCCTACATTGTGGAACAGTTTTCAGGAGAATTAATGTACACACCTAAAAATTGGTGGCATGCCGTTCGAAACATCAAAACTTCTTTCTCAGTTAGTGAGAATTTTTGGTATAAAGATGAAAAGGAATAATTCTTCATTCCTTTTTAAGTGTACAGGATGAAAACTCGTATTTACTAAAGACTATAAGCCTTTGATAATACCACAATAAAGAGGTATAGAAGGGGATCCATCGGGCGGTTTTTCCTCTTACCTTCTGAATCCTTGTTGCCACTCGTAAGTTCTCCAGAGGACATACATCATACTTAATTTTAAATAGTATTTTACTGATTTTATATAGCTAGTTCACCACAATTCACTAAGATTTGTTTCTTTTAAAATGTTATTCTAAAAAAATTATTGACAAATTTACATCGAATCCGTATAGTATTGGATATTATTAAAAATATTCAGATATAATTTTCAAAACGCAAAGATCAGGAGTAGTAAAAGCAAATTATTCGGTAAAGAGAGCTGCGGGGTGGTGTAACGCAGTCCAATAATACTTTGAACTTGCCTGGGAGTGGTAAAGCAAAAGAATAGATCAAACCTATTCTCTTTGTTTTAACGATTAACCTTCGTTACAAGGTTTTTAAAGCAGGGTTCAAAAGAACCAATAAGAGTGGTACCGCGGTAAGCATAAGGCATATCGTCTCTTTCTTCATTTGATTATGAAGGAAGAGACGATATGCCTTTTTTGATTTTGGGAGGTAATGATATGGAAACGGACAAACGAAATTTACAGAGGACAATGACTTCACGGCATATTACGATGATGGCATTAGGCGGTGCTATTGGAGCAGGTTTATTCAAAGGAAGCAGTTCAGCCATTGATATGGCAGGCCCATCCGTAATTATTGCGTACTTAATTGGTGGAATCATCTTATTATTCATTATGCAAGGTTTAGCTGAAATGGCGGTCCGCAATAGCGGTGCAAGAACATTCAGGGACTTAGTTCAATCGATCCTAGGAAAGTATCCTGCCTATTTTCTAGATTGGATCTATTGGAAAATGTGGGTATTGAACATAACGGCAGAATCCGTCGTTGCAGCGATTTTCATTCAATATTGGCTGCCTGGATATCCAATTTGGATACTGGCATTAGCTGTTTCTGTGTTAGTTACAGCGATTAACTTGCTGTCGGTAAAGGTTTTTGCTGAAACGGAGTACTGGCTTGCGTTAATTAAAATTACCGTCATTATTGTGTTCATCATGGCTGGATTATTGTTACTGCTCGTAACTTTTGGTGATCATACAGCCGTTGGTTTCTCTAACTTGACTGACCATGGTGGTTTCTTTCCGAATGGATCAACAGGTTTAATCACTGCGATGCTTGTTGTGATCTATTCATATGGTGGTACTGAAATTATTGGGGTCACGTTAGCTGAAACGAAAAATCCCGAAAAAGTGGTTCCAAAAGCCGTTCGCAGTACATTGGTCAGGATCATTTCTTTCTATATCATTCCATTTTTCATCATCGTTAGTTTAATTCCTTGGAACGAAGTAAACGGGGTGCCTGAAAGTCCGTTTGTGATGGTCTTTCAAATGATAGGGATTCCAGGTGCCGACCATATTATGAACGCAGTTGTTCTACTAGCAATCATTTCATCGATGAACTCTGGATTGTATGGTTCATCTCGCGTTTTGTATACACAAGCCGTGGACGGTCGCATTCCGAAAATCTTTTCACGTTTATCCAAGAAGAAAGTTCCTGTTTACGCAATATTAATGTGTACTTCAGCTTTATATGGCGGTGTACTGATTTCCTTATTTGCTGGGAGCAAGACCTTCGATTTCCTAATGGGATCGCTGGGATATACCGTATTATTTATCTGGTTAATCATAGCTATAGCTCATCTGAAATCACGTAAAAAACATCCTGAAAAAACAAGTGCCTATTCGGTTAAATGGTTCCCTTATACAACTTGGGCTGCGATCATCGCTTTAATAACGATCCTGATTGGAATCATTTTCACGACATCCATCATCGTAACGATTATTACACTTAGCATCTACTTCTTTATTACCTTAACTTATGTATGGAAAAGACGCTTTAATAAAATCTAGAAGGAAGAGGGGCTACCCTTTTTCTCTTATAGTGTAGTTCCAGTTTCATATGGTCAAGAAAAGTATTATCGAACGAATGAGAGAGTTGGATAAAGCAACTTATTTAAGCCATGGTATATATTAACATACCATGGCTTTTTTTATCATGAGAAGGTCTATTATTAGAAAGAGTCAAAGATATCATTTAATAGTTCCTGGGAATCATTAAATCTAGCATGTTATGAGTCCAATTGAGTGCTAAATGTTGTATAATAATCTTTGGAAAATAACCATTATATTGAAAGCCGGAGCGAACTATGAAAAACAATACTCTTTTCTCTTTTCACCCAGTATGTTATTTATTACTTTTGGTACTTACTAGTTCTATTTACTCGATCATCAATCAATCAACAGGTCATGCTGTCGATGTTACGACTCTAATAGATGGGGAGATTCCCTTCATTAAAGAATTTGTCGTTCCTTATTTACTTTGGTATCCGTATATATATGGATTGATGATTTATTACTGTTTTGTTGACCGCAAGCATTATTTTGTTGCATTAGGTAGTTTGGTTAGCGGAAAACTTCTCTGTTTTATTGTATATTGTTTTTGGCAAACGACCGTACCACGTCCAGAAGTGGTGGGGAACGATATCTTTGCCAATTTAGTTCGACTTGTTTATAGTCATGATCAACCTGTTAACTGTTTACCTAGTATTCATGTACTGACAACATTTATTATGATGATCGTTGTGTATAAACGGAAAGACCAGCATAAATGGGAGTTTGCTAGTGTCACTGCATTTGGAACACTGATTATTTTATCCACGCTATTTACGAAACAGCATGCTGTTTTAGATGTACTAGCAGGAATACTCCTTGCATGTGGGGTGTATGTTTCGATACAGTATATGTTCCAAGCACTATCAGCCTATCGGACCAATCATTATGCAGGGAGACAAATAAAAAAAGAAATAAAAAATACGGATCTATAGGTATTTTGAGAAAATGCCTTGATCCGTTTACAAGAAAAATGCCACTGTAAGATACCAGCTCTTAGGAGCGTATATCTTACAGTGGCATTTTATATAGGCTTCTTAAGTAAAATGCATTATACAGCCAATGAAAAAAGCACCAATCTTCAAGAAATAAGAAGATTGGTGCTTTTGCTTTTACATTTCAGCTTCTATTTTCAATGATGATTCTTCGCTGAATTTTTCCTTATCCAGGTCACCCGTTATTTTACTTGTTAGAATACCTGAAGTCATGCTTCCGCTGACATTCACAGCCGTTCTTCCCATATCGATCAATGGCTCAACGGAAATCAAAAGTCCCGCCAAGGCAATCGGCAAGTTCATTGCTGACAATACTAGAATAGCAGCAAAAGTTGCTCCTCCACCTACGCCAGCAACCCCGAAAGAGCTAATGGCTACAATGGCAATTAACATGGCAATAAAGGATGGTGTTAGAGGGTCAATACCCACTGTTGGAGCGATCATGACGGCTAACATGGCCGGATAGATGCCGGCACAGCCGTTTTGACCAATCGACAAACCGAAGGATCCAGCAAAGTTGGCAATTCCTTCAGACACTCCTAATTGTTTCTGTGTTTGGATGTTCAATGGCAGAGCACCCGCACTTGTTCTTGAAGTGAAGGCAAACGATAATACTGGGAAAGCTTTTCTCAAATATACCACTGGATTCAATCCGGCAAGCGTCAACAATAACAAATGAATCAAGAACATGACAATTAGGGCGACATAAGAGGCTCCCACGAATTTTCCTAATTTCAGGATAGCGTCCAGATCACTTGTCGCTACCGTTTTAGTCATGATCGCCAAGATTCCATAAGGCGTTAAACGTAGAATTAACGTGACCACGCGCATGATGATGCTGTGCAATGTATCTACTATTTTAGCAAAAAACTCAGCATGTTCAGGCTGCTTCCTTTTGACCCCTAAATAGGCAATCCCAAGAAATGCAGCAAAAATCACAACAGAAATAGTTGAAGTCGGACGGGCTCCCGTTAAATCCTGAAACGGATTTGACGGAATCAATTCAAGGATTTGTTGCGGCATCGTTTTATCTTGAATGGTACCGTATGTTTCCGTTATTTGATCCCCACGGCTTAACTCTGCATCTCCTTGCTCAATTTGAACGGCTTCTAAATTGAACACAGTTGCGGATGTAATCCCCACGGCTGCTGCAATCGCAGTCGTTCCAAGCAAGATCCCGATAATCAGGACACTGATCTTTCCGATATTGCTAGTTAGTTTCAACCTTGTAAAGGCGGACAAGATAGAGATGAAGACAAGCGGCATAACAATCATTTGCAGAAACTTAACATAGCCTGAACCTACAATGTTAAACCAATCGACTGATTTAACAATCGCTTCTGACTGAGGTTCATAGAAATACTGCAAAAGAAGACCGAATACAATCCCTAATCCAAGTCCAGTAAAGACCCTTTTTGTAAAAGAAACATGTTTCTTATTCATATAAAATAAAACGCCTAAAAGTACGAGCATAATAGCAAGATTTAAAAATACATAACCAATCATATATTTCCCTCCTCAATTCCGATTAACCAAATAAGATTAATTAATATCTGAAATTATAATACATCATTTTTTATTTATTTACCAGAAGAAAATTATTTATTTTTGACTTGGAGAGGAATTCATGTATTTATCCATATTCAAGAACTGAATAAGAAGGAACAATAAAAGAGAGGTATACATGAACCTTTCTCCACTCACGGATCAGGGTTTCAGTATACCTCTCATAGATACAATTATTACTTCTTCAAATCAATCACGATATCATCCAATACCAACTCTTTGGGAGCACTACTCGGTTTTGTTGGGAAGGATGACACCTTTTCTTTACCATCTTCCGTTATGGTTACTTCCCCATGGTTCTCTAAAGTGAAATTACGTAAGGACAAATGAGGAGTTGCAATCAGTTTCGTAGCGTTCTGATCAATTTTTTGGAAGGTTTTACTCCAGCTCATATTATAAGAACCGAAACCTTTTCCTCCGTTGCCTTGTCCAGCGTACACATTTCCTAAGTCATCTTTAATAGTCAATTCAACATAGACCTCATCCCACTTGTTTTTAACTAAGTCGGAAACTTCTTGATTGTAATGAACGACAAAGGACATCGGTGATATCGCGATTTTTTCAACGGACACCTTTACTCCATATTGATCTACACTTTTATTAATAACCTTTTCGTTGCTTTCCGTTGCTTTTAGAGAGAAGGCAAAGTTCCAATTTCCTTTTATCTCTTTATTCGTGTCGGTAATACTAATGCTGTTTATATCCCAGTCTATATTTACCGTATCTTCTTTAAGCTCATCTAAGTTACTAGCCGTTAGTAAGCCTACATATTTTTTATCAGCTACTTTTGTAATTCCATCTGATCCTGCTTGGGCTTTCATTTCTTTTATTTGTGGGCCGGGAATATAGAATGATCCGTCACCCAAATCTTCTTCACTTTCAATGGTATAAGTGATGGTTACTGTTTTTCCATCATAAATGGCGTCATTTATCGTGAAAGTAAGGCCATTGCTTTCTTCGGTAAGACCAATTTCGTTGGAGTAGTTCTTATAATCACTATAAAGACCCTTTCCATCATTCTTGATATCATCATAGAGACCAGTATTTCCATTACCAAAAAAGCTAAAAATATCTCCAATCGAAGGAATGCTTTTAGCAGAAGCTGTGAATGATAATCCAATGGTTGCGGTGGATAATCCGAATATAATGGAAGCAGCCAGAACTTTCTTTTGCCAACCCTTCATTTTTTTCTTCTTGCTTATTGATTTTTTAAGAGTTCTTTTGACTTTAGCTTTTTCTAGTTCAGTAACTTCCATTACCTCAAATTCAGTTTCGTCTATGTCTATATCATTTAATAATTCATAAATATCCTTCATACTACGCTGCCTCCTAACTTAAGATTCGTAGCTTTTTGATTTAGTTTCTTCTTTCCTCTATAAATTCGATTGTCAATCGAAGCTTTGGTTAACCCGAGTTTTATCGAAATATCCTCATTCTTAAAACCTAGAAAGAACTTCAAGATAAAAATATCTCGATCAATAGGCTCTAAAAGCTCGATTAACTGAAGTAGTTCCGTTCTATCTTCCATCATAATCAGTTCGTCTTCTGCTGATTTTTCTAGATTCACATCGGTATAACTTGAAGTAAATTCCACTTTCTTAGTAGCTTTTCTGTAGGAATCAATCGATTTAAACTTAGCGATCGCACAAATCCATTTTCTGAAATCTGTTGAATCGCCATGGAACTTTTTCGAATTGTTCCAGATGGAGAGAAAAATATCATTGATACATTCTTCAATAATTCCTTCGTTCTTAAGGGGGGAAAGAATTTTAAATGTGATCCCCTTAATCAATGGCAAGTAATTATCAACTATAAATTCTAATGCGTCTTCTTCTTGTCGCTGCAGCCGTTGTATAAAATTTTCATCAGTAGACTTCATGTAATGATTCCCCTTATTTTTTTGTAAAAGCTTTTACACCTTATACAACGTATGGAAAAATATTTATTCTCAAAAAGATTTGGGAACTTGATATGGCAGGTATTATCAGGAAGGATATGTAAATAGGTTTCTTGAATTATAGGGTATTGAAGTTATCAAACTTTGTAAAGATGAGCCAAGTGTTTTGGAAAGGGATGAGTAGTGATGGAAATATTTATTGATAGGCTAAATGAACGAGATGCGGAAGAGTTATTTACATTTGAATGCAATAATAGAAGGTTTTTTGAACAAACGGTCCCAAGTCGTGGAGATGATTATTATACCTTCGAAACGTTTAAAAATAGACATAGGGAATTATTAAAAGAACAAGAAGAAAATATCTCATATTTTTATCTCATTAAGAATGACTCAGGCTCTATTGTCGGAAGAATTAACTTGGTGGATATTGATAATACCAATGGCTCGGCACATGTGGGTTATAGAATTGGAGAGAAGTATACGCAAAGGGGAATAGCCAATAAAGCATTAAAGCTATTAGTAAACACAGCGGCAGAATTAAGTGTAAACCAGATACATGCGAAAACAACAAGTAACAATATTGCCTCTCAAAAAGTTTTAGAAAGAAACGGATTTATACGGATTTCTATTAATGAGGAAAAAAATGAACACGGTCAAAAGGAAACGTTTATCTATTATTGTAGGACAATATAAAAATTCGGACTGAAAAATAGGCGATTGAGATATTTAGGAGATGAACCAATGAAAAAAATGATAGAACATACAACATTCCCAAAATATTTTACAGGCATGAATGTTTCGCAAGAATAGTAAAAGCTTTCATTACTTTGAACGAGAACGGAGAATCTACTATGATAGAAGGTTTATATGAAGCCCATTTACCTGTTAAAGACTTAGCCATTTCAATGGAATTTTATAAGAAAATAGGCTTGAAAATGGCATGGAAGGATGAAGATACTGCCTTCTTTTGGATCGAGGAAAACAAAAGTTGGGTAGGTCTGTGGGAAGGGGAAGAATATCAAACTCCATATCACCCTTCACTACGGCATATCGCTTTTCGAGTATCTTATGAAAATATGAAAAATGCTTTGACTTGGCTTCAATCCCTGCAAATTCAAGTTGTCCCTTTTGGAAAAAGAACGTCCATTGAACCTTTTGTTCGTCCCCATCAAGGGAACGCTTCCGTTTATTTTAATGATCCAGATGGTAATAGTTTGGAGCTTATGTGTTCAATAGAAGTACCTGATGCATATAAGCATATGACCAATAAACTTTCACTTGAAGAATGGGAAGAATTACTTACTAAGTGACTAATTAACTATTAATAAAAATGCCAAAGTTATATAAAAAGCTGATCGGCAGTAACACCAATCAGCTTTTTCCTGATGCTTATTCTTCTCGAATAACAAATATAACACCAATAAAGATTAATATAGTACCTATCCAAAAAGGCAGGCCAATTTGCTCACCTAGCAATAACCACCCTAAAAAGGTACCGACTATAGGCTGGAAAAAGAAAAATAATCCGCCACTTGAAGCATTAAGCATTTGCAATCCGCGATTCCATAGTAAAAAGGCACATGCTGTCGAAATGACTCCCAAGTATAAAAGGCCGCCCCAAATAGTTGGATGCATCATGGCTTGGAAGTCGAGTTTATCTAATCTATTAATTGTAAAAGGCGTAAGTAAGATAATTGAAACAAGAATAGCATAGGTTGTTACCACAATTTGTGAATATTGCCCGGGGACACGCTTAATAAGAACAGACATAAGCGACCATGTTAGTGCTGCAATAAGTAACGATACCGCACCAAGTTGATTAGATGAATTGATATGCGCATTTCCGACTATAATACAGACACCAATTGTAGCTAGAATAATTGAAAGTGCTTTTTTAAACGTAATTTTTTCTTTTAAAATAATTCGCGCAAATAGCACCATGAATGCAGGTGTGGTTGAAGTAATGATAGCACCCATTTGTGCGGTAGAAAGCATCGTACCAATTTCTTGGGTTACAATGGAAATTGTATTTCCAGTAAGCCCAATCATGAAAATTAGCAGCCAGTCTCGTTTTTCAATACGCCATGATTGTTTTGTTACAACGCCAATAATTAGCAATGCAACAATAGCAATTACATAGCGGAACCATACTAATTCAAGTGGTGGAACAGAGTCTACCACAACCTTTACCACAACATACATCCCGCCCCAAATACTAGCAGCGAGTGATAAATATAAAGAACCTAATAAGGTGTTTTTCATTTTGTGCCCTCCGTTTTCTCTAGACAAATAATACTGTCCTTAACGGAGTTGTAGTTTTCTACCGTTAAGGGAGAATAACTACAGGTACATCATTTTCAAATAGTGGTGAATACATCATCATATTTCAGCTCACTTTCATAATGTTTTCCTAATCATACAATAATTTGGTTGAATGGAGTATATAACTGTTCAACGTTTTGGCTTTTCATACGAATCAATATAGAGGAGAATGAAGAAAAATAAATATGAGTAATGAACCAAGATGAGCTGTTACGATCAGCCCTTTTTTATGCAACAAACGTGTAATTTACTTCAATAAGGGACAGAAAAGGGACCAAAGAAATGGTCCCTTTCCTATTGTTTTTTAACAGAATCTTTTCATTAAATCTTTAGCATGTTTACAATTTCTTTCGCTTTATCTAATTGAACTCCTTCAATTAAGCTGCTATTTTTTCTAACAGCTGTACCAAAATGATAGTAACCGGTATTTAGTTCGGAATGGATAGAAAGGATATTATCTTTATTTAAGCCGCTGCCGACTAAAATCGAGATGTCGCCGCAGGCTTTTTTCATTTGGTGAATGGTTTGCATGCGGGTTGAGAAATCACCATGTCCACCGGAGGTCAATATCGTTGTAATTTCCGGATACTGTGCTAGCATTTCAGCAGCTCGTACTGGGTCAGGAGTATCATCGATGGCTCGGTGGAATGTAATCTCCAAACCTTCACATGCTGTTAATAGTTCTTCCAGGTATATTTGATTGATTTCATTTTTTTCATTTAATACACCCAATACGACGCCGTTTGCCCCCAATGAGGAAATAATCTTTATATCATTCTTCATAATACTCAGATCATCAGGAGAATACTGAAATGATTGGCTATGAGGCCTTACCATCACGTTGACTGGAATGCTTACCGAACTGACGACAGCTTCTATCAGGGCGTAACTGGGAGTTAAACCGCCCTCAGTTAAAGCACAAACGAGCTCGATACGGTCTGCACCCGATTTTTCAATTAAAAGGGCATCTTCTATGGTTGTGGCAATAAATTCAATGTACATTAGATTTTCCTTTCTTGACAAGTTCTTTGGTATCCTTCATAGGAATCACAATAATAAAAGTATATCATTTTGTTGCTGTTGATTAATTTTTTGGATAAAACAATTTAAGTGTCAGAAGAACAGTGACAATAAACTGGTTTATAAAAGAAAGTTTCATTACAAAAGAACAAGCATTTCATTTTCAAAAAAAGGGGAGGTTTTTTAGAAACGAAATCAGCTTTCTATGTAACTACAGTCACAATCAATTTTATCATGGTCTGATTTTCTGTTAGATTGTTATCTCTACCTGATTTCCTTCAGGGTCACTTACTACGCTTTCATAATAACCATCCCCAGTGATACGTGGGCCGTTCAACACAGGGTATCCTGCTGCTTTTAACGTCTCTGTTAATTGATCGACATTCTCTTTGCTTCCCACAGAAAAAGCGATATGAGCATATCCTGTTATTGGGGTAGTCATTTTATCTTGTATTCCTTTCTGTCGCATAACTTCTAGACGTGCTCCAGTTTCAAAAGTTATAAAATAGGATTCAAATTGCTTTTCCGTATTACGGTATAAACGATTGGCTGTGCCCTTGAAGTACTGCGCGTAGAAGGCACACATTGATTCCAGATCATTCACCCAAATAGCTACATGTTCAATTTTCATCATCTTCACCTTATTCGTTTATTTTCTCTTTATCAGCTTTCATACTAAACAACTACTAATCTTTATTCTCATTAATATAAAAATAAGCAACGTAGTTATCAATGCAAACTCTATATCACTAAAGTACTTTAGAATTCGTATTTTTCCCCTTTGAAAAATCCTTTTTTTCAATAAGAAATTTAATTTTTCTGAACCAAATATCATTGCTACAACAAAAACAACAATAAAAAACGGGAAGATTCCTATTGTTGATTGAGATGCAATGAAACCAAGAAGAGGAGGCATGAACGTACTACCTGTATAGGCAACAGCCATTTGATAGCCCATAATTGTCTGAGAATGCTCCTTTCCAAAGCGTGCTGGTGTTTCATGTAACATGCACGGAAATATCGGTGCTAATCCTAATCCAATCATGATAAAGCCTACAAGTGAGAAACTAGACGGCAATGGTAAGAATAGAAGTACCGCACCAGCTAATGCTGTTATTTGGCCTACCCGAATGAGAGTACGGTTACTGACCTTTAAAGTAATAAAGCCTGTAATAAATCTGCCAATTGTTATTCCTGCGTAATATAGGGAAACCCATTGTGCAGCTACCGCTACGGGTAACTCCTTAACATTTACCAGAAAGCTACTTCCCCATAGGCCCATTGTTGCTTCAACACCACAATAAAACAAGAAAGATATCAGAGCTAGCTTAACTCCCCTAATCTTCAAAGGTTTTATATCTTTAGCATCTTCATCATTAAATACACTTTTTGAATCTTCCGGCTCTTCACTTAAAGTAACATTGCTGTTTCTTGCGACCATATTCCATAAAGGCAGAGTGAAGAATAGGATTACAACTAATGCGAACTGAATTCCAGCAATAGTAAGATATCCTTGTCTCCAAGAATTTTGCTCTGAAATAAACTGAGACATAATGATGGGACCAAGTGTAGCCCCAACTCCCCAGAAACAATGTAGCCAACTCATGTGGTGTGCTTTGTAATGTGTAGCAACATAATTGTTTAATCCTGCATCAACAGAACCTGCACCTAATCCAAGTGGTATGGCACAAATAATTAACCAAACAAGCGATGGAGCAAAAGTGAAACCTAGCAAAGCCCCAGCAGTCATTAAGCAACTGACAAATGTAACATTCCCAGTTCCGAACCGTTTAAGTACAGTTCCGCTTGCTAAACTTGAAATAATTGTACCACCTGCTATCGTCATAAAAAGCAAGCCAGCAGTCTCAAGCCGTGCTCCATATTCCAATTGCATCACAGGCCATGCAACCCCCAACAATGAATCAGGTAAACCTAAGCTGATGAAAGCCAAATAGATGATTACTAAAAAGAATGTAGCCATATATATAACCCGCCTTTAATTTTTTTGCGGTGCTCCATTGTACGTTTTACCTGCTTGTTCCAGTGATCATGAGATCAAGTCCAAGATTTTGTAATCCATATAGATAGTCTTGTTTCCAATCACTCATTGTTATCTCTGGAAGATGTTCTACTGGGATATATTTTGAGCTCCTTATTACAATTTGGTCTATTATTAATTTGTTCACTTCATCATTGCAAAAAATGATCGTATGAGGGTTAATGATTGCTACAAACGTAGCTACTAAACGGCTAATTGCATCAATCTCATATTCCTCACAGATAGTTGCTTTCTTAGGTCCACTTCCATTTTCTAAAGCTTGCAGAAAATTTCGGTCATCATACTGCGGGACGAATGAAACCTCACCCGAGAAAAAAGTACTTCCTCGCACCACGTCTCCATTTATCATAATTCCTGCACCTGGACCATTTTGACCGGAATACAAATATATAAGAGATTGATTGTCATTATTCCCCTTATTATTGTGATATCCAAGAACTGCAGCATTCATATCGTTCTCTACTACCACAGGGATAGAAAAACGATCCTCATAGTATCCTTTTAAATCAAAATTTTGAAAATGCTCGTAGCCTGGTATATAAAAAATCCGACCATTATCAACCGAACCAGGGACACCAATTGCCATAGAACTAATCTTTGAGTATTTAGCTATAATGTCTTCAATATACTTGGTTAATAATTTTAGATTATCATCTATTAATACACTTGACGTTTTTCCCTGTTCCTTCACTTCACCCAAACAATTAAAAATTGTATAATTTGTCTCTGTTCTCTCTAAAAATAGTGCTAAACCTAACATATGTTCAGGATTGTATGCATATCGTTTTGCTCTTCTTCCACCACTAGAATCATCGAGGCCGACTAAAATAAGTTCCCCATCCTTCTCCATCTGCGCTAGGAATTTACTTATTGTCGGGAAACTAATTCCTAATTTATCGCTGAGTTCAACTTTTGTTGCACTTCCAAGTTCTAAAAGAGTTGTACGAATACCATTAAGGATAACCTTCTTCATAGATTTTGGAGTAACGAATAACTCATTCATAATATTCACCACCTAATATAAAAAACTTATTAAAGATCTTTAATAAGTTACGATGATACTATATCACATACAAGTTTGGGAAACAATGGAAATCAAAATCGGATATTTATTATTTATACAACTTACAAATACTAGCATTGCTCTTTCTAAGTCTGGCCCAAAGACCAATTGTGGAAGAGGATTGCACATTTGTTACCTATAAATCATCCTGTTTGGCTACTCTATTTTTCATCCCAGGTAACCTCAGTGGCTTATTGATTATGCTTTCACTATCAACTATTTTTTTATTTTCATTTATAATGAAACGAAATGTCCATTCAAACGTATAAAAAAAGAATATATTTAGAGAATGGTATATTGAAAGTAAAATGGTTGCCGGAAAAATTAAATGAGTATAATCATAACGGAGGTTATTTAATTGGATAAAGAAGGTAAGGAAGTAACGAAATCGAAGTTTTACAAAATAGGAATGGGTTTTCTAATAGTGTCTCTTCTCACTTGGATTATTCCTGTAATAGCTCCTTTTACGCCATTTCCAACTGCGGTAAAAGCGGGGGTCATAACAGGTGCAATAGTCTTTGCAGAAGTAATGTTCTGGGTAGGTGCACTTTTAGTCGGAAAAGAAGTAGCTGCTAAATTTAAAAGTTACTTAAACCCGAAAAATTGGAAAAAAGAAAAAGCAGGAAAATGAAAAATAAAAGTTTAGAAGGTAGTGTAAAAAAGAGTGAGGGTATGGAACCACATTAAATCTTGGCTCTTTTTCACCACCTATATCTAACCTGCATCCCATATTGTCCTCTATGTCGCAGTTTCTTTTTAATGTTTGGAGACGAAAAGTAAAAAATAAAACGTAGGGAGAAGCGAAATATGGAAAATGAGATGTTGAAAGTATTTAATGCTGATCGTAAACAAATCGGCGTGGCTACTCGTGAAGAAGTACATAGAATAGGATATTGGCATGAGGTATTCCATTGTTGGTTCGTTAGTAGAGAAGCGGGGGTAGATTATATTTATCTCCAACATCGTTGTGCGATGAAAAAAGATTATCCGAACCTATTGGACATTACGGCTGCCGGACATTTGCTGGCTCATGAAACCATGTACGACGGTGTAAGGGAGATTAATGAAGAAATAGGCATCGAGGTTTCTTTTGATAAGTTGGTCTCATTAGGTGTTATCGAATATCATGTAACAAAAGAAAATTTCATCGACAAAGAATTAGCTAACGTATTTCTATATGAAAGTACTCAGTGTTTCGATGACTTCACCTTACAAAAAGAAGAAGTTTCAGGGATGGTAAAAGTTGAATTGGATGATTTTGAAGATCTGTGGGACGGAACAAAAGAAGAAGTGAATATCCAAGGCTTTGAAATCAATCAAGATGACCATAGAATGATGATAGATCAATATGTTGGCAGAGATAAATTTGTGCCGCATGAAGTTTCCTATTATAAAAGCATTATTAGGTTGATCAGAGAAAACTTATCATAGCATTCAGGTTCTGACCAAAGCTAACTAAAACTTAAGCCCCAACAAAACAATTCGAGTTTTGTTGGGGCTTAAGTTGTGTTCAAAAAGCTGAAAATCTCATTGTCATCGTGTTGTACCGTTACTTTGCATCATGAAAAATGATTCCCATCCCGTAGCGTATTCCAGATTGAAGAGTGCTTACGCCATGACGCATCGTATTCTTGTAATATCCTTTTTTACCTTCTACTGGCCGGTGGTTCGTAGGGAAGAGGAGAGCTTCTCCTTGTTCTAGCGTGATGACATGCCCTCGGCTTTGGGCTCGGGGACGCTGTTCCACAAGAATGGATTCGCCTCCGGTATAATCAACCCCCCGCTGATTTAGTGTAAATACAACTTGGAATGGGAAATAAACATCTCCATATAGATCCTGATGCATACAATTATAGCCGCCTGCTTCATATTTAAGAATAAGAGGGGTTGAACGGGTTTGTTCTTTTTCATGGCACTCTTCTAAAAAAACATCTAACGAATCAGGATAAATGGCTTCTTTCCCTAACTGGTGCAACCATCGATTAGCAGCTATTGCGAGCTCAGGGTAAAATGCCGTACGTAGCTCCTGCAGTATAGCTGGCAATGGATAATCGAAATATTTATACTCGCCTTCACCGAAGCGATAACGTCCCATGTTGATTGTGTTTCGATATAGTTCTTCTTGGTCATACAAATTGATAAAGTTTTGACATTGTTCAGGAGTAAGCAGGACAGGCAATTTTGCAAAGCCTTGGTCGTCCAATGTTTGATGAATTTGGCCCCAGTCAAGTGTGTAGATTGGTGAATTCAACTCCCTATTCATTTATCTCCCTCCATTTTGTGCTTCTAATTGAAGCAGATATTGTTTCATCTCCGTTCCTCCGCGGTACCCAGTTATGGCTCCATTTTTTCCAATTACCCGATGACAGGGCACTGTAATCAGAACTGGATTGGCACCGATAGCCGTTCCGACCGCGCGAACAGCTTTAGGTCTTTGAATGTGCTCGGCAATATCGGAATAGGAATAGGTTTTTCCATAGGGTATTTGATTCAATGCTGCCCAAATTTCTTGTTGAAATGGCGTTCCTTTAACATCTACGGGTAATGAGAAAGTTTGCCGATTTCCCTCGAAATATTCATACAGTTCTTTTAGATAGGGCTTTAAGGCTTCTTCATTTTCAACAAGGTTCGCCAAGGGGAAGCGTTTTTGTATCCAAGTTTTCAGCTCATCATACGATTGACCAGGTGAACCTACATAACAAAGTCCCTTTTCAGACTTGGCTACATATAATTGCCACTTATCGTATTTTAAAATGGCCCAATCTATTGTTTGTTCTTTAACATTCATCATGTTGTTCACGCTCCTTTTTCAAGTTTTGATGGTAAGCTTTTCGATATCCTGATGGTGTATATCCCGTTTTCTTTTTGAATAACGTTATAAAATAGGGGGTGCTTGAAAATCCTACAGCCAATCCTATTTCGGTTACCGGCTGTTCGGAGCTTTCAAGCATTCTAATTGCTTTTTCAAGGCGGAGTTGTTGAATATATTCAGTAGGCGATAGACCTTTCACACGCTTAAACAATCTTTGTAAGTGGTAGGGACTGCCATGAGAAATATCCGCCAATGTGTTCAATGTGAGGGGCTCGCTGTAATGTTGATCAATCCATTCAGTTATTTGCTCAATCCACTCATCTGTTGGCAGATTCAAGCCTTCGGGTTTACAGCGTTTACAAGGCCTGAAATTTTCTTCTAAAGCCATATTGGCATTTTTGAAAATCTGCACGTTTTCTTTGTTGGGCACCCTGGATTTACAGGAGGGCCGACAAAAGATGCCTGTTGTTTTTACGCCATATAAAAAATGATCATCATACGCTGCATCACACTCTACAATAGCTTTCCAGTAATCGTTAGGAATGTCTGTTTTTTTCAAATTCATCACATTCACCTCTCCATTTAGTATACAAGAAAGTATTGATATACAAACATTTCGATAATATAAAAGCAAGATAACGTAATTTCTTTCAAATAGGAATAGGAAAAGACAGCCGAAGATGGCTGCCCGGACAAATAAGAAAAAAAGCCTTTCACTATATTAGTGATCGGCTTTTTTCTTGTGTGACTATAAATAGTTTGAATCTGTTAAGGAAGGTAGATAAAGCTCCAGGAGTATTTGCGACAAATAGAATTAATTTATGGCAGAGTGAGAACTTGGCTGTTTCGCAAACATAGTTTGGTTGTGAATCACAAAAGGGTCTATTTGTTGATGAAAGAGTTAGTTCACTTTTTTAAAATGAAATAACAAAGCAGTTCTAAATGATCTACGATTTAGACTGCTTTGTTATTAAAAGATATCCCTTAATTTAAATTAATGTGCGGTATAGCCCCCATCAACGAGAAGGGTTGTACCATTAACAAAACTAGCATCATCACTTGCTAAAAATAAGACAGCCTTTGCTATTTCTTCTGGTTTTCCAAGCCTGCCTTGTGGATGAAGAGAAACTAAATATTCTTTCGTTTGAGGATCAACACTTGCAAGTAAAGGAGTGTCAATATAACCAGGGCAGACCGCATTAATACGAATACCATCTTTTGCATAAGCAGTACATAAGTTTTGAGTTAGTAGCTTCACGCCACCTTTTGCAGAGGAATAGGCTGTTGGATTTGGTAATGAAACAAAACTATGAATAGAACCAGCGTTAACAATGACACCGCCTGTACCTTGTTTAAGAAACTGTTCAATCGAATATTTATCAGAAAGGAATACTCCTGACAAATTAATATCGATGGTTCGTTTCCATTTTTCATAGGACAATTCATGTGCTGGTGCATCATCAGCAACTCCAGCATTTGCATACATAATATCTAGCTTGCCGTATTTATTCACGGTTTCATTGATCATCTGTTTAATATCTTCTTCATTTGTTACATCTGTTTTAACAAATAATGTATTATATCCATTCGTATTCAATTCTACTGATATGTCTTTACCACGTTCTGAAAAGTCAGCAATGACCACTTTTGCTCCTTCTTCAGCAAAAAGGCGAACAGTCGCTTCACCAATTCCACTTGCGCCACCTGTTACGATTGCTACTTTGTCTTTTAATTTCATATTAATCTCTCCATTCTGCAATTAATTCAAGTCGATATCCTATTGTTAACATTGCTTAATCTTTTTATCGTGCTGTTGCTCCACCATCAATCACAAATTCTGCACCTGTCGAGTAAGCTGATTCATCAGAAGCAAGAAATAGCACTGTATTTGCAACATCTTTTACAGATCCTAGATGTCCTAAAGGAAATAAATTTGCACCTAATTGTTCTTTTGAATTTCCAGTTACCTCAGAAGCATAGTCTGCCATTCCAGTATCGATGTATCCAGGATGAATAGAGTTCACTCTAACCCCCGCAGAAGCATATTCCATCGCCGCATCTTTTGTCATAATACGTACTGCTCCTTTACTAGCACCATATAGAACATGTCCTGGAGATCCCATCAAACCTGCTATGGAGGAAGCATTAATCACTGAACCTTTATTTTGTTTGGCCATCAAAGGCATGATATGTTTCATTCCAAGGAATACGCCAGTCACATTAATAGACATTAGACGATTCCATTCTTCCAGTTCAATCTCTGCAACAGGTTTTATAATATAAATTCCAGCATTGTTGAAAAGAACATCAACTTTGCCAAAAGTCTTGATGGTTTCCTCTGCAACCATTTTCCAGTCTTCTTCTTTGCTAACATCGTGTTGGACGAAAAGTGCTTCTCCACCATTTGTTTGAATGTCTTTTACTGCTTGGCTTCCAGATTCTTGATTTATGTCAGTGATAACAACTTTTGCTCCTTCTTTAGCAAATAATAAGGCTGTTTCTTTACCGATTCCTGTACCTCCACCGGTTATGATGGCTACTTTATTTTCAAGTCTCATTACAAGTACGCATCCTTTCAATATTTATTAAAATCATGTATAAAATTGTGTACAAAGAACCTTTTTACTATTCGAAATCGGATTCAAAAAGATTTACTAACTTGCTACACATTCATCTTACTACGTTCATTTTGAAATACTATCCTATAAGATGATGTATAATAATAGAGTGAATATCCTCCATTTATAGGGTTATTTTGTTTGAAGGAGAAGAATTTCTTATGACTCAGCCATTTCATCCATATGAAGAAATTACGTTTCAACAATTCGTATTGTTCATCAAAACTCATAGCAAACAGATTGAAGAAAATATAAATATCTACCTCAGTCTAGAACCTTCCATTTCCGAGTCAGATCGAAAAATAACTGATACGTTGCTGCATTCATTTTTTCAACTATTAACCCAATCGAACATTGAAGGTATCGATGAAGATTTAGCTAGCCACTTTGACAATTGGCTTCAATCTCAGTTATCGATTTTAAATATGAAAAGTTTTAACCTGTTTCAATTGATTTTCCAAAAATCTTTGATTACACTCATGATCCAAATAAAACATAACCGAATCATTCCTATATTAATGTTTTCATTATCTATTTTTACGTACCTTGTCCATAGTTATAACAATTGGGTAGATGCAGATACTACAGATCTTACCAAGAAAAATCCCCATGAAAATAGGGAACTTAAAAGGCTACAATTATTAGACAAATTAAACAAACTCCTGATTCGCTCTTCAGGAGTTCATGATTTAGCCTATATATTAAAAAAATGTGAAGAGTATTTTCACTATAAACGATGTGTTTTTTACGCTTATATCCCATGGTCGAATCAATTCTATGGTGTAATTGGTGCAGAGCTTCCAAAGGTACAGAGCATGAAAGGACAGCTTACTGAGCAGACTTCAGTTCTTACTTCCAAAAAACCGATATATTTAAAAAATCCAAGAAATTATGTAAAAGAGGAACATATTAAATTATTTAATCTGTCTTCCATTATTTTTATACCGATCACCCATCAAGATCAATTGTTTGGATGGCTTACTTTTGATCAGTTAGGGGAAGACTTTGATTGTTCGAAAGATGAGTTAGATTTACTTGAACAAGTGGGGAAACGTCTTGGATTATTTTTATCAAGGAAAGGTGAAAAAGTAGCAAAAACTTCCGATCTTCACTTAACAGAAAGAGAAACCACGATTCTTGATTTGCTTTCGGAAGGGTACGACAATAAAAAAATAGGTGAATTATTGTTCTTAAGCGAGCATACGGTGAGAGATTATGTAAGCAGTTTAATGACTAAACTAAAAGCAAAAAATAGGACGCAAGTCGTTGCCCTTGCTTTTCGATTAGGTTTATTAAATTAATTCCCCCCCTTTTGCAAATCCGTCAACAATGAGAGGGTCTTAGGAATACCTAAAATATGGACGATGTACACTAAGAAGGACCAAAAATAATGGTCTTTTTTCTTTTGGTTTACTTATGATTTCTCGACTTTCAGCTTCTAGGATTCATTACTTTTTTTGTTTGTTTTCATACACCGTCCAAATTTAGAAGGAAAGTGCAAGATAACGTAATTAATTTTTTGGAAATAGGATTAGAATAAAGAGAACGTGAAGAAGGAGGGGCAAAATGAAAGAGCCATATAAAATGAACAAAGAATTACTTGATAAAGAGAAGGATGAATTGATCATCCACGCCCCCAGAGAGTTTAGCTTTTCGGAAAACTTGAGATACCTGTCACGATCCTCCAATGAATGTCTATTTGAAATTGTTGATCAAAAAATTTATCGTGCCTTATTCGTAGAAAACGAGACAATATTAGTGGAAATCCGAGCTGAGAACGACACGATGATTTTTGTTCGATTTTTAAGAAGTACTACTTCAATAGAAAAACATGTTCAAGAAGCCGTTTCCCAATACGTTCGACAATGGTTTGATCTGGACACGAATCTGCTTCCTTTTTATGAGTTAGCAAAAAATGATCCTTTATTGCAAAGGCCAGTAAGTCAATTTTATGGTCTGCGAAATATAGGTATCCCGGATTTATTTGAAGCTATTGCCTGGGGAATTCTTGGGCAGCAAATCAACTTGACGTATGCTTATACATTGAAACGCAGACTTGTTGAGAGATTCGGTAAATCTGTTGAATATGAAGGAGAGAAATATTGGCTGTTCCCAACGCCTGAAGTGATCGCGAATTTAACCGTAGAAGATTTTGTAGAAATGAAGATGACCGTGAAGAAATGCGAATATTTAATTGGCGTGGCCCAACTGATGGTTCGAGGAGATCTCACAAAAGAAGAGTTGTTAAATGCTAAGGATGTTAAAGCGGCTGAAAAAATGCTGACCAAAATTCGTGGAATCGGTCCGTGGACAGCGAACTATGTATTGATGCGCTGTTTACGTTTTCCAGCAGCTTTTCCAATTGATGATGTCGGGTTGCATAATTCAATGAAATTGGTTATGGAAACTGAAGCAAAACCTACGAAAGAAGAAATTCTCAAATTATCAGGAGCGTGGGCCAACTGGGAGTCTTATGCGACGTTCTATTTATGGAGATTGCTATATTAAAAAGCCATGGTAAAGCCCTCTTGAATTGGTTTCAAGCGGGCTTTTGAATGTTCATTTTTCAATGTGGGAGGCTAGTGTGCTCACAAGGTAATATACCAAAATTCACGGTCCGCTAAAACTAGATTATAAGGTGTTTTAATGTCAGTCCAACTAACGCTTCGATTAATTCCTATGGGCAAGTCTTCGTGGCCACTCAAACTAGTGAAATACTCGATAACTCCGCTAGCGTGCAGTTCTTCCTCTATATACGAATACAATATAGCTAAACACTTTTCTTGTATCGCATTGCTTTTGGATAGGTATTTTAGCGGTAAAAGGTTATGGTTAATGGCAACCTGATGTTTGAATGAAAAGTGGGAACTATATGAAAATCTTGTTTTTGATGCCCTATCGTAATTATCTTCAAAATGTAAATGTGTGAAATCCAATTCATCTTTGAAAACATTTGGTTGTTCAGGTGAGACTGGCTTATGGCCAAACGAACCTTCAGGAAGTTTAATTGGAGAAGCCATATAGATATATTGAGTCAAAAATGTATTCCCCTTTCTCTTACAATAATGTTTTACAGAGCGTACTAAGTGAGAATCCCCCTAATAATTACAAAGTAGCCCAACCATCTCAAGCCTATTCACCATATCTTATTACATTCAATCATGTAGAGGTGAATGACTATGTATATGTACCCAATGTATCATTATGAAAATCAAGATTATCTTGTACGACAGTTTCCAGGTCTACCCAGCTTTCCAAGTATACCTGGTTTACCAGGGCTTCCTAGTCAACCGGGATTTCCAGGTGCACCAGGATTTCCGGGCCAACCAGGATTTCCAGGTCCACCAGGATCTCCGGGCCAACCAGGATCACCACCAAGTTCACAAGCGCCAACAGCCCCTCCGCCATCGTTTATCCCTCTCCAACAATCGGCTTCAACATTTGCTGTAGACCCAGGAGCCATTTCATTTTGCTTATTCCGGAATACTTTTATATGGCTAAATAATGGTGCAAGTTTCTGGTATTATCCCATTTTTGTCGGTCCGCGATCTGTTGCAGGCTTCAGATGGAATGGCAGGTTCTGGACGGTTTTTGGCATTGATACAAGACAAATTAATTCATTTACATGTTTTTGAAAATAAAGTATTCAAAGGGGATGTTAGTCATAATATCCCCTTTGAACATTGGAGAAATTTGATAACCTAAGCTTTAAACTGCTTTGCTTTCTTCTAATAAGAAAGGGCTTCAAAGCAAGATAGTAGCAGGACAAGCCAAAGAAAACCATTATTCAACAAAACGCCTACTGTTGATTGTCCTCCTCTCTGGTTAAATTATCCCGTAGAAAAGGCTGATTTTAGTAAAACTCAACAAGTAGTTCCACAAGCTTTATAAGAAATAAATCAAGTAAAAGGAACATTGAATAATAAAAATACCGTTTATTATTGAACAGGTTTTGGGCTTGGTTTGGTTAATCTTTTTCAAAACAAGCTCTCTCTTTTTTATCAGGGTTCATGTTCATTATTTATTAGAAATGGTAAAATCACTATATTCCTATAAAATTTAAAAGTGGAAATGAAAATAGAGGATGCTGTTGAATATGAAGAAAGTATCGCTAGAAACCAAGATTCTTGGGTTAGTCTTATCATTGAGCTTATTTTTGATTCTCCTATTAACGACCTCCTTTTCCTATATGGAAGGAAGACAAATAGCGAAGGATAAAGGTCAGTTAGCATTGGAGTTATCAAGAACCATTAGTTTTATGCCTACCGTCATGGAGGCATTTGAATCCGAAAATCCTGCTAGAACGATCCAGCCGATTGCCGAAAAGATTCGCAAGGAAACGGGGGCTGAATTCATCGTTGTAGGAAATAAAGAGGGAATTCGTTATTCTCATCCGTTAGCTTCTGAAATAGGGAAGCGAATGAAAGGCGGGGATAACAACCGAGCTATAAAAAATGGTGAATATTACGTTTCTGAAGCGGCTGGTTCGCTTGGTCTTTCTATTCGAGGAAAGTCACCGATATTTGATAAGGATGGAAAAATAATTGGAATCGTTTCGGTCGGTTTTTTAGTGAACGATGTTCGTGCCCAAATTTTTAAGGATTTATCTAAAGAGATGATTGTGTCTTTAGTAGCCATTATGATATCAATCGTCGGGAGCTATATGCTGGCAAGAAGCATACGTAAAGATACATTAGGGTTAGAGCCATTTGAAATTGCTAATTTATATAAAGAGAAAAATGCTGTACTTCACTCGGTGAAAGAAGGTATTTTAGCCATTGATCAAAATGGTTTGATTACATCTATGAATCAGCCGGCAAAAAAGTTGCTGGATATAAAGGAACCTGTTCGCCATTTGAATGTAGATGGGTTGTTTCCTTCAACATATTTATATGAAGTGTTGAAATCAGGGGAACCGCAAGTGGATAAAGAAATTTCATGGAAAGATAAATCTGTTATTGTGAATTGCACGCCGATCTTCGACAGTGAAGGTGTAAGCGGTGTTGTCGCTTCGTTCCGTGATCGAACAGAAATAGAGGAAATGGTTAACACACTATCGGAAGTGAAGATGCATTCAGAGGATTTAAGAGCACAAACCCATGAATTTACCAATAAATTATATGTTCTATCCGGATTGATACAGTTAGGGGAATATGATGAAGCAATAGATATGATTCAAAGCGAAACATCCGAACTGTACTCTCTGAACCGTGTTGTATTCGAACAGATTAAAGATACAAAGGTACAAGCTCTGTTACTTGGGAAGATAGGAAAAGCATCAGAAAAGAAGATTCCCTTTGAAATAGACTCACAAAGTTACTTAGAGAAACTCCCGGACCATATAAAATTGTCCCAACTTACCTTAATTCTTGGCAATATAATCGATAATGCGCTGGAAGCGGTTTCTGGCATGGATGAGCCACTAGTGAAATTTTTCGCTACCGATATCGGAAATGATATGGTATTTGAAGTAAGTGACAATGGAAAGGGAATACCCGAGAATGATATCGCGTTTATTTTCGAACGGGGTTTCACGTCGAAAACAAGTGGAAATCCAAGTGGATATGGACTATCAAATGCTGATCATGTTGTAAAAGAGTTGGGTGGCATCATCGAAGTTCAAAGCGAGGAAGAAAACACCGTATTCACCGTGTATCTTCCTAAAGAGCAGACAGGAGGGAAAGAATGCTAAAAATAAGAGCGGTCATTGCAGAAGATGATTTTCGTGTAGCGGATATCCATGAAAAATTTTTAAAAAACTTTGAAGAAATAGAAGTGGTCGGGAAAGCTGTAAATGCAAAAAAAACTCTTCGGATTTTGGAACAAAAAAGCCCTGATCTGCTTCTGCTTGATGTCTATATGCCGGATCAGCTTGGTACAGACTTACTTCCAAGCATTCGTCAGAAATTCCCGAATGTGGATATTATCATGATTACGGCAGCCACAGAAAAAGAACAACTTGAAAAGGCCCTTCACTATGGTGTAGAGAATTATTTAATTAAACCGGTAGAAATGAAGCGCTTCAACCAAGTCATAGTGGAGTATCTTAAGAAAGCTCACCTGATGCAATCTAAACAAGATATAGACCAGGATTTTGTTGATCTTATTTTAAAAAAGGGATCGTCTACGCCGGAAATCAATGATGGACCTGCATTACCAAAGGGAGTCGACGAAATCACATTAACGAAAGTAATGGAAGTTCTTGAAATAAGCAACATTGGTTTGTCAGCTGAGCAAGTGAGCTCTCAAATCGGCGCTTCTAGAACAACAGCAAGGCGTTATCTGGAATACCTCATATCCGTAAAGAAATGTAAGGCAGAAGTAATATATGGAGTAGTTGGGAGACCAGAACGTAGATATTATAAGATTTGATTCAGAGAAAGATAACCTAGGAAATATAAAAACACCTTCGTAAATGGAGGTGTTTTTTGTGTGGGAAAATCGGTGGGTAGAAAAGTGCTTTAGAGATTACCAATATTGTTAAAATCATTTAAAAACCGACCATTCAAACCCCGGGCATGGCATCCGGTATAGTCTGAAAATTGAAGATGAAAAGTACCTCCGTGAACACAATGAACACAATTAACAAAATAGTTTTAAAACACAATAAATTGAAAACGCTTACAGATTAAGCGTTTTCATATACAATTTACTTTATTAGAAGATAGGAGTGATAGATATGCTCGCTTTATTAGGATACTTGATGATTTTAGTGTTTATGATTTTAATTATGACAGGGCGACTTTCAGCCATGATAGCTTTGATCGTAGTACCTAGTGCCTTCGCACTTATTGGTGGTTTCGGTAGTCAAATGGGTGAAATGGCGCTAGAAGGAATCAAAAGTGTGGCGCCAACAGGAATCATGATTTTATTTGCAATCCTTTTCTTTGGTATTTTGATTGATGCTGGAGTTTTTGATCCAATCATTAATACGATCCTTAGACTTGTAAAAGGAGATCCTGTAAAAATTGCCATCGGTACGGCAGTTTTGGCTTTACTTATTTCGTTAGATGGAGATGGTACAACCACATATATGATCACGATTTCTGCCATGCTTCCGCTATATAAACGGATTGGAATGAAACCGCTTATATTAGCTGGTATCGCAGTTTCGTCATCTGGAGTCATGAATCTTCTTCCTTGGGGAGGCCCGACAGCAAGGGTGATGACTGCTTTGAAACTAGAAATGTCCGATGTATTCACGCCTGTTATTCCTGCTATGATTGGCGGCGTGCTATTCGTTCTATTCATGGCATATTGTATGGGTAAAAAAGAAAGAAAAAGAATCGGGATAATAGAACTAGATTATCATGCTGTAGCTCAACATGCGGCTGCAACTGAAGATGCTTACATTAAGCGTCCTAAATTAATTGTCTTTAATTATGCGTTAACACTTACCCTGCTAGTCGCGCTGATTATGGAACTTATGCCTTCAGCGGTCCTATTTATGATAGGTTTTGCCATTGCTATTACGATTAATTATCCGAAAGTAAGTGATCAAAAAGATCGTGTAGCCAATTATGCTGACAATGCTTTATCAGTTGTTTCGATGATATTTGCAGCAGGTGTCTTTACCGGAATTCTTTCCGGAACGGAAATGGTAGATGCTATGGCAAACTCTATGATTCAGCACATACCTGACCAAATGGGTGCACACTTTGCCGTTATCACAGCTATCATTAGCGCACCTTTTACTTTCTTCATGTCTAATGACGCCTTTTATTATGGCGTACTTCCATTACTTGCTAAGGCAGGTGCTGCTTATGGAATTGATCCTGCCATGATAGGAAGAGCTTCTCTTTTAGGGTTGCCAGTTCATCTATTAAGTCCGCTTGTTCCATCTACCTATCTATTGATTGGGATGGTAGGAGAAGATTTTGGAGCCCTGCAGCGTACTTTCTTGAAGTGGGCTTGCGGATCGACACTTGTCATGATTTTGGTATCTCTTGTATTAGGAATAATCCCACTATAAGAGATATAGCAAGTAGTTCCTCGATCTTTTAAAGTACCCTTTTATTGTAAAGAGCCCCATTCGTACTAGTACTAGTACGAATGGGGCTCTTTAATTTCGTTTGAAAGGTGGTCCTATATCCTACTGCTCGCTTTCCTCACTAACACTCTATCTATCAAAGCTCATAATGATATTTATTACTGGCTGATTGAACTACCCACCACTTATCGACTTTACGGTCTGATTGAAGTGGGGGATTCCTAAGAACATTAGCCTATCGGCCAATTTTTAATTAGGCTACTCCCGTAGTTCCTACGGTTAGAAGCCTTATGGCTTCATTCATTAGATTGAGTCCTGCGTTAATATCTCGATCGTGGTGAGTAGAACAAAAAGGACAATCCCATTCACGAAGATTCAGATGTTTAACGTCTTTATTTTGGTAACCGCAGCTAGAACACAATTGGCTAGAAGCAAACGTTTTAGATACGGTCACGATTTGTTTACCATACCAGTTTGCTTTGTATTCCAACATTTTTTTGAATTGGTACCAAGATACTTCACTAATAGCTTTAGCTAGTTTGTGATTTTTCATCATATTCGACACTTGCAAGTTTTCCATTCCAATAACATCGTGGTTTTTGATGATTTCGGTAGAAACTTTATGTAAGTAATCTATTCGGGCATTTGAAATTTTTTCGTGTAGGATAGCCACTTTTCGTTTTTGTTTTTGATAGTTTTTGGCTTCAGCCAATGGTTTATTTTGATTCAAGGCTATTTCTTGTCGCCTTGAAAGAATCCGTTGTGCTTTGGCCAATTTCTTTTCGACCGTCCGGAAGAATTTTGGGTTTTGATAGACCGTACCATCTGAAAGAATAGCAAAGTTCTTCAAACCAACATCTACACCGCACGAACGATTCGTTTTAGGAAGTACTTGTACATGGGTTTCGGCTAAAACGGAAATGAAATATTTACCCGAAGGGTTCCGCCTGATTGTGGCATTGATGATTCGCCCTTCGACTTCGCGGCTTTTAGCAAAACGAACTAGACCGAGTTTTGGCAATTTGATTTTGTTTCCAACAATTCCAATATTCCCATTCGTATGTTTAGTTGTATAGGACTGGATAGGATTCTTTTTCGATTTGAAGCGTGGTGACTTGTTTTGCTTTTTATAATATCGACTATAGGAATCTGCTAAATTTTCCACCGATTTCTGTAAGGCAATACTGTCTACTTCTTTCAGGAAAGAATACTCTTTCTTTAAAGCTGGAAGTTCTTTGATTGTTGCGTATTTATTCAGAAAAGAACCTTTCCATTCATTAGAGGGTAATTGGCCGTTCTGCTTCATTTCTTCACAGATATACCAGTAGGCATCTTTCTCCTTTTGTTTGCCTAAAAAGAAGTTATAGACAAAACGGGAGCAGCCGATCGTTTTATTGATTAGAACTAGTTGTTCTTTAGTTGGATAGATTCGAAATTTATAAGCTTTGTTTACGACCATTGGTTTCACCCCCTTATAGTTATTATTAACCACCGAACGTATGTTTGTCAAAAGATTACTTTGGCTTATGCCAACCGCCATTCATCTCCCCTTACCGTTGGGCTCTCGCCCTTCACACGTTTGAAGAGGGAATATTCTGGCGGGAAATGATAAAACTAGAATTAAGAGAAACATTATGTTTGTCTTCTCTCTCGCGACAAAATTAGCTTTTTCTTTTATTGAATGTGGATGTACCGTACCTTAACATTAGGTGAAACTATATTAAGAAGGGAAGAGAGCAAAATGGCTCACTTTAATATAAAGGTTGCTGTTCAAAAGTTCGGTAACTTTCTAAGTTCAATGGTCATGCCGAATATATCAGCTTTCATAGCTTGGGGGTTAATCACTGCACTATTCATTCCTTCTGGTTTTCTCCCAAATGAAAGCCTTGCCAAAATGGTTGGCCCAATGGTTACTTTCTTACTTCCGCTTTTAATTGGGTATACAGGTGGTAAGTTAGTTCATGATCACCGAGGGGGCGTAGTTGGTGCTATTGCGACTATGGGTGTTATTGTTGGATCTGATATTCCAATGTTCCTTGGTGCAATGATCATGGGGCCGTTTGGCGGATATGTTATCAAGAAATTCGATCAATTTATTGAAGGAAAAATAAAAGCCGGTTTTGAAATGCTTGTTAACAATTTCTCAGCTGGGATTCTTGGCGGCTTGCTGTCCATTCTATCTTTCTTAGCGATAGGTCCTGCTGTTGACGTGTTTACAGGATGGCTTGTAGCAGGTGTTGATTGGCTTGTAGGTACAGGTTTACTGCCATTAACAAGTATTCTAATCGAACCTGCCAAAGTATTGTTCTTAAACAATGCAATTAATCATGGCGTCCTTTCACCAATCGGTGTAGAGCAAGTTAAACAAACTGGATCTTCCATTCTGTTTCTGCTTGAAGCAAATCCTGGACCCGGTATTGGTATTCTGCTTGCTTATTGCTTCTTCGGAAAAGGTACTGCGAAGAGATCGGCGCCTGGAGCTGCCATCATTCATTTCTTCGGTGGTATCCATGAAATATATTTCCCTTATATTCTAATGAAACCGATGTTATTTTTAGCGGTCATTCTTGGAGGCATGAGCGGAGTTTTCACTTTAGTTCTTTTAGGCGGCGGATTGTTCGCTCCCGCTTCGCCAGGCAGTATTCTTGCCATTACAGCGGTAACTCCGCATAATATGGGCGCATATATTGCTAACTTTGCAGGTGTGATCGTAGCTGCAATTGTATCATTCATCGTAGCTGCATTCGTCTTGAAAACAGGTAAACAGACGGAGGAAAATATCGAAGATGCTGCGAAAAAAATGCAAGAAATGAAAGGGAAGAAAAGCTCTGTTGCTGATGTATTTGCTTCAGATCCGGGTACTATGCCAACAAACGTCAGTAAAATTATTTTTGCTTGCGATGCTGGTATGGGTTCAAGTGCAATGGGTGCTTCCCTCCTGCGCAAAAAGGTAAAGGAAGCTGGTTTGAATATTGATGTTACAAATACAGCAATCAGCAACATTCCTTCTGACGCACAAATTGTTATTACACAGGAAGAGTTAACTCCAAGAGCACAAAATAAAGTGCCGAATGCTTTTCATGTATCTGTCGATAACTTCTTATCAAGTCCTGAATACGATTCATTGCTAGCGCGGCTTCAGGATGATGGTACTGACGAGCTTCATGAGATTGTCGAAGATGCTGAAGAGGAAGTTCCAGGTGTTCGTGAACATTCAATTGAACCTGGCATCGATGCAGGTGAAGAAGATGCACCGGATGATAATGATCTGCTTCGCGAAGAAAATGTCTTCCTTAATCAACATTTTGACAATAAGGAAGAAGCGATCCGCTTTGCGGGAAGAGCTTTGGTAAATGCAGGATACGTTAAGGAGAGCTACATTGAAGCGATGATTGCACGTGATGAAATGACTTCAACCTATATGGGAAATGATGTAGCCATTCCACACGGAACTGAGGAAGCTAAGAAAGATGTCCTTAAATCTGGATTTACCGTTTTACAGATACCAAACGGTGTCGATTTTGACGGTCAAAAGGCTCGGTTAATATTCGGAATAGCCGGCAAGGATGGCACGCATCTTGAAATTCTATCTGGCATTGCGGTTACTTGCTCGGAGATGGAGAATATTGAAAAGATGGTTAAAGCCACATCAGCCAGGGAATTGATGGATATTATAAACGTTAAAAATAATTAAATACTCTTAACCAAGAATAGAAAAGCGTTTTACGCTTTTCTATTCAGTATTTTCTCGTGTTACTCCACCTGAAATGAGTTGGTAGCATGTATATTACTTCAAGGGAAAAATCAATCATTGAATTGATCATAAAAACTTCAGGAAAACATACGGCCATTTCCATTGCAACACAACTGAATGTAAGTGTCCGGACGGTTCAACGTGATCTGAAGGCCATAGAAAAAATCCTGCAATCTTTTGAGTTGCATTTAACACGCAATACACATGAAGGGCTGTCCATCGATGGGAAGAATGAACAAGTCTTTAGGCTTGTACAGCACCTGATGGGTAATCATCCGATTGATCAAACGCCACAAGAAAGAAAGTTGCATCTTCTTTTAGCTTTACTGCAGGAAGAATCATATAAAACTCAAGCTCTAGCGGGGGATCTCGGTATAAGCATAACCACTCTTTCAACCTATTTAGACGAACTGACTGAGTGGATAAGAAATTTTAATATCGTGATTACCAGAAAAAGGGGAGTCGGAATAGAGCTTACCGGCACTGAAGAAAATAAACGGAAAGCTCAGGCTGCCTATTTCTTGCACTTCTTTAATGAAGAGCTGATTGAAAGTTTATTTTTGTTACAAGAAGGAAAATTCCCAGAAGGGAAAATCCTCGACTATTTCGATCCCGATTATCTTCTGGCTATTGATGGGGTGCTGAACTCGACCTTTAACAGTGTCCATTCGCGTTTGGCGGATAGCGGGTATATAGGGTTAATTGTGCATATTTATGTAACCCTGCAAAGGAATGAAAGCCAATTTTTTTTGGAGAAGGACTTCAAGAAAATAAGAGAACTTTCGGATGAGAATAATCTTATGAATAAAATAGGCAAGGAACTCAGCACCATGCTGGAAGTTTCTTTTACCATCGATGATATAAGCTACCTGGCCGCCATCCTTAAAGGTTCCAAGCTTCATGCGGCGGATGCAGTTCCATATGACAGTGTGGTGCTAGGCCAGCTGATAAGGAATTTGATAAAAGATGTTTCTGCTCAATTGCAAATCGATTTGACCAAGGATTTCCCATTGTATCAAGGGCTCCTTGCCCACATGGAACCATCGCTTTTCCGGATCAAACAGGAAATGGGATTATATAATCCCTTAACGGAAGATATTAAACGAAAGTATCCGGTTCTCTTTTTAGCAGTAAAGACCAGTCTGGAAAAGGGATTCAAAGAAATTAAAGATTTTCCTGAAGATGAAATAGCCTTCATTGTCCTTCATTTCGGATCTGCATTAGTGATGCGGGAGGAAGAAATATCAATAAGGGCACTCATTGTTTGTCCGACAGGTATAGGTACGTCGAAGATGCTTGCAAGCCGGATCAAAAAAGAAATCATAGAAATCCAGACTGTAGAAATCAAGACGATCAAAGATATCCAGCAGCAGGGCAGCCTGAAAAACTATGATGTAATCATTTCTACGGTTCGGCTTCCGTATATCGATATGGATTATATCCTCGTATCCCCTCTTTTGAGTGAAGAGAATATATTGAACATCAGGAATTATTTAAGGAAGAATATTGAAAACTTCACTAAGAATAAGCGTTATAGCAGTCATTCAGCCCAAAAGGATTCCCTGCCAAAAAAAGAGAATGGCGAATTGAAAGAAGTATTGCAGGAACTGAAAGACGTCCAACAAGCAATAGACGCTGTTATCAATAATTTCCGGTTTTATCGGCTGCCGCATCTGAAAGGACATCCGCGAATCATCGAAGAAATGGTTCGGATGGCTGAAAAGGAAGATCTGCTAATGGATGCGGATGATGTGATTGGATCCCTTAACGAACGGGAAAAAAAAGGTGGTTTAGGTATTCCAGGCACTGGAATGGGCCTTTTTCATACCAGACATAAGAATGTGAAAGAGCTGATTTTCCAGGTGACCCACTTAGATGAACTCTGTATGGTAAGAGGAATGGACGGAAAAGACGTGTATATGAAAAACCTGTTGCTGATGCTTGCACCTGAAGAATTAAGTGCGAAGCAGCAGGAAATCGTCAGCTTAATCAGTTCAAGTTTAATTGAAAGCAATGAATCTATAATGATTTTTTCATCATCAGACGAAGAAGTAATTCGCAGTAGAATGGAAGCCATATTTTTGGATTATTTATATACTAACTTGATAAAGGGATGATAGAAATGAAACAAGTAGTACATTTCGGTGCAGGGAATATTGGAAGAGGATTTATTGGGGCACTCTTTTCACAATCTGGATATCATGTAACATTTGTAGATATAGCTGATCAAATCATCGACCAGTTAAATGATAAAAAGCAATACCAAGTCAAATTGGCGACTGATCAGCAAGAATCGGTCACAGTAGAGAATGTATCAGGTTTAAACAGCTTAAAGCAGGAAGAGGAAATCATCAAGGCAATTAAAGAAGCAACATACCTTACGACTGCAATCGGTCCGAATATTTTGCCTCACATCGCACCTTTAATTGCAAAAGGGTTAACTTCAAGAGTGAAGGAAACCGATGAAAAACTATATGTGATTGCTTGCGAAAACCAAATATCAGCAACAGATCTTTTAGAAGGATACATTCTAGAAAACTTAGATCAAGATACAAAGGCAAACTTAGCTGATAAAGTATCCTTCTTTAATTCAGCTGTTGATCGAATTGTTCCGATTCAAAATAACGAGGGTTCCCTCGATGTTTTGGTAGAACCTTATTATGAATGGGTCGTTGAAACGAATGAAAACATTCCTGCCGTTGAGGGGATGACCATTGTAAAAGAACTCGCTCCATTCATTGAAAGAAAACTTTTTACCGTTAATACAGGACATGCTGTCATTGCTTACTTGGGTTATCTTAAGGATAACAAATTGACGATTGACCAGTCATTGGAAGACGAAGGCATTGTAAAGCAAGTCAAGAAAACATTAGATGAAACTGGAGCCTATTTAATAAAGGAATACCAGTTGAACCCAGACGAGCATCATCAATATATTAACAAGATTATTAACCGATTTAAAAATTCTTACTTAAATGACTCAGTAAATAGAGTAGGCCGTTCACCTCTTCGTAAGCTTGGACCAAACGACCGTCTTGTACGCCCTGCAGTAGAAGCGAAGAAAGCTGGACTTTCCTATACACATCTAGCGAAGGCAATAGCAGCAGCTTTACTCTTTAACTATAACGAGGATGAAGAAGCACTAAGGCTGCAAGCGATGGTGAAAGAAAACGGTGTACCTTCTGTTCTTAAAGAAGTTAGTGGTTTAGACGAAAATAGCAAAATTACCAAAGAAGTTGTCAGTCATTACAATGAGTTAAAGAAATAAATAGTTTATGACCAGAGCTCCTGAAATTAATTTTCAGGAGCTCTTTAACTTAGGAATATTGCTGAAGGGATGCAAAGTACTTACGTGATCAATTGCTTTACGCTATACAATGCTCAAAAGGATAAAATAAATTCCACTCAATACCGACTAAACCACTAAAGATAATTGACTACAGAACAGTAATTTTATATGATAATACTGACTGACTAATCAATCGGGAGGTGAGAAAGAATTTCTACAGAAAAGGTGGATAGAAGAGAGCAAATATTAGAGATTTCGCAACAACTTTTTGCTTCACTTGGTTATCATAAAACGAAGATCTCTGACATCGTTCGAGAAGCGGGTATTGCGCAGGGAACTTTTTATTGGCATTTTAAAAGTAAAGAAGCTATTGCTTTAGAAATTATTCAACAAGGGCGGAACGGACTTCTGGAAGTTGTAGCGCACGGACATCGAAAATTTCCTGGAACTGTTAAGGATGTTGTGAGTTCCTCTGAAAAGTTATTTGAAGAGTTGTTTGATTTTTCCGCATCTAATCGATATATGATGGAAATGATATTCAAAGGAATTGACGGTGAAGAGTCACTTAAACAGGTGATTATTGAAACTCGATTGAAGGTGGAAGAAGCTTTTCAAAATAATATTAAAAGAGCGATGGAGCTAAACATTCTACCGGAAAGGGATCCTGGTTTACAAGCTGCATTATTAATGAGTTTATTTGAAGGAATCCTATCTAGGTGGTTATTCGGACCGGTCTCAGAGGGTTCGCATATACGAAACAAAACAACGGCGGAACTGGCTAAAGAAATGGTCAGATTCGAATTTTTTGGATTATTAGGAACATAAAAAGGAGACAGATTATTATGAAGAAAAAATATTCATACCTTATATTGGTATTATTATTAGCATTTACTTTGATTTTAAGTGCTTGTGGTTCGAAAGACGATAAGGCAAGCGAAAATAAAGAAAGCAGTGCAGATTTATTACAACAAATCAAAGATCGCGGAACACTTAAAGTAGGGCTTATGGGTACATATCAGCCATACAATTTCTTGAATGATAAGAAAGAGATGGATGGATTTGATGCTGATATCGCGAAAGAAATGGCCAAGCGTCTTGGAGTGGATGTTGAATTTGTTTCTCAAGAATTTTCAGGTATGGTGGCAGGATTACAAACAAAAAAATTTGATGCAGTTATTAGTCAAATGACCATTACTGATGAACGTAAAAAACAAATGGACTTTACGGAACCGTATATCACTAACCATGTGAAGGTAATCGTTCAAGAAGATAATAACTCGATTAAGTCTGTAAAAGATTTCAAAGGCAAAAACATTGGAGTGGGGCTAGGTACTAATGACGAAACATATCTTCGTACAGAGCTGCTTCCAGAGGTGGGGGATTTTACAATTAAAACATATGATGATGTTATTACATCATTAAAGGATTTGGACTCTGGAAGAATCGATGCAACCATTAATAATATGTATGCGTTGAAACCAGTTGTAGAGAGTAATGGATTTAAGATCAAAGCAGTTGGTGAACCGGTTAAATCTGATAAAGCAGGAATCGCGATTCGTAAAGGCAATGAATCATTATTGAAAGAATTGAATAAACATCTAGCTGATATGAAAGAAGACGGCACATATAATGAGATTTTTGTGAAATGGTTTGGGGAAGAGCCAAAAGAATAAACCTTTAGTAGTAGAAAGGATACAAGCAAAGTTATGGATGTTATTTGGGTTAACCTACCATTTTTATTGAAGGGAGCGTATTATACGCTCCTTATCACCATTATTTCAATGTTTTTTGGATCGATTATTGCTGTGGTTGTGGCGGTAGCAAGACTAAAAGGTAATAAGTTTATTAGGTGGATGGCTCGTGCATATGTTTCCATCATAAGAGGTACTCCCACTTTGGTCCAAATTATTATTGTGTATTATGGACTGGCTGATTACGGATTAAATCTTCAACCACTAACAGCGGCTTATATTGCGTTAAGTATTAGTATCGGGGCTTACCTGTCTGAAACATTACGCGGGGCGATTCAATCTATCCCTAAAGGGCAATATGAAGCGGCATATGCTTCTGGAATGACGCCATATCAAACGATGCGCAGGATTATTTTCCCGCAAGCGATTCGGGTGGCCATTCCGCCAGCAGGCAATACATTTATTGGGATGTTAAAAGAGACATCACTTGTCTCCGTTATAACGGTTACCGAATTATTGCGTTCAGCTCAATTATTAATCGCTCAATACTATGTGTACATGCCATTTTATTTAGCAATTGCGCTAATGTATTGGATCATGAGTACAGGATTTTCCTTTGTCTTGGAAAGAATTGAAAAACGGTTATCAATATATGACTAAGTATGGTGAAGTAGAATGATAAACATCAACAACCTATCGAAGAGTTTTTCAACATTAGAAGTGTTGAAGGATATTAATTTACAAGTGAACAGCGGCGAAGTTGTTGTGATTCTTGGACCGAGTGGTTCAGGTAAAAGTACATTGCTTCGATGTATAAATGGTCTCGAAGAATTAACGAGTGGAACTATTGAAGTGAGCAACATTGTCGTTGATGCGAAAAAAAGTCATAAAGAGCGCAATAAACAAATTAAAAAAGTCCGTCTTCATACGGGAATGGTTTTTCAACAATTTAATTTATATCCGCATAAAACGGTATTGGAAAATGTTATCGAAGCACTGTTAATTGTGAAAAAATGGTCGAAAAATGATGCAGAGATAAAAGGGGAAACGCTGTTAAAAAGAGTAGGTTTGATTGATAAAAAGGATGTGTATCCTTCACGATTATCTGGAGGTCAGCAACAAAGGGTTGCGATTGCAAGAGCACTTGCCATGGAACCGGATATCTTATTGTTCGATGAACCAACGTCTGCATTAGATCCAGAGTTGGTAGATGAGGTGTTGGCTGTAATTAAAGAACTTGCTCAAGATGGAATGACCATGGCTATCGTTACACATGAGATGACTTTTGCTCAGGAAGTTGCTGATCGAATCGTCTTCATGTCAGATGGTGTCATTGTTGAAGAAGGTCCCCCAGAGGAATTCTTTTCACAACCACAAACCGATCGAGCCAAGAAATTTTTGAAGAAAATGTAGTTAATATAAGGAGAGCTGGAGGAATTATTATGAAAGTAGTAACAAAATGGAATGGCCAGCGTGCTTTCACAGCTGTTGGAGATTCAGGTTATGAAGTAAGTATGGACGCAACTCCTGCATATGGAGGCGAAGGTAAAGGATGTACACCAACTGAAATGCTGCTGGCTTCTCTAGCTGGTTGCATTGGAATTGATGTCACGATGATACTGAAACCTTATTTGTCATCTGTGGACAAGCTTGAAATTGAAACAGATGGCACGAGAAAAGAAGAATTGCCAAAAGGATTCACATCCATTGTTGTGACTTTCATCATTGATGGGCAAGTGGACAGTAAACGAATCTGGAGGGCAATTAATCTGGGCAAAGAAAAATACTGTGCGGTATCAGATTCTTTGAAAGCCGATATCTCATTCCGGCTGATTTTAAATGGGGAAGAACAAGCAAAAATAGTTACTGATCAGAACCAAGGAGAATAAATACTTTTAACTTTTCAAAGGCACTGTGGAGAAATCTCTACGGTGCTTTTGTTGTTTTTAAGGAAAAAGAAAAAGGATATTTCTTAGGAATATAAATTTAATGCTTGTAAATAGTAATCATTACGTTTTATAATGAGAGACAGTCAAGACATCTATAGTGATAATTCTTGAACAAAAAGGATTTTTTTATAATATAAATCGTAATTATTTTGATTTGTGTGATGAAGGGGTCTTTTTATGTTGAGAATATAGCTCTTACTTGAATTTGGTGCTTTTACTCGTGAGTTTAGCTTAGCGCATTTACTCGTGAGTTTGGTGCATTTACTCGTGAGTTTGGCGCATTTACTCGTGAATTTGGTGCAGTTACTCGTGAATTTAGCGAAGTTACTCGTGAGTTTAGCACTTTTACTCGTGAGTTTAGCGCATTTACTCGTGAGTTTGGCGCATTTACTCGTGAGTTTAGCGCATTTACTCGTGAGTTTGGTACTTTTACTCGTGAGTTTAGCGCATTTACTCGTGAGTTTGGTACTTTTACTCGTGAGTTTAGCGCATTTACTCGTGAATTTGGCGCATTTACTCGTGAATTGAGTGCATTTACTCATGGGTTCATACTTTAACTCGAGTTTAGTCCTCTTACGCGTAAGTTTGGAGAAAGGAGAAGCAGGGAGGAAGGTAGAAGATTATCCAATCCATACATAGTAAGGAACCTATAAACAAGGGATAATTTGAATGATTTCTGATTGGAGAAATCTCTCACCAGTAATATCAGGAAATTATTGCCTGGCAAATCATGATAGTAAAACCATGATTTAAATCGTAATTAATACGATTTACAACAACTGATATAAAACTAAAAATATTAATGGAGGATTATCTTATGTTCAGGAAATACAAATCATTATTTATTCTATTTCTAACAGTCTTTCTTTTGGTAGCATGTTCTTCCGAGACTGCAAAAGAACAAGAGAAAAAGAAAAAAGAAGTGAATTTACTTTTTAATTTTGCCACTAGCTCGCTTGATCCAAATGTTGATACAAGTTATGTGTCACTGCGTGCAGGAATTACTGAAACTTTGGTACATCTCAATGATAAGGACTTGACTATTGAGCCTTGGCTTGCCAAGAGCTGGGATAGTAAAGATGGACAATTATGGGAGTTCAAGCTAAGGGAGGGAGTGACGTTTCAGAATGGAAAACCTATGGATGGCGAGGCGGTAAAGGCATCTTTAGAGAGGGCGATGAAAGATAGTCTAGCGATTAAAAATGCCTTGCGCATTGATTCGATAGAAGCAAAAGGAAATACCTTAATGATTAAAACAGAAGGTCCCTTTCCGGAGTTCCCATCTGAATTAGTTCATCCAAACACATCGATTATTGACGTAAAGGAAAGTGACTATATAAACAAACCAGTTGGGACAGGCCCATTTGCCGTGTCGAAATTCACACCAGGAACTGCAGTGGATCTTAAGCGGTACGATTCTTACTGGGGTGGAGCCGCGAAACTGGAGAAAGCCAGATTTTCGTTTAATGAAGATGCCAACGCGCGCTCGCTTGCACTTGAATCAGGAGATGCTGATATTGTCTTCCGTCCAGAAGTTGAAAGCCTAGGAAATTTAGAAGCTATAGATGGGGTAACTGTGGAGTCCACATCTACTTTCCGTGTACATCAAATGACGATGAACTTAGAACGGAAAGCGCTGCAAGATATACACGTTCGTAAGGCTATAGATGCTTTGATAGATCGTTCATCCATTGCGAATACGATTTTACAAGGTCATGCAGAAGTTGCCACAGGACCTTTTCCATCTACGTTCTCATTTGCTCCAGACTATCCAAAAAAAGAGAACGGAATGGAAGCGGCTAGAGAATATCTTGAAAAAGCAGGATATAAGAAAGTACATGATGTTATGCAAAAAGACGGCAAACCGCTTTCGTTTACGCTTCTTACTTACAGTTCACGTGCCGATTTACCGTTAATCGCTCAAGTATTTCAATCGGATGCTGCGCAGTTAGGAATTGATGTGAAAATCAAACAGATTGAAATCCCGGAAGAGTATATGGCTGCCAATCGGGATTGGGATTTAACAACGTACAGTAATTTAACGGCACCGCGCGGAGATGCCGGTTACTATTTAAATGCAACGTATCATCCAAATGGCGCCTTAAACTTCAGTGGTGCGGATGACGATCACTTGACGGCACTTATTGACAAGTTAAACGTAACGGTTGGGCAGAAAAAACGTTCAGATTTAGCTGAAGAAATTGCGATGTATGTGGATGAACAAGTATATAACTCATTTATTTTACATCCCAACACACTTGTTGCATATAACTCCAATAAAGTTGAAAACTGGATCACTTCGCGAAGTGAATACTACATGCTGACGAATGAACTGGATGTGAAGTAAATGTTCCGCATTCTAGGCCGGCGATTTATCGAGGTTGTGATTTTTATCCTTGTTATTACATTTATCAGCTTTCTTTTTGTGCGGCTCGCTCCAGGCGATCCGGTACTATCAATTCTTCAAGTGGATGATGTATCGATCACAAACGAGCAAGTCTATGAGCTTCGTGAAGAATTGGGATTCAACGATCCGTTGCTTGTACAGTATGGTCATTGGTTTGCGGACTTTGTTCAATTAGATTTTGGAAATTCCTATATTACGAATCAGCCTGTGATGAAAATGATTATAAGCGGTCTGCCAGCGACACTTGAACTGTCAATGGGTGCTTTACTTGTCATGCTTAGTATAGCTATTCCTTTAGGATCGCTTGCTGCTTTATATAGAGGCAGTTGGATTGACCAGATAAGTCGTGGAGTCTCATTATTAGGCGCAGCTATCCCTAGCTTTTGGCTGGGACTACTTTTGATTGATTTATTCGCGGTGAGATGGGGGGGATTTCCAACAATGGGGAGGGACGGATTCATTTCAATGGTCTTGCCGTCGGTTACTTTGGGCCTTGCCATTACAAGTGTATACGTCCGCTTGCTGCGTTCGAGTTTGATTGACTCGCTTAGTCATGAATTTATCAGAGCCGCCCGGTCAAGGGGGATTTCAGAAATACGTATCTTCTTTGCCCACGCATTTCGCTATAGTTTACCGCCGGTCATTACCGTATTCGGTGTTAGCCTTGGCAGCTTGATCGGCGGGGTCGTCGTGGTTGAAGTGATTTTTGCTTATCCTGGTATTGGGAAGATGGTCGTTGACTCTATTCGGTCTCGTGATTATCCAGTCATCCAAGGATACATTTTAATTATGGCTATCATTGTATTTATGGTAAATAGCGCAGTGGATTTAACTTACCGATATTTGAATCCTGAGCTAAGACTAAAGGAAAGGAATAATAGTTGATGGAATTAGTGTTCAGAAAACAAATCAAAAGACGATGGAAAGCTGCCGCTATTTATACAACGATGGCTTTTGTGTTTGCTGTTGCAGCGAACACCTTTCTTGGCCTGAAGCATGATCCGCTACTAGTCAATCTGGCTGAAAGATTATTGCCAGCAAGCTTAGAACATCCGCTTGGCACGGACCACTTAGGGCGTGACGTATTAACGCGTCTGCTGCTTGGTACAAAGCTGACGGTTGGCTATGGGCTCTTATCCTTGTTAGTTGCTGTTATAATCGGCGTCCCGTTTGGGGTGATTTCTGGATTCAAAGGAGGTCTGATCGATCGAATTTTCATGCGTATTGCAGATGCTTTTTTATCGTTTCCAGATACGATCGTAGCTATTGTGTTGAGTGGTCTATTAGGTCCGGGAATTGAGAACCTGCTGTTGGCCATTGTTGTAGTGAAATGGGTGAACTATGCTCGGCTTGTGCGCAGTACGGTGATTACTGAGCGTCAGAAAGATTATGTGACGGTAGCTAAAATTAATGGAGTTAGTTCCTTCCGAATTATGCGAAAACATCTATTTCCGCACCTTATTGGGAATGTACTCGTACTGGCAAGTCTCGATTTAGGGAAAATCATCTTACTCATATCTTCCCTGTCTTATATTGGACTCGGTGCGCAGCCTCCAGCACCAGAATGGGGAGCGATGCTCAATGACGCCCGTCCTTACTTTCAATCCAATCTGTTTCTGATGATTTATCCCGGACTTGCTATTGGATTTGTCGTTCTTTTATCAAACTTACTCGGTGATTATTTGCGTGATAAATTTGATGTGAAAAAGGAGGTGGAATCGTGAGTATTTTAACCGTTAATCATCTATCTGTTATAGGAAAACAAAATAGGATTGTCAAAGATATTTCGTTAGACATCCATAAAGGAGAGTGGTTCGCACTTGTTGGTCAAAGTGGTAGCGGCAAAAGCATGACAGCCATGGCAATCGGACAGTTGCTAGCGCCAAATCTCCAAGCAAAGGGAGAAATATGGTATCAAGAAAAGAATTTATTAACGCTGTCTTCCTCTGAAATGCGGAAAATTCGCGGAAAGCACCTAGCTTATATTTTTCAAGATTACCAAGGGTCATTTACTCCATTTCTTACCATTGGACAACACTTCGAGGAGTATCAGCGGACGCACCTTAAACTGTCTAAAAAAGCAAGACGGCAGCAAGCTGTAGAAGCGCTTATTTCCGTTGGCCTTTATGAAGATATCTATAGAAGATATCCGTTTCAATTAAGCGGGGGGCAGCTTCAACGTGTGTCCATTTCGATAGCCCTGCTGCTTAAACCAGATATATTGATAGCAGATGAACCGACTACTGCTTTGGACAGTGTATCTTCTTTTAAGGTTTTGCAATTGTTATCCCGGCTGCAAGTAGAGACCGGCTGTGCAATTTTGTTCATTACCCATGATTTGCGTCATGTGAAGAAATATGCGAACCGAATTGCTGTTATGAAAGAAGGAGTAATCATAGAAACCGGTAATAAAAATCAGGTGCTGAATCATCCGCAGCACGCTTATACAGATAAACTGATTCAATCATTGCCATCACTTAGAAGCAGGAGTCCATTAACACTTGAAGGAGTGTCAGGATGAGTTTATTAGAAGTGAAAAATGTCCATAAAACGTACGATAACGGTGTGGAAGTTCTTAAGAACGTGAATTTTAGCATGGAGAGGAAAGAGTGCCTAGGTTTAGTAGGAGAGAGTGGGTGCGGGAAGAGCACGCTTGCTCGCTGCATTTTACAGATTGAATCTATTAATAAAGGTATGATCATGTTCGAGGGGACGCCTCTGCAAAACAAAAGCGAGCGCAATTTAAAGCCGTACCGAAAAAACATCCAAGCGGTTTTACAAAATCCTGCTTCAGCGTTGAATCCAAAACTAAGGATAAAAGATTCGCTAATAGATCCTTACCTGCAATACAGCAGTCAAGCTAAGATGAAACAATTTCAGTATACAAGTGAAGAAAACTTTGTCGCACAGCTATTAGAAGCTGTAGAACTTCCAACGGGGCTTGCTGAACGATTTCCGCATGAACTAAGTGGAGGACAGAAGCAGCGGGTGACCATTGCACGCGCTATTAGTATTGAACCAGCGCTTATAATTTTAGACGAACCGGCTTCAAGTCTTGATGTGCTATCACAAGCAGCCGTATTGCGTTTGTTAGATGAACTACGAGTGACGTTGGATATTTCATATCTTTTTATTTCTCATGACCTGTCGGCTGTGCATGAGATGAGTCAAAAAATCATGGTGATGAAAGAGGGTGCCATTGTTGATTCATTCGAGAAGGAAAACCTCTTTTCTATGGACCGTCATTCATACACACAAGAATTATTAACAATGTTTGAATGATGAAGAACATCAGGAGAACCGCTCTATCTGTTTAAAATATAAATCGTAATGATTTCGATTAATGGCAGATAAGGTTTTGAACCATAAGGGGGGAAATGCGGTGAATCACCGATCATATCTAGCCTTAGCCATTCCTCTGACCATTTCGACGATAACGACACCTCTAATAGGTGCGGTGGACACGGCAGTAGTGGGTCAGTTACCCAATCCGGCTTATTTGGGAGGTGTAGCTGTAGGTACGATTATTTTTAACACCATGTATTGGCTGTTCGGCTTTTTGCGAGTGAGTACATCTGGATTTGCTGCACAAGCACTTGGTGCAAAGAATGAACAGCAAGGAATGTTAGCCTTTATCAGGCCGTTATTAATAGCGATTGCGGTAGGAATAATTTTCATTTTGCTTCAAGGTCCGATAGAACATGTTTCATTAACCTTGATAAACCCGGACACTGACGTTCACTTATATGCCTCTGAATACTTCAGCATTCGAATCTGGGGAATTCCATTTACTTTAATGAATTACGTTATCTTAGGATGGCTAATGGGGATGTCCAAAATCAAGGTTTCGTTAGTGCTACAAGTGTTTATGAACCTCATGAACATTGTTCTTGATTTGTTGTTTGTCCATGTTTTCGCATGGGGTGTATCTGGAGTAGCTATAGCGACTCTTCTATCAGAGGTAACAGCCTTTTTCATTGGGCTATTTATTATTTGGAAAGCGACGCCCTATCGAATTAAAATGCCTCCCTTTAAAGAGATGATTGACCCGTTATCTTTTAAAAAAATGATGGCGGTGAATCGAGACTTATTTATCAGAACGCTCTGTTTGCTAACTGTTTTTAATATCTTTACGGCAAAGGGCGCGTCATATGGAACGGAGATATTGGCAGCCAATGCCGTCCTTATTCAAATTCACTATATAATGGCTTACTTCTTTGATGGGTTCGCAAATGCCTCTAGCATTCTTGTTGGAAAAGCCATTGGTTCGAAGGATAAGCACTTGTATAAGAAGACCCTTATGTTGTCCTGGCAGTGGGGGGGCCTATCCTCTCTAATGATTGCTGCCAGTTACTATTTATTTAGTGATTACATCATTTCACTATTTACACGCATACCTAGTGTCATTGATTTGGCAAATGATTATGGAATCTGGCTTATTTTGTTTCCTCTTTCGGCAAGTGTAGGCATCGTTTTCTATGGTGTTTTTACAGGGGCTACAGAAGCTGCACCTATTCGGAACTCAATGATTTACTCCTTAATTGTTTTTTTAATAACCTTATATATCTTTGTGCCTTCGTTTCAAAACCATGCGTTATGGTTGGCCTTTACTGTATTTAGCTTAGGGCGTTCAGTATTTTTAGCACTGTATATACCACAGTTAAGTCATAAATTATTTCCTAAGAGGAGTGTTAGACATGAAGACAATCGAATTAGCTAGAAAACAAGAAAAAATCATTAATACATATACAGAAACATATAAAATCTTACTAGCAGAACAAGATTTATCACCAAATAATGAGATAATTAATCACGTTTTATCTGAACTAGTTGCCACTCTTTCTAAACCAATAGATCAATCCATAGCAGAAGATATTCTTAACGATAAGGAGATTAAATCAATTAGGGGAACCATGCTTGAAAAGCTGACGATTGCCGAAACCTTAATGGAGGATTACTATGCCAAATTATTTATTGGCAAGGTGAATTCCTTAGATGACTTTCGTTCATTTATTTATTGGGATAACTACAAAGAACTGATCAAAACAGAAATACATGAACTAAAAAAAGTAAAAAATGATTTTCATTCGTTCGCATTTATAGGAGCGGGTCCTTTACCTTTAAGCCCTTTACTGCTTAAACAAGAATTGGGTTCAAAAATGACCTGTCTCGATATTGATAAGCAGGCTTATACATATGGCCAGGGTTTCATACAAGATTTAGATATTGATAGGAACTCAAGCTTTATTTTAAAAGATGGTGCTCTACATGATTATAGTGGATATGATCTTATCTGGATTGCCAGCCTTGTTCCTAATAAAGAGGATATTTTAAAACAAATATTTGAGACGAATCCAAAGGCTATAGTGGCCATTCGATCGGTGGATGGCATACATCAATTATTATATGAACAAGTCGATGCAACAAAGTTTCACAAAGTGGCATGTGAAGAAGTCGGCAGAACTATTGCAGATTCTTTCATCATTAATTCAACAATATTATACACATACAAACAGTAAACCCATCAAACGAGATCTGTAGCAAGAAGAGGAAAGGAATTTTTTTCTTAAGATTCATAGAAAAAAACGGGAAGTGTCAAAAGGTTGTCTATGCGGCAGTCGTTTGGGGTTAAATATTGGAACTTTATTTATGGATATTTGCATATAATTACAAACGGAATGGTGGCGGAGAGATGTTCTTGCTCCTCAAGGGTGGTTGTAATTGGAAAAGTTTTCTATTAATATGGAATATGAATAATGTGATAGGAGGTTGTACATTGGCTTTACAAATCAAAGAAATCACAAAGAAATTTGGAGATTTCACAGCTGTTAATAATCTAAATTTCACTATCCCCGAGAAAGAAATGTTTGGTTTTTTAGGAGGGAATGGTGCAGGGAAAACAACCACGTTTCGTATGATACTTGGCTTGCTTGACCCAACCGAAGGAGAAATAGTTTGGGATGGTAAGAAAATCGATTATACGACCAGTTCATTAATTGGTTACCTTCCTGAGGAACGCGGACTATATCCAAAGCTGAAGGTGCGTGATCAGATTGTATATTTAGCTAGATTAAGAGGCATGAGAAAAGGAGATGCATTGAAAGAGTTAGAGTATTGGCTTGACCGTTTTATGGTGCCAGAGTACATCGATAAGCGTGTTGAAGAGCTTTCAAAGGGAAATCAGCAAAAAATTCAGTTGATCGCTTCCATGATTCATAAACCGGAATTGCTTATTCTTGACGAACCCTTTAGCGGACTAGATCCTGTTAATGTGGAAATGCTGAAGAAGGCGGTCATCGACTTGAGGGACAGCGGTACGACGATTGTTTTCTCAAGTCATCGTATGGAGCATGTTGAAGAGATGTGTGAGCATCTTTGCATTATGCATAAAGGATCCCCCGTTGTGGCTGGGAAATTGAAAGAAATTAAGCGTTCTTTTGGCAAAAAGAATGTGTCAATTAAAGCTGATTTTGATTTATCTTTCTTGGATACTTATCCTGGTGTAACAAAAGTTAAGAACACGATGGAAGGGAAAATTCTTCAAGTCACTGGTGAAGATGTAGCTGAGAGCATGATTCGTGATCTTGTTCCAAAAGGGTTCGTTCGAAAATTCGAATTGGAAGAACCATCGCTGACGGATATTTTCATTGAAAAAGTAGGTGCAGTCTATGAATAAATTTTGGATTGTTCTTTCCCATACATATCTATCAAAATTAAAAACGAAATCCTTTATCATTTCTACAGTCATTATGATGGCATTGATTCTTGTTCTTACAAATATTTCGAAGCTTATTGATACATTCGATAGTGAGGATCAGGAAAAGGTTGCTGTTATCGATCTGACTGAAGATAGCTTATTTGATTCTTATAAGACTGCGGTAGCAGGTGTGAACGATGAGCTCTCGATAATATCCGCCCAAGATGAAAAGGAAGCGGATGAAATGGTTAACGCAGAAGAAATCGTTGGGTATCTTTTGATCGAAAAGGATGACAGCCTAGGTTTTAAGGGAACGTATAAAGCGAATCAAATTTCAGATTCAATGGTAAGTAATGATTTGCTTCTCGCACTTACCCAATTGAAAAGCCAAATCACAGCGAATGAATTGAAATTGACAGAGCAGCAAATCACTAAATTGAAGACGCCGCCAGCCTTTGAAACGATTGCACTTCAGGAGAATGCAAAAACAGAAGAAGACCTCAATCAAGCCCGTGGTCTTGTGTATGTGCTTTTATTCGTCATTTACTTCGGTGTGTTGATGTATGCAACGATGATTGCAATGGAAGTAGCCACTGAAAAAACATCAAGGGTCATGGAAATCCTGATTTCAAGTGTCCCGCCAGTCACGCAGATGTTTGCCAAAATAATGGGGGTAGCTTTGCTTAGTCTTACACAAATGATTTTATTTTTTGGATTGGGTTATTTATCAATTAAGCAAAACTTGACAGGTATGAATGAAGGATTTTTCGCATTTTTTGGTTTCGGCAGCATCAATATCTCAACGATCATTTATGCGATCATCTTCGCATTGCTTGGTTATCTTCTGTACGCGACACTTGCGGCTTGTCTTGGGTCCGTTGTCAGCAAAATTGAAGATGTCCAGCAAATGATTTCACCGATGACCATGCTTGTTGTCATTGCCTTTATGATTGCGATGTTTGGACTAGGGAATCCTTCAGCTAGTTATATCACCATTACATCATTCATTCCATTTTTCACTCCAATGATTATGTTTTTACGCGTAGGAATGCTTGATGTCCCTTTCTGGGAAATCGCAATAAGCATTGCTGTATTGATTTTAACAATTATTTTACTTGGTATTATCGGAGCGAAAATCTATCGTGGTGGAGTCCTGATGTATGGAAGCTCAAAATCACTAAAAAGCATCAAAAATGCATTACAATTATCAAAGAAAAATTAACCTTAAAACCTGAATCCCTCACTTTTTTTTGAGGTATTCAGGTTTTTTTATTTTTTTCATGATTTATGAGTTCAGCTCCTAAAAACCCTTATGACTTTTTCTAAGGAATAAGTTTATTTACTTCTACTATTCCTTCCTTCATATGTACTGACACTTATTATCTCCAATAAGATCCCAACTAATTCAGCTGTTCTAGACAAGATAGTCCTTCGAAATTCATTCGATATATTGAAAGATACATAGGGGGATTTGTTAAGTTTAATGTAAGTCTATAAAACTTACTTGACAATATAAGCTTATGAAAATATAATTACTTACATAAAGTAACCAATAAAAAAGGAGAATAAATAACATGAATAGAAATGAAGCTGGTCAAGTTTTTTTACGGATAATTTTAGGTCTTACTTTTTTCATTCACGGAGTTTCAAAGTTTCAAGGTGGAATAGGTAACACGGCAGGCTTCTTTGATAGCCTCGGAATTCCTGGGTTCATGGCTTATGTGGTAGCATTTATCGAATTAGTCGGAGGTCTTGCAGTAATAGTTGGCTTTGGAACACGAATCGTTTCTATCTTGTTTGTCGTTATTATGCTGGGTGCCATTTTCACTGCTAAATTACCTGCTGGATTTCTTGGCAATGGACAAATGGCAGGATACGAGCTGGACTTAGCACTGCTTGCTATGTCCGTTTATCTTGCATGTGCAAATCGCTCGCTTTTTTCTTTAGATAATAAACTCTTAAATAAAGAAGGGAAGTAACAATATGATGGGGGAATTTCATCAAAAGCCCGTTACGTTTGTTAGGGAAGTTAGTATTAATGTCATGCATTTGGATAATGCCATCAGGTTTTATCAAGATATCATAGGTCTCCAATTATTGAAAAAAACGGATCGCAAAGCTGTTTTAACAACAGATGGTAAAACCCCGTTGCTTACGCTTGAGCAGCCCGCTGATGTAATTCCAAAAGAAGGAAGAACAACAGGCTTATATCACTTTGCTCTTTTGCTGCCAACCCGTGCTGACTTGTCGATCTTTTTACGCCATTTACTTCAAACAGAATACCGGTTTGGAGCTTCGGATCATGATGTAAGTGAAGCGCTGTTCATTACTGATCCGGATGGAAATGGCATTGAAGTCTACTGGGACCGTCCATCTTCTGACTGGAAATGGTCAAATGGAGAAGTTGCGATGGGAACGGACCCGTTAGATGGAAACAGCCTTCTGGCAGAAAGTGACGCCGAGTGGAACGGACTGCCTGCTGGTACGTTAATGGGACACATTCATTTACATGTAGCGGATCTACGAAAAACAGAAGAGTTTTACATGTTGGGTCTTGGGTTTACTATTGTGAATCGATTCGGAGGGGCTCTCTTTACTTCAACCGGCGGATATCATCATCATATCGGATTAAACACATGGAATGGCGTTGGCGCTCCTGCTCCAAAGAAAAACAGTGTAGGGCTCAACTGGTATTCACTTGTTTTTGCAGATGAAGAAGCGAGAAACAAAGTGATTGAAAAACTAAACAAAATTGGTGCTGAAGCTACAAAAGAAGACGGTTTTTATGTCATCACAGATCCGTCAGGAAATGAGATTCATTTAGTTATCTAAAGCCTTTAGGGTTGGAACTATAGTATATTCAGAAAGCATTGGTGAGAAAAAATGGGATTTTTCAGTAAGTTATTTGGAAATAAAGATACAAGTGCAGAGGAGAATAAAAAAATGACAAAAGTATTATTTATCAAAGCAAACGATCGTCCAGCAGACCAGGCAATAAGCTCAAAAATGTATGATACATTTGTAAAAACTTATAAAGAAGCGAATGGTACGGATGAAGTGATTGAGTTAGATTTATTTAAAGAAGAGCTACCGTACTATGGTAATACAGCGATAACTGGGATGTATAAACGAAACCAAGGTTTTGAACTGACACCTGAAGAAGAAAAAGCAGCTAGTTTAGTTGATCAATATTTAAATCAATTCCTTGCTGTGGATAAAGTAGTATTTGCTTTCCCTTTATGGAATTCAACGGTACCTGCTCCGCTAATCACGTACCTTTCTTATTTGGCTCAAGCTGGTAAAATGTTTAATTATACAGCGGAAGGTCCTGTTGGATATGCTGGTGATAAAAAAGTCATGCTTTTAAACGCTCGTGGCTCAGATTATTCCTTAGAAGGAATGGCTTCTGCTGAAATGGCTGTAAACTTAGTAAAAACCATCATTAGCCTATGGGGCATCAAAAATCCAGAAGAAGTGGTTATTGAAGGACATAATCAGTATCCTGATCGCACGCAAAAAATCATTGCGGATGGTTTGGAAAACGTTGCAAAAGCAGCTGAAACATTCTGATTGTGAAGTGAAAAGAATAGCAGGCAATGGAAGGCCCTCACTATCAATCGGGGCCTTCAGACTGTAGACAAATTCGTAGAAAGCGAGTTTGCCTGCAGTTTTTTTATTGAAAAACGTTTCAGTTGATTTCAGAAATCCGCACCCTTTCCGCCGACTGTCTGCCAAGCCTCCTCGCCGCAAGCGTCTGGGGGTCTCGGCTAGCCAGTTATTCGGCAGGAGTGCCGCAAATTTCTTCCATCCATTGAGGATTCCATAAAGCAGAATTAAACCATTTTTTAAAATCACGGTTCGGGATGTGACTATTCCAAACTCCCTTTTGTCGATAAACAAAAGGCCCTCCATATCAATGGGGGCCTTCTTTGTGCGGGAATGATGTTATTTAACCTGATGCTTTTTCAAGCGGTATTGAAGACTTTGGCGACTTATATTCAAGGCTTTAGCTGCTTGAGAGATATTCATGCCATGCTCTTTTAATATCTTCTCTAAATAAATCTTTTCTGTATTAGCAATATAATCATCAAGAGATAGGGTTTTGTCTTGTAATTCTTCATTTTGAATAACGTCATTTTTAATATCCAGCTGAGTTTCTTCCATATGAGCTTTCTTTTTAAATAAAGTTGGAAGATGCGGGATCTCAATTTTTGTATCCCCGGGTTCTAGTAAATTCATAGCCCCTTCAATAATATGCTCAAGTTCTCTTACATTTCCTGGCCATTCGTAATCATAAAAAAGAGAGTAGACCTCGTCGCTGATTCCTTCAATATCCAATTCAAACAACGCATTGAACTTTTCAATAAAGGATTGAGCCAGCAATGGTATATCTTCTTTCCGCTCACGAAGTGGAGGGATAAATAAGGATACAACGCTTAATCGATAATATAAATCCTTTCGTAAATGATCATTTGAAATCGCATCTATTGGATCTTCATTTATCGTTGCAATGACTCGAACATCAATTTTTTTGTCTTTTGTATCTCCTACTCGGCGAATCGTTCTTTCTTGAAGGGCCCGTAATAATTTTGCTTGCAAATTCGGGTTTAAAGAATTGATTTCATCAAGAAGGATGGTTCCGCCTTGAGCTTGTTCAAATAACCCAGGCCTTTCAATGGATCCTGTGAAAGCCCCTTTCTTCGTTCCAAAGAGAATTCCCTCAATTAAACTATCTGGCAGTGCAGCACAGTTTTGACTAATAAAAGGATGTGTCGAACGGTTACTTCCATTATGGATACTTTGGGCAAAGAGTTCTTTTCCGGTACCTGTTTCCCCGACTATCAAGATGGAGGATGTGGTTCTTGTGGAGCGCTTGCTCTTTTCAATGACGTCTAAGAAATTCTCACTAGTTCCAATGATACTTTCAAACGTATATTTGGTATCGCCCTTATTTAAAATATTGTCTTTAATAATTCTTTCAAGATTTGTTATATCCTTTGCTACTTCAATAGCACCGATAATATTTTGCTTCTGATCTAAAATTGGAAACGTATTATTGATTGTTGTAATTTCCTGTCCGAGATTATTAAAGTAGGTCTGTTTTGAGTTTTCAGTTGCTTTTCCGGAATGAAGAGCCCGTATTAGCGTACTCTCAGTTTCCTCTTGGAACTTAAAAATATCAGGGATCTTTTTCCCTAATACATCTTCTGAATCCATTCCTTCAATTTCAGCCATTTTCTTGTTATAAACAATGGTTAGACCTTCTGTATCTATTATATGTATCCCGATATCAATTACATCTACGAGTGAATACAGGATAGATTGAAAACCTTCTATTTTTATGATCTGATCTAAATTCATTAATGCCTCCTACTTTTATTCATTTCTTAGAGATTATTGTAGAGGATTTGCAGAAAAGGCGCAATAAAAATTTGCATAGCAAGATTATTTTGCATTAAAGTGCAAATTTTTTTTGCACAAAAGATAAAAATTCCTTGTTTTTCGTGAAAAAACAAGTTGGCACAAATCTTGCATTAATAAAAACTATAGTGTTCAAGCCACAAATATAAGAATTAAAGCAAAAAATAATGGCACACTATGCTATTTTTCACCAAAAGTGCTGAATTTCTTTGCATTTCCTTTAGAAAAATCTATATTTTTCAAAAAAGTTGAAAAGTTGGCACGGAACTTGCTAGTTATAAAGGGAGAAGCAAAAACATAAATCTTAGGGAGATGAGACATAATGGTCCAACCATACAAACACGAACCATTTACTGATTTTAATAATGAGGCAAACAATAAAGCATTTCAGGTAGCTTTGAATGATGTAGCTAAAGAATTAGGAAATAAATATCCATTAGTTATTAACGGTGAAAAAATCTTTACAGATGAAGTCATTACCTCTGTAAACCCAGCAGACAAAAAAGAAGTAATCGGGATTGTGTCAAAAGCAAACAAAGACCTTGCAGAGCAAGCAATGCAAGCGGCAGATAAGACATTCCAAACTTGGAGAAAAACAAAAGCAGAAATGCGTGCAAATATTTTATTCAGAGCAGCAGCCATTGTTCGGAGAAGAAAACACTACTTCTCAGCTCTATTGGTTAAAGAGGCAGGGAAGCCTTGGAATGAAGCGGATGCTGATACAGCGGAAGCAATCGACTTTATGGAATACTACGCACGTCAAATGTTGAAGCTTAAAGACGGTATGCCAGTGGAAAGCCGCCCAATTGAACTAAATACATTTAGTTATGTGCCACTTGGTGTAGGTGTCATTATCTCACCTTGGAATTTCCCTTTTGCGATTATGGCAGGCATGACGACAGCAGCTCTTGTTTCAGGAAATACCGTTTTATTGAAACCGGCAAGTACAACACCGGTCATTGCGGCTAAATTTATCGAAGTGTTGGAAGAAGCCGGCTTACCTGCAGGAGTTGTGAACTTCATTCCAGGAAGCGGTGCTGAAGTAGGCGATTATTTAGTGGATCATCCTCGTACGCGGTTCATCAGCTTTACTGGATCTCGTGATGTTGGAATTCGTATTTATGAGCGTGCGTCAAAAGTTCACGAAGGTCAAATTTGGTTGAAACGTGTCATCGCTGAAATGGGCGGTAAAGATACGATCGTTGTTGATAAAGAGGCCGATTTGGAACTTGCAGCACAATCCATCGTTGCTTCTGCATTCGGATTCTCAGGTCAAAAATGTTCTGCATGTTCACGTACAGTCATTGTGGAAGATGTGTATGATCAAGTATTAAATCGTGTTATCGAATTAACAAAAGAAAAAACAGTTGGAGAACCAACAGATGTAAATAACTTTATGGGTCCAGTTATCGATCAAGCTGCTTACGACAAAGTCATGAGCTACGTAGAGATCGGTAAAACAGAAGGGAAGTTAGTTGCAGGAGGAGAAGGAGACAATTCAAAAGGTTTCTTTATCCAACCAACAATTATTGCAGATGTGGATGAAAATGCTCGTGTCATGAAGGAAGAAATTTTTGGACCAGTAGTAGCGTTCTGTAAAGCAAAAGATTTCAATCATGCGATTGAGATTGCTAATAACACAGATTATGGGTTAACAGGTGCAGTAATCACAACTAACAGTGAACATATCGAGCAAGCGCGTGAGGATTTCCACGTTGGGAACTTGTATTTCAATCGTGGCTGTACAGGAGCGATCGTTGGATACCAACCATTTGGCGGATTCAATATGTCAGGTACAGATTCAAAAGCAGGTGGACCAGATTATTTAGTTCTTCATCTACAAGGAAAAACAACAGCAGAAACGTTATAAATCATAGGGGGGAATCAACATGACAACAGTAACAGAAAAATTAATTGAACAAACAGAGCAATATGGTGCAAACAATTACAATCCACTTCCAATTGTCATTTCAAAGGCAGAAGGAGTTTGGGTGGAAGATCCTGAAGGAAACAAATATATGGATATGCTAAGTGCCTATTCTGCAGTGAATCAAGGCCACAGACATCCAAAAATTATCGATGAACTAAAAAAACAAGCAGATCGTGTAACGTTAACTTCTCGTGCGTTTCATAGTGATAAATTAGGCCCTTGGTATGAAAAGGTTGCTCGTCTTACACAAAAAGATATGGCGCTGCCTATGAATACTGGTGCTGAAGCAGTTGAAACAGCTATCAAGGCTGTTAGACGCTGGGGCTACGATGTGAAAGGAATCGCTGAAAATCAAGCGGAGATTATTGCTTGTATAGGCAATTTCCATGGCCGTACAATGGCAGCCGTATCATTGTCTTCAGATGAAGAATACAGAAGAGGCTTTGGGCCAATGCTACCAGGAGTCAAGCTTATTCCTTATGGAGATCTTGCAGCATTGAAAGAAGCGATTACTCCTCAAACAGCTGGATTTTTAATTGAACCGATCCAAGGTGAAGCGGGAATTATCATTCCTCCACAAGGATTCTTAAAAGAAGCTTACGAACTATGTAAAGAAAATAATGTACTATTCGTTTCGGATGAAATTCAATCAGGACTTGGCCGTTCAGGAAAAATGTTTGCCTCCGATTGGGATGAAGTGATTCCTGATATGTATATTTTAGGAAAAGCACTTGGTGGCGGAGTATTTCCAATCTCATGTGTCGCAGCAAACCGTGAAATTCTTGGCGTATTTAATCCTGGTTCACATGGTTCTACATTCGGTGGTAATCCATTAGCATGTGCAGTTTCTATCGCTTCATTAGAAGTTCTTGAAGATGAAAAACTGGCAGAACGTTCATTAGAGCTAGGGAAATATTTCATGGATAGTTTAAAAGAAATCAATAATCCTATGATTAAAGATATTCGTGGAAGAGGCTTATTTATTGGATTGGAATTAACTGAAGCGGCAAGACCTTATTGTGAAAAACTAAAAGAAGAAAAATTACTGTGTAAAGAAACACATGATACAGTTATCCGCTTTGCTCCGCCGCTAGTGATCACTAAAGAAGAGCTAGATTGGGCAATTGAACGTATTAAAAGAGTTTTATCCTAATATCCCTATGAGGTGAATTCCATTGAGTACAACGATCAAAGAAGAAAAAGAAACTGCCAGCTTGCTTGAATCCACACAGGTCGTAATCAAGGAGGCGCTGGGTAAGCTTGGTTATTCGGAAGAAGTGTTTGAGCTTTTAAAGGAGCCTCTTCGTATGCTGACCGTCCGAATTCCAATTAAGATGGATGACAATTCAACAAAGATATTCACTGGATACCGTGCCCAGCACAACGATGCTGTTGGTCCTACTAAAGGTGGAATCCGTTTTCATCCTGAAGTTGATGAGGAAGAAGTAAAGGCACTTTCGATGTGGATGAGTTTAAAATGCGGGATTGTGAATCTGCCATACGGCGGAGGAAAAGGTGGCATTATCTGTGACCCGCGCCAAATGTCTATGGGTGAATTAGAAAGGCTTAGCCGCGGGTATGTTCGAGCGATTAGCCAAATAGTGGGGCCGACTAAAGATATTCCGGCCCCGGATGTTTATACAAATTCTCAAATCATGGCATGGATGATGGATGAATACAGTAGAATAAGAGAACACGATTCTCCTGGATTCATTACAGGTAAACCACTAGTGCTGGGCGGTTCACACGGTAGGGAAAAGGCAACTGCACAAGGTGTCACGATTTGTATCGAGGAAGCAGCAAAGCGTAAGGGCATAGAACTGAAAGGTGCACGCATTATTGTCCAAGGATTTGGGAATGCGGGAAGCTTTTTAGCAAAATTCATGCATGATGCAGGTGCGAAAGTGATTGGTATTTCTGACGCATATGGTGCCATATATAACCCAGATGGCCTCGATATCGATTACTTACTTGATAAAAGGGATAGCTTTGGAACGGTAACAACATTATTCGAAAATAAAATTACCAATCAAGAGCTTCTAGAACAAGATTGTGATATTTTAGTGCCAGCTGCTATTTCTAATCAAATCACGAATGAAAATGCACATCTTATAAAAGCGCAAATTGTCGTAGAGGCAGCGAATGGTCCAACCACTTTGGAGGCCACTAAAATCTTAACAGAACGCAATGTGCTTCTTGTACCTGATGTATTAGCAAGTTCAGGCGGTGTAACTGTTTCTTACTTTGAATGGGTTCAAAATAATCAGGGTTACTACTGGGAAGATGAAGAAGTTCAAAAAAAATTAAAAGAGTTATTGGTCAACTCATTTAATCAAATATATGATATGGCTGAGACAAGAAAAGTGAATATGAGATTAGCTGCATATATGGTGGGTGTCAGAAAAATGGCAGAAGCCTCGATATTCCGGGGTTGGGTATAAGCTGAATATTATGATAGATAGTGGAGGGGTGATTCCTTGTTAAAACCGATTTACACAATTGAGTGTGCTCAGAATGGGACCATCGAACAAGTTTATGTTCAAAAGAATTCCTATGTTTATGAATGGGAAAGGCTCTTTTTAGTGAAAACAGAAGATGGGAAATTGATTGATGTTTCAATAGGTGCCAGTGGTCACATTACTGAAATTAATGTCACGGCAGGGGATCCTATTAATAGAAAGCTTCCTTTAGCTTTGCTCCAAGACGATTTTGTTATAACAGGCTCTGATTAATTATAGAAAAGAGAGTGTTCCAAAGGTGTAGGCAATTCGACTTTTGGGATGCTCTTTTTTGTTGTTGTTCAAACAGATATCATAGTTAAATATAGAGAATTCCTAAAGCACTGAGGAATCCTTGCATTATAAATAAAAACACCTTTGCTGCATGTACTTTTCTTCATTGTACATTCAAGGAAGGTGTTTTTCATTTGAAAGGAATCCGACTTAGTTTATAGCACGTTTATCCGCGAAGTTCACATTATGTGAGCAATTGCTCTATTAAACACCATATGGCTTGCTGAAGTTCGAGGCTTTCATTGTGCCTGAAGTAATAGATGGAATATTGTTATATTCCCTTTCATAAACATAAAAGACAAGGTAGGAAATTTAAAAAGAATTGTACTATACTTTTTGAGTGCAATTTGGGAGGTGATTAAGGATTATTCGAAACAGATTCTCTCTCTCTTTTTTCTAGAAAAGTCGGGTTATTATCGTAGGGATATTTTTCTGAGAGAAGTTTATAGGAATTTAAGCCTATAGTTAGAAATATTATGTTAGAATACAACAGGAGATTTAAACATCTAATAAATAGTAGTTTTTCTGAATTTACCCATACTTGCTAAGTGAGTGTATTTTCAGATTTCTGCCATTTAAAAAAGGAGAGGTTAATTAACGTATGAGAATCTCAGAATTAAAAAGAGAAGCCCTACTTTCTTTGAAAGGTAAATGGGGAGTAGCCGTTTCACTTATGTTGCTCTTGTTCTTGATCAATGTCATTTTACCTATAATTGTTGAAGTGATCGGAAGCGGTGGGTTTACACAGTGGTTCGCGCAAGAAGAAACACCGGTATGGTCGGATATCTTCGGAACCGTACTATCTATAGCCTTAATCCCGCTGACTATAGCAACAACTTGGTTTTACCTGAATATAGTCAGGAAAGGAAACCCTGATATTCCAGAGGTATTCGCTATCTATAAAGAAGGAAAAACCTCTTTTAAGATTATCGGTGCGTCAATTTTACAAGGTATTTTCATATTTTTATGGTCATTATTATTTATTATTCCAGGAATCATCAAAAGTCTGTCATATTCCCAACTATTTTTCTTATTAAAAGATCACCCTCAATTAACAGTGCTTGAAGCATTTTCAGAAAGTAAGAAACGAATGAAAGGGTTGAAATGGAAGTATTTTCTAATGCACTTAAGCTTCATAGGCTGGGGAATACTATGTATATTCACCTTAGGGATTGGACTTTTATGGTTGGCCCCTTATGCAGGAACAACAATGGCAGCATTCTATAATGAATTAATTGTACCTCAAGATGATTCTGACAACGATCAAATAGAAGCATAAACGCTTGGCCGATAGCAAAATTGCTATCGGTTTTTTTATTGTTAGTATCTCGTATTAGTCAATAAGAGAATGACAGTATTGTAGACTATTGCTTTGTTTTGATAAAGGATGGAACGAATCCAAGGGAGGCCTTTGGCTTTTACTCATAACCTGCCGCATATCTTATTTTATGGTCATTCATAACCATTTGGTTATGAAATGATGATTGAATTTCTATTATTTTCCTCACGAGAGCGGGAGTATAATGAGATTGAATCGAAAAATAATGGCTCTATGCGCTCAGGAGAGAAACGGATAAATGAGAAAAACCATAGGAATCAAAGACAATAAAGCAAAGATCAGCATCATTTGGGTAATCGGAATTCTGTTCATAGCGGCCAATCTTCGTGCACCTATTACGTCAATAGGTCCATTAATTAGCCTGATTCGTGATGATACAGGAATCAATAATGCAGTCGCAGGGATGGTGACGACGATTCCGCTGATAGCCTTTACCTTGGTTTCCCCTGCGGCCCCATTGATTGCTAAGCGAATTGGAATGGAATGGACTTTACTATACTCATTACTGCTACTCATAGTGGGATTATTCCTTCGATCGATTTCATCAGTTACGGCTTTAATGACCGGAATGGCTTTTATGGGAATTGCCATTGCAGTTGGGAATGTTCTACTTCCAGGTATCATCAAACAGAAACATCCAGAGAAAGCAGGCATCTTGACTGGTGCCTATATAGCGAGCATGAACCTTTCATCAGCCATCGGTTTTGGAATCAGTATTCCATTAGCCAAAGAAGCAGGCTTAGGGTGGCAAGGGTCTTTATTATGTTGGGCAATTCTGGCTATTGCCACATTGATTCTTTGGTTGCCCCAAGTGAAGGGCAAGCGGGGAGAAAGAAAGAATCGCGCTTCAAAATCAACAACATCGATTTTTTCTTTTGAAATGTGGAAATCGCCGACAGCTTGGAACATCACACTCTTCATGGGCTTACAATCATTACCGTTTTATATTTTGTCAGCATGGCTTCCTGATATGTTGATGGCTCAAGGCATGGATCAGGCTAAAAGCGGCTGGATGCTAAGTATTAATCAATTCACTTCGCTGCCGGCGACCATCATTACCCCGATTGTCGCGATGCGTATCTCAAACAGGAGTATTCTTGGAATCATATCAGGGATATTAATGACCATCGGTATGGTGGGTATGGGTTTCGGTCAGCTTTCGCTGATACCAATTTGTATGGTTTTGATAGGTTTAGGGAACGGTATGGCCATCAGCTTTGCCATGATCACATTCGGATTACGTACGGAAAGTGCACAACAAGCAGCTGTTCTTTCAGGAATGGCACAATCTATTGGATACTTACTTGCCGCGATCGGACCAATCTTGATTGGCTTGATTCATGATCTTACTCATAGTTGGGCATTACCAAAACTGATCCTGATTTTCATTACTGTATTATTAATTATATCCGGTGCCTTTGTTGGTCAAAGGAAACCTGTTTTGAAGAAAATCCAAAAAAGTGATGAAAAGTCTTATAGTATATAATGGGTTTTTAAAATACGTAGAAAGAGGGCGTCCCCGATCGATCTTTTACAAATGAGATACTTTCAAATCGTTGCAAAACATCAACATTTAACAAAAGCAGCGGAAGCATTGAACATCACTCAGCCAGCCCTTAGTAAAATGATTGGTAAATTGGAAAATAGTCTTGGTTATGAATTATTTGATCGAAGAGGCAGGCAAATCCAATTAAATAAACTCGGTGAATCCTATTTGCGAACTGTCGAACAGGTCTTTTTACAATTAAAAGAAGGGGAAAAGGAATTAGCCTACCTGGCAGATAAGCAGGATAAATTAATCTCCATAGCTGTTACCATTCCGAGTATTCTGCCAGAGTTATTAGGCGGTTTTCTAAAGAAACATCCCAATGCCCGATTTAGACAACATCAGGCTTCCTTCGAACGAATCAAAAAACAGATTGAAATAGGGGAAATAGACGTCGGTATCTCAACAGTACCTGTGATAGGGGAACATATTGAGTGGGTTCCCATCCTAGAAGAAGAAATACTTCTAGCCGTGCCCCTTTCCCACCCTTTGGCCAATAGAAAGAGCATCTATCTAAAAGAAGTGGAGAATGCTCCTTTCATCGTTATGCCATTAGGTTATGATTTTCGCGATATGACGGAACGCTTTTGCAGAGAAGCAGGTTTCTATCCTGATTTTGCTTTTGAAGGAGACGAAACGGGAATCACTCATGAGCTCGTAGAAAAAGGCCTCGGCGTTGCCTTATTTCCATCATTGCTATCAAATGAAAGATTACATGATTTACAAACGGCAAAATTGAAGATCATTGAGCCTCCCTGCTCCAGAACAGTTGGGTTGGTTTGGCATAAAAGCCGGCCATGTAATGATATTGTAAAGAGCTTCATTCAATATACGATGGAGTTTTTGGAACATAAAAAAGATCAGGAAAGAAAAAATGGATTTTAATTCTTAATTCCCCTTTAAAGGTTAAATTGTTAATTTTAAGGTGTATAATAGAAAACTTAGAATGCTATTTAGGGGGATTACATAGTGAGTAGTTTTAATATGGCGGATATGATATACCAATTGTTTTGCTTTGTATTTCTAATCCTGATCATAGTAGGTATCGTATCGCTTTTCCGTTCCGTCAAGCAACGCAAAACTAGACTGGATATCATGGAAAAGAAAATGGATGATTTATATGAACTAATTAAAAAGGACAGCGATTGACGGCTACATTCTGTGGCCGTTTTTTCTATGCAAAAGAGTCATTGGATACAGTCTAATTACCGCTTTGATGGTTGTGAAGGTTAGTCAGGGAAATCATCTATTAAAATAGCTAATGAAAAACCCCTGTCTCAGAATTTGAAAAGAAGATAGGTTTTTTTCATCTTTTGAAAGACATAACGAATCATAAAAAGAAATAGGATTTGTTAAAAATAAGCAGTTTTACATGGCGAGATGATGGAATACATGACATTTGTTGGGCAAACTGCATGTTAAGGAGTTGGTATAGATGATGCATGGTTTGTGATGGCTTCTTATCTTATAATGGAGTGGGTTAGATATTTAAGGGAAATAAAGAAAATACAAACAAACCATCAAAAATTTACGTACATGAATGATGACCCTATAACTAAGTGTCGGAGATGAAGAATGCTAAACATTCAATCCTTTTGTTAGGTATCTTTGAGAAGTAGGAGGAGTCGGTATCATGAAAGAAATTATTGCTATTAAAGAAGTCACTCAGTTTAAGTCCCGTGCAGAGGAATTTAGTCCATACGCCTGGTGTAAACACATGTTAGAAAATGACCCAGTGAGCTATCACGAAGGAACAGATACGTGGAATGTCTTTAAATATGAAGATGTTAAGCGTGTTCTTAGTGATTATAAACATTTTACGAGTGAACGCCAACGAACCACTATATCTGTTGGAACGGATAGTAAGGAAGGTTCAGCACCTGAGAAAATCAAGATCACTGAAGCGGATCCACCTGTGCATAGAAAACGCCGTTCACTGTTGGCCGCAGCATTCACACCTAGAAGTCTCCAAAACTGGGAACCTCGCATTCAGGAAATTGCAGATGAATTAGTCGAACAGATGGGGACAGACAAGGAAATTGATATTGTGCAATCATTGGCAAGTCCGCTTCCGATTATTGTCATGTCAGACTTAATGGGCGTTCCCTCAAAAGATCGTTTACTGTTTAAAAAATGGGTAGATATCTTATTCCTTCCCTTTGACAAAGAAAAACAAGAAAAAGTAAATGAAATGAAGCAAGTGGCAGCAAGAGAATATTATGAGTATTTATATCCAATTGTTGTACAGAAACGGTTACATCCAGCGGATGATATCATATCCGATCTATTGAAGGCCGAAGTAGATGGTGAAACCTTTACAGATGATGAAGTTGTGCGTACGACCATGTTGATTTTAGGAGCGGGAGTCGAGACAACCAGTCATTTACTTGCCAATACCTTTTATTCACTATTATATGATGACAATAAAGTCTATGAAGAGTTACGTAATAACCTGGATTTAGTTCCACAAGCCGTTGAGGAAATGCTGCGTTACCGATTCAATTTAACCAAATTAGATCGTACAGTAAAGGAAGATAACGATTTATTAGGAGTAGATTTGAAGAAAGGGGATGTCGTGGTTGCCTGGATGAGTGCAGCAAACATGGATGAGGAGATGTTTGAAGACGCATTCACTCTTAATATACACCGTCCTAATAATAAGAAACATCTAGCCTTTGGAAATGGGCCGCATTTCTGCTTAGGTGCTCCGCTAGCACGACTGGAAGCAAAAATTGCCCTTACCACATTTCTAGAGAAATACTCACATATTGAATCAGTGGTTTCGTTTCAGTTGGAAGAGAATCTGACCGATTCAGCGACCGGGCAAACTCTAACTAGCTTACCACTTAAGGCATTCAGTAAACATTAAAAAGAAAAACCTTATGCCATTAACCAGCATAAGGTTTTTTTCGTTTTAAAATTACTACATTGCATACATGTTGAATGGTATGCTGAATGTTCCCAAACTCTTTTACCAAATGTGAGTGGATTTCATCGAGGATTTGTACCCGCTTATCTTCGGAAAAACTTGAAAGCCAGGATAATGACCCCACTCTTCCACACCATTCTTCGTTTTTAAATGTCACATCGTAATAGAATTTATATGTATCTGTTAAATCAAATTGATGTTCCTGCCATTCTTTAAACCACTCAACCGGAAAGCCGTTAATAAATTGTTGGACATTCGCTTTAGATCCTGCAGAGGTTAGTTTGCCATCCGGCATATGACCTTTAATGATTTGAAGCGTTTCTTTTATTACGTTACTTTTAGAAACGAATCCTGAATCCATCACTATTAACGTGCCATTTTCTTTAATAATCCGCTTTATTTCATTCAAGGCTGCTTCTCGATCAAACCAGTGCCAAGCCCTTAAAACGGTTACAAAGTCAAAAGTATCACTTTCTAAAGTTGTATCCTCTGAATATCGATTAACATATTTTATTCTACTATTTTCTTGTCTATCAATATTATGCGCTTTTTCTATCAATTCCTTTGATGGTTCAACGCCAACCACCTTAGCTCTCTCCTTAAATAAAGCTCTACTCAAAACGCCAGTCCCAGAACCTAAGTCTGCAACCGGAACATTAGCAAAGTTTATTCCTCTGATTTTTAAGCTCTCTATTAATTCACCAGGTAAATCATTTCTCCATTTAGCATAATCTTTAGCTACTTTTCCGAAATTCACTTTCATTCATTTTCCACCTTCTATTTTTTTTTTTTTGCTCAGACTCAGGTGATCTAAAATGATAGGATTGAGCTATAAAGAAACAAGCAATTATGTGTTTATCAAGCTTTATTAACCATATAAAAAGTCACATTAACAAATATTTCCAACTAGTAATAAGTAGAAAGCTAGAAAGAAAATCCCCCATAATAATTACCTTTCAAATACGGATGACAGAATATGTATATCTTTGATTGTACCATAATGGGTAATTATGTAAATGTAATAGGGGTATTTTAGATAGCACCAAAGTTAAGAAGGAGTTTAAGTTGAAAAAAATACTTGAGGTTTTATTTATAATAATGGCTGTTACTACTTGTTTATTTGGGGAGTCAATTAGTAAATTTGATGTTATCGATATAGAAGGAAAGGTAGATAATCTCCAAATGAGCAATAACTTTTAGGAGAAAGGTATTTGTTTAAGTTAAGTGTCCCTAATTTTCACAAGACAAAAAGAGGCGTTGCTGCCTTATCGTACCTGAAATTTAGGAACCTTTTTAATTTGAAATACCTATATATAAAAATTCTTTAGCAAAATATATTCTTAACACATAAGGGTTATTCGATATAGATATTACTTTCATCATTAAGGTTAAGACCATGTTGGTGTAGAATCCAGCAAGTTGAAGTTGGATAAGGAGATATATTTACCGTAACCTTAAGTTGAGTTGGTTAAGCTGTATAGAGTAGTATTAAAAGATAGAATGATTTTAAATTATTTAGCGGGAGCAAGGATTTTCATTCATGAGTGGTTCTTTACCTATTATTTGAATAAATTGTGGAGTTAATTGAGGAAGATAACCGATCTGTTTATTTTTTTGTAGAAAGATTAGCAAATTTTAATGAAAATCTAATCAAAATCTAATCAAAATCTTATTTCTTCTTCATTCAGTTTGTATACTCTAATAATGGATACGCTGAAGATGCCTCATATGTCCTTCCGATTCCACTTCTTATTATTCATAGAAATCTTTCTCTATTAAATAGATGGGGGAAATCAAAAAGACGTTTTATAAAGCTCGATACATACAATCATAAATGAAACAGATAGAATAAATGGGTTAACTAATGAATTATTAGTATATACACTGGATAAACAGAAAGAAATGCAAGTTCCTTTCATTCCTTGTTATGGTTTAGATCATATAGGATGAAGTTAAAACTCTATAATGAGATCTTACTTCAATCATGGAACACCGGTTTTAAAAAGTGAAAGGATGTTATTATGAAATTAAAGTTTCAGTTGTCTATTGCCTTTGTATTAAGTGTAATTTTTTTAATTGGATTTAGTATAATGGCATTCACAATAAGTGCATATGAATTCTTGAATTTTGATAGAGCGGTGATTTCCTTCGTTCAAGGCTTAGAGTCTCCGTTTTTAACAACCATCATGAAGGTCTTTACGTTTATTGGTTCATCTAGTTCCATAATTATACTTTCCTTACTTGTTTTATTTTACTTGTATAAGGTATTGAAACATCGTTTGGAGCTAGTCTTATTTAGTGCTGTCGTGGTTGGCTCAACTCTCCTCAATTTGATATTGAAACTTTTCTTTCAACGAGCCCGACCTGATTTACATCGACTCATTGAGATAGGAGGATACAGTTTTCCAAGTGGACATGCGATGAATGCATTCACTTTATATGGTATTCTCACATTTCTACTATGGCGGCATATTTCGACTATGTGGGGGAGAACTCTGTTGATTTTGTTCAGCGTGATGATGATCCTTACAATAGGAATAAGTAGAATATACTTGGGAGTCCATTATCCTAGTGATATTATTGGAGGATATTTAGGGAGTGGCTGTTGGCTTGCCATTTCTATTTGGGTTTTCCAAAAGTATAAAGAAAGCCAGAAAAATAAAGAGATTAACTAAAGTTAGGACAGGCAATTCAGTAAGAAAGCAGCTAGGGACTAAACTAGTTAGCTGCTGATTATATCAAATGATTGAAATAGTTAGGAGCTTTTAAATGGAAAACTGGATTACGGAGTTTATGAATAATTTTGGGTATATTGGAATCTTTCTATTAATAGCATTGGAAAATATTTTTCCGCCTATTCCGTCAGAGGTCATTCTAACCTTTGGAGGTTTTATGACCACGGTATCAACAAATTTGACTATATTCGGAGTCGTGATTGCATCAACTCTTGGATCAGTGGCAGGGGCTGTGGTACTTTACGGGATTGGTTTACTGATTGATGTGAAAAGGATAGAGAAGTTTGTGGGTAGATGGGGGCATATTTTTCGGTTAACAGTAACTGACGTCCATAAGGCAAATTCTTGGTTTGATAAATATGGAGCGTGGACTGTTTTTTTCTGTAGACTCGTTCCGTTGATTAGAAGCTTAATTTCCATTCCCGCAGGCATGTCTCATATGAGTTTTTGGCTTTTTTTACTATACACAACAACCGGAACATTGATTTGGAACGTGATTCTGGTGAATGTTGGAGCCGCTGTAGGATCTTCATGGGAAGACATCGTAGGGTATATGGACATCTATTCAAACATCGTTTATGCAATACTTGTATTACTGTTTATTCTTTTCGTTGTTTTAATTTTTAGAAGAAATAAGGGAAAAAGAAAGTGATTATAGTAGATATAAAAAATGATAAAAGGGCCGTTCAAGTCCGAACTGCTATTACATAATCTTATATAAACATCAGAGGCTGTCATTATGACAGCCTTTTTCTTATGTCATCTCAAACGGGAAAGCGGAGAGGATGAGCTTTGAACGTAGAATAAAGGGAATGTGCTTTGGACAAAATGAGTGAAACGAAAAAGGAATGAGGTTCGGCGCGATGGTTTCTTTTTTCAAAAATAAAGGACAAATGAAGAAACGTGAGAAGCAAAAGATAGATGATAAAGATCAATCTAAAAGTAAAAAACTTGAATATATTGACAGCTCTATTTCAGCCAATCTAGACAATATGAAAAAGAAAACGGGTAACAGCCCGGACATTATTGTCCGAACGTTGAAAATCAGTCAAAACCCTGAAATTAAAACGACTATCTTGTATGTGCAGGGTTTGATAGATAATCCAAGCGTTACGGACTTTTTAATTGAATCAATCATGAAAAACCCTCATCTAAAAGAAAAACTACTTCCTAAAGAAGCACTGGACGTGATTTCTGAAGAAGTAGTTTCTCTCGGTGGTGTAGAAACTGTTACGGACTGGGAAAAATTATTATTGTCATTATTATCAGGGGATAGCATCATTTTTGTTGACGGCGTAAACAAAGCCCTGGTTGCCAGTACAAGAGGGGGAGAACGGCGTTCCATTCAGGAACCAAGCACACATTTGACGGTCCGCGGTTCAAGAGAAGGATTTACTGAATCGAATGCAACAAACATTGCCATGTTACGCCGCATTATTAACAGTCCGGATTTATGGATAGAGTCTATGAAAATAGGCACTGTGACAAAGACGGATGTTTCTATCATGTATATAAATGGGATTGCCAAGGAAGGGATCGTCGAAGAGGTCAAGAAGCGCTTAAACCGAATTAACATCGATAGCATTCTTGAATCAGGATATATAGAACAATTGATAGAAGATCAGGTTATGACCCCATTCCCCACCCTTAATCATACAGAAAGACCTGATATGGTTGCGGGTAATCTTCTTGAAGGAAGAGTGGCGATATTTGTTAACGGATCGCCTTTTGTCTTGGTGGCCCCGGCCTTATTCGTACAGTTTTTCCAATCTGTCGAAGACTACTATAATCGCTTCGATATTGCTTCAGCCACACGCTTTTTACGGATCATCGTTTTTATAATCTCTATAATCGGGCCAGCTGTCTATGTCGCAGCCACGACTTTTCATCAGGAAATGATCCCAACGAAGTTGCTGGTCATCGTTGCGGCCCAAAGGGAAACGGTTCCTTTGCCGGCCGTCATTGAGGCACTAATCATGGAAATAACCTTTGAAATGTTAAGGGAAGCAAGCCTTCGGATGCCAAAGGCGGTTGGTTCGACCATGTCTATTGTTGGAGCATTGGTGATTGGGCAGGCAGCAGTCCAGGCTGGCATCGTATCGCCGGCAATGGTCATAATCGTCTCGATCACGGCGATTGCCAGTTTTGCAACCCCTTCTTATTCCATAGCCATTTCTGCCCGTTTAGTGCGGTTCTTATTTATCATTTGTGCTGGGGTATTAGGTTTTTATGGTATGATTTTAGCCTTTATCGTCCTCATCGTCCATTTATGCAGCCTCCGTTCATTCGGTGTTCCTTATATGTCACCGCTCGCCCCTCTGAACCCGGAAGGATTAGGTGACACATTCTTCAGAAGACCTATGTGGGCGTTCAAAGAAAGACCAAAGTTATTAAGCTCCAATAATAATCTGATACGAGAAGGCGATAATCAAAGACCCCTTCCTCCTGCATCGCGGGGAATGAAAACTTCTGACAAGAAAAAAGGTGAAGGCAATGAATCGTAAATGGCTAGTTCTGTTATTGATGATGATCGGTACCACGTTCACCTCTGGCTGCTGGGATAAAAAAGAGTTAAACGAGATAGCCATCGTCTCGGCAATGGGAATCGATAAAGATAAAGAAGGAAAGTTAGTGGGAACGTTTCAAATCATTAACCCAGGCAATGTTGCGGGGGCTCTTCAGGGCGGCGGCGGGACAAATCCCGCTATATCCGTTTATAGGGCCACTGGAAATAATGTGCTTGGACTAGATAGTATTGCTTCAACTAAAATTTCAAGAGATATGTATTTCGCTCATGCAAACCTGATCGTCATAGGTGAGGAAATAGCAAAAGAAGAGGGCATTTACGCTATTTTCGATGCCTTTGAGCGCTCCCCTGAATTTAGGGCAACTTCGAGGATCGTGATAGCCCGAGGTGTAAAAGCCAGGGATATAGTCGAAACATTAACGGCAATCGATAAAGTATCAGCTGAAAAAGTCATTAGGACGATTGAATCTTCGGAAAAACAGCAGGGGAGAAGTATCAGTGTCAATCTTCAAGAAGTGATTAAAAACCTTGTGAGTACCGGAAAAGAACCGATAATTAGTGGTTTTACCGTGAAGGGTAACACAGATAAAGAGGATAAAATGGAGAATACTCAGACCTCTGATATTGAGGCTAACCCAACTACCGCTGGAATAGGTGTTTTTAAAGATGGTAAATTGATTGACTGGCTGGATGGTAATAAGGCAATAGGCTCGATGTGGGTGTTAGATAGGATTGCACATACCAATTTAAACATTGATTGGAATGATAAAAAAGACGCAATCACCTATCAAGTGAAACGCCAAAAAACCAACGTCGCGGCAAAAATGAAAAATGGCAAACCTAAAATGTTGATAAAGGTCCTTGTTGAAGGAGATATCCGCGAGGCAAATGTGCCTGTGAATCTAAACAGGCCGCACGTTCTGATAGACATTGAAAAGAAGTTAGCAAAAGACTTAAAGAAGGAGATGGAAGATGCGATCGTTCGTGCCCAAAAAAATAAATCCGATATTTTTGGCTTTGGTGAAATCATGCACGAATCCCATCCGAAAGAATGGAAAAAAATCGAAAAGGACTGGGACGATGTTTCTTTTGCTAAGCTGGAAGTAGATGTGCAGGTAGAGACTTTCATTCGCCGTACAGGATTACGTAATAAGCCGTATCTTTCAAATTTAAAAAAGAGCGATCAATAATGGAAAGGAAGTGGCATCCTCGTGGAAAAGGCAAAAATCAGCGGTTACCAGCTATTCGTCCTTATTTTCCTGTTTGAAATAGGCAGTGCACTTTTGGTTCCGCTTGCAGGTGAAGCCAAACAGGGCGCATGGCTAGTCATTCTCATTGCGATGATAGGCGGATTTTTGTTATTTTTCGTTTATTATGGCCTTTTTCAATACTATCCTGATCAGCTGCTAACTGAATATGTAAGACATATAATGGGGAATTTTTTAGGAAGGATAGTAGCTTTTCTATACATCCTATATTTCATGTATCTTGCAGCAAGAGTGCTGAGGGATTTCGGAGAGACGCTACTTACCTTTGCCTATCCTCATGTTCCGTTATTTTTTGCGAACGCAGTATTTATTTTGGTGGTGGTGTATACGGTTCGTAAAGGGATAGAGGTACTGGCAAGGACGGGAGAACTTTTCTTTGTGTTAGAGAATTTACTTTTCATGACGTTCATTCTTCTGATTGTTGTTTCAGGAATGATCCATATAAACAACTTAAAACCTGTTTTTGAAATCAGTGGGGTAGAGATGATGAAAATGTCCTTTACTGAAACCTTATTTTTTCCATTTGGCGAAATCATTGTCTTTTTAATGATTTTTCCTTATTTGAACGAACCTCAGAGGCTAAAAAAAATTGGTATAGGGAGTTTGGCTGCAAGCGGTATTTTTCTTGCGTTTATAATGGCTTTGAATGTAGCTGTGCTTGGAGTGGATCTTACAACACGTTCGCAATATCCTTTTCTTTCCCTCATTCAGTCAATTGAGATCGCTGGCTTTTTGGAACGACTCGATGTTTATTTTTTGGTTAAACTCATGATTGGAGGGTTCATCAAAATAAGTGTGTTTACCTATGTAGCTGTAACGGGTACGGCAAATGTTTTCAACTTTAAAGAACCTTCTCGGCTGGCCTATCCGGTTGGTTTTGTCATTTTACTAATATCCATTGTGATTGCAAGTAGCTATTCGGAACATATCCATGAAGGGCTAGGTGCTGTGCCCATCTACGTTCATTTACCATTTCAAGTGATAATTCCAGTATTTCTTTTGGTTATTGCTTATTTTAAGAATAGAAAAAAAAAGCAGGGCTTTGTACCACCAAAACCCTAAAAGGTGGAGCTGATAAAAATGAAAATCTTCGGTATTACTATTTTGATGCTAATCCTTTTAGTGGCCTTTTCTTTAGGCATGGATATTCTTTTAGGGTTTGATTTGGATAATTCCATTAAACATGCCTTTAACCCTTTTCTGGTGAAGGACCCCGCTGAACTTATCCTTTTTCTCGTTCTTCTTTTCCTCCTTTTGTTTAGTTTCATTTATCGAAAAAAAAAGAAAGGCAACAAAGCCAAAGGACAACAATAAAGATTTACATATTCCCGTTGCTGCACTATAGATGAACTCTATTTCAAATCTGATTTGAATAAGGGAGTTTGTCTTTTTGCTTTTTTACACCTTGGACCCATTTCATAGTATGATGATAAAATGAGCTTATTTTTCAAATAGAATGGAACACCACCTTTACATAAATAACAATAGCACAGAGGTCCTCAGGAGGGAGAACGGCATTTTGAATATCAAATTAAATCAAAAAATCATTAAAGATATGTGCGGGACAGTCTCCTTCAAAAGGGGAGATGCTTTTTATCGTGCTAATAAAGTGACATTTGAAAGTTACCATCCTGATGGTTGTGAAGCAACTGTTAAAGGAATAGAAGATTTCCATGTCTCTATTGAAGTGGATGCTGCCGGAGGCTTTCACACGAAATGCAGCTGCCCAACGCTTGCTTCTTTTCAACGGGATTGTCAGCATATTGCGGCCGTATTACTGTCGGTATACGAACACCAGCGTCAAGGAACAATTCCTGAAGGTCTAAACGAACCTCAGTCTGACGCTTCAGCAAATATGAAGCTGACAGATGGTTTGCTTACGCTTTTCAATAATCAGCCTGTACGCTCAAGTGGCCATCAGCTCCACTTTGAAAACAGGCAGGTGCTTGATGCGGAGTTTACATGTAAGCCCATCACGATAGGCCAGGGCAGATACATGTTCGGAATTGAAGTGAAGATTGGTTCGGCAAATGTACCAAATCTCAGGGATTTTCTGAAGCAGGTAAAAGAAGGAAAACCTACCCAAGTGTCCCTTTCATTTCTGTATGATCCTGATCTCCATTGTTTTCAGCGTGAAACAGATGCAGTGATTCAGCAGCTTATCCAAGTGACTTATGATGAACAGGTCTATCTTGACGCGCTTCCGTACAAATCTGACTATACAATGAGCAATCACCTGTTACTCATTCCGCCAACTTCTTTTGAAAGGCTTGTCCCTATCCTTACAATCGCACCATTGGTGAAGCTTGCGTATGACGGGAATTCGTTTGATAGTTTTCAGATATCCGGCGAACCGCTTCCTTTACAGTTTGAATTTGCCGAAAGTGAGGGCAAAGGATATAAACTGAATATTAAAGGGTTGAATGAAATAATTGTGATGAATGCATACAGCTCTGTTTTATCTGAAGGGAAATTGGTTCCCCTCGAAAGTGAAGACTGCCAACGTCTCTCAGATTTAAAACAGATGTTGGAAGATTCAGGAATGAATCAAATTCCTATTCATCAGAAGCAATTAGAGTTATTCCTGGAAAAAGTGGTACCAGGTTTGAAAAAACTAGGTGATGTTCATTTCTCAGGGGCCATTTCTGAGCAGTTCGAGAAGACACCATTGATTGCTAAGCTATACTTAGATCGCGTGAAAAATAGGCTGCTTGCAGGTTTGGAGTTTCACTATGAAAATATTGTGATTAATCCTTTGGAAAATCAGGAACTCAAGTCAGTTTCCAAGCTTATAAGAGATGTGGATAAAGAGGAAGAGATCCTGCAACTGATGGATGATAGCATGTTTGCCAAGACAGAAGGTGGATATTTTTTACATAATGAAGAGTTGGAGTATGAATTTTTGTACCATGTCGTTCCGAAACTTCAAAAGCTTGTTCAAATATATGCCACGACTGCTGTAAGAAATCGGATTTCCCGAGGGAATGCTGCTCCGCAAATTAGGGTGAAAATCAAAAAAGAACGGACTAATTGGCTGGAATTCAAATTTGAAATGGATGGCATTCCTGAAAAACAAATACGAGAAGTTCTAGAGGCTCTAGAGGAAAAAAGGAAGTATTATCGTTTGAGGAATGGATCGTTGCTTTCCCTTGAGACAAGGGAGTTTGAAGAAATCAATCGTTTTCTGAATGCACTTCCGGTTCAGAATGAAGATTTGGAAAGTCGCTTAAATGTACCAATCGTAAGAGGGCTTCAGCTTCTTGATTCTGTAAATGACAGCAATACATTTACAATAGAGGAGTCATTCCGGAAGTTCTTGGAAAACATCCGCAATCCAAGTAACCTGGAGTTCGCGGTGCCAAAGAGTTTAGAGCCAATATTACGGGACTATCAAAAAAGCGGCTACAAATGGATGAAAATACTTGCTGGCTATGGCTTTGGAGGAATTCTCGCAGATGATATGGGACTGGGTAAAACACTGCAAAGCATCGCATTCATTTTATCCGAGCTTCCAGACATCCGTAAGAAGAAGCTCCCCGCTCTTATTGTTTGTCCATCATCTTTGACATATAACTGGCTGAGTGAATTCATGAAATTTTCCCCTGATATACAAGCCGTCGTCGTGGATGGCAATAAAACAGAAAGGTCAAAGATACAGAAGGAAATAACGGGCATAGATGTTGTCATTACCTCATATCCGTTATTACGTAAGGACATTATGTGGTTTGAGAAACAAGATTTTCACACGGTATTTTTTGATGAGGCACAGGCATTTAAGAATCCAGGGACACAAACGGCACGAGCGGTGAAGAAGATACAAGCGGATCATCGCTTCGCCCTCACTGGTACCCCGGTTGAGAATTCACTAGAAGAGCTGTGGTCCCTTTTTCACGTTGTCTTTCCTGAACTATTCATGGGGTTAAAGGAATACAGTAACCTCTCAAGGGAAAAAATTGCTCGTAGGATCCGGCCATTTTTACTTCGGAGGTTGAAAGAAGATGTATTATCGGAGCTTCCAGAAAAAATCGAGTCGATGGAATCGATGGAACTGCTACCTGATCAGAAGAAACTGTATGCTGCTTATTTAGCAAAGCTGCGACAAGACACATTAAAACATCTGGATAAAAATACACTTCGGAAAAATCGTATTCGAATCCTCGCTGGCTTGACTCGGTTACGACAGATTTGTTGTCACCCCGCCTTGTTTGTGGACGGTTATAAAGGAAGCTCAGCTAAATATGTGCAACTAATGCAGATTGTTGAGGAATCAAAGCTTTCTGGAAGAAGGGTACTGATTTTCTCACAGTTTACGAAAATGCTTCAGATCATTGGTAGAGATTTAGCGAATCAAGGGCAGCCCTTTTTCTACTTGGATGGACAAACACCATCAAAAGAACGCGTTGAAATCTGTAATCGATTTAATGCAGGCGAACGTGATATATTCCTCATTTCATTGAAAGCAGGCGGTACAGGTCTTAACCTGACGGGTGCCGATACTGTCATTTTATATGATCTTTGGTGGAATCCAGCAGTCGAGGAACAAGCAACAGACCGTGCTCATCGTATGGGACAGAAAAATGTTGTTCAGGTCATCAAACTTGTTGCCCGTGGCACAATCGAAGAAAAAATGAATGAACTGCAAGAGAAAAAGAGGCATCTGATTGAAGAAATCATTGACCCTGAGGAGAAATCGTCATCTGCTCTTACTGAAGAGGACATTCGGGAAATATTGATGATATAGAGAGCGAGGGCAATTACAGAATGTTAGCAGCAATGTTCTAAAAAACAGATTATGTTTGCTATGTCCGTTTCATTACTAAACCCCCACGCGATACTTGCTACCGTTGGGGTTATTGGAATCAGTTCCCTTAGCTATACCGGGATAGAGAAAATGACGTTTACCGCTGCAACTATATTAATTTCTTGGATTTGGTTTTTCAGTCTGGCTATCGTGGGAAAAAAGGTAGGAGATATCGATACCGATGGGAGATTTATAAACGTAATCAACAAAGTATCTGCAATTATGATATGGATTGTCGCTCTATATATAGCATTCCAACTATATAAAATGTAGTAGGATTTTTAACGGCGTTCCTAGTCAATTATAGTGTTAGCCCAAGAAGGCCGCCCTCCAATTGGCGGCCTATTATGTTTTACCTATTGAAGGGTAACATGAAATTAGAGAGGGCTGCGGGCGCCATTATGAAAGAAGAAAGCCGATTAAGAAGAAAACAATCAGATCAGGTCATACTGCGAGGGAAATCTGTCATATACCATGATTCGCTGAAGGAATTCACTTATTGCTATAACCTTTTCTGATTTTGATCTCCGAAGAAAGGAAAGAGTATATCTGATAAATCCAAACGAACAAAAAGTAAAAAATAATAAAAACCCTATAACTATATAGGGTCAAATCGATTTCTTCATGCCGCACTCTCTGCATTTACGAATATATACATAGTTCTTAACCGAACTTTCAAATTGAGCTTTACCGCAATTGTCACAGCGACCACTAACGATGTCAGGGTAATCTTCGTAGTCATAAATAATTGTGGTGTCATATTCCTTTTTTTCTTCTGGAATTTCTTCAGACAAAGTAAAATCACCTTCACTATTTTATTTAACTAATTTATCATACCAAATTTTTATAGCAGTAGGTAGGTAGTGATAAAACCCAAATCGATTTGTTCTAAATTGATATAGAACTTTTTATACAAAGAAGGAGTGAGAACTTCTTATGAAACAAGTTTTAATCCTATTGCTGCACCTAACACCATTGCAATAAAAACGACTCTTCTCCAGTCTTTTGATTCACCATATAAAAGCATGCCGATTATTGCTCCACCAGACGCACCAATTCCTGTCCAGATTGCATAAGCCGTCCCCATAGGTAGTGTTTTCATGGCATAAGCAAGAAATAGAAAACTTGCCCCAAATCCGAAAAACAACAGCGCCAAGGATTGCCAATTACGGTCTTTATGCAATTTATTTATCATCGCAACACCAAACATTTCAAATAGCCCAGCTAAGATTAAAGAGACCCAAGCCATTAGGATTCATCTCCTTTTTCAACATTATCCTTAGTCACTAGTTTCAAGCCGATTACCCCTGCTAATAACAGTAAAATCAAAAGTGTTTTACTCAATTTAAATGATTCTCCAAAGAATATGATTTCGGAAAAAACGGTTCCTGCTGTCCCCATTCCTACAAATACTGCATATACGGTTCCAACGGGAAGTTTTCGTCCAGCCATTATCATTAAATAGAAGCTGATGATGATAGAAATAACAGTTCCAGTCCAAGTCCAAAAGTCATTTGAGTGTTTTAAACCAATAACCCAAAAAACTTCAAAAAAAGCAGCAATAAATACTTTAATCCAGTTTGTACTCATTAAAAATAACACCTCCAATTTTATTCTTACCAAAAAACAAAAAAAGCCTAAGAGATAACTGTAAAACAGTTTCTCCCAGGCTTTTATCCTTCCGTGACACAGCAAAGCTGTGAGTTTTCTCTCGGACCAGACTAGCACAGACGCTCGCTACGGAACCCTAGAAAACATTTAACATATACAATTAAATTATATTATACATACATTTTAAATTTACTCAAGGTTAAAGGGCTATTTACTTTTTCCAATGAATGTATGAATCTATTCGAAAAAGGCATCCAAATCCTTTCCAGCCTTCTATAATTACGATAACAGGATGAGGACAAATAAAAATGCTCGAATGAAACCTCAATAAATTACCGCTAATTAAGATTGAAAATTACATACTTTCTCAAGTGTTCCAATAAAAATGCATCTGATAAGTACCAACACATTGGTCTTATCAGATGCATTTATAGTCCTGCCTTACTCTTATATTAGTCACTCACTGACTGATTTCGAGGATTGACTTCTTTTATATGAGAAACATAACTATGCAAAATCATCCCAATAATAACGATAAAGATGCCGAACCACGATAAAGGAGAAGGGGATTGTAAAGATAAAAATAGTAATTCCCCGGCAAGAGCAAAAAGGACTTCCATTGATTGTGTGGCTTCAACGGAAGCTAACTTCTGCATATTTCCCCTTACCAAATCGGTCGCTTTGAAAAAAAGGACCGTTGCAATAACTCCAGAAAATAGTGCTACCAAAAGGGATTGAAAACTCTGCATTTTCGTTGGTGCTCCTACCGTAAAAAAACCATACAACGAAAGTAAGAACCAGAATGGCAGACTCGCTAAAGTCATCCCTAACACACGCTGATATGCATCTAAACGTCCTTGGGACACTTCCATCATTTTACGGTTCCCTAAAGGGTATGCAAATGAAGCGATGACGATTGGGATTACGCCCAACCAGAGATTTGCCATAGAAATATGCTTAGTGTGTTCTAGTTGCATAAGTATGATCCCCAAGAGAATGATAAGGGACATGAGAAGACCTTTCAAAGAAATCTCTCCTCTTTTCCTTACGAGTCCATCTTGTGTTTGAACATTTTCAAAAAATAACGGAGCAAGTAAAGCACCTGAGATAATCGTGATTTGCCAAGTACCGGCGATTAGCCAACCGGGTGAGTAGGCAGATGCAAAGCATAAGGGAGCATAGAACAATCCAAAGCCTACAAAACTCCAAAGCAACCAAGGCCCTGGTCGTTCTCTCATCACCTGCAAGAGTGGTCGGAGGTTTTTTCTACTTAGGACGATACATACTAGAAAAGGAACCATAAAGATATATCGAAGCGAAGCACTCCATATCCAACTTCCACCAGATAATTCCATTGACTGATTTAACACAAACGTAAATGCAAAAAAGAAAGCAGAGCAAATACCTAATATAATTGGTCGCAATCGACTCACCTCAATCTGTTTTATGAGCCAATAATTAGCCAAGCCTCTGAAGTATGGCAATCGTTTCGGCTTTCTTATGATTAGAAAAGAATTTAGAACATACCTTTTACGAGATTCAAACCATAAAAGTTTAGGGTTGGAGTAACGAACCAGGTTGTCATGTTTTAACGTACTTTCCCTTCAAGAGCTAATGAGGAGCTTTGTTACGGAAAGATAAGGTGAATATTCTAAATATTAAATCTAACAATCATACTAAATTGTCCTTCAGTTATACAAAAAAATCAACTGCATTCTTTAAGACTGTGAATATGTCTTCTGCAATATTCGACATAAATTATATCTTTAAATAAGAGTATTGACGTTTGGATATGGAAAAAATTAATATACCAATTTTATGTTTAGTATACAAAAAATACCTTATTAAAACTTTTAAAATAGCATAATAGCGCTATTTATAGAGGCTTTATTGAGATATAAGATAATAATCATATAGAGGTAGATAATATACGAAGATACGAGAATTGACGAATTTGGGAGGGAGTGGTATATTTATAGAGTGCAAATTATGTCGAATGTTGACGAAAAGTATAGATGTAAAATTTGAAAGAAAATTAGTGAGGTAAATAAAAATGAAATCTACAGGTATTGTACGTAAAGTTGACGAATTAGGACGGGTAGTAATTCCTATCGAATTACGCCGTACTCTAGGAATTAAAGAGAAAGATGCTTTGGAAATCTACGTAGAACAAGAGCGTATAATCCTTCAAAAATACAAAGCAAACATGACTTGTCAGGTAACGGGCGATATATCTGATGACAATATGAAACTTGCAAACGGTAAATTAATACTTAGCCGTGAAGGTGCTGAACTTCTAATTAAAGAAATTCAAGCAAGCTATGAAACTGCTAAATAATTAATTGGAAATAAAATAAAAAAAGTGTAGAGGAAGGAATTTTCTCTACACTTTTTTCATTTTAAATGGAGAAGTAATAAAAATAATTAGATTCTCGAATAAAACCAATTTTTTCGTAAAGTTTTTGTGCATTGCTGTTATCCTTATCTGTCTCAAGCGACACTCCTTTTGCACCAGTTTCTTTTGCAAAAGCAATAGCGGCTTTTAATAACTTCTCACCAAATCCCTTTTTGCGAGCATTTCCCTTCACAAATAAATCGTTTAACACCCATGAGTGCATCATGCTCACTGATGAAAATGAAGGATATAATTGAACAAAACCAATAGGGTTATCCCCATCAAAGGCCATAAAAATGACCGACTCTTCGTTCGTTAACCTTTCCTTTAAAAACTCCCTTGCACCCTCAAGATTTGACGTTTGCTCATAGAACACTCTGTATAAATCAAAAAGTTCTGTTAAGGAATCAAGCTCATTTAAAGTAGCTTTTTGAATACCCATATGTAACGAACCTCCAGTGTTTATTTTATAGAATACTCTTAATTTACCATTTATTGATAAGTGACTGTGAATAAACTGTTCGATTCATTGCCTAATGCTTCATAGATTGGATACTTCTTTTTTGACGTATGTTCGAAATTTCGTATCTGTTAGAAATTTAAGCTGAAACGCATTCATATTTTTGGATAGCTTTGCTTGTTCAATAGAGGTTAAATCGTTTGCAAAAAATGCAAGCTCTGTTTGGTTATTATCTTTATCCTTCGCATACATCGAAATCGTAAGAACAAAGGCAGTAGAGCCTCCCTTTTGACCTGCATGAACAAGCCATTCACGATTGCTTGGACTTTTCATTAACTGTTCTAATACCGGATCGAGATACAGATAAACGTTTTTATCAAAGTGCGTCTTGCTATTTAGTTTTTTCATTATGGAGACATAGTCTTCTGTAGTTGCTCGGGGCAAACGATCAGACCAATTTTTTTGAAAATCACTACCCATCATTTTCATTGCTTGTTTCTTTTCCTGATCTGTTGGGGGGTGAGTCTGCCACTTATTGTGAATAGCAATCGCCCGATCACGGTATTCACCTTTGCCCATATTTTTCAAGGCCTTTAGGGTATCTTGTTTAGTTAATTTTTTTTCTTTCATTAATTGGTCAGGTATGAACAGCGAACTTACAATGGGATACATTGGCTCATGACTGGTAATGCCTAAGCTCTCTGGAACATGATTGATGTTTTGAAGGCCAAGCATAGTTATTAAGTAATCTGTATTCGCATTAGAACTGTAAGCAACCATTCCATCTACTACTTCACTTAAAGGAACTCTATCTATCTCTTTATCCTTTTTGACCTGAGTAATCCATGCCTCATGTGCTCCCCCGTCTGTTTTAGGAACATAAAATCTATCTAGGTCGGCTAATTTCACTTCTTGCTCTGGATTGATTTGCCCCACTGCCGCCTGTTGTGCATATTCAATGGCTACGATGATTTTGACGGTGCTTGCTAAAGGAAGCAACGTGTTGGCATTAACATTTACCCATTTCTCATCATTAAGATGGATGGATAAAGAAACGTTCTTATTCTCTGCATTCTCCTTGATAAACTGAACTATATATTCTGGATCCTCTTTGTTGATATCCTTCTTAAACATCCACATCCCAATTCCTAGAATCAAACATAGAGATAGTCCAATACCTCCGATTAAAAAGAGTAATATTTTCAAAATAACACCTGCCTTTTTACATATAAATACATATACGACTGCTCAATGATTAGGTTTCATTTTACTTATGAAGAACTTTTTAAGCATGTAAGCAGTGAGATAGCATAAATAAAATTGCCGGGTCTATGAAGTAGTTCTAAATAGTATACCTGCAATATCAAGGCTGCTGCGCCAGCCTTTTTGGTTTGGATTCGAAAAGAAAAGGTAGTCAGAGAAGATATGTAGGCATAAAGGATTTAATGGTAAGGATAAAGAATGTAGTAAATAAAGGTACTATAAAAACACCAGGAGGAAATAAAGATGGAAGCAAGATACCCAATAGGGAAGTTTCAGTTTGATAGGGAGATAACGAATAGTGTGGCTGAGGGCTGGATAAAGGAGATTGAGGCTTTGCCTGGATTGCTGCGAGAGGCAGTACGAAACATGGATGAAGAACAGCTTGATACGGCTTATCGTACGGACGGATGGACTGTTCGCCAAGTCGTGCATCATCTTGCGGATAGCCATATGAATGCTTATATTCGCTTTAAATGGGCTCTTACGGAAAATAATCCTGTCATTAAGCCATATGATGAGGGAAAATGGGCAGAGCTACCTGATAATAAATTGCCGGTTGATATTTCGCTATCCCTACTTGAAGCGTTACATATACGCTGGGCTAACCTTTTATATAGTATTAATTCAGCTGATCTAAAAAAAACATTTATCCATCCGGATTCAGGAGAAGTTTCATTAGGTGAAAATATAGGCATTTACTCGTGGCATGGTCGACATCACCTTGCTCATATTACTTCGTTATCAAAGCGTCAGGGATGGTAAATGGATCTGTTGGAAAGTAAAGAGTCATCAACTCTTTTCTGTGATAAAAACACATCGGGTAGAATACAAACCACAAATATTGATCTGCATGCTTAAACAATTTGAATGAGGAGGAATTACATATGCTAGCAGTAATAGAAAAAGTTGAAGGTGGAAATATCGCTCGCTTTGAACGTCTACTAAAGCATTCAGTAGAACAGGTCTGGGCTGTTTTAACAGAAAATGATAAGTTGGAAAAATGGATGTCGAATCTTGAAATTGCGGAACTTCGTAAAGAAGGGACCATAAAATTTAATATGAATGATGGGACTGGCTCATCTATTGATATGAAGATAAGAGACTTCCAAAAACATTCCGTCCTAGAATTCGAATGGGGTGACGGTTGGGTTCGTTTCGAGTTATCCCCTAAAACTGAGGGTTGTTTATTAGTATTAAAAGAATCTATCCGCACAATAAGTGACCATACATCAAAAGATTTGGCTGGATGGCATGTATGCCTCGATATGCTGAGTACATTATTGAATGGTCATTATATGGACTTTCCTAAGGATGAATGGGAAAAATGGCATGAGAAGTATATTATCGTAGTCAATCAGATTGAAGGATAAAAAGAATGTGATATCGAATTTGAAGTCATTCCCACAGTTGAAAAATATATGTAAGGGGAGAGGGTAAGGTTAAGCCTGGGAAAACGGCGGTTGTTGACCAATGGATGAAGCTATTAAATGATAATATGAGTAGTGTTTTATTAACACTTAATGATGAAAAAATGTATGTAGAGACTATTTTTCGAGAAGAGATTGAAGGGATTGAATATCTTTATTGGTACTCTGTCCAAGGTGATGGTGGTATCGAGGTTCAAGATTCGAATCACGAAATTGATAAGAAGCACTTAGAATACTGGGAAGAATGTATAGATAATGAATGTCGACCTGTTGATTTAAAAACCGAAGTGATAATGATACAGGAAAGTGTTCTTTCTACGATGAAGTAGACAGAGCTTTTATTAGAAGCGGCTTTTTAGAAGTCGTAGTTCAGAAAAGGAAATATCTCCAGGGAGGATTCTATGTAGGAGAAATAGTATGTGCAGTCCACTCAGTCCTCTAAATACCAAAGTGAAAGAGATTTTCTCCATTTTAAAGTCTTCTAGCTCTACATATTATTTATTTTTTAATAAAATTTAGTTTATTTATAATCACTTTATTCACTTGCTTGCTTTCGGAAATATCCAATTTCATAGTGTTAAAAAAAGACCGACACATATCTCATTGTCGGTCTAATTTATGTAATTAAACGTACGCATTAATTGTTCTTATCATTTTCAGAATGCATTTCTTGTTTGATTTCATTCATTCTGTTTTTTCCCCACTCATACATCATTTCAACAATTGGCAGTAAAGTCATTCCAAGTTCAGTCATGGAATATTCAACTTTTGGAGGAACTTCAGGATAAACTTCTCGGTGAACAACACCATCTTCTATAAGTTCACGCAATTGATTCGTTAAGATTTTATGAGATATTTTTGGGAAAAGTCTTTGTAAGTCACTGAATCGGTGTGTGCCTTCTACACCTAAATGCCATAAAATAACGATTTTCCATTTGCCGCTGAAAATTGATAAAGTAAGTTCTTTTTCGCAATTATAATAGCCATTTAAGATTTTTTCTTTGATTTCATCTCTTAATGTTTCTGACATGGATATTTAGCTCCTTTTTTATTTTACCAGTAACTTTTAGGTAACCTCCGCACATAAAAGTGCGTTCTTCACAACGTCTATAACCAGCGCTAAAATATGAGTAGTCAGACAGACAATCTATTTCAATTATAAGGAGGAAGACATATATGAGTAAAAAAGCATTACTTATTATACCACCAGAACGTTTTAATGAAGATGAATTATTTCAACCAAAAGAAGTGTTAGAAAATGCAGGCGTTACAGTAACGATTGCAAGTACAAAGACAGGTGAGATTACTGGTGACTATCAAGGTAAGGCAAATGCTGAAGTGATCTTTTCTGACGTTTCAGCTAGTGATTTTGATGCTATAGCTGTAATTGGAGGATCTGGTACGAACGATCATCTATGGGGCAATCAAGAATTACAAAGCTACTTGAAACAAGCTCATGAGCAAAAGGTTCTTGTCACAGGAATTTGTGCAGGATCTGTAACTGTGGCTAAAACAGGTTTACTTTCTGGACGAAAAGCAGCATGTTACCCAGTTGATGTCCAAATTGACGAATTGAAAGCTAATCATGTTGAATATGTTGAACAACATGTTGTTGCACATGATGATATTATCACAGGTGACGGCCCAGATGGAGCTAAAGAATTTGGTGAAAGCTTAGCTGCAGCATTACGCTAAATCTTTGCTTACAACGTAAATCGTATTATTCCCCATGTGAAACCCTTGGATTCTATAGAATTCAAGGGTTTTTCCATTAGGGGTAAGAATGATAGAGAAATAACAGCTGTATCTCAGCAAACAACTGCTTCATCTGAAGAGATTACATCGTCGATGGAGGAACAAGCCGCTACAACCATTGAACTTGCTCAATATACGAATTAGCTTGCACAATTAATAAATGACTTAGAGCATATGTTGGGAGAATTTTAGATAAAGAAATAGGTTAAGCAGATGGCCATATAGGGTTTGAAAAGGGGAAACCACTATAGTGGTTTCTCCTTTTTCAAACCGGAATAGTGGAAGCTATAGATCTTATTAGAAGATATGTGAAATGTAGTAGGTACCTAACCATGATTCAAAGGTCTAGACTTCTCTCTTTAGTGGACATTTTTACTAGAAGGACAAAGGTACAATTTAGAAGAAGTGGTTTACTATCTTGTGCTTTTTTAATAAGGGGGAATATATATATAGGAGTCGGACAAGTAGGGTTCCAATGGCTCAAGGCCCGAAAAGGGGAGAAGAACATGCATATCGAAATTGGAATGACTATTTTTGTGTTCGCCATGACAATGATAGTCATATTATGGAGGCCAGGAGGTATAAATGAAGCTTGGCCAGCTTCAATCGGTGCAGGTATTATTTTACTAACTGGCATAGTATCACGTGGAGATATTTTGGATATTATCAATAAAATCGGGGGCGCATCGATCACCATCATGGCAACGATTGTCATGGCTGTCATACTAGAAAGTTTTGGCTTTTTTCATTGGGCGGCTGCAAAACTTGCTACCCTTGCTAGAGGTTCAGGATATCGCCTATATTGGTACATTCAATTATTATGTTTTTTAATGACCCTGTTATTTAATAACGATGGTAGCATCATGATTACGACACCCATATTGATATTGCTTCTGAAAAATCTTAGACTGAAACCGCATGAAGCCATTCCATATCTTTTGAGCGGAGCACTGATTGCAACTGCTTCTAGCGCTCCTATTGGGGTTAGTAACATTGTCAATTTAATAGCATTGCAAATTGTGCATATGACACTTTATATGCATACAGCCATGATGTTTGTTCCTGCAACATTGGGTTTAATCTTTATGTCATGGTTGATGTTCGTAGTGGTAAAGAAAAAATTGCCCGAAAAGTTGCCAGATCTGTCTTATGACATTGAGGATAGTTTTTTTACTAAGAATTTCCATCCTTTAAAGGGAAAAATGTCGGTTAAAACAAAACGTCAACGTACTAAATTTATGTTAAAGGTATTGCTCTATGTCTTTGTGGTGCGCTGTTTACTCTTTGTTGCTTCGTATCTTTCCATACCAATTGAATTGGTTGCTGTACTTGGGTCTTTATCTTTACTGGTGTGGAGATGGTATCATTTGCGAACCAATCCTGTTGATATCTTAAAAAAGACACCATGGCATATTCTGATATTTGCATTCTCTATGTATGTCATTATTTATGGCCTCCATAATGTAGGACTTACAGCAATACTCGTGCAAATATGTGAACCAATTGTAAACCAGGGGTTATTAAGTGCGAGTTTTGTCATGGGAGGATTAGTTTCGATTCTATCAAACATTTTTAATAATCATCCAGCCTTAATGATTGGTACCATTACCTTAACAGAAATGGGACTTGATCCAATCACGTTAAAAACGATCTATCTCGCGAATATAATTGGGAGTGACATGGGCTCATTGTTATTACCTATTGGTACGCTTGCCTCCCTTATCTGGATGCATATCTTGAAACAAAATAAAATGAAAATAAAATGGAAAGATTATTTAAAGGTATCCCTAATAGTCATACCTTTAACTACCGTGGTGACGCTGCTTTTATTATACTATTGGGTGCAAATGGTATTTAGCTGATAATACCCTAGGAGGAGATAGTAATTAGTGTTGAGGGCGAATTACTAGGTGAACAGATTGATGCTCAACTCTCAGGAAGTAAATCTTATAGAGGAATTCTTACTGATCTGAGTTCAGATATTCTTGTGTTATTTAATGGACAACAGTTTCTGTTACATGTGTTTAGATTTAAGCAGGGTACTGACATAGATATTGAGAAAAGGGGGAAGCTGCAAATGTGGTTCCCCTTTTTTCTTCTAATAGATTAATGGTGAAACTAACGGATTAGGGTTATTTATCAAAAAACCATCGCCTTCATAATCAATTTCTGTTTGTTCCGTAAAACGGGCATCTGATGGATCGATTAAAATTTTAATACCATGTAAAACTAGTTCTTCTTCTTGTTCTGTTTTAAATCTTGTCAAACTTAATGAATAGTTCATCTGGTTACAACATGCTCTACTTACACCAAATCTCAAAAATGTTTCCTCTTCCATACTTTGCTGCATGCCTTTAATTATTTCCTGGGCTTTAACTGTTATTGTTATCAAGATGTTCACTCCAATACATTAGGCTCACTTTATCATGATAAACATTACAATCGATACCATTTACTCTTTACTCAACCGATTTTTAGAACCTCTTAAAAAATTTGAATTTTTGAGGATATAATCCATGACAATAGTTCAATAAGTGGTATGCATTTTTTACTCCTTTGAAATCTTTAAATAAATGCGATAGTAGTGATTTCTTTAGATAAGGAATGACTCTAATGTAACTTCGACCATATGATTTCACCAGTCTGTGCATCAATGTATGATATTCTCCTAGAGGATTGTTTATAGACAAGTTCATAATATTCATCGCTTTTCTCTTTGTAGTTATTATCCCAGAGTAGTTCTAGCTCGAAAGCCGAAATGAATCGTTTCCTGGCCTGTTCAGGGGAAATTGCAGGCAGCGTTTGGATTTGCGACAGGGTAACTGGATCAAGATCAGGTCCGAAGAAGGAACCAATGTTACCGGTTGTTTCATTAACTGATAGATAAGCGAGCCCAAAAGGTATTCCTTCATATATCAGCGTAAAGTGAAAAGCGACCTTATGATTCTCTGTATCCGATATAACCTCATTAATATAAAAGTAACGGTTAGCATAAGGATATAGCTTGTAAAGAAATTGACTGGCGATTTTTTTACATTCTGTGATGGATAAGGACAGGGGGCCTCTCGTGTCTTCAAAATTGGCAAACGATGATACCATGCCAGTTTCTTTGTTTGTCTTGATTTTGAAGGCCTGGTCATTCTGAGTAATGAAATAGCTGTCTACACTTAAATCTTGAACTTTTGGCGGTTCTCCCTGTCTCCAAACCGTAACAAGTTCATCACCTAAATCGACTTCCCGTACTTTCGTATAGGCATCGAGGTCAAAACCGATAGCTTTATTAATATCCGGTAATGGCATTTCCTGTTGAGGAAGCGGCAATAATAATGAGTCCTCTTCATTTTCATCCTCTTGTTCATCCCTTTTCATTACAGATGAAGGGTCGGCAGGGTGGCTATAAAAGGGGAGAACCGGTTCATATACTAGACGAGGCAAGTCTTTGCCGTTTTCATGGACTTCCGAGTTAATCATAGCAATAGAAAGCTTCATATCGAGATCTTTCAGGCATTTTTCCATCACTAGCTCTTTAGCAAGAAGGTTTTCTGGCACGGTGATTTCTTTTGCAGCTCCATAATAATGGAAGTGGATAACCTCGCCGTCTAGAGCAGTTTCCACGAAAAATCCAGTGCGAGGAAGCGGTAAATTTAATTGCTGCTGAACATATGTAAATTGCATAGATTTCTTATCATTGTTCACGCTTATTTTTTCCAGGATAAAATTATCCAGTGCTTCGGGATAGTAGACCATGACATATTGTAAGGCTCTTTCATGAAGTGATTTTTCCGCTAATACCACTTTAGATACAGACTCCTTATCAAGATGAAAATCTAGCAGATTGCCGAATACATCCAGCTCTACGATTATCTCCTTAGATCCGCAAGCTGATTTCCAGGCGAACATCAATGTCCCACTTTTTTTATGAAAATCTTCAATTTCTAATGTATATCCACTATGTACCTTCCCTATTTCGATAGCCTTTTGTTTTAATGAATTTTTGTTCAACTAAATCCCTCCCCATTAAATTATATCCGTTTTCCATAAGAAGTGTTCTGATAAGGTAAGAGAAGGGGTCTCTTGAATTTCAGAAGAAGAGGCTCCTTTTTTATGTTTAATTAAAATCTTAGAATGGGAATTTTATCGACTAGATGTTGATTTATTATCATGTGATATGAGTATAAAAAACTATTAATGGTGTGGGAATTTGTTAAAAAACTAAACAAATATATATTTGTTGATAACAGGATAAAAGGCATAGGCTAATTACCGATATTATAAAAGAGGATGAGTATAAAGTGTAATGTTGAATAAGGTATTGAGATAAAAGTTATATATATACCTGATTTATTTTAAAAAAACATCTTTATAATCAAGTGTTTTGACTAGATGACTGCATGTTTTAATAAATATTTCTGGTTATAAAGGAAGGGTTAAAATGGGTAAAAGAACATTAGGAAGTATTTTGCTTTTAGCACTAGCCATGTTTAGTTTTACTTTTTCCCCTGGTGTAAAAGTTGAAGCGGCTGATCGAGTTCATTCTGTATCCTCTCAAGACACGGTAGAATCGATTGCATTGACTTATGATATATCGACGGAACAATTAATGAAGACGAATGGTTTACCGGATACTAAGTTATATGAGGGGCAGAATTTACGAATCATTAAAACGGTTTATACTCCTACAAACTATCAATGGGCGGAGAGAGGAAAGAAAATTGCAAACTATGCGAGAACTTTTACAGGATTTAAAAAAACAGCTGGAGAAGAGACGCCTAAAAAAGGGTTTGACTCTAGCGGATTGATTCATTGGGTACTCTCCCAACAAAATGTGCCCATCGACCGTTTGACAGTAGAAGGTTATTATAAGCAAGGAATGGATACAGATACACCTAAGGTTGGAGATATTATATTTTTTCTAGAAAGAGGCAGTTCAAAAGTCGTGACCGCTGGTATCTATTTAGGGAAAGATCAATTTGTCAATTCTGGATATGGAGCAGAAACAGTTCAGGTGAGATCGACCACAGAAGAATATTTTGCAAAATACCAAGCCGTGTATAAAACGTATACACCTAAGGGAGAGCATATCGTCCAAAATGGGGAAACACTTAATAGCATATCGGTTAATTACGGTATTTCGATTAAGACAATCAAAAAGCGTAACGCTTTACCAACTGATAGCTTGATGCAGGGGCAGTATCTTCAAGTATACAGCAATACTTTGTATCCGTTTTATGAAAATCAAGAGGCTTCCTATGATAAAGCTTATGATGTCATTAAGTATGCCTACACTCTACGTGGATTTAACTATGTTTTCGGAGAAGATGATCCGATGATTGGAATGGATTGCAGCGGTTTCATCTATTGGGTCATGAAGGAGCAGGGCCTTTCAGTAAAACGCGGTTCAGCAGAGGACTACTTTTCCTTGTTGCCGAAAATCGAAAATCCAAAGGCAGGGGATTTAGTGTTTTTTAGGGATACGGGCACAAGACTAGGCGTGACCCACGTAGGTATATATCTAGGGGATGGCCGTTTTATCAATACAACAGAAAACGCTGGCGTTCATATATCCAATCTTGAGTCAGTTTATTTTGCCGAGAAGTTCGAAAGCTTTGGTCAAGTCGACAACCTTATGAACTAATGATATATACGAGTGATCACAAGACTAACTTAGATGTTTCTGGGTAGTCTTTTTTTGAATTAATTTTACATTATAAAAAATGTTATGAATAAAAGTTTTGTTTATAACTTATAGTCGCCTTTTCTAATGCGTTGACAAATCGGTCGAAAAGTTCCGATTGGTTTTTCCTGTTTTTTCTGGTGAAGTTATCTTCTTTGAAAAATTTTTTTCGTAGTTTAGTCGAGAGCTCTAATTGAACGCCTTCCCCAGTTTTACTTAAATTTGTGAGGTTCCTTTCACCCATGCCTGAAAGGTGCCTAGGTGCGTCATCCGTTTGAAATCCGGCTTGATTTAGGGAATGTTCAATCAAGCTCTTGTAGGCTTCATCTCTCCCGCCAATATAGATTAGCGCATTATGAATGTCATAATGACCATGGATGGAGAGATTGGTCATTGCGTTAGATGCTATTCTAACACCGATTGGTTCATCGAATAAGTTGGATGTTATATGGAGGATTTGGTTATTTCTTTGTTTCAGACCTTCAAATAGATAGGTGCTAGCATTCATTTTTTCTCCAAGAGCTACAGCAATTTCGCTTGTGCCTGGTTCGATATTTCCTCCATGTATGGCTAGGACTGCTATATCAGGATTTCTGTAATAAGCGGTGATGCTGTAATCAATTTTTTCTTGTTCTTTCTGTTGCAGTTCAGCAAAATTTGTATAGCTATTTTTCAGCATGATTTCCACTCCCAATTTGTAGATTATTACCCCTTGAAATCAAAAATAAAAAAAGCAGGGGAGAAATCCCGGCTTTTTTTATTCTTGGATATTAGTATATTGTTCTATTTTCTTTTGCTCATCCGGTGTTAATGTTTCCGACCGTTTAAACGTATTCATGGTTACAAGCAGGCCTGCTATAAGAATAACAGGGATAACCCAGCCTGCTACTTTTTTACAATATTCATATTCTCGTCCCCTTATAGATCTTTAAAAATTTATATGTTTAAAGATGAACTGGTACGCCGGATGCTCTTTTTATTGCTGTGCTTTCCAGCTACCATTTCTTCTTTGATCTCCAGCTCCGGATAACCGGCCGTTCTTCTCGTTTTTAACTAGAACTTGAACTCCGCCATAATACATGGGGGAAACCTTTTGAACGACGTTATACCCTGAATCTTCTAATGATGAGATTATTTCATTTGAAAGCCGAGATTCCGTATAGATGGTCTTTCCATCAAAGACAAACCGATAGCGGTCAATAATATCCTGAAATGAGCCTTCATTCTGTGTATATGAATAAAGGACTTGCATCAGTACTTGAGGTATTCTGTCACCACCGGGTGAACCGATTCCAATCGTTTCTTCCCCTTGTTTTTTGAGAACCGTCGGTGCTGTAAAGGTTCTTGACCGTTTATACGCATCTTGAGAATTCAAACCGGATCGGAAATTTTTCAATTGATCGTTAAGGAAGAAACCATTCGTATAATCACCTGAACCGAAGAAGTTACTGAGCGTATTTGTTGCAGAAACGACAGTACCATATTTGTCCATAATCACAAAGTGAGTCGTACTTTCATGTTCTTCGGAATCTCCAGACTCTATATTTTTCCATTCTCCCTCTTGGATCTTATTTTTCAGGTTGCTTAGGTGAATGGGGGATAGTAGTTGTTCAGCCTTAGAGGCACTGATTCCATCCCCAGTATGAGTAACTCGGTCTTGATAGGCAGTGTTTGTGATGGCCCCTAGCTCCTTCATGTAATCTGATTTGCCGGAAGAATCACCAAGGTTTGTTTTCTCAGCAAGCATTAACATTTCAAGAACTGTAATTCCAGAAAAGGGAGGAGGGGCTGACAAAATGTCATACCCAGCAAATGTTCCTTGAACCGGCTCCCGTTCTTTCACCTCATAGTGCTTTAAATCCATCAAGTCGATGTCTGTTTTTCTTTTTATATCGCGTGCGATGTCCTGTTTATAAAAACCGTCAGGGCCTTTCTGCTGTATCAGTTTCAATGTTTCAGCAAGCTTTTCTTGAGTAAGAGTTTTGCCTGGTTTAATGGCATCACCATCAGGATAAAATATTTGGGTCTCTTCAGAAGAAACCCTTGATTGGGATGCGATTAAGCGTGATGTTAACATTTCATTGACTGTAAATCCTTCTTCAGCCAGGTCAATCGCCGGCTGAAGAAGATCTTCCATCGGTACGCTTCCATACTTATCGTGAACAACCTGCATGCCGGCTACTAAGCCAGGAATACCCGTATTGTGTTTTGAACTTGGGTCTTCAGGTGACGTTTCACGATAATCGATAAAATTGGGATCTTCGGATTCGGGTACAATCAGCATACCACCGCCGCCACCAATTCCTGATCCATAAGGTTCAGTTACACCTAATACATAAGATACGGCAATCGCGGCATCTGCAGCTGTTCCGCCGTTATCCAAAATCTCCATTCCAACATCTATTGCGATAGGGCTGGAAGAACTAACTCCATACGGTTGATTGGCTGACTTACTGTCTATCGGTTTATTCGTGTCAGAAAGAGGGGATGGCTCCGAACATCCTGCTAAATATATAAGCAAACATAGGGAAAGAAGTACTTTCCTCGTCATACGATTAATCACTAATTGATCCCCTCTTTTCGGTGAGCATCTAAGTTGTGCGTCTCTAATAAGATTCTTATTCACGTGTTTGTTTATAGTTATTTACTGTATTGGTTGGATATCTTGTTGTACAGCAGTTTTCTCTGCTTGCGCTGCTTTCTTTTCTTGTTCAGCTTTTTTTTGTTGTGCAGCTTTCTTTTCTTGCGCTGCTTTTTCTTCTTGTTCACGTTGTGTCTTATGGTCGATTACCTTCTTATGATTCATGGTAATCTCAATATGATTCTCTTTTTTAGACCATTGAACTTTTTCACTAGTTTCCTTCGTCAACTGACGGTAAACTCGTGATTGGTCAATCGAAGAGGTAGCTGGTCTTGGTGTTGCTTCCTCAATTTGGAGGGGAACGACATCAATGGTAGCTTGTCCGTCTTCTGCTAAATGGTATTGAACCATGGCTGAATCTTTTGTGCGTGTCCAACCTTGGTCAAATACAAAGTTTCCTAAACTATAAAAGATAATTCCGTCATTATATACATCAAACGATTGAAGGACATGGGGGTGATGACCGATGATAACGTCCGCACCAGCATCAATGACTGCTTTAGCCAATTCTGTTTGACGTGATGTAGCAGATGTAGAGTATTCTTGTCCCCAGTGCATATTTACCACAACTAAGTCTGCGTTTCCTTGCTTAGCATCTCTAGCTTTACCAATCATTTCAAATAATAAATCCGGATTAGAGTTTAATAAACCAGCTTGATTATTTTTGGATACTGCATCCTTGCCATAGACATCGGTGAAGCCAAGAGTGGCCACACGTACGCCATTAACATCTGAATAATTGATACTTGCTTTAGCATCTGTAGTATTTGATCCAACACCGACGTAATCCATATCCACACTTTTGAATTCATCAATTGTATCAAGCAGGCCTTGTTCTTCAAAGTCCATCATATGGTTGTTGGCTAAGGTCATTACAGAGAAGCCAGCATTTTTTACAGCTTCTACACCACTTTGATATGAGTTTAATCGAATCGCTGTGTCTGCTTCTTTGTATTTAGATACATCTTCTTTTAAAGCAGGGTGTTCATAGTTTCCGCTAACATAATCTGAAGCAGTAAAATAGGGCTTCATGTAACGGAAGAGGTAATCATACCCGTGTTTATCTGTCACTTTTTCAACATATCGTCCCATCATCACATCACCGACCATTGTCATCGTTAATGTTTGATCCGATTTTGAAGCGACTGTGTTCACTTCTTCAGCCCGTCCCATCCAAGTGGTAATGACTAATGCTATTAGTAAAATAGGGAGAATGATTCCAGCATACTTAAGATTCTTTGTCTTCGTATGTTTAATAAAGATAAGTGTTTTTTCTTTTGCATTTAAAGTTCGTTTCATTTTATGCACCTCAGAATAGGTAGTACACGTTCATTAAGCCGAAAGTTAAACCGGATAATAGAAGTGTGCTGCCAAGTGTTAATGGCATTCCTTGTCTTTGAATGGTATTCGCTATTAAACCTGGTACGATTATACCGATTCCTCGAAACTCGAAAATTTCAAATGGCATGACAGGGTAGACGAAATCTAATAGGAGCTTTAAACAAATTCCGGTTACCATCATAGCTGCAAATTTTCTTCTTCCATATAAAATCACCCATCTTGAAAGGCCGTGAGTGACGATTAAATAAGTTACTACACTAATGATCAAGATGACCAGCATGATTTCCCATTGATCAAATACTAACGCCAAATAACCTGGCACAATAAGTCCTGCGGGTACGACACCCGTTTTTTCTGAAAAAATAAGGCTAAGCGTTACCCCTAGTACTAGGGCTACATATAAATCCGATCCAAACATTAAGGTTCCTCCTACTTAACTCGCTTTTTGCTTCGTTTTAGATTTCATAAATGCTTCAATTAATGGTTCTGCTGCACCATGAATGTTACCGACACCGTATACGATTCGGTTTTTCATTAATGGGCGGAGACGGGCTACGATTTCTTCAGTTGACCAGTTTTCTAAATCCCAATACTCTTTTGTATCTAATTTACCTTGCTCAAATACCCGGGTTATCGGTGATGTAGTTTCACCAATGGCAATGACGATTTCAGATTTAATGTAAGGCAATACATCTCTTGCAAACTGCTCTGTACGGTCCACACGGTCAGCACGGCAGTTCATTATGACGATAGGAGCTTCTGTGCTGTATCCAAAGGTACTTACACGTTCCCAGATGTTTAACGTCGACGAAGCGTCATTTGCGGCAAAGCCATTTACAAAGAACGTTGGCTGAATTGGGTCTCCGAATTTAGTGATACGCATGGCACCTGGATCCGGATGTGCATTTAACATGCCACGGAAAGCCGTTTTTTCATCAATGCCCAATGCTTCTGCAACGGCCAAAGCAAGGGATGCGTTATCCGGGAATACCATATAGTCGAATTCGCGTAAAAAGTCTTCCGAAATTCTTGAATTATCAGCAACAATTACTTTCGAATTACGTTTCTTTGCAATTTGTTTGAAAAATTCCAAATATTCACTTTCGATGGTTATTAAATGCCCATTATAGGGAATAGTTGCTGTAAAGGCTTGTGCAACCTCATCCAATGTTGGTCCCATGACATCCATATGATCCTCTAGTACATTTACGATAACTCCGATGTTGGCTTGAATCATTTTATTTTGGAAGATTAGTTGATAGTCAGGCTGTACAGCCATACATTCACAAACTAGTGCTTCTGTTCCTAAATCGGCAACTTCTTTAACTACACGGCGTTGCTCTCCAATATTCGGTCCCTCTGGACGGCGTTTAATCGGTTTTTCTTTGTCCGTAAACCAATAGATCATTCTTGCTGATGTTCCGGTTGTTTTACCTACTGTTTTGTACTTAGCTTCCTGAATCACACCTGTAATTAGACGCGTTACAGTCGATTTCCCTCGAATCCCATTCACATTCACACGTACCGGGATGGAGTCGAGACGCTTCTGATGGCGTTTTTGTTCGAAAATGCCATAGCCAAGCAAAAAGATCGCACAAATAAATATTGGTGCCATTTTTTAACCTCTCTTTTTTTCAAATATTTGAATTACTGAATACACACTACATGATTTTAAACTTAAGAAGCAAGGGTCAAAAATTCTATCGCAATATAGTTATTATTGTATTTTACAAATAAATGTATATATAAGTGTAATAGTATCTAAATGATTAAATGTTTTATGAGACCAAAGATATGGGTGGAAATCCAGTAAAACCTTGGTTTATTTACACTAAAATATGGAAAGTGTAAATAAATACTCATTTTGAATAGCATAAAAATAGTTTCGTGAGTATTTGAACCCAATTCTTAATGGCTATATTTGTATAATTAATTGTTTCTGAAAGTGAGGTTTATTACAGTTTAATAATTGTTTATACCCATTTATTTGACTTCTACGTAACAATAATCATGCATTTGTCATTCTATGTAAGAGATTGCATCTATCGACTCAAATAGTTGTACTCTTTTGAATATGAACAAAGATGAGTAAAAGAACACCCCTCTTTTTTTTATGATTTTCGGTTTTTTAGATGAGAAATACCCATGGGGCTATAGTGTGACTTCTTTCTTTGAAATGAAATAAACTAAATTCAAGCAAATTTTTTTGGAAAAATGCCTAGTTTCTTCTATTAATATAGTGTAAATAGAAGAATGAAAAGAAAAAAAGCTCAGAAGGATATCTGAGCTTTCCGTTTGTATTTTTTAGAATAATAGAATGGGTAAGAAATCTCCGCTAGTTATGGAGTATTCGTAATTTGTGGGAAAGGAGCCACGACGAAAGTAGCTGATTCTGGATTAATTAAGGTTAACTGGATTTCTTTCTGTCAGAAATCTCAGGATTGGAGTCCTTTTTACCACCATCAATAACATAAAGCTTAGGAGCTAATCTCGCTTTTTTTCCTTGTTTTTCAGAATTCATCTTCATATAATTTTCGTATTCTTTGCGAAAGAACTCGTCCGTTTCTCGTTCTAGGGCTTTCCGTTCGTTAAACTCTGCTATGAATTTGAAAAAACGTTTCATATGAATTCCTCCTTTTGGGGTTAAAAAAGTCTTAGTTTAATAGTAACATAGGTTTGGTGAAACTTAGCCCTTTTTTACAATAATGGAGAGAAAAGTACGTTTTATTAGTTATTTGGTTGTGTTTTATTCACTCTTGAAAGAATAATACTAAAGAACCTTCTTGAGAAGAAGTTCCTATGCAATTGGTTGAAATGGATGCTTGGATCATGAGCGTTTGATACTGGAACTTGCCAGTAAGTAGGTGAAGTGGAAGTAGATGATACTATTAATTTTAGTGGTAAAAAAATATTCCTGTAGTTATATATATTATACACTAAATATTCTGAAAATAAATCAAAATGTTTTTTGATACGTGCCTGAATCCATTTGTTTTTTATTAATGTGTCTAGTAATATATTCCCCAAATTAACGAAAACGAAACACATTCTATAAAAGAGACATTAGGGAAATAGAAGGTGGGAAAAGAAAAGAAAAAAAGCAATTTCCCGCGTGCAACACGCAGGAAATTGCTAGTATCATAATTGGAACTTTTTAACCTGGTCAGTTAGCTGCTCAGCAGCAGAGGCGAGCTCACGGGCATGATTAGTGATTTCATCCATCGAAGAGCTGGATTGCTGGGCGGAGGCGGAGACTTGTTCAATACCTGCCGCAGACTCTTCAGACACGGCTGCGATGTCTTCGATAGCTTGATTGATTTTTATACTATTGGTAGTGATATAGTTTAAGTCATTTGTAATATGCTGTACTTTTGTACCCATGTTCCCGACTGAATTATTAATTGTTTCAAATGTTTGGCCGGTGAGGGTAATCTGTCTCGTACCTGCATCTACCTGTGTGTATCCATCTTCTAAAGAGTGGACGACGGTTTTTGAACCAGTTTGGATAGCTGTGACAATATTTGTGATATCCCCAACTGAATGTGTGACCTCTTCTGCGAGTTTTCGTACTTCTTCTGCAACGACGGCGAAGCCCTTTCCATGTTCGCCGGCTCGTGCAGCTTCTATAGCCGCATTTAAGGCCAATAAATTGGTTTGATTGGAAATATCCTTGATGACCTGTACAAGCTGTGAGATTTCCTTTGATTGTGAGTCAAGTCCTTTCACTTGTTCGACAGCATTTTTGACAATCTCATCAATCATTTTCATTTGTTGGACCGAGTTACGCATTAATATGATTCCTTCCTTGGTCAAGGATAGAATCTCGGTGGAGCTTTGGGAAACTTCTTCCCCGCAAGAATAGGCCTGCTGGATCTTTCTGGTGAACTCTTCCATCATATGGACCATATCAGCTGCTCGGTGGGCTTGAGACTCTGAACCTTCCGATAGCTCGAACATGGTAGTCGCAATCTGTCTGCTGCCTTGTTGGACCTCATTTGCTGATTGAGTTAAGTCTTCGCTTTGGTTCGAAACGGATTCAGATACAACTAGCATTTTTTCGATAGTATCACTAAGGTTTTTCTGCATCTGGTTGGAGGACAGAGTTAATTCTCCAATTTCATCATTTGATTTTTGCTCTAAAGGTTCATGGTTCAGCTCACCTTTCGCCACTACTTTCATTCTGTCCCTAATTTTAAGGAGAGGTTTTGTAATAATATTGGCTGTTACAAGCGCAAGCAGAAGGCCTATGATGACAGCGGCAATGGATATAATGATACTAGTCGTTTTAACTGATTCTCCACTTGCGATGACGATTTCTCCGGAAGCGACAATTGATTTCTCGCGTTCGGAAGCTAGCTCCCTAAACCCATCCATCAATTCATTGCTTATTGGTGCAACTTCATCCTTTAGTATTTCTTTAGCGCGTTCTTCATTTCCTTGATCATATTGTGTAAATACGCGGTCAATAATAATCGTTCTCCAATCCACGCTTTTCTGAATCAATTCCTTCATTTTGTCAGAATCACTTAGGGATAAAAGATCCTCCTGAATGACTTTGCTTTCTTCGGTATATTTTAAGAACCTCTCTTTATTACTTTCGTCGCCAAATAGAATATAGCCTCTCGCGAGTGCGCTTCTTTGTGCAAGATTATTGAGTAGTTGTTCTTCATCAATAAGAACCGGTAATTCATGTTTAATAATATCTTTGGAATGCACAAGTGACTTATTGCTACTATAGATATTAAATGCTCCTAAGATGATACACAAAGATATAATGAGTGAAAATGCCACCAATATCTTTCCTTTAATACTTCTCACGTTAATGGACCCCTTTTGCTATATTTTTTGTTTACCCTTTTTTATCGGAAAAATAATAGGATATTTAAGGAGGTAAGGGAAGATATGTTGTATAACAAACTTTATCATTCGGTCTTATAATCAGTTTGATATAAACTTCTTGATTTCTTTTCATATTCAAGTTACTATTAATTTGGAAAATTATAATATTCCGCTAGGCGGAAGAGGTTCTAGCTACCCTCTCAAAAAAACTAAGGAGAAACAGTACTCTATTCTTAGGGTGCTGTTTTTTTCCGTAAAAAGGAGTTTTATAGAAATGATGAAGAAGGAAAAGGCAGTGGTTGTGTTTAGCGGGGGACAGGATAGTACGACGTGTTTGTTCTGGGCAATGGAGCGATTTGAGAAAGTAGAAGCGGTTACGTTTGATTATAATCAGCGGCACAGCTTGGAAATCGAATGCGCGCAAAAGATTGCTAAGGAACTGGGCATTACCCATCATATTCTGGATATGTCGCTGTTGAACCAACTAGCGCCGAATGCGTTAACGCGAAGTGATATCGCAGTAGAGGACGGAGAAGACGGGGAACTGCCGTCAACGTTTGTACCAGGGCGGAATTTGCTGTTCCTTTCGTTTGCCGGTGTATTGGCAAGCCAAATTGGGGCTAAGCATATTGTCACTGGTGTCTGCGAGACGGATTTCAGCGGATATCCAGACTGTCGCGATGTATTCATTAAATCGTTGAACGTGACCTTGAATTTGTCGATGGACCAGTCATTTGTGATTGATACGCCGCTTATGTGGCTGAATAAAGAGGAAACATGGGAGCTTGCGGATCAGCTTGGCGCATTTGATTTCGTCCGTGAGAAGACTCTGACTTGTTATAACGGGATTATATCCGACGGCTGTGGTGAGTGTCCGGCATGTAAGCTTCGGAAAAAAGGGTTGGATGACTATGTAAGCAGACGGCAGGTGCTTAAATAATGTACGGTTTTACTATCGTGGATAAGCTTCAAAAAATAGATAAAGATATTCAGCGGAATCAATTAAACTACTCAAGTAAGCGGGTCATGGTCAGCAAGGAATTCACCTTTGATGCCGCGCACCATCTTCATGACTATGAAGGCAAATGCAAGAACTTGCATGGCCACACGTATAGGGTCATTTTCGGATTGAGCGGATATACGGATTCACGCGGTTTGATGATAGATTTTGGTGACATCAAAGAAATTTGGAAAAATGAGATTGAAATACACCTTGATCATCGTTATTTGAATGAAACATTGCCGCTCATGAATACAACAGCTGAAAATATGGTTGTCTGGATTTATGAAAAAATGGCCGAAGCCCTTTTAACCAAGAATTATGAGGGTGCTAGAGTCGAATTTGTTCGTCTATATGAAACTCCGACGAGTTATGCTGAAGCTAGACGGGAGTGGATGGAAAGTGAGTAAGCTGCCTGTTATGGAAATCTTCGGCCCGACAATACAAGGGGAGGGCATGGTCATCGGACAAAAGACCATGTTTGTTCGGACGGCAGGATGCGATTATTCTTGTGCCTGGTGTGATTCCGCGTTTACTTGGGACGGGACTGGTAAGGAAGATACAGTTCAAATGACTGCCGAAGATATATGGGATGAGCTGAAGCGAATTGGCGGTGAGGGCTTTTCCTTCGTTACAATATCAGGTGGAAATCCAGCACTGCTGAAAAATCTAGATGGCTTGATAGCAATTTTAAAAGATAATGGAATGAAAACCGGCGTGGAAACACAGGGAAGCCGTTGGCAGGATTGGTTTCTCGATATTGATGAACTGACTATTTCACCTAAGCCACCGAGTTCTAGGATGAACACGGACTTTGAGGTGCTTGATCGAATAATATCTAATCTTGCCAATCGACATCCCGATAATCATGTCTCGTTGAAGGTTGTAATCTTTGATGATGAAGATTATCAGTATGCGAAAAACGTACATTTCCGGTACCCGGATATTCCTTTTTATTTGCAGGTTGGCAATGATGACAGCAGGACGGCTAATGATCAGCAGCTGATTAGCGGACTTTTGAAAAAATATGAAGAGCTAATTGATAAAGTAATAGCTGATGATGAACTTAGAAATGTGAAAGTGCTGCCGCAGCTGCATACGTATATATGGGGAAATAAGCGGGGAGTGTAAAGGAAGAGAGTAAGAAGCAGTGTGATGCGCAAGATCAATCACACTGCTTTTTTATGCGGACAATAAACTAAATACCACTATTATACCTCCTGAATGTGTGTAGCCTTGAAAGCCGTTGTGTATTTAAGGCCATATCCTAAAAAACGATCCATTCCAATATGAGCCGTCCAAATTAAACCTACCATTAAAATTGTATCCTGGTTTAGAGAAACAGCTAGTAAAATGATGAGTATTGATATTGTATAAGTATGAAACAAGTTATAAACCTTGGCACCAATTTGATTATTGATTAGATAGGCTAACATAGAAATGTCAGGTGTTAATAGTAATAAAAGGAAAATCAACCAGCTAAATTCATTTATTGAATAGATATAAATTATCGCTATAAGAACTATAAGCCCTTCAGAATGTATTAATTTTTTCACCATATTTAAGCCTCCTAATCTTTATTAACCATTGGTCAATGTATGTGCAAAAAATTATACAATACTCTTCATAATATTTTTAACGTGAAAATTAGCTAAGCTTTTTACATCTTGATATGAAAGTTGTGTATTAATATAAAATGTTATAAAGCCGTGGAGCGAAAGGAAAATAGACCATATTGATGCAGGGTTTAGTTTATTTTCTGTAAGGTCAGTCAGAGAACTGATTAGTTTTTCATATGTTTTATTAGAATCAAGTTGAAGTAAATGTTGAATTTCTTTTTCTTTAGATAAAAACATGATTGCATAATGATTTTGCTGGGTTAACCCAAACTCTATAAAGCATAGTAATATCTTCTCTATTTTTTGAGAAGCATTATTTTCAGTTAGGATGATATCATCTATTTTATTATTCAATAGAGAAAAATCCGTTTTTACCAAACTATAAAATATTTCGGCCTTATTTTTAAAATGATAATAAATGGCGCCATGACTACAATCTAATGTTTTAGCTAATTGCCGCATTGAAACTTTTGAATACCCAACGGATGCAAAAAGTTTCCGGGCTTCATTCAATACCATTTCCTTAGATAATTCTATTCCTTCTGATTTCCTTGGCGACATAGTATCACCTCCATATTTATTGACCAGTGGTTAATAACATCATATAGCATTGTTTTTCAATTGTCAAATATTAGAATAAAATGATTTGACAGGAGCTGCTCCAATCCACATATGTAGTAACAAAATTCGAAACATCAGCCATAAGTCTAATTATTAATAAAGTATTTACTGAATTCGTTTTAGAAATAGGTAATGTGGAAACTTCTTGATTTCCATTCGTTTTCAAGCTACGATAAATTAGGAAAAAGATAATCCGCTCATGCGGAAGAGGTTCTAGCTACCCTCTCAAAAAAACTAAGAAGAACAGTACTCTTTCTTAGGGTGCTGTTTTTTTTGTATAAGGAGAATGTAAGAAATGTTAAGAATTATATTGTATTTAGTGTCCATTGTCACCGCGAATGTGGTTACAGCAGCTTTTGCACCATTACAGCTTGGTGTGTTTATTATTCCGATGGGGACATTACTAATCGGGGGAACCTTCATCTTTCGGGATCTAGTTCAGAATAAATTTGGCAGAGTGAAGACGTATGTGTGCATTGTCACGGCACTAATATTATCAGCGTGCGTATCATTTTTATTAGGAGATACCCTTTTAATTGTGTTTGCTTCCGCACTATCGTTCGTGGTGGCAGAAACAGCTGATACTGAAATTTATACCCGGTTAAAACTTCCGATGAGTTGGAGAGTATTTTACAGCGGGATTGTCGGAGGATTTTTCGATTCGGTGATATTTGTTGTGATTGGACTTAGCCCACTTGGTGCCAACGTTCTGCCATGGGAAGCCGTACCCGCTGCGATTTTTGGCCAAATCATTGTTAAAACAGTCATTCAGTCAATCGGTGCCGCGCTGTTGGGCCGAATCAATGTAAGACTGGAGAAGCGCGTTATCTCCGGTTAAAATAGTAGGAGGGAAGCACTCAATGGATGGACCCAAAAAGGAAGAAGATAGATGCTATTGCCTGGAAGCTTTTCGTGAAAAATATGGTCCGGATGTCCAAGGAGACTGTATGAAGCTATCCTGCGCCAATTATCGGAAGCATAAGGGAATAGACAATCAAGATAAACGTAAACATTAATATAAATAGGAAACGATCTGTATAAGTAGAGAAGGAAGGACCAAATTTGGTTCTTTTTTTTTGTGTGAATTATAGGTTCGCGAGTAAATCGTGAAAATTCACGAGTAAATCGTGAAAACTCACGAGTAAATCGTGATAATTCACGAGTAAATCAGCCAAACTTACGAGTAAATCGTGATAATTCACGAGTAAACCAGAAACTTACAAGTAAATCGTGAAAACTTACGAGTAAATCAGCCAAACTCACGAGTAAATCGTGAAAATTCACGAGTAAATCAGAAATTCACGAGTAAATCGTGAAAACTCACGAGTAAATTAGCCAAATTCACGAGTAACCCCATAAAAAAAGCTTCTGGCACCGTCAATAATTGGTGTCGGAAGCCTTTTTATTAATTAGGTAACAAAATTTCTTCCGGGTTGTCTCCATCAATCCCCACTTTATATAGGTGATACTGTGGATCGCTTTTGCCGAATTTCTTATCTACCATAAAATAGACCGTTTTTGAATCGCTGCTGATGACTGGGCGATCTGTGTATTCTTGAAGATGGGTCAGCTGCTTTTCGGTCTTGGTTTTGAGGTCATAGCTATAAAGCTCATAAATATAGGTACTACCTGATTGCTCGTTGGAGATGGACTGGAAAATCATCGTTTTTTCATCCGGGGTAATTGTGAAATCAAAAATATCGACATCACGTTTAGAGTCTGTGACGGTTTCGATACCTGTTTGGTCAAATTTCACTTTGAAAATCCGTTGATGCGTTTCGAAAATCTCATCAGCCGTTTTAGCATCCGCATCATCATCGGTTTGATAATAAGCGGCTTTTCCATCTGTGGTGACATTTAGGGAACTAAGACCATATTTCTTAAAAGAGGTCAGCTGGGTGGACTCCTTTTTTTCTATATCAAATTCATAAATATCGAGATCGTGAGGGCGGGGACCCGTGATCGGCGAATAGTTTTTAAACGAACCGGCTCCAATATAAAAGAGAGAGCGGCCGCTTTTTGTGAAATCGAGTTCTGTGATCAGGAAGTCTGCTTTGAATAATTCACTGATTTTCTGTGATTTCATATCAAGAAGCTGAATGGAACTAGTTGAATCTTCTTCTTGGTTTTTTTTAGCTACAATAAAGGCAAGCATATTTCCATCGTAGGAATAAGTCGGGTCGAGGATTTGTTCATCGTTGCTCAATTCAAGGACTTTTTCTTCAACGGATAATGTTGGATTATAGAGTTTTAATTGTGGTTTTCCCTTAAAGTGTGTGACGTATGCAATTGTACCCTGAGTGGATACGTCGTATTGATTGGTTAAGCCCTGCTGCTTTTCATTTTCTTCTTTTTTAAAGATCAAGCCGGCGATGACAAACAAGACAGTCACAATCGCAAGCGTGATCAGAATGAGATAGATGTGCTTCTTTTTCATTTGAAGGACTCCTTAACGGTAGAGTATCATCATCGTAAAAATAATTGCTAGAACAAGTAATACCTGTAGAACAGCACATATATTTGATGCCGTAGGATGCTTTTTTAACAGTTTAATCTGTAGGATATATAACGAAATCCATAAGACAGTCGGGATGAAAAATAATAGCATAAACGGCTGGACTTCACTTGAGAAGATTAAAAAAGCATATAAGAAAAATAAGGTAACTGACAAAATCAAGATGCCGAGTGTAATATTGGAAATGTGCAAAAGTTTTACTTTTTTTAAATTCTTTCCACTATATCCTGGAAGAACCAAGGCTGTTTTGTAAATGAGGTAGAGGGATAGTAGGAGAATCGCTGCCATAATCAGGCTGAATAAAGGAAATAATGTAAAGTCAAGGGCGGACGCAATTCCCCATCCATATATATAGACAAGGGCATGGGTCACTAACACGGTGTTGACCATGATTTTCCGGTTGATAGAGACTAGGAGGTTAAGTGTAAGTGAGAGTAAAGTTGCACTAGTCAGTATCGAAAAAAGAAGCCAACCCATGTAAGCATCTCCTTCTTGGAATAGTTGCAGCGCATACACCGAAAACGTAAAAAGAATTGAAACGATGGATAAAGTCAGCATAAGCTCTTTTCGGTATGGAAAAATGGCCTGCTGAATTTGACTGCCGATTTCCCATTCGTCGCCAAAAAGGATTAATGCCATTTTCTCGGCTTCTTTTGGGGTCTTCCCCTGCTTTATTAAATCATCCCGGCTCAACTCCAGATGGAGAAGCAGTTCTTCAAACATATCTTCTTTTTCTTCCTTGGTACAATCGGTTTGGTTGACTATTTTTTTTACATACCTTTCAAATGTTGTTTTCATCAGAAATCCTCTGCGCTTTTCCGAACTAAATTTTCAAGGAAGGTAAAGCTGCTGCGTTTACGTTCAAGCTCGGTTTGGCCGCTGTCTGTGATACGATAATATTTCCTGCGTCCGGACTCGGACTCTTTCCAATACCCTTCTATAAATTCCTTTCTTTCTAAACGCTTAAGAGCCGGATATAGGGTGCCTTCACTGATTTCGTATTGCCCCTCGCTCATTTGCCTTAGAATCTTCGTCATTTCATAGCCATACAGCTCTTTTTGTGAAAGAAGTGAAAGCAGGAGGAGGTCAATACTTCCCTTCATCAATTCTTTATCCAAAAAATCACCTTCTTTTTTCATTTGCTTTAGTGTAATACGATGTACATCGTATTACAAGGTATATTTTACTTTTTTAAAAAAAATGGTTAAATGACGATTGCTAAATAAAATCAATCATAGTAAAATGTGCTTCTGAACGGATGAGTTGTAAAGAGTGTGGTAAGGATACTATATACTTGATTTAACTGTTTTAATGAAAATACGGAATAGGATAGAAGAAATCCCACTCAAGGGGTATTAATTGATTTTTTTTTAAAAATCATTTAGATTCTATTTATCAACAAGAGCAGAAAGAAGGTCCTAGATAGATGAAAGTGAAAGCACCTGAGTCATTCACATACAGAGGTGGAAATAGAGCTGTTCTTTTACTTCACGGGTTTACCGGAAGTACAGGAGATATGAAAAAATTAGGGAAATACCTGAATGATCGCGACTATACCTGTCACGGGCCTCTTTATAGAGGGCACGGAGTATCAGCCGAGGAACTTGCTAAAACAGGTCCAAAGGAATGGTGGAAAGACGTAGTGGATGGTTATCAATTCCTTAAAGATGAAGGCTACGAGGAAATTGCTGTTGTAGGAATTTCTTTAGGAGGAGTGTTCTCATTAAAAGTAGGAATTGAACTTCCTGTGATAGGGGTGGTTTCAATGTGTGCTCCGACGCAAGGAAAAAGTATCGATCGACAAAAAAACCGCTTGCTCAATTATGCACAGGCTTATAAGAAGTTTGAAGGCAAAGATGCAGACCAAATTGCTGCCGAAGTGAAGCTGTTGGAAGAAGAGCCTATGACTCAACTGAAAGATGTGGTGAATATAATAAATGAAACTGGTGAAAATTTAGATTTAATCACATCACCAACTCTTGTTCTACAAGGGCGCTTGGATGATCCCGACTATACGAACAGTGCTACAGCGATTTTCAGTGAAGTCGATACGCAGCATAAACACTTGATATGGTACGAAAACTCTGGCCATATAATCACATTAGGCAAAGAACGTGAGCAGGTTTATGAGGATGTGTATAAGTTCTTAAATACACTACTTTGGTAGAAGCAGAGGGAAGTTTTCTCTATGTATAAACAGGGGTAATCTTGTCCTAAGAAGGCCACCAATTTGATGGCCTTTAACATTCAGGGTATAAAACTACTCTCTTCCTTAAGTAAAAGTAAATCGTATTAAATAGAGGCATAGCTAAGAGGACTTACTTTATATGGTTTAGCTTCAAAATCTATTTGTATAAAAAGATTTTCACTGTATCGTTATTATCAATGGTTGCTAATAAAATATCATATACGTCCTCACTGTATGCAGTTTTTATTCGGTTTTTAAGCCATTCTTCGTCTTTACCAATGCGGGTTAATTCACTAAAATCAATTTTTCCCTCTTTAATAATCGTTCTAGGAAAAGAAAAGGTTTTTGTTACTAGTTCTAAATCGGCAGGGGTTACGGCTTCATATTGAGGGTTTAAAAAAAATGAAATTGTACCATCTGGTTCCCATAATGCAAGCGCAACTTTTTGAATATCTTCAATTTTTTCTTTTCTTAATTCAGATAATAAAAAATCGATAGAGATTCTTGCTTTGGCTAAGCTTTTATAAACAATTTGCCCATTTTCTATAAGGGGAAAAGGAGAGTTTTCAAAAAAACTTCGAAGTTTTCCCCACTTTAGGCTCAAAAAAACGCAAAAAATATATAAAAGTACTAATACGGCTGTCGTTATCAATGGTCCCTTTAAACCTAACTGTTCATCAGATAAAGGATGGGCAAGGATGTTTCCAATAATTAATGCTATTAAAAAATCAAGTAATCTTAACTGAGAAATAGCTCGTTGCCCCATTATTTTAGCTGCAAATAGTAAAAAGAAGTAAGACACAATGGCCCTTAAGATCCACTGAATTATAGTAAGTGCTTCTTGGCCGTGAAAAAAGTCCATCTAAACTCACATCCTTTTTTTAATGGGGTTTAAGGTTTAGTATGGAGCTTTTGACCAATGATTATCACAAGAAAATAATATAGATGAAGTACAAATTAATTAGATTTTCAGATAAAAGAAGGACTTCCATATGGAGTCCATCTTTTATTCGCTTTGAAATTATTATTCCTACAAACTAATCTTCCATTTGCGGCTGTAAATCTGTTTCGAAAGCATTATTCATTTGATGCTGTCTAATAAATTTTCTGACCTGTTCTTTTGTTATTCCGCTTTGTTTCGCTTCAATGATAAGTGCAATCCACATTCTTTCGAGCGGTTCCTGCTGCGATTGCTTTATAGAATTCATAATAATACTCCCTATCAACTATATTTTAAATAATAGTTAGAAAAGTAAAATGAATTATTAGGTCTTAACTAACAATCTGTCCAACAAAAGGTGTACAATTTCATTCGCTAATATTTCAGGCTGAATGTTTTCTTCAAAAATTTGAGTTATGGTTAAACGTTCAATAATTCCGACCAAGCTTTCAGCTATAATCAACATGTTAGCATCTGGATGGAAATAGCCATTTTGTTGTTCATAAATCAGGTTTTCTTTTATTTGTGCAGCTAACTGCTTCTTTATTTCTTCAGCCTCTTGAGAGAGAAAAAAACCAATTCGAGTTAAACTTTGATTTTCAGCAAAGAAACGAAATATCGCGGCTAATCCTTGGGTGATTTTGAGGGGAATAGCGTTTAAATCAAGCCCAGTTTCAAGCCGGCTCTGTATAGTAAGATTAAATAATTCATATCGGAATTTCTTAACTAACTCCTTAAAAATGGCCTCTTTACTTTCAAAATACAGATAAAAAGTAGGCTGACTTAAATTTGCTCTATGAACGATTGTACTAACTTTTGTTTCAAAATAACCCTTCCGAGCAAACTCATCTGCCGCGATGAAGAGTAGTAAAGCTCGACTCTGTTCACCGTTGGCACCCTTTTTTCTACCTCTTTTAATCATAAATCCGTTACCCCAAAGTTTAATTTGTCATTATATTACTCTTAAGTATTATCTTATAGTGTTAAAGTTCCAGTCAAGAAAAATAAACTGAATATTATAAAAATAAAAAAACAACTATAAAGTAAAGAAGATAACTCTAGGACGGTGTTGAGATTCTTTTAAAATCAGGAGGATAGAATCAAAAAAAGCCGTGCGGGATTTCTCCAGAAACGGCTTTTTGATATTACTTCGTTAAATAATTTTCTGTATAATACGGTTTTGCATTATCTTCAAAGGCGACGCCGACTCCGAGAGATTCAAAATCTTTTTGTAATTTATTTTCCCTGTGTCCGATGGAGTTCATTAACCCTTCATGAGCAAAGATACTGCTGTTCTGACCGGCTGCGAGGTTTTCCCCAGCCATTCGAAAAGTGATTTTGTCATCTTCCATTCGGTCAAAGGGGGATTCTCCTTCAAGGTTATTATGGTTGAAGTAATGATTCACTGCCATATCGGCACTGTGATCCTGAGCGGTCACTTTCACTTGATTATCCCAAGAAAGGACCGAGAGATCATGGTTAACCCTTGATGCATTAGTCAGGTCAAATAGTTGATATTCAAAGCCGTTCTTTAACTCCGGACTGGCTTCTGCAAAATAGGCACTCTTTTGTTTTTCCAATTTTGCGTCGATAATTTGGATTGATGTAACTGTATTTTTCTCATGTTTGTCATAGAAGATAGTCACATAGCTCTTATCCATTTCAAACATATCGTATTCGCCATCGCTTCGAATCTGGTAATAGACGTTTCCTTTAAGGAGTTTTGTTACAGGATCTCCTAATTTTTCAGTCACTGCTTCTTTAGGCGTGCCGCGTTTAATTCCTTGTTTTGAGGAGATTAAATCTTGGTTCGTATATAATCCAACAACTTTATCGTCAGTATCGTAGGCAACCATGAAGAAATTTTGATAATTTTCGTGATAAGCGAACCAGTCTACGCCATATTCATTCCGGGTTTGCCGCTTTGCTACACCAGCCAGTTTTTCAACAGCAGCCTTAGTGTCGCCAATTTCGATATTACGGACTGAAAAGGAGGCCTCAGCGGGAGCTTCCAATGTTGGTTTTTTCACTTGTTCCGTTTCAGGTTGTTCTTCTTTAGAAGCGTTATCCAACGTTTCTGTTAGCTCGCCTATCAGGTAGTTGACTCCGGTATTCAGCTTGTCCAGGGCAGTCGAAACCTCTGGTCCGTTTATAAGGGAGCGAACATCGGATGCAAAGGATCTAACCCCGGCCTTAAACCCAGACTCCTGAATGTCATTACCATAACCGTACCAAAATCCACCGAGTAGGAGTAAGAGAACAACAATATTAAACAGTTTCCGCAAATCGTTCACTCCTGCTCTATTTGAAATTCAGGAACTATTCTCCTGTTTATTGTTGGTTAAATAGATAAGCTTAAAAGGGGTGGTGAAACTAACAATAAGAGTGAACACAGGATCAGTGACAGTGAGACCTTTTTGGGCAGCTTTTCTCTCCCATTTCCAGTGTACCATCCACTGAACTGCAACTTGTTTCTATACCAAACAAATAATAAAATAAGTATCGCAATAGAACCTAGCCAGCCATACTGATCCATGTTAACGCCTATGCTTGTATATATGGCGATTAGTACGGTGGAAATAATCGCTCCGCCTAATCCTAATATTAATAAAATACGTATCAACTCTAAAATGACCCTCATATTTCCTCCATAAGTTTATTTAAGACTTTTAATTGATTTGGTTTTTATACGATCATGCTATTATACCAAAAGAAAAAGAACTAATAAAAGCATGTTATGCAATCTCATGACCATGGAAAAATGGCAATCCAGTGTGTTGCAAAGTTTGATTGATTCGATATGGGAATATGGAATATGCTGATTCAATCTAGAGTGGCTTTATTTATTTGATCAAGAGGTAACTCATTTACTTGGCACTCATTTTTCCCTAACCAAAAACGAAATCCCTCTATAGTGGATTTCGTTTTTGGTGTTTTTAGATTCTTAATTTTAATTTAAGTGAATTACTTTAATCATTTAATATACTTTCCTCAAGAACGGCAAACTTATCCCCATATACTTTGGTTATATGATTTTCTCCCCACGTACATAGCGCGGTTAAAATACTTTCTAAACTCTGTCCATATTCACTAAGTTCATATTCAACTTTGGGCGGAACTTGGTTGTAAACGATCCGATTGATCACTCCGTCTTTTTCTAACTCACGTAATTGTTGGGTCAACATTTTTTGCGTAATGTTTGGCATGAGACGTTTTAATTCGCTTGTACGTTTTTTACCATGTGTTAGATGGCAAAGAATCACACATTTCCATTTTCCACCTAGTACCTCCAGTGTAGCTTCGACTGAAATATTGTACTTCTTTTTCTGCATAATTTTTTAACTCTCCTTACTTTATAGGCACTTAAAGGTGCCTATAACACTTTAAAGTACGTACTGTTTTTTATTTCTATTATAAATCATAATAACATTTGTCGACAGATTATCACTGTACATTTTATTGCTATAAGCAATTTCATGATAGAACAAATCAATTAGAAGGAGAAGATAATATGATTATAGATAAAAAAAGAAGTACGTTGGCATTACTGGCTTTAGCAATCAGTGCCTTTGCAATTGGAACAACAGAGTTTATTAGTGTGGGACTGTTACCACTAATTTCAAAAGATCTACACATTACAGTGACAACTGCCGGATTAACAGTTTCCTTATATGCTTTAGGTGTAATGTTCGGAGCACCTATTCTGACATCTCTAACATCTAATATGTCTCGCAAATCTTTATTACTCTGGATTATGATAGTGTTTATTGCTGGAAATACACTTGCGGCTAGTGCTACTGGCATCGGGGTATTACTGACAGCCCGTGTCATCTCTGCCTTAGCTCATGGTGTTTTCATGTCAATAGGTGCTACGATTGCAGCAGATTTAGTACCTGAAAATCGCAGAGCGAGTGCGATTGCCATTATGTTTACAGGGCTAACGGTAGCGACTGTGACAGGTGTTCCTTTTGGAACTTTTATAGGGCAACATTTTGGTTGGAGATTTGCTTTTATTATTATTGTGGCAATCGGCATAATTGCTTTCCTTGGGAACAGCATCCTTGTTCCGTCTGATTTACAAAAAGCTACTCGCACCACGTTCCGTGATCAAATCAAATTAGTAACAAATGGCCGCTTATTGCTTGTATTCATTATTACAGCATTAGGATATGGAGGTACATTCGTTGTCTTTACTTATTTATCTCCCTTGCTACAGCAGGTGACAGGATTTAAAGAAGGAACAGTTGCCGTAATTTTGCTAGTATATGGAGTGGCCATTGCTATAGGGAACACAATTGGCGGAAAGCTAGCTAATCGCAATCCTATTAATGCCCTATTCTATATGTTTCTTATACAGGCTATTGTACTTGTGATTTTATCTTTCACGGCTCCGTTTAAGGTAGCTGGATTAATTACTATTATTTTAATGGGGTTATTTGCCTTCATGAATGTGCCAGGACTTCAAGTCTATGTTGTGACGTTAGCTGAGCGTTTTGTCCCGAGTGCAGTTGACGTGGCGTCTGCTATCAATATTGCTGCATTTAATGCAGGAATTGCTATTGGTGCCTACTTAGGTGGAATCATTACGGATTCTATCGGGCTCATCCATACAGCTTGGATAGGTGGAGTGATGGTGTTTGTAGCCGTAATATTAACAGGTTGGAGTCGAGCTCTCGAAAGTAAAGATAGAAAGCGGGAAGGAATGAAAGAAGGGAATAGTAAGAAAGGTGAAGCGTGTTAGGGTAAGAAACTTATTAATAATTTCCACGGTCAAATAATATGTCAAGGGATCATTGCATCCCTTCAGTGAATGCGGAAGATTCCTTGAAGGGATGTAATGATCCTTTAGGGCATTATATGATTTCAATTAATAGAAATTTTGGAGGAAGATTGATTATGGTGAAAAATTTACAAGATACAACAACGTTGCACAACGGTGTTAAAATGCCTTGGTTCGGCTTGGGCGTATTTAAGGTAGAAGAAGGTCCTGAATTAGTAAATGCGGTCAAAGTGGCGATTAAACATGGCTATCGCAGCATTGATACGGCAGCAATTTACGAAAATGAAGAAGGAGTTGGGCAAGGAATCCGTGAGGGGCTAAAAGAAGCTGGAATCTCAAGAGAGGATTTATTTGTAACTTCAAAAGTTTGGAATGCTGATTTAGGATACGAATCCACAATCGCAGCATACGAAACAAGCTTAAAGAAACTTGGCTTAGAGTATTTAGATTTATATCTTATACATTGGCCTGTCGAAGGAAAATATAAAGAAGCTTGGAAAGCATTAGAGACTCTTTATAAAGAAGGAAAAGTTAAAGCAATCGGAGTAAGTAATTTCCAGATTCATCATCTTAAAGACGTAATAAAGGACGCAGAAGTGAAGCCTATGGTCAATCAAGTCGAATGTCATCCACGCTTGACTCAAAAAGAAGTACAAGCATTTTGTAAGGAACAAGGCATTCAACTAGAAGCTTGGTCTCCATTAATGCAAGGTGAATTACTGGATAATGAGGTATTACAAGAAATTGCGACTAAGTATGGCAAATCTGTTGCACAAGTCATTTTACGTTGGGATTTACAAAATGGGATTGTAACGATTCCAAAATCAACAAAAGAACACCGTATAGTAGAAAACTCATCAGTATTTGATTTCGAATTGACTGAAGAAGATATGAACCGAATCAGCGACTTGAATCAGAATCATCGGGTTGGTCCAGATCCTGACAATTTCGACTTTTAATTAATGTAGGGAGATAGACGAGAGTGTGCGTCTATCTCCTTTTCAATATCTGTTATTACTTCTTCCCATAACCTTATTTAGGAAGTCGGACATAGGAAATAAGCCCGCATTCTGATGAATGGGGCGCAAAATTTAATGTAACCTATACAGCGTTATCCAGATGAGTCATTCATTCTCCTGAAGACTGCTCTTTACATTAATAAAGAATTTCAGTGCAGTGTCGATATCACTGGTCTTTAATGATTTTTCAAGTGTTTCATTAACCGTTGTTAGTATTTCTTGAAGTCGTAGCTCTCCCCGGTCTGTTATGGTTGCACATACACCACGGCGATCATCTTCATATCCAAGCCTTTGAATGACACCACAACTTTTATTTTCCATTCTTACAGAAAGTCTGGACATCGCACTTTGGCTTAAGCCTACTAACTGCTGCAATTCTAATAGCCTCAGTTTTTTTTCCGGAGTTTTCGATAAAAATAATAGAACATAAAACTCATTTAAAGTCGTTTGGTGTCTTGCTTGCAATATTCGATCTAGCTCATTTGAGAGCTCGGCATGAATACGTGTAAAGGATAGCCATGTATTTATAAGGTTTTGTTCACTGGACAATTATTTTCGCCTACCTCTGCTTACTTATTTTAAATATAACATAAATAAAAATAAATGTACCAACAGAGGATAACGTTTACAACATCAGAATTAGGTGTTCAAGAGAATCTGATTAATTGACACAAAGTTATCAAGATGATATAAATGCATGTGCATGCATTAAAAAATAATCTGTAAGGGAGATATAAAAAATATGACTCATTTATTTTCACCTTATCGTATAAAAGAGCTTGAACTTAAAAATAGGGTTGTTATGCCACCAATGTGCCAATACTCTGTCGAAGCTGAGGATGGTATCCCTACAAATTGGCATCTTCATCATTATGTAAGCAGAGCAGTTGGCGGAGCTGGATTAATTATAGTGGAAATGACCGATGTAGAGCCAGACGGACGTATTTCGAATGGTGATCTTGGATTGTGGTCTGACGATCAAGTTGAAGCTTTCGCCAAAATTGTTAAAGAAGTTCATCAATACGGTGCAAAAATCGGTATCCAAATTGCTCATGCAGGGCGTAAAGCGCAGGATGCAGAAACGCCGGTAGCGCCATCAGCCATCGCGTTTGACGAAACGTTTAAGACACCAAGAGCTTTGGAGACAGAAGAAGTTAGGGAAATGGTCGATAAATTCCGTAACTCAGTTAGAAGAGCCGTTCAAGCAGGCTTTGACGTTATTGAATTGCATGGGGCACACGGATATTTAATTCACCAATTCACCTCGCCACTTACGAATAAACGTGAAGATGAATACGGAAAAGACTTAACTAAATTTGGAGTAGAAGTAATTAAAGCAGTGAAAAGCGAAATGCCAGCTGATATGCCTTTAATTATGCGTATTTCTGCAAAAGAATACGTGGAAGGCGGATACGGTCTGGAAGAAAGTATTGAGTTTTCCAAAGTCTTTAAAGAAGCCGGTGTGGATATGTTCCATGTCAGCTCTGGCGGAGAAGGCCCGATTGGAGCAGACGGAAGACCGGGCACGCATGCTAGCTATCAAACGCCATTGGCTAGGGAAATTAAAAAAGCTTTGGATATTCCAGTGATTGCTGTAGGTAGATTAGATGATCCAATTCTTGCAAACTCAATCATTGGAAATGAAGAAGCAGATTTGGTGGCCGTAGGAAGAGGGATGTTGCGCAACCCTTACTGGTCTCTAGAAGCATCTAAAACTTTGAATAAACAAGTTGAGATTCCTAAACAATATGAGCGAGGTTTCAGACATTAAGAATGATTTATTAGTTCAAAATAAAACGCTAGCGAAAATGATATTCGCTGGCGTTTTATTTTTTTAATTAGCTGCCTTGTTAGGTGCGCTTTTATCAGAATGGTTATAGACATAATAAAAAGATGAGTGTTTTTAAAAATAGGGGTTCAGTTCCTCACCATCTAAATGGATGGAGGACTGGACTTTTTTCATGTAGTATAAATATGGAAACATATTACAAGTAAGGCTGAACTTCCGAGGGTATATACCATACTATTACACATGTACTTCGTGAAAGAACTTTAGTTAATGGAAGGAGGAGTAACGTGGGGGAAAATAAAAAACAATTTCTAGGATTAGCATGTTTTTTAACATTTCTAATGATAATGTGCATGCTTTTTATTAATTCTTATTATAGTCATCGGGGTATAATGGATGCCAGTAATAAATGTTTTGATCATAATGGAATGCCTATGGTAGAAAAAAGTGAAAATGCATTTTCAATTAGCTGGTCGGTTGTATGTGAACCTTAAATATCCATAATCCATAAAGTAATGTTTGGCTGGAATATTTGTTATAATAAATAAGAAAAATTAAACAATAATTTGAGGTGCTAAGTATGGAAGAAATCAAAATCGTTACAACAGAAGAAGTGGAAGCTAAGCTTGAGGCAGGCGAAGCTATGGAGCTTGTTGATGTACGTGAAGACGAAGAAGTGCAAGAAGGCATGATTGAGGGCGCTAAACATATTCGTATGAATGATATCCCAGCCAACCTTGACTATTTTGATAAAGAAAAAGAATATATTTTTATCTGCCGTTCAGGACGCCGCAGTGAAAATGTGTGCCATTATCTTCAGGAACAAGGCTATAAAGTGGCAAACATGGTTGGCGGAATGCTTGAATGGGACGGCGAAGTTATCGTTAAGTAATGGGTTTTTTCAAAAAAACTTGTTACTTTTGTAAGCGGAAATCTAAGAACGTAACGTTTTATTACGATAAAGAAAGAAAAAAGATTACTGTTTGTTCACAATGCCGGGAATATGCGGAAAGACGTGCATATTTAAAAGCATGACGCAGGAGCCCTTTCACCATGAAAGGGCTCTTTTGTCTTTAGTCAATCCTATATCTATATAACCTTTTATCAAGGTTATAACTAGGGAATTCTCCGGAAAATCCTTAACGCAGATACTCTTAAACCCATGCTTTTTCATAAAAATAGCGTAGTGGTTCCGAGATAGATTTTTTTCTCTCACCCAACTCATGGCTGTTTCAAATAGAAGATTTGCGGCTTTATAGGTAAAGCAGCGGAAAACGGATATTTGGCTGAGTTTGAAAGAGGGAAATGGTGATATATGTTAAAATTAGGGTGCTGAAATCTGAAAATATAGATAAAGGAGCGTCCGCTGAATGAATGTTTATAAAATAGCGGTCATTGCGGGAGATGGAATTGGTCCCGAAGTGATCAATGAAGGCGTGAAAGTACTAAACAAAGTGGCTGAATTAGCTGGGGATTTTTCGTTCGAGTTTACATATTTTCCTTGGGGCTGCGAATATTATCTCGAGCATGGGAAGATGCTGCCAGACGATGGTATGGAGCAGTTGAAGAAGTTTGAAGCCGTGTATCTTGGGGCTGTCGGTTATCCTGGCGTTCCGGACCATATCTCACTAAGGGAACTTCTGCTGAAAATCAGAAAGCAATTCGATCAATATGTGAATGTTCGTCCTGTTAAATTGCTTCAGGGAGCACCTTGTCCGTTAAAAGACGTGACGCGTGATCAAATCGATATGGTAGTCATCCGTGAGAACAGCGAAGGCGAATATGCAGGTGCTGGTGATTGGTTATTCAAAGGGAAGCCAGAAGAAGTCGTGCTGCAGACGGGGGTTTTTTCGCGAAAAGGAACGGAGAGGATCATCCGCTATGCGTATGAACTGGCACGCAAAACAGGAAGAACACTAACTAGTATAAGTAAGGCGAACGCATTGAATTATTCGATGGTTTTTTGGGATCAGGTTTTTGAAGAAGTCGGACAGGAATATCCTGATGTAGAAACACACTCCTATTTGGTCGATGCGGCAAGCATGTTTTTTGTCAAACAGCCGGAACGGTTTCAAATCGTTGTCACATCCAATTTGTTTGGTGATATCATCACCGATTTAGGTGCAGCCATTGCAGGTGGGATGGGTCTGGCGGCCGGTGCCAATTTAAATCCGGAACGAGTCTATCCTTCGATGTTTGAGCCGATTCATGGTTCAGCGCCGGATATTGCTCATCAAGGCATTGCCAATCCACTTGCTGCTCTTTGGTCAGCGAGTCAGATTCTTGATTTCTTTGGGCATGAAAATTGGGGCGCAAAAGTATTAGATGTGATCGAACAGGTAATGGTTGATAAAAAGACCCTGACTCCTGATATGGGCGGGGTATCTTCTACAGAAGAAGTCGGCAATGAAGTAGTGGCTTTATTATCCGCTTTGAAAACCAGTCAGGTATAAATTTAAGGGAAAATGGGAATCCTGCTCAATAACTATCATTATAGTAAAAAGGGCAGGGGAGAGCCGATGATTCAAGTGAAATTATTTGATTATGAGCATGAACAGGACTTAGAAGATGAAATGAATGTCTTCCTTGAAGACATCCGTGATAATCAAATTGTCGATATCAAATACAATGTCGCCACTACAGGTGAAGAGGAAGAGAAACAGATTTACTGCTTTAGCGCGATGATTATTTATAAGAAAAGATAAAGGCTGAACTGCCCTATCATTTTAAGTCATATATATAAAACCATTATTAGACTACCCTTTGCTTCTTAACTGAGCGGACTGAGGTAGTCTAATTTTGTAGCTCTACAACCTTCAAAACCGAAAGCGATCTTGTAAGGATTCGCAAAAGATATACTCCTAAGGTCCTAAAATAATTTTTGAAGATGTCACAGTCTTAATAAATGAAAAATGGACATGTCGTCTAAGCTAAGGGTAAATCCTAGATTTATAGAGAGCCGTTAGGATGATGTCACTTCCCCGCCATTGACATGAAGTGTTTGTCCGGTAACAAAACGTGAATCATCGGAAGCGAGATAGACAAAGGTAGGGGCTAGTTCAAAGGGCTGGCCTTGGCGTTCCATTGGATTGTCAACTTGGGTAACTTCGTCTGCGGAGAAACTAGAGGGGATGAGGGGCGTCCATACCCGTCCAGGAGCAACAGCGTTTACCCGGATGCCTTTATCTACTAGACTGTTTGCCAGTGCACGAGTAAAACCAATGTTAGCCCCTTTAGTTGCTGTGTAATCAATCAATTGTTTATGCCCTTTAAAGGTCACAACGGAAGATGTATTAATGATGGAACTTCCTGCTTTTAAGTATGGAAGGGCTGCTCGAGTTGTGTAAAAGTTTTAATAGATGTTTACTTTAAAGGTATTATCGAACTGCTCATCCGTGATATCTAGCAAGCTTAATTGCTGAAATTGAACACCGATGTGGTTACAAAGAATATCTAGCTTTCCAAATGTTTCGATGGTTTCTTCCACGATATTGATACATTGCTGTTTTTCTCTTAAGTCACCAGGCAATAATAAGCAATGTTGTCCAAGCTCTTCAATTCTCGATTTTGTTCGATTGGCATCCTCATGTTCATCCAAATAAGCTATAGAAACATCTGCACCTTCTTTTGCAAAAGCAATCGCTACTGCTGCACCAATTCCGCTGTCACCTCCTGTTATAAGTGCGACCTTTCCTATTAATTTCCCGCTGCCGCAGTAATTAGGGTTTTCAATGATTGGTTGGGGCACCATTAGTTTTTCTACACCGGGTTGGCGATATTGGCGCTGTTCTGGAACCGTGATAGGAACGTCTTGGTAACGTATTATCTTTCCATAGTTGGGATACATGGGATAGTCTTTATCGGATGACTTCTTTTGATTGTCTTGTGACATGAGGAATCCTCCTAAAAAAGAATATAGTCGGTTTACCTTATGTTAAATAGGCTATTGCCGTGCATGATAAAATCGAATAAATCAGCTTGAGTACGGGCTCATTGCTGTGCAATTTGAATATGCTGAAGGGTAGAAAAAAAGACTTTGGAGGCCTCATTATGCAATATTATTTTAGCGAAGAAGTGAAGTTGCTCTTGGTCGGACAGTCGGATGAAAAAGTAGAGTTGTTATACGATTCTAATTCCAACACTTTTGAAATGCCCCTCATAGGACCTAGACCGCCTTATTATTGTAATCCACGTTATGTACCCTATTATCCTGTGATTTAAATTGTGATTATAGTGCAGCACAGCCTAAATAAATTAGTAGTTTAAAGAGAGACGCTTAACATCGGAATTTGTACATTAAGCAATATATCATACTGATTAGGCTACCTTTGCTTCGTAACAAGCGGACAGAGGTAGTTCGCTATAATATTATATTGCGAATATTCACACTAGTTCCTACATAAATTTTGTATATTATTTAGTGAAAACAGATTATAGTATTCAATGAATTTTACAAACACGCGAATAATAGGTAAAGTTAGACATAATACACTGTGGTGACTGATGTATTAAAAGGGGAGATCCATTTTGGATAACAATATGAAACAACTGATTAAAGATATACAGCAATCGAACGGGGCCCATATATTATACTGTTTTAATGAACTGGAAACCTACATGGAGAATGAGGCAATGTTCATTATTTCCGGTGTTGAGCAGGGGGATCATATCTTGGTCGTCGAAAATGATCGAATCTTTCCTTTCGTATATAAGAAATTGCAACTTCATTTAAATGAGGAGCAATTGGCGAAAGTGCATCATATTAATAATTTTGATTTTTACTGTTTTCATGGCGATTTCCATCCTTCAACGATGGTTAATTATTTCTTGGAAAATATCGATACATATTCTGAAAGGAATATGTTCGTCAGAACCTGGGGCCATGTTGAATGGGGAAATGACGACCAAGTTATGGATGCAATAGGTGAATATGAAAAAGGTATTGATAAATTGATTACTGAACGAGGTTTGATTTCTGTATGTGCTTATGATGATTACAGAGTACCTGCCACGTTTAAATCAAACTTGATTAAATATCATAGAGTTCTCATAACCGATGAAAAAATTACGATTTTGGCTAACTGAAATTACTAATAAGGAGAGAGGGATTTGGAGAGTTTTACTGAACGAGTGATTACGATTATTCAACATATTCCCGCCGGAAAAGTGATGACATATGGGCAGATTGGACAGCTGGCTGGAAGTCCGCGCGGTGCAAGACAGGTTGTTAGAATTCTTCATTCTAGCAGCGAAAAATATAACCTTCCTTGGCATAGGGTGATTAATGCCAAAGGTGAGATTGGTATAAAAGCAGAAGGCGCCGCGTCCCACCAGAAATGGATGCTAGAAAGTGAAGGAGTCACATTCACAGAGCGGGACACAATTGATTTAGAAGTATATCGCTATCATCCTGAGAGTTTTTAATGGTGGATTGAATAATCGGGTTTGTGGTCGGAAAAATTCCGCGAAGGTCGAATTATTCGACGTGAAGGTCGGAAAAATTCCGCGAAGGTCGAATTACTCGACGTGAAGGTCGGAATAAATCCGCGAAGGTCGAATTACTCGAAGTGAAGGACGAAATAAATCCGCGAAGGTCGAATTACTCGAAGTGAAGGCCGGAATAAATCCGCGAAGGTCGAAATACTCGAAGTGAAGGCCGAAATAAATCCGCGAAGGTCGAATTATTCGACGTGAAGGACGAATTAAATCCGCGAAGGTCGAATTATTCGACGTGAAGGACGAATTATCCGCGAAGGTCGAATTACTCGAAGTGAAGGACGAAATAAATCCGCGAAGGTCGAATTACTCGACGTGAAGGCCGGAATAAATCCGCGAAGGTCGAATTACTCGAAGTGAAGGACGAAATAAATCCGCGAAGGTCGAATTATTCGACGTGAAGGTCGGAAAAATTCCGCGAAGGTCGAATTACTCGAAGTGAAGGACGAAATAAATCCGCGAAGGTCGAATTACTCGACATGAAGGACGAATTTCCTCAAAAAAGAAGAGGCTGATCCCAACGGATCGGCCTCTTCTTAAATTATGAACGAGCATATACGGCAGCATTCATGCCGGCTAGTCTTCCGGTTACTAATGCTGATGTGATGTTATAGCCGCCTGTGTATCCGTGTATATCCAAAATTTCACCGCAGAAATATAGTCCGTCCATTAGTTTGGAGGCCATTTCCTTTGGATGGATTTCTTTCACGGATACGCCGCCGCCTGTGACGAAGGCTTTTTCAAGCGGCTGGGTGCCATGTACTCCAAATTGGAAGTCCTTACATAGTTCGGCAAAGCGGCGAATTTTTTCATTGGATATCGTCGCTCCCTGTTCCTGAAGGTCGATGCCGCTCCGCTCAAGTAAGAAGTGTAGATAGCGTTCCGGAACCAGGCCTTTTAATGTATTCTTTATGGCTTTTTTCGGCTCAGCTTTGATTTCTTTCATGATGTCCTGGAAGACTTCTTCCTTGTTTCGATCCGGAAGGGCATCGAGTTTCATTGTAACTTCGGATAGGTTCCATTTTTTCATCGCTTTCACGACAAATTGACTGCACCTTAGAACCGCTGGACCAGAGACACCAAAATGGGTGAATAGCATATCCATCTTGTGTGTAATCAGAGCCTTGCCTTTTGGGTTCAGCACACTCAATGAAACATCCCGAAGTGCGAGCCCTTGAAGCGTTCGATCTTTTATGAATGTTTCATGGCTAAGTACAGGTACCTCAGTCGGGAAGAGGTCGGTTATCGTATGGCCCGCCTTTTTTGCCCAAGCGTAGCCGTCGCCAGTTGAGCCGGTGTGAGGGACTGATTTTCCACCGACTGCAATCACGACCGCATTTGTGTTAAATGTCTGTCCATCTTTTAACCGAACTCCGCTTGTTTTTCCATTTTCATAGAGAACCTCAGCAACTGGAGAGTTCTTGTAAATGGTCACCTTCAAATTCGAAAGGCGTGTCAAAAGTGCATCTACGACACTTTGCGCCTTATCGTTGACCGGGAACATCCGGCCATGATCCTCTTCTTTTAGAGCCACACCTAATTTTTCAAAGAACTGAATAATGTCTTCGTTATTAAATTCTGAGAAAGCACTGTATAAAAATCGCCCGTTTCCAGGGATATGCTGAATGATTTCATCGATCGAGAGCCTGTTCGTCACGTTGCAGCGTCCGCCGCCAGAGATCGCAAGTTTCCTTCCAAGCTTCTCGCCTTTATCCACTAACAATACATGTGACCCTTTTTCTCCGGCTGCAATTGCTGCCATCAATCCGGAAGGACCGCCGCCAATTACCACTACATCATATTTCAAATTGATCACCACTTTATCATTTTCAGTCCCTTCATTATATAGCAAGAGCCCGTCAGATTGCGAATGTAGAAAAAAAGGAATTATTTGTTTGTGTATTATCTTCGAAAACGATAAACTTGAGTGTAGTTTTCTATAGAAAAAATACTTTAATATGATAAGATAAAGAGCGTGTGAAACGTAACTGACAGAGGCAGGAAGGGATTAGATGTCATCTAAGTTTTTAAAAGGGGCTTTTATATTAACGCTGGGAGCGATCATTTCCAAGATACTTGGTTTATTTTACGTCATCCCATTTGAACATATGGTTGGGAATAAAGGGGCTACCCTCTATCAATATGGGTACGTTCCATATACCATTTTCATTAGCTTTGCAACGGCAGGTATGCCGCTTGCTGTTTCTAAATTCATTTCGAAGTATAATGCGCTCGAGGAGTACGCCGTCGGTGAGAAGTTATTTAAATCGAGCCTGAAATTAATGGTTGTCACCGGTTTTCTCGCTTTTTTGATTCTCTATACGATGGCCCCGCTGTTTACTGGAGTCTTTGGGGTCAGGCAGGAAGATGTCAGGGATGTCACGGAGATCATACGGGCAGTCAGCTTCGCCTTGATTTTTGTACCGTTCATGAGCATCATCCGCGGCTTTTTTCAAGGTCATGAAGCGATGGAACCAACGGCCATATCTCAGGTTATCGAACAAATTGTCCGCATCGTGTTCCTTTTGGCTGGTGTGTATGTTGTTTTGAATGTCCTAGATGGAGAGTTAGTGAGAGCCATCCAAGTAGCTACGTTCGCGGCGACGGTAGGGGCTGTCGGCGGTTTAGTGGTGTTATTTTGGTATTGGAAAAAACAAAAACCCCATTTGGACAGCTTGATGAAGAAAGACCGGGGGACGATGGAAATTTCCCTGAAGGAGATCTATAAAGAAATATTTCTTTCGTCGATTCCTTTCATATTTGTCGGAATCGCGATGCCATTGTTTCAGTTTGCAGACTTGTTGTCTTTTAATAAAGCGATGGCATCCATTGGATTACAGCATGTCGCAGAAGATGCTCTTGGAGTTTTGAATGTATATGCCCAAAAGCTTGTCTTGATTCCGATGACGCTTGCAACCGGGTTTTCAATGGCGCTTCTTCCCTCGGTGACGAAGGCATATGTAAGCGAGGATTCGGAAGAGTTAAACCGCCAGCTGAACCAAGCCTTCCAAATTTTGTTGTTCATTACGATTCCAGCGGTTGTTGGTATGTCGGTGCTAGCGGATCCAATCTATAGCGCCTTTTACAGCCATGATCCACTTGGAATCAGTGTCCTGAAGGCATATGCGCCCGTTTCCATCTTATTTGCGCTTTTTTCCGTTTCGGCGGCCATTTTACAAGGCATCAATCAGCAAAAATATACGGTGCTCAGCCTGCTTGTTGGCTTTTTAATCAAATTGAGCTTGAATATCCCGATGATCAAGTTGTTTGAAACGGAAGGATCCGTTTATGCCACTGCATTCGGCTACTTGGCTGCTGTGCTGCTGAATTTGTATGTTATTACCTACTTTACTGGATATCGTTACAGCCTTACCATCAGAAGATCTGTTTTGATAACTGTTTTTTCAATTATAATGGGACTGGCTGCATGGGGCATGTTCAGTTTATTATCACTGTGGCTTACAACGGAAGGGCGATTCCAGGCGATTTTGATTTGTGCGGTTAGTGCGATTTTTGGAGCCCTCATTTATGCGGCGCTTTCCTTGAAAAGCAAGCTTGCACATCGTTTATTCGGTAGCCGGATCGACAGGTTAAAGCAGAAATTGGGATTATAAGATAGAAGTTTACGATGTAAAAAAAAGGGTATTATGAATGGAGTAATCCCCTGATTAAAATATACTGGCCTTGCCTGTCATAAAAGTGGGCAAGGCTTTTTACTGAATAGGCTTTAGGAGGAAATAATGAGAATTGATAAGATATTATCCAATATTGGTTACGGAAGCAGAAAAGAAGTAAAAAAACTCTTGAAATCTGGAGCCGTGAAGGTCAATGAACGGCTACTGAAGGACCCGAAGGAACAAGTGGATCCTGATACAGAAATCGTAACGGTTCATGGTGAACGGGTTGAATATAGAGAATTTATATATTTAATGATGAATAAGCCGCCAGGTGTGTTGTCGGCTACTGAAGATAAACACCAGGAGACGGTCATTGACATCTTAGAGCCAGAGGATTCGGTTTTCGAACCATTCCCAGTCGGGCGTTTGGATAAAGACACAGAAGGCCTATTGCTGATCACGAATGACGGAAAGCTTGCCCACCAACTACTTTCCCCGAAAAAACACGTCCCTAAAACGTATTTTGCGGTCATTGACGGCGAAGTAACGGAGCGAGACATTGCTGCATTCCGCAACGGCGTTACCCTAGATGATGGGTACGAAACAAAACCAGGTGAATTAAATATTTTAAAATCAGGGCTTACATCGGATATTGAGCTAACGATTATGGAAGGGAAGTTTCATCAAGTGAAACGGATGTTTGAGTCCGTAGGGAAACGGGTCGTGTATCTAAAGCGTCTCTCGATGGGAAGCCTGCAGCTTGATGAAGAACTTGAACTTGGCGAATACAGGGAGTTAACAGCAGAAGAGCTCGAACAACTGAAAGCTGGCCAGCCGACTGAATAATAAATAAGCAAGAAAAAATGAGGCGAACAATTATGTCCGCCTCAAACTTATTTTACATATCGATTTTCGTTCGGGTGGTCGTTCTTTTTAAGATGACATCTTTACCTTTTTACTTGTTGTCGTCCAAAGGCCGCGGCTTGGGCTTTGAACAAGGTCATTGTAAGCTAAGACATTTAAATCGCGCTGCACAGTTCGAGGAGTGATGCCAAATTCTTCTACAAGCTCTTGAGTAGAAACCGTACCGTTATTACTAATGAACATATAAACGGATTTAATACGGGTTAACATGCGATTTGTTGAAGGTTTCAAAAAATCACTCCTTATTCTTTTCATTGTTATTCTGAACAAATGAAAACAACCGATATGTCGGACAGCATTTCAGCTGTCACTATGTACTTGCTATACCCACCCTATAACTCCTCGGAAACATTTAGAAAAAACAAGATGTCATTAGCTATATTTTACCCCTTTACAAAACTAAATTCTATAAAAAAATGACAATTGACTAAATATTACATTTATTATATCAAATTTTAACAAAAATATTACAGTAAATGATAATAGAGGTAATTTTTTATTTCATATCACCTTTTGCATACTCATATTTTGACATTAAACAATGCAAAATATGCATTCAGTAGATTTTTACATAATTAAATGAACATAAAACATGGTATGGGCTATTTTTTACATGAAAAAGCCAATCATTTAATCAATCTTAGAACCTTGTTCAGCTTAAACCATTGAGTAACCTTGACTAAGGGGAGTATAAATGTTACTTTACATATAGAATTTAAATCGTAATTATTACGCTTTGTGTTTAAGGATAGGATTTGCTTGATGGGTAACGTTTACGATGTCATAATGAGGTGTTGAGCAGTATAGCTTTTTCATACATAATCTCAAGGAGTTTAAATATAATCAAATTCGAGGTAGAGTCATATGAACGAAAGATTAATGGAGTTTTTATTGCGTGACGAGGTGACCAAACTTTCTGGCGTGAAAAAACAAGTGTATGAATTCATCGTGAATGAAGAAGATTATCTCGCTTCAAAAGCGGACACGGTCGATCACTTTATGAGATTACTGGTAAAGCATTCCCCACCCCGGCTCGCTGCTCGTCATTTTAATATGCCGTATGGTGAAATCATTCGTTTCATGCATGAAATTGAAGAAGAACTGAATGAAAGATTAGAGGAAAGATGTAAAAAGGTGAAGTGGATGGACTATACGGAGAAGAGTCAACAAACGTTTGAGGAATATCATAGGAAGTTATTTCTATTTGTTAATTAAATCTGATTGAGCGAATGCCCTTGGTAACAAGGGCATTCGCATTTTTTGGATAAAAATGAATGAATAACCTAAAAAATAGATGGCTGCCATAAGCCGGAACTTTCAAACGCAATATATTGCTATATATTCAGTAACGAAAGTTAAATCCATACGTCTAATTGAATGGAGGTGTTTGATGAAGAAAAACATAGTGGTTTTCATGTTTATGGTATGCATTTTTTATTTGTCTGGTTGTTTTAATACAGAAATCAAAACCGTGACATCTAAAAATCCAGATGCAGAAGAAGTTTTAAAACTCGATAAAAATGCAGACATTCTCCAATGGGAAAAAATAATTTATAAAACGGATATTGAATGGGTGAATGAGCTTAAACTGACTAAGAACGAATCTGTTGGAGAAATTACAGAGGTATTCTCAAATGGTTTCAGTAAATCGTTAAAAGATGGTATGGCCAATCAATTACCCATAGGAGCAAAAATATACTCAACAAAAGAGCGTGATGACGTGCTAATCGTTGAATATAACGGGAAAGTAAAGTATTACTTAGCTCTTACCGAAGGCTAGCACACCGATTTAGGGATCCCCTTAGCCGAATTCTTTAGTGGATGTGCAAACACAGATGATAAGTCCAATGCGGATCAAGAAAAAGCAATATCAGAACAAACAGATGTTAATAAAACAGAAAATTCTGATATAAGTACTTCACCACATCTCCCTTATACACACCGAAAGCTGCAGCTTCTATGAGGGGGAATAAACAAGGAAATAAAAAACGGAAATTATACAACAAAGTATAATTTCCGTTTTTTTTATGCATTTAAGAAATAATTAAATTTGTGTTCGTTTCTTTATACGTATTGATGAAATCTTTGTGTAAATGATGGTCTGTAATAATGTAATCGATTTTATCCAGCGATGCAATCCCAATGGTTACGTCTTTCCCAAATTTAGTGCTGTCAGCGGCAACATAGACTTCTTTAGATAATTCAATGATTTTTTTCCGAGTGTTTGCTTCATCTAAATTATAGTCGGAAATACCTTTTTCAATTGTAATACCACTTGCACATATAAAGGCTTTCGATATATTCAATTCGCTAAAATTAAATAAGTAATCAAAAGCTACAATAGACTGTTCATTCTGCCTTACCTTTCCCCCGATAATCAATAACTCGATATCACTATTGATTAGCTCATTTACAACAGGGATCGAACTGGTTATCACGGTTAGTTTCTTTTTCTGTTTTATATAATTAGCTATTTGATAGGTTGTCGAACCGCTATCGATATAAATACAATCACCATCGTTGATATACTCACTGCATTTTTGTGCGATCATTTCTTTTTCTTTTAATTGACTAAACATACGTTCATCTATTGTCGATTCACCAAACTGTGATTTAACTAGCTTAACTCCACCATAAATTTTTTCGATTTTTCCTTGTTTTGTAAGAAAGTTTAAATCTCTTCTAAGGGTTTCAATAGAAACTTTTAGTTCTTCTGTAAGCTCAGCTATCTTCATAACTTTTTTTATCGTTAATAATTCAATGATTTTCTTTTGCCTTTCAAGTGGAAGCATGGATTCACCCGCCTATTCAACGTAATCTTTTTCCCTCTATTGATTTTAGTTTACTGTTTGTCCATAACATATTCAACATGCGCTAGGGGACTTAATGATAACTATATCACTAGTTGGTCAGAATATAGTACCGAATTGGTAATAAAGTGTTCAATATTTACAAAGCATTTACATGAATCTCAAATTCGATTTACATATAGATTTTATACTGAGGGTGTATTAAAGGAGGTGAACAGTTTGCTAAAATTACAAAATATTAGCAAGCAATTCGATGATAAATTAGTTTTAGATAATATAAATCTTGAAATTAAAACAGGAGAGATCGTTTCACTGCTAGGGCCAAGTGGGAGCGGTAAAACTACTTTATTGAATATTATCTTAGGATTAACGAGTATGAATCATGGAAAAATCATTTTTAATGATACCGATTTGAGTAACGTGCCGATGAAGGATCGGGGATTTAATATAGTCTTCCAAGATTATGCACTTTTCCCTCATTTAAATGCATACGAAAATATTGTATATGGTTTAAGAAATAAGAAGGGGTTAGTGTCTGAGAAAGAATTGCAGGAATATATTGATTTCTTAGAGCTAAAACCTCATTTAACAAAGAAAATGGGTGAATTATCGGGTGGTCAAAAACAGCGGGTAGCGCTTGCAAGAACACTCGTAATGAAACCGAAAGTTTTATTACTAGATGAACCATTGAGTGCATTGGACGGTGTTATTAAGGAATCCATAAAGCAACGTATTAAATCTATTGCAAGAGAATTTAAGTTAACGACGATTATTGTGACACATGACCCAGAAGAGGCCTTAACGATGTCCGATAAAATTTTAATTATAAATAAGGGAAATATTTCTCAATTTGGAACACCTCAAGAAATTATAAATCAGCCCACCAATGATTTTGTAAAGGAATTTATACTCAAGCAATTACAGATCAAGAGAGAAAATATACTTAACTTATTTGGTGAAAAGTATGCCTGATGTAAAACCGGAAATGCGAGTAATTTATATACCTATCTTATTGTTATTTACCGCCTTTCTATTACTTCCGCTTGGCATTTTGTTTGTTCGTTCATTTGAAACTAGCGAAGGATTCAATCTATCAAATTATCTTTCAATTCTTTCAAATAAAGAACTGTTGGAGTCAATTGGGAACAGCATTAAAATATCCAGTCTTACTGCTGTTATTACGACTGTTTTAGCATTTTCTCTTGCCTATTCCATCCATTGTACAAGAATATATAGGCCAATAAAAAGTGCGATTAAAACGGGGATCCTTGTTCCAATGCTACTTCCAACAATCACATTTGGGTTTGCGATTATCTATTCCTTTGGTAATCAAGGAATCATAACAAAGATTTTCGGTAGAAATCTCTTTGATATATATGGGTTTAACGGATTATTGATTGGCTATGTGATTTATACATTACCATCAGCCTTTCTGCTTATTAATAATTCTTTCAAGTATATTGATAAAAAGTTTATGGTCGTTTCAAAGCTAATGGGTGACGGAACAATAAGAAGTTTCATGAATACCATCGTTCGTCCGTTATTGGGAACCTTGGGTGGAGCATTTGTACTTTCCTTTATTTTGAGCTTTACGGATTTTGGAATACCGGCTTCAGTCGGCGGGACGTATACCGTAGTTGCGACTCAACTGTATCAAGTGATGCTTGGTTCCATCCCAGATTTTAATAATGGTGCGGCCATTGCCGTTCTGATGCTAATTCCAGTAGTATTTGGCGTTTTACTATTAAACTATCTTGAAAAATTTAATTTTCATTATGACAAGTTTAGCGATATAGAATTGTCTCAACATAAAGGTAGAGATTTATGTTTTGGGATGGTTTCATTACTGGTTTTAATAGGGATGCTTTCCGTTTTTGCTGTCATGTTCATTGCACCATTTTTAAAAAGTTTTCCATACGATCTTTCGTTCACACTTAAGCACTTTATTGACACATTCCAATCGAGCGATTTAACAGCGGTTTACAAAAACTCCTTATTTGTTGCCATTTTGACGGCAGTATTTGGCACGTTAATCGCATTTTGCTCAGCCGTATTAAATGTCCGTACACCTCTAAAGTGGAAATCGTCTATTGATGTTATTTCAATGTTGACGAATACGGTTCCAGGCATGGTCTTAGGTTTATCGTATTTACTGCTTTTTAACGGAAGCAGTTGGAAGGGAACTTTTACAATTATTGTTCTTTGTAACATTGTCCACTTCTTTACGACACCCTATTTAATGGCGAAAAACTCTTTATCTAAAATGAATCCTGGTTGGGAAACAACTGGAGAGTTGTTAGGAGATAGCTGGATTAAGACAGTCTATCGGGTCATTTTTCCAAACTCAGCATCGACGGTGATTGAGATGTTTAGCTACTATTTTATCAATAGCATGGTCACCATTAGCGGGATTATCTTTTTAGTCACAGCTCAAACCTCATTAGTAGCGAGCAAGATTAAAGAGCTGCAGCATTTCGCCAAATTCAATGAAATATTCATTTTATCTTTACTCATCTTTTTTACAAATTTAATCGTAAAGTTGCTTTGTGATCATTATCAAAAAAGACAATTCAAACATTAATGAGGAGGATATTATGTTTAAAACGATGAAAGTAGCATTATTATCTCTAGTTGCTATAGGATTAATTTTTTTACTGGTAGGTCGTACCAGTAGCAAAGCAGATGAAGGAAAAGTGGTCATCTACACAAATGGTGATGAAGAAGCTACTGAAGCTATAGAAACATCATTAAAAGAAGCTGGATACAAGGGGAAATATGTTCTTCAATCGTTTGGTACGTCTGAATTAGGTGGGAAACTGTTGGCAGAGGGAGATAAAATTGAGGCTGATATAGTGACGATGAGCTCTTATTTCATCGAAAGTGCTCAGCAGCAATACTCCATGTTTGAAGACCTAACGTTTAGTACAAAACCATTGGAGCAAAATCCAGCCTATTATACGCCAATTTTAGCCAATACAGGTTCAATTTTCGTAAATACCGAAGTACTCAAACAAAAGGGATTACCTATGCCAGCCACAGTGAAAGATTTAACAAAACCAGAGTTTAAAGGGTCCGTCTCGATTCCAAACATATTGGACTCTTCGACAGGGTGGCTGTTAGTTCAAGCAATTATTAGCCAATACGGGGAGGAAGAGGGGAAAAAGGTTCTCCATGATTTAATTGCAAATTGCGGTCCGCATCTTGAAAGCTCAGGCTCGGGTCCAATTAATAAAGTGCAATCTGGGGAAGTGGCTGCTGGTTTTGGTTTGCGCTACCAAGCTGTGATGGCTAAAGAGTCAGGCTTACCGATAAAGTATGTCGATCCGGTTGAGGGGAACTTTTCCTATACAGAATCAGTGGCTGTCGTGAATAAAGACAATGCAACGTCGAGATTAGCAATGAAAATGGCAGAAACAATCACTAAAGATGCACGTCAAGATTTATTGACACATTATCCGGTCGCTCTTTATGAAGGTGAAACGGTGAAAGATATGAACAAACCTGCCCACCCAATGAAATATAAACAACCATTAACAGTTGAACTATTACAACAGCATCAAGATTTCTTTAAATCAGCTAAATAATTATGTAAGGAGTGAAGGAATATGAATAACTATAAACTTTTAACACCTGGTCCATTGACTACTACAAGTACGGTGAAACAAGAAATGCTTGTTGACCGTTGCACTTGGGAGAAGAATTATAAAGAAATTACACAAAAAATCAGATCCCAGCTACTCGAATTAGCATGTGCTGTAAAAGAGGAGTATACCGTTGTACTTATGCAAGGAAGTGGTTCGTTTGTTGTTGAATCGGTGTTGACGACTGCTATATCAAAAAGCGATAAAGTGCTGATTGTAACGAATGGAGCGTATGGTAAACGTATTGTGAATATGGCACAGTGTATTGGACTGAATTATACGGAATATAGCGTGGAATACAATGAATATCCAAAGGAAGCTGAAATCAGGAGTATTTTAGAAGAAGATCAGGAAATTACACACATTGCCATGGTTCATTGTGAAACAACAACAGGCATTTTAAATCCGATTGAAATGGTTTCAAATCTATCGAAAGAACAAGGAAAAACATTAATTATAGATGCCATGAGTAGCTTTGGCGGAATAGACATCAATGTACCTGAACTAGGAATTGACTATTTAATTAGTAGTGCAAATAAATGTATTCAAGGAATCCCGGGATTTGGATTTGTCATTGCGAAGCTTGATAAACTTTTAGAGTGTGAAGGAAATGCACGCAGTTTGTCACTGGACCTATATGATCAGTGGAAAGAGATGGATAAGGATGGGAAATGGCGATTCACATCTCCAACACATGTAGTGGCTGCATTTGCTAAAGCGTTAGAGGAGCTAAATGAAGAAGGCGGCATTTCAGCTAGATTTGCACGATATAAAAATAATAATGATAGGTTAAGAGAGTTGATGGGTAAATTGGGCATTCATCCATATATCACACCTGAAAAACAATCGCCTATTATTACAACATTCCTTTTTCCAGATGAACAGTTTAACTTTGAAGATTTCTATTCATTTATTAAAGAGGAAGGCTATGTAATCTATCCGGGAAAGCTGACTGACATAGATACATTCCGGATCGGCAACATAGGTGAAATCTATGAAGAAGATATCCAAAAATTATGTAATATTGTAGAAAAATATATGAAAGTGGTGACAGTATGAACAAAGTAGAAGGAGTAATTTTGGATTGGGCTGGGACAGCAGTGGATTTTGGATGTTTTGCGCCAGTAAATGTATTTGTTGATATATTTAAAAATGCTGGTATTGAAGTTACGATGGAAGAAGCAAGAGCTCCAATGGGGATGCTGAAAATTGACCATATACGTGCTATGCTGACCATGCCTAGAGTATCTGCCTTATGGGAAGAAAAATACGGAAGAATATTTAATGAACAAGATGTTGGAAATTTGTATGCTGAATTCGAGCCAGCACTTATGGCATCATTGTCGGATTATACAGATCCAATTCCAGGAGTTATCGAAACACTGGAAGTATTAAGAAATCAAGGGTTGAGGATTGGGTCGACAACAGGTTATACAAATATGATGATGGACGTCGTCGTACCTAATGCTTTGAAAAAAGGGTATAAGCCTGATTTTTATATTACCCCTGATGAAACAAATTCTATTGGAAGACCATATCCTTATATGATCTATCGAAATATGGAAGAATTAAAGCTATCGGCATCATGGAAAGTAGTAAAAGTAGGCGATACCATTTCAGATATTAAAGAGGGAGTAAATGCAGGAGTTTGGTCAGTTGGAGTCATTATTGGAAGCTCTGAGATGGGATTAAGTTTAGATGAGTTTACTAATCTATCAGAATTTGATAAAGAAAATGTAATCTCTAAAACTGCAAACTCCTTTATGCAAAATGGGGCTGATTTTACGATTAAAACGATGAGTGAACTTCCCGATATTATCGAAAGAATTAATAGTCTTATTTCAGATGGTAAGAGACCTCGTACAAATTAAACATTAATGACAGTAAAAAAAGTGTAGCATATACTCTATTCTTGATGGAAATGAGATATGACTGCACTTTTTTTGATTTCTCTTCCTCTGGTGACAACAAAAGGTTCCATTCTCTTAATTTTATCATAATAAGAGAAAGAGTAATTAAGCGCCAAGAAATCCTTTTCTACCACTGGATTTCCTCCAGAGAAGTTGTAGAGAACCGTAGTGCTCACCAACGTCAAAAACGGATTGATTGGGAAGAATCGAGAGTGTAACAACAATCCCATTGATTGTTTCATATCCGCAATCACGAGAGCGTCTTTTTTATCACTTTTGGACTGAGTGTTATCTCGATTCTCTTTATTTCTTTTTACAAGGTGAGGATTGACCTACGACATCAATCTTTTCGTTAGATTAATCTATAACGACCTGTAGGTCTCATACCGACAATAGTTGTGTCTAAGCCGTTTTTCATCTTTCTTATAAACATCGTGACTTTATTTTAAATCTACACTATATTTTCTTCAATTTTCAATACTGGTGGCTGTTTTTTAAGTCCTTTTGTCAATACAAGTAAATAAATGAAGCCTATTATTAACCAACTTACTCCAAGAACTTTTGAGTGCACATCAAGATTCACAAGTAGTAAAATATCAAGAGCAGCTCCAATAATAGGAATAATTAAATATAAGAAAGTTCCTTTCACCGAACGTTCTCTATTTCTAATATAATAATGAGCAATTACGGCAATATTAACACAAGTATACGCAAGAAACGCCCCGAAATTAATAAATGATGCTACAAGATCTAAACTTAAAAATAAAGCAAGCAAAGAGACAGAACTAATGATCAGTATATTATTTACGGGTGTTCTATATCTCGGATGCAGGGTGCCAAAGAACCTTTCAGGGAACTGTCCATCTCGCCCCATCGTATAGAGGACTCGTGATGCACTTGCCTGGGACGACATGGCACTACCTAATACAGCTAATGCGTAAAGCGCAAGATATACTGAGTACATCGCCTTTCCACCAACAAGTTTAATAATTTCGTAGGCAGCCGAATCAGGATTATTAAATGCGTTATACTCTGGCCATACAAGAAACGAGAAATATGAAACACTTGTAAAGATTAAACCACCACCAAGAGTAATTAAAATAACAGCTCGGGGAATTGTTTTCTTAGGGTTCACTGTCTCTTCCGCAAACGCTGTAACTGATTCAAACCCAAGGAAACAAAAGCATAATAATGCTGCTCCAGCTATTGTATAAGAAAAGGGTTCTTTCGAATTATAGAATGGCTCAAGAGATAAAAGAGTGGCCGTGCTTTCTCCCATAAAAATTTCCTTAATAGAAAAACCTATAAAGATAAGGATAAAAAGAAAAGCAAAAATCGTTATGAATGCGTTTACATTTGTAGCAAACTTCAATCCTTTAATATTAATATAAGTGACGAGCATCAACATACCTGCAATCCAGATGTAACTTGGAATTGTAGGAAAGGCTGCTGAGAAAAAAATACCAAATACTAAATAATTTACCATTGGCATAAATAAATAATCCATTAAGATCACCCATCCGACAAGAAATCCAACAGAGGGATTGATCGATTTTTGCGTATAAACATAAGCAGAACCGGAAGATGGAAACGCAATTGCCATTTTCCCATAACTGTAAGCAGTAAACATCATTACCACTAGAGCAACTATCATTGCCCCCGGAACCATACCGTGGGAAATATTAGCCGCAATACCATACGTAGTAAAAGCTGTGGTTAACCCCATAAATGAAAAACCAAACAACACAACTGGAATGAGTGTAAGTGTTCTATCTGTTTTCCTTAAATTTGACATGTAAAATACTCTCCTCCTTTACCTGATTTAACCTTTTACAAGAAATGGGATCTATATTGTTACTTCCGTAGCTTTTTTAATACGTGGTTTTCTAGAAATCATAAAAGTCAGTAAGATGCTAGGGAGCCTAATTTGAATTATCCATGAATTTGTTGTGTAGAACTTATCTCCCCATTCCTCGTAAAGAATTCCGGCTGCAGAATGGATAATTCATTGGAATGTATATTATATCTTATATAATTCCTGGAAAAATCTTCTCGCTGGCATCTTTACTGACTCCTGGAATTTCTTTAGTAGCGACTCGTTCAATAACTTGTATACTGATTTCTATTCATAGAAATGAAACGTAGAAATATGAGATGACTCTAAGGACGTTTTATTATTTGGACAATAGTAACTCTGTATTTATATCTGTATAAGGCATGTTATGATTGATCCCAACTTCGTGATGAACAATTTCACCGTTCAAAGTGCTGATACAATTTCTTACGATTACATCATTTACTATAACGTCCTTCAATCCATTATTTGCAATGTCCATAATATATGGGCCGGTTGTCATCAACATCATGTTTGTCGAGGTTTGTGGACATAGAGCCGGCATATTCGGGACACAGTAATGTAGGACTTCTTGTTCATAATATACTGGTTCCTCTAAAGTCGTATAACGTGAGGTTTCAATTATACCCGTTCCTGCAATATCAATAATAATAGAATTAGGTTTCATCTTACTGACCATCTCTCGTGTTATGAGAGGTTCGGTTACCCCTGGCATCGGATAAATTGTATTAATTAAAACATCACTTTGAATAAGTTCTTCGAACATCGTATCTTTATCCCAACACAAAATGTCCACCTGTGGCAACTGATTGTTCAAATAATCAATGCGTTTCATTGATGCTTCCATGATTGTTACATTCAATCCGAGACCCACAGCAACTTGCGCAGTATTGAGTCCAGCATTGCCACCACCAAGTATGAATACTTTGCTCGACGGCAAACCGGCCAGTTTCCGGAGAAGTATTCCCTTTCCACCATAACCATATTGTGCATATTTGACTGCTTCAAGCATTGCTAATGTTCCTGCAATTTCACTCATTGGTTTAATAGTAGGTCTTGTCCCATCAGGTAAAACGATTAATTCCATTGATAATGAAATTGCTTTTGTATCTAGTAATGCCTGTGTCATTTCATGATTAACATCTTCCGCCAAATGAAACCATGCCATTATCATTTGATTTTCTCTAAGAAGACCGTATTCATAGGGTTGAAGTTCTTTCACTTTAACAACAAATTCTGCCTTCTCATAAATGTCGTCAATCGTGTTTACTATTTTTGCTCCAGCCAAAACATATTCCTCGTCACAAAAACCACTAGCTTCCCCTGCCATGCTTTGAATTAGTACTTCATGACCGGAAGCTGTTAATTTTTTTACCCATGTTGGATTTAATCCCACTCTAGTCTCTGCAGTTTTTAATTCTTTAGGAACTCCTACTATCATTGTTCATTCTCCTTTTTATTTGCATTTAATTAATTGAACATTCTAAAATCTTACAGGAAAATGATAACCCTTACATTAGACACGAGGTTAAATTTATATTAGTTTTTTTTAACCAAGCACGTTTATTTATATCCCTTAGGACAGATCATCTGGACTTTCAAGAATGCAAAATTGGTAAAAGGTGATAATTTTTACGTTTTTCATCTAGTGTTTTGGTTGTTTTCAGTTTCAGTACTCCACTGTTATTCTATAGAATAGATTCATGCGCACCTATAATAGATGAAAAAAGGTATAAATGGATACTATTATGAAAGATTCTCAGGTTGATTAAGTTATTTCATCAAAGCACGTAAAAGAACGTACTTATAGACACTGATCGTATTACTTGGGGGTAAACAGAGAAAGGGATCCATATTTTATGGGCTTAGACTTTCTAGTATAGTTATAATATGATACAGCTAACAATTATAAAATGAGGAGGTACATATGCTTACAGTACAAGATGTTCTTAAGCGCTCACTCTTTTCAAAGACGGAGGTAGTTGCAGGGGAAAACGGGTTGCACCGTCAAGTCAAATGGACACATGTCCTTGAAATTCCGTTTTTTGATGATACCATCTTTCAGGGAGGGGAACTGATACTCTCTACCGGGTTTGGGTTTGAATGGAAAGACTCCTCTAATACTTCATTTTTGTTAAATCTTATCGAACGCAACGCCTCATGTTTATGTATAGAACTTGGACATTACTTCGAAAATATTCCTAAAGAAATGATCGAAATGGCAAATGAGTATGACTTTCCGATTATTATTTTCAAAGAATTCATAAACTTCGTCGAAATAGCACAGGACCTACATTCGTTTTTCATTAATGCTCATCATGAGAAGTTGGTTACATTAGATTCGATTTCAAGAGAGTTCCATTCATTGTCACTCACTACTCATGGGTTATCAAATATTCTAAAGTTGTTGCAACAGAAGACAGAAGCACCAATTATCTATCTTCCTATAGATGGAACACCTTTTTCGATTCCAGGATTGAAAAATGACTTTATGGAACAGCTACTCCAAACCATTTACGAAGATAAAGAACACTGGCACGACCGAATTACAAATGATTCGCCCGTTGAATGGAAGGCATTAAACCATACTATTCTTCTCCAACCGATCGGGGCAATGGATCAAATCTGGGCGTACCTTGTTATGGCTTTAGATCGTGAATCGGATGAATTTGATTTCCTAATCCTTGATCGCGCTTCCCTTGCAATCTCACAAGACTTATTGCGCAAACATTATTTGGATGAAAAACGATTGCGTCTAGAATCCACATGGTTAAATGATTTACTTTATAGACGCATCAATAATGAGGAACAAGCAAGGGGATTTATTTCGTTAAAATCTAAACACTCTTGTATACGTTATCGAATTGCAATCATTGATATCGAAGATGTTTTTCATCCGTCTTCATTAAGTTTATCGGATGAAGAAAATGAATCTGCTATTTATCATTATTCTTTAAAAATTCGATCTGGGTTCGGAAAATATTCTTTTACACCCTATATCACTTCAATAAGAAATCAAATTATTGTATTAGCTATTGATCTGGGAACTGCCGCTTCCTCTAAGGAACGCTTCTTGAAAGTGATCGATACCTTGCTATATGTTAGAGAAGGTGAATCTAGCCAAATCCGTATAGGCGTTGGGCGACAATACCAGTTACTTTTGGATGCTCATACTGGTTATCGAGAAGCGCAGTTAGCTTTAAATTATCGTTCATTTTCAACAAGTGCCTTTTACGAAGACCTTGGCATATTTCGGCTAATTCAATTAATTCAGCATGATCAAGATACAGCACATTTTATTGAGGACTATCTCTCTCCTTTAATAAACTATGATAAGGAATATGGAACGGAATTGCTTCTGACTTTAACGAAATACTTTGAGTTTGATCGCTCAAAGAAGCTTACGGCTCAAAAATTGCATATTGTAAGACAAACACTCTATCATCGGATGGAAAAAATAAAAAAGATTCTTGATTTTGATTTTGATATGCCGGAGAACAGATTAAACGTTGAAATGGCTTTGAAAGCATATCAACTTATACAACAAGGGGGAGTACCTACGAAGTAGTTATCAACCTCAAAGTAAATGTTATTAAATGTAAAGATGGCTCTAAGAATGCTAACAAAGTGACCATCTTGAAATGGCTTGACATCAACTTACTGTTACAGGAAAAATATTAAAGAGGTAACGCTGCATATTCACCAAGCTAATAATATGATTTTTATGTCTCATAGAGGGGGAATTCTAAAACGATTTATTATGGAAGTAGAAGTTGAGGGGGGGAGTATATGATTGTCATTGTCCAACCAAAGGGCGCATAGGCAACATTGTGTTCCGCAATATCTCTTATCTACTTTCTAAGAGTAATGATACGAATAGAGAGAGCTATCCTGTTAAACTGCTGTATCTATGAATATGGCAGGTTAACTTTAACATTACACCTACAGAAGTAAATCTAATACGTTATTTTGAGATAAAAGCATAATGATATTTACATGTAGGAGTATGTCGTAGCACCCATCATTTTCAAGTTTTATTTCCATATTATAAAAAATAAGATTTCGAACCTATTGGGAATACTTTCTATAATAATATTAAGACTCCGAGGATTAAAAACAATTTAGCAATAATATTCATTGACGTCCCATACCACCTACTCCATTTAACCTAATTTTTCATTCTAATGGTAATACGCCATTTATCATTCATACACTCTTAATGAATGATAAGTTTCAGTAATTGGAAATAAACAACTCTGTTGATTTTTAAAATGAACAGAGTTATTTAACAAAGCCTTATTGTAAAAAGTAAGAAAAGAGTGTACCATTAAATGAGAATGATAATCAATTACAATTGGTTACCGAGGAGTGAGTGTAAATGGAACAGCAAGATTTATTCGATGTAACTGTTATTGGAGGAGGGCCAGCAGGCCTTTACTCCACTTTCTATAGTGGATTAAGAGAAATGAAGACAAAGCTTATTGAATATCAACCACAATTAGGCGGGAAAATTCATGTATATCCAGAGAAAATGATTTGGGACGTGGGAGGGCTGACACCAATTACGGGAGCAAAATTAATTGAACAGCTAGTAGAGCAAGGCTTAACATTTAACCCAGAAGTAGTGTTGAATGAAAAAGTGGAGTCAATCACGCGTAATGAAGAAGGTATTTTTGTATTACTTACTGCTTCAGGCCAAAAGCACTTTTCAAAAACAATAATTGTGGCTGTAGGCGGTGGAATATTGAATCCTCAAAAGCTAGAGATAGATGGGGCCGAAAGGTTTGAAGTCTCTAATTTGAACTACACAGTGAAGTCATTTAAACGATTTAAAGATAAAACAGTGATCATTTCCGGTGGTGGAAATTCTGCAATAGATTGGGCAAATGAATTAGAGCCTATCGCCAAAAAAGTTTATTTAACATACAGAAAAGATAGTTTAGCAGGTCATGAATCACAAGCAACACAATTAATGAACAGTTCCGCAGTTTGTATTTTAAATACTTCGATTACAAAACTAGTAGCCTGTGCTAATCATGAATTAATTGAACATGTTGAATTGACAAATCATGAAACTGGAGAGGTTTCGTACTTGCCCATTGATGAAGTGATTATAAATCATGGATATGAGCGTGATACTTCTCTACTTGAAAATAGTAAAGTGAGTATTGCTAAAGCAGATAATTACTTTATTGCAGGTAATGCTACTAGTGAATCTTCGATAGATGGAATTTACGCCGCTGGGGATATTCTAAAGCACGATGGGAAGTTAAATTTAATAGCAGGTACCTTCCAAGATGCAGCAAATGCTGTAAACAAGGCAAAACAATTTATCCAGCCTGACGCTAATGAAATTGGAATGGTCTCGTCACATAATGAAATCTTTAAAAAGCGCAATAGAGAATTAGTTAAACAAATGATGAAACCATCTAAAATTCTTTAACTGTTAATAAAAGCTCCAGTGCCCTTTTTGGCATGGAGCTTTATTAACTTCTTTTTATAGTGATTCTTTAATAACCTTTTTGTAATGAAAAACGGATAGGATTCCGAAAATCGAATACAATGCCGTGTATAATGCCATGACGATGATCATCGGTGTCCAAACTTCGGTCCCGAATAAGAACCATCCTGATTGGACTGCGAAATAACTGTGAAGCAACCCGACGACTAAAGGAATACCGAAATTGAAAACTTGTTTTGCTTGGATTCCTCTTAGTAAGTCACCTCGAGTGAATCCCAGTTTTCTTAAGATTGTATAATTGGATTTTTCGCCTTCACTTTCATCCATTTGTTTGAAATATAGGATACAACCGGATGTGACGAGGAAGGTTAATCCCAAGAAGCCGACTATGAACATGATAAGGCCCATATTCTTCTTCTGGGTGTTGAACATTTCTAATTGGGAACCATTTCCATATTCTTCTCTGAAACTCATTTTATTGAAAATATCATTCGCCTTTTCAAGTTCAGCTTCATCCTTCACATCAATCCCGATATTCACCGATGATACTTTTTGGATTTTCGGGTCGATATCCTTTTTCAAACGGTCGAATATCGTTTGGTCTACAATGGCAACGGGCAAACCGCCACTCGTAAAATAGTAGGACAAGAAGGTATCATCATTCAATCCCATATATGTTTGCGGAATGACTTCGTGTTTGCCTTTCAGTTCAATCTTTCCGGAATCCTTCAAGGACATGACCTTCTCCATCATATTACTGTATCCGCTGAAAAGGGTCTCATCTTCAGCAAGGTTGATTCCTTTAACGGATTCATCACTGATGACGGGGACAGTCATGATGTCTGGATCAAAGTTCACAGCTTCCAGGCTGGTCTCCATTATTTCCTTTACATTGACATCCACTTGAATGACATCAATCACCTTTTCGTTATAATCGATTTTACTGTCTGATAAAGCTTCTTTGAATGCATCCGCATCTTTCATATCCGTCATGGAAAAATCGGTAGGGATACTGCTTTGTGCACTCTTCTCTGCTGAGTAGTAGGAGATATAGCTTAATGATAATAATCCAATCGCCAAAGCGGAAACGGTCGTGATGATCGTCAATAATACCGCATTCGATTTCATCCGGAACATGATGGATGAAAGGGACAATACTTCATTGATGTTCAAATACCCATTTTTCTTTTTACGGACGATATTAAAAATAAAGCTTACGGAACCTTTATAAAATAGGTAGGTCCCGATGATGACGGATGCCAGAATGAAGACCATGGCCATAAAAAGCTCGGTCATCTCTGAAAAAGCTCCATCGAATAATTTGGATGAAACGACATAGCCAGCAATGATCAGGATGATCCCGAATATCCCGATGATCATTTCGAAAATCGAAACCTTTTTCACTTTTCCTTCCGTCATTGAAGTCACTCTAAATAATGATAAAATGGTCTGCCTTTTAATGAAGACATAATTCATTAACATGATGAAAAGATAGATGGCGCTAAAAACGAGCACGGTTTGAACAAGCGGCTGAAAAGAAAATTGAAGGGTCGCGATCGCCTGGACACCGGTAATTTTAAATAAAATCATGATGATTAATTTTGAAGCCGCAAACCCTACAAAGATTCCCAGGAATACGGAACAGAAATACAAGATCAGGTTTTCCACACTCAGGATACGGAATATCCTGTTCTTGGTCATGCCTATCAATTGGAATAAGCCAATTTCTTTACTGCGTCTTTTTATGAAAATGCTATTGGCATATAAAAGGAATATGGAAACAATCGCAACAAGCAGGATCGATGCAGCCTTGATGGAGGCGGCCCCTTTCACTGTACCCTCCGTTTTATCCATCGATGGGTCATATTGCAAGGTGACAAAGGCAAAATAAAGGGAAGCGCTGAAGACTAGGGCAAACACATACAGGTAATAGTTCTTCAGATTCTTTTTCAGATTTCGAAAGATGAGTTGATTAATGCTCATTTTGAACCCCTCCCAAAACACCTTGTGTTTTCATGATGTCCTTGAAGAAGGTTTGTCTGGATTCTTCACCTTTATTCAATTGCGTATAGATTTGTCCATCTTTAATGAAAATGACTCGGCTGCAATAACTGGCCGCCACTGGATCATGGGTTACCATGATGATCGTCGCTTTGCGCTTTTTATTCATTTCGCTCAGTTTGTTCAGTAAATCGGAAGCTGATTTGGAGTCTAGCGCCCCAGTCGGTTCATCCGCAAAAATGATGCTTGGATCATGGATGAAAGCCCGTGCTGCAGACGTACGCTGTTTTTGACCACCGGAAATTTCATTTGGGTATTTATCCTTCACTTCATATATGCCCAGTTCCTTCGCCACGGTATCAAACTTTTGTGCGGCTTCATTATTGGGTGTTTTTGTAATGGATAAGGGCAAAAGGATATTTTCTTTGACAGTCAGTGTGTCCAATAAGTTATATTCCTGGAAGATGAAGCCTAAATGGTTCTTTCGAAATTCGGCCAGTTTCTTTTCTTTCATACCGGAAATTTCTTTTCCATCGATTATAATGCTCCCGTTGCTAATCTTATCAATCGAGGAGAGAACATTGAGCAATGTCGTTTTCCCTGAACCTGATGCTCCCATGATACTCACGAATTCGCCTTCTTGGATGTTAATATCCAGTCCTTTTAATACTTCTTGTTTATTAAATTTATTACCATAGCTTTTATGGATTTTTTTTGCTTCTAATATATTCATTTGGATACACTCCTTTTTTTCTATATCCTCATTATAAAAGGCAATGTATTTCTTTTCCTTCGTTTGGACGAACAAAGAATAAAAGCATGTGACACTTTTGTCACATGCTTGTGATATTCACGAAATCATTTCTTTTTGGGAAGCTCAAGGTAACGGTCGTTCCGGTCCCAAGCTCTGATTTTACATCAATGGAGATGAATAGGGACTCAGCAGCATTCTTGGTTAAATATAACCCCATGCCTGTTGCCGCATTGTCACGGTGATTTGTCGTGGATGTAAATCCTTTATCAAATATGCGGGATAAATCCTTTGGGTCGATGCCCCGTCCAGAATCCTTCACTTCAAGAATCGTTTGTTCAGCTTGTTCATGGCTATATATCGTGATATCTGAGTTTTCACTGTATTTGATGGAGTTGGTCAAGAGCTGCCTCATGATGAAGGCCAGCCATTTGGCATCACTAAGCACTTCGGTTACTTCTAAATGAATGTCAAAGCCAATCCCTTTTTGAATGCACCATGATTGCAGCGTTTTAATCTCATCAAAGATTATTGTTTCCAAATCGGTATTCTCAATATACAAATCATTTTCGATGAAAGGAATGCGCCTTTGATGGAGCTGCTGGTCAAGAAGAAGGTGAATGCGCAGCCACTCATAAGTCAAATGGGATTTCAGCATTTCATCATCCAAGCGGTCAATCATTAAGTGCATGGCCGTCAAGGGTGTTTTCACTTCATGAATCCAAGATAATAATTCATCCTTCTCCTGTTCTAAAGTCATTTGACCTTGTGAAGCAGACTGTTTCAAAAATTCGGTTTGATTCATGATGCTGTTTTCAATGATTCTTTCAAAAGGGCTGTCTGGATCGGCTATATTTGTTAAATCAAGATTGTCTTCCCGGTCTTCTAAACTTTTATAGAATTTCGTTTCTATTTTGTAACGGACAATTAAAAAGATACTGAACATAATCATCGATAAAAAGACAATATAGAGGATGGGCTTTAGTGGAATTGCCGTATCAATAAAAGCGACAAAGATGATAAAAAGATGAAGGAGTATATAGAAAATAATCCAACTGAATCTTTCCACTATATATTTTTTAATCATATAATTGCCTCTTCAACAGCGATGTAGCCCTGTCCAACCTTCGTTTCGATAAAGCGCCCTAAGCCAAGTTCATCAAGTCTTTTCCGTAAACGGTTCACATTGACTGTAAGGGTGTTATCGCTTATGAAACGTTTGTCATCCCATAAGCTGTTGATTAATTCTTCCCGGCTTACGATCTTATTTTTCTGCTCAATGAGCTTTTTCAAGATGAAAATTTCATTTTTCGTCAATTCGATTGTGCCAGTCTCGGCCGATACCGTGTTCTTCTCGTAATCCACAGTTGCGCCGCACCAGGTTTTCAATTCGATCTTTTCGGTATTGTAATTATAGACACGGCGAAGGGTGGCCTGTATCTTTGCGATGAGTACATCGAAATGAAAGGGCTTTTGAATAAAGTCATCAGCTCCAAGCTGCATGGACATCACCATGTCGGTAGGATGATCACGTGAAGATAAAAAGATGATGGGAACATTGGAATGGGTCCGGATCATTCTGCACCAATGAAACCCATCAAACTTTGGCAATTGTATATCAATAATGACTAAATCAGGTTTTATGTCTGTGAATTCCTGAATCACTTTACTAAAATCACTAATCCCATAAATATCATAAGACCATTGCGCTAATCTATCTTTAATCTCGTTGAATAACGTCGTATCATCTTCTATTAATAAGAGTTTAAACAAATGATTCACCACACTTTTTCAGCTTTTTCATAAAATTATATAGTAAAACCTATATGGGTTCTATAGAGTGGGAGCATTTTAGTACCAGCACTTGGGAAAAAACAATGAATGTATTGCCGATAAGGGTCTGTGGAACGAATCAAACGGATTGAGAAATACCGTGACATGGGCGACTATTAACGGTTGTATGGATAACACTAGTATATTAGAATGGACCATAACGAATGGAGGAAATGAAATTATGTCTGATTTTCCAAATTGCCCAAAATGTAATTCAGAATACACGTACGAAGATGGAAGTCTTTTTGTTTGTCCAGAATGTGCTCATGAGTGGACTTTAGAATTAGAAACTGAAAATAGTGATAAAAAAATTATCAAAGATGCAAATGGAAATGTCTTAAACGATGGTGATTCTGTAACAGTAATTAAAGACCTTAAAGTAAAAGGGAGTTCATCAGTCCTGAAAATAGGTACAAAAGTAAAAAGTATACGTTTGGTTGATGGAGATCATGATATAGATTGCAAAATTGACGGATTTGGAGCTATGAAATTAAAATCTGAATTTGTTAAAAAGGTATAAAAGCAGTTTTTTTTATGCAACTGAACCGAAAATGTATTCTATTATCAATTCTGGTAGATATTCAAATTCTACCAGGATTTTTTTAGTTTCTGAAAAGTTTCACTATTGGAGGAATAGTTGTAAAAAAATAGATGGAGAGTTTTCATGGCAGTCTATACGGCAAACGAGGCGTGATTATTTACGGAAGATTCTATCATTCTTCTCAGTTATAAGGTCTAGCGGGCAATCTTGTACTCGGCATTTTACAGGGGCTTTATCTTAACTTTTTGTATTGAAAATGCAGGATGAAAAGAGGGTCGAAAAGTTCGTAATTTCCAAAATAAACAAAATCCAGATATATATTTAAACATTCATTGTTTTCCTGTAAAATAATTTTATATGGCAGAAACTCTGTCAAATTTCTTGTCAAATTATTTAGGAAGCTTGAGGGAAACGTAAATTATGGATTTTGAAAAAAATCTTGAGAAAAGTTGGAATAATCAACCAAACATAGGATTAAAAGCTTATTTAAAGAAAATGAAGGGCGAAACTAGAGATAAAGACAGAATTGATTATATTGATTCCTTTGTTTCAGCTATAGGTGGACTCATTGCTATTATTATCATTAGTTTTGTAGCTGTTTATTTAGGATATCCTATGGCATTAGCTCCTCTAGGTGCAAGCTGTGTAATTGTATTTGGTGCCCATAAAGGTATCTTGTCTCAACCTCGTAACGTTATTGGAGGACATTTAATTTCTACCACTTCAGCACTTATTATTTGGAGCATATTTGGTAAGAGTCTATTCATTATTGGTCTAGTATTAGCTATTGTATTATTAATAATGACTCTTACAAAAACTGTTCATCCTCCCGCAGCAGCAAGTGCCCTTGTTGCTGTTAATTCTCAAGCTGGATGGGGATTCCTTATTTCGATTGCAATAGGAACTATATTATTAGTTTTTATATCAATGATCTATAATAACTTATTTCAAGCAAGACAGTATCCAAAACACTGGTTATGAGACTAATAATGTATATAAACTGAGATAACTAATATGATTAGTTATCAGATGATGTTTATTAAAAATTGCTCTTTTAGCTTAATTATCTGGATTTTACTAGTCTCGCAAGTTTAAAAAAATGATACGGATAAAAATAAAAAGCCATTTCCATATGCTAAAGGTTGGGACCTTTAGCATATGGAAATGGCTTAACCCTGTTTGTCTGATAAATCATTCATAAATCACGTTTGAGATATACAATAGGATTAAAGAGGGTACTAATTTAAAAAAGGAATTAATTAACAATATAAAGATGAGCAAGTACTTAATAAAGTATCTTGCTCACCAGGTTGTGAAAATAATCTTAATATACTTTGTCACCGTTAAAGATTGAATTTTTAACTACAACATAATCTACATTACGGATTGCTTCTAACTTGTTTCCTCCAGCATAAGAAATAGAGGACTGAAGATCTTGCTCCATTTCTTTCAATGTATCTTCTAAAGATCCTTTGTGCTCGACAAACATTTTTTTGCCTTCAACATTCTTCTTTTCACCTTTTTGGAATTCCGAAGCTGAACCAAAGTATTCTTTAAAGGCCTTTCCATCTTTCTCAATTGTTTCTCCTGGAGATTCTTCATGTCCAGCAAATAATGAACCAATCATAACCATAGAGGCACCGAATCTAATTGATTTAGCTATATCACCATGTGTGCGAATGCCTCCGTCAGCAATAATAGGTTTACTTGCTGCTTTTGCACACCAACGAAGTGCAGCTAATTGCCAGCCACCAGTTCCAAATCCAGTTTTAATTTTAGTGATACATACTTTCCCTGGTCCAATGCCTACTTTTGTAGCATCAGCACCAGCATGCTCTAATTCTCTTACTGCTTCTGGAGTTCCCACATTTCCTGCAATAACAAAAGTATCAGGTAAGTGTTTTTTAATATGCTGAATCATATTTATAACAGCAGTGGAATGACCATGTGCGATATCTATCGTAATGAATTCTGGTATAACATGTTCATTTGATAATTGTTGTATGAAACCATACTCTTCTTCTTTGACGCCCACACTAATAGATGCGATTAATTCACGTGAGTGCATATCTTTAATAAATGAGTGTCTCTTTTCTGGTTCGAAACGATGCATCACATAGAAGTAACCATTCTCCGCTAAGTAAATGGCAACCTTTTCGTCTATAATTGTTTGCATATTTGCAGGGACCACAGGTAACCTAAATGTATGTCTACCTAAGGTTACAGTTGTATCACACTCAGAACGGCTATTTACTATACATTTTGCAGGAATTAATTGAATATCTTCATAATCAAACACGTTTTCCATGATATGCACCTCTATATACGAATGTTTTTATATTTTTATATTAAAATTGTTCGCCCACTAGGTAATGTACATCATTTTTCTCAGTAAGTCAAAATTTTTAATAGTTATATTGTGTGTCACTTCAAAAAAGTTATGACAAATTGATAGACAGAGGGGTAACTTAAACGTATATCATCGTATTATTAACATAGAGGAAACTGGTATTTGGTCGTATATTGAATAGACAAAGAATCCAAAAAAAATTAGAATGTTAATACAGCTGATGAAGAGTCTAAGGTGATATTGCGATTGAAGGGATTACATAATATTGAATTTAAAATCTTGTATCTGTTTGGTATGCCTTTGCTCATGTAAGGATAATAATTCAATCCATTGATCCAATGATAGGTCCCCGAACATGGGATGTTTGGCTTTCTTTTTAGTTAAAACAATATCTTTATCCATTTCATAAAGAACCTGCAATAGTTGATCCCTTGATTCAGCCAGTAAATCTATAATTTTTGATAATTGAAAAGGTTTTTGTGATGGTAAAACGATGTCAGGAGATTTGAATTTTTTTTTCATATCAGAAATTAAGTAAATATTTTTTTGAATGATATTTTTGTAATCCTTATCCCGAATACCTCTGGCTATAGCTTCAGTAATTGCCTGTTCAGAAAGATATAAGTGATGGCAAATTTGGGCGATGCTCCATATATCAGGAACAGGTTTGTGATTTAGTGTCTTGTCCTCCAATTCTGTAATTTCCTCTATTAGCTGGTTTCTCGATTCGAATAATAAATCATACTCTATAAAATTCATACGAACCTCCCCCTTATATGACACCCCGTTTTTGAATGTATCACTCGAACACGTTTTTCATGATACGTACGACTGAATCCGAAAGGTATACTCATTTTATATTAAAAATCGTTCGTCTATTAGGTGGTTTCCCTGATTTATTCTAAGGGAGTCAAAATTTCAAAAAAGTGTTTTTTATCTATTAATAATCTTAACAGATTTGAAGCATTTTTAGAAAAAATGGATAGATGGACAGAAGAGTGATTAAACATAAACCAACGTAAAATGAACATAGAGAAAACGGACATCTAATGTATAATGGGTGTATAAAAATTCATAAAACGATTGTTTTGATAGGATGATCTGAGAAAGAGCGTGTGAAAGATTCTAGAGGTGAGACGAAGAAAGGGGGCGATTTTAGAATAGGCCATGTTTTTGTGGCGCATCGTCTCTATAATTATGGTTTGAGGGAGGAAATCAGAACTGTATTAGATCTGTTCCTCCAGACTTTTTACTTTACTTTAAATATACTATCCATAAGTTTATAACAAGGGGAAGCTAGGGTTATACCTGCAAATGGCGCATTACTTTTTCAACTGAAATCTTAACTGGATTGAAACCTTTGGCATTCCATAATAATAGACCTTGGTTGAGGGATATATAGTAAATGGCCAGTTCCATCGGGTCACCATCTATAAAGATTCCATCACGCTGCCCGTTACTGATAATACGGGCTATCCCATTCATAGCTATGGTATATTTTTGGTTTAATTCTTGTTTAACTTCATCAGAGAGCGAATCAGATTGTTGGGCCTCAATAACAAGAATACGACGATCTTGTGCTTGTTCTGGTGATCCGGAAAATGTAAGCTCAGTGAACCATGCAAGTTGATCCCAGGGTGTGCCCTTTCTATTTTCGGCTTCCTTCACTGTTTCAATAAACTGATCTAGTATGTTCATAATAAGAGACAAATAAATATTTTCTTTTGACTGGAAGTAATGGTAGAAAAGTCCATGACTTAATTTTACTGATGAAGTAATATCACTAATTTTAGTTGCTGCAAAACCCTTGCGTGCGAAAACCTTCAAGGCAGCTTTACTGATTTCTTCATAGCGTTGATCCCGTATTATTTTAAATTGTTCATCACTCTTAGGTGCCATCATTTCATTCCTCGCTTGCTGTATATTATTTCATTAATGTTGCATATTTAGATGTGTTTATAAGAAAAATCTGCAGATTGGTAAATGAATATAACTTCTCGTGATTCACTTTCTTTTCTTAATGAATACCGTATCATATAAGTTTAGCTTTTATAACAAAAAAAATCGAAGTTTTTTTTGCTGTCAATTCATTCGCAAATGCAATGATGATGATTGGTGTAGAAAATTGTAATAAGTTCAGTGAATATATATTTTTTTTACTTATTTATAGTATTTTCGAAAGCCTTATCATTTGTTATTTAGGCATAATTGGAAGAATTAATTAGGAGTCTTTTTTTTATTCTCATTCTTTCATCCCTAGTAAAAGAATAGTCATTCATGCATTCTCATGATTGCATTTTTTTGGTTGACTATCAAGTCAACTTTTTGATTGACTTGTTAGTCAACGTTATATATTATTGGTTCATGCTAATGTGCGTATTCACGATTCGTATGAAAAAAGTATGAATAAAAGATATATGCATAAAGAAGCAGATCAGTTCGTTAGAAAATACATGTAAAAAAAGGGGATAGAAAAATGGGTAGACTACAAGGGAAAACCGCTATCATTACAGGGGCAGCTGGCGGCATTGGTAAAGGTATGGCGATGGCTTTTGTTAAAGAAGGAGCAAAAGTTGCAATCATTGATTTAAACGAAGAGCTTGGTAACCAAACTATAAAAGAATTACAAGAATATCAACCAGAATCCATTTTCATTCAAGCTAATCTTGCAGAGCATGACAAATTGGGTGCTATCGTAAAAGAAGTGGCTGATAAATTCGGGAAAATAGATATCTTGGTGAATAATGCACATGCATCAAGAATGGCTTCTATTGCTGATACAACACAAAAAGAATTGGATTTATCTTTTAATACAGGATTCTATCCAACATTCTACTTCATGCAAGCAGCATTGCCTTACTTAAAAGAAACACAAGGGAAAATCATTAACTTTGCATCTGGAGCTGGGATTAATGGAGATGCTAATCAAGGTTCATATGCGGCTGCAAAAGAAGCAATTCGTGGAATTACCCGTGTAGCGGCTAATGAATTTGGTCCATTTGGCATCAATGTAAACATCATTGCTCCAATTGCTAAATCACCTGGAATGCTTCAATGGGCAGAAGACCAACCTGAATATTATCAAAACATGCTTGCTAAAATTCCTTTAAGAAGACTTGGCGAACTTGAAAGTGATATCGGACGTACAGCTGTTTTCTTAGCAAGCGATGATTCTGATTATATTACTGGTCAAACAATCATGGTTGATGGTGGATCTATCAAATTACGTTAATGGATTGTTGATTTGGTAAGTGAATATATTACACAATAAAGATAATGACTAGTTAATAACCAGTAGTGTTATTTATAATCGATAACGCTACTGGCTTTTATTGCGGAAATTTTGGCATAAAACGAGAAGTAGGGGGACACACATCAATGAGTCAGAAGAAAAAAATTCACTATGCTTGGTGGATTTTAGCAGGCTTAGCTATTATGGTCGGTATTGCAAAAGGCGGTATTATGACTGCAGGTGGATTGTTTTTAACACCTGTTACAGAGGATTTAAGCATTGGAATGGGAAGCTTATCCTTGTACTTTAGTATTTCATCAATTGTCACCATGATTTTCCTTCCAATTGCAGGTAAAATGATGGCGAAATATGATATTAGAATGATATTAGTAATAGGAGTTATTTTACAAGCAGGATCATTTGCGATGTTTGGATTAATGAATTCTGTGTGGGGTTGGTACTTGTTCTGTATCCCTATGTCAATTGGTTCCATTTTTGTTTGCCAAATGGCTGGTCCAGTATTAATTAATAACTGGTTTAAAAAGCATAATGGCTTGGCAATGGGAATTATGGTAGCCTCAGGTGGCCTATTCGGAGCAATTCTTCAACCTATGGCGGGTAACTTAATTGATAGCCAAGGCTGGAGAAATACTTATATTATTTTAGGAGTATTAGTAATGGCGATCGTTATACCAATCGTACTCTTAACGATCAGAATGGCCCCACAACAAAAAGGCTTACAACCACTTGGAGTGGACGAAGTAAAAAGTGATGAAAAAACAATTCCTAAAGCAGTAACAAGTAAAGGAGTTACTGCAGTTGTAGCAAGAAAATCCTCTGCATTTTATGCATTACTTCTATTTTTCTTCTTTATCACGGCTATAGGAAGCTTTGGTCAACATGTTGCACCATTCGCAATGGGATTGGGCTATGATGTTACATTCGCAGGTAATGCAATGGGGGGCTGGTCGATTGGTGTGTTATTAGGAGCTTTATCCTTCGGAATATTATCTGATAAAATTGGTGCGAAAAATACAGCACTCTTTGCGATGATTTTAGGTTTAGTTCCAATTGGAATACTTTTAGCAATTCCAGAAAACTCTGCGATGTTTACGTTGGCAATTGCTATCTATGGGTTTGTAGTTGCATCTATCGGTACATTAGGACCGCTACTAACAACAGCTTTGTTTGGTAATAAAGAATACAGTGAAATCTATGCTTCTGCTGTGATTGGATTAGCAGTAGCGGGGATTGTCGCTTTACCAGGATACGGATATATCTTTGAATTTACAGGTAGCTATACATCAGTACTGGTTGCAATTGCTTTTATGTTGACTATCAATTTAGTATTGATTATCCTAGCATTCAAAGGTAAAAAGAAACTCGAAGAAGCTGGGCTTTGGAACTAATTACCTCTAAACTATAACACCGTTAATATTCCTTAAAGCAATGATAATAGAAAAGGCGGGAGATTAATTCTCTCGTCTTTTTTTGACTCTTAAATAAATATTTTCACTAGATAGATTTGAAAATAAAAGTATACTTTCATAATTTGAACAGGAAAAGTTGCGAATGAAATGGGGAACTTTTACACTAAAGATATACAATATTAAATTTGACGGGTGGATCTTGATGGCTAAAACAATAGTTGAAAAATTGAATTTACAAAAATATAAAAAGGTGGCAGTCTTGCATTTACCAGATGGTTCAGATTATTTAGCGGAGTTAGCGGAATATGATACAGAGCTTTCTAAAAGTACGTATGATCTTATATTTGCGTTTGTATTAGATATGGAGTCTTTAAAAGGAATCGTAAACAAGGTAATTGAAAAAAATTATCTGAATAAAAGCGGCTATATCTTTTTGGCTTATCCCAAGAAGGGGAATAAAGTGTATCCAACGTTTATTCATCGTGATGATTTATTAGCTGGGCTAGGTGCAGATGGTAATGGTTATATTGGTTCGAGTAACATTAAGTTTGCACGTATGGTTGGATTAGATGATGTCTTTACGGTTGTCGGTCTAAAAGAAGATTCCCGAAACAAGAATCAACCATCTTCCAAAGCAAGTCAATGTGTAGATGATTATATCGCGATGATTCAGGATATAGAGAAAGATTTGCAGGATTCTCCGGATTTACTTGCGTTCTATCAATCACTCACTCCAGGGTACCGTAAAGATTGTGCACGTTATGTGTATAGTGCTAAACAAGAGGCGACAAAAGTAAAACGACGTGAAGAAATGAAAATGATTCTTGGAGAGGGTTATAAGAGTCGGGATTTATATAGAAGAGATAAATAAGTGTATTACGATGCCTTCTACTTTTCTTCTTCTGTAGTTCATCATGCATGAACTTAGCTAGAATCTGTAAACCTTACCATAAATAAAGAAAGCTCCAACCTGAAACAGAGAGACTAGTTCACTCTCTGTTTTTTGTCATGTTCACTCTATCAAAGGCATATACTAGACCAAATTAAAATTTCAAATCGTAATAATTATGATTTGTAAAGGTGGTTGAAAAATGCTTTTGAAACGATACATAGGCAATCTGCTGTTATTGATTCTGCTGTTTTTGCTACTTGCATTCTTTTTTCTAGGCGATGTGTTTATTCCAAAAGCACTTGATTTCTCAGCCTACCCGATGCTTCATTCGGTGTTGGTTATCTTTTTGGGGTTGTTTTTAGAATCGATTCCTTTTCTGTTCTTGGGTGCAATTGCATCTTCGTTTATCCAGTTGTTTGTTAGTGAAGATATCATTCAGCGGATGATTCCAAAAAGACCTCTTACGGCTATTTTTGCTGCGATTGCGGCGGCACTGATTATCCCGGTTTGCGAGTGTGCAATCATACCGGTCGTGCGAAGGTTAATTGTGAAGGGTGTCCCGGTTCATGCAGGTGTTGTTTTACTCGTTACCGCCCCAATCTTAAATGTCATCGTGTTCGGCTCAACTTATTATGCCTTTCAGAATAACCCGTCCATTCTATACGGAAGAATCATTCTCTGTGTTATTACGGCCGTTATTGTAGGTTTATTTATTTATATCTTCTGCAGTAAAGACGTGGTAAAAGAAGATAAGATAGAACTTGTTCATAAGCATGATCACGTTACTCCTGGGCCTAGTAAATGGACAAGCTTCATCGATCACACTTCACAGGAATTTTTTATGGTCGGCAGATACTTTATCATAGGCGCCTTGTTTGCCAGTGTATTTCAAGTTTTAATGGATCGGACTATTCTGGCCGATATCGGTCAGACACCGATTCAAGGAACAGCACTGATGATGGGAATAGCGTTTGTACTTTCGCTCTGTTCATCAGCAGATGCATTCGTTGCCGCTTCCTTTTCTCATAGTTTTCTACCGGGATCTATCCTTGGTTTCCTTGTATTTGGTCCAATGCTGGATTTGAAAAATGTTCTGATTATGCTGTCCTGTTTTAAACGGAGCTTTGTCGTCACATATGTACTGCTTGTTTTCGCAGTCGTCTTCAGTCTGTGTCTGCTCGCAGGTGTAATGATAAGTAAGGGGGGCTTCTAATGAAAAGTTTTTTTATCCAAAGACTTGAGGGACTGCTGCTACTTGGATTGGGTCTTATGATTTTTAAATTGTACGTTTCTGGTCATTTAACGAAATTAATTGCACCCAAAATGGTTCCATATGCGTTGGCTGCGCTTTTTGCTTTTTTAGGAATCAGTCTTCTGCGTATGAAAAAACAAAAACAGAGCCTGCATAATTGTGAGTGTGAATCCCATAGCGAGTCTTCACCGGCCATGAAAGTCCTGAAATATAGTTTGTTCTTCATTCCGATTATACTTGGCTTCATTTTGACGGACTTTACATTGAGCGGAGAAGTGCTGGCAAAAAGAGGGATGGTTCAGCAACAGACTCCCTTAGTAAGTTCATACGATGCAGGGAAACACGTGAACAGTGAAAAGATTTCTGTCACAGATGACAATTACTTTGAAGTTTTGGATGATTTGCTGAACAACCTCGATACAATCGAGGGGAAGGAAATAGAGCTTTCCGGGTTTATTTATCGTGAAGATTCATTTAAAGAAAAACAAATGGCAATCGCCCGTCTCTCCATGTCCTGCTGTGTGGTCGACGCGACGTTATACGGCTATATGGTCAATGGAAATGTGAAAAATATGAAGACGAATGATTGGTACACCATTACAGGTACATTAAAAAAAGGGAGTTATAAAGGTGAAGCGGTACCGGTTATTGATTTAAAAGAGTCGAAGAAAATAAAGGCACCGGAAGAAGCTTATTTGTATGAAAATGTGGAGATTATTCAATAGATTGCTATGGGATATTGTTCCTTTTTATGGAGTGTGTTAAAATGCTTTGTAATTAGGGGTGGATAAAAATAGAAAAAGGAAAACCCTTTATGAATTCACAACTTCATCATCATACATAGTAGCTTTGCTATCCGATTGCTGAAAAATCGTGATTAGGAAAGCTATTTATCATGAATCGTATTTGATTAGAATAAACCGGCTGACATTCAGTTTGTTGAACCTAACTCTACTTCTTTAAAAGGTTCTAGAAGTAGTTATTAATTAGTGATGAAAATGATTGAAAGAAGGTACAATATTGAAACGAAATTCACTTATTATAGGAATAATAGTATTAATAATTATTTGTATAGGAGCATGGAGCTTGTTTAGAAAAAATACTACTGAAACAGATGCGATCTATCTAGACATTGCAAAATTAGAGGGTAACACTTTCACTACTAATGGAAATTTCACTGGAGGAGCCATGAAATATAGTGGCTATAAGTATAAAATAGATGGTGAAAACATGTATTTATATATAAATAACCGTCTATTGATTGGTGAATCCGGTGATTTTTTAATCAAAATTAGAGATGAGAATTTACAAAATGTAGAGAAAGTTTATTTACAAGGTCAAGATAAATCTGATTCATATCAAATTTGGCCGAATCAGGAAGACTAAACGTAACACTGCCAACACTCAAATTGAAGTGTTGGCAGTGTTTTTAATTTCTATTATCAAGCTGTTTACCTTAGTAGAAACTAGCATTATTGTTTACATAAACCTCTTTATCGGCATTGAACATGCAATCTCAAGTTGTTATCTTCCTAGATACACAATATCTGGATCATTCACTTACCCCAGATCTACATCCTCCATTCCGACTATTGAAGGATAACACAATTCATCCTTGTGAAATTCCCTTGAAAAGATCATAGATAGGATCCTCAATTTTTGGACTGTTGAAAATCAACAGTCCAAAAAACACTAATTACGCACTCACAATAAAAATCACTGAAAGGATAAAATAAGTAAGTTTGATATCAAAAATCTTGGTGTTCCCATTACAAAATGATCAATCTTTTTTACTAAAGCATTCTTTTTGTTTATTTATCAGCGTATTAGAATTAAATTCCGATCAATAATATTCCAAAATTAAGACCCCTGTCAGCCCATCTGTTAAGAATTTAAGATATCGTGAATATGCTAGTGTTTGCCTAGTATATTATCAAAGGTAATATCAGTTTTCCCTAATGCTCTTTTCATTATTTTTTCATTCTTTCCAGAACTTCATCGCTTTTTTATTAGAGGTATAGATGGTCACATGTTTTAGTATTGCTAAGTGTTTATAAGATTCTCCTTCTTCCTTTACGAAGCTCTTCATGCTGTTTTTCAACACGATTTAATAGTTTATTAACTTCAAGAAAATCAATTTTTTCTTTCGGTATATCTTCGCTGAATTTGAATTAAAGAAAAACACAATTCAATAAATTTTTTTACAGCGACAGCTCATCCCTGATAATAAACAGGGTGCAATTATACATAGATTAAAATCTATGTTTTTTGAACCAAATAAAGTTGGTTGATTGCTAAAGCAAAGTTGGAATAAAACGGACCAATCCCTCGGTAATTTACACTTTTCGTCATCAGCTGAATCAACGAAAACTAAGAGCTGTAGTAAGAAAAAATGACCCAACATAGTTGTGGTACTAGGCAAAGCCTAGTGATTTTATGGGTACAAACTATTTATTCAACTGGGTTTACATGGGACTCAACTTTTAACCAAGTGGGCAGACTTGGGGTATTGTTCCTTTTTATGGAGTGTGTTAAAATACTTTGTAATTAGGGGTGGATGAAAATGGAAGAAGGAAAAACCTTTATGAATTCACAACTTCATCATCATACACAGTAGCTTTGCTATCCGATTGCTGAAAAATCGTGAATAGGAAAGCTATTTATCATGAACCGTATTTGATTAGTAAGTTAATCAGATGCGGTTTTTTTATTTTTTCTAACAAAAGGAGGAGTTTTAATGAAGAAGATGGCTTATCAAAATGTAAAAGGTACACAGGATTATTTACCACAAGATGAAGCAATTCGTAATCAGGTTAAAAGGACTTTAGAGGATGTTTTCCTTCTTTATGGCTGTCAGTCAATTGAAACACCAATTTTGAATTATACAGAATTACTTGCTTCGAAATATGGAGGAGGAGCGGAAATATTAAAAGAAATGTACACACTGACTGATCAGGGCAAACGGGAATTAGCCCTTCGTTATGACTTAACCATTCCTTTTGCAAAGGTCGTCGCAATGAACCCAGGAATAAGGAAGCCGTTTAAGCGGTATGAAATCGGAAAAGTGTTTCGTGATGGACCAATTAAGGCAGGGAGGTTTCGTGAGTTCACCCAATGCGATGTTGATATAGTTGGCGTGGAATCACAGGCGGCGGAGGCAGAGCTAATGATGATGGCGATTGAGGCCTTTCAGAAGTTGGGTTTAGATGTGCGTATTCAATATAACAACCGGAAGCTATTAGCGGGCATGCTTGAAGTGCTGGGTGTCCCTAAGTCTGAAATAGCTGATGTGACACTAACTTTGGATAAACTTGAAAAAATATCGATAGAGGGTGTTTCACAAGAGTTAGAGAGAAAACAAGTGGCAGTTGAAACGATCAATGCAATTAGAAGTTGGCTAAAAATAGGGAAAATAATCGATTTGAATTTCTTCAAAGGCTTGGCGACAGATAATATTCTACTCCAAGAAGGAGTAAAGGCATTATCGGAGTTAAAAGGATTATTGAAATACTTACAACTTGAGGATATCTGCATCTTTAATCCATTTTTAGCTAGAGGACTTGAGATATACACTGGAACGGTATATGAAATTTTTCTTGCTGACGGCGAATTAAAGTCGAGTATTGGAAGTGGAGGAAGATATGACAATGCAATCGGCGGGCTTGCAGGTACAAATGATAAAGTCTCAACTGTAGGTATTTCTTTTGGTCTGGATGTGATTTTAACTGCTTTGAAAAGTACAAATCAAACAAAAAATGTTTCTAATCTTGACTACTATATTATTCCAATTGGTATGGAGAAAGAAGCATTAGGTGTGGCCAAAGAATACCGCCAAAAGGGATACAAAGTGGAAGTCGAATTAACTGGCAAAAAGATAAGTAAGGCATTGGATAGGGCGAACAAAGAAGGGATTCAGGCTGTCATGATAATTGGGGAAAATGAGGTGAACGAGAATATCATTAAATTAAAGGATTTGAAAACCGGGGAAGAGGCATCACTTCCGTTTATGTTTTGACAACTTACAATGACATGTTTCTCAGTTTTTTCATAGCATAATGGGAAAAGGAACAGGGAGGTTTTTATACATGTATGAGTACGAAACGTATGAAGATGATTGGAGTAGACAGCAGAATAAATTAGTCCGTCAGCTTGAAAAGGCGATAAATGGCGAGTACAGCGCCATCCAGTGTTACGAGAAATTAGCTGAATTAGCACCGGATGAGAAGCAGCGGAAGCGGATTATGGAAATTAGGGACGATGAGGTCAAGCATTTTCAGAGATTTGCTCAGATTTATACCAGCTTGACGGGGGTGCAGCCACAGCCTAAAGTGACGGAATCGTGCCCTGAGTCCTATAGAGACGGGGTGGAATTTGCGTTCCAGGATGAGCAGGAAACCGTAGATTTTTATAGAGAAGTGGCAGATGGTGCGACTGATCGATCCGTAATCAAGGCATTCAATCGTGCTGCCGCCGATGAGCAAAATCATGCCGTGTGGTTTTTATATTACTTAGTCGGCTTAAAAGGATGATTAATTCTTATGAGGGTTGAATTAATTGCGTGAAGGACGAATTATTTGCGTGAAGGACGAATTATCCCGCCCAAAGGACGAATTATCCTTTTGAAGGTCGAATTAATTGCGTGAAGGACGAATTATCCTTCCCAACGGACGAATTATCCTTTTGAAGGTCGAATTATTTGCGTGAAGGACGAATTATCCTTCCCAACGGTCGAATTAATCCATTTACAGCTTATGCTGCAATCATACAAAAAAATAAGCTAGGAAAAATCCTAGCTTATTTATTAATTATGCTGCAAAATCCAACTCTGTAAAAGCGTCACTTTTTCGCAGACAACTTCTGGTTCATAATAGCAGGACTCTTTGACGCTTTTGGCGAAATCGTCAGTGAAATTATCCCGCATAAGAGTAGTCCAACACCAAACCAAGACATTAGAGTCAAGCTCTCTCCGATGAGGAATACGCCTAGAAGCGCGGCTGTCAGAGGCTCAGCGAGTGACAGGGAAACGGCTGTTGATGATGGAACAGATAAAAGCCCTTTATTAAAAAGTAAGTAGGCAACTGCGGTAGCGAGAAGACCAAGATGGAGGCTGACGGCCAACCCGTTTGTGGTTCCTATCCAGCTGATATCAAATATAAATAACATAGGTGCTAAAAGCAGGGCGCTGAAACAAAAGATGACCGCAGCGGTTGCTTCTGGAGGCTGTTTATCCAAAATCTTTTTACTTACCAGTGTGTATACTGTAAAGGAAGCCCCAGCACCAAGCGCAAGCAAGGCACCTACAGGATCAATGGTAACAGAACCTTGATTGGAAAAAAGAAGCAAACATCCGGCAATTGATAAACCTGTTGCCATCCACCATCTCGGTGATGGACGTTTTTTACCAAATATCCATTCAAGGAAGCCGGCGATAATAGGGGCGCTGCTAAGTGTAATAATGGTTCCGATGGCGATTCCGGTCATGCTGACAGCTGTGAAAAATAGCGGTTGATAACATGCCATACCTAGCGTCGCCAAAATGGTTTCTTTAATTGGCCAATTGTGTAGCGTTATTTTTTTTTGCCAAATTGCAATGAGCAATAAGGCAGTACCACCAACAGCCAGGCGGACGGAACCAATCGCAATTGGGTGGGCGCCATCAGGGGCGAAAGATTGAGCTGTTCCGGTTGTTCCCCAAAGCATAGCGCCAAGTATGACGAGTAAATATGGGTATTTACCATTCATGAACGTTCTCCTGTCATTAAAGATTTAAAATTCAGACTATAAAAGTATATCAATAATGCTCCCTTTATCAAATAGGCTGGGGTCATTTGTTCGGAAGAACGGAACATAGTATAATGGCCTTACATATATCATGTAAAAAGTGGAGATAGGATTTGTAAGGGGGGATAAGCATGTCTTCAGGTAATCGAAATAATCAAATTGGGCCGCCGCGATTTGCTATTGCCATTCACTCACTGGTTTGGCTTGCTCAAAGCGGGAAGCTTTTGACGAGTTCAGCGATAGCTTCAAAGGTGAATTCACATGCGACGTTTTTACGCCGAGTGATGGCTCAGCTTGCTGTTGCAGGGATTGTCGAAACAAAGGAAGGGCGCGATGGTGGATATAGTTTGAAAGTGCCTGCCTCTCAGCTGACTTTAGCGGATGTGTATCAAGCCGTACGCCCAGAATGTCTTGTTTGTATGGAAACGAGTGAATGTGGGGAAGTTGGGAAGCAGTTGGATACGGCTTTGGAAGAAATCATGAATGAAGCAGAACAGGAAACATTGCGCCTATTAAAGGGGTATACGTTAGAAGAGTTTATGAAAAAAGTCGACTTTGCCAATTTTGAAAAAGAGTGTCTAGGGTAATATCCTTGCAAGAGGATACCCAAGATTATATAATGTGCTTAATGTGATTGCATTAAATGAAGGGGGTTTTTACATGAAGGTAGAAATTTGGTCGGATTATCAATGTCCGTTTTGTTATATAGGAAAGCGTCGGTTCGAGGAGGCCTTGAGCCAATTTGAAAATAAAGATCAGGTAGAGGTTTCGTTCCGCAGTTTTGAGTTGAACCCGGAGGCTGAACGTGATATTAAGATGACCTCGAATGAAATGCTTTCGAAGAAATATGGCATGTCGCAAGCGGAAGTAGAAGCGAGCAGCCAAAATCTGACCCAACAGGCTAAAGAATTGGGACTCGATTATCATTTTGACAAAGTGGTCTTAACGAATTCGTTTGATGCTCACCGCTTGATGCATTTTGCTGAATCAAAAGGTAAAGATAATGAAATGAATGAACGCCTTTTTAAAGCATACTTTACGGAAGGCAAACATATTGGTGATCATGCTACATTGGCTAGTTTGGCTGAAGAGGCCGGCCTTGAAAAGTCTGAGGCAGAAACCATGCTAGCAGGCACTGCATTCACGGCGGAGGTTAGAGGGAACGAGCAAGAAGGAAGCCTGCTTGGAATTACAGGTGTCCCATTCTTCGTCATTAATCGCAAGTATGGCATCTCAGGAGCTCAGCCAACAGAGGCGTTCCTGGATACGCTGAAAAAGGTATGGGCTGAGGAAAATCCGCTTCAAATGGTGAATGATCCAGCAACAGGTGAAGCTTGTACGGACGGTTCTTGTAACGTACCGGAAAAATAAAGCAGATATGAAAACGGAGACCCGAAATCAGGGTCTCTTTTTTACTTCTTTCAAAATGAATGTTAAGACCTTGGACTGATAGGATTGTGTATCTAATTATGGAAAGATAATGAAGAGTCTTTTGTTTTCTATAGTTTCATAGACTGAAAATTTGTATAATAGGTGAGATAGCTAAGAGGTTTCAAAATTGAATATACATATGGAGGGTTATGAATGAGTAAGCTTAACGGCAGAACCATTGCTCTATTGGGAGCGAGGAAAACAGAAGAAATAAGTAAAATTGTTCATAATCTTGGGGGCGTACCGCTAGTTCGTCCAGCACAGGGGACGGTCTTCCTTGATGATTCTCATCTAGAGGAGGATGTCACCCGTTTAATTGCAGGAGAGTATGATTGGATCATTCTCACGACTGGAGTGGGAACGGAACTTCTATATAAAACCGCTGTGAAGATGGAAGCAGAGGCTCGTTTTATAGAAGCTTTGCAGTCTATGAAAATTGCAGCTCGTGGTTATAAAACGGCGAATATGCTGAAAAAACTAGGCCTGCAGCCATTAATCCGTGACGATGATGGCAGTACGGCAGGGCTCGTTCGCAATCTAGAGGGCCATTTGTTTGGAGATGTAAAGGTCGCATTGCAACTGCACGGGGACCCGGCACCTCTTTTAATGAATTGGTTGGATGAACAAAAGGTAGAGCATAAAGAAATTCTTCCATACGAACATATTCCGCCGGAAACAGAAACGATGCAGCAGCTGATCGAAGAAATTCTTGGAGGGAAAATAGATTCTGTCGTGTTCACGAGCGCACCGCAGCCTCGTAATTTGATGAAATTTGCCCGTGAACAAGGTGTGGAAGATAAAATAATCGACTGGTTTAAATCCGATGTGATTGCTCTTGCAGTTGGAAAAGTAACGGCGCAGGTCGTAATCGATGAAGGCATCAAGCGGGTCATTTATCCAGAAGATCAAAGAATGGGTAGTGCATTAATCGAACTGGTGAAATATTATCATGCCATTTCAAGTAAGTAAGAAGATAGAGGTGAAGTGATGACCAAGGCCAAGGGGAAAGTCTATTTTGTGGGGGCAGGTCCAGGCGATGAAGGTCTGATTACCGTCAAAGGGCAAAGAGCGATTGAAAAAGCGGATGTGATTTTATATGACCGGTTGCTCAATCCGAAGCTTTTGGAAGCTGCTCCTCCTCATTGTGAATTGATGTATTGTGGAAAGACGCCTTATACAAAGGGCATTAGGCAAGAGATAATCAATGAGCTGCTCGTTTCCAAAGCGCTGGCAGGACACAATGTCGTCCGTTTGAAAGGCGGCGATCCTGCCGTTTTTGGAAGAGTTGGGGAGGAAGCGGAATCGTTGAAAGAAAAAGACATTCCATTTGAAATCATTCCAGGAGTTACGTCGAGCATTGCCGCTTCCATGTATGCAGGAGTCCCCGTGACCCATCGGGATTATGGACGTTCCTTTGCGATGGTGACAGGCCATGAACGTACCAAACAGGAAATAGATTGGACTGGGCTTGTACATAGTGTAGATACCGTTGCATTTTATATGGGAGTAGCCAATCTTCCGAATATCTGTGAAAACTTGATCAGTCATGGAAAATCAAAGAACACGCCGGTACTCGTCATTCAATGGGGCACCTATGGAAGACAAGAAACGGTGGAGGGGACCCTGGCCAATATAGTGGAAATGGTAAGTGAAAAGTCGCTTCAGAACCCGGCTATCACCTTGGTCGGGGATATCATTTTACTAAGAAAAAGGCTGCAATGGTTTGAAAAGAAACCACTATATGGGCAGCAGTTTTTAGTAGCTAGAACGGGAACGACAAAAAGTTCCTTGGCGGAGAACCTTTATGAACTTGGGGGCGATGTCATCGAGTTTCCTAAATGGATTACGACAAAAGTAAAAGCTAAAAAAAGTCAGCTGCTATCTTTCCTTTTGTATGATCGGATGCTCTTTACCTCACCAGAGAGTGTTCATGGGTTTTTAGATTTACTCACAGAGTATGCTATAGACTTCCGCCAAATTTCGGCCAAGCTTTATGTGGTATCGAGGAAATCGAAGAAAGTCTTACAGCAACGCGGGTTAATTGCAGCTCTCAAATCAGAGATGACGGAAGACGGAACTCTGCTGATTATAGGAGATCGGAAAAAGGAACACTTGGATCCAAATTATGGGGACGAGGACTATTTTCAATCTATCGAAAAATATGTGGATGAAAGATTTCTTGAAATTCTTCCGAGAATGCTAGAAGAAAATGCTGTTGATACGGTTCTTTTTTCTAATCAGCATTCAGTGGATATGCTGATGGATTATGGGGACAAGGCAGGCGTTGATGTTAGCGGGATGTTAACTCAAGCTACCATCGGGGTAATCGGGAAAAGTACCTGCAGGAAACTTAAAGACTTTGGGTTTACGCCGGATATAATGCCGCATGAACCGTCTGTCGAGCAATTGGTGGCTTTGATTGTGAATAGGAATGTTTTTAGGCTCTGATACAGAGCCTTTTTTCCATTTTCCAGCCAAAATAATGGTGATAAATGGTATGCTTTTTCTTTGGAGGGGATTTGTTGCTGATAAAGATTCAAATTTCGTTGGTGTTTAGTATAATAGCCCTATCATCTTATAGTTTGATCCTAGGAATGTAGACTACTCTTCATACACCTTATTTTTATTAGGAGCTTTTGTGTTGTTTGTGGGAATAGAAAAACTTCGGAATGACCGAAAAGTTCGAGGGTATGTTTGTATCTTAGTAGCTTTATTTGTCCTTTTAGTTTCTTTACAAGGTTTTAGTAACTAAGCGATGGTTAATCATTTAATTTCAGGTGGTGATATTATGAATTATATTGGTGATATATTATGGCAATTATTTTACCTCGCTCTTCTTGTACTTTTAGTCGTAATGGTTGTGAAGGTTTTCCGTTTCTTTATAAAACACATGACAAAAATGCATCATTTAGAAAATAAAGTAGATAAATTAAACGAACAGTTAAAAAAGAAGGATGATTAACGGCTCTATATCTGAGTCGTTTTTTTATATGCCTTTATGAGTCTTCTTCAATTCAATCCTGTAGCTTCGGAACTAGTCTTATGGAAGGGTGGGTGTTTTTCATTAATAGAGTATTAGTTAGTCTCGCAATAATCATATTTATATTAAATTTTTTCATATCACCTGTATTTTTTGGTGAAGAACCAAGTTCCAATGGTACGTTTATCGGATTAATTTTATTATGCATTTGTCTTATTAGCCTTATTGATGAAGTGAAGAAAAAATAATAATAGAATAGCAGAGCCGTGTTTATGCTCTCAAAAAAAGCCTGAGGATGTTTAAGAAAAGTCTTTTATTCCTTCCCAGATTGGGTATTATATATAAGTAACTTTTCTAGGGAGGCGAATGAATTGAAACGGACATGGGAATTTGTATTAAGTATTATTGGCGTGAGTATCGCTGCGATTTCATTAATCGTGACGATTATAGCAGCGGTTTATATCAACAGTATCGATGTAACAGAAATAGTAGACTACTCATTAATGACAGAGTCAGAGTTTTCAACGTCTGATATGGATATGTCAATCAAGTTTTTTATTGGCTTATTATGGGCTGGGATTATATCCTTGTTTATTGCATTGGCTGGCGGCCTGATTGCTATCTTTCTAGTAAAAAGCGGCAAAGTGAAGGCAGCCGGAATCTTATTCATCATTACAGGCATTCTGACCATCTTTCATGTATGGCCCCTTATCTTCTTCATCGTGCCGGGTATCATGTGTCTGGTGCGGAAACCGAGTGAACCGGTAGATGTGATTGTATAATAGAATAGCCACATAGCGCCGAAAAATCTAACCATAAGATAGGAAAAATTTTAACCATAATAAATACATATTCTTGTGATTGAAAAAGAAAGAAGCTGACTCGATAATGTGAGTCAGCTTCTTTTGTTCTAGGTAATAAACAAATTGTTTATCCTTTTTAGGAATTTGATTTCAAAAAACCAATTTTATTCCAGTAATCGTTACAATTACTAGATTATCATGTTAGAATTATTATAAATTTAAATATAAATAGACTGGAGTTTGATTCATGAAGTTACCTTTAGTAAAGGCTGGAATAGTAACCTGTTTAACATTCAGTTTGTTCAATGGACAGGCTTTTGCAGCGTCTGAATTAACCAATGTATGCTCATCATTTGGTGAGATTCAACCGAACGTAAATCCTTCCTATCCACAGATTAACTGCTTACTCACTAACTCAGCATTAAAAGCTGAAATCCCCCCTGAAGTGGTAAAAGCCGTGGCTACGCAGGAAAACGGGGAATGGAGGCAATTTAATGATGCTGGCAAACCTATTAAATCCGACGATGGCGGTATCGGTCTTATGCAGCTTACCGATAAACGTGGGTATGACCAGAAAAAGTTGGAAAATGATATAGTTTATAATATTGAAGCTGGCGTCGAGGTCCTGAGCAGTATGTATTCAAGAAAAGATTTGCCGAAAATCAAAGGTGCAGGGCGTAAAGTTATTGAAAATTGGTATTTCCCTGTCATGGCATACAATGGGACAAAACCTGTGAACAGTCCTCTTTACCAGGAAACTGGGAAAATAAATACGAATGCATATCAAGAAGAGGTTTTTGCTGAGATAGAAAAACAAAGTTATTTGAATGATACAAAACTAGCAAAATATCCATTCAGAACATCCGACTTTCAATATGATCGTGAAAGCACTGAAAATATCACCTTTAAAATGCTGGAATACACACTGGCCGATCAAACGCATGACTCTGCTTATTGGTTCAAGGCAGGAGACAAAGTGGTGACGACACTAGATGTGAGAATACGGAAAGAAGCAAATACTTCGTCAGGTTCCAATACCGTGCCAAACGGTACAAACTTGGTCATCAGCGGGGATTTTGTCTATGACAGTTCTAAGATTAATAAATTTGTCTGGTACCCCGTACAAACTGAAGATCAAAAGGTGAAGGGCTATGTTTCATCAGCTTACATTGCGAAGAAACAATCAAGTCCTGGTGTGCCAATTAAGGATACGGTTAAACCTGTCATTTCAGGTGCAGCCAGTAAATCCATTCCGTTCAACTCAACTTTTAACGCTAAATCGAGCGTAAAAGCTAAGGATGAATCTGATGGTGATTTAACAAGCGCCATAAGTGTTGAAGGTACTGTAAATACTAAGAAAATTGGAACTTACAATTTAACATATACTGTAGCTGACAAAGCGGGAAATGTCGCAAAAGTTACTAGGGAAATAACAGTATATGATCATGTTAAGCCAGTGATTTCAGGTGCCGCAAATAAAACAATCAGACTTAATTCTTCATTTAATCCAAAAACAAACGTGAGTGCTAATGATAATGCAGACGGCAGTTTGACTAGTAAAATCAAGGTAACGGGTACGGTAAATACAAAGAAAAAAGGAACGTATACATTAAAGTATACAGTCACTGATCAATCGAAGAATGTTACAACTGTTACGAGAAAGATCACCATAGATAGCACCAAGCCAGTCATTTCCGGAGCCAAAGATAAAACCATTAGCTATAACTCGGAATTTAACCCTAAATCAGGGGTAACGGCGAAAGATAATTTGGATGGCAGTTTAACAAGTAAGATCAAAATCACAGGGACCGTAAATACCAAGAAAAAGGGTACCTATACATTGACTTATACGGTTACGGATAAGTCCAAAAACAAGGCATTAGTAAAAAGGAAAATCACAGTTAAATAGATAGAAAACAAGGGATTCCGGAATATTGGAATCCCTTTTTGCTTGAATGCGGATGCATGCTGGAATGTTTTCGGCAGAACAATGTAATTATAATAGTAGAAAGAGCTTAATAAATGAAGTTCTTGGTTGGTGTATATGAGCAAATATTGATTTAAATGTTATAATTGTAAATAGATGTAATATCGAAGTTGTCTGGGGGGAGATAGTGTAATGGGCAAAGAAGAGGGTCATGTAAATTGGATGGATCAGATATTTCGGGACTATGAAAAGGACGGCGGTCTGAAGAATAATCCTGGCTTTGGAAAACCGCTTCCGAAGTCGGCATTATCGGGAAATATGTATGATAATTTCTTAACGAAGGCCAAAGACGCCGGTTTCCTTCCGCTTTGGATTAAATGGCAAAAAGAAATCCGGGGAGAGCTATCTGACGTGGTTCGATTAAAAAAAATGAATTCATCTGAATCAGAATTAACCAAACGAATTGAAGAAATTAATGAGAAAGTACGTACATATAATGGTATTTGTCCGACACAAATGCAACGTCGGGAAATCGAGTGGGGAAGCATCGAAGTTCAGTATGAAAAATGGAAGTGATAGATAAAGTGCAAAATGTGGGTATTTGTATGACGTGATTATGAATGGATTATGATATAATGACATGAATAAAAAACAGAGAGAGGGACTTCGTTTGGAAAAAAGAAAAGAAGTTTTTTCATGGATAAAAGCGATCGGGATTGCAGTCATTCTGGCCTTTCTAATTCGAACATATATTTTTGCACCTATTGTCGTAGATGGTGAGTCAATGATGCCAACACTACAAGACCACGAACGAATTGTACTTAATAAGTTTGGAACAAACATCGATAGTATTGACAGGTTTGATATTGTTGTTTTTCATGCAACGGTAGATAAAGATTATATAAAACGGGTCATCGGTCTGCCAGGTGACCATATAGAATATAAAGATGATACGCTTTATATTAATGGAAAAGCATATGAAGAACCCTACCTAGACAAATATAAGAATCAGATGGCAGGCGTGCCGCTGACCGATTCTTTCAAGCTCGAGGATATAACCGGCAGCATGACAGTGCCAGATGATCAGCTGTTCCTTATGGGGGACAATCGCCAAAATAGTTTGGATAGCCGTGAAATCGGCACGATTTCCGTCGACGAAATTGTCGGCAAAGCGAATCTAGTGTATTGGCCGATCAAGGAAATAAAAATTGTAAAATAAAAGGAAGCGGACTCGATTGTCGAGTCCGCTTTATTGTTGGAAAAACTTATATCGGTGAAGAGATGAACCGAATGTTCCCATTTTCATCTTGATGAATCGTTTTCCCAGGATCTACTTCGATTGTTAATGGGTGAATCTCTGCAGCCCGGTCTGAAAAGAACCAGCGCCGTCCCGGTTTGCTTAATAAAATGAACACACCATTGCTGCCCATGAAAGAAATGCCATTAGGATTCAAAGTGCCGTTATCCCGGGGGGAAATACCAAAGTCGATTAGTTGCTGGCCGATCGCATCGATTTTGGCAGTTGTTAAATTAATCTCACCAATGCTTAATAAAGAATCCATTGAGAAAGGCACTTCACTTTCTGGTGCAATTGAATGCCTGGCAATAAACTCTACAATATTGCCGGTCGGATCGGTGAAATATAGCGAGTGTGCATTGAGGTGGCTGAAGTAAACTTCATCATCGCCATCTTCCGTATTTAAAGAAGTCCGTGCTTTGATCCATTGCTTCGCTTCTTGAAATTGATTGGACGGGATATTGAAGGCAAAATGATAAAAGGGTTTACTTCCGTTTTTTGTTTCTGTAAAAGCCAATTCGCTTGCCCCTGCTTTTATAGTAAAGCCATGATGACTCTCGTCTAGCAATTTGGCATTTAGCAATTCGACATAAAATTTCTTCATTTCAGCAATGTCACTCGCAATAAGACTCACTTTTTTAATCAGCATATTTATCACCTTTCTTCATTCAGTTTCTATCATTGTAATTTAAATCTTCCTTAATAAACCAATTTGGAGTTTGTGTATTCTCTTTTTTTTCTTTTTTCATTAAAACCAACTTATATGGGTTAAATTAGGTTATCCTATTATAAAGAAGTAATCACGTTAACCAGGCCCGTATCAGAAATTGGATTACTTTATTAAAAGGGTGTCTGAGATGGAGTACTAGAGATGGACATGGTAAAAGATTTAATATCAAACTATGGTTATTTTGCGATATATGGACTGCTGGCCCTCGGAATTATTGGTTTGCCGGTACCTGATGAGTTTATGATGACTTTTGTCGGCTATTTGTCGTCCATTGCTGTTTTAAATGTCCAAGGGGCATTCCTCGTCAGTTTTCTTGGGTCGATTTCTGGAATGCTGGTCAGTTACTTTATTGGTAAAAAGGTAGGCAAGCCTTTTTTGAGAAAGCACGGCAAGTGGATTAAGATGACTCCGGCAAGGCTGGAAAGGCTGGAGAAATGGTTCAATAAATACGGTCCGTGGACCATTATTATTGCATATTTCATCCCAGGTGTTCGCCACTTCGCCAGTTATTTTTCTGGGATGAACGGGATGGGGAAACGAAAATATATTATTTTCGCAGGTGCAGGAGCTTTCAGCTGGTGTTTTGTATTTACAGCTTTTGGCTATTTTATTGGTGTCTTAACTTAAATTATTTGGGGGAGAACTGACTTCCTTAAGTGGGCCCGAGTTTTAAAATAATGAAACAAAACAACCCCGTTTTTGAATTTCAGAAACGGGGTTGTTTATTGTTAACTTTTATTATTGAGCAGAATATCCACCGTCGATAACTAGCTCAGCACCAGTAACGTATGAAGCTTCATCAGATGCTAGGTAAAGCACTGCATTTGCAATATCAGCTGGTTGACCTAAACGTTGTAATGGAGTCGCTTTAACCATTTGGTTTACAAGTTCTTTTGACTCTTCTAATTTTTGTGTCATTGGTGTTTCGATAATACCAGGGAATATGGCATTAACACGGACGCCCATGCGGCCATATTGTGTTGCAGCAGCCTTAGAAATAGCACGAACAGCACCTTTAGATGCTGAATAAGCGTTTAAACCCATACCGATTTGAGCTGTAAAGGAAGAAATATTTACAACAGCGCCTTTTCCTTCTTCAACCATGTAAGGAACAACATGTTTCATACCAAGGAAAGGTCCAAATCCGTTAACACTTAACATTAGTTGCCAATCAGCCAATGTTGTATCATTAATTTGTTTTTCTGTTGAGATTCCAGCATTGTTGACTAGGATGTCAACTCTACCAAATTTCTCAATAACAGTATCCATCATTTTTTTCCAGCTTTCGTCAGAAGATACATCAAGAAGTGTACCATAGACATTATCTAGCTCGTTCACTTTTGCAACAGCTTTTTCATTGATGTCAGCAGCAATAACTTGAGCTCCTTCTTTTGTGAATAGGTCTACCATTTCTCTACCCATACCGGATGCTCCTCCAGTAATAAGTGCCACTTTATTAGTTAATCTTCCCATCATAATCACTCCTAATAGATTTTTAAAAGCTGGACAATATGACCACGCATAGTGCAAAAGTTGTATGATCAACGAGCAATACTATAACTCCTTTATGAATCCGTCAAGCATTTTATTTTTCCGTTTACACATTGCCTTTTTCTTGCTGGGAAAAAAGATGTTGTAAATCTGGGAAAGTTGATATATTTAAATAGACTTCCCACTCCCTGGTTCAAAAACAAAACATACAGGTATAGTTGAAAGCGTTGTCAATCTTTTAATATTCAAATTTTGATTCCGTAAATTGTCAATATACAAAAATAGCTTAACCGTTCTATTTGATAATACTCACCAGCAACCTTGTAGATCCTTTCGCACGATATCATGGACCTCCTTTGAGAAAAGCAATATATATTTCCTAGCAACTTTTGTTGATGAGTACCATATGTTCAATTCTAGTGATTAAAATCGAATACTGCAAACTTTTTGTACTTTCAATACAAAATTTTATAACCTCATTCCATTTCTTGTCTTTCAGGCGTTTGAGAAGTCTTTTATGTAAAAAGGAGGTAATTTATTGATGAATCACAGAATGTATCTATCCTTGGCCATTCCTCTTACGATTTCGACAATGAGCACGCCTTTGCTTGGGGCGGTTGATACGGCTGTGGTTGGAAAGTTGAGTGATCCTGCTTATATCGGCGGTGTAGCTGTTGGAACCATTATTTTTAATACGATGTATTGGCTTTTTGGTTTTCTGCGAGTTAGTACATCTGCCTTCGCTGCACAAGCAGAGGGGGCTAGGGATGAGACACAAAGCTTGATGGCCTTGATTCGTCCTTTTATGATAGCGGCAATTATCGGTCTTCTTTTTATCGTAATTCAGAAGCCCATTTTAAATGTTTCCTTAGCTGCAATCACGCCGGAATCGGATGTTGCCGCCTTTGCATCTGACTATTTCAGTATTCGGATCTGGGGTGCGCCTTTTGCGTTAATGAACTATGTCATTCTAGGCTGGTTAATTGGAAAATCCCGCATAAAAACATCTCTGTTCATTCAAGTTTTCATGAACCTGATCAATATTGTCCTGTGCTTGCTTTTTGTAAATAGGTTTTCCTGGTCTGTATCAGGAGTCGCTACGGCTTCATTGATTTCAGAGATTGCAGCTTTCTTCGTTGGTTTGTTGGTGATTAGGAAGGTAGTTTCCATACCTGAAACCTTTTCTTTACGAGCGGGATTCGATTATACTTCCTTGAAAAAAATGATGGTGGTGAACAGGGATTTATTTATCAGGACAATTTGTTTGATTACGGTTTTTAATCTTTTCACGGCCAAAGGAGCCACTTTTGGGACAGAGACTTTGGCAGCCAATGCTGTACTCATTCAAATTCACTATCTGATGGCATATTGCTTTGATGGTTTTGCAAATGCATCGAGTCTTCTGATTGGGAAAGCCATTGGTTCGAGAGATGTACACCTTTATAAAAAAACGCTAGCTCTTTCAGCGCAATGGGGCCTGTATTCCTCTCTCATACTTGCTGTTTTATACTGGTTATTTAGCGATAAAATTATTCTGCTCTTCACGAATATCCCAGGAGTCATTGAACTGACCCATGTATACGGACTTTGGATAGTCATATTCCCATTCACAGCCTTTATCGGACTCATTTTCTATGGAGTGTTTACGGGTGCTACTGAAGCTGTTCCTGTACGGAACTCCATGCTTCTTGCGCTGCTGGCCTTTCTGTTTGTCCAGTTTTTGGCCGTCCCTCAACATGGCAATCATGGATTATGGCTTGCCTTTCTTATATTCAGTTTAGGTCGTTCCTTATTTTTAGCGTTATACATCCCGAGGTTAAACAGAAAAATAATGATTCTAATGGACGAAGAGAGTTTAGTGAAGACACCCTCTTATAATTGAGAGAGGGTGTTTTTTAGTTGCAACGGTCATTTTGACAGTAGTTTGACGTTGGTGATAAAACGGGAATACTTAAAAAAGGTATCAACGCTTGGCGAATCAGATAATAAAAGTGATAAAATAAAAAAATATATATAAAAGAGGAGTTGTCGTATTTTGAGTGAAATGAATTGGCGTGAAGAAGTTGAGAAACGGAAAATGGACATACTACTGGATACGCAAAATTTATTAAAAATAAAAAGCGTACTGGATGAAGAACATCCGACAGAAGAGGCTCCATTTGGTAAAGGGGTAAAGGAAGCGCTTGATTACATGCTTCAGTTAGCCGAAAAAGACGGTTTTACTGTGAAGAATGTCGATAATGTCGCCGGTCATATTGAAATGGGTGAAGGCGAGGAGTTGATCGGTATTTTATGTCATGTCGATGTTGTTCCTGAAGGAGATGGCTGGAGTTCGGATCCGTTTGGCGCTGAGATCCGTAATGGTCGTATTTATGCTCGTGGGGCAATCGATGATAAAGGGCCGACGATGGCTGCCTATCATGCAATGAAGCTTGTCAGGGAGATTGGTAAGCCTTTGAACAAACGTGTGCGGATGATTATCGGAACGGATGAGGAATCAAACTGGCGCTGTGTTGGCCGTTATTTTGAAGTGGAAGAAATGCCTTCGATGGGCTTTGCGCCAGATGCTGACTTCCCAATCATCAGTGCGGAAAAGGGAATCTGGGATTTCTCAGTTATACATCCAGCCGATGCAGGCAATGGAACGAACTCAGAAGTGAATGTTATTGAATTTTCATCAGGCCGAAGAACGAATATGGTACCAGATTTCGCAACGGCTACAGTGGAAGCTGTAAATCCCGCTGAAGTTGTGACAAACTATCAAAATTATCTTCAAAAATATTCGTTGAAGGGGCAAGCCGTACCACAAAAAAATCAAGTGCTTCTAGAACTGAACGGCGTTTCAGCTCATGCAATGGAGCCGAAAAATGGAGTCAATGCAGGTATGTATCTAGCTGTATTTTTAGCAGACCTAACACTTGATCCGCATGCGAAATCCTACTTTACTTTCATTAAGAATTATTTGTTTGAAGATTCCCGTGGAAATAATTTAGGTGTGGCTTACACAGATGAGCAAACAGGTGAATTGACGGTTAATGCCGGAGTATTCAACTATTCCAAACAGGGTGACAGTTCCATTGGCTTCAGTATGCGCTACCCGGTAACATTTGAATGGGAACAGCAAAAAGCGGCATTAGAAGAAAGACTTGCAGCATATAATTTGCGTGTGGAGTCTAATTCGCATTCAACGCCTCACTATGTGAACAGCGAAAGTTTCCTGATTAAGACGCTGCAGCAAGTGTATGAAGCAGAGACCGGTGATAAAGCAGAACTCCTTTCAATTGGCGGTGGCACTTATGCCCGTTCATTGAAGGAAGGCGTCGCATTCGGGCCTCTATTCCCAGGCAGTGAAGATATTGCGCATCAAAAGGATGAATATATTGTTATTGAAGATATGCTTAAGGCAACAGCGATTTATGCACGTGCCATTCATGAATTAGCTAAATAAGAGGCTGAGAGGGAGAAAGAAAGACATGGGAAAAATCATTTATAACGGCGAACTTAAAACAAGGTCGGACGTAAAGGTTGATATTGAGGACCGAGGTTATCAATTTGGTGACGGGATATATGAAGTCATTCGAGTTTATAACGGCGAAGTATTTGCGAGTAATATGCATGTAAACCGTCTAATGGACAGTGCAAAAATGATTCAGCTGAAGGTCCCTTTTACTGTAGCGGAAATCGAAGCTCGAGTTAAAGAACTAATCGCTGAAGATAAACTACGGAACGGGATTGTCTACATGCAATTGACGAGGGGAGTGTGCTCGCGCACTCACGCTTTTCCAATTAATGAGGTGGAGCCGGTCTTTGTCGCCTATACGAAAGAAATGCCCTATACAGGAAAAGTGAAGCCTGGGGTCAAGGCCGTGACGACCGACGACATCCGCTGGTTGCGCTGTAATATTAAAAGCTTGAATCTACTAGGTAACATATTGGCTAAGCAACAAGCAGTGGAAGCTAGCTGTGACGAAGCAATTCAGCATCGTGATGGGACGGTAACGGAAGGAAGTTCATCTAACGTCGCTATCATGGTGAATGGGACATTGAAAACGCATCCGGCCACCAACTTGATTCTGAATGGGATTACTCGTCAGGTGATGCTAAAACTATGCGCCGATAATGATATTCCCTATGTCGAAGAAGCCTTCACAGTCGAGGAAATGATGGCAGCTGATGAGGTCCTCTACACGAGTACAAGTGTAGAAGTGACACCGATTATTAACATCGATGGACAATCGATTGCTAATGGAGAACCAGGACCGATTACCAAAAGTCTGCAAAAACTGTTTTCTGAAGAAATTGAGAGACAATGCGGTGCCGTTTAAAGAGAATTAATAAGTGCCCCCCTGCCACGCGGCAAGGGGGTTTTACATTTCACGTTTTTATATCCCCATTCGTTTTCCTCTTATTCGTTATCGGAATTCAAGCATTTTAACAATTAAAACCTTTTGTGATTTTTTTGTATTCCAATCTAATAGTTAAAAAGCTGATATATATAATATGTGTTAACTAAAAAAAATGTGGTTTACAAAAATCTTTTCTACTATTATTATTTAAACAAGGCATGGAGGTCGACCGGTCTAAACCTTAATCAAATGTATGTATAAAAGAATTCAATCTATTTCGAATGTTTAGGGATTTAATATTTTTAAAATGGTTACTATGCAAAATTGATTAATTTGTATAGTGCAAATGGAGAGGGAAATTATATGACAACCAAAGAAATGGTTTATTCAGCATTGTTTGCAGCATTAATCGGAGTTTTAGGGTTAATCCCTCCAATTCCTTTAGGATTCATACCGGTACCAATTACTGCACAAACATTAGGCGTTATGCTTGCGGGATGCTTTTTAGGTAGAAAAATGGGCGGATTGAGTTTAATAGTTTTTATAGTATTGGTTGCAATTGGTGCGCCGTTATTAACAGGTGGCCGTGGTGGACTTGCTGTATTGGTGGGGCCTTCAGCAGGGTATATTTGGAGTTGGCCGCTAGCTGCTTTTATCATCGGTTACTTCACTGAAAAAGTCTGGTCCAACGTCAAAACATGGAAAGTCGTTATCGTTAACATATTTGGCGGGGTGCTTTTGATTAACTTAATTGGTGCACCTATTATGGCTCTTATTACAAATACATCGGTATGGGCAGGTTTAATGGCGAGTATTGCGTTTTTACCAGGGGATTTAATTAAAGCATTCATTGCAGCGATAATTGCTGTGCAATTAAAATCAGTGAGTCCAATTCAAGAACGACTGGCAGCAGCAGAAGAGGAATAATGACTACAAATGGTGGGACGGTTTTCTTCTTTATTTGGATTGCATAAAGTGAATGAAAGGTAATAATAACATGAATATAACTGACCAAATAACGATGTACAAAGACATCTGTCCTGAAAAAGTGGCAGTGCAGCTTGGAACTCGACAACTAACATACAGTGCTTTAGTTGACTCGATGAATCAAATTGCAAATGGCTTGTCGAATGTGGAACATTCATCAAAATCGAATATAGCCATATTAATGTCTAATTGTGTTGAATTCATTCAAATCTTCGTTGGAGTAGTCAAAGCTGGTTTGATACCTGTGCCACTTGATCCGAAATGGAGTGCATCTGAAATTCGATACGTATTGACAAAATGTGAGCCTGCTTTGTTGTTTGTCGAAGGAAGTTTAGCGGATAAAGTGGAAGAGGAAGGTATTCCAACTATAATAGTTGAGCCAGATGGCACGGAGGACGATTTTTCAAACTGGCTTGCTTCTAATGCAGCGGAAGAACCTATAACCCCATTGATAAATGAAGTTTTATTTTTAGGTTTTACATCAGGAACAACAGGTACACCAAAAGGGTATATTCGTACACATTTATCTTGGCTAGAAAGCTTTTATTCAACGAATAAGGTATTTAATCTCAAGTTCTGTGACCATATATTAGCGCCGGGACCTCTTGTCCATTCATTGTCATTATTTGCAGCAATCCAAACATTGTTTATAGGTGCGACTTTTCATATTATACGTAAATTTACACCAGCTGATGTACTGAAAGTTTGTCAGCACGTAGAAGAGACAACTATTTTCCTTGTCCCGACTATGATTTCAGCAATAATGGATTACGCAGTGAGGGCTCCGCATCCTTATTATGTGCCAAAAGCGGTTATTTCTTCAGGAGCAAAATGGTCAGCAGCCTCTAAAGAAGGGGTAATGGAAGTATTTCCGAATCTGGATATTTATGAATTTTATGGTTCTTCAGAGGCCAGTTATATTTCCTATTTAACGCCTCAAAATAATAGATTAAAGCCAGATACAGTCGGTAAGCCATTTCCGCAAGTGAAAATTTCAATTAGAGATATGGATGGCACGGAAGTGAAGACAGGGGAAGTGGGTCAGTTATTTGTTTCAAGTGAGATGATATTTTCGGGTTATTTTCAGCAAGAGGATGAAACAAATAATGTTTTGAAAGACAATTGGTTAAAGTTAGGTGATTACGCAAGGCGGGATGAAGAGGGTTATCTTTACATAGAAGGTCGGGCAAAAAACATGATTGTAAGTGGGGGTCTGAACATATTTCCGGAAGAAATTGAACGGGTATTGATGCAATTACCGGAAATTGAAGCAGTAATGGTGACAAGTTCTCCTGATGCTTACTGGGGTGAAAAGGTCATCGTACTTGTACAGTGGAAACAGGGATACACACTCAACTTACAAGAAGTAAAAAGCCATTGCCGGAAGTATCTGGCATCCTACAAAACCCCGCAAGAACTAATCGAAGTCACAGCATTTCCTTATACTAGTAGCGGGAAAATTGCGCGTAACCTTGTAAAACAACAAATGATAGAGGTGTGCCGATGAGAGAAGTTGTTATTGTAGAAGCGAAAAGGACACCTATAGGAAAATTAGGTGGTGTATTCAAAAATCTAGAACCAGAGGATTTACTAGCACCACTCATAAAACACCTTATCCATGAAAATAATATTCCGGCTTCAGAGATTGATGATGTGATCATTGGTAATACAGTGGGACCTGGTGGAAATATTGCTCGTAATGCTTTATTAACAGCAGGTTTACCCTACACGGTACCTGGTGTGACTGTCGACCGTCAATGTGGATCTGGGTTAGAAGCAGTGAACCAGGCTGCCCGTATGATTCAAAGCGGAGCAGGTCATATTTATTTAGCAGGTGGAGTTGAAAGCACTAGTCGAGCACCTTGGCGAATGAAAAAGCCAACCTCGCTTTATACCTATCAACCGCCGGAAATTTATATGCGTGCTCGTTTTTCACCAGACAGTATAGGCGATCCAGATATGGGTATTGCGGCTGAAAATGTTGCAGAGAAATATGGGATTTCCCGCAAAGCACAAGATTTATTTGCGCTAGGCAGCCATGAAAAGGCTGTAAAATCTCAACGTGAAGGACGATTCACCGATGAAATAGTACCGATCACGGTTCAATATGGTAAAGATTCAATCATTATTAGTGAAGATGAATGTCCACGAGCCAATACGAGCTTTGAAAAGTTACAGCAGTTATTGCCTGTATTTAAAAATGATGGTGTTGTAACAGCAGGAAATGCATGTCCTATCAACGATGGTGCAGCGCTTGTTTTAATAATGTCTTTAGAAAAATGCGAGGAACTAGGACTGCAGCCACTAATGAAATTTATTGATGCGCAAGCAGTTGGTGTAGACCCAAATTATTTGGGCATAGGTCCAGTATCTGCCGTCAATCAACTCCTTGCTAGGAATGACCTAACAGCCGATGATATCGATATAGTTGAGTTTAATGAAGCATTCGCCTCTCAAGTATTAGCATCCATTCAAAGTCTAGGCATTCCGCAATTAAAGGTCAATCGTGGTGGTGGTGCCATTGCCATTGGCCATCCATATGGAGCATCAGGAGCTATTTTAATGACCAGACTCTGCGCAGAGATGAAACGGCAGCCATTTATGAGAGGACTTGCAACCCTTGGCATTGGTGGCGGACTTGGGCTAGCCACATTAGTTGAACGATTTTCGAAGGAGTGAAGCCTTCCATTTTCATTAACAGTTTCGTATATAGTGAATAAGCTATTCACTGTGATTTGTGTGCCAAGAGCTCAACGCTAGTAAATGGGATACTGATGGTTTTTAGAGGAGGATCCAGGATGTTAACAGGGAAAGTGGCATTAGTGACAGGAGCTAGCCGGGGAATTGGACGAAGCGTTGCATTACGTTTAGCAAGAGAAGGAGCAGCTGTAGGTGTCAATGGAACAAATCCTGAAAAAGTAGCACAAGTCGTATCAGAAATTCATACATTGGGTGGGCAGGCTATTGGGATCTGTGAGTCTATAGCAACGGTGTCTAGCGGTGAAATAATCGTCCCTCAGCTAATGGACGCATTTGGTCAGTTGGATATATTGGTGAACAATGCTGGCATCGTGCGCGATAAAAAATGCATCAATATGTCGGCAGCTCAATGGCAGGATGTGATAGACGTTCATTTAACGGGTACTTTCGCTTGTACAAAGGCAGCGATAAATGTTATGAAGGAACGCGGTCAAGGCGGATGTATCATCAATATGACGTCAACTGCTGGTTTATTAGGCTCAGTTGGTCAAGTGAATTATAGTGCAGCAAAAGCGGGAATCCTCGGTATGACGTGGACTTTGGCAGAAGAGCTGAAAAAAGACCATATTCGGGTCAATGCGATTTCTCCTGCAGCGCTCACTGATATGACAAAGTCTGTTATTGAGTATATTCAAGCTAAATGTACTGCGAATGACGAAGTGTTTCCACCCTTTTGGCAAGTAGGCACAGCAGATGAAGTGGCACATCTTATATATTTATTAACGACTATCGACGATTCGGAATTAACAGGTGAAGTATTTGGTGTGAACGGCTCGAAAATCAGTGTTTGGGAGAAGCCTAAACAAAGAATGCTCTCAAATGATCAGGGGCTAACTGCAGATATGCTCCTAGCAAAATGGCATGCACATCGTGACACAACTACTGATTAAAGAAGGTTTCCATTATGCTATGTTTTGAAGATGTATCATTTTCTTATCCTAATAAGAAGCATGTTATTCAAAAACTTTCTTTTCAAATAGAAAAGGGAGAGTTTGTGGCAATTGTCGGCCCAAACGGTTCTGGTAAATCGACCATCTCCAAATTGGCAGATGGACTGATATTACCGAAAAAAGGCAGAGTTTTGTTTCAAGGCCTAGATACAAAACAAAAGGAAAATCTAGCAATAATTCGCAAATCAATAGGCATTATTTTTCAAAACCCAGAAGAACAGCTCATTACGACCAATGTATTCGATGAAGTAATCTTCGGTCTTGAAAATATCGCCTGTCCTCCCAGTGAGATGGTAGAAAGAGCAGAGGCTGCACTTGAAAAAGTAGGGATGCTTCCTTTTCGAGAGACTGAGCCACATAAACTCTCTGGTGGTCAAAAGCAGCGTGTGGCCATTGCTGCGATATTAGCAATGGAACCAAAACTCATTATTTTTGATGAATCTACGTCCATGCTTGACCCTGATGGGAGACATCAAATTATATCCATAATGCGTCAATTGCATAATGAAGGTATTACCATTTTGCATATTACGCACCATATGGACGAAGTGTTATCAGCAACAAAAGTGATAGTAATTAATCAAGGACAGATTGTGTCTACCGGAACCCCGCTTGAAATCTTCCATAAGCCACAGATGCTAATAGACTGTCGTTTGGAATTACCCTTTGCATTAAAATTGAAAATGCAGATGCAGCAGGAGGAAGTAGAAGTGCCAATGCATATAACGGATATAGAAGGGATGGTAGAATACTTATGGAACTCGCGCTAGAGCATATTCAATATGATTATTACAGCCCTGCAACTCGCGAAGTAAAACAAGTATTAACAGATATCTCGTGTACCATTCCATCTGGATCATGGGTATCTATCATCGGGCAAACGGGATCAGGAAAGTCCACTTTAGCCAAAGTGATGCAAGGATTATTATGGCCGACAGTAGGCCAGAATACGATGGATGGGAAGCTAATAAGACCTAATAAAAAAGGAAAACCGACAATTTCTCCAGATGTGGGTCTTGTTTTTCAATATCCTGAACACCAATTATTTGAAACGACTGTTTTAAAAGAACTAGCTTTTGGCCCTAGAAATAGAGGATTGCATAAAGACGCTATCGTAAATAAGGCACAGCAAGTAATTGATTTAGTAGGCTTGGATGCAAGTTACCTAGAAAAATCTCCGCTTCATTTAAGTGGTGGAGAAAAAAGACGTGTTGCGATTGCGTCTGTCCTTATGTTAGAGCCCAAGATTCTTATTTTAGATGAACCCACTGCCGGATTAGATCCACTCGGTAGGCAGAGCATCTTACAAAACATAGAGGAGTGGCGACGACAAGGCAATCATACGGTTATATTGATTACACATCAAATGAATGACGTAGTGGAATATGCTGATGAAGTCATTGTGTTACACAAAGGGAAGCTGCAATATCAAATGAACCCTATGTCATTGTTTTTGAAAAAAAGGGAAGAACTACAATCCATGGGATTAGATATACCCGATACAGCGAAATTGTTACTAGCAATAGAGAAGGTGACAGGGCAAAGGATCCAGGTAGCATCTTTGAAAGAATTAGATGTGATGCCTCAAGTGCTTACACTTCTAAAGGGAAGGAGATACCAATATGATTGAAAATGTCATTATTGGTCAGTATGTCGCTAGAGATTCCATCTTACATCGTTTAGACCCGCGAACAAAACTAATGGCCATAGCTATTTTTATGTTATTGGTTTTTTTCTTACATAGTTATATAAGTTATGTGCTAGTAACTTGTCTTGTTTTAGGTTGTCTAGCATGTTCAAAAATTCCACCATCCTTTTTTATAAAAGGATTATTGCCAATTCTATTTATTTTGAGCTTCACTTTTGTGTATCATTTATTTTTAACAAAAGGGGAGAATCTAATATTTCAATTTGGCTACTTGCATATTTATATGGAAGGAATTGTCGAAGGTTGCCGCGTCCTATTGAAAATTGTCCTCCTTGTTTTGATGACTTCATTATTAACTTTAACGACAAAGCCATTAGATATAGCGTACGGTCTAGAAACAATCATGAGACCTCTAAAAAAACTGCATGTACCAGTAGAACAATTTGCCTTAATGCTGTCGATTGCATTACGATTTATCCCAACTATTATTCAGGAGCTAGACCGCATCATTGATGCACAGCGCTCAAGAGGTGTGCAGTTTGATCATCAAAGCAAAGTTAAAAGAATTACGAATTATATTCCGGTCATTATTCCATTGTTATTAACTTCCATTCAAAGGGCCGAAAACTTATCGCTTGCGATTGATGCTCGTGCCTATCGTGATGGACGTAATAGAACTCGTTTTAAACTATTAAAATTTAAGAGTTTAGATTATTGGACACTAAGTATTTTATTGCTAGTTTTATTGGGCCTTTTATTTCTGAAGGTTGGAGGAGAAGTGTTATAAAACCTTGTGCTATTAGAGTTAATTCATTATTGACTTCCTTAGCCTTTACTCAGCGTCGTATTCAATAAGGTCGAATTAAATGTAATTAAAATGCAGCTTTATAACAAAAGGCTTGGCTCTCCGACGATTTCCCCGTTTTTACATTGCTTAAGACACTTGCTTAGCTCTTGAAAGACATTTTTATTTGGGCTTGAGGAACTGAGTCTAAACTATCCCCCTTTGCGACTGGAAACACCAATAGGTTTTCAGTTTTTTTGTTTTAGCTACCAAAAAAAGATTACATGCTATCGAGAAATGACAATGTTCACTAAGCCGGTTTTAATTTTATTATTCGCCCTCGATCAGGCTTGTTCTTCAACTTTTACCGCAAAACTGCTTCCAATATTATCAGTTTGTTCCTTTTGACATTTTCAAGATTCAGGAATATACTTGCTTATAACTTAAAAAGTTTACCTATCGCAACATTTTGAGTTGCGTGTAAAAAGGAGTTGAAATAGTTATGTCTGATTATGGTGAATTACATCAATCCTCTTCTAGGGGAATTAAAAAACTGCTTCCTTATCTAGGTCCAGCATTTATAGCCGCTGTAGCCTATATTGATCCAGGGAATTATGCTACAAATATTACAGCAGGTTCTAAATATGGTTATACATTATTATGGGTTATCTTTGCCTCTAATTTAATGGCTGTTCTAATCCAATCATTGTCTGCTAAATTAGGAATTGCCACAGGGAAAAATCTTCCTGAGCTATGCAGGGAGAGATTTTCAAAAAAGACATCTTTCTTATTATGGCTGCAGGCTGAAGCGGTTATCATGGCAACCGATTTGGCTGAATTTATAGGTGCGGCACTCGGAATCTATTTGCTTTTTGATCTGCCGCTTATCACATCTGCCATTATTGCGGCGATAGGCTCTTTTGCCATATTGGAAATCCAGCGTAGAGGATATCGGACATTCGAAGCCTTGATCACGGTCATGATTTTTGTAGTAGTTATTGCATTTGGGGCTCAAGTTTTTTATGCAAAACCTGATACTTCTGCAGTTGTTCTGGGACTCTTCACTCCAAAATTCGAGGGGGTAGATAGTATTTTACTATCTGCGGGCATGCTTGGAGCGACCGTCATGCCACATGCGATTTACCTTCATTCTTCTTTAACGCAGAAAAGAATTGTCGGTAAAAACGATTTAGAACGAAAAAAGATTTTTCGTTTTGAGCTAATCGATATTATTATAGCTATGCTTATTGCAGGTGCAATCAATGCCGCCATGGTAATTGTTTCAGCAGCTTTGTTTCATAAAAGTGGAATACTTGTTGAGGATTTAGATGTTGCGTATCAACAATTTGGTGCCCTGCTTGGACCTTCTGTGGCGATGTTTTTTGGGATAGGACTATTGTTTGCAGGATTATCAAGCTCTTCCGTTGGTGTGATGACAGGTGATGTAGTCATGCAGGGTTTTATTAAAAGGCATATACCGATTTATTTGAGAAGAGTCATTACGACAGTTCCTCCTTTAGCCATTATATTGTGGGGAGTAAACCCATCTAAAGCACTTGTGATGAGTCAAGTGGTTCTCTCGTTTGGAATTGCGTTTGCTCTAATTCCGTTAATCATGTTTACGAGCAATAAAAAGGTTATGGGCAATCTAGTCAATCATAAAGTCACCTCCAGCATAGCCGGGCTTATCGCTGTACTTATTATCGGGCTGAATTTGTTCCTGCTTTATGAAACAATTTTCAGCTAAAGAGAAGGAAAGATTATGTCTGGAGAATGGAACGTGGATTTTATGGAGCAGCATGATTCGGTACAGTCTTATTCCCATAGCATTAATTAGAATGAAAGAAAAGTTGAAGGACCAGGTACTGGTCCTTTTTCCGTTGCTTATAACAGTCAGATGGAGGCTGACATGGCTGAATGTGAACCTTTAATTGATTAATTCGACCTTCACCAGATTAATTCGACCGTGCGATTAATTAATTCGGCCTTCACCAGATTAATTCGGCCGTGCGATTGATTAATTCGACCTTCACTAGATTAATTCGACCGTGCGATTAATTAATTCGGCCTTCACATAGATTAATTCGACCGTGCGATTGATTAATTCGACCTTCACTAGATTAATTCGACCGTGCGATTAATTAATTCGACCTTCACCAGATTAATTCGACCTTCACATAGGATAATCCGTCCTTGGCTCCGATTAATCCCTGATAATACCGTGACTTGTCCCAATCAAAACTTCCTTTTCCTTTTGATTGCGGTAAACGAATTTAAGGGCAATTTTTTTGAAACCTTCCATCTGTTCTACTTCTGTCAAAATTAACTCACATGTAATGGTGTCGCCTGTAAATACAGGACGAATGAATTCATTGACCATTTCACGGGCGATGTAATTCAAATCGCCTCCGATTTTAGTCCCTATACTTGCTGTTAATAATCCATGTACCATTAATCGCCCTTTTTCATCGCGTTCCATATGATGTCTGCCTTGGTCTCCTGAAAGTTCAGCGAATTGTAACGTTTCTTCTTCAGTAAAGGTCCGTTCCCACGTATATACATCCCCAGGTTTCAGCATAATGTTTCTTCCTCCCTAAAATATCTAGATTTCCAATGTCTAACATATAAAATATAACACGTTTAAACAATAAATGAATAACCATTCATAATAAAATACATGTGGTTATTCGAACGTTATGTGATTAAACTTTACGTAAAATTCGGTGATAGTCAGGAATTTTAGTTAAGGTTTACAAAATTCCTTCGTAAATTTACCTATTATGTTAATGGCATTTGGGATTACCCATGATTATTGGGTGGATATCGGCAAGTCAGCGAATTTTATAATTCTGCCAGGTGAAGAATACTGTCACTGCTTTAGACGGCAACCAGACTGCAGGTATGTATGTAAAAAAGGCAAGTTGGTTGAGACACTGAACCTGCGATAACGAGATGGCATAAAGAATTGCTGTAAAGGAAAAACTGAGAACTTTCAGTCTTTTTTTTGCTTAAAGGAATTCCCTGAATGCAAGTTAAAGGCAGGTATTCCCAATTGGGATTATGGTAAAATTATATGGAGAATAGGAAGGAATGATAGTGACGAATGAATACTCATTTTTTCTTTGCTTTGGTATTACCTGATGATATAAAGACTTATTTAAATGATGCAACAGAACAAATTAAATCGGAGTTTCCATTTAAGAAATGGCTGCATCAAGCCGATTATCATATTACGATGGCGTTTTTAGGGAATGCTCCTGATTCTATGAAAAAGGATGCCCTAGGGCGAGTGGAAAGTGAGCTTGCCAATGAGACCATGTTTGACCTTGAACTCGGGGATATTGGGGTTTTTGGAAAAAATGAGAGCCCAAGAATTCTTTGGGCAGGTGTCAAACAGCAAGACAGACTTTTTACCATTCAAAGAAAAATCTATGAATCGTGTGTGCAGGCCGGCTTTGAACTGGATAAAAAACAGTTTAAGCCGCATATAACGCTGGCAAGAAAATTCGAGGGTGAGAGTCTCTTTTCGATAGAAAGGGTCCGGCAGATAGCAAATTTGGAGACTAAGCATTTTGAAGCAGCTCAGATTGCGCTTTATCAAACACATCTTGGAGCTTCCCCTTCATACGAACAGATTTTTACAATAAACCTTCAATAATAGAGGAAGATGGGTGGTGTTCGAATGGCACAGCTCATAAAAATGCAGGATTATATTTCTCGGTATGAGCAGGATATTTATCGATATCCAACACAATTTGCAAAATTAAAAAAACAGCAATGGGATAAATTGAAGGATGCATATCACGCGGGCGAGCTAAATCAGCTGTATAGCCAACCTGATGTAATGGAAACCCTTGTACAGGACGATACACCTCATGAGGAGCCACGGGGCCTGTTCAACAAGGTGAAAGGCCTATTCCACCGTTCAGATAAACAAGCGCTAGAGGTCGAGGAGCAACAAATACCGAACCTGGCTAGAAATGAAAATGTCTTTTCATTAAGATTTCCCTCTAATCCAGCTAATCTGGATGAATTAAAACAGAATTTTTTAAATCAGCTGCTCCGATTTCAAATGAAATGGGGCAGCTCGACGCTTCGTGAAAAGTCATTTGTGGACCAATCATTCTTTTTGGATGAAAGGCTCCGCTTTTTTCTGCAGCGGTTTCCGGATACGTTTCTCGTTTTATACAAACCTATCTTTCTATTGAAAAATGCGCCTGTCGAAGTCGATGTCATTTTATTAACGCCTGTGGATGCCTGGTGCATCACATTTTTGGAAGCGGAGGAAGATTCGGCTTTTATTGGATCGAGCGATCGATTCTGGGTCCGCCGGCATCATAAGTATCCTGACAAAAAAGTGCTCAATCCATTATTGGCTGTCAATCGGATGGGAAACATCGTCTCCCAGTTATTTGAACTATATGAAGTGAACTTGCCGATAAAAAAAGTGGTTCTCTCCCGAAATGGATATGTGGATTACCCGGAAACGCCGTATGATATCGATATATTGGATAAACGGACATTCCCGGAATGGTTTGAAAGGATGCGGACAATTTCTTCTCCCCTTAAGGCTCAGCAGTTAAAAGGTGCGCAGGCTTTGCTGGAATATTGCCAAACTACTTCAAGCATACGACCAGAATGGGATACCGATAATAATCAAGCAGAGGGAAAAGGGCATGCAGCGCCTTAATGAAACGATGTATTTCATTGTCAATCCAATGGCCGGAAATAAAGGAAGTATTAAAACCTGGAAAAAGGTCGAGGAAATACTGAAATCAGAAGAAGTTCCCTATGAGGTCTTTTTTACGAAAGAAAAAGGGCATGCGTTAAGGTTGACGAAGGAAATTCTTTCCCAGACTAATCAGATAACCCGAATGATTGCAGTTGGGGGAGATGGTACCTTACATGAATTGGTAAATGGTGCTGCTGAGTTTCCTCATGCAATCATTGGCTCCCTTGCAGCTGGGTCTGGCAATGATTATGTAAGGGGAGTTCAGAAAACCAAGAGTGCAGAGGAAGCCCTTTCTTTATTTCAGGATAATGTCGTCAGAGTTATTGACATCGGGCAGTTTGAGACGAATGGTCAGACCGGTTATTTTATGAACAGCCTTGGAATGGGTATTGATGCTGAAATATCTTATGAAGCGGACCGTTCTCCTCTAAAAAAATGGTTTAATCTTGTGAAAGCGGGTAAATTAATTTATCTGTTTATTTTTATAAAAAAGCTATTCACTTATCAGCCTAGTTATATGAATTTGACTGTTGATGGCAACATACATCAGTTAAATAAGGTATGGTTCATTGTTATCGCAAACCAGCCCTACTTTGGTGGCGGGATGAAAATTTCACCGAAGTCAAAGCCAGACGATGGCATGTTGGATGTGATTGCAGTCCATGACATTTCGATTATGAAATTATTGACCGTATTCATCACCGTTTTATGGGGCGGTCATCTAAACATTAATAACGTTGATTTCTTTTCGGGTAAAATGATTCAAATTAAGAATTTTGGGTCAGTGAAAATTCAGTCAGATGGAGAAATTGTTGGGATGGATGAAGTAGCAGTAGAGGTTCTGAAAGAGAAAATCTGTGTCATGTTTAAGGGCCGTATTTCATTATAAGTTTTGAAATGATTTATTTGTTGTTGTTTTATGCGTATAATCGTTTTATAGTACTTGACGAAGAAACGGTATTTCAACTAAAATTTAATTTATGGCTATTGTTTAATTGCTCAATAGCTATTTTTTTATTTCTCTAATATGAGGATGTTTTTAATTGCGGGGTATCATCCCGATGCACGTATACACGCAGCTTCGCCAACAGGCGGGTTTTTTATTAAACATGGACTCAAAGTAGTGGTAATACATACACTAGGTGAAACGTACCCACATTTGTATAATTAAGCGAGGAAATCGAAGGTGAACCAGTTGGAACATTTATTAGGTCAGGAGTGGGATATATCCCCTGCTGGAGGAGCTACAGGAGAAGCCTTTATTGCCGAGAAAGATGGACAGAAGCTCTTCCTAAAACGAAATTCATCGCCATTTTTAGCTGTTCTTTCAGCTGAGGGCATTGTTCCAAAGTTAATGTGGACAAAACGCCTGGAAAATGGGGATGTAATTACGGCCCAGCATTGGATGGAAGGCAGGGAGCTATCTCAGCAGGAAATGAACAATATAAGAGTCGCAAAGCTGCTTCAAAAAATTCATCAATCCGATCCTTTGTTAAGCATGCTCAAAAGGCTTGGGAAATCCCCTTTACGACCTGAAAGTATACTTACAGAAATAGAAACCGGGTTATCTTCGGATGTTACGGATATTCCGATTATCAAGCAAGCCATTCATTTTTTACAGAACAATCTTCTGTTGATTGAATGCGACGAAAAAGTCGTCTGTCATTGTGATGTGAACCACAATAATTGGCTCATGACCGAAACTGACGGATTGTTTCTAATTGATTGGGACGGAGCAGTCATTGGCGATCCAGCCATTGACCTGGGCATACTATTGTATTCCTACGTCCCAAGGGAAGAATGGAATCAATGGCTTGCCCGTTATGGCAAGAAGCTTGACGCAGGCCTGGAGATGAGGATGAAATGGCACACGGTTTCACAACTTGTGCTTTCCATCCAATGGCATCATCGTAGAAAACGGTACGAGGAAAGAAACGATTTACTTCATAAACTTGAAACGCTATTAATGGCTGGCTGATTAGTATTGATCAATGTCATCCACCCATTGGGACAAGTCGTTCTGGTGGGTTGTTATATGTGCTTCTAAATCGGCGGCACCGATTCCTGTCTGACTGTATTCGTAAATCTCCGTCAGTACTGTTTTCACGTTACTATCAATATCCATATTGATCATCAAGGATTTGACGAGCCTCTCAACCTGTTCGCATTCAGAAACGGAACCGCAGCAGTCTGTTTGATGGTTGGTTAATATATCTTTTAATAGTGCCATTTGATGTTCGTGGGATAGCGGCATATAATTCCACTCCTTTCTTTAATTGTAAAAGTGAGCCTGGATAAAAGGGATTCTCAGGTGATTTTCCCTGCCCTTCACTTATTTATGGTGTGTGTTGCGGAAAGTTTTATACATGAAAACTACAGAGACTGTCGCCATGATGGCCGGCAGTTTTTTTATTTAATGAATGGGCCCGCGCCACCGGTTCCTGAAAAAATCAGCTTGCAGGAATCCATCTACTCGTGTTATGGTTTGAACGATTATATTATAAATAGGGGTGTCATCATGCGTTTAAGAAATAAACCTTGGGCTGAAGACCGTTTGAATGATTTTCCGCAATATGTGATTCAGCAGCCAGTGAGCCATAAAGGTAAATGGCATGAAGTATTCGGTAACGATAATCCGTTATATATTGAAGTGGGTACGGGAAAAGGCCGATTTATAACAGAAATGGCGAAAGCCCATCCTGATGTGAATTTCATTGGAATTGAAGTATATAGAAGCGTCATTGTAGCGGCACTCGACTTGTTAATTGAAGCAGAAGTGCCAAATTTAAAGTTGTTAAATGTTGATGCAGCGAACTTAGGAGAATATTTTGCTAAAGGTGACGTAGATCGCGTCTACTTGAATTTCTCTGATCCATGGCCGAAATCACGTCATGCCAAACGCCGGTTAACGTATAAAACTTTCCTTGAGGTCTATGAAGGCATTCTTCCAGATCAAGGGGAAATCCACTTTAAAACGGATAACCAAGGACTATTTGAGTCTTCCTTGATGAGTATTTCCGAGTACGGCATGCTTTTAAAATATGTAAGTCTTGATTTGCATAATAGCAACTTTGAAGGAAATATCATGACTGAATATGAAGAGAAGTTCTCGAGTAAAGGCAATCGGATTTACCGGTTGGAAGCAAAGTTTCAATAATAATTGATGAAAAACCAGGTGCACAGCATCTGGTTTTTTGTTTTTGGGCAGATTTAGATAAATTAGTGATGTCAGTGATTATGACGCTTCCATTTTGAATAAGGTTAGGCCATATTTTCGCAATCTCTTTCAATGCCTTTCATGGGAAACAAAGAGCTGGATGTTATCAATTTCAATAAATGGAAGCGGATGTTAAACTAAAGAGAGAGGAGGGGTAAAAATGGAAACTTTGCAAATAGGGGAAATTAAATTAACATGGCTGAATGGTGGTGTAACCCACTTGGATGGCGGTGCGATGTTTGGTGTTGTACCGAAACCGCTTTGGTCTAAGAAGTATCCGGTTAACGAAAATAACCAGATTGAGTTGCGGACGGATCCGATTTTAGTTCAGGCAAATGGATTAAATATGCTTATAGATTCCGGAATTGGTAACGGGAAGATGAATGACAAGCAAAAACGAAATTTTGGGGTAACGGAAGAATCCCAACTCATTGAGGATTTAGGCAAGCTTGGGATTCAACCAAATGATATCGATTACATTTTAATGACTCATCTGCATTTCGACCATGCCTGCGGATTGACGAAACGTGAAGGTGAAGCTTGGGTTCCTGTTTTCGAACGGGCAGAAATTATTACGACTCAAATTGAATGGAATGAAATGCAAAACCCGAATATTCGTTCAAAAAGTACATATTGGTCAGAAAACTGGGAAGCTGTTGCTTCACTTGTTCGCCCGTTTAACGGAGAGAAAGAAATCACTGAAGGCATTAAAATGATTCATACCGGCGGACATAGTGATGGACATGCGGTTATCATCATTGAAGATGGTTTGGACAGGCTGATTCATATGGCTGATATTATGCCGACACATGCCCATGCGAATGTACTTTGGGTACTCGCTTACGATGATTACCCAATGACTTCCATCCAGGCGAAGGAAAAGTGGATGAAATCCGGACTGGAAAACGGGTCGTGGTACAGCTTTTACCATGATGCTCACTATTGTGCCATAAAATGGAATGAAACGGGTAAAGAAATAACGGCTGAACTGAAACGAAAGCGATAAGGATAACAAAAAAGGAGGACGTCATTTTGACGACCTCCTTTTTGTTTCAATCGTTTTGCGTATTAAGCTCCAAAATTGTTCCTGTAGAGGCATCCGCTACAAATTCGAATTGCTCGCGTTTTCCCTCTGTGTTTCTAGTAATGCCGCCTTTATACACTTCATAGTCTAAATTATTTTTTTTGTAGTTTTCCGGCTTCATCAAAATCCATGAGCCATATATGTTTCCGTCCTTTTTGACTGTTTCCTTCACTTGGGCTAACACTTTATCCGGAGAAGGATTACTTGATTGATCCAAAATTTGTTTTGTCGCATAGCCGGCAGCGAACCCAGCTACAGTGCCTAGTAAAAACGTTTTCCAATTCATGAATTTCTCCTCCATTGCTTTTTTCCATCACGCTTTCTAGTATACAGAAGAACTCTTTATTTGACTAATAATTTGAAATTTTAACCATTAACTGATAAATTAGAACTTTCAAGTGTAACATTATTCTAAGTTATGTAAAATAGTAATAAATAACACATAGTTAAGGAGTAGAAAGATGAATCATGAGACTTTAGCGCTTTTTAAAACATTGACAGAATTACCAGGTGCCTCAGGAAATGAACATGCTGTTCGGAGTTTCATGAAGAGTGAGCTTGAAAAATATTCAGATGAAATAATTCAAGACCGCCTTGGTGGAATCTTTGGTGTAAAAAGAGGGAATGAAGAAGGACCAACTGTACTTGTTGCTGGACATATGGATGAAGTGGGCTTTATGGTCACTTCGGTAACAGAAAACGGAATGCTCCGCTTTCAGACTCTAGGTGGCTGGTGGAGTCAGGTACTTTTGGCGCAAAGGGTTGAAATCATCACTGATAACGGACCGGTTATTGGCGTCATTGGTTCGATCCCGCCTCATTTGTTAGATGAATCGCAACGCTCAAAACCAATGGACATTAAAAATATGCTGATTGATATCGGAGCAGATGATAAGGAAGATGTGAAGAGAATTGGTGTCAAACCAGGTCAGCAGATTGTACCGATATGTCCTTTCACACCGATGGCTAACGAGAAAAAAATTCTTGCAAAAGCATGGGATAATCGTTATGGATGTGGACTGGCGATTGAGTTGTTAAAAGATTTAAAAGATGAAACTTTACCAAATATCTTATACTCCGGAGCAACGGTACAGGAGGAGGTAGGATTGCGTGGTGCAAAAACAGCAGCGTATATGATCAAACCAGATCTTTTCTTCGCCCTAGATGCAAGTCCAGCAAACGATATGTCAGGCAGTAAAAGTGAATTCGGCCAGCTTGGAAAAGGAGCCTTACTCCGTATTTTTGACCGGTCGATGGTCACACATCGCGGCATGAGGGAATTTATCCTTGATACTGCTGAATCTAATGATATCCCATATCAATATTTTGTTTCCCAAGGCGGCACGGATGCCGGACAAGTCCATATTGCAAATGAAGGTATTCCAAGTGGCGTGATTGGCATTTGTTCGCGCTATATTCATACACATGCGTCCATGATTCATATTGATGATTATGCGGCAGCTCGTGAACTGATTGGGAAATTAGTTCGTGCATGTGATAAAACTACATTTGAGACATTAAAAAATAACGGCTAATAGAGGAAGCTGAAATGGAAAGGGGTGCAGTCATGTATCCTTTTCCAGCAGCTTTTTTTTACATAGAAGGAAGGTAACTATTTTGAAAATAGCAGTAGGCAGTAAAAATCCGGCGAAAGTAAAGGCAGTGTTCGACGTTTACGAAGAAGCTGAAATCATTTCACTTCAAGTAGAAAGCGGGGTCTCGGAACAGCCATTTTCTGATGAGGAAACAATGAATGGAGCGATAACGCGCGCCCAAAATTGCTTGAGCCAAAGCGATGCCGAAATCGGAATCGGTCTTGAAGGCGGTGTCGTAAAGATGAATCACGGCCTATTCGTATGCAACTGGGGGGCGATGGCTACGAAGGATGGAGAGATCTACATCGCCGGTGGAGCTAGAATTCCACTCCCGGAAATTGTCGCTGAACGGTTACTAAATGGTGAAGAGTTGGGTCCGGTCATGGACGACTTCACTAAGAAAGCGAATATTAGCAAAAAAGAAGGAGCAATCGGAGTGTTTACAAATGAGCAAATCACCCGAGCTGAAATGTTCCTTCATATTATGAGAATGCTAGCAGGTCAGCACGAGTATAAGAAAAAAATGCAAAAGTGAGATTTTGTCCAATGGCTTTTGATTTAACTATTTTGACCTTTTGAAAGCCATCTAAAAGTTAGTGAGACACTGGTTTTATAGGGTTTAACCATACTACCATCGATGTGCCAAATGCAAAGGATTGCTTTGAAGGGATTGACTGAAAAGATAGGTGAAGAAAGAAGACAGTCACAACAAAGCAGAAATTGACAGGATTTAAGTTAACAGGGTTGCTAGAATAGATTACAAGGAGTGAGTGGTGTGGGATGGGTTGAATCAATCCAAAAGGCAATCAACTATATGGAGGAGCATTTACTAGATGACCTAACCATTGAAAGTATTTCCAGACAAGCGAATGCCTCAGCCTTTCATTTTCAACGGACGTTCACCATATTAACGGACATATCCGTTGGTGAATATGTCCGGCGTCGAAGGCTGACTTTAGCTGCTCAGGAGATATCACGCACAAATTGCAAGATCATTGATTTAGCATACAAGTATGGCTATGACACTCCCGAGGCTTTTTCAAAGGCTTTTCGAAGGCAGCATGGAGTATCTCCAAGTGAAGCACGAAAGTATATTGGGAAGCTGACATTCTATGAACGCCTGGTAATACAGGTAATTCTGAAAGGGGAAATACCGATGAAATACAATATTATTGAAAGAGATTCCTTTCAAGTAATTGGAATCAAGCGAGAGTTTTCATTAGTTAATGGAGAAAATTTAATTGGAATTCCAAAGCTTTGGGACAAAGTGAATTCGGATGGAACCGACGATCAGTTAGGAAAGTTGAACAATGGCCAAATAAAAGGGCTACTGGGAGTATGTGTTGACAAACGAATATTGGAACAAAATGAGACTATGGATTATTGGATAGCGACAGAGTATGACGGTCAAGTGCCAGAAGGGTATTCAAGCCTAACAATTCCGGCCTCCAAATGGGTTATATTTGAAGTTCACGGACCAATGCCAGATGCTATTCAAGAAGTTTGGAAACGAATTTTTTCGGAATGGTTTCCTACAAGCGGTTATGAACATGCTGGAACTTTTGAAATGGAAGTATACACAGACGATGATGCTTCAAACCCTGATTTCTACTCCGAGATTTGGATTCCTGTTAAATAGATAGAAGAGTAAGGTCTAATATATTTGTTTTCGCTTGTAGAGAAAGTTTATTTAATTTCCCTACAAGCTTTTTATTTTGAAGGAACTTTGGGGCTAGATTATCCACGTCTTATTAATACTTTAAAATTCATTAATGTACCTATTACATAATTTGGTGTATATTGTCGGAAAACTATAGTCTCAGGCAAATGGAAGATTTCACAATCCATCTTCAAATATATATGAAAGCACCTTCAGAGCTTGGTTCACGGTTTCGACTGTGACACTCGCCTTTTCCGATATTTCTTTTAAAGCATGGTGATGGGATTCCGAACGAATCAAAATAAGCGGTTTGCCTAGAGAGATGGCAGTGCTGGCATCCATGGCAGTATTCCATTGTTTATATTTTTCACCAAAAAGTGCGACGACAAGGTCGGCTTGTTTCATCAAGAGACCTGTCCGTAAATTGTTAATTTGGGAAGCGGCCGCATCCTTCAAAATCGGGGTGGGCTGTACTCCTAAAATTTCTTCTCCAATATTGTCGGAACGTTCATGGTTTTCCATTGGTCCGACAAATTCTAACGGAAGTTTCAAGGCGATTGCCTTATCTCTTAATTCACTTCTCCAATTTGAATGGATTTCCCCAGCAAGATAAACAGTTAATTTCATAATTGTTCCCCCTTGGTATATAAATTGCTTTCATTGTATCATGTTTTGAGAAAATGGATGAATTTCATAAATAAGGATAATAGTATGCATAAGAGTGTATTCTGTAATCAATCTTTAGGAAAAGAGAAGGCTGGAGGAATGACGATGGCTCTATCGATTAATAAAATTCTTATTTTCCTGTTACTGAGCAGTCTAATTGTTGTTGGTTGCTCGGGCATTGAAAGGAAAACTGATAAAGCAGTTAAGGTCGCAGAATTGGCATTTCGTGACGATAAGAAACAGCCAAATATAGAGGCGGGTCTCATTCAGGTGTATCTGCCAGGGGATTTTAAGGTAGAAGAAGAACATGATAATAATTTGATCTTAAAAAGTGATAATCAGGCTTATATATTATTTGTGAATCCAAATGAAAATGAAGACAGCTCCGTATTATTTCTGGCGATTAAAGAACAGGGGGATAAATATTTGGTGCTGCATTCCTTTCAAAATGATGATAAATTTGGGTTTATCACAATAAAAGAGTTAGCGGAAGATAAGTATGAGCTTGCGCTAGGGATTGGTGGAGTCAAGCTGACAACTGAAACCGATAAAGATCAAATAAAACACGATGCAAAACAAATGATGGAAATCGTTTCATCAGTGCCTCAGAAATAAGGAACAGCTCGGAAGTATCATTCCGGGCTTTCCCTTATTAGGCTTCGTTATAATAAAGATGAAACTGGCTAGTGACCGATTGTATAACATTGGCAAAGAAACATAGTTCGGAAGGAGCTTCGTTGACTTAGGTAATGGCTAGTATATGATTTTTGCTCGAAGAACTAACCTCTTCGGAAGCTTCTGATGATTGTTCAGATATTAGATGCGTTTCGCAGCTTCTTAACCTTTGAGATGTTTGCGGTAATACGACAAGGTCTTAAGAGGCTGTTTTAGTAAAGGAGATAGATTGGTTTTGTATCGATTTACATTCTTCGAATTTCTGTGATTCAGCAATCAGTTTTTTTATTTGCTGGAGAATTATTAAGAGTTAGTAATATTTTTAATAAGTAATTCAACCCTAATCCGTATTAATGGTTGATTTATGCAGAGTCTGGTATGATGGAAATATAAAAAATTAAGATAATAATTTAGAGCTGGAGGAATATAAAAATGGAAAATTTACAGACTTTAGAACAATATGATGTATTAAAAAATGAAGGCAAACATATTTTTCTTTTTTCAGCGACATGGTGTGGAGATTGCCGTGTGATTGAACCAATAATGCCGGAGATTGAAGCGGAATTTCCTGAATTTACGTTCATTTATGTAGATCGTGATAAATACATCGATGTTTGTGTAGCCAATGATGTATTCGGAATACCAAGTTTTATCGCTTATGATAATGGCAAAGAGCTTGGCCGATTCGTGAGTAAAGATCGTAAAACACAAGAACAAATTGAAGAATTCATTCAAGCATTATAATCAAAATCCCCTTCTCGCTGGGGATTTTTCAATGAAGAGGAGGGTCAACCTTGAAAATGGATAGCACGAAGCTGAAAAACATCTTAAAAGAACGTTTAAAAGACGATAATCGCACGTTTAAATTCGATAGCAAGAAAGATACGTTACGGGTGGAGAATGTGAAAACGGGTAAAGGTATCACCGTCGAATTGCCGCCGGTGCTAGCTAATTATGAAAACGTTCAGGAAAAAGCCATCGATGAAGTTGCCTATTATGTGGAAGAGGGTCTGAATGTAATGGGGGAAGAACACAGCATGGAAGGCAAGGAGAAATTCATTTTCCCAGTCATTCGTTCGACGTCCTTTCCAATGGAATCGGAAGAAGGAAACCCTTTTTTATTCGATGAGCATACGGCCGAAACACGTGTCTTTTATGCACTGGACTTAGGCAAAACCTACCGTTTGATTGATGAAAAAATGATTCAGCGGGAAAATTGGCAGGGGGACCGAATCCGGGAGATTGCCCGTTTCAATGTCCGTTCCCTCTCAACAGAAATGAAGTCGGATATCGTCGCGGATAATACATTTTACTTTTTGAACACAAATGATGGCTACGACGCAAGCAGAATCCTTAATGAATCATGGCTTCGAGAAATGAAGGACAAAATTCAGGGAACAATGGCAGTGGCGATTCCTCATCAGGATGTCATTATCATTGCAGATGTGAAGAATAATACTGGGTATGATGTGCTCGCACAAATGGCGATGAGCTTTTTTGCCAGTGGCCACGTACCGATTACTGCTTTATCCTTCCTGTACGAAGAAGACGAGCTGGAGCCTATCTTTATTTTGGGTAAAAACAAAAAACGTGAACAATAAGTAAAGCAGAATGCACAAAATACAAGGACCCTTGCAAGTTTGGAAAAATTCCAGCTCGTCAGGGGTCCTATTTTTTTATGTGCTTTATGAAATAATGTTTTATGGCTATTTTTTTACCGCTATACCAGATGAAATAAATTGGTTCATTTTTATATTTCATAAAATTGTCTTTAGGTATCATGATTTGAAAGTAATCATAGTCTTCAAAGGTCATTAAACAACGTCTTTTTATTTCAGCTATTTCATTTTCTCCAAATTTTCCAGCCCAAACATCAAAGAAAGAGATGCATGAGTTACATAAACAGCAACTGTTTCCCAAGATTCTTTTGATGGGTGGAATAAAAATTAGTCTTATGTATCTGTACTAATCTCTTCCCATTCTTGATTCATGTAATTAACCAACCAATTAAGAGCATAATGTCTTTCGTAAACTACACCTTCGTTTAGAGCAGGGGGAATTTCCAAATGATTTAGTTGGGCTTCTCTTACAGCCCAATGTGCGCGATAAATAAAATCTAGATTATCCAAGACAACGTTAATGGGTTTTAAAGTGGCCATATTTAGCAATTCTTGTCTCGAATGATTTAAAACCGTTTCAAACACCAAATCTACATCACACATATCAGCAGGAGTATCTATCTCAGATATTAAATTTACAGACCAAAGTAAAACCCATATACATTCTAATTTCCAGGAATAAGCGATTAAATCATTCTGTTTAGGTTGCCATGTTGAGATAAATTTTTGTTCTTCTTCTGTAAATAATTCATTAGCGTTATATTTATTGATGAATTTTTTGATTTCTGCCTTTGGAGCCTTCAGTGCTTTCGCTGAAACAATAGATAATGGTATTATTCTGTTTATAATTTCTTCTTTTGTTCTAAGAGAAACCTCATCTTCATTTTCTGCTAAGGGTAAATGCACATTAATGGGTACATTTAATGTTCTTAGTATATTTTCAGAGTGTTCTTTTCTAATTGTTGAACTTTTCATTGTACACCTCACTAGAGTAATCTCATACTCGTTCATTACAGGAATGTTGCTGCGTTAGTTTTATAAAACAGGTTCTTGCTTGTCTTCTACCTATATACATAATCCCGCTCAATTCCCAAAGCAAATAAAGTTATTTGATTCTTCTTGAACTATAGCGACCAATCATTATAAGGGACTATATCATATCGAAAATTTTCTTTCTTTTTTATCTTTACTTGGTATATCTGTCTATCAACATATCAGAGATTCGCAGTATTATTTCCCAGACAATCTTCAAGCAAGCTAGGAACGGAAGAAGCATCAGTTTAGAGTAATAGTAATTATAGATAAAAGATAAAAAGTGACTTTAATCATTCTATTACAAAAGAAGGAAGTGTGAACAGTTAAAGCGAAACTGTAAGGTAGTTTGTTTTTATGCTGTCAGGATGTACTTATTCGGATTTAAGATGAACCGAATAAAACAAATTGTTTAACCCAAAAATTAAAAATCATTGCTCTTATGGTTTTATACACAGAGTTCTTAAACTATTATAAGTCTTCTTTAAGAAAATTCGTTAACATTCCGATGTTTGAACGAAAGGAACATTCCTTAATTAATATTCTTTTCACATAATTATCAAGCCGATATTTAAAGGGGGACAATAACTATGAAAAATCAATTAATGAACATGTTAGAAATGCGTAAAAATGAAATGATTCAAATTCGTCGTTATTTACACGAAAACCCGGAGCTTTCCTTTAAGGAAGAAAAAACAGCACAATATATCATTGATTTTTATAAGGGAAAAGATGTGGACATTCAAACGAATGTTGGAAATGGATTAGGAATCATCGTAACAATCGAAGGTGGGAAACCAGGAAAAACGATAGGTCTTCGTGCAGACTTTGATGCGCTGCCTATTTTAGAAGAAACCGAGGTTCCATTTAGGTCTAAAAATGAAGGTGTGATGCATGCTTGTGGACATGATGGACATACAGCTTATCTATTAGTCTTGGCAGATTGCCTCATTCAGCTTAAGTCTTCCCTTTCTGGTACCATTAAAATCATCCATCAACATGCTGAAGAAGTACCGCCAGGAGGTGCGAAAAGCATCGTGGAATCAGGGGTGCTAGATGATCTAGACGCTGTTTTTGGAACGCATTTGTTCCCATCACATCCAGCTGGAGAGGTGGGGTATCGCAGCGGCTATTCGATGGCTGGCAGGACATATTTCAAGTTAGGGATAAAAGGTGTAGGCGGCCATGGTTCTTCCCCACATTTGGCTAATGATGCTATTGTTGCAGGTTCCCATTTTGTAACAGCTGTTCAAACCGTAATCAGCCGGCGCTTGAACCCCTTTGATATGGGCGTTGTCACTATCGGTTCTTTCGATGGAAAAGGAAGCTTTAATGTCATAAAAGATCGGATAGAGATTGAAGGGGATGTACGCTATATGACAGAGGAGACCGAACAGCTGATAAACAATGAAATACACCGAATTGTTAAAGGGATAGAAACAGAATTTGATGTTCAGTGTGAGCTTTTATATATGCCGGATTATCCACCTTTATATAATGATCCTAAAATGACTGAATTTGTGAAAAATAGCCTTCAAAACATGAATGACCCAGATATTAAGCACGTCTTAGAATTCCCAATGTTCTCAGGATCAGAAGATTTTTCATATTATGCGGAAAAAACGCCTGGTTGTTTCTTTTACATAGGCTGTAAACCAAAAGGGGTAGAGAAGGTGTATTTCAATCACCATCCTAAATTCGATATCGATGAAGATGCGCTTCTGATTGCGGCCAAATCAGTGGCGCAAGTTGTATGTAGTTTTTATGAATTAGATTAGTCAACTGTAGCCCTACTTTTCTAAAATAGTTATATAACCCCCAAAACACCGTTCGGTTTAATCGAACGGTGTTTTGTAGAATCTTGCCGCTACATTAATAAAACTAGAAGAATTCACCAAGAATGATATGGTTTGTATTAAAACTTAATCTCTTTGTAAACATCATTTAACAGCGGTGTTTTATTTAAATAGTAGACTAAGGGCTAACGTTATTTTTTTATATAGAATAGGTTTATACTCTTTTCAGAAGGGGTTTAATAGGATAAGAGTTATGCGAAAATCGAAGGGTAAGTACAAATAAATAAAAAAAGCACATACAAATTCCTATTCAGCTTAAATTCTCTCGATATTTTATAAATAACTGGTAGAATAAGTTACATAACTACAGATAGTAGAAAGAGTGATAGGTTTGAAATGGCTAAATAAGATGAAGAAATGGTTCCAAGCAGAGGAAATTATTGAGATTGAAGAAATTATTATAGATGAACCGCTAGATGAAGAAACATTAAAAAATATGGATTTTTCCAAGCATACAAACACAAGGAAAGAAGATATAAAAGAATACAATCAAACAGTGGAGAAGATGTCCCAGGTGAATGATCCGGATACAAAAATCCTGTTTCAATATCCGAAAGGGCAATTTAAGTTTCCTCTCATTCCTGACCAAGAGCAGCATAGAAGAAAGCCTAGGGAAAGAAAGAGGGAAGAGCGTGAGCGTGAACGTGAGCCTAAGCGTGAACGTGAGCCTAAGTCTAAGCAGGAAAAAGTGACCAAAACTAGAAGTCCTGTGAGGGGACCTGAACCAAAGCATAGAAACGTCGATCGTGAATCAACAAACAAAATAGTTCCATCGAAAACTCCATTCCGTCCGACGGAAATCCCCTCACCTATATATGGGTTTCGTCGTCCAGAAAAAAAGATGGTCACTAATGAGCGAATTGTCGAGTATGAATTAGAAAGCAAGCTACCTGTTCTCAAAAAAGAAGAGCCAGAAGTTCCAGCGTATAGCTCTAACACCACAAAAGAAGTGGCCTATGAGGAATTAACAATTGAACCTTCTGTTCTTGTACCAGAACAAGTGGAAGAAAAAAGGGAAGAAGAGATGGAGATTCCCGCTTATTTCCGTAAAAACGCACCTGCAACACCCCTTGAGGAAGTAGCAAACGAGCCTTCTGAACCTATTTCTGAACAGGTGGAAGAAATAAAAGCCTTAGAGCAGGATCAGGGTGATTTTGGGCGGGAAGTGGCTGTTTCGATTATGGAACAGGTGGAAGCGACACCGACCAAAGCTTATGTAGCTCCAAAGGAAGAAGTTATACAACCAACACCGGAATATGTCGAGAAACCTGTCGAAAGTCAAGTGATTGATTTAGAAAGCGAACCAGCGGCGACTATTACGGAAGAACAGCCTAAACGCCCCAAAAAACATATTCCTTTTAATGTGATGATGCTTAAGCAGGATCGGGAAAAAACTCAATACCTAAATAAGATTATAGCGGAAAAAAAAAGCCCTGATTCAGAGAGGGGAGTAGTTTCTTTTGAAAAGAAACCTACAATAAATCCTGATGAAGCAGGGTCTGGACAAGCAGTACAATCCGGATCCATTCATGAATTGAAAACAGAGGCAGACCGAGTCGTGTTGGAAGAGAAGCCGGTTATGCCAGAACCTATAAGCTTCCGGGAAACGCAGTATGAATCCGTAGCGGTAGCCGAACCTGAGAATGCCGGTGAATCCAATATGGAATCAAGTGGGGTCTATGAATCGCCTTTCATGCCGGAAGTGAAAACCACTGAAAATGTTGAGCAAAAAGAACCGAATACAGAGGCTGCAACAGAAGTAGAAAGAAGAAGCATGAAGGATATCTCAGAAGCTCTGGTGTCTATAGAAGTGGACGACAACCCTTATTATGTGTTTCCGAAGATTGATTTGCTGACACCTCCTACTTACGCAGAGCATGATGATGAGTGGCTTGAGGAGCAGACATTATTACTAGATGAGACACTGAAGAACTTTAATGTCCGGGCAAAAGTTGTCAATGTCACTCAAGGGCCAGCAGTGACTCGTTTCGAGGTGCATCCGGAACCGGGTGTGAAGGTGAATAAAGTAACAAACCTGATGGATGATATCAAATTAAGTCTAGCTGCTCAGGATATGCGGATGGAAGCGCCGATTCCGGGTAAGCATACAATTGGTATCGAGATTCCAAACAGGAAAAGTAAGCCGGTATTTTTGCGAGAGGTTTTGGAAAGTACTGAATTTCAAGAGCATGAATCACCGCTTGCTGTGGCACTTGGACTCGATATATCAGGTCAGCCGATTATCACTGATTTAAGAAAAATGCCACATGGCCTGATTGCCGGACAAACCGGATCAGGGAAAAGTGTCTGTATCAACACGATGCTGGTTAGCTTGCTGTATAAAGCGACGCCTCAGGAGTTGAAATTACTATTAATCGATCCGAAAATGGTCGAGCTTGCTCCATATAACCGGATTCCGCATTTGGTCAGTCCAGTCATTACTGATGTGAAGGCCGCTACAGCTGCCCTGAAATGGGCGGTAGAGGAAATGGAACGGCGTTATGAATTGTTTGTTCATGCCGGCGTCCGTGATATTAGCCGCTTTAATGACCAAGCAGAAAAATCCGGACAATATTCAAGCAAGCTTCCTTATATTTTGGTGATTATTGATGAGCTGGCGGATTTAATGATGATGTCCCCAGCTGATGTCGAGGAAGCGATCTGTCGCATTGCTCAAAAGGCCCGTGCCTGTGGTATTCATTTAATTGTGGCCACACAGCGACCATCAGTCGATGTCATAACAGGATTAATCAAGGCAAATATTCCGACAAGAATCGCGTTCTCTGTTTCTTCCCAAGTCGACTCACGCACGATTATCGATAGCGGAGGGGCAGAAAAGCTGTTAGGAAAAGGGGATATGTTATTTGCTGAAAACGGCTCATCAAAAACGGTGCGTTTGCAAGGAACTTTTGTAAGTGACGAAGAAATTGATCAAGTCGTCAACCACGTGAAACTAGAGCAGCAGCCGAAGTATTTATTTGAGCAAGAAGATTTGTTAAATCGGGCACAGGTTACTGAAGATGCAGATGAGCTTTTCTTTGAGGCATGTGAATTTGTTGTGAGTCAGCAGGCTGCATCAGCATCAAGTGTCCAAAGACGCTTCCGTGTCGGTTACAACCGGGCAGCGCGTCTAATAGAAATGATGGAGCAGCAGGGGGTTGTTTCGGAATCAAGAGGCAGCAGACCCCGTGATGTTTTAATCACAGAGGAAGAACTTGAATTTTTGCATGTGAATTAAGAGAACCTATTAAAAGGAAATTGTATATAATGTTAAAGGTGAAAACGCGGTGTTATCACCTTTCATGACGGAATAGCCAATGATTTGATAATTTGGTATCTGCTTGACATGGATGAATGAATAAAAAAGTGATATAATAGTTTTTTGTTGATGAGTGATTGAAAATATAAGTATAAAAAACCTATGAAGAAATTGCATTTCTTCAAGTCTCGTAATGAAAAAACAAATAAAAGATGACGTCATATACTGTCATACAGGTAGACGATTGGTGGAGGTTCGCTTTATGACTGCTTACCATTTTGTGGGAATTAAAGGATCGGGTATGAGCGCTCTTGCTCAAATACTGCATGATATGAATATTGAAGTGCAGGGTTCCGACTATGAAAAAGAATTTTTTACACAATTAGCGTTAGAAAAAGCCGGGATAAAAATCCTTCCTTTCAATGAGGAAAATATACAACCAGGAATGACCATTATTGCAGGGAATGCGTTCCCGGACACCCATCCGGAAATCGTAAAGGCAATGGAACTGGGTTTGCCAATCATCCGTTATCACCGTTTCCTTGGTGATTTCATGAAAAACTATATTAGTGTGGCAGTTACGGGAGCGCATGGTAAAACATCGACAACCGGCTTACTGGCCCATGTTATGGGTGGCGTAAAACCAACATCCTTTTTGATTGGGGATGGAACGGGTAAAGGGATTGTGGATTCTAATTACTTCGTATTTGAAGCATGTGAATATCGCCGACATTTCCTTTCTTATTATCCGGATTATGCAATCATGACAAATATTGATTTCGATCATCCTGATTATTATGCCAATGTTGAAGACGTGTTTGAGGCATTCCAAACGATGGCTCTTCAAGTCAACAAAGGCATTATTGCGTGCGGAGATGATGAGCATTTACCACATATTCAGGCGAAAGTACCAGTTATTTTTTACGGATTCGCGGAAGGAAATGATTTTCAAGCGAAAAATGTTTTCGTCACTTCAGAAGGCACTACATTCGATGTGCATGTAAGAAACAATTATTATGATACTTTTACTATTCCGACTTACGGAAAGCATAATGTGTTGAATGCACTAGGTGTCATTGCTCTTTGTAAATATGAAAACTTGGATACGGAAGCTGTGAAAGCCCAATTGCGGACTTTTGGCGGAGTCAAACGCCGGTTCTCTGAGAAGGAAATCGGAAGTCAGATCATCATTGATGATTATGCGCATCATCCGACTGAAATCTCAGCAACTGTTGACTCAGCGCGTCAAAAATATCCAGAGCGTGAAGTTGTTGCGGTATTCCAGCCACATACTTTCTCAAGAACGCAAGCATTCCTGGATGAGTTTGCCGACAGCTTGAATTTAGCCGACAAAGTATACTTATGCGAAATTTTTGGATCTGCTCGTGAACACCAAGGAAAGTTGTCGATTGAAGATCTTCAAGAGAAAATACCGGGTGCCGAGCTGATAACGGAGAACACAACATCTATATTGCAAAATCATGAAAACAGTGTCGTACTATTTATGGGTGCAGGGGACATTCAAAAGTTCCAGGCGGCCTATGAGCAGTTACTACAGGTTAAATAAAAAAAATGGCCAATCCGTTAGCGGGTCGGCCATTTTTTTTAGTTTAGATCCATAGAAAAAAACCAGCCGCAAAATAGACTGAGGCTGGTTTTTTAAAATCCGGTACAACTTATAAATGTTATTTTAAATTTTCTGGATTTAATTTTTCCAGTTCAGGTAAGACAAAGCGTCCGTCCTTACGAATCAAGACATCATCAAAATAAATTTCTCCTCCGCCATACTCAGGGCGCTGGATATTGACTAGGTCCCAGTGAATGTTTGAATGGTTTCCGTTAAAGGCATCATCATAGCATTGTCCAGGGGTAAAATGAAAACTTCCATCAATTTTTTCATCAAAGAGGATATCTTGCATCGGGTGTAGAATATAAGGATTTACACCAATCGCAAATTCACCGACATATCGTGCGCCTTCATCCGTATCAAAAATTTTGTTGATGCGTTCAGTATCATTCGCAATTGCTTCAACAATTTTCCCATCCTTGAATGTTAACTTCACGTTTTCAAAAGTAAAACCCTGATAAGGGGACGGAGTATTATATGAAATCACACCATTGATTGAATCCTTCACAGGAGCCGTATATACTTCACCGTCAGGAATGTTTAGCTCACCTGCACATTTGATGGCTTTAATGTCTTTGATGGAGAAGGATAAGTCCGTTCCGGGACCTGTTAAGCGGACTTTATCTGTTTTATCCATCAATTCAACAAGGTTTTCCATTGCTTCGCTCATTTTGCCGTAGTCGAGGTTGCAGACTTCGAAATAGAAATCTTCGAATGCTTCTGTACTCATTTTGGCTAATTGAGCCATGGAATTTGTCGGGTAGCGAAGTACGACCCATTTTGTTTTTGGTACGCGGATATTTCTATGTACTTTCCCGACTGTTTGTCCCTGAATTGCCATTTTCTCTGCAGGGACATCGGACTGCTCATTGATATTATCCCCGGCACGAAGCCCGATATAAGCATCCATCTGGCTCATTACGTTTGCTTCAAACTCACCCATCATCTTGTATTGTTCTTCTTGAGCACCCATTAACAAGGCACGATCCACCTGGTGGTCTTTTAAAAGGACGAACGGGTAACCACCTGCTGCATAGGCTTCATTCACAAGGGCGTTAACAAGTTCACGCTGCAATCCAAAGTTTTCTATTAAGACTTTTTCACCTTTTTGAAGCTTCACGGAATAATTGATTAAGTTATTTGCTAATGTTTCAATTCTAGGATCTTTCATAAAAATACCTCCAATGTTTAAATTCGACTTATCTTTCTATCATAACCGATTTATTGCCATAAGTTCATCTATAGACTCCTATGGAGGAAATGGTTTTAGACAATAATATTTCCAGATTAGGGTTTGGTAGGGTATATTGAAAAAATAAAAACGTTTATAATAACAGGGAAGGGGTAACTAATAACTAACAGTTACTTAATAGTCGATTTTTTTCGGAGGTGTTCCAATGGAGATTATTTTATACGTAAGTGCTGCAATTGCAGCGATTGCTTTCTTAGTCCTTGTTATTTTTTTAACCAAGGTACTCACATCACTTCAAGCTACCTTGGACAGCGTGGCCCGGACGCTGACAGGACTTGAAAGCCAAATGCAGGGCATAACGCTCGAAACTACCCAGCTATTACATAAAACAAATACGTTGGCTGAAGACTTGCAACAAAAATCAGAAAATCTGAACACAGTAGTAGATGCTGTGAAGGATGTCGGCACATCCATCTCAAGCTTTAACACTTCCGTCCAAAAGGTTTCCCATAAGGTGCAGACGGAGATTGATAATAATCAAGAGCGAATTTCCCAAATTGTACAATGGAGTAATGTAGCCTTGGAAATTCGGGACAAATGGAAATCCAGAAATAAGCAGGCTGCCCCGACTCCAAATGAAAGAGCGGAGTTAGAACGGGAAGCACTAGAAACAGATAACTTACCTAAAAAAAGGTTTTTACGCTCTAGATCTTAAAATCTAGTTAAATAAAAATAAACTGAAAATTGAGAGGGGAATGTACTATGACTCAAAAAGAATTTCCGACAAAGGACTACCAGAAATCATATGAGGACGAATGCGACTCTATCAATTCAAAGGACTTTATGATTGGCGCCTTAATCGGTGGCATGATTGGAGCAGCAACAGCGCTGTTTATGGCTCCGAAAACAGGTAAGGAATTAAGAAGTGATTTAAATGAACAAGCTAGAAATCTTTCAGAGAAAACAGAAAAACTAAGACAAACGGCAATGGAAAAAGGTACAGCTCTGGCCGATACTGCCAAAGAAAAAACAAGCTCTGTCACTGAAATTGTTTCTAATAAATCATCTGGTATTGTTAATAAAGTGAAAAGTTTAAAAGTGGGTAAAGAAGAAAACGGTGATGCTGCCGATGATACTACAAATTCGAGTAATAAGGATATTGATGTAACTGGAACTTCAGATGCTCCAATCGTATCGGTCGAAACCAATTATACGAACGATAACAACACGGATTCAGAAAATGCTCCAGCCGATCCTACAAGCGGAAACAAGAATACGGCAAAATTAAAGCTTGATGAAGCGAAAAAAGCATTTGATGAAACAGAAAATAAATTAAAAAATTAAACTCAAATCTTCATTCATATATTACTGGTGAAGGCGCATAGAAGTTTGTCAAGAATCAAGCGATGAAGCGGTACGATAGCTTCATCGTCTTTTTGATGATAAACTATGCTAATAATGAAAGGAGACTTCAAAAAATGACAATAAATAAAATTGATTCAGAAGAACAATTCAATGAGCTTTTAAATAAGGAGACGTTCCTTCTTTTCAAGCATAGTTTAACATGTCCAGTCAGCGCTGAAGCATATGAACAATATGAAAAGTATATGGCAGCGAACGAGGAACTAAAAACGGCCTATTTAGCCGTTCAAGAAGCGCGTCCTCTATCCAATTATGTGGCAGAAACATTTGATATTAAACATCAATCGCCACAGGTTATTCTTTTTAAAAATGGAAAACCAGCCTGGAATGAATCTCATTGGAGAATTACATACGATTCACTAACTAAAGCTATCTCTGAATAAGTTGAAAAGCCGGATCCCTTTGCTTGAGGGATCCGGCTTTTTTATTCCGCCTTCATTCATACAGTAGTTGGCCAAAGGATTTTTAAATGATCCCCGGGAGAAATTACTTCATGAAAGGTCGTTTCTTGATCGTTTTTGATAAGGGTAAAGCGTTTATCTCCTTGAGCGGGCAAGTCAATTTCGACATGGCGGAATACATCCTGAAAAATAAATGGTTCTAGTTTTTGTCGGACTAAGCTGATTGAATCTCCTGTATGAATGAAATCATTCTCTTCAAGAAGTTCGTTGTTCCGCCGAAACTCAGCTAGTTTCTTAGAGAGGATAACTTGATTACCCTCATAAAAAACAGGGATGGAGAAGGTGTGCTGAATATTAAGGGCGTCAGCAACATCCAGTAATGTTGGCTGGGTCCGTCTTGTGATTTCTATTTCATCTCCATCATCAAAAGAGTAGGCAAGTTTCGATTCTAAACCATTTTTAGTGATTCTTCCTGTTAAGGCCGGGAGCCGAATGGCTCTACCATTTAACTGAAAGGAAAAAGGTTCAAGACGAGTAAGGAGCTCAGGCTGTTGAACCGCCTTAATTAATTCCTGGATTGTTCCAGGCATTTCGCAGGTTATTTGATCATGGTCCTCAACAAGTTCATTGCCAGACGCCGCTTTTCCATTTCTGGTGATAGAGGCCCAAATCCTATGTTCTGTTCCATTAAGGGTAACTTTTTTACTGGAGTGGTCATCAAGCACATCGCTTATCCGTAAAATAGCGGGCTCACCGTCTTCACCTTTTTTGGTTATAATGACATCCTCATTTCTAACTTCATCATCTAAGGAGGCTTCTTTCCCATTTAAAGTAATAAGAGATTTCTTCCCGTGTCCTCCTGGAAGCGTAATCTGCTGCCCATTGATATGTACAATTTTAGCAATCCCAGGCTTTCCGTACAGTTTACTCATCCGGATACCGGCCGTGAGCAGGCAATCCCCCAGGCTTGTCCGTTTCATATCGAATAGACGGATGGGACGGTCGTCAACGGTTACGCTCATATACTGTATCGGGTTTTTATCGGCTGCAATGGCTATGCCAATTGGGGTAACCAATTCGGGACCTTTTTGAATCGTATCTGAAATCCCGAGGTTTTGGATGGCTTCTATACCACGAATAGCAACTCGGTTCTCAGGCAAATTTAATTTTTCAGCCAAAAGTCGGGGAAGCTCTGGTGTCTGACTTCCGCCACCAACAAGCATCACTGCTTTTGGCGGTTTTGCGTTATTCAGAGATAGAATTTCCGTACTGATTGACTCGGCCAAACGATCGAGTGAGGGATGAATATTATGGATGATATCTTCCCTGGAAACATCGTTGGCAAAACCGAGGATATCTGTAACTGTTATATGATCATGATCGATTAACTCTCTTTTTGCATTTTCGGCTAATGGGAAATCAAGAAGCAGGTAGTCACTGATTGCCTCGGTTATTTCATCACCGGCAATTGGCACCATCCCATAGGCAATGACTGTCCCTGAATCTGTCAGGGCAATATCTGATGTCCCGGCTCCAATATCTACTAAAGCGACGTTTAAGCGCCGCATGGATGACGGAATGAGTACATTGATAGCTGCTATAGGCTCAAGGGTGAGAGCCTGCATTTCCAAATCCGCTCTCTTTAAGGCTGACAGCAGTGATTCTACGACAACCTTCGGAAGAAAGGTAGCAATGATCTCAACAGATGCTTCATCACCGCTCTGGTCAATTAGACTACCTATTTCCTGTCCATCAAGCCGGTAGTATAAAACAGAATAACCAACGCAATAATACATGGAATGGGAAGTGGTTTGTTTGGCAACAACGGCCTGTGCTTCCTGGACGGCACTGAATTCAAGGTGAAGGATATCTTCACGTGTCAGCATCGGCTTGCCTCCAATATTGATCGCCATTTCCGCCCGTTCCGTTTTTAAGGCCCTTCCGGCAGCAGCCACGGAAACCTTCTTTAAGGAACCGTGTTTTTCTTCAAGTTGACTTTTGATATGAGTAATGACTTTGGATACGGCAAGGACATCATGAATTTGTCCATCGAGCATGGCTCTCTCAGAATGCTCTTCAGATAAAATATCTATTATATTATAGCTTTCCTGCTTTTTTTCCAATATAATTCCTACAACGGATCGTGTTCCAATATCTAAAGCAAACAGTTTTTCGTACATGGTAAACACCTACTTTTATGTAATTATGACTTTAATGCTTAAAAGCGTTTAATTATTAAAGAAAAATGTAGTGACATTTAAAGATACTTCATTTATAATTGATTTAATTATACATGAAATATTATAAAATTTTTCATTGGATAAAATAATCGGGGCAAATGAGTGAAAATTCAAATAGATAATTTGGGCTTTTAATCGCTGAACCGGTTTTAATTTTAAAAAACGAAGGGATGGATTTGTAATGAGCAACAAAGAGCTTGATGGACTTCGTAATCAACTGGATGATGTGAACCTTCAGTTATTACATCTTATTAATCAACGTGCTGAACTTGTACAGGAAATTGGCCGCGTAAAAGAAAAACAAGGTGTAAACCGTTACGATCCGGTCCGTGAAAGAACAATGTTGGACCTTATCGAAGCTAATCATCAAGGACCTCTTGACCTTGGTTCGATTAAACATATTTTCAAAGAAATCTTCAAATTAGGCTTGGAACTTCAAAAAGATGACCAGAAGAAAACGCTTCTTGTTTCTAGAAAACAAAAATCGGAAGATACAATCATCGACATTAAAGGCGAATTGATTGGGAACGGAATTCCAAGCTTTGTTTTCGGACCATGTGCCGTTGAATCTTATGAACAAACAGCTGCAGTAGCTGAAGTCATCAAAGCAAAAGGCTTGAAATTAATGCGCGGTGGTGCATATAAACCACGTACCTCTCCATACGATTTCCAAGGACTTGGTTTGGAAGGCTTACAAATTCTTAAGCGTGTAGCTGATGAATACGGCTTAGCTGTAATCAGTGAAATCGTGAGTGCAAACGACATCGAAGCTGCGGTTGAACATATTGATGTCATCCAAATCGGAGCACGTAACATGCAAAACTTTGACTTGTTAAAAGCTGCAGGTGCCGTAAATAAACCTGTTCTCTTGAAACGTGGACTTGCTGCAACAATCGAGGAGTTCATTCATGCAGCGGAATACATCATGTCACAAGGTAATGGTAACATCATCCTTTGTGAGCGCGGTATCCGTACTTACGAAAAAGCAACAAGAAATACACTTGATATCTCTGCTGTTCCGATTTTAAAACAAGAAACTCACTTACCGGTTATGGTTGACGTAACGCATTCTACTGGACGACGCGACCTATTGCTTCCAACAGCTAAAGCAGCTCTTGCTATCGGTGCGGATGGTGTCATGGCAGAAGTTCATCCTGATCCGTCTGTTGCTTTATCAGACTCTGCACAGCAAATGGACTTCAAACAATTTGATGAATTCTACGAAGAAATTAAACGTTTGAACTGGGTAACAGTATAAGCTAGAAGGTTTTTAAAATATGCACTTACGGCCCTTACCATCTTGGCAAGGGCTATTTTTAATGGTAAGATACTTGTTTTTGCAGAAAAAGTCTATAAAAAGGCACTATTGGATTGCAGGAAAGATTCTACTATCGTATGATAAATAACAAGAATGAGAACTGTTCGGAAGGTTGAGTCATACATAAAGTGATATCTATGTGAATTTTATACTTGTAGAGATTATGAATCATGGCTGAGAAGAAAGAGTAGGACTGCATTTTTGTTAGTCAGATTGTTCCTAAAATAATCTTCCTTATAGAAGAAAAACGTATAAAAGAATTTTTCTCAAATATTTCGAGTCTTTTATGGGAAAAATGAAAGAAATGGAGGAATGGATGAATGAATAATATAACCATTTATGATGTGGCACGCGAAGCGAATGTTTCTATGGCCACTGTGTCCCGCGTAGTAAACGGGAATCCAAATGTAAAGCCTGCAACAAGAAAGAAAGTTTCAGACGTGATTGATAGGTTAGGATACCGTCCTAATGCAGTGGCGAGGGGTCTTGCCAGCAAGAAAACAACAACAGTAGGGGTTATTATCCCAGATATCTCTAGTATCTTTTTTGCCGAGTTAGCACGAGGCATAGAAGATATTGCGACTATGTATAAATACAATATCATTCTAAGCAGTTCTGATGAGAATATAGATAAGGAATTTCATTTGTTGAATACGATGCTTGGAAAACAAGTAGATGGTATCGTATTCATGGGTGGCAATATTTCGGATGAACATGTGAGAGAGTTTAAAAATTCACCTGTTCCAATCGTATTGGCTGGTTCGGTAGAAGAAAGCGGACAAGTCCCATCCGTTAATATTGACTATGAAGCAGCTGCATTTGACGCAGTTACCTTCTTCGCCCAAAAGGGTCACGAGCATATTGCTTTTGTAACTGGAAACTTGTCCGCGCTAATTAATGAAAAGAAATTAGCTGGTTATAAACGAGGGTTGAAAGAAGCGGGGCTTTCATTCGATGAGAGTTATATTGTTGATGGCGATTATACATATGATTCAGGGATTGAGTCTTTTGATAAGTTTCTGGAAGCTGAAAAGAAACCGACAGCGTTCATTGTCGGCGCTGATGAAATGGCTCTAGGAATTGTCCATGCTGCTCAGGACAAAGGCTATAATGTACCGGAAGACTTTGAAGTGATCAGTTTTGATAACACCCGATTGACCTTAATGGTTCGCCCGCAAATTACGACGATCGTTCAACCTTTATACGATATTGGAGCGGTTGCAATGAGGCTTCTGACAAAATTGATGAATAAAGAACAAGTGGAGGAGGGTCATGAAAAAGTGATCTTACCACATCGAATTGAAGAGCGGCAATCAACGAAATAAGCTGGTTAGAGAGTGTCCTTAGGGCACTCTCTTTTAGTTTTGAAAACTATATGAAGGGTCTTGACGAAAAAAGATCGTTTTTCAACGACCTTTTTAGTCAGCTTTTATCATTACTTGTTGATGTTTGTTTGGAAGTTCGGATGGGATAAAGAGCCTTTTCGAGCGTTTGGGCATTCTTCTCGGTAATTTCTGGTTTCCTTGGAATCGGTTCGTATATGTCCTCCATATCATCCCACTCATTTGGGAGCGTCACAGGGGACTCAGGCTGCCATGTATTAAGCCATTCTTTCGATAGGGGGCCAGATATATCATTATTCGTCATCTCAAGCCAGACCCTCGACCAGGCACGCGGAACGACACGCCAGATATCATACCCTCCGCCGCCAACTGCAATCCAGCGGCCTTCACAATACTGATGGGCCAATTCGTGAGCCAATTTTGGTATTTCCCTGTAAATCTTCATTGTGGCAGATAGGTGGGTGAGTGGATCATAATAATGAGAATCGGCACCATTTTGTGTTAAGATGACATCCGGTTTGAAGAATTCAACCACTTCTTTAAAGGAAGTTGTGTAGCATTCGAGCCAGGAGTCATCTTCCGTGAACGCATCGACGGGAATATTGAATGAATAGCCGTAGCCCTTTCCTTGCCCTCGTTCGTTAATATTGCCAGTGCCGGGAAACAAATAACGTCCTGTTTCATGAATGGATAGAGTGCAGACTTCTGGGTCATCATAAAACGACCATTGTACGCCGTCACCATGATGGGCATCCGTATCGACATATAAGACACGTGCGCCATATTTTTTTTGTAAGTATTTAATCGCGACCGAACTATCATTATAAATACAAAAGCCCGAAGCTTTGCCGCGAAAACCATGATGCAGGCCCCCACCAAGATTCAGGGCATGCAGAGACTGACCGGTCATAACGGCATCCACGGCCGTTAAGGTTCCACCTACTAGTAAGGCACTTGCTTCATGCATATTAGGGAAAATTGGAGTATCTTCTGTTCCTAATCCATAATTTACGGCTTTTTCAAGAGGAAGTTTTCCCTCGCCCGCCAATCTGACAGCGTTTACATAATGGTGGTCGTGAATCAGTTCTAATTCTTCATCGGTAGCGATTCTAGGTTTTATAATTTGATCATCACTAATTGCATGGTGTTTTTTTAACAAATCTAGCGTGAGCTTAAGCCGCTTTTGATTAAAAGGATGCTCGTCGCTGAATTTATAGGTAAGGAGTTCATCGGAATAGACAAACAGTGATTTATCAGTCATGAGAAATCCCCGGTAGACTAGGCCATAAAACGGTATAGCCTTCTTTCTTTAAATCCTCCACCACCATAAATGGATTCATTGTCTGCACACGGATTACAAGAATCTTATAATCAATTTCAGTTTTTTCCGGATAAACAAGAGTACTCAGGATATTCAAATTGCGCTTTTTGAAAATGAGGGCAATATCGTAAAGCGCCCCTGCTTTATTCGGAATTTTAATTTCAATTTGGGAACCGGGCTGATTAACCCCTGTTAATTCAACGTAAGAATGAAGCAAATCAGAACCGGTTATAATGCCTACTAACTTTTTTTCTTTCACGATTGGCAAGCAGCTGATATTGTTTTCACAAAATACAGCCCCGATTTCTTCAACAAAATCTAGCGGATGCCCTGTGATTATATCTGTTTTCATGATGCTGGCTAGTGGTTTTTGTAAATCATTTTTGTATTCTGAGGTGCGGAAAATCGAAGGAGCAGCATCCCGTATATCACGGTCACTGACTAATCCCACAAGTTGAAAGTTGTCATCGACAATGGGAATATGGCGAATTCGTTTCTCCTTAATGATTAAGACAGCGTTATGGATTGTATCTGTTGGAGTGAGAGAAATAATATCTTCATTCATTATTTTTTCAACAATCATATTTGTTCCTCCTCTTTACTCACCTTTTTAATACATAAATCGATTCATAAAACGTAGTTGGTCAAACTTCTGGATAGATTCAGGCGGCACTCTTTTTCCAATACGCGCCATCAGGCAGTTGGCTGGATGGGAACTGATTTCCGGGTCATCTGTTGCAAAGTAGACCAAGTCGCCGGCACTCATCATTTTTTCCATGATTTTGCGATAGTCCCAAATATTCAATCCTGTCCCTTTCAAATCCCAATGCCAATAGTATTCAGTTGTGATGATGATAAAGTCTTCTACCGAATCGTCTTCCATGGAGAGACGGATTAAGTTCTTCCCGACGGAGGCACCCCGATATTTAGGGATGACCTCGATTGCACCAAGCTCAATCAGGTCATCCATCTTGATTTCTGACCAGCGTTCCAAGGGGTCGGGATATAAATAAGTTACATAACCAACGATGGTCTGATTTTCACGCGCTATAAAGATTCTGCCCTCAGGCAAGTCTGCGATCTCGATTAACGCTTTATGCTGCAGAGCAGGTGGGCGAAAGGCGACTAAGTCTTCGTGAAACTCATAGGATGCCATTTTTTGTCCATTAAGCGGGCCTTCAATGATAAGTGTGCCGCTTAATGTCTGCAATTCCTTAGCGTAATAGGTCTTACTATATTCCATTCTTTCACCAACCTTGTAAAATAGTTATCTTTTATACTTATATCCCAAAGTATAAGATTCATTATGCTTGAAAACTAACCAAATGGAAAGTTTACATAAATTATACATAAAAAACAAGTGAGATAATTCTGAAAGTTCGAGACATATTTGAATCTTTTGTTACAACATGGCTTTATGTTCCGGATATCAATTCGTAATCACCCTTTAGCAATATTCGCCTTAAGTTTTCAAAATTTATAGCGAATTAATTTACCCTAATATGGAAAAAATAAGTATTTTAAAAATTGAGAAAATTAGAATTTTATACTATAATACAAAATATAAAGCTGAAAAAAGGGGGAGTATGTCGTATGAATGTGAAAGCGCTGCCAGTAGTTGAGGGTAATTTTAATTTAAAGAATTACGATGAAAAATACAAGACGTTTGACTGGTCTGAAGCGGAAAAGGAATTCTCCTGGTCTGAAACAGGTAAAGTGAATCTCGCATATGAAGCCATTGACCGCCATGTTGAAACATACAGAAAAAACAAGGTCGCCCTTTATTACAAAGATGAAAAAAGAAATGAAAAGTACACATTTAAGGAAATGAAAGATTATTCAAACCAAGCGGCCAATGTGTTCAAGAACATTGCCAAGGTGGAAAAGGGTGATCGTGTTTTCATTTTCATGCCTCGCTCCCCGGAACTTTATTTTGCATTACTAGGTGCCATTAAAACTGGAGCAGTAGTCGGTCCGTTGTTCGAAGCTTTCATGGAGGGCGCCGTAAGAGATCGTCTGGAAGATAGCGAGGCAAGTGTGATAGTAACGACTCCTGAGCTTTTGCCTCGTGTCCCGGTGGATGAATTGCCCCATTTGAAACATATTTTTTTAGTGGGGGAAAATATCAAAGAAGAAGGAAAATATTATCACTTTAATAAAAAACTAAAAGAAGCGGACAAAAAATTTGAGATTGAATGGGTGGACCGCGCTGATGGACTGATTCTTCACTATACATCTGGTTCGACAGGGAAGCCAAAAGGTGTGCTCCACGTACATAATGCGATGGTTCAGCATTATCAAACGGCAAAATGGGTCCTTGATTTACAGGAAGAAGATGTGTATTGGTGCACAGCGGATCCTGGATGGGTGACAGGGACGTCTTACGGTATCTTTGGTCCATGGCTGACAGGTACATCGAATGTCATCGTAGGTGGTCGATTTAAGCCTGAATCTTGGTACAAAACTCTGCAAGACTTTGGTGTTACGGTCTGGTATAGTGCGCCGACTGCGTTCAGGATGCTGATGGGTGCAGGAGACGAAATCGTTAAACAATTCGATTTAAGTTCTCTCCGCCATGTCTTAAGTGTCGGTGAACCGTTGAATCCGGAAGTGGTCCGCTGGGGGATGAAAGTATTCAATCACCGCATCCATGACACATGGTGGATGACGGAAACAGGTGCTCAACTCATCTGTAATTATCCTTGCCTGGAAATCAAACCGGGTTCGATGGGGAAACCGATCCCAGGTGTGGAAGCGGCAATAGTGGATAATCAAGGTAAAGAGCTTCCTCCGCACAGAATGGGGAACCTTGCTATTAAAAAAGGCTGGCCTTCAATGATGAAGACTGTCTGGAATAATGAGTCAAAATATGAATCTTACTTTATGCCAGGCGATTGGTATGTTTCTGGGGATTCCGCTTATATGGATGAAGAAGGATATTTCTGGTTCCAAGGCCGCGTAGATGATGTCATCATGACAGCCGGGGAAAGAGTAGGTCCTTTCGAAGTGGAAAGCAAGTTGGTTGAGCATCCAGCCGTTGCTGAAGCAGGGGTTATCGGGAAGCCAGATCCAGTCCGGGGCGAAATTATTAAAGCGTTTATTGCCCTTCGTGACGGATACGAAGCCAACGATGAATTAATTGAAGAAATTCGTCAATTTGTTAAGCTAGGTCTCGCAGCACATGCCGCACCACGTGAAATTGAATTCCGAGATAAACTTCCGAAAACACGAAGCGGTAAAATCATGCGCCGGGTCTTGAAAGCTTGGGAACTTGATCTTCCAACTGGTGATTTATCATCAATGGAAGATTAAAAAGCCGAGTTATCTGGAATCAAGAATAGTAGAAAAAAGGCATCCATGTTCATTGGCATGGATGCCTTTTTCATGTGTTTAAAGTTTAAGGGTCCTATGCTAATCAAGTTAAATAGCATAGGAAATAATAAATCTATAAAAAAACAGGCTGTCGGGTCGTTTCCCCGCAGCCTGCTAAGTTACTTCAAGAAGCGTGTTATTCTTCTTCCTCTTCTTCAGCTTTATCTGTGTCTTTGTTTTGGTCTGTATTTTGGTCTTTATTTTGGTCTGTTTCTTTGTCTATATTTGTATCTTTTCCTGTATCTTCTTTATCTGTGTTGTTTGTATCTTTGTCTTTTTCTGCAGTAACGTTCTCTTCTTTTGAGTCTGGTTTTTTCTCTTCGGTATCTGTTTTTTCATTTGCGATATTATCTTTATTCTTAGTGGAATCTTTTGATTTGTTGTCTTTATCTTTATCTTTAGCTTCCGCTTTTGCACTTGTCTTTTTAGCGCCAATTTCAACGTGTTGCGAAGGTGCTGATTCTTTGCCGACTATGTCTACAGCTGTTACGTAATAAGATCCACCTGATCCGGCAGTGTAAACAAGATTACCCCCAGAATTAATGCTCGCCACTTTTCTACCATTTTTGTAGACACGATAGCCGACGACATCTCCTTCAGGGTGAAGCCCCCATGAAATCTTATTGTTACTTACAGTGATAGAAAGGGCATTAGGCGCTTTTCCATTATCATTAAGTGTCGCTTTCGTCCCGACGACATTGCCCCATTTTTCTCCTCCGGGAATTAAGGATCCGGGATCATCCACATATTTCAATCCGATATCTTCAAAGGACGCAGGATTCAGCATGAACCCACCGCTTGTGAATTCGCTCGGTGTTTGTGGAAGAGCCGCGTATCGTTTGCTGCCGACTGATACATATTGTCCATCTATGAAACTATTATCTGCTCTAGATGGGGCATATTTGGCGATGAATAAATCAGACTTGACAAGTCCAGCCTTTTGACATGAACTTGAAGGCAGAAGGCCTGAAACGCCACAGAAGGAACGACTGACAATTCCGCCGGGCATCTCAAACCGCTTATCAGGGTCGACGAGTTTTGAATCGACTTTGTATGCGGCATTTATCAAATCTGCCCAATAATAGATATTACGTTTATTATATTCAAGACCATTATAGGTCCCTTTTAAAGACTTCGGTGTGTCATAACCCATCCATGTACCGAATGTTACATTTGGATTAGTGGCGACAAACCAAGCATCCCAATAGTTTTGTCCAGTCCCGGTTTTACCTGCCCAGTCACTGGAGAAAGCAAGTCGGTTCCTGACCGAAGCCGCCGTACCGCTGTTTACGACATCCCGCATCATATCAAGCGTTAAATAAGCAGTTTGCGGTGAAAATACTTTTACTGGTTTTCCTTTGTGTTCATAGATGACCTCATCATCTTTTGATACGATTTTGTCAATCATATAAGCATCAACGAATTCCCCTGAATTGGCAAATGTGCCAAACGCATTGACATTTTCTTCAACGGTTACACCTTTGTCCAAGGCACCTAATGACATGGCACGATTTGAGTAATCTCCTTTTGTTAAAGATGTAAAGCCCATTTTTTCCAAATAGGAAACCGGATTTTGGTTGATGATTTTCATGTAAAATAGGGCAGCTGGAATATTATACGAATTCTTTAACGCTTCCCGAGCTGTCGTTAAGCCGGTGAGGCTTCCGCCGCCATAGTTTCCCGGCCGCCACGGCGTATTGCCTGGAATGGTAATTGGTACGTTGGCTGTTACACTCCCAGGTGAAATCTTTCCTAGCTCAATGCCTGGACCGTATACCAATAGCGGTTTCATCGTTGAACCATTTGACCGTAGTGATGATGTTGCATGGTTTGTTTGTTCCCGTTTAAAGTCACGTCCACCGACAAAACTGATGATTTTCCCTGTTTTATTTTCAATAAGGATAGCTCCCGCCTCAACGGGCTCTTTTACAGTTTTCATTTCTTTCGTATCCGGATCGATGACCTGTTCGGTTTTATCATATCCGAAATTTGGATAGTTTTTAGTTACTTCTTGCATTTGGTCATAGATCTTTTTATTGATTGTCGTATAAATTTTATAGCCGTTTTGACGCAGTTTACGATCAGCTAGTGCTAAATATTGCTTTTTTAAATCATCGTTCTCTAAATCTTTTTCTTCATATCCATCTTCTTTTGCTAAGCTAAGTGACAAAATTTCAATGGAACGTTTTTCTATTTCATAGGTGAGCCATGGATATTTCTCAGAGGGCAACGCCTTTTTACCGATAAAGTCTTTTGTTATGTCGTATGCGATTGCTTTATCATATTGTTCTTTTGTTATGTATTCATTGCTATACATTCGTTTTAATACGGTTTTCATCCGGTTAATTCCGGGCTCTAGATTATCTTTAAGTTTCCCTTGCTGGGTATATGGAGTATACCCAAAAGGACTTTGCGGTAATCCTGCAATAAAGGCAGATTGGGGTAAAGATAGATCTTTAGCTTCCACTCCGAAAATGCCTTCGGCAGCCGACTGGACACCAGCAATATTCTGTCCGGAAGAGTTTCGTCCCAAAGTGGAGACGTTTAGGTAGGTTTCTAAAATCTCTTCTTTTTCAAAGAACTTCTCGACCCGGAGCGCAAGTAAAATTTCTTTTGCTTTCCGTTCAAATGATACTTCGTTCGTTAAGACTTGGTTTTTTATGAGCTGTTGTGTTAAAGTACTTCCACCTGATTGAACGGATGCATTCGTAAATTCCTGATAAACTGCACGCAGGATAGCCTTCGGAACAACTCCGTTATGTTCATAAAAATACTCATCTTCTGTAGCGATGACTGCATTTTTAAGATGGTCGGAAACTTTATCGATGGACACTTCTTCACGATCAAGGTCACTCTTGAGCTTGCCCAAGTATACTTTATCCGCAAAGTATACCTCAGAGGTCTCTTCATAATTGTAAATGTCCTTTTTTAAATCATCCTTTGAGCGTACCGGCTCATTATTGACGAGGGCAGCGAAATAGCCGGCTCCAACGCCGCCGGCGAATGAGAATCCTAGAACCCCAACAATAATGAGGATCAACGTTAGGTTCCAAATGACTTGGTATGTAACCCTTGCATTTTTTTGTGTTTTTTCATTTTGAAAAAAACGGGTTAGCTGTTTCCATGCTGTTTGAAATCTATCTTTTTGATTATTATTCATGTATCATACCCCCTGAAATCACATATATTATAGCATATAACACGGAAGGGAAAGGCGAACTTTCATATTTTTCTAGAATCTGTAAGGGTGATGTTGACAATGAATGTTATGTATGATAAAAACTTATTAACAATAAAATTTATTAAAAAAGCGCGATGATAGGACCCAGTAGTCAAACTATCCCTGTTTTAGAGAGCCGGTGGTCAGTGGAAATCGGTACATATAGTGAGATGAATTACTTCCTTGAGCATTTGCTGTGAAATGATTAGTAGCAGGAAACGGTTGACGACCGTTATTCGTCTCGAGCGGAGGACGCTTTATGTCCTCAAGTTGGGTGGTACCGCGAATTTATTCGTCCCTTCATATTTATATGAAGGGGCGTTTTTGTATGCTTTTTGCGGGATATTTTCGGATTTGAAGGAGGAATTATAAAATGGAATTGCTAAAGGAACTCGAGTGGAGAGGGATTATTTATCAACAAACGGATGAAGAGGGCTTTAAGGACCTTTTAGAAAAAGAAAAAATTTCTTTATACTGTGGGGTAGATCCAACCGCGGATAGTATGCACATCGGACATTTACTGCCATTCTTAACAATGCGCCGTTTCCAACAGCACGGTCATCGTCCCCTTGTACTTGTAGGAGGGGCTACTGGACTTATCGGTGATCCAAGCGGTAAAAAAGAAGAACGCCAGCTGCAAACGTTGGAAAAAGTGCTTTATAATGCCGACTGTATTAAAGGGCAGCTATCCCATATCTTTGACTTCGAAGGTGAAAATGGCGCAGTTATGGTCAATAACTATGACTGGATAGGTAAAATCGACATGGTTACGTTTTTGCGTGATTACGGGAAATACATCGGCATTAACTACATGTTGGCAAAAGACACGGTTGCTTCCCGTTTGGAAACAGGGATTTCTTTTACGGAATTCGCGTATACAATTTTACAAGGGATCGACTTTGGTCATTTATACGATAATCATGACTGTAAGTTGCAAATTGGCGGAAGTGATCAGTGGGGCAATATTACGACTGGTCTTGAAATGATTCGTAAATCGCATGACGAGGAAGCAAAAGCGTTCGGCATGACGATTCCGCTCGTGACGAAAGCGGACGGAACGAAATTCGGTAAAACGGAAGGCGGAGCAATCTGGCTTGATCCGGAAAAAACGACTCCTTATGAATTTTACCAATTCTGGATTAATACAGCGGATGCTGATGTCGTGAAATACTTGAAATTCTTCACATTCCTATCACGTGAAGTAATTGAAGAGTTAGAGCAATCCGTGCAGACTGAACCGCATTTACGTAAAGCGCAAAAAGCTTTAGGGGAAGAAATGACACGTTTGATTCACGGGCAGGAAGCTCTTGACCAAGCAATCAAAATCTCTGCAGCTCTATTCAGCGGTGAGGTGAAAAATTTAAGTGCGGCCGAAATTAAATTGGGCTTTAAAGATGTTCCGACCTTTGAACGTGAAAGTAAGGAAGATATCAGCTTAGTTGATTTAATTGTTGAAGCGAAGATTTCTCCATCGAAGCGACAAGCTCGTGAAGATATTCAGAATGGTGCAATCTCCATCAATGGCGAGAAAGTGACTGATCTGCAATATGTCGTGGCTGAAGAGGTTAAGATTGAAGGAGAGTTCATCCTTGTTCGTCGCGGTAAGAAGAAATATACATTAGTGAAATGAGAAAACAAGGCCCGGCTGAATCTCAGCCGGGCCTTGTTTTGTCTGGAAGTTGAGTTCTGTGCACAAAAAAAAACCCCATCCAAGGATGAGGTTTTTTTTGAAGTTATTAACGAGAGTAGAACTCAACGATAAGAGCTTCGTTAATTTCAGCAGGCAATTCAGAACGTTCTGGTAAACGAGTGAAAGTACCTTCTAATTTCTCAGCATCAAAAGTAAGGAAGTCAGGTACGAAGTTAGTTGCTTCAACTGATTCTTTAATGATTGAGAAGTTACGTGATTTTTCACGAACTGAGATTGTTTGTCCAAGAGACACTTTGTAAGAAGGGATGTCTACGCGACTTCCGTCTACAGTGATGTGACCGTGGTTAACAAGTTGACGTGCTTGACGACGTGTACGAGCTAAACCAAGACGGTAAACTAGGTTGTCAAGACGTGATTCAAGAAGAACCATGAAGTTTTCACCATGAACACCTTTAAGTTTGCCAGCGCGGTCGAACATTGTGCGGAATTGACGTTCAGTGATTCCGTACATGTGACGAAGTTTTTGTTTCTCTTGTAGTTGAATTCCATATTCAGAAATTTTTCTACGTTGGTTAGGACCATGTTGTCCTGGAGCATAAGGGCGTTTTTCTAATTCTTTACCAGTACCTGTTAGGGAAATTCCTAAACGACGGGATAGTTTCCAGCTTGGGCCAGTATAACGAGCCATAGGATGACTCCTCCTTTAAATGTTTTTATTTTGGTAAAATAAAAACCGTGTGAATAAACGGTTATGACCATTTTGTTTTCATGTACCTTCGCCCTAGCAGCAGAGAGTTACGAGATACACCTCTGTATGGAGGAACAAAATGAGAACATAAAAGCTGTCACATAGGCTGCAATATTTTACACAAGGAGTATTGTATAATATTCTGCTCAATGAGTCAAGGACAGTTAGCTTTTCATTAAAAGGGAGTTTAAAGATAATTCAAGGGATAAAATTACAATTACATAAAAAAGTACTATTTTTGGGAGAGTTTTTCCGATGAAAGCGTTATAATAAGTAAAAAGTATGAATTTCAATAAATAGTTTCCTGGGAACTATTACTATAAGTTTCGATAAATCTAGTTTTTTGCTTCGTTTTAAAGTGGAAGTATTATGAAACCTTAAAAGGTTCTTTAAAAAATAGGCTGTAATATAGGGATGATAGAGATGAAGATTAAAACAGCTCGGTTGATTAATGAATTAAGAGTACTTTTCTTTAAACACATACAGAATATGCAAGGTGAACTCCATTACGAAACATTCTTGGAGACTTTTTTATTTGAGACGAAAGACCTGCTAGGTATGGAAGAGGTAATGTTCTTTAAATTTGATGAGTGGAAACAGCAATTTTATAAAGAAACCTCTACCGGATGTTTTCACGATTATAACATGCAGGTTCCTGTACAAGAGTATATAGAAATGATCTTGAAAGAACAGAAAGATGATAGAGATGTAACAGTAAGTATGCAGCAGGAAGTAAAGGATTTCCAGACTGTTATACCACTTTGGGATAATGGTAAGATCATTGGATTAACGGCCTTCAAAGAACGGAAAAATGGCTCTCTTACAAGCCTTACTCCGGAAGAAGGGGCTGCTTTTTCTAAAGAATTCACCACAATCTTGAAAGCTGCGTTATCAATTTCTAAGATATCAGATGAGGAAAGACGATATAAACAACTCTTCAAGGTCACAGAAAAATTTCATTCTTCAATGAACATGGACGCGGTCTTAGGGGAAATTATCTCGACGTTGCACACTGTTTACCCAACCTTTGATTATTACCTGCTGCTCTCCCATGATAATGACAGCCATGAAAACCTGCCAATCAAGGACCTCGAATATGATAGTGAGAATGTGGCTGCACTAAAGGCTTATGTAAACGGTAGCATACAATTTGAGGATCACTCATCTGAAAATCACTCTATTTTATATGCTCCTTTAAAAGGTAAACAAGGGGTCTATGGCGTTCTTCAGGTTATTGCGCCTAATACACTCGTGTTCCCTGAAAATGAAATTGAGTTTATTTCATTGTTGGCTAATACTGCTGGAAGTGCCTTGGAGAATGCTCAACTGTATCAACAATCAAAACGACTTGTTTCAGATTTACAGCTTATAAATGAGACATCACAGCATTTAAATTCCAATCTGCGCTTGAGTGAAACCATGGAATATATGAAGCAGCAATTTATTAAGTCCTTTCATGCTGATCAGACAGGATTTATTCTGCTCCATCCTGGTGACAAAGTGAGTTTATTGACAGGAAGCTCTGAGTTTTTTGATTCAGAGGAGGCGAGTATGTATATATCTTTCCTGAAAGGTAAGATTGATGTTGATAAGGAATCACTGTTTATCGGGGATTTAAGTATTCATTGTCCCAATGAAAATGTGAAATATCATTCCCTAATGGCAGTTCCAATGATGGAAAGTAATGATGTTAAGGGATTCGCTGTTATTTTGCATAAGGAAGCCTATTTCTTCTCATTTGAAATGTTTAAGTTGTTACAGTCACTTATCCACCACTCAAGTTTGGCGATGGCCAATTCCATGCTTCGTGAAGAACTTGAAAAACTGGTCATTACCGATCATTTAACCCGACTGTATTCAAGGAGTTATCTCGATGATAAAATGTCCGAATCCATGGAAGAGGATGAAGAGGGCACTTTCATTATGATTGATCTTGACAACTTCAAGAGGGTTAATGATACATATGGTCATCAGGTTGGAGATGATATTCTGATCCAGGTCGCTGATCTCATTCAACATAATATTCGTGATACGGATATCGGGGCCAGGTGGGGCGGAGAAGAGCTAGCTATTTACCTTCCACGTGTTCCTTTAGAGTCAGGTGTTCGCATTGCCGAACGAGTAAAGGATAAGGTCTGGGAGAAATCCAATCCTAGAGTGACGATTTCCTGCGGCGTGTCCTGTTGGTCAAAAGAACATTTAGATAACATGAAAGAGGTAGTTAAAAGGGCAGATGAGGCGTTATATATTGCGAAGAATTCAGGGAAAAACAAAGTTCATGTACATGGATTTCTGTAACAATAAAAGGGAGCGGCATGGATTGCCGCTCCCTTTTTACTCTATAAACGCTTGGTTAGGATGTCCGCGAATTTCTCGAGTCCTTGCTGATCCACTTCGTCAAATCGGTTCGTAATTGGGCTGTCGATATCAAGAACGGCAATTAGTTTGCCCTCCTTCATAAGGGGTATGACAATTTCAGAACGTGATGCAGCATCGCAGGCAATATGTCCTGGGAACTGATGGACATCATCGACGCGCAAGGTTTTTTTTGTGGCCGCTGAGGTCCCGCATACGCCTTTGCCCATTGGAATGCGGACACAGGCTGGAAGGCCTTGGAAAGGTCCTAGCACCAATTGGTCTTCTTCAAGTAAATAGAAGCCGACCCAGTTAATCTCAACGAGAAATTGATTCAGTAAAGCAGCGGCATTACTGAAATTGGCTATCTGATTTGGTTCATCTTCTATTAAGGCAAAGAGCTGTTTTTGGACAAGTTCATAGTTTTTTTCTTTTTTTCCTTGATACATTTCGACATTAAACAAAAGGGTTCACCTGTCTTCCTCATATTTTTACAGTACTTTCTAGTCAAGCCTATTGATTGGAGAGAAATTGTCGAGAACTTACTAAAGGATTCAAGCTCTTCAATGCAGAAATAGTCCACAAGACTTGTCTCAAAGAAAGCGAGGGATTGCCTAATGAATCGCCAGACGCCAACGAAACAAGCTATTGTGGAAGCTGCTTTACATTTATTTCATTTAAAAGGCTATCATGCGACATCCATACGGGATATTGCGAATAAAGCGAAAGTGAATGCTGCTAATATTGCTTACTATTTTAAAAATAAGCAGGGGTTGCTAGAATTCTGCTTCACTTCCTATTTAGAAGAGTATATTCTCGTCCTTGAGACGAACATGACGCTGCTGGATCATAAAGGTCCAAAGCAATGCTTGATGAATTTGGTAAAGGATATTCTTACATTCCAAAGAGAAAACTTCCTGGCAGCTCGATTTATATATGGAGAATCTTCACTCGATTCAAATTTAAACCGGGAAATTCATTCGACTTATTTTACAAAGGAAAAGTCTTATTTTCAATATGTTTTGGAACAAGGCATTAAAAGCAGAAGTTTTCAGTCGGTCTCTATCCCCTTGTATATGCTGCAACTAAAGGGCCTGCTCTCGGCTCCGGTCCTGCATACCCATTATGCGATGGAGGTCCTTCATGTGTTCCCACAGGAAGCCTATTACACAAATTTATATGCTGAGGAAGTCGCTCGTTTTCTGCAAGATACATTATTTATTGCCGAAGACCTCCAGCCCCTGCTTGCGGGACGGGCCTGAAGTGTTTACGTGATTTACCCGTTGAATTCTGGAATCAACGATTCAAATCCCTGGCCTAAATCTTTAGCCTGGTGTGCATCGGAACCATAAATAAGCGGGATGCCAAGGTCTATGGCACGCTTTGCAAACCGTTCAGGAGGATAGGGCTCACGGCATAGCGGCTTTACGAACCCTGCTCCATTATAATCAAGTGCATATTGTTGTTCATTGATCATATCCAATACCCTGTAAACACGGTCGTCAAAGCTTTTTGCAGGTGGGTATCGGTGCTGGAATTTATGAACAAGTGTAATATGTCCTATCCTTTTTGGCTTATAGATGCCTAGGTCAGCTGTGATTGATTTCTCTAAGGTATCGTAATATTTGGCATAAACCGCTTCGATGGAACCTAGTTTATTGGCAATCTCACCAAACGCATCATCACTGAAATCGATGCAATGCCAGTTGCTTTCCTGCTTTATGAAATGGACGGAAAGAATGCTGTCATCAATGAATTCGCCGAATTCATTGAGAAAATCTTTTGTTTCAGTTTCATAACCTTCTATAAAGTCAACCTCTAGACCACTTTTGATCAGGATTTTGTCTTTATAGTGTTCTTTCAGGACGCGGAGCTCTTGAAAGTAATCTAGGAGCATGGAAGCTTCCATACCGCTGTCTTTTTCAGGTGTTGGATCTTGAAAATTTCGTGGCAAAGGAGCATGTTCTGTAAATGTGATTTCCTTTAATCCTAGCTCAATTCCCCGCGTAATATATTCATCGAATTTGTCCGTAGAGCCGTGTGGGCAAAACGGAGTATGTACATGTCTGTCAGCTTTCATGGCCATTCCCTCCCAAAAACCCGGTATTTTGTAGCAATTTTCCACAAAAAAATCTTTTTCTCATCAAAAATTATTGCTAACATGGTATCATAAAAGCATTAAATTTAACATTTTTAAAATTGATATATAAAAGAGCGAGGCTGTAAGGACTAGAACAGGGGGCTTACCATGGATTACATACTTGGGATAATTGTATTAATTTTAATTTTTATTATTTGGGGTTATTTTTTCAAAAAGAGGTTTTTTAAAGAGATTGATCGTCTGGAATCCTGGAAAATAAGCATCATGCACCGCCCCGTGCTAGAAGAGCTTTCTAAAGTCAAACAATTGAACATGACTGGTGAAACAGAGGAAATGTTTGAAAACTGGCGTATTGAATGGGACGCTATCATCACGGATCATATGCCGGAAGTCGAGGAGCTTTTATTCGATGCCGAGGAGTTTGTCGATAAATACCGTTTCAGCCGTTCAAAAGAGGTACAGCGGCAAATTACAGTCAAGCTGAATGAAATTGAAGAAATGATTAAAAAGATTCTGTACGAATTAAATGAACTTGTAGGAAGTGAGGAAAAGAATAGATTAGAAATTGAGGATATTAAGGAAACTTACCGTCAATTGAAGAAATCATTGCTTGCACACCGCCATAATTATGGGAAAGCTGCTGAAAAGCTAGAGGCCTCTTTGGATGAAGTATTGCAGATCCTTCAAAAGTATGAAGAAGAAACTGAAAATGGGAATTATTTGAATGCAAGGGAGCTTGTACTTTCCATAAAGGAAAAGCTTGCAGTCTTATCTGCTAAAATGGAGATGCTTCCAAAATTATTGGTTGATAGTCAATCCGAACTGCACTCACAACTTCATGAATTAAAGGATGGATATGAGGAAATGTCCGGACAGGGGTATCAGTTAAGTCATATCCAATTCGAGCAGGAGATTTCACGGCTTGAGGAAGAACTGGATCTATATAAAACACAATTGGAAAATGCCGAAACTGAAGCTGTTGATAAAGGGATTAAAGAGATGCGCGAAAGCATTGAGGTGCTTTATGACCTTCTGGAGAAAGAAGTGCTTTCCAAACAGTATGTCTTGAAAAATGATGAAGTCCTCAGGAAAACGATAAGTGACCTTGAATATGAAAACGATAAACTCAAAGTTGAGACTATACATGTTCAACACACCTATCATCTAACTGAAAATGAGTTGGATGCACAACGGAAAATGGAAAAGCAAATAGTGCAGATTTCGAAACGCCATCAATTGCTTGTCTTGAAAATGGAGGATAATGTGATGGCAAGCTCACTTATCAGCGAAGAGATGCGAGGGCTTGCTGCACAGTTGAACGAATTGCAGGAATACCAGAAAGAATTTACTGTTAAATTACAAGCTTTAAGAAAAGATGAAATGGATGCACGTGAATCACTGGCGGAGTTGAAACGGAAAATGCTTGATACAAGCCGTTTAATTGCAAAAAGCAATATCCCTGGTCTGCCTGAAGAGTATAAAGTGGTGCTTCATGATGCAAAAGAAAGCATAGATGACGTTCAAAACAAACTTGAAGAAAAGCCGCTTGACATGGCAGCTGTTTATATCTTTTTAGAAAAAGCAGTCGAACAGGTCAATAAGGTCTACGAAAAGGCGCAAGAGCTGATTGAGCATATGTATTTAGCGGAAAAAGTGATTCAATTCGGAAATCGCTACCGCAGCAGCCACGATACCGTTGCTGATAGCTTAAGAGAAGCAGAAGCGAAATTCCGAAGCTATGAATATCAAGCTGCATTGGAAACAGCGGCCGCGGCTATTGAAAAGGTCGATCCAGGCAGCTTACGAAAAATTGGAGAGAATATAGAAGAAGTTCTTTCCTAAAAACCCGCTATGGCGGGTTTTTTCGTGTGTTTTATTAATGGTAGAACAACATAAAGTTAAGATAACTTCATATTCGTTATTCAAAATATTGACTAAAAAAAGTATGAAACGTGATAGATTTCTTGCAGAACGAGTTTTGAGAAGAAAATATAATTAATGTCTATTAAAACAATATCCATACAACTCTCCTTTCGTGTTTTCACAGGTGTTTGACCAGCGTTTTACATTCTCTTTCAATTTCAATTATGGTAATATTAGAAGTCGCAACAACAACATTTGAAACGACATATAGAAGTGTGACCATCATAGATACAAAAACATGGAAGGTGAACCCATGATTTATTTTGATAATAGTGCAACAACAAAACCATATTCAGAAGTGATTGAATCTTTCATAAAGGTTTCAACTGACTATTTTGGCAACCCCTCTTCGCTTCACGGGCTTGGGGTTCAGTCAGAAAAATTGCTTTCTGCTGCAAGAAAACAGATTGCTGAATTATTAAACGTGAAAAGCTCGGAAATTTATTTTACTTCCGGGGGTACAGAAGGAAACAACCTGGCGATTAAAGGAGCCGCTTTTTCACGTGCTAACCGAGGGAAACATATTATCACGACAGCAATTGAACATCCTTCTGTAGAAGATGCATGCCATTCATTAACGAAACAGGGATATGAAATTACTTATCTTCCTGTAAATGAATATGGTCAGATAGCATTAGCAGATCTCAAACATGCTTTAAGAGAAGATACCATTTTGGTATCCGTTATGCATGTTAATAATGAAGTGGGCTCGATACAACCAATTGTTGAAATTGGAAAATTGTTGAGGGAATACCCACAGGTACTCTTCCATGTTGATAACGTTCAGGGGGCTGGAAAGATTTCTCTTTCACTGCGTGATGCTAATGTGGATTTATGTACCATTTCAGGTCACAAAGTTCACGGTCTAAAGGGAACAGGCATCCTTTATATACGTGATGGCGTCCGGATCGATCCGCTTTTTCACGGTGGCAATCAAGAGACGAAAATCAGGAGCGGTACCGAAAATGTGGCGGGAATCGTCGCTCTTTCAAAAGCCTTCCGTATTAGTATGAACAACCAGTTGCTGTATCATGATAAGCTACAGCAAATCAATAAATATTTATATAAAGGTTTGCAAGAGATGGATGGAGTACTAGTTAACAGTCCTGAAGAGGGAGCACCTCATATTTTGAATTTTTCCGTTCCGGGACTCAAATCAGAAGTATTGCTTCATGCTCTTGAAGCGGATGGGATATATGTTTCGACAACTAGTGCCTGCTCTTCGAAAAAGAGAACGGTAAGCAAAACGGTAGATGCAATGTTTCATAATCAAGCTCGTTCCGAAAGTGTTATCCGAATCAGTACTACCTATAGCAATGAAATGGAAGAAGCAGAAAAAGTTCTGGCGGCGATACAGAAAATAGTCGTTAATTTAGAAAAAATAATGAGGGTTGCAAAATGAAATTTGATCATATAATTATTCGCTATGGCGAAATCTCTACGAAAAAAAGAAACCGTAAAGGCTTTGTGGACAAGATGAAGGCGCATATCCGCTGGAGTTTAAAGGATATCGAGGGCGTTGTGCTTACAGCCAATCGGGAACGGATGTATGTTCTCTTAAACGGGGTCGACCATAAGCCCGTTATTGAACGATTAAAAGGAATTTTTGGCATCCAGTCTTTAAGTCCTGCGATTAAAATTGAACGTGATTTAGAAGTGATGAAAACGGCTGCGTTATATTATCTTAATCATACTCTTGAAGAAGTGGGCACGTTTAAAATCACGACAAAACGAGCAGATAAAGACTTTCCATACAATACCGATGAAATTAACCGGGCACTTGGCGGCCATTTGCTGCGCAACACAGAAGATTTAAAGGTGGATGTAAAAAATCCGGATTTGAATCTGCTTGTTGAAGTAAGACGTGAAGCAGTGTATTTAACGGGTGAGATCATTCAGGGAGCTGGTGGTCTTCCATTTGGTTCAAGCGGAAAGGCAATGCTGATGCTTTCAGGAGGGATTGATAGCCCTGTTGCCGGATTCCTATCCATGAAACGTGGATTGGATGTAGAAGCCATCCATTTTTACAGCCCTCCTTTCACAAGCGAGCGTTCACGTCAAAAGGTAATTGACTTGGCCGGCAAGCTTGCTGAGATAAATGGCAGCATGAAAGTGCATATCGTTCCGTTTACGGAAATTCAGCTGTTAATTCAAAAACAGATTCCAGAGAACTATTCTATGACGACAACTCGTCGTTTAATGATGCGAGTAGCCGATCAAATCCGTGAAAAAGAAGAAGCAATGGCACTGATCACAGGTGAAAGCCTTGGACAGGTAGCGAGTCAGACGATGAGCAGCATGTATGCCATCAATGAGGTGACGAATACACCAATTCTACGTCCGTTGATTACAATGGATAAAACGGAAATCATCAAAATTGCCAGAGAGCTCGATACCTTTGAAATTTCCAATCTTCCATACGAAGATTGTTGCACGGTCTTTACGCCAGCAAGTCCTAAAACAAAACCGAAACGTGAAAAAGTCAATTACTATGAAAGCTTCGTTGACTTCGAATCGTTAATAGCAAAAGCGGTGTCGGACACAGAAGTATTGACGGTTACACCAGGGCAGACATTCGATAAAGAAGAAGCAATGGAAGATTTATTTTAATATCCTAGAATTACCAATAAATAAGTACGAATGAAGCCATGTGTTTTAACACACTCTATAATCACAAGGAGGTGAAAAACACATGGCAAACAACAACAGCTCAAACGAATTATTGGTACCTGGAGTAGAACAAGCTCTAGAACAAATGAAATACGAAATCGCTTCAGAATTCGGCGTACAACTTGGTGCCGATACAACATCTCGCGCTAACGGTTCAGTTGGTGGAGAAATCACAAAACGCCTTGTTCAAATGGCTGAACAACAATTAGGCGGAGGATACAAACGATAATTTAATAAATATGGCTACAGAGAGCGGGTTCTTAACCCGCTCTCTTTATTTATTTGTAAAAATACATAGATATATTAGAGAAGTATCTTGTATAATGAGTAGGTACTAAGAGTTCATTATTGGAGGGGAAGCAAATGAAACGTGAAGATTTATTAGCTCCGGAACATTACAACTTAGTGAGTGAAATGGAACATTTTGCAAAAAATCCAGAAAAAGTTGCTGTACTTTGGGAAAACGAATCCGGAGACAAAAAACAACTTACATATGAGAACTTAATAAAAAGTGCAAATAAAATCGGGAATGCCTTCCAGAAAAAGGGGCTTGGGAAAGGTGATACGGTCCTTATCATCATCCCACGTTTAGTAGAAGCTTATCAAGTGTATTTAGCCGCTTTGAAAATCGGCATGATTGTTATTCCGTGTTCTGAAATGCTCCGCGCGAAGGATTTGGAGTTTCGAATCAATCACGGTGATGTAAAAGGAATTGTTAGTTATCATGAATACACTCATGAATTTGATGAAGTAAAGGGAGCGGAAAACCTTCTTAAATTCTCAATCGGAAAACAAATGGAGAATTGGCTTGATTTGAATGAGCTTGCTGACGCGGAATCTGATCAGCTGCCTATGGCAGCTACAAAGAGTGAGGATATGGCCTTCTTATCGTATACTTCCGGAACAACAGGAAATCCCAAAGGAGTCGTCCACACACATGGATGGGCGTATGCCCATCTGAAAACGTCTGCAGCAAACTGGCTGGGCATTAGTGAAGGAGATGTGGTTTGGGCAACGGCTGGACCTGGGTGGCAAAAATGGATTTGGAGTCCGTTTTTGGCGGTTCTTGGCACAGGAGCAACTGGCCTTGCTTATCACGGAAAGTTTGAAGCGAAAAAATATCTACAGTTGCTGCAGGACTACAAAGTGAATGCGCTATGCTGTACACCAACAGAATACCGTCTGATGGCCAAGGTGGATAACCTTGACGACTATAATCTATCCGATCTTCATAGTGCTGTATCAGCGGGGGAACCTTTAAACCAAAAAGTGTTTGAGGTTTTTAAAAACCATTTTCATATCGAAGTCCGCGATGGATATGGACAAACTGAAAACACACTGTTGGTAGGTGTAACAAAAGGCATGGAAATTAAACTGGGCTCAATGGGCAAACCAACTCCGGGCAATCATGTAGAAATCATTGATGATACCGGTAAGCCTTGTCCTCCTGGTGTGGTAGGGGATATTGCTGTGCATGTAAATACACCGGCTCTCTTTAAAGAATATTTTAAAGATCCAGAGCGAACAGCAAAGCAATTCCGTGGTGACTACTATATAACTGGCGATCAAGCGAAAATGGATGAAGAAGGCTATTTCTGGTTTGAAGGTCGTTCTGACGATATCATCATCAGCTCTGGATATACGATTGGACCATTTGAAGTAGAAGATGCACTCGTTAAACATCCATATGTGAAAGAATGTGCTGTTATAGCCAGTCCTGATGAAATACGCGGAAATGTGGTTAAAGCGTACATCGTGTTAATAGACGAAATAGATCCGAACAGCCCAGACTTAATTAAGACACTGCAAAAGCATGTAAAAGAATTGACAGCGCCGTATAAATACCCAAGGAAGATTGAATTTTTAGAAGAACTTCCTAAAACGACCTCCGGCAAAATCAAACGAGTAGATTTAAGGAAAAGAGAAGAGACACTTCTTAATAAATAAATCAAAATCATTACCGTCAGCCCTCCGGCTGGCGTTTTTTTTAATAACAGAGGATTTTTCAAAATCAAAAATATGGGAATTCATGAAATGAGATGTTACACTTACTGCATATTACGAAACATTTAATAAGGAGTGTAAAACGGGGATGGGAACGTTATGGTTCAATGGGTCGATTTATACGATGATAAAAGAAGAAGATCAAGTGGAGGCAGTCTTCACTGACAATGGTGTGATCGTTGATACCGGCAGGCTTGCCTATATAAAAGAAAAATATGCTGACAATATTTCCAGGGAAATCGACTTAAAAGGACAAACTATGCTGCCGGGATTAGTGGATAGTCATCTTCATTTGGTCGGGCATGGTGAACGACTGCTCCGTTTAGACCTTTCTTTGATGAATAGCCGGGAGTCCATCATGAGTTCCGTAAAGAAAAAGTGCGAAATAACACCGTCTGGAAAGTGGATTGTTGCTGAGGGCTGGAATGAAAATGAATGGCCTAGTTCTGAATTGATTCTACGAGATGAACTAGATGCCATATCTACAGAGCATCCAATCGTATTAAAACGAGTATGTCGTCATGCCCTGGTCGTTAATTCTCGTGCCCTTTTAGAAGCAGGGATTACAGAAGAAATAGAAGAACCGTCAGGCGGAGTAATCTGCCGTTATCCCGATGGGCGTCTAAATGGTTTGTTTAAAGAAAATCAGGCCCAGAACCTTGTGTTAGACCGTCTTCCCGGCATTGACCAGAGCTATATCGAAAACGCGCTTACAGAGGCCATACAAGACGCATATAAGCTTGGTTTGACTGGTGGGCATACAGAGGATCTTTTTTACTACAATGGCTTCATGCCGACTTATCAGGCGTTTAAATCGGTCATTGAGGGCCGAAACATGACCTTTCGTGCCAATTTGCTCGTTCATCACCAAGCATTTGAAGAGATGCTGGCATCCGGTGGGCGGTATCAAGAAGGCACCCGATATATTAAATTCGATAGTATGAAGATATTTACCGATGGCTCATTAGGAGGACATACGGCCCTGTTGAGTGAGCCTTATGAAGATCAACAGGATACGAATGGTGTGGCTATTTTCACTGAAAAGGAACTGCAGGAATTGGTGCAAAAAGCAAGGCAGGCTGATATGCCGATTGCTGTTCATGCCATTGGTGATCTCGCATTTGATTATGTCCTGAATGTGATTGAAGCTTTTCCACCTAAAAAGGGTCTTCGGGACCGGCTTATACATGCACAGATTGTTCGCCCAGAACTCTTGGAGCGTGCGGCAAAACTACCGGTCATCTTTGATATTCAACCAGGTTTCGTACCGTCCGATTTTCCATGGGTCGAAGAAAAGGTTTCAGCAAAATTATTGGAATCCTCTTATGCCTGGAAAACGTATTTGAAGCTGGGGATCATTTGTGCGGGAGGGTCAGATGCACCGATTGAACCATTAAATCCAATTTTGGGGATTCATGCAGCTGTTACAAGGAAAAAGATTAACAGTGATGATGAAACAGTGTACGGCATGGATGAAAGGCTGTCTGTTTATGACGCTTTCGCGCTTTATACAAAAGGCAGTGCGGCTGCGATTGGTCTTGAAAACCGGCGTGGTCAGATCATAAAGGGATACGACGCCGATTTTACCGTATTTAACCGGGATGTCTTAGCTATAGAGCCAGATGATCTTCTGAAAGTTGAAGCGGTCATGACGGTCATTGATGACCGAATAATGTATGATAAAAAATAACAGTTGCAAAACATGAAATAGGTAAGCAAAATATTAATAGGATTTCGATAAAGGAATGTAATTAGAAAGAAGGCAGGTTATGAAAATAAATGAACAAAAAGAAGGGGCGATATATGCCGCCCTTTCTTATTTAATGTGGGGAGTCGTACCAATTTACTGGAAGTTCCTTCAGGGAGTCGGTGCAATAGAGATTTTAGCTCAGCGGGTGTTATGGTCTTTCGTCTTCATGCTTGTTTTATTGATGTTTATGAAAAAATGGGGAGCATTTCTTGATTATGTCAAAAACATAATGGGAAATCCCAAATTATTCGCGGCATTGCTTACGGCATCACTGCTTGTTACAGCTAATTGGGGAGTGTTCATATGGGCTGTTAATTCGGGCCGGATTCTCGACACGAGCCTCGGCTATTATATCAATCCGCTAGTCAGTGTTTTGTTGGGAGTAATAGTCTTAAAGGAAAAATTGAGCGGGGTACAGATTGTGTCGTTCCTGCTCGCAGGAATCGGTGTATTGATACTTGGTATTCATTTCGGTACGATCCCCTGGGTCTCTCTAGTCTTAGCCATGACATTTGGGTTATACGGTCTGGCAAAAAAAATGATAAAGGCAGAATCAGCAATCGGACTGACACTCGAAACGATGATGGTAACCCCTCTTGCTCTAGGTTACTTGATATATTTGATGTTCCAATCCGAATCACAATTTTTAACCTCAGGGAGCACAAGCTTGCTGTTAGTTGGCGGTGGGATTGCCACGGCTCTACCGCTATTATATTTTGCAAAAGGGGCAGAAAAGATACCGTTATCGATGCTTGGCATTTTTCAGTATATTGCTCCAACCTTAACCTTGTTAATCGGGGTATTTGTCTATCATGAAAGTTTTACAAAAGCACATCTTTTAGCCTTTTTATTCATTTGGTCTGCCTTGGTGGTTTATACGCTTTCCATTACAAAATGGGGGAAGGCAGGGACACGTAGGTTTAAAGAAAAAAGAAACTTTGGTGCATAAAAAGAAAAAAACGCTTGAGGAAATCCATTTCCCAAGCGTTTTTTTTATAGTGATACACGTCACTCTGAAAAAAATTGTTAGTCAGTGTCGAGTTTCACAAGCTATTAAAATAAACGAAAAGTGATTCAAAATCTATATCTTTAATAAGAGAAACGGTTAATCCTACGCTAGAAAAGTTCTCGAGCCTATTTCAGAAACAATTATATTGGATAGGCAGTCATGAAGCGACACGGAGTTATTACGGGGGATATTTGGCTTGAATTGACTATAGTGGGAACTATTTATGCTTACAATATGCTTTGTTAGGAACGCTGATATGATGGCATTCCACTTTCTATTGCTATTTAATTCATCGATGATTCCTTGTTGATTGGTAATCCCAATCCCATGGCCATAAAAGAGGTTTTCTCCAAGGAATATCGCATTTTCCCCTTGCCATTCTGGAGTGCTCGGGTCGTAATCTGGGTTTTTGAAGTAAACACAGTCGCCTGGTACATAATCCGTCCCTTCATGAACTCGAAGAATCAAATTCTGCGGATAGTGCCAGTCATAAAGAGTAAGGCCTGAAAAAAGACGGTCAAAATTCTTAGGACCAACCGTATCTAAAACAGCTTTTAAAAAAACAATGACAATCGCTGTCCCGCATTCGAAAGCGTAAAGACTTCCGTTTATGAAAATATCCTCAAGTGCCAGATGAGGGGGTACGCTTGGTTTAAGCTCAAATGCTCCATCTTTTGTAAGTCGCCAATATTGTTCATTGCATACAGAATCCTCGAGTATTGTAAATTCAGGATTACTCTTATCTAACGAAACAGCAGCTTTATTGACTTGCAGCCTCATCTCTATATCGAATTTAAGATCTTCCATTGTCTTATATACAAAAATATTCGGATATTTCCACATTAATTGGAGAATTTCTAATGCTTTTTCAGATATTATACCTGGTTGGATTTGACTGACATCTAACCATTTTTGATTAATTTTTATCATAATCATATCCACCTCTTGGTCACAAAATTAAATGATTAATTCAAGTAGTTCAAGAACTATCTACAGTGTAATAATAATTATTATATGAGTTGCTGAACAATACTGATCAAATTTTATTCCTATTACTGAGGATGATCAGAATGGCCCATCGTTAGAAGAAGCAAATTAGTATTCCCTTTTCTGTATGAATTGATATAATGAGAGAGAAAAGTTCATATGTGCAAGAAATGTAGGGGAGCCGGTATTGCTGGCTGAGATTGCGTCCTTAAGATGCTGACTCTTTGAACCTGATCTGGATGATGCCAGCGGAGGGAACATATCATGACTGACTTTCTGTTTTGTATGTTAACGTCCGAATTCATCCTCGGGCGTTTTTGTTTTTTAATCTATTATTTGGATGGGGACTGGCACCCAATAAAGTTTCGGCATATGGACCTTATATAATGTGTAGGAGGAAAAATAGTGAATAAATTATTGCCACTGATAACTTTGTTATTCCTTTTAGCTGGATGTGGTGCTGGCGGCACTACTGAAAAGGAAGAAGCAGGTAAAAATGAAGACAATAAAGAATTAAAAAAGGTTTCGGTTGTTCTCGATTGGACACCGAATACAAACCATACAGGATTGTATGTAGCGAAGGAAAAAGGGTATTTTAAAGAACAAGGCCTGGATGTAGAAATTATCATGCCAGGTGAGGCAGGAGCTGATAAGCTTGTGGCTTCAGGGAAATCAGAATTTGGCGTGAGCTACCAGGAGGGCATTACACAGGCTCGCGTGCAAGGCGTGCCGATTGTTTCGTTAGCGGCTGTCATCCAGCATAATACCTCAGGATTCGCTTCTCCTGTGGCTAAAAATATTAAAACACCTAAGGATTTTGAAGGGAAAACGTATGGTGGCTGGGGGTCTCCAGTTGAAAAGGCTATCATCGAATCTCTCATGACAAAAGATAATGCGGATGTAAATAAAGTGGAAATAGTAAATACAGGCGACTCGGATTTTTTCACTTCAGTGAAAAGAGATATTGATTTCGCTTGGATTTATTATGGATGGACAGGTATTGAGGCTGAATTGCGAAATGAAAAGCTGAATATGGTTTACTTAACTGATTACTCAGATAAGCTCGATTACTATACGCCTGTTTTGACCACAAATGAAAAGATGATTAAAGAGGATCCAGATACTGTTAAAGCGTTCGTAGAGGCAACTTCGAAAGGGTACCAGTTTGCGATTAAGAATCCTGATGATGCGGCAGACATTTTAATCAAGGCTGCACCAGATCTAGATAAAAAGCTAGTGAAGAAAAGCCAGAAGTGGCTTGCATCTAAGTATCAGGATGATGCTCCTAGATGGGGTGAACAAAAGCTTGAAATTTGGAAGAATTATAGTGAGTGGATGACTGAAAATAATCTTCTTGAAGGTGATTTCGATCCTGAGAAAGCATTTACCAATGAATTTTTACCACAATAGGAGGAACTACAATGGCAAACTCATTAATTAGTATACAAATTATTCCTAAAGGGGAAAATGTCATCCCCTTAGTCGATGAAGCGATCAAAATCATCGATGAATCAGGTGTCAAGTACGAGGTGCACCCGCTTGAAACAACAATGGAAGGTGAGCTTTCTGAGCTTCTGGCCGTTATAGAAAAAATGAATGTGAGAATGATTGAAATAGGTTCGCCGAATGTCATTTCCCAAGTGAAAATATTGTACCAGCCTAGCGGAATCACGATGGATACGTTAACGGAGAAATATCGGCCATGAGCGGAAGAAAGATTTGGAAGAAGGGGGCTCCCTTCTTTCTTTTATTATTGTTGCTAATAGTGTGGGAGTTAGCAACAGGCTTATTAAAGGTTGAAAAATGGCTACTTCCTGCTCCATCAGCCATTTTTATCGAGGGAATAGAGTCGTTTCATAGCCTTTTTGGACACCTTATATCAACTACTAACCTTGCATTATCTGGTTTTTTTATTGGAAGCTGTATTGGCTTAGTAATTGCTGCTCTCTTACACCTTTTTCCTGGTGTAAAAGATGCGGTTTATCCGCTTCTCATTCTATCACAAAATATTCCTATCATCGTTTTGGCGCCGCTTCTAGTCATCTGGTTTGGCTTTGGTATGCTGCCGAAGCTGATTGTGATTTCTCTCGTATGTTTTTTCCCTCTCGCTGTTGCTTCATTGGACGGTTTTCGCCAGACTCCTTATGAACTTAAGCATTATTTCAAGATGATGGGAGCAGGGAAAATGCAACTATTTTGGAAGCTAGAACTTCCTCACTCGATTCCGTTCATTTTCTCCGGACTGAAAATTTCGGCCACTTACAGTGTAATGGGGGCGGTTATTTCGGAGTGGCTTGGGGCTAAATCGGGGATAGGTGTTTATATGACGCTCGCATCCTCTTCATTTAGGACAGATCGGGTGTTTGTTTCCATTTTTATCATTATGGGACTGAGTCTTCTCTTTTTTGGAATCATTACCATACTTGAAAGATACTTTGTTTCATGGAAGAGAAAGGAGGGTGAAAAGGATGAAGCTGCAAATTAAAGATGTCTCCTATTCTTTCGATGGTAAACAGAATATTTTAGAGAATATAAATTTCTATGTGGATGATGGAGAGTTTGTAACCATCCTTGGGCCATCTGGCAGTGGGAAAAGTACATTGTTTCACCTAATCGGGGGCATTTTGAAGCCGCATCATGGCATCATTTCACTGGACAGTAAAAAAATAAATGGCTTAAAGGGTCATATAAGCTATATGCCTCAGCAGCCATCCCTTTTACCTTGGAGAACGGTATTAGAAAATGTTTTGCTAGGAAGCGAGCTTTCGGGGGTTAAAGATAAAGAAATGGCAAAAGCTCTATTGATGAAAGCCGGATTAGAAGAGTACGAGAAAGCATATCCGCACGAATTATCTGGCGGCATGAAGCAAAGAGCTGCGTTTATTCGAAGTATTTTAAGTCCACAGGAATTGATGTGCCTGGACGAACCCTTTTCTGCCTTGGATGAACTGACAAGATTGCAAATGCAAAAATGGCTGATGTCTGTTTGGGAAGAAAATCGGAGGTCGGTGCTTTTTGTTACGCATAGCATTGATGAAGCGGTTTTCCTTTCCGATAGAATATACGTGTTATCAGCAAAACCAGCAACTGTCATCAAAGAAGTTGTAGTTCCATTTCCAAGGCCAAGAAGTGAGGAACAGCTTCTTAGTGATGAATTTTTCAATTTGAAGAGAGAATTATATGCCGCACTAAAGCCAACTTTTACTACTTAAGTTAGGAGGGAATATAAAATGAAAATCATCGACAGCCATATCCATTTGGATAGGTATGATGAAAGTAAGCAGAAGCAGATTCTCACTGATATGGAAAAGGCACAAGTGGAATCCTTGCTAACTGTTTCCATGAATTTGACCTCGTCCATAAAAAATTATCAGCTTTCCATCAAAGATTCACGTATTAAGCCTGCCTTTGGTTTTCATCCTGAGCAGTCCCTCCCAAGTGAAGAAGAAGTGAATGATTTATTGAGTTGGATGCGGGGACATAGGCACAATATGTTTGCTGTAGGTGAGGTAGGGCTGCCATATTACTTAAGGCAAGAAAATCCCAGTATAGATACATCAGAGTACATAGAGATACTTGATAGGTTCCTTGCTTTTGCGAAAGAGTTTGAAAAACCAGTTATTCTTCATGCGGTCTATGATGATGCGCCTGTTGTTTGCGACCTATTAGAGAAAAATCAAATTACAAAGGCCCATTTTCATTGGTTTAAAGGGGATATCCAAACAGTAGAAAGAATGGTCAAAAACGGGTACCACATTTCCATCACACCTGATGTTTGTTACGAAGAAGAAATACAGGAGTTAGTTTCGGTTTATCCGCTTAAGCTGATGATGCTTGAAACGGATGGCCCATGGCCGTTTGAAGGGGTTTTCAAAAGGGAATGGACCCATCCGGGCATGATGCATGACAGTGCACGTCAAATTGCTTCAATTAAAAACTTACCAATTGAGATTGTATATGAAACCCTTTATCAAAATACCAAAGATTTTTATCATATATAAAAAGGGACCAGATATTATATCTGGTCCCTTTTTAGAAGTTTTATAAAAAGGTCCGTTTTACTTTTTCCCAAAAGGAGTTGTCTTTCAGCTTAACGGTTTTGATGACTTTACCGCTTAATCGGATCTTGACCTTTTCGACATAACTAATGCTCAAGGCCTCATTGTCCAAGCCAATGATTGGATAGCTTGGCCCGTTTTGTTCAAGGTGAACAGTCAATGTTTTATCGCCGCTTAGGATGAATGAAGAACCCAAGGTCCGATAGGTATTGTTATTGATTGAAGCGAGCTCGCTTACCTGAAAGCATGGGAGAAGCGGGTCCACAACGGCCCCATTGACCGATTTATTATAGGCTGTGCTTCCGGTCGGTGTCGCTATAATGATTCCGTCCCCACGGAAGGTTTCAAAATGGATTTGATCAATGAAAATATCCATGATGAACGTTTTGATGATAGAAGTGCGGATACTGAGTTCGTTGAGGGCATAAAAGGAAGGTTGGTCATCTAGTTGAATATCAATAGTTGGGTATTTGCGCACCTCGATTTGCTCTCTAGTCATGGCATCAATCATTTTGTTTGTATCTTCTAGGTGGAAATCACAATACATATTCAAATTTCCTGTGGTGGAAACGCCAGCATATAAACAATCTTCTCTGAATCCGGTTTTACGGACTGCCTGCAAAAAGGTGCCGTCATCACCAATACTTACGATAATGTTGGCTTTTGTGAAGTCTTGGATGATTTCATACGAATATTGCTTTGCTAACTCGGCTAGACGTTCGACCTTGTTCAGCATCTCTGCATTTGAAGCATGGAAAAAATAAATATTCTTTCGAGTGTTCATCATGATCCCCCTAGTATGTATAGTGATGAAAGGGCTTTCTTTTTTCTGTATAAGGGAAAGCCGATATTACAAAGTGTACCTTCTCATTTCCAATTAGAGGATTATTTGCTACAATTTTATATGTCTTAGTTTATCATGGATTGAAACATTTTTGTATGCAGTTCGTATGGTAAGAAGGATATATATATTTAAGGGGGAACACAGATGAATGGAAAGCGTTGGGCAGCACTTGGAATCGCAGCCGTTTTATTTTTTGTCTCTATTATTGTAGGGACGGCTACGACTGTATTTACAGCTGATACGGAAAATATTATTGATGAATTATTTGCTTCCGACAGCGAGTTTTACGAAGAAGTTATAGAAGGCGAAGATTTCTCAAATGTTATTGCGGTATTTGATGTAGAAGGTACAATCCAAGATACTGGAGAAGCTTCATTACTTAGTTCAGCAACATATAATCACAGAGCCTTCATGGATAAGTTGAAAATGGCTGAAGAAAATGACGATATTAAAGGAATTATCTTGCGTGTAAATTCTCCTGGCGGCGGTGTTGTGGAAAGTGCTGAGATTTATGATAAGATCCTTGATATTAAAAAGGTGAAAAAACCAGTTTATGTTTCTATGGGTTCAATGGCAGCTTCTGGCGGATATTATATTTCTGCTCCAGCTGATAAGATTTATGCTAGCCCAGAAACAATGACGGGTTCACTTGGGGTCATTATGCATGGGTATAATTACGAGAAACTAGCTAAAAAGTATGGAGTTGAGTTTGAAACAATCAAAAGCGGTCCACACAAAGATATTATGAGTCCGTCTCGGGAAATGACTGATGAAGAACGCGAAATCCTCCAAAATATGATTGATAATTCTTATGATCAATTTGTTAAAATCATTGCCGACGGGCGCGGTATGACAGAGAAGGAAGTACGTAAAATAGCTGATGGCCGGATTTATGATGGACGTCAGGCGAAAGAAAACCATTTAATTGATGATTTCGGCCATTTGGATGATGTAATTGCCGCGATGAAAACGGATATCGGTAAAAAAGACGCGCAAGTAATCCGTTATACAGATGAGGCAGGTTTCGGTTCATTATTCAGTATGGGAGCGCAAAAAATGTTGGGCAATGATGTGGAAACGGCTGTTTTGACAAAAATCCTTTCCTCTTCAAATTCTCCACGCTTAATGTATTTGTATGCGGAATAGGGGGGCTGAAGGATGACGGAACGAAATGAAAACAATGAACAAATCGATTCATCCAATCTAAATACAAAGCAAGAAGAAGAAATCGTTCAGCAAGAGCTTTTACCGGCACAGGCAATCGTGGATGATGGCGAAGTGAAGGTAATTTACTTCGCTGGTTTTTGGTTGAGATTCTGGGCATATTTAGCGGATTTGTTGATTATCGGGAGCTTAAACCGGATTTTGATTCATCCCATTTTTAAGTTTTATAATGGTACAGACGATCTTTGGTTTTCGGCAGAGGCTTTCTTAACGGGACTTGTATTCTTTATTTACTTCGTATTGATGACCAAATACTTAAACCAGACGTTGGGTAAGATGATTTTTGGACTGAAAGTTGTGGCATTGAAAGAAGAGGCAGAGGCTATTTCTTGGGGTACAGTATTGTTCAGGGAGCTGATTGGCCGCTATATTTCAAAAGTCACGTGGGTTGGCTATGTGTTGGCGGGCCTTTTACCAAAGAAACAGGCTTTGCATGATGTCTTTGCAGACACAAGTGTTGTTTTAGTTAGAAGATAATTTGTTTTAATTATGAACCTGTAAGAGCGTAATTTTCGCTTTTGCAGGTTTATTTTTTTTTGCCCAAGCCGATAATGATAGGCTGAAAGGGCGTGGATGTATGAAGTGGCTTTTGCTAATTTTGACTATTCTCATTGTGGTGCTGCTTCTTCTTGTTTTTACGAAAATAAGAGTGCACTTTGACTACAAACGTGTTCATAAAAATGACATAATTCATATAAAAGCATCAGCATGGTATGGACTTTTTCATTATACCTTCAAGGTACCTGTCATCAAGAAGGACGATGACTCGGCATCGATAGTAGTAAAGAAAGAAAAAGGAATGAAGGAAGAAACTAAAAAAGAAGGATTAGATAAAATTACACCGGAAGATTTACGGGATGGAATGGCTGACATGAAGACACTGCTTCAACATATAGTCAATTTTCATCGGGTCATTCGTCATTTCTTAGGCAAAGTTCAAGTTATAGAATTTGCCTGGCATAGTATGGTCGGTACTAAAAATGCCGCACACACCGGGGTCTTAACAGGTGGCTGCTGGGCGCTTAAAGGTTCCATCATTGGCATATTAACAACCTATTTAAATTTTAAAATCATGCCCTCTTATTCAATTACACCTGACTTTCAGAGGAAGCAGGCTAATACGTCGATTTCCTGCATATTACAATTTAGAATCGGGCAAGCTATGGTGACTGGAATAAAACTGCTTCGATACTGGAAAGGCGGAAGAGTGAAGTTTAAGTCTAAGAAATTAGCGAAGCTGTCAGGTGATTCCAACAAACAATCGTTTTAGAGTGGAGGAATTTAGATGTCAGATCATCCGATCCAAGGGTTGATGAAAGAGGCAATGGAAAATCTGAAAGAAATGGTTGATGTGAATACGATTATCGGAGATCCGGTGGAAACTCCAGATGGTAGTGTCATATTAACCGTATCCAAAGTTGGTTTTGGGTTTGCAGCTGGTGGCAGCGAATTTGTGATTGACGAAAACCATCAAGGCCAGCAGGGCGCTTCCAAGCAGCCTTTTGGGGGAGGTAGCGGTGGTGGAGTATCCATTACACCAATTGCCTTTCTGATTGTCGGTTCACATGGCGTGAAAATGATTCATCTAGATGAAGGGACGCATCTTCTTGAAAAAATGATGGATTTAGCGCCACAGGTAGTCGATAAGATTCAGTCCATGCTTTCTAAAAAAGACAGTAATCAAAAGCAAGGCAGCAGTCAACAATCTACAACGAAATATCAAGAGCCTAAACAGAATTTAGATTTCTAACTGCGACTCGGCATCCGCCGAGTTTTCTTTTTGCGTATATTTTACAAAATTATTGAAAGGCTTGGAACGTTTAAGTTTAACGCATAGGGATTTTCACTTTTCTCAATTCAATTAATTGCAAAATTCCGGTAAAACAAATATTATTAGGCTTGTACATAAAGCAGAAAAAGGAGGAATTTTTAATGGCTTCAGTTACATTTAAAAACAACCCGGTCACTTTAGTAGGACCAGAACTAAAAGTGGGGGACAAAGCTCCTGATTTTACCGTATTGGCTAATGATTTATCACCCGTTACATTAAGCGACTCTAAAGGGTCTGTCCGCATTATCAGTGTAGTTCCATCTGTCGATACAGGTGTATGTGATGCACAAACACGTAAATTCAATGAAGAAGCTGCAAAATTGGATAATGTGAAAGTACTGACGATCAGTAATGATCTTCCTTTCGCACAAAAGCGCTGGTGTGCTGCAAGTGGATTGGACAATGTTCAAGTACTTTCCGATCACCGCGACCTTTCATTCGGTGAAGCTTACGGTGTCGTTATGCAAGAACTTCGTCTATTGGCGCGCTCTGTATTCGTTGTGAACAGCAACGATGAAATCACATTCGTTGAATATGTTAGTGAGGGTACAACTCATCCAAATTACGAAGGTGCAATCGAAGCAGCTAAAGCAGCAAAATAAGATACGAATTCATAGAAACCGGGCTCATTGTGCCCGGTTTTTTGTTTTAAAGTTTAAAAGGAGGAAATTGTTCATAGGTTTTTAAATTCTAACCATCCAAGTGAAATCACAAAGATAATCCATAGAACAGTAAGTATTCCGTATAGACAAATAAAAACATAAAATCCCCACTTTAGAATCTTCTTTAGAATCATCAAAAAATACAACCCCTCCAGTCATCAACACTATTAAATTAACATATTTACCTTATATTTACTAAGGGTGAAAAAAAGGATGGCTCGCGCGAGATTCCTTATATGCGGACTTTCAAATAGGAAAACAGTACGTTAAACAAGCGAAGAATGATAAGCAGGACGTACGACTTGTATCTCTTTCTTCTTACCTATAAAATAGGGACAGAAGCAAACAGGAGGAATAAATAAGTGAAGTCTACCCCAGTTGAACAATTATTTTATGAATTTGATGAAACAGCCCAAATATTGCAAAGTGAACTATCATGTACATATCTGGATGCCTTAGGAGAAACCGGAGAGAATTTCTTCCAAGGGAAAGTACTACAAGAGGAAATTAGTGAAGTATCGAAGAAAAGGTTAGCAAAGCAATATGCGGATTTTTCACCGGAGAAATATGAAAAGGAAGCCATTCGTAAAGCGTACCAGCTAGCAATATTAAAAGGTATGCAGCAGAGCGTACAGCCGAATCACCATATGACACCGGATGCAGTAGGTATGTTTGTCAGCTATTTAGTTGGTAAATTTACGAAGAATCAAAAAGAGTTAGTCATGCTTGATCCTGCCGTCGGAACGGGTAACTTACTATTTGCGATTTTGAACCAACTAACGGACAAAGCCATCGCGTCATATGGTGTTGAGATTGATGAAACCTTGATTAGGCTTGCTTATGCAGGTGCCAATCTACAAGAACACCCGCTGCAATTTTTCAATCAGGACAGCTTAGAGCCGCTCTTCATTGATCCTTCAGATGTTGTGGTCAGTGACTTGCCGATTGGTTATTATCCGAATGATGTTCGTGCAACTGAATATGAGTTGAAGGCTGAAAACGGACATTCTTATGCGCATCATTTATTTATCGAGCAAAGTGTTAAGCATGTGAAGGATGGCGGATATTTATTCTTCATTGTTCCGAATAACTTATTTGTCTCGGAAGAAGCCCCTAAGCTCAATGATTTCTTGAAAAAACATACACATATCCAAGGGATGGTTCAGCTACCGCTTTCCATGTTTAAAAATGAAGAGGCTGCGAAAAGCATTCTTATTCTTCAAAAGAAAAAAGAGGATATTGAAGCACCGAAGAAGGCCCTTCTCGTACAACTTCCGAAGTTATCGGATTTCGAAGCGACAAGGTCTGTTATGCAACAGATGGATGATTGGTTTAAAGAGGAAAAATAGATAATAAAAGCTGGTGCCACAGGCATTGGCTTTTATTTTTAGGGAAAAGTGATTATTTTAAATTTTTAAATTTTTATTGGTTGTATCCGCTTACCATGATAAGATTATACAATATACTGCACGTTTCGTAGTGATGATCATAGGAATTGTAGACTAGCTTAGAGTAAAGGAGCAGGATGGATGTCTAAAATTATGGCTATTAATGCAGGCAGCTCTTCTTTGAAGTTTCAGCTTTTTGAGATGCCGAGTGAACAAGTAATTACAAAAGGTCTTGTAGAAAGGATCGGCTTGAAAAATTCCACGTTTACTTTAAGCGTTGAAGGCAAAAAGGTTTCTGAAACGCTGCACATACCCAATCATGAAGTAGCTGTCGGGCTTTTATTAGAAAAACTGATTCACCATCGCATCATAGGCTCATTTGAAGAGATAGATGGTGTAGGGCATCGTGTTGTGCATGGTGGTGAGGTGTTTAGTGACTCAGTCTTGATTACAGAGGATGTAATAGAGGAGATTGAGAAGCTTTCAGATTTAGCTCCCCTTCATAATCCTGCAAATAGCACTGGAATTAAGGCATTCCGGCAAATACTAAGCGAAGTTCCAGCAGTAGCTGTATTCGACACTGCTTTTCATCAAACCATGTCAGCAGGTTCATATATGTATAGCTTACCATTTGAATATTATGAAAAATATGGAATCAGGAAGTATGGGTTCCATGGTACTTCACATAAATATGTGTCCCAGCGTGCCGCAGAAATGATTGGTCGGCCGATTGAACAGCTCCGCTTAATATCCTGCCATTTAGGAAATGGTGCAAGCATTACGGCTATTAAGGGCGGAATGTCGATTGATACATCGATGGGGTTTACTCCATTGGCCGGAGTTACAATGGGCACGCGTTCAGGCAACATTGACCCTGCATTGATTCCTTATATCATGGAAAAAACAGGGAAAACAGCTGATGAAGTGCTGGATGTCTTGAATAAGAAAAGCGGCATTCTAGCTCTTTCTGGCTTTTCCAGTGATCTGCGCGACATCCAAGTGGAAGCAGATAAAGGCAATGAGCGTGCGGAACTCGCACTTGAAGTGTTTGCTGATCGGATCCACAAGTACATAGGTTCCTATACAGCGAAAATGGGAGGTGTGGACGGCATCATTTTTACAGCGGGTATCGGTGAAAACAGTCAAACCATTCGGGGAAGAATCTTGGATGGCCTCGAATTTATGGGCGTATACTGGGATGAGGATCTCAATCGTACCTTGGGTGAGGAAGCATTTATTAATGCACCGTATTCCCCGGTGAAAGTGATGGTCATTCCGACCAATGAAGAAATCATGATTGTTAGAGATACTGTAAAAATAGCTTTGAGTGAAAGCATTGAAAACGTGACTCCTTGAATCATAGAAAATCTCCTTACCTATTAATTTTTCGGGTAAGGAGATTTTTCTATGATTGCAATCAACCTATTTGTTAAAAGGTGATTCAATAGATTTGAATCCTCACATGGACCTTCGTAATAACTTTTTGATATCTTATCAGTTAACATATCCGCGAGTACTGAATCCTCATACCAATCATCTAAAGGTTCTTGAAAAGTCTACCTATGGTATAATTAAGGGAGAATCCACCAATTCTGTACATAGGAGGCTTGATGCATGGAATTCACGAATCGGGAAATAACAATTTGGAATGAAATTAGTGAATGGCAGGAAAACCTTTATCAATATGAGCCAACAGACCTGGCAGCATTGTATGATAAATGGCTAGAGCAGGGTTTTTCACTGCTCCCAGAAAACGTCCAACAGCAGTTTTTTGAAAAGCTTGATACCTGGCTTTTTCATCTGCATGCCATGGTTCAGAGCTCACAAGTTCAAATAGATGCAAGAGAGCAGATTTTAGCATCAGCACGGATGTTTAATGAAGATATCGAGACACTTAATGACCTAAATCTCTTGACGATCGATCAGTTGAATTACATAGCGAATCAGCATATTGCTAAGCACCGCTTATATTCTTTTGCACAAGGCGGAATAAGCGGGTCCGGCGGGCTACTTTTACTTGGAAGCGATATCCCGGCCATGACAGTCATCAATGTCAGGACCGTACAGTTGATTGCGATGTCCTATGGTTTTGAAGTGAATACGCCCTTTGAAATGATGCTGGCTTTAAAGGTATTTAATGCAGGAGCAATGCCGAAGAGGCTTCGAGGAACAGCTTGGGAAGAATTGATTCGGGAAGTTCAGACTGCAGAAGATGACTATTTTTATTTGGGAATTGAAGAACTTACAAATCCGACCTGGATGGAACAGCCACTTAAGCAGCTGCTGAAGGCCGTATCTATTACTATTTTTCGAAAAAAACTAGTTCGGGGCATCCCATTTATCAGTATGGCCATCGGGGCTGGGTCCAATTATCAAATGACCCGCAATGTAAGTGAATTTGCCCAAAAGTTCTATCAGTATCGGTATTTACAGAAAAAGAAGGCTGATGAAGAATGAGTGTCAAGGAACACAAAAAAGCCATCACGGAGGCGATTCGCTGTAAGGTGATAACCGTTAGTGATACACGTAATAAAGAGACTGATAAAAGCGGCGCTCTAATGATTGAATTATTGAAATTAAAAGGGCATGAAGTGACGGAATATGAAATTGTCAAAGATGAACGTGGAGCGATTCAAGGCGCGGTTACTGCTGGCTGTGAAAATAGCCAGGTAGATGTCATCCTAACTAATGGAGGCACTGGCATTGCCAAAAGAGATGTAACAATCGAGGCAGTTAAAGAATTGATGACAAAAGAAATCCCTGGTTTTGGTGAATTATTCCGGATGCTTAGTTATCAAGAGGACATTGGTTCGGCGGCCATTTTATCGAGGGCCATTGCCGGAGTAGTGAACAACAAGGCAGTTTTTTCCACCCCTGGATCTTCGGGTGCGGTTCGGCTGGCGATGAATAAATTGATTCTACCGGAATTGGGACATGTCGTTGGTGAACTTCGGAAGGATATATAAGAAAAATGTAAAAAAGCCTCAGCTCTCAAAGCTGTGGCTTTTTGCATGGAATCGGCCTTAATTATGCATCTTTTCACTTACGCCTTGATTAGCTCGATACCAAAGCCATAAGTCATTGATGATAGAAGCAAGTTCGGCAATTTCAGAATTGAGCTGGCAGGATAATACGAAATTACTTTCGTCAGAGAGCTGTAGCTGTTTCCGGTTAATGAAGGATTCTAGTTCCTTAATGCGATCTGGGATGTTGCCCCGGATATTTTCCCATTGCACGAGTATTTGCTGTTGCTCGCTTTTCGTATATTCATCCCACTCCCGGGACAGGTCAGGAATGGAGATGCCAAGCCGTTCATCATACGTAAATAGCTCTTTCATATTTCCCCCCCTTTTCGGATTTTCATACTTCTAGTTTACTATATTTTAGCGGATGCATCCATTATGTGTGGGCCTTAAAATATTAACAAATTATTTAGCAGAATCTTTAAAATACCCCTTGTATTCCGTTTGTAAAAATGATAAAGTACTAATCATAGATTGAATAAAAATAACAACGAATGAATTTTTATTCATACGAAAGGGACGATAAAATATGGGAAATCAAAAAGTTGTATTAGCATATTCCGGAGGACTAGATACTTCCGTTGCAATTAAATGGTTACAAGATCAAGGATACGAAGTTGTGGCATGTTGCTTGGATGTCGGTGAAGGAAAAGATTTAGATTTCATTAAAGAAAAAGCAATCACTGTTGGTGCGGTAAGTTCATATGTGATTGATGCGAAAGATGAATTCGCTGATGAATTCGCATTAACGGCTCTTCAAGCCCATACTTTATATGAAGGAAAATATCCATTAGTATCAGCTCTATCACGTCCACTAATCGCTAAGAAACTAGTAGAAGTGGCTGAAGCAGAAAATGCGGTAGCAGTTGCGCACGGTTGTACGGGAAAAGGAAATGACCAAGTGCGTTTCGAAGTATCCATCTCAGCTTTAAACCCTAATTTAAAAGTTCTTGCACCTGTTCGTGACTGGAAATGGTCTCGTGAAGAGGAAATTGAATATGCAGCGAAAAATGGCATTCCGGTTCCAATCGGCTTAGCAAGTCCATTCTCGATTGACCAAAACCTTTGGGGAAGAAGTAACGAATGCGGAATCCTAGAAGACCCATGGGCAGCTCCGCCAGAAGAGGCTTATGATCTGACAACTAGCCTTGAAAATACGCCAGATACTGCTGACATCATTGAAATTGGTTTTGAGCAAGGTGTACCGGTTACATTGAATGACAAAAATTATAAATTGGCTGACTTGATTGTTGAATTGAATCAAATCGCTGGTAAACACGGGGTCGGACGTATCGATCACGTAGAAAATAGATTAGTAGGAATCAAATCTCGTGAAGTATACGAAGCTCCAGGTGCTATGACATTAATCGCTGCACATAAAGAGCTTGAAGATATCACACTTGTAAAAGAATTGGCTCACTTCAAACCAGTAATCGAGAAGAAAATGACTGAATTGATTTATGAAGGTCTTTGGTTCTCTCCACTTCAAAAAGCATTGGCTGCATTCTTGAAAGAAACGCAAGTGAATGTAACAGGTACAGTTCGTGTGAAACTTTTTAAAGGCCATGCGATTGTTGAAGGAAGAAAATCTGAGTACTCTCTATATGACGAAAAATTAGCGACCTATACAAAAGCAGACGAATTCGATCATGATGCAGCAGTTGGATTCATTAAATTATGGGGACTTCCAACGAAAGTGAACAGCATGGTCAATAACAAGAAGGTGACAGTGTGAGCAGCAAGCTTTGGGGAGGAAGATTCACAAAGTCTGCAGAAGAATGGGTAGACGAGTTTGGAGCTTCTATTTCCTTTGACCAGGAACTTGTCCTTGAAGATCTTCAAGGCAGTCTGGCTCATGTAACCATGTTAAAGCAGTGCAGCATTTTACCCGAAGAAGATGCAGATCAGATTATTTCAGGTCTGAAAAGTTTACAGGAAAAAGCAGAAAAGGGCGAATTAACTTTTAAGGTTGAGATGGAGGATATCCATCTTAACCTAGAAAGTATGCTTATTAACGAAATTGGACCAGTTGGCGGAAAGCTGCATACAGGCAGAAGCCGTAATGACCAAGTTGCAACAGATCTTCATTTATACATGCGTAACCAAACGAAAGTCATTGTGGAACTCATTAATGACTTGCAAGAAGCGATTTTGGAACAAGCTAAGAAAAATGTGGAAACACTTATTCCAGGTTATACACATCTACAACGGGCACAGCCGATTTCATTTGCACATCATTTAATGGCCTATTTTTGGATGCTTGAGCGGGATAAGCAGCGCTTTACAGAAAGCTACAAAAGAATAAATATTTCACCATTAGGTGCAGGGGCGCTTGCTGGGACAACTTTCCCTATTGACCGCGCTCTAAGTGCCGAGCTACTGGGCTTTGATGGTATCTATGAAAACAGTCTGGATGCTGTGAGTGACCGTGACTTTGCCATCGAATTCATGAGTAACAGTGCGACTATGATGATGCATTTATCTCGTTTCAGCGAAGAAATCATTCTTTGGTCAAGCCAGGAATTCCAATTTGTTGAATTAGACGATGCGTTCTCGACGGGAAGCAGTATCATGCCACAAAAGAAAAACCCTGATATGGCGGAATTGATTCGTGGTAAAACAGGACGGGTTTATGGGAATTTAACAGGATTATTGACAGTATTAAAAGGACTGCCGCTTGCTTATAACAAAGATATGCAAGAAGATAAAGAAGGCGTTTTTGATACGGTTAAAACTACTGTTGGCTCACTGAAAATTTTTGCAGGTATGATTTCGACAATGAAAGTGAAAACAGATGTCATGGAAAAAGCAACAAAAAATGACTTCTCTAATGCAACGGAATTGGCCGATTACCTTGCTTCAAAGGGTATGCCTTTCCGTAAAGCGCATGAAGTTGTCGGCAAACTTGTATTATTCTGTGTCCAAAATGGCTGCTATTTGGTAGACCTTAGCATAGAACAATTTAAGGAAGCTTCAGAGTTGTTTGAAAATGATATTTACGATGCATTAAATCCTTACGAAGCAGTTAAACGTCGTAATAGCGCTGGTGGTACAGGCTTTGCGCAAGTACAGCTGGCGATTGAAAAAGCGGAAAAACTGGTTAGTAAATAACATCAAAAAAAGCTCGTTCACCAATTTCGGTGAACGAGCTTTTTTTGACTATTATTTTTTATCAATATTCGTACGCACGACGATTACATCGCAGTTTGAATGGCGAACGATGCCTTCAGACACACTGCCGATCAAGAAACGTTCGACAGCATTAAGACCTGTTGCACCGCATACAATCAAATCGATTGTATGTTTTTTCGCTAAATCTCTTGGAATTTGAACTTTAGGAGAACCATATGCCACTTCAGTTTTTACGTTGGCAATCCCGGATGCAATGGCTTCCGTTTTATACTTTTCCAATAATTCATTGGCAAAGGTTTCAGAGTGATCACGGATAGTCATATCATAAGCTTCAATAGTAGGGAAATTCCTTGTGTCCACGATATGTGCAAGCACAAGGGTCGCGTCACTGAGTTTTGCTAAATAGATTGCCTTTTTTAAGGCCCACTCTGCTTCTTCCGAACCGTCCACTGCTACTAGAATATTTTTATAATCTATACTATTCATAGTGAATCTCCTCCTTCTATTTCATTCCTATTATATAATGATTTACCAGGTGCATCCTGTCTCAATTGTAACAAATTAGCGAATGTTTCAATCGTACTATCTTAAGATTTGCAGACTCTTTGGATATTTCGTCAAAACTTCACAGCCTGTATCGGTGATATACAGATCATCTTCAATCCTGACCCCTGCAACATTTGGTACATATATACCTGGTTCAATCGTATAAACCATTCCTGCTTGCAGTTCGAGTGAATTTGTTTCCGTTAAGGACGGGTATTCATGGATACTGATGCCGAGTCCGTGACCAAGGCGGTGCGGGAAGTATTCACCGTATCCTTGATTTCTGATAATATTTCTGGCTGTCAAGTCAATCTCCGAACAGGAAACACCAGGTTTACTGGCTGTAACCGCAGCCTCTTGAGCTTTTCTTACCGTTTCATAGATATCTGCTTGTTTATCATTGATGTCACCGTAAGCAACAGTTCTAGTGATGTCAGAGCAGTATCCTTCAAAGACGACGCCTAAGTCAAAGAGGACAAGGTCGCCACGCTGAACTTTCGTAATACCTGGTGTGCCATGAGGAGAAGCGCCATTTTTACCTGTCAGGACCATGGTAGAGAATGACATTTGGCTCACTCCAGCCTTTTTCATTTCGAATTCAATAGCTGCGAGAATCTCCATTTCCGTTTTACCCTCATGGATTTCATTGACACCCACTTCAATTGCAACGTCAGCGAGACGACATGCTTCACGGATTTTGACCATTTCCCCTTCTGACTTGATCATCCTCATCCTTTGAAGTTTTTCTTCAGCTGAAACGAGTTTTGGTGCAGCAAAGTAGTGCTGAACTTTTTCATAGCGTTCTACATTCATATGTTCTTTTTCAATGGCCATTTTTTTCATGGTTAGTCCACGTTTGCTAACTGCTTGCTGAACTTTTTCCCATGGATTTTCAATATCGGTGTATCCAATGATGTCTCCATTCCATCCAGCTTGTTTAGCATCCGGAACTTCCATTTGCGGACAGACCAGGAATGGTTCGGCGTTGCCAAAAATGGCAAGTGCAAGAAGTCTTTCATGCGGATCGCTTAAAAAACCGCTGCAATAGAAGATGCTATCTGGAGATGTAAGCAAGGCTGCTTCAATTTCATTGGTTTGCAGCCAATTTTGTAATTCATTCAAACGTTCATTCATGACTATACCTCCATTAATAAGATATAATTACCTTAGCAATATATGAAAAAATAGTAAATGGCAAAGCCTTAAGAACTTATTGATTAATAAAATAATGGGTATCAGAAGGGAGCATCAGAAATGAAAGTATCTTTTCATGGACATGCAATTGTAAAAGTTGAAACGAAAGGAAAAACAATTTTATTTGATCCGTTTATTACAGGAAATGAATTAACTGATTTGAAGGTAGAAGATGTGAAACCGGATGTGATTATCTTAACACATGGTCATAATGACCACGTTGGTGACACGGTTGAATTGGCGAAGAAGCATGATGCACTTGTCATCGGCATTGCCGAAATTGCCGACTATTTAGGAGCTCAAGGCGTTCGGACCCACGGAATGAGCATCGGTGGTGCATTCGAGTTTGAATTTGGAAAAGTGAAGCTGACACCAGCGTTTCATGGAACAGGTTTCACTACAGAAGACGGCCAAATTATCTATTTAGGGATGCCAGCCGGCGTGTTACTTACTGCAGAAGGAAAAACAATCTATCATGCAGGTGATACAGCAGTGTATTCTGACATGAAACTGATAGGCAAACGACATCCAATTGACTTGGCATTTCTGCCAATCGGCGACAATTATACCATGGGACCGGAGGATGCAGCACTTGCAGCGGAATTCCTCAAGGCCAAGCAAGTAGTGCCGATTCATTACAATACGTTCCCTGTCATTAAACAGGATCCGAACAAATTCATTGACTTGCTTGAAGAGGAAAATGGACTAGTCATGAAAGTCGGAGATGAAATCGAATTATAAGAGGAACGGGAGCCCGAAGGGGCTCCCGTTTTTATATGTGTGAAAATTAGCCGAATGGATGGTGGAGGAATTAGGTTTAGATAATATCGGTAACAAAAAAGGAGCTAGAGAGAATTATCTGAAATTAACTGGAAGTGGTCAGGATGTTTTTTCATAATAATAATTTTATATTTTGAGCAGAAGTCATGAACATAAGGAGAAAATAAATCTAGTTCATTCATATATGAGTCAAGATTCTTTTTTTCTTTTGTAGGCATAAAATGAATAGATGGAAAAAAGGAGGGATTGGATGAAACAGAGGTTATTTTTGTGCTTGCTTTTGTGCGGGGTGATGCTGTATTATGCAGTGCCGCGTCTGTCGCTGGAAAGCGGCGGATTGGAGAGCTTGTTTGCTGGATCTTGGTTGTTGTTTGCGTTATTGGCGGTAGCCGGAAACTTGACGGGGATTCTATATTCTCCTAAGAAACACAAAGTCAAACGGAAGGTGGAATACAAAAGGTTGCGTCAATATTAGTAGTTGTTTGATAAACTAGGCTCTTTGACCTTATAATGGAGAATAGGAATACCGTGAAAAGGGTGAAGCGCTTGGCTACAAAGCATGAACAAATATTAAAACATATCGATGGACTGCCTGTTGGGGAGAAGATTTCCGTCCGCCAAATTGCTAAAGCATTGAATGTAAGTGAAGGTACGGCGTATCGAGCAATTAAAGAGGCAGAGAATCAAGGCTATGTAAGTTCCATTGAGCGGGTTGGTACGATTCGTATTGAGAAAAAGAAAAAAGAGAATATTGAAAAGCTCACGTTCGCTGAGGTAGTTAATATTGTAGACGGACAAGTTCTAGGTGGGAAAACGGGTCTTCATAAGACATTAAATAAATTTGTTATTGGGGCTATGAAGCTAGATGCCATGATGAGATATACAGGTGCAGGAAATCTACTGATTGTAGGGAACCGTACCCAGGCCCATGAGCACGCGTTAAAAGCGGGTGCCGCGGTGCTGATTACCGGTGGTTTCGATACTGAAGATCCTGTTAAAAAATTAGCCGATGAATTGGAAATGCCAGTCATTTCTACGAGTTACGATACATTTACCGTAGCAACCATGATCAACAGGGCGATTTATGACCAATTGATTAAAAAGGAAATTTTGTTGGTAGAGGATATTTTGACTCCTGTTCAAGAAACGACCTTTTTAACAGTAGGTGACCGGGTTCAGACTTGGCATGAACTTAATCAGGAATCAGGGCACAGCCGTTTCCCTGTTGTGGATGAGAATATGAAGGTTCAAGGTATGGTCACATCAAAAGATATTATGGGTCAGGAAGAGTTAACGCTCATTGAAAAGGTGATGACGAAAAATCCGATGACCGTAGGCGATAAGATGAGTGTCGCGTCTTCTGCCCATATGATGGTGTGGGAAGGCATCGAGTTGATTCCAGTCGTAAACGACAGTCATATTCTAAAGGGAATAGTGAGCAGGCAGGATGTACTGAAGGCACTGCAAATGAGTCAAAGGCAGCCGCAGGTGGGCGAAACGATTGACGATACAATTACGAGTCAGCTTGTTATGACTTCGAATCGCGGGAAGGGCGAGGAAGTGTATAACTATGGCGTCACTCCTCAAATGACCAATTATCTTGGTACCATTTCAAGCGGGGTTTTCACGACTTTGGTTACCGATTCAGCAAACCGGGCACTTAGAAGCTATAAGCGTGGTGACTTAGTCGTTGAAAATATGACAATTTACTTCATCAAGCCAGTCCAGATCGACAGTACGCTTGAAATCCATCCGCGAGTGCTTGATGTGGGACGTAAATTCGGAAAAGTAGATGTCGAGGTGTTTAACCAAGGCAAACTTGTCGGTAAGGCGATGCTTACTTGCCAATTGCTCGATCGTTCGTAAAAAACTAAATCAAAAAGGATAATCGAATTCGATTATCCTTTTTGATTTGCAGCTTCTTCAATCGCATGTGGAAGGTAAAATTTATACATTTTATAGCCTCCCCAGATGCTGAATACTCCAACGAAGATGAAAACGGCAGAAATGATATAAGTTGTTGTCGTGTGGAATAGAAAAAGCTGATTGACTCCGAATAGAGAGACAAAAGCACCGAGGGCAATGGAAGACTTTCCAGAAATCCACTTTTTCTCCATCGGCATTTTTGTACGCACCGATTTAATTTTATAAAAGAAATAGACTCCTAGTGAAAGAACAATCAAGGTGACAAGAATAGGCATTGTTAATAATTCCCCCAATTTAACATATGTACCTTATTATTGTAGCGGGAAACTTAGAAGAATGCCACCGTAAACAAGATGACTCTTCCTATTTCTCCAATTTTTTGATTAAATAAAATATATCATCTTTATATTAAGCACGATAATACATATATAGAAGGAGAATTATATGAAAGCTGAGATTTTAGCAGATATTAAGCGTTACGATACTATTATTATCCATCGTCATGTCCGTCCGGATCCGGATGCTTATGGTTCCCAAGGGGGACTGGCGGAAATTCTGAAAGCATCTTTCCCTGAAAAACAAATTTTCACGGTTGGGAAAGAAGAACCATCATTGAATTATTTAAGAAGGCTCGATGTGATTTCAGATGAAACGTATCAAGGTGCTTTGGTCATCGTGTGTGATACCGCAAATACAGACCGGATTTGTGATAGACGTTACACGACGGGAGATAAATTAATTAAGATTGATCATCATCCTAACGAAGATCCATATGGCGATATGCGTTGGGTCGATACATCTTCAAGTTCTACGAGTGAAATGATTTATGAATTTTATCTGTTCGGCAAAGACCAAGGCTTGAAGATGAGTGATGAAGCAGCCCGTCTTTTGTATGCAGGCATCGTTGGCGATACAGGGCGTTTCCTATTCCAAAGCACGACTGAAAAAACATTTGCTTTTGCTAGTGAGCTTATTCACTATTCATTTTCCCGTCCGCAGTTATATCAGGAGATGTATGACGTTAATGAAAGTATCGTCCGGTTAAATGGCTACGTGCTGCAGCATTTCGAAATCCTGCCATATGGCACAGGGAAAATGATCATCACGAAAGATATCCTTGAAAAATTTCATGCGTCGACTTCTGAAGCATCTCAGCTTGTCTCCTCACTTGGTTCAATTAAAAACGTGAAATCATGGGTCTTTTTCATTGAGGAGGAAAATGAAATTCGGGTTCGTTTCCGCTCTAAAGGGCCAATCATCAATACGATTGCCCGGAAATATAACGGCGGAGGCCATCCGCTTGCAGCAGGGGCTTCCATCTATTCTTGGGATGAAGTGGACAATATCCTTGCTGATTTAGAAGAGTTGAATAAAGCAGAATAAAAAACAGTAAATAGTTTTGTAGTGCAAAGCAATAATTGAATAATATTTTAAGACCAAATCACATATGGATTTGGTCTTTTATTTTGGTGGATATTTAATATTGGATTCATCATTCACCTACCAAACAGACGTACAGAATTATTTCGTCTTCCTATTAAGAAGTAGTCCTCTTTAGTTTGATTTCAATATTCATTTTCGTATAAAACATGATTTCCACGACTTCAAGCTTATAACGCTTTTTATTTATGTCCACGATTTTATTTTCAATTGATTTTTTTAGTAGCATTTTTCCGTTATATACGCTTACGATATCCTTGGCGAGAAGGGAGGAAAGGTCGTCCTCTATCACATCCTCTGCTTCAGCGATACTCAGCCGATCGAGACTGTATTTTCCATTCGTAATCGTTACTTCCACTTCTTGAATCGTTAAAATCTCTTCGTTTTGCTGGTTTAATTTTTTATATTCCTGCTCCCAAATCGCAATTTCTTCGTTCAGATCCTTGATCTCTTCTCTTTGGTCGTGAATGATTCTAATCTGTGTTTCTTGCTGGACCCCATACATATAAAAGAAAATCACCCAGCTGATCAATCCGCCAAGTGCAGCCCCGGCAAAAAAACGCTGCCAGGTGGGGGACCGGTGAAATGGAGGAATCCTCATGAGGATATATGCTCCTGAGTGAACCAGTTGATGATCAGCGCTCCTGTCTGTGCTCCGCCAAGAGCAGAAATAATTAGTAGAACCTGTTTGACAATATCTTTCGTTTCCCCGTGGAAAATACCGCGTTCGAAATTATAGACCATATCAAAAGTACCTCCGATGGCAGCAACAATCGCCCAAATACGCAGGCTGTCTGATAATCGAAACACAGTCGTCATCGGGGCTTGTCCCGTGAAAAAAGCAGCTAGCCCTCCGATAATCGACCCGCCAAGCAAAACTCCAAGCGATATGAAAAAACTGTTGATAAATGCCGGAACAAAGGCTTCATTCATGTATCATCATCCTTTTGGCTTTATATTCTTCTACTCTATTTATATGGGAAGTACAGAGGTAATATGATAGTGGGGCAAAATCATGGGATAAAAAGATACTGGCAATGAGAACATATTTTCTTTTTTTGAAATAAACACTATAATGAAAAGAAACATGCCTTACAAAGGTGGGAGAAAAAACGTGTATACTCATCTCCATATTCAGAGCGGATACAGCCTGCTGACAAGTACGGTGAAAATCAGTGAACTAGTGGCCAAAGCGAAAGCGGATGGCTGTACAAGTCTTGCTTTAACCGATCGAAATGTTATGTACGGTTCAGTCTATTTTTATAAAGAATGTAAGAGACAGGGGATAAAGCCGATTATCGGTATTCTTGCAGATGTTCTTGATGAACAGGAAGCAGCACATCGCCTTCTTTTATTAGCAAAAAATCTTCAAGGATATCAAAATCTGCTTAAAATAAGCAGTGCCATAAAAACAAAATCTCCGTCAGGACTTCCAATGAACTGGCTTAAAGCCTATTCACGGGGATTGATAGCCATCTCTCCAGGAGCGGAGGGGCAAGTAGAAGCGCTTCTGAGGGAAGAAAAGCCGGAAGAGGCTCAAAAGGCAGCTGAACAATATCTGCAGATTTTTGGACATGATAACTTTTATTTTTCCCTTCAAAGACTTTCAATTGCAGAAGAAGAGAAACAAAACGAAGCCATCAGTATGTTGGCGAAAGAATTAGAGATAAAGATTGTAGCGACGAATCCAGTCTATTATTTGAATGAAAGTGATGCCCTCGCTCAAGAAGTGCTGCTGGCCATCGGAAATGGTGACAAGCTGACAGATGAGACACGGACGGTGCTTGCATCCAATCAGTATTATTTAAAAAGTCGAGCTGAGATGGCAGAATTATTCCATGACAGGCCGGATGCACTCGAAAATACGCTCCATATTGCCACGCAATGCAATCTCGATATTCCGTTTCATCGTTCCCTGCTGCCTAAGTACCCTACTGAAGCTGGAGTTACGGCTGAAGAAATGCTTGAAGCTGTCTGTTTCCAAGGATTAAAGAAAAGACTGTCTGAGCCATCCGCCGATTACGAAGAGCGCCTTCGGTATGAACTGGATATTATTAATAGGATGAAATTCAGCGATTACTTTTTAATCGTATGGGACTTCATGAAATTCGCCAAGGACAATCAGATTTTGACCGGCCCTGGAAGGGGATCTGCCGCAGGTTCGATGGTTGCTTACGTATTATCAATAACGGATGTCGATCCGATTGAACATTCCCTGCTGTTCGAGCGTTTTCTGAATCCGGAGCGAGTGTCGATGCCGGATATCGATATTGATTTTCCTGATAACCGCCGTGAAGAAGTGATTGCCTATGTCGCGAAAAAATATGGGGAATTTCATGTAGCACAAATCATTACATTCGGAACATTAGCTGCCAAAGCTGCGCTGCGTGACACTGGACGTGTGTTCGGCTTGAATCCGAAGGAACAGGAAGCTGTATCGAAAATGATTCCGAGTCGGCTTGGCATCACGCTTCCTGAAGCTTTCAAAGAATCCAAGCGTCTTCAGGAATTCGTTAATGAAAGTGACCTAAATCAGAAGCTATTTCAAACAGCATTACTGCTTGAAGGGCTGCCACGTCATACTTCGACCCATGCGGCCGGCGTTGTCATCAGTGACCAGGCTTTGACCGAGCATATCCCGATTCAAGGAGGGCATGAGGGCATCCATCTGACTCAATATCCGATGGACATCCTCGAGGAACTAGGTCTTCTTAAAATGGATTTTCTAGGACTTCGCAATTTAACGCTCATTGATAATATTTTAAAAAACATCAAAAAAGGAACTGGGAAAAAGCTGGATTTGGCCAACATACCGATGGATGATTCTGAGACGTTATCTCTGTTAGGCCGAGGCGAAACAACGGGTGTATTTCAATTTGAATCTGATGGAATCCGGAAGGTTTTAATCAAGCTGAAACCGAACCGTTTTGAGGATATTGTCGCGGTCAATGCTTTGTACCGTCCAGGTCCAATGGAAAACATTCCGCTGTTTATCGAGCGGAAACATGGATTAACGCCAATTGACTACCTGCACCCAGATTTACAGGATATCCTTGAACCTACATACGGAGTCATCGTTTATCAAGAACAAATTATGCAAATTGCATCTCGCCTTGCCGGATTCTCACTTGGGGAAGCTGACCTATTACGCCGGGCTGTCTCGAAGAAGAAGAAGGAAGTTCTAGACCAGGAGCGGCAGCATTTTGTAAGTGGCGCTTTGAACCAAGGATATTCTGAGAAAACGGCTGAAGAAATTTATACGTTAATTGTTCGCTTTGCTAACTATGGATTCAACCGGAGTCATGCAGTGGCTTATAGTGTCATAGCCTATCAACTAGGTTACTTAAAAACCTATTATCCAGAATATTTTATGGCAGCCCTTATGACATCGGTCGTCGGGAATGATGAAAAGATTTCACAATATGCACGTGAGGCCAAAAAGAAAGGGATTAAGGTTCTGCCTCCTTCTATTAATCAAAGCGGATTCCCGTTTTTACCAGAAAAGGAAGGGATCCGTTTTAGCCTTGGGGCCATCAAAGGAATAGGCGGTACAGTTTTAAAAGAAATATTTGCGGCCAGGCGCCAAAAGAAATTCGCTGATTTATTCGATTTCTGTTTGCGAGTTTCCGGGAAAATTGTCAATCGAAAAGTGTTGGAGGCGCTTGTCCATTCAGGTTCATTTGATGAATTTGGTGAAGACCGTGCTACATTATTAGCGAGTTTGGACGTAGCAATCAGCCATACCGAATTGGTTAATCCAGATGATGATTTATTTGATATGTTTTCGGATTGGGAGTTTTCACTCAAACCCAAATATAACCATGTCGATCCTATTCCCGTTGAAGACAAACTTTCCTTGGAAAAAAGTGTCCTGGGACTTTATCTTTCAAATCATCCAGTGACAAGCTACAGAGATCTTTTTCAGTATTTCGGTTGCTTAACCATTGACGAAGCAATTAATAAAAAAGAGTCAAAAGTCCTACTCGGAGTATATATAACGGCGGTTAAAACCATTAGAACAAAAAAAGGCGATGTTATGGCCTTTTTAACCGTTAGTGATGAAGAAGGGGACATTGAAGCAGTCGTATTCCCAAATGTGTATAAAAATCATTCTGCGGTCTTGAATCACGGGCAGCTTGTTATGCTTAAAGGGACATTGGAAGAGCGGGATGGGAAAACCCAGGTCATTATCCAGCATGTATACCCGCTTGAACAAGTGAAAAAGATGAAACAGGGGATAAATGGAACACTATTCTTGAAAATTGAAGCTGAAAAGCAAACAAAGGATACTCTTCAAAAAATAAAAAAAATTTTAATGCAACATAGTGGTGAAACGAAGGTCATGCTTTTTTATCAGCGGGAAAATCGCTATGTACAGCTATCTTATTGGGATTGGGTCAATCCTACAGACAGTCTAATTCAGGCATTAATTGACATGGTCGGAAAAGGGAATGTAGTCTTTAAGAGAGAATAACTGTTTTACAACTTTAATAGTTATGTTATATTGAAAATAGGCCGCTGTGGTCTGACCACTAGATTTCAGCATATATATTTCGGTTTGACCAATTCGTTCAAGGAGTGAAATTATGACGTTAAGAGAAGAAGCATTACATATGCATCGCTTGAATCAAGGAAAGTTAGAAACAGTTTCAAAGGTACCTGTTAGGAATGCCGAAGATTTAAGCTTGGCTTATTCTCCTGGTGTCGCGGAACCGTGTAAAGAAATTTACGAGAAGCCTGAGACTGTTTATGACTATACGATGAAAGGGAATACTGTGGCTGTCATTTCTGATGGAACGGCTGTGTTGGGACTAGGAAACATTGGACCAGAAGCTGCTTTGCCAGTTATGGAAGGTAAAGCCGTTTTATTTAAGAGTTTTGCAGGAGTCGACGCTTTTCCGATTTGTTTAAAAACGACAGAAGTGGATAAAATTGTAGAGACTGTTAAATTACTTGAGCCTACATTCGGCGGAGTGAACTTAGAGGACATTGCTGCACCGAATTGTTTTGAAATTGAAGAACGGCTTAAGAAAGAAATGAATATCCCTGTTTTTCATGATGATCAGCACGGGACAGCAATTGTAACTGTTGCCGGTCTTGTAAATGCTTTACGCCTTGTAAATAAATCAATATCAGAAATTAAAGTGGTAGCAAATGGAGCCGGTGCTGCTGGCATTGCAATCATTAAATTGCTTTATAGCTATGGAGTACGTGACATTATTATGTGTGACACGAAAGGTGCCATTTTTGAGGGCCGTCCGACAGGCATGAATGAGATAAAAGCACAAGTGGCCAAAGTAACCAATAGAAATAGGGTTGAAGGACCTCTAGAAGTAGTTATTAAAGATGCGGATGTCTTTATCGGTGTTTCTGCAGCTGGCGCGTTAACTAAAGAAATGGTTTCCACCATGAACCGGGATGCAATCATTTTCGCTATGGCTAATCCTGATCCGGAAATCATGCCGGAGGAAGCGAAAGCAGCTGGTGCGAAGGTAGTTGGGACAGGACGCTCCGATTTTCCAAACCAGGTCAATAACGTTCTTGCCTTCCCTGGAATCTTCCGTGGGGCTTTAGATGTACGTGCGACCCATATCAATGAAAAAATGAAGGTAGCTGCTGTTCAGGCAATTGCCGGTTTAATACAAGAACATGAGATTCACGAAGACTACGTTATTCCTGCTCCTTTTGATGAAAGAGTAGCACCTGCCGTTGCGGCGGCTGTGGCCAAGGCAGCGATGGAAACAGGAGTGGCGAGAATTAAAGTGGATCCAGAAGAAATTAAAGAAAAAACAAGAAAATTAGCGATCATTGGAAAAAGTGAGGAATAATTATTTTGGCGGATCGTACTTCTTCATCCAAAATTTATCTCGATGTTGTTGAGAGCCTACGTAGCATGATTGAAGTGGACAGCCTTTTACCAGGAGATAAAATTCCTTCTGAACGGGAGTTATCGGATCGACTGAATGTGGGACGTTCCTCTGTCCGTGAAGCATTGCGTGCCTTAGAGCTATTAGGATTGATAGAAACAAGACGTGGTGAAGGGACGTTTATCAGGGATTTCCAGGAGCATAAGTTAGTAGAGCTTCTGGGAACCTTTTTTTTGCAAGACAAAAAGGTACAAGAAGATTTAGCTGAGACGAAAAGATTGATTGAAATTGACTGTTTACGGATTGTAGCCTTTTTCGCTACAGCTGAAGACATCAAACAATTAATCCTCTGGGTCAAAGCTGACGAGTTTCTTGATGATGATTTCTTCTTAAGGATTGCCATATTAAATCGCAATCGATTGCTTGAAAGAATTTGGCGCATTGTCAACAGTTATGCTAGAACATCAGAGTTGGTACTGGGTAATACAAAAAAGGAAGATTATCTTGCATTACTTACATATTTGCTCGAACGAGATGAAGAAAAAGCCATTGAAACGTATCTAATTAGAATTAGAAATATGTCGAAGGACGAGTGACACCTTTTTACACGATACTAATTTTATTTTTGATATAGTTTGGGCCAAGTATCATAATATAGATAATTGGTGGTAAAGGGAGGATTAAGCTTGCTTAAAGAGCTATTTGCGAAGTCTAAGAAGAAATATGCAACGGTTCCTTTAGATCGTGAGAAACAAGATGTACCAGAAGGAATTATGACTAAATGCCCCGGCTGTAAAAAAATCATGTATACAAAAGAATTAGTGAAAAACCAGAAAGTCTGTCTGCATTGCGGATTCCATCATTCAATGTCCTCTCATGAGCGGATTGAATATTTATTTGATGCCGGTAGTTTTAATGAATTTGATAAAGAAATGATTTCAGTTAACCCACTTCAGTTCCCGGATTATCTGGAGAAGCTGGAAAAGGATAAAAAGAAAGCCAAGATTAATGAGGCAGTGGTCACAGGGGTAGGAAACATTAATGGCTACCAAGTTTCCACGGCTATCATGGATTCCAATTTTAGGATGGGAAGCATGGGCTCAGTCGTTGGGGAAAAAATCACCCGGGCGATTGAACGGGCTGGAGAATTGAAGATTCCGTTTATCATATTTACAGCATCAGGCGGCGCGCGGATGCAGGAAGGTGTTCTTAGCTTGATGCAGATGGCTAAGACCAGTGCTGCTCTAAAGATGTTCAGTAATGAAGGCGGTCTGATTATTTCGATGATGACACATCCTACTACAGGCGGAGTTTCAGCAAGTTTTGCGTCCCTTGGGGATATTAACCTTGCTGAACCTGGAGCCCTAATTGGCTTTGCGGGACGTCGAATCATTGAACAGACGATACACGAAGATCTTCCAGAAGATTTCCAAACGTCTGAATTTTTGATGAAGCACGGGCAATTAGATGCGGTAGTTAAACGTACGGAATTAAAAGAAACCTTGACAACAATCCTTAAAATCCATGCCCCGGGTGGTGAATGGTTATGATTTACGAATTAGAATTTGAACGTCCTGTTACAGAGCTTCGAAGTAAGATTAAAGAGCTGAAGGAAATAACGAAGGATGCGGATGTAGACCTGACGGTTGAAATCGAAACTTTGGAAAAACGTCTCGAGAAGTTAGAAGTCGATATTTATAATCATTTAAAACCATGGGATCGTGTACAGATTGCTCGACATCCGGCTCGTCCAACAACTCTTGATTACATTCCGCTTTTATTTAATGACTTCATCGAGTTTCATGGTGATCGTTATTATGGAGATGATGAGGCAATTGTAGCTGGTATCGCCGAATTTGAAGGACGAGCTGTGACCGTCATCGGTCATCAGCGTGGGAAGGATACGAAGGAAAATATCCGTCGTAACTTTGGTATGCCCCATCCAGAAGGCTATCGAAAAGCTTTGCGTCTAATGAAACAGGCTGAAAAATTTAATCGTCCGATTATTTGTTTCATAGATACGAAGGGGGCTTTCCCTGGTAAAGCGGCAGAAGAGCGCGGACAAAGTGAAGCCATCGCGAAAAACCTTTTTGAAATGGCAGGACTGAAGGTGCCAGTTATCAGTATTGTCATCGGTGAAGGGGGCAGTGGTGGTGCTTTGGCTCTAGGAGTTGGAGATCGAATTTTCATGTTAGAGAATTCAACGTACTCAGTAATCTCTCCTGAAGGGGCTGCTGCTTTGCTTTGGAAGGATGCTTCCCAGGCTAAACGGGCCGCGGAATCAATGCAAATCACGGCTCCTGACTTAAATCGCTTAGGGGTTATTGATGAGATTATTCCTGAAGTGAAAGGCGGCGCCCATCGAGATGCTAATGTACAGGCTGAAGCCATTAAGGATATTCTGAAACGTTCATTTAATGAGTTGCTTCCTTTGGATAGCGATGAACTGATCAATCAACGTTATATGAAATTTAAGAAAATTGGTGAATATGAATTTGAAAAACAACCAGAGGGGAAACCTAAGGAAGTTGAACAGCATTCATAAGCATTTAGCAACTGGAAAAAACGTGCTGCCAAGGGCAACACGTTTTTTTCAGCCTTACTAGGGAAGCATACATACATATATATATCTGTTTGAGTGAAGAATCCAAACTTTTACGCCATTTTACTTCAATTTCTGAAGAGAATCGGTTAGGCTTAGAACATCAAGTAAGCAAAAGTGAAAAAGCGATTGCTTATTGAAGGTAGAAAAAGGGTACAATGTAATAACGAAAGTTAATGTGAGCTTAATTTTGATTAGTGCTGTAGAGAGGTGACAATAATGAAAAGAATAGGTGTATTAACCAGTGGAGGAGATTCTCCAGGTATGAACCCGGCAGTCCGAGCTGTTGTCCGGAAAGCGATTTTTCATGAGATGGAGGTCTTCGGAATTTATCATGGCTATCAAGGTCTGATAAATGGAGATATAAGGCAACTTGAACTTGGATCAGTCGGTGATATCATTCATCGCGGCGGTACAATGCTACATACGGCTCGCTGTCCGGAATTTAAGACTGAGGAAGGTCAGCTAAAAGCTATTGAACAATTGAATAAGTTTGGTATTGAGGGCATTGTTATTATAGGTGGAGATGGTTCCTACCGGGGAGCTAAGGCATTAACTGAAAGAGGCTTTCCATGTATCGGGGTTCCTGGAACGATTGATAATGATATTCCAGGTACAGATTTTACAATTGGTTTTGATACGGCTCTAAACACGGTAATCGATGCTATCGATAAAATTCGGGATACAGCAACTTCTCATGAAAGAACTTATGTGGTTGAAGTAATGGGAAGAAATGCGGGCGATATTGCTCTTTGGGCAGGTCTTGCTGGCGGAGCAGAAACGATTCTATGTCCTGAATATAAATACGATATGGAAGAGTTGATTGGTAAGTTGAACCGCGGACATGACCGGGGGAAAAAGCATAGTATCATTATTGTCGCTGAAGGTGTTGGAAGCGCCGTTGATATTTCCAGACAAATTGAAGCAAAAGCAGGTTTTGAAACGCGTGTTACAGTGCTTGGCCATGTTCAGCGCGGCGGATCTCCCTCAGCAATTGATCGAGTGTTGGCAAGCCGACTCGGAGCACGTGCTGTAGAATTGCTTCTTGAAGGCAAAGGCGGCAAGGCTGTCGGGATAGAACAAAATATACTAGTTGATTATGATATCATCGAAGCACTTGCGAAACAGCATACAATTGACAAGAAAATGTACGATCTATCCGCAGAGTTATCAATTTAATTGGTACTGGTTAATGAAAAAAATCAGTGCTGAGATAGTATTCAAATATTAGAAAAAATAAGCTTATAACTACTACGCCCTGTCTGCCAAAAGGTGGACAGTCGGCGAGTTTTTCTTAGAGGAGGTTGACACCATGCGAAAAACCAAGATTGTTTGTACAATTGGTCCCGCAAGTGAAAGTATAGAAAAGCTGGTTCAATTAATAGAAGCAGGAATGAATGTAGCTCGGCTGAATTTTTCTCATGGCAATCATGAGGAGCATGCCGCTAGAATTCGCAATATTAGGGAAGCGGGAGAGAAAGCAGGGAAACAGGTTGCTATCCTTTTAGATACAAAAGGTCCGGAAATAAGGACGAATAATATGGAGAACGATGCTATAGAGTTGACTGCTGGTGATGAAGTCAGTATTTCTATGAATGAAGTCCTTGGAACGCCTGAAAAATTTTCTATTACGTATGAGGGACTTCTCTATGATGTCCATCCGGGATCCAGAATTTTGTTAGATGATGGTTTAATTGGTCTTGAAGTGTTAAAGGTGGATGAAGTCAAAAAAGAAATCCATACGAAAATTTTAAACAGTGGAACACTTAAAAATAAAAAAGGTGTAAATGTGCCAGGTGTTTCAGTTAACCTACCAGGCATCACGGAAAAAGACGAACAGGACATCCTATTTGGAATTGAACAGGGAATTGACTTTGTTGCTGCCTCTTTTGTTCGTAGGGCATCTGACGTCCTAGAAGTGCGTGAACTTCTGCAACAGAATGGAGCGGAACATATTCAAATCATCCCTAAAATTGAAAATCAAGAAGGCGTCGACCGTCTTGATGAAATCCTGGAAGTGTCAGATGGTTTGATGGTAGCTCGTGGAGACCTAGGAGTGGAAATTCCTGCAGAAGAAGTGCCACTAGTCCAAAAACAAATGATCAAAAAATGTAACAATGCCGGGAAACCAGTTATTACAGCTACGCAAATGCTCGATTCGATGCAGCGTAACCCACGGCCAACCCGTGCAGAAGCAAGTGACGTGGCCAATGCCATTTTTGATGGAACTGATGCCATCATGCTTTCCGGTGAAACAGCAGCTGGGACGTACCCTGTTGAGGCCGTTCAAACGATGCATAACATTGCTTCTCGTGCAGAAACAGCCCTTGATTATCGGGAAATATTATCAGTAAGAAGCAAAGTGAATCGTCATAATGTCACTGATGCTATTGGCCAGTCTGTTGCCCATACGGCGCTTAATCTAAATGTCGGCGCAATCATTACGCCTACCGAGAGCGGTCATACGGCACGGATGATTTCTAAATATCGTCCTAAGGCACCGATTATCGCTGTTACATCTAATGATCATGTTTCAAGAAGACTTGCATTGGCCTGGGGAGTTTACCCGCAGATTGGACCAAAAGCGACGACCACGGATGAAATGCTCCAAACGGCAATCGATGAAAGCCTGCATTCCGGATTGGTATCCCATGGAGACTTAGTTGTCATTACAGCTGGTGTGCCCGTAGGTGAAACAGGAACGACTAACTTGATGAAAATTCATGTATTAGGAGAGGTTCTTTTGAAGGCTCAAGGAATCGGCAGGAAATCTGCGAAAGGTGAAGTGGTTATAGCTAGGAATTCCAAGGAAGCTTTGGAAAAAGTAACTGAAGGATCTGTATTAGTTACAATTGGTTCTGATCGGGATATGATGCCGGCAATTCAAAAGTGTGCTGCATTGATTACTGAAGAAGGCGGTTTGACAAGCCACGCAGCTGTTGTGGGAGTCACTTTGGGCATTCCGGTTATCGTTGGAGCAGAAGATGCGACCAAAATCTTTAAGGATAAACAAAGAATTACGGTCGATGCTAGTCGCGGAATCATTTATGATGGACATGCTAACGTTTTATAGAACGAAATTTTGGATGATTTCGGTCCAATGAGGTAAGATGAGTGTACCGCACCATACGTGGGCTGTGCAGGAGGAATGTAGATGAAATATTTTTTATTGTTTATCATTGCGATGCCGGTCATTGAGATTATTGTCTTATTGTTGTCAGGCAATGTGATTGGTTTTTGGCCAACACTGTTCCTGATTGTATCTACCGGTTTAATCGGTGCCTATTTGGCCAAGCGGCAAGGAATGGAAACATGGAAAAAGGCGCAGGAACAGATTCGATACGGAATGATGCCAGGAAATGAAATCATTGATGGAATCTGTATCTTTCTTGGAGCTGCATTGTTGCTGTCACCGGGACTTATCTCGGATATCATAGGATTAATCCTAGTATTTCCGCCAACCAGGAATCTCCTCAAACCGATCGTTATCCGGTTTATTATGAACAGGATGAATAAAGGAAAAGTAACGATTATTCGCCATAAATAGTAAGAGGCTGTCTAAAAGCTAAACTTTTTAGACAGCCTCTTTTGGTTAGAGAAATGAATTAACATTAGCATCCCCGGTATTTCTAAGGATGCTTTTTTGCGTTTTTACTGAAAAGGCTCTTGCATTGTTTAAGTTTTAAATTATTGAGGCCAAACATGAGAGAAATTTTTGGGGTGAGATTTTGCCTGTTTCACTGATCAAGAATTGATTTTTGGAAGTAAAACTAGTATAAAATATCAGAATATTTTAATTATTTTTCAAGAGAAATGTTGTTATACCAGGCTTTTCCAAGTTAAATATTCTCTTTTTTAATTTTTTTAGAAAAAACTGGTGACAAATTTACATAGTGTGTTATATAATACAATCAAGAAAAGAAACAACTGTATTATAACATAAAAGAGCTTGAAAGGATGTGGAGAAGCAACATGATTACTGAAGCAAAAGGCTTACAAATTACAGGTACTATTAAGCCTGGATATGAACAAATACTTACAACGGAAGCTCTTCAATTTATCGAAAGAATTGAACGGCATTTCGGTGAAAGAAGAAAAGAACTTTTAGAACAACGTAAAATCGTTCAAGAGGACCTAAATCAAGGCAAGCTACCTAATTTTCTTGAAGAAACGAAGCATATTCGTGAAAGTGATTGGACAATTGCGCCCCTCCCGAATGACTTGCAAGACCGCAGGGTTGAAATCACTGGACCGGTTGACCGTAAGATGATCATTAATGCTATGAACTCAGGTGCCAATGTTTTTATGGCTGACTTTGAAGATGCCAATTCACCCACTTGGGAAAATTGTATAGATGGTCAACTGAATCTACGCGATGCAATTCGCGGTACCATTTCATTTGAAAATCCAAATGGAAAAGTATACGCATTAAATGAAAAAACAGCTGTTTTAAAAGTAAGGCCTCGCGGCTGGCACTTAGAAGAAAAGCATGTTCTTTTAAATGGACAGCCAATATCAGCTAGCTTTTTCGACTTTGGACTATACTTTTATCACAACGCAAAAGCATTAATCGAAAAAGAAAGCGGTCCATACTTCTACTTACCGAAGATGGAAAGCCATATCGAAGCAAGATTATGGAATGATGTCTTTGTTTATGCACAAAACGATTTAAGAGTCCCGCAAGGAACTATAAAAGCAACTGTCTTGATTGAAACGATTCTTGCAGCATTCGAAATGGACGAAATTCTGTACGAGTTGAAAGATCATTCCGCAGGCCTGAACTGTGGCCGCTGGGATTATATCTTCAGCTTCCTGAAAAAATTCCGTCACTCGGATGATGTTATCTTCCCTGATAGGTTACAGGTTACGATGACTGTCCCGAACATGAGAGCGTATTCCTTATTAGCAATCAAAACATGCCACACTCGTAATGCTCCGGCAATAGGCGGGATGGCAGCACAAATTCCAGTCAAAAATGACCCGGTCAAAAATGACGAGGCGTTTGCTAAGGTACGCGCTGATAAAGAGCGCGAAGCGAGAGACGGTCATGATGGGACATGGGTAGCCCACCCAGGCATGGTAAGTACAGCAAAAGAGGTGTTTGACCTCCTTGTTCCAAAACCGAATCAAATCTATCGGAAACGTGAAGATGTTCAAGTATCAGCAGAAGAATTGCTAGAAGTACCAGAAGGAACGATAACAGAAGCTGGATTACGGACGAACATTAACGTAGGCATCCAGTATATTGCATCTTGGCTAAGTGGAAGAGGCGCTGCTCCTATTCATAACCTAATGGAAGATGCAGCAACAGCTGAAATCTCACGTGCTCAAGTTTGGCAGTGGATCCGTCATCCAAAAGGTATTTTAGAAGATGGTAGAAAAATCACCGAAGAATTATTCCATCAGATTAAAGAAGAAGAATTAGCAGTCATTAAATCAGAGGTAGGAGAAGAAGCTTTCAAATCAGGGAAATTTGAAGAGTCTACTAAACTATTTGAAGAACTGATTGCAGCAGATGACTTTGCGGATTTCTTAACAAATCCGGCATATGAACAATTATCTTAATATTTAGTTAATTAATATTTTAATATAAATTAGGAGGAAATTATAATGACTAATGAAAGAGCGCAACAACTACAACAAAGCTGGGAAAATGACGCACGCTGGACTGGAATTAAACGGCCTTATTCTGCTGAAGAAGTTATCAAATTAAGAGGTTCTATCGATATCGAGCAAACATTAGCTCACCGAGGTTCTGAAAAACTATGGAACCTTTTAAATACAGAGGATTTCATTAACGCACTAGGAGCATTAACTGGTAACCAAGCAATGCAACAAGTAAAAGCTGGTTTAAAAGCAATCTACTTAAGTGGCTGGCAGGTAGCTGCTGATGCTAATATCGCTGGACAAATGTACCCTGACCAAAGCTTATACCCAGCTAACTCTGTACCACAGGTTGTTAAACGCATTAATCAAACACTGCAACGTGCTGACCAAATTAGCTTTGCTGAAGGAAAAGATGATATTGATTGGTTTGCTCCAATCGTAGCAGATGCTGAAGCAGGCTTCGGGGGTGCTCTTAACGTATTCGAACTAATGAAAGGTATGATAGAAGCTGGAGCTGCTGGCGTTCACTTTGAAGACCAACTATCTTCCGAGAAAAAATGTGGTCATTTAGGCGGTAAAGTTCTTCTTCCAACGCAAACGGCAGTACGTAACTTAGTATCAGCCCGTTTAGCAGCAGACGTAATGGGAACACCAACTATCTTAATTGCTCGTACTGATGCAGATGCTGCAGACTTGATCACGGATGATATCGATCCGGTTGATGCACCTTTCATCACAGGTGAACGGACTCCAGAAGGATTCTACCGTACAAACGCAGGTCTTGACCAAGCGATTGCACGTGGTCTAGCATATGCACCATATGCTGATCTTATCTGGTGCGAGACTTCTGAACCAAACCTAGCAGATGCTCGCCGATTTGCTGAAGCGATTCATGCAGAGTTCCCTGGTAAACTACTTGCTTACAACTGTTCACCATCATTTAACTGGAAAGCAAAATTAAGTGATGAAGAAATTGCTAGCTACCAGGTTGAATTGGGTAAATTGGGTTATAAATTCCAGTTCGTAACGCTTGCAGGTTTCCACTCATTGAATCACAGCATGTTCAACCTTGCTCTTGGTTATAAAGACCGTGGAATGGCTGCATACTCAGAACTTCAACAAGCAGAATTCGCTAGTGAAATTGACGGCTATACTGCAACTCGTCACCAACGTGAAGTTGGAACTGGTTACTTTGATGAAGTAGCACAAGTAGTTTCTGGTGGAACATCATCTACAACAGCACTTGCTGGCTCTACTGAAGCAGAACAATTTGAGACTTCAAAATAATAGATAGACTATAAAAAAATCCGCCTCAAACTCGAGGCGGACTTTTTATAGGAACGAGAGATTTCTGATTAAAAGTTAACTCTAAAGCTTTAGGTGGTCTTATTTGTATCCGCTCCGATAATAAATGCCCATATGGCCTTAAAGACATGGGCGCGCTGAAGTGTATTAAATATGACAAGGACTACTGGCCCTGCAATCAGTCCCAGAAAACCGATTAATTTGAAACCGATGAATAAAGCAACGAGAGTAGCAAGTGGATCCAATCCGATACTAGAAGAAAGAACTTTGGGCTCAATTAATTGACGCTGGACAACTACGATAATGTAAAGCACAGACAAACCAATTGCAAGGCTAGTATTCCCTGTAATGAATTCAAAAATAATCCATGGAATAAATATGGTCCCGGTACCCAAATAGGGAATGATATCAACCAATCCGCAAATTAATGCAATGGTAATTGAATAGTTCACTCCTAAAATGAGTAAACCAATCAAGATCGTAACCGTTGTCAATGAAACAAGTGTGAATTGTGCCCGGATAAACCCGAATAAAGCTCGTTTTAAATCCCGGAATAAACGCTTGGCACCTGCAAAAATCTTATCAGGTAAAAACTTTCCCGTTATGCGGCCGAAGTGATCCCAATCTTTACTAATGAAGAAAGTGCCCAGTAGGGTAAAGAGGAGTGCTGTTGCTGTAGTTGGAAACCAGCCGATGATTGCGGGAATATTTTTTAAGAACGCTTGAATAAAACTACTGACACCGGTAGTGATGGATTCGCCAATATTCTGGATATTCTTGAGGACGGTGTCTTGCTGCTCGATATCTAAATTATTGAACATAGCGGTTGTTTGATTATATAAAGGGATGATAGTGGTCGCGATGTATGTTTCGATATAATCTACTATAGTTTCAATATGTTGAGGTATGACACCAGCAAGGTAATTGGTACCTGAAATAATTTCAGTAACCAGCAGGGTAATGAGTCCTGCAAATAAAAGAAAAATGAGTAAAAGGGAAACGAACACAGCCAATCCTCTTGGTAACCGGCCTTTCTTTTCAAAAAAAGTAACCAGAGGGTTCATCAAGAAAGCAATAATCATGGCAATAATGAATGGATATGTATATTTAGATAAATAGAACAAGGCAATTCCACCTAAAATTATGCCTCCGATGACCAGTAAAGAACGAATGAAACGATAAATATAAACAGGATTCAAGACATCCCCTCCTTCTAACATAAACTTTGTATTATAATTGTAACGACGTTGGAAAAGAAAGGAAAGATTCTTTCGTCTTTCTGCTTAATTTTTTTCCGTTTTAGTATCGTTTTATAAATCAATCTCCTATTGAGAAAGAGTGGAGGTTGTTATGTTAAAATAACAAAAAGAAAGAAGGTGAAGGGAGAATGATAAACGGTCCTGTCGTATTTTTAATTTTACTTGCAGTTATCGGTTGGGTTGGAAAAAACACATCACTGATTGCGGCTGCGGGTTTTCTTTTACTCATGAAACTCATCGGCCTTGATACAAAAGTGTTTCCATATTTAGAAGCGAAAGGGATCAACTTAGGCGTCACCATCATTACGATTTCAGTGCTAATCCCCATTGCAAATGGAGCGATTGGTTTCAAGGAACTGGGTGACGCCATAAAGTCACCTTATGCCTGGATTGCGCTCGCATCTGGAATAGCTGTTGCACTTATAGCGAAAAATGGAATTACCCTCCTTACACATGATCCTCATATTACAACGGCTCTTGTTTTTGGGACGATTCTTGCGGTCGCATTATTCAAAGGTGTCGCTGTTGGACCGTTAATTGGGGCAGGAATTGCTTATCTATGCATGCAAATCTTTGATTTTTTCAAATGAGCAAAATGGTAAATGATAGAATGGATTGTAAGAGCGGAAATGAAAAAATTCTATTTAATGTTTCGATTATTCTGCTTTGTAACAAATTTTCAAAAAAACGTTTTGAATCCCATTAAAAAAAGCAAGAGAATATGTAGCTAATTTTTCTAATAAAATAATAATTTTTTCACATTTTAGGTGCTTTTGATTCCCAAAAAAGTGTTTATTGTTTATAATAATCATGTAACTGCTCTGGTTTATTAAAAATGGGATTCAGAATATCATTGATATTTTTGAGGAATCTTAAAAAGAGATGTAGTTATTGAGCAAGCGCTCACTAGGAATAGCTACAAGCATTATTTTTAGAATTTCGTATAAAGGATTATCGTACATTTTACTATTGTTGGGGTCATATTCTGTGAACGCTTCCAATACAAGATGTATGTCTTCTGCTAAAAAATAGATGGTTGTATTCAATAGCTAATTTCTTGGAAGCGCTATATTTATACGCAATAAGCAAGGGCATAGGGGAATACTTAGGAAAAGGAGAGATTTAGTATGACAGCAACAAAAGGTCTTGAAGGTGTGGTAGCAACAACTTCATCAGTAAGCTCTATTATCGATGATACGTTAACGTATGTAGGTTATGATATCGATGATTTAGCTGTAAACGCAACATTCGAGGAAGTAATCTATCTTTTATGGCATGGAGCTCTTCCAAACAAAAGCCAATTAGAAGAATTAACTAAACTACTTGCTGAAAATGCTGCAATTCCAGCTGAAGTGGTTAATCATTTCAAAACATACCCAATTGATAAAGTACATCCAATGGGAGCTCTTCGTACAGCAGTATCTCTTCTTGGTCTTTATGATGAAGAAGCAGATGTAATGAGTGAAGACGCTAACTATCGTAAAGCAATCCGCATCCAAGCAAAAATCCCTACACTGGTAACAACTTTCGCTCGTATCCGTCAAGGAAAAGAAGCGGTTGCACCACGTACTGATCTAAGCTTTGCTGCTAACTTCTTATATATGTTAAGCGGTAATGAACCAACAGCAATCGAAGAAGAAGCATTCAACAAAGCATTAGTTCTACATGCTGACCATGAATTAAACGCTTCTACATTCACTGCACGTGTTTGTGTGGCTACATTATCTGATATCTATTCTGGCGTGACTTCTGCTATCGGCGCATTAAAAGGCCCTCTTCACGGCGGAGCTAACGAACAAGTTATGAAAATGCTTACAGAAATTGGTTCTGTAGAAAACGTTGAGCCTTATATCAACGAAAAATTAGCTAATAAAGAAAAAATCATGGGCTTTGGCCACCGTGTATACCGTAAAGGTGATCCACGTGCTAAACACCTTAAAGAAATGTCTCAAAAATTGACTGAACTTACTGGTCAACCACAATACTACGATATGTCTATCAAAATTCATGAAATTGTAACTGGTCAAAAAAATCTTCCACCAAACGTTGATTTCTACTCTGCTTCTGTATACCACAGTTTAGGTATCGAGCATGACCTATTTACACCAATCTTTGCTGTAAGCCGTGCTTCAGGCTGGATTGCTCATATCCTAGAGCAATATTCAAACAACCGTCTGATCCGTCCACGTGCAGAGTATGTTGGACCAGGTATGCAAAAATACGTACCGATTGAAAACCGATAATTTTTGAATAGTTAAAAGTTTTTTCGAAATTTTATTTTTTATTTCATCGATTTTGTAGTAAATTAATAGATGTGAGTAAAAAAGGTTAGTGGTTCAGCTTAAATTAAGCGGCCAGCTAACCTTTGAATTTGAATCGGAGGTAAAGAGACATGACACAAAGCCAAAAAATCACAGTTACTAACGGTGCTCTTAACGTACCAAACAACCCAATCGTTCCTTATATTGAGGGAGACGGAATCGGTCCTGATATCTGGGCAGCAGCTTCACGCGTTTTAGACGCAGCTGTTGAAAAAGCATACAATGGCGAAAAGAAAATCGAATGGAAAGAAGTTTTAGCTGGACAAAAAGCATTTGACCAAACAGGCGAATGGCTTCCACAAGAAACTCTTGATGTCATTAATGAATATCTAATCGCTATTAAAGGACCTCTTACAACACCAATCGGTGGCGGAATCCGCTCATTGAACGTTGCATTACGTCAAGTATTAGACTTATTCGTATGTCTACGTCCAGTACGTTACTTTGATGGTGTACCTTCACCAGTTAAACGTCCTGAAGACACTGACATGGTTATCTTCCGTGAAAACACTGAAGACATCTATGCTGGTATCGAATATGCAAAAGGTTCTGACGAAGCGAAAAAATTAATCGATTTCCTACAAAATGAATTCGGTGTTAAAAATATTCGTTTCCCTGAAACTTCTGGTATTGGTATTAAACCAATTTCTGAAGAAGGAACAAAACGTCTTGTTCGCTCTGCACTTAACTATGCGATCAAAGAAGGCCGTAAATCATTAACTCTTGTTCATAAAGGTAACATCATGAAATTTACAGAAGGCGCATTCAAAACTTGGGGTTATGAAGTTGCAGAACAAGAATTCGCTGAGAAAGTATTCACTTGGAACCAATATGATCAAATTAAAGAAGCTGAAGGCACTGAAGCTGCTAACAAAGCACAATCTGCTGCTGAAGCTGAAGGCAAAATCATCGTTAAAGATTCTATTGCTGATATCTTCTTACAACAAATCCTAACTCGTCCTAAAGAGTTTGATGTTGTTGCAACAATGAACTTAAACGGAGATTACATTTCTGATGCACTTGCTGCACAAGTTGGCGGAATTGGTATTGCTCCAGGAGCAAACATCAACTACGAAACTGGACATGCTATCTTCGAAGCAACTCATGGAACAGCTCCTAAATACGCTGGTCTTGATAAAGTTAACCCATCTTCAGTTCTTCTTTCAGGCGTTCTTTTACTTGAACACCTTGGTTGGAACGAAGCTGCAGACAGCATCACAAAATCAGTAGAACAAACAATTGCTTCTAAAGTTGTAACATATGACTTTGCCCGCCTAATGGAAGGTGCAACAGAAGTTAAATGCTCTGAGTTCGCTGACGAACTTATCAAAAACCTTAAATAATTACTTATGATGCTTTCTGGAAAAGAGCCGATACGGTCTTCTTTTTCAGGGAGCTTTATATATATGTGTGGATAAAGACGTTAAAAGTTTCCAAAAATATTTACATATTTTAAGGAGGAAATAACATGTCTAAACGCAAAAAAATTACAGTGGTTGGTGCTGGTTTCACTGGAGCAACAGCAGCATTCCTAGCAGCTCAAAAAGAACTTGGTGATATCGTTTTAGTTGATATTCCACAAGCAGAAAACCCAACAAAAGGTAAAGCACTTGATATGGCGGAAGCAGCTCCAGTTCAAGGTTTTGACGCTAACATCATCGGTACTTCAAACTATGCAGATACAGCTGATTCTGACGTAGTTATCATCACTGCTGGTATCGCTCGTAAACCTGGTATGAGCCGTGACGACTTAGTTCAAACTAACCAAAAAGTTATGAAATCTGTAACTAAAGAAGTGGTTAAATATTCTCCAAATACAACCATCATCGTTTTAACAAACCCAGTAGACGCAATGACATACACTGTTTATAAAGAATCAGGTTTCCCTAAAGAACGCGTAATTGGACAATCTGGTGTACTTGATACAGCTCGTTTCCGTACTTTCGTGGCTCAAGAATTAAACCTATCTGTTAAAGATGTAACTGGTTTCGTTCTTGGTGGACACGGTGACGATATGGTTCCTCTAGTACGTTACTCATACGCTGGCGGAATTCCTTTGGAAACATTGATTCCTCAAGATCGTTTAGAAGCAATCGTTGCTCGTACACGTACTGGTGGCGGAGAAATCGTTAACCTTCTTGGAAACGGAAGTGCATATTATGCACCGGCTGCAGCTCTAGTAGAAATGGCTGAAGCTATCCTTAAAGACCAACGTCGCGTTCTACCTTCTATCGCTTACCTTGAAGGCGAATACGGATTCGAAGGAATCTACCTTGGCGTGCCAACTGTACTAGGCGCAAATGGTATCGAACAAATTATCGAACTTGAATTAACTGAAGACGAAAAAGCATCACTTTCTAAATCAGTTGAATCAGTTAAAGCAGTAATGCAAGTTTTACAATAAGAGACATTGAAAGCATCTTAATAAGACTGCCCGGAAGAATGAAAGGGAAGGCTAAGCTAAGGCCATATCCTCCCATCCAACCGGGCAGTTTTTTTCTGGCCGTTTCTTAACCGGGACTTAATTAATCCATGTTTAATAACCATAAAGGAGACGATGATCCCTGCTAATGGTAGGATTACTTTTCAATGATGTTTTTTTTATGTGTAAATTTCATATAATATTCTTTATAATAGAGTTGGATGAGTAGACTGAAAAAAGTCTCAGGGGTAATACATAATTCAGGAGGATCTAATGTCAAAGAAAATTCTCGTAGTGGATGATGAACAATCAATAGTTACCTTACTTCAGTATAATTTAGAACAGGCAGGCTATTCAGTAGTTACAGCTTTAGATGGGGAAGAAGGTCTGCAGGCTGCTGTGGATATACGACCGGATTTAGTCGTATTGGATCTGATGTTGCCTAAAATGGATGGGCTTGAAGTGTGTAAACAGCTTCGTCAGCAAAAAATCAATATACCAATTTTGATGCTGACAGCTAAGGACGATGAATTTGACAAAGTGCTTGGTCTTGAACTAGGGGCGGATGATTACTTAACCAAACCTTTTAGTCCACGTGAGGTGGTTGCCCGAATTAAGGCAATACTAAGAAGATCCCAGCTTCAATCGAATGGTAGTGAAACAAATCTTGATCAGGAAGATGGGTTCCTAAAATTAGGCGGCTTGAAAGTCTATCCTGAACGTTACGAAGCATTCTTTGATGAACAACAATTAGAATTAACTCCAAAGGAATTTGAATTACTTTTATACCTTGCAAAGAATAAAGGAAGAGTTTTAACGAGAGATCAGCTCTTAAGTGCGGTTTGGAATTACGATTTTGCAGGAGATTCGCGAATCGTTGATGTCCATATTAGCCACCTTCGTGAAAAAATAGAGCAAGATACAAGAAAACCTCTTTATATCAAAACGATCAGGGGCTTGGGTTATAAGCTTGAGGAGCCAAAAAAGAATGACCACCTATCGTAAAAAGCTTCTTTATACTCTCATCATGTTGGTGATGGTCGTCATGATGGCCGTGGGCTTTTTATTGGGACATTTGTTCAAAAGCTATTATATTAAAACATTTAATGAGCGTATACAGAACGAAACATTTTTCATTTCTACATATATTCAGGAGCATGGGGGGATCACATCCTTTTTGGAAGAAGGGAAAACGGCAAAATTAACACCCCTGTTAGATTCCAACTTAACCATCCTCTCAGCGAGTGGAGAGATTTTATACGATTCAACATCGTCAAATGAGCTACATAAAAACCATGCCAATATCCTTCGAAAGATCATCTTGGAAAAAGGTCTTAAGCAAGAAGAAGGATATGAAGTTATCGAGGGAGAATCGGATCTCCATTATTATTGGAAAACGGTTGAAAAGGATGGAGAAATTGAAGGCTTTGTCGTTCATAGCAACGAAATAGAGGCCATCCACCAAGTTAATAAGCAAATGTGGCAAATATTGATCATTTGTTTAGGGGTAGCCTTGATCATTATCCTCATGCTTGCGAGTAAAATCACTTCTTATTATACCCGGCCGATTGAGGAAGCAACGATGGCAGCCATTGAATTGGCAAAGGGGAATTATAGAACTCGGACATTCGAGCAGCATTCTGATGAAACAGGGATGCTCACGACTTCGCTAAACATATTAGCGAGGAATTTACAGGAAACAGAAACGGCGAGGGAAATGAATCAGGATCGTTTGGAAACACTGGTTGAAAATATCGGTAGTGGTGTCCTATTAATCGACAGTAAAGGCTATACGACCTTAATTAACCGGGAATTCAAAAAAAGCTTCGGTGTAAACTCGGCTACGTTTTTGTTTCAAGTATTTTACTCGGTCATTAAAGATAAAGAAGTCATTTCTATAATAGAAGAAATTTTCCGGACGGAAAAGACAATAAAACGCCAAGTGAAAATACCACTTGCCATTGAACGTAAGCATTTTGAGATATACGGGGCTCCGATTATCGGTACTCATGACGAATGGAAGGGGATTCTCCTCATTTTCCATGATATTACCGAATTGAAAAGGCTCGAGCAAATGCGGAAGGATTTTGTGGCCAATGTATCCCATGAACTGAGAACACCGATTACTTCTATCAAGGGCTTTTCAGAAACGTTGCTCGATGGGGCTTTAAAAGACGAAAAAACATTGAAGCACTTTTTATCCATTATCTTGAAAGAAAGTGATCGGCTGCAAGAACTCATTCAGGAACTTCTTAATTTATCAAAAATGGAGCAACAGGAATTTGTTTTAAAAACAGGCGTCGTGGATATTACAAATGTTCTTGGTGATATACAAGAGATGCTTATTGGTAAATTGAAGGAAAAAGAAGTTTCTCTTGAGATAAAAGCTTCTTCGGAACCTGTTTTTATTGAAGGGGAATCAGACAGGATCAAACAGGTTTTCATTAATTTGATTACTAACGCGTTGACATATACACCAAATGGAGGGTGGGTCACCGTGAACGTCACTGAAAATGAACAAACGGTGGATATTATAGTCCAAGATAGCGGTATCGGTATTGAAGAAAAAGAACTTCCAAGAATCTTTGAACGGTTTTATCGCATTGATAAGGCAAGGAGTCGTGATTCAGGAGGAACAGGCATCGGACTCGCTATCGTCAAGCATATTATAGAAGTCCATAAAGGTAAAATCAAAGTAGAAAGTACGCCGGGATCGGGTACGACTTTTACGGTAACGTTAAATAAAAGCTTAAAAGGAAAAGTGTAGGAATTGTGTGAATTTACATGTCCTTTACAATTTATTTAAACTGACTTCATAATGGAGGGTTAAAATGGTTGTACAACCCCTCATCCAAGGAGTTAGGCGAAGACAGAGACACTAAGTCTCTGTCTTTTCTTTTGTCTATATTCCTCTTTACCTACCTTCTATACTATTTTCATTAGGAAAATATTTGATTTTTATGAAACTTTAGACCCTTCCTTGCGTAAATAAGATATAACGGCAAATAAGGGGTGATACATATCGTCAGTTTAAAAAGGATATATACAATCACAGGACTAGTATTTCTTATTTTAATTTTTGGTGTTGTTGCGATATCGACCTGGTACACGGTAGATGAATCCGATCAGGCTGTCATTATGACGTTTGGTAAGGTAGAGCAGACGATTACAGAACCAGGCCTTCACTTTAAGCTGCCTTGGCCGATTCAGTCGGTTGAAAAACTATCGAAAGAAACATTCAGTCTTAAATTTGGATACAAGGAGGAGAATGGAGAGGTAACAGATTATCCGAGGGAGACCAAGATGATTACGGGGGATGAAAATATTGTTCTTGCTGACCTAGTGGTTCAATGGAAAATCACAGACCCTCCAAAATACCTGTACAATGCAGATGATCCAGAGAAAATTTTATATGACACGACTTCCGCTGCTTTAAGAAGTATTATCGGAAGCACGAAAATTGATGATGCACTTACTTCTGGTAAAGCACAAATTGAAGCAGATGTCCGGGAACTGCTATCACAGTTAATGGAGAAATATGATGTAGGCATATCAATATCTGCGGTTAAGCTCCAGGATGTGGAGTTACCGAATGAAGAAGTGCGGAAAGCCTTTACGAATGTCACAGATGCTAGAGAAACGGCGAATACGAAAAGCAATGAAGCGGATAAATATGAAAACAAACGTATTAATGAAGCTGAAGGGGAAAAAGACGCCATTATCTCACAAGCAAATGGTGATAAAGCCGCTCGTACGGAGGCTGCTCGTGGGGATGTAGCGGTCTTTGAAAAATTATATAGTGAATATAAAGGCAATAAGGGTATAACAAAAGACCGTCTTATTATTGAAACGCTTGAAGAAGTATTGCCGAATGCAGAGATTTATATCATGAATGATGATGGAAATACAATGAAGTACTTACCACTTCGCTCACTAGAAAAAGAGGAAACGAAAAAAACGCCTATTCCTGAAGAAGAAACGAAGAAGGAGTCTGTACCTGAAGAAAAAGCGACAGGGGAAGGAGGCACCAAACAATGAGCGGAAAAGTAATTGATTTTAATGAGATGAGGAAAGGTAATTTTCACTGGGGAGGCTATGTTAAAATAGGGATTTTCCTCATTATATTTATCGTGTTGCTGCTGATTATCTTCACCAATGTGTATATCGTCAAGGAGGGTGAATATAAAGTCGTCCGCCAATTCGGTGAGGTGGTTAGAATCGATAAAACCCCAGGATTAAAGGCGAAGGTACCATTCATTCAAAGTGTGGTTACCCTGCCAAAATATCAAATGAGTTCTGATGTGTCAGAGGCGGAAATCAATACAAAAGATAAAAAGCGGATGCTCATCGATAACTATGCGGTCTGGAGGATAGAGGACCCAAAAAAATTGATCACCAATGCAAGGACACTCGAGAATGCGGAAACGAGAATGGAAGAGTTCATCTATTCGGCAGTACGTTCAGAGTTGGGTCAGTTGAATTATGATGAAATTATTAATGATGAGAAGTCATCGAGGGGAAGCTTGAACGACCGTATTACGGAGAAAGTTAACGAACTGCTACAAAAAGACAGTTACGGGATCAGCCTAACTGATGTCCGGATAAAACGGACGGATCTGCCTGCGGAAAATGAAGAATCCGTCTTTAAAAGGATGATTTCCGAGCGCGAATCGAAAGCGCAAGAGTACCTATCCAAAGGAGATGCGAAGAAAAACCGAATTATTGCGGATACTGATCGAAAGGTAAAAGAATTGCTTTCGACTGCAGAGGCAGATGCAGAAGTGATTCGGGCTGAGGGAGAAGGGGAAGCAGCGAAAATTTATAATAAGTCGTTTTCCAAAGATCCTGATTTCTATAAACTATACCGTACGCTTGAATCTTATAAAAAAACGATTGGTGATCAAACGGTCATCGTTCTGCCATCAGATTCACCGTACGCTAGCTTGTTAATGGGAAATACAAAATAGCATAGTCGCTAGTCGCCGTCATTTTTCTTTCCACTTCTACTCATGGTAGAATAGAGAAAGAAAATGCACGGCTTTTTGCGTTTATAAATAGAAGCTGAACTACATAACCCTGTGTGACTGGAGGAAGACGAATTTGGATAAAAAGTTAGTACTCATAGATGGAAATAGTATTGCTTACCGCGCATTTTTTGCGCTTCCGCTCTTGAATAATGATAAGGGTGTACATACGAATTCGGTGTACGGATTTACCATGATGCTTAACCGCATTCTTGAAGAAGAAAAGCCAACGCATATTCTTGTGGCCTTTGATGCCGGTAAAACGACATTCAGACATGAGACATTTAAAGAATACAAGGGTGGACGCCAGAAAACGCCGCCTGAATTATCCGAGCAATTCCCCTTTATCCGCGAGTTGCTCGACTGTTTCCAAATAAAAAGGTATGAATTGGAAAATTACGAAGCCGATGATATTATCGGTACGCTGTCTCTACAGGCGGAAAGAGATGGTTTTGAGGTAAAAGTCATTTCCGGTGATAAAGATTTAACCCAATTATCTTCCCCGAGTACGACGGTTTCAATCACGAAAAAGGGAATCACTGAAATTGAGGAATATACACCAAAGCATATACATGAAAAATACGGCCTTTCACCCCTGCAAATCATTGATTTAAAAGGGTTGATGGGTGATGCTTCCGATAATATTCCTGGCATACCGGGAGTTGGTGAAAAAACGGCACTTAAATTATTACACCAATTTGAAACGGTTGAGAACCTGCTAAGTTCGATTGATGAGGTAAGCGGTCAAAAATTGAAGGAAAAAATTGAAGAACATAAAGACCTTGCTTTGTTAAGCAAAGAGCTTGCGACGATTACAAGGGAAGCGCCAATTCAAGTTATGGTCAATGAGACCGAGTACAACGGAATGGACCAGGAAAGGGTTATTTCATTTTATAAAGAGCTTGGTTTTTCCACGCTGCTCGATAAATTGGATGTTTCAGAAAGTGTACCGATTGAACAAGAAAAAATTGAGGTTCACACTTCGGAAATGACTGCAGAGTTGTTTGCTGATGGAAGTGCTTTATATGTTGAAATCTTAGAAGATAATTATCATCATGCAGACATTCTTGGAATAGCCGTCAGCAATGAAAATGGCCATTTTTACTTCCATGGTGAGACGGCACTGACTTCAGATATATTTAAATCTTGGGCAGAAGATGAAACAAAAAAGAAAACGGTTTTTGACGCAAAGCGCACGGTTGTAGCACTGCGCCATCGAGGAGTTGAAATAAAAGGCATTGATTTTGATGTGTTTCTAGCATCATATATCTTAGATCCTGCAGAGTCAGTGGATGAAGTGGCCGAAATCACGAAAACTCAAGGAACCATACGTCTTGAAACCGATGATGTTTTTTATGGAAAAGGTGCAAAACGCAAGGTACCCGAAGAATCTGAATTGAGAGATCATATCGCCAGAAAAGCGAAGGCTATCTTTTCTTTAAAAGAACCTATGGTTGAAAAGCTGCAGGAGTTTGAGCAATACCATTTGTTAACGGAACTTGAGCTGCCTTTGTCCATTATCTTGGCTAATATGGAGTGGCAGGGTGTTAAGGTAGATATTGGACGACTGAAAAACATGGGGCAGGAATTAGCTATTCGATTAAAAACCATCGAAGGGCGAGTTTTTGATCTGGCTGGAGAGGCTTTCAATATCAATTCACCGAAACAACTTGGGGTAATTCTTTTTGAAAAGTTGGAGCTTCCAGTATTGAAGAAAACTAAAACAGGCTATTCTACGTCAGCTGATGTGCTGGAAAAATTGGAGAGCCAGCATAATATTGTGAAAGAAATTTTACTTTACCGTCAGCTTGGTAAGTTGCAATCCACCTATATTGAAGGCTTGCTCAAAGTAGTCAATCGGAAAACAGATAAGGTACACACTCGTTTCAACCAAGCATTGACCCAGACCGGCCGATTAAGCTCGACAGACCCTAACCTTCAAAACATCCCAATCAGGCTAGAGGAAGGCCGGAAAATCAGGCAGGCGTTTATCCCTTCTGAAAAGGATTGGATTGTTTTTGCTGCTGACTATTCTCAGATCGAGTTACGAGTGCTTGCACATATCGCCAATGATAGCGGCCTAGTTGAAGCGTTTCAGGCAGGGATGGATATCCATACAAAAACAGCGATGGATGTTTTCCATGTATCAGCAGAGGAAGTCACTTCGAACATGAGACGCCAAGCAAAAGCGGTTAACTTTGGGATTGTCTATGGTATAAGTGACTACGGACTTTCACAAAGCCTTGGCATTACTAGAAAAGAAGCGGGAGAGTTCATTGAGAAGTATTTAAGAAGCTTTCCTGGTGTACAGGAATATATGGAAGAAAGCATACATGAAGCTCGTCAAAAAGGATATAGTACGACTTTGCTGCAAAGAAGGCGTTATATTCCTGAGATTACAAGCCGTAATTTCAACATTAGAAGTTTTGCCGAACGGACAGCCATGAACACGCCAATTCAAGGCAGTGCAGCAGATATCATCAAGCTTGCCATGATTAATATGAATAAGCGTCTGAAAAAAGAGGGGCTAAAAACGAGAATGCTTCTGCAGGTGCATGATGAATTAATTTTTGAAACACCTCCGGAAGAACTCGAAATCCTTAAGAAAATCGTACCAGAGGAAATGGAGAATGCTATTGAATTAAATGTGCCTCTCAAAGTGGATTATGCTTACGGGCCAACATGGTTTGATGCCAAATAATAAAAGATAGGTGATTAGTAATGCCAGAACTTCCTGAAGTAGAAACAGTCAGAAGAACGTTAGAGCAGCTCGTACTTGGAAAAGAAATCAAGGAAGTGTCCGTTTTCTGGCCTAAGATTATTAAAGCACCTGAACCTGTCGAACAGTTTCAGGATGCTTTAAGAGGGCAGACAATTCAGCGAATAGGCCGTCGAGGCAAGTTCCTCATTTTCACACTGGATGATTATGCAATGGTTTCGCATTTAAGGATGGAAGGGAAATACGGAGTGCATCCAAAAGAAGAGCCGTATGATAAGCACACTCATGTTATTTTTACTTTTACGGATGACAGTGAACTTAGGTACCGGGATGTCCGGAAGTTCGGGACGATGCATTTATTTACAAAAGGGGAAGAACTTGAGCAGTTGCCATTATCGCATTTAGGTCCTGAACCGCTATCAGAAGAGTTTACAGTCGAGGGGCTTAGTGCGAAGCTGGCAAGAACCAGTAGGAAGATTAAGCCAGTTCTTCTAGATCAAACTGTTGTCGTTGGAATTGGAAATATATATGTGGACGAGTCTTTATTCCGTTCCGGGATTCATCCAGAGAGAATAGCTTCTTCACTTACGTTAGAGGAAATTAAAAAGCTGCATTCCGAAATCATAGCAACATTAGGTGAAGCGGTGGAAAAAGGGGGAAGTACGATTCGTTCGTACATTAACTCTCAAGGGCAAATCGGCATGTTTCAGTTAGAACTTAATGTTTACGGACGTAAAGGAGAGAACTGCAAAACGTGCGGTACACCACTTGAAAAGCTAGTTGTAGCCGGACGCGGCACACATATATGCCCGTTGTGTCAGCGACTTAAGTAGTCAATGTCTTTTCAAACACATCGGATGGGCTCCTTCCATATACTAGGGTAGCACCGAGAAGGGAAGGAGTAATAATTCCGATGTGGCTACAAATTATTTTTCTTGCTTTTGCAGTAAGTATTGACGGTTTTGGCGTAGGTTTGACATTTGGTATGCGAAAGATGAAAATCCCCTTAAAGTCAATAGCGGTCATTTCATTTTGTTCGGCACTGAGTTTAGGCATTGCGATGGTCATCGGGCAGTTCATCAGTCAGCTTATTTCTGTCGGAGCGGCTGAAAAAACTGGGGGCATCATTCTCATTTTTCTTGGTGCTTGGATGGTATACCAGTATTTTAAGCCTGATAAGGAATTGAACGACGAAAGATATCATGAAAAAATCATCTTTAACTTTGAAATTAAATCACTTGGAGTAGTCATAAATATTTTACAAAAACCATTGAATGCCGATTTTGACAAATCAGGAACAATTACTGGTGTTGAAGCACTTGTTCTCGGGTTTGCACTTTCGCTTGATGCGTTCGGAGCTGGAGTTGGAGCAGCTATGATCGGGATTTCACCGATTATTCTCGCAATATGTATCGCTGTAATGAGTTCAATCTTCATTTGGAGCGGACTTCAAAGCGGGAAATTGCTTTCAAATAATAAAATTGTGCAGCAGTTAACCTTTCTTCCGGGCGTGCTATTGATTTTAATTGGTGTATTCAAGTTATAATAATTGATTTAAAAGGGGGAGCTTATGGGACAAATCATTGGAATCACCGGGGGGATTGCAAGCGGGAAAAGCAGCGTCAGCCTTTATATACAGGAACTTGGTTTCACGATTGTAGATGCAGATGTGGCCTCCCGCGCAGTCGTAGAGCCAGGTGAAGAAGCCTACCATCAAGTAGTAAAAGCTTTTGGTGAAGATATTTTATTGGTGGATGGCAATATTGATCGGGTGAAATTAGGGTCTATTATATTTCATGATCAAGAAAAGAGATTGCTTTTAAATAGTATCGTGCACCCTGCTGTTAGGAATTGGATGCGTCTAAAAACGGAAAAGGCACTCGCTGCAGGAGAAGAAACGGTATTTATGGATATTCCGCTCCTATTCGAAAGTAAGTTAACATTCATGGTTGAAAAGACTCTATTGGTATATGTAGATGAGCGCGTTCAATTGGAACGCTTAATGAACCGGAATGGATTATCAGAGACAGATGCACTTGCAAGAATTCAATCACAGATGCCGTTAGCTGATAAAAAAGTTTTAGCGGATGCGGTCATTGATAATAATGGGAATCTTGAGGAAACAAAGAAGCAGGTTAAAACCGTACTTTGCAATTGGAATGTCTTATAAATGAGAAAAAAGGGAGAAGCCTTATGGTTTCTTCCTTTTATTTTGAAAAAATAACAACAATCCGCATTTTTATTAGCACAATTGCACTCAATTATGTTATACTAATTACATATGAGAGGTAATAAGTATAACATTAATATTTTCAGGAGGGTCCGAACAATGAATTCAAGAATAGCGATTAACGGATTTGGGAGAATTGGAAGAATGGTTTTCCGAAAGGCCATATTAGATGAGAGTTTGGACATTGTTGCCATTAATGCAAGCTATCCTGCTGAAACTTTAGCCCACTTACTAAAATATGATACGATCCATGGTAAATTCGACGGTATAATTGTAGCGGAAGATGATTCACTTGTAGTGAATGGCCGCCGTGTACAACTAATAAATAACCGCGATCCAAAGCAATTGCCTTGGAAAGAGATGAACATAGATATTGTAATCGAAGCTACGGGCAAATTCAATGATCGTTCTAAAGCGGCTCTTCATTTAGATGCAGGGGCAAAAAGAGTTATTTTATCCGCTCCGGGTAAAAATGAAGACGTTACCATTGTAATGGGCGTCAATCAGGAAGCGCTAGAAATTGACAAGCATTTTGTTATATCCAATGCATCTTGTACAACTAACTGCCTTGGACCAGTTGCGAAAGTGCTCGATGAAAAATTCGGCATTGACAACGGTTTAATGACAACGATTCATTCTTATACAAATGACCAAAATAATATCGATAACCCGCACAAAGACTTAAGACGTGCTCGTGCAGCTGCAGAAAGTATCATTCCTACGACAACAGGAGCGGCTAAAGCCATCTCTCTAGTTTTGCCTCAATTAAAAGGCAAGCTTCACGGTATGGCGATACGTGTACCAACACCTAACGTTTCTTTAGTCGATCTTGTTGTGGACTTAAATCATGATGTAACGATTGATGAAGTGAACCAAGCATTCATTGACGCATCAGAAAATGAACTTAAAGGGATTATGGAATTCACGACAGAACCTCTTGTTTCGAGTGACTTCAAAACTAATCCGCACTCTGCAATCATCGATGGTCTATCAACGATGATGATTGGGAATAGAAAAGTGAAAGTCCTTGCTTGGTATGATAACGAGTGGGGTTACTCAAACCGTGTAGTGGATCTTGTAAATTTAGTAGCTTCCGAGTTGAAAAAAACTTTAGAAGTTCAATTATCTGCTAATTAGTTGAATAAACCCGAGTCTGCTGAGTCTTTTAGCGGGCTCGGGTTTATTTTTAGCGAATTTTTAATTCTATTTTTAGCGGTTTAATGTGAAATTTTTTTTGCGAAGTGATAAACTGCTATGAAATGATTCAAAGGGCAAGGACTCCATTAAGAAAGCCCTTACATTTTTTTCGTATAAACATTATCTTGCCGAAAATTCAAAATGGCAGTTGCAAAAAAATTTCAAACAATATATACTATGAATCGTGAACTTCTTCAAAAGAGAGTTTGCACGATGGCTACTTAAAGGGTTAGGACCTCTTTGGACTAACTTTCCCCCGTGGTAGTTGTTAGAAGTTATGTAATTTTTAATCATGGTAAGGGGGAAGCTTAAAATGGAAACAGCTTACACTATGGAAACAATGGGTAGACATGTCATTTCTGAACTTTGGGGTTGTGACTTTGAAAAACTGAACAATATTGATTTGATTGAAAAGATTTTTGTTGATGCTGCATTGAAGTCAGGTGCAGAGGTTCGCGAAGTAGCATTCCACAAGTTTGCTCCACAAGGAGTAAGTGGGGTTGTCATCATTTCTGAATCACATTTAACGATTCACAGTTTTCCAGAACACGGCTATGCAAGCATTGATGTCTATACATGTGGTAATTTGGATCCGAATATTGCGGCAAACTATATTGCTGAAGCTTTGAATGCGCAAACACGTGAAAACATTGAACTTCCACGTGGATTAGGTCCGGTACAAATGAAAAAAGCCAATATAAGTGCCCTATAAAAAACGTATACACAGAGATGCCATGGGTGCATCTCTTTTTTAATGCAATAAATTAGCAAGCCCGCTTTAAAGTAAAGATTGTGACTAGTAAAAAGCATAAAGACTCTGATAACGCTCCTTCAAAAAAGTGCCTACTGTTGGAAGTTACACTTTTTACTTGTACTGGTTGTTCCTTTTAATATAAGATTGAGATAGAAGAGTAAATCCTTGGGGAACATTTAGATAGGGGAGTCCTACATAAAATACGGAGCTGATAATGATGAAATGCCCATCATGTCAATATAATGGAACAAGAGTGCTCGATTCCAGGCCAGTCGATGAAAGTAAATCGATTCGACGACGCCGTGAATGTGAGGCATGTGGTTTTCGATTCACGACATTTGAAAAGGTAGAGGAAACGCCGCTGATTGTAGTGAAAAAAGGCGGGACACGGGAAGAGTTCAGTCGTGATAAAATCCTACGTGGCTTAATCAGGGCCTGCGAAAAACGTCCAGTTCCACTAAAGGAATTGGAGCAAATTACCAGTTATGTAGAAAAGGAATTGCGCAACCAGGGCATCGCAGAAGTGAAAAGTGACAATGTCGGCGAAATGGTGATGGACAAACTGGCAGAAGTCGATGAGGTTGCCTATGTTAGATTCGCTTCCGTATATCGACAATTTAAAGATATTAATGTCTTTATTGATGAATTGAAAGATTTAATAAATAAAGAAAGAAAGTAGAGCTGAAGATTTACTTTGGCTCTTTTTTCACTACATCTTTTGAAAGGTTTGAATGGAGATGTCAATGCATTGGCAAGAATTGCTCCCAGCGGATTCATACTTGGTTTCATCTGCGGGGCTGCTTCATGATTATGATCGGAAAATACTAACCCGACTATATCAACCTCTTATTGGACCGATCTGTATTAGCCTATACATGACGTTATGGAGTGAGTTAGAGGAAAATCGGCTCTGGTCGGAAGCTTCCTCACATTATCAATTAATGAATACAATTGGCCTTAAATTAGGCGATATTTACGAAGCACGCCTTTTGCTTGAGGGAATCGGACTGCTGAATGTGTATAAGAAATCGAAAGAAGATACGAAGGAATTTATTTACGAATTGAATTCGCCGCTGTCACCTCAACAGTTTTTCACTGATGGTATGCTGAATATATACTTATACAAAAAAATTGGCAAAGTACAATTTAACCGGTTAAAGAGATTCTTTTGCGATGATCACATTTTAACGGATCAGTATGAAAGTGTGACAAAATCTTTTGCAGAGGTGTTTTCATCAGATCATTTGGACTCCTTATATGTAACAGATGAAGCGAAAAACGAATGGAAACCTTTGCCCGAACAGCAATATATCAATCGAGCGGATGGAGTCGAGCCATCGGGATTTGACGGCTTATTTGATTTTGACCTTTTGTTAGCCGGAATAAAATCATCAATCGTGCCGAAAAAGGCCTTTACTCCGAAAATAAAAAGTACGATTGCCAAACTTGCCTTTTTATATGGCATTGATCCGCTTGAAATGCAAAAACTAGTTATGGATGCCGTTTCATTGGATGATGAGATCGACGAGGAAATATTAAGAAAGGCGGCAAGGGACTGGTACCAAATCGAGCGACAGGCCGATATGCCTTCCCTTGTCAATCGCGTGCAGCCGATACGTGAACGAACACAAAAAGAAGAACCGAAAACGCAGGAACAAGAGCTAATCCGTCATTTGGAGACGATTTCCCCGCGCGACCGTCTGATGCAGTTGTCAGGCGGTGCAGAGCCATCCAGCGGTGATTTGAAAGTGGTAGAAGGTGTGATGATCAACCAAAAGCTAAATCCGGGGGTCGTCAATGTCTTAATTGAATATGTTATGCTCAAAACAGATATGAAATTCACAAAGGGCTATGTGGAAAAACTGGCGGGCCATTGGGCACGTCTGAAGGTGTCTACTGTCATCGAAGCGATGGAACTAGCTAAAAAAGAGCACCGGAAATATCAGGATTGGGCTCAGGGAAGCAGAAACGTTGCAAAAGGCGGCCGGAAAAAGACGATTCGGGAAGAAGTGGTTCCCGAATGGCTTGAGAAAAAAGAAGAAACACAGCAGGAGCAGAAAGTGGATCAGCCTGAATTGAATGAACAGAAACGCGAGCTTCAGGAGAAATGGAAGCAGTGGAAAGCTGGAGGTGAAATGAACGATGGAAAAGATTAATAGTTCCCTTAATAAATTGGCTAATACAAACCAATTTCAGGAGCGTTATGAAAAGTTAAAACAGGAAATTTTTGAAGACGAACAGGTGCGGCTATTTTTGAATGCCAATAGTTCGACTGTTACGAAGGAAATGATTGATAAAAACTTAGGGAAGCTTTATGAATTTACTTCGCAAAGTAATAAGTGTGATAAATGTCCAAGTTTGGATGGCTGTATCAATATGATGCATGGCTATTATCCCAAACTGGTTGTTCAAGGGAAGGCACTTAATTTGAATTATGAAATCTGTCCGCGGAAATTGGCAGAGGATGAAAAGCGAAAACGCGAAAAATTGATTCGCAGTCTTTATGTGCCAAAGGATATTTTAAAGGCTACCATTGAAGACTTTTCACAAACGGATGATGAAAACAAACGTTTAGGCGTTTTAGGTAAAGCGATGTCATTCATTATGGAGTATGAGCCGGGTAAAAGACAAAAAGGATTATATATTTATGGGAAGTTCGGCGTTGGCAAGACTTATTTATTGGGGGCAATTGCCAATGAACTCGCTGAAAGGCAAATATCCTCACTAATCGTCTATGTACCGGACTACTTAAGAGAACTAAAGGGCTCGATTGGCGATAATACCGTCAATGAGAAAATTGAAATGGTCAAAACGGCACCTGTTCTTATGCTGGATGATATCGGAGCCGAGTCTATGACAAGCTGGGGCCGCGATGAAGTCTTTGGGCCAATTTTGCAATTTAGGATGCTGGAAAACCTGCCTACGTTTTTCACTTCGAATTTTGACATGAATGGCCTTGAAAATCACTTAACCTTTTCACAGCGCGGTGAGAAGGAAGAAGTGAAAGCGGCCAGAGTATTGGAAAGAATTCAATATTTAGCAGAACCGGTCAAGCTTGATGGAATAAACCGGAGAAGATAGTGGAAAGTGGTCTCTTATTAGAGGTCACTTTTTTCTATTACAAGCCTTATCCTACTTCTAAACAAGTCCCTATCCCCATATACATGAAAAAAGAAGCAAGGGGGAAGGGGGGATGTCGTAGTGCAAATTTCGTTTCAAAATGATTCAGAGGCATTAAAATTACTGAATTTAGTTTCTGTCCATCCGTTAGGGGCAGAATTTCAACCATACATTCGATTTCTTCCACAACAAGGTATGTATGTGGATATGACAGAGTCAGTAGGTGATAAATGGCTAATCCTGCTCAGTGAAGTATTTCATTCTTTTTTGTTGGAAGAAAAGATGCTTCCTGTGATTGAACAAATCATAATTAGTAAATTTTTCTATAGAGAACGAGAAGAAATTGAAGCGATTACCGAAATTGCATCATCGATTATTGAAGGAGAAAGAGCTAGGTGTCAAGGGATGTTATTCAGTACGGAAAAAAAATTGATTGAGGAAGGGCTTCAAAGCATTTTGGCGGGGAAGGTGTCTTTTTCATTCGATTCTTTTACGACTTTCCGTTTAAAATCATTTCAGCATACGTTGGAAAAGTATGTGGTCAAGGCGATTGATGAATATAAGTTGGAACAGGACTATCAAAATTTTATTGCTACGCTCCGTGATTGCCTGCATGGGCAGGAGTCGAAATTACCAAAGCTTCATCTTGTCAATCGAGACGGTTTTCAATTCTATGATCAGGAATTCAGCAAGCTTGACCGTCCAAAAATCAATAGTATGATTGACAGGCGGCTCCTTGCCAAAAGTTCACTTTTTCTCGATACGGTGATACTTGCCCCGCTGTTATCGATTGCTCCGGAAAACTTGTACATCTATACAGATGACAAGGAAGAAGGCCTAATTCAAACAATGGCGCGGATTTTCGAGGAGCGGGCGACTGTCCTGCCGCTCTCAGCATTTTCGAAGGCGTTTGAATAATCTTTTTTGGGGATAATGAACAAAACAGAAAATTAACCTTGATTTTCACCGTATAACAAATTATAATTTCCTACATACTATTAAAAACAAAAGTTATGATGAGGACACGGGTATTCTAGTCGCCGATTTTCAGAGAGGGGAGCCAAAAGGCTGTAAGCTTCCTATTCGCATAGATCACTTACCACCTTTAAACTTCGGCTCGGAAAGCAATTAGATTGCGACTATGAGTTGACGGGAAGCTGCCGTTACCAAGTTACAAGTGTCATTTTGCCGTGAAAAGCAAGGTGAAACGAGGGTGGAACCGCGGGTTAATGATTATGATTATTAAGCTCGTCCCTGTTTTATACAGGGGCGGGCTTTTTGTGTTGTAATTAGATTTCTCGCTCGGATACCTATAAGTGAAAACAGATTGTTCTAAAAATAAGAAGGAGTGAAACTGAATGTCTGAATTACTGAAAATATCATTTCCTGACGGAGCAGTGAAGGAGTTTGTTAAAGGTACAACTACTGAAGACATTGCTGCATCCATCAGCCCTGGTTTAAGAAAAAAATCCATTGCTGGAAAGTTCAATGGTGAATTATATGATTTGAAACGTCCAATTGAAGAAGACGGTACAATTGAAATCGTCACACAAGATGCAGCAGATGCGCTTGAAGTGCTTCGCCACAGTACAGCTCATTTGATGGCACAAGCGATCAAACGTCTTTACAAAAATGCTAAATTCGGTGTCGGCCCTGTCATCGAAGGCGGTTTTTACTACGATATGGATCTAGAGGAATCATTAACACCTGAAGATCTTCCTTTGATTGAAAAAGAAATGAAGAAAATCGTTAATGAAAACTTGGAAATTGCTCGCATCGAAGTAAGTCGTGACGAAGCCATATCTCGTTTCAAAGAAATTGGTGACGAGTATAAATTGGAATTGATCGATGCTATTCCTGCAGATCAGCAAGTAACGATCTATGAGCAAGGTGAATTCTTTGACCTTTGTCGCGGAATCCACGTTCCATCTACTGGGAAAATTAAAGAATTCAAGCTATTAAGCGTCGCCGGTGCATACTGGAGAGGCGATAGCAAAAACAAAATGCTTCAACGTATATACGGAACTGCTTTCTTTAAGAAAGAAGAACTATCCGAACACCTACGTTTCCTAGAAGAAGCTAAAGAACGTGACCATCGTAAAATCGGAAAAGAATTGAACCTGTTCATGAGCTCACAGAAAGTTGGACAAGGTCTGCCAATGTGGTTACCAAAGGGTGCGACAATTCGCCGCACAATTGAGCGATATATTGTAGATAAGGAAGAACGCCTGGGTTACGACCACGTGTACACACCTGTAATGGGAAGTGTTGACCTTTATAAAACATCTGGACACTGGGATCATTACCAGGATGATATGTTCCCAGTCATGGAGATGGAAAACGAACAGATGGTCCTGCGTCCGATGAACTGTCCGCATCACATGATGGTATATAAAAACGGCATCCACAGCTATCGCGAGCTACCAATCCGGATTGCTGAGCTTGGCTTGATGCACCGCTATGAAATGTCAGGCGCTCTTTCTGGTCTACAGCGTGTACGTGGGATGACATTGAATGATGCTCACATTTTCGTCCGTCCAGATCAAATTAAAGAAGAGTTCAAACGTGTTGTGAACTTGGTTCTGGAAGTATATAAAGATTTCGATATTAAGGATTATTCATTCCGTCTGTCTTACCGTGATCCGCAGGATAAAGAGAAGTATTTTGATGATGACGCCATGTGGGAAAAAGCACAAAGCATGCTGAAAAGCGCGATGGACGAACTTGGACTAGATTATTTTGAAGCAGAAGGTGAAGCAGCATTCTACGGTCCGAAGCTTGACGTTCAAGTACGTACAGCTTTAGGAAAAGATGAAACTCTTTCAACTGTTCAACTTGATTTCTTGCTTCCTGAACGTTTTGATCTTAACTATGTCGGTGAAGACGGCAAGCAGCACCGTCCGGTCGTTATCCATCGCGGAGTTGTTTCCACAATGGAACGTTTCGTTGCTTACTTAATCGAAGAATACAAGGGGGCATTCCCAACTTGGCTGGCACCTATCCAAGCACAAGTGATTCCGGTCTCACCAGAAGTTCATTTGGATTATGCCAAAGAAGTGCAAGAAAAACTTAAAGCAGAAGGCATCCGTGTTGATTTGGATACACGTGACGAGAAAATAGGTTATAAAATCCGTGAAGCGCAAATGCAGAAAATCCCGTACATGCTGGTTGTTGGTGACAATGAAGCCAAAGAAGGCAGTGTAAACGTACGTAAATACGGTGAACAAAAATCAGAAACAGTCGCGTTTGAAGACTTTGTTTCAGCGATTAAAGCAGAAGTAAGCCGTTAACAGTAAAAGAGAGACACATATTGTTGTGTCTCTCTTTTGCATAATGCATGATTAATAACAACAGCATGTGAAAGTATAGTCAATAATGAAAAGGAGTGGTCAGCATGAATAAGAAATTTTCCTATCTATTCGGGCCAACATTTCTTGTCGTCATCATCTTATTGTTACTGGATGGTTATCGACAATATGCTATTGTCCCGGTCCTGCTGTTTTGGATAGTTCTATTTGCGTGGGATGCTATTGAGAAAAAGAAAAAGGCAAAAGAAAACCCGTAACATTTGAAGACTCTAGTTAATAGATCCAAGATGTAAATTCAGCTAATTACCCAAAAAAATATTTATATGAGGGAGTGGGGAGAAATGGAGATACGGAAGGCTACAAGGCAAGATGCGGGAAAATTGGCAGCTCTGTTCAATCATGTTGAAGATTCCGGGTTCATGTTGTACAATCCGGGTGAAAGAAAAGCAACGGAGAACAAATTGGAGAGGCAAATCGAGCAAATTGAAAATAACCCCCGCTCCGTTTTCCTCGTTGCAGCAAGCGGCCACGACTTGATAGGATATCTCATATTATTGGGCAATGAACTTAGCAGAACAAAGCATTCTGCCAAAATTGTCATCGGCATATCCGAACAAGAGAGAGGAAAAGGAGTCGGAACGAAGCTGTTTCAAAAAATGGAGGAGCAGGCACTGGCATATGAAATCCGGCGCCTTGAATTGACCGTTATTGCTAACAACGAACCAGCACTTTCCCTTTATAAAAAGATGGGTTTTGTACTAGAAGGAACGAAGCGGGACTCATTATTTTTCGATGAAATGTATCATGACGAATACTATTTGTCTAAATTTCTTAAAAAAAACGTATTGTCAAATAACAAAATGTCTGATAAGATTAATTCTGTTGTGAAAAACGAATAAATTAGCATTTGACAAGTCATCAGTGTTTATGATATATTTCTAAAGTGAATTGAATACGTGTTTGAGGAAAAGAAGAAGCACCCGCTTCTCACCTGGTTGACGCAAACGATGCAGTTAACAGGTCATGATTTGATTATTTGGATCTTTCTGAATTAGTCTATCAGTGTGGGTGCAGCATGCATCCACACTTTTTTATTATGATTATATCCTGTAAGCGAGTTGTGAGCGTGACCGAATTGATTCAAATATTCGTATTCGCCAATATCTTTGGAGGTGGCTAACTATTAGTAAAGACGCGATGGTAAACGAGGGCATCCGAGCCCGTGAAGTTCGTCTTATTGACCAAAACGGAGAACAACTTGGAATTAAAACGAAACTCGAAGCATTGGAAATTGCCGCTCGTGTAAATCTTGATCTAGTTTTAGTTGCTGCAAATGCAAAGCCTCCGGTAGCCCGGATTATGGACTACGGAAAACACCGCTTCGAGCAGCAAAAGAAAGACAAGGAAGCACGTAAAAATCAAAAAGTTATCAGTCTTAAAGAGGTTCGTTTGAGCCCGACGATTGAAGAACATGATTTCAATACTAAGCTTCGCAACGGTATTAAATTCCTTGAAAAAGGCGATAAAGTAAAAGCTTCTATCCGTTTCAAAGGACGTGCTATTACACATAAGGAAATTGGTCAACGTGTACTCGTTCGTTTTTCTGAAGCATGTAAAGAAGTGGCTACAATCGAGCAACATCCAAAAATGGACGGACGCAGCATGTTCATTATCTTAGCACCAAAAGCCGAAAAGTAATTGTAAAGTAATTTGTAATGAGGAGGAATACCTTATGCCTAAAATGAAAACTCACCGCGGATCTGCTAAACGTTTCAAAAAGACTGGATCCGGCAAACTTAAGCGTTCTAACGCTTACACAAGCCATTTATTTGCTAACAAATCTACTAAGCAAAAGCGTAAGCTTCGCAAAGCTAGCCTTGTAAGCAAAGGTGACTTCAAACGTATTCGTCATATGCTAGACAATATTAAATAAGTTCGATTTATCGAGTTAAATAGGAGGGAAATAACATGCCACGTGTAAAAGGCGGTACTGTTACTCGCAAACGTCGTAAAAAGGTAATAAAATTAGCTAAAGGTTACTATGGCGCGAAACATATTCTTTTCAAAGTAGCTAACCAACAAGTAATGAAGTCAGGAAACTATGCTTTCCGTGACCGTCGTCAGAAAAAACGTGATTTCCGCAAACTTTGGATTACTCGTATCAACGCTGCAGCTCGCATCAACGGTCTTTCTTATAGCCGTTTAATGCATGGCTTAAAGCTTGCTGGTATCGAAGTAAACCGCAAAATGCTTGCTGATCTTGCTGTTGCTGACGAACAAGCTTTTGCTCAATTAGCAACTGCTGCTAAACAACAATTAGACAAATAAGTCTGACTGATATCAGCCACTCTCTTTTTCAAGAGGGTGGCTTTTTACATATTTAAAGGGGGAGAGAGGAATGCAAGGAGTTTGGATCATACTTGCCTTTATGTTTATCATTAACATCGTAGGCTTTGTCATAATGGGAGTCGACAAAAAGAGAGCACGCAATGGGAAGTATCGTATCAGCGAAAAGACACTCTGGTTTTGGGCAGTCATAGGTGGGGGAACTGGGACCTTTCTTGGAATGAAACATTTCCATCATAAAACGAAGCATACCTCCTTTAAGTGGGGACTGCCGGTTTTGATGGTCATCCAAATAGGGTTACTTATCAAGATCTTAATTCGATAGTCATATGTAGCTCGTTTAGTGTATATGCTTGTAGAAGCAACAAAGAGTAGCTGGGGGGAAAACATGAATGATAAACTGACACTTGTGATGAGCTACGTTCAATCCGGCAGCGTGTTTGCGCCATTAATCTTTATTACCTTTCATTTATTACGGCAATTTTTATTCATTCCTGTTATCGTGGTTTGCATGGCTGGCGGTGTTTTATTCGGTGCAGCATTTGGAACTATCTATTCCATAATCGGTTTGACGTTGTCCAGTATGGCCTTTTATTTTGTAATAGGTAAATTTCCGAAAACGAAGGATAAGCTTCTACGACTTAAAAATAAGCTGTTTGGAAACCGAAAGCTTAACAGCCGACAAATTGCGGTGCTGAGGCTTATTCCGTTTATACACTTTTATTTATTGTCGCTTTGCTTGTTGGAATCCAATAAAGGGTTGAAAAACTATTTTTATTTATCCTTCATGACGAATATCCCTGTAGCCTTCGTATATACAGTGTTTGGCCATTATATTGCAGATTTCAGCCCGACATTAATCGTCATTATTTTATTATCATTAACCTTATTGCTTTATTTATTAAGAGAAAAGCAGACGGTCGTTCCCTGGAAAGAATTTTTCCGCTCACATGATAAATAAAGGGCCTTGAGTGTAATTTCCTCAAGGCTCTTAAGTACGCAGTTGTAACACCACTCGATATGTTTTAGTTATCCAAAAATTCCTTTACAGGGCTTTTCCAATCAATCAAGGCATCCGGATATTGTTTTTTTATGGATGCTTCGATTTTTAAAAAGTCATTGCGCTTCAAACCTTTCAAATCGGCTATTTTCTTAGGCCAAATGAAGATGGAGATAACCTCGAAGGAGCGTTCCGTCGTTCCTAAATACTTTTCCCCTTCAAACATAACCCCATTGTACGTCAATAAAAAATTCTTGTGTATATTCTTTGTATCATCGAGCAGAAAGAAATTTTTCTGTTCATGTGCCAGCTCTAATTTTCGTTTTGGATTAAATAGGTATTTGATAGCCGTATATATTAAGAAGATGATGAGAGCCAAAATTAAGAACCGCAATATTAACACCATGTAGCTACCTCCCTAAACAGAGTGATTCCTTTCATTTACGTATGGGTTATTAATAAGTTTCATTTATTTGTTATAATTTAAGGGATTAAGATAGAAAGTAGTGATAAAAGTGAACATAGCAAAATTGATGGACATGCAGGCGGCCTTAGATAAGCATATAGAGACAAAGCACGATCTGGGTGCAGAAAACTTGGTCGAGCGGAAGACTCTTGCTCTTTTAGTGGAGCTTGGGGAGCTGGCTAACGAAACGAGATGTTTTAAATTCTGGAGTCTTAAAGGTCCTTCGGATAAAGAAACGATTTTGGCTGAATACGTGGATGGCATTCACTTTATTTTGTCACTTGGGATTGAAAAGAGTTTTGTACCAAAAGTTCCATCGGCTTTCAAAATGGGTCATGTTGATTTAACGGCTCAATTCACTTTGATATACGGGTACATCAACGAGTTTCGTGTGCAATTAACAGAGTCCGCGTTTCAAAAGGTTTTTGCTGAATATCTACATTTAGGGAAGTTGCTAGGATTTTCCGCAGAGGATGTGGAAAATGCATACGTCACCAAAAATGAAGTGAATTACGAAAGACAAAAACAAGGCTATTAATTGTTTGTGCAACCGATATTTTGTATAATTATTCTTGTAGTGTAAAAAAGAGGGAGGTAAATGCATGGCTCAATTGGATGAAACTTTAAGGATGCTGAAAGATTTAACGGATGCTAAAGGCATTGCTGGAAATGAAAGTGAAGTAAGAAAAGTAATGGCTGAATACATAACCCCTTTCGCGGATGAAATATCGACTGATGGTTTGGGAAGTTTGATCGCTATGAAAACAGGTGATGAAAACGGTCCGAAAATCGTCGTTACTGGACATTTGGATGAAGTTGGTTTCATGATAACTCAAATTGATGATAAAGGATTTTTGCGTTTTCAGCCGGTAGGAGGCTGGTGGTCACAGGTGATGCTCGCTCAACGCGTGACGATCGTCACAAATAAAGGCGATGTAACTGGGGTTATCGGTTCAAAGCCGCCACATATTTTGTCAGCAGAAGCGAGGAAAAAGCCGGTAGAGATTAAAGATATGTTTATTGACATTGGTGCAACTAGCAAGGAAGAAGTAAAGGAATGGGGCGTTAAGCCGGGCGATATGGTTGTACCGTATTTTGAATTCACAGTCATGAATAATGAAAAAATGTTGCTTGCTAAAGCTTGGGACAACCGAATTGGCTGTGCAATCGCTATTGACGTCCTTAAACAGTTGAAAGATAGCGACCATCCGAATGTTGTATACGGGATTGGCGCAGTACAAGAAGAGGTTGGTCTACGTGGCTCTAAAACGTCAACGTTCAAAATTCAGCCGGATATTGGTTTTGCCGTTGATGTCGGTATAGCTGGTGATACACCAGGTGTAACCGATAAAGAAGCGATGAGTAAAATGGGTGAAGGTCCGCAAATCGTTATATATGATGCATCGATGGTAGCTCATAAAGGACTGCGGGATTTCGTTACCAACACGGCTGACGAAATGAACATTCCTTATCAATATGAATCGATTCCAGGCGGTGGAACGGATGCAGGTTCCATTCACTTAACAGCAAATGGAGTTCCTGCACTGGCAATTACGATTGCAACACGCTACATTCATTCACATGCGGCAATGCTTCATCGTGATGATTATGAAAATGCAGTTAAACTAATTGTCGAAGTGATCAAACGCCTCGACCGTGAAGCAGTGGACCGTATTATTTACGAATAACATAGAGAAATTTAGAAAAGGAGAGGCTCCTTTAAAGGGCCTCTCCTTTTTCATTGATAGTTACTTATCCTCGACAATTATATAGACGGCTTTAATTGGACCATGAACGCCAACGACAAGGTCCATTTCGATATCAGCGGAATTGCTCGGTCCGGTTATGAAATTAATGCAGGAAGGAACGACTTCACCGCGATTAACTTTAGAACGAATGGCCGCTGCAGCTTGTGTCATTCGCGGAACGATGGTGCTCTTTGGGATAATGGAAACATGACAAGCGGGCAGGAAGCTGATGGAACGGCCATGGTTCTTACCGCTAAATAAGACGACGGTCGCTGATTCCGCAAGTGTTATTTCACTGAATGTAATTCCGATATTAGCACCTTCTGCCAGTTCGATATTTTTTTTCCCTGCTTGATGGTCCCAAACGTGGACACCTTTTTCATTCAGCACATCAACTAACTGATAGTCAGAGAATCGATTATCTTTTGGAATGATTAATTGTCCATTTCCAAGTTCCTCAATCACCTGTTTTAAAAGGTGTGCAACTTGCTTTGAGTCGGTAAGGTGAAACTGCGTATGGACCCGTTTGCACTGCTCCTGTAATTCGTTGACAAGATCATCTGGTGTCGCATGTTTCAAAACCTCGAATTGGGGAGCGTGCTTCCAAACAGGACGGGTTATGCCTTCGGTTATAGGAGCTCTTCCTAGGTTTTTGGCAATTTTATTTAAAAACGTGCCTTCATTTTGGATAGTTCCAGTCATGATGGTTTCCCTCCTGTCTCGCGATTTTTAAACCAGTCCCGAAAGCTTTCTTTACTAGGAGCTGGGAATTCACGGCTTTCGGTCCAAGTTTTAAGTGGTCCGGGTCCTTTTGAGATGATATCTCCCGTTTTAAAAGGGGACATAGCTGAAGGGGCCATTTTTGAACCAAACTTATAAAGCATTGGAGAAGCGGCGCCGATTCCGAATGCCTTCATTGCCATCTTTTCAGAGAAGGGAGCCATTTTTTCCTTTTCTACGATGACTTCACGATGCTTTCTTAGCAGATCATGCAGAGGGATTTTTACCGGACAGGCATCGGTACAAGCTGCACAAAGAGTTGATGCATAAGGTAGTTCTTTAAAATCATCATAGCCACCAAGTAATGGTGAAAGCACAGCACCAATTGGACCCGGATAAATGGAACCATAGGAATGGCCGCCAACCTGGCGATAGACCGGGCAGACATTGATACAGGCTGCACAGCGAATGCATTGGAGAACAGATTGAAACTCAGTTCCTAAAATGGAAGAGCGGCCATTATCGACGATGACAAGGTGGAATTCCTCAGGTCCGTCGACATCCCCTTCATCACGTGGACCGGTAAGTGCGGTAATGTAGCTGGTCAATCTTTGACCGACCGCGCTTCTTGTCAATAAACTGACAAGAACCTCAAATTCATCGAATGTAGGTACAAGCCGTTCCATCCCCATCACGGTAATTTGCGTTTTTGGCAGGGCCGTGACTAAATCAGCGTTTCCCTCATTCGTTACCAAACCAATCGAGCCAGTTTCTGCAATCGCAAAATTACAGCCGGTAATGCCAACATCCGCACTTAAGAAATCTTTCCGAAGAATACCCCGGACATGAGCGGTAAGCTCCTCCGGATTTTCGGTTTTCGTATAGGCAAGCTTCTCTTTAAAAACATCCCTTATTTGTTCTTTGTTTTTATGGAGAGCAGGCGCGACGATATGGGAAGGCGGATCATGATCATCAACTTGTAAAATGTACTCACCGAGGTCTGTTTCAACGACATCAAGTCCAACAGCTTCAAGAGTGGCATTTAAATTAATTTCTTCCGTGACCATCGATTTGGATTTCACGACTTTTTTGGCCTTCTTTTTTACGATAACGTCCTTAATGTATCCGCTTGCTTCTTCAGCTGTTTCAGCAAAAAAGACATGACCTCCTCGTTTCGAAACATTTTCTGCAAGCTGATGCAAATAGAAATCAAGGTTGCTAAGCACATGCTGTCGGATTTCTTCCCCAAGGGACCGCCAATCCTCCCAGCTTCCCAACTCATCAACGGCAGTCAGCCGCCGTCCGTGTAATCGTTCTTGGGCACTCGATACCGCCAGTCGCATAAAATCATTATGTATTCCTTCATCCACTCGGTCTTTAAACTTGGCAGAGCTGGTTTTCATAGCCATGGTTTATCCCTCCTCGCTTTCCTTAAATACTATTCAATACTTCGGCAATATGTAGAACTTTAATAGGTTGACCCTTACGTTGGATACGTCCGCCGATATTCATTAAACATCCTGCATCGCCGCCAATTAAAAAGTCGGCTCCGGTATCTTCAATATTGCAGACTTTTTCCTCGACCATTTGTTCGGATATATCCCCCATCTTAACTGAAAAGGTTCCCCCGAATCCGCAGCAATTTTGAGCGTCCGGAAGAGGTGTCATTTCCAGTCCTTTAACATGGCTTAACAAAATGGCTGGGGCTTCTTTCACTTTAAGAAGCCGAGTCATATGACAGGAAGTATGATAAGTCGCTTTTCCTTCAAATGTTGCGCCAACATCAGTTACCTTTAGAACGTTCACGATGAATTGGGTCAATTCATATGTTTTTGCCGCCAATGCAGCAGCCTTCGTTTCCCATTCAGCATCGCCTTTAAAAAGGACTGGATATTCTTTGAACATAGCCGCACAGGAACCTGAGGGGGTTACTATATATTCAGCATCCTCGAACGTTTGGATCATCTTTTTCATAGCTTCCTTTGATTCCTTTGTATACCCGCTATTGTATGCCGGCTGTCCACAGCAAATCTGCGATTCTGGAAAATCAATCTCACAGCCTAATCTCTCGAGTAGTTCTACTGTTGCTTTTCCGACATTGGATTGAAACAAATCAACTAAACAAGTTGCAAAGAGAGTTACTTTCAATTTGGTCTCCTCCTTTTTTAAAATAGGTTAACAGGTCATCTGATGACTAGATAATAGAAAAAGGAAATGGTTTAGAGAAAATACCAATTTCCAGGATTATGAATGAAGAAATCGTTTTCAAAATAATATACCAATTTTCTCCTTGGTTGTATAGAGTATTTTTGAAATTTAATGAATAATCAAATATTTGTTTGCTGATTAGTGAGGATGACTTTATCTAATGATTCCTCAACGTTTTGAAGGTGAAAAAGCATAGCGTTGCGGGCTCCTGCTTCGTCTTGCGCCACAATCGCGTCATAAATCTTCGCATGCTGTTGGTAAAGTCGTTTAAGTGTCATTTCTTCGGAATATAGAGCAATTCGCCGAATATCACGCATCTTTTCCGTCATTAATTCTGAAACGTGATGCATCAGCGTAATGAGCAATTCATTTTGGGAAGCGTTTGCGACTGCGACATGAAAGGCTATATCAGCTTTATCACTCAGTTCTTCATCTTCAGTCACCTTTTCCATTTCAGAAAGCCTGAACTCAAGCTCAGCAAGATGTTCATTTGTTCGTTTCTTCGCAGCCACTTCAGCCGCTCCTGACTCAAGGATTTTCCGAACCTCTAGCAAATGCTTGATATTGTCCTTATCCATCAAAAGAGCAGCAGTTAATGGGAGGTTCATGATGCTAGGGTCAAATGTTTTAACAAATGTTCCTTCTCCTTGTTTGATTTCAATGAGTCCCATTGAACTTAATGCACTTAATGCTTCACGGATTGCCGGTCGTCCGACTTGGAAATTTTCAGCAAGCTGTTGAATGGAGTCTAATTGTTCACCTGGTTTCAGGGTGCCTGACCGAATCATTTCATAAAGTTCTTCGCTGACTTCTTCATAAATTTTTTTCGGTTTAATTTTTTTATATACCAAGTAGTAAACACCTCTATTTTCTATGAGTTTCTCTGGTTAATATTATATAACACAAACGATCTTTCTCACTTGTCGAAGATTAAAAATCTAAAAAAAATCTTGATTTTATATTTTTTATCATTTAATTTAAATAAATACTCATCAAGTCATCTGATGACTTTGAATATTTAGACATGTAAGGGTTTTCACATGATGCATAATTTCTGAAATTTTTAAAAATTAAGCAAAAGGAGTCGAAATGAATGACATGGACACAAAACTTTACGCCGATTATCGATAATTTAGTCGTATCTTCCATTGCAGCACTTATCCCAATTATTTACTTTTTCTGGGCTCTTACGATCAAGCGAATGAAAGGGTATATTGCTGGTCTTACGACGTTGCTAGTGGCCCTTGCAGTTGCCGTTTTTGTGTATGGAATGCCAGCAGGAAAGGCCGTAATGTCTGCTTCGCAAGGGGCGGTGTACGGGCTACTGCCAATTGGATGGATTATTATCACTTCAGTATTTTTGTACAAAATGACAATTAAAAGCGGACAATTCAATATTATTCGATCTTCGGTTCTTTCGCTTACCGAAGACCGCCGCCTTCAGGCCTTATTGGTTGCGTTTTCTTTCGGGGCCTTTTTAGAAGGGGCTGCTGGATTTGGAGCACCGGTTGCGATTTCCGCAGCACTTTTAGTAGGTCTTGGGTTTAACCCGCTATATGCAGCTGGCATTTGTTTAATTGCCAACACAGCTCCGGTCGCATTTGGGGCCGTTGGAATACCGATTATTGCTATGGAAGGGCCTACGGGGATTGCTGCCATGGAGATTTCAAAAATGGTCGGTCGCCAACTGCCATTCCTTTCAGCGTTAATTCCTCTGTACCTCATTTTGATTATGACTGGGTGGAAACGATCGCTTGAGGTTATGCCAGCTATCTTGGTTTCTGGTCTATCCTTTGCAATTACCCAATACTTTAGCTCGAATTTTCTTGGACCTGAGTTACCGGATATCCTTTCTGCTCTAGTGTCACTTTTTGCTTTAGCAATCTTCCTGAAATTTTGGAAGCCTAAAACAATCTTCCGGTTTGCGTCTGAAGAAACTGCAGCAGCTGTTGAACCGTTGGATGATTCAGTGGAAGTGGAAAAAAGGTATACGAAATGGCAAATATTCCATGCATGGTCACCATTCCTTTTGTTAACGCTTTTCATAACGATATGGGGGATGAATCCAATAAAACCTGCGCTCTCTGGGCATTATGAAGGTGACAATATGTTACTGAGCGGCATCAATGAAATTGGAAAACTATTAACCTTCCAAATTGAAGTACCAAGTCTGCATAACGAGATTATCGGGAGCAATGGATTACCGATTGCCGCTTTCTTCAAAATAGAATTGCTCGGGGCAGCGGGTACAGCTATATTACTGGCTGCAATCGTTACGAAGTTTATTGCACACATCTCTACAAAAGTTTTCTTTAACACTTTTTCCGAAGCAATGAAAGAGTTGGCAAAACCAATCTTGATGATTTCTTCTGTTGTGGCTTTTGCGTACGTAACGAATGCTTCTGGCATGTCGACAACATTAGGAATGACACTTGCAAAATCAGGGGATTTGTTTCCGTTCTTTGCACCGGTTCTCGGTTGGCTAGGGGTGTTTATTACTGGATCCGATACATCTGCTAATCTCTTATTTGGCAGTCTTCAGAAAGTTACAGCACTTAAGGTAGGGATGGAACCGGTTCTGGCACTTGCGGCGAACTCATCCGGAGGGGTTACCGGTAAAATGATCTCGCCTCAATCGATTGCCATTGCTTGTGCTGCTGTAGGATTGGCAGGCAGGGAATCAGAATTATTGAGATTCACGATTAAACATAGCTTGTTCTTATTGCTGCTTGTTTGTATAATTACTTTCTTGCAAAATGGCGTCCTATCCTGGATGATTCCATAATTTGAATGAGGCTCTCCCTTTTGAAAAGGGAGAGTCCTCTATGCTTTTATAATCTTATACGAAGGGAGGCAACTTATGCATTTAGCAGCTGTGGCAGAAAAATTAGTTCATGAGGTTCGAAAGTTGATTGATGAGGAAATCATCATTATTAATCATGCTGGCACGATTATCGCCAGCACGGATAAAAGTCGTATTGGTTCCTACCATGAAGGAGCCATCCATGCTTTTAAAAACCGTGAGAAACTGATTATCAATAAACAAGATGAACAACATTGGAAAGGGGTAAAGGCGGGAATCAACCTGCCCATTTTTTTTAATCAGGAAGCCGTTTGTGTAATTGGTATTACCGGTGATCCCAAACAGGTTTCTCCATATGCAGAACTTTTAAAAAAGATGACGGAGATGTTTATTCAGGAAAGCTACCATATCGAACAAGAAGAATCGCAGTCCCGCCTGATGGAATTCTTTGTGTTTGAATGGCATCAGCTTCAAAGGTTCAATGAGTCTTTCCTTCAGAAGGCAAAGCTGCTGGGAATTGATGTTATGGTTGACCGAATTATCATTCTTGGTGAATTTCAGACAGAAAAAATCATTGAACAGCATGTGTGGAGGACGCTGCAGATTTACATAAGGCAGCAGCACCCAAAGGACATCGTAGTTCGTTGGGGAAGGAACCAGTTCGTCATTCTTTCATTAGCTGATTTTATCGGTTCAAAAACCCACCAATTAACGAAATTAAGCCAATTGCAAAAAAAACTTGAGGAAAGTTCCGGATATAAAGTGAGCGTGGGGGTTAGTTCACGTTCACCAGGTTCCGCATTTAGACAAGCCTTTTTTAAAGCAGAACGGTCCTTGAAAATTGCGCTTTCTTCATCGAATATTGTATTTGATGAGGACTTGAAGCTCGAAGTCCTGCTCGATGAAGTTACCCCTGAAACAAGAAAGGAATATTTAACCCGGACAATTGAGAACCTACTTCTTAACGAGGAGTTACTTAAAACGCTGTCCATGTATTTTTCCTGTGATCTTTCTTTGAAAGAAACCGCTGCAGCCCTGCATATACACATTAATACTCTCCATTACAGGCTCAAACGTATAGAAGAGTTGACCCAATTAAATCCTAGGAAGCTGTCAGATTTAGTCACTATGTATCTAGCTGTACAAATTTTAGATAAACATACAAATTAATAATATTAAAAGCCAGAAAGTCTATATGTTCATACATAGAAGATGGACTGGCTTTTTTCTATACTTAAACTACATAAAAAATTCGTGAACTATTTTTATTACATAAGGGGGATGTATATGTTAGCAAAACAGGTTAAGCAACAACTACTGAGCATTGTTGGTCCGGAAAATTACGATGATTCTAAAGTGGAATGCCTTGTTTATTCATACGATGCAACGCCGGGATATCAATCGATGCCGGATGCCGTTATTAAACCAGGGTGCACGAATGAAGTGGCCGCAATCGTCAAAGTTTGTAACGAACACAAAGTTCCTATCATTCCACGCGGCTCGGGAACGAATTTGAGCGGAGGCACATGCCCGACTGAAGGGGGCCTTGTCCTTTTATTTAATCGGATGAATTCATTGCTTGAAATAGACAAGGAAAACTTAACGGCTACGGTCCAGCCTGGGCTTATCACATTGGATTTGATTTCTGCGGTTGAAAAGAAGGGCTTATTTTATCCGCCCGATCCAAGTTCGATGAAGATTTCCACAATTGGCGGCAATATAAATGAGAACTCTGGTGGATTACGAGGTTTAAAATACGGGGTCACTCGTGATTATGTTATCGGGCTTGAAGTAGTTCTTCCGAATGGGGACATCATTCGAACAGGAGGAAAGCTTGCCAAGGATGTAGCCGGTTATGATTTAACAAAGCTGTTTGTTGGCTCAGAAGGCACACTTGGTATCGTAACGGAAGCGATCTTAAAACTGATTCCCATTCCGGAAACGACAAAGACCATGCTTGCTTTATATCAAGACCTGGATGCTGCGGCCCAATCTGTGGCTAAAATCATTTCAAATAAAATCATTCCAGTCACCCTTGAATTTCTTGATCGGCCAACCTTGATAGTGGTTGAGGATTTCGCGAAAATCGGTTTGCCTACCAATGTGGAAGCAGTTCTTCTAATCGAACAGGATGGACCGCCAGAAGTTGTAGAACGTGATATGAAAAGAATGGCGGATATCTGTCTAGAGGAAAAAGCTGTCTCTGTTGAAATTGCTGAAACGGAACTCGACGCAGTGGCCTTGAAAACGGCGAGACGGACAGCTCTTTCTGCACTCGCACGTTTGAAACCTACGACAATTTTAGAGGATGCTACAGTACCACGTTCGGAAATTGCCAAAATGGTTAGAGCCATTAATGAAATCGCTACTAAACATAATGTGAACATTTGTACATTTGGTCATGCTGGGGATGGAAATCTTCACCCAACGTGTATTACTGATGCCCGTGATCATGACGAAATGGAGAGAGTAGAGCTTGCCTTTGCCGACATTTTTGCTGTGGCTATTGACCTTGGAGGCACGATTACCGGTGAACATGGAGTTGGAGCCATGAAGGCCCCTTACCTTGAATGGAAGCTGAAAAAAGAGGGCATTGCCGCGATGAAGGGAATTAAACAGGCATTCGATCCGAATAACATCATGAATCCAGGCAAGGTATTCGCCAAAGAAAATAGGAAAAGGGTGGTGGTGTCATCGTGACGACAGTCCAAGAGAGGGAAATCATTGCCGACCAATTTGCGGAGAAAATGAATGAGGATGAATTGCTTAATTGTATGCGTTGCGGCTTTTGCTTACCCCATTGCCCGACATATATTGAATCAGGATTAAAGGAATCCCATTCACCAAGGGGCCGTATTGCACTTATGAAAGCGGTGACGGATGGCTTGATTGAACCGGATGAAGATGTAGAGCGTTCTTTAAGCCTTTGCCTCGGCTGTAGGGCATGTGAGCCAGTCTGTCCTTCCGGTGTTAAATATGGACATCTACTAGAAGAAGCGAGGGATATCATCCATCAGAATAAAAAACACAGTCTTCCAGTAAAAGCGATGCGTAAGGCGGCTTTTAACGGATTATTTCCTCATCAAGAGCGGATGCAGAACATGACAAGTTTACTGGGCTTTTACCAGCGTTCTGGTCTTCAGTACATTGCTCGTAAAACTGGTGTCCTAAGCATCCTTCCGGATAATCTTGCGAACATGGAAAAAGTGCTGCCGAAAGTTCCCAAAAAATCCGAAATGAAAAATCGGCCAACAGAGCTGCCTGCGATAGGAAATCCGGTCAAAAAGGTAGCCTTCTTTTCCGGCTGTTTAATGGATACAATGTTTTTGGATACAAACAAGGCTACACTAAAACTTCTGCAGCTGGCTGGATGTGAAATCGTAATCCCGAAAGCCCAGGCTTGTTGCGGAGCCCTGCATGGTCATAGTGGTGAAAAAGAAGGCGCAAAACAACTAGCCAAGCGTAATATTGAAGCGTTTGAAGCGGACGAAGTCGATTATATTATTACAAATGCCGGCGGTTGTGGAGCATTCCTTATTGATTATGATCATTTGCTTCAAGATGAGCCGGAGTGGTACGAACGGGCCATTACTTTTAAAAACAAAATGAAAGATATCAGCGAAATTCTTGTGGATTTACGTTTTCAGGAAAAAGTTCGCTTGAAACTGCCCTCACAGTCAGTGACATATCAAGATTCCTGTCACTTACGGAATGTGATGAAAACTTCAAAGGCGCCGAGAATTCTCCTTCAATCGATAGAAGGAATTGATTTTAGGGAAATGAAAGATGCCGATCGTTGCTGCGGCTCAGCTGGGATTTATAATATTGTAGAATCAGAGATGTCTATGAAAATTCTCGATTCGAAAATGGAACACACTAAATCGACACAGGCAGATATTGTTGTTACAGCAAATCCTGGTTGTTTGCTACAAATGCAATTGGGAATTGAAAGAGAAAACTTGAGCGAGTGTACGAAAGCGGTTCATATTGTGGATCTGCTTTTAGAGGCTGTTGTTTTATAGTAGAAGAAAGCGGATATATTGATTGACTTCAAGTAGTTAATGAAAGCTTATAGATGGTGATATTTGGATAAACGTTAAATTTTAATATATGCGTAAGCCTTTGTTGTGGCTTGGTTTCAAGTAAAATGCCGTTCTGTTTTGAGAAAAAAATGTAATGATATAATCAAAAATGAAATATTACATCCTCGTTTACTTAGGGACCTAGCGGGTAGAGTTTATATATAACATCCACTCAACAAAACCTAAGGAGGAATGAAACATGAATAAAACAGTATATGGTGTATATGAATCGAATGCAGAAGTAATCCAAGCAATTAATGCACTTAAGGCTAAGGGCTTTGAGGGAGACGATATTTTGGTTGTTGCAGACAAGGAAGAGACATTAGATTTTACGAATCATCAACGAGAAACTGATGTGCATACGATGACAAATGTTCCAAACGACGAATCCTTTATGGACAAGGTAGCACGTTTCTTCATGCCAGATAATACGGCTGATCTTTCAACAAGATTAGCAGATGCAGGGCTTTCTAACAGTGAAGCGGCAGAGCATGTCTATGATGTAGAACAAGGGAAAGTTCTAGTTCTTGTAGAAGAGGGAGAAGGACATCTGGGAACGTCACGAAACAAATTCACTACCGGAGCAAGGGGTGTTGGAACGTCAGGAACAACGCTGGATACGAACTCAGCTAACCCCCTTTATAACGGTACCGAAAAAACGGATGCATTAAATAAAGACGACGTTTATGGAGTAAATGGACGAGGCCGTGAAGATAGTCTGGAAACAAGCAGTATTAATGAAGGGGAAACATTGCGTATCCCAGTTGTAGATGAAAAGTTGGAAGGATCGAAAATACCAGTTGTCACAGATGAAATTGTTATCAAGAAGCATGCTGTACAAGAAACTGAACAAGTCCAGGATACCTTCAAAAAAGAAGATATCCAGCTTGATAGTACTGAAGATACAATCGTACATGAAAAAAAGGCAACTGACCGAAGAAAAGAGCGCTTCTAAAAGAGTAATAAAAAGAGCCTGCAGTTTTTAAACTGCAGGCTCTTTTTATCCTAATTCTTTTTACAAGAGGGAATTTTAGAAAACCGCTTTTGGAGTAAGTCATCATTTGTTTAATTTGGGGCCATCCGGGTATAAATACACATAAGATTCAAATCGGAATTATCAAAGGAGGAAGAAGCATGGGAATAACATTATATGGTGTTTTTGATTCTAATCCGGAAGTTATTAAGGAAATACAAACTCTCAAAGTAAAGGGAGTTCGTGATGAAGAAATAACCGTAATAGCAGATAAAAAAGAAGATTTGAATTTTGGGAATGAAAAGCAGGAATCGGATGTAGACGTCATTACGAATTCATATAAGGATTCTTTTATTGAAAAGGTCAAACACTTTTTCTTAAACGAAGGATCTGGAGACATGAGGAGCCGGCTAGGAGATATGGGACTTGCCGATAGTGAAGCCACTGCTTATATAAACGAAATTCAAGCTGGGAAATTCCTGATTCTCCTGAATGAATCAGAAACCATATCACCGGAGGAAGTAGTAACTACCGACACCATGCAAAAAGCGGACAGGCTTACCGCAGAGAACCCACTTAAAACAGGCATGATGAATAATCCGGACCCTAACCTTTTCCCGGAAACAACAGCTAATGCTTATCAAACAAGGGAAGTAGAAGCCCAGCCTGGAAAAAGCGAAGAGCTTCATGGGAATTCTGCCAACTTATTTGAAAATCAATACCTGAACACGAATCGAGCTGAAGAACGAGAAATAAAGGCGAACTCCACCGAAAAATATAAGGTGGAAAAGCCTGGGGATTATGATGGAACACTAGCGAGCGACCCCAATGTAGACCCATTTTCTGTTGATACTAAAGGGGCACTGGATCGGACTATGAACCCGAATGTTGAAAGTGTGCAGCAAGAAGAAAAGGATATCATGCAAGATGAATACATCAAAAATCGAATTAACACCGATAATCTATAAGACGCAAAATAACAGCCTGCGCAAGGCTGTTATTTTTTTAAGGAATGGGTGGAAATCCTTTTATGCAAAGGATTCCTTTAATGATTGGTTAGGATTTCTCATTAGACAATTTGCTTGTTTATTGATCAAGCCGCAAGGTATAATTACAAAGGAATTTATTCTAAGTAGAGTAACAAGGAGGGGGAGAAACATGGAAAAAAACGTATATGGTGTTTTTGACTCTAATCCGGAACTACTTGCTGCAATTCAAGAATTACAAGCTAAAGGCGTTACTGGCCCCCAAATGACAGTAGCAGCTAATATAAAAAATGATGTGCAGCTTGGAAATGAACATACGGATATCCTGATCATCGCCAATCAGGATAAGGAGGACACTCTTTTTTTAAGAATCTTCCACTACTTCACAGATGAAGGATCTGGAGATTTACGCAGCTTTTTCACGAAATACGGCTACTCTTATGATGAGACAAAAGCGATGCTTGAAGAAGTGAGCGCAAAAAAATTCATCTTGCTGCTCGATGAAGAAGTATCTATCGATGAACTAAAGTCAGGCTTTGATAAAGTAGTGCCGAAGTAAGCGAATACAAAAAAATAACAGCCTGCGAGGGCTGTTATTTTTTTAATCCTGATTCGAGAACAGTAATCATTTCATGTTTTTCCTGCTCAGATGAATTTTGCCAAATGACCTCGAATAATACGCCCAATCCAGGAAGCATTTTTTCCTCGCCATTCTGAATTGCATCGACAATCGTGTCTTCTAGCTGCTCTTGAGTATTCCCGGTTACGTTTTGAATGATCGCATTCCTTAGGTTTAAATTCACATTTATTCCTCCTCTTACACATAATGACTCACATTAATAGCATTTCACAAACTGGCATGCAATATGTATGTAAATTGCGTTATAATAGGACAATCAGTGTAAAGTTAAAGGAGCGTTTACCCTTGAAATATATTGAATCCGTAAAAAACCCGCAAGTGAAGCAATGGAAAAAGCTATTGACGAAGAAAGAGCGCGACAAAACAGGGAAATATTTAGTCGAAGGCTTTCACCTCGTTGAAGAAGCGTTAAAAGAAGAAATCGTCATTGAAGTGATTGTTAATGAAGAAACAGAAATGCCTGCCCATTTTACACTAGAAGGCACAGAAGTCATTTATGTTAAAAATGATATTATGAAAGCGATTTGTGATACAGAGACCCCTCAGGGAATTGCAGCTGTATGTGAGCAGAAATCAATTAGTATGGCGTCCATTAATCCGGATAAACTATTGTTGATAGATGCGGTACAGGATCCAGGGAATATCGGAACGATGATTCGGACGGCAGATGCGGCTGGAATAGATGCTGTCATTCTCGGCGAAGGCTGTGCAGATCTGTATAATCCGAAAGTGGTCCGTTCGACGCAAGGAAGCCTGTTTCATATGCCTGTCATCAAAGGAAACCTTTCTGAAATCATCGATGAATTGAAGCAAAAAGGCACACCGGTTTACGGCACAGCCCTTGAAGGAGCCTCGCCATTTGAAGAAGTGGAAAAGTCCTCTCGATTTGCTTTGCTTGTTGGTAATGAAGGACAGGGAGTAGCAAAGGGATTGCTAGAGAAAACTACGAAAAACCTCTATATCCCTATCTACGGGAAAAGCGAATCTCTTAATGTAGGGATTGCGGCTGGGATTTTAATGTACCATTTACGAAAATCAATTTGAAACGGCTGACGAATTATAATATAATAAAACAGAATTTTATAATGAAAACAACGATGACAAAGAGTAGTAACTTAAGATATCCATAACCAGGGAAAAAATGCCGTGACTGAAAGCATTTTTATGGCGCTGCTTAAGGGAATTCGCCTTTCGAGTTGGCATTGGGAAGACATAGGGTCCGAAAAATGTTCCGGTGAAGAGCCGTTATTTTTATGAAGTGAGTGCGAAGTTTTTTTGCTTGTGCACTAATAAGGGTGGTACCGCGATACATAAACCTCGTCCCTTTCTGGGATTGGGGTTTTTTTGTGTTTATTTTTACAAAAGGAAAATAAAGGAGGAAGACATGATGCAGGAACGTTTAATAGAACTGCAGGAAGAAGCGTTGCAAAAAGTTGCCGCAGCTTCCGAACTAAAGGAACTGAATGAAGTCCGTGTTTCTTATTTAGGGAAAAAAGGGCCTATCACTGAGGTATTGCGTGGCATGGGTAAATTGTCAGCGGAGGAACGGCCGAAAATCGGTGCTCTTGCTAATGATGTTCGTGAAGCAATCGCTTCAAAAATTGAGGAGAAACAAAAAGCTCTTGAAACAGCTGCTGTCAATGCAAAGCTAGCAACAGAAACCATTGATGTTACACTTCCAGGACGACCTGTTAACAAGGGGAATCTTCACCCATTAACACGTGTTGTAGAAGAAATTGAAGATTTATTCATCGGTATGGGTTACACAGTTGCAGAAGGTCCAGAAGTCGAAAGCGACTACTACAATTTTGAGGCATTAAACCTGCCGAAAAGCCATCCGGCACGTGATATGCAGGACTCTTTCTACATCACAGAAGAAATCCTAATGCGTACACACACTTCACCGGTACAAGCTAGAACGATGGAAAAACATAAAGGCCAAGGCCCTGTTAAAATTATTTGTCCTGGTAAAGTATATCGCCGTGATAACGATGACGCGACACACTCCCATCAATTCCAACAAATTGAAGGCCTGGTCATCGATGAAAACATCAGCATGAGCGACCTGAAAGGTACGCTTGACGTGTTTGCGAAAAAAGTATTTGGTCAAGACCGTGAAATCCGTCTTCGTCCAAGTTTCTTCCCATTTACAGAACCATCTGTTGAAGTTGATATTTCTTGTAAAATCTGCGGTGGAAAAGGCTGCAGCGTCTGTAAACAAACAGGCTGGATTGAAGTGCTGGGCGGCGGGATTGTTCACCCGAACGTACTTGAAATGGCTGGATTCGATTCGAAAAAATACTCAGGATTCGCTTTTGGAATCGGTGTGGAACGAATCGCAATGTTGAAATACGGTGTGGATGATATCCGTCACTTCTATACAAATGATGTTCGTTTCTTAAAACAATTCCATCATCACGAAGCATAAATTTTATTTTAAAAAGGAGGACCTACCATGTTTGTATCATATAAATGGTTGCAAGATTATGTAGACCTTTCCGGCATCAATGCAACAGAGCTTGCTGACAAAATCACAAAAAGCGGTATTGAGGTTGAAGGGGTAGAAAAGAAAAGTGAAGGGCTTAAAGGAGTTGTCATCGGACATGTACTTGAACGTGAACAGCATCCAAATGCCGATAAATTGAATAAATGTCTAGTCGATATCGGGTTAGAAAATCCCGTTCAAATCGTCTGTGGTGCACCGAATGTCGATAAAGGTCAAAAAGTCGCAGTGGCTACTGTCGGCGCTGTGCTTCCGGGCAACTTCAAAATTAAGAAAGCAAAACTTCGCGGAGAAGAATCACACGGTATGATTTGTTCGCTTCAAGAATTGGGTTTTGAATCCAAGCTTGTGTCTAAAGACTATGCAACAGGCATCTTCGTGTTTCCAAATGATGCGGAAGTAGGTAAAGATGCATTAGAAGAGCTTGGCTTAAGCGATGAAGTGCTGGAACTTGGCTTAACCCCAAACCGCTCTGACGCTTTGAGCATGCTTGGTGTTGCCTACGAAGTAGGGGCTATTCTTGGTCGGGAAGTAAAATGGCCGGTTATCGAGAATGAAGAAGCATCTGAAAAAGCATCAGATTATATTAGTGTCAAAGTGGAAGCGAAAGCAGATAATCCATTATACATCGCTAAAATCATCAAAGATGTAAAAGTCGGTCCGTCACCGCTTTGGATGCAGACTCGCCTTATGTCTGCAGGTATTCGTCCGCATAATAACGTAGTCGATATTACGAACTACATTTTGCTTGAATATGGTCAACCGCTACATGCATTTGATTATGATCGTTTTGGTTCAAAAGAAATTGTCATTCGCAGAGCAAAAGATGCAGAAAAAGTGGTCACATTGGATGAAACGGAACGTACTTTGACACCTGAACATTTAGTAATCACCAATGGCAACGAGCCGGTTGCAATTGCTGGAGTGATGGGCGGAGCTAATTCCGAAGTGAAAAATGATACAACGAATATAATTATTGAAAGTGCTTATTTTGCCGGTACCGTTGTTCGTAAAGCTTCAAAAGACCACGGTTTACGCAGTGAAGCCAGTGCCCGTTTTGAAAAAGGAGTCGATCCAGCCAGGGTACGTGAAGCTGGAGAGCGTGCTGCTCAATTAATTGCACAGTATGCAGGCGGTACAATTCTGCAAGGAACAGCAGAAGTTGACGAATTAACAATGGAACCTGCTGTAATAAGCATCACACTTGAAAAAATCAACACACTTCTTGGTACTGGCATGACGGTATCTGAAGTAGAGTCGATCTTCAAACGCCTGCAATTTGGAGTAGAGCTTGACAATGAAACGTTCACAATCACAGTCCCGACCCGCCGCGGTGACATTACGATTGAAGCGGATTTAGTTGAAGAAGCGGCACGTTTATATGGGTATGACAACATTCCCGCAACGTTGCCAATCGGTTCAGCAACTCCAGGTCAATTGACGGACTATCAAATCAAACGTCGGAAAGCTCGCCGTACCCTTGAAGGAGCAGGCCTTTACCAAGCAGTAACCTATTCACTAACGAGCCAGGAAAAAGCGGCCCAATTCGCATTGGAGACTCGCGAATCCATTCGTTTGGCAATGCCAATGAGTGAAGAACGAAGCCAATTGCGCTTGAGCATCGTGCCACAATTATTAGAAGTCGTGAAATACAATAATGCTCGCCAACTGGATTCACTTGCCTTATATGAAATCGGTTCAGTATTCTTTAAGCAGGATGGACAAGAGCTTCCTGAAGAGAAAGAACATATTGCTGGGGCTATCACAGGACTATGGGAATCCCACCTATGGCAAGGCGAAAAGAAACCCGTGGATTTCTATGTAGCTAAAGGCGTGATTGAAGCGTTATTCGATACACTAGGTTTAGCTGATCAAATCAGTTATCGCCAAGCGGAAATCAATGATATGCATCCAGGACGGACAGCTGAGGTACTGTTGAATAGTGAAGTGATTGGCTTCATCGGACAGGTGCACCCAACGGTTCAAAAAGACTTGGATATTAAAGAAACATACATTTTTGAACTTTCCTTAAAAGCATTAGCTGAAGCGGAAGTGGCGCCAATTGCCTATGAAACCATTCCGCGCTACCCATCGACCACACGCGATATCGCGCTTGTTGTTGATAAAGCAACAAAAGCTGGGGACATTCAAAGCATTATTATAGAAGCCGGTGGAAAGCTGCTGAAAGAAGTGGGCATCTTCGATTTATACGAAGGTGAAAGAATGGAGCAAGGTAAGAAATCCATCGCTTACTCACTGAAATACTTCGATCCGGAACGCACACTAACGGACGAGGATATAACAAAAGCACATGATAATGTACTTGCGGCTGTTAAAGAAAAAGCTGGCGCAGAACTACGAGGATAATTTCAAAAAGACAGCCTCCTGAATTTTGGGAAGCTGTCTTTTTATAATCAGAACTCACGAGTAAACAGAGCGAACTCACGAGTAAACAGAGCGAATTCACGAGTAAACAGGATGAATTCACGAGTAAACAGGGCGAACTCACGAGTAAACGGGATGAATTCACGAGTAAACAGAGCGAACTCACGAGTAAACGGGATGAATTCACGAGTAAACAGAGCGAACTCACGAGTAAACGGGATGAATTCACGAGTAAACAGAGCGAATTCACGTGTAAAGCAAATAAAAATACTCAGACCATTACCTTATTTATGATATTTCTGTTGATATAGTCGCTTCGCTTTTTCCGTATTGGCAAAGTGGGTTTTCGTAAATTCATTTAAAGAGTCGATTCCTTTTTCGTGAATCAATCGTGCTGCCGCTTCATCGACAGCAAAGCCGGCACCTTTAGGGATTTTGAAACCGGCTTTTTCACTCAGCAAATCAAAGCGTTTTACGAATGCATAGCGTGCCAGGATGGAAGCGGCAGCTACCCCAAGGTGAATACCTTCCGCTTTGGTGCACAAATAGGTGGCGTTTGCCTGAAATAGTTCTTGGCCTTTCAAGTAGTTGAAAAATACATCAGGTTGAGCGAATTGGTCGATTAGGACGGCTTCTGCTTGTTCTGGCTGGATTTTTTGCATAAGATTCTTTATTGCCTGGTTATGAAGGAGGGCCTTCATTTTCCCTTGTGACATCCCCTTTGCCTGAAGTGTATTATATTTCGGATTATCACAAGTAAGCAGACTGAATGGCACTACATCTTTAATCTGTTTGGCAATTTCGATAATCTGTGGGTCTTTTAGATTTTTAGAATCCTGGACACCCAGTTCTTTCAATAGAAGCAGCTGCTCTTTTTTTGCATAGACAGCAACGACGGTCATGGGTCCGAAATAGTCTCCTGTCCCGACTTCATCCGAACCAATAACAGACATGGTGCCAATCTGGGCAGGCGGTGAATAACGATGGACATTAACTGATGCGGTAGAGGCTGCTTTTTTCTTTGGAGCAGCGGCACCTTTCTGCCACTTTTCCGCTTCTGTTTCAGCATTCTTTCCTTGAAAAAGGACTTTTCCGGATTTATAGGCGGTCACCGTACATAGGGGTGGCTTAGCTGAAAAGATACTTCCTGGTGGCAGTTTTGCGGCTAAGGAAGAGGAATAATGAGATTTCATTTCCGTTATTTGTGAAGGACTGATAAGTAAAACAACATGAGACATAATTAGTAAACTCCTAACTCAATTTTATTTTTTTAGGGAGTCCTCAACCTAAGGTCGATTTCGTTTGACAAATTATTGCAATTTTATGCAAGAAATGACGTTGTACTCTCTTTCATGACGAAAAACTTCATGATATGATAGAATTAGGATTGTTTAGATTGGGGGCATCATTTTGTCAGACGATAAACGAAATAAAACAACAGTTGATATATACGGACAACCATATACAATCGTCGGTACAGAAAGCGCGAGTCATATGCGCCAGGTTGCTTCGCTGGTTGACGAGAAAATGAGAGAAATCAGTATGAAAAATCCATATTTGGATACGAGTAAGCTTGCGGTATTAACGGCCGTGAATACCGTCCACGAATATATTAAATTAAAAGATGAACTAGACCAGCTTCAACTGGAATTAAAGAGAGAGAAGGACTGAGTACATGCTTGATTTAGCAATTTTGGCCATTCTTTTAATCGGTTTATTAATCGGTTTAAAGCGTGGCTTTATTTTACAAACTGTTCATATGACTGGATTTATAGTAGCTTTCATTGTCGCCTATGTGTTCTACGGCGATCTTGCTCCCAATTTGAAATTGTGGATCCCATTCCCGACGATAGGTGATTCTTCGACCATTAATATGTTTTTCGAGACAGTAGGGCTTGAAACGGCGTATTACAACGCTATTGCCTTTGCAATCATTTTCTTCGCTACCAAAATTCTTTGGCAAATGCTTGGATCGATGCTCAATTTCATTACCTATCTGCCGATTTTAAAACAGCTAAATCGCTGGGGTGGCGGGATATTAGGATTTGTCGAAGTCTATCTTATCATGTTTATTATATTATACATAGCTGCCTTGCTGCCAATGGATTCCATTCAGGAACCATTAACCGGCTCTTTTCTGGCAGAATCTATAGTGAAACATACGCCGTTCCTTTCCGAACAAGTTAAAGATCTTTGGTTTGTGAAATAATCTTAATGACAGTAAACGAGGGCCTATCTACCTTTCTCAAAGTCCTAGATTCCTATACTTTGAAAGGGTGAGGCCCCTTTGTATGGAGAACGATGAAACTTCTTTCTAGTTGATTCGTATAGTAAGAATCGGACTGCTTGTACTTTACCTCCAAGAAAGGTATCTTTAAGAAAGAAAATAAGGGACACCCTACTAATTTTTTCGGCGGTGAAAAAAATGACAGTAAATAAAAAAGATATCATTAAATTATTAGAAAAAATTGCAATATATATGGAGTTAAAAGGAGAGAATCCGTTTAAGGTTTCAGCTTTCCGCAAGGCGGCAGGTGCCTTAGAAACGGATGATCGGAGTTTGACGGCAATCGAAGATTTTACCACTTTAAGTGGAATCGGGAAAGGAACAGCAGCCGTCATTGAAGAGTATATCAATGAAGGAAAGTCGACTGTTCTTGAAGAGCTTCAGGAGCAGGTGCCAAAAGGTTTGATTCCGCTCTTACAACTTCAAGGGTTGGGAGGGAAGAAAATTGCCAAGCTGCATAAAGAGCTTCATATCAATGATGTGAATGACCTGAAACTCGCTTGTGAAGAAGGCAAGGTCGCGGCACTTTCCGGTTTCGGTAAAAAAACGGAAGAGAAGATTTTGTCTGCGATTGCTGAGGCTGGTTCAAGGCCTGATCGGCTTCCGCTTGCCTTCATGAGACCGATTGCGGATGATATTGAATTGGCTATTACCAACATGGAATATATCATCCGTTCATCAAGAGCCGGCAGTATTCGTCGTATGAGGGAAACGATTAAAGATCTCGATTTTATTATTTCGACTGATCATCCCGAAGCGGTGAAGGATCAGCTTCTTTCATTATCGGGCATAAAACAGGTGATTGCAGCCGGCGATACAAAGGTGTCAGTTGTACTTGATTATGAATATGATATATCTGTTGATTTCCGAATCGTGAAGGATAAGGAATTTATCACGACCCTCCATCATTTTACCGGTTCAAAAGATCACAATGTCCGGATGCGCCAACTGGCTAAAGATCGCGGTGAGAAAATCAGTGAGTATGGAGTAGAAGTGGCTGAGACGGGTGAAGTATTGACTTTTGAAACAGAAGAACTCTTTTATAATCATTTTGGACTGCCGTTTATTCCTCCAGAATTACGTGAAGATGGAACGGAAGTGGAGCAATATGATGCAGATGAACCACTTATTTCGGTAGAAGATATTCAAGGTGATCTGCATATGCATACCACGTGGAGTGATGGGGCTTATTCGATTGAAGAAATGATTGAAGCGTGCCGGGCCAAAGGTTATAAATACATGGCCATCACTGACCATTCACAATATTTGAAAGTGGCTAACGGTCTGACCGTGGAACGCTTACGTGAGCAAAAACAAATCATTCATGACCTGAATGAAAAATATGATGATTTTACCGTGCTTTCAGGGATTGAAATGGATATACTTCCTGATGGAACACTTGATTATGACGATGAGTTGTTGGCAGAGATGGATTTGGTTATCGCCTCAATCCACTCAAGTTTTTCCCAGCCTCGTGATACGATTATGGATCGCTTAAAAACTGCGTTAAATAACCCGCATGTTGATATCATCGCCCATCCAACTGGAAGAATTATCGGCAAACGAACTGGTTATGATGTTGATATTGATATGCTGATTGAACTAGCGCTCGAAACGAATACAGCACTGGAATTGAATGCTAACCCGAATCGATTAGATTTGGCTCCGCCTCATTTACGGAAGGCACAGGAAGCAGGCGTTCCGATTGTGATCAATACCGATGCTCATAGCATTGACATGCTTGAACATATGCCGGTCGGGGTTTCTTCGGCTAAAAAAGGCTGGATTAAAAAATCCACTGTCCTTAATGCTAAGAATACTGATGGATTATTAACGTTTTTAAAGAGAAATGACTAACTATTTGCCCACAAAAGAGGAGGAGCTTTAACTCCATGCATAATAAAGCTTTAAAGACATTGGAATTTCATAAAATTAAAGAACAATTAGTCTCACATGCATCCTCTTCCATAGGAAAGGAGAAGGCACAGCAATTGATGCCTTCTACTGACTTTGAGGAAGTATCGAGGTGGCAGGAAGAAACAGATGAGTCAGCCAAAATTGTCCGTTTAAAAGGAAATTTGCCATTGGGCGGAATTTTTGATATCCGTCCACATGCAAAACGGGCTCAGATTGGCGGTATGCTTTCACCGATGGAATTGATGGAGCTTGCGAGTACGCTTCGTGCCGGCAGAATTCTGAGTCGTTTCTTTGATGAAATCGCGGAGCAGGAAATCGAAGTTCCACTTTTAGCAGAATATATTGATTCACTTCATCCGTTGATTGAATTGCAGCAGGAAATTACTTATGCTATTAGTGAGCACGGCGAAGTGATGGATTCTGCGAGTGATAAGTTGCGTACCCTTCGAAACCAGATTCGTACGAACGAAAGCCGTGTCAGGGAAAAACTCGAAAGTATGATTCGTTCCTCCAATGCGTCGAAAATGTTGTCAGACGCCATTATCACAATCCGCAATGACCGTTTTGTTATCCCAGTAAAACAGGAATATCGAAGTGTGTATGGCGGGATCATTCATGATCAATCTTCATCCGGACAAACGTTGTTTATTGAACCACAGGCAATCGTTCAATTGAATAATGTACTTCAGGAAACACGAGTGAAGGAAACACAGGAAATAGAACGGATTTTAGTCGAGTTATCGGAAAAAGTCGGTGAGTTCACCCCGGAATTGCTTCACAATGTTAAGGTGCTCGCACAAGTCGATTTCCTTGTCGCCAAGGCAAAGTACGCAAAAGCGATAAAAGGGTCTAAACCGATTCTAAATAATGAAGGACGCGTGAAATTATTCAAAGCGAAGCATCCGCTCATTCCGAGTGATGTTGTCGTGGCTAATGACATTTTCCTAGGTGATGAATTTACGACAATCGTCATCACTGGTCCCAATACAGGGGGTAAAACCGTTACCCTTAAAACGATTGGCCTTTGTACGTTAATGGCCCAGTCCGGTCTGCAAATCCCTGCGCTGGATGGGTCTGAAACGGCTGTGTTTTCCTCTGTTTATGCCGATATTGGCGATGAACAGTCGATTGAACAAAGCTTAAGTACATTCTCTTCCCATATGGTCAATATTGTCGATATCCTAAAGAATGTCGATTATGATAGCCTTGTTTTATTCGATGAGCTTGGAGCGGGAACTGACCCTCAGGAAGGTGCCGCATTAGCCATTTCGATTTTGGATGAAGTTTATAAGCGCGGTGCACGTGTGATTGCAACGACCCATTATCCAGAATTGAAAGCGTATGGATATGACAGGGAAGGCGTCATAAATGCAAGTGTTGAATTTAATGTAGAAACCTTGAGTCCAACATATAAACTGTTGATTGGTGTACCGGGGCGGAGTAATGCGTTTGAAATTTCCAAGCGTCTTGGCTTGGAAGAGAGCGTTATTAGCCACGCCCGCAGCCATATCGGTGAAGATACGAATAAAGTTGAGAATATGATAGCGTCCCTTGAAGATATCCGTAAGAAGGCCGAAGAAGAGGAACTAGAAGCCGCAGATCACCTGAAACAGGCTGAAATTCTTCATAAAGACCTTCAAAAGCAAATTGGTGAATACCATGAAGAACGGGATGCGATGGTCGAAAAGGCAGCAAAAGAAGCAGCTGCCATTGTGGAAAATGCAAAAAAAGAAGCGGAAGCAATTATTGCTGATTTACGTAAACTGCGTCTTGAAAAGCATGCTGATGTCAAAGAGCATGAATTAATCGACGCGAAAAAGCGACTTGAAGATGCAGCGCCTAAAATAAAAAAATCAGCAAATAAAGTGGCTAAACCGTTGGATAAAAGCTTAAAACCTGGAGATGAAGTTAAGGTTGTTAGCTTTGGACAAAAAGGTCATCTAATTGAGAAAGCTTCAAGTAATGAATGGCAGGTTCAAATCGGAATCATGAAAATGAAGGTAAAGGAATCTGACTTAGAATTCATTAAGACTACAAAAGTAAAAGAAACGAAACCTCTTACCACGATAAAAGGAAGAGATTATCACGTTAGCCTTGAGCTTGACCTTCGTGGGGAACGTTTCGAAAATGCACTGTCCAGAGTGGAGAAATATGTTGATGATGCTCTGCTGGCCGGATATTCGAGTGTCTCTATCATTCACGGTAAAGGAACGGGAGCTCTCCGGTCAGGTGTTCAGGAATACTTGAAACATCACCGCTCTGTCAAACGAATTCGGTTCGGCGAGGCTGCAGAAGGTGGAACAGGTGTGACGGTGGTAGAATTTAAATAAAGGAAAGTGGTCATTCCGGCTATTCTGCCAAGCCGGATGGTCAGTTACCATTCGGGAGTTGTACCATGGAGAACATGTGGGAAAATGAATATGTATATATAGCTGCTCGTTACAGTGTTGTTATTTTGTGCATTATTGTTTTTTTAGCCATTTTTGAACTTGTCACAAAGTACAAAAATTGGGAGGAAATCAAACAGGGAAATCTTTCTGTCGCGATGGCCACAGGCGGCAAGATTTTTGGGATTGCCTATGTATTTCAACAATCTATTCTCCTTCAGAACTCGATAATTACAATGATTGGCTGGGGCGTATACGGATTTGTCCTGCTGCTGATCGGTTATTTTATTTTTGAATTTATGACGCCTGGATTTAAAATAGATGAAGAGATACAAAAAGATAATCGGGCAGTTGGATTCCTATCGATGATCATTTCAATCGCTTTATCTTTTGTCATCGGCGCTGGAATTTCTTAATGCTCTGCATGAGAGGGAGAAAACTGTGGAGAAACTTGCAAAAATCCTAATCGTTTGTTGCGGAATTTTTTTTCTGCTTGGAATCATTTATATGATATTCTTCACCTGATAGAAGCGGCCTTTGTGTCGCTTCTTTTATTTGAGCTCCTATTAAAAAATGATGTTTTGAGTGTATAAATGGTTATATTGACAGTTTGGAAGAGGAGGACGAAAAGTGTATCAGTCTAAACTGATACAAAAGATTGAAGAACTATCAATGAACGCTTTACCGGCACTGCAAACGTAAATTTATCATTTCCCGCCAGAATATTCCCTCTTCAAACGTGTGAAGGGCGAGAGCCCAACGGTAAGGGGAGATGAATGGCGGTTGGCATAAGCCAAAGTAATCTTTTGACAAACATACGTTCGGTGGTTAATAATAACTATAAGGGGGTGAAACCAATGGTCGTAAACAAAGCTTATAAATTTCGAATCTATCCAACTAAAGAACAACTAGTTCTAATCAATAAAACGATCGGCTGCTCCCGTTTTGTCTATAACTTCTTTTTAGGCAAACAAAAGGAGAAAGATGCCTACTGGTATATCTGTGAAGAAATGAAGCAGAACGGCCAATTACCCTCTAATGAATGGAAAGGTTCTTTTCTGAATAAATACGCAACAATCAAAGAACTTCCAGCTTTAAAGAAAGAGTATTCTTTCCTGAAAGAAGTAGACAGTATTGCCTTACAGAAATCGGTGGAAAATTTAGCAGATTCCTATAGTCGATATTATAAAAAGCAAAACAAGTCACCACGCTTCAAATCGAAAAAGAATCCTATCCAGTCCTATACAACTAAACATACGAATGGGAATATTGGAATTGTTGGAAACAAAATCAAATTGCCAAAACTCGGTCTAGTTCGTTTTGCTAAAAGCCGCGAAGTCGAAGGGCGAATCATCAATGCCACAATCAGGCGGAACCCTTCGGGTAAATATTTCATTTCCGTTTTAGCCGAAACCAATGTACAAGTACTTCCTAAAACGAATCGTTCGTGCGGTGTAGATGTTGGTTTGAAGAACTTTGCTATTCTTTCAGATGGTACGGTCTATCAAAATCCAAAATTCTTCCGGACGGTCGAAAAGAAATTGGCCAAAGCACAACGGATTCTTTCAAGGCGACAAGAAATAGCCTTGAATCAAAATAAACCATTGGCTGAAGCCAAAAACTATCAAAAACAAAAACGAAAAGTGGCTATCCTACACGAAAAAATGTCAAATGCCCGAATGGATTACTTACATAAAGTTTCTACCGAAATCATCAAAAACCACGATGTTATTGGAATGGAAGACTTGCAAGTGTCGAATATGATGAAAAATCACATACTAGCTAAAGCTATTAGTGAAGTATCTTGGTACCAATTCAAAAAAATGTTGGAATACAAAGCAAAATGGTATGGTAAACAAATCGTGACCGTATCTAAAACGTTTGCTTCTAGCCAATTGTGTTCTAGCTGCGGTTACCAAAATAAAGACGTTAAACATCTGAATCTTCGTGAATGGGATTGTCCTTTTTGTTCTACTTACCACGATCGAGATATTAACGCAGGACTCAATCTAATGAATGAAGCCATAAGGCTTCTAACCGTAGGAATTACGGGAGTAGCCTAATTAAAAATTGGCCGATAGGCTAATGTTCTTAGGAATCCCCCACTTCAATCAGACCGTAAGGTCGATAAGTGGTGGGTAGTTCAATTATAATCAATTAAATGAAAACTGGTTTCGTAATTTCTGTCTGTTAAACCATATAAGTGATCATGATCAAACAATTTTTAAAAAAATGTTAGAGAATATTATTCCAGACAGATGCTTTATGTTGCTGACTGATGATAGCGGAACAGTGTTAGCGTGTGGACTGGGTGTTTTAGAAGGCGAATACTTAGGGTTGTTCAATATTGTTACGCAAGAAAAATTTCGAAACCAAGGGTATGGAGCAAAACTCAATAAAAATCTCTTGCATTGGGGAAAAGAAAATGGGGCGAAATATGCTTACCTACAGGTTATATTATCGAATGCCCCTGCATTAAACCTGTACGCTAAATTAGGGTTTGAAGAAAAATATAAATATTGGTATAGGATTAAAAACTAAAGTTCAAAAAGGAGTAAAGATTACTCCTTTTTTTGTTCCATTTTTTAAGGTCTGCAAGGTTAGGAGTTTTCTTAAGATACTGTGTTCAAACACCAAAGGCTAATTCAAAATCGGAGTTTAGTCACTCATCAATAAATTTAATAGCTAAAAAGTAAAAAAAATGCTAGTGAATGCAAATTGTGTCTAGGTACATATATAATTCTGAAAATTATAATAAAACAAACGAAACAAATTTAAGGAGGGACATTGTCATAAAAACTCCATCAAACAGTTAACAAAGTAGAATATGATATCCAAGCTAAAAAAGGGTGGAGATCATTATCATTAAGCCCTTAATATTGCCTTTTGATTGTGGCTATTGTACCCAAGAAGAAGTCTCTACTTCTTTTATTAACTCATTAATGTAGGCTATTCAATAACTAACTAATCATAGAAAGAGGGATTCGCTTATGCTACGCTCAAAACGATTTGAGATCTTAGAAGAAAGACCGGTCAATAAAGATGGATTTGTTAAAGAATGGCCTGAAATGGGATTTGTTGCTATGTCGAGCCCTAATGATCCCAAGCCTTCTATTACAATAGAAAATGGTCAGATAGTAGAGTTGGATGGGAAAAGACGAGAAGACTTTGATATGTTAGATCAATTTATTGCAGATTACACAATAGATAGAAGCTTAACCGAACAAGTCATGGCTCTTGACAGCTTGGAGATTGCTAAGAAACTCGTGGATATTAATGTGTCTCGTTCAGAAATTGTTAGATTGTCAAAAGGGCTCACACCCGCAAAAGTTCTAGAAGTCCTAAATCATATGAATGTTGTTGAAATGATGATGGCTTTACAAAAAATGAGGGCAAGGAAAACACCGTCTAACCAATGTCATGTGACGAATGTACGAGATAATCCTGTATTAATGGCAGCAGACGCTGCCGAAGCCGGACTCTATGGATTTGATGAACAAGAAACAACTGTCGGAGTTGCCCGTTATGCCCCCTTTAACGCATTGGCATTACTTGTAGGTTCCCAAACTGCAAGGAATGGAATCTTGACTCAAGATTCTTTAGAAGAAGCGACGGAACTTCGCTTAGCAATGCTTGGAATGACTTCTTATGCGGAAACTGTCTCTATCTATGGTACGGAATCAGTCTTCATGGATGGGGATGACACGCCTTGGTCGAAATCATTTTTAGCCTCTGCCTATGCTTCAAGAGGTGCTAAAATGCGCTTTACATCAGGTACTGGTTCCGAGGTGCAAATGGCCGGAGCAGAAGGAAAATCAATGCTTTATTTAGAGATTCGCTGTGTCATGATGGCGAAAGGAGCGGGCGTTCAAGGGCTGCAAAACGGTTCCATCAGTTGTATTGGCATACCAGCCTCGGTACCGAGTGGAATCCGCGCTGTCTTAGCAGAAAACCTAGCTACTACATTGTTTGATATGGAGGTAGCTTCGGGAAATGACCAAACCTTTTCTCATTCGGAAATCCGACGCAGCGCTAAAATGCTATGTCAAATGCTTCCTGGTACAGATTTTATCTTTGCCGGATTTGCTGCTGTACCAAACAATGAGGATATGTTTGCAGGCTCTAATATGGATTCTAGTGATTTGGACGATTACTTAATTATTCAAAGAGATATGATGGTGGACGGCGGATTAAAACCGGTGGATGAAGAAAGCCTTATCAAAACCCGTTATCAAGCAGCAAAAGCTTTACAAGTTATTTTCGAAGAGCTAGGATTCCCTGTGATTACAGATGAGGAAATCGAAGCGGCTACTTATGCTAACAGCAGTGTAGATATGCCGCAGCGTAATGTTGTTGAAGATTTAAAGGCAGCAGAGCGAATACTACGAGATGGGATTTCAGGTTTTGATGTAGCTCTTATCTTAGCTAAGCGTGGCTATCGACAAACTGCAGAACGAATTTTCAATATGTTGAAACATAGGGTAGCTGGTGACTATTTACATACATCAGCCATTATTAATAAAGATAATGTGGTTATAAGTGCGGTAAATGATGAAAACGATTACAAGGGACCTGGGACGGGCTATCGACTCAGTCCGGAAAGATGGGAAGAAATTAAAAACATTCGTCAAGCCATTAGTCCGCAAGATTTTGATTAAGGGGGAATTGAATATGACGACAACATTTTTAATAGAGATGAAATTAACAGATATCGGAACGGCCACGAAAGGAACAAATCCGAGAGAAGTGATCGTAGCGATCGCTCCTGCTTTTGGAAAAGAAATGAATAAAACAATTGTGAAAGTCGATCACGCTTCTGTCCTACGTGAAATCCTTTCCGGGATTGAAGAGCAAGGTGCCGTACCACGGGTCATTCGCAGCTTGCGCACTGCTGATTTGGCTTTTATGGCACATGGAGGAGCCCAAATGAGTGGTTCAGGAATCAGTATAGGCCTGCAATCTAGGGGAACAGCAGTAATCCATCAACGAGATTTAGACCCGCTCACCAATCTTGAATTATTTCCTCAATCACCTTTAATTACGTTAGACATGTATAGGGCGATTGGACGAAACGCGGCCATGTACGCGCTAGGGGAAAGCCCTAGCCCTGTACCGGTGTTAAATGACGAAATGACACGGCCTAAATACCAAGCAGCAGCGGCCTTGCTCTATTTAAAAGAGTGCCAATCTATTATTCCAGATCAAAAGCCAGTTGAATTAAAAGTAGAATTTTTAATTAAAGACTAGGAGGGAATTCAGATGGAAAATCTAACAACGAAAAAAAAGGTAAATTTAACAAAAAATGACTATCCACTCGGGATAAAAAGGCCTGATTTATTATTTTCACGTACAGAAAAACCCTACAATGATTTAACATTGGATGCTGCTTTAAAAGGAGACGTAACTGAAACAGACTTGCGTATCAGTCCAAAAACGCTTGAAATGCACGCAGATATTAGTGAAAGTTTAGGAAGAACACAGCTGGCAAAAAACTTCCGTAGAGCATCGGAAATGATTAATATTTCCGATGCCCGTATCTTACAAATTTATAATGCAATGCGCCCTAATCGTTCGACTAAAGAACAGCTTTTAGCGATAGCTAATGAATTAGAAGAAGAGTATGGGGCATTAGAGAATGCAAAATTAATTCGCGAAGCTGCAGATGTGTATGAAAGACGAGGAAGGCTAAAGAGGAATGAGGATTAAAGAGTGATGAAAAAGATTCTAGCTGGTGTAGATATCGGAAATTCATCAACGGAAGTGGCGATTGCAAGTGTGGAAGGAAACCATACAGAGTTTTTTTCACAGTATTTAGTGAAAACAACGGGTATAAAAGGAACGACTGATAACGTGAAAGGCATTCGCCTAGCTTTGCAGGAAGCAGCTAAAAAAGCAGGCATCGAGTTAAAAGACATTGATCTTATTCGCTTGAATGATGCTGTGCCGGTTATAGGTGATTTGGCCATGGATCTCATTAGCGAAACCATTATCACGGAATCTTCTATGATAGGTCATAACCCTGATACTCCGGGTGGAGCAGGGTTAGGAGTGGGAATAACGGTGTTGATTGATCAATTATTGGACGTAGAAAAAAAGGGGCAAGACTATATTGCTGTTATCCCTAGAAACTTTGATTATGAGTGGGCTGCTCACCAATTGAATCGGGTAGTAAGTCAAGGGATTTCTATCACCGGTGCCGTTGTACAAAAAGATGATGGAGTATTAATACACAATCGTCTGAACAAAAAGATTCCCATCGTGGACGAGGTAGCTATGATTGAAAAAGTTCCTCTGTTGAAATTAGCAGCAGTAGAAGTGGCTTTACCGGGCCATGTGATTCGGACGTTAAGCAATCCATACGGTCTTTCTACTGTTTTTCAATTGGATCCTGACCAAACGATACAAATTGCGTTAGTTGCCAAAGCATTAGTTGGCAATCGATCAGCGGTGGTAATTCGAACACCAAAAGGGGAAGTTGTCGAACGAAAAATAGAAGCGGGAAGGGTCCTTCTAAAAGGAGCGAATAACCAAAAGCTAGAAGTGTCCATTAATGATGGAGCTGCAGCGATAATGAATACTTATGAAAAGCTAGAAGTATTGGTAGACGTCTATGGAGAAACAGGCACCAATGTTGGAGGGATGTTTAATGGTCTCCGGCATGATTTAGCCCAACTCACTGGACAATTACCAAATGATATTACAATCTCTGACTTTCTCGCCGTTGATGCAGTAATCCCGACTTCAATTAACGGGGCTATGGCGGGTGAGCTATCCATGGAAAGCGGAGTCGCTTTAGCCTCAATGGTTAAAACAGACAAAGTTCCTGTCCAAAGAGTGGCTTCTTTATTGGAAAAGGAAATTGGCGTCGCCGTAGAAATTGGCGGTATTGAAGCGGAAATGGCCATTCGAGGAGCCCTAACGACCCCTGGTACGAGAAAGCCAATCGTAATTCTCGATATGGGTGGAGGGTCTACTGATGCTGCAATGATGAATGAATCGGGCAAAATTAAATCGAGTCACTTGGCTGGGGCAGGGGACATGGTCACGATGCTCATAAATTCTGAACTCGCTTTAGGCAACAAGGAACTCGCTGAAAAAATAAAAAAGCATCCTTTAGGAAAAGTATTAAGTTTATTCCATATGCAGCTAGAAGACGGAACGATGCTATTTTCTGAAACCCCTTTTCCTCCATATACATTTGGGAAAGTTGTAATCCGGGAAGAAGATGATCTTATCCCTTTAGCAACCAAAGCATCTATGGAGAAAATTAGAGATACCCGAAGAAGTGCAAAACGGAGGGTGTTTGTGACGAATGCGCTGCGCGCCCTTAAGCGGGTAATCCCCACAGGTAATTTAAAGCACCTTTCTTTTGTCGTTATGGTGGGGGGATCTGCACTAGACTTTGAAATTCCACAAATGTTAACAGAGGAATTGGGTAAGTACGGGATTGTAGCAGGTTTTGCCAATATACGCGGCACAGAAGGTCCGAGAAATGCAGTGGCTACTGGATTGATATTAGCCTCTGTCAGGCACGAGGTATTTAAATGAATAAACGTGAAGTAAACATTGCAATTTTGTACGACAGCGCTCTTAATGTTAATCAAATTCAAGAAATATGTGCAGGACTAGAAGAAGAAGGGGTTTCGTTTTTAGTACAAAAATGTGATAAAGCGAGCAACTATATTGAACTAGGGAGTAAAGCAGCATGTATGTCTCCATTGAAAGTGGGGATTGGCATCGATCGCGTTGGGAATATATGTGTACATCACGAGAATTTGAAGCAGGAAGAACCTTATTTACAAGACATCATTCAAAACGGTCGCAAATTAGGGAAGAACGCAGCTCGTTTAGTTAAAGGATTGCCATTAGCTTTTTAAGAGGAAAGGGTGGCGGAAAATGAGTCATATCAATTTAACATTAGCAAAAAATCTGATTGAGAGTGCTGAAAAGAAGGCGAACGAAATTAAAGTACCTATGGTTATAAGCATTGTGGATGAAGGAGGGAATTTTGTCGCCTGTCACCGAATGGATGATGCTTTATTGGTAAGCGTTGAACTTGCGCAAAACAAAGCGTGGACTTCAATAGCCATGAAAATGACGACAGAGAATTTGGCTCTAGTAGCTGCAAATGGAAAAGAACTTTATGGTATTAATACTACAAATAACGGACGGGTTGTTGTATTTGGCGGAGGCATTCCATTGTATAATAACGGGCAAATTATCGGAGCAGTAGGTGTAAGTGGTGGCTCCGTTGATGAAGATATACGCGTAGCTCAGAGTGCAGTTGATGCACTGTATGAATTTAAAAATTAATTGGGATTCTCCATGAATAAAGCAAAATTACAATCAGTGGAGGTTCCTTATCTTCTTCACTGATTGTTACATGAATCAACTGGGCTTTTATGGACATTCGCCTTAAATAACGTGAACTGAAATGAGGGCATTGATACCAGAGTGATTTCCCATAATGCAGAGATTTTTTAAGCCTCTTAACAATCAGAATTCCACCGATTTCTGGTTTAGCGATTATCATTTTTTATGAAAAGCTTCATGATGAGAGCGGTATATAATTATCAAAAAAAATAGAGAGGGTGTAAGTAATGAAGGTTTATACTAAATCTGGTGATAAAGGTGAAACAAGTCTCGTATATGGAAAGAGAGTGTCAAAGGCATCTGTGTATGTTGAAGCTTACGGAACATGTGATGAGGCCAATTCCATGATTGGGTTAGCTTTTTCTTTTGCTCCTGCCGAAGAGAAATGGAAGTCATTACAGGAAACAATACATATTATTCAAACGAAATTGTTTCACATTGGAGCAGAATTAGCTACTCCTATAGGGAAACAAGTGGGGTGGCCGATAGAAGAAGAAGATGTTCACTTCTTGGAAAAAGAAATAGATAAAATGGAAGAACACCTTAAAGCTCTTACTAATTTTATTTTGCCTGGTGGAAGTCCAATCGGTGCATCACTTCATAGTGCAAGAACCATTGTCCGAAGAGCGGAACGTAATGCAATCGCAATTAACAAAGAACAACCGGTAAATCCAATTGTAATAAAATATTTAAATCGATTGTCTGACTACTTATTTGTACTAGCTCGTTATGTAAATCATCAGACAGGGACAATTGAACCGAATTTGCACCAAGTCTAACATCAGAAAGAAGGCTTTCTTAGTTCTAACGCAGCATGTCTTCAAGTCTTTTTATTTCACAAAAAAATTTATTTGGTTGACTCCGGAACTTTATACTTTTTATTGAAAATTAATTAGTTATAATGTAAAAAGACATATGATTTTTAATTTTCAAAATAAAAAGATAATTAATGTGGAGGTATAGGTTAACTATGTTGACATTACGTAATGTTGTGAATGTGGATATTCTTCAGGATATCCAGAAACGCTTTTCAGATGCTACCGGTTTTGGAGTAATAATTGCGGATCAGCAGGGGATACCTGTAACCATACCAACTAATTTCACAAGTTTTTGTAACCATATGCGCTCCTCCCAAGAAGGTTTGCAATGCTGTGTATTGTCGGATCAAAAGGTGGGGCTCATTGCAGCAAAACAGGCAAAGCCCATCTTGCATTATTGCCATTCTGGTCTAGTTGATATAGCTGCTCCTATTATTCTTAATGGGGAGTACCTTGGATCTGTTTTATGTGGCCAGGTGCTGTTAGAAAATCGTGATGAAAAGCATGTGAACCAGATTAGGGAGAAAATAAAACATATACCAATGGATCAAGAGCTCATACAGCTTTATGTAGAGAAGATTGAATTTACAGGTCGCAAGCGAATTGAAGCAGTAATAGAAATGCTTCAGCTAGTAGCTAATTATATTATCAAAACTGGTGCTAATAATCTTGCGCAGGATGAGTTAAATGAGAAGAATCAAAAGTTGATGGAGGAGATGGAGGTTCGTGCCACACTGGAGAAATTTCTTGAGGAAGCACAGTTTAAGGTATTGCAATCCCAGATTAATCCTCATTTTTTATTTAACACATTAAACACTATTTCCCGATTAGCTTATTTAGAGAACGCGGAACAAACACAAAAAGTGACGTATTCATTGGCTAAAATCATGAGGTACAGTCTGCGTAATATAGATCAGCATGTTTCGTTAAAAGAAGAATTGGATTATGTTAAAAATTACATAAGTATTCAACAGTCTCGTTTTCGTAACAGAATTCAATACGAAGAAATAGTAGAAGTTGATGCCGAAGCATTGAAAATGCCTATTCTTTCTATTCAACCTATAATTGAAAACGCTATCATTCACGGGTTTGAACCAAATAATAGTACAGTTGATATAAAAATTCATGTTTTTATAAAAAATGACAATGTCGTAATAGAAATCTCTGATACCGGAGTGGGGATGACAAAGGAAACGTTATCCTCTATTTTTTTACAACCAAGTGTGAGAAAAAATAGTCATACTACAGGAATTGGGATGAATAATGTCCATAAGCGAATTCAATTTTATTTTGGGGAAGAGTACGGTATTACAGCGTTAGAAAGCCAACCTGGAAATGGCACGAAGGTACGGATAGTCATCCCTAATCCAGGAGGTGTTTTGTCTTGAAGGTAATGATTGTGGATGATGAACCATTAGAACGAGAAGTGCTAACAATGATAATTAAAAGAGCAAATCTAGGAATAAGCCAATTATTCGAAGCTACAAACGGGGTGGAGGCCATGAACATAGCTAAACAAAATCGAATGGATGTTATCCTTATGGATATTAAAATGCCTATCATGGATGGCTTGGTGGCAGCGGAAATGATCAAAAGAGATGTTCCGGAATGCCAAATTATTTTCCTAACGGGGTACGATGAAAGTTACATAGCATTTAAAACGTCTAAGTCAGGAACAGGTGACTATTTATTAAAACCTGCTCACCCGAAAGAAATCGAGCAAGCCTTAAACAAATATATACCTTTAGTAAAACGCTCGGTTTCAGCTTCTTTAAAAGCACCCTGTGAACATGACGATATTTTAACAGTCATGGAATACATAGAAAATAACTATCACTTAGATATAAATTTAGATACTTTATCCAGGTTGGTCTTTCTTAGTGGCCAATATCTTAGCAGACTTTTTAAACAAGAGACTGGTTATACGATTACTCAATATGTTACGGTCCGTCGACTTGAAGAAGCGAAAAAATGTTTGACCTACAGCAGGGAAAACGTAATGGAAGTAAGCGAGAAATGTGGATTCTCCGATCCAAATTATTTTGCAAGGGTGTTCAAAAAACATGAAGGTGTTACACCAACACAATATCAGCAGCAATCTCTTATAGGAAGAAAAAAAAGAATCAACTCATTCAATAATTTTGTAATGTAGAATGAATTAATCCGTTAGATTAAATCTCTTAGGAGCCATACAAAGTTATTTATGAAAAGCAGCCTTCTCTTATTAAATATTTTAATAAACCCCGGCATATTGCGATAAACTCATTTCATATCATTTAACTTTTTACGACTGAACTTGAAAATTAAGTGAACAAATTAAGAAAAAATTACGCGAGAAGTAAGGAAAGTATCAATCTACCTGCCCCTTTACTCTATTTTAGAACCCCTACCTATAAATCTTAAAGATTCGAGGTTTCACTGCTCTACAACTGATTATCAGCCTTTATGCTTATTTTTTCTAAATTTCAGCAATTGTAAGAAAATCCCGGTTGTATTATAATGGAAAAGAGTATTGAGAATATTCAGAAGGAGGGGGCAAATGAGCAATAAGCCGTGGCAAGCTATTTATCCGGAACAAATACCAGCTGTTTTGTCGTATGAAGATAAACCTCTTTATTCATTTTTGAAAGAGTCCGCTGATGAATTTCCTGATAAGGTGTCGATTCATTTCCAGGGAAAGGAATTAACCTTCAAAGAAGTGTACGTATCAGCTTTAAAGTTCGCAGCCTATTTAAAAGGTATCGGTCTTCAAAAGGGAGAACGAGTTGCCGTCATGCTTCCTAACTGTCCGCAAGGTGTCATTAGCTTTTTTGGGATACTAATGGCTGGGGGAGTCATAGTTCAAACTAATCCAACCTATACGGAACGCGAACTCGAGTATCAAATGAAAGACTCCGGAGCGAAAATAATCGTAGCGATGGATATTTTATTTCCCCGTGTCACTGCGGTTGCCCCAAGAACAGAAATAGAACACATCATTATAACCGCCATCAAAGAATATTTGCCTTTCCCGAAAAATCTTATCTATCCCTTTATTCAAAAAAAGGAATACGGTATTGTCATCAATGTGGAGCATGCGGGTAATCACCATCTATTTACTGAAATCATGAAACGAAAAATACCAGAAGAAGTCGCTGAGCCGATTGATGTGCAGAATGACCTGGCCCTTTTACAATATACAGGAGGAACAACCGGTTTTCCTAAAGGGGTTATGCTCACCCATAAGAACTTGCTTGCAAATACGAAAATGTGTAATGCTTGGCTTTATAAAAATAAACGTGGTGAAGAACGGATTCTAGCGATTCTTCCATTTTTCCATGTGTACGGTATGACGACTGTATTGGTTCTTTCCGTTATGGAAGGGAACACGATGATCATTATGCCAAGGTTCGATGTTAAAGCAACGCTGAAAACAATTCAAAAGCAGAAACCAACAATGTTTCCAGGCGCACCAACGATGTATATCGGTCTCTTGAACCATCCGGATCTTGCAAAATATGATCTTTCTTCTATCAATGCTTGTATAAGCGGTTCAGCACCACTTCCATTAGAGATTCAAGAGCAGTTTGAGAAAATTACGGGCGGGAAGCTGGTTGAAGGCTTTGGTCTTACGGAAACATCTCCGGTTACCCATGCCAACTTTATTTGGGATCAGCCTCGGGTTAAAGGAAGCATTGGATTGCCTTGGCCGGATACGGACTCAGTAATTCTGTCACTAGAAAGTGGCGAAGAGCTTCCGCCGAATGAAATTGGTGAGATTGCAATAAAAGGGCCGCAGGTAATGCAGGGATACTGGAATCGTCCGGAAGAAACGGAAAACACATTTAAAAACGGCTGGCTGCTTACAGGCGATTTAGGTTACATGGATGAGCAAGGTTTCTTTTATGTAGTCGAAAGGAAAAAAGATACAATCATTGCAGGCGGCTTCAATATTTACCCTCGTGAGGTCGAAGAAGTACTATATGAGCATGAGGCCATTCAGGAGGTAGTCGTGGCAGGAATCCCAGATCCATATCGTGGTGAGACGGTCAAAGCCTATGTCGTTCTGAAAAAAGGTGCAAGTGTGACAGAAGAAGAATTGAATAAGTTTGCGAGAAAGAGTCTAGCTTCCTATAAAGTACCGCGCAGCTATGAATTTAGAGAGGAACTTCCTAAAACGACGATTGGAAAGATATTACGCAGAGTCCTTATTGATGAAGAAAAGAAAAAAATATCAGAGGAAAGAAAAGAAGCGTAAAGAAGCTTAACCTTCTTACGGAGCAATTGTTCATTTAGCTCCGTGTTTTTACAGAACAACTGGACAACCTAAAGATCTGAGCTGTACAATAAACATATTGGAATGTGTAGGACTCTTAAGAAGTTTTTGCTTGACAGTAAAGGGTCGCCATTTTATGATAGAAATATGAATGATGATTCATTCATTTTCTGAAAGGGGACATCCAGTGAAAAGCAACAGACCGAAGTATAATCAAATTATTGATGCAGCCGTTATCATCATCGCCCAAAACGGCTATTATCAAGCACAAGTATCCAAAATCGCCAAGCAAGCAGGCGTTGCGGATGGCACCATTTATCTTTATTTTAAAAATAAAGAAGATATTTTAATATCATTATTTCATGAAAAGATGGGCTATTTTGTAGAACAGATTGAAGAAGAACTTAAGGGAAAGAGCTCAGCTTCAGAAAAGCTGTATGTGCTCATTCAAAAACATTTTCAAATCCTTTCAGAAGACGTGAATTTAGCAATCGTCACTCAGTTGGAATTAAGACAGTCGAATAAAGAATTACGCCTAAGAATTAATGATGTGTTAAGAGGATATTTAAATTTAATTGATCAGATCATTATAGACGGAAAAGAGAACGGCGAATTTCTGCCGGATTTAAATCATTTACTTGCTAGGCAGATGATTTTTGGAACGATTGACGAAACAGTGACAACTTGGGTGATGAATGAGCAAAAGTATTCACTCTCAGACCTTGCAAAAGATGTTCACCGCCTTCTACTGGGTGGATGCAGCTTGAAAAGTTAACGATTTTAATAGAGGGTGGCTTAGTCATCCTCAAAAAAATCGATTAATCAGCTTTCCAGTTTTATGGGGAAGTGATACATATTGAATTTTCGAAAAAGTTTGACTAGCATGCCGGGAGGGATAGATATGGAATACCTTAAGCTTTCAATCGAGAATCATGTTGCTTTTATAACGATTAATCATGCACCTGCAAACGCGTTGTCTTCGATAATCATTAGAGAGCTGTCACAAGCCTTCGATCAAATTGCGGAGAACGAGAACGTACGGGTTGTCCTTCTTCATGGAGAAGGTAGGTTTTTCTCTGCTGGAGCAGACATTAAAGAGTTTACAGAGGTAGAAAACGGTAAAGCTTTCGAGAAACTGACCAAAAATGGTCAATCTGTATTTGAAAAAATTGAATCTTTTCCAAAACCGGTTATTGCAGCTATTCATGGAGCAGCGCTTGGCGGGGGATTGGAACTGGCTATGGCCTGTCACATCCGTTTAGTAACAGAAAGAGCAAAACTAGGTTTGCCTGAGCTACAGCTTGGATTAATTCCTGGATTTGCAGGCACACAACGGTTACCTCGTTATGTCGGTACGGCAATGGCCGCTGAAATGCTATTTACAAGTGAGCCAATTACAGGATTAAAAGCTGTGCAATGTGGATTAGCTAATCATGCCTTCACAGATGAAGAACTTATTCCGAAGGCGAAGGAATTAGCCTTTAAAATCGCAAAGAAAAGCCCTCTTGCATTAAAGTCGACTATTGAACTATTAAATTATACTAAGCATGATTCCTACTATAAAGGTGTAGAAAGAGAAGCTGTCCTATTCTGCCAAGCCTTCGATACTGCTGATGCAAAAGAAGGAATTGGTGCTTTTATCGAAAAAAGAGAAGCAATATTTAAAGGGAAATAGTAGTGTTTCATGTCAAAACTAGTGAATTAATAACTTATTTTTATACATTATGCAGGATTTTGATGAAATCTGAAGAATACAAGTAGTATGTTTAAAAAATTCATAATCTTCAAAACTCAAATTATTCGGGAGGTATTATCGTGAACATTTATGTGCTGCTGAAAAGAACATTTGATACAGAAGAAAAAATTACACTTTCTAACGGGAAAATTAATGAGGATGGAGCAGAATTCATCATTAACCCATACGATGAGTATGCTGTAGAAGAAGCAATCCAAGTTCGTGATGCACAAGGTGGAGAAGTAACGGTTATTTCCGTTGGAACTGAAGAAGCTGAAAAGCAATTGCGCACTGCGCTTGCTATGGGTGCTGACAAAGCCGTATTAATAAATATTGAAGACGACATAGAAAATGGCGATCAATTCACGACTGCCAAAATTATTGGTGAATACTTAAAAGGTAAAAATGCTGATTTAATCATTGCTGGAAACGTAGCAATCGACGGAGGCTCCGGCCAAGTAGGTCCGCGCGTTGCTGAGATTTTGGGAATTCCATATATTACAACAATCACTAAATTGGACATCGCTGCTGGAAATGTAAGCGTTATCCGTGACGTTGAAGGAGATTCTGAAACAATCGAAGCCTCTCTTCCATTGCTAGTAACAGCTCAACAAGGATTAAACGAACCACGTTATCCTTCTTTGCCAGGAATCATGAAAGCGAAGAAAAAACCACTTGAAGAATTAGAATTGGACGACTTGGATTTGGAAGAAGAAGATGTTGAAGCAAAAACAAAAACAATTGAAATCTACCTTCCTGCTAAAAAAGAGGCTGGAAAAGTGCTGAACGGCGAGATTAGCGATCAAGTTAGCGAACTTGTTCAATTATTACGCAGTGAAGCAAAAGTAATTTAATAGAAGCGGTTCTTTTCAAAATATACTACACACAACAAAAAGATAAAATAGAGCACAGGAGGTTTTTATAAATGGCTAGAAAGTTTCTTGTATTGGGCGAAGTTCGCGACGGTTCACTAAGAAATGTATCATTTGAAGCAATCGGTGCGGCTAAACTTGCAGCAGATGGCGGAGAAATCGTAGGTGTTTTAGTTGGTGACAGTGTTCAAAATTTTGGGAATGAATTGATCCAGTATGGTGCAGACCGAGTTGTAGCAGTTGAAAATGATCAATTAAAACAATATACATCAGATGGTTATGCGCAAAGCTTGCTTGCTGTCATAGAGCAGGAAAAACCAGAAGGCATTTTCTTCGGTCATACTGCACTAGGAAAAGATCTAGCGCCAAAACTAGCTGGCAAGCTTGAATCGGGTTTAATCTCCGATGTTACTTCTATTGAAGAAGAAGGCGGAAACATCGTTTTCACTCGCCCGATTTATTCTGGTAAAGCATTTGAAAAGAAAATTGTCACAGCTGGAATTGTGTTTGCAACTGTTCGTCCAAACAATATTGAACCATTGCCGAAAGATGAGTCCCGTTCTGGTGATGTTTCTACATTAAGTGTAGATATTAAAGACTTGCGTACGATTATTAAAGATGTTGTGAGAAAAGCAAGTGAAGGGGTCGACCTTTCAGAAGCAAAAGTAGTCATTGCCGGAGGACGTGGCGTAAAAAGTGAAGACGGTTTTGAACCATTAAAGGAACTTGCTCAAGTTCTTGGCGGTGCAGTCGGTGCTTCTCGTGGTGCATGTGATGCAGACTATTGCGATTACTCTTTGCAAATCGGCCAAACGGGTAAAGTTGTTACTCCAGACCTATATATTGCCTGCGGAATTTCTGGAGCTATTCAGCATTTAGCTGGTATGTCCAACTCTAAAGTTATCGTTGCCATCAATAAAGATCCAGAAGCTAACATTTTTAACGTAGCTGATTATGGAATTGTCGGTGATCTTTTTGAAGTCATTCCATTACTAACAGAAGAATTCAAAAAGTTAAAAGTGAACGCGTAATAGAAAGCATTTAAAGTATAAACAATATAGGTAAGGAACAAGGCATTTGACAGTTAACTGATAAATGCCTTTTTTTTTTGTGTGTTGTATTTTTAATTAATAATTAAGCTATCAGGAAGAGGTAAGAAACCTGTATATTTACTCTGTTTTTGGACATCCTACCACTGAAGCAAAATATTAGCATCGATTCTAGTAACAATGGTATACTGTCTTTAGTTATTTGAGTAAATTTGAGGAGGATATATATATGGCTATTGTAAATGCAACTGACCAAACTTTCACAACTGATACTAGCGAAGGTGTCGTTCTTGTAGACTTCTGGGCTCCATGGTGTGGACCTTGTAAAATGATTGCTCCTGTTCTTCAAGAGCTTGATACTGAAATTGGCGACACAGCTAAAATCGTAAAAGTGGATGTAGACGAAAACCAAGAAACAGCTGGAAAATTCGGCGTAATGAGCATTCCGACATTAATCGTCCTAAAAGACGGTGAAGTAGTAGATAAAGTTGTTGGTTTCCAACCTAAAGAAGCTCTTGCTGAACTTATTGCAAAACACGCTTAATATTAAGTTAGCTAAAAAAAGCTTCAAGTCTGCGGACTTGAAGCTTTTTTCGCTATCTTGATATATAATTAATTGTAAAAAGGGAGAACAGGAGGCTGAATGTATGAACCAACAAATAAAGAATAAACTTGCCCTTCTTCCCGATCAACCAGGTTGTTATTTAATGAAGGATCGTCAGGGAACGATCATTTATGTAGGAAAAGCGAAAGTATTAAAAAACCGTGTGCGCTCTTATTTCACCGGTTCCCATGATGGGAAAACGTTACGACTCGTTAATGAGATAGACGATTTTGAATACATCGTTACCTCGTCAAATATTGAGGCTCTCATTTTAGAGTTAAACTTAATCAAAAAACATGATCCAAAATATAATATCATGCTGAAGGATGACAAGACGTATCCATTCATCAAGTTGACTGCTGAACGGCATCCGCGTCTAATCATTACGAGAAAAGTCAAAAAAGATAAAGGTAAATATTTCGGTCCGTATCCGAATGCCTTTGCGGCCAATGAAACGAAAAAATTACTCGACCGCATCTATCCTCTTAGAAAATGCAATACCCTACCGGATCGCGTTTGTCTCTATTACCACCTCGGGCAGTGCCTGGCTCCATGTGTGTATGATGTAGAGGAACAGGAATATAAAAAAATGGTGGATGATATCAACCGATTTTTAAACGGCGGCCATACTGAGATAAAAAAAGAACTGACAGAAAAAATGTTAGAGGCATCAGAAGAGCTTGATTTCGAAAGGGCAAAGGAGTTCCGTGACAAAATTGCCCACATCGATATCACGATGGAGAAGCAAAAAATGATGACGACTGATTTTATCGACCGTGATGTATTTGGCTATGCCTATGATAAAGGCTGGATGTGTGTTCAGGTATTTTTTGTGCGACAAGGGAAATTGATAGAAAGGGATGTTTCCCTGTTTCCAGTGTATGATGAACCGGATCAGGAACTTCTTACATTCCTAGGTCAGTTTTACGAGATTACCAATCACTTTAAACCAAAGGAAATTTTGCTGCCAGAGTCAGTAGATGCGGAAATGGCTGAAGGGCTGCTTGGCGTGAAGACGATTCATCCAAAACGGGGATCGAAAAAGGATATGCTTAAATTGGCGAATAAAAATGCTGCCATAGCCCTTCAGGAAAAGTTTTCTTTGATTGAACGGGATGAAGCAAGAACGATCAATGCGGTGGAAAATCTTGGGGTGCAATTAGGCATCTATACCCCGCATCGGATCGAGGCTTTTGATAACTCGAACATTCAGGGCAGTGATCCGGTTTCCGCTTTAGTTGTGTTTATTGACGGTAAGCCGGAAAAAAGAGAGTATCGCAAATATAAAATCAAAACTGTCCAGGGACCCGATGACTATGAATCGATGCGTGAAGTTGTACGCAGAAGATATTCACGAGTTTTAAAAGAAGGGCTGCCACTTCCGGATTTAATCATTATTGATGGTGGAAAGGGTCATGTGGAGGCTGTTCGAGATATTTTAGAAAATGAACTGGGTCTTGATATTCCGCTTTCTGGTCTCATTAAGGATGAAAAGCACAGAACATCGCAATTGATGATTGGCAATCCGCTGGAACTGGTACCGCTTGATTCGCGTAGCCAGGAATTTTATCTGTTGCAAAGAATTCAGGACGAAGTGCATCGGTTTGCGATTACGTTTCATCGCCAGCTACGCGGGAAAAATGCGGTTCACTCGCAGCTTGATGATATACCTGGAGTCGGAGAAAAACGAAGAAAGCAATTGTTAAGGCATTTTGGTTCATTGAAAAAAATTAAAGAGGCATCGGTAGAACAAATTATAGAGGCAGGCATGCCAAAAGGAGTAGCTGAAGGAATCGTTAGAAAATTGCAAGAATAATCTTGCTACCTACATTTCTCTATGCTATGATAAGAAGGAATTTTCAACTAGACAACTTAAAAGTGCTGATAGAGGTGCGGAATTCAAGAGTAAAAACCTGGAGAAGTATGAGCTTCGATGAAAGGTTTTGAAAGGGGATAACGCCGAAGGAGGACAAGACTCATGCCTTGTTTTTCTGGTCTGACATTTAATAAATGGCGGATTGTCAGGGGGTATACCCTGGAGAGCTATCTCACTGTGTTTACTGTATTAAATACGTGATCACAGCAATGAGATATTTCTCATTGCTTTTTTTATTGCCTAAAAAAGATAAAGAGGGTGCATTAGGATGGCATTAATCGTTCAAAAATTTGGCGGGACATCCGTCGGTAGTGTCGAGAAAATCAAAAATGTTGCCAATCGAGTAATCGAGGAAGCAGAGAATGGGAATGAGGTAGTTGTCGTTGTTTCAGCTATGGGGAAAACAACAGATGAATTAGTTTACATGGCTCAAGATATTTCCAAAAATCCAAGCAAGAGGGAAATGGATATGTTATTGACGACTGGAGAGCAGGTCACGATTTCCCTGTTAACGATGGCTTTAATTGAAGCGGGGCGTGAAGCTATTTCTTTCACCGGCTGGCAGGCTGGCATGCAAACAGAATCCGTTCATGGGAATGCCCGGATTTTAAACATTGATGCTTCGAGAATTCAAGCTCAGCTTCAGGCAAAGAAAATTGTGGTCGTTGCAGGTTTCCAAGGGAATGATGCAAATGGAGAAATCACGACACTAGGGCGGGGCGGGTCTGATACGACTGCAGTGGCTATTGCTGCAGCATTAAATGCGGACCGATGTGATATTTATACCGATGTAACGGGTGTATTTACAACAGACCCACGTTACATAAAAGATGCTCGAAAACTGCAATCTATTTCTTACGATGAAATGCTAGAACTTGCCAATCTAGGGGCGGGTGTCCTTCATCCAAGAGCTGTTGAGTATGCGAAAAACCACCAGATTCCGCTTGAAGTCCGTTCGAGTATGGAGAAAGAAGCAGGAACTACCATTGAGGAGGAAGCAACTATGGAAGAAAATTTAATTGTACGCGGTATTGCTTTTGAAGACAGTATTACAAGGGTCACAGTGAATGGTTTGCCCCGATCACTAGGATCATTATCCACAATTTTCATGACACTTGCAAAAAACCGAATAAACGTTGACATTATTATCCAAAGCATGACAGCAGAGGATACAACAAACCTTTCTTTCTCCATAAAAAGTGAAGATACGGAAGCTGTTTTAAACGTGCTAGAAAAAAATAAAGACCAATTGGCATTCGATAGAATAGAAACGGAGGGCGGATTGGCCAAAGTGTCTATCGTCGGTTCAGGAATGGTATCTAATCCGGGAGTGGCTGCCGAAATGTTTGAAGTGATGGCTAACACAGGTATTCAAGTGAAAATGGTCAGCACATCTGAAATTAAAGTCTCAACTGTCGTCAATGAAAAGGAAATGGTGAAGGCAGTCGAAGCACTTCATGAAGCGTTTAAATTAGGACAGCATGCAAAAGTGCTTGTTTGATTGCTTGGAGTCTAATGAAAAACAGACTTCCGATAAAAAGGGTAAGTCTGTTTTTAGGCTCATTAGATTGGGTCTCTAGGATCCCATTGAATGGTAAATGTCACTTTTTTTGCACGGCGTTTGATTTCTTCTGTCGATTCACTTAAGAATTTTTTCTGCAGTGTAAACTGCTCGGCAAGGAAACCGGCTTCAAGTTGGAAGTGACAGTCAGGATGAAGATCTAAGCGACGGCTGATTATTTCACCTGTTAAGGATAATTCCATCTCGGTTTTCGAAAACTTTATGATTTCAAGATGGCCCCAGCCTGCATTTTGGAAAAATGCAACAACTTCCTGTTCGCCATTCAGTGGGAATTTTCTCGCTAATTGTTTACCTGCCCAATAGAGAATTTGATTAGAATCTTTTCCGAGAATATCGTTCAATAAAACTTCTCGGATTAATTCGTAGCCGAAAGCTGGAACATGAGATTCTTCTGTTTGAATTTCTTCTTCTTCTATCGCTGCAGCAATATTTTTTTTCATAGTTTATCGCCTCTTTCTGTAAATCTATTATAAACGTTTTTCTTTTGCAAATTATACTGTTTTTTTATTATTTCAATCGTAATTGGGAAAAAATGAGAAATTATTCCGGGATATTAATAGATTAATTACTAATTTCTCCAAGTTATAATCTTGACAATTAAAAATTATACAATTTTAACCAATAAAATCTATTCTGAAAAAGAGAATTCTTGTATCCGTTTTCTTGACGCACATAGAAGTCAGGAGTAAAATGGACATGTCACATAATTGTAAGAAAGTATAGGGATGTTTCAAACTCTATACTTTATTTTCACGCGGAGATAAAAGGTAGCCACCAGTTTATCTTTGCATGATTTTTCACAAATTAAGGGGGGGCACTTAGTGGCAAAAAATCGTGAGTTTGGGAATCGTAAACTTCATTCACTACTTGGAGTTATTCCGATCGGGCTGTTTTTGTTGGAGCATTTAGTTACCAACTATATGGCAACAAAGGGACCGGAATCATTTAATTCAGCAGCACATTTCTTAGAAAGCATACCGTTTCGTTATTTCTTGGAAATCTTCATCATTTTCTTACCTTTGATTTATCATGCAGTTTACGGGATTTATATCGCGTTTACTGCTAAAAATAATTTGGGTAGATTTGGATTTTTCCGGAATTGGATGTTCTTTTTACAACGTCTAAGCGGAATCATTACGTTGATTTTCCTAGTTTGGCATGTTTGGTCAACTAGAATTCAAGCAGCATTAGGTGCAGAGGTTGACTTTGACATGATGGCAGAGATTTTCTCTAATCCATTTATGATTGCATTTTATTTAGTTGGGGTCATTTCGACAATTTTCCACTTCTCTAATGGATTATGGTCATTTGCAGTGAGCTGGGGTCTAACAGTTTCACCTAAATCGCAAAAAATCATGACTTACGTTACTTTGATCGTTTTCGTTCTTCTTTCTTATGTAGGGGTTAGCGCAATTTTCGCTTTCGTATAAGAAGATAGAGTTTATTTATAAGTATTAGGAAAAACATAGCTTTGCTAATGGAAATAAGGGAGTGACAGAATTGGGTAAAGGTAAAATTATTATCGTTGGTGGAGGTCTAGCTGGTTTAATGGCTACGATCAAAGCAGCAGAGCTGGGACAACAGGTAGATTTATTTTCTTTAGTACCTGTTAAACGCTCTCACTCAGTTTGTGCCCAAGGCGGAATCAATGGGGCAGTAAATACAAAAGGTGAAGGGGATTCTCCATATATCCACTTTGATGATACAGTTTATGGCGGAGATTTCTTAGCTAACCAACCACCGGTTAAAGCGATGTGCGAAGCAGCACCATCGATTATCCATATGTTTGACCGTATGGGCGTAATGTTTAACCGTACTCCGGAAGGTCTTCTTGATTTCCGTCGTTTCGGTGGAACTCAACATAGCCGTACAGCATTTGCTGGTGCAACAACTGGTCAGCAATTACTTTACGCATTGGACGAGCAGGTTCGTCGCTATGAAGTAGAAGGCCTTGTAACGAAATATGAAGGCTGGGAATTCCTTGGAGCTGTTATCGATGACGACCAAACAGCACGCGGTATCGTAGCACAGAACTTGACTTCAATGGAAATCAAATCATTCCCTGGCGACGCTGTCATCATGGCGAGCGGTGGTCCTGGAATCATTTTCGGTAAATCAACTAACTCAATGATTAATACAGGTTCAGCAGCATCCATTGTTTATCAACAAGGTGTAAATTATGCAAATGGTGAATTCATTCAAATTCATCCAACTGCAATCCCTGGAGATGATAAGCTTCGTCTAATGAGTGAATCTGCTCGTGGTGAAGGTGGACGTATCTGGACATATAAAGACGGAAAACCTTGGTATTTCCTAGAAGAAAAATACCCTGCTTATGGTAACCTTGTACCTCGTGATATCGCGACTCGTGAAATCTTCGACGTATGTATGAACATGAAGCTTGGTATTAATGGAGAAAACATGGTTTACCTGGATCTTTCTCATAAAGACCCTAAAGAACTTGATATCAAACTTGGCGGAATCATTGAAATCTACGAGAAATTCATGGGTGAAGATCCTCGTAAAGTTCCAATGAAAATCTTCCCTGCAGTTCACTATTCTATGGGCGGACTTTGGGTAGATTATGACCAAATGACAAACATTAAAGGTTTATTTGCTGCAGGTGAGTGTGATTACTCTCAACATGGCGGTAACCGTTTAGGTGCGAATTCACTTCTTTCTGCAATCTATGGTGGTTCAGTTGCTGGACCGAATGCAGTTAAATATATTGAAGGCCTTGATAAAACTTCAGAGTCTATTCCTTCTTCATTGTTTGATGGTTACGAAAAACAACAACAAGAAAAATGGAATGATGTCATGTCTCTTGATGGTAATGAAAACGCGTATGTTCTACACAAAGAACTTGGTGAGTGGATGACACAGCATGTTACTGTAGTTCGTTACAATGACAAGTTGAAAGAAACTGATAACAAGATTCTTGAGTTGATGGAACGTTACAAGAAAATTAACATCAATGACACTGCTAAATGGAGCAACCAAGGAGCTGCCTTCACTAGACAGCTTCAAAACATGATGCAATTAGCACGTGTAATCACAATTGGTGCTTTAAACCGTGACGAAAGCCGCGGAGCTCATTACAAACCTGATTTCCCACAACGTAATGATGAGGAATTCATGAAAACAACAATGGCGACATTCAAAGGCTTGGATCAAGCGCCTGAATTCCATTATGAAGATATTGATGTATCACTTATCGCACCACGTAAACGTGATTACACTACGAAACATTAAAGAGGGGGAGCAAAAAAATGGTTGAAACTAAATCTGAGACTAAAACAGTCCGTTTTATAATCACTCGTCAAGATACACCGGATTCAGCTCCTTATGATGAGGAATTTGAATTAGCGTACCGTCCGAATATGAATGTAATTTCCGCTCTAATGGAAATTCGTCGTAATCCAGTAACAGTACAAGGCAAACACACTACAGCAATCGCTTGGGACATGAACTGTCTTGAAGAAGTATGTGGTGCTTGTTCAATGGTTATCAATGGTAAACCTAGACAATCTTGTACAGCTCTTATTGACCAATTAGAACAGCCGGTTCGTCTTGCTCCAATGCGTACTTTCCCTGTTGTTCGTGACCTTCAAGTCGACCGTAGCCGTATGTTCGACTCATTGAAAAAGGTAAAAGCTTGGATTCCAATCGATGGTACGTACAATCTTGGACCAGGACCACGTATGCCAGAAAAGAAACGTCAATGGGCTTACGAATTATCTAAATGTATGACTTGTGGTGTATGTTTAGAAGCTTGTCCGAACGTAAACAGCAATTCAGACTTCATGGGACCACAACCATTATCACAAGTTCGTTTATTCAATGCACATCCAACTGGTGCAATGAACAAAGCTGAACGTTTAAATACAATTATGTCTGATGGGGGCCTTGCAAACTGCGGTAACTCACAAAACTGTGTGCAGTCTTGCCCTAAAGGAATTCCTTTGACTACATCGATTGCAGCATTAAACCGTGATACTACTATTCAACAATTCCGTAACTTCTTCGGAAGCGACGAAGTTTAATAACTAGAAAAGAACCTGTATCTTAGGATATAGGTTCTTTTTTTGTCTAAAAAAGTGTGAACAGCTTCACATCTAAAGCCTACGGAAAGAAAGGTGAGAAATAACGGATTTTAATGGTGGGGATATTATCTTTATATTGTTTTTTCTGGGGTTCTCTTTATTAAAGACTTATTAATTGTGTTATTTATCCGTTTATATAAATACAGAAAAACAAACTTCTAGTATAGAAAACAAGCCTAACGATATGCTGGAGGTTCGTCAGTCTGAAATGAACGAGAACGAATGTGAAACAGAGGTATACGGAATCATTCATGTAACAATCCCTCAGGATATCTCCAATAACATCTACACAAATACCTTGCTACTACATCCATCTCCAGAATATTCTATGAGTGTTTTAGATATTCAATACAAGAACCAAAACGGAGAATGGCGCCGTATTGAAACTTATCCAACTAAACAGGTCAATAATGCGGAAGTTCCAGTGGAGATAACAGAAGCAGGGAAGTTAGTATTCCCTTTCCCTAAGAGAGAGATCACAGAACTGCAGATTAAAGTGAAGCAACCTTACTGGTTCCGTCATGACAATAAAAGAGTTTTTATGTATGGATTCCAAGATATTATTGTGGAGTACCGAGAGTATTCACAAGATACAGCAGAGTTTGTTACGAAGTTATCATTAGAGGGGACAGATCGTCGCTTCACTAATGTAGGTTCACCAAACATAACAACACCGGTTGGTTGTCCTACATTTAACGATTACACTGCCAAACACGAATTGTACTTTGATGAAGGACTAACAGAGAAGTTTGATTTCTCAACTGATATCTTTCAACCGCTGCAAGTTGTTTACGTTAAAACAATATTAAAGACAGCTGGGGATCAGGTACCCATTCTACGTGAAATTGAATTATCTTACCGCCATGAAGATATAATCGAATAGGAAAAGAAAAAGAGCATCCTCAACAGGATTGCTCTTTTTTTCGGTTATAAGAACCTTTACCTTTTTTGTTTTTAATAACACGAGTGGAGGGATCAAAGCTCCAAGTCATTCTACTATTAGTCATTTCACCAATTCGTTTATTTTTTGTTTTACTCATAAGATACCCGCTTTCATATATTAGTAGAAATGAAAAAGACAGCCGGGGGTGGCTGCCTTCTTCGATGTGTGAGGGAGGAAAATAAAATGTCGAACTAAGGTAAAGGTAGGTTTAATCAAGTTGGATTCACGGGAGGTGTGAAGGTAAAACTTGTGAGGTAACTTACTTTATTAATAAAATCTTTTAGTCTTCAGAACGTCAATTCTATACTTTACCTTTTATTTATACGAATTTTTTCTAAGACATTCTACGAAATCAAACAAATTCCTGCATAAAAACTCACTTTTTGTTTGGTATATTTTAGCGGAATAAAAGGGAATTAGTTACATTTTTAGAATATATACAAAGTTAGAAAATATTTACAAAAAGGAGTATGATTAAGTTGAAGAAGTTCACAGGAGTTTTGTTAGCATTTATTTTTGTTTTAAGTACGTTCTTTCCACTTGTAGGTGGAGATAGTGCTAGTGCTGCCACTATCAGTAGTAAAGGATTTGTTGTATCCAACCCAGAAGTAGTTACGAAGAAAGAGTATGAAGACCTTGCAGTAGATAAGAAAGGTGCAACGAGAAGCTTAAGTGCTAAAGAATCTCGTGAATTTCAAAAATTAGTAGAGAAAGAGTATTTTAAAAATCAGAAGAAAAATACCATATATACAAAAAAGGGGCAGTCTAATTTAAATAGTAAAGGAATGACAGCTAAAGCTAAAGCACCTGTTAATTTCTTGAGGGTAGAACACTTAACAGTATTTGACGCTACCAAAAAAACTATTACCATTTCATCTAAAATTGTAGAGATGACCGGGAAAAAACCAAGTACCGTATGGACAGGTTCAAAACTTTATGCTGGTACAGGCTTATATGGTAAATATACTCAAGTAATCAAATATGATACGAAGTGGCAAGGTGCAGATATAAAAATTGGTAAAAAAACATCTAAGACTTACAATAATAAAACTACGCATTTTTACCAAACCTATTCAAGAACTACGGCGGGATGGACAGGTAGTGGCACAAAAACTAGTGATGGAGCAACAGAAGAGGTATTAGTTAATAAAAAGACAGTTACTTATCCTGAAATATACAATTCACACAATAGAACGACTATGTGGACTCCGACAAAAGCTAATATAGCGGTAGTACCAGAAGAAAAACGAACTAAGAGAGATACTAAACTTAAGGATAAATTCATGCCATGGTATATTAAAACATATGGAGATCCAAATTGGGGACCAAAATGGCCTAATGCTGATATACATCATGAATTACCATTAAAATATGGCGGAACGAATGCGATGTCTAATTTATTTCCGTTGCCAAGAGATCTCCATCAAAAAACAGTTAATCCTTGGTGGGCTTCCTATTAATTGATATTGGAGGGATTAGTGAAGTGAGTCATTTTGTACAAAGTACATTGTCCGGATTAAAGAAATTGTTGGATAACAAAGACCAAATGAAGTCAGTAGCAGAGGAAGGGGAAGTCTATAGCGTTTCGTGTTCTTTTAACGCTCCAATAAAGACAACTGAAGTTGAAAAGTTTGAAAGTGAACAAGGTATCAAGCTTCCTGAAGACTACAAGGCGTTCTTGACACTCCATAATGGGGCAAGAATATATGAATCAGTCAATGACGACGGTGTTAACATAGGGGGCGGTCTTCATTTTTTTAACTTAGATGAAATAAAAGAAACTCAAGAAGTTGAATATATAAGTGAACATGGGATTCCTATCGCACACCTATTGGAAGACTGTTATCTAATATTAGATATAGAAAAACTAAAGGGTGGGGATCCAAATTACCTTAACATTTTGGAATTTACAGATATAAAAACTCTAAACCTTAACTTTGAAATCTTCTTAGACCGCTACATTATTTCACAAGGTGTACCGTTTTGGAGCTGGCCTATATACACAGCTGAAAACTACTATAGAACTAGATAAAATAAATAAAAGAGCGATTGCTAATTGAATGCAGTCGCTCTTTTTTCGAATATTATTTCGAATCGATTTCAAGTATCACTGTTTGTTTATTGTCGTTTTTGTTTGTTTGATAAATATCCTCTGCGATATCGTTATATTCAGACCCTTCTTTAGATGCCTTTACATTCGAAGTTTTTACATTCGATTGAGAAGAACAACCAATTAGCATTAAGCTAGCAAGTAAAATGACAACAAATATTCTAATCATGTTTACAGCTCCTTATTTGTTTGTTAAAAGCATAACATGGAAAGACATCACTTTTGTGTCGTATTTTGAAAGAGTAGGGGACAAATATTAAAAATCCACTCTATCAACATAATATCAATTTTGTTGAAAGAGTAAGGTGATTATATATACGGCCCATAAAAATGACACAAATGTGTTGTCTATGAACCGGATACGTATTATTTTTCTAATTGAAATTTTGTAAATGGAATCATATCATCGATATCCTAAATTTCACTCAGTACACTGAATTGATTGGATTCATCTGGACGACTGTGATACCAAACTATCTCATTTGCAGATCTAGGTTCTATCTGATATAGATGTTCATCGTGGTTGTAATAGATGTTAACGATAGTCTTATTAACAAAATCAGCTGTGCATTCTTTTACGATATCGTGATCGGTCAATCCGGGATCTAATACAATAAAGCTATTATTTGGGTGTATGTATGCTTCAACAATTAAGTGGTCGAATCCATCAAATTTACAGGATAAGAATATAAAATCCTTTCCATTATCTATTTTTTCTTATAAAATGAGTGAATAGTCATTCATTTTATAAGGGGGTGCACAGATTGAACAGAATATCATATATCGATAATATAGAAGAATGGGGCAGCGACTTTTCTTTTAAACATGAAATTAAGGTCCGTTTTTCGGAAACGGATATGTTCGGTCATTTGAATAATACGGTTCCATTTACCTATTTTGAGGAAGCACGAATTGAGTATTTTAATAGCATGGGTTTTATGAAGGATTGGACTTCGGATGGAAGCAATGAGATACCGGTTGTTGCCGATTTACAGTGTGATTATATCCAGCAGGTTTTTTTTAACGATCAATTGATGATCTATGTAAAAGCGGCCCGTGTCGGGAATTCTTCTGTGGACATTCATTACATGGGAACCAAGCAAGATGGTTCGGTTTGCTTGACGGGTAGAGGAACTATTGTCCAAGTCTCTAAAACCACTGGGAATCCGATTCCTTGGCCGGAAGAGATGAAGGAACGTATGGCGCGAACAAAAGTCAAACATTCTTAAATAAAATTTCAATTAGACAAGTAAAAGAGTCACTCCCTTGCCCCAGCTGACATACTATATCTTGACTAAATAGACACCCACTCCGGGTTTTATGCTGGTGAAGGCAAGGAGGGTAACATTACTTGAAGGAGAACGAATTCACTCATAAGCCACTACTCACCAAAAGAGAAAAAGAAGTATTTGAGTTACTAGTACAAGATAAAACAACAAAAGAAATCGCAGGTGAATTGTTTATTAGCGAAAAAACAGTTCGAAACCATATTTCAAATGCGATGCAGAAGCTTGGAGTCAAAGGACGTTCGCAGGCAGTTATAGAACTCCTTCGTATGGGAGAACTTAAGCTTTAATGTGTTGACTCATTAATACGTAAGCCTTATATATTTTTTCTCTCCCATTCATTGGCAGCATATAAGGAAGTCTGAGATAATTTCTCATGGTGTTGACTTCTTTAGATGCTGCTTATTTTAATGGAGGGGGTTTCATTATATCCTTTAGATAATCTATCTTGAAATTTATTTCACTTTCCCCCAAAATGGTAGTATGATAAGTTTCATGAAGTGGGGAGCTGGGTGTATGGGTGAAGAGAATCAGGCTGCACATGTGGTCGAGATCGAAAGGGAATTGCGCTATGTTTCGTCATGGCTTAAGCAAAGGGGACGGGAAATTCTTAGTGATTATAAAATTACTATTCCTCAGTTTCTGGCCTTGCAATGGCTTTTTGAAGGGGGCGACATGACGATTGGCGAATTGTCAACGAAGATGTTTCTTGCCTTTAGCACAACGACGGAACTGATTGACCGCATGGAGAAACATCAGCTTGTTCAGCGCGTCAAGGATGAGAAAGACCGGCGTGTGGTTCGCATTCACCTTCTTGAAGAAGGCGAACGGATTATCGAAGAAGTGATCAACAAACGGCAGCAGTACTTGAGTGGCGTTTTAGTCAATTTCAGCGAATCCGATATCGTTTCCCTAAGTGGGACTTTAGCAAAACTACATCAAGAAATGAAAGAAAAATGAGGCGAGATTTTTGAAACAACCAATAGGAATCATTGATTCGGGGGTAGGTGGTTTGACAGTGGCTAAAGAAGTCATGCGCCAGCTACCAAATGAAAATATAATTTACTTGGGCGATACCGCAAGATGCCCTTATGGACCAAGGTCGAAAAAAGATGTCCAAACCTTCACTTGGCAAATGACAAGGTTCTTATTGAAGAAGGATATTAAAATGTTAATCATTGCCTGCAATACTGCGACTGCAGCGGTGCTCGATGAAATTAGAGCGATACTTCCGATTCCTGTATTGGGTGTTATTCATCCAGGGGCAAGGGCGGCATTGAAGGTTTCTAATTCTCTACATATTGGAGTAATTGGCACAGAAGGTACAGTGAAAAGCAAGGCCTATGACGACGCTCTGGCCTCCATCAATTCGGATGTGAAAGTGGATAGTTTAGCTTGTCCAAAATTTGTCCCCATCGTAGAAAGCGGAGAGTTTCAAGGGAAAATCGTGAATAGGGTTGTGGCTCAAACTTTAAACCCGTTAAAGAAAACGAAAATCGATACATTAATCCTTGGCTGTACCCATTATCCGCTGTTAGGGCCTGTAATCTCAGAGTATATGGGAGATAAAGTACAAGTCATTTCCTCTGGGGAAGAGACAGCCCGTGAGGCAAGCGTTATTTTGGATTACTATCGATTAATCAATAAAAGCAAGCAGCGTCCGGTTCATCGTTTTTACACAACTGGTTCAAGAGATATGTTTGGGTCAATCGCATCGAGTTGGCTCGGCATTCATATCAATGCAATAGAAACAATTAAAATTGACCACCTATAAGACTTCCATTTGGAGGTCTTTTTTTTGTAGAAAGGAGCAAAAAAAATGGTATCACAAAAGCATATCGTTATGTATATAGCTACAAGCATGGATGGACATATAGCAAGAGAGAATGGAAGCATAGATTGGCTTGAAGAGACAGAAGGTGCAGGGGATAATGGATACGGCGATTTCTTTAAAAATATTGATACGGTGATCATGGGAAACAAAACGTATCAACAGATTCATACACTAGCAGAAGAATTTCCTTATCAAGATAAGACCTGCTACGTCTTTTCTAGAAGTGCGAAAGGTAAAGACGAGCATGTGGAATTTGTAAATGAAGATGTGGGAGATTTCATCGGAAATCTAAAGGGTGACTCAAGGATTTGGCTAGTCGGTGGTGCGGAGTTAGTTAGTGAGTTCATGAGAAAACAGCTGGTGGATGAAATGATTCTTTCTATTATTCCTACAGTATTAGGTAAAGGGATTTCTTTGTTTCAAGCAGGAAATCCTGAAGTCAAATTAAAGCTGACTAACATACAACAGTACGGCCAGATTGCTCAGCTGCATGATCAGAGAGAAAAATAATTGGTCTATTTTCCCTTAGGGCTCGTATAAATAGGAGTACAAACTGTCCTAGGAGTGATTTTATGTCCAATAAATCAAAAGTAACAATGGCTGTGACCATTCTGGCATCTTCTTTTTTTCTTTCCGGATGTGGATTATTTGGGGGTGAAGAGAAAAAGGAGATTGACCCGCCTAAGGATGTTTCATTAGTCGAGGATGAATCTTCATTAAAAGAGTCCAACGGGGAGCAAAAGCCGGCAACAGATGGGGAAGAGACTGCTGGTGAAACAGCAACAGTGAAGACCGAGTTGTATTTAATTGATAAAAGTGGATATGTGGTTCCACAGACAATGGAACTTCCGAAATCGGAAGCCGTCGCAAAACAGGCCCTTGACTACCTCGTGGATAATGGACCAGTTACAGATAAGCTTCCCAATGGGTTTAGAGCGGTTATTCCTGCCGATACTCAAATAAGTGTAAACATAAAAGAAGGAGTGGCTGTGGCTGACTTTTCACCGGAGTTCAAAAATTATCAAAAAGAAGATGAACTCAAAATTCTTCAAGCTATTACATGGACACTAACTCAATTCGACTCGGTTGATAAAATCCAAATGAGGATCAATGGGGAAGATATTACGGAAATGCCAGTCAATGGCACGCCGATAGATGAAAATATCTCACGGTCTTCCGGAATCAATATTGATACGAGTGACGTGGTAGATATTTCGAATACGAAAGCGTTGACTGTCTATTACATTGGCGGGGACGAGGAGTACACCTATTATGTACCGGTAACACGCCGTATTAGCGAGACGGTGTCCGATAATGTAACAGCAGTTATTGAGGAATTAACGAAGAGTCCTTCTGGAACAAACCTGCAAACGGGCTTCATGAGTGATGTGGCCTTACTTGATCAGCCGAAAATGGCAGAAGGAAAGGTTACCCTCAATTTTAACGAAAACATTCTTGGTAGTTTTAAAGAGAAAAAGGTTTCTCAAGATGTTCTTGATGCATTAGTTTTATCTTTGACGGAGCAAAAGGGAATTGAAAGTGTTGAAGTACAGGTGCAAGGCAGTGCAGATATTCTTAACGAAGAAGGAAAGAAATTATCAGAACCTGTGGTCCGTCCAGAAAAAGTGAACACAGGTAGTTTTTAAAGAAACGATTTTGTATACTATAGATATAACACAATGAGGCAGCCTTTCGCTGCCTCTTATTCTTTTTTTGAAAATAGGGGGATACAAAATGCGCGTTGACGGCAGGCTGAATACTGAATTAAGGACGATACAGATCCAAAAAGATTATTTGAAGCATCCTGAAGGTTCGGTATTAATTACAGTCGGTGACACAAAGGTCATCTGTACCGCAAGTGTTGATGAGCGGGTTCCGCCGTTCATGCGCGGTAAAAAGAAAGGCTGGATAAATGCGGAGTATTCGATGCTTCCGCGAGCAACCAATCAACGGACAATCAGGGAATCGGCAAAAGGGAAAATAACAGGGCGCACGATGGAAATTCAGAGGCTAATTGGACGGTCACTGCGGGCAGTGGTCGATTTAGAGGCGCTAGGTGAGAAAACGATCTGGATTGATTGTGATGTTATTCAGGCAGATGGCGGCACTCGGACAGCTTCAATTACGGGCGCATTCGTCGCGTTGGCTCTTGCTTTAAATAGGCTGGATGAAGAGGGGAAACTGGCGGTATTTCCGTTGAAAAATTATCTAGCAGCAACAAGTGTCGGGATTATTGAAGAAGCAGGAGTTGTGTTAGACTTGAATTATCAGGAAGATTCAGCAGCCCTTGTGGATATGAATATCATCATGACAGGCAGTGGTGAATTTGTCGAATTGCAGGGCACAGGGGAAGAGGCAACTTTTACATATAACGAGTTACAGCAATTACTTTCAATAGCTCAAGAAGGACTTCAAACCTTATTCGAGGTGCAAAAAGAAGCACTTGGAGTTATTGCCGATAAAATACAAAAGGGTGAGGCAAAGTATGAAGACAGTAATTATTGCAACAAAAAATAAAGGAAAAGCCAAGGAATTCGAAAGTCTATTCTCAGCAAAAGGATATGAAGTCAAAACACTTCTTGACGTACCGGACGCACCGGATGTGGAGGAAACAGGAACGACTTTTGAAGAAAATGCAATTCTTAAAGCAGAAGCCATTGCCCATCAACTAGGTCACTTCGTGATAGCTGATGACTCCGGTTTGATTGTCGATGCATTAGATGGGCGTCCTGGTGTATACTCTGCGCGCTATGCTGGCGAGTCAAAGAGTGATGAAGCGAACACGAAAAAAGTTCTGCAGGAACTAGAGGGTGTACCAGAAGCGGAAAGAACAGCAAGATTTTATTGCGCCTTAGCGTTAGCGTCACCAAATCAGGAAACAATCACCGTTTCTGGGACGATGGAAGGCTTGATTACCGAACAGCCTTCAGGAACGAATGGATTTGGATATGACCCAGTCTTTTTTGTTAAAGAGCAGGGGAAAACAAATGCTGAGCTGACAAAAGAGGAAAAAAACCAAATCAGCCACCGTGCTCATGCATTGAAGGCTTTGGATGAAAAACTGGGTCAATTTCTAAAAAGGGAAGAAGGAATGTGACGATGAAAGTGCTAATAATGAGTGACAGTCATGGCTTAACTCATGAAATCAGCATGATAACCGACCGTCATAAAGAAGAAGTTGCTACTATGATTCATTGCGGTGATTCAGAGCTAGAAAGCAAAGACCCTCTCATGAAGGGCTTTTTAGCGGTACGGGGGAACTGTGATTATGATGCCACATATCCAGATGACGCTGTTGAAGACATTGGAGGCAAGCGCTTTTTCTTAACCCACGGACATCTGTATAACATTAAGATGACTTTAATGAATTTGTCTTATAAAAGTGAAGAAATCGGTGCTGATATTATTTGCTTCGGTCACTCCCACGCCGCTGGTTCCGAGTTGATTGACGGCAAGCTCTTCATCAATCCAGGAAGCATACGCCAGCCACGCGGACGAAAAGAGAAAACATATGCCATTTTGGATATTGGAAGTGACCAACTTGAAATCATCTATTATGATCTTGAAGGAAAAATCGTTGAGGAGCTAAGTAGGTCTTATCGAATCGACTAACTTAATGTATAATAATCAGGAAGCGTTTTTCCCCGCTTCCTGGCTTATAAAAAAGAAAAAACTTTTTTATGAAAAACCGTTGACTTTCTTTTGATATCCTACTATAATAAGAAGTGTCCTAAGGGAACAGTTAAGGTAATACATACATAAGTTTTACCGCAACTTATATCATAAATGTCTCAGTAGCTCAGCTGGATAGAGCAACGCCCTTCTAAGGCGTCGGTCGGGAGTTCGAATCTCTCCTGGGACACTAACAAAGTGGCTTTAAAGCCCGATACGAAAACCTTCTATATCGTTTAGTGAAACGGTCAGTATAACGGTCATGTAAGAAATTACACCGTATATCGACTTATCCTACTAACGATATAGGAGGTTTTTTTCGTATGACCAAAAGAAAAGGATTATTAGATGTTGAAGTAGACGTAAGGGGACTATTGGAGGAAATACCTGTTTCTAGTTCTATTGCTTCTAAATCAAGGGCGTTCCAATATATTTTTTTCATATATTAGCACCAAAAAAGGTGTAAATGATCGAAAATGTTACTTTGTTTTTGGGAATGAGTTTTGATTCTATGAATAGACATAAATAAGTTGTTTTTTTATTAAAGGGATTAATAGCCCCATAAACGCCCGTTTATGGGGCTGGTTTTTTTGAAGTAACGTGTAGTACAGATGAAGATATTTTCTTTATTTTTGTTCCGCAATCGGGCAATATTCTAGAATAAGGAAGGAAATTAAAAGGTGCTTCTTGAATTGTAAGTTAAGCCAGAAAAAGGCAGGATTATTAAGAAAGATAACATATTTTTAATTATTAAATCGTAATGGGTGGAGGGATTTCAATGGATTTGTATTACGAAGTTAATGGAAATGGTCATCCTGTGGTTCTCCTCACTGGTGGTGCTGATGTACGGAACTGGACATTTGTCGCATCTCTTTTAGCGAAACACTACAAGGTCGTTGCTTTTGACGGACGTGGGACCGGGAAATCACCGACCCCTTTAGAAGATGTCAACCAGGTTGAAGATTTGCTGTCGCTGCTTAATCATCTAGAAATCAATCAGGCGACACTCATCGGTCACTCAATGGGTGGCCAAATTGCCACTGAATTCGCTCTGAATTATCCTGAAAGGGTTTCAAAACTTGTTTTGCTTGCGCCTGGATTATCTGGGTTTAGCTATTCAAAGGAATTTGAAGAGAGAATGAAGACGATTCATGAAGCTGCCCCCGATATCGATAAGATGATTGAGCTTTTGCTCAGTGATCCATCCTATCGTGTTGTAACAATGAGTCCTCACCGGAATTTGATGGTTCAAATGCTCCGGCACCATATGAACCGAATGTTTGAATGGCCGGCTGTTAAATTGATTTGGCCGCAACCACCGGCCATCGAAAGATTAGGAGAATTGACGGCCCAAACATTATTGATAATCGGTAAGGAGGATTCACCCGATAACCTTCGTGTTGCCAATTACTTTCGAAAGCACTCAGACGCTCGAATCATAGAAATTCCAGGTGCTGACCATATGGTCAATTTCACCCATCCCGAGAAGCTGTATCGTCAAATTACTGGTTTTATGAAGGAATGAAAAGTTTACTATGCCAAAGACTCCGGAAAACCATTCGTCAGTTTTGTAACTTATCTAACTAAAATAAACAGGATGACATTGCTTTCTCTAGCTGCTTTTTATAACATTGGTTGGTCATCATGAATTAATAAGTTATATATGATAAAAGAAGAGAACGCTTATAACAAAGTGTTCTCCTTTTGTTGATTATTATGATCACTTCGAATTGTTCGATAGAGTGTATTCTGCATTTTTTTACTGCAAGCTTCATTCAAATACCATGATAAATTTTGAATTAATGTAGGGTATTCTATAACTCTTCAAAAATTATTATTACTAGTATTGCAATGAGTATTATACTAGGTTATAATAAAAATCACGATTACGGTCTAAGTTAGAAAAATGACCGTTATTCTGAACTGAAGAAAAATAGCGATATGTCTCAGTAGCTCAGCTGGATAGAGCAACGCCCTTCTAAGGCGTCGGTCGGGAGTTCGAATCTCTCCTGGGACACTAAGAAAAACAGCCAAAACCTTTTTAAGGTTTTGGCTGTTTTTTTTTTATCGGGATAGTTAAAATGATTGATTGGGGGGATTCCTTATTTTCGGTATTAATATTATTATTATGTATGTTCATAGTCCGTTGCATTGTCGTAGGTTTTTTTCGTTTTAGGGCAAGTGAGCAAGGGTTAATATCTAGTGATTGTATGAACTCCATTTTTACCTTGGGAAAAATCAGAGGGAGAATAATTAGGTTTCTAATTACAAGAATGAATGTCTATCGATTTGTGATTCTAGAACTATTCATGTTCGTATTCCTTCAAGGGAAGTTTTTTATTTCTATTTATCGCAGGTAGATTATCTTTTGTGTCGAATTTGTAATAAATAAGGAGTTGTTTAGATGAATAAAGATAAATTATTTAAGTTCATTCAAACTTCCACTCGGGGGAATTTCTTTTCAGTAGAGATAGCCGAAGATGGAACTAAGGTAGTCCAATTAGCCAAGGAATTAGAAGAGGAGGGAAGAATTAAGTTAAGAGCGTGCACGAAAAAAGAACAAGGTGTTTATCTGGAAGGAATACTTAAGTTTGTGCCTAACTAATACTTATTCTTCTTTATCGAATCAAAGGATTTATACTAAATTCAACCAATTTCATATTATTATTTGAAAAAAAGCATCCAACTAGTTGGATGCTTTTTGACTTGGTACATAGTTTAAGGGGAATAATTTATTAATAATTTCACAATTTTTAATAATTACCGTCTTTCGTCGCAACGCCATTCGTAAAGTCAACATTCAACGTATATTCGTCGACAAGAGATGATTCTTTTGTAAGAAAATCCGCTGTTGGTGGCCTCCGCTTATCAAAGAGCGTCCAATGCACTCCGTAAATAATCAGACAATCAGTAATAAACTCCCATTAACCCATCTACTCAAAAACTTCTTAAAAGCTCTCTCTTTACCCAAAACTATATGTTCCCAAAGTCTACCCCCTTTTGTGAAAATGCAACGAAACTAATGTGGAAAATGAATAAATACGATATAAAAATGTCTAATTCACAAAAAATGTTGACATAATATAAACAAATTAATATTATGTTTATTATATTATAAACTTTATAAGGAAGTGTTTGTTTTATGCAGGATGCAGAAATGTTTTGGAGTGCATCGCATGATGAGCTAAAACAGGGGTATATCGAAGAAGAGAATCAGTTTATTTGTTTGCTGTGCGGAAATACAGTTCAAAAAGGGATAGTGTATCCAATAGATGGGACTCTTTATGAAGCAGAAAGGTATATGCGTATTCATATCGAAAATGCACATCAATCGGTGTTCGAATACTTGATTGATCTCGATAAGAAACTAACAGGTCTCACAGATCATCAGAATCGCCTTCTTCGTCTTTTTTATCAAGGGAAAAACGATGCTGAGGTGCAAGAGGAAATGGGAATTGGAAGTTCTTCTACTATTCGGAACCATCGCTTTGTATTAAAAGAGAAAGAGCGTCAAGCTAAGTTATTTTTGGCCATGATGGAACTTTTAAAAGATAAAGATAAACATGCGCCTGCTTTTGTTCCTCTTCATCAAAAAGCAAGGATGGTGGATGATCGTTATAATGTTACGCAGGATGAAAAAGAGGTCATATTGAAAAAATTCTTTTCACAAGGTAGTCAGGCTGCTTTGAGTACTTTTCCACCAAAGGAAAAACAAAGGTTTATTGTTCTTCAAGAAATTTCGAAGCGTTTTAAAAATGACCAGAAATATAGTGAAAAAGAAATCAATCAAATATTGGAAGCGGCCTATCATGACTATGTTCTTTTGAGAAGGTATTTAATAGAATATGGATTCTTGGATAGAAAGCCTGATGGAAGCCAATATTGGCTGAAGAAATGACGAATGGAGGCAATGAAGATGGATCGAAAAAAAGAATTAAAGCAATTATATAAGGAAACAAAAGTTGAAGCGGGAGTTTACCAAATAAAAAACACGATAAATAATAAAGTATTTATAGGAAGCACCAGGAATCTAAAGACATTAAAGGGTAAACAATTTGAATTGGAAATGGGAACAAGTACTAATAAAATGCTGCAAGATGAGTGGAATCAATATGGGAAAGAAGTCTTTTCTTTTGATGTGCTAGAGGTTCTAAAACCGAAAGAAACAGGATATTTTGATGCCAAACGCGAACTGAAAAAACTTGAGGAAGCATGGTTGGAAAAAATACAGCCATATGAAGAAAGAGGATACAATAGGGTAAAATCCAGCTGACTTTTTAGAAGTGTATCTAAGTTTACAAAGATAGCAGTTAAACAATCTTCGATTATTAACCGAATTCCCGGCATTCCATCATAGGATGCACATCGTCTCCTTTTTGTAATAAAAATTGGGTAAATAAGGTATTATCGATGTGGAGAATAATATATTTAAGTGTTTACGATAAGGGGGCGAGGGAATGGAAAATGAAGATAAATATTTAAGAGCGAAAAAGCGGGTGGAAAACCTTAAGGCATTCTACATTCATCTAACGGTGTATTTCTTGGTTAATGCTATGCTTTTTGTTATGAACCTAATAACGGATACTAGTTATTGGTGGTTCCTCTATCCACTTGGAGGATGGGGAATTGGAGTTCTGGTACACGGTATAACAACTTTTGCAGATGGTAACTTCGGATCAGAATGGGAAGAAAGAAAGATAAAGGAATTCATGGAAAAGGATAAAAAGGATGTCTGACAAAATATGAATACGTTCAATTTAAGGAACCAGCTATGGTTCCTTTTTTAGTATAGAGAGACTCTTAGTTCTAGTTAATTTTAAATAAACCCTTTAGAAAGATAATTATAAGCTCGTACTTGTTGTAAGTTTTTAAATGGTTTAAGCTATTATTATGGGAATAAGACAGAGTAGTTTTTGCAATAGATGGTGAGACCCTTAGAGGAGCTTCACTAAATAATTAATTTTTAGGAGTTGCGCATGAAAAAATTGGGATGGATTATAACAGGAATAGGGGCTTTTTTCGCACTGGGTGCCTTGCTTTATCCTTTGAATGTTATTGATAAAACACTATGTATTTATTTATTACTTGGTGGTGCGGGGCTTATGTTTGTCGGATCTATGTTTAGAGCCTTTTCGCTCCTTAAGAGATAAAACAATAAATAAAAAGGTTGGTATACCAAGGGGGATTTAGGAATAATCGAGGTCTCTGGTGTATCAGTCTGTTTATAGTAAAAGGGTATATGATTTTCTTTATTAGCTCCAGTGTCAATGTGAAAAAGCAATCACTGTGATATGATTTATTCATAAAACATTCAAGCTAAGGTGATGATATGGAAAAAAATCAATTAAAGTATGCACAGCAGCATTTGGCCAATGAACGCACCTTTTTGGCATGGATCAGAACGGTGATTGCGATTGTAGGGGTTGGTTTTTTAACCACGAGTTTGCATTTTACGATCGGCAAGTATCGGGACGACCGGATTGATTTGATTAGTATTGTGTTGGGGATGTTTACTTGTACTTTGGGTTTGGTAATTACTGTATTGGCGACTTTCGGTTATTTGCAGAAGAAGCGACAAATTAACGAGGAGACGTTCAGGCCCTCTAGTGCGCAGGTAATTCTCATTGCGGTCTTTATGGTGATTATGTTATTGATGATTATTTTATATTTTCTTTTTATAAAATTTTAACATTCTGTCCTATCCAGTATAGGGCAGTTTTTTTAGTTTCTTCCTATCATATACATATCCTTACATGTATATGGAAAGAATCCTTCCATTGATTATAAAGGGTAAATTAAGAAAACTTTAACCTGTTGACAATCGTCTATAAATTAGAAAGAAAGGATGAGGGTTATGGAGGAGTTATTTACAGAATATCTGGAGGCTGGTGAAGAAGATATATGGTTGGATGAGATTATGACTGTATACGGTCAGGATATTCTTCAGCTTGTGTACTCATATGTGAAAAATCTCACTATTGCCGAAGACTTAACGCAGGAGATTTTTGTGAAGTGTTATAAAGCATTGCCTACATATAAGAAGCAATCAAAGTTGTGAACATGGCTATGGAAGATTGCCATAAATCACTGTAAGGATTATTTGAAAAGCTGGTACCATCGGAACATCGAATATACCGTGGATGAGCGGGTGGAGCCACAGGCAACGGTGAGTGTGGAAGAAACTATTCTTAAGCTTGATGAGGATCAAATGCTTTCTCATACCGTGATGAATCTGCCGATAAAATACAGGGAAGTGATTTATTTATTTTATTTTCAAGAGTTATCGATAAAAGAAATTTCCGAAATGACGGGAATCAGCCAAGGTACAATAAAAACCCGGATGCGGAGGGCGAAAGCGATGCTAAAAGAGAAGCTGGAGGGGTATAACGATGGAAGATAAATTGAATAAGCTCAACCGTGCAATGAAAAGAACTGTTTTTGCTGTTGTAAAGTTTACTGACAAACAAAAGACGGCTATTAAACAGCGACTTGTTCAGGCAAAGGAAAGTGATGAGGAAGTAATGATCGCCATTTTTCGAATTCTTCAGGAGGAACAAAGCGGTTATCAGATTATGTCATCCTTAATAAGGCGGGGCATTGAAAAATTCACCGAGCAGGAGGGAATTTTGTATACGATGCTGCATGACTTGGAACGGAGGGGTTTCATTGAGGCCAAATGGGAACAGACGGAGAAGAAATCATACCGCCTTAGTAATAAAGGGCGCCGAATGCTCGCAAAGTCAGAATCTAAACAAAATGCAGGCTCATACATCTTACAAACGGTTTTAGAGGGGTGAAAATGGTGGGTAGTTCAATTTTGGCATTGTGTTAAGTGTTTATCGAAAAAAAGATGTAATTTGGACGGTTCAATCTTAATTTAGTTTTAAATATTTGTTTAATTTTCATTTTGTGAGATATGATAAAGGGATATAAAAGGAGGTCATCAAAATGGTGGATATCCAAAAAGGTGAAGGTTCTTTTTTTGTCGCGGAATCTGGCGAGAAATTGGCGGAAATTACGTTCTATAAATCAGGTGATAATGAAATCACGGTGGACCATACTGTTGTGTCTGACAAGCTTCGCGGGCAGAAGGTAGGTAATTCTCTTGTTGAAAAGGTGATTGAGTTTGCACGTGAAGAAAAACTAAAAGTCGTTCCGGTATGTACATTCGTTCAAAAACAATTTGAAAAAAATGCCGATTACGAGGATGTTTTAGCCAAATAATTAAAGGGCTGATACGAGGAGGATGAACATGATTATTCATCCATTATCCTATGTATTCAGCCTTTTTCTATGTATTTATACTAATAAACTAAAAACAGATGTTATGATGTGAAATTGGATTTTATGCTGTCTTGCGTACGAGATGTAAGTATTTATATATCAGGTTTTTTAGTTCGGTCATTTTGGGTAAAACAAAAAAGCAGTAATCGCCTTTCAGAAAAAACATAATTTACAGGAAGAAGGGATATTGGGTAAAGTTCGCGGAATAAGTTATTTGCTTTTATGAAGGTCCTTGAGAAAAATCTTTAAATTGATTTGTAATTTGAAAATATAGAATATTTAACATTTTTCTAAATAAATAAATACAATTTATTTATTTAGAGAATGGGATAATAGTAGGTATGTAAGCGTATACAGTAAAACTTGCAATTTAGAATTATCAAAAAATTCTTTAAAAACCTGTTGACTAGTACCCGAAATACAAGTAAGATAATCACAAATACAAGACATCAAACATAAGCGTTTCTAAAAATATGAATTATGCGAAAAGCATTGAAGAGGATAAGTAGTCTTTTTACAAGGCATTCACAGAGAGCCGGGTTGCTGAGAACCGGTATTGTCCCGAAAGATGAACTCACCTTGGAGTTTCGGCTTGAACGTCAGACTAGTAGAGCTGAACGGGTGCGTACCAGTACCCGTTACCAAAACAGAGAATAGTGTAGACTATTCAAAGTGCGCATGGAAGTTCGTGCGAAAAAGGGTGGTACCGTGGAGTGGCTTATCAAGCCTTTTCACCCCTTTAACTTGCAGAGTGCAAGTACATTTGGGGTGGGAAGGCTTTTTTGTATGCTAAAAAAGCAGAAAATTCCGAATTTTAAGAAAAAATATCAAGTGAGAAAGTGGAGGAGGTCTTTACGTATGACACAAAAAGCAGTAGTGGCTGATCGGAAAGGTGGAAAGACACAATATAGTGGTGCCGAATTCCTGATGGATGCATTGAAAAAGGAAAATGTTGAAGTCATTTTTGGTTATCCGGGTGGTTCTGTATTGCCGATTTATGACAAGCTATACAGTTCAGAGCTTTTTCATATTTTGACAAGACATGAGCAAGGCGCAATCCATGCAGCAGAAGGATACGCCAGGATTACCGGCAAGCCGGGGGTGGTCATAGTCACATCTGGTCCAGGAGCAACAAACATTGTTACCGGTTTAGCGGATGCAATGATTGACTCTTTACCACTTGTTGTTATTTCAGGTCAGGTTGCTACTAGTGTAATTGGTACAGATGCTTTCCAAGAAGCTGATGTACTAGGGATTACAACCCCAATTACAAAACACAACTATCAAGTAAGAAAGCCGGAAGACCTCCCACGTATTATAAAAGAAGCTTTTTATATCGCTTCAAGCGGCCGACCGGGTCCGGTTTTGATCGATATTCCGAAAGATATGGCCATTTTAGAAGGAGTATCAACGGATGATGAGCCTGTAATGGATCTCCCTGGTTATCAGCCGACGACGAAGCCAAATTATTTGCAAATTAGAAAGCTCGTTGAAGCGGTAAGTGGAGCGAAAAGACCGGTCATTCTTGCTGGGGCAGGTGTCCTGCATGCAAAGGCATCCCATCTATTAAAGGAATACGTCGAGCAGCAAGGGATTCCAGTTGTTCACACTCTACTTGGTCTTGGCGGCTTTCCGGCTGACCATCCGCTTTTTATCGGAATGGGCGGTATGCATGGCTGTTTTGCAGCAAATATGGCGTTATCAAAATGTGATCTATTAATCAATATCGGTGCCAGATTCGATGACCGATTGACTGGGAATTTAGCAAAATTCGCACAGCATGCAACGGTTGCCCATATCGATATTGATCCAGCAGAAATCGGTAAAAATGTACCAACAAAGATTCCGGTAGTCGGCAGTGCGAAAGAAGCCCTAACCGAGTTGATTGGGCAAAGTGGTAAAATGCCGGATATTAAAGAATGGACCACACAGCTGACTAAATGGAATGAAGAATTCCCCTTGCGTTATACACAGGAAGAAGGCGTGCTGAAACCTCAGCGAGTCATCCAAATGCTTCATGAAAAAACGAATGGAGAAGCCATTGTTACGACGGATGTTGGACAGCATCAAATGTGGGCAGCGCAATACTATCCGTTTAACAAACCAAATTCTTGGGTCACTTCCGGTGGACTTGGCACGATGGGCTTTGGATTACCTTCCGCACTCGGGGCGCAACTAGCAGATCCGAAAGCGACAGTACTTTCAATATCCGGAGATGGTGGCTTCCAGATGTGCCTTCAGGAACTTTCGGTTATTGCTGAAATGAATTTACCAATCAAAATTATCATCGTCAATAATGGAGCACTTGGAATGGTAAGACAATGGCAGGAACTCTTTCATGATAACCGTTTTTCACACAGCATTTTCCAATCGCACCCTGATTTCGTGAAATTGGCTGATGCTTATGGAATTCCGGGATTCAAAGTAACTACGGAAGAAGAAGCAAGCAACTGCCTCGATGAAGCGCTAGCAATTGATGGACCGGTATTAATTGATTTCCGTGTTAAACAAAAAGAAAATGTCTTTCCGATGGTAGCGCAAGGAAAAGGGCTTGATGAAATGGAAGGAGTTTAATCAATGAAGGGAATTCTTAGCCTCACCGTGAACAACAGGCCAGGCGTCCTTAATAGGATTACGAACCTGTTCACAAAAAGGAACTATAACATTGAAAGCATGACTGTCGGACCATCCGAACAGGAAGGTATATCAAGGATGACCTTCGTGGTCGATGTTGATGACGAAAACGTCATTGAACAAATCACAAAGCAATTAAACAAGCAGATTGATGTTTTAAAAGTATATGATATTACGAATCAATCGATTGTGGCCAGGGAGCTGGCACTCATTAAAATATTAGTGAGTACCCAGACCCGTGCTGAAATTTATTCAGTCATTGAACCTTTCCGAGCATCTGTAATAGATGTGAGTAAAGATAGTCTGACGGTTCAAATCACTGGGGAGTCAGACAAAATTGAAGCTTTTATTGAACTAATCAAACCTTATGGCATCAAGGAATTGGCAAGGACAGGGACAGCTGCATTCCCACGTGGAATGCAATTAGCACATGCAAAAAGTGCAACAATCGTTTAAAGACTAAAAACAAAAACAACAAAAAACTAATGGATAAGAAAAGGGAGATGTAATTATTATGGCAAAAGTATATTATAACGCAGAAGCAAACGAGAATTTCTTCAACAATAAAAAGGTAGCAGTTATCGGATACGGTTCACAAGGACACGCACACGCACAAAACCTACGTGACAGCGGCGTTGAAGTAATCATCGGAATCAGAAAAGGTAAATCCTTCGATAAAGCTGTAGAAGACGGATTCAATGTATACACAGTTAAAGAAGCAGCTGAACAAGCGGATGTTATCATGAATCTATTACCGGATGAAACTCAACCAAAAGTATACCAAGAAGAAATTAAACCAGTATTGCGTGCAGGCCAAGCGTTAATGTTCGCACACGGATTCAACGTTCATTTCAATCAAATCGTTCCGCCAGCAGACGTAGATGTGTTATTGGTAGCTCCAAAAGGTCCTGGACATCTTGTTCGCCGCACATTTGAACAAGGAGCAGGTGTACCAGCATTGTTTGCCATCTATCAAGACGTTACAGGGGAAGCAAGAGAATTAGCACTTGCTTACGCTAGAGGAATCGGTTCATTAAGAGCTGGTGGCTTGGAAACAACATTCCAAGAAGAAACAGAAACAGATCTATTCGGAGAGCAAGCAGTACTTTGCGGCGGCTTAACTGCCCTTGTAAAAGCCGGTTTCGAAACCTTGACAGAAGCTGGATACCAACCGGAAGTTGCATACTTTGAGTGTTTACATGAACTTAAATTAATCATCGACCTTATGTATGAAGGCGGAATGGAAAACATGCGCTATTCCATTTCTGATACAGCACAATGGGGAGATTTCGTTTCTGGACCACGCGTTGTAACAGAAACTACTAAAGAAGCAATGAAAGCTATTTTGAAAGATATCCAAGACGGTGAGTTCGCTAAAGGATGGATTTTGGAAAACCAAGCAAATCGTCCAGTCTTCAATGCTATCAATAATCGTGAAAACCAACATCAAATCGAAGTAGTTGGTCGTGAGTTAAGAAAAATGATGCCATTTGTAAAACCTCAACAAAAAGAGAAAGAAGTGGTAGCCGTTGCGAAAAATTAATATATTTGAAACTACACTTCGAGATGGGGAGCAATCCGCTGGTGTAAATTTAAACTTTACAGAAAAGCTTGAAATTGCTTATCAGTTAGAAAGATTGGGTGTAGATATTATCGAAGCCGGTTTTCCGGCAGCATCCAAAGGAGATTTCAACTCGGTTCAGGAAATCGCGCGCAAAATCAGAAACAGCTCTGTTACAGGGCTGGCGCGCGCTGTAAAAGGAGATATTGATGCAGCTTGGGAATCATTAAGAGTCGGGGCAGAACCAAGATTGCATACGTTCATCGCAACTTCTCCCATTCACCGTGAATATAAGCTGAAAATGTCAAAAGAACAAGTGATTGAACAATCGATTGCGATGGTTAAGTACGGGGCAGAACGTTTTCCTATCGTACAATGGTCTGCAGAAGATGCGAGCCGTACAGAACTTGAATATTTGGCTGAAATCGTCGAAGCAGTCATTCAAGCGGGTGCAAAGGTTATTAATATTCCGGATACAGTAGGCTACGCTGCTCCAATCGAATACGGCAACATTTTCCGTTACCTGCGTGAAAACGTTCCTTCTATTGATAAGGTGAGTTTATCTGCACACTGCCATGACGACCTTGGAATGGCAACAGCTAACTCCTTGGCTGCCATCGAAGGCGGAGCAACACAAGTTGAAGGTACAATCAACGGCATTGGAGAGCGTGCTGGTAATGTGGCACTCGAAGAAGTAGCAATGGCTCTCTACATTCGTAAAGATTTCTATCAAGCTGAAACGGGCCTTGTTTTAAATGAAATTAAAAGATCCAGTGATTTGGTCAGCCGTCTAACGGGGATGCAGGTTCCAGCTAATAAAGCCATAATTGGTGCCAATGCTTACGCGCATGAATCGGGTATTCACCAAGATGGTATGTTAAAAGAAAAAACAACGTATGAAATCATTTCACCGGAACTTGTCGGCGTTGCATCTAATTCACTCGTTTTAGGTAAACATTCCGGACGACATGCTTTCAAAGAAAGATTGCAAGAGTTGAATTTTTCGGTAACTGATGAAGAAATGAACTCTTTATTCGTTCAGTTCAAGGAATTGGCTGATAACAAAAAGACAATGACGGATGAAGATATCGTGGCACTAGTGCTTGAAGAAAAAGCGACAGATATCAGTTTTTACGACCTGGTTTCTTTCCAGATTTCTCACGGTACACATCAGGTTGCGACAGCGACTGTTACGCTGAAAAAAGGCGATAACGAAGAAATTCAGGAAGCGGCAACTGGTGCAGGAAGTGTTGAGGCGCTTTATAATACGCTTGAAAGATGTTTGGGTAGCGAGATTAACTTGAAAGACTATCGGATTCAATCTGTAGGTGGCGGAATGGATGCCCTTGCACAGGTTTTTGTGAAAATCGATTTTAACGGTGTGGAAACGAGCGGACGCGGTCTCGATCAAGACGTTTTGGAAGCATCTGCTAAAGCATATTTGAACGCGGTGAACCGTGTGATCATCATGAAGGAATTAGAAGAAAAAGCAGTATTACAATAGAAAGGGGAGATTTCGATGAAAAGGAATATTGCGGTGCTTCAAGGAGATGGCATCGGGAAAGAAGTAACAAGAGGCGCTGTAGAAATTCTCGAAGCCGTTGCCCAAAGATATGGTCACGATTTTGAATTTCAATATGGTGAAATTGGTGGCGGGGCAATCGATAACACAGGATCGCCCCTGCCGGATGAAACAGTAGAGATTTGTAAAAACAGCGATGCGGTATTATTAGGTGCCGTTGGGGGACCGAAGTGGGATAATCAACCTGCACACCTAAGACCGGAACGAGGATTATTAAAAATCCGAAAAGATTTGAATCTCTATGCTAACATTCGACCAATCAGCTATTATTCCAGCTTATCGGAATCTTCACCTCTTAAAAAGGAATTCATTGAAGATGTAGATTTTGTTATTGTCCGAGAACTAACGGGCGGCCTTTATTTCGGAAAGCCGAGTGAACGGGTAGAAAGAGAAGGAAAAGAAGCGGTTGTCGATACTCTTTTCTATCAAAAAATCGAAATGCAGCGCATCATTGAACTTGCGTTTAAATTAGCATCTGATCGAAAGAAAAAAGTAACATCTGTTGATAAAGCCAATGTGCTTGAATCCAGCCGGATGTGGCGTGAAACGGCTGAAGAAATTGCAAAGGATTATCCGGATGTAGAGCTTGAACATATGCTTGTGGATAATGCAGCCATGCAACTTATTAAAAATCCAAAACAATTTGATATTGTCGTAACAGAGAATATGTTTGGCGATATTCTAAGCGATGAAGCGTCTGTATTAACTGGTTCGCTTGGAATGCTTCCTTCCGCCTCAATATCTACTCAAGGGCCGAATTTATATGAACCAATTCATGGCTCTGCACCTGATATTGCAGGCAAAAATTTAGCTAATCCTATCGGAACTATTTTATCGGCGGCATCGATGCTACGCTTATCCTTTGGCTTGGAAAATGAGGCAAATGCTGTTGAGCAAGCTGTGGAAACGGTACTCGATTATGGGTTAAGAACAGGTGATATTGCAAATGGGCAATCAAACATTACTTCTACTTCAGAAATGATTGCCGAAATAAAAGCGAATCTTTTAGACCAGGAAGCTATTTCCAACATCATGGGAGCTTATGCATAAACTTCTTTCACGGCCTAACATTAGGCCGTGTTTTTTAAAAAAATATAAAATTAATCGAGGTGGATACAGATGGGCAAGTCGATAATAGAAAAAATATGGGATCGGCATATTGTAAATGATGAGGAAAATAAACCGGATTTATTGTATATAGACCTTCAATATATTCATGAAGTAACCTCTCCTCAAGCATTTGAAGGATTGAGATTAAAAGGGCGTAAAGTTAGAAGACCGGATCGTACATTCGCGACAATGGATCATAATGTGCCAACTGTTAATCGCTATTTCATCGAGGATGATATTGCAAGAAAACAGTTAGAAGCACTTGACCAAAACTGTAAGGAGTTTGGCATCCGCCTTGCTGATTTAGACAGTCCGGAACAAGGAATCGTTCACGTTATTGGTCCTGAATTAGGTCTTACACAGCCGGGGATGACGATTGTTTGTGGTGACAGTCATACCTCTACACATGGCGCATTCGGATCGATTGCGTTTGGCATAGGAACAAGTGAGGTCGAACACGTTTTGGCTACACAAACTCTATGGCAAACAAAACCAAAAACATTAAAGCTTGAGGTTAATGGAAAGCTTGGTCAAGGTGTGATGGCGAAAGATGTCATTTTATATGTGATTTCTAAATTCGGTGTCGATTTTGGTACTGGACATATCATTGAATACTGTGGCGAAGTATTCAGAGATATGTCAATGGAAGAAAGAATGACGGTATGTAATATGTCGATTGAAGGCGGAGCAAGAGCGGGGCTTGTGGCTCCTGATGAAACAACATTCTCTTATTTAAAAGGTCGTAAATATGTGCCAAAAGGAGTGGAATTCGAACAATATGTTCAGGATTGGAAGTCGCTTGCCAGTGATGAAGATGCGGTCTATGACCAGGAAATAACTCTTGATGGCAGCCTAATTTCGCCGATGGTCAGCTGGGGAACAAACCCAGGAATGGCGAGTGGAGTTGACGGTAATGTGCCGACCTTTGCTGAAGATATCATCGATTCAAAAGAACTGAATCGTGCTCTGGAGTATATGGGTCTTGAAGAAGGTATGCCAATAACGAATATTCCTGTTCAGCATGTATTCATTGGATCTTGTACAAATTCCCGCATTGAGGACTTGCGACAAGCAGCAGAAATGATAGATGGTCAGACTGTTCAAAAAGGTGTTCGAGCGATGGTCGTACCAGGTTCACAAAGTGTTAAAAGACAAGCGGAAGATGAAGGTTTGGATGAAATTTTCAAATCCGCAGGCTTTGAGTGGCGTGAATCAGGATGCAGCATGTGCTTAAGTATGAATCCGGATGCCGTTCCATCTGGTGAGCACTGTGCATCCACTAGTAATCGGAACTTTGAAGGACGTCAAGGTGCTGGAGCAAGGACTCACTTAGTTAGCCCGGCAATGGCTGCAGCAGCGGCCATTTATGGGAAATTTGTCGATATTAGAAACTTGAAAAAAGCTGAACAAGTTCATTAAGAATACGAATTAGCTGGAGGTGCAGAGAATGGAACCCATTACTATATATAAAGGAAGAGCCGCGGCACTTGACCGTAAAAATGTGGATACAGATCAAATCATTCCAAAGCAATTTTTAAAACGAATCGAGCGAAGTGGATTTGGTGAATTTTTATTCTATAACTGGCGTTTTGATGAGGATGGAAAGGAACGGCCCGATTTTGAATTAAATCAGCCTCATAATCAAAACACGTCCATTTTAATTGCAGGTGAAAATTTCGGTTGTGGTTCTTCACGTGAGCATGCTCCATGGTCGTTGAAAGATTACGGATTTGATATTGTCATCGCACCGTCTTTTGCTGATATTTTTAAAAGTAACTGCATGAAAAATGGGATGGTTCCTATTGCTTTAACGCAGGATGAAGTTAAGTATTTAATGGAGAGAGTGTCAGCGCCTGACTATGAGTTGACGATTGATCTGCCTAATCAAACATTGATAGATGGTCAAGGGTTTGAAGCAAGCTTTGAGATTCATCCATATTGGAAGGAAATGCTAGTCAAAGGCTGGGATGAAATTTCTATTACACTTCAATATGATGAAGAGATTTCTGCTTATGAACAACAAAAAAAGGTTGTTTCTAGTATTTAATTGAAGAACAAATCTCCCGTTCTTTCTTTCTTATTTGAAAGGGGCCGGGATTTTTTTGTGAAGAAAAAAAGGTGGAAAGTGTTCATTCACCCTTATAATTTTTGTATTTCATACTATTACATGCTAAACTGTTTTTCAAAAAGCGACGGTGAGGCGGAAAACAGGATGGATAATAAGAACAACCAAAAGAAAGCTGAAGAGACCAAGATTATCTCCTTTCCAAATCTCGGTGAAAGGTTGATAGTAAAAGGGTTAGATGAGCTCGGGAACAGAAACTTTAGAGATGCTGCACTGCTCTTTAGCCAAGCTCGGGAGTTTGAGCCCGAAAATGATGAAGTCTGTATGGGACTAGTGGTCTCCCTTGTCGAACTTGAGTATTATGAGGAGTCAAAAGAGTTGTGCCAAGAGATGTTGAACAAAGGCATCGGTGATTATTTTCAACTCATCAATATCTATTTAATGGTGCTTTTACAATTAAGTGAGCATCAGGAAATGGTTACGACTATTGAAATGCTATTTGAAGAAAATCAAATACCATTTGATAAAGAGGAACATTTTGAAAAGATGCTTCAGTTCAGTAAAAGGGCTCTTGAAGATAAAAAAGAGGAAGCGGACAGGCAAAAACAACAGCTTGCAGAGGAATTAAAAGAGGATGAGCTGTTTGAAGGGAAAACGGATAATGAAATGTTCTTAGTTATTTCAAAACTGACGAATATAAATATTCGACCATTTATCCCTCAAATCGAACAATTTCTACAACAAGAACAAGGCCATCCGTTTTTTAAAACGATGCTCCTTAACATCCTTACCGACCAGGAATATAACGAAGAAGTGACACTTAAGAAATTCTCTAAAGCAAAGTCCGTAATTCCAAAAGAATTAGCAGGCTTGAAGGAGACGGAATTTTATAAGAAGGTTACCAGTCTTACAGAAGCGGAAATCAGTCAGAAAAACCCAAGCTTATTTGAAATGGTGCATAGTTTAATCGAGCGGCATTCCTTTCTATTATATCCGTTTGAACCGGAACCAGAAAGCCTGCCAGTATGGGCGGCTGCCTATCATGCATTAGCAGAAGAATACATGGCAGGAGAAAATATCAGCGGGAAGATAGCGGACATATACTTGGCTGATGAGGAAGCAGTTGAGGATATTCTATCCTATATTAAAGAAATCGAGGAAATTTCTTATCCCATTATTTAACCTATAGCTGTTGTAACAGATTAATCCTGTGGTATAATGTAGTGGTTGTAATGTATAATCGTCTAATTTTGACGATTTCCCAATAATTTTTTTGGGTATTTTTGAAGGATGACTTGTTAACACTTGCAAAGCATATTCATCCAATGCTTATTATTGAAGTATATAGATTTTTTGGAGGGAAACACATGTCTGTAAAATGGGAAAAACAAGAAGGTAATCAAGGCGTATTAACAATTGAAGTTGACGCTGCAAAAGTAAACGAAGGTTTAGACGCAGCTTTCAAAAAAGTAGTAAAACAAGTAAACGTACCTGGCTTCCGTAAAGGTAAAATGCCACGTCAAATGTTCGAAAAAAAATTCGGCGTAGAATCTCTTTATCAAGATGCTCTTGATATTATTCTTCCAGATGCTTATGCAAATGCTGTCGAAGAAGCTGGAATTCAGCCTGTAGATCGTCCAGAAATCGACATCGAGAAAATGGAAAAAGGCGAAAACTTAATTTTCACTGCAACTGTAACAGTTAAGCCTGAAGTTAAATTAGGAGATTACAAAGGTGTTGAAGTTGAAAAATTCAATACTGAAGTAACTGACGAAGATGTTGAAAATGAATTAAAAACTTTGCAAGAGCGTCAAGCTGAGCTTGTTGTTAAAGAAGAAGGACAAGCTGCTGAAGGCGATACAGTTGTTCTTGACTTCGAAGGATTCGTTGATGGTGAAGCATTTGAAGGTGGAGCTTCTGAAAACCATTCATTAGAAATCGGTTCTAACTCTTTCATTCCTGGTTTTGAAGAACAACTAGTTGGTCTTGAAACTGGCGCTGAAAAAGATATCGAAGTAACATTCCCAGAAGAATACCATGCTGCTGAACTTGCAGGTAAACCAGCTGTATTCAAAGTGAAAATTCACGAAATCAAAACAAAGCAACTTCCTGAGTTGGATGATGAGTTCGCGAAAGATGTTGACGACGAAGTTGAAACATTAGCTGAACTTAAAGAGAAAACAAAACATAAATTAGAGCATGACAAAAAACACGAAGAAGAAAACTTCGTACAAAACACTGTAATTGGTAAAGCTGTTGAAGGTGCAGAAATGGACGTTCCTGAAGCAATGATTTCAAACGAAGTAGACCGCATGATGAATGAGTTTTCTCAACGCATTCAATCACAAGGACTAAACTTGGATCTTTACTACCAATTCTCAGGTCAAGACGAAGAAGCTTTAAAAGCACAAATGAAAGAAGAAGCTGAAGGACAAGTTCGTACAAGCCTAACTCTTGAAGCAATTGCTGAAGCTGAAAAACTTGAAGCAACTGACGAAGATGTAGAAGCTGAACTTGGTCAAATGGCTGAAATGTACAAAATGGAAGTAGAAGCAATCAAACAAGCTCTTGGAAACTTAGATGGAATTAAAGGCGATCTTAAAATTAAGAAAGCAATTGACTTCTTGGTTGAAAACAGCAAAACAGTTGAAGCAAAATAATTTTAATAAGTAAGTAGATTTTAATATTTTCTTCAAAAAAACAAGGCGCGAGTAATCGTGCCTTGTTTTATACATATTGAGAATTTGTGGAAATTTAAAATTATCAGTTATTTCCTGATTGATTTTTTTGGGATTTCAGTGTAGATTAGTTCTAATACCGCATATACATATTTATACAACAAATCCTTATTTTAAAAATCAAAAGTTTTGGGCATACTGGTAAAGGGCAAATACATATTGATTGGATTATTGTACTTATTGAACAACTCGCAAGCGTGAGCATTATTGTTACTAAACTTCCAAGAAACATGATAAAATGCAAAACATACTAGGAGTTTTGGAATGCTTTAGTAGATGTGTGTCTTTTTTTATTAGGAATTAGATACCACTACTGTAATAGAGTTGGAAGAGTATTTAAAGGGGTGAATGTTTATGTTTAAATTTAATGATGAAAAAGGACAGTTAAAATGTTCTTTTTGCGGTAAAACACAAGAACAAGTCCGTAAACTGGTTGCTGGTCCAGGTGTATATATTTGTGACGAGTGTATCGAGCTTTGTACGGAAATCGTTGAAGAAGAGCTGGGTACTGATGAAGAAGTTGAATTCAGGGATGTACCTAAGCCAATGGAAATTCGTGAAATTCTTGACGAATATGTGATTGGACAAGAACAGGCGAAGAAATCTTTAGCTGTTGCTGTTTACAATCATTACAAACGTATCAATTCCAATAGCAAAGTCGACGATGTAGAGCTTTCTAAAAGTAACATCGCTTTAATCGGACCGACGGGAAGCGGGAAAACTCTTCTTGCGCAAACATTAGCACGTCTTCTGAATGTTCCTTTTGCTATTGCTGATGCAACTTCATTAACGGAAGCTGGATATGTAGGGGAAGATGTGGAAAACATCCTTCTTAAATTGATCCAAGCTGCTGATTATGATGTGGAAAAAGCGGAAAAAGGCATCATTTATATCGATGAAATTGATAAAGTTGCCCGTAAATCTGAAAACCCTTCTATTACACGAGATGTGTCTGGTGAAGGTGTGCAACAAGCGTTGCTAAAAATTCTTGAAGGAACGGTTGCTAGCGTACCGCCACAAGGGGGACGTAAACATCCTCATCAAGAGTTCATCCAAATCGACACTACCAATATTTTATTCATCTGCGGCGGTGCCTTTGATGGCATCGAACCAATCATCAAACGCCGTCTTGGTCAAAAAGTTATCGGTTTTGGCTCTGATGTGAAAAAGGATGATGTTGCAGAAAAAGAATTGCTTTCTAAAGTTCTTCCTGAAGACTTACTTCGTTTCGGATTGATTCCGGAATTCATCGGCCGTCTTCCAGTAATTGCTACTCTTGAGCAATTAGACGAAGCTGCATTGATTGAAATCCTGACAAAACCGAAAAATGCTCTTGTGAAACAATACCAAAAATTACTTGAGCTGGACGATGTTGAATTGGAATTCGAACCGGAAGCGCTAAGTGAAATTGCTAAAAAGGCAATAGAACGTAAAACAGGTGCACGTGGTCTGCGTTCTATTATTGAAGGCATCATTCTTGAAGTGATGTTTGATCTTCCTTCCCGTGACGATGTTGCAAAATGCGTAATCACAGGTAGTACGATTTCGAAAAATGAATCTCCAAAGCTAGTCCTTAAAGACGGTACAACCATCAAAGGACAAGAAAAGAAAACATCTGCTTAACTTAATAAAAACGTAAAGACTGTCAGTTCATGCTGGCAGTCTTTTTTTTGCTTTTTAGGATGTCATGATGGAAATTTGCTGATGTTTACGATTAAAACTCCAAAATTTACAACCTGAATTTCTTGGATAATTTCGACCTGCCCTAGGAGATACTAACAGAAATGACAAACTAGGCGAGTGCAGGAGGGAATACGATGAATTGGACAGGAATAGCGTTGTTTATCCAGCTGTTTTTTGGGATTGTAATTGGATTGTATTTTTTGAATTTATTGAAAGGTCAGCGGACGCAAAAAGTTTCTATTGACCGTGATTCACGAAAAGAAATGGATCAATTACGAAAGATGAGGTCGATTTCGTTAACAGAGCCATTGGCCGAAAAGGTTAGGCCATGTACGTTTAACGAAATTGTCGGTCAGGAAGATGGCATTAAATCCTTAAAGGCGGCCTTATGTGGGCCGAATCCTCAGCATGTGATTATTTACGGTCCCCCAGGAGTAGGGAAAACAGCAGCTGCTAGGCTTGTATTAGAAGAGGCGAAAAAAAATGGGAAATCTCCTTTTAAAAATTCGGCTGTGTTTGTTGAATTGGATGCGACTACAGCTAGATTCGATGAGCGGGGTATTGCCGACCCATTAATTGGGTCTGTGCATGATCCAATTTATCAGGGAGCTGGAGCAATGGGCCAGGCTGGTATTCCACAGCCAAAGCAGGGTGCTGTTAGCAATGCTCATGGAGGCGTATTGTTTATAGATGAAATAGGAGAGCTTCATCCAATACAGATGAATAAGCTGTTAAAAGTGTTGGAAGATCGTAAGGTGTTTCTCGAAAGTGCCTATTATCAAGAAGAAAATCAAAATATTCCTACTCACATTCATGATATTTTTAAAAATGGACTCCCGGCTGACTTTCGCTTGATTGGAGCCACAACCAGGACGCCAAATGAAATTGCACCTGCGATTCGCTCGAGATGTATTGAAGTGTTTTTCCGTGAACTTGACCGGGAAGAAATCATTACAGTTGCTAAAAATGCCTCCGATAAAGTAGGAATCACGATTAGTGAAAAAGGATTACAATCGATTTCGGATTATGCCCGAAATGGTAGAGAAGCTGTTAATATGATTCAGACTCTCGCGGGTATTTCGATTAATGAAAACCGATCATTTATAAGGGAAGAAGATATTGATTGGATGGCTCATAGCAGCCAACTGACACCGCGAATGGATCGAAAAATTGAATCTAATTCAAAAATAGGCCTCGTTAACGGTCTTGCCGTCTATGGGCCCAACAGCGGGGCATTGCTAGAAATTGAGGTAACGGTTATGGCGGCCTCTAATGAAAGCGGTTCGATAAATATAACCGGTATTGTTGAAGAAGAAAGCATCGGCGGGGGGAATGGGAAATCAATCCGCCGCAAGAGCATGGCAAAAGGTTCAATTGAAAATGTAATCACGGTTTTACGTTCGATGGGAGTGCCGGCCGACCAATTTGATATCCATGTAAACTTTCCTGGTGGAAGTCCTGTAGATGGCCCTTCAGCGGGAATTGCAATGGCTACAGGTATATACTCGGCAATCTATAAAATCCCTGTTGATCACACACTAGCGATGACTGGAGAAATCAGCATTCATGGCGGCGTTAAACCGATTGGCGGAGTTATTCCGAAAATCAAGGCTGCAAAACTGGCTGGAGCAAAGACAGTAATCATTCCAGCAGAAAACATGCAGCCATTGCTCCAAGAAATCAAGGATATTGAGATCATTCCCGTTTCGAATGTGAAAGAAGTATTTGACCGGGCACTGAAAAAAGAGTTGATGTCGGAACAAATTCTCACATCCTTGGACCTATCGAAAAAAGAAAGTGTATAAAAGAAATGCCCCGGTTTGATCAGACCGGGGCATTTTAAGGACCATAACAATTTCACGAAATAAACCTAACAGAAAAATAATAGCTTATTCATACGTGCTTTTTTATCTAATATTGGAGATAATAAAAGCAGTAGAAACGTGTTAAGGTAAACAAATAGACACTTCTATATAAATAGGATAGAATTGTTAAAAGGTTGAGAACATGGGTAAATAGTTTACAACGACGATACTAATTAGATGGAGGTGTCAGGAAATGACTGATAAAGAAATCATCGTCCCCCTCCTGCCGCTTAGAGGACTGCTTGTATATCCAACGATGGTACTTCATTTAGATGTAGGCCGAGATAAATCGGTACAAGCCCTTGAGAAAGCAATGGTGGAAGACCATCTTATATTTTTGACGACACAGCAAGATGTTTCGTTGGACGAACCAGGTGAAGAAGATTTATTTACAATGGGGACTTTAACAAAGGTAAAACAGATGTTGAAGCTTCCAAACGGTACAATCCGAGTGTTGGTGGAAGGATTAAACCGAGCAGAGGTCATCGAATTTTACGATTATGAGACACATTATGGTGCCAAGATTAAAATATATGAAGACAGCGATGAAAAAGATGCGGAACATCAAGCATTAATGCGTACTTTGCTGGATTATTTTGAACAATACATAAAGATGTCCAAGAAAATAACCGGTGAAACCTTTTCAGCTACTTCCGATATTGAAGAGCCGGGAAGACTAGCTGATATAATTGCTTCGCATTTGCCTTTGAAATTGAAGGAAAAGCAAGAAGTACTTGAGACTATTGATATGAAAAAACGTTTAAGCCGTGTTATTGAGATCATTAATAACGAGAAAGAAGTTCTTTTTCTTGAGAAAAAGATCGGTCAGCGTGTTAAACGTTCCATGGAGCGGACGCAAAAAGAATATTATTTGCGTGAACAGATGAAAGCGATTCAAAAGGAATTGGGAGATAAAGAAGGCAAAACAGGTGAAATTACCGTTCTTACTGAAAAGATAGAAGAAGCGGATATGCCGGAGCATATTAAAGAAACAGCATTAAAGGAATTGGACCGTTATGAAAAGGTTCCGTCAAGCTCAGCTGAAAGTTCCGTCATCCGCAACTATATTGATTGGTTAATCTCGCTTCCTTGGTCTAAAGCTTCGAAAGACGACTTGAATATTCATAAAGCTGAAAAAATTCTAAACCGTGACCATTATGGGTTGGAAAAGGTAAAAGAGCGGGTACTTGAGTATTTAGCTGTTCAGCAATTGACCAATTCATTGAAGGGACCAATCCTTTGCTTAGTGGGCCCTCCTGGGGTTGGGAAAACAAGCTTGGCTAAATCAATCGCTGCATCCCTGAACCGGAATTTCGTTCGGGTTTCCTTAGGTGGAGTGCGTGATGAATCAGAAATCCGTGGGCACCGCCGTACCTATGTAGGGGCAATGCCAGGCCGGATCATCCAGGGTATGAAAAAAGCTGGAACGATTAATCCTGTCTTTTTACTGGATGAAGTGGATAAGATGTCAAATGACTTTAGGGGAGATCCATCTGCAGCGATGCTTGAAGTGCTCGATCCGGAGCAAAATCATAATTTCAGTGACCATTATATAGAGGAAACCTATGACCTTTCCAAAGTTATGTTCATTGCAACTGCGAATAATTTGGGCACAATTCCGGGGCCGCTTCGTGATCGTATGGAAATCATTTCGATTGCGGGTTATACTGAAATAGAGAAACTTCATATTGCCAAGGATCATTTACTGCCTAGACAGTTAGAAAACCATGGTTTATTGAAGACCCAACTGCAAATTCGTGAGGAAGCCCTTACTAAAATCATCCGTTATTATACCCGGGAGGCTGGTGTCCGGAGTCTGGAACGACAGCTTGCAAGCATCTGTCGAAAGACTGCGAAAATCATCGTATCCGGAGATAAAAAACGGGTTGTCATTTCTGAAAAGAATGTCGAGGAGTTTTTAGGGAAAACGATGTTCCATTATGGACAAGCGGAAGTCGAGAACCAAGTCGGTGTCGCTAATGGATTAGCTTACACGTCGGTAGGTGGCGATACGCTACAAATCGAGGTTTCTTTATCACCAGGTAAAGGCAAGCTTATTTTGACAGGAAAACTTGGCGATGTAATGAAAGAATCGGCTCAGGCTGCTTTTAGTTACGTCCGTTCGAAAACCGAGAAACTTCATATTGATACGAACTTCCATGAAAAATATGATATTCATATTCATGTTCCTGAAGGTGCTGTCCCTAAGGATGGTCCTTCCGCAGGCATCACGATTGCAACAGCGTTAATATCGGCCCTTACTAATAGGCCGATCAGAAAAGAGGTAGGCATGACAGGCGAAATTACATTACGCGGACGAGTTCTTCCAATCGGCGGCCTTAAAGAAAAATCTTTAGCGGCTCACCGGGCAGGACTTACGAAAATCATCATCCCGCAAAATAACGAAAAGGATATTGATGATATCCCGGAAAGTGTCCGTAAAGAATTAACATTTGTTCCAGTTTCACACGTTGATGAAGTCCTTGAGCATGCATTGGTAGGTGTGAACGAATGAAAGTAACAAGTTCAGATATTGTCATAAGTGCTGTAAAGCCTGAACAATATCCAAACACTCCAATCCCGGAGTTTGCCTTAGCGGGTCGTTCCAATGTAGGGAAATCGAGTTTTATTAACAAAATGATTAATCGAAAAAATTTGGCGCGTACTTCCTCTAAACCAGGTAAGACGCAGACGTTGAATTTTTACATCATAAATGAAGCACTTCATTTTGTGGATGTACCGGGTTATGGCTATGCAAAGGTTTCTAAAACTGAGCGTGATGCATGGGGGAGAATGATCGAAACGTATTTCACCTCCCGTGACCAGCTTCGTGCTGCGCTCTTAATCGTCGATTTGCGTCATCCACCGACTAAGGATGATATCGCAATGTATGAATTCCTAAAGCATTATGACCTGCCACGGATTGTTATCGCCACAAAAGCGGATAAAATTCCAAAAGGCAAATGGCAGAAGCACTTAAAAGTCACACGCCAAACGCTTAATATGGAAAGGGAAGATGAATTGCTTCTTTTCTCAGGAGAAACAGGCGAAGGAAAAGAACAGGCCTGGGGCGTTCTTAAGAAATATATGTAACAAAAAGAAAAGGGTATTCCGTATATGGAAATACCCTTTTCTGCATGAAATTCGCCTTGATTTTTTAAAGCTTTATTTTTTTCGGATTAATATGTAAACCCCAATTCCCATCAACACAAACGGCCAAAACTTTTCAATATTTGCCGTACTTGTTTCGAGGATGCCGAAAGAAGTAGAGATTTTATCATAAAATAAAATAAGGATTGAGATGATAAATAATATCATCCCATGTAACATTCCAGAATTTGTTTTGCGGGCACGGAGAATAAATCCTAGAGATATGATTAAAATAAAGATACCTATATTATCCGGCCAAATATCTAGGTTCTCAACGATATGGAAATGAGCGCCGAACCCGAGCAAAATGACGCCGGGAAGGATTGAATCAAATTCATTACCGCTATAAGCCTGTATTAAGAAGGCGATACCAACGATACATAATAAGGTGGGCCAGCTAAAAAAGCCTGGAAAGATTTCTATTTGTGAATGTTCAAGAAAAAAATAGAGTCCGAAACCGATTAAAACGATTCCAGGGAAAATATGTTGCGTTTTCATTTTATCCTCCTATCCAATTCGATTACTTGAAGTTTTTGGGCATTTTTGATATGGTACTTTTGTACACAATGTCGAAGTATGTATATAAATTACAAATCACCGCTCTAATACCTTTTATAGCTTTTCAGGTGTTTTGGCAGTCTTAATGGTAGCATACGTTTTCATAAACTGTTCATATTATTTGCGTGAATCAATTTTAGTACATGGTATAATAAATTTACATGAAAAATTTTGGGGGTGCAAAAAAAAAGGATGCATATTCTAGCGGTTGGTATTAATTACAAAACTGCCCCTGTAGAAATTCGGGAAAAACTGTCGTTTAACGAAGCCGAACTTGCCGAGGCAATGAAAGCTCTTAAAAATAAAAAAAGCATCTTGGAAAATGTTATTATTTCAACATGTAATAGAACGGAAATATTTGCGGTCGGTGACCAACTTCATACAACCCGATATTATATCAAGGAATTTCTTTCAGAATGGTTTAACATCGATAAGGAAGAATTCTCTAAATATCTGTTTATCTATGAAGGCGATGGAGCAGTCGAGCATTTATTTTCAGTTACTTGCGGCTTGAATTCCATGATTCTTGGAGAAACACAGATTTTGGGACAAGTTCGCTCAAGCTATATGTTAGGTCAGAAAGAAGATACGCTTGGTACGGTTTTTAACCATCTCTTCAAGCAATCCCTTACATTAGCAAAAAAGGCTCATTCAGAAACGGAAATTAATACGAATGCAGTTTCTGTTAGCTATGCGGCAGTCGAGCTTGCAAAAAAAATCTTCGGTGGACTAAACGGCAAGAATGTCTTGATTCTTGGTGCAGGAAAAATGGGAGAACTGGCTATTCAAAATCTGCACAGTAACGGTGCAGATAGTATTACGGTTATCAACCGTACGTATCAGAAAGCAGTCGACTTGGCTGAAAGATTTAATGGTAAAGCAAAACAGCTTCAAGAGTTGCAATGTGCCTTAGTGGAAGCGGATATTTTAATTACTTCCACTGGTTCAAAAAATCTTCTCGTAACAAAAGAAATGATGACGTTCGTGAACAAGCTTCGCAAAGGTCGTCCTATTTTCATGGTCGACATCGCAGTACCGCGTGACCTTGATCCAAAATTAGCTGAGCTGGAGAATGTCTTCTTGTATGACATTGATGATCTTGAGGGAATAGTGCAAGCGAATATTGAGGAGCGTAAAAAAGCAGCTGAGAAAATCGAATTAATGATTGAATCAGAAATTGTTGATTTTAATCAGTGGATTAATTTGCTTGGCGTAGTTCCTGTTATTTCCTCTTTACGTGAAAAATCACTGTCGATTCAAAAGGAAACGATGGAAAGCATTGAGAGAAAACTTCCACACTTAAGCGAACGCGACAAAAAAGTTCTGAACAAGCATACGAAGAGCATTATCAACCAAATGCTGAAAGATCCGATTTTATATGCCAAAGAACTTGCAGATGAGCCGAATGCAAAAGAGCAATTAAATAATTTCGTGAAGATCTTTCATTTAGAGGAATTGATTGAAGAACAGTTGGTAGTGGATGACGAAAATGAACGGAACAGCGCCAAGACATCCCTATTAAATCCAGTTCCTGTCCAGTAATGAGGTAGATATGGAATTACTAATGACAAGATTACATGAAGCCACTGTATTGTTGTATGCCATCAGTATGCTTTTATATTTTATTGACTTCCTTAATAATAACCAGAAGGCGAATAAAGTTGCCTTCTGGTTGCTTTCTATTGTTTGGGTGCTGCAAACAATTTTTTTGTTTCTATATGTAATGAAAACGGGAAGGTTTCCGGTATTGACGATTTTTGAAGGCTTATATTTTTATGCATGGGTCCTCATTTCGTTATCATTAATTATTAATCGATTGCTTAGAGTCGATTTTACGGTCTTCTTTACCAATGTATTAGGCTTTATGGTTATGGCTATTCATACCTTTGCACCAGTTCAGATAGAATCAGAAGTGCTCGCACAGCAGCTCGTTTCAGAGCTTTTGCTCATACATATTACGTTTGCCATTCTATCTTATGGGGCTTTTACACTTTCTTTCGTATTTTCCCTACTCTACTTAATTCAATATGATTTATTGAAACGAAAAAAATGGGGGAAACGACTGCTTCGTCTCGGAGATTTAACAAAACTTGAGCATATGTCATATGTCCTTGCAGTAATCGGAGTCCCATTATTAGTGGTCTCCCTTATCTTAGGAATTCAATGGGCCTATATAAAAGTACCTGGAGTATCCTGGCTGGATATGAAAATTATCGGCTCATTTATTTTGCTCATCGGTTACAGCGTGTTTTTATACTTGAAAATTCGGAAACAAATGTATGGAAGGACACTAGCCTTTCTGAATATTGGATCTTTCATGATTGTGTTAATTAACTTTTTCCTTTTTGGAAGCCTTTCAACATTCCACTTTTGGAATACATAGGAGGAAATTATGAGAAAAATTATTGTCGGTTCTAGACGTAGTAAATTAGCGATTACCCAAACGAACTGGGTTATTAATCAACTTAAAGAGCTTGGTGTTCCATACGAGTTCGAGGTGAAGGAAATTGTCACAAAAGGGGATCAAATCCTCGATGTAACGCTTTCTAAAGTAGGAGGCAAAGGCTTATTTGTAAAAGAAATCGAACAAGCTATGCTTGATAAAGAAATCGATATGGCTGTACATAGTATGAAAGATATGCCGGCGGTACTTCCAGAAGGCTTGACGATTGGCTGCATTCCACCGAGAGAAGACCACCGAGATGCCTTGATTTCAAAAAACCATGAAACTCTATCTGAACTGAAGCCAGGTTCTATCATAGGGACAAGCAGTTTACGCCGTGGTGCACAAATCCTAGCAAGAAGACCAGACCTTGAAATTAAGTGGATTCGCGGTAATATCGATACCCGCCTGAATAAGCTGAAAACTGAAGATTACGATGCTATTATTTTAGCTGCTGCCGGACTTTCAAGAATGGGATGGAAGCAGGACGTCGTAACAGAATTTTTAGATGAAGATATTTGTATACCAGCAGTTGGCCAAGGAGCACTTTCTATTGAATGCCGTGCTGACGATCAAGATTTACTGGCTGAGCTTGCGAAATTCACCTGTGAAAAAACGAAAAGAACAGTTGAAGCAGAACGTGCATTTTTAGATAAAATGGAAGGCGGCTGTCAGGTGCCGATTGCCGGCTTCGCGGTAGCAAAAGACAATGGAGATATTTCATTAACTGCATTGGTCGCTTCTCCGGATGGTAAATTAATTTATAAAGAAATGGTTGAAGGGTCTGACCCAGAAGCAGTTGGACATAATGCTGCTAAACTTATTAGTGAATTTGGCGGTAAAGAGTTAATCGATCGTGTAAAAGAGGAGCTTGATCAGTAATGAAGCCCTTTCAACCTCTCAAAGATTATCAGGTGTTAATCACCAGAGGGAAAAGACAGGCTGATGGATTAAAAGCTTCGATTGAAAAAAATGGTGGAACTCCGCTTCTCGTTCCTTTGCTTGAGTTCACTCTTCCTGATCATCGGGAAGAAGTGCAGCTGCGGTTAGAAGAATTAGATAGCTACGACTGGATTATTTTAACTAGTCAAAATGGGGTTGAATTCCTCTTTGCACTTCTCGGAAAAAAGCCTGTTAGGCTTCCAAAAATGGCTGTTATCGGTTCAAAAACAGAAGAAGCACTGAAGCGCCATGGATATGTGGCGGATTTTATTCCATCTCAGTTTGTTGCTGAAGGTTTTGTTTCGGAGTTCATTTCACTACTTCAACCTGGATCCCGCGTTTTGCTGGCAAAAGGAAATCTCGCGCGCACGGTCATTGCGGATGAGATTAATAAAACTGGTGCCTCCTGTGATGAAGTGATTGTTTATCATACCGTACTTCCTGATGAGAGTGAAAGAAAACTTGTTCAACTGATAGTGAGTCGAAAAATTGATGCAATAACCTTTACAAGCTCTTCAACGGTAGAGCACTTCTTACAGATTATAGACCGCAATAAATTGGGTACATACATAGAAAGCATTATCATTGCTTGCATCGGACCAATTGCTGCTAAAACGGCTTCTAAACATGGTTTAACTGTCGATGTGTGTCCAGATGTTTATACGACAGAAGCAATGGTTGAGGAATTAATACGATTCATTGTAAAAAAGAATAATAAGGGAGGAACTTTAAAATGAAAGACATTCCATTCAATCGCCACCGTCGCCTGCGTGCAAGTGCTGGCATGCGAGCTCTAGTCCGTGAAACACAATTGCATAAAGAGGATTTAATCTATCCGATTTTCGTCATTGACGGAGAAAACGTAAAAAATGAAATTAGCTCGATGCCCGGTATTTATCAGCTTTCTATGGATAATCTGGGAGCAGAAATGGATGAAGTCGTGAGTCTAGGCATTAAATCAGTCATTTTATTTGGTGTCCCTTTTGATCATGATAAAGACGAACATGGCACAGGTGCTTTTCATCATAACGGTCTTGTACAAGAGGCGACACGTTTTATCAAAAAACAATACCCGGAAATCATTGTCATTGCTGATACATGTCTTTGTGAGTATACAAGCCATGGCCATTGTGGAGTCGTTGAGGGAGACAAGATTTTAAACGATGCTTCTCTTAACCTTCTTGCAAAAACAGCTATTAGCCAGGCCGAAGCGGGCGCTGATATCATTGCACCCTCTAACATGATGGACGGATTTGTTGCGGCCATTCGTGCAGGTTTGGATGAAGCGGGTTATGAAGATATCCCAATCATGTCCTATGCTGTAAAATATGCTTCAGCCTTTTACGGCCCATTCCGTGAAGCTGCGAATGGCGCGCCACAATTTGGTGACAGGAAGACGTACCAAATGGATCCTGCGAATCGTCTTGAAGCGTTCCGTGAAGCGGAATCAGATGTTGCTGAAGGTGCGGATTTCTTAATCGTGAAACCAGCCCTTTCTTATATGGACATCATCAGAGATGTAAAAAATAACTTTAATCTTCCTGTTGTTTCATACAATGTGAGCGGAGAATATTCCATGGTAAAAGCTGCGGCCAATAATGGCTGGATTGATGAAAAAGCAATTGTAATGGAAATGCTGACAGGCTTAAAACGTGCAGGATCGGACCTAATCATTACGTATTTTTCAAAAGAGGTAGCACGCTGGATTGATGAAGATAATAAAAGATAAAAAAATATAACCTGTTAGAGAAAAGGGGACTGAATCATGCGGTCATATGAAAAATCGAAAAAAGCGTTTGCTGAAGCAAAAAATTTGATGCCGGGCGGCGTGAACAGCCCGGTCCGTGCCTTTAAATCTGTGGACATGGACCCCATTTTCATGGAGCGTGGCAAAGGCTCGAAAATGTATGATATCGATGGCAATGAATATATAGACTACGTTCTTTCCTGGGGACCGCTTATCCTGGGTCACACGAATGATCGTGTCGTTGAATCACTGAAAAAGGTAGCGGAATCAGGTACAAGCTTCGGAACCTCTACCGTGGTTGAAAATGAATTGGCTAAGCTCGTCATTGAACGGGTTCCTTCGATTGAGATGATTCGTATGGTCTCTTCAGGAACAGAAGCAACTATGAGTGCTTTAAGATTAGCACGAGGATATACTGGCCGTGATAAAATCCTGAAGTTTGAAGGTTCTTATCATGGACATGGTGATTCCTTGTTAATTAAGGCCGGATCTGGCGTTGCAACGTTAGGTCTACCAGATAGCCCGGGTGTACCAGAAGGCATTGCAAAAAATACAATTACAGTGCCATATAATGATCTTGCAGCAACAAAATATGCGTTTGAGCAATTTGGCGAAGACATCGCCTGTATCATCGTGGAGCCTGTTGCGGGGAACATGGGTGTCGTGCCACCACAACCTGGTTTCTTGGAAGGCCTGCGCGACTTGACGACCCAATACGGGGCTCTATTGATTTTTGATGAAGTTATGACAGGTTTCCGAGTCGGTTATAATTGTGCACAAGGCTATTTTGGCATTGAGCCGGACCTGACTTGTCTTGGTAAAGTTATTGGCGGAGGTTTACCGGTCGGAGCTTTCGGAGGTAAACGTAAAATCATGGAACAAATTGCACCGAGTGGAACAATCTATCAAGCAGGAACATTATCTGGAAACCCGCTTGCCATGACAGCCGGACTTGAAACGCTGAGCCAATTGACTCCAGAATCTTATGAAGAGTTTACCCGTAAAGGTGACATGCTCGAAAAAGGCATTGGAGAAGCTGCTAAAAAATATGGTGTTCCGCATACATTTAACCGTGCTGGTTCAATGATCGGACTTTTCTTTACGAATGAAGATGTAGTTAATTATGATACAGCAAAAACTTCTGATTTAGAGTTCTTTGCTTCCTATTATAGGGAAATGGCAAACCAAGGTATCTACTTGCCGCCGTCCCAGTTCGAAGGTTTATTCCTATCTACTGCACATAGTGATGAAGATATCGAAAAGACCATTGCAGCAACTGAACAAGCTTTTGCGAAATTAAAAAAATAATCTAAAGCTAATTGAAACACTAATAAAACTCTTAAAACAGGCTACCATTATCCAAAAACTTTTGGAGAAAGGTAGCCTGTTTTTTTATTGAATTTTAATCAATAAGTAGGCCAAAAAAAAGTTTGTAGGCCGAAAGTGGAGGAAGGCCGAAATAAATGGTTGAAGGCCGAATAAATGGTTGAAGGACGAAATAAATGGTTGAAGGCCGAATTAAAGTGGTTGAAGGCCGAAATAAGTGGTTGAAGGACGAAATATATGGATGAAGGCCGAAATAAATGGTTGAAGGCCGAATAAATGGTAGAAGGCCGAATTAAATGGTAGAAGGCCGAAATAAATGGTTTAGGGCCGAATAAATGGTAGAAGGCCGAATTAAAGTGGATGAAGGCCGAATTAAAGTGGATGAAGGCCGAAATAAATGGTAGAAGGCCGAATTAAATGGTAGAAGGCCGAAATAAATGGTTGAAGGCCGAAATAAATGGTTGAAGGCCGAAATAAATGGTTGAAGGACGAAATAAATGGTTGAAGGCCGAATTAAATGGTTGAAGGCCGAATTAAAGTGGAGGAAGGACGAATTAAATGGCGGAAAGGCCGAATAAAAGTGGAGGAAGGCCGAAATAAATGGTTGAAGTCCGAATAAAAGTGGATGAAGGCCGAATTAAAGTGGTTGAAGGCCGAAATAAATGGTTGAAGGCCGAATAAATGGTTGAAGGCCGAATAAAAGTGGAGGAAGGCCGAATTAAAGTGGTTGAAGGTCGAATTAAATGGTTGAAGGCCGAAATAAATGGTAGAAGGACGAATTAAAGTGGAGGAAGGCCGAAATAAATGGTAGAAGGCCGAAATAAATGGTTGAAGGCCGAATAAATGGTTGAAGGCCGAAATAAATGGTTGAAGGCCGAAATAAATGGTAGAAGGCCGAATTAAAGTGGATGAAGGACGAATTAAATGGCGGAAAGGCCGAATAAAAGTAGATGAAGGGCTTAAGGGCAAGATGGTTTCCAATGAAATTAAGGAATAATCAATAGCCTTTCTTCATAGATTGTTATTGGTATAGGTACCGTTTCCTGAAGCTGAAAGGAGGAGTTGTCTTGTCGCAAGAAAATGAATCGTATTTACGATTTTCTTTAGAGGAATCCGTTTGGTTCCAGAAGGGACAGGAAGTGGCTGAGCTATATTCCATTTCCCTCGATCCAAATGTGACGATTCAAGAAAGTGATCAATATGTTTTTATACGAGGCTCGTTAGATTTATGCGGTGAATACAAAGACTCGGAAAATGGTGAACAAGAGGAATTTTCACAGACCTTTATGCCAAAAGCCGTTCAAAAGGTTGAGAGGAATCTCGATGGACTCAATGAGTTCACACACCGTTTTCCGGTTGATATAACGATTCCGAATAATCGGATTGCCTCATTAGATGAAATTGATGTCTCGATTCAAAGTTTTGATTATGCTCTACCTGAGCATAACTGTTTAAAATTGCAGGCGGATTTGTTGATAACCGGAATTTATAATGATTCATATGTGGAAGAACGTACCGATACGGAACTGGAGGTCGTGGAAACAGAAACCGAGGAACAAGAAGAAACAGACGAAGAAAATGAGTCATACATTCCATATGCGGCTGGGGTCCCGCCAATCCCAGATTTTCAACCGGTGTTTCGTGATGAGCAGGAAGAAGAGTTATACACGCCATTTTCTGCCGAGGCAAAACGAGTGTTTGAAACCGAGGAAGAAGATGATGAGGAGCCTATCTATTTAAGTGAACAGCATAATGCTCCAGTTTTTGAAATTCCTGTTTCACCGTATCCAGAAGAGGAGCAGTGGGAAGAAGTAAACAGGGAAGAAGCCGAAGAGGAAGAAGAAGTGATTTACCTAATTGATCGCCATAGTCATCCAATTGATAAGATTCCGGAGTCACCCATTCAAGATGAGAATCTAGAGGCAGAAGTTAGCAGACTGGTAAAAGCCGTAGAGAACCCGGAGATTAAGAAAGAAGAAGAATCGGTTTATGTAAGTAATCAACAAAATGTCCCATTTAGTAAGAATCCTGTATCGCCATTTGGATCCGAGGAAGTCGACCGGCAGGAAAAAGCTGTTGATAAAGCAGGCCCTATCCTCAATGAGCATGTGAAAGTAGCAAACGAAGAGGAACACCATTCATCTATAAGGGATTTGTTTAAAAGAAAAGAAAATCCAGAGCCACCAGCCAAAGAAGTTAAAAATTATAAAGGCAGAAAACAAGCCTCGGAACGTGATGATAAAGAGACGACAGAGCACGCGGATAAGCATTTATCCATTATGGATTTATTCGGACGAAAACAAGAGGAAGAACTGGTCAGGATGAAGGTTTGCATTGTTCAGCAAGGGGAAACGTTGGATGATTTGGCACAGCGCTATGATGTTACTGTTCAATCTATACTCTTCAGCAATGAATTGGAGTCGAATCAGAACGTTCATGAAGGGCAAGTCATTTATATACCGAAGGCGATTGCTTATAAAAATTAAGTACGGCAGAGAGCAGAGCAGATGGCACTGCTCCTGTTTTTTACTATAGTAATTGAGTTGTAATTTAATAAACGAAAGACAATCTAAGAAAGTAAGATTGAATGTGACTACGCCTTTGGTGGCTATAGGAATCCAATTGGCGAGTTTTTTTAGAGAAAGTGAGTGAGTCTCGTGAGGGAAAACGAGAATCAGCAGACTAATAATTGGGATAGGGACACAGGAGAAGTTTTGAAAGAATATGCCCTATATGTACAATATATAGAGGATTTCGGACGAGTGAAAAAAGTCTATAGTGATCGCGGTACATTTGCCTTGAAGTCCATTTTACCGCACAACGGCATTGATTTTATCAAAAATGTTCAAAAACTGTATCATCGCGGGTATAACCGAATTGTTCCCATTTATCAAACGATGGATCAACGTTATGCGGTTCTTCATAATGGTCGTTTGTATTACCTGATGCCCTGGTTGAATAACGAGAGAAACGGAGAGCGTGATGAAAGCCATAAGCAAATGTTCAGGGAGCTTGCCCGGATGCATACGTTGTCTGTAAAAGAAATAGTAGTGGATATTGAGGAACGAGAATCTCATTATGAGCGAACATTGGATTCCTGGAATAACGAGAAGGATTTTATGGATGAGTATATTGATAGCTGTGAAAAGAAATGGTATATGTCTCCATTTGAAATGACGGTTTGTTCCTTTTTCACAGATATATCACAGGCACTGAGGTACTCGATTAAGAAGTTTGAAACGTGGTATGAAAAAACAAAGGAAAGTGAAAAAATCCGGACTGTTGTCACGCATGGAAAGGTCTCATTAAAGCATTTTGTTTATGATGAACGTGGATATGGTTACTTTATTAATTTCGAGAATTCGAATACGGCACCGCCTCATTTCGATTTACTCCCATTCCTAGTCAAATCGGCGAGGACCTATCCTGTCCAATGTGATGACTGTGTCGATTGGCTATATAACTATCTCCGTTATTTCCCGTTAAAAGAAGAAGAATTGCTGCTGATGCAAAGCTATCTTGCTTTTCCGGGATCGGCTCTAGATATAGTGAAGAATTATTCGGACGGCAGAGGCCATAGAACAGAACTAGATAATGTAACCCAACTGCAGCGGCAATTTTGGCTCCTGAAGAATATTGAATATATGGTGATGAAAATCGAAGATATTGAACAGAAGAAAAAGGCGGATACTGAAGCTGTTAAAGAAGAGCAATCACCCCCAAGCTAAATATACATGATTGGATTACCTCCAGTCATGTATATTTTTTTTCTGTAGGGGAATAATTAAATCCATTCGAAATATAAAGACATAGCTAAGAAAATAAATGCGATTAGCAGAAGCATATCGAAGAAAGTAGGGAAAATCAGCGTCCGCAACCCTTGGAATACTATAAAAGGGATAATGAACTGCTGGCAAACACCGCGGAATTTTTTCATCCAAGGCGGTAAAGTATAAGGGGAATATTTTCGTTTCATATTATTACCTTCCTTTGTAGGACTTCTTATATTCTATGGGTATGAGGTGGAAAAGGTGAGAAAGCCGTCACAGGAACTTATCTTAGAGGATAGAATAAAGAAAAAGACTGAATGGCAAGACTTAATAGCCTAAAGTGAGAATACTTTAAGAAAGTATTCGAAAGATGATTGACTGGAGCCCTATTTTTTTTGTACTATATACTATATGCGTTTAGTGATTTTACATATGAATATAAATGAATGCAAAGACCGGAAATAGTAAGATGAAATGCGCTTTTCAGAGAGGGAACCGTTGGTGAGAGGTTTCTAAGTTGGCAGCATCAGAAGTCGTCCGCGAGCAGTTTTCGTGAAAGTTATTTAGTAGCGATGGCCGGTGAAGAGCCGTTATCCCATTTGAGAGCCGAAGAAGATTCTTTTCTTTTTCGGAAAAAAGGTGGCACCGCGAACAACTTCCTTCGTCCTTTTGTGATGATGGAAGTTTTTTTTATGCCCTTAAAAGGAGGAAATGATTATGGAAGAGAACCAAATTTCGATGCCGACTAAATATGATCCGCAGACGATAGAGAAAGGCCGCTATAAGTGGTGGCTTGATGGAAAGTTTTTTGAAACAAAAGGTGATGACAAAAAAGAGCCATATACGATTGTCATTCCACCGCCGAACGTAACAGGTAAGCTGCACCTAGGCCATGCTTGGGATACAACACTTCAAGATATATTAACTCGCATGAAACGGATGCAAGGCTATGACGTTTTATGGTTGCCAGGTATGGACCATGCTGGTATCGCTACGCAAGCAAAAGTTGAACAAAAGCTTCGTGCAGAAGGCGTAAGCCGTTACGACTTAGGCCGTGAGAAGTTTGTAGAAGAAACATGGAAATGGAAAGAGGAGTATGCGAGTCATATCCGTGAACAATGGTCAAAGCTTGGTCTTGGTCTTGATTATACACGTGAGCGCTTCACGCTTGATGATGGGCTTTCTAAAGCGGTACGTGAAGTATTCGTGTCCCTTTATAACAAAGGCTTGATTTATCGCGGGGAATACATTATCAACTGGGATCCATCAACGAAAACAGCGTTATCTGATATCGAGGTTATTTACAAAGATGTTCAGGGCGCATTTTACCATATGAAATATCCATTAGTTGACGGATCAGGTGAAATTGAAATAGCTACAACTCGCCCAGAAACCATGCTTGGCGATTCTGCTGTTGCCGTACACCCTGAAGATGACCGTTATAAGCATTTAATCGGTAAAATGGTTCGCTTGCCAATTACAGGTCGAGAAATTCCGATTGTCGGTGATGATTATGTGGATATGGAATTCGGTTCTGGTGCGGTTAAAATTACACCTGCCCATGATCCGAATGACTTTGAAATTGGGAACCGTCACAATTTGGAGCGCATCCTTGTCATGCATGAAGACGGTTCGATGAATGAAAAGGCCGGTAAATACGAAGGTATGGACCGCTTCGAGTGCCGTAAGCAAATCGTCAAAGACCTTCAGGATGAAGGAGTACTCTTTAAAATAGAAGATCACCTTCACTCAGTTGGTCACTCAGAGCGAAGCGGTGCTGTTGTTGAACCATATCTTTCGACTCAATGGTTCGTCAAAATGCAACCTCTTGCGGATACATCAGTTGAGCTTCAAAAAGGGTCTGATGATGAAAAAGTTCATTTCGTTCCAGATCGATTCGAAAAAACGTATCTGCACTGGATGGAAAATATTCGCGACTGGTGTATTTCCCGTCAGCTTTGGTGGGGCCACCGCATTCCGGCTTGGTATCATAAGGAAACAGGCGAAGTGTATGTAGGACATGAAGAGCCTGCGGATGCTGAGAACTGGGAACAAGATACAGACGTTTTGGACACGTGGTTCAGCTCTGCTTTATGGCCGTTCTCAACTATGGGCTGGCCAGACAAAGATAGCGTTGATTTCAAACGATACTATCCAACCGGAGCACTTGTGACAGGCTATGATATCATTTTCTTCTGGGTTTCACGGATGATTTTCCAAGCACTTGAGTTCACGGGCGAACGTCCTTTTGAAGATGTACTGATTCACGGTCTTGTTCGTGACGAACAGGGACGCAAGATGAGCAAATCGCTTGGTAATGGAGTCGATCCGATGGATGTTATCGATCAATACGGTGCTGATTCCCTGCGTTACTTCTTATCAACGGGCAGCTCACCAGGTCAGGACCTTCGTTACAGCACCGAAAAAGTGGAAGCGGTTTGGAACTTCTCCAACAAAATCTGGAACGCATCCCGTTTTGCTTTAATGAACATGAATGGCATGACGTATGACGAAATCGATTTAAGCGGTGAAAAATCTGTAGCCGATAAATGGATTTTAACGCGTTTGAACGAAACGATTTCAAACGTAACAAGACTCGCTGACCGTTATGAGTTCGGTGAAGTCGGCCGTGTGCTTTACAACTTCATTTGGGATGATTTCTGTGACTGGTATATTGAAATGGCGAAACTTCCGTTATATGGCGAAGACGAAGCAGCGAAGAAAACGACTCGTTCAATCTTAGCTTACGTGCTAGATAACACGATGAGATTGTTGCATCCCTTCATGCCATTCATTACCGAAGAAATCTGGCAAAACCTTCCTCATGAAGGTGAGTCGATCACTGTTGCTGCTTGGCCGGAAGTGAACGAAGAATTGACAGATTCAGCTGCAGCCGAGGAAATGAAGCTGCTTGTTGAAATCATCCGCTCCGTTCGTAACATTCGTGCTGAGGTGAACACACCGTTAAGCAAAAAAATCAATTTGATTTTAAAAGCGAAAGACGAGTCCATCTTAGCAACATTACAGAAAAACAGCAGCTATATCGAGCGTTTCTGTAATCCTGAACACTTGACGATCGGCATCGAAGTCGAAGAACCAGCTCAAGCAATGACGGCAGTTGTAACTGGTGTTGAACTAATCCTTCCGCTTACAGGACTGATCAATATCGACGAAGAAGTGAAACGTCTTGAAAAAGAACTCGACAAACTTAATAAAGAAGTCGAACGCGTACAGAAAAAATTAGGCAACGAAGGCTTTGTTAAAAAGGCGCCAGCAAGCGTTATTAATGAAGAACGTGCCAAAGAAAAAGACTACAGCGAAAAACGTGACTCTGTGATCCACAGAATCAACGAATTGAAACAGCTGTAAAATGCAAAAGGATGAACCGGCCTATTATGCTGGTTCATCCTTTTTTGTGTTTAATAAATATTAATCTTCAATCAGTCGTGATTAAATGTCCGGTTGAGAGGAAATTCTATCTTTAATAAAAATAAGATACTCTCTTACAATATTAATGTCACTTAGTGCACTAAGTGTCCTGCTACCCACTACATCCTCGATTTCATTGAGCATTAGGCTGTCATCTTCGGCAAAAATAAAATCGATTCCGACCATGCCAAACTCAAAAGCTGCGATTACTCTTTCAACAAGCGCTTTTTCAGGTACAGACAGCTCATATAATGAAGCTGATCCACCTAACGTATAATTTGCCTTGAAGCTGGAGGAGGACTCTCGAAGTACAGCGGCCACCACTTTTTTACCAATCACAAAAACGCGGATATCCTTGCCGAATACGCAGGGCTTTTGGACAATCCAATTTCCTTCCGACAATTCGGCTAAATCATGTGCGTGTTCAATCAAATATACTTGTTTCCCGCCGCGCCCATGGGCTTCTTTAGCGATGAACGGGAAGTCCATATCATCAGCACTCGGCTTTCCTTGGCAATACACGGTATCGGCCATCGGAATTCCAATTGAGGTCAAATATTGATGCGTTTTTGCTTTGTCATTCGCCATTTCGGATACGAAAGAGGAGTTAAAGCAGGCAATACCCACTTGCTCCAACTGTTTTGTGAGAAAAGGATCGATGGTCCGAACAATCGCAAAGTCTGGCAATTCAATAGGATGTTGCTTATGTTCCACGAACAATTCATTGAAACGATGACCAATTTTGATGTCTTCTCGGAAATGAAAATGTAAATCAAGGTCTAGCCCTTTAGCTTCGTCGAGCATCCAGTCTATGTATCCTCTGTTTTTTTCGGCATCATCACGGTTATAGATCAACCAACCTGTTTGTTTGTTCATCTGATATACTTCCTTTTTCTAATTTGTCCAACACATAATCAAACATGCTATCAGCGATGTTGATGCCAGTACAGTCGTAAATATTTAGTAAATGCGAGTTCGAATTCACTTCGCATAGAAGTGGGCCATCTTCACCGAACAATAAATCGACGCCAGCAAAGTCTGCACCGAGAATCGAAGCACATCGGATGGCCAGATCCGCTTCTTTCTTGGTGGGGCTGTATGGTAATGCATGGCCTCCAACTGTCATGTTAGCTCGGAAGTCATGCTCGGATTTGCGGTGCATTGCAGCTATGACTTGATCTCCGACGACATTCACGCGAATATCACGGCCCTTACTGTGCTCGATGAATTCTTGAATAATAAATGGTTTGTGTCCAAGCTTATGGACTGTCTTCAAAAATTCAGCCTCTGATTGAATTAAATACACTTGTTCACCAAATGAGCCGTATGCTTCCTTTACGATAAGCGGGTATCCAAGTTCAAGGCCGATATCTTTAAAAGCATCCACATTTATTCTTTCAATTCCTTCATACGTAAACGGAGGAAATAAGGTTTTCGGCATTGGAATGCCATGCCCTGCTAACGCTTGATGCGTTTTTGCTTTGCTATCGCAAATATCAATCGCTGTGCTGCTGTTATATACGGGAATGTCGAGCAATTCCAAATGGCGAGCCAAATGAATGTCTTTATCCATGAACAGGACAAAATCAGGCAACTTTTCAAAATTTCCTTTTAGCATAGGCAATCCTTTTTCAATTACAGGAATAAGTTCGGAATTACGGACAAGGGTTGCCGAAATCTCTTTTCTTTCAGCTGCTTCTTTAATAAATAAAGCTAAACTAGAAAACTTATCATGTTGTAAATAGCCGTTCACGACAATCCAACAGTGGAGTGCAGAAGGTTTCACGGTAAATCACTACCTTTCATCTAGGTAAATCGTTAATATATTGATAAAATAATTTTAACGCATAAGAGCGGTGTAAAGAAAGAGGAGGCTTATTGATAAATGGGAAAGACCATGAAAGAAATCAATCATTTTTTCGAACAACGACAGGTTCAATTAGGTATGAATTTTGGCCTATCACGAATGGAAACATTATTAACTAAATTAGGTAATCCCCAAGAAGGTCTAAAGTATATTCATATTGCAGGTTCAAACGGGAAAGGATCTACCTTGCATTATATAAAAGAAATCCTGCTAGCAGAAGGAATTCGGGTCGCTTCCTTCACATCGCCGTATTTAATACGCATGAATGAACAACTGAAGATAAATACAGATGAAATCAGTGACAATGACTTTGTCGCTGCCTTCCAGGAACTCTGGCCAATTGTACAAGAGATGGATAGTGCGGGGAACGGACCCACTCAATTTGAAATCCTAACAGCGATGGCATTCTCTTATTTTAGCAAAAAAGAAGTTGATCTAGTTCTAATGGAAACGGGACTTGGAGGCAGGCTCGATACAACGAATGTCATCCAGCCACTTCTTTCGATCATTACCTCAATTTCTTTGGAACATACGAATATTCTAGGAAACACCCTTGCGGAAATTGCATCAGAGAAAGCTGGCATCATTAAAAGTGGTGCACCGATTATCAGTGGAGTCACGGCCGAGGAGCCAGCAAAAGTAATCGAAGAAAAAGCAGCTTCAGCAGACGTACCCTATTATCAATTAGGAAGGGACTTTTATGTGAATGATGTGAAGCAAAGTAAACATGGGCAAAGCTTCTCAATCTCACTTGATAATAGGTCTATCCGGAATATTGACCTTCAGATGTTAGGTCGTCATCAAATAGATAATGCAGCACTGGCCGTCGCTGCTGTCATGTTAGTTATAGAAGGCATAGATGAAAAAAGCATTCGAAAGGGAATAGGGGAGGCGAAATGGAATGGCCGTTTTGAAAAAATATCTGACGAGCCGTTGGTAATCATTGATGGGGCGCATAACCCTGCTGGCATCGAAGTACTGATAGAAACACTTAAGACACATTATCCAGAGTACACTTACCGATTTATCTTCAGTTCATTTCGGGATAAAGATTATTCACAGATGCTGCATATGCTGGAAAAGGAAGCGATTGAAATCATCATTACCGAATTCAACCATGAACGAGCGGCTAATGCGGAAAAACTTTATAAACAATGCAGTCATGAAAATAAAAGCATAGATAAGGATTGGCAGTCGGCGATAAGGAAAGGGAGACAGAAAGCAGGGGAAAAAGAGATTCTTGTCATTACAGGTTCCCTTTATTTCCTTTCACTTGTTAGGGAATTTATATCTGAATTTTGATAGATCTATAATCAATATCAGGTTTCATGACAAAATGAGTTATTTTCACAAAAAGGACCTGTTCAAGGTCCTTTCAGACTGTAGACAAACTCGATGAAAATCAAGTTTGTCTACAGTTTTTTTGAGGGGTTGTAAAAATTCGATGTTGATTTCCACTCCAGTTACTCGCTTTCCGCGGGCGGTCAGGGAGCCTCCTCGGCGCCTTTGCGCCTGTGGGGTCTCCCTTGGACACGCATTTCCCGCAGGAGTCTCGCACCTTCCGTTCCAATCAACTTTGTTTTAAAAATTAGATATAACCACTTTTGCCTACAGTCCTTTTTGTTTTAATATAGAAGTATTAAAACTTGAGGTGATGACGATGCTTTCGAAACATAATTCTATTCAGCGAGATCAACTTGAAATGATTACTTTGGATCAACTGGTGCCAGCGAACCATTTGGTTCGTAAAATTGAGGGGGCCATTGACTTCACTTTCATTTATGACTTGGTGAAAGATATGTATTCAGAGATAGGGCGCCCAAGTATTGATCCAGTTATTTTAGTTAAATTGACATTCATTCAATATATCTTCGGTATTCGTTCGATGCGTAAAACGATTGAAGAAGTTGAAACGAATATGGCTTACCGTTGGTTTTTAGGTTACGGTTTCCATGATAAAGTACCTCACTTCTCAACGTTCGGGAAAAATTATGAGCGTCGCTTTAAAGATACAGACCTGTTTGAACGGATTTTTTATCGTATCTTAATGACAGCTTCAGAAAGAAAGTTAATAAGTGCAGAGCACGTATTCGTTGATTCAACACATGTGAAAGCCAGTGCGAATAAGCGAAAATTCGAAAAGAAAATCGTTCGTAAGGAAACACGAGCATATCAAGGACGCCTTCAAGAAGAAATAAATCAAGATCGTGAAAACAATGGAAAGAAGCCTTTTCCACCGGATAAATTTGATAAAGAAGAAACCAAAGAAATTAAAGAAAGTACAACTGACCCTGAGAGTGGCTACTATGTAAAAGATGAACGAACAAAACAGTTTGCCTATTCATTTCATGCGGCTGCGGACCGCAACGGTTTTGTGCTGGGGACGATTGTAACACCGGGAAATACGCATGATAGTCATATCTTAGAGCCTCTTGTTGAACAAGTGATTGAGAAAGTTGGAAAACCTGAAGCTGTTGCCGCAGATGCAGCTTACAAAACACCAGCCATTACAAGACCTTTTTGGGAAAGAAATCACACCAGCTTTACCCTATACACGTCCACGAACAAAAGAAGGGTTCTTTCGCAAGCATGACTATGTTTACGATGAACATTTTGATTGTTATCTCTGCCCATCGGGCGAGATTTTAAAGTACTCAACAACAAATAAAGAGGGCTATCGCGAGTACAAATCACCCAAACACTTGTGCGACATGCTCATTTTTATCACAGTGTACAGTAAGCAAAGACCATCAAAAAGTGGTGACACGCCATATCTGGCAAAATTATATGGAAGAAGCAGATCATCTGCGTCATCACAAGGATGTAAAACCTATATATGCGAAACGTAAAGAAACAATAGAGCGTGTATTCGCAGATGCAAAAGAAAAGCATGGTATGCGTTGGACTACTTTAAGGGGACTTAAAAAATTGTCGATGCAGGCGATGCTTACTTTCGCTGCCATGAATTTATAGAAGATAGCCAATTGGACATGGCAAGGTCCAAGAATGGCTTAATAAAGTGGGCTCGTAGAGGCCCAATCTCTTAATCTTGAGCAAAATTCAAAGGGAATTTCAAAAGGGGTCCGGAATTAAAACATTCCGAACCCCTTTTGTCTACAAACTGAAAGGACCTGTTCAAGGTCCTTTTTATTTTTGGTAACTATCAGCATAATCGTTTAACAGAGCCTTAAAAGAAGAAAACTACTTTTAATAAAAACCTATATATTAATTCCCTATTATCCTGTATTTTTGTTAAAATATGTTTAAGTATTGATTCTATAGGACTAAAGAATAGTTCGGCAATCTAAAGAGAAATACACTAGTTACTAGGAGGGAGATCTACTGAAGGCAGAAGTAGAGATGGCAAATTAAAGAACGAGAGGAATGAATAATTATGAAGAACCCTGGTGATTATGACAAAGTAGAATGTTCTGTAAAAGGTATAGGCACTTTTACAATTGATGCTAAGGATTCAATCGAAGTAAATAGATTCCGAGTGCAAGTAAAATAAATGATGCCTTTCTATCTCTTTCTCTTCGCCCTAGGTCTAATTTTAGGCTCATTCTATAACGTTGTCGGCTTAAGTGTTCCTATAGGAAATTCATTTACCAATCGGCGCTCTGCTTGTCAATCTTGTGGACGAACCTTGACGTCGTTCGAGTTACTACCAGTTGTTTCTTATGTGATGCAAGGCGGTAAATGCCGTGGCTGTGAGGCCAGGATTTCCCCCCTTTATCCGGTTGTAGAAATGCTAACAGGTGTTTTGTTTGTTTCAGCTCCTTTATTCCTTGGTAGGGTGGACGAACTCTGGATTGCCTGGGCATTGATTTCTTTGTTAATGATCATCTTTGTTTCTGACGTGGCCTATATGCTCATTCCTGATAAGGTACTACTTTTCTTTGCAGTGATTTTTTTATTTCTACGCGTTCTCTTTCCACTATCTCCTTGGTGGGATTCAATTGTAGGGGCCACAGTTGGCTTTAGTTTGCTTCTATTAATCGCTGTGGTGAGCAAGGGCGGTATGGGTGGCGGTGATATCAAGCTGTTTGCAGTGATTGGCTTTGCACTCGGATTGAAGTTGGTGCTGTTATCGTTTCTGTTTGCGAGCTTTTATGGGGCATTTTTTGGCATCATCGGTATGCTAACAGGCGTGATTAAAAAGAAAACACTGATTCCTTTTGGACCGTATATCGTTTTTGGGACATTGACTGCTTATTTTTGGGGCGAGTCCATTCTACAGTGGTATGTGCACTTTTTAAGATGATAATAATTAGGGGAATCTATTTCATAAAGGGACGATCCTTGTTTTGATGAAATTTGTCAAAAACTTTCTGGACATCTTGCGTTTTTGATCTTAAAGGACATGGTTACTATTTTAACTGAAATAGTTTACTAGGAATTTATTTAAGGTGAGAAATGCAAATTATGCGACGGCAAAGGATCAGAAATAACGGAACCTATACATTTTGAAGAATGTCCTTAGTTTAGGGAAATATGAATAGAGAAATTTGACGAAACCTATTAATGACAAGACGACAAAAGTCTTGTTATTTTTTTTTGCCTCTATGATAGGATGGAAAAAATGATCAGGAGAGGAGGAAAAAAAGTGGACAAGTCCGAAAAAAGCAAAGGTATTAAGATAAAAATAAATGGGGAAGAAAAAGTATTTGCCGATAAAAATAAGAATGTAGATCAAGAGGCAGCGGGTGAGGAGCAGGAACAAACTGATGATAGTTTTGAATGGATTCTACCGGATGATTCAATCGAGAACAAGGTTGTATTGGTCCCTGCCCCGAAAAAGAAGAAAATGCCGAAGCTTATCGGTTTTGGTACTGGCACGTTAAATAGTCCGGACAAAAGACCAATAAAACCATTCTTGATTGCAGTCATTTGCGCGGTGTTTTTCGGGTCGATTCTTGGCTTAATTGCCGTTAAAACCATTACTAAGGAAAAGGCAGCTGATACTTCAGTTGAGACCTCTATCAAAACGGCATCTCCTGCTGAGGATACAAAACCAGAAACTATGGAACAAGGAGCTCAGTTGAAAACATTCCTTGTACAAGGCGGTGTATTCAGCAGCGAGGATGCGGCGAAACAAATTCAAAAAAAAATCATTGAAAAGCAGGTTCCTGCTGAAATTTTCAAATTAGAAGACAGCTATTATTTATTTTTAGGATCAGCGGAGAGCCTAACTGCAAGTAAGGAGCTGGCATTGTTTTTAAAGTCATATGATGTAGACGTTTATTGGAAGGAAATCAATTTTGAAGCGGCGAGTAAAAGCCAAAAAGATGAGGAAACACTCGACACTATGAAGGCTGTATATTCTTCATTAGCAGAAACATCCGCAACCAAGCTTCGGGGTAAGGAAACAACAGTAAACGAGGAAACTCTGAAAAAAAATATGGAAAAGCTAAAGGGGGAGAACTTATCATCAGAACTTTCCCAAATGAATAATAATCTATCAGCTGCGGCAAAGTTGATAACCGAATATGAAACATCAAAAAAGGAAGAATATCTTTTACAGGCTCAAGGAAGTCTACTTGACTTTTTATTGAATTACCAAAAAATAGCAGGGTGAGAGTTGATGATCTAGGGGAGTTATTTAACAGGACAAGCTCCCCTTTATGACAACTTTTTTTATTTTCCGGGAAATAAGATACGGCCATTGTCGATTCCTAGTAAACAATAATTGTGGATTTCACCATAATTTGATAGGATAGAAATGTATCTCCCTATGTAAAGAAAGGTGACTTTTTATTATGCAACCATTGATTTTAGCTTCATCATCACCGCGTCGTAAAGAACTTCTACAATTCCTTCAAATACCCTTCGAAAGTATGAATTCCAATGTCGATGAAAGTATTGATGAAAACATGCGTGCGGAAGAGGCGGTACAAGAATTAGCTTCTAGGAAAGCGGCAGCCATTGCGGCTGATCATCAGGAAAGCTGGGTAATCGGCTCAGATACAGTTGTTGTCCTTGATGGTGAGATATTGGGCAAGCCAATCAACCGTGCCGATGGAAAAAGAATGCTCGAGATGTTATCAGGAAGAACACATGAAGTGTACACAGGCGTCGCTATTATATTCGGTAAGCACAGCAAAGTATTTGCAGAAAAAACGGAAGTGACTTTTTGGGAGCTGTCAGAAGCTGAAATCGAACGTTATCTGGACAGCGGCGAACCTTTTGACAAGGCAGGCGGCTATGGTATTCAAGGATACGGTTCACTTCTTGTCAAACAAATTAATGGGGACTATTTCACTGTTGTCGGACTTCCGGTTTCAAGACTAGCTCGCGAACTTAAGGTGATGCAATCAGACATGACGTAATAGATTTCTCCTCTGGCACTCTCCCTTTTATAAGGAAGGGTGGATGCTTTGAGTGAAAAAATGCAAATGCGGGGTTACCCGAAAGAAGAGATGCCTCGCGAAAGATTCCTGCAAGACGGGCCGCAAAGCCTCTCCAATCAAGAATTGCTTGCTCTGCTGTTGAGGACTGGAACAAAGGAAGAATCTGTTCTTCAGCTTTCTAGTCGTCTCATCAAATCTTTCGAGGGTCTGCGTCTGTTAAAAGAAGCCTCTGTCGAAGAAATGACCGGGATTAAAGGGATTGGTGAAGCGAAAGCGATTCAAATTTTAGCCTCGGTCGAACTTGGCAGGAGAATTCAAAAATTAAATGATCCAGACCGCTATGTGATCCGCTCTCCTGAAGATGGTGCCAATTATTGCATGGAAGAAATGCGTTTTTTGACACAAGAACATTTCGTCTGTCTCTATTTAAATACGAAAAATCAAGTTCTTCATAAAACGACAGTCTTCATCGGCAGTCTCAATGCTTCGATTGTGCATCCGCGTGAGGTCTTCAAAGAAGCTTTCAGAAGGTCTGCTGCCTCTATCATCTGTCTTCATAACCACCCCTCCGGAGACCCGTCTCCCAGCAGAGAAGATATTGAAGTAACGAAAAGATTAGTCGAATGTGGTAAAATAATTGGGATTGAAGTATTGGATCATATCATTATTGGGGAGCACAAATATGTTAGTTTGAAGGAAAAAGGTTATTTATGACACTATCAAAATTTTTGATGATACGATATAATATTGTTTATGATTTTTAAAAGAGGAAACTTTTTCAAAACTCTTATTGTCAAAAAACGACAAATTATTATTTGAACTTATAAAAAGGCATTTTTGTTTACGAAAGGGAGATACCATAATGTTTGGAATTGGCGCTAGAGATATAGGAATTGATTTAGGAACAGCTAATACGCTTGTTTATGTAAAAGGAAAAGGAATTGCCGTACGTGAACCATCTGTTGTTGCTGTGCAAACAGATACAAAACAGATTGTCGCAGTCGGAAATGATGCGAAAAACATGATCGGTCGTACACCTGGAAACGTGGTTGCCCTTCGCCCGATGAAGGACGGAGTTATTGCCGATTATGAAACAACGGCTACAATGATGAAGTATTATATGAAAGAAGCTCAAAAAAAGGGCGTATTCGGTAACAAACCGTATGTCATGATTTGTGTGCCTTCTGGAATTACAGCAGTTGAACAGCGTGCAGTTATCGATGCAGCTAGACAAGCTGGAGCTCGTGATGCCTATCCAATTGAAGAACCGTTTGCAGCAGCTATCGGAGCTGATCTTCCTGTTTGGGAACCTACAGGCAGCATGGTCGTTGATATTGGCGGGGGAACAACGGAAGTAGCGATTATTTCCCTTGGTGGAATTGTAACAAGCCAATCAATTCGCATTGCTGGTGACGAGATGGATGATGCCATTATCGTTTACATTCGTAAGAACTACAATCTAATGATCGGTGAACGTACTTCTGAAGCGATTAAGATGGAAATTGGTTCTGCAGGTGACACGGAAGGTATTGAAAATATGGAAATTCGCGGCCGTGACCTTTTGACTGGATTACCAAAAACGATCGAAATTACAGCTGAGGAAATCTCTAAAGCATTAAGTGATACAGTTTCTGCGATTGTAGATTCAGTGAAAAACACTTTAGAAAAAACACCACCTGAACTTGCAGCTGACATTATGGACAGAGGTATTGTACTAACAGGCGGAGGTGCTTTGCTGCGCAATTTGGATAAAGTCATCAGTGAAGAAACGCAAATGCCAGTAATCATTGCTGAAAATCCGCTTGATTGTGTTGCAATCGGAACTGGTAAAGCGTTGGACCACATTCATTTGTTCAAGACTAAATCAAGAGATTCAAGATAAGCATTACAAGCATTACTTCTCAAATAGGGCCGGCTCAACAAAAGGTTGCAATTTTGGGCCGGCTTTGCTTTTTCTTTAAGCCGTCTAAAAACATTTGATGGCTAGCTGTTATTAATGTGTTTAATCATTACAATTGAGTAAATTGAAAATAGAGGTGCAATCATCATGCCACAGTTTTTTAATAAAAAACTCCTTCTCTTGCTCGTTAGCATTATCGTTCTCGTGGCATTGATCGGTTTTTCATTAAGAGAGAGAGAAGAGTTAACTTGGCCCGAGAAATTCTTAAAGGATACAACAGGCTGGGTCGGAAATGTGTTTAATAAGCCTGTATCGGGTATAACGGGGTTTGTAGGGGACTTAAAAGAACTTCAACATACATACGATGAAAACAAAAAGTTGAAAGCCCGTTTGGATGAATATGTTTTATTGAAAACCCAGGTTCAAGATTTAAAAGAGGAAAATGAAGAACTTCGTGATAACCTCGGTAAGGAAGACGATCTGCGGAAGTATTCGCCAATTCAGGCGACGGTTATAGGGCGTAATCCTGAACGCTGGCATGAAATGCTTACGATTAATAAAGGAAAGCGTAATGGAGTAGAAAAAAATATGGCTGTCATTACATCCACTGGTTTAGTTGGTAAGGTAAAAGTAGCCACTGATTTCACTGCTTCTGTTCAACTTTTAAGCTCAATCGACAAAGCTAACCGCGTCTCTGCAATCATTCAAGGCAAAGATAAAGCATTTGGTTTGATTGAAGGGTTCGATGATGAAAAGAATCTTTTATTAATGAAACGGATTCCTTATGATAAAAAAATCAAGAAAAATTCATTGGTCATTACTTCTGGTTATGGAGGGATCTTCCCGAAAGGTCTGCCAATCGGAAAAGTGGTCGATGTTAAAGTGGATCAATATGGATTGAACCAAACCGCTTATATTGAACCATCGACGGATTTTTATGATATTAATAATGTAATGGTCGTCAAACGTGAAGTTGGCGGCGTAGAAGATGAGATGGATGGGGAGGATGAAGTTAAGTGAAACATTTCATCCTTTCTTTTATAGCCTTGCTTTTTTTTGTTTTTGAAAGCATCTTCGCTCAGTTATTTGCAAGTGATGTATTTGGCGCTGATAAAATCCTAGTTCCTCGGTTTATTATGATTTTTGTTTTTTTCCTGACTATGTTCGGATCTAGAAAAATAGGGATGCTTTATGGAGCAATTCTTGGGTTAACATATGATGCCGTATATACAGAAATTTTAGGGGTTTACATGTTCCTTATCCCTTTTCTTGCGTATTTGATTTCAAAATGCATGAAAATCTTGCAAAATAATATACTTATTTCCTGCCTTGTAGCTCTCTTGTTTACGGCAGTTTTAGAGGTCGTTATTTTTCAAATGAATATCATCCTATCTTTTGCAGATATGGGATTTGCGGAATATATGGACCGGAGATTCGTCCCGACATTATTATTGAACCTCGTATTTATTATTATTAGTTGCTATCCATTAAAGAGAATTATCGAAAAGCTTGATTTGCAAGGAGAATTAGAATAACGTTTCTGTGTTCTAATAGTAGGTTAAAAATGTATTTTCACTTTTCCATGTAAGTAGAAAAAGGAAATTTGTTTTCCTATGTCGAATTATATTTCATTGAGGTGAAACAAACGTCATGAATAAAAGAATTCAGCAAAATGTTATGATTAAGGGAACAAAAGACGGGTTTATGCTTCATCTCGATGATTCTTGCTCATTTTCCGAATTATTGAAAGAGTTAGAAGCGAAGCTTTCTGCAAACTATCAGTTTCAAGAAAATGACCCGTCTATTTCCGTAAAAGTACATACAGGGAACCGCTATCTAGATGATGAACAAGTGGAAAAGATTAAAGAGGTTATCCATAAAAAGAAGAAACTTTTCGTTGACGAGATGCTTTCGAATGTCCTGACAAAGGATGAAGCGAAACGCTGGAAAGATGAAAACCAAGTGACAACTGTGACCAAGGTGATAAGATCGGGACAGGTGTTTGAAGTTCCCGGCGATCTACTGCTAATTGGAGATGTTAATCCGGACGGAACGGTTCGTGCGGGTGGTAACATATATATTATGGGACAGTTAAAAGGGATAGCGCATGCCGGATATAAGGGGAATAATGAGGCTATTATTGCAGCCTCTGTTATGAAACCCGCTCAGTTGCGTATTGCTGGACAAGTGAATTTATCTCCTGACCAATATACGAAATGGGGGCATGACTTAGAATGTGCCTTCATGGACGAAGAAGAAAATATAATAATAGAAAAGCTGCAAGTTTTAAAGAAATATAGACCTAATTTAAATAGATTAGAAGGGGGTCTCTAATCGTGGGAGAGGCAATAGTTATTACATCTGGTAAAGGTGGTGTCGGAAAAACAACCACCTCCGCCAACTTAGGAACATCGTTAGCTCTTCTAGGTAAAAAGGTTTGTTTGATTGATACGGATATTGGTCTTCGGAACTTAGATGTGATTATGGGATTGGAAAATCGAATCATCTACGATTTGGTCGATGTGGTCGAAGGGCGCTGCAAAATACATCAAGCGCTTATTAAAGATAAGCATTTCGAGGATCTGCTTTATTTGCTTCCGGCTCCACAAAATAGTGATAAATCAGCGGTAAACGAAGAGCAGATGAGGAAACTCATTAGTGATATGAAACCGGACTATGATTATATCCTCATTGACTGTCCGGCAGGTATTGAGCAGGGCTTTAGGAATGCCATAGCTGGTGCTGACAAAGCAATTATCGTGACGACTGCCGAAAGACCGGCTGTCAGGGATGCGGACCGTATTATTGGTCTGCTCGAAAAAGAAGAGCAGATTGAACCGCCTCAATTGATTATCAACCGGATACGCGGCCATTTACTTCATGAAGATGAGGAAATGGATATCGATGGAGTAACCGATTTTCTTAAAATTGATTTGATCGGCGTCATTCCTGATGATGATCAGGTCATTGTAGCAGCTAATAAAAAGGAACCCATTGCCTATAATCCGGACAATAGAGTCTCGCTTGCCTATAGGAACATTGCCCGAAGGATTCTTGGTGAATCTGTGCCCTTGACTCCGATTGGCGTCGAACCAAAAGGTTTTATGTCAAAATTGAAAAAATTCTTTAGCGTGCGGTAAATTTGAATCAAAAATTATGAAGTGAGTGCATTCAATGCCCTCGCTTTTTTTCTTTTATCCTATCGCAAGCTTAAGGATGGAGAGTTAGATTATATAAAAAAGGCAAGCCATCTATCTTGGCTTGCCTTTTTTATGTGTTGATTAAGTATTAATAAATGCGACAGGTTATCCGCGTCTTCCGCCTCTACCGCCACGTTTTGATTCGGTGCTACGTTTAAGAGTAGATAAATTTTCTTCACTAGTCTTTAAAAAGCGAACCATTTTATCTTCGAAATTTTCCTTTGGTTGGAAATTACCTTTTGAACGAAAGTCTTTAGAACGGCTATCCCCTTGGCGTGGTGGGCGTTTGGTATAAGAAGAGGTTTGCCCTTCGGGTTTATCTATAGCCTTTTTGATGGACAAGGCAGTTTTTCCGTCTTTCTCACTAATCACTTTTACTTCAATTTGGTCGCCTACTTTAAGATGGTCATTAACGTCTTTTACATAGCTATCCGCTACCTCACTGATATGCACAAGACCTGTTGAGCCTCCTGGTAATTCTACGAATGCTCCAAAATTAGTGATACCTGTTACTTTACCTTGTACTTTGCTGCCTATTTCGATTGACATAAAAAAATGTTCCCCCTCAATAATGTTAAAACAACTTCATTATAACAAATTAAGAAGAACAATATCAATTGGATTTTTTTCTCCATGATTTCATTTTCTAAATCAATGCATAAAATACATCAAAACTCATAGTTTTCAATTAAATTGTTGTTCCAAAATTTTTTTAGAAAGAAAAATTCAGAGGTGTTTAGAAAGAAAATCTTTTCTCCGTCATAGTCTGGACAAGTTGCTCATACGTTGTAATATAGCGCTTTGACATGAGCAGGGGGTGGATTTGGAATGGATGATCGCAGGAAAGATATCCGCAATCGTATTGCCAAGAGACGGAAGTTTAATGATAAACCAGCAGGAAATGGTAGTTGGACGGAGATCAATAATGAGGAACCGTATGGGTTTGATTCATTTAACGGGTATTCCGAGAAAGATCATCCGCTCTTTAAGAAAGAATATTTCTTTTTTAAAATCTTGGCCAGTGTATGTCTATTTCTTATTATTGCGGTGATGTTTAAGCATCCTTCAACGCGGCTGGATTCTGCAAGGAGTTTTGTCACGGAAAACATGAAGCAGGAATTTCAGTTTGCTTCGATTTCCAATTGGTATGAAAGTGCGTTTGGTAAGCCTATCGCTTTTTTACCGACTAAATCTGGGAAAGAAACAGTCGATTCAGGTGAAGGCTATGCGATGCCTGCTTCTGGGAAGATTACCCAAACCTTTGAGACAAACGGCGAGGGAATCATATTGGAAACAAGCAAAGGGTCTAAGGTTGAATCGATCAATGAGGGGGTGGTCATTTTTGCCGGTGAAAAGGAGGGGATTGGAAAGACGGTTGTTATTCAGCATGCTAACAAGAGTGAATCCTGGTATGGGCAACTAGAAAAGATTGATGTGAAACTTTATGAGTTTGTTAATAAAGGGAACGAAGTCGGACAGGTTACAGTAAGTGAAGACGGTTCCAAGGGCAGGTTTTATTTAGCCATAAAAGAAAATGACGCCTTCATCGATCCTAAAAAGGTGATAACCTTTGAGTGAGTATGGAAAATTGCTATTTAAAATCAGAGTACATCCGACACTGTGGTTCGTCATTGGAATCGCCATCCTTACGGCCCATTTCGTTGAAGTGATGATGTTGTTACTCATCGTTTTTATTCATGAGATGGGGCATGCAACCTGTGCTCAGCACTTTAAATGGCGAATTAAGTCAATCCATCTGCTTCCTTTTGGAGGGGCGGTCGAGACTGAGGAGTATGGAAATAAAAGTTTGAAGGAGGATTTGGCCGTCGTGCTTGCCGGTCCGCTTCAACATGTTTGGCTCATCGGAGCGGCTTTTTTGCTCTATTCCCTTTCCTTTATTTCCTATGAGCTTTATCAGCCTTTCTTATATATGAATCTTATGTTGTTGGTTTTTAATTTGCTGCCAATTTGGCCATTGGACGGAGGGAGGCTTTTATTCATTGGTGTATCTCTTTACTGCACCTTTCTTGAAGCACAGAAATATACGCTCTATTTTTCTGCCGCATTCGCACTCCTGGCTTTTTTAACTTGGCTCATTCTTGAACCACTTAACTTGAATATCTGGCTGATCATCTTGTTTATTAGTCTGTCACTTGTCATGGAATGGCGGCAGCGGTATTACGCTTTTATCCGCTTTCTTTTACAGCGTCATTATGGTCATACAAACGATTTGGCGAAACTAAAGCCGATTATGGTGGATTCCCAAGAACCGATTTATAAGGTGCTGGAAATGTTTCAACGCGGCTGTAAGCACCCCGTTATCATTATGAAAAACGGCAAAGAGAGTGGTTCGTTGGATGAAACGGAAATCCTCCATGCCTATTTTTCAGAGAAAATGACAAATGGGAAAATAGGTGACCTATTATATTCTTATTAAATATGATATCCTTTCTTCAAATTGAGGAGAGGATTTTTTTTAATGAAAAAGATGATCGCTAACCTATCTTCGCGCGAAAAAAGAGTGGCTGTGCTGGAGAATGATGTGCTACGTAAAATTGAAATCATGCCGCCTCACCAATGCAGTACGGTCGGTAATATTTATCTTGGGAAAGTAACAAAGGTATTGCCGGGTATGGATGCAGTCTTTATTGATTATGGAGTAGACAAGAATGGCTTTTTGCATCGTGACGAAATTCCGTCTTTCCAACTGACAAAACGAGACGGAAAAGCGGCAATTGGTCAATACGTCCGCCAAGGAGAAAAGCTGCTAGTTCAGGTGACTAGGGATGAAACCGGTACAAAAGGAGCAAAATTGACAGGGTTGATCGAGTTTTCAACAGATTCCCTCGTTTACATACATGGAATAGATTATGTTGGTGTTTCTAAGAAATTCAAAAACGAGCACTTGCAAAAACAGTGGCGGGAAACGGCTGTACAGTTTAAACAGCCTAATGAGGGGTTGATTGTCCGCACATCGATGGAGAATGAAAGCGAAACTGTTTTTTTGAACAGATTATCTTCATTGCGTCAGCTCTATAAAAATCTTGAACTGAAAGCAGCCTCTCTAAAGGCTCCAGCTCTCCTCTATGAGAGAGATAATTTCTTAGAGATGATTATCTCTGAAATGTCGAGAACGGGTTCAGGGGAACTTGCTATCGATGATTTCGAGGCATATCAAGAGTTGAAAAAATGGATACAGGAAAACGGTAAGGAATGGATATTATCCTATGAAACGGGTCCAAAAAACATTTTTTCTGAACGGAATGTGGATGGGCAAGTTGAGAAAGTGATGAAGAAAATAGTCTGGCTCGATAACGGAGGCTATTTAATTTTTGAAGAAACGGAAGCGTTCACTGTAATCGACGTCAATTCGGGTAAGTTCACTGGTAAAGTGGAAAAGGAAGCAACGCTGTTTGCAGTGAATCAGGCGGCAGCGAAAGAAGTTGCCCGTCAACTGAGATTGAGAAATATTAGCGGGATTATCCTAATAGATTTCATCAATATGGAGAAGTCACAGCATAAGCTTGAAATTATCGACATTGTCAAAAAGGAAGTAGCGAGGGATGAAATGCGCGTCCAGGTTATTGGCTTTACAGAACTAGGCATCTTACAGGTTACGAGAAAGAGAACCTCACCGTCACTTAGCGAAATATTGACGATACCCTGTCCTGTATGCAGCGGAAGCGGGAAAGTTGAGAGTGCCGAAACAGTGGCCTTCCGGTTGGAGCGAGAATTGCTGGAACATCGCAAAGCGGATGATGAAGCGGTCTGGGTGGAAGTAAACAAAGCGGTGGCAGACGTGTTACTAGGTGAAAATGAATCATATAGGCCGACATTGGAAGAATTGATTTCTAAAAAGTTATTTCTTTCATTTGTCTCCGGTTCTATAAATACGTATTCTATTAAGCGCTTCGGGAGCATTCAGGAAATCGAGCGAGCTTTCAAGTGATGGACGAGAATTCTTACAAATATATTGACAGCTCTTCCGGTTTCATGATAGGATTTTAATGTTATGTTTGTAGCACCCGTGCTACAACCGCTCAACAACAGGTCTTAAGTTTTTGTCTTTTTGACAAGACGCCTGTGATTGGCGAGTCTGAGACATTTAAGGAGGTGCAAGTATGTACGCAATTATCGAAACTGGCGGTAAACAAATTAAAGTAGCAGCTGGCGAAGCGGTTTACATTGAAAAATTAAACGCAGAAGCAGGCGAAACTGTTACATTTGACAAAGTTTTATTCGTAGGTGGCGAAGACGTGAAAGTTGGTGCTCCACTAGTGGAAGGCGCTACTGTAACAGGTACTGTCGAGAAACAAGGTAAGCAAAAGAAAATCACTGTTTTCAAATACAAAGCGAAGAAAAACAATCGTAAAAAACAAGGTCATCGTCAACCATACACAAAAGTTGTTATCGAAGCAATCAACGCGTAAGGGCTGATTCTAGATGATTAAAGTTGTCTTTGATGCTCCGCAGGAACGGATTACTTCGTTCACCTTAAGCGGACATGCTAATTTTGCTAAAAAAGGTTCTGATATCGTTTGTGCAGGTGTATCGGCTGTTTCCTTCGGGTCAGTCAATGCGATTATGTCCTTAACGGATGTAGAGCCTGAGATTGAGCAAGGGAGAGAGGGCGGCTATCTTCGCTGCGTCATTCCGGAGAATCTTTCACCGGAATCCGAAGAAAAGGTGCAGCTGCTCTTGAACAGTATGCTCATATCGCTGCAAACTATCGAACGTGATTATGGTAAATACATGAAAATTATCCTCAACCAATAGGAGGTGGAACAAATGTTAAGATTAAATCTTCAGTTCTTCGCTTCGAAAAAAGGAGTAGGTTCTACAAAGAACGGACGTGACTCTCAATCTAAGCGTCTTGGCGCTAAACGTGCAGATGGTCAATTCGTTTCTGGTGGTTCTATCCTTTACCGTCAACGCGGAACAAAAATCTATCCAGGTGAGAACGTAGGCCGTGGTGGAGACGATACTCTATACGCTAAAGTAGACGGTGTTGTTAAATTCGAACGTTTCGGACGTGACCGTAAAAAAGTAAGCGTATATCCAGTTGCACAAGAAGCATAATTGGCATCTTTGAACAGAGGCTGACTCAAAAGGGTCTGATTCCTTCTACAAGACACTATATATCGCGTCATTTTTAATAATGGTATGGTATATAGTGAAGAAGGGGTCCGGCCCTTTATTTATACTATAGGAACGATAAATAACCAGCTTTTTGCAGGAGACTTTAGTCATTAGTATAATAAAAACAACCTCTGACTTACAAAAGGCTCGCCAATAGGCGGGCTTTCTTACCTTTTAGGGGAAAATCTAAGATTACTTTATCCATCACATTTGGTTAGGCCAAATAGACAGTCCAATTCAACTATAATATCTCCAATTGGTGCATAAATAAGGCCCATTCTCTTTATAAGTTCAAATGGCTCTACCATCGTCCAAAGAACTCAGGGTGTGTGGCTGTATTTTTTGGACGGGGGCTTTCATGTGAAGGCATGTGAATCGAGCTTCATTTCCTGTTTGTTGTTTTTTTGATATACTGTACAAATGGAAGTATTCAACATGATAGAGCTGAAAAAAGTTTCTTTATCATAATTGAAGGTGTTAATAATGGATAAAAATTGGACGACTATTGAAACTCTTCGTCAAACCAGGCATGATTGGCTGAATAGAATTCAAATAATAAAAGGGAATCTGGAGTTAAACAAAATTGATCGTGTCAAAGGCATTATTGATGAAATCATTATTGAAACCCAGAATGAAGCACGCCTTACCAATTTGAATTTGCCAAAGTTCAGCGAGATGTTGTTGACGTCGAATTGGAATAACGGATCATTTTATTGCGAATATGAAATTATTGATGTTTTTGAAGGCTCTACTGAGCTGGACGAGCTGATGTATCGTTGGACGAATGATTACTTTAAAGTTTTGGAAAAGAATCTAGACCCATTTTTTGAAAATATTCTAGCTGTTTCTATGTGTAAGAAAGAGATAAGCGATATGCGTTGTTCATTTCATATGCAAGGCAGATTTATCGACCAAGCCGCTGTGATGGAATTTTTAGAAAAGTCGTTAACTGCGGAGCAATCAATTGATATTCTCGAATGTAATGAAGATGAATTATTTTTTAAGATGGATATTAAGTTTTAGAGAAGTATACAGCAAGAAATGACTTGCAGAAAACAAGGAAGTGATAGCATGTTTGTCGATCAAACGAAAGTCTATATAAAAGGCGGAGACGGTGGTAACGGGATAGTTGCTTATCGTCGTGAAAAATTCATACCAAAAGGCGGACCTGCCGGCGGAGACGGTGGTAATGGAGCGAACGTCGTTTTTGAAGTAGAAGAAGGCCTGCGTACGTTAATGGATTTCCGTTATCAGCGCCACTTTAAGGCACCGCGCGGAGAACATGGCATGTCCAAAAACATGCATGGTGCTGCTGCTAAAGATATGATTATTAAAGTTCCACCAGGTACAGTTGTAATTGATGAAAAAACCAAGGAAGTTATTGCTGATTTAGTAGAACACGGACAACGCGCCGTTATCGCTAAGGGTGGACGCGGCGGTCGTGGAAACTCTCGTTTTGCGACTCCAGCTAATCCTGCTCCAGAAATTGCGGAAAACGGTGAACCTGGCCAAGAGCGCGATATAATTATGGAATTGAAATTATTGGCTGATGTAGGTTTGGTTGGTTTTCCAAGTGTCGGAAAATCCACTTTACTTTCTGTCGTATCTGCAGCAAGACCTAAAATTGCCGAATACCATTTTACAACGATTGTACCAAACCTTGGAATGGTAGAAACGGAAGATCACCGTAGCTTTGTAATGGCCGATTTGCCTGGCCTGATTGAAGGTGCTTCTGAAGGAGTAGGTCTTGGACATCAATTCTTACGCCATATTGAAAGAACAAGGGTAATTGTTCATGTAATTGATATGTCAGGCCTTGAAGGTAGAGATCCTTATGAAGACTACCTGACAATCAACAAAGAGCTTGAAGAGTATAACCTGCGCTTGACTGAACGTCCGCAAATCATTGTAGCAAGTAAAATGGATATGCCGGATTCAGCAGAGAATTTAGCCGCATTCAAAGAAAAACTTGAAGAAGACTTCCCGGTCTTCCCGATTTCTGCCGTAACACGTGTAGGAATCCGAGAGCTACTTTATGCGATTGCTGATAAAATCGAAGAAACACCTGAGTTCCCTCTTGATCATGAAGAAGAGAATACTGGAATCCACCGTGTTCTTTATAAACATACATCACAGTCAGATGAATTTGACATTGAACGCGAATCGGATGGAAGTTTTGCCGTCTCTGGATTCAAGATCGAGCGTCTATTCAAAATGACTGACTTCACTCGTGAAGAGTCCATCCGTCGTTTCGCTAGACAACTTCGTTCATTCGGAGTCGACGAAGGCCTTCGCCAAAAAGGTGCGACAAATGGTGATATCGTCCGTATCCTTGAATATGAATTTGAATTCGTTGATTGATTAGATACCATGATGGCAGGCAAAAGGAGGCGTGCTGAGTTTGAATAAGGCCGATCAGAAATTTTTCCTCGTTCGAGAGGATGTCCTTCCCGAAGCGATGAAAAAAACGCTGGATGCAAAAGAAATGATTGAACGGGGAAAAGCAGAATCAGTTTGGGAAGCAGTACAGCGAGTGGACTTAAGTAGAAGTGCCTTTTACAAATACCGTGACACGGTTTTTCCATTTCATACAGTTGTTAAAGAAAAGCTGATTACCCTGTTCTTCTATCTCGAAGATCGTTCTGGTACTCTATCGGAGCTCTTACGGCTCGTCGCCTCATCAGGTTGCAACATCATGACCATTCACCAAACGATTCCCTTGCAGGGACGAGCCAATGTTACCCTATCTCTAAACACGGGTGGGATGACGATGGATATTAATGATCTGCTTACTAAACTGCGTAAAATGGAGTTCGTCGAAAAAGTCGAAATTATTGGGAACGGCGCATAAAAAACAGCCTGTACATTTCACATGTACAGGCTGTTTTTTTATCAGGAGACGATTTATCGATTAACTATTGTAAAAAATCAGAAAATGACATAACATAAATAGTAGATTTTCCGTGAAAAGGGGATTATAATATGACATCAAAAATAGCATTTCTTGGACCGAAAGCAACGTTCACGGATTTAGCTGTATCGCGACTATTTCCTAATGATATAAAAATACCAATGAACACGATTCCAGACTGCCTTGATGCTGTTCGTGACGGGGAAGTGAATCACGCACTCGTCCCAATCGAGAATGCTTTGGAGGGTTCGGTAAATATTACAATGGATTACTTAGTCCATGATGTGACATTACCGATTAAAGGGGAAGTAACGATTCCAATCCAACAACATTATATGGTGCATCCGGATCATGCATATCCTGGTTTTAAACCGGATATGGTTTATTCGCACTCACATGCTATCGCACAATGCCGCAAATTTCTACATAAAGAACTAAGGGGCATACCTTATGAATATGTCACGTCCACTGCGGCAGCTGCGAAAATGGTGATGGAGAATTCCGATATCAATATTGCTGCGATTGCAAATGACATGGCCGCTGCGGAGTATGGTTTGACGATTGTAAAACAAAATATTCATGATTATGAACATAATCATACAAAATTTATCGTCGTATCTAATAGCGATGTAGATTTTGAAGGGCATTTGACTACTGAGGGCGACAAGAAAACGACGCTTATGGTTCAGCTTCCTGCCGATCATTCAGGGCAGCTGCACCAAGTCCTTTCCGCTTTCTCTTGGAGGAAACTTAACCTTTCTAAGATTGAATCACGACCAATGAAAACAGGATTAGGCAATTACTTTTTCATTATCGACGTCGGAATGGCTCTTGACGATGTTCTCATCCCAGGTGCGATTTCTGAGCTTGAGGCTCTTGGATGTACCGTTTCAATCATGGGCAGCTATCCATGCTTTAAAGTCCAAAATGGTGTACCGCAAAGTTGATTTCTTTAAAGTTGAGAGTAAAGGTTCCTTTCCTCAAAGTTTGACCCAGATGCGGAATTAAACCGTTTAAGCTTACAAGGTTGCAAATTGTTTTCACAGAGAGGTAAATGGTACAACCCTCTTAGTGCATTGATGAGGGAAAATACTTAATAAGAAAAGTGCCCCAGAAGTCTATTCAGGGGCATTTTTTTGTGCAAGTGTTCAATAGAAATTGTATTTCTCTCGTGTACGAGTTCCTAAAACGATTGCCTTACATTTTGTAAAAATATAAAGAAAATAGGCAAAAAGAAATGAATGTCCATTGAAGGATTTTGAAGGTAACTGAAATGGCTATTTTTATAGCGGAAAGAGATAAGGATAAGGATCAAGATAAAGAACAGGAAAAACAAAAATATCAATATCGGAATATAGAGGAGGAACAGTCAGAAGGGGAATTAATACAGGTAATGGGAGGCTGGATACAAGCGGTGAGTTCTATTATTAGTCTGATAGGGCAATTGAGAAATAATAATGAAGATAAGCGATGGAGATAGCTCTAGTGTAAGCAGAACCAATGATGATAGAATAGGATTATTTTTTCTTTAGTAAATCGTCAAATGGCTGTTCCGAAAAGCGATAGAAACTCATGTTATGGAACGCAAACTGTTTTTTCTAATTTGTGAAATGATGGAAGGTCGATTTATTTGTAACGACGGACGAATAATCTCTTTGAAGGTCGAATTATTCCTGTTCACGGACGAATAATCTCTCTGAAGGTCGAATTATTCCTGGTCACGGACGAATAATCTCTCTGAAGGTCGAATTATTCCTGGTCACGGACGAATAATCGGAGGTGTTTTGCATGTGAAAAAACGTATTTATATGTGAAGGAAATTAGTCCGTTGTGGATATCAATAAGACCATTTCTTATCTAAAAAAAACATCCTCAAAAGGTATAACTTTTGAGGATGTTTTCGTTTATTCAATCAACTAAAATGCCGGCATTTTTCAAGGCGTTCTCGGCTTCGTCAAGTAGTTCTTCAGAAGACGCGCTAAGTGTATGGAGATGAATGCCGCTTGTTAGTTCTGATAAAAAAGAAGCATTTGTTGCAGTTACTTTGGTGAGGAATTGCTGAACTTCTTTACGATTGCTGACCATAATGGAAGCAGTTAGATCACCGTAAACGGGGTGCTCGATTTTGACATCTTTCACCGTAATGCCGATATCGACGAGTAAAAATAACTCTTCTTGGGCACGAGATGGATCGTGCTGGCAGGCAATGGTCCGCTCCGGCTTTTGAGTGTTCCCTGTTTGTAAATACATATAGCCTTGGCTAGTAGCAATGATAGGTTCATTTCGTGCTTTCAAGAGTGTGATGTCACCGACGATAACCTGCCGGCTTACATTCGTTATTTGTGAAAGCTCGCTACCGGTTACTGGTTGCTCGCTTGTTTGTAATATATGTAAGAGTTTCGTCCGTCTTTCTTCACCAAGTAATTTCTTTTTTTCCATAATAATTCACCTCGTTATTTACAAACAGTTTACCACAGAATAGAGAATCTTATCGAATCACAGCTATTCCTGCAAGACAGTCTGCTAAGATACGAATATCGTCCACTGTCGTGTTTTTTCCAAAAGAAAGCCGGACAAATTGATGGGCTTCTTCTTCGCTTTTTCCAATAGCTATCATTGTTTTTGACGGATTTTGTTTGCCGATTTGGCAAGCGCTACCCGTGGATACCGCAAAGCCCTGCTGATTTAATTCTAGCATGATGTATTGTCCTTGTAATCCGGAAAATGTCAACGCCAGAATGTGAGGCAATTGCTGGTTTGACGCTTCGATAACTTGAAAATCAATCTTTTTTTCCTCGAGTAGCCGAATCAATTGCTGCCGAATCTGAAAAATCCGGTTTCGTTCATCTTCCATGGTTTTCGCTAATTTTTTTGCAGCCGTAACGAAGGAAGCTATACCAGGAACATTGACAGTCCCTGCACGAAAACCATGTTCATGAGTGATATTGGGTATTGAGGACTTTAGATGATGGATGCCCGGGAAAATGACGGCCCCAATGCCTTTTGGGCCATATACTTTATGGCTCGAAATAGCAAGACTATCACATACGGCAGATATCCCATCAAGCGGTAATTTAGCAAATGATTGAACACAATCTACATGCAAAAAGGCATCATGGTCGCGAACGATTTTGCTTAATTGTTCGATAGGTTGAATGACTCCGATTTCTGAATTTACATGTTGAACAATGACTAAGCAAGTCCGCCCCGAAATACAATCTTGTAGATGTTCGATGTCAACACGTCCGTCTTTCAAATGACGTAAATACGTAACATCGAAGCCGTTGTTTGCAAGTTTGCTGACATAATTGGCTATGGATGCATGTTCAGTTTGGCTTACAATTAAGTGATTCTGCCAGGCAGGCTTTGAGGCGATGAATGTATCTATTGCGATCATGTTGCTTTCTGAACCGCCGCTCGTAAAGATGATCCCCTTTTTTATGTCTAGCATTTCCGCTAATTGCTGCCGTGACATATCCAATAAACGTGCTGCATCTGATCCGATATCATGCAAACTGCTCGCATTGCCAAAAAACTTCCGAGATGCTTCAACAAAGACATCTAGTGCTTCATTATCCATCGGTGTTGAGGCCGCATAATCTAAATAAATCAAGAAATCACTTCCATCCTCTAAACTTAAAAAACTCTTGATAATAGTTTAATAATATGTAAATATAGTTGTCAAGACACCTGTCGTAAACAGGAGGAATGAAATAATGGAAAGAACGGAAGTCGTAGTGATAGGAAGCGGCATTGCTGCCTTGAAAACTGCATTAGAAGTAAGCCAGCATAAGCATGTGATACTCATCACAAAATCAAAGATTCGTCACAGTAATTCCTATTTAGCGCAAGGCGGAATTGCTGCAGCAATATCTGATCAGGACGAAGTATCTTATCATAAAAAAGATACGTTGGCAGCCGGTCAGAAATATAACGATGTACATGCTGTCGTAAAATTAGTAGAAGAGGCTCCCTTGGTGATATCTGAACTCATCCAATCCGGTATGCAATTCGACCGCGATCAAGATGGCGGACTTATGCTTGGCATGGAGGGTGCGCACAGCCAAAGAAGAATCCTTCATAGTCATGGAGATGCTACAGGTAAGTACATCATGGAGCATCTAATAGATGGCTTGAAAAAATCAACGATACAGGTGCTCGAGGATACTGCAGCGGTGGAATTGATTATAGGAAAAGATGGTTCTTGTATTGGGGTCAAAACGCTGCAAAAGGAAGGCGGATTTGTATCTTACTATGCAGAACAAACTGTATTGGCAACAGGTGGCTGCGGTTCTCTATACAGAATTACTTCTAATTCACAGACTGTTTCAGGAGATGGAATCGCACTTGCTTTCAAAGCTGGGGCACGAGTGCGTGATATGGAATTTATCCAGTTTCATCCGACTCTTCTTTTTATTAATGGTAAAGCAGAGGGGCTCGTTTCAGAGGCGGTCCGCGGTGATGGTGCACAATTAGTGAATGAAATGGGCAAGCCCATCATGGAAGATGTCCACAGAATGAAAGACCTTGCACCAAGACATATTGTGGCACAGACGATTTTTTCTTATTTGCAGCGCGGTGAAAAGGTATTTTTGGATATTTCGATGATTAAGGATTTTAAAAAACGTTTTCCAACTGTGACTTCATTATGTGAAAAAAGCGATATCGACCTTAAATTCGGAAAAATCCCGGTTGCACCTGGAAACCATTTTTTGATGGGTGGAGTTGAAGTGGATCAATGGGGACAAACTTCTGTCGCCTCCTTATATGCAGTTGGTGAAGTAGCTTGTACTGGCGTTCATGGAGCAAACCGTTTGGCAAGCAATTCACTTCTAGAAGGGCTTGTTTTTGGAAATACGCTTGGTCATTTCCTTGCTCATATGCCCTCTAGAACCATACCGTTAGAAAAAGAGCATTCCAAATGTTACACCCTTTTATCCGCAATACCTGATTTGGCTACATTGCAGGAAATGTTAATGAGCGAAGCAGGAATTGTTCGAGATGAAGCGGGTTTAACTCGTTTAAAGGACTATCTTGAATCTTTTGATATAGAAAAATTTCTGCATATGGAAGTTACTGCATTATCAATAAACGAAATAACAAAAATCAATGCCATACTCGTAGCGTGGCTGATTGCTGAATCCGCTTTGACTAGAACGGAAAGCAGGGGCGGTCATTTTCGCAGTGACTATCCAAGGGAAGATGACTCCTTATGGCTGAAAAACTCTGTTATCCTTGCTTGCACGGATGTGAAAAACCGAGTGAAAGGGAGAAGACTATATGAACACATTGAAGCTTAAGCAGATGCTGCAACAATTTTTGATAGAAGATATAGGTGAATGCGATGTAACGAGTGATACGATTTTTAATCAAGATGAACAGGGTACTTTGACGTTCATTGCAAAAGAAGATGGCGTCTTTAGTGGGAGTGCTGTCATCAACACGGGATTTGCGCTACTGGATCACCAAATACTGGTTGAACTGTTTGTCCAAGATGGAGAAGTGTTTGAAACAGGCCAACAGCTTGCAAGAATAACCGGCAATATGGCGTCGCTTCTAAAAGGGGAAAGAGTAGTTTTGAATTTAGTGCAACGCATGTCCGCTATTGCAACGCAGGCGCATAAAGCAACCATGATTTTAGCTGGTACAAAAACAAGGGCTTGTGATACTAGGAAAACTACACCAGGTCTAAGAATGCTTGAAAAATATGCGGTCCGATCTGGTGGGGCTTTCAATCACCGATATGGATTGTATGATGCCGTCATGATTAAGGACAACCATATTTCTTTTGCCGGTTCTATCACGAAGGCAGTACAAACAGTCAAAGCTAAGCTGGGACATACCACGAAAGTCGAAGTGGAAACGGAATCAGCAGATCAAGTGCAAGAAGCAGTTGAAGCAGGTGCCGATATTATCATGTTCGATAACCGGAGTCCTGAAGAAATTAAACAACTGCTCAAATTGGTGCCTGAACATATTATCACTGAAGCTTCAGGTGGGATTAACTTGACTAATTTAGCTTTATATCGGGAAACAGGGGTTGATTATATATCATTGGGCAGTTTAACGCACAGTGTTAGGGCACTTGATATTAGTGCAAAGGTTGCAGAACGTGAGGGGGTAATTAAATGAACATACTGGAGATGGCCAAAACAGCAGGGAATGTATTACCTGAAACATATAAATCGATGACAAAGGAGGAAATGGAGAGGCGGGTCCGTAAGATTAAACAGCAACTTGGGAGCCGATTGTATATTCCAGGTCATCATTATCAACGTGAGGAAGTCATTCAATTTTCGGATGTAACTGGTGATTCACTTCAGCTAGCTCAACTTTCTGCGCAAAATCGTGAAGCGGAGTACATCGTGTTTTGTGGCGTGCATTTTATGGCTGAAACAGCCGATATTTTGACAACAGAAGGACAGACAGTTATCCTGCCGGACATGCGTGCAGGCTGTTCGATGGCAGATATGGCGGATATTGACCAAACAGAACGTGCTTGGACAAAGCTGCAGTCCATGTTTGGTGATACGATTCTTCCGCTAACATATGTCAATTCAACAGCGGCAATCAAGGCTTTTGTCGGAAAAAACGGCGGAGCGACTGTAACTTCTTCAAATGCACAGGGAATGGTCTCTTGGGCCCTCTCGCAAAAAGAACGAATTCTCTTCCTTCCGGATCAGCATCTTGGGAGGAATACAGCCTATGACCTTGGAATCCCGTTGAAGCAGATGGCTGTTTGGGACCCTCATAATGATGAATTAATCTATGAAGGGGAGCTAGAAGACTTGAAGGTGCTTCTTTGGAAAGGGCATTGCTCTGTTCATGAAAACTTTACAACAGCGAATATTGAAACGCTTAGGACTGAGCAACCGGAAATGAATATAATTGTTCATCCAGAATGCCGCCGTGAAGTAGTCGCCTTATCAGACTATAATGGTTCGACATCCTATATCATTAACATGATTGAAAAAGCAAAATCAGGAAGTTCCTGGGCAATTGGCACGGAAATGAACCTTGTCAAGCGGCTTATCGCAAATAATCCTGACAAAAATATCATCTCTTTGAACCCGAATATGTGTCCATGTCTCACGATGAACCGAATTGATCTGCCGCATCTGCTTTGGGCTCTCGAATCAATTGCGGAAGGTACAGTAATTAATCCGATAAAAGTAGAAAAGAAGATTGCGGATAACGCCATTCTAGCTTTGAACCGAATGCTTGAACGTGTTTGAATAGATAATTTGTTTTTTTCGGAGTCTTAAAAACATCTACTGATCATTATGATTAGCATCTTATGCCATTTGGTTAAATAATAAATAGGGGGTTCATAAAAGACCCCCTATTTATTAGTATCGACAGTAATAGAAAAAATAAGAATCTTTAAAAAGAACCTAGAGATTACTTGCTTTAAAGGTATCGCCTTCATTCATGTTTCCGGATTTAAAACCACCGCTTTCTCTGTTCGGAGGTACCGTGCGTGAAGCTATCCGGAACAACATAGCCTTGTGCTGTTTTTGAATACGGTCATCACCAACTCCGCTGGCTGCATTCAATGCTTCCTCGAGATCACCTTCCTCAAGTAAATTCTCTCCCAGGACATGATGGGCCCAAACTCCGGCCAAATAGTCGGCCTGTAATTCAAGACTAATCCAACTCCGCCTCCAATTCCAGCTACACCTTTGCCGCTAATTCCTCTTTTGTCCTCAACGTTTGAGTACCCTGCCTTCCCTTCCATTTCATTATTTTTTTCCCCCTAGAATGCAATTTATGTACCTAAAATACAGCCTTAGGTTATTTACTTTCTTATACCCGAATTTCCTTCAGTTTAGACAGAGGGAAGCCTTTGCAGGAAGAATTTCAATTCATGAAGGATCCAATGATAAAAAACCACTGCGATCCCTTTTCTAGGAATTCATGCAGTGGTTTCACTTCTAGTTATATTTTTTCTACATCAATCAAAGATAATGTTTCCTGAAAAAAGGATGTCTCCAAAGTGAATGATTTTTCTTTTTTCAGTATGTGAACCGTAACTTTTTCTTCTCTTAAAAGTTCCATCCTTGTTCCTTATTCAGTGATCCAATCATAAAAGTCAATTTTCATGCATAAGTTTTCATGATAAAAATAATAGCAATTTACCCACTACATCATAGTATATATGGACATATGCACAGGAGGGGTTAACAGCGTGAAAATTCATATAGTCCAAAAAGGCGATACGCTTTGGAAGCTCGCCAAAAAATACGGCGTCAGTTTTGAAGAACTGAAAAAAGTAAACGCGCAATTAAGCAACCCGGATATGATGATGCCGGGAATGAAAATTAAAATACCTGGAACATCTGGAGCTGTAAAAAAAGAAACCATTATTCCCAGCACAAACATTCCATCAGGAATGAAAGAAACTCAAATTCAGCATGCACATAAGAAAGAACAGCAAATTATGCCGAAACCGCCTATGAAAGAACAGCAGATCATTCCTAAAAAAGAACAACAAATTGTTCAGCCAAAGCCTATTATTAAAGAAAAACAAATAGTTGTTCCGAAAGAAGTACCGGTACCCATTCCGGTAGTCCCGGAAATCGATATTAATAATTATTATATGGTCAATATGACTAATATGAGTGTGCAAAAGCCCCCAGCGCCACCTCCTTTACCAAAGAAAAAAGAAAAGGCAGTGGCACCAAAAAAGAAAAAGCCAGCAGTTCAGGAGGTTTACGAAGAGCAGCCAGTTGTTCAGGAAATTTGTGAGCCTGTCGATGATTGCATTCCCGTAACACCAATCATGCCTGGAAGTGGTTTTTGTATTCAGCCGCCCCCTTGGGCGTGTATGCCTATGCAAGGAGTCCCTTATCAAGGTGTTCCTGGGTTTCAGCCTGCTCCAGCTATGCAAGGCTATCAAATGATGGAAGAAAGTTCAGACGTATGGGGAGAATCTCCTGACATGCATACAATGGGTCAAGGATATGTCCAAGGAGCCCAGCAAAATTATCCATATCAAGCATCAGCACCGGTTCCACACCATTTTTATGGAGGAATGGCGCAACAGTATCAAGTAGCAGGTTCTCATATGCAAGAAGCTTATGAGTCATCTGCTGAATCGCCATCTTTCCACGATTATCAAAATTTCCCTCAGCAACATTTTACACAGCATGCGGGTAAAAAAGAGGAAGATTGCGGCTGTAATAAAGGATTAGTTGGATCATACGGACCGGAAGTGAAGGGTCAGTACCATGCCAATCAGGCGGGAAATCCTTATGCACATCACCATCCTGATTATCATCAATATCAAGCAGCTCAACCACAACAGATGCAACATCAATATGAAGAAGAGTCTTCAGAATCCGGTTCTATGGGAATGGGAGGCCAGCAAGGAGGTCAACCGGGAATGATGGGAGGCCAGCAAGGAGGTCAACCGGGAATGATGGGAGGCCAGCAAGGAGGTCAACCGGGAATGATGGGAGGCCAGCAAGGAGGTCAACCATGGATGATGGGTGGTCAGCAAGGAGGTCAACCGGGAATGATGGGAGGCCAGCAAGGAGGTCAACCGGGAATGATGGGAGGCCAGCAAGGAGGTCAACCATGGATGATGGGAGGCCAACAAGGAGGTCAACCATGGATGATGGGAGGCCAGCAAGGGGGTCAACCGGGAATGATGGGAGGCCAGCAAGGGGGTCAACCGGGAATGATGGGAGGCCAGCAAGGAGGTCAACCGGGAATGATGGGAGGCCAGCAAGGGGGTCAACCGGGAATGATGGGAGGCCAGCAAGGAGGTCAACCGGGAATGATGGGTGGCCAGCAAGGAGGTCAACCATGGATGATGGGAGGCCAACAAGGAGGTCAACCGGGAATGATGGGAGGCCAGCAAGGAGGTCAACCGGGAATGATGGGAGGCCAGCAAGGAGGTCAACCGGGAATGATGGGAGGCCAGCAAGGAGGTCAACCGGGAATGATGGGAGGCCAGCAAGGAGGTCAACCGGGAATGATGGGAGGCCAGCAAGGAGGTCAACCATGGATGATGGGAGGCCAACAAGGAGGTCAACCGGGAATGATGGGAGGCCAGCAAGGGGGACAGCCGGGGATGATGGGAGGCCAGTATAGAGGTCAACCAGGAATGATGCCAGGTCAATTTGGAGGTCAACCAGGAATGATGCCAGGTCAATTTGGTGGTCAGCCGGAAGCAATGTTACCTGGACAAATGGGAGGCCAACCAGGTCAATTCGGGGGCGTTCGTGCACCTGAAACGTTTGGAATGCCAACTTATGTAGATGAAAGCGATGACTACTAATTATCAGCAAGACAGTGTATTTTACACTCGTCTCCTCTCTTATTTAAATCGTAGGCCAAAGAATATCCACCATCTTCAAAGTAGTGTCTATTTAATTACCTTTGAAAAGGATCCTCCGCTGATTCTTAAAGGATTTGACAGTTTTGAAAAGTGGGATCGACAAAGAGAATTGACTTCTTTGTTAAAACAAAAGGGATTCACTCAAACGTATTATATTCATCAGAATTTAATGCCTTTCCAATTTGAAGGGAAATGGTATGGCAGTATAGACTATTTGCCACCTAGTAAGAAAAAATTCCGATATTCCAATCAAAAGGATCGCCTTGAAGGAATTCAGTTACTTGAAAGCTTCCATGATGTTTCGGAACATCTGTATATTAAAGCGCCAGTTTTTGATCAATTAAAAAAATGGAAAGAAAGGTTATCGCTATTCAAAAAGAACTTTTCTTATATTCGCCAATATGTTTCCGAAGAGATTATTAAGGAATGGATTGGCTGGGGTGAGTGGGCCCTTGATGGTTTTGAAAAAAATCAGTCTTTGTGGAATAAGGAAAAAAAAGTAATCATTCACGGTGATTGTGCTCATCATAATTTTTTGCGGAAAGCAGATGGCACCTTAACCTTAATCGATTTTGACTTAATGGCCAGCGCTCCAAGGTGCATTGATTATTTACAGTATGCAAATCGAATATCCAATCATTTAGAAGACGCTGCTACGATGTTATGGCAAATACCTCAACTGAAAAAATATCAATCAGACCCAGCCTTTTTATATGCTTTAACTTATCCAACGGATATTTTCCGTGAATGGAACCGCCAAAATAAAAGTTCTTCTCAGCTTCATTCTGTTTGGAAAATGACGGTGGAAGATTTTTCAGAGCGGATGGAGATGAATGAAAAACTGAAAGAAAAGATTTCCTCCCTAAATAGGAAATAAAACGTGCTTTTGGCCGTAACTAACAGAGTAAAATCCCCTTTAGACAACCATGATAATTATGAGCGAAATATAGGCTCTATTGTAATGGGGAGGGTTGTTGGTGCGGAAAATAAAATGGGTATTACCGCTTTGCACGGTATTAGCTGCCACAGGCTTGGTTGGGTGCGCTAATAATAATGCAGCGGAAAACGAGAATATTACGAATGAGACAGGATATCATTCCACTGAAAAAGATGCGTTAGTTCGCAACATTAATTATCAGAATGTGGTTCAAGGCCTTTACAACAAGGATGATGAGTATAGTAAGCGGGATCGTAATTACCATGGTCATGAAAGTAAACCACTTCGGGCTCGATCATCATATTATAATGCGTATGAAGGTGAATTAGCCGACCAAGTTAATAGGGTGGCCAATTCAGAGGATTCAGTTATTGACTCCCGGGCCATTATTATGGAAGATGAAATGCTTGTAGCCTTGTTGCTCGATGACTACAACCAGGCAAAAGCTGTTAAAGAATCAGTAATGAAAAAAGTCGAACCACTCACTGAAGGCCGGACCCTTAACGTAACGACTGATAAAGGCGTGTATTTCCGGACAATGACACTCGATAACAACCTTCGTGATGGCGATACGAGAGACTCAATCATTCTGGATGCCAATGACATGTTCGATAACCTAAACATTCATGAAAATCATTTACAATGATTATGTGAAGCTGACTTAATTTTTGGAGTCAGCTTTTTTTGTTTTATCAACCCGGCCGGATATTTTCTGGTTAATAATCCTAATTTCGGGTCAAACTACTTAAAAAGTAAACTCCCTTAAGAGGTGAGAATATTGACTAATCAACTTAGAATTCAGTTTTTCTTGACACTTTTTATACTGCCATTTTGCTATACCGTTTTTGCAGAAGAGTTGGTGCAACAGGAAAATAATCCAATTGAAAGAAAGGTAATTCTTCAGCGTATGTATCTTGATGGTGAGTTAAGTGAGGAAAAATTGACAGAAACAATTTGGACGATGGAAGACTTTTGGTTAAAATATCAAGGCTGGAAAGTAGTCGATCAGAATGAAGACCAGATTGTACTTAAGAAAATAGAAAATGATATATCTCCGCTTTTAAAGGCAAATGGATATCTAGGCATGAAAAAAGATGGTACGTTATCCATTTTTATTGGTCGACCGGAGCACGCTAAAATCATTCATACTTTCTACCAAATAGACGTTGGTAAACTCGAAGTATACAAGCAAGAAGAATTGCAAAAAGGCATACCAATCGTGAATAAAGACCAATATAAACAGCTCATTAAAGAATATGAGCCATATTCGGTAAATTAGGATGGGAATAACACCCGTCCTTTTTGTATGGGAACAGGTTTTTTTAAAAAAGTGAATTTCATTCAAGTGGAAAAATTATATCACCGTTTTTCAGCAGAAGCATAAAACTCCAATAAAATAAACAAGGTGTTAAAAGGTAGCAAGATCTAGGGAAATAGCCCTGATCAATTGCTAAATAACTTTTAATAAACTTCCACCCTTTTTTATGATAAAATGAGAGGTACAGCAAAATCAGGGAGAGAAATAATTTGTATGATTATATAAAAGGCAAGGTCGATTATATCGGACCTGAATACATAGTTGTGGAAAATGGGGGGATCGGATATCAAGTGATGACGCCGAATCCTTTTATTTTTTCCGCTCAATATCAAAAAGAGATTCAAGTTTTTCTGTATCATTATGTGCGAGAGGATATGGCCGCATTTTACGGATTTCAGACTCGTCAAGAAAAGGCATTGTTCACCAAGTTGTTGAATGTTACTGGAATTGGTCCTAAGGGGGCGCTTGCCATATTAGCGTCAGGCCAGGTCGATCAAGTGGTGCAAGCGATTGAAAATGAGGATGAAACGTTTCTTGTTAAATTCCCAGGAGTCGGAAAGAAGACGGCACGCCAAATGATTCTTGATTTAAAAGGAAAACTAGAGAACATAATTCCGGATGCGTTTCCAAACTTGTTTAACGAAGGTATTACAGCGGCAATCAGCCAAAACGGTTATACCGAGGAGCTGGATGAAGCCATTCTCGCCTTAAAGGCTCTTGGTTATTCTGAAAAAGAAATTCAAAAGGTCGCAAAGAAATTACAAACGGAAGAAATGACGACCGAGCAATATATTAAGAAAGCATTGCAAATGATGTTAAGATAAGGAGTGGCGCAATGGAGGAGAGAGTATTCAATCAGGAAGCCGATTTGAACGAACTATCCTTTGAACAAAGCCTGCGACCGCAAAACTTAAAGCAATATATTGGACAGGATAAAGTGAAGGCGAATTTGAGCGTGTATATCGAAGCGGCAAGGATGCGTGAAGAAACGCTAGATCATGTTCTTTTATATGGACCCCCAGGACTTGGGAAGACGACACTAGCTGTCATCATCGCCAACGAAATGGGTGTCAATATCCGCACGACTTCCGGGCCAGCCATTGAGCGGCCGGGAGATCTGGCGGCAATTTTGAGTGCGCTCGAACCCGGTGATGTGTTATTCATTGATGAAATTCACCGTTTGCCTCGTGTTGTCGAAGAAGTTCTATATCCCGCTATGGAGGATTTCTGTCTTGATATCGTAGTCGGCAAGGGACCAGAGGCACGTTCGATCAGGATTGACCTGCCTCCGTTTACCCTTGTTGGGGCCACGACAAGGGCAGGTTCGCTGTCGGCACCGCTCAGGGACCGTTTTGGCGTTTTGAGCCGTCTTGAATATTACACGGAAAATCACTTGACTGATATCATCATCCGTACTGCAAGAATCATGGACACGGAAATGGATGATCAGGCCGCAGGCGAGCTTGCTAGAAGATCAAGGGGAACCCCAAGAATTGCAAACCGTCTTTTGCGTCGGGTCAGGGATTTCGCCCAGGTCCGTGGAGATGGGACGATAACGGCGGAACTCGCCGATTATGCACTTGAATTAATGCAGGTCGACCGTTTAGGACTCGATCATATTGACCATAAATTACTTAAAGGGATTATTGAGAAATTTCGTGGTGGTCCCGTTGGGTTGGAGACGATTGCAGCAACAATTGGTGAGGAAGCACATACGATTGAAGATGTGTATGAGCCATATCTGTTACAGGTCGGTTTTCTACAACGGACCCCAAGAGGACGAATGGCAACACCGCTTGTTTATGAGCATTTCGAAATGGAGATGCCTGAATGATGAATGTACCAAAAATGGTTATGATACTTGGCGTGATTATATTTGTGATTGGTTTTGCGATGAAATATATACATCTTGGTAGGCTGCCGGGAGATATTTTATTCAAAAAGGGGAACACAACTTTTTACTTTCCAATCGTAACATCAATCATTGTCAGTGTTGTGTTGTCAGCTATTTTTTATCTAATCAGCCGTTTTAAATAACAAATTACTGCTTTGATAGACAGGTTAGGAAGTGGAACAGATGAAATTGGATATGTTTGATTTTCATTTACCAGAGGAACTAATTGCCCAAGTTCCTTTGGAAGATAGGGAAGCAAGTAGATTGATGGTGCTAGACAAAGTAACTGGTGAGCTAAAGCATGATGTATTCAGTCATATCACGGAGTATATTAAACCTGGTGACTGTCTTGTGTTAAACGATACGAAAGTACTGCCGGCACGGCTATACGGCAGTAAAGAAGAAACAGGTGGAAAAGTAGAAGTCTTGCTGTTGAAACAAGAACATGATGATGTATGGGAGACACTTGTAAAGCCAGCGAAACGAATTAAAGAAGGCACGACAATCATCTTTGGCGATGGTAAGCTGAGTGCCGTCTGCACAGGTGTACTTGAACATGGCGGTCGAATCCTAAAGTTTCAATATGAAGGTATCTTTTATGAGATATTAGAGGAACTTGGCGAAATGCCGCTGCCTCCATATATCAAGGAACAGCTCGACGACCAAGACCGTTATCAAACGGTATATGCGCGTGAACGCGGGTCGGCTGCAGCCCCAACGGCAGGGCTGCACTTTACGGAGCATTTGCTTGAGAAACTTAAAGGCATGGGCGTTCATATCGCTTTTATCACGCTTCATGTTGGACTAGGTACGTTCCGCCCAGTCAGCGTGGACGATATTGATAGTCACGAAATGCATTCTGAGTTCTACCAAATGACCGAAGGAACAGCCCGATTACTGAATAAAGTTAAAGAAGACGGTGGGAAAATCATCACGGTCGGTACTACGTCGACGAGAACGCTGGAAACGATTGCGTCTCGTAATGATGGAGTTTTTAAGGAAGAGAGTGGCTGGACGAGCATTTTCATTTATCCTGGTTATGAATTCAAAGGGATTAATGCGATGATTACGAATTTCCATTTACCAAAATCAACTTTAATCATGCTTATCTCCGCCCTCGCAGGCAGGGAGCATGTTCTTCATGCCTATGAAACGGCTGTGGAAGAAAAATACAGGTTCTTTAGTTTTGGAGATGCAATGTTAATTAAGTAATATAAGAGTGTGATGCTCTTGAAGGGAGTTATTGCGTTGACTGCAATACGATATGAGTTAATCAAAACATGTAAACAGACAGGGGCACGGCTAGGTCGTGTTCATACGCCGCATGGTTCTTTTGAAACACCAGCATTTATGCCGGTTGGAACAATGGCTACTGTCAAAACGATGTCACCAGAAGATTTGAAACAAATGGGGGCAGGCATCATCCTAAGCAATACGTATCACTTATGGCTGCGTCCAGGACATGAAATTATCAAGGAAGCTGGCGGATTGCACAAATTCATGAACTGGGATAAGGCGATATTAACCGACTCTGGCGGTTTTCAAGTGTTCAGTTTGAGTGAATTCCGTAAAATTGAAGAAGAGGGCGTACATTTCAGAAACCATATCAATGGTGATAAATTATTTTTATCTCCGGAAAAAGCGATGGAAATACAAAATGCACTTGGCTCTGATATTATGATGGCATTCGATGAATGTCCGCCATTCCCGGCAACCGAAGAGTATATGAAGAAATCAGTTGAACGGACATCACGCTGGGCAGAACGCTGCTTGAATGCGCATGAGCGTCCAAAAGATCAAGGGTTGTTCGGTATCGTTCAGGGTGGAGAGTTTGAAAATCTTCGTAAACAAAGTGCGAAAGACCTTGTCTCCCTTGATTTCCCGGGTTATGCTATTGGAGGATTATCTGTTGGGGAACCGAAGGATATCATGAACCGTGTCCTTGAATTTACAAGTCCATTACTGCCAACTAACAAACCGCGTTACCTAATGGGAGTCGGTTCACCGGACTCATTGATTGATGGTGCGCTCCGCGGCGTCGATATGTTTGATTGTGTACTCCCTACACGTATTGCACGTAATGGTACGTTGATGACGAGCAATGGCCGACTGGTTGTGAAAAATGCGAAGTATGCTCGTGATTTTGGTCCAATAGATGAAAATTGCGATTGTCATGTTTGTAAAAATTATAGCCGGGCTTATATCCGCCATTTGATTAAATGTGAAGAAACCTTTGGTATTCGTCTTACGACTTATCATAATCTTCATTTTCTGTTAAACTTGATGGAACAGGTCAGACAAGCTATTCGAGAAGATCGCCTTGGAGACTTTAGGGAAGAGTTTTTTGAACAATATGGTTTCAATAAGCCAAATGCAAAAAACTTCTAATTCCATAAATATTTTAAAGAATGAAAGGAGTGAAGAAAAATGGGTAATTTAACACAAATACTTCCGTTAATTTTAATGTTCGTATTGTTCTATTTCTTATTAATCCGTCCGCAACAAAAACGTCAGAAGGCTACGCGAAACATGCAAAGTAGTTTGAAAAAAGGTGATAAAGTTGCAACTATCGGCGGCATGCACGGAACAATCGATGCAATCGATGAATTGCAAATTGTCATTAAATCTCCAGACGGTTCAAAGCTTACATTTGACCGTGCTGCCATCCGTGAAATTACGGAAAGCGCACCAAATAAAGAAGTAACTGTATAAGACAAACTAAAACCGGGCCTATTGTGCCCGGTTTTTTGCTGTGGTTTTTTAATTGGTTCGCGATTCTGAACTCATATTTACTCCAAGCACGCCACCCATCATGGCTGTGATCACAAAACAGCCGTAATAAATCCATTGTTTGATGGTGAAAAGTGCATCATTACCTAAATATTGAAAAAGAAACACAACTAAAAGGTAAAGCAAACCAGTACTTCCACCTAAGAAAAGTCCTTGCTTTTTCCCTTTACCTCCTGAAATAAATCCACCAATGAACAGCGATAAAAAGGACACAATCATGATCACGTAGGTCAGGGATGATTCCGTCAGTGAAGTAAAACGAAGAAGGATAGAAAAGAGTAAGCTTGCAATCATCGCTATGGCAAAGATGGAGCCGACGCCATAGATTACGGCGACACTCATTTTTTTAGTTTCGATGGTTATTCCCCCTTTTTAAAAGGCTGATACATTTAGCCTGTTGATGTGTTTGTACAAGCATATTCTTCTATTGGAACCTTTAGACCTGGTTTAAGAAGTTCTATGAAATTTGAAAAAGAATATAGAGTAATTTTTCATTTTCAAAGCCATCCTATGGATGAAGGAAGTGTTATTGAATTGGATATCTATCTAGGTATTATTTTTCGAACGACGGTAATCTATTTAGTCATCTGGTTCCTTTTTCGATTGATGGGTAAGCGGGAAGTAGGAGAACTGAGCGTTCTTGATTTAGTGGTATCTATCATGATAGGGGACATTGCTGTGCTATCCTTTGAAGATTTGGAAAAACCGTTTATCCGACAGACTATCCCAATGTTTGTCCTCGCGACCCTCCAAATTACATTAGCATTCATCTCATTGAAAAGTGTCAAGTTTCGCTATTTCATGGATGGTAAGCCACAGATCATCATCAATCAGGGGAAAATAGATGAAAAAGCGATGCGCAGACAACGATATAATTTTGATGACTTATTGACCCAGCTTCGTGAACAAGGAATTATTGATTTAAACGAAGTTCGATTTGCGATCCTTGAAACTTCAGGAAAGCTCTCGGTGATTAAAAATAGCGAAGAAGAAAGGTCGGAAAGTGAATCAATACCCTATCCGCTAATAGTCGACGGAGTGATACAGGAAGAAAATCTTAATAAAATTGGAAAAAATCATTTTTGGCTTCTGCATCAGTTAAAAGAACATGGGGATACAAAGGTTAAAGAGATATCGATTTGCGGATACATAGATGGCCAATTTTACATTGATACAAATGAAACGAAGAAATAACCGAAGCTGCTGTTACTTCGGTTATTTCTATTTCCATGCAAACCTTGATAAAAACACGCCGATTACAGGGATTCGAATTAAGTCTGCTTTTTTTATGAAGCCAGTCAAGAGCATGAAAAATGTGAACAGCAGGAACACAACGGTAACGGAAAGCAACAGTCGGGTTCCTAGAGGCTGAGAGGAGAGTGGATCTTGATAAATATAATAACCACCCCAACCGGAAATTAATGCAATAACTAAAGCCAACATATAACTCCGAAAATGAAGTGTAAAAGGAACAACTTTTAACACAGTTGAAAAATGCAGAAAGGTAACGAGCATCGAACCGACTGCTATTCCGATTGCGGCCCCCATAATACCGAAACTTTCCTTGGATGCCAGCAGCCAGATTACACCAATTTTAAGAATGTTTCCTGCAAGGCTGTTAAACATTGCGGCTTTTGCAAGGTCAAGTGCCTGAAGCATCGACTGCAACGGATATTGAAAATAATAGAGTATGAAAAAAGGTGAAAGAAATTTAATGAAAACAGCAGCGTGGGAAGAGCCATACATTACTTGTAAAATCGGTTCAGCAAAGATGAACAGAGTGACGACAGCTAAACAACCTGTGATAAAGGTGATTTTCAGGGCCTGCTGAAGCCTGTGTTCAACGAGTGAAAAGTTTCCTGTTGTCCTTGCTTCACTAACTGCAGGAACAAGGGCTGTAGCTAATGAAGCCGTAACAAAAGAAGGAAGCATGAGCAAAGGCAGTGCGTATCCTGTTAACTCTCCGTATTGACTGGTAGCTGCGGCCGCGGTCACACCGGCAAGTGCCAAACTCTGAGCGACCACAATTGGTTCAAAAAACCAAGAAATTGACCCAATCATTCTGCTTCCAGTTGAAGGCAGGGCAATCCCCATCAATTCAGTAAATGTGCCTTTCCCGGATTTGACATTTTTGAAGAAGCCTTTCCGGAATTTAAAATGTTTCTTTAATTTAAAGCTTGTCAATAGGTAGACAAGTGATACAAGCTCACCAATAATCGAAGCAAACATTGCGCCAGCTGCGGCATATTCGATTCCGTATGGCAAAAAGGCCTTGGTTAGGACGGCAATGAAAGTGATACGGGCTACCTGTTCTATAACTTGCGAGAAAGCGAAGGGCTTCATATTTTGCTTGCCTTGGAAATAACCGCGCAAGACAGATGAAATAGCGATAATTGGAACAATAGGGGCAATCGCCATAAGCGGCCATACCGTTCTTTCATCTGTGAATAAATATTCGGATAGAACCGGTGCAAAAAATAGCATCGCAGGAGTAAAGATCATTGATAAAGTAAATGTACAGGCCAAAGAGACGACAAGGATTTTCTTGATTTTCCTTTCATCACCTCGGGCATTGGCCTCAGCCACATATTTGGATATGGCGATTGGCAGGCCTAACTGGGTAATGTTGACGACAAGAAATAGGGTCGGTAAAGCCATCATATATAAACCAACGCCTTCTTCGCCGATAAAACGGGCGATGACGATGCGGTTAATGAACCCAAGAACCCTTGTTATCAGGCTTGCGATTAATAAAATCAGCGTCCCTTTTAAAAACTTAGACATTGAACTCCCTCCCTGCCTTCTCAAAAAAGCGGTTATGCTATACAATTATCTATATGCTTGTACTTGGACAAAGCATGACAAAAGTGTTTGCGTTCTTACAAATGATCGAATTTCCTTCTTAGAAAATGCGCATTCAATTGAGAATCATTTTTACTGGAGGCAAAGTGATGACGAAAAAGAATCACCCATATCAACGTTATTATGTAAAGGTACGTCCATTCTTGAAGAGCAAACGTGAGGAATTCCAAATGGTTGGATTGAATGCTGTTACAGAGGAAGATATATGGGCAACCTTAACCAAGAACAAATGGAAGCGGCCTCAGGAAAACATTCACCTTCACGAACTCGTAGCCGACATTGTGACATTTTCGAGCAACCAGTTCATGACCTTTCAAATGGTCGAAGCTTATAAATCACCAAATCTTTTTGAACCGCTTTCTGAAGAAGAGCTTAAAGAACTTTTGAAAGAATAAAACTGCGAAATACTTAAATTGACAGCAGTTTGTAAATGAATCATAATAGATATGGTTATGCTTTTTTTGGAAAAAGAGTATGGAGAGCGGTGTCTTTTTTCTAACGATTTGAAGAGAATGCAACCTTATAAAACGAAAAAAAATGACAGTTTTTGAAACTCCATGAACAGGCGTATTATAGAAAGGGGCCTACTACATAATGGTAAAAAGAAGCAGGATCGTTGCGTTTTTTCTAATCGTACTTTTGATTTTCGCAGCGATGGGAACGACTTCAAAAGGAATCCTAAAGGATATCAAGCTGGGTCTTGATCTTCAAGGCGGTTTTGAAGTGTTATATGAAGTAAAACCGCTATCTGGGGAAAAGATCACTCCGGATGTTTTGAGGGCTACAGTAAGCTCACTGGAGCGGCGTGTCAATGTATTAGGTGTAAGTGAACCTAATATTCAAATCGAAGGGAAAGACCGGATCCGCGTTCAATTAGCCGGTGTTAAAGACCAAAACAATGCTCGGGAAATCCTTTCGACTCAAGCAAAATTATCGTTCCGTGATTACAACGATAAGGAAATGATGACCGGTGCTGACCTGAAAGAAGGCGGCGCGAAACAAACGTTCCAAGATAATAAACCGGTTGTTGAAGTCACGCTGAAAGACGTGAATAAGTTTAAAGAAATCACTCAAAAAATTTCCTCAATGGAAAGCCCGACAAATGTACTTGCAATCTGGTTGGATTTCGAGGAAGGAAAAGATTCCATTAAAGATACAGCTTCACAAGACAATATGATTTCAGCTCCAGCTGTCAGTGAAGTCTTTAATACGAAGAAGGTGTATATTACCGGTCAATTTACGGTGGAAGAAGCGAAAGAGCTTGCAGCCCTTCTGAATGCAGGTGCGCTGCCTGTAGATTTAAAAGAAAAGTACTCTACTTCTGTAGGTGCCCAATTTGGTGCAGGTGCACTAAATGATACTATTTTTGCCGGAATCATCGGAATTGCACTTGTTTTTATCTTTATGCTTGTGTATTACCGCTTCCCAGGATTCATTGCAGTCGTCACTTTAAGCATCTACATTTTCTTGACGCTATTAGTGTTTGATTGGATGAATGCGGTCCTTACGCTGCCTGGTATTGCGGCATTAGTACTCGGAGTTGGTATGGCTGTCGACGCCAATATCATAACCTACGAGAGAATTAGGGATGAATTGAAACTCGGTAGATCTGTTAAAGCAGCCTATAAAGAAGGTACGAAAAATTCACTTAGTACGATCATGGATGCCAACTTAACAACCTTGCTGGCTGCCGCCGTTCTGTTTTATTATGGAACAAGCTCAGTTAAAGGGTTTGCGACTACTTTGATCATTTCGATTTTAATGAGTTTCATTACAGCCGTCTATGGTACACGTCTTTTCATGAGCCTGTGGGTGAATAGTGGGTTCTTGGACAAACGTACAACATGGTTTGGCGTGAAGAAGAAATACATTCACAATTTATCTGAGAAAATTAATTTAATGTCATTGCCAACTCGCTTTGATAAAATCGATTTCGTCAAACATAGGAAAGTCTTTTATAGTATTTCAATCGGTGTTACCATTATCGGGATTATTTTCTTGTTCGTTTTTAGATTAAATCTTGGTATTGATTTTACTAGTGGTACCCGAATTGAGATTGCGTCCAAAGATGTTTTAACGACTCAGCAAGTCGAAACCGAAATGAAAAAGGTCGGTATTGCTGCGGATGATATCAAGGATGTTAGGCTCGCTGGACAAGAAAATAAAAATGCTGTCGTTCGTACAGTCGGTGTGCTTAATAAACAGGAAATCGCTGAATTGAAGGACTACTTCAAGAAGGATTATGGAACAGAACCGAATGTCAGCACCGTATCCCCGACAGTCGGAAAAGAACTCGCGAAAAATGCTATGTTTGCGTTAGCGATTGCATCACTCGGCATTATCTTGTATGTATCCATACGATTTGAATGGCGGATGGCTGTTCCTGCCGTCGTAGCGCTTATACATGACGCGTTCTTTATTATTACGATATTTAGCCTACTTCGACTTGAAGTAGATATCACCTTCATTGCTGCGGTTCTGACGATTGTCGGTTATTCCATCAATGATACGATCGTAACCTTTGACCGTATTCGTGAAAACCTACGCTTCAGTCGTAAAATCAAAACCGTTGAAGAGCTTGAGAATATTGTAAATATCAGTATCAGGCAAACATTGACGAGATCCATTAACACCGTACTAACCGTTCTCATTACGGTTATCGCGTTGGCGATCTTCGGTAGTGAAGCTATCCGAAACTTCTCAATTGCCCTGTTTATCGGTTTAATATGTGGCGTGTATTCGTCTTTATTAATCGCATCTCAATTCTGGCTTGATTTGAAAATCAAAGAATTGAAGAAAAAAGGACCACTGAATACAGCAAAAGAAAAGAAACAAAGTCTTGAAGGACAAGTTTAATATGTGAGGGGGGGCTGGCATGATGCCAGCCTTCTTTTTGTGAGACTAGCTTTTTGAATTGGGAAATACAGCCATTTTTGAGTTTAAAATAAAATTGAAACCGTTATTGTCGTTTTGTATAATAAGTAAGTTGAGGGGTGAATTTATGTTAAAGCCAAAAACACGGTGGAACTTACGAACTGCCGATGAAAACAAAGTTGCTGAACTAGCGGAAGAGCTTCATATCACACCCTTAGTTGCGGCCTTACTTGTGAATCGTGGCCTGGATACAATTGAAAGTGCCCGATCATTTTTATTTGTAAAAAATCAAACTTTTCATGATCCATTTTTACTGAAAGATATGGATAAAGCAGTATATAGAATAAAAGAAGCCATTCAAAACGGAGAGAAAATCAGGGTTTTTGGTGATTATGATGCGGACGGCGTGACATCGACTACGGTGATGATGACGACGCTAACTAGACTAGGAGCCGATGTGGATTTTTATATCCCAAATCGATTTACAGAAGGCTACGGGCCGAATCCAATGGCATTCCGCTTGGCAGCTGAGCAAGGGGTAAAGGTATTAATAACCGTGGACACGGGAATTTCCGCAGTTGATGAAGCGAAACTTGCTAGCGAGCTTGGCATGGATTATATTTTGACGGATCACCATGAACCGGGGCCGGAACTTCCCGAAGCACTAGCGATTATTCATCCAAAACTTGAGGACAGTTCCTATCCATTTGAAGATCTTGCTGGCGTAGGGGTTGCTTTTAAACTGGCACATGCCTTGCTTGGCGAACTGCCAGAGGATTTGCTGGAGATTGCGGCAATCGGTACCATTGCGGATTTGGTACCTTTAAAAGGAGAAAACCGCCTCATTGCAGCGAAAGGGATTGAGCAGTTACGCTTAACTAGACGTCCGGGGCTTGTTGCCCTAATGAAAGTGGCGAATATTCAGCAGGAAGCATTGAATGAGGAATCAATCGGCTTTGCAATGGCACCACGAATCAATGCAGTTGGCCGCCTTGGTGATGCTGACCCGGCTGTTGATTTATTGATGTCTGAAAACTTGGCTGAAGCGACGGAACTGGCTAATGAAATCGATGATATTAATAAAGAGCGTCAGGCGATGGTTGCTGCAATGGCGGAAGAAGCGATTCAAGAGGTTGAGGAAAACTTCCCACCGGAGTCAAATGGTGTGCTTATTATCGGGAGAGAAGGCTGGAACGCAGGGGTAGTGGGTATTGTAGCCTCCAAACTGGTTGAACGCTTTTACCGTCCGACCATTGTGTTGAGCTATGACCGAGAAAAGGGGCACGCGAAAGGTTCAGCCCGGAGTATTGCTGGATTCGACCTTTTTGAGAGTCTCTCTACTTGTCGCGAATTGCTGCCTCATTTTGGTGGACATCCGATGGCTGCGGGAATGACCTTGAAAATAGAAGACGTACAGGAGCTTAGAGATCGCATGAACATGATTGCGAAAGAACAGCTCAGCGAAGAAGATTTCACACCTATTACCAACTTGGATGGAGCCACAACATTAGCGGAAGTTTCCATTCAAACGATTCAGGAAATGAGCCTGCTAGCGCCATTTGGAGTGACCAATCCAAAGCCGAAAATCTTGATAGATTCCGTCCAGCTTTCAAGTGTCCGTAAAATTGGCGCCAATCAGAATCACTTGAAGGTGCAGCTTGAAGATAGTGAGAATCATAAACTCGACGGCGTTGGGTTTGGTCTAGGTCATTATGTGGATGAAATAGCTCCGCATGCAGAAGTCTCCGTGATCGGCGAGCTTTCCATTAATGAGTGGAATAATATCAAAAAGCCGCAAATCTTTGTTCAGGATGTCTCGGTCAATCATTGGCAGCTATTCGATTATCGCGGCAAGGGACAGGCAGAGAAGTGGCTAGCTGAGATACCGGTTCATAATCGGAAAATTGTTATTTTCTCGGAAGATATTTATAGAAGATATCCTTTTTTACAAAACCATCCCGATCTTGTTTTAATCAAGAATGAACAGGAAGCAGATCAGCTCGACTGCATGCAAGGACATGTGGTTCTTATGGACATGCCCCCGTTAAGAGAGTTGTTAAAACGGGTGATTGAAAATAAGAAGCCGTCGCGGATATACGCACATTTTTCTCATGAACAGGATCATTTCTTAAGTACGGTGCCAACACGGGACGACTTTAAATGGTTCTATGCCTTTCTTGCTAAAAAGGGTCCGCTTGATGTGAAAAGGTATGGTGATGATCTTGCCAAATACCGAGGCTGGTCAAGAGATACAGTGGATTTTATTTCAAAGGTGTTTTTTGAGCTTGATTTTGTTACAATAGAGAATGGGTTAATTATGCTCACAGCCAATGCGAAAAAACGCGATCTCAGTGAGTCTGAATCGTTTATAAGAAAGAAAGAGCAATTTGAGCTTGAACAAGAGCTTGTCTATTCTTCCTATCAGCAATTATTCGATTGGTTCAATCATTTTTTAGTTCATGAGGCAACAGACCTTGAGGAGGAAACAAAGCAATGGATTTAAAGCAATATGTAACAATTGTGCAAGACTGGCCAAAACCGGGTATTGTCTTCAAAGATATTACAACATTAATGGATAACGGCGCAGCTTATAAATACGCAACAGACCAAATCGTCGAGTACGCTCGCGATAAAAATATCGATTTAGTGGTCGGACCGGAAGCACGCGGATTCATTATCGGATGTCCAGTCGCATACTCATTGGAAGTGGGCTTTGCGCCAGTGAGAAAAGAAGGAAAGCTTCCACGTGAAACGATAAAAGTCGAATATGGCTTAGAATATGGTAAGGATGTATTGACTATCCATAAAGATGCCATTAAACCAGGACAACGTATCCTGATTACGGACGATTTACTTGCTACTGGCGGTACAATCGAAGCAACGATCAAATTAGTGGAAGAGCTTGGCGGAATTGTAGCCGGGATTGCATTCCTTATTGAATTAACAGACCTAGACGGTAAAGATAAATTAGAAGGCTATGATGTTTTAACACTAATGAACTTTTAATAAAGAAGAGCACTCTGATCAGGGTGCTCTTTCTGTTATACCCGTTTTTCATAGATTTTGTCGAATTTCCAGTGAAAAAAAGAACTATTCTTAATAAAATACATGTTTTACCCTTTACATCCATGCCATTTTTTTCGATAATAGTAATAATAAAGAGTTTTTCTGCTATTAAGTTTATTTGCACTTGTATCCGTTTCGGCGGATTTATTTTTTTCGCAAAAATTGTCACGTTTTGCTGAACAAAGGGAAGTGCTACCAATCATACTCAATCCGGTTAATATCCGGTGGCAGTTAAAGTGGGGTTAAGGTGATTAAATGGCTAACGATCAAATATTGACTGCCGAGCAGGTTGTAGAAATGGCCAGCTTATATCTTCAGCCGGAAGAAGCTGAATTTATTCATAGAGCGTTTAAGTATGCAGAGTATGCTCACCGAGAACAATTTCGTAAATCGGGAGAACCATATATTATTCATCCGATTCAAGTGGCGGGTATTCTGGCTGATCTTGAAATGGATCCTGCAACTATTGCGGCAGGCTTTTTACATGATGTTGTTGAAGACACGGAGGTCACTCTGAAGGATATTGAAGAGAATTTCAGTCCTGAAGTCGCCATGCTCGTTGATGGTGTGACCAAATTAGGGAAAATTAAGTATAAATCACAGCAAGAACAACAGGCGGAAAACCATAGGAAAATGTTCGTTGCGATGGCCCAGGATATCCGGGTCATATTGATTAAGCTTGCTGACAGACTGCACAATATGCGGACATTGAAGCATCTGCCGCAGGAAAAGCAGAGAAGAATTTCGAACGAAACATTAGAAATCTTTGCGCCGCTTGCTCATCGTCTTGGGATCAGTACGATTAAATGGGAACTTGAAGATACGGCACTAAGGTATTTAAACCCGCAGCAGTATTACCGAATCGTCAACCTTATGAAGAAAAAGCGTGCAGAACGTGAACAGTATTTAGAAGAAGTCATTGATGAAGTGCGTAAAAACGTGGAAGAAGTCAATATTAAAGCAGACCTCTCTGGCAGACCGAAACATATATACAGTATTTATCGCAAAATGGCGTTGCAGAATAAGCAGTTCAGTGAAATTTATGACCTGCTTGCGGTTCGGATTGTCGTCAATAGCATAAAAGACTGTTATGCCGTTTTAGGGATCATTCATACATGTTGGAAGCCGATGCCTGGCCGATTTAAAGACTATATCGCGATGCCGAAGCCGAATATGTATCAATCCTTACATACGACGGTAATCGGGCCAAAAGGCGATCCGCTTGAAGTGCAAATCCGTACCTCCGATATGCATCGCATTGCCGAGTTCGGGGTTGCCGCACACTGGGCTTATAAAGAAGGAAAAGATGTTGGTGAACAGCCTTCATTAGAGGAAAAATTGACTTGGTTCAGGGAAATTCTTGAATTCCAGGATGACGCAACAAACGCCGAGGAATTCATGGAATCCCTTAAAATCGATCTTTTTTCTGATATGGTGTTCATTTTTACGCCAAAAGGCGATGTTATTGAACTTCCGTCAGGATCCAATCCGATTGACTTTGCTTACCGGATTCACTCGGAAATCGGTAACAAAACGATAGGGGCCAAAGTGAACGGGAAAATGGTACCGCTGGATTATAAACTAAAAACAGGCGATATTATTGAAATTTTAACATCCAAGCATTCATATGGTCCAAGTCAAGATTGGCTTAAACTCACGCAAACATCTCAGGCGAAAAATAAAATCCGTCAATTTTTCAAAAAGCAGCGCCGAGAAGAAAATATCGAAAAAGGCAAAGAACTTGTTGAAAAAGAAATCAGGATCATGGAGTTTGATCTGAAGGAAATCCTGACATCTGAGAACATTAAGCGCGTTTCGGATAAATTCAATTTCCTGAATGAAGAAGATATGTATGCAGCGGTTGGTTATAACGGAATAACAGCCCTTCAGGTAGCGAACCGCCTTACTGAAAAATGGCGTAAGCAGAAGATGGTCGAGCAAGAAGCAGATATTTCGGAAGCTGTTGCTGATCTGAAAACTTTCCCTAATTCCTCCAAAAAACGTGACTCAGGTGTACGTGTACCGGGAATTGAGAACCTCCTTATCCGTTTATCACGCTGTTGTAATCCGGTTCCTGGGGATGAAATCGTTGGTTATATTACAAAAGGCCGTGGAGTCTCTGTTCATAGACAAGACTGTCCGAACCTAGAAAGCGGTGATTCCGATCATCGTCTTGTGCCTGTTGAATGGGAAAGCAAGATTAACGAACGTAAGGAATATATCGTTGAAATTGAGATCAGCGGATATGATCGCCGCGGCTTATTAAACGAAGTGTTGCAAGCTGTCAACGAAACAAAGACAAATATTTCAGCAGTATCAGGTAAATCGGACCGGAATAAAGTAGCGACCATTCACATGTCGATTTATATCCATAACATTGCACATCTACAAAAGGTCGTCGACCGTATAAAACAAATTTCAGATGTCTATTCCGTTAGAAGGATTATGAACTAAGGAGTTTTATTACTATGCGTGTTGTTTTACAACGTTCCAAAGCTGCCAAAGTTGTTGTGGCAGGCCAAACAATCGGGCAAATTGACAGCGGACTAGTCCTGCTAGTTGGTGTCACCCATGGCGATACAATTGATGACGCCGTCTATTTGGCTGATAAGATTGTTAATCTTAGAATTTTTGAAGATGAAAATGAAAAGATGAACCACTCACTACTAGACGTTGGTGGTTCGATTCTATCAGTTTCACAATTTACGCTATATGGCGACTGCCGTAAAGGCCGTCGTCCGAACTTCATGGACGCCGCCCGTCCTGAAGAGGCGAACAAAATTTATGAATCATTCAATGAAGAACTACGCAAAAAAGGCGTCCATACTGAAACCGGTCAATTTGGCGCAATGATGGACGTTCAGCTTACTAATGACGGACCTGTAACATTAATAATGGAAAGTAAAAAGTAACCTGCTGCGGCAGGTTTTTTTGTTGAGAAAAAGTGATTGTAAACAAATTGAAAGCCAGCTTCCATGGGAAGCTGGCTTGTCATTATTTGAAATACCGCGCCAATCCATTATAGATAGCGGTTGTAATGGTTTCTTGATATTCATTCGTTGTAATCCTCAATTCTTCAACAGGATTACTTAAATAGCCTAGTTCAATAAGTGTAGCTACACGATTGTTTTCACGGATAACATGGTAATCTCCGTATCGGGAACCTCGGTTAGGCACCTGCATCGTGGATCCTAGTGAATTGGCAAGTGTTGAGGCAAAATTCTGTTGATAGTCATGATAGTAGAATGTAGTTATTCCACTCGCAATCTGATCTTTGGTGCTATCATAATGGAGGCTGATGAATGCATCCGCGTTATTGATATGTGAAGTGCTAACCCTTGAAGGCAGTGGAACATATGTATTACTGCTTCTTGTCAGAATCACTTTTGCACCTGCCGCATGAAGCTTGTCCCGCAGCAACTCAGCGGTACGGATTGTTAAGTTTTTCTCAAGAGTACCACCGACTCCAACTGTACCGCTGTCCCTGCCGCCATGGCCGGGATCGATTACGATGACTTTATCCGCTAAATATTTTTCAACGCCTGGACGCTGGATCTGCTCAGCATTACCTTCAATCGTCACAATCCAACCAGCAACATAAGCGGTTTGGCCATTCTTGAGTTTAATGGAGTACCAATCGCCCTCCATACCGAGAACGGAGAATGTTTCTCCTTCTTTCACCTGCGCTACAATCTGCGAGTTGCCATCTGGCTTACTTCTAAGGATTGTCCCATCATGAATGGTGGTAATCTTACTGCCTTTTACGTCAATCTTCTTTTTCTTTGTTGTTTGTTCGGCATTCTCTATTTCTAAATACCAGCTCACCACCCAGCCTTTTTTTGAATCAGAAAGCTGAAGCTGTGTCATTTGGCCTGTTGTTTGCAAAACTTGGTAGGTTTCATCCTTGTTTACCGAACCAATGATTTTACTGTTAGGAGAGGCCTTTTTCCGCACATTTAAACCAGAAACGGTTACTCTTGCAGTGGCACCTGCCTTATTGATTTTCGTCTCACTCTTATTCTTGCCCAATTCTATGTAAGATTCGGCGACCCAGCCATGGCTTCCTTGAAAATCAATTTCAACCCATTCGTTTTCAATTCGATAAACAGTAACCATCGTATTTTTATTCAGCTTACCGAGCGAGGTACTGCTTTTCGAAGGCTCAGAACGAACATTGAGACGGTCGACCAAAGTGACTCCCGTTTGCACGGATTGTTCCGATTCTTCTTTCTTCTGCTTCGTCTCTCTCTCTACTGCATTCTCGGAAGCCTTAGTGAGCTTGAGATAGTCAGAAGAGACCCAACCCTCGATTTCTGCATGTTTGATTTGAATCCAATTTTCATTTTTTTCAATAATGTCAACAGCCGTTCCTTTCGTTATCGAACCAACTGTTTGAAATGTAGTACCGGGGCCTGTACGGACGCGGACAGAGCTACCGGTAATTATTCCCTGACCTGATTCCTGCTTAACCTGATTTGAATCTGATTTTTTTCCCACAAGCCAATTGGCAACCCATCCCGTTTTACCGGCGCCAATCCGAATTTCAATCCAATCGCCATCTTCATTCACAATCGGATACGTTTCCCCTTTTGTAAGTTTTTTCACAATAGGAAAACTGAGGCCTGCGCCTTCTCGGACATTGACCACCTTGGTCGTCACGACAATTTCCCCTTCGTTTTCTCCAAATGCTTGATTGACGGGGAAAACCGCTGCTATTATCAGCAATAGGATTAGGCCAAATAATCCTGATTTCTTCTTCATAAGTTGTCTCTCCCTTTTATATCTATTTGTATGTATTCTCGTTCAATAAAAAATTTCCCTCCTTAATTGTGCAAAAAACATTTTTTTTAGGAAAGAATAAGTCTTATTAACTAATGGAGGGAAGCCATATGAAATTCAGCGAAAAAGACCAAACGAGTTTAAGTGGGGGCAATCAAGTACTAGGAGTCGATTTTCACGATTTTATTCAAAAGGAACAAAGCGCAAATCTAATTGAATTAGCATCCGAATTCGGAGTCAATGTCCGAACAATCAAGAATATGAAAAAACATTTGAACCAATAAAATACGACAAAATTCTTAGCCTATCTTGACATTTGATGTTAACGTCCGTATGATTATAAAGTATCAGACCTATTACTGCAATAACCAATGATGGAGAAGAGTAATTAAGAAACACATGAAAAGAGAGGAAATGCCGAGGCTGAAAGCATTCCACATGATGACTTAATGAAAGAACCCTCCGTAGGCTTCACTCTGAACGAATTTTTTTAGTAGGAGATGAACGTAAAGCAGGCGTTAACTGTTTTTGAGCGGAGGCACTTATTTAATTGTGCTTCAACTAGGGTGGCACCACGGGATATTCAACTCTCGTCCCTTGTAACGACTATGTTACAAGGGGCGGGAGTTTTTTGTTTGGAAAAAATTCAGTGCAACGTCGTATAAGAAATGACGCATTGCTTTAAAGGAGGAAACAAATATGTCTATTCAGATTCCTAGAGGTACGCAGGATTTATTGCCTGGTCAAACGGAAATTTGGCAGTATATCGAAAAGACAGCGCGTGAGATTTGTCACCGTTATCAATATAAAGAAATCCGTACACCGATTTTTGAGCACACAGAGCTGTTCTTACGTGGTGTGGGAGACACAACCGATATCGTGCAAAAAGAGATGTACTCATTTCAGGACCGCGGTGAACGGAATTTGACCCTTCGTCCTGAAGGCACTGCATCTGTTGTTAGATCATACATTGAGAACAAAATGTTTGGTTGGGCAAATCAACCGGTCAAACTTTATTATATCGGGCCAATGTTCCGTTACGAACGTCCGCAAGCAGGTCGCTTCCGTCAGTTTGTTCAATTTGGTATCGAGGCATTAGGAAGTAAAGATCCAGGAATTGATGCAGAGGTTCTATCGCTGGCAATGAATCTTTATAAAGAACTTGGTTTGACAAAACTGAAGCTCGTAATAAATAGCCTTGGTGATAATGAAAGCCGGACAGCGCATCGCAATGCGTTAATCAAGCATTTCGAACCCCGTATCGGCGAGTTTTGTAGCGATTGTCAAAATCGTCTTGAAAAAAATCCATTGCGTATTCTGGATTGTAAAAAAGATCACGATCACGAATTGATGAAAACGGCACCTTCCATCATTGAATATTTAAATGATGAATCGCGTACCTATTTCGAAAAAGTGAAACAACACTTAACAGATTTGGAAATTGAATTCGTTGAAGATCCGACGCTTGTGCGCGGCCTGGATTACTATAATCATACGGCCTTTGAAATCATGAGTGATGCGGAAGGTTTTGGTGCGATTACGACACTTTGTGGAGGCGGCCGTTATAACGGGCTTGCTGAAGAGCTTGGTGGACCGGAAACACCTGGGATTGGCTTTGCTCTGAGCATTGAACGTCTGATTGCAGCACTTCAAGCAGAAAACATCGAACTTCCGATCAAAAAGGGCATTGACTGCTACCTTGTTTCACTAGGTGAGTCCGCTAAGGATTATAATGTCAAACTTGCCTACCAATTGCGTAATGCCGGTTTCACAGTCGAAAAAGACTACCAAGACCGTAAAGTAAAAGCTCAATTTAAATCAGCCGATCGCCTTGAAGCAAGATATGTGGCGACACTTGGAGATGATGAATTGAAAAATAATACAATTAATCTAAAGTTCATGGCAACCGGTGAACAAGTCCATATGGATCTTGCTACATTCGTTGAACAATTTAAAAAGCTACAGGCTTAAGGGGGAAATACCATGTTTGGCAGAACATACTTCAATGGAGAAGTTACAGAAGCAGCTATTGGTGAAAAAGTTACATTAAAAGGATGGGTACAAAAACGTCGTGATTTGGGCGGAGTAATCTTTATCGACCTTCGTGACAGAAGCGGAGTTGTACAAGTTGTTTTCAATCCGGACATCTCGGCAGAAGCATTGGCGACAGCTGAAAAAATTCGTAATGAATACGTTCTTGATATTCAAGGTACAGTCATCAAACGTGATGAAGCCAACTTCAACCCGAATGTATCAACAGGTACAATTGAAGTTCAAGCAGAAAGCGTAACAATTTTAAATGAAGCAAAAACACCTCCTTTCATCATTGATGAGAGAACAGATGTTTCTGAAGATATTCGCTTAAAATACCGCTATTTGGACTTGCGTCGTCCGGCAATGTTTGAAACGTTGAAAATGCGTAACCAAACAACTAAGGCGATTCGTGATTACTTGGACGGCGAAGGCTTCCTTGATATCGAAACACCTATTTTAACGAAAAGTACACCAGAAGGCGCACGTGATTATTTAGTGCCTAGCCGTGTACACGAAGGTGAGTTTTATGCACTGCCACAGTCACCGCAAATCTTTAAGCAGCTATTGATGGTATCCGGTTTCGAACGTTATTATCAAATTGCCCGCTGTTTCCGTGATGAAGATTTACGTGCTGACAGACAGCCTGAATTCACACAAATCGATATTGAAACTAGCTTCATGAGCCAGGAAGATATCATTAAAACGGCTGAAAACATGATGGCTAAAGTTATGAAAGATGTAAAAGGGCTGGACGTAACACTGCCATTCCCAAGAATGACATATAACGAAGCGATGAGCCGTTATGGTTCCGACAAACCTGATACACGTTTCGAAATGGAACTTAAAGATGTTTCAGAAATCGTGAAAGACAGTGATTTTAAAGTGTTCACAGGTGCTGTTGCAAATGGTGGACAAGTTAAAGCGATCGTAGTTAAAGGCGGAAATGCAGATTATTCCCGTAAAGACATTGATGCATTGGCTGAATTTGCAGCTATTTACGGTGCAAAAGGCCTTGCTTGGTTAAAAGTAGAAGAAGATGGCGTAAAAGGACCAATTGCAAAATTCTTCGCTGAAGACCAACAGCAATTAGTTGCAGTATTGGAAGCAGAAGTAGGCGACCTGATCTTATTCGTTGCAGATAAGAAAAGCATTGTTGCGGATGCACTTGGCGCGCTTCGTATTAAGCTAGGTAAAGAAAGAGGCTTGATCGACCAAAGCAAATTCAACTTCCTATGGGTAACGGACTGGCCATTACTTGAATACGATGAAGAAGAAGGACGCTATTATGCAGCTCACCATCCATTCACAATGCCATTCCGTGAAGACCTGGAAAAACTGGAATCAGACCCAGCCAGCGTCCGTGCACAAGCGTATGACCTTGTCTTGAACGGCTACGAACTTGGCGGTGGATCACTGCGTATTTTTGAACGCGATGTTCAAGAAAAAATGTTCAAAGTGCTTGGATTCACAGAAGAAGAAGCAAACGCACAATTCGGCTTCTTAATGGATGCTTTCGAATATGGAACACCTCCACACGGCGGAATCGCACTTGGATTGGACCGTATGGTAATGTTGCTTGCGGGTCGTACAAACCTTCGCGACACCATCGCGTTCCCGAAAACAGCAAGCGCAAGCGACTTGCTAGTTGACGCTCCAAGTACTGTAAGTGATAAGCAATTAGCAGAACTTAGCTTAAGACTTGCTGCATTAAAGAAATAATTTTATTGGGAAAAAATATGAAAATTTACCTAGATGCTTTCTCTTGAAACGGAGTAAAGCAATATGATATGATATTTTCAACAAGTAAGAGTCCTGATGTGTTCGTTCTTTAACCTATAAGTTTTGACCGAACACTTATAGTTACCGGGAGCACTAGTTTCCTGGCCGCGTACATGCCTCCCTCGTAGAGGACTTACAAACGCGAGGAACCGAGCACCCACCTGCGGAGAGCGGGTTCAAAACAAAGGCGTAAACGGCACAATTGGGACTCTTATAACTTACAAAGCAACTCATGTTGAGTAAACATGGGTTTTTTTGTGCTGAAAAATCTGTATTCACGAGTAAAAGGGTGAAACTCACGAGTAAAAGCTGAAATTCACGAGTAAAAGGGTGAAACTCACGAGTAACCGGCTGAAAGTCACGAGTAAAAGGGTGAAACTCACGAGTAAAATGCGCAAACTCACGAGTAAAAGCTGAAAGTCACGATTAAAGGGCTGAAACTCACGAGTAAAAGCTGAAACTCACGAGTAAAAGGGTGAAACTCACGAGTAAAAGGGTGAAACTCACGAGTAAAGCGGTGAAACTCACGAGTAAAAAGCCCAAACTCACGAGTAAAAGCTGAAATTCACGAGTGAAAAGCTGAAACTCACGAGTAAAAGCCCAAACTCACAAGTAAAAAACTGAAACTCACGAGTAAAGGCTGAAACTCACGAGTAAAATGCCCAAACTCACGAGTAACCACTTTTTTACAGATACCCAGGCAGGAATCAAAAGCATGATCACAGAAAATATAGAAGAAGGAGTGATGAATTAATGAAAAAACCATGTGAAAAGCCAATGAAAATGCTTAAACTGGAGGCATTAAGCAGAAGGCTCTCACCAAACCATCCTAAACAGAAAAAAATAACGAATGATTACCGGAAAATCCGTACTGGTTTTTATGGAGAATCAAGTATTGGAAAAGAGTTAAAGGATCTTTCAAAAAAATATCAAGTATTTCATGACCTCAGACTGAGCCGCGATGAGAGCAGCTTTTTCCAAATGGACTTTCTTATCGTATCTACAAATTGCTGCATTATCATCGAGGTGAAAAACTTTGCCGGTTTGCTCTATTTTGACCGCACCTATCCTCAATTGATTCGGACAAAAGATGGACAGGAACAAGCCTATCTTGATCCGATTATCCAGGTTGATGTGCAAAAATCACGCTTAATCAATTGGCTTAACCTTCATAAATTCCCGCTGCTTCCGATTGAAACGCTCATTGCAAATGCAAACTCGAACACCATCATTAAGACTACTCCTGGTCATGCCTCCATCTTCAAGCAAATCACCGGAAAAGAAACACTCATCTCAAAAATTCAAACTCTTGAAAAAAAGTATCCATCTGCGCAATTAACCCAAAGGCAACGCAATAAACTATCAAACACATTCCTTCAAAAAAATACTCCACATAATCCAGATATACTCAAGTGGTATCAAATCTCTGAATCGGATCTGCTTAAAAGCGTTCACTGCCCAGAATGTTCAATTCTCCAAATGCAACGTCACTGGGGAAAATGGACATGCGCGCATTGTTCTTACTCTTCTAAAGATGCCCACATTCATACTCTTCGTGATTATGCCCTCCTCATAAGGCCCAAGATTACAAATAAACAAGCGCGGTTATTTTTACAGATTGAATCAATAGATATCATGCAGAGAATACTCTCTACTATGGAATTACCTTATACAGGGCAATATAAAAATCGAGAATATAACCTTGATGGCTTATTTTACGAGTAAAAGGGTAAAACTCACGAGTAAATGGCTGAAACTCACGAGTAACCGTCTTAAACTCACGAGTAAAAGCTGAAACTCACGAGTAAAAAGCTGAAACTCACGAGTAAAAAGCTGAAACTCACGAGTAACCGTCTGAAACTCACGAGTTAACATCAAAAACCCCCATTTAAGGAACACTCCACAATATACATTCGTAAAGTATGTAGTAAGGTTGAAATAATTAGAGCAAGGAAAAAGAAAGTAGTGAGGGCTTTGAAAGACTTATTGGATGCTAAGAGGAGAGAAATGCTTCAATTAGTGGAGCAGCTTGTGAATATTGATAGTGGTTCTTATACAAAACAGGGAATTGATAAAATTGGTACGATTTTAAAAACGAAATTTGAGAGTCTTGATTTTATTGTGAATATTGTGGAACAAAAGAATTATGGCAATCAACTAGTTATTCAGCATCGTGATGCGCTTCAACCACATATTCTCGTTGTCGCACATATGGATACAGTTTTTCCAGAAGGGACGGTACAAAAACGTCCTTTTAAAGTGATAGGAGATCGCGCATACGGACCTGGTGTTGCTGATATGAAGGCAAGCTTAGTCGAACTTTTTTATGCGATTCTTTGTATGAAACAGGCAGGGAAGACCGGGTATAAACATATTCAAATCATTCTCAATAGTGATGAAGAGATAGGGTCTCCTTCTTCTGCTTCACTCATTTCTGAGAATGCGGCAAATAAGAAATTTGCGTTAATTCTAGAGCCGGCGAGGTCGGATGGTTCACTTGTTACGGCGAGAAGAGGCTGCGGGCAATTTAAAGTGGACATAGTAGGAGTGTCTGCTCACTCGGGGATTGAACCGGAAAAAGGACGAAGTGCAATTGAAGAATTGGCTCATAAGATTATCGCACTGCATAGGTTAAATGATCTTAAGCAGGGGATTAGTGTAAATGTCGGGATAATTGAAGGCGGTTCAGCTGTCAATACCATTGCCTCCCACGCCGCTGCCTTTGTGGATGTGCGTATCTCAGAAAAAAAACAGGAAGTTATGATCCTAAAACAAATGAAAAAAATCTGTGCTCACACTTATATTGCTGGAACGAAAACGACGCTTAGCGGCAAAATGGACCGGCCACCTATGGAAAAGAACGAACAAACGACCATTCTATTAGAGGCTATCAATCAGGCGGGGCAGGAAATCGGCATCAATATTACCGATACGGATACGGGCGGAGGTTCAGATGCTTCTTTTACATCTGAATTAGGAATTGCAACCGTAGACGGATTAGGTCCAATTGGCGGGAATGCACATAGTGAAGACGAGTATTTAGAAATTCCTAGCCTGACAGAACGAACACTTCTTCTAGCAACAGTTCTTCAAAAATTGTCTACAATGAACTAGTATACTAATTCCGATAACTCTGCTCATATTTCACTTGTCATAAATGATGTTTATGATATATTGTTAATTGGGAATCTAAATAAGAACAGAATTTATTGGAGTTGAATATATATGCTGCATCAGTTTTCTCGAAATGAATTAGCGATTGGTAAGGAAGGCATAGATATACTGAAAAACACAACCGTTGCTGTTCTAGGTGTAGGTGGCGTCGGTTCCTTTTCAGCTGAGGCATTGGCACGTACAGGAGTAGGTCGAATTATCCTTGTGGATAAAGATGATGTCGACATTACTAATGTGAACAGACAAATTCATGCTCTTCTCTCAACTGTAGGTCAGCCGAAAGCGGAATTGATGAAGACCCGCATTCAAGATATTAATCCGGACTGCGAAGTAATCGCGCTAAAAATGTTCTATACAGAAGAAACGTTTGAAGAGTTCTTCAGTTATAATCTTGACTATGTCATTGATGCATCAGATACGGTCATTTATAAGATGCATGTGATGAAGGAATGCCTGAAACGAAATATTAAGGTGATTTCAAGCATGGGAGCTGCCAATAAAATGGACCCAACCCGTTTCCAAATTGCTGATATTTCTAAAACGCATACAGATCCGCTTGCCAAGGTCATTCGTACAAGATTACGAAAAGAGGGCATCACAAAGGGAATTCCTGTCGTCTTTTCCGATGAAAGCCCGATTGTCATTCGTGAGGATGTTCGAAAAGAAGTCGGCAATGACAATGCAAAAATCCGTAAAGCTCAAATGCCGCCATCTTCCAATGCTTTCGTACCATCTGTAGCTGGCTTAATTGCGGCCAGTTGGGTAATCAATGATATTGTAAAAGACATTGAAGTTCGCCGTGTTAATGACTGATAGACATTTAACTGACTCTAAACGGAGTCAGTTTTTTTTGTTCATATTATCACGAAAATATTTTTTATTAACATTTTTTTCTATGACATATAGACGGAGTCGATAGAATGAGATACACTGTTTTCAGAATATTATTTTTATTTAAATATTCTGTCAATGAGAATAATATACTAAATTAGGGGGTTTCAAATGAAGAAGAAGAAAAAGCTAGCAGGAGTGTTTCTATCACTTTCACTAGTAGCTGGGGCGCTGGCAGGTTGTAATAGCGACTCGAAAACTAGCAGTTCAAGTGGGGGCTCATCCACCTCGGGTGACACCATTAAAATTGGTGCCAACCTTGAATTGTCAGGTGGTACTGCATCATTCGGTCAGTCGGCTGCGGATGGTTTGAAACTGGCCATCGAAGAAATTAATAAAGAAGGCATTGACGGAAAAAAGCTAGAAATCATTAAAGTTGATAATAAATCTGATGCAGCAGAAGCTACAAGCGGTTCAATTAAATTAGTCAGTCAGGACAAAGTTGTCGCTGTAGTTGGATCAGCTACAAGCACGAACACTTTGGCACAGGTTCAAGTCGCACAAGATAATAAAGTTCCTCTTCTCACACCAACTGCAACAAATCCCGACATAACAAATAAAGCTGGAAAATTAAACGATTATGTGTTCAGAACTTGCTTTATCGATCCTTTCCAAGGGACGGTTGCAGCTAATTTCGCATCTGATGATATTGGGGCGAAGACTGCAGCAATCTATGTAGATAGCGCAAGTGATTATTCAAAAGGATTAGCCGCTGCATTTAAAGAAGCATTTACTGCAAACGGCGGTAAAATTGTAGCGGAAGAAGCCTATGTAACGAAAGATACTGATTTCCGCGCAACATTAACACGTATCAAATCTGCAAAACCGGAATTCGTTTTCCTTCCTGGTTATTATGAAGAAGTTGGACTTATCTTAAAGCAAGCTCGTGAAGACGGCATCGACCTTCCATTCATGGGTGGAGATGGCTGGGATTCTCCGAAAGTCGTTGAAATTGCTGGGGCAGAGGCATTGAAAAATACCTTTATCACTAATCACTATTCTCCAGAAGATGAAGATGCAAAAATCCAAGATTTCGTTGCAGCTTACAAAAAGAAATACAATAAAACACCAGATGCTTTTGCTGCCCTTGGCTATGACACTGGGTACTACCTGGCTGACGCTATCAAAAGATCTGGAGATGCTTCTCCCGAAAAAATCAGACAAGCATTGGAAGATGTCAAAGATCTTCAATTAGTATCAGGGACTCTTAACCTCGATAAAAATCATGATCCAATCAAATCGGCTACTATTTTAGAATATGTAGATGGTAAACAAACATTTAAAACAAAAATCAATCCATAATAGTTAAGCGGATAGGGGGCAAGTCCCCCTATTCTATCTTCACTAAAAAAACACCTTTTCGGGGAGAGTGCAATATGGAACTGATTCAGCAATTGGTAAATGGCATTTCACTCGGCAGCATTTATGCATTGATTGCTCTTGGCTATACGATGGTATACGGGATCGTCAAGCTGATAAACTTTGCTCATGGTGACGTATTTATGGTTGGTTCATTTGTTGGTTTTTACTCAATTACGGTATTGGACTTATCGTTCATCCCTGCTTTATTGATTTCAATGATTGTATGCGCCATATTTGGTGTCTTAATTGAACGTATTGCTTATAAACCCCTTCGAAATGCAACACGGATTGCGGCCTTAATTACGGCCATCGGTGTTTCCCTTCTAATAGAAAATGGTCTGATCTACATCCGTGGCGCTCAGCCAGAAGCCTATCCAAACGATGTCCTTCCGATGGATAAACTCGATATATTAGGAGTTTCCATCAGCAGCCAATCTATATTAATTTTATCCGTATCGATTATTTTAATGATTATCCTACAATTTGTTGTACATAAAACAAAAATCGGCAAAGCCATGCGTGCCGTTTCATTTGATTCCGAAGCGGCTACGCTTATGGGCATCAATGTCAATAATACGATTTCCGCTACCTTCGCAATAGGTTCGGCTCTAGCAGGGGCGGCAGGTGTTATTTTTGGAATCTACTATATTAAGATTGAGCCGTTAATGGGTGTCCTTCCCGGCCTTAAAGCCTTTGTTGCAGCAGTTTTAGGCGGCATTGGCATTATTCCTGGAGCAATGGTCGGCGGTCTACTGCTTGGAGTTATTGAGGCGTTGGTCAGTGCCGCCGGTTACTCTTTATGGCGTGACGGTGTGGCATTTATCGTACTCATCTTGATTTTAATCTTCTTGCCACAGGGCTTATTCGGTAAAAATAAAAGAGAAAAAGTATAGGGGAGACATAGCGATGACTACTTTAAAGAATTCAAAGGGTTTTTGGCTCTCGATTGTGTTGGCACTTATTTTTTTCTCGGTCATGCAGTTTACCATTTCAAACGGCATGCTCAATCCATTTTATATCAATACGCTCATGTTTATCGGCATCAATATTATGCTGGCAACGAGTCTTCATTTAATCATCGGAATCACCGGACAGTTCTCTATTGGTCATGCCGGGTTTTTAGCAGTAGGGGCCTATGCTTCCGCTGTGATGACAATGAAGCTAGAACTACCATTCATTATTGCCTTATTGGCAGGGGGGATTTTAGCCGCTGTAGCAGGTATGGTAATTGGAATTCCGAGCTTACGTCTGAAGGGGGATTACTTGGCGATTGCTACACTTGGATTTGGGGAAATTGTCCGGATAGTCCTCTTGAATATTGATTATGTAGGCGGAGCAAGCGGGATGCAGGTATCCCATTTGACAACGTGGCCATGGGTATTTGCCTGTGTAATGATTACTATTATTGTGATTCGTAATTTCACGAATTCAACCCATGGTCGTGCATGTATTTCCGTAAGAGAAGATGAAACGGCCGCTGACGCGATGGGAATCAATACGACTTATTATAAAGTGGCAGCTTTCGTCATTGGAGCCTTCTTTGCAGGGGTTGCTGGCTCGCTTTACGCTCATAACTTCTATATTATCCAGCCGTCAAATTTCGGTTTCCTAAAATCATTCGATATTCTGATCTTCGTGGTTCTCGGTGGTCTTGGAAGTCTATCAGGTTCAGTTTTGGCCGCGATTTTATTAACAATCGTGACCACATTCCTTCAGGATTACCCGGAAACAAGGATGATTATTTACAGCCTTGTACTGATTTTGATGATGATATTCCGCCCGCAAGGTTTAATGGGGACAAGAGAAATTACGACATTGTTCACTGGTAAAAAAACTAAAGGGGGACCTAAGGATGGAAGCCACAATACCGTTGCTTAAAGTAGATTCAGTGGGAATCCGCTTCGGTGGATTGAAAGCTGTTTCAGATGTTAACGTGGAATTATTTCCGGGGGAACTTGTTGGCCTGATTGGTCCGAATGGTGCCGGGAAAACGACCTTCTTTAATTTGTTGACGGGTGTGTATGTTCCTACAGAAGGAACGATTGCTTTAAATGGGGAAAATTTAAAAAAACAACCGCCTTATAAAATTACGAGAAAAGGAATTTCCAGGACCTTTCAAAATATCCGCCTCTTTAGTGAGTTATCCGTGATTGATAACGTCAAGGTTGCTTACCACTCACTCGCCAAGCATATGATTGCAAGCTCTGTATTCAGATTGCCGGGCCACTTTTCCGGTGAAAAGGAAATGGATGAAAAGGCGATTGAGTTCTTGAAGATTTTCAACCTGGACCAATATAAGGATGAAAAAGCGAAGAATCTACCATATGGACAGCAGAGACGACTGGAAATTGCTCGGGCTCTTGCAGCAAATCCGAAACTTCTTTTACTTGACGAACCAGCGGCTGGGATGAACCCGCATGAAACGAAAGAATTGATGAACCTAATTGCGTTTATCCGAAAGGAATTCAATCTTACGGTATTGCTCATCGAACATGATATGTCACTTGTCATGGGTGTATGCGAACGTATTTACGTACTCGATCATGGTCAGCTTATCGCCCACGGAAAGCCTGAAGAAATCCGCAACGATCCAAAGGTTATCGAAGCGTATCTTGGCGAGGAGGTTTCATAATGCTGAAAATCGAGGACATCAATGTCTATTATGGGAACATCCAAGCGTTAAAGGGTGTTACGATGGAAATTAACGAAGGGGAAATCGTCACCTTGATCGGAGCAAATGGAGCCGGGAAAAGCACATTGCTCAAAACGATTTCGGGGTTGTTAAAACCGAAACAAGGAAAGGTTCTTTTCGAAGAGGGCTCGATTGGAGGAAAAGCAGCCCAATCTATCGTGAAAATGGGCATCTCCCATGTCCCCGAAGGCCGTCGTGTCTTTGCTAACATGACGGTTGCTGAAAACCTGGAGCTTGGAGCCTATTTACGAAAAGACAAAGAAGGCATCAAAAAAGATATGGAGAAAGTCTATGAACTATTTCCGAGGTTACTAGAAAGGATCAAACAACAGGCTGGCACCCTATCAGGTGGTGAACAGCAGATGCTTGCAATGGGGCGAGCTTTAATGGCGAAACCACGTTTATTACTGCTCGATGAACCTTCCATGGGACTTGCTCCGTTGCTAGTGAAACAAATCTTCAACATCATCCAAGAGATCAGCGAGGCTGGAACAACGATTCTTTTAGTTGAGCAAAACGCCAACCTTGCTCTATCCATTGCAGATCGGGCCTACGTCGTTGAAACAGGACGGATTGTCCTTTCTGGCAACGCCGATGAACTCACTTCTAGTGAAGAAATTAAAATGGCCTACTTAGGAGGCCACTAAACCGCCGTTTGGCGGTTTTTTGTTGTGGAGAGAAAGAATAGTGTTTCTGATTATGATCATAATGTTAGCAAGAAAGCACCATTCTAGATATGAAATAGAATAGAATTATATACAGCATTTTATACATTTAAGAGAATCTAGTTCAATAATAAACTAGGAACAAAGACTAAAACATAGTAAAAAAATGGGTTTAATTCCCTATCGTTCTACTTGTTTTTTGGAAAAAATGTATTAAATAGGATGAAAATAATGGAAAGTGGAATAAAATTTTTTTAGTATTAATTTAGAACTTTATAATATCAATATAATAAAATTAATCTGTATATTCTGATAATACAGGCTATTTTCACAATAATTAAAATATATAAAAATAGAAACAGTGAGTTGCCTCTGTGAAAAATATACCATTTAGCAAAATATTCATTCAATTATTGTATAGACGGAATGAAATTTATGCGGTAAACTAATTTTCGAAATATTTATTTAATTATAAACATTTAATCTAATCAATTTTTTCTGGGGCGTTTTGAATAAATATTCATGCATCAGAGCTATGATTACAAAATGGAGGGGTTAATTATGAAAAAGAAAAAACTAGCAGGTGCATTCCTTTCTCTAACACTTGCAGCAGGTGTTCTAGCAGGTTGTTCCGGCGGCTCTGGTTCATCAGAGAAATCAAGTGGGGATGGAGAAACAATCAAGATCGGGGTCAACCTTGAATTATCAGGTGGTGTAGCCTCATATGGTCAATCGATTGCGGAAGGTCTAGAGCTTGCGACTGCAGAGATTAACAAAGAAGGAATTGACGGTAAAAAAATCAAACTTATAAAAGTTGATAATAAATCTGAAGCGTCTGAAGCAACAAGCGGTGCTATCAAGCTGACTTCACAAGATAAGGTTACAGCAATTGTTGGTGCAGCTACAAGTACGAACACGATTGCACAAGTACAGATTGCACAAGATAATAAAGTTCCAGTTATCAGCCCTTCTGGGACAAGCCCGGAAATCACATATAAAGATGATAAATTGAACGATTATATTTTCAGAACAAGCTTCATCGATCCGTTCCAAGGTACAGTTGCTGCGAACTTTGCAACTAGTGAAGTCAAAGCAAAAAGTGCTGCCATCTATATTGATAGCGCAAGTGATTATTCAAAAGGATTAGCGGCAGCCTTTAAAGAACAATTCATTGCAAATGGCGGGAAAATCGTTAGAGAAGAAGCTTACATTGCGAAGGATACTGATTTCCGTTCTACATTGACTCGTTTGAAATCAGCAAAACCGGATTTCATTTTCCTACCTGGTTATTATGAAGAAGCTGGTCTAATTGTGAAACAGGCACGTGAAACAGGACTTGACGTACCATTTATGGGCGGCGACGGTTGGGACTCTCCTAAGCTAGTAGAAATTGCCGGTGCTAAAGCGCTAAATAACACATTCATCACGAACCATTATTCTTCAGGTGATCCTGATGAGAAAATTCAGAATTTTGTGTCTGCGTTTAAAGCGAAATACAAAGATAAATCTCCTGATGCTTTTAATGCTTTAGGATATGACACAGGATACTACCTTGCAGATGCTATTAAACGGGCAGGCTCGACAGATTCAGAAAAAATTAAGGATGCCCTTGAGAAAACAAAAGACCTTGAACTTGTAACTGGGACATTTACTTTGGATGAAAAACACAATCCAATCAAATCTGCTACCATTCTTGAGTTTAAAGATGGGAAACAAGTATTTAACACAAAAATCAATCCTTAATGATAGAGTAAAAGTTTTAATCCTTTCGCCGGCCTTTCTTACAATAGAAGGTGCTGGCGAATTCTCATTTTTCTAGTATATAAAGGCTTATGGAACTTCCATTTTGAGTGGAAACGAGAGTCTGAACTTGCCATATTATAAAATTAGATTTTTCAAGGAGAGTCGAACATGGAATTGATACAACAGCTAATTAACGGGGTTTCACTAGGAAGTATTTATGCCCTTATCGCTCTCGGTTATACGATGGTTTACGGGATTGTTAAATTAATTAACTTTGCCCATGGTGATGTTTTCATGGTTGGGTCATTCGTTGGTTTTTACTCAATAACGGTTCTGGATCTATCATTCGTACCTGCTCTATTAATCTCGATGACAGTCTGTGCAATCTTTGGGGTATTAATCGAGCGGATTGCGTACAAGCCGTTGAGGAACGCAACGCGTATTGCCGCACTTATCACAGCTATAGGGGTTTCGCTTTTAATCGAATATGGATTCATCTACGTTCGCGGTGCACAGCCTGAGGCTTATCCAAGTGATGTATTGCCAACAGACAAATTTAATATTTTTGGAGTTTCTATCAACAGTCAATCGGTCTTGATTTTCGGTGTAGCTGTAGCTTTAATGATCATTTTACAAATCATCGTTCATAAAACAAAAATAGGAAAAGCCATGCGTGCCGTTTCTTTTGACGCGGATGCGGCTAAGTTGATGGGGATAAATGTTAATAACACAATTTCGGCTACATTTGCAATCGGTTCCGCTTTAGCTGGAGCAGCAGGTGTCATTTTCGGTATTTATTATATTAAAATTGAGCCGCTTATGGGTGTGCTGCCAGGTTTGAAGGCATTTGTTGCTGCCGTACTTGGAGGAATCGGGATTATACCGGGCGCGATGGTTGGAGGCTTACTGCTTGGTGTCATCGAGGCATTGGTCAGTGCCGCCGGTTACTCATTATGGCGTGATGCTGTAGCCTTCATCGTACTGATTCTTATCTTGATTTTCATGCCACAAGGCTTATTCGGTAAAAACAAAAAAGAAAAAGTATAGGGGAGACAAAGCAATGACTACATTTAAGCGAGCAAAAGGTTTTTGGCTCTCGATTTCGCTATCACTGATCTTTTTCGCCGTGATTCAAGTTTTAATCGGCGGCGGATCGCTAAATCCTTTTTATCAAAATACGCTCATGTTCATCGGGATTAATATTATCCTAGCAGCAAGCTTACACTTAATCATCGGGGTGACCGGACAGTTTTCCATCGGACATGCTGGATTCCTGGCAGTTGGTGCCTATGCTTCAGCAATAATGACTATGAAGTTAGAAATGCCGTTTGTTGTGGCATTGATAGTTGGCGGTTTGGTGGCAGCGTTGGCCGGTTTGATCATCGGAATCCCAAGTTTACGTCTTAAAGGAGACTACTTGGCGATTGCGACCCTCGGTTTTGGGGAAATCGTCCGGATTATTCTTTTGAATATTGATTATGTTGGAGGGGCGAGCGGCATGCAGGTTTCCCATTTAACTACTTGGCCATGGGTGTTTGTTGCCGTTCTCGTTACGATCATCGTTATCCGAAACTTTACAAGCTCGACCCACGGAAGAGCCTGCATTTCGATCCGCGAGGACGAAACGGCTGCAGATTCGATGGGAATTAATACGACGTATTACAAAGTTGTCGCGTTTGCGATTGGTGCTTTTTTTGCAGGGATTGCTGGAGGGTTATACGCGCATAACTTCTATATTATTCAGCCATCGAACTTCGGATTCTTGAAATCATTTGATATTTTGATTTTAGTAGTACTTGGTGGTCTTGGAAGTCTTTCCGGTGCCGTATTGGCCGCAATATTACTAACGGTTGTTACGACTTTCCTTCAAGATTACCCGGAAACACGAATGATCATCTACAGCCTTGTGCTTATCGTGATGATGATCTATCGTCCACAAGGTTTAATGGGTACAAAAGAAATAACATCCATGTTCAAACGTAAAGGAGGCAGCAGCCATGAAAATAAAAACACCGCTGCTTAAAGTCGATTCAGTCGGCATCCAGTTCGGAGGGCTTAAGGCCGTTTCTGATGTTAACGTCGAGTTATATCCAGGAGAACTAATTGGCTTGATTGGGCCGAACGGCGCTGGAAAAACAACTTTCTTTAACTTGCTGACAGGAGTTTACGTCCCTACAGAGGGCACGATTTCTTTAGAAGGTGAGAACTTAAGAAAACTGCCCCCATATAAAATCACACAAAAAGGGATCAGTCGGACATTCCAAAACATTCGCTTGTTCAGTGAACTTTCAGTGATTGATAATGTAAAAGTTGCCTATCACTCTCTTTCGAAACATAGTATTTTGAGTTCGATCTTCCGTTTGCCTATCCATTTTAAAGGGGAAAAGGAGATGGATGATAAGGCCATTGAGTTCTTGAAAATTTTTAACCTGGATCAATACAAGGATGAAAAGGCAAAAAACCTGCCATATGGTAAACAGCGACGCTTGGAAATAGCCCGTGCGCTTGCCGCAAATCCGAAACTGCTTTTACTAGATGAACCGGCAGCCGGGATGAACCCGCAGGAAACGCATGAACTAATGAACTTGATTGCCCTCATCCGTGAAAAATTTGACCTGACCGTTTTATTGATTGAGCATGATATGCCGCTTGTCATGGGTGTCTGCGAACGCATATACGTACTCGATCACGGACAGCTAATCGCTCAAGGAAAGCCAGAAGAAATTCGTAACAATCCAAAAGTCATCGAGGCCTATCTTGGCGAGGAGGTTTCATAATGTTAAAAATCGAGGACATTAACGTATATTACGGAAACATTCAAGCGCTGAAAGGTATTTCACTTTCAATTAACGAAGGTGAAATCGTAACCTTAATCGGGGCTAACGGTGCAGGGAAAAGTACGATGCTGAAAACAATTTCCGGCCTATTAAAACCGAAACAAGGAAAAATAATGTACGAAGGGCAATCTATCGGCGGAAAAGCCGCACAATCTATTGTGAAAATGGGAATCTCTCATGTTCCAGAAGGACGCCGCGTCTTCGCGAATATGACGGTGGAAGAAAACCTTCAGCTCGGTGCCTATTTACGAAAAGATAAAGCAGGCATCAAGCAAGATATGGAGAAAGTCTATGAATTATTCCCGCGTTTGCTTGAACGACTGAAGCAGCAATCTGGAACTCTTTCCGGAGGGGAACAACAAATGCTTGCGATGGGCCGAGCCCTTATGGCAAAGCCGCGCCTCCTGTTATTGGACGAGCCATCTATGGGACTTGCACCATTACTAGTAAAACAAATCTTTAATATTATAGAAGAAATCAATAAAACCGGTACAACCATCTTGCTTGTCGAACAAAATGCCAACTTAGCCCTATCCATCGCGGACAGAGCCTATGTCGTCGAAACAGGCCGTATCGTTCTTTCCGGTAAATCCGAGGAACTAACCGCAAGCGAAGAAATCAAGAATGCATATTTAGGTGGACATTAAACCGCATATAGCGGTTTTTTGTTTTGCCAGAAATGAGCTATTTTAACTAGATGAAAAGGTTAGTAAATCTAAATCACTAGGTATACAATCTAATTAGGAATAATAGTAGAGTTGGTTCAAGTATCAAACCTCATCCATATCTATTCTTAATCATACTTTTGGAGTGATTTTATGCACAAATTCATTCAGTTGAGCCTTTCAGTTATATTAATATTTATGATTCTACCAAGCTATCAGCCAGAAGCTGCTGAGAGTCCACAAACTGACGGTGTACTTGTCAAATATAAAGAGACGAACAATGAGCCAATCAGAGATTTAATAGAGACGGTCGACGTTCCTAAAGGGGAAACAACCGACAATCTTATCGAGGAACTTGAAGATCAGAAGAATGTAGAATATGCAGAGCCTAACTATCTTTTTAAGAAGATGGAAAGCCCGAACGATCCAGCCTACATAGACCAGTGGCATCACAAAACACTTGGTACACAAGCTGCATGGACAAAAACCATGGGTTCAAAAGAAATGGTCGTGGCCATCATTGATGATGGAATTGATCGTAATCACGAAGATTTAAAAGGGAAAATCGACCGTCCTTATGATGCGGTACGCAATCGGAAGAATATTGTACCAGTAGGGGAACATGGAACACATATTGCAGGAATCATCGCAGGTTCTGCCAACAATGACTTAGGTGGAACAGGTGTTGCGCCGAACATTAAAATTATGCCGATTAACGTTTTTAATGGCAAATATGCCGATACTGCTGATATCATTGAGGCCATTCATTATGCCGTTCAGCAGGGGGCAGACATTATTAATATGAGTCTAGGCGAGACCAGTTATTCGGAAGCGTTAAACAAAGCTGTCCAAGAGGCTTATAGTAAAGGCTTATTGATTGTCGCTGCTGCCGGAAATGAAGGAGATATGGGGAAAAGTGTACAGCGCGTGTATCCAGCTGCATTCAGTCATGTCATTTCTGTGGCCGCTACAGATTCAAAAGATAAGCGAACTAGTTATTCCAACTATCATTCAACAGTCGATATTGCCGCCCCTGGCGACTATATTCTTTCCACTTTACCTGGTAATAGATATGGTTGGATGAGTGGAACATCAATGGCTACGCCTATGGTGGCCGGTGTAGCAGCACTGGTTTGGTCCAATGAGCCAAAACTCACTAAATATGAGGTGGAATACCGTCTCTATGACTCAGCTCTTGACCAAGGTACAAAAGGGAAAGATATATACTATGGAAATGGCCGGGTGAATGCCAAAAAAGCGCTTGAAATGAAGACGCTGACTAGGCCAACTGTGACGGCGATTTCTGATAAGGATACGTTGATCAAAGGGAAAATTCCAAGTGATTTCAAAACAGGCGCCCTTTCCATTTATACCAATGAAAAAACACTCGCTACAGTGAAGATTAACGGGGAAAAGACGTTTTCAGCGACTATCGCTAAACAGACAGCTGGCACGTTAATCTATACAAGAGTTGTCGATAATGCGGGAAATAAAAGTGTTCCTGTTTTAGTTAAGGTAGAAGATAAAACAGCACCTACGAAACCGACTGTAAATAGTGTCGGTGACAATACGACAAAAGTAACTGGCAAAGCGGAAGCAGGCTCTACCGTTACTGTCAAAATGGGCAGCACTGCGCTTGGAAAAGCAAAGTCCAATAGCTCAGGGAATTTCACTGTTACGATGACAAAAAAACAAAAGGCCGGTAAAGTCCTATCCGTAACAGCAACCGACAAAGCAGGAAATACGAGCTCGGTCAAAACAGTCACTGTCGCAGACAAAACAGCACCAAGTATACCTTCAGTCAATACAGTAACAACAAAAACGACAAAAGTAACCGGTAAAGCAGAAGCCAACTCCACTGTATACGTAAAAGCATCTAAAAAAGTCATCGGCTCTGCCAAAGCAACGAGTAAAGGCACATACTCAATCAAAATCCCTAAACAAAAAGCCGGGAAAAACCTCTATATCTATGCCAAAGATAAAGCGAAAAATGTAAGTGCGTCAAAGAAAGTTACTGTAAAAAAGTGATCAGAACATGAATATGAAAAGCCTCTGAGTGAATATCGGAGGCTTTTTTTTATGTAGCCGGTATTTTTCTAGTGAATTATACTTTGAGAGGGGTGTGGAAGTAGGGGTATAGGAACTATCTCTTCATTACATGAAAAAAGCCGCCCAAATGGAACGGCCTAACTTCCTTAATCTATCAGGAAGTTTGTGAATTATTTAAATAAACCAGTTTAAACTTTTGGTAAGCTATTTTTCTTTGAAAAAATCTGGTATCCTAGGTCGCTAGATACCTGTGGTTAGCACCCTCATACTTTAATGTATGTTAGTGTTCCATTCTTTAGGTATTCTAGAATCTTTTATCTTCCCAAAAATTCATGACAATATGGTTTTTTGGATTGTAAACCTCTACCTTATACCCTTGTGCTCTTAGATAGTCAATAATCTCCGGAAGCTGTTGTGCGGTTCCTTTTGAATCGTGAAAAAGAATGACGATTGGACCTTTTTTTCCTTTCAAACCTGCTTTAACGTTAGACGTTATCTTGCTAGGGTTTGTTTTATTATACTTCCAATCTAGTGTATCAATATTCCAATCCCACATTTTGAACCCCTTTTTGGCTAAGGTATCTCGAAACGGTTTTGTCATATAGGGTTTGCTACCGTATGGAACTCTAGTCAGCTTACTGTCAATCTTTGAAACCTTTAATAACGTTTGTCTTGTCTTCTCCATTTCGATTGCGACATTACTTGAACTCCCTCTATATAATTTTTTTGCATCATGGGAAACACTATGTAACCCAGGATAATTTCCCTCTTTAATCATTCGATTTACTGTTTTTGGATTACGTTTAATATTTCCTTCAATCATAAAAAAGGTCGCTTTTGCTTTTTTCTTTTTTAAGATATCTAAAATTATTGGCGTGTACTGATTCGGACCATCGTCAAACGTTAAATAGACAACCTTACTTGTTTTATCTTCTGCTGCAGATGCAGAAGAAAAACCCAAAATACTACATACAAGTACGAGTAAAAGAAATAATAGGCTAACTTTTTTTAACACTCACATCATTCCCCCTATAAAACTCCTAGTATATTAGCCCATAATATTACTCAAGGTTGTAAATGTGCGTCTTAAAAAATATAAAATTTATTGATCCTTCTCACCCTGTTACATACAAATGAAATTCAATATGTCTACAGGAATAAAGTCAAATAAATAAAGATAAATTCTCTATTTTAATTGTAAATAAGTTACACTTTATTAAAAGTTAATTCTAACCAAAAGGATGTATAGTCTTGTTGTCATAATTATGGTTGATGATAAGGAAGGGATCTCTACATTCAATAAGAAGGTTAATAATGACTGTACTGCATAGCAGAATTTGAAATCCCTGATCCAATAGTTGATGTCATTGGCTCTACCAAAGCAACGAGTAAAGGCACATTCTCGATCAAAATCTCTAAGCAAAAAGCCGAAAAAAACTTGTAGATCTATTCCGATTTTTTTATGTAGTTGGGAGTGTTCTATTGAAGTAAACTTTGGGAGCGGGATGAAAGTGGGGAGGAAGGATGATGTAGTTGTTTTTTAATTATTTGCAACCATATTAATTGTGACGGTGTTAAGCCAAGTCGAAACATGAATAAAAAGCCTCCGAGAATCATTCGGTTGCTTAAAAAAAGCCTATACTTTTATATACCATTACTCTTTATTTTCATACATCATTTCAGTACTTCGACTGTAAAGTTCAATAATATTACCGATTGGATCTTCACAATAAATTAAGTAATAAGGATTGTTCTTCCATATATCACATATTTCGCTAGTATAACTGAGATTGATAGCTGTCGGTGAATTAGAGTTGTCGCGAAGTTTCTTCCTATACGAAACCATTAAATTTCACCTTCTTCAATCATCCTATTATACTCCATTTTACTTATTAGCCCTTTTCCATTACAAGTAAGACAATCCGTATATATATCATAGGCACCTGTTCCGTCACAGACGTGACATTTATTATGAGTTACTGGTATTTCCTTTTGTATGATTGAAAATAATTTGACAATATACTTCGAAAATTTCATCCCAAGAACCCCCTTTTTTCTATCATACTACTAAAAGTTGGGAGACAAACAAGGATTCCAATAAAATTACGAAATACACATAGATTCATTACAAACTTTACATAGAATCAAAAAAAACTTTACCTGATACGATTCATGGCTTAGTTTAAATTAAGATGTAAGTAGGGGTAGAGGAACTATCTCTTCATTGCATGAAAAAAGCCGCCCAAATGGAACGGCCTAAACTTCCTTAATAAACTATCAAGAAGTTTGTTTGCATGCATAGTTTAATTCACCCAGTTTAAGTTTATGGTAAGATATTTTTCTTTGAAATTCACATTTCATTTTATCATTTAAACAATCCTTAAAAAGGATTTCATAATAGCGTATATTAAATTTATGCCATAACTTTTTCATGCGAATTCCCCCAAAAATGTTCCCTACAAATATTATCGGTTAATGTGGAAAGATTTTTAGATTTTAGAAATGATCCATAGAATTACTTCATTTTTTTTCAAAATCCATAGGTAAGCCAAAATGGAGATCAGAACTGAGATTGCTGCCATTATGTAAATACTTCTATACCCAAACAGATAGCCGATTTGTCCGAAAAGAATCGCACCGAAACCGATTCCTAGATCAAAGAAGGAATAGAAAGTGGCATTGGCCATGCCTTTTCGATTTCGGGCCGCGTGTTCAAGAGACCAAGCTTGAAGAGCTGGTTGGACAGCACCGAACCCAATGCCGTAAAAAATAGCTGCAATATACAAAATCATGTTACTTGGCATCCAGGCAAGCAGTAGCATCGCCGCTACGATAAAAAGGGTAGATGGAATGAAGACGGCTTGATGTCCTCTTTGATCATAGATTTTTCCAGCGAACATTCGTGTGAAAATAAGAGCTAATGCGTATAGAAAAAAGTAAACTTGAATACCTGTCAGGCCTTTTTCCATCGTATAAAGCGGTAAGAAGGTGGCAATCCCACCAAAAGATACCGTAATGAAAAAAACAAGAACGGACGGCGCAACAGCGCTTTTTTCATAAATGTCAAACCTATTAGTTTTAGTGGGAGCAGAAGGTTGTTCTACTTTCTTATAGGAAATAGTCGAAGCCATGATCCAAGCGGCTAGACTTAATGCACCGCAAAACAGAAACAACTGTTGAAACGTTAACACATCCGCTAAGAAAAGTCCAAATGAAGGTCCAAAAGCCATCGCCAAATTTCCCGATAAAGTGAAGTATCCCATTCCCTCACCACGACGCTTTGCTGGGATAAGATCGGAGGCAATCGTACCTGAAGCGGTGGTCGTATATCCCCAGCCAATCCCTTGAACAACTCTCATTGCACATAAAAGGAAAATACTCATCATAAATCCAAACGAGCCAATCGCTACAGCTAAAAAGGCTAGACCGAAAAGGAAAACAAAACGTCTTCCTTTTGTTTCCAAGGCCTGACCAGCAAAGGGGCGGACAATCAGAGCAGAAAATAGAAACATCCCAGCAACCAACCCAATATACCGTTCATTTCCACCAAGCTCTTTTACAAAAAGCGGGAGGGTAGGGGAAGTCATCTGAAAGGATAAAAAAACAAAGAAGTTAGCTAAGAAAATCATCATAAAATCACGCGTCCAGATTTTATTAGAAACCGGAAGCTCTTCTTTTAACAAGGGTACACCCATAATAGTTATTCTCCTTAATTGATAGTAATTATCATTCTCATTTTACTAAAGTTGTAGAGAACAATCTATAAAAATTAGAAATACAAAATAAGTGATCACTATGAATCTAAGTAAAATTGACTAATAATTAGTTCATAAAATTATTATAGAAACAAAAAATTAGGATGGAGGTCACTTTATATTCAGGAAATACTAAATTAAATTTGTAAAAATTAATAAAAGTGTTATATTTAGGTAAATAAATAAGAAAATAGACTTACGAAGAGGAGAAGAGGTTTAAATGATGATTGATATTCACTACCGTATTTTACCTTTTTCTTCGATGATGATGGAGCAAGAGCACGTAATCGAGAGCATAGCCATAGCGAAGCTCGCCGTTTCAGAAGGAATTTGACCATTATTGCCACGCCTCTTCATAGAAATCTTCTCTTTGAAAATAAGAAATGAAATGTTGAAAGTGGAATCCACAGGGGTTTTTTAGCGGATTATTATTGGATTGCCATAAGATCATGTTCCTGCCTATACAGAACCCTTATGTAGAGTGGAGTTTCCTTTGCATACCAAGGGAACAAACGTAGTTGTAAGTGTTATCTTTACCGTGCAGTTCTAATGGAAACCAATAATTCTCCTTGGAAAGTAGGGTAACTTTGTAAGAAATTAGGTAGTGTTGTTAAGAGTTCGTATCATTAATGTGAAATTTTAATTAAAGACCTTTTATTTACCAATTAATAAGGTATATTATGATGGGGAAATGAGAGAGATTAAAGGAGTTAATTATGGGTACAGAGATATTAATGGAGAAGGAAGAAGATACTTTTAATAGTAGAAAGAAACCTATGGTTGTTAAACTAAATTCTGAACAACTTGACGATTTTATTCAAAGATTTCCAGATTCCGGAGAGTTTTTTGGTTTAACCTATCACATTCATGATGATAAGACGGTTACTTTTAACTATAATTCAGATGGTAGAGTTCTAGAAGTATTGAATTTGGTTAAGTGATTGGTACTTTATAGTAACCAGCAGAAATGCTGGTTTTTTGGAGCAAATAATCTTAATGAGATTTAGTGCGTATCAAAGCCGAGTGATGTAGAAGATAAAACAGCTCCTACGAAACCGATTGTAAATGCATTCGGTGACAATACAACAAAAGTAACTGACAAAGCGGAAGCAAGCTCTACAGTTAATGTCAAAATGGGCAGCATTGCTCTTGGAAAAGCAAAGTCCAATAGCTCAGGGAATTAAACTGTTACGATGATGAAAAAACAAGGGGTCGGTAAAGTTCTATCCGTAACAGCAACTGACAAGGCAGGAAATACGAGCTCGGTCAAAACAGTCACCGTCGCAGACAAAACAGCACCAAGTCACAGATAGGGCATTTAATGTGAGTATCTGGTATTTCCAAAAACCCCTTTTGCTCAATCAATAACTAAGAGTTTCGAAGCTAACAAGGGTTCCAATAAAATTACCAAGATCACATAGATTCATTACAAACTTTACATAGAATCAAAAAAACTTTACCTGATTTGAATTCACGGCTTAGTGTATTAGGAGTAGGAAGGGGTATAAGCGTAGACATTTCCAAATGCGTGGTTAATTATTTTGTTTTTCGTAATCGCATATTTTGTTCCTACTCTAACTAAAAAAATATAAAGGAGCAAATTTTACTGTGTATTTGGCAAAACATATGTTTTATATTGGTAAAATAATTCTTTCGAATTCCTCTTTCACGACTAACAACAGCATCTCGTTGTCTAAATATGAACAACTTTATAGACAATATAGCCATACTTGAAGTATCGGTCTTCTAGATACATAACAAAACCGCTAATCTTTAATTTTGTATTTATAGAATTTATAATAAATCATCTTCGATTGATAGATCTTTAATGCGTTTAGCTGGATTACCGCCATACATACCATTCGGTTCGGTGTCTTTTGTCACTACGGCTCCTGCGGCTATAATACACCCTTCTCCAATCGTGATACCAGGCAATATCATTGCACCCATACCAATCCAAGAACCTTTTTTAATAACAACACTCTTTGAGACCGTTCCGTCTTCCGCTCTTCTCCTAATGACAGATAATCTATAATTATGTGTTCCTGTTAAAATTTTGACATATGGTCCAATTCTCACATAGTCTTCCAAAATAATAGGAGCATTACCATCAAGGAAACCTCCAACATTTATTGTTGTTTCCTTTCCCATCACTAACTTTTGGGAACCAATATAGTTATTTTCAGCAATGCTAGAAGATGAGTCTAACTTCATTCCACAACTTCTTAATATTTTCATTCTAAATCGAGCAGGTAATATAGGCGACATTTGAATCTTGTTGATAATCCTCCATTTGTACCATTTAAAATCCATCTTTTATCCTCCAAAAAATACTTTATTACTATTATAATTAAAACATAACAAAATAGATCTTCATTTACAATATATTCATAAAATAAAAGATAAAATTAAGTTCCCAAAATGATATAATAATTGTCCTGAAATCCAGTAAGGCTTAAGTTGTCGGTGATTGGGGTGGAAATCATTTTTGATTTTCAGAATGGTTAATCCTCCGTGAATGAAATACCGTCCAGTTGAAGCAAGTTGTTTGCTTTAGCAGCCATAATCTGAATTGCCCCACTCGTCTGAATCAAAATTGTTGCTGAAGAAAATTCCAATCCATCAAAGTTTGTTACCTGGAACCTTTTCACACGATTTGGTCTAAACCCATCAGGTAGTGTAATAATAGTAGTAGTTTGGGTAATAGCGCCGTTTTTTATAGCACCTCTTAATATAATTAAGCCATTTTCAAGTTTTTTTACATAAACATCGGAAGCAATGTCGTAAGCAACCCATCCACTTTGTGGCTTTATTAGCACATCTATACCTTTATTTTTAACACCAGTATTCATGAATACACGGTTTGCTCTTGATGTATCATAACTATTGTCGTCTTTTATTATATTTGAGTAGGCAGTAGCCCCGAATCCAACATGTCCGACTTTACCTTTAACTAAAGTATTATTTGTAATAACACATAAAGCACATGTTCCGTCAAAATAAATAGCGAAGTCTGCAGCGATAATTGCCGAAGCAGACGTAGATAATGTATTCCCTCTTATTTCAGCACTTACTGTATCCTTTAAATTAATAAATCCTCGTACTGACCCCGTATAATTACCAAGATAACGTGGATGTTCCATTTGATTATTCACAATAATAGGTTTTTCCCCACCTATTAAAGAAATAGCCCCACCTGTAGTAGTTATGTTATTTTCTCTTATCACTACTTGTCCTGAGCCCGGTTGGTGCGTAAAAGAAACTCCTGTATTTTTTCCTGTTATTGTATTCTCTGAAATAATTATACTATCGCCTACTTTAGTACCTTTGATTCCGTTCGTTATCCACGAACGCCGCAACGTACCTGTAAAAAAACCATTAGAATTATTAATATTATTATTTAAAAATATGCCATAACTTCCAAAATCACCAATATAAATACGGTGTATTTCCCAATTTGAAAAGTATGAACCAGCGATAAGTTCAATTTCTAGTCCGTGTGTACCTCTACCTCCAATTATAGGTTCAATCGAAAAATCATGTAAGTTATAAAAAGTACTATGTTGGGAGGAAGAGGGTTTTATTTTTAAAGCCGCCGAGTCACCGTTGTATTTGATTTTGGTTGTACGCATTCCGTCACCATAGAATCTCAATCTCTTCCCAATGTGCAAAGTCTGAGATGTCAAATAAGTTCCTGATGGAATGTATAAAGACATGCTATTATCTTGTGCATAAGTTATCGCAGATTGGATTGGTATTGTGTCATCTGTAACACCATCACCTTTTGCGTTATAGGGTGGTTGTCTAATGTTAACTCCACGTTGAGTTAGATCAGTCTCAGTATTTGCTAATTGCTTTGTATGACTTAGAATCTTATCTGATATTTCGTTTAATTCTTCTGTTCTTTTTTGTGTCATATTGTTTATACTTCCTTTACGGCTGTTACTCCTGCTTCTGTGTCAGGTAGCCTTAGATTTGTGGTTATGGCGCAAGATTAATAATATTACTTTTCGGAAAAATGATACTATTGTATATAGAAGAAAAGAGTCCAGACTCGTTTGTGATACGACAACGTCGTGCAACTGTAAAATTTTCTCTTCATTCAATCTAGTCCAAAATGTGTAGCATCATTACTGGAGGCGTTTTTAAGTGTTTTATGTCGATGCGTCACGCACACCAATTGTCTATTTTGAGTCGTACTAACTATTTCTTTTTTAACAAATAGCCCGTGTATAGTATCGAATCCTCTCATCTATGTTATTATATGCAATAGTAAAAATTTTCCATAATACATCTGACATACTTCCAGAAAAAGATTTACTTTTTGTCAGTGAAGATCACATTCCTTGTACCTGATGTAGTTACTCGATCAGAAACATTAAATGACATTATAAAAGCTAAAAAAGCATTAGTTTGTTCAATTCTAAACCGCATAAACGCTTTAAATGTTGTAATATGATAATCTGGAACATAATAAATTGGTTTGGAAGAAACTAAATATCGGATATACCCCTTATAAAGGAAAAAAAGTAAAAAAAGCATAATGGGATTTGAAGAAATGGGCATTTTTTGAGTGGACTGTGGTGGATATTTTATCTGGTAGACGTATTCCGAAGGATTTGTTAGAAGGTAAAAAAATTGAAGCGGTCAATCATGATAAGCTAGATCTAGTTATTTTTGTAAATCCCCTGGAACAGACGGAAAAAGATTTAATAAACATTATGTCGAAGTTACACAAAGAGCTACCGAATGAAAAGATTCTAATCATTTCACCGAATCCAGTAGCCAATAGTAAAACAGGGAATAGCTTAGAGGTAAATTATTTGGATTATATTAAAGCTTCTGAAAGGGTTATTAATAAAAATATATGGACTTATATTAATAGCATGAATGGGATTGAAAAAAACTTAAAGAAGAGAATATGAGATTGGCTGATATATTAACAAATGATAATCTCCATCCCAATGATTAAGGGCATAACATATGGTTCGAGGTGTTGGATGAATATTTTAAGCTGAAGTAATGTCACAAATATTTGTATCTCAATTATAAATAAGAAATACAGATTATAGAGTTTTTCCTTCTGTGTTGAATGCTTCCATTAGTAGTCTAATAGGGTATAATAAGGGGAAAAGTGGTTATAACCCGCTTTTTCCCTCTCTGGAAATAGTTTGAATCATGAATACAGTGGGGCTTTTCGATGTTAATGAGCAAAAAAGAGAAACCTTATCATAATTTCTCCATGTTTAACGAACAGTACATTTCCTAACCTCGATAAATTCGCGCATTTCCTCTTTCGATATTCCTGAACCCATAATATCTTTCATGATTTCCTTCCACTCATCATCCATGCTGTGGTCTACTTGTTCATATAGTAGGGCATCAACAGTTATACAAAGGATACTTGCGATTTTTTCCAAAACTAAAATAGTAGGGTTTGTTTGAAGGTTTCTTTCCAGTGAGCTTATATAAGATTTTGCCACTCCAGATTTTGTTGAGAGTTCACTAATTGACATTTTTTTTCTTCTCTAAGCATTTTAACACGGTAACCTATCATGTATATCACACCTACCCATTGATATGTATTATTAATTATTTAATATTTTCAAAAAAAAATTTAATAGGTACTAAATTGTATTGCTAAACTATCTCTTTAAGTTTACACAGTTTTTCTCCATTTTTAATGATAAATAGGGACTAAAATACTTGACTCGATCATACGTATAAACAGATTTTCTTGTTTCTATAGGTATTTAGTTAGGTCTTGTTTTTCAAAATTGTTTCTAATATTATTAGTTCACAAGGTGGATATAGTGTTTACTAATATTTACTGAATGCCCGTCTTAAAACCCATTCTTTGAATGGGTTTTAAGACGGGGTTTTATATGAAATCGCTAAATTGACACAAAAAATTGTAATTGTTTCGTTTGGAAAACTATTAAATATTTTTTGAAAGCATTTTTTATTGAAAAAGTAGTCATTCATTGTAAATTTCATGTAAAATTTCTAGAAAAAACATAAATATAGGTAATATTATGCTATAATGCAATAGGTCATTTTTAATATTTTGGGAGGGTAATATGGAAGAAACTATTAGTATTAAAGATATTTTTCAAACATTAAAGAAACGTTGGAAGTTAATTACGTTACTGACATTAATCGCCGCATTGATTAGTGGCACTATATCTTATTTCCTATTAACACCTGTTTACCAATCATCCACACAGATTCTAGTTAATCAGAAACAATCGGAGAACCAACTTGACTCTATTCAAATACGATCTAATATTGACATGATCAATACATACAGTGTGATCATAAAAAGTCCTGCAATATTAGAGAAAGTCATTGATGATCTTAAACTTCCACAAAGCGTAGATCAACTTAGTCGAAAAATAATAATAAACAGTCAAGAAAATTCTCAAGTCTTCTCTTTAACGGTTCAAGATAGTGATCCATTAAAGGCCGTCGAAATTGCAAACGCAGTGTCTACAACATTCCAAAAGGAAATCAAAGATATAATGAATGTCGACAATGTTAGCATACTTGCTAAGGCAGAAGTAAAGGAAAATCCTACTCCTGTAAAACCATCTCCATTATTGAATATCGCTATTGCGATGGTAGTTGGGCTGATGGCTGGAATAGGCTTGGCATTCCTACTAGAGTACATGGATAATACGATCAGAGACGAGAAGGATATTGAGGCGATCCTAGACTTGCCATTACTTGGATCCATCCAAAAAATATCGCAACATAGATAAAGGACCATTCGGTGACATTAAGAAAGGAAGTGGGATTTTTGAGAGGTAAAGATGAAAAACAAGTGAATTTAATTGCGCAGACTAATCCTAAATCGCCTATTACTGAACAATATCGTTTAATTAGGACAAACATACAATTCTCTTCTGTGGATAAAGAAATCAAAACCATTGTGGTTACTTCCGCGGAGCCTAATGATGGCAAATCGACTACAGCTGCCAACCTAGCGATTGTGCTGGCTCAAGAAGAGAAAAAAGTATTACTTGTGGATGCGGACTTAAGGAAACCATCCATTCATTATGCCTTTAATCTTAGTAATATACATGGACTTACTAGCGTATTGACAAAGAAAATAGACTTAAGAAAAACTATCTCGAATTCAAACGTTTCAAATCTAGATGTTTTAACAAGTGGACCGATACCACCTAATCCTTCAGAGTTATTAAATTCCAAAGCAATAGAAACAGCTATTAATGAACTAAAAGGTATCTATGATTATATCATTTTTGATACCCCGCCAGTTCTTGTAGTCACTGACTCTCAAATAGTAGCCAATAAATGTGATGGCGTGATCATGGTAGTGGCAAGCGGCAAGACGAACAAACAAAGTGCAGTAAAAGCAAAAGAGCTTATAGAAAAAACCAATACGGCATTACTTGGAGTTGTATTGAATGGAATTGAATCAAATACCAGTAATTATTACTACTATCAATCTAAATAAAATTCGACAAAATAATACAAATTAATACCCTATTTAATAGCAGTTTTTTATGCTACGATTAACAGGGTATTAATTCCTATCCGATTTCTAAGGGATTAATCCTATTATCCCATTTATATAAAGGGAGTGTGTGAAATTTGATTGACTTGCATTGCCACATTATCCCTGGAGTTGATGATGGTTCACCGGATATGCAGGAAAGCATGGCCATGGCAAAGAAAGCTGTAGAAGCAGGGATAACCCATTTATTTGCCACACCACATCACTTAAATGAGAGATATGTAAATGTGAAGGATAACATTATTGATCGTGTATATGAGTTAAATGAGTGCTTACAACAAGAGAATATTCCTCTTTCTGTTCATCCTGGACAAGAATTGAGAATACATAGAGAATTATTTGTTTCACTTGAAAAGGGAGAAGTACTAACGCTTGATAATACCGACAAGTATTTATTGCTAGAACTCCCGTCAGGACATGTGCCTACATACACAAAAGAACTGATCTATGAGCTGTTGTTAAAAGGGATAACACCCATTATTGTACATCCGGAGAGAAATAAGGAATTGATAGAGAATAATAATCTATTATTTAAATTGGTTCAAGAAGGTGCCTTAACTCAACTTACCTCTGGTAGTATTATCGGTCTCTTTGGTAAAAATATTAAGTCATTTTCAAAAAAAATTATTGAACATAATTTGGCTCATTATATTGCAACTGATGCCCATAATATAGGCTCTAGGGGATTCACTTTACAAGAGGCTTATGAAACAATCACAAAAACATATGGAATCCAGCGTACATTTTATTTCAAGGAAAATGCTGAACATCTTATTCAGGGGCAAGGTCCATCTATTGAAAAACCAGTACCGTTTAAAAAGAAAATCTTAGGAATCTTTTAGAATTATTGTTAATCAGGAAACGCTTTCATTAGTATAAATAATATTCGTTAATGTGTAAAGTTTTTTGGGGGTCATTTGAAATATTGGATTCAGTGTAAAAGGAATTAATAAGGAGATAGATTCGTTTGAAAAGGTTTGATGATTATCCGAAATCTATAAAGAAAGCACTGCGTTACATACAACAAGACGCTACTTTAGTCTTATTAAACCAATTAGAGACGAGCCTGACAAAGTCTATTAAGAAAAGAAAAGAAGCTCTACAAAAGAAGGAAAAGGGACTATGAGAGTCTTAAAATATTATGGTAATTACCAGGTTGTGATTTGGAATGAAATTTATACCTGTTTTCACTGAAAAGTAAAGGCCTAGAACATTAGAGTACTGCTTTTTACAGAATTTAAAAAGTGAGTATCTTGAATACATTTATTATTAAAGGGGGAAGTTTGGTTGGCCTACCGAAATCGACTAACACTACTGGCGCTATTAGATTCCTTAATTGTATTATCGGCCATTTATGTAAGTTATTTAGTCCTACATCCATATTTAGAAATATTTAAGCTAACAGCACTCTTAGTCAGCTCAGTCTCTCTATTAATTAGCCATCATATTTTTGCTTCTATTTATAAACTATATAAAAAGGCCTGGGAGTATGCAAGTATTGGAGAGTTAATATCTATAGTAAAAGCCGTAACCTTATCAGTCATCAGTGTAGTTATCATTCAAATTTTGATATTTCAAGATGTTTATGTAAGAGCTATGGCGTTAACGTGGATGATGCATGTAATTCTTATTGGTGGTTCCCGGTTTTCTTGGAGAATGCTGCGTGACCGTTTTATAAACAATCAATTGGAAGTAAAGAATACATTGGTTATTGGTGCCGGGTCGGCAGGAACGATGGTTGTACGTCAACTTCTTAATAATCATGATACGCAACTAAAGCCTATTGCCTTTATTGATGACGATCCAAAGAAAGATAAATTAGATATCTTGGGTATTCCCGTTGTGGGCAACTCCAAGCATATTCCTGAAGTGGTTGAAAAACATCATATTGATAATATAGTCATTGCAATTCCTTCTTTAAGTAAAAAAGAATTAAGGGTCATCTTTGATGAATGTGTAAAAACAAATGCAAAAACTCAGATCATGCCGATGATTGAAGATATTATGTTAGGAAAAGTGGCGGTTAATCAGTTTAAAGAAGTGGAAGTAGAAGATTTATTAGGAAGAGAACCTGTTGAATTGGATATGAATAGTATCTCGGGAAAAGTTACCGGTAAGACCATTCTAGTAACGGGTGCAGGCGGTTCAATTGGCTCGGAAATTTGCCGTCAAATATGTAGATTCTCTCCAAAAAAAATTGTTTTACTCGGACACGGTGAAAATAGTATTTATCTCATCGATATGGAATTGAAAAGATTGTATTCTGATCAAATAGAAATCGTACCGGTTATTGCAGATATTCAGGATCGAGAAAGAATTTTTGAAGTGATGGACACCCATCGACCGGATGTTGCTTACCATGCTGCTGCACACAAACATGTACCTCTTATGGAGTACAATCCACGGGAAGCAGTTAAAAATAATGTTATGGGCACTAAAAACGTTGCAGAAGCAGCAGATACTTATGGTGTGGGCACTTTTGTTATGATCTCATCTGATAAAGCTGTAAACCCAACCAATGTGATGGGGTCAACTAAGCGCGTTGCTGAAATGGTCATACAGCAGTTAGATAAACATAGTACGACAAAATTCGTCGCTGTTCGCTTTGGAAATGTTCTTGGAAGCAGGGGAAGTGTAATCCCTTTATTCAAAAAGCAAATTCAGGCAGGAGGACCTGTTACGGTTACACACCCTGATATGACACGTTATTTTATGACCATACCAGAAGCCTCTCGATTAGTTATTCAAGCTGGATCTCTTGCAAGAGGAGGAGAAATCTTTGTTTTGGATATGGGTGAACCAGTAAAAATTGTAGATTTAGCTACTAATCTCATTCAATTATCAGGTTACACAATTGATGAAATTGGAATTGAATATTCTGGGATTCGACCTGGAGAAAAGATGTACGAGGAATTATTAGGGGAGAATGAAGTTCATAAGGAGGCTGTATTTCCAAAGATATTTATTGGTAAAGCGGTATTGGAACAGGAAGAGGAAATACATTATCTTTTAGGATCTCATGATAAATTATCCTCAATAGAACTTAAAGAATTCGTTATAAATTTAGCTAATAGGAGAAAGAACAAAGTTTATTTAGTAGCAAAGTAGTTAAAGTGGAATATCAATTAAAGAAAGTAAGAAAGGCAATTATCCATGAAGCTGGTTTGGTTACTTTTATAATGATAGGAAGTTTTCGAAAGTCATATATGAAATAAAGCACTTGGAAATTAAGGTGGTGGATTAAGTGATTTATAAAAAATATGGAAAAAGAATAATTGATTTAGTTCTCTCCTTACTTGGGTTGATAATATTATCACCTATGATTTTATTATTATTACTTTGTATAAAGCTGGATTCTAAAGGACCTGTACTTTTTAAACAACGTCGTATTGGTATAAATAAAACAGAGTTTTATATTCTTAAATTTAGAACAATGAAAATAGACACACCCAAAGATACTCCTACTCACCTATTAGAAAACCCAGAATCTTACATAACAAGAGTTGGAAAGTTTTTACGTAAAACCAGTTTAGATGAACTTCCACAAATAATTAACATTCTTAAGGGAGAAATGAGCATAATTGGACCCCGACCAGCGCTTTGGAATCAATATGATTTAATGAAAGAGCGTGATAAATATAGGGCTAATGATATTTCTCCTGGTCTTACAGGATGGGCTCAGATAAATGGGAGGGATGAGCTTCCGATAGAAGTAAAATCCAGGCTTGATGGAGAATATGTTGAAAAAATGAGTTTTCCTTTTGATGTAAAGGTTTTTATCAAAACGGTTTTCTCGGTACTTAGAAGTGATGGGGTAAAAGAGGGGAATAGCCAATCAAAAATTCAATAACAATATAAAAGCTTTGGAGGTATATAAATGCCTTTTGATGAAGGAATTAAAATTGGAATAGAAGAGTATATATCAGGTAAGCAAAGAGGAAGTCAATAATGAAGGTACTTGTAATTTGTCAATACTTCTTCCCAGAACAATTTAGAGTAAATGATATATGTTTTGAATTAGCTAAAGAAGGAAACGAGGTAACTGTCCTTACAGGACTTCCGAATTATCCCAGTGGGATAGTAGATAAAAAGTATAAGGGTCTTAAGCATAGAAATGAACAAATAAACGGAGTTAACGTAATACGTTCCTCTCTAATTGGAAGAGGAAAAGGTGTGAAAAAACTTGCATTAAATTACGCTAGTTTTGCTTTAACTGCTACCTGTAAGGCCTTATTTTTAAAAAAAGACTTCGATCTCATTTTAGTTTATCAGCTTTCACCTGTTACAATGGCTTTGCCAGGAATCCTATTGAAAAAGATTACAAAAAAGCCTCTGATATTATATTGTCATGACCTATGGCCTGAAAGTATAGCATCTGCAGGTATCTCTTCTAATAGTAAACTGTATAGTGTTTTATTAAAATTAAGTAAGTGGATTTACAAGAGTGCAGACAAAATATTAACAAGTTCAAAGCTTTTTGAGGAATATTTCAAAAATACATTAGATATACATGACCCAATTATTCACCTACCTGTCTATGCGGAAGCATTATTTGAAAATATAAAAGAAGTTGAGCACCGTGATGAAACTACAAACTTAGTGTTTGCAGGGAATATAGGTGAAATGCAAAGTGTTGAGACAATAATCTATGCAGCAAATGAAATTAAAGAAGAGCGGAATATAAGGTTTCATATTGTTGGAGACGGATCTTCACGAAAGAAGTGTGAAGAATTAGTGGAAAGTCTCTCACTTAATAATGTAATATTCCACGGGCAGCATCCTATAACGGAAATGCCAAAGTTTTATGAGATGGCAGATGCCTTTTTAGTCACTTTGAAAGCGAATAAAGCAATATCGTATACCTTACCAAATAAAGTTCAATCGTATATGGCAGCAGGAAAACCAATTTTAGGATCAATAGATGGAGAAACAAATTTAGTTTTAAATGAGGCTAATTGTGGGTTTTGTACTCCTGCAGAGGACTATGTAAAACTTGCTGCTAGCATAAGTGAATTTGCTGAAAGCAAAGACATGCATCTTAGTTACGGTAAAAATGCGAGGCAATACTATGATAAAAACTTCTCTAAAACTATATATATGGAGAGGTTAAATACATTATTGAAAAAAATTATTTATTATGGAGATGAAAAAAATGTTTAAAGATAAAACATTATTGATTACTGGGGGCACTGGCTCTTTTGGGAATGCAGTTATGGAAAGGTTCTTGGATAGTGACGTTAAAGAAATTCGTATTTTTTCACGAGATGAAAAAAAGCAAGATGATATGAGGAAATTATATAAAAATGACAAGCTTAAGTTTTATATTGGTGATGTTAGAGATCTTGCCAGTGTGAAAAACGCTATGCATGAAGTGGATTATGTTTTTCATGCAGCCGCTCTAAAGCAAGTACCTTCTTGTGAGTTCTTTCCACTCGAAGCTGTAAAAACTAATGTTTTAGGTACAGATAATGTTTTAACAGCAGCTATTGACTACGGAGTTAAAAAAGTAATTTGTCTTTCAACTGACAAAGCTGCTTATCCAATTAATGCAATGGGGATTTCTAAAGCAATGATGGAAAAAGTATTTGTTGCTAAATCTAAAACAATTTCTCCGGATAAAACCCTAATATGCGGAACTAGATATGGTAATGTAATGGCTTCTCGTGGGTCAGTTATCCCATTATTCATTGAACAGATAAAAAGTGGTAAATCTCTAACCATAACAGACCCTAATATGACTAGATACCTTATGAGTCTTGAAGAGGCAGTTGAACTAGTAGTGTTTGCGTTTCAAAATGCTGAGGCTGGGGATATTATGGTTCAAAAGGCGCCAGCGTGTTTAATTGGTGATTTGGCTCAGGCGCTAAAGGAAATATTTAAGGCAGATAACGAGATCAAAGTTATTGGTACTCGTCATGGAGAAAAGTTATATGAAACACTTCTTACGAGAGAAGAGTATATAATAGCAGAAGATTTAGGAGGATTTTTTAGAGTTCCAGCAGATCAACGAGATCTAAACTATGATAAGTATTTTGAAGAAGGAAATAAAAAGCTGTCTATCGAACAAGAATATAATTCTCATAATACGCAACGTCTAAACTTAGAGCAAATTAAAGAAAAGCTATTAGAACTTGATTATATTAAGGAAGAACTAAATAAGTGGATGGTACAAGTATGAAATTTTTAGTACTAGGCGCTACTGGTATGGCAGGACATGTAATAGCAATATACTTAAAAGATAAGGGGCATGAGGTAACAGCTTTAACAAGGAGAAAATTCCTATATTGTAAAAATATTATAGCTGATGTAACTGATTTACCCTTACTAAAAGAAACGATTATTAAAGGCGAATATGATGCAGTAATAAACTGTATAGGGATATTAAATCAAGATGCTGAGGAAAATAAACATCAAGCTGTTTTTTTAAATAGTTATTTACCAAATTTTCTTAGCAATATAACTAAAGCTTCAAACACTAAAATTATTCATATGAGTACTGATTGTGTTTTTTCTGGAAAGATAGGGAATTATACTGAAAGTTCGCTTAGAGATGGAGAGACATTTTATGATAGATCCAAAGCATTAGGTGAATTAGAAAATGATAAGGACCTGACATTTAGAAACTCTATTATTGGACCAGATATAAATAAAAATGGAATAGGCCTATTTAATTGGTTTATGAGGCAAAGTAGCGAAATAAAAGGATATACAAAGGCAATCTGGACAGGAGTAACAACACTAACATTGGCAAAAGCAATGGAACAAGCAGCAGAAGAAAATCTAGTTGGCTTATACAATTTGGTTAATAACTATTCAATCAATAAATATGAAATGCTATGTCACTTTAATAAATATTTTAAAGATAATAGTATAGAAATTATTAAGAGTGATAATGTCTCGTTGAACAAATCGTTATTAAATAACAGAAGAGACTTTAATTTTAAAGTACCTTCCTATGAACAAATGATTTTAGAAATGAAAGAGTGGGTTTATAATCACGAAGAACTTTATCCACACTACTTTAAATAAAGGTTAGGAGTTAGAAAAATGAATAAACTTAAGGTTATGACAATAGTTGGAACAAGACCAGAAATAATTAGGCTAAGTGAAACAATTAAAAAAATGGATAAATACTTTGAGCATGTACTTGTTCACACAGGACAAAATTGGGATTATACATTAAACCAGATATTTTTCGACGAGTTAGGAATTCGTGAACCAAATTATTATTTAGATAGTGTTGGGACTAATCTAGGTGAAACGATGGGTAATATAATAGCGAAATCTTATGAGTTATTAGAAAAGAATAAGCCAGATGCATTGCTAATTTTAGGTGATACGAATTCGGCATTATCAGCAATATCGGCTAAAAGATTAAAAATACCTATTTTTCATATGGAAGCGGGTAATAGATGTTTTGATCAAAATCTTCCCGAGGAAATAAATAGAAAGATCGTTGATCATATTTCAGATGTAAACTTACCTTATACAGAGCATGCACGCAGGTATTTAATTTCAGAGGGATACAGAAAAGAGCATATTTACGTAACGGGTTCACCGATGACGGAGGTTATAAGAAATCATGAAGATAATATCCAAGAGAGTAAAATTCTACATTCTCTTGGATTAGAAAAAGGAAAATATATTTTAGTTTCAGCTCATAGAGAAGAAAATATAGATAATGAGAAAAACTTTATATCGTTAATGAATGCTATTAATGAAATTGCAGAATATTACCAGATTCCCGTAATATATTCCACTCACCCAAGAAGTGAAAAAATTATTAAAAAAAGAGATTTTAAATTTCACCCATTAGTGAAAAATCTTAAACCGTTTGGTTTCTTTGATTATAATAAGCTACAGTTAAATTCATTTTGTGTGCTTTCTGATAGTGGGACTGTTCCTGAAGAGGCTGCTATATTAGGATTCCCAGCTGTATCGATCAGAACCTCCACAGAAAGACCAGAAGCATTAGATAAGGGAGTTATTATACTTGGAGGAATCAAAACAGATGAAATAGTGCAGTCTGTAGAGCTATGTAGACATATGTGGGAAAATAACGAGTTAGTACTTCCTGTTACAGATTATGTTGATAATAATGTATCTGTAAAAGTGGTGAAAATCATTCAAAGTTACACAAAAATAGTGAATAAAGTTATCTGGGGAAAGGACTAAATATATTCGATGAATATTATGGTATTCGATGTACCTCGCAGAAAGCGGCGGAGCATTATCAGTATTAAATGAATTTCATAATGATGCTATTTTATGTAAAGATAAAAGTATTCATTGGATTTTTGTGGTTAGTAAACCCGTCCTAGCTGAGACAGATAATATAAAAGTATTACGATACCCGTGGATAAAGAAAAGCTGGTTCCATAGATTATTTTTTGATAATTTTGTCGCAGCAAAGTTAGTTCGAAAATACGATGCAGATAAGATTCTTTCGTTACAAAATATAACTATACCTTATACTAAAATCAAACAAGATTTATATGTTCATAATTCGTTACCCTTTATTGACTATAGATTTCCTTTTAAAAAGAATAAACATTTATGGGTGTATCAGAACATTATTGGCCGAAGTATTATTAAATCAATTAAAAATGCTGATGAGGTAATTGTTCAAACTGAGTGGATGAAAAAAGCTATTATAGAGATAGGTATTGTAAATAAAAATATTGAAGTAGTTCCTCCAAAAATAAATTTAGATGTAAAGTCTTTTTTTGAGGCGAATAAACATACCTTATCAACATTTTTTTATCCAGCAAGTGCTTTTGATTATAAAAACCATAAATTAATAGTTGAAGCTTGTAAAATATTAAAAAAAAATCAGAAAAAACTAAATATAAGATTTTATTTACTATAACAGGTGATGAGAATAATCATATTTCCGAATTATACAGTGAAGTTAAAAGAGAAAAACTACCTATAGAATTTATTGGTAGTCTTTCTCGAGAGCAAGTATTTGATTACTACACGAAATCAGTTTTGTTATTTCCTTCATATATTGAGACTTTTGGACTTCCAATGTTAGAGGCAAAACTGCATAAAGGAGTTATTTTAGCCTCAAATTGTGCATTTTCAAAGGAAATATTAGAAGGGTATGAAAATGCTTGGTTCTTTGATCCATTTGATGCTAAGGAACTTGCGAATTTGATCGAAGGCATAGAGTATTTTTTGCCTGAAAATTATTAGTCACTATTTGATCACTTAGGATCTTTATAAATTGGTATACAACCTCAAATTACTAGGGAAAGTAACGTAGAGTATTGTTGAAATAACAATTCATAAATGAAGGGGTTTTTCCAAATAAATGAGGTTTGATAGTACTAGGAAAAGTGAAAAGGTTTTTCTTACTAAAATACTTCAAAAAAGGTATATAATATTTTATTTTTTAATATGTTAAAGTTTATTGAGAACTACGTCAGTTATTTAAAATAGGATTATGAACTTGATTCAAGTTAGGAAAAAAAGGTGCTGTAGTGGAAAATAAAATCATCAATTCAGGAATAAAAAATATCGTTTCTATACTCTTAGTTCAAGTGGTATCCTTAGCATTAAGCTTTTTAACTGCCTTTATACTACCTAATTTTTTGGGTGTTGCTCAGTTTGGATATTGGCAGATTTATTTATTATATACTTCATTTGTAGGGGTATTTTGTATTGGATATAACGATGGATTATATTTAAGATATGGAAAATATGATTATAAGGATTTACCATTTTATCTGTTAAGGTCTTCAATGAAATTATTCTTAATCATGTTGCTTTTTTTGTCTTTTCTAATGATTACGTTAATATTAATAGGAGGTAAATCAGATAAGACATTTGTTTTCTTAATCATCGCAGCTAATATTTTCGTTCAAGGTTTAAGTGGAACTTTTTCAATGGTTTATTTGTTTACTAATAGAATGAAGTTATATAGTGTTTCTACTGTTTTAAATAAAATTCTATTACTAATTTCAATATTAACTCTAATTGTGATGGATATTCATTATTACAAAGCAATCGTAGTAGCAGATTTAACAATAAAAATAGTTGTACTGCTATTTAATATATATTTTTGTAAGGAACTATTATTTGGAAAGTCTAACTCAACACTATTAGGATTCATTGAAATGAAGGAAAACATGTATGTTGGAATTAGTCTAATGATTGCTAATATAATGGGAATGTTAGTATTAGGATTAGGGAATTTTATGGTAGAGCGATTTCTAGAAATAGAAGAATATGGATATTACGCTTTTGCAATCTCTTCTACAAATTTAACAATATTGTTTGTTTCCTCAGTTAGTTTAGTGTTATATCCTATGTTAAAAAGATTGCCAGAAGTTGTAATTCCATATTATTATGGAAAAATTAATATTATGCTCTGCATAATTATATTTTGTATGTTACTCCTCTATTTTCCTGTTTATTGGATCGTCAAAAATATAATGCCAACATATTCACCCATACTCAATTATCTTTACCTATTATTCCCAATAGTTGTTGTGCAAGGGAAAATACAACTGTTGATAAATACCTATTACAAGATTCTAAGAGAAGAAAAAGCTATGTTAAAAGCAAATATATCAAGTGTTATCATTTTTTTAATAATTACTGTTCCTTCTTTTTATATCTTTCGTTCAGTAATTTGCATTGCAATATGTACGTTGATAACAATGATTTGGAGATGTTATGCTTCAGAAATATATTTAAAAAAGGGAAACTAAAAATAACTAGCTTTATTAATATTCTAGAAGAACTTACAATGATATTTTTATTTATTATATTTGCGGCATTTGAGAATTCAATTTTGGGCTTAATATGTTATTTAATGGCGATAGCGGTGTACTTTTCCGTTCATTTTAATTTAATTAAAAAGTTTTCCTCTAAAGTTTTAAAGGTTTTAATTTCTAATAAAAGTTTCAAATTATGATGCGATTATTAGACTGAAGGAGATTGTTATGGCGAATATTGTATTTTTATTGGGTGAATATTACCCGAATTTTTCTGCGACTTCAAAATGTGCTGATAATGTTATAAGGGAAATTAAAAATAAGCACAAAGTTAGTGTAATTTGTTATGATGATCTGTCTAATTTACGAGAACATGATAACATTAATATCATAGGAATTGCTACACCTCTAATGAAGTTGAAAAATTGGATTAATCACAGATACGGAGCTAAAACTAGAGGGAGGAAATCAATACTTACTTTTGTGAATTTTATATTGAGGTTAATAGGATTTTTAGGTTTTATTTTTAAAAAAAACAGTGTAAATAGTAGCATGGTAAGAAAGTATTATTCAGCCATAAAATTATGTGATTCTAAAGAAAAGATCGACGTTATAATACCAATCTGTTTCCCTTTTGAGGGTTTGATAGCAGCATATCAATTTAAAAAAAATAATAACACTATTTCAATGATTCCATATTTATTTGACCCATTTACTGATAATGAAACATTACATCGATTTTCCTGGTTGAAAAAGCTTAGATACAAGAGACATGAAAAGCTTGAAAAAGAGATTTATAAATATTCAGATAAAATTATAATCATTAATCATATGCTAAAGTCACCTATATTTATGCAAAATAATACTTTTAATAATAAATTAGTTGTAACTGAACATCCTGTCCTAATGAATCCCAAACAATCAATCAATAATGATGGAAAATCTAATGTAGTTAATTTGACATATACTGGAGCTCTCTACTCAAATATTAGACGACCAACATATTTTATGGAAATGTTAAAATTAATAAATAGTAAAATTGGCTTTCAAATGAATATGTATTCTTTCGGAGACTGTGAGGGGATTTTAAACGGCTATCAAAAAGACTTTAACGATAAACTTGTTTTACATGGTAAGGTTCCTTTTGCCGATGCACAACTAGCAATAAACAATGCGGATATTTTGATAAGCATAGGTAATACAATTAAGAACCAAACTCCTAGTAAAATATTTGAATATATATCTTTTGGTAAACCTATAGTTCATATTTATTCTCATAATGAGGATATAGTGGTAGATACATTAAAAAAGTATCCTTTATCACTTTGTATAAAACAAGATAAAAATAACATAAATGAGAATTCTAGTAGATTATTAATGTTTTGTAAAGAAAATGCTGGGAAAAGAATTCCTTTTAAGCAATGTATGGAACTTTATTATGATGCAACACCTAAATTTGTAGCAAATCAAATTGATTCTTTTATTAAGAAAAAAACTGAATGAGAGTTAACTGTATAATCTTTTTGGTATTTTGCTCTTTATAAGGTTAGGATAGAACCTAGTTAAATTATCTGGACCTTAATAATAATTTTTCGACCCTTTTAAATCGTAAGTACGGGCATGGAATTGTTCTTGTTGGAGCAATGTTTCTATTCTATCGACCAACTTTTAAGTTTTTACCTATAATGATTTTAATTTTAGAACGAAATCCTATTATATACATATAAATTCTTAGATTATTAAATTTTCTCTTTTTTTATTCATCGTAGATTCTCTTCGGTTTTAGTAGATGCACTCTACCTGACACTAACTGATCTGTCTGGATTATTGTAGCTGATAAATATTATAGAAATTTGAAGATTAGAATCGAGGGGGTAAAGTGAAAAAGGCATTATTTTTGATTTTATTATTAATTGTATTATTGGCTGCTGTTTTTCATTATAGCAATTTGCATAACCTATCATTGGAAATTAAAGTTAAAAAAGAGGCCCTAAGCTATCTTAAAGAAAACTACAACCAAGAATTTAAGATAGAAAGTATTAAGTATACAAAAACACTTAGTGAAGATAAAGGCCATTATTATGCAATTGCTAGCCCTAAAGCCAATTCAAACATAAAGATAAGCTTGTTTCTCTCAGAAGATTTAAAAATAGTAAACGAGAATTATACTAAAGATGGGATTTTGTCGAGTGAAATGTCTGGCTTTATTAATATTAAAGAATTTGGAGCAATAGGGGATTCTACTACAGATGATACGAAAGCAATTCAAAATGCAATAAATGATGCAGAATCTAACAATCTTGCACTGTACATCCCAAGTGGGAGTTATAAAATATCAACAACCCTTTTGATTTCAAAAAGAATAAAAATATATGGTGACGGTATGGGTCTATCTAAAATCATATATGAAGGTCGATCATCGGCTATAAAAATACAACCTCCTACTAATGGTAGCAGCAATACATTTTATGACTTTAGAGATTTTGGAATTGAGCCAGAAAAAGAGGGGAGTGGGACATATGGAATAGAGATAGTATTGAGAGAGAATGCTTATTTTTCAAATTGGGAAATGCAAAGAGTTTATATTGGTAACTTTGGTAACTATGGACTGCGCTTAGATAATGATATAAAAAATACAAATGGTTTTTTTACAGCTACTATTCGACGTTGTTGGATCACGAACGGAATTAATGGTTCCAATTTGGGGGATAGTATTACAATATCAGAGAATACTATAACAGGAAGAAAGTTGGGGGTGTTAACGTCACATTTAAGTGGAGCTAGACAAGTTGTAATTAGAGAAAATAATATTACTACGCAGGGAGGGGCTATTGCCTTAATAGGAGCGGAACAACCAATGATATATAACAATCAAATAGAACAACCTGCATATAAAGGAGACTACAAAGGGCTGTATCCTGGCTTATTATATTTTTTAGATGTCTCATTTGCAGAAATAAAAGGTAACACTATCTCACCAGCTGCTTCAGCAGTAAAAGGTACTTCATATTCAATCCTTTTTGATGGAAAATCAAGATATAACACTATAACAGATAATAATATCTCCAAAGGGGAGATATATCATATTGGATTTAGTGATTCATCCATTTATAACACTATTGAAAATGACAATACCTATGATAGTCCATTAAAAGTATTAAATAAGGGTGTTAATAACAAAGGTGTTAGCGTACCGTTAATACCCCAAAACAACTGGATAGTCTATAGTCAAGGTAAAAGTGTCACGATTAAAAAACTTGAAAATGGTTTAATTGTAGTAAGTGGTGCTTTGAAAAGTGGTGAAGACATGCGTGGGACCGTAATAACTACATTACCTATTGGATTTAGACCAGCTAATCAAAAAGTATTTCAGGTCACTAACTTTAACGGTACATCATATTCTAATGTCACACTTCAAGTACATTCAAACGGAAATGTTCAGTTAATGACTTCTGTTAGCAATAAGTTATTATACCTAGATGGCATACAGTTTGAGGAGAATTAATCAACCGACAGGACATTTTTTTGGAACTAATATTATTATTGTATTAGTTTTACATTGAAAAGTCGAAGGTTTTGAAGAAATTTCTAAAAAACATTGGCTGATTGTAACTGTAAGGTATTAATGAACACTTTATTTGAAGAGAAGAACATTACGCCTAAGTTGTCAACGCTTAATTCAGGATTTTCGTCTCTAACTTAAGTGAGCCATATAAGACGATATGTCTACACTAACAATTTTCACGATAGATAATTGAGTACAAAGTTATCAGGCCATATCAATTCCTGTATAGCAATAATTATAAGCTAGATTAGTAGGTTGGAGTAACTTATTATTTACAGGAAAGTCATAGCCAAGTTAAAGCTATATTTAACAAGAATTCTTTTCGTAAACGAAATAGTAGCCCTCACATTTTAACGCCTCAAATTATATATATACTGTATTTTTGAATTAAAACGAGTACACGACATATAGCACACAGGTGTTTCTTATAATTAAATGAAATAATAATCGGGAAAAAACTTGACTTTGAAAATAGCGGATATATCGATATAAGTAACTATGTGAACATTTGAATACGCATAATGTTTTACTTCACATTATCTCCAAGATAGTCTAATTAAACGAGCAAGTAAACTTAATGGTAAAATGAAGTTTAAATAAATGATAAATATCATCCAATCAAATAACATTATTTTAATAAAAGAAAATATAGCACGAGTATTGATTAAACAACAACTAAAAGAATCCTTCTAGTATAATAAAGTATAGTATATTTGTACTTACGACTCTTGTTTTAAAGATGATGTTTTTCCTCACGATTTTTAGTGTTAATTTCGAGTTAGACATATGGATTATTTTCCAGAGACGAGAAGAGAAACCGTTAATGAATGAAAGTGAAAAAGTTAATTTTGTCTTGTTGTTGTAAATGTATAGAAATAGATGGAGGGGAAATATTGTTTACATTTGGTAGTGCCTTTCTTATTGCTTTGTTGTTAATAGGATTGTTTAGGCATCGTAATTATAATGGGTACTTTATGTATCTTATTAAAGTGTTAGTTGTCTTTTCGGTTAATATTCAAATTGGGTACTTCGCAAATTTAGGAGGTTTTCAAGTTGAATATGCTGAAGTGTTGATGGTTCTGGTAATTCTATTAGGCTTGCCTTTTATCAAAAACACTAAAATACCTAAGCGTTCATTACTGTTTGCTGGAGCATTATTGTTTTCAATTTTTATCGGATATATGCATTTGATTTTTACTTTTAATCCACCAAATGTTTTGCCCATAGGTTATAGTTGGGACAGAATATATCGTGGAATTGATAGATTAACACCTGCAGCATTTTCTTTTTCTCATATCTTAAGAATTATACGAATATCGATGTTTTTATTATTGTTTTTAATACTTGACAAATATCTTTTAAAGGATAATGAAAAATTAGATAGTCTAAAGCGATTTGTAGTGAATTCAGGACTTTTTTTGTAGGAGTTTGTTTTATTGAGCAAATATCAAAAACATTATTTGGTTCTACAATGTTCATTGACTTTACTTCAATGATTTTTGGGGTTGCCCAGAGTCAAGTGGTGGTTAATTTTGAAAGAGGTGGCTCTGCGGCCTTACAGGGATTAACTTATGAACCAAGTATTTTGGCGTTTTCCTTCATTCCCCCTATACTTGTTCTATTAACTAACCCGATATTTTCAGAAAAAAACGTTCTTTATCTTTGATTGCCTTCTTGTATGTTATTTTCTCTTCTGGATCCTTCGGTGGATTTTCTCTTTCTCTTTTATTTATAGTGGCTTATATCTTTAGTAATAAGAAAATACTTTTGCCTAAATTATATTTTCTTTCGTTCATAGTTGTTGGTGTAGGTATTTTTATTGCAATAAATCCATCACTCTTTGCGTTGTTCACTTATTATAATGAGCGTATAATGTCTTTGTTGAGCAATGGAGGACTTGGTTCAGAGGGTTCAAGAATGATGTCAATAACAAACGCTTTGGAGTTGTTTAAGAATTCCCCGTTTGTAGGGGTAGGTTTAGGAACAACAGATGTCCATGGGTTTATTCCAACTATGTTGGCGAGTTTGGGGACTATTGGAACTATACTATATTCCTTAGTTTTGTTAACTGGATTTGAGACAAGTAAAAAGAAAAATATAGCTTTATTATTGTTTATGATTCCTTTTTTGTTTTTTACTGGAAGTCTTAGAACATTATATGGGATGCATATGATTTTATTATTTTTACTAGTTTTTCGAGAACATAAAGAAGTTAAGAAATGATCAAATCAAAAAGGTTTATTATTTAAGATTAAGCTGGGTTCAAAAACTTAGTACTCCTTTTCACTTAGGAATAACCTAGAGAAGTTAATTTAACGTTCTACCCTTTAGCTGATTTTCCATGTCTTATGGATGATGAAACAATTAAGTGGTAATTATCAAAGATTGTATGTATAAGTAAATTAAATTTAGACTGCTTTTCTTTTTGTTTACTATCTATCACCGAAGGATAAAATGATTCAGGAGCTATTTTCCACCTCGGAAATAAAATTTTTTCAAGTAAACCATCTGAATTCTGATTTCCAAATGGGAATGAAAGTGATTAGTTACCCTTAAGATTCTCGGGAAGTTAAGTTCAATCTGGTGATTTGTCCATTCGTGTTTTGAATATTCTCCAATTTAAAACTATTAGACATAAAATGAATTAACCATTTAGTTTCCAGTCACTAAATAATAACTACCTGTTCTCTATATTCAGTAAGAGAACAGGTAGTTTCAGTTTGTGGATATAATAATGGTAAGAAAGTTATTTGTGTTTTCTGGAATTCTTGTTAGCTTCATTCTCTTTTATTCAACAAGCCCCTAAAAGTATTGGATGAACTCTATCTTGCTCTTATTACTATCAAGGGCACATCATGACTATTAGTAATGTCTTTAATTGTGCTAACTGGTTCTCCAAAAATTTTTGTTGAATGACTTATACCGCGTTATCTAAAAAAGCTAATATTTTTTGGGGAAAATAATATTTGATCTGGTATAGTACCTTTTTATTATTAAAATAATGTTTATACTTCCATACGTATCCAAATTATTATTATTAACAAATTAACACCGTTAGCTCTCTCATTCTTCTGGTCGCAAATGATATTCCCATACCGATACTTTCTTTTTTTCATAGTATAGAGTTGTCGATTCCGATCACAACCAGTTCAATAATCGTTCGGGTTTTCCACTTTATTAAAAAAACATCTACACATAACGGTGCATCGTGTTGAATAGATTGTTTATTAGCAGCTCTGTTTATAATAATATCGGCCCTTACTTCAGTAGAATAGGAAATGGTGTCTGAGTTGGAAATCAAGAGGGTAAAGACTTTTTGAATGACTTTCTGCGTATGGCTATAATTTTACTAATGTTGGAGGCTTTGCTCGAAAAAAATACCTACCTATTAATCTTTTAATAATATGATAATCTTATGGTTTTTTCTACCTTTTATTGGTCATCTTCTGGATATTGCTCAAAGATAGAAATAAGGCATTTTTCTTGGTGATTACTCCGTTGTATCCCATATGAGTAATTTTTTATCTAGAAACATTCTTTTTATTTTTAAATGTATAAGAGCCGACTATAACATATTAAAAATAGTCTTATTTATTATGAAATTTTTGGGCCAGTTTGGGATTTGTGAAAAGATATATTGAGACAATAAATAAATTTGTGTTAAAATTATCAATATTATAAATTTTTTGATTTTTATTTAAAATATAGATTTAGGTATAACATTACATTGAAAAAAGTATTAAAGAAGGTATTAAAACTAAGTTGTGATTATTGATATAAGAGAACCAAGAGTAAGAGGGTTGGTAGGTTGAGTTAGTTTTATTACAGCAAGTGAATTATATTTTTTGTACTTGAGAATGAAAAATTCGAAGGAGAAATAATGAATATAAATTACAGTTTGAATTTATCTATGATATCAAGGGAGTTAAGATTATTACTTGATATTTTGAAGGTGGAACATGATGACAGTATTTGGACGCTAAAAGAAGAATTGGTAAAAGATATTGATTGGGAGTTATTCCTTAAATTAGCAAAACATCATCGTGTTTACCCAATAATTTATTTAAAGATCAAAAAGATCGATGAAAAATTGATACCATCACGTGTTATCAATATTTTGAACCAAAAATATATAGAAAACACATATCGTATGCTTCGATTAGCGGCAGAAATGGAAATTGTGAGTAAAATATTTACTGAAAATCATATTCGTCTTCTTTTCTTAAAGGGACCAGTTATTGCTGAAGATATTTACGGGGATATATCGTTAAGAACTTCAAAGGATTTAGATATTTTAGTACCAATAAACGACATAAGTAAGGCAGAAGAGCTTCTTTTGTATAATGGTTACGAGAGAGAGGAATCTTCAGCAGTATTTGACAATTGGAGATGGATGACACATCACGTTACATACTTCCATCCTCAAAAAGAAGTTCAGATTGAAATACATTGGAGACTTCACCCTTCACCTGGGAAAGAACCAAATTTTGATGAATTGTGGGAACGAAAAAGGGTTAGTACACTAACTACCTATCCAGTCCATTTTTTTGGTGAAGAGGATTTGTTTATTTACCTTGTTGCTCATGGCGCAAGGCATGGTTGGTTCAGGCTTCGGTGGTTAGTTGATATTGATAAAATAATAAGAAAAAGAAAGGATAAAGAAAATATTAATTTACTTCTAAAAAAATATCTACATTACAATAATATAGGACAAGCAACTATATTAGCTAATAGGTTATTGAATACCCCAATCCCTGAAGAGATGAAATCAATATCAACAGGAAAACGTACAAGAAAACGTACAAGTAAAATAGCTCAATTATCTATTTTTTATATAGTGGAAATGGGTGATTTAGAAATAAACCAATATAATGATAATTTAGTAAACAATAGTAGTGGTTTAATGAAATTGAATTTGCAAAAGTCCTTAGTAAACCGTTATTTGTTTTCAATGAAATCGAATCTGCAGAAGATATCTTTCGTTTTACAATTACTTTATCCAAGTCATGAGGATTCAGTAATATTAAAGTTGCCTAAACCACTTTATTTTTTATACTTTCCGTTACGCCCTTTTTTATGGGCTTGGAGAAAGACAAGGAGACAGAGTGTATAAAAATGAAAGGTGACAAATAATTGAATTTATTTAATGGATTTTTCTCTTGTAAGAGCTTAATCTTTCTTTGCATAATTCTGTATTTGCAGCTTTATATTGCTTGAGTTCTAACTCTATTTTTTTTGATATTATTCATAACTAATTTTGATGGATTAAAATTAGTTGAACTATTTCTAGATGACTTTTGCATGACTTGCATTTAATTCCCCAACTTTTAAATTTATATACAATCTTTTTTTATTGAGTGAATCACCCACATATTAAATGTGGGTTTTTACAGTTGTCAGCGTTGGCGCCAAAATGATTTCTCCGTAATTATGTTTTATACAACCCGCAATAATATTCTTCTAAAAAAATATATGCCGTCCGTTTTAGATTACTGAAGAACCTTAGCGTAGATGTTTGACATCTGATTATAGTTTCTAATCTGTTTTACCTGAGTCTTATCTGCTTTTACAAACTAGCAATTTTCCTTTTTGGTCTTATTTGTCACACCGAATAGCTAAACAAAAGTGTTCCTATATTGAATGTAATACTTACGATTAGCACACATTATCCTTTATTTCATAATTTAGAAATACGTTATCAGCGACAGAATTAACCGCTTTTTAGATTGAAAAAGTATGATCGAATTGGATTCAACTCTGGCAATTCAAGAAACAGTGCGTTACTTAGTACACTCCATACCGAGTTTGTAGAATAAACAATCACTATTCTTGGAAGAAAGTTCTACAGGACCTACAAGAGCGAGGTGTTGAGGAAGTTCTTTTGTTTATTACGGATGGCTTAAAGGGCTGCACATATTGTCTTTTCTCTATCTATCCAGATGCAAAATATCAATCGTACTTCGTCTATATTTCACATAATATATAAAGTCCGTGTTTCTGACAGTGGAGATATTTGTGAAGACTTCAAATTGGTTTATAGCGGTGAGAAAAAAAGCAATTCTAACTTATGTGGAAAATTGGAAAACGATGTAAAAAGTGATAAAATCTTTACAGTAAGACCCCTATATCTTTACATTTTATAGTTTCCAAATTCGATTTGGAGAAGCATCTATTCCACTAATTTAATTGAATCTATTAATATACAGATTAAGAAATATAGTAAACTCAATAAACAATTCCAAACGAAGAATCCCTTTACCCTTTAAAGATTCCCTATCTCCCAGTTTGAGAATCATAACTAGCTTACATGTTGCCATTAAGGGTTTGATCAAGTTCTATCAGATCTGATCGAGATGTTCAAAGAAAAAATAAATGAACGACTATAAGAAAATATCTTTATTTTTTTTGATGATACTTTAAACAATGACATGGTTTTTAATAAGATTTGATGATGTCAAGATTGGGATTATACAAAATAAAGAGTATTGAACTTTTATGAAGGGAAAAGGAATAAAAACATTTATGAATGATAGGTATTCTAATATTCAAAGAAGATAACAAGGACTAGGATAGGCTTTATATATATAGATTAAAAGTTATTGACATAGGCATAAATAGGTGGTAATTTTAGCTTATATAATTCGTTATAAAGAACAGATAGTTCTCGAAATAGTACGATAATATTCTTTATTCATACGTTGAGGGAGATACGCTTATCTAAAGATTTTGAACACAAATAACTCAAAGGCGGTTGCCTGAGTCGATAAAGAAAGGGTAAATGTTAATGCCTTTATTTCAAATGAAAGAAATATGGACACCTCTAAAATTAGTTGGGGTTAAGTTTTTTAGGTCAGATGATAGAAGTATTTTCATCAAGGTTTTTAACAAACATCGAAGGAAGATAAAGTAATAGTGAATGGTGATGAACTTTGAACTTACATTTTTTTCGAATTTAATGGACTGAAAATAATTGTCACCCTATGAGTATTCTACTGAAATTACATAGAAATCTAGAACGAAACAATATATTAGTACTCTATGAAATTTATATACATAACAAAGTAAGCAGGGGGAAAACATGAGTGCTATAACCGGTATTTATCATTTGAATGAAGAGCCTGTAAATCTCCAGTATGGTCGTAATCTAATGACGGCTTTACAGAAATACCCTGCTGATTCTATCCAAATATGGCATTCAGAAAAGGTTTTTCTCGGTTGCCACGCTCAATGGATTACTCCTGAATCTGTAGGTGAACAGCTTCCGTTCCACGATCCTGAAAGGCAGTGTACAATCACCGCTGACGCTATTATTGATAATCGTGAAGAATTATTCGACAAACTACATATTAGTAAAATAGATAGAAGTATTCTAACTGATAGTCAACTTATTCTATTAAGTTATCAAAAATGGGGTGAAGAAACTCCTAAGCATTTAATCGGTGACTTTGCATTTATGATTTGGGATCAGAAAAAAAGAAAGTTATTTGGGGCAAGAGATTTCGCAGGGAGTAGAACTCTTTATTATCACAAAAATCATGAGAAATTTGCTTTTTGTACAACTATTGAACCTCTTCTTAAATTACCATATATCGAAAAAAAACTGAATGAGCAGTGGTTAGCGGAGTTTTTAGCAATTCCAGGGATGAATGATACTGTAGATGCTTTTTCGACAGTCTATAAACATATAGATCAAATACCTCCCTCCCATACAATATCAATAGTAGAAAATAAAGTAATGCTTTCGAGATATTGTTCCGTGGTAAATAGTGAGAAATTGCACTTGAAATCAAATAACGAATACGAAGAGGCTTTTAGAGATGTTTTTCAAAGAGCAGTTACTTCGAGATTACGTACACACCGTAAAGTGGGAGCCAATTTAAGCGGTGGATTGGATTCAGGATCGGTTGTCAGCTTTGCTGCAAATACCCTCCGAAACCAAAACAAAAAATTATATACCTTTAGCTCTATCCCTATTGATGAATTTGATGATTGGACCCCAAAACAACGATTAGCAGATGAGAGACCACTTATTAAATCTACAGTTAATCATGTTGGAAATATCAATGCTAGGTATTTAAAGTTTGAAGGCCAAAGCTCATTATCAGTACTAGATGATTGGCTAGAAATAATGGAAATGCCCTATAAGTTTTTTGAAAATTCTGTCTGGGTGAAGGGGATATATGAAGAGGCTAACAAGCTTGGAATAGGAGTATTGTTAAACGGTGCAAGGGGAAATTTTTCAATTTCTTGGGGACCGACTTTTGATTACTATGCCTTATTATTAAGAAAAATGAGATGGATCCGCCTTTATCATGAAGTAAATTCTTATAGCAAAAATATGGGAGTAAAAAGATCGAGAGTAATGAAAGTGATTGGAAAAAAGGCTTATCCTTTTCATCCTAATATCAAAGCAAATAATCAAGATGATTCGCCATTATTAATTAATGATGATTTTGCTCGGAGAACTAAAGTTTTTTCTAAACTAGAGGAACAAGGAATCAATATAATGGGCGTTAATCCTACAAATATTAATGAGATTAGGAAAAATCACTTTGGTTATCTGAATATGTGGAATACAACGGGAACAAGTGGAACTAAATTATCCTTGCTGTATTCATTACAGGGACATGACCCTACGAATGATTTACGAGTTATTCAATTTTGTTTATCCCTTCCTTTGGAACAATTTGTGCAGAATGGTTTAGATCGATCACTCATTAGACGATCCACAAAAGGGTATTTGCCTGATGACATTAGATTAAACCAGAAAACTCGGGGAGTTCAGGGTGCAGATACCATTGCTAGAATGCTCCCAAACTGGAATGCATTTATTGGTGAAGTGGAACAGCTTAGTCAGGATCCGTTTATAGCTAATTTTTTGAATATGGGAGCAATTAAGAAGGCACTTAACAAGTTTCGCACAGAACCCCAGCCTAATGTTGCCTTTGATTCTGAATTTAGAATTTTAATGAGAGGATTAATTGTTTATCGTTTTCTTAAAAGGCTAAGTTTATGATGATGGTTGAAAAAAGAGAATCAACCATATAGTTTAACAGAGCCTATTAAATAACCTCATTGAAGGGAGGTGACAAAAATGAAAAAAGAATGGCAAACTCCAAAATTAGAAGTACTTAACATTAACATGACTATGGGAGGTCCTGGTATAACCATCCCTGATGGTGTGCAGAATGATCCAGATGAAATGGTTCACCATAGTTAATTAAAGATTTGATTGTTTTCCCCTAGTAATAATTGCTCTTATACAGTTTTTAAGGTATAAGGGCTTTGATTAATTTTTCTAGTATTTGGAGTGAAAGAGATGGTAGAGATTGTACAAAATTTAGGTTATAGAGCTTTCGGATTGAACCTTTTTAGTGAAATACCCCTTCCTGAAGTACCCAGACTCGGAATTTCCAAGGACATGACCGATGTGGAAATTGAATACGGGGATTTATCAGAGCTTTGGGAGAAGCAAGTTCTTTTGCCAAAACAAAAATATGTTGTTGAGGATCATATGGTTATGTTTCAAGTTCCCGGCATTGCCATATTTAAGATTCAAGAAGGAAAGAAAATTACCGTTTCACCTATATCAAATTCTGATGAGGATCAAATTCGACTATATATTCTTGGAACATGTATGGGGATTATCTTACTTCAGAAAAAAGTGATACCTTTACATGGAAGTGCAGTAAATATCAATGGGAAGGCATATGCGTTCGTTGGTGATTCAGGAGCTGGAAAATCAACACTTGCTGCCGCTTTTTTAAAAGAAGGATTTCAGCTTTTAAGTGATGATATTCTGCCAATTTCTCTTTCAAAAGAAAATATACCCTTTATAACACCCACATACCCTCAACAAAAACTTTGGCAAGAAAGTTTGAATGCATTTGGAATGGATAATCTAGATTACCAGCCTTTGTTTGAAAGGGAAACAAAATACGCAATTCCAATTACCTCTAGCTTTTCAAATGAACCCTTACCTCTAGTAGGTGTGTTTGAATTAGTAAAAACAGAACATGGAGAAGTTACCATTCAAAAACTAAATCAATTAGAACGATTCCGAACTTTGTATTATCATACTTATCGAAATTTTCTGGTTCCCCGGTTAGGCTTGATGGAGTGGCATTTTACTGAATCAGTCAATATTGTAAAAAAAATTCAAATGTATCAATTACAACGACCTAACACAGGTTTTACAGTAAATCATCTTGTATCTCAAATATTAGAAAATATAAACGAGGAGGATTCTTTATTTTGAAAACACAACAAATTACGTTAGAAAAAGCAATTGTACAAAGAGAGGGTAACATCTCAAGTGACATGGATGGAGAAAAAGTGATGTTAAGTGTTCAAAAAGGAAAGTATTATAATTTAGGTGAATTGGGTGGAGAAATATGGGATCTAATGAAGGAGCCCATTACGATACATGAGTTAGTTACAACATTACAGTCTCAATATGATGTAGCTCAAACCGAGTGTGAGGAACAAGTCACGGACTTTATAAATCAATTGTTAGAGCACGGCCTAGTTAAAATAGAAGATAGAATCAATTCCTAGTATCATGAATTTCTAGCTCTAGGAGGAAACAATGAATATCATAAAGAAAGCTCGTATTTTTCTTCGATTGAATTATAAAACAAAGCTGCTGCTTATTGAGGCCTTTTTACATTTAGGTAGAGCCCGTTTTCTTAAGAGTATCTCATTTTCAAAAGTTGCTCCTTCACTAGGTGAACAAATGAAAGAGACATCATATACCTCCAATTCATCGAATAAAGTGGTTTTAGCCAGTATATCGCGAGCTATTCATATAATGAGCCGCTATACTTTTTGGGAAAGCCAATGCCTAGTAAAGGCAATGGCTGGTATGAAAATGCTGGAGAAAAGAAATATTGATTGTACTCTTTATTTAGGGACAGCTAAAGATGAGAATGGAGAACTCATTGCACATGCTTGGCTACGTAGCGGTCCTTTTTATATAACCGGTGCTGAAGTGATGGATAGGTTCACGGTCGTTTCTAAGTTCGCTAAAGAGAACAATGTTGAAAAGCTGGAAGAACAAGAATCTAGTTAACGTTCTCGATACCTATGTTAACAAGGGGAACGTTTAACTAGATTTCCTCCAGAAACGGTTGTTAATAATAGAAAGTATATAAAGAAACAAATCTCTATTTCTACGAATCACCAACCCCATTCTTATTCTATTATATCCATTAGGTAGAAGTGTTTATAAACCTACAATGTGCCCCAATACCTTTCCTTCAAATGTCGTAATTCAGCAATATGGCAAAATGCTATGTAGACATTCGGGATAAAAAAGAAACAAGCTCTGTGATAGGAGGATATGATTTTGAAGCATCTCTTGCATTTTACCAAGCGGATACATGATTATTCTGGGAAAATTCTATATATCAATCTTATTTGTATGATTTTAATAGGTTTATTAGAGAGTGTAGGAATTTTCTTATTAATCCCGTTGATTGGATTGACCGGTATTTTAGATATTAGTACAGAGGAAGTTCCTTTTTTAAGTTGGGTTAATGAATTATTCATAGGAATTCCTGAAACGATTAGTCTAATATTGATACTGGGAGTTTACGTGTTATTAATGGTTGGACAAAGTATTTTTAAGCGGAATCAAACAATCTTAGGAGTGAAAATCCAACAAGGTTTTATTAGACATTTAAGAGATGAGGCCTATGGAAGCTTGTTGCAAGTAAATTGGGGATTTTACCTGAAAAAGAGAAAATCTGATATCATCAACATCATGACAAATGAAACATTCAATGTTAGTGTGGGAATTAATTTATTCTTACAGTTTTTATCTTCTCTTATTTTTACTTTCATTCAAATCTGTATAGCGCTTTATTTATCTGTTACTATGACTAGTTTTATAATCGTTTTTGGATTGATCCTAATCTTCTTCTCCAGGAAATTTATCAAAAAGTCTCAGTCTTTAGGAAAAGAAACTTTTCAACTAACACAAACATATTTAGCGGGTATTACGGATCACCTTAATGGAATGAAGGATATCAAAAGTAATTCATTAGAAGATTCTCATTTGAGTTGGTTTCTTTCCTTAACTGAAAAAATGGAAAAAAACAGAATTAAGTTAACTACATTAAATACAACTTCTCAAATGATCTTCAAGGTTGTTTCTGCATTTTTAATTGCGATTTTTGTCTTTTTTTCGATAAAGATGTTCATGGCCCAGCCAGCACAATTAATGCTGATAATGGTTATTTTTTCAAGGTTATGGCCAAGGTTTACAAGTATCCAATCTAATTTAGAGCAAATAGGATCTACTCTTCCATCTTTTAAGGCATTGTTAGATTTACAAAATGAATGTAGGAAAGCAAGAGAGTTATATAATTCAGATTATAAAAATATTAAATCTATTGAAATTAAACATGGGCTAGATTGTCGTAATGTCTACTTTAGGTATAATCAAAATGAAAGTACGTATGCACTTAAAAATATAAATGTTCACATACCTTCTAACCGTATGACGGCTATCGTAGGCAGATCAGGAGCCGGAAAAAGTACTTTAATTGATCTTTTAATGGGATTAAATCAACCTGATCGGGGCGAGGTCAGTATTGATGATATCCCACTTACTAGTGATCACTTATTATCACTAAGGAAATCGATTAGTTATATACCTCAGGATCCGTTTCTATTTAATGCAACTATACGGGAAAATTTGATGATTATTGACCCTAATGCAAGCGATGAATCCATTTGGGAGTCTTTAGAGTTCGCTGCAGCTGATGATTTCGTCAGTAAGCTTCCACAAGGTCTAGACACGCTCATTGGTGACCGTGGAGTTCGACTGTCAGGAGGAGAAAGACAGCGACTTGTACTGGCTCGAGCCATATTACGTAAACCATCTATCCTTGTCTTAGATGAGGCAACAAGTGCATTAGATACGGAAAATGAAGCGAAGATCCAAGCCGCTATCGAAAGATTAAAAGGAACCATGACCATTATTGTAATTGCTCATCGGTTATCGACGATTCGTAATGCGGATCAAGTATTGGTAATGGATCAGGGGGAAATCATTCAAGTCGGTGAATATAACCAACTAGCGAGTGAAAAAAGAGGAATGTTTAGCAATTTACTAGGTATCCAAATAGAATCAAGTGTGTAACCTTAAAGTTTAAGAGCAGTCCGCTTGTCAGCCCATTTATAATGGTCTGTTAAGCGGACTGCTCTTTTTAGTGAAGACTAAAACAAAAATGTGCAAAAGATAGGTATTGAATACGAGTAAGACTAATGATTCACATGGAAAATATTGTAGGGAAAAGACGATAAATATTATTAAACACATGATAACCTTTTATGTATAATTAACCTTATTAGCGTATTAAAGCGGAAGTTTTCAAAAAATATTAAAGGTGAATATCGACTTATATAACGGTAAAGCAACAAGCCTAATGTCTACAAAAAGGAAAAGTCGGAATGGCTTCTTCAAAGTATTAATTTATTCTTGAGAAGGGCAAAACCTATTGAAAAGTAGGGACGCAAAATTACAGGTCTAAGGCAATGCAAAGTCGGTGAGCACTTAAGATTTTTAAGAAGACATTTAAATTACTTACTAATTGAAATTTTGTAGGAAATTGTAATAAAGTAATTAATAGTTACCTATTAACAATTGTTAACTTATTAAGTATAATTAATCTCAATCTAAAAATTGATAAGTAAAGGCGCAAAACCACAGGTCTAAGGTATTTGCTAGGATGGCTGGGTTACCTTAAAAAGGATGAAATGAATTTATACATTAATTCAAATGAGAGAAATCTGGACACCCATTAAAGGCTTTCAGATAATGGAAGTTTCTTTATCATGGTTTTTAACCACCATCGTAAGAAGATTATGTGAAATTTTCAATACTCTTGAGAAGGGCAAACCTATTGAAAAGTAGGGACGCAAAATTACAGGTCTAAGGCTATGCTAAGACGGCTGTGTTACCACAAATAGGGTGAAAAAGAAGATATGCAGAAAAAAATGGATGCAGAATGGATTAATTTAATTTTGGAAGCAAAAAGTGTAGGGGTTTCCATTCAAGAAGTGCGAGAGTTTATTCAGAATGAACAGAACTTGAATAATCAACCCCATAAGAATTGGAAGTAGGAAAACAAAAAGATATTTAGATACTATGAAGGGCTGTTATTCAGCCTTTTTTTTATGAACTGGATTCTACTGTTTTCTTTCTTATAACTTAAAATCTTGCGGATGAAGCGATCTGCTATCAACAAAATTAGTCTTTTGCGCGAGCTGATATCTAAGAGTTTCTAATAGATTAGCACAATATATTGTTAGTTCCCTATAGTATTGTTCGGAAATTGTAAGTACCAATATTTCTATAGAATATTCGGATATAATTAGATATTTTTCCTGACTAAAATGTTCCGGCTCTAAGACTTTTCAACAAGTAGTAAAATATTTAATGAAAAATTAGGATAATAAGTATATAGTACTATTGTAAGCGTTTTCTTATTGGATTAATATGAAGAAGGTAGTGAGTACAAAGAAGTGGTATTATTTTAAATAAAAAGAGAAGATAATTCTTTTTGTGATACATAATAGGGTAATTGGTATATTGGAATATTTTGAATTAATGTATTTTGTATGATTTATAGTAGACTAGAAAGTGACGAATAGATATAAATGCCCAACAAAGAAACAGTGAATAAAACAGTTAATATTTTTGTATATTTGACGATACTACAATATAAAGAAAAAGCTAAAAGGGCTTCGCGAAGGCGATGTCAAGCTGCCATCAAAATACAAGGAGAATTTGATGACAAAAAATAAATATATTACGTTCGAGGAAGTTTATGAAAAGAAAGAAAGAAGCAAGAAAATTTTTATTGGGTCTTATATTACTATTACTTTAATCTTGATTTCTTTATTGACTTTTTTTCTTGGTCGATCATAAGGGTGTTTATCAAATAGGGCTGAGAGATCAGTCCTTTTTGATTTCTTTTTCTTTTGTTTTTTACACCTAATGAACTACATATTTTCAGCTGATGATATTAATAATCCGTCAGTTATGAACTTTTTGTGATCATTCTATTAATATTTCTTTAAAAATTCTGATTTTACCCTTTTTGAATTTATTTCCGCTTGCCAATACACTTTTTATATGTGATTATCAATTAAAAGAGCTATATTCCTTATTTTAGAAAAATAGGTTTAGTACAACTGTTTTACATAGTGGCTCTATTCAAATTGGAGTGGATATTCTAATGGATTTTATTGATATATTAATAGATACGTATACAAAAGGCGAGTTTCAGCAGGATGTTACAGTAAATGATCTTGTGGAAGATCTTAAGGAAAAACTAAGCGGTATCATTGAGGAACATGATAGAATATGATCCGTAAGTTCCGTAAGTGGTTAATCCCAGCTTTGTTCGTTTTATGGGCCATGTTAATCTTCTTTTTTTCCTCACAGACGTATGAGGAGCAAAGGATTTCTCCCTTTTTAGGACAGTTAAATACCCCGTTTTTGTATGAAAAACTCGGTGGTATTTCATTTATGTATGGTGGGCTTGAGGTGAGTGTTCATACAGCTGGAGTGGCTGGATTTTTGGAGTTTTTTATTCGAAAGGGTGCCCATCTTATTATCTTTTTTGTGTTCGGTTTTTTGACGATTAGTGTTTGGCGCACTTTTGTAAAAAACGGCGTTATTTCGTCTTTAGGTGCTCTTTTGTGTGTCCTTTTTTATGCTAGTGCGGACGAACTGCATCAAAAATTCACAGGTGGACGTACCCCCTTGTGGCAGGATGTTATGCTTGATACATTTGGTGGATTACTAGGTATTTTATGCTTTCTTATAATAAATCGACGGCGAAAGCGTCATTCAATGATTTCCCTTTATATTTCAACTCCTTATAAATAAGAAATCTCCCCTGAAACCGTACCCATACAATACTTAAGAAGTATGTCTAATAACATGCTTCTTTTTTATCGTTTATCCCATATATATTATAGCAATGACCTTTGTGAAGGTGATGAAAGATGAAAAGACAAAATAAGAGTCCAAAAGGAATATTGGCAAGTATGCTCCTAGTTTTAGCTGTAGGAGGTTGTATCTTTTTTCTTTGGCCGAGTGGCCCTGTACGCTTGGTGGAGGATTTTTATGAGTATGAGAGTGGGGCGGAGTTCGGGAAATCATGGGATTTATTAAGTTCTGAAATGAAGCTGCGGTTCCCGAATCGAGGTGATTATGTGCAAAATCGGGCCCATGTTTTTATGTCGCATATGGAAGTGGAAACCTTTCAGTATGATGTAGGGCGATCAAAGAAAGTGAAGAACTGGAGCCTGGCTAAGGATGGAAAAGTGCATAAAACTGCCTATATGATTCCTGTAACACAGGTCTTCGATTCTCGCTTTGGCGTGTTTACAATAGAACAGGATTGCTATGTGGTAAAGGAAAAAGACGAATGGCGTTTGTTATGGGATTATCGTTTTGAATAGATTCCTCTCCTTTTTCGAGGTTTAAGATTCTTTTAATTATTGAAAATGGAGAGGGTATATACCTAGGAAATCAACAGTTTTCCTTCTCATGAAACATATTTCATTTTAGAGCGATCACTGATGGCTTTCAGAATAAACATTTTGTCCTGTTTGCTTAGCATTGTCCAACTACCTGCCTTGATTTTCATACAATTCACTCCTTTTATGATTGTTATAGAATATGAAGGATATTTAACATAATTTCGTGTCCAAAGAATAATAGTGTCTAGTGATAAAAAAGGTTCAAGTAGAAGAAAGGAATATTCAACTCATACTAGATTATACCGTCTTTTTGCGCCTAATAAACAACAAAGATTCCAACAAATCTCTACAATTGATGTCCGTTTTTTGTCAGAATATTGGACGAAGAAAATGAAAAAGCTGTCTGGATGCGGGTCCAGACAGCTTTTTTATTATTTATTATTTTATGGCTAAATGTTCTTTTAATTCGGTTTGAACTTTTTCTTGTTCTTCTTCCGACACAATATAATAGTAGATTCCGTCGATTTTCGTTCCAGTGCCATTAATGGATGATTCGGAAATGTCTTTGCTTGCGGCCCGGTAGTTCTTTTGGATGTCCATCATGTCATCAAACGTCAAATTTGTCTGAATATTTTTACTTAGTGCACCGAAAACTTCATCGTATTTCGTCAAGGATGAAATGCTTGCGCCTTCCTTGATAACAGCCTCGATAATGGAGCGTTGTCTGGATTGACGGCCAAAATCACCATTCGGATCATCATGTCTCATTCGTGCATAACTTAGCGCATCTTTCCCATTAAGGGTAAGCGTACCTTTTGCGAAATGAACACCATCAGAGCTGAAGTCCAAATTATTTTGCACAGTCACACCGCCGACAGCGTCAACGATATCCTTAAAGCCTTCCATATTGATCTTCATATAGTAGTCAATCGGAATATCGAGGAAGTTCTCGACAGTATCCATTGACATTGCCGCGCCGCCAAATGCATACGCGTGGTTGATTTTATCCTGTGTACCGTGTCCGACAATCTCGGTGCGTGTATCACGCGGGATGCTCAGCATTTTAACCGATTTCTTTTGTGGATTAACGGTTAAGACGATCATTGTATCAGAACGGCCTCTGTCGCCATCTCGTTCATCGACACCGAGCATGAGTATAGAAAAGGGCTCCTGATCTGATAGGGCAAGGTCCTTAGTTCGTTTATCCGTGTTACGGTCTATGGGCGTATGCATCGTTTCTACAGTTTTTGTTAGGGCATTCCATACGGAGAAGGCAAAGGCCCCACCGCCTAATATAATAAGAAGGACGACAATTCCGACTACTTTCAGCCATGTCCGTTTCTTTTTCTTCTTTTTTTCGTTTCTCATATCTTACTTCCTTCCTCGTTTTGTAATCACTTAGTCTATTATATTTAATTTCAGTTTAAAAGAATAGTTTATTTTGTTATTTTATAATACCTTTGACAATTTTTGGTGTTACTGTGTACTATGTAACTAACACAGTGGTGAAGGGGTTGAGAAGTTGAATTCATTTAAAGGTTTAATGAAAAAGGAGTGGCTGATTGGGAAAAATGCTCTGCTCTGGCTGTTGGTTGTACAGGGGGGGTTAGTGTTTATTTCTTTTTTAGCATCCAGGTATTGGGAAGTTGCAGGTCTTTTTTATATGTGCACATGGTTGATCATGATTATGCAACCGTTTATTATGGTCTCTCTGATTTTTGGATGTTTGAATTCTGACGGGAAGACACAGTTATGGATTTACAATCCTCAGTCGTCGGCAATTTTGCTTGGAAGTAAATTATTGACGAGTGTTCTGTTTCAAATGGTTTCGATTATTTTTTCCTCCTGTCTTATTTTTGTGGCATCGACGATACCGGTGAGTTATTTTCAGGCAGACTTTCAGGTGGAAAATAAGTTGGGAATAATGGGCTTACTTAAGATAGACGCGTTTATGTTAACAGTTAGTATTTTAATTGCCGTGTTTTTACTGTTTTTATGGGTGGTATATCATGCGCTCGCCCGGTTTCATTCTATTAAACATCTTCGTTGGCTGTTTGTTTCTGTTCTATGTTTAGGGATAATTATGCTTCGGGATAGTATTGTGAATACGGCCTTTTATCAGAAGCTAGATGAAATATGGTTAATACCTGCGATGAGTGGTTCTTCAATGAATATGTCTGAATTCAAGTTGGAGCTTTATCTAGAAGGCGGGGGGAATATTTCACTTTTAACAAGCGGGTTGGATGTTATTGGATTAGTGCTATTGTTTCTCGCGGCATGTTGGCTGCTAGACCGAAAGATTGAGGTGTGATTGATGTCAGAGGATTTTCATGCATCAAAACCAATTTATTTACAAGTAGCCGATCGAATTTGTTATTCGATTGTGCGTGGCGAGATAAAAAGCGGCGAAAAACTGCCATCTGTTCGCGAAATGGCTGTTGAGATGGGGGTCAATCCGAATACGATTCAGCGTACTTACGCCGAGATTGAGAGGGATGGAATTGTGGAGACGAGAAGGGGGCAAGGTACATTCGTTAAAAATGATCCGGAGTTGATTGCTTCACTGCGTACCCGGATTCAAACAGAAGTTATTGAAACGTTCGTTGAAAACATGAAAGAAATCGGCTTGTCCAGAACAGAAATGTTGGCAGCAGTACAACAATTTTTGATGAAGCAGGGGGAAGCAGAATGATAATTGAACTGCGTGAAATAACGAAAAAGTATGGAAGCGTCGTTGCCCTGGATAATGTTTCGCTCACGTTTGAAGTGGGGAAGATTTACGGGGTGTTAGGAGCGAATGGAAGCGGTAAGTCGACCTTGCTCAAGCTGATTGCTGGTCTGGCGAAACCGGATCATGGTGTTGTGACGGTCGAAGGAGTGGCGGTGAGCAGGAGGATTGCCTCGGCAGTCTCTTATCTAACTGAGATTGATTTTTTCTATCCTAATTTTACGGTGGGTCAGTATATTGATTTTCATGCATCGCAGTTTGCTGATTTTAATCGGGATAAGGCAATCGAAATGCTGGCATTCATGAAGTTGGATGTCCGGAAGAAGGTACGCTCGCTGTCGAAAGGTAATCGGGGTCGGCTTAAATTAGTGCTCGCTCTGTCACGGGATGCTCCGGTCGTGCTATTAGATGAACCATTTTCAGGGTTGGATGTTATGGTCCGCGAGTCGATTGTACGTAGTTTGCTGTCTTATATCGATTTTGAAAAGCAAACGGTCATCATCACGACTCATGAAATTGAGGAAATCGAGAAAATTCTAGATGAAGTCATTCTGATTAAGGATGGGAAGATCATGGCCAAGGAAAATGTCGAGGACCTTCGCGAAAGTAGTGGGAAATCGGTGGTCGGGTGGTTGAAGGGACATCATAGGTAATTATGAAGGGAAAATAATCAAGTAGCTTCGGAAAAGTTTTCCGAGGTTTTTTTGTTTGAAAAAGAGAAGGCCTTTGAATCTAATTAAAATAGATTACTTTAAAATGGGCGATTAGCAAAGTCACTATTAGAAAGAAGGCGCATATATATGCAGTACGGATAGCATTAAAGTATAAATAACTATTGGAGGCTAAAGGAAAAATGACAATTTCAAATGAAAGTAATTCAACTGAAAACACATTAAACGAGAGTAGTTCGACTGAAAGCTCATCAAACGAGAGTAGTTCGACTGAAAGCTCATCAAACGAGAGTAGTTCGGCTGAAAGCTCATCCGATGAAGGTGAGTGATTCTCGAGAAAATTCTTGATGAAGTCATTCTGATTAAGGATGGCCAGATCATCGCCAAGGAAAATGTCGAGGACCTCCGCGAAAGTAGTGGAAAATCGGTGGTCGGGTGGCTGAAGGGATATCATAGGTAAATTGTATGACTCCAAATTAGTATTTGGAGTTTTTTCGTATTGGTTGCATCTAAAAAAAACCAAGAGAATGTATCGAATAATAAAGGAAAGACCGATACCGTGAAAGTGAGTAGTTAAGGTGAACAACTCAAAAGGTGGTGTGTTTGCTAAATTAACGGTAAAGGGGAAAAGAGTGACATCTTCCATTAAGCAACTCGGTAAAAAATCAGGAAAGGTCTATGTGACATTTACAAAATCCGGGCAAAAGGAAAGTGCCCGTGTGCTAATTTCATAGTATGAAGGGAAAATAATCAAGTAGCTTCGGGAAAGTTTCCGAGGTTATTTTTTTGTTTGCAAGGAGAAAGCATTTGAATCTAAAAGATTCACCAAAATATTTCTAGGGTGAACGACGATTTCTTTAAAATGGGTGATTAGCAGAGTCCGTATTAGAAAGGAGGCGCATATATATGCAGTACGGATATCATTAAAGTATAAATAACTATTGGAGGCTAAAGGAAAAATGGCAGAGAATGTTAGTTTACCGTACCTTGACGCTTTGAAAGGTAAATTTGTGAAGGTGTTTAAAGGCGGGCCGGATTCTAGAGAAGGCAAGCTATTAGAAGTGAAGGACGATTATATTGTTCTTCAAACAGAAGATAATCAATTAGTTTATTATGCCAGTCAGTATTTGAAAATGGTAATCGGGCAAGCGAGAAAATCAGGTGTTGATGTATTACCGGTAGATGAAGCGCGTGTTTTTCCAAATACTTATTTGGGATTATTGGAAACACTTGTTGGTAGCTCCATTAAAGTGAATGGTGGAGGGCCGGAATCAAAGATTGGCCGGGTTTTAGATGCAAAAGAGGAGTTTTTAGTGTTATCCACCGAGAAGGACGGGCTTGTCGTATTCCCGTTTTCAAACGTTAAAAATGTAACCATCTTGGAAAGCCAATCTAATGATGATTCATCTGAGGTTACCTTTTCTGGTGCAATTACACTTAATGACGTCCTATCCTTGCTTATCCACAACTGGGTTTCGATTAATACCGGCGGACCTGAAAAGGTAGACGGAGTACTGGTTGAAGTGGCTGACGAGCACGTCATTGTTGTTAAAAATGAAGAAATATTTTATGTTACCACCGAACAAATCAAAGTTTTGTCCTTAGCAAAGGATGAGGATGAAAATAGTTCAAACAACGACTCAACAGAAAACAGTAATTCAAATGAAGGATCAACAGAAAACAGTAATTCAAATCAGAACTCATCAGAAAACGGTAATTCAAATGAAGGATCAACAGAAAACAGTAATTCAAATGAAGGATCAACAGAAAACAGTAATTCAAATCAGAACTCATCAGAAAACGGTAATTCAACAGAGAGCTCATCATACGAAAGTGATACAACAGAAAGTTCATCATACGAAAGTGATACAACAGAAAGCTCATCATATGAAAGTGATACAACAGAAAGCTCATCATACGAATGTGATACAACAGAAAGCTCATCATACGAAAGTGATACAGCTGAAAGCTCATCATACGAATGTGATACAACAGAGAGCTCATCATACGAAAGTGATACAACAGAAAGCTCATCATACGAAAGTGACACAACTGAGAGTTCATCATACGAAAGTGGTACAGAAGAAAGCTCACCATACGAAAGTGGAACAACTGAAAGCTCAGAAGAAGAAGGTACAACAGAAAGCTCATCAGAAGAAGGCAATCCAACAGAAAGCCCATCAGAAGAAGGCAATCCAACAGAAAGCTCATCAGAAGAAAGCAATCCAACAGAAAGCCCATCAGAAGAAAGCAATCCAACAGAAAGCCCATCAGAAGAAGGTAATCCAACAGAAAGCTCATCAGAAGAAGGCAATCCAACAGAAAGTTCATCGGATGAAAGTAGTTCAAATGAAAGCTCATCAGAAGAAGGCAATCCAACAGAAAGCTCATCAGAAGAAAGCAATCCAACAGAAAGCTCATCAGAAGAAGGTAATCCAACAGAAAGCTCATCAGAAGAAGGCAATCCAACAGAAAGTTCATCAGAAGAAAGCAATTCAACAGAAAGCTCATCGGAAGAAGGCAATCCAACAGAAAGCTCATCGGAAGAAAGTAGTTCAACAGAAAGCTCATCGGAAGAAGGCAATCCAACAGAAAGCTCATCAGATGAAAGTAGTTCAATTGAAAGCTCATCGGAAGAAGGCAATCCAACAGAAAGCTCATCAGATGAAAGTAGTTCAACTGAAAGCTCATCAGAAGAAGGCAATTCAAATGAATGCCTTATCGAGGGATTTGGTACAATTGAATTCTCAACAGAAGAAAATAATTTAAATGAAAGTCCAGCTGAGGGTGAAGAGAGTGTCGGTCCTGAGGGTGAAGAGAATGTCGGTCTTGAGGGTGAAGAGAATGTCAGACCTAAGGGGCGTACTCGTCGTGTAAATATATTTAAGCAAATGTGGCTTGAAAATATGATTAAAGCAGCGAATGGTACCTATAAATATAAAAAAGAAGAAGATTGACCATACAGGTACAGCAACTAACAAAGTTGTTGTGCCTTCTTATGAAAAGTGGACATGCCGCTAGTGCTCGTAATGGAAAATGTATTCTATTACTCTTAAAAGTGTAATCCTTTTACTGGATACGAGGAGCGATTTTACTGCGGCTACAAGCGCGTTGATAGTAGTCCACAATGGTATAAATTTAATGCTGTAAAGGTCATCGGGATAGAATTGAGAGATTGAAATGTTGCTTCTCACTGATGAAACCCTAACACAGTTATGACTAATTTCCGAAAAAAATTGGCCAAGCAAGGCGATTCAAATGCAATTTAGCTAAGTGTTCCGGTTACAAAATAAGAAAGGCTTAGTCTTAGTGTTTAACTGACAGTTTTACATCCTGCCTGTGGATGATTTGGACAAAATGGCTTATTGGTGGGATTTGAGTTTTTTAAACAATAAAATAGAAAGGTGGTCACAACTTGTTATCTAAAAATATTGGTCAGTATATTGAACTAGAACTCTCTGGAAATATTCAAGTAGTTGGGATTTTAATAGAAGCAAGTTCGGACATTATTGTCCTGTATACGGGAAAAGTGTACCGCTACATTCCATTAAGGCACATTAAAAATTTTTCCTTTCCAATAACGGATGAGGAGATTGAGATGGGGGTAGATCCAGAAATCAGTGAGACGTCGTTCCGCAAATTGTTGATGAACGCGAAGGGCATGTTTGTTGAAATTTTACTCGCTAAAACAAATCCGGTCTATGGCTATATCGTGGGCATTATGAATAACTACTTTGTCTTTTATTCACCTGTGTTTAAAACGATGTTCATCTCGATGGATCATTTAAAGTGGCTTACAGTTTGTGATGAAGAAAAAGGGCCGTACGGCTTGAACAAAAGTGAACAACTTCTTCAGGTCTCTACTTTAAGCTGGGCACGGACATTAGAGGAACAGTTAAAAAAGTTAACTAATAAACTGGTCGTGCTCAATTTAGGTAGGCATCCGATGGATATTGGGAAAATCAATCATCTGCAAGACAGCATCATTGAGATGGTGAATGCTCAAGGTGATACGGTTTTTGTCAATATGAGACATGTGAAAAGCTTTCATTTTCCTCAATGAAAAAACTCCGGGTCTGGTGTGATCCGGAGTTATTTCTTTTTCTCAATATTTTCATAGACCGAGGCAAGGGCTTGTTCAAATTTCCCGCTCTTTTTCGGTTTATAATATTTTTTGTTGCGGAGTTTGTTAGGTAAGTATTGCTGCTTCACCCAGCCGTTTTCGTAGTCATGCGGATATAGATAGTCGATGCCTCGGCCGAGATCTTTTGCCCCTTTGTAATGGGCATCCTTAAGATGGTCAGGAACGTCACCGCTATGGCCGCTGCGAATATCAGATAAGGCTGCGTCAATCGCGATATAGGCTGTGTTTGATTTCGGTGATAAGCACAGCTCGACAACTGAGTTGGCCAGTGGAATCCGGGCTTCTGGAAAACCGAGCCGTTCAGCGGCTTCAACTGCAGCGAGGGCTCGCGGGCCAGCCTGCGGATTAGCAAGACCAATGTCCTCGTAAGCAATGACGACCAAACGGCGGGCAATGCTGACAAGGTCGCCGGCTTCCACCAAGCGCCCTAAATAATGAAGGGCAGCATTCACATCGCTGCCACGGATTGATTTTTGGAAAGCGGACAGGACGTCATAGTGAGCATCTCCATCCTTGTCATGTGAAAAGCTTTTTTTCTGCATGCATTCCTCGGCAATTTGTAAATCTATAATAATCGTTTCAGACTCGTCAGGTTCGGTGGAAATAACAGCAAGCTCTAGGGCGTTCAGAGCGCTGCGGACATCTCCGTTCGAAGCGGTCGCAAAATGCGTAAGGGCATCAATGCTGACCTCTGTTTTATATTGACCAAGTCCGTGCTCTTCATCATGAAGTGCACGTTCCAGGGCTTTTGTGATATCGCTGATTTCCAATGATTTGAGCTCGAAAATCTGGCACCGGCTACGGATTGCCGGATTGATTGCATGATAAGGATTACTAGTCGTCGCGCCAATTAAGGTAATCATCCCGTTTTCGAGATAAGGCAATAGGAAATCCTGTTTCGCTTTATCAAGGCGATGGACCTCGTCAAGCAGTAATATCACTTTACCAGACATCTTCGCTTCAGCAGCGACAATCTCCATATCTTTCTTGTTATTGGTTACCGCGTTCAGCGTCCGGAACGCAAACTTCGTACTTCCGGCAATCGCACTAGCAATCGATGTCTTACCAATTCCAGGCGGACCATACAGAATCATTGAAGATAACTGCTTGGCTTTGACCATCCTTGCGATAATCTTTCCTTCACCGACCAGATGCTCCTGTCCAATGATTTCATCAATCGACCGAGGCCGCATCCGGAAAGCAAGCGGTTTAATATTCATTGCGCACCTCTCCTTTTTATATAAGGTATCACAAATAAAGGGTAAAATGCTCTGATTATGCTGTGAATCCAGTTGAATTAGTATTTAAATCGACCTTCAGGAAGTTAATTCGTCCGTGGGTCGGAATAATTCGACCTTCAGTGAGAAAATTCGTCCGTTGAGCAAACTAATTCGACCTTCTGGAAGTTAATTCGTCCGTTGAGCAAACTAATTCGACCTTCAGGAAGTTAATTCGTCCGTGGGTTGGAATAATTCGACCTTCAGTGAGAAAATTCGTCCGTGGGTCAAACTAATTCGACCTTCAGTGAATGAATTCGTCCGTTGAGCAAATTAATTCGACCTTCAGGAAGTTAATTCGACCTTCAGGAAGTTAATTCGACCTTCAGGAAGTTAATTCGTCCGTGGGTTGGAATAATTCGACCTTCAGTGAGAAAATTCGTCCGTGGGTCAAACTAATTCGACCTTCAGTGAATGAATTCGTTCGTGGTTCAAACTAAATCGACCTTCAGGAAGTTAATTCGTCCGTGGTTCAAATTAATTCGTCCTTCAGGAAGTTATTTCGACCTTCAGGAAAATAATCCGTCCTTCACACCAATTATTTCGTCCTATCCTCAATAATCGAACGTAAAGAGTAAACTCTTCCTTTGGTGTGGCCAGAATGATTTAACTTTAATGAAGTTAATAATTTTTTTGCGCTGGATGGAGATTTGAGTTGGAGGAATTGCCGGAATTCGCTGTTGGTAATGGTAGGTTTAACGAGGCATACATAATCCTGAAGTGCGGAGATGTGGGCATCATGGGAAGAATGCAAACATATGCGGCAAATCCACTTTCTTAATCGCCTCTCCATAGAAAATGCATAGCATTTATGGCAGTACACTCCTGTTTGAAGGGCGTTAATAGGAATTCCATAACCTTCTAAAAGCTTTGGAATATAAGGTGTATGTTCGTCGAGCAATAAAGTAGATATTCTCTTCATATCTCTAGTTGAAAGGATTTTCTTTTTATATTTTTCTTTGAATTCTCCAATTTTTATAAGAATACTATCTTTACGTATCACTTTTCTATTAATATCTCTATTCTCAGCTCGTATTATAGTTGACGAATTGGCACTGACGACTAATGTTTCTACTGGAATGTTGATGATTTTTTTGATTTCAACCATTCTAACAGCTGTTGGCGCTGCCGATTCACTTGCAGAATTGGATCATCAAAAGCTTCCGTTTTTCCATCTGTATTTGTGCGGATAAGTTGATTGAATGTGTTGTCGAAATAGATTTCACCAGCCATGTTTTTCACTTCAATAATTAATAGAAAATAAGAAGTTAGAATAAGGATGTCCATTTGGAAGGGGAAGGGTAATCCGATTAGACGGAGGTCATGAAAGAGTAGATACTCTTTTTCAGGAAGGGCATTTAGAGTTGATAAGACTCTATATTCTCCGCTATATCCAGCTTTGATTTTTTTGATATCTAAGTTTAATATCGGTTGCCTGGCATGATCAGGTGGTAAGCGCCTCATTAGAGCTTCTATCATATGTACTTTTAAAGGTATCTCGCATTCTTTAATAATCATTTAACCACTCCTTATCGATATTTTAATAGAAATATTCTCTATTAATGATAGGTTTCCTGTATTTTTAGTGAAAATAAATGTGTCAAAGAACAGAACTTTCGTTTTAAAAAATGTACGTTGGTTTTACATAGAAGATAATTCGTCCTTGAGAGAAGATAATTCGTCCGTCAGCGGAACAATTCGTCCTTGAGAGAAGAAAATTCGTCCGTCAGCGGAACAATCGTCCTTGAGAGAAGAAAATTCGTCCGTCAGCGGAATAATTCGTCCTTGAGAGAAGAAAATTCGTCCGTCAAGCGGAATAATTCGTCCGTCAAGCGGAATAATTCGTCCTTGAGCTAAGAAAATTCGTCCGTCAGCGGAATAATTCGTCCTTGAGCTAAGAAAATTCGTCCGTCAGCGGAATAATTCGTCCTTGAGAGAAGAAAATTCGTCCGTCAGCGGAACAATCGTCCTTGAGAGAAGTTAATTCGTCCGTTAAACGGAATAATTCGTCCTTGAGAGAAGATAATTCGTCCGTCAAGCGGAATAATTCGTCCTTGAGCTAAGATAATTCGTCCTTGAGAGAAGATAATTCGTCCTTGAGCAATATATTTAACTCTTTTCCTACCTCTCCAATTAGGATAATTTGACAAATGAAGGGCGGGTGAATGCATTTCTAGTGGGAATATGCTATAATTTCAACAGAATTTATAAACGGATAAATAATATGAGGTGTATATTAATGAAGATATCTACTAAAGGCCGCTATGGTTTAACGATCATGATTGAGCTTGCTAAACATTATGGAGAAGGTCCGAAAAGTTTGAAATCGATTGCTCAGACGCATAGTTTGTCAGAGCATTACTTGGAGCAGCTGATTGCGCCACTTCGTAATGCAGGATTGGTGAAGAGTGTTCGTGGTGCATATGGTGGGTATGTCCTATCAAAAGATCCTCAGGAGATTACTTCTGGTGATGTCATTCGCGTATTGGAAGGACCGATTACTCCGGTTGAGGGAATTGAGGATGAAGAGCCGGTAAAACGTCAGCTTTGGATTCGGATTCGTGATGCTGTGAAGGATGTATTGGATAATACTACGTTGATGGATTTGGCGAACTACAAGGATACTGGTGAAATCAATTCTTATATGTATTATATTTAAGTGATTAGCAACGCGCCTATTATATAGGCGCTTGCGTTTTTTAATGGAGGCGACAAAAAAGTGAACAGAATATATTTAGATCATGCTGCGACTTCACCGATGCATCCGAATGTGATTGATAAGATGATGACAGTCATGAGCCATGACTTTGGTAATCCGTCTAGTATTCATGCGTTCGGGCGGGAAGCGCGCCATGTTTTAGATGAAGCGCGTTTAAGTATTGCCACAAGTATCGGGGCCGGGCGGAATGAAATCATTTTTACGAGCGGTGGAACAGAAGCAGATAATACGGCGATTATTGGGATTGCGAATGCGTATAAAGAAAAGGGAAAGCATATCATTACGACAGAGATTGAGCACCATGCAGTATTGCATACATGCCAATTCCTTGAGAAGTCTGGCTTTGAGGTCACATATTTACCTGTGAATGAAGCGGGGCTTATTTCGATTGCCGATTTAAAAGCGGCATTGCGGGAAGATACAATTTTGGTTTCGGTTATGTTTGGTAATAACGAAGTTGGGACTATCCAGCCGATTGCTGAAATCGGACAACTGCTTAAGGATCATCAAGCCTTTTTCCATACTGATGCGGTACAGGCATATGGACTGATTCATATTGATGTCCGCGAGTTGGGCGTGGATTTGCTGAGTGTATCAGCGCATAAAATCAACGGACCAAAAGGAATCGGCTTTTTATATATGCGAGAAGGGTTAAAGCTGAATCCCCATTTATATGGCGGAGAACAGGAGCGTAAACGTCGGGCTGGTACGGAAAGTGTGCCGGCAATTGCTGGTTTTGCCGAAGCGGTTTTGATTGCTCAAAGCATGATGGATAAGAAAACGGAGCAATACTTGCAATTTAAAGACGTATTGCTTGCCGTCTTTGACGAGGCGGATGTACAATATGAAATTAACGGATCTATGGAGCAGTCGCTGCCACATGTGCTGAATGTTAGTTTTCCGGGTACGAATGTTGAATCGATGCTCGTTAATCTGGACTTGGCCGGTGTTGCGGTATCAAGTGGATCTGCTTGTACAGCTGGGTCAATTGAACCGTCGCATGTGCTCGTAGCGATGTTTGGAAAAGGTTCGGAGCGGACGAAGAATTCGATTCGTTTCAGCTTCGGTCTGAACAACACCGAACAGGAAGTTAGGCAGGCTGCTGAAACAACCGTGAAGATCGTTAAAAGATTGGTACAACAATAATTTTTTCTTTAAATAAATGAGGTGACAGAATGAATAAAGCACCACAAGACACCCGCGTCGTCGTTGGGATGTCAGGAGGCGTCGATTCTTCTGTATCAGCCCTGCTATTGAAAAATCAAGGCTACGACGTAGTTGGAATTTTCATGAAAAACTGGGACGATACAGATGAAAACGGAGTCTGTACAGCAACGGAAGATTACAATGATGTGATTGCCGTTTGTAATCAAATCGGTATCCCTTATTATGCAGTCAACTTTGAAAAGCAATATTGGGATAAAGTTTTTACGTATTTCTTGGATGAGTACAAAGCAGGCCGTACGCCGAATCCGGACGTAATGTGTAACAAGGAAATTAAGTTCAAGGCATTCCTTGAGCATGCGGTAAGCCTTGGTGCTGACTATGTAGCGACAGGTCATTACGCACAGGTTGAATACAGAGATGGCGAATATAAAATGCTTCGCGGTGTCGATAATAATAAAGATCAAACGTACTTCTTGAACCAGCTTACTCAAGAACAATTGGAAAAAGTCATGTTCCCACTTGGTCACATTGATAAGAAGGAAGTTCGTGAAATTGCGAAAGAAGCGGGTCTTGCAACGGCAACGAAAAAAGATTCAACGGGTATTTGTTTTATCGGGGAACGTAATTTCAAAGAATTTTTAAGCAATTATCTTCCAGCACAACCGGGTGATATGGTTACGATGGAAGGCAAGGTTATGGGTAAGCATGACGGTTTGATGTATTACACAATCGGGCAACGTCACGGTCTTGGTATCGGCGGCAGCGGCGAGCCTTGGTTCGTTGCGGGAAAAGACTTGAAGCGCAATGTTTTATATGTGTGTCAAGGCTTTGATAACGATGTGCTTTATTCCAATTCCCTGAATGCTGTGAATGTCAGTTGGGTAGCGGAACATAAACCTGCAGCGGAATTTACGTGTACGGCAAAATTCCGGTACCGTCAAGAGGACAGCGGCGTTACGGTGAAAGTATTGGAAAGTGGCGATGTCGAAGTCATATTTGATGAGCCAATCCGCGCGATTACACCTGGACAAGCAGTTGTTTTCTATGATGGAGACGTATGCCTAGGTGGCGGTACGATTGATGAAGTATTTAAAAAAGGTGAAAAACTGACTTACGTAGGGTAAAATAATCATGTCCCCAGCTGTGTTTGCGGTTGGGGACTTCTTTTGGATTGTGAACAGCATCGTCTGAATTACACTGCTAGCTTATGCTATACTTTTTAATATAAAAATGGAGCGTGAATGATCATGGATAAAAATCAACAAGGTATTGAGTTTATGCAACAAGGAAAATACGAAGAAGCGGCTAAAGTTTTTAATGAGGCTATAGAAGAAAACCCGAAGGAGCCGGTTGCATACATAAACTTTGGAAATGTACTTACAGCTGTCGGTGAAACGGAAAAAGCCATCAAGTTTTATAAAAAGGCGATTGAGCTTGATGAAAATGCAGCGGCAGCTTATTATTCGCTAGGGAACTTATACTACGAATTAGATTCTAAATTAGTCGAAGCGAAAGATATGTTTGAAAAAGCAATCCGTTTGGGTCTTGAGAACAGCGATGCTTACTTTATGCTTGGATTGACGTTGATGGCGTTAGATCAACCGAAATTGGCTATGCCTTATTTACAGAGAACGGTGGAATTGAGTCCTGAGGATGTGGATGCAAGGTTCCAGTATGCGCTTTGCCTAGCAAATGCGGAACTGTATGATGAATTGATCAATCAATTGAATTTAGTGGTTGAACAGGATCCAGGCCATGCGGATGCTTATTATAATTTAGGGGTTGCGTTTGCTGGGTACCGTGAAGATCCGCAAGCTGCGATAACATATTTTGAAAAAGCATTGGAAGCACAGCCAGACCATATGTTGGCGGCACACGGTAAGAAATTGATGGAAGAAATGAATGCTGAATAAATAGACGACATATGTATGGAAGGGTGGGGAGAAGCGTTGAGCCAGCAAGATTCGATGGATTTGTTTGCAGAAGAGAAAATGTTTATGAAAGGAAGTCATTTAGTGACGATCTTTCATAATGAAGAAAATATGTACTCGGTTGTAAGAATCCGTGTGAATGAAACGAATTTGAACTATGACGAGAGAGAAGCGGTCGTCACGGGTTATTTTCCGAGGATGCATGAGGATGAGACGTATATTTTTTATGGAGCAATGAAAGAGCACCAACGTTTTGGTCTTCAATTTCATGTTGAGCATTTTCGAAAGGATTTGCCCCAATCCAAGGAAGGAATCGTCAGTTATTTATCTGGTGAACTGTTCAAAGGTATTGGGAAAAAAACAGCCGAAAGCATTGTCGAAACACTCGGGGAGAAGGCAATTTCTAAAATTCTGGCTCAGCCTTCCATACTTGATGATATTCCGAAGCTATCCGGGGAAAAGGCGAAGAGTCTCTATGATACTTTAGTCGAACATCAAGGTCTGGAACAGGTAATGATTGCTCTTAATCAATATGGCTTTGGTCCACAGCTGTCTATGAAGATTTATCAAATGTATAAGCATGATACAATCACCATGGTTCAGGGAAATCCATATAAGCTTGTGGAGGATATCGAAGGAATTGGTTTTGGGCGAGCGGATGAGCTTGGGCATCAGCTCGGCATTTCCGGTAACCATCCTGATCGTATCAAGGCTGCGTGCTTATATACACTAGAATCACAATGTCTGCAGGATGGAAATATCTACATAGAAGCTGAGCAGCTGTTGGAAGCTGTCAAGCGGCTGCTTGAGGAAAATAAGCGCGATCGAATTGAGTTCACAAACATTTCCTCGGAAATAATCGAATTAACGGAGGCGGGGAAAATCGTTGTCGAAGATCAACGAATTTACCTGCCATCCCTTTACTATTCTGAAAAGGGAATTGTTATGAACATCAAGCGGATGCTAGCACAAACCGAGTATGAAGACCAGTTCCCAGAATCGGAATTTTTACTGGCACTTGGTAAGCTGGAAGAGCGTCTAAATGTTTCCTATGCCTCAGCTCAAAAAGAGGCGATACAAACAGCCCTGCAGTCGCCTATGTTGATTCTGACGGGTGGACCTGGTACGGGGAAGACAACGGTTATCAAAGGGATTGTCGAGTTATATGCCGAACTTCATGGTGTATCTATGGACATTAACGATTATAAAAAAGAGGGCAGTGATCCGTTCCCATTTGTGCTTGCGGCACCTACTGGACGTGCAGCGAAACGCATGGCTGAATCGACGGGTCTTCCTGCTGTTACGATTCACCGCTTGCTTGGATGGAACGGAAGTGAAGGCTTTTCCCATGATGAAGATAATCAGTTAGAAGGCCGCATTGTCATTATTGATGAGGTTTCTATGGTGGATACGTGGTTAGCTCATCAATTGTTTAAAGCTTTGCCGGAAAATTGCCAAGTGATTTTAGTTGGTGATGAAGATCAGCTGCCTTCAGTCGGACCGGGACAGGTGCTAAAGGATTTGCTTGCTTCGAATTGTGTGCCGACTGTTAGTCTTGAGCATATTTATCGTCAAGCGGATGGTTCATCAATCATTGAACTGGCCCATGATATAAAAAAAGGCCGGCTTCCAAATGATGTTACGAAGCAGCAGGAAGATCGATCGTTCATTCGCTGTAAAACTGACCAAATCGCTCAGGTTATTGAGAAAGTTGTTGCGAATGCCAGGACGAAGGGTTTCACTGCCAAAGATATTCAAGTGCTGGCCCCAATGTATAGAGGACCTGCCGGGATTGATGCGTTGAATAAAATGCTGCAAGAAGTGTTTAATAGCAATGTGAATGAAAAGCGGCGGGAAATCAAGTTTGGAGACGTGATCTACCGAACGGGAGACAAAGTGCTTCAACTGGTGAACCAGCCGGAAGAAGGCGTCTTTAACGGTGATATGGGTGAAATCGTGTCAATTTTGTTTGCGAAGGAAAATACTGATCATGTCGATAAGATCATTATATCGTTTGAAGGCATTGAAGTAACTTACACGAAACAGGATTTGAACCAGATTACCCACGCGTATTGCTGTTCAATCCATAAATCGCAGGGAAGCGAGTTTCCCATTGTGATTTTGCCTGTTGTAAAAAGTTATTATCGGATGCTCCGACGTAATCTATTGTATACAGCGATTACCCGAAGCAAGAATTTCTTGATACTTTGTGGTGAAGAAGATGCTTTCCGTTTAGGTATCGAGCGCAATGATGAAATGCGCCGGAAAACTACATTACTTGAAAAACTTCGTGAAACTTTGAATGATGAAGAAATGCCAGCTGAATCTGCAGAGTTGCCAATGCAAGAGGAAAGTTATTTTGACATACTGATGCATGAAGATCCGATGATTGGGATGGGTAATGTCACACCTTATGATTTTATGTAGGTGGAGATTAATGTCTGGTTCTTTACCTGGTTTGGATAAATTTTGTTTAAAATTCATAGTTTTAGTGGAACTAATATAAAATATAGTTTATATGTGCAGAAAGAGTAAGGAGGATTTGGATGAAAAAGGGATGGATTATAGGATTAGTTGTTGTCGTTTTAATTGTCATATATGGGGTTTCTTCTTACAATGGGCTTGTAAGTGCCAATGAAGACGTCGACAATAAGTGGTCACAGGTAGATAACCAATTAAAACGAAGAGCAGATTTGATTCCGAATCTTGTGGAAACGGTAAAAGGTTATGCATCGCACGAAACTGAAGCCATTAAAGCGGTCAGTGATGCACGTTCAAAGTTGGCAGGTGCTAATTCAACGGAAGATGCCATTAATGCAGATCAAGAACTGAGTGGGGCGTTAAGCCGCCTTTTGGTGGTCGTCGAGAACTATCCGGATTTGAAAGCCAATGAGAACTTTAAGGGCCTTATGGATAGTTTAGAAGGAACAGAAAATAGATTGACCGTCGCAAGAAAAGACTATAATGACGAAGTAACCACGTATAACAAGACCATTAAACGCTTTCCAAAGAATATGATGGCTAGCGCATTTGGGTTCGATGTAAAACCATATTTTGAAGTGACTGATCAAGAAAAAGAAACGCCGAAAGTTGATTTCGGGAGCGATAAATAATGAAAAAACTCGCTGTGTTTGCGCTATTTTTTATTTTCACTTTCAATTTAGCAAACGTAGTCGCAGCAGAACCTAACATTCCGAAACCTGTTGGAGATATTTATGTCCAGGATTTTGCTGGAGTCCTCGATGATCAGGAAAAATCAGAGCTTATAGAATTGGGAAAACGATTAGATGATGCTACAAAAGCACAAATCTCTGTTTTGACCGTTGACTCAATGGAAGGCTCTGAAATAGAGGAATACTCGGTCGAAGCATTTAGGAAATTCAAGCTCGGGGATGCAGAGCTAAATAACGGAGTCCTCATTGTTCTGGCCGAAGAGGAGCAGAAAATCCGGATTGAAGTGGGGTACGGGTTAGAAGGTGCCATTACTGATATAAAATCAGGACAGATTTTGGACAATGTGGCAATCCCTCAGCTGAAAGAAGGTAATTACAATCTTGCTCTGACTGAAACCTATAAGGCTGTTTATAACGAGGTCACCGAGGAATATAATTTAGGTGACGAGTTTTATCAAGATCTTTCCGTTCAGACAGATACAGGAACTTTTAAGCCATCAGGTATACAGATTTTTCTCATCATCGTTGTGGTCATCATTTTGTTCATCCTCGATGCCAAATTGTTTAAAGGATTTTTCCTTCAAATTATCATCAATATCCTATTGATGTTCATTAGTCGCGGAGGCGGCAGTGGTGGCGGTGGCTCACGAGGCGGTGGCGGAGGAAGCTCCGGTGGCGGAGGTTCTAGCCGTGGATGGTAAGGTAGATTTGACCGGGAAACCGGTCTTTTTTTTATGCCTGAAACTTTACGTTTTCTAAGATGATTCAACAATGGAAAACCTTTCAGCACATCTATTTACGAGATGAAAGAAATAATAAAAATGTTCGGAAAGGCGGGATGACCTTGCGGACGTTTTCTGTATTGAAAGGAATGCCGGTTTTTACTATCAAAGGAGAAAGAATCGGCACGGTCCATGATTTATCTATTTCTGAAGCGGGTCAGGTAACAGGTTTGGTCATTCATCAACAAGCATTGTTTAAGAGATCTTTTCATTTGACTCTGGACGATATTTCTTCATATGGTCCGGATGGGATTGTCATCATACAACAAGAGTCAACCCCAAAGAAGGTGCCTGATGATTCCATCTGGCTAACAAAGGATGAAGTATTGGGACGAATGCTTCTTTCAGAAATGGGAGAGGAGCTCGGTTTACTGCAGGATGTATATTTCAGGGAAAAAATGGGCACGATTATAGCGTATGAAACAACAGATGGTTTTTTCTCGGAGACGACAGTGATTGAATCTAAACAGCCGCCTACATTAGGGAAGGATACCATCATTGTTTCAGTTTATGAACAGTGAGGTGTCCATTTTGGAAATAAATTGTCCGAATTGCCGCAGTAAAGATGTTGGGAAGATTGGTGTAAATCAATATTATTGTTGGAATTGTTTTATTGAAATGACCATTTCTGAGGGAATTATTAATACGCACCAGGTCGAAGAAGATGGAAGTTTAAGCTCATTAGACGACTTGTTTGAGGAAAATGACCGCCGCTTCAGCATGTAATTAACGGAAGAGGTGCTTGCAATGGCTAGACGTTCACGTAATGGTCTTATGAACATGATGAACACAAAAATGATTAACCGAAATATCAAAAAAATACGCAAAAGAATAAAATCATTACTTTAAAGGGAATGGGTGTCCTGATGCTAAGGGCACTCTTTTTTATGTATGAAAACCTCTCACCTTTCGAAGAATAAACGAGCGGGAGGTGTAGATTTTGTGAGTATTCGTCTCAAGTGGTTTTATAGGCTTGGTTTTTTATTGCTCTTATTTTTTGTTATATATATTTTTTTGAAACTGAAGCCTATGTGGGGACCGGCTGTAACTATAAGTGTAACAGTATTGCTGCCTTTTCTCATTGGTGCATTCATCAGTTATTTATTGCATCCTGTTGTGGAATTTTTAAATAAGAAAGGTATGCATCGCTGGCTTTCGATTACAATCATTTACTTGCTGTTTTTTGGAGGCATTGGATTTGCGGTTTATAAAGGCATTCCGGTGATGGTTAGTCAGGTGCGTGAGCTGTCAGAAAGTGTTCCTGAGCTGGTCGAGCAGTATCAAGGCAGGGTAGACAGGCTCAATCATCAAACGGCGGCCTGGCCGTTCGGGATACATGAAAGGTTTGAAGAAGGGGTCGTTCTTTTCGAAGGCTGGCTGAAAGGTATGCCGGAAAAAGCGATGGAGTATGCGATGAAGCTGTTTGATTTCGTTGTTCTGATTGCGCTTATTCCATTCATTGCTTTTTATATCCTGAAAGACTTTGCTGCGTTAAAAAAAATGGCCTGGTATATGACCCCGAAAAAATGGCGCAAGCAGGGACGTGCATTCGTACGGGATGTTGACGCTTCCCTAGGTGGGTATATCCGCGGGCAAATTATCGTCTGTGTTGCAATTGGAGTGATCTCATCCATTCTTTTTTGGATAGTCGGAATGCAATATCCGTTGTTGTTAGGAGCGATTATCGGAATAACCAATGTCATACCGTATTTTGGACCGATTATCGGGGCCATTCCTGCGGTTATAATTGCCGCCACAATATCTGTGAAAATGGTGATGATTATAATAGTTATCGTGCTTGTGCTTCAATTTCTTGAGGGGAATATTCTGTCACCTCTTATTGTCGGGAAAAGCCTCCATATGCACCCACTTTTCATCATGCTTGCATTGGTAGCTGGAGGTGAAATAGGCGGGATTACGGGAATGGTACTTTCAATCCCTATCTTGGCTGTACTGAAAGTTTTTGTGCTTCATGCCCGTGTTCACTTCAGAAAGAGGCCGCCCCTTATTGACAAATAAAAGTCTTGTGAATATAATCCATTACATAAGATAATTCGTTGAAGGATGAAGTATGCTGAAGTCCATCTAAAAGAGAGGGGTCCCCCTGGCTGAAAGGGACTTCAAGGTGAAGAGCAGCAGAAAGCTAGTCCGGAGAGCAGCTAATACCTGCCGTCATGCCGCGTTAAGGCTTTTATGAAGGTGATGGACGAAGGCTTTTTCTACGTCCATAATCAGGGTGGTACCGCGAGTTAACTCTCGTCCCTGTTTTTGGGATGGGAGTTTTTTGTGTGCTCAAAATTACATAATTTTAAAGGAGGATATATAGATGAAGTATTTAACTGGTGCTCAAATCCGCCAAATGTATTTAGATTTTTTTAGTGAAAAAGGCCATAACATTGAACCAAGTGCGTCATTGGTTCCTCATGAAGATCCATCATTGCTATGGATTAACTCTGGGGTAGCAACGTTAAAGAAATATTTTGATGGACGGGTGATCCCTGAAAATCCAAGAATTACAAATGCACAAAAAGCAATTCGTACAAACGATATTGAAAACGTGGGGAAAACTGCGCGTCATCATACGTTTTTCGAAATGCTTGGTAACTTCTCAATTGGTGAATACTTCAAAGAAGAAGCAATCACATGGGCATGGGAATTTTTGACCGACGAAAAATGGATTGGCTTTGACAAAGAGAAATTAGCGGTGACAATCCACCCGGAAGATGACGAAGCATTTGAGCTTTGGAATAAAAAAATCGGTGTTCCTGCTGAAAGAATCATTCGTTTGGAAGAGAATTTCTGGGACATCGGTGAAGGTCCAAGTGGCCCGAATACGGAGATTTTCTATGACCGTGGCCCAGAATATGGTGATGACCCGAATGATCCAGAACTATATCCAGGTGGCGAAAATGAACGGCATTTAGAGGTTTGGAACCTTGTGTTCTCTCAATTTAACCATAATCCTGACGGTTCTTATACACCGCTTCCGAAGAAAAATATTGATACAGGCATGGGTCTAGAACGTATGGCTTCAGTCGTGCAAAATGTGGCGACAAACTATGATACAGACCTGTTCATCCCAATTATTAGAGCTGTTGAAGAAATTTCTGATGTGAAATATGGTGTCGATGTAGAAAAAGATGTGGCATTTAAAGTCATTGCCGACCATATACGTACAGTAGCATTTGCTGTTGGAGACGGAGCACTTCCATCCAATGAAGGTCGCGGCTATGTGCTACGTCGCTTACTTCGTAGAGCGGTTCGTTATGCGAAGCAAATCAACATTAACCGTCCATTCATGTTCGAGCTTGTGACAGTGGTTGGTGAAATCATGAAAGATTTCTACCCAGAAGTTCTCGTTAATAAAGAATTCATTGCGAAAGTAATCAAGAATGAAGAAGAACGGTTCCATGAAACGCTTCATGATGGACTAGCTATTCTTTCTGAAGTCATCAAAAAAGAAAAAGAAAAAGGCGGCACAGTCATTCCAGGTAGCGATGCATTCCGTTTGTATGACACATACGGCTTCCCAATCGAATTAACGGAAGAATATGCGGAAGAAGAAGGCATGACGATTGATCAATCTGGCTTCGAAAAAGAAATGGAAGCACAGCGTGAACGTGCTCGCTCTGCTCGTCAAGATGTGGATTCCATGCAGATTCAAGGTGGAGTATTAGGCGACATTAAAGTTGGAAGTGAATTTGTCGGATATGATCAGGTGGCAGTTGATGCAAAAGTTGCGGCAATCGTGAAAAATGGCGAGCTTGTAACAGAAGCGCAAGAAGGCGAAGAAGTTCAGGTGATTCTGAACCAAACACCTTTCTATGCAGAAAGCGGCGGACAAATAGCTGATAAAGGAACGATGGCTAGTGAATCCGTTAAAGTGAATGTACATGATGTTCAAAAAGCACCAAATGGCCAAAACCTGCACCGTGTAACTGTTGTAGCCGGTACTTTGACTACAGACACTGAAATTGTTGCTGCGGTAGATCAAGAAAACCGCATCCATATTACGAAAAATCATACGGCGACACATCTTTTACATCAAGCCTTGAAAGATGTACTAGGAACACATGTTAACCAAGCTGGTTCACTGGTACAAGCTGAGCGTCTTCGTTTTGACTTCTCTCACTTCGGTCAGATTACAGCAGAAGAGATTGAACAGATTGAAACGATTGTAAATGAAAAAATTTGGCAAAGCTTACAAGTGAATACGGATTATAAAAACATTGAAGAAGCAAAAGCAATGGGCGCGATGGCCTTGTTCGGCGAAAAATACGGCAAGATAGTCCGTGTCGTTCAAATTGGCGATTATAGTCTTGAGCTTTGCGGCGGTGTTCACGTCCCGAATACAGCGGTAATCGGCTTGTTCAAAATTGTTTCTGAAAGCGGCATCGGTGCGGGTACACGCAGGATCGAAGCAGTAACAGGAGCAGGAGCATACAAATTGATGACGGACCAAATCGGTGTATTAAAAGACGCAGCTGCTAAATTGAAAACAAACTTGAAAGATGTACCTTCAAGAATTGAAACAGTTTTAGCGGAAGTGAAAGATCTTCATCGTGAAAATGAAAGCTTGACTGCAAAATTAAGTAATATTGAAGCAGGAAGCCTTGTTTCTAACGTAAAAGAAATTAATGGTGTACAAGTATTAGTGGCAAAAGTTCAAGCTACTGACATGAATAATCTGCGTGCTATGGCAGATGATTTGAAACAAAAGCTTGATTCTGTCATTATCGTATTAGGATCGGCTCAAGGCGATAAAGTCAATTTGATTGCCGGAGTTACGAAGGATTATATCGAACGCGGTTTCCATGCCGGTAAATTAATTAAAGAAGTCGCATCTCGTTGCGGTGGAGGCGGCGGCGGCCGACCAGATATGGCACAAGCCGGTGGAAAAGACCCAGAAAAATTGGATGCAGCACTTAATTTTGTTGAAGAATGGGTCTTAACGATTTCATAATCAATGAAAAGTGTTGTACAATGAAGATAATAATGGATTCTGGACGCTGAGGAGAGGTGCATGATAATGAGTTCCTTTGATAAAACGATGAAATTTAATTTTCCCGAAGAACCATTCGAAAGAGATGTACAGGAAGTATTGTCTCAAGTTTATGTTGCACTTCAGGAAAAAGGTTATAACCCGATTAACCAGATTGTCGGTTATTTATTATCTGGTGACCCGGCCTACATCCCGCGCCATATGGATGCTCGAAACATTATTCGTAAGCTTGAACGCGATGAGATCATCGAAGAATTGGTTAAATCGTATCTTAAGAACCATCGAGAGGAATACTAATGCGCACAATGGGACTTGATTTAGGTTCAAAAACTATCGGTGTTGCTGTGAGTGACGCGATGGGTTGGACTGCACAAGGATTGGAAACAATCAAAATTAACGAAGCTGGAAATGACTTCGGCTTTAAACGTCTTAATGAAATAATAAAAGAACATGAAGTTTCTAAAATTGTCCTCGGTTTACCCAAAAATATGAACGGAACCGTAGGACCGCGCGGTGAGATCAGCCAAGATTTCGCCAAGCGATTAGAAAACAAATTCAAGCTGCCGGTGTTTCTCTGGGATGAACGGTTGACAACGATGGCGGCTGAACGTGTTCTTCTTGAGGCGGACGTGAGCCGAAGCAAACGTAAGAAAGTCATTGATAAAATGGCAGCTGTCATGATTCTACAAGGTTTCTTGGACAGACAAACAAATTCAATATGAGGTGAATACAAATGGAACACGGCGAAAACAACATTACAGTAGTAGATGAAAACGGAAACGAGCAGCTTTGCGAAATCCTGTTCACATTCGATTCTGATAAATTTAACAAATCTTATGTACTTTACTATCCGATGTCTGCTGAAGATGACGAGGAAGAAATTGAAATCCACGCTTCATCATTCACACCAAGCGAAGATAATAAAGATGGTGAACTTGCACCAATCGAAACAGAAGAAGAGTGGGATCTAGTCGAAGAAATGTTAAACACATTCCTTGACCAAGAAGAAGCTGAAGAAGAATAATATATATAAAAACTGACCTTAAACCAAGGTCAGTTTTTTTCATTATGTACCAAAAAATCCTTATCTTTTCTCCACAAACAAAAGAATAAAAGTGGCGAGCGGACCTAAAAATAATGATAATATGAACCAATTCAAAGCTGTTCTATTTTTACCTTGAGCAAGCCCGGCATTAATGAGTGCTAGTGTCCCCCAACCAACAAAATAAGAATTATCCAACTCCTTCACACCTTTCTTTATCATAAAATTAATAGTAGCATAACCACATAAATATTCTTTTTATTTTATCAAATGTCTGAAACACCAATCGTATTCGAAGAAAATCTCATGAAAGTCTATTACAGCTAATTCTAAAAAATATCACTAATTCCCTATTAAATAACACCTGTATATTGACAAAACTAGTGCGATTTTGCCATAAATAGAGTAATAACGAATGTAGTTTTGCAAAAAACATGTATTTATTTGTTGGTTTTAGTATAATATTCGAAGCAAAGTCTAATTAGAGAAAGCATCTTCTAGGAACTATTATGTAGTTGGTGTGAGTTTGCAGGGGGAATGAAAATGGATGAAAAAGATCATAAGTTATCAAAAAAGGAACATATTCGAATGAAATTGTTAGAACAGCAAGGAGAAGCAAGGCTTGTTCGTAAAATTATCATGATTACGATAGCTTCGCTAATTTTATTAATCGGGATAGTTGGTCTTGTTGGCTTTTTATATATCAACTCAGCCATGAAGCCAGTTGATCCTGACGATGACACGATTAAGAAAGTGAAGATTCCAATCGGTTCTTCCGTGAATGGAATTTCAACATTGCTTGAAGAGCAGGGGATAATCAAGGACGCCCGTGTATTCAAATATTATATTAAATTCCGTAATGAATCCGGTTTTCAGGCAGGGGAGTATAAATTATCACCATCCATGCCAATACAAGATATTGTGACTAGCATCAAAACCGGGAAACTTATGAAAGAAGCGACCATGAAAATAACGATTCCAGAAGGAAAGCAGCTAATTCAGATTGCTGATATCATTGCCGTGAAGACGGATCAAGATCCAAAAGAAATTTTTAAGAAATTGAATAGTGAAAAGTTCGTTAATTCCATGCAAGAGAGATTTCCGGAGCTGTTAACGTCGGAGATTGAGAATAAAAATGTTTTGTATCCGCTTGAAGGGTATCTATTCCCAGCGACCTATGACTTTTATGAGGAAAAACCGTCTTTAGAAGCAGTAGTAATTGAGATGCTGAAGAAAACGGAAGAGACCTTGCAGGCATATGAAACTCAGATGAACAAAAAAGATTATTCTGTTCACCAGATGTTGACATTTGCTTCGCTTGTTGAAGAAGAGGCAACTGCCCAGGTAGACCGTGGGAAAATTGCTTCCGTCTTCTATAATCGTATCAAGAAAGATATGCCGCTACAAACGGATCCGACCGTTTTGTATGCAAAAGGTTCACATAAAAGTAAGGTGCTATACAAAGACCTTGAGGTGAAGTCTCCGTATAATACGTATAAGAACAAAGGGTTGCCGCCGGGTCCGATTGCCAATGCCGGAACGACATCGATTGATGCGGTGTTAAAGCCTGAGAAGACAGATTTCTTATACTTCTTGGCAACACCTGAAGGAGAAGTTCTTTATTCGAAAACGTTGGAAGATCACAATAATAAAAAGGCAGAACATATTACCAATAAATAATAGCTGATAGCTAAAGCGACTAGGGGGGAGGGATATTACTTTCCCCTTGTTTTTATGATAGAATAGTAAAAGTGAAATTTCAGATCCGATTTTTATCGATGACTGTAACTCGGCGATTGCCGGGTTTTATTTTGAAAGATAAGGAAATATAGACTGTCAAGCATACTGGTTTCAGCATGTTGTGTAAAGATGATGGCACTTGAAAGGTACTGATTATCTTTCGGTCCAGCCCATCTTCTGCTTGAACCAACCAAAGCGCTTTCGTTTTTCTTATTATTGGAGGAAATGTCTTGAACGGAAAAATAGAACAATATCTTCATTCCTTAATCCCGGAACGTACGGGTTTAATTAAGGAGTTAGAGGATTTTGCACTGGAAAATAATGTGCCGATCATGGAGCCGGAAGGTATAGAGGTGCTACTCCAGATTTTGAGGCTTCATCAACCGCAGGCGATATTGGAAGTTGGTTCAGCGATTGGCTATTCGGCTATAAGAATGGCTGAAACCTTGCCAGAAGCACGTATCGTCACACTTGAACGGAATGAAGCTAGAATTCAACAAGCGAGAGCTAATTTTGCTAAGGCTGACCTTTTGGAACGGATTACCCTTATTGAAGGGGATGCCCTTGAAGCAGGGCCGCTAGTAAAAGAACATGGTCCGTTTGATATCATCTTTGTTGATGCAGCTAAAGGGCAGTACAAGCGCTTTTTTGAGCTGTTTGAGCCATTCCTGAAGGATGCTGGCATTATTATTACTGATAATGTATTATTTAAAGGCTTGGTTGCTGAAAACATAGAAGAAATGGAAATGACGAGACGAAAACGTGCTCTTATAAAAAAAATTAGAGACTTTAACAATTGGTTACACAACCATCCACACTACGATACAGTAATTCTACCGATTGGTGATGGTGTGGCCATAAGTAAACATAGAGGTGACAAAAATGAAAAAGCCTGAATTACTCGTGACTCCGACAAGTGTCACTCATATTACAGCGCTTATCGATGCGGGTGCTGATGCATTCGTTATCGGAGAACAACGTTATGCGCTTCGTCTAGCAGGGGAGTTCAAACGTGAGGACGTCAAGAAAGCAATTGAACTTGCACATGCAGCAGGTAAAAAAGTATACGTGTCTATGAATGCTATTTTTCATAATGAAAAAGTGGACGAGCTTGAAGAATATGTCGTTTTCCTTAAGGAAGCAGGGGCCGACCGGATTATCTTCGGAGATCCTGCTGTCCTAATGGCCGTTCGAGCTGTAGCGCCGGATATGCCGTTGCACTGGAATACAGAGATGACGGTAACGAACTGGTACACGTGTAATTATTGGGGGAAACGCGGTGCTGTCCGTGCCTTGGCTGCTCGTGAAATAAGTTTGGACGAAATTGTTGAAATGAAGGAAAATGCCGAAGTCGAGATTGAAGTGCAGGTCCATGGCATGACGTGCATGTTCCAATCGAAGCGCACACTGCTAGGTAACTATTTCGAATACCAAGGCAAAGCGTTAGAAGTGGAAAATCGGAAGGAACAAAAAAGTATGTTCCTGCATGACAAGGAACGTGAAAATAAATATCCGATTTATGAAGACGAAAATGGAACGCACATCATGAGTCCGAACGATATGTGCATGATTGATGAACTTCAGGAATTAATTGAAGCGGATATTGATTCTTTGAAAATTGAAGGGGTGTTACAAACGCCTGAGTATATCGTAGAAATAACAAAATTATATCGTGAAGCGATTGATGTATGTGTAGAAGATACGGATCGTTATGATGATATGAAAACAGAACTATATGAAAAGGTTAAAGCGATTCAGCCGGAAAACCGTGAGTTGGATACAGGATTCTTCTTTAAAGAATCGGTTTATTAAAGAAAAGGGTAAGAGAAAGAGGAGGAATAGCCTTGAATGCTATTGCTAATAAAATTTCCAAAATAGTTGATGGAAAGAGAGTCATTGTTAAAAAACCAGAATTGCTGGCTCCCGCTGGCAACCTGGAAAAATTAAAAATAGCTGTCCATTATGGCGCAGATGCCGTGTTTATTGGCGGACAGGAATACGGACTTCGTTCAAATGCCGGTAACTTCACTTTTGAGGAAATGAAGGAAGGCGTCGAATTCGCTAAAAAATATGGTGCTAAAGTATATGTGACTACGAATATCTTCGCTCATAATGAAAATATCGATGGACTTGAAGAATATCTGGAAGGCCTTCAGGATGCCGGAGTTCATGGAATTATCGTTGCTGATCCATTAATCATTGAAACTTGTAAGCGGGTTGCTCCTAACGTTGAAATCCATTTAAGCACACAGCAGTCGTTGTCGAATTGGAAGGCTGTTCAGTACTGGAAAGAGGAAGGTCTGGAGCGTGTTGTTTTAGCACGTGAGACAAGTGCTGAGGAAATCCGTGAAATGAAGGAGAAAGTCGATATTGAGATCGAAGCGTTCGTTCACGGTGCAATGTGTATTGCCTATTCTGGTCGCTGTACCCTTTCAAACCATATGACTGCACGTGATTCGAACCGAGGCGGCTGTTGCCAGTCTTGCCGTTGGGATTATGATTTATATGAATTAAATCAAGACGGGGAAAAAGCTTTATTTGATAAAGAAGATGCTCCATTCGCAATGAGTCCGAAAGACTTGAAATTGATTGAATCTTTGCCTGGCATGATTGAAATTGGCATTGATAGCTTAAAAGTCGAAGGCCGGATGAAGTCCATTCATTATATCGCTACAGTAGTCAGTGTCTATCGTAAGGTGATTGATGCGTATTGTGCCGATCCGGATAATTTCAAGATTAAGCAAGAATGGTTGGAAGAGTTGGACAAATGTGCGAACCGCGAGACAGCATCAGCGTTCATGGAGGGAGAAATTCCTGGGTATAAACAGCAAATGTTCGGGAATCATACCGTAAAGACTCGCTTCGACTTCGCTGGACTGGTACTTGATTACAATGAAGAATCTCAAATCGTCACCCTGCAGCAGCGTAACTTCTTCAAGCCTGGCGATGAAGTGGAATTTTTCGGACCGGAAATCGAAAACTTCACTCAAAAAATTGGCACGATCTGGGATGAGTCAGGTAATGAGTTGGACGCAGCACGCCATCCGCTTCAAATTGTCCGCATTCAAGTAGATAAGCAAGTATATGTGAACAATATGATGCGGAAGGAGAATTAACATGACAGGGAAAAAACCAGTAGTAATCGGAGTTACCGGCGGATCAGGGTCAGGTAAAACAAGTGTTACCCGTTCAATTTTTGAATTCTTTCAAGGGCATTCAATCTTGATGATCGAACAAGATTATTATTATAAAGATCAGAGCCATCTGCCGTTTGAAGAACGATTGAAAACAAATTATGATCATCCGCTCGCATTTGACAATGATTTGTTAATCGAGCATCTTAATGCGTTGCTAAGCTATGAAACGATAGAAAAGCCTGTTTATGATTATTCGATTCATACACGTTCAGATGAAGTCATCACCGTTGAACCACAGGATGTTATCATTCTTGAGGGGATTCTGGTGCTGGAAGATGAGCGCCTTCGAAATTTGATGGATATGAAGCTCTATGTAGATACTGATGCAGACTTGCGGATACTTCGCCGAATGACGCGAGATATTAAAGAACGCGGCCGTTCCATAGATTCTGTCATCGATCAATACATCAGTGTCGTTCGCCCGATGCACAATCAGTTCATCGAACCGACAAAACGTTACGCGGACATTATTATTCCTGAAGGTGGTCAAAACCATGTGGCGATTGACCTTATGGTGACAAAAATTCAAACAATCCTTGAACAAAAGTCTTTTTTGTAATAACATAGCATAAATAATGATAGGTGCCATTTTCCTTCGTTTTTTATAAAAATCCCATTTATTTATTGGGAAAGACTGGACAAATGTTGGAAAACGCAATACTCTATTCTTGATACAGAACGAACCGGCTGCTCAATGCAGTCGGTTTATATACTAAGGAACAGTTTGTTTCTTAGTATCAAAGCGTGTGCTTTATTAAAGGCGTGCACTTATAAATCTGATTCAAGTTTTAGGGTTAAGAACTATATAGTACATAAACTTGTCACAGCGAATGCTTGCTGTAAAGAATTAGAAGGAGTGAAGGGTTTTGGCAATTGAAAAAGAATATCCAATGACTAAAGAAGGTAAGTTAAAGCTTGAACAGGAACTGGAACAATTAAAAACAGTTAAACGAAAAGAAGTTGTAGAGAGAATTAAAATCGCCCGCAGTTTTGGAGATCTTTCTGAGAACTCAGAGTACGATTCCGCAAAAGAAGAGCAGGCATTTGTTGAAGGGCGTATTACTACAATCGAAAACATGATTCGTAATGCAAAAATCATTGAAGGCAATGATTCGAATACAGATACAGTTTCACTTGGAAAGTCTGTAACGTTTGTAGAACTTCCAAACGGTGACGAAGAAACCTATTCTATCGTGGGTAGCGTTGAAGCGGACCCATTCGAAGGGAAAATTTCAAATGATTCACCAATTGCCAAAAGCTTAATTGGAAAAAGAGTCGGCGACAAGGTTTCGATTATGACACCTGGCGGCGAAATGAGCGTCAAAATCGTTTCTATTAGCTAATGACATTTAAAGAGGATGCCCCTTAGGGCATCCTCTTTTTGTCGGTTTCATGTTAGTCTCTCTATAAGTTGAATGAAAGTAGAAATTCAAGCTACTTTAAATTTGTTCATAATTGTTTAAAAATTCACACCTCGTCAACAATGGTTACGAGGTGTATTTTTATGAAAAAGAAACGAATGAGGATGCTGGCTATTGTATTGGCTACTTTGATGCTAATGCTTATAGGCAGGCTTGCCTACATCCAACTTGTATCGACAGAATCTTTCTCTAAACATGATGTGAATTTAATAGAAGCAAGTGTAAACCAGCGGTCGCAGATTTTAAAGATTGATGATGGGCGGGGGAAGTTTTATGACAGAAATGGAGAGCCGCTTGCCCATGAAGAGATTCCAACCCTTGTGCTGTTTCCGTTTTTGAACAAAATGACATGGCCTATAGAAGAAATTGCCTCGATTATCGGCAGACCGGAATCGGAGTTGAAAAGGGCAATTGCGGAATCGGATGAACCATTTGTTTTTGGTGGAGATAAACCGATTGAGTTAACGGCCAGCCAATCGAAGGCTATCAATGAAATGAAGATCCCTGGGGTTTTTGCTGTGAAAGAAAAGCTATATCACGATCAAACTCCGGCAGCGCAATTGATTGGCACGACGAATATATCAGATGCCGAAAAGAAAAAGCGTTACCCGGATGTGGAACTAGCTGCCGAAACGAAGATCGGCAATACTGGACTGCAAAGAACCTTTGACGAATTCTTGCTTTCAGCAGGAGAATCAAAACTCGTTTTTCATGTAGATGCCACTGGCGGTCCAATGTTCGGTGTGGATGTAAAATACGTAGAACCTGCAAACCCGCTCTACCCAGTGAAGGTTGTAACAACGATTGATAAAGAAATCCAGGAAAAAGCGGAGAAGCTTGTTGACGAACGCGGAATAAAAAAAGGGGGTCTCGTACTGATTGATATAGAAAAAAGTGAGATCGTAGCCATGGTATCACGTCCAGCACTTGATATAAAGGATCCGAATGGCGAAGGAGCCATCAATATGATGCTAACTCAAAAAACGCCAGGTTCCGTTTTCAAAACGGTCACAGCTGCAGCTGCAATTGATTATGAAGCAGCTAGTCCTACAAGAACATTCAATTGTAATTTGACGATTGACGGAAAAACAGATAAACAGAGGGATCTGGGCATGCTTAATTTTGAAAACAGCTTTGCTCAAAGCTGTAACAGGACATTTGCTGAGTTGTCACAGGAAATCGCTGTGAAAGACCCTGACTATCTGGATAAATATGCGAAAATGTTAGGCTTAATCGGAGAATCAGGATGGCAGGGGGATGTGTATCATACAGCAGTTACTCAACTGTATCATGAACAACAAGGAAAGGTCTGGCATGATGACGATTTAAAAAAGGACCCTAAAATGATTGCCCAAACAGCAATTGGTCAGAAGGATGTCCAAACGACACCGCTTGCAATAGCCAACATGATGGCTACGATTGCCCGTGGCGGTAAGAAAGAACAGGTTAAAGCCGTGTCAAAGGTTGAATTTAACAATAGTACGACCGTTGTAAGCTTTCCAAATAAAAGTATGGATGGAAATTCCCTTTCTCCCTATACAACAATGAAGCTGCAGCATCTTTTACGGAAAGTCGTAACCGAAGAGAAAGGGACTGGTGCTTCCTTGAAGGATCTGCCTGTAGAGGTCGCAGGCAAGTCTGGAACAGCACAGACGAAAACTGAAAAAGGGGAGCTCAATAAATGGTTTGCAGGCTATTTCCCTTATAAGAATCCTAAATATTCATTGGTTACAGTCAGTTTTGAAACGAAAGAAGATAGTGCCAGCATGACGCCTCTTTTTTCAGATATTGTAAAAGTTATGTACTCCAAGAACCAGGACTAGTGCAAGAATTGACGAAAAGTCTAGGAAAGCCTTCCCTTCTATCTCTAGCCAAATCATGTTAAAATGAGGCAGGACGAAATGGTAAGGGAGGAATGGACCTTGGGCTCAAGATACAATCAGAGAGATCAAAAAAGAAAAGTAAATAAAATATATAATATCGCAATCACCGTTGTCTCGATTCTTATTGTCATTGTCGCCGTCTCTATTTTCTTAAGTGATGATGGCACTGATACAGAAAAAGCTACAACTGAACCAAAGCAGACCGTTGAAAAAGATGCGAAAAAGAAAGTGGATAAACCTGCTGGCAAAGAAGAAGATACTGATTTGACTAAGGAAGATGAAGACGAAGATAGCAAAGCAACTGAAGAAGGTACAGAAGAAAATACTGAAGATGGCACAGATACAGACGCAAATAAAGACACAAACACAGACACAGACACAAACACAAATCCAGATACAGAAACAGACACAAATCCAGATACAGACACAGATAAAGCAGAGGACGCTAAGCTTGTCGAAGTGGAAGGAAGCGGAGATGGCAATGTCGCGACAACATACAAGAGCGAGAGCTGGAAACCAGTTGGTACAGAGCAATCCGGTGAACACACAACAAGCTTTCAAAAGAACTCTGTTGATTGGAATGAAATGAGTAAAGCGATTGCTCATGGAGCAGGTATTGACCAAGGTAACATGAGACTGTGGTGGCTTCAAAACGGCGGATCACCTAACACTGCAATCGGTACCGTATCAGAAGGGGACAACCCTAAAACCTTCCGCGTTTATATTGAATGGGTAGACGGATCAGGTTGGAAGCCCGTAAAGGTTGAAGAATTGAAGACGAACGATAAGAAATAAAAGTCAGAGTTTATATGAATATATCTTCAAAATGAAAAACCCCCGAAAAGAATGCCTCTTTTCGGGGGTTTTTCATTGATAATAAAGATTACTTTTTGGCTTTAAAGTGAACGACTGCACTGTAAAATCTTCTGCCCTCTTCACTGACATACATTTGGTGCGATACGGAGTGGACTTGAAGCATGATCGCTTTATTGATTTCGATTTGTGACTGGATTTTTTCTTCTAGGTTCTTGATGCTTTCTGCTTCAAAAAATTCAATTTTATCTTCGAATAAGTTTAAGTCGAGTTGAAAATTCATTTCTGTATTCCTCCAACGTTTTAATAGTGTTAGTTTAACACCAAATGAATAGAATCTGAACTTGAATGATAGATTTGCCTAAAAAATAAGAACTGTTCTTAGATTCATTTCATATTATGCTTATAGGTTTTATTATCTTATCATAAAAAGGTGATTAAAATGGGCAGAGAATTTGTAGAGTTATTTGAGGAATGGTCGAAATCGTATGATGATACCGTCGGTGGCCACGATATTGAATATCAAGAGGTTTTTAAACATTATGACAACATATTAGACAGCGTCACGAGTCGGGCTCACGGTCATGTACTGGAGTTTGGGGTAGGGACCGGGAATTTAACGGCAAGGCTGGTGAAGAAAGGTCTTATGGTGTCTGGAATTGAGCCGTCACCAGCAATGAGGGAAATAGCGGTTAGCAAGTTAAGGGGAAAAACAGAAATTATCGATGGTGATTTTATGGATTTTCCGGAGCCTAAACAAGTAGATTCGATTGTGAGTACGTATGCTTTTCACCATTTAACCGATGAAGAAAAAGAAAAAGCTATAGCGAACTATGGAAAGTTACTGAATACAGGTGGTAAAATAGTGTTTGCGGATACAATGTATCAATCGAGAGACGCGCATGAACAAGCGATTCAAGATGCAAAGCATGCAGGCTTTCATAATTTGGCAAACGATTTGCAAACGGAATATTATACGACCATTCCTTTTTTAGAAAAAGCACTTGAAACACATGGATTTAAAGTGAACTTTGAGCGCTGCAATCAATTTGTCTGGATTATGGAGGCTGAAAAATTATAGGAAGAGGTTTTTACTAATGAAGGTAGCCATAATCGGAGCAATGGAAGAAGAAGTTACGATTTTACGTGATAAATTGGAAGGTTTGGAGCAGGTTACGATTGCCGGATCCGAATTCAACACAGGGATACTGAACGGCATTGAGGTCATTTTACTTAAATCGGGAATTGGTAAAGTGAATGCTGCGATGTCCACAACAATTCTTTTAGAAAAATTCAAACCGGATGCGGTCATTAATACAGGATCTGCAGGAGGGTATCATCCAGCGCTTAATGTCGGGGATGTGGTCATTTCAACAGAAGTGCGCCACCATGATGTTGACGTGACAATCTTTGGCTATGAATACGGTCAAGTACCGCAATTGCCAGCAGCATTTATCCCGGACGAGAAGCTTTTCGCCATCGCAGAAGAAGCGGCTAAAGAAATCGAAGATATACAAGTGGCGAAAGGGTTGATCGTGACGGGGGATTCATTCATGAATGATCCAGTTCGAGTTGAATTCGTCAGAGGGAAGTTTACGGACTTATACGCGGTGGAAATGGAAGCGGCAGCCATTGCACAGGTAGCCTTTCAATTCAAAACACCGTTCGTCATCATTCGTTCCCTTTCTGATATAGCAGGGAAGGAATCCAATATTTCCTTTGATAAATTCCTGGAAACGGCTGCGCTTCATTCAGCGGCACTGATTTTGAAAATGGTCGAAAAAATGAAATAAATGCCCAGTGATCAGCGGGAATCTTTTCCGCTGATTATTTCTTGCATATAACTCACTAAATTGGTAGGATAACTATGAAAGGATGTCCGATTATGAAGTTCTATCAAAATATTCATGAATTGATTGGGGAGACCCCGATAATGGAAATCACCCACTTCCCTCTTCCGGATCAAGTCCGGATCTTTGCCAAGCTGGAATACTTTAACCCTGGCGGCAGCGTGAAAGATCGGCTTGGCCAGGAACTTTTGGCGCAAGCATTACAGTCAGGGAATGTGAAAAAGGGCGGAACCATCATTGAACCGACTGCAGGGAATACTGGGATTGGCCTGGCCCTTGCTGCGATAAACAGTGGTGTTGATGTAATATTTTGTGTACCCGAGAAATTCAGCGCCGAGAAACAGGAACTGATGCGTGCCCTTGGAGCAAAAGTGGTCCAGACCCCGACAGAGGAAGGAATGCTAGGTGCAATCCGCAAAGCGAAGGCGCTGCTGGATGAAATTCCAGGATCCTATTGTCCAGAGCAGTTTTCCAACCCATCCAATCCGGATGCCTATTATAAAACATTGGGACCTGAAATTTGGGAGCAGCTGGCTGGCAATGTGGATGTGTTTGTTGCCGGTGCGGGAACAGGGGGCACTTTCATGGGTACATCGCGTTATTTAAAAGAAAAAAATCCTGCGGTCAAAACGATCATTGTCGAACCGGAAGGATCTATTATAAACGGAGGCAAAGCTGGTCCCCATAAAACAGAGGGGATCGGGATGGAATTTTTACCAAGCTACATGGATGAAACGTACTTTGATCAGATTCATACGATAAGCGATGATGAGGCGTTCCAAATGGTGAAGGAATTGGCGCTTAAAGAGGGACTTCTTGTTGGAAGTTCTTCTGGCTCGGCATTTGCAGCGGCATTGAAAGAAGCAGCTAAAGCTACCCCGGGTTCGAATATCGTTGTGATATTTCCGGATTCCAGTGAACGGTACTTAAGCAAAAACATTTATCAGGGAGGTCTTTGAAAATGAGGAAAAAAACACAAATGATCCATGGCGGTATTTTTGGTGATGAAAAAACGGGAGCGGTGTCGGTGCCGATTTATCAAGTGAGCACTTATAAACAGGATGGTCTGGGTAAAGATCGAGGATATGAATATTCACGTACAGGCAACCCAACCCGCCATGCCCTTGAGGAATTGATCAAGGATCTTGAAGAAGGAAAAAGAGGATTCGCCTTCGGTTCAGGAATGGCAGCGATAACGGCGGTGATGATGTTGCTCAATCAAGGTGATCATGTATTGCTGACCGATGACGTATATGGAGGTTCTTTTCGGATCATGACAAAAGTGCTGAACCGGTTCGGCATAGAAGCGACCTTCGTCAATACGAGTGATATTCACACTATCGAAAAAGAAATCAAGTCTAATACAAAAGCATTGTTCATTGAATCACCGACGAATCCATTATTGAAAATTACTGATCTTGAATCGGTATCTAAAATAGCTAATGCAAACGGCTTGCTTACTATTGTGGATAATACGTTCAGTACGCCATACTGGCAAAATCCACTTAACCTTGGAGCAGATATCGTACTTCATAGCGCGACGAAGTACCTTGGGGGGCACAGCGATGTTGTAGCGGGTCTTGTCGTGGTGAATGATGAAAAACTTGGTAATGACCTTCATTTCATCCAAAACTCTACAGGGGGCGTGCTAGGGCCTCAAGATTCATGGCTGCTGATGCGTGGCATGAAAACGCTTGGCATCAGGATGGAAGAGCATGAAAAAAACACTTCTCAAATCGTTCGTTTCTTAACCGAGCATAAAGGAGTTTCAAAAATCTATTATCCAGGTCTTGAAAACCATCCAAACCATGACATTGCCAAAAAACAATCACGTGGCTTTGGCGGTATGGTTTCATTCGATGTCGGCAGTGCCGAAAAGGCCGAACGTGTGCTGGAGAAAGTAAAATACTTTACCCTTGCTGAAAGCCTTGGTGCAGTGGAGAGCTTAATCTCGGTTCCAGCTTTGATGACGCATGCCTCTATTCCGGCAGATCGCCGTGCTGAACTTGGAATCACCGATGGATTAATTCGTATTTCCGTAGGTCTTGAAGATGTGGAAGACCTAGTGGAAGACTTGGAACAGGCGCTAAGGGATTAAACGGACAGTATCATCTTCACGGCTTACTGCCATTATTTACACCGTAGCATTTGGAATAAATATGGTAGAATTAAATATCGATTACTTACTAGCTTGAAAGAAGGTGGAAATGGCATGAAAAATCGTAAAAAACAAACGGCTGCAGTCCTACGCTCAAAAAAGACGGATTTTAAACAATTTGCGATTACCTTGCTATGTGTGGGATCGTTCTTCTATTTAGGAACCATACTCCCTTCTGTTGAAAAAACGATGGTTTCCACGAATGTCTATATGGGAGCCACAATTTTGTTCCTCGGTATGTCTATTCTATTTTTCAGATTATCTAATAAATATAAAAAGATCTTGGCAGAAATGGATGACCATGACTCTTTAAAACAATAAAAGCAAGCCTGATTCTTCGTAGATGTTGACGGAGAATCAGGCTTTTTTGTTTTTTAAACATCTAGAGAAAATCAATAACAGGATAGGGCTGCTTTTTCATACTAATTTCCTCCCTTAGCTGTGAATTTCTAATGAAAATAGGAAAAAAGAAAGAACTTTCAAAAAAATAGGCAAAAGCCGTTTACAAAAATGCCATTTGTGGATATACTTACCAGGTAATAAAAAATATTCCAAAGGAGGTCGATGAAAATGAAATTGTATCTACAAGGATCCATCACTAATCAGATTGGCTGGACTGTTTCAAATAACAATCACATACTATTCGACCTGTGCAAAGCGGAATATTTCTAAAGCAATTTTGGCTTTATTAATCATTCAGACATAGCGGCCGCAGGGAGAAGTCTTTTATCCTGCGGTCTTTTTATATTCTCTTAAAAATCCCGCAGGAGGAAGTAACTTTCTGCGGCCTTTTTATGCCTTTTTTGGTAAGCCGCTCCCTTAAAGGAGGTGATATTATGACACTGAATATGCTATTTTTTACAATCACAATAAAAATGAAAAAAATGACTGCTGAAGAATGTTTGCAACAGGAGAGAATTAACAAGCTTCGTGAAGAGCACTTAAACAATGCAATGAAGCATCGTCCTTTTTTCTAAGACTTGATATGTACGGTTATCCGTTAGGATTTATAAATTTTAGGAAAGGTGGAGGTAAATATGATTAAATTGGTTTATATAAAAGGAGATAAGTATTGTTATTGGAATGAGAAGGATACCGGCTAATGGATTTGTTTACCTTTCACAGTACTGCCATTGTTTGTATGTAAATTGTTCAAATAAGCAACGGTTAAGAGCAGCGGAAACATGATAAATTGAAGATAAGTTAGATATGGGGAGTGATTCTTGATGTTCTCAATGGTAATGATCCTTATTTTTACTACTGTCATCGGAACTGTAATCGCTGTAAATGTTTCCGTCGATGCCGATCAGCCGCTTCACAGTTTGAAGTAATAATGTAAAGTAGAAAACTCGGCATTTCAGCCGAGTTTTTTATATGCTTTTAACAGCAGCAGGGACCGAGTCCACCGTCTCCAAACCCACATCCCGGCAGCCACCAAAAGCCGAATATGAGCAATAAAATCAAGAGGACAATAAAGAGGCCATACCCAAACCCGTAACATCCTCCTCCATAATAAGGTGCTGGACCCGGATAACCATAGTTGTACCCGTATGGTCCATAGTTATATCCCATAGTAAAAACCCCCTCTCCCTAAAAATTCACTATCATTATATGAATTTTTGTATTTGTCCGATTGGGATTTCAACCATTCTTGTTTTAGACATTTTTTTACTTTCATGATTTCTTTTAGTGGTACAGACACGAACAAGCCCACTGTTGCATAGTTATGAATAGGGAAACCAAAGAAACGGGAGGATGAGACCAATGCCCGGAATACTTACAGCTGTAGGCTATATTATCAAAGAATTTTACTTATTAGTTTCCTATGTAAAAAACAACGCTTTTCCCCAGCCCTTGTCATCCCAGGACGAAAAGAAATACCTGAAGCTCATGGGTGAGGGTGATGGTGATGCCCGTAACATTCTTATCGAGCATAACCTCAGGCTTGTTGCCCATATCGTCAAGAAATTCGAGAATACAGGCGAAGATACAGAGGATCTGATTTCGATTGGGACAATAGGCTTGATAAAGGCCATTGAAAGTTATTCCGATGGAAAGGGTACGAAGCTGGCCACATATGCAGCACGTTGTATCGAGAACGAGATCCTGATGCATTTACGAGCAACAAAAAAAACGAAAAAGGATATTTCATTACATGACCCGATTGGTCAGGATAAAGAAGGAAACGAAATCAGTTTAATTGATGTGTTGAAATCAGAATCAGAAGATGTCATTGATACGATTCAGCTCAATATGGAAATTGAAAAGGTGAAAAAGTATATTGATATTTTGGATGAACGGGAAAAGGAAGTCATTGTTGGCAGGTTCGGATTAGATTTAAAAAAGGAAAAAACCCAGCGGGAAATTGCTAAAGAACTTGGGATTTCCCGTAGCTATGTATCGCGTATTGAAAAACGTGCCTTGATGAAGATGTTCCATGAGTTTTATCGAGCGGAAAAAGAGAAAGAAAAGAAAGCAAAAGGATAAAAATCATTTTTTAAAGCAAAAAGAGTGCGGTCAAACTTCCCGCACTCTTTTTGTTTTAATATTTATTTCTGAATAGTTCTGCAAAGGCATGATAAATCTCAATACCTTGGGAAAGGAACAGACGTGAAGCAGTTAAAGAAAAGACACCAATCATTATTAGGCGGAACCACATGTTCATCACTCCTCGATTTTATTTTTTTATAAAATCTTAGAGTTTGTGGATACGTAATTCGCCTGGAAAAAGACTGGACTGAGAAATCTCCGTCGAAGATTTGAGTGAAAATAAAGAAAATTAAAAATGCAAAATTCGAAAGTAAGAAAAAGGATAACGTCCTGCCAGGAACCTAAGAAAGGTATGAACGGGAGCTTTTTCTCGGCCTTATCCCAGTGATGAACATCAGTGTGTTCTTCAAGGTTTAATGGCTGTATGTGATGTTGAAGAGGTATATGTAGTGTCCAAAGAAGCAGGGTAATGGCTGACAGCTGGATAAATAGTTTCATGTAAACCTTCCCCTTTCCTAAGGATATAAACATCATAACATGCTTTTAATTATGGATATAGAAAAATGTTTTGAAAAATTACTGAAAATTCTTTTTAGTTAGAAAAATATAGGTAAAACCTCTATAATAGGTTTATTGATAAAAGGGGGCAAACAGAAAATGGAATATTCTTTAACATGGGATTTGGATATCTTTTTTAAAGGAGGAAGCTCTTCTAAGGAATTCCTGCTTTTTTTAGATGAAATCAATCAAGAGGTTCAAGAATTTGATCGTCTTGTAAGTAAGATAAATTCAGAAGAAAATGATGAAATCAGTTTGATCCAGGCATTTGATCTTTATAAAAATTTAAATATGAAATCGAGACAGGCTAGCGCCTTTATAGGATGCCTGGAAGCTCAAAATGCACAGGATAAAAAGGCAGGTCAACTGCGAATAAAACAATTGAAGAGTGTGGCGTCACTAAAAATGGTGGTAAGTAAACTGGATGAAAAGCTAGTGGAGCTTGATGAGGTGTTTTTTCAGAGTATCCTCAATAAAGAACCGTTGAATGAACTGAAATATGTATTGAATGAACGTAGAGAAAGAGCGAAGGAAAGGCTTTCTGTTAAGGAAGAGTCACTAATCACCCAACTATCCATGGACGGGTTTGAAGGCTGGAGCCAAATGTATGATACAATTGTGGGCTCGATGACCATCCCATTTAAGGGTGAAGCACTTTCTGTTGGTCAGGCGGCTAATAAATTTTCTGATCCGGATAAAAACGTCCGGAATGAATTGTTTACTGCTTGGGAACAGGCTTGGGATGAAAAAAGTGATCTTTTTGCCCGGACTTTGAATCATTTAGCAGGCTTTCGTCTCAGTGTGAATGAAAAAAGAGGCTGGGATGATATTTTGAAGGAGCCGCTAGAAATCGGCAGGATGAAGAAAGAAACCCTCGAGAGCATGTGGACCGTAATTGCCGAAAATAAGGAGCCGCTAGTGAAGTTTTTACATAGGAAGGCGGAATTACTTGATTTGGAGAAATTAAGTTGGGCTGATTTGGATGCTCCTCTCGCTGTTACAGCAGAGTCAAAGGTAATGAATTATCAAGAAGGTGCAGATTTTATCGTGCAGCAATTTTCTAAATTTGGAACTCAGTTAGCGAACTTCACTCAAAAAGCATTTGAAGACAGCTGGATTGAAGCAGAAGACAGACCAGGAAAGAAGCCAGGCGGTTTTTGCACAAGTTTCCCTTTGGATAAGCAATCCCGGATTTTTATGACGTATTCGGGCACCCCTTCGAATGTGTCGACATTGGCTCATGAATTGGGGCATGCTTTCCATTCATATGCGATGAGGGATATCCATCCATTGAATCGATCATATGCAATGAACGTGGCAGAAACAGCCTCTACGTTTGCAGAGATGGTCGTTTCGGATGCAGCAGTGAAAGAAGCGACAAATGAGGAAGAAAAACTGATTCTTTTAGAAGATAAAATTCAACGTTCTGTGTCATTGTTGATGAATATCCATGCTCGTTTCTTATTTGAGACAAGATTTTACGATGAGAGAAAACAGGGATATGTCAGTGCCGAACGCTTAAATGAACTAATGGTTGAAGCGCAAAAAGAAGCCTATGGTGATGCGCTAAGTGAGTATAATCCAACGTTTTGGGCTTCAAAGCTTCATTTCTATATAACAGGTGTACCGTTTTATAATTTCCCATACACATTCGGATTCTTGTTCTCGTTAGGCATTTACGCGAATGCGCTTAAAGAACCTTCTGGGTTTGAAGAAAAATATATTGCTTTACTAAAGGACACCGGTTCCATGAAGGTCGAGGACTTGGCAGAGAAACATTTAGGCGTGGATTTAACTACCCGTGATTTTTGGGAAGAAGCGGTTACTGCCTGTCTGGAGGATGTCGAAGAGTTCATCCGTTTGACCGATCCTCTAGTTCAAAAAGCATAAACTTGGTCTAGTTAAAATAAGAACAAAAAAGCGGATGTCCGGTTTAGGACATCCGCTTTCCCATTTAAACTTTTTTCAGTTTAAATGGACTGACCATAAGTAATGATAATATAATCATGAGGGATAAGAAAAAGACCGGGTGGAGATAAGGAATGGCTAAATAACTAACGGTGGCTAAACAGCCTGCAACGGTAATCGGAACGCCGGTAAAATATCCATTGCTTTCACTGATGTTAAAACGGGCTAGACGAAATGCGCCACAGCCGATGTAAAAAACCGTAAATAGTGTGCCTGGAGCTCCGAATTCTATTAAAATTCCTTGGTATAATAATAGAGCTGGTGCAACGCCGAAAGAAATAATATCGCACATGGAATCAAGTTGCTTACCTAATTCCGATTCAATGTTAAACTTCCTGGCAACCATACCGTCAAAGCGATCTGCAAGGGCAGCTAGGAAAATTAAAAGCAAGCTTAAATTCAATTGGCCGTGCATCACGGCAATTATTGCAAATCCACCAAGGGATAAATTCATTAAAGTAAGTATATTTGCTGTTTGGGCTTTCACTTTTTTAATGGTTTGATCTAGGGCGTGTAATAAAAACATCTTTTCACTCCTTTCAAATAAAACAAATAAAAACAAAATATAGTAAACATAAGTATTTATTATATAATAATATTTTATTTAACACAATTTATGCAAGGGGTTTTAGAATTATTTTACAATTTGGAGTGGTTTTGTTTGTATCAATCTTTTTATCGTATTCTTATTGAACTGACGAATGGAAGGTATTCGTCAGGTATATTAAAGCATTTTAGCCAATCTCGTTGGAGTAAGCCGTTGATTTTATTTTATGTAAAAACTTTTAACCTTAATCAACAAGAATTTGGTAAGGACCTAAAAACGTACAACAATCTGCATGAGTTATTTACAAGACACTTAAAGCGGGAGGCAAGGCCAATTACGGTGGAATCTTCTGCAGTAGCATGTCCTGTAGATGGTGTGCTCGAGGATGCAGGGGAAATTCGAGCTGATAAAAAAATTGTAGTAAAGGGAAAAGTATATTCGATAGAGGAAATGCTAGGGGACGCGCTTTTTTTAGAAAAGTACCTAGGTGGTAAATATCTCGTGTTATACTTAAGCCCGAGTCATTATCATAGGATTCATGCGCCTATTTCGGGTTCTGTGGTAAAACGTTGGACGCTTGGAAAGAAATCTTACCCTGTTAATAAATGGGGAATGAAATATGGAAAAGAGCCATTATCGAAAAATTATCGTACAATAACAGAGCTTCAAAATGAGGCGGGATGTTTAGCAATGGTGAAAGTCGGTGCCATGTATATTAATTCCATCGTTATTACTGATGAATCGAATCACTTAGAAAAAGGACAGGAATTTTCTTATTTCAGTTTTGGTTCAACAGTCGTGATGCTTTTTGAGAAAAACAGTTATCAACTCGATGAAAACTTATCTATTCCCGCTGATGTCCGTGTCGGTGAAAAGATTGGGTACATGAGAGTCGTTTAATAATCATCAAATAAAAATAAGAAGGCTGACATGTTTTGTCAGCCTATGTATTTCATTTTAAAATATTGATCGGATTTTATGTGTCAAAGATCTTCGATGAATTTCCGTTTCTATGAGGCGGATGAAATCGGTACTTAACTTTAAATATTGCGCTTTAAAATAGGATTCCAGCAACAGATCATCAGATAGTTTTTGCATCAGAACGCCATTTACGGCTGCTCACCTCCAGTAGGGATTGCGAGGAATATTTTTGTAATTACTTGCATATATTAGTAGGTCATCCATGATGTACCCCTACTGTATCAGAAATAAACGTAGAGAACAATCGTTCTGTTATCCACAGTTGAAAGTGGATAACCTGTGGTTAAGTTGTTTACAAGGTGAACGAATAGATACACAACAGTATGGAAAATGTTAGTAAAGTTATCCACAGGTCAGGTTAATGAAATTTTTGTCGAATTCTTTTAGTAATAATTAGTTCTTTCGTCTGTTCAGACAGTTGGATTTTCTAGTCTTTTCGAAAAATGCCTTTCCATATTAGAAAACTTACATTATGATGATTTTTTACCGATAGCCCTTCGTTCCTAATTTTTTTTGAAAGTAAGCCAAAAATTCGATATGATGGAGACGGTAAATTTTATGAAAATTATAGAGGTGTCAATATGCTTAAATTATTTTTGCCGAGTGAACATGTTAAAAGCATTTTTAATATAGATCCTCAAGATTTGAAAAAAAGAGGGATTAAGGGAGTTATTACTGATTTAGACAATACACTCGTTGAATGGGACAGGCCAACCGCTACCCCTGATTTAATCAAATGGTTTGACAATATGCGGGACCATGGGATTTTAGTGACGATTGTGTCCAATAATAATGAAAAACGGGTACGTGCTTTTTCCGATCCGCTTCATATTCCATTTATTTTTCAGGCTAGAAAGCCGATGGCGAAAGCTTTCCATAAAGCCCGTAAGACGATGGGATTGAAGGTAGAGGAAACAGTGGTAATCGGCGATCAGTTATTGACGGATGTATTGGGCGGAAATAGAGGTGGGTTTCATACCATCCTAGTGGTCCCTGTCGCACAGACTGACGAATTCAGAACGAAAATCAATCGTTATTTTGAAAGAAAGATTATGGCGTTTTTTAAACGAAAAGGAATGATAGAATGGGAGGATCACAATTGAACAATCATCAAGAATTAGTGTGCATCGGCTGCGGCGTTAAGGTCCAGACGGAAGATCCGAAGGAATTAGGCTTTGCGCCTAAATCAGCACTTGAAAAAGAGAGCATTGTTTGTCAGCGCTGCTTTAAGCTGAAACATTATAACGAAGTTCAGGATGTTTCCTTAACAGACGATGACTTCTTGAAAATCTTGAATAAAGTAGGCGAAACTGATTCATTAATCGTCAAAATCGTCGATATTTTTGATTTCAATGGAAGCTGGCTGCCAGGCCTTCATCGCTTTGTAGGCAGAAATGATGTTCTTTTAATTGGTAATAAGGTGGACTTACTGCCCAAATCAGTAAAGCCGAACAAATTGATTAATTGGATGAAACAATCTTCGAAGGAACTGGGATTGAATCCGGTTGATGTTCTCCTTGTCAGTGCCGAAAAAGGAAAGCACATTCTTGAAGCTGCTGATGCGATTGAACGGTATCGTCAGGATAAAGATGTCTATGTTGTTGGCTGTACGAATGTTGGTAAATCGACTTTCATCAACCGTCTTATTAAAGAGGTGAGTGGTGAAGGGGATATCATCACGACTTCTCATTTTCCAGGCACAACTTTGGATATGATTGAAATTCCTCTAGATGATGGACAGGCCTTGATCGATACACCAGGAATCATTAATCATCATCAAATGGCTCATTATGTAGATAAACGTGATTTCAAGGTGATTATGCCGAAGAAGGAAATCAAGCCGAGAGTGTATCAGCTGAATGAAGAGCAAACGCTATTTTTCGGCGGTTTGGCTCGGTTGGACTATGTTTCGGGTGGCAGACGCTCGCTGACTTGCTATCTTTCGAATGAATTAAATATCCACCGGACAAAACTGGAAAAAGCGGATGAATTATATAAAAATCATGCAGGAGAATTGCTGACGCCTCCGCGTCCTGAACAGATGGAAGAATTTCCGAAGCTTGTTCCTCATGAATTCTCCTTAAAAGATGGTAAAATGGATATTGTGTTTTCAGGCCTTGGCTGGGTAACTGTCAATGAACCAGGTGCGAAGATCGTTGCGCACGTTCCAAAAGGTGTGAACGTCATAGTTCGAAAATCTTTAATCTAAATATAGGGGTCGTCTGTCTATGAATAAGATATATGGGGTAATAGGAGATCCAATTGCGCATTCGATGTCTCCGGACATTCATAATGATGCATTTGAAAAAGAAAATATAGAAGCGGTTTATCACCATTTTCATGTAAAACCAGAGAGCTTGATTGAAGCGGTACAGGGTATGAAAGCCCTTGGTGTAGCAGGGTTTAACATCACGATTCCTCATAAAACTACGGTCATCCCACTTCTTGATGAAGTAGATGAACTGGCCCTTGCAATTGGGGCGGTTAATACAGTTATTAACGAAAATGGACGATTTATAGGGTATAATACAGACGGAATAGGATTTTATAAATCTTTATGCGATGAAATATCAGGTGACATTAAGGCTAAAAAAACGTTAGTGATCGGAGCGGGCGGTGCTGCACGTGCGATTTATTTTACTCTTGTAAAAGAAGGTGTAAAGCACGTTGATATTGCAAACCGGACAAAGGAAACAGCAGCCCACCTTGTTTCTGATTGCCCATATGATAAAGAATCAAAGGCGCTCACGATTGCCGAAGCGGAAGAAGGCTTATCACAATATGATTTAATCATCCAAACAACTTCTTCTGGAATGAGTCCGCACATTGAACATTCTCCGTTGAAGTTGGACCAGTTGAAGGCTGGTGCATTTGTCAGTGACATCATCTATAACCCTTTGCAAACGAAATTGCTTCGTGAAGCGAGGGAAAAAGGGGCGGAAACGCAAAATGGTGTTGGTATGTTTGTCTACCAGGGTGCGCTCGCTTTTGAGATATGGACGGGCATCATGCCTAATACAGCAAGAATGACAGATATTGTCTCGAACAAACTAGGAGGTAACACATGTTAACAGGTAAACAGAAAAGATTTTTACGATCAAAGGCCCATCACCTAAATCCAATTTTTCAAGTTGGAAAAGGCGGTGTTAATGATAATCTCATTAAACAAATTGGTGAGGCGCTAGAAGTACGCGAACTAATCAAGGTTAGCATATTGCAAAACTGTGAAGAAGACCGTAATGATGTGGGTCTTGCATTATCAAAAGGGGCAAGAGCAGAATTGGTTCAAATTATCGGTAACACAATTGTGTTATATAAAGAATCAAAAGAAAACAAACAACTTAAACTACCTTAAGGAACCTATCTATGAAAAAAATTGGAATTCTTGGCGGTACATTTAATCCTCCTCATATCGGTCATTTAATTATAGCTAATGAAGTGCTGGATGCTCTAGAGTTAGATGAAATTAGATTCATGCCAAATCATGTTCCTCCTCACAAGGAAAAAACGGAGGAAGTAACCGATATGGACAGGTTGGCTATGTTGGAAAATGCCATAGCTGGACACCCATCTTTTTATATTGAGGATATTGAAATAGAAAGAAAAGGCACATCCTATACGTATGATACGATTAAATTGCTGAAAGAACGCGAACCAAGCAATGAATTTTATTTTATAATAGGTGCAGATATGATTGAGTATTTACCTAATTGGCACCGGATCGACGAGCTTATGCACCTAGTTAATTTTGTCGGAGTGAAACGTCCCGGCTATAATGAAAAGACAGAATATCCAATCACGATGGTGAAGGTTCCACAAATGTTCATTTCTTCCTCTATGATACGAAGGAAATTGCGAACAGGAAAAACCGTGAAATATTTAATAGCAGATCCAGTGGTGAAGTATATTAAAGGGAATGGTTTATATGAATCGTGAGAAAGCATTAGCGCTCGTCAAAGAACAAATAACCGAGCGCAGGTATATTCATACGTTGGGCGTGGTCGAGTCAGCAATAGAACTTGCCGAATTGTATGGTGCAGATGTCAAAAAAGCGGAACTGGCAGCTATTTTCCACGATTATGCAAAATTTCGTCCAAAAGAGGAAATGGAACAAATAATAATCTCTGAAAAAATGGCGCCGGATTTACTTGAATTCAATATGGAACTGTGGCATGCTCCTGTAGGGGCTTATCTGGTAGAAAAAGAAGCCGGGATCACTGACCGTGAAATATTGGATGCGATTGCCTATCACACATCAGGCAGGGTCGGTATGAGCCTTTTGGATAAGGTCGTATATCTTGCTGACTATATTGAGCCTGGGCGTTCTTTTCCTGGAGTCGACGAAGTAAGGCAGACAGCAAAGGAAAGCTTGGATCGTGCTGTCATTCAAGCTTTAAGGAATACAGTTGTATTTTTAATGAAAAGAAATCAGGCAATTTACCCTGATACATTTAAGACATATAATGATTTAATCATGAATTTGAAGGAGAAGATGTAATGACTGAACGTGAACTTCTTGTAATTGCAGCAAAAGCGGCGGACGATAAAAGAGCGGAGGATATCGTTGCTCTAAATATGCAAGGTATTTCTTTGGTGGCGGATTACTTTTTAATCTGTCATGGTAATTCTGAAAAACAAGTACAAGCTATAGCTCGAGAAATGAAGAGCAAAGCAGACGAATCAGGGATTAATGTAAAACGCCTTGAAGGTTTTGACGAAGCGAAATGGGTCCTTGTAGATCTTGGAGATGTTGTAGCCCACATTTTCCATAAGGATGAAAGAAACTATTATAACCTTGAACGTTTATGGGGAGATGCACCTTTTGAAGATCTAGAGAGTGAATTGACTCCATGACTTACGAACGCTTTGCCTATGTATACGATGAATTGATGAAGGACGCTCCATATGAAAAATGGCTGATGATCCTGACGGCGAAGCTGGAACAGTACGGAATTGGTGGAAGGAAAGTCCTGGACTTAGCATGCGGCACAGGGGAAATAACAGTAGAACTGGCGCAGCATGGATTTGATGTATCTGGTGTAGATTTGTCTGATGAAATGTTGATGGTTGCCAATGAAAAAGCGGCGAAGCTAGGGTTATCGATTCCCTTTTTTCAGCAGAATATGGCAGAACTCGAAGGGCTTGGTCTATATGACTGTGTCACGATTTTTTGTGATTCGTTGAACTATCTTCGTGAGGAAGCGGATATTGTAAAAACGTTCTCCAGGGTGCATGAACATCTAAAAGATGGCGGATTATTTTTGTTTGATGTTCATACTATTTATAAGATGGAAGAAATCTTTCACAATAATACGTTTGCCGTCAATGATGAAGAGGTCTCCTATATTTGGGATTGCTTCCCGGGTGAAGAAGCATACAGTGTTGAACATGATTTAAGTTTTTTCGTGAGGGACAATGATAGTGGCTTGTACGACCGTTTTGATGAGTTGCATTATCAGCGTACCTATCCGGTTGAGCAATATAAAAAATGGTTGCAACAAGCAGGTTTTGAAGTTTCTGAACTTCTGGCGGACCTTGAAGAAGCACCGGTCGGTAAAGAAACCGAAAGAATCTTATTTGTAGCCAGAAAATAAATCAAGGGGTCAGGCCTCCTATCGTACACCACTGTGCGAAAGGAGGCCTGACCCTTTATTTTTTATATTTTTAGAAGGAGAATAGATTTCGAATGCGAATATTAATAAGGATGGCCAAATTGTTTTTCAACCTCGTGAAGATCTTCTGCGAATTTTTCGTGTGTCGCTTGAAACAGATGATGAAACATTTCTCCGGTTTCAGCTTCTAAAACCTTAATTCCTTCCCCTGTGATCCCACCTTTTACGCAAACCTTTTCCTGTAAGGTCGGTAATGTGTAAACTCCCTTACCAAGCAATTCACCTAACCCAATCAGCATGTTCTCGGTCAAAGTCGTTGCGGTTTCTTTATCTATCTTCGTTGTTTGACATGCGGCTTCAATAAAAGCTTGTGCTAAAAAGCTAAAGAAGGCAGGTCCGCAGCTTACAATGTCGGAAGCTACCCGGGTGATATCATTTTCAATGATGACCGGTGCCGATATGGCAGATGCCAGATTAAATAAGGATTGCTGTGTCTCTTTGCTGCACCCTTTGCTGAAGCTCAGTAACGATACCCCTGATCCCACACGGTTCGTTATGCTTGGGATAAAACGGGCGCATGGAGCATTCACTTCTGATTCAAGCTGTGCCACTGAAAGCGGGCTTGTAATGGAGATAAGTAGTTGTTCTCTTTTTATATGGTGTTTGATGCCCTGTAAAAGGCTGTGAATTTGTAATGGTTTTACGCAGAGAAAAATAAAGTCTGCCTGTTGGACGATCTCGGCGGCGCTTTTCGCTACCTCGATACCGGGATGCTTTTCTTTCAGCACCAATGCTTTGGAGAGCGTTCTATTTGTAATGAGTAGATCAGCCGGATTTAGTATTTTAGCCTCCAGCCACGCTTCGATTAAAATCGTTCCCATATTGCCTGTTCCAATTACACCGATTTTCTTCAATACTTTCAACTCCTCTCACTAAAAGCGAATCTCCTAAAAACACTATGTATTTTTAATCTGTCCTATGACAATGTAATGCTCGAAATCAAAGAAGGAGGCTAAGAAATGGATAAAATATTAAAAAAGAAAATGGCGATGATTGCCGCTGCAGTAGCTACTGGGGCGATAGGAGTTTACTTTTTCTTTCAACCTGGGAAGGAACTGGATGAATCAGAAGATATCTTTGCAGTATCAGCAAACGATGGCATTGAAGAAATGACAACTGAAACGAAGGCAGAACCTCTTATCATTAAAGTCGATGTTAAGGGAGCGGTACAGGCACCTGGTATATTTACTGCGGAGGCAGGTGACAGGGTGATTGATTTGATTTCGAAAGCGGGAAGTTTTACAGACAAGGCCGATAAGGATAAAGTGAATTTTGCCCAACTTGTTGAGGACCAAATGGTCATTTACGTACCCAAAATAGGTGAAGAAGGCATAGAACTTCCCGGGAATGCATCAGCCGCCTCGAGCGGAACTGCGGCTACTGGAGGGGCATCTGAGAGTTCAAGGGGCCAGGTTAACTTGAACACAGCCACAAAGGAGGATTTAGAAACCCTGTCTGGGATTGGCGCATCAAAAGCAACGGCCATCCTTGAATACAGAGATACGATAGGGAAATTCAAGCAGATAGATGAATTGAAGAATGTATCAGGGATCGGTGATAAAACATTTGAAAAATTAAAGGATTCTATTTCCGTAAAATGATTGATTGAATTCTCTACACAAATGGACAGGAAGAAGGTAAAATTGAAGAAAATCAATTTTATTAAGTAAAAGGGGACCACAACATGAACAGGATTAGCTGGGATCAATATTTCATGGCTCAAAGCCATTTATTAGCTTTAAGAAGCACATGTACACGACTAACTGTAGGCGCAACAATCGTTAGGGATAACCGGATTATTGCGGGAGGCTACAATGGTTCGATTGCCGGGGGAACGCACTGTATTGATGATGGTTGTTATGTAATAGATAATCATTGTATTAGAACGATACATGCTGAAATGAATGCACTTTTACAGTGTGCCAAATTCGGTGTGCCGACGGCAGAGGCGGAAATATATGTTACGCATTTTCCATGCCTGCAATGCTGTAAATCACTCATTCAAGCTGGAATCAAAGCTGTTTATTATGCAGAGGATTATAAAAACCATCCATATGCAATTGAATTGTTTGAGCAGGCTGGGGTCAAAACGGAAAAGGTTGAAGCAAGAGGAGCCATCGATGTATACGGAAAAGAAAAACAGGACTTTGTACGTTCGTTGCTAGGTCAACTAGAACAATCCGGTTTAGAGAAAGAAGCTGTGCTGGAGCTAGAAAAGGAGGCAAAACTGTTATTTAACAAATAATTAGACAGGGGGTTGGCATGGCAAGACAACTTCTCTTTTTAGCCGTTTCGGCCACGTTTGGCGTTTCGGCCCATTCATTTTTTAGTGTAAGACTTTTAATCGTTTTCCTTATTTTCCTCTGTTTTATTTATTATTCGAGTGCGGGTGAAGGGAAGACCCTTATACTTCATGTGGTGATTATGGGGATTTTTTTAGGGTCCGCTACTGCCTCCGAACATCGAAACATCTCTTCTTATCAGGGAACGGAAAGTCGTTTTGTTATTACATTTACAGACCAACCGAAAATAGATGGAAATCTATTAAAAGGTTTCATCATCAGTGAACAAGGTGAACGGCTGATGCTTCGATATAAAGTAGCCTCCGAACAAGAAAAGGAAAAGCTGAATCAGTATCTTCGCATCGGTTTATCTTGTCCGGCCGAGGGAAATCTGCAGGTTCCTGACAAACACCGTAATGAAAACAGCTTCGATTATCAACGTTATCTCCTCCAGCAAAACACTCATTGGATATTTAAAGCGAGTTCTATTTCTTTTTCGAAATGCAAAAAGGTTGGAAACTCGATTGTCGTTTCAATTCGAAATTTGCGGATGAAAGGAATTTCGTATATAAAAAAACACTTCCCAGAAGAATCGAGTGGATTTGTCACAGCCCTAATTTTCGGTGATCAGACGGATATCGATGAAGGGGATCTTACTAACTATCAGCGTCTAGGTCTTGTTCATTTACTGGCGATTTCGGGACTTCATGTCAGTTTTTTAACGGGAATGTTGTTTTATCTTGGTATCCGCTTCGGAGTTACTCGCGAGAGAATGATGATTGCCATCCTTATCTTTCTTCCGATTTACATGATACTTTCAGGAGCAAGCCCGTCAGTGATGAGATCATGTTTGATGGCTATGGTATTCTTTTTGCTCATGCTTTTCAAGAAACGAATTTCAGCAGGTGCCACAATCGGTGCGGTCTATATGACCCTGCTATTTTTTCAGCCACTTATGCTCTATAATATTGGGTTTCAGCTTTCTTTCGCTGTCACCTTTTCAATCATTATGTCTTCGAAAATCTTTTTGCAGTACCCACAAAAGACACTACAACTTTTCATTGTCAGCTCAATCTGCCAATTGGCAGCCCTTCCGATTTTACTTTTTCACTTTTATGAAGTATCTTTCCTTGGTGTGCTTCTAAATGTACTGTATGTGCCTCTTTATTCCATCATTTTGCTGCCTTTTTCACTAATCACCCTCTTTATCCATCTGTTACTTCCTGTTTTAGGTCAACCCCTTATTTCGTTATTAAACTTCACCTTCCTGCTCAGTAATAAAGTCGCCGATGCTGCATCGAATCTTCCTCTTGCCTCCATTCCGTTTGGAAAACCACTTTTCATTATGATGTTGTTGCTTGTTGTTGCAGTTTTAGGACTGTTCCTGACTTGGGAGAAATCTTTTAGTAAATGTAAAATCTGGTGTGGAATAATGATTTTACTTTTACTTTTTCAATACAATCTACAAAAGCTATCTCCATTCGGTGAAGTACAGGTAATTGATGTTGGACAGGGTGATTCAATCTTAATTACTCTTCCGTTTAACCGAGGAAATTACTTGATTGATACGGGGGGACAAATTACCTTTCCTATGGAAATGTGGAAAAAAAAGCGAAAGACTTATAATACGGCTGATGATATCATTATCCCGCTGCTGAAAAGTAAGGGCATTCACCATTTGGACAAGCTGATTTTAACGCATGCCGATGCTGATCATATAGGAAGTGCAAAAGAACTCATTGAAAATTTCAAAGTTAAGGAGATAGTTATTGGAGGTTGGAGTGAGGACGATTATCGAGATAAAGACTTTGTTTCCATTGCAAGAGATAAGAGGGTAAAAGTGACAGTCGTACAAAGGGGCGAACATTGGAAAGTTGGGGAAGCTGAGTTTTTCGTTCTAGATCCACATAAAAAAGAAGAAAATAAGAATGATTCGTCCATTGTTTTATATACAGAGTTAGGGGGATTGTCCTGGGTATTTACCGGAGATATGGGGGAAGAGGGGGAAAAAGAATTGATGGATACTTACCCTCAGTTGCGGGCGCATATTTTGAAGGTCGGTCATCACGGCAGTAAGACTTCTTCCTCGAAGCCTTTTCTCGAACAATTGCAGCCAAAAGCAGCGCTTATTTCAGTTGGAAAAGAGAATAGGTACGGTCACCCACATGAACAAGTTATTGAGGCCTTGAAAGAATATAATATTTATTTGTTTAGGACGGATGAAGATGGTTCTATTATTTACAAGTATTACAAAAGTGAAGGAACCTTTCGGAAGACTATTCCATAGTATGTAGAAATCAAAAAGAAAGAGACTGCATCAGCAGCCTCCTTCAGGGAAAAATAAGTGCATTTTGAAAAATGAAATCAGGATCCGACTGCTTTAATGACGACAGCAATGGTGAACATGGCAGCGAAAAATACAAAAGAACCGATGAATCCCATAGCGGAATCAGCGACGTCATCAGTCTTTGATTGAACATTCTTTTCGAATTCGTTCATTGTTTACCCCTCCTATTTCTGCTAATAGTATAAAACATTACCAAAAAAAAATCTACAGGCCACATTTCTTCATTTCCTTTACTGACAAGAGTTGTCACAAATAGTTTGAAATTTTGAGGTCAAAATAAAGGTACAAACAAAGCAAGCGAAAAAGAAAAGTTCACTTTTTTGTTCTACATGAATACTTTACCCGCTTTCAAGGGAGTTTACCCGGGCCTTTCTTGAAAGTGTTCATATAGATCCGGAATTAGTCCTTTAGAGGGCTAGTTCCCTTTATAGCTTGTCAAATGGTTCATCCACCTATACCATTAGAGAAGAATACATAAAAAAGAGGCGGATTCTATTGGTATTAGACGTATGGAAAAGTATTAAAAAAGGGCAATTCGCGCCTGTATATTTGTTATATGGAACAGAAGCTTATTTAATTAATGAAACAAAGCAGCTTTTGATTGAGCATGTCCTTCACGAAGATGAAATGGATTTTAACTTTTCTCAATTTGATTTAGAAGAGACGCCGATTGAAACAGCGCTTGAGGACGTTGAAACTCTTCCTTTTATCGGGGAAAAACGCCTTGTCTTCATGCAAAATCCATTTTTTTTGACAGCTGAAAAAACGAAATCAAAAGTTGAACATAATGTAAAAAGACTGGAAGCGTATTTGGCTGACCCAGTTCCTTATTCTATTGTTGTTCTGACAGCTCCTTATGAAAAACTGGACGAACGGAAAAAGATTACCAAAGAACTGAAGCGTAATGCGGTTCTCGTTGAAGCGAAAAAGCTTGGCGATCATGAATTAAAGGCATGGGTTAAGGAGCGCGTTGCAGCTTATTCTGTCCAAATAGATGAACAAGCCACAGAACTTTTGCTCGAACTTGCAGGAACGAATCTGATGATGTTGACAAATGAACTTGATAAAATGGCACTTTATGTAGAAGCTGACAAACGAATTACCATTGAGGTTGTTGAAAAGTTAGTCGCTAAATCTCTAGAACAGAATATCTTCACACTTGTTGATCATGTTTTGCAGCGAAAAATGGAAAGTGCTATGACGATTTTTCACGATCTTCTTCGGCAGAATGAAGAGCCGATTAAAATCTTGAGTGTAATGGCCGGACAGATCCGACTTATGTATCAAGTGAAGGAGCTTTCGCGTCAAGGGTATAGTCAGCAAAAAATTGCAGGGCAATTGAAGGTGCATCCATACCGAGTAAAGCTAGCCCTAGAAAAAACGGGGAAATTCCAGGAACGCGAGTTGTTGAGTATAATGAACGATTTAGCTGAAGCGGATTATAAGATGAAATCGGGTCAAGCCGATAAGGCGATCACACTTGAGTTGCTGCTTTTGAAAATTAGATAACAATAAAAGGTGACAGAAATTCCTGTCACCTTTTTGGTGCGTAAAAAAAAACGATCCATAAGGATCGTTTAATTTTTGTCATTATGCGTTAAGAGCGTTAAGTCTTTTCGCTAAACGAGATTTTTTACGGGCTGCCGCATTTTTATGGATTAATCCTTTAGATGCAGCTTTGTCTAATTTTACAGCAGCTGTTAAAAGAGCTTCTTTAGCAGCTTCAACGTTTTCACCAGCTAATGCAACTTCAGCGTTTTTCACTGTAGTACGCATAGTTGATCTAACAGTAATGTTATGAACGCGTTTTTTGTCGTTGATTTTCACACGTTTAATAGCAGATTTAATGTTTGGCATTCCGTTCACCTCCTACAAAGAAATCGAGATTATATGAACTCGACTTTTCAAATCCATATCAAATAGCACAAGTGATATTCTATCAGACTGCTCATGAATATGCAATACTTCAGATTGAGAATCGAAAAGGAATTATAATTTCAGTAAATAAATTCATCTCGTCATATTTCATTGTACCAAAAAAATGAATAATAAAAAAGCTAAAACGACAGAATGTTTAAGAGAGACTATGGAAATTACTAGAGTTAGATACAAATCAAACATCAGGAGGCCGCTATGGAAAATCATTTGGACCTTAGTAAGTTCGGAATTCGGACAGATTTGGCGATTGAAGCAAAAGATATTGCTCTTGAAAATAAGGGTGTTGTTGAAGAAGTTGATGTTTCCCATATCGAAGGGGTCATAATAAAGGAAAAAGAAGTGGATGATCTGAAAATTTCCTTAGTCGAGGTCACGGCTGAGGGAGAAAAAGAGATTGGTAAAAAACAGGGGAGCTATTTAACCATTGAAGTTCAGGGTATCCGCCAACAGGATACGGACACACAGCAACGAGTGGAGAAGGTGTTTGCTGAAGAGCTAGCCTACTTCTTAAAAAGAAATAATATTACGAAAGAAAGCAGTTGTTTAGTCGTCGGCCTCGGTAATTGGAATGTGACCCCGGACGCTTTGGGGCCAGCCGTGGTCGAGAACCTGGTAGTCACAAGGCATTTGTTCGAGTTGCAACCAGAGTCTGTTAAAGAAGGTTATCGGCCGGTAAGTGCGATCTCTCCAGGTGTTATGGGGATTACAGGAATCGAGACGAGCGACATTATCAAAGGAGTCATTGAAAAAAGCAATCCTGATTTTCTCATCGTCATTGATGCCTTGGCAGCCCGTTCGATTGATCGGGTAAATTCAACGATTCAAATAACTGATACAGGCATTCATCCAGGGTCAGGTGTTGGAAATAAACGAAAGGAATTGAGTCAGGAGACACTGGGGGTTCCTGTTATAGCAATTGGAATACCTACCGTCGTTGATGCTGTATCAATTACTAGCGACTCGATTGATTATATTTTGAAGCACTTTGGCAAGGAACTGAATGAGGGTGACCGCCCATCACGTTCATTAGCCCCCGCAGGATTTAGTTTTGGGAAACGTAAAAAGTTGACTGATGAGGATATGCCAGGTGAAAAGGAACGGAAAACCTTCTTGGGCATGATTGGTGTCCTTCCGGACGAAGAAAAGCGGAAACTGATTTATGAAGTGCTTTCACCGCTCGGTCAAAATTTAATGGTTACACCAAAAGAAGTCGATGTTTTCATTGAGGACATGGCCAATTTGATAGCCAATGGATTGAATGCAGCGTTGCATGGGTCAATTAATCAAGAAAATACTGGCTACTATACCCGCTAGTTCATTTTAGTGCCCAAAAATGGTGTTCTACCCTTTCTAGCAAAGTCATAGGTATTAATAGACAAGCTATAGAGAGGGTGGAAGGATGAAAAGAAGAAATTCCCCAGGGATCATAACAGCTATTCACGGTTCAACTATAGTAAAAACTTTTCTAGGTATTCTCGCCTTGCTTCTTTTTGTTTTTTCCGTCAGCGGGGTCATGACGTCTCTACGACCGGAGTATCGGATATCTTCGGATTCCGTACATACCGTAGCGAACCAATTTTCAGGGAAAATGCTGTTCTCGATGCTGGCTAATGAAAATCATTACTTTTTTAATGCCCTGCCTGAAGGTAAACAAGAATCGGTGATCACAAATCAATTGATAAAAATCTCGACTAATATTTCTATGGAGGATCCGCGAAGCTTGCTTGGTCGGGAACTTCCAGGCTTCTCGATTTTTGATAATGAAATCCTTGTTGCTGGTGAAGGAACCAATTATACGAATATGCCGTATGAATCTTCGCCGCCGGTAGATGTCCTGAACGAAGAAAGGGATGCGTCCCTGCAAAATCTGGATGAGATCGAAGAACCTGAAAAAGGAGTGGCTAATCAGCCAAATCAGACAACCAATGGGCGAAAAGTTGTTGAAATTTATCATAGCCATAATCGGGAGTCATATCTCCCTTATTTAAAAGGGGTTACAAATCCTAATCTCGCCTATCACTCTAAAATCAATATTACAAAACTCGGGGCACGAATGGTGGAGGACTTGGCTGATAACGGGATAGGCTCATCGCTTGATAATACGGATATTATGGGCAATTTGAATAATAAGGGATTGAATTACAACAAATCCTATCAAGAGTCTCGTAAATCCGTTCAAACGGCATTGGCTACCAACAAAGATCTAGAATATATGATTGATATCCATCGTGATTCAAAACGAAAAAAACATACGACCATTAACATTAACGGTAAAGATTATGCCAAGATTGCCTTCGTCATTGGGGGAAATAACCCGAACTTTGAGAAAAATGCAGCGCTTGCCAATAAACTTCATAAAGCTCTGGAAAAAAAATACCCTGGCATTTCACGAGGGGTTATGAAACAAGGCGGAGCGGGTCATAATGGAGTATACAATCAGGATTTGTCAGGCAATGCCATGCTCATTGAAGTTGGCGGTGTTGATAATACGTTTGAAGAAATGTATTTAACCGTTGATGCATTTACCGATGTATTCAGTGAATTTTATTGGGATGCTAAAGCGGTGGATAAAACAACTGGAGAATCAGAAGCGAAGTAATTTGAGAGGAGTTCTCTAACATGGTTCGATTTTGGTTAAAATGCACGGGGATTATACTCGTATTATTTTTAGGCGTCCTTATTGGAATGCAGCAGGCGAATGACGGCATGAAAAAAATGAAGGGATATGAAGACCCCTCTTTGAATAGTGCATTTATTATCAACCAATCGGACCAAGGGGAGATGGAGGCGGATATCCTTGGTGAAAAAGTAACAAGTCATGATTTAGAGACGAAAAAAGAAAAGCTTGAAGAAATGAAGGCTTTCAACTTTTTCTCATCTCTTGGCAAGACTCTCGGCGAAACGATATCAGCGGCCTTTCAAGCGCTTATAAATATGATTTAAGCTTGCGCAAGAAAAGTCGAATAACTCTGTCGAAAGGCTGCATCCGAGAATTCGGAATGCAGCCTTTTTTTATCCCTGGCACTACAATGATGCTTCTTTTGTAACTATTCTGTTGAATCTTGCATTTTCTATTGATATAATAAAAAATAGTGTATTGTGTCGACTAGTGGGAGTGAACGTTATGAATAGAGAAGAAAAATTAAAAAGACAATCCAAGATTCGTAACTTTTCCATCATCGCTCATATTGATCATGGTAAATCTACATTGGCGGATCGTATCATAGAAAAAACGAACGCTATGACTCAACGTGAAATGAAGAGTCAGCTGTTAGATTCCATGGATTTAGAGCGTGAGCGTGGAATTACGATTAAATTGAATGCAATTCAATTAAAATATAATGCGAAAGATGGCGAAGAATACATTTTCCATCTTATTGATACACCAGGGCACGTCGATTTTACGTATGAGGTTTCGCGAAGCCTTGCTGCGTGTGAAGGTGCAGTCCTTGTTGTCGATGCGGCGCAGGGTATTGAGGCCCAGACGCTTGCAAACGTATATTTAGCATTGGATAACAATTTGGAAATCATCCCGGTCATCAATAAAATTGACTTGCCGAGTGCTGATCCAGAACGTGTTCGTAATGAAATTGAGGAAGTAATCGGGTTGGATGCTTCTGATGCAGTTTTGGCTTCAGCTAAAGCCGGTATCGGAATCGAGGAGATTTTGGAGCAGGTCGTTGAATTAGTACCGGCACCACAAGGAGATCCTGAAGCACCGTTTAAGGCGCTTATTTTTGACTCGCTATTTGATGCATATCGGGGTGTAGTTGCCTATATCCGGGTTGTTGAAGGGTCTATTAAAGTGGGCGACAAAATTAAAATGATGTCCACAGGCAAAGAATTTGATGTCACGGAATTGGGTGTCTTTAATCCAAAAACACAACTGCTTGATGAACTAAACGTAGGTGATGTTGGTTTCCTTACAGCAGCTATTAAAAACGTTGGTGATACGACAGTTGGTGATACGATTACTAGTGCTGTGAATAGTGCGACAGAGCCGCTGCCAGGTTATCGGAAAATGAATCCGATGGTATATTGCGGTTTGTATCCGATTGACGCATCGAAATTCAATGATCTACGGGATGCATTAGAGAAATTGGAATTGAATGATTCAGCGCTGCAGTTTGAGGCGGAATCATCTCAAGCATTAGGCTTTGGTTTCCGTTGCGGTTTCCTAGGACTTCTTCATATGGAAATCATCCAAGAGCGTATTGAACGTGAATTCAAAATTGATCTAATTACTACTGCGCCAAGTGTTATTTACGATGTCGTTCAAACTGATGGAACGGTTTTGAAGGTTGATAACCCATCTAACATGCCGGATGCCCAAAAGATTGAACGTGTTGAGGAGCCATATGTAAAAGCAACAATGATGGCACCAACAGAATTTGTAGGCACAATCATGGAAATCTGTCAGAATAAACGCGGGAACTTCATTGATATGGAATATATCGATGAGACACGTGTAAGTATTCACTATGAAATACCATTGTCGGAAATCGTATATGATTTCTTTGATCAATTGAAATCAAATACAAGGGGCTATGCTTCATTTGATTATGAATTAATCGGCTACAAACCGTCCAAGCTTGTGAAGATGGATATTTTACTGAATGCTGAGACGGTCGATGCTTTAAGTTTCATCGTTCATAAGGACTTCGCTTATGAGCGTGGTAAAGTTATTGTTGAGAAATTGAAGAAATTGATTCCAAGACAACAGTTTGAAGTTCCAATTCAAGCAGCTATTGGACAAAAAATCGTGGCTCGTTCTTCTATTAGTGCAATGCGTAAAAACGTACTCGCTAAATGTTACGGTGGCGATATTTCCCGTAAACGTAAATTGCTTGAAAAACAAAAAGAAGGTAAAAAGCGGATGAAACAGGTAGGTTCTGTTGAAGTACCGCAGGAAGCTTTCATGGCTGTTTTGAAAATGGATGATACGACTCCAAAAAAATAAATGATAGATAGAAAAAAGAGGGTAGAGAAGATCTAGCCTCTTTTTCTATCGACTCAATCGATTAAAGGTTGTGAACACAATGATTAAAAGTGCCTACCTCCACATACCGTTTTGTGAACATATTTGTCACTATTGTGATTTTAATAAAGTGTTTTTGCAGGGGCAGCCAGTCGACGAATATTTACGGATGATGAAAAGAGAAATGGAAATGCAACTTGCAAAGTATCCAACAACAGGATTGGACACGGTTTTCGTCGGCGGAGGGACACCAACCTCTCTTGATGAAAAACAACTTGCATTCTTATGTGAAGCAATCAATGAAACCCTTCCTTTTGATTCAAAGAAGGCTGAATATACATTCGAGGCTAATCCTGGGGATCTTTCAAAAGAAAAGCTTGAAATACTATTTCATTCCGGTGTGAATAGGCTTAGCTTTGGGGTGCAAAGCTTCAATGATGAATTATTAAAGCGAATTGGTCGGACACATCGGGCATCTGAAGTATATGAAACGATTCATTTGGCTCAAGAGGTTGGCTTTACAAATATAAGTATCGACTTGATTTATGGATTGCCAGGTCAAACGATGGAAGACTTCAAGGATACGCTAGATAAGGCCCTTGCACTACAGCTTCCTCATTATTCCAGTTACTCATTAATTGTTGAGCCTAAGACGGTTTTCTATAATCAAATGAGAAGAGGGAAATTAAATCTTCCGCCTCAGGAGCTTGAGGCTTCCATGTATGAACGGCTGATGGAAGAGATGGAGAAACATGGTCTGCATCAATATGAAATCAGTAATTTTGCTCGTCCTGGATTTGAAAGCCGACACAATTTAACATATTGGGATAATGTAGAATATTATGGGATTGGTGCGGGAGCACATGGCTATACTGGGGGAAAAAGAGTGGCCAATCATGGGCCAGTGAAAAAATACATTACGCCATTGACGGTGAACGAGTTACCTGTTTTGGAAGAACATCCTGTACCACTCCATGAAAAGATGGAAGAGGAGATGTTTTTAGGACTTAGAAAAACAGAAGGAGTTTCATTGGAAAACTTCAAGAATAAATTTTCTGTTGAAATGACGGAAATTTTCGGGAAATCGCTCGAAGAAGAATCGGCAAAGGGTCTGCTTACGATTGAAGGTGGGTTTGTCCGATTGACTGAGCAGGGGAAATTGCTTGGTAATGAAGTGTTCCAATCGTTTTTAGGCGTTGCTGATTCCGAGTGATGGAAATCTCTTGTTATTTTATCAATGAATTAGCGGTTTTCATTGTTGACATCATAAGCTTCATTTGATAATTTATTAGTATATTAGCACTCAAAGAGACAGAGTGCTAACAGAGGTGATCATACATGCTAACTGATCGTCAATTATTGATTCTGCAAGTGATAATCGAGGATTTTATCCATTCTGCCCAGCCAGTCGGGTCGCGAAGCTTGTCGAAGAAAGATGAAATTACGTTCAGCTCTGCCACAATCCGTAACGAAATGTCTGATCTTGAAGAATTGGGTTTTTTAGAAAAAACTCATACATCTTCTGGTAGAATACCTTCTGAAAAAGGGTATAGATATTATGTGGATCATTTGCTTTCTCCTCAAGCTCCGAAAAAGAATGAAATGAAATTGTTAAAATCTGTTTTTGTTGAGCGAATCTATGAGCTAGAAAAGATTGTTCAAAAGTCAGCAAAAATTCTTTCTGAACTGACGAATTATACGGCAATTGTACTAGGTCCAAAAGTCAATGAACATAAGTTGAAAAAAATTCAGATCGTACCATTGAGTCCGGATGCTGCAATTGCAATCATTATTACTGATACAGGTCATGTGGAAAATCGAATGATTTCCTTGCCCCCTTCTTTTGATATAAATGAAATTGAAAAGATGGTGAACATTTTAAATGCCCGTTTAGTCGATGTTCCGCTTGTTGATTTAAAAGATAAGATCTATAAGGAGGTGGCTGCTCTATTAAGCCACCACATTCATAATTATGGATCGATTGTTTCTGTTCTAGCGGATACCTTGACGGATACAAAGCCTGAAAAAATATTTTTCGGCGGGAAAACGAATATGCTAAGGCAGCCGGAGTTCCATGACATTGCAAAGGTAAGTACACTTTTATCGATGATTGAGCAGGAACAAGGGTTTTATGATCTTATTACTCAAAATCCAGCGGGCATTCACGTCAAGATTGGCCGTGAAAATCAAAATACGGTACTTGATGACTGCAGCTTAATTACCGCAACCTACTCAATCGGACATGAACAAGTGGGCACATTAGCGATACTAGGTCCAACGAGAATGGAATATTCGAGAGTAATCAGTCTGCTTTCGTTTTTCTCGAAAGATTTAACGACTCTGATGACTAAACTGTATCAAAAATAGGAGCAAAGGTAATATTGTTAAGGTGGCGGGGATGTAAATTCCCCAGCCTGACTTATTACTTAAGCATAAATTGTATAACCCTTTTAGGGAGGTGAGATTGTGACAGAAAATAAAAACGAAGAACAAACATTAGAAAATGAAACAATCGAGGAAAGCGCTGCAGAAGCTGTATTTGCTGAAGAGGAAATTCCAGCGGAACAAAATCAGGAGGAAACTCCGGTTGAGAAAGATGAACTTCAATTGGCTCATGAAAAGATTGCTGAGCTACAGGCTAAAATCGAAGAAATGGATAACCGTTATCTTCGTCTGCAGGCCGATTTTGATAATTCAAGACGCCGTGCCAAGCTTGATATGGAAGCGGCTCAAAAATATAGAGTTCAAAGTATTGCTGGTGATTTAGTCGAGGCTCTTGATAATTTTGAAAGAGCGACAAAAATCGAAGCTGATAATGAACAGACAAAATCCCTGCTTCAAGGGATGGAAATGGTCTACAAAGCGATTATTGATGCATTGACTAAAGAAGGCATCGAACCAATTAGTTCGGTTGGTGAAGAATTTGATCCGCGTTTACATCAAGCGGTCATGCAAGTTCAAGATGAAAACTTTGGTTCTAACATCGTTGTCGAGGAGTTCCAAAAAGGATATGTTCTTAAAGACAGAGTGCTTCGTCCTGCAATGGTAAAAGTAAACGAATAATAGAAATTACATACAAATAATTGGGAGGTAGTGAAACTATGAGCAAGATTATTGGTATTGACTTAGGTACAACAAACTCTTGTGTATCTGTACTTGAAGGCGGGGAACCAAAAGTTATCCCGAATCCAGAAGGAAACCGTACAACTCCATCCGTAGTGGCATTCAAAAATGGTGAAAGACAAGTAGGGGAAGTGGCAAAACGCCAAGCAATTACAAACCCGAACACGATCATTTCTATTAAACGTCATATGGGTACTAATCATAAAGAAGTAATTGAAGGAAAAGAATACTCACCGCAGGAAGTTTCTGCAATCATCCTTCAATACTTAAAATCATATGCTGAAGAGTATCTTGGTGAAAAAGTTACAAAAGCGGTTATCACTGTACCTGCTTACTTCAATGATGCAGAACGTCAAGCAACGAAAGATGCTGGTCAAATTGCTGGACTTGAAGTAGAACGTATTATTAACGAACCGACAGCTGCAGCACTTGCATACGGTTTAGATAAAACAGATGAAGACCAAACAATTCTTGTATTCGACCTTGGTGGCGGTACATTTGACGTATCAGTCATGGAACTTGGCGATGGCGTATTCGAAGTTAAATCCACTGCTGGTGACAACCGTCTAGGTGGAGATGATTTCGACCAAGTCATCATTGATTACCTAGTAGAAGCATTCAAGAAAGAAAATGGAATCGATCTTTCTAAAGACAAAATGGCAGTTCAACGTTTGAAAGATGCAGCTGAAAAAGCGAAAAAAGATCTTTCAGGTGTAACTTCTACACAAATTTCATTGCCATTCATCACAGCTGGAGATGCTGGCCCGCTTCACTTAGACGTAACAATGACTAGAGCTAAATTCGATGAACTTTCTTCAAGTCTTGTGGAACGTACAATGGGACCTACTCGTCAAGCGATGAAAGATGCAGGTCTTTCAGCATCTGAAATCGATAAAGTCATCCTTGTTGGTGGATCTACGCGTATTCCTGCGGTTGTTGAAGCAATCAAAAAGGAAATCGGTCAAGAACCAAGCAAAGGTGTTAACCCTGATGAAGTAGTAGCTATGGGTGCTGCGATTCAAGGTGGCGTATTAACAGGGGATGTTAAAGACGTTGTTCTTTTAGACGTAACTCCACTTTCACTTGGAATTGAAACAATGGGCGGCGTGTTCACGAAATTAATCGACCGTAATACAACAATTCCAACAAGTAAATCACAAGTATTCTCAACAGCGGCTGATAATCAAACAGCTGTAGATATCCATGTTCTTCAAGGTGAACGTCCGATGTCAGCAGACAACAAAACGCTTGGTCGTTTCCAATTGAGTGACATTCCACCGGCACCGCGCGGAATTCCACAAGTCGAAGTAACTTTCGACATTGATAAAAATGGTATTGTAAACGTTCGTGCAAAAGATCTTGGCACAAACAAAGAACAAGCAATCACAATCAAATCATCTTCAGGACTTTCTGATGAAGAAATCGACCGCATGGTACGTGAAGCAGAAGAAAATGCTGATAGTGATAAACAACGTAAAGAAGAAGTTGAACTTCGTAACGAAGCAGATCAACTAGTCTTCCAAACGGAAAAAACGCTTAAAGATCTAGAAGGTAAAGTAGACGAAGCGGAAGTAACAAAAGCAAACGAAGCGAAGGATGAACTGAAAGCAGCAATCGAGAAAAATGAGCTTGAAGAAATCCGTGTGAAAAAAGATGCACTTAACGAAATCGTTCAAGCTTTGACAATGAAGCTTTATGAAGAAGCTGCAAAAGCTCAGCAAGCAGGCCAAGAGGGTGCTGGCGAAGCTGGTGCAAAAGACGATAATGTAGTTGATGCAGAATATACAGAAGTAAACGAAGAAGAGAAAAAATAAAAAAGTGACCCTGTTGGGACGCTGATATATTGGGCAGGGATTTCTGCCTGTAATTGTAGAAAAGTCAAAGTCAGGTTATCTTGGCTTTGGCTTTTTTACAATGGGTGAAATCAAAGTCCGGAAGTAATGGCAGCTGGTATTCTTTTATTCTTACAATCGCTAGTGGGGAATCATAAGACTATGGAGAAAAATAGGTGCAAATTTGAGGCAGATGTCTTCTTTTACGAAAAAGTGTTCAAGCCGTTTGTACTTTTCTAGTTGATTATTATCTTCGTTCAGTGATAATATTACCTTTATGTGAATCGAATCGGGAGTGGATTTTAGATATGAGTAAACGTGATTATTATGAGGTGTTAGGCCTTTCGAAGAGTGCTTCGAAGGATGAAATCAAAAAAGCGTATCGAAAGCTCTCCAAACAATATCATCCTGATATTAATAAAGCGGAAGATGCTGCGGATAAATTCAAGGAAATTAAGGAAGCTTACGAGGTATTAAGCGACGAGCAGAAAAAGGCTCATTATGACCAATTTGGACATACAGATCCAAATCAGGGCTTCGGTGGCCAGGACTTTGGCGGTTTCGGTGGTTTTGAAGATATTTTCAGTAGTTTCTTTGGAGGAGGCGGACGTAGAAGAGATCCTAATGCACCGCGCCAAGGGGCTGATTTACAGTATACGATGACGCTTTCTTTTGAAGAGGCTGCATTCGGAAAAGATACTGAAATCGAAATTCCGCGTGAAGAGAATTGTGATACATGTAAAGGATCGGGTGCTAAGCCTGGCACAAAAGTGGAGAACTGTTCACACTGTCATGGAACAGGCCAATTAAATGTTGAACAAAACACGGCATTCGGACGTATTGTGAACCGGAGAGCATGTCACCATTGTCAAGGAACAGGAAAAATCATTCCTAATAAATGTTCAACTTGCGGCGGCGACGGTAAAGTTCAAAAACGCAAAAAAATCCAAGTCAAGGTGCCAGCCGGAATCGATGATGGCCAGCAACTGCGTGTATCCGGTCAAGGCGAGCCTGGAATCAATGGTGGTCCAGCTGGAGACCTTTATGTAGTCTTCCATGTTCGTAGCCACGAATTCTTTGAAAGAGATGGCGATGATATTTATTGTGAAATGCCGGTTACTTTTGCTCAGGCAGCATTAGGAGATGAAATTGAAGTTCCTACTTTGCATGGTAAAGTTAAGTTGAAGATACCTGCAGGAACACAAACAAGCACGCGTTTCCGTTTAAAAGGAAAAGGGGTTCCGAATGTAAGAGGATATGGCCAAGGAGATCAGCATGTGGTCGTATTAGTGGTTACACCTAAAAAATTAAGTGAAAAACAAAAGGACCTTCTTCGTGAGTTCAACGATATCAGCGGACAATCAGGTATAGATGAACAAGAAGATGGCTTTTTCTCAAAGGTAAAGCGTGCTTTTAAAGATAGGTGAAGACAAGTAAAGAAATTGGGAGCTGGTAGATTATGAAGTGGTCTGAATTTGCAATCCATACAACAAATGAAGCGGTTGAACCTGTTTCAAATATTCTTCATGAGGCAGGTGCAAGCGGTGTTGTCATTGAGGATCCCCTTGAATTAGTCAAAGAACGTGAAAATGTTTTTGGCGAAATCTACCACCTAAACCCAGCTGATTATCCGGATGAAGGTGTGTTGATTAAGGCATATTTGCCGGTTAACAGCTTCCTTGGCGAAACTGTTGATGCTATTAAGGAATCAATTAATAATCTCCTTCTTTTTGATATCGATCTTGGGAAGAATGTTGTTTCAATTAGTGAAGTGAATGAAGAAGAATGGGCAACGGCTTGGAAAAAATATTATAATCCGGTCAAGATTTCTGAACGTTTTACTATTGTTCCTACATGGGAAGATTACACTCCTGTAAGCAGTGATGAATTAATCATTGAACTTGATCCTGGTATGGCTTTTGGAACAGGTACCCACCCGACAACGGTTATGTGTATCCAAGCACTTGAACGTACAGTTCAGCCGGGTGACTTAGTTGTTGATGTAGGAACGGGTTCCGGTGTTTTAAGTATTGCAGCGGCATTATTAGAGGCGAAACAAGTTCAGTCGCTTGATTTGGATGACGTAGCTGTACAGTCTGCTAAGCAAAATGTAGAACTTAACAACGTTCAAGACAGAGTTTCTGTTTCTCAAGGTAACTTGTTGGACGGCGTAAGCGAACAAGCAGATGTCGTTGTAGCTAATATATTAGCTGAAGTCATTATGCTCTTTACAGATGATGTAGCAAAAGTGGTTAAACCTGGTGGGTATTTTATAGCTTCTGGGATTATCCAGCCAAAGAAACAGGATGTGAAGGATGCAATTATAGCTTCCGGATTCACAGTTGAGGAAACCATTTTGATGGAAGATTGGGTAGCAATCATCGCGAAAAGAAATGATTAAATGAAAAGTTACTCTGATTATCGTATATTTGGATAGTCAGAGTACCTTTTTTTAGCTTGAGTTTTTGCATGGCGCGCAATCGGAAAATAAGCCTCTGACTGCTAGCCTGTGAGTTTTTTTAGACTAGACGAAGTAGGTGGCAGTGTGCAACGGTATTTTCTTAACGAGGAAGACTTTAATGGTAAAACAGTGACGATATCAGGCGATGATTTTCACCATATTTCCAGGGTAATGAGAATGGAACCTGGGGAGCAAATCATCACCGTAAAGGGCAACGGAATGACTGCGGTCACGGAAATTTCTGAAATAACAAATGACGCTGTTATAGGAACCATTATTGAATGGAAGAATGAAGAAAAGGAACTTCCGGTAAGAGTTACGATAGCGAGCGGTCTGCCTAAAGGGGATAAGTTAGAATATATCGTTCAAAAGGGGACGGAATTAGGTGCAGTTGAATTTATCCCTTTTATTGCTGCTCGTTCGGTGGTAAAATGGGACCACAAAAAGGTTGGTAAGAAATTGGAACGACTCCAGAAGATTTCAAAGGAAGCGGCCGAACAGTCCCACCGCACAGTTATCCCTGCCATCAAGGAACCGATGACGGCAGATCAGCTAGCTGGATATGCTTCTGGTTTCGATCATAGATTAATTGCTTTTGAAGAAGAAGCAAAGCGTGGAGAAACGTCTGTACTTGCTTCTGTTTTGAAAGATATCACTGCCGGACAATCGATTTTATTCGTGTTTGGTCCTGAAGGGGGCATGGCAGAGAAGGAAATCGAAAAATTGTCGGCTGCCGGATTTGTAGCTTGTGGTCTTGGACCTAGAATATTAAGAACTGAAACAGCACCTTTATATGCACTTTCCGCTGTTTCTTATCATGTAGAACTTTTGAGGTGATGAAAAATGGCAACGGTCGCTTTCCATACATTAGGTTGTAAAGTAAATCATTATGAAACAGAAGCTATTTGGCAATTATTTAAGACAGAGGGATATGATCGTGTTGAATTTGAAAATACATCAGATGTATACGTCATCAACACTTGCACGGTAACGAATACTGGCGATAAGAAGAGCCGTCAGGTCATCCGTCGTGCAATCCGTAAAAATCCGAATGCTGTTATAGCAGTAACGGGTTGTTACGCACAGACATCTCCTGCAGAGATCATGGCAATTCCAGGTGTAGATATTGTTGTTGGAACACAGGACAGGGTTAAATTGCTTGAATACATCGAGCGGTTCAAGGTAGAACGTGAACCAATCAATGCAGTTGGAAATATTATGAAAAATCGTGTCTACGAAGAATTGGATGTACCGGCATTTACTGATCGTACTCGCGCCTCACTAAAGATTCAGGAAGGTTGCAATAATTTCTGTACTTTCTGTATCATCCCATGGGCTCGTGGTTTAATGCGTTCCCGTGATCCAAAGGAAGTCATTCATCAAGCTGAGCAGCTTGTCGAGGCAGGATATAAAGAGCTCGTCTTGACGGGCATTCATACCGGTGGTTACGGAGATGACTTGAAGGATTATAATTTAGCGATGCTACTACGTGACTTGGAAAAAATTGATGGGCTAAAGCGGATCCGTATTTCTTCCATTGAAGCCAGTCAAATTACAGATGAAATCATTGAAGTGCTGACGAATTCGAAAAAGGTAGTTCGTCATTTGCATATTCCTATCCAATCGGGTTCTGATACGGTTTTAAAACGGATGAGACGTAAATATACAATGGCTTTCTTCGGTGATCGAATTGAAAAATTAAAAGTTGCACTGCCAGGCCTTGCTGTTACATCTGATGTAATCGTAGGCTTCCCGGGTGAAACCGAAGAAGAATTTTTGGAGACGTATAATTTTATAGAAAAATATAAATTCTCCGAACTTCATGTCTTCCCGTATTCAAAACGGACAGGGACTCCTGCCGCACGCATGGAAGACCAAGTGGATGAAGATGTGAAAAACGAACGCGTTCACCGTCTGATTTCGTTATCGGATCAGTTGGCAAAAGAGTACGCTTCTCGATTTGAGGGAGAAGTGCTTGAAGTCATTCCTGAGACTAAGTTGGAAAATGGTCTTTATGAAGGCTACTCGGATAATTACATGAAAATAGTCTTCCCGGCTACAGAGGAAATGGTTGGTGACATTGTAAAAGTGAAAATTACAAAGTCTGGCTATCCGTATAGCGAAGGACAGTTCGTGACGGTTGTGAAAGATATTCCGTTGCAGCAAGTAGCTAATATATAAGACAGCGATTTTTTCGCTGTCTTTTTTTTTTTAATCCTTTGTTTAACGTGTTTTCTTAGTACATTAGGGTAAAGACTATATATATCGTCAAAATGGAAGAACTATGGTATGATGAGAGGTACGTACAACTAGTTTTAAAATGTTTTTAAGGAGGAATATAAATGTCACAAAATGTAGCAGGTTTAATTGACCACACTTTATTAAAAGCAGATGCAACGAAAGAACAAATAAAGGTATTATGTGAAGAAGCGAGAGAGTATAATTTTGCTTCAGTATGCGTAAACCCGACTTGGGTGAAGTATGCAAGTGAGCTTTTAGAAGGCTCAGAAGTAAAAGTTTGTACGGTAATTGGTTTCCCTTTGGGTGCCACTACACCAGAAACTAAAGCTTTTGAAACAAAAGACGCCATCAGTAATGGCGCACACGAAGTTGATATGGTGATCAATATCGGCGCATTAAAGGACAAGGATAATGAATTGGTAGAGCGGGATATTCGAGCTGTGGTAGCGGCATCGACAGGTAAAGCTCTGTCAAAAGTAATTATTGAAACCTCTTTACTTACTGAGGAAGAAAAAGTCCGTGCTTGCGAACTTGCCGTAAAAGCGGGAACGGATTTCGTTAAAACCTCAACTGGTTTTTCAACTGGCGGTGCAACAGTTGAAGATGTTGCGCTTATGAGAAAAACAGTAGGACCAGATATCGGCGTTAAAGCTTCAGGCGGAGTTCGTAACACGAGTGATGCTCAGAAAGTGATTGAAGCGGGTGCAACAAGAATTGGAGCGAGTGCAGGTGTCTCCATCTTAAAGGGCTTAACAGCTGACTCTGATTATTAATTTACAAGCCGCATTCTTAAGAGTGCGGCTTATTTTTTTATATGCGGACGATGGATCAATAAAATAAAGTTGGAAAATTGGCGTGCAAATGGTAAAACGATCAAGGAAGTCACGATATTGAAAATAACACTAGCATGCGCGAGTTGTGTACCCTTATCATCGGTGAAAAAAGCAGCTGTTCGTTCTAGGACGTCCACAAGAGGGAGAAAAGCTGCAACTCCGATTACATTTAACCAAATATGTGCATAAGCTGTAAAAGCAGCTTGTCTACCAGAACCGATGCTGGCCATGTAGCCGGTGATACAAGTGCCTATATTAGAGCCGAGCATCATGATAATGGCGGAAGCGACGGATAACTCCCCGCTCATTAAAAAGCTCATTGCTATTCCTATAGTCGCGGAGCTAGAGTGAATCATTGCCGTTAACAAGATACCAGCCAATAGAGCAATACTCATATGATCCTCTATGTTGCTGATTAGAGTCTGAACTGATGGATAGACTGCAATAGGTTTCGAAAGCATTTTAAAGCCACTCATCGCTGCGAAGATAGCTGAGATACCGATCAGGCACATCCCAGCGCTTTTCGATAATACTTTTGGCATTAAACAAAGAATAGCACCACTGATGACACCAGGAATTATCCAACGATCCAAGGAAATGGTCATAAATTCTGCTGTGAAGGTAGAACCGATATTTGTTCCTAGAATAATACCGATTGTTTGTGGGAAAGTTAAACTTCCAGCAGAAACGAGGCCGACCGTCATAACCATGACCGCTGAGCTGCTCTGGAGAATTCCTGTAAAAATGGTACCGGCAAAAAAACCTTTCCAGGGTCTATCTGTTACCTTTGAGAGGAAAGTTTTTAATACAGCACCGGACATATTGAACAATCCGATACGTAAAACAGCCATACCGGCTAAAAATATCGCAATGAATAATAGAAATAAAATTAGCTCATACATGACTCTCACCCCTTAATCAGCTTATGGTCCAAAGGGGGTAGACATGCTATAAAAAGGATTTCTTTGCTCTAGAATGATTGTTTAGTGAAAAATTATGACATAAACATGATAATATTCGAAATAAGTTTGATTTTATTGGTTGACCTGTTAAAGATGATATATTATAATTGTTTAGTACATGTATAACATGTTGACAACTTGAGTTAGTGTGTTGTTTTCGGAGGGAGGGAAAGAGATGTCTAAAACCGTCGTTCGTAAAAACGAATCGCTTGAAGATGCTCTTCGTCGTTTCAAACGTACTGTATCTAAAGCAGGATCGCTTCAGGAAGCTAGGAAGCGTGAATTTTATGAAAAACCAAGCGTAAAACGTAAGAAAAAGTCTGAAGCTGCAAGAAAACGTAAATTCTAAGAGAGGGTGGAAAGATGAGTCTTCTCGAGCGTTTAAATAATGATATGAAACAAGCGATGAAGAACAAGGAAAAGGACAAACTATCTGTTATTCGGATGCTGAAAGCTTCTATTCAAAACGAAGCTCTAAAGCTGAGACAAGATTTAACAGATGATGAAGAATTGACAGTGCTCTCTCGCGAATTAAAACAACGCAAAGACTCCCTCCAGGAGTTTGAAAACGCAGGTCGTTCCGATCTCGTGGATAAAGTCCGCACCGAACTAGTATACGTAGAGGCATATATGCCTGAGCAACTTTCAGAAGAAGAGATTTCTAAAATTGTTAAACAAACAATTGAAGAAGTCAATGCAACGTCCAAAGCAGATATGGGGAGAGTTATGGGAGCTTTAATGCCTAAAGTTAAAGGTAAAGCAGATGGTTCTCTAGTAAACAACTTAGTACAACAACATCTATCTTAAACTCGAAACCTAACCGCAGGCAAATTGCCTGTGGTTTTTGTGTATTAAAGGATTAGATTACAATATTTATGCGTATATTATTGGGACAAATGGTGAGATATTATGGATACTTTTAAATTTATTTGCTTTTTTTGAAACCTTTTTCATATACATACGTAATAACTAAGGAACAGAGTAAAGGGTAGCTTCATTTGCAGGGGCCTCTTATTCAATTTTTAGTTACGGGCTGAATTTATCTGGTAAGTATTCTTCGGAAATCGGAGGCGGCTTACAGCGTTAAGTACGGGAAAGGAGGCGTTCCGTTGAAAATTTGGCGTTATATTTCTTTGCTCTTATTTGGATTGCTGTTTACCATGTCTTCACTGATGGTGCCGGCTGTTTCTGCAAAGGAGAAGATCGTTTACCATGTTCCAATTGAAGAAACGGTGGAAAAGGGACTCTCTGCTTTTTTAGAACGTGCGTTGACCACTGCAGAAGCCGCTAATGCAGATCTTGTCGTTTTCGAGGTGAATACCCCTGGTGGTGCTGTTGATGCGGCAGGGAAAATTGCTAAGTTAGTGTCCGATTCACCAATAAAGACAGTTGCCTACGTCAATAACAGAGCTCTTTCTGCAGGCGCATATATTTCTCTGAGTGCCGATGAGATCTATATGGTTCCGAGTGCGACAATGGGGTCAGCAGCCGTTATTGATTCATCAGGAAACGCTGCAGGAAAGAAAGCGCAATCTTATTGGCTTGCTGCCATGACGACTGCTGCTGAACAAAATGGACGCGATCCGATTTTTGCCCAGGCGATGGCGGATGAAGACATCAACCTTCCTGAATATGGTGCAGAAACCGGAAAGCTGCTGACATTTACAGCGGAACAGGCTAAAAAGGCTGGCTATAGTGAAGGTACCGTTTCTGGGATAGAAGAGCTGTATAGTATACTTGGGGTTGAGGATGCCGATATTCGATCTATCGAAGAAAGCCTTCCTGAGAAACTTGCCCGCTTTTTGACCAATCCAATTGTCATTCCTATATTATTAACAATAGCAGGAATCGGGATTGTGATTGAATTGTTTTCACCTGGTTTTGGAATTCCGGGTGTTATAGGGATTTCCAGTCTTGTGTTGTTCTTTTATGGCCATCTTGTCGCAGGTATCACCGGGTACGAATCGTTAGCATTGTTCATTATTGGAATCATTCTTGTACTAGTAGAATTTTTTGTCCCAGGGGGGATTATCGGGCTGCTTGGGTTTACCTCGATTGTGGGAAGTTTATTCCTCGCATCAGGTGATCCTGTTCATATGACGATTTCCTTGCTAATTGCGATTACCGTATCCATTTTGGTATTCATCCTACTTGTAAAGGTGTTTGGAAAACAGATGAAATTTTTCAGGAAAATGATATTAACCGATGCAACAAAAACGGAACAAGGGTATGTGAGCAATCCGAATCGAGTGGATTTATTAGGTGTTGAAGGGAAGGCCCTTACAGATTTAAGGCCTTCAGGAACAGCTTTGATTAATGATGAAAGAGTTGATGTCGTGACTGAAGGAAGTTTTGTTTCCAAAGGTTCGGCAATCATAATTGTTAAAGTTGAAGGATCTAGGGTTGTCGTCCGGGAAATTCCGGAATCAAATTAAAGATACAGGAAGGATGAATCATTAAGTGATAAGTTCAGGAACGATTTTTATTGTACTGGCAGTGATTGCTGCTATCATCGTATTGGCAGTATTTTTCACATTCGTACCAGTAATGTTATGGATTTCCGCCTTAGCGGCAGGAGTCAAAATCAGTATTTTTACATTAGTTGGGATGAGGCTTCGCCGCGTTATACCAAGCAGAGTTGTCAATCCTCTTATTAAGGCCCATAAGGCTGGAATCAATGTTTCAACGAATCAATTGGAGAGCCATTACCTTGCAGGCGGTAATGTCGATCGCGTCGTGAACGCATTAATTGCTGCGGAACGTGCGAATATCGTGTTACCTTTCGAAAGAGGTGCGGCTATTGATCTTGCTGGTCGTGATGTACTGCAAGCTGTTCAAATGAGCGTTAACCCGAAAGTGATCGAAACTCCGTTCATCTCTGGTGTAGCAATGAATGGGATTGAAGTAAAAGCGAAGGCGAGGATCACGGTTCGTGCCAATATTGAACGTCTAGTCGGTGGTGCCGGTGAAGAGACGATCATTGCCCGTGTAGGGGAAGGGATCGTATCGACAATTGGTGCTTCGAAAATGCACACGGATGTACTGGAACATCCCGATTTGATTTCAAGAACAGTTTTATCAAAAGGGTTGGATTCAGGAACAGCATTTGAAATTCTCTCCATTGATATCGCTGAAGTGGATATCGGGAAAAACATCGGGGCGATCTTGCAAACAGACCAAGCCGAAGCGGATAAGAAAATTGCCCAGGCAAAAGCAGAAGAACGACGTGCCATGGCTGTTGCGCTTGAACAGGAAATGGTTGCCCGTGTTCAGGAAATGCGAGCGAAGGTTGTCCAATCCGAAGCAGAAGTTCCGTTGGCTATGGCAGATGCACTAAAAAGTGGAAACCTTGGAGTGATGGATTATATGAATATCCAAAATATCACGGCTGATACGGATATGCGTGATTCCATCAGTAAAATATCCGACAATCCAAAAGATAACAACATTAACAATAATAATAATAATAACAATAATAATAATTAGATCAGGAAAGGGAGGTCTTTAAATGGGAGATTTTATTGATTTCTTTCTCAAGAACCCATTCCTTATCATTGTCTTGATCGGTATTTTAACGTCCATGTTAGGAAAGAAAAAGCAGCCTCAGCAAAGTGATGATCCAAACACGCCTCCGAAAAAGAAATGGCAGGAGGTCATCCGGGAGCTTCAAGGTGAAATGGCACAAGGTAATCAACAGCAAAGGCCTGCACCTGCTCCCGTAAGGAAAGTCGAACAGCAGGCAGCACAGGCTGCTGAAGTAATCGATGAGACGAAAACTGAAGCTAACAAAAGGATTGCGGAGCTTAGGCGTCTGCAGCAGAAGTACGATCAAGAGCGTTTATATCAAAAAGCGAAGGCGGATCAAATTACATCAGCGATATCTGATAATAACAGTCCGGTCTATCGCAAAGGACCGTCTTTTGGCAAAAAACAGCTGATTGATGGCATCATCATGTCAGAAGTGCTGGGACCGCCAAGGGCGAAGCGAAGTCTTCAGAGGTCAAGGAGATAACTCGATAGGGACCTGTTTGCATTATGTATTTGATGCAATAAAAAAATAGACTTTTGTTCCTTTATAATTTTGTGCTAGAACCCTCTTTCATTTCATACATTGAGATGAAAGGGGGTTCTTTTTTATGGCTCGTAATTGGGGAAAAAAAATGAAACAGCTTATGACCAAAACAATGGACCTTCCGCAAGATGTCATGATGGACCTGCCGCGAATTACTATGATCGGACAATTACATATTTATATTGAAAATCATCGTGGCTTATTAGCTTTTACTGACAGTGAAGTACGATTGATGCTGAAAAATGGTCAGCTGCTAATAAAGGGAACAGCCTTTGTCATTAAGACGATTTTGCCGGAAGAAATCATGCTCGAAGGCAAGATTGACAAGGTATATTTTATCAATGAATGATCCCGGGAGGTCTCCATGAAAAACCAATGGACAAACTACTATACAGGCTATGTTAAAGTGAAGGCTTATGGCAGAGGTGCGGAACGGTTGATTAACATGCTGACAAGGAGAGGGCTTCATATCTGGGATGTGAAGCGTGTTGGAAGTGAATCTCTAATTTTTCATATGGATTTTAGAGATATTCCAAAGCTCCGTCAGGTTATGCGTAAAAGTGACTGCAAAGTAAAGTTCATGCAGGGAAAAGGCGTTCCGTTCCTATTGAAGAGAGTTATGAAAAATAGCGGGTTTTTGGCTGGTCTAATTGCCTTTCTGCTTTGCATTTTTGTACTTTCCAATATGGTTTGGGGCATTGATGTGCAAGATGCAAAGCCGGCAACCGAGCATGCCATCCGAAAAGAGTTGGACAAGATGGGCTTGAAAATTGGTAAGTTGCAATTTTTTGTTGATGATGTGGATACAATCCAGCGTAAATTATCTGATCGGATTGGTGCATTAACGTGGGTGGGAGTTGAGCTGAAGGGAACAACTTACCATTTTAGAGTTGTTGAAAAACGGCAGCCGAAAGAAATCGAGAAAACGTCTCCACAGAATTTGGTAGCTTCGAAAAAAGCAATAATCACTGATTTGTTCGTAAAAAAAGGACAATCTATAGTAAACGTAAATGATTATGTCGGCAAAGGGCAGCTTCTTGTTTCAGGTGTGATTGGGAAAGAAGACAAGCCGGAAATTGTATCAGCTCAGGGAGTAATAAAAGGGAAAACCTGGTATAAAGCGGAAGTGAAGGTTCCATTGAAAACTAAATTTTCTGTTTTAAACGGAAATGAAACGAGTAAGCACTATATAAAAATGAGTGGCTTTTCTTTGCCAATCTGGGGTTTCAAAGATCCGGGATATGAAAAACAGGAAAAAGAAACGACTGTGAGGCCGTTTCACTTTCTTCAATGGGAACTGCCTATTTCCTATAAAGTTGTGACCTTAAGGAGCAAGGATGATATTGTCCGAAGTTATACGAAGGAAGAAGCGATAAAGGAAGGTAAAAAAATGGCCCGAGCCGATTTGCAAAAACTGCTCGATGAGGAAGATGAAATCGTGGGAGAAAAAATTTTGCACGAAAGCATAGAGAATGGTAAAGTTAAATTATCTATACATTACCAAGTTATTGAAGATATAGCGATTGGACAGCCAATCATTCAAGGAGACTAACGAATGGCAGATGATGTGAAAGTAATTAAGCTAGAAATAGAATCACCTAATGAAGCAATTGCTTTATTGGGCAATGGGGATTCAAATGTAAAAGTGCTTGAAGAAGAGCTTGGAATTTCAGTTATTACCCGAGGTGAAGCAATCAGTGTTGCTGGAGAAATCGAGCGGGTAACAATGGGTCAGGAAATATTGAAAGCACTATTAACAGTAATTAGAAAAGGAATTACAATCAGTTCCAGGGATGTTCTATATGCAATTGAATTGGCTAGAAAAGGGACCTTGGAATATTTCGGTGAATTATATGAAGAGGAAATCGCTAAAACAGCTAAAGGGAAATCCATTAAAGTCAAAACAATCGGTCAGAGATACTATATTCAAGCTATAAAGAAGCAAGACTTAGTATTTGGAATTGGGCCTGCTGGAACCGGGAAGACCTACCTTGCTGTAGTGATGGCGATTAATGCATTAAAAAATGGCCATGTTAAAAGAATTATCCTGACTCGACCGGCTGTTGAAGCGGGTGAAAGCCTAGGTTTCCTGCCAGGAGATCTGAAGGAAAAAGTAGATCCGTACCTACGGCCGTTATATGACGCCCTACATGACCTTCTGGGGATGGAACAGACCCAAAGGATGATAGAACGTGGAACGATTGAAATTGCTCCTCTTGCCTACATGAGGGGACGTACGCTTGAAGATGCATTTGTCATCTTGGATGAGGCACAAAATACGACTGAAGCCCAAATGAAGATGTTCTTAACTCGGCTTGGATTCGGTTCAAAGATGGTCATTACGGGAGACCGTACACAGATTGACCTTCCCAAAGGAATGAAGTCTGGTTTGGTTCGGGTTGAAGAAATCTTGAAAAATGTTAAAGGTCTTTCATTTGTTTATTTTGAACAAAGTGATGTTGTAAGACATCCACTTGTAGCCAAAATCATTACTGCTTACGAGCAGGCAAAGGAATAAGAAAAAAATCCGCCAATTCCACTCGGCGGATTTTTCGTGCTGTGTGTAGATTGTGTGTCTTTATTAGCAAAAAGTAGAAATAGAACGGAAGAAGCTTTACATTTATCATAACCAGGGTGAAAATTAACAAGAAAACTGTTATGATTTTACATATCTAGAATATTACATCACTTTTTTATAGGAGGACCTTCCTTGAATCGTATCCAGAAATTTTTTACTAAAATAAAGGGGCTATTGGTCCATCGTTTTTTTCAAGTACTGTTGTTTCTGATACTTGGTTTGTTTACGTATGGATTAATGTTTTCCAATGTCAAACCGGAAAAAGTCCAGGTAGAGCTTTTTAAGCCGGCAGAACAAACTATTCGTTCAACAAAGACTGTAGAAGATACATATAAGACCGAACAAGAAAAAGAAGAGATTTCAAAACAAGTGGCGGATGTCTATACATTAAAAAAAGAATACGCCAAAAATAAAGTCGATCTGATTTCATCCATTTTTGATTCGGCGATTGAGGTGAATAAAGAAACAGATCCTGAAAGAGATAAAAAAGAGGAAGGAAAGGAAGATAAAAAGGAACCGATAAAAACTGATGCTCAGAAGGTTTCCATTTTAAAAGAAAAATTGACAGATGAAGTCAATAGAAATATTGAGGATTCTGTTTTCCTTGCTTTAGTGCAGGCGAATGAAGATGAGCTGGAAATTGCAAAAGACTCAACAATCACGGCTGTTAATAATGTGATGAGCTCACGAATTGCGGCCAGTGATGTCGAAAATGCCAAGAAAAAGGTTGTAGAAGAATTAGGGTATATGAGCATTAATAGCGATATGAAAAAAGCCTCTAATTCCCTTGCACGCACGGCAATCATCCAAAATGTGTTTTTCGATAAGGATAAAACCGAGGAGCAACGTAGGAAAGCAGTCGAAAGCGTAGAGCCTATTAGAATTCTTCAGGGGCAGATTATTGTTGAAGAAAATCAGTTAGTAGACCGGGATGTGTACAGGCAACTTGAACTGGCAGGTTTTTTAAGTACAGAGTCTACCATTTATCCTTATATTGGGCTACTGCTATTTATCCTTTTAACTTTTGGAGCTTTTTATTACTTTTTTTACATTTCAATTTCCAAAAGGGATAACAAATACAATCAGTTATTGATCTTCAGTCTTGTCTTTATCCTTTCGATGGCAACTATGAAAACTGTCAGTGTTTTCGCAGATCTTAAAAATTCGAATTTAGAATACATTTTCCCAGGTGCCATGGCGGCTATGCTTATTAAGATTTTATTGAATGATAAGCTAGCTGTAGCAATGATTATTTTATTAGGTTCGTATGGTACGATTATATTTAATGGTGATACACCTGGAAATCTAGATTTCTCTATGGGACTTTATATTATTTTCGGGGGTTTGGCGGCAATCATTATATTATCGCGCCCCAATTTCAAATCAAAAGTTCTGATTGCAGGACTTCTGATGTCTTTAATCAATATGGCATTTGTATTTTCGCTTATCTTTATAATGGACGGGCATTATACTAAAATGGAGTATTTGTACTATGCTGCTGCAGCAATAGGATCGGGAGTGGGTTCAGCTGTTTTGACAATGGGCCTGTTACCGTTTTTTGAGGCAGGTTTCGGGATCTTATCATCGATGAAGCTAATTGAACTTTCAAATCCAAACCACCCTTTACTACGAAAAATTTTAATTGAAGCACCAGGAACCTACCATCACAGTGTAATGGTGGCCAATTTAGCGGAATCAGCTTGTGAAGCTATTGGATCAAATGGATTGCTTGCAAGGGTCGGCAGTTATTATCATGATATAGGCAAGACGAAACGTCCGCATTTTTTCATCGAGAATCAGATGAATGAGGAAAACCCGCATGATCGACTGCAGCCGGAAACGAGTAGGGATATCATCATTGCCCATGCTGTTGATGGTGGTGAGATGTTGCGCAGTCATAAATTCCCGAAAGAGATTGTTGATATTGCGGAGCAGCATCACGGGACTACTTTATTGAAATTTTTCTATCATAAGGCGAAGAAGCAGGATGATACGACAGTTGAAGCCTGTTACCGTTACCCAGGCCCGAGAGCGAAAATGAAGGAAGTCGCTGTCATAGGGATTGCTGATAGTGTAGAGGCCGCGGTGAGATCGATGCAGCACCCTACACCTGAGAAGATTGAAGAGCTGGTAAGTTTTATTATTCAGGACAGAATTCAAGACGGTCAATTTGATGAATGTGACATTACTATGAGAGAATTAAGTATCGTGAAGCATTCCTTATGTGAATCGCTTAATGGTATCTTCCACTCCAGGATTGAATATCCGGAGCCGGAAAAATTAGGACAGAAGGTGAAAGAATGATTTTAGCAATCGATTTAATGGATGAAACGAACGAAGTTACGGAAAAAGCTCAGAACCTTGTTGAAAGTATTCTGCAATTTGCGGCTAAAAAAGAAAATATTGAAGAAGATACGGAACTGTCTGTCACTTTTGTAGATAATAGAAGAATTCAGGAAATCAATAAAGAATATCGCCATAAAGATGCAGCTACCGATGTCATTTCTTTTGCACTGGAAGAGATGGGTGAAGATGAAGTAGAAATTATCGGGGCCGAAATGCCTCGTATGCTGGGTGATATTATTATTTCCATTGAGCGTACTAAGGAGCAGGCAGAAGAATACGGACATTCTTTTGACCGTGAACTTGGGTTTTTAGCTCTTCATGGTTTTCTTCATTTACTAGGCTTTGATCACATGACTGAAGAAGATGAAAAAGTGATGTTTACTAAACAAAAGGAGATCTTGGAAGAATATGGACTTTCAAGAGAAGGGTAAAAAAAAGTATCCTTTAATAAAAAGCTTCTCTTTTGCCTGTCAGGGGATTTTGGAAGCAGTTCGAACAGAACGTAATATAAAGATTCATTTCGTATTAACAGTAATCGTCGTATTCTTTGGTTGGTATTTTTCATTGAATGGGATGGAATGGCTGTTCATTTTGGCTGCCATTGCTGGTACGATTACATTAGAGCTCGTTAATTCAGCGATTGAAAGAGTTGTAGACCTGGTAACAGACCAAATCCATCCCCTTGCTAAGCAGGCAAAAGATATTGCAGCCGGAGCTGTATTCATATATGCTATATTTTCTATAATAGTTGGATTGATTATCTTTTTGCCGAAGTTTGGACTATAGGTGGTTGAAATGGTATCCAATTTGAAAGGAAGATGTGAATTGAATACGAATGAATTGATTGAGGAAGCTAAAAAAGCAAGGGAAAAGGCTTATGTACCTTATTCAAAATTCAAAGTAGGGGCTGCTTTATTAACTGCCGATGGTAAGGTTTATCATGGGTGCAATATAGAAAATGCTGCATATAGTATGTGCAATTGCGCAGAAAGAACCGCTTTATTCAGTGCCTATGCTCATAATGATAAGAAGTTCACAAAACTAGCAGTCGTGGCAGATACTGATCGTCCTGTTTCCCCATGCGGAGCGTGCAGGCAGGTTATTTCAGAACTATGTGAACAAGATATGTTGGTTGTTTTAACCAACTTAAACGGGGATATTAAAGAACTAACAGTACAGGAATTGCTTCCAGGAGCTTTTTCACCGGAGGATTTAAATGAATAAACTATTTGACGAAACACAAGTAAAAGGTTACAAATCAGGTTTTATTTCGATTATAGGACGACCTAATGTTGGCAAGAGTACATTTTTGAACCGGGTTATTGGTCAAAAAATTGCCATTATGAGTGATAAACCGCAAACAACGAGAAACAAGGTTCAAGGTGTACTTACACAAAACGATTCACAAATGATATTCATTGATACACCGGGGATTCATAAACCGAAGCATAAGCTTGGAGACTTTATGATGAAGGTAGCAACAAATACATTGAAAGAGGTCGATTTGATTCTCTTCATGATTAATGCGACAGAAGGATACGGACGTGGTGATGAGTTTATCATTGAAAAACTACAAACCGTAAAAACACCTGTTTTCCTTGTAGTCAACAAAATTGATGCTATGCACCCTGATGATTTACTCCCAATTATTGAGAAATATCAAAAGCTTTATCCGTTCGCGGCCGTGGTTCCAATCTCAGCGCTTGAAGGCAATAATGTCGATACACTGCTTGAGCAAATCAAGGAGCATCTTCCTGAAGGTCCACAGTTTTATCCAGCTGACCAAGTAACTGATCATCCGGAGCGTTTTATTATTTCTGAATTGGTCCGCGAAAAAGTTCTGCACCTGACTAGGGAGGAGATTCCCCATTCAGTGGCTGTTGTTATCGATTCAATAAAAAAAATGGATAACAGTGATACAATTAATGTTATGGCTACGATTGTGGTAGAACGTGATTCACAAAAAGGTATTGTTATTGGTAAGCAAGGGAAAATGTTGAAAGAAGTCGGTAGCCGTGCGAGGGTTGATATCGAGAATTTATTAGGCTCGAAAGTATTCCTGGAACTATGGGTGAAGGTACAGAAGGATTGGCGTAACAAAGCGAGCCAACTTCGCGATTATGGTTTCAATGAAAGTGAGTATTAATTAGCAAAATTTACGCTTCATGAAAGTGTGGAAAAAGGTCAAGCTAATCATATGGTCGGATATTTATATTGCTAGTTAAAAATGAAAGGTGGGCTTTATATGTTGGATTTTACCTGGGAGTTATTTAGTGAAACAGGTAATGTGGACACCTATTTGCTGTTTAAGGAGATAGAAGTCGAAAGACAGGAAAGACCCTTAGTATTGAGTGATGAGCTAGCAGATATTGATTTTCCTGTTTCATAAGATAGTCTTGGCAAGCATGGGTGGTGTCTTGGTATGCTCCAAAAATGTGAAGGCATTGTCATAAGACGGACTGCATATGGAGAAAACAACAAAATTATTACTATTTATACCCGTGAGCTAGGGAAAATTGGAGTTATGGCTAGAGGAGCCAGTAAACCTAATAGCAGGCTTGCTGCCGTCACCCAACTTTTTTGCTCCGGGTATTTCCTTGTTTCTACATCAAGCGGACTCGGAAGTCTTCAACAAGGAGAAATGGTCGACTCCCTTCGTTTTATAAGGGAGGACCTTTTTGCCACTGCATATGCTTCATACATTGTTGAATTGGTTGATAAAAGCGTAGATGATAAGAAACCAAATCCATATCTGTTTGAATTACTCTCGCAAACCTTGCATTACATAAACGAAGAATATGACGCGGAGGTTTTGAAATTTATTTTCGAAATGAAGATGCTGCCCGTCAACGGGATTAACCCAGTACTAAATCAATGTGCTGTTTGTGGTGAAACAGAAGGAGAATTCTCCTTCTCGCTACGGGAAGGTGGTTTTATTTGTCACCGCTGTCTGGGAAAAGACCCATATCACTATAAAATTTCACCCGCAGCCGTTAAATTGCTGCGAATATTTTATTATTTGGATTTATCAAGGCTCGGAAACATTTCGGTTAAGCCTGAAACGAAAAAAGAACTGCAGAAAATCATTGATGCTTATTATGAAGAGTATTCAGGCCTCCATTTAAAATCAAAAAAGTTCTTAAAACAGATTGATACGATGAAAGATATGTTTTAAGATTTGACCTATTGACATTCCAGGCTTGATTGTATAAAATTCTAATCATTAAAATAAGAAGATTGCGTTGATGGAAAAGAGTATCTGTCATTCTCCATAAAAAGCGAACCCGGGATGGTGAAAGCCGGGGTATGGATTTACAGGGAAGGCGTTCCGGAGCATGTAGCTTTGAAAAGAGGCCGGTTTATTAACGGCAATTAGGGTGGAACCGCGGGTAAACTCTCGTCCCTATGCATTTCGCATAGAGACGGGAGTTTTTTGTTTGCAAAAATGCGAAAGAATAACAATGAATGGACCGGTAAAACACTTGAATTAATTGGTGAAATGCATGCGTGGCCGATAAACGATTCAAAATTACTGGTATAGGAGTTCCCGTCCCTAATTTCATAAAGAGGCGTTTTAAATAATCTGGAGGTGTACGATGAATATTCAAAATATGATTTTAACTTTACAAAAGCATTGGTCTGAACAAGGCTGCATATTAATGAATGCTTATGATGTCGAGAAGGGGGCAGGAACGATGAGCCCTTATACGTTCCTTAGAGCAATTGGACCTGAACCGTGGAGTGTTGCTTATGTGGAGCCATCCCGCCGTCCAGCAGACGGTCGTTATGGAGAGAATCCTAACCGTCTCTATCAACATCATCAATTCCAAGTAATCATGAAGCCATCACCAGACAATATCCAAGAGCTGTATTTGGATTCATTGCGCGCATTAGGTATTAACCCGCTTGAGCATGATATTCGCTTTGTAGAAGATAACTGGGAAAACCCATCATTAGGTTGTGCTGGTCTTGGCTGGGAAGTTTGGCTTGATGGAATGGAAATTACACAATTTACGTATTTCCAACAGGTAGGCGGTCTTGAGTGTAAGCCGGTTTCCGTGGAAATTACATATGGAATCGAGCGTCTTGCTTCCTACATTCAGGAAAAAGAAAATGTGTTTGATCTAGAATGGACAGAAGGATTTACAGTACGGGATATTTTTGGACAGCCGGAATACGAGCATTCAAAATATACGTTTGAAACATCCGACCTTGATATGTTATTTCAACTTTTCACAATGTATGAAAAGGAAGCACATCGCCAAATGGAAGAAGGGCTTGTACATCCTGCCTATGATTATGTTTTAAAATGTTCACATACATTTAATCTTTTGGATGCAAAAGGTGCGATTTCAGTAACGGAAAGAACGGGATATATAGCCCGCTGCCGTAACTTAGCACGTAAGGTTGCCAAAACCTTCTATGAAGAGCGGGAAAAATTAGGCTTCCCGATTCTAAAAGTGAAAGGAGAGAATACAAATGAGCAAGCGTGATTTGTTATTGGAAATTGGATTGGAAGAGATGCCGGCTCGTTTTGTGACAGCGTCTATGAAACAGTTGTCAGATAAAGTACAGAAATGGCTTAAGGAAAAAGCAATTGAATTCGGAGCGGTTGAAGCTTTTTCCACACCAAGACGTTTGGCCATATTGGTAAAAGACGTTTCAGAATCACAAAAAGATATCGAAGAAGAAGCAAAAGGACCAGCTAAAAAAATTGCTTTGGACAGTGAAGGAAACTGGTCTAAAGCAGCATTAGGGTTTGTTAGAGGCCAAGGGATGACCGCTGAGGATATTTATTTTAAAGAACTTAAGGGTATTGAATATGCCCATGTAAATAAATTCATTAAAGGACAACCGACTTCCCAGCTTTTATCTGAGTTACAGGAAATTATCAGCGGGATGACGTTCCCGAAAAATATGCGTTGGGCCAACCAAGACCTTCGTTTTGTCCGTCCGATTAAATGGCTGATTGCATTATTCGGCAACGAAGTAGTGCCATTTTCCATAGCTGATGTTGAAACTGGCCGTGAAACAAAGGGACATCGCTTCTTAGGAGAAGCTGCAAGGATAGAGGATCCTGAACAGTACGAAGCAACGTTAAGAGACCAGTTTGTCATGGCTAATCCAGAAAAACGTCGTAGTGTTATTTTAGAACAGATTAAAAGTCTTGAGCAGGAAAAAGGCTGGATCATCCCAGTTGATGAAGATCTGCTTGAAGAAGTCAATAATTTGGTAGAGTACCCAACGGTGTTATTTGGCCATTTTGAAGAAGAATTCCTTGAACTTCCAGCTGAAGTTTTGATCACTTCAATGAAGGAGCACCAACGTTATTTCCCAGTTAAAGATCAAGGCGGCAAGTTACTTGCATTCTTTGTAACCGTTCGTAATGGAGATGACCGTCATCTAGAAAAGGTATCTAAAGGAAATGAAAAAGTGTTGCGTGCGCGTTTATCGGATGCGGCATTCTTCTTTAAAGAAGATCAGAAAAAAGAGATAGCAGATGCTTTGAAAAAACTCGACAGCATCGTTTATCATGAAGAAATAGGTACCTTAGCTGAGAAAACAGCCCGTGTAACAGCGGTGACAGGCGTTCTGGCAGATGCTTTGAATTTAAAGGCAGAAAAGGATCTGGCGCTTCGTGCTGCTGAAATTGCTAAATTTGATTTAGTCAGTCATATGGTTTATGAATTCCCCGAATTGCAAGGGTATATGGGTGAGAAGTATGCGCTCCTAAAAGGAGAAGCAAAAGAAGTAGCGGCTGCAATCAATGAACACTACATGCCAAGACATGCGGATGACAATGTGCCGCCTTCTGTTATTGGAGCAGTTGTAAGTATAGCCGAAAAAATTGATACTCTCGCATCATTCTTTGCTATTGGCGTCATTCCAACCGGCTCCCAGGATCCATACGCATTGAGAAGACAGGCAAGCGGTGTTGTTCAAATTTTAGCGGAGAAAAAATGGAATATCTCTTTAGAAGAGCTTATTACTCTAGGACTTAAAGGACTTGAATCAAAAGGTCTTCTAAAACGCGATTTAGAGGAAGTAAAAGCAGACATGTTTACCTTCTTTAAAGCGCGGGTAAAACATTTACTTCAAGAACAGCAGATTCGTTATGATTTAATTGATGCTGTTCTGATCGACGAGATTGGGTTTATACACTCTTTAGTAGAACGTGCTCATGTATTGGACGCGAAAAAAGATGAAGCAGGCTTTAAAGAAAGCCTCGAAGCATTAAGTCGTGTTATGAATATTGCTGTAAAGTGTGACCATAAAGTGACAGTTGACCCGAATGCTTTTGAAAATGAGCAGGAAAAAGCGCTTTATGAAAAATATCAAACAGTAGCATTGCGATATGCTGAAACTAAAAAAGAGAAAGAGCGTTTTGAACATCTTATCTCGCTTCAATCGGAAATAGAATCATATTTCGAGAATACAATGGTCATGGCAGATGATGAAGCAATCCGTAATAACCGCTTATCCCTAATGAAAGAAATTAGCGATTTAGTTTCAGGCTTTGCGGCTATGAATAAAATTATCCTTTCATAATTGAAAGGATTCATCGAAATCGGAGACACTTTATATAAAGGTTTCCGATTTCTTAAAATATTAAATGGTCAATAAATAGGACAAACCTCGCTTTTATTAAATAATATAGTATATAATTGTTAGATGAATAACTTTTGTTACTTTTCTCTGCGAAAGCAGTGGGGTGGTGATTATAATCCAATTGAATAAGCGTCAGGAGCATATTTTACAAATTGTTAAAGAGAATGGACCGATTACAGGTGAACATATTGCCGATAGACTGAGCCTTACAAGAGCGACACTTCGTCCGGATCTTGCTATCTTAACGATGGCAGGCTTTCTTGATGCGAGGCCGCGTGTCGGGTATTTTTATACAGGCAGGTCAGGAACACAGCTTTTGACAGATAGTTTGAACCATCTTTATGTACGAGACTATCAATCGATCCCTGTGGTTGTTGATGAAGGCATTTCCGTATATGATGCAATCGTCATGATGTTTTTAGAAGATGTCGGTACCATGTTTGTTGTCGATAAGCATGCTCTGCTAGTTGGTGTCTTATCAAGGAAAGACTTGTTGCGTGCAAGTATAGGTAAGCAAGAACTTAACTCCATTCCAGTCAATATTATTATGACTAGGATGCCCAATATTACGATGTGTTCAAAAGAAGACTTATTGATTGATGTTGCCAAAAAATTGATTGATAAACAAATCGACTCATTACCGGTCGTCAAAGAAACAGAAAAAGGCTATGAAGTAATCGGAAGAATTACAAAAACCAATATAACAAAAGCATTCGTAGCTTTAGCTGATGAAGGCTATTAGGGGGCTTGCAAAAGGAATGACGGAGAATATGAACGGTTCTATTATATATGTTGTATCGGATTCAGTGGGGGAAACAGCGGAATTGGTTACTAAAGCAGCTGCAAGCCAGTTCTCGGGATCTGCTTTTTCCATAAAACGGATTCCGTATATTGAAGATGAACAAAACGTGGATGAAGTAATTTCACTGGCAAAATTAGATGGAGCAATCATTGCCTATACCCTTGTTAAGCCAACTATTAGAGCTTACATGAAAGCACAGGTCGAAAAAGAAAATCTGTCTGCTTATGACATTTTAGGGCCGCTCATGGACATCCTTCAGAAAAGAGCGCCAAAAGGGCCGCTTAATGAACCTGGTCTCGTTAGAAAGCTTGATGATGATTATTTCAAGCGAGTCGAAGCCATTGAATTTGCGGTAAAATATGATGATGGGCGGGATCCCCGTGGTATTTTACGAGCAGATATCGTCCTTGTAGGTGTATCACGCACTTCCAAAACACCTCTATCTCAATATTTGGCCCATAAACGTTATAAAGTGGCTAATGTACCTTTAGTGCCTGAAGTGGAACCACCAGAAGAATTATTCCTGGTCCCACCTGAAAAATGTATTGGTTTAAAGATTAGTCCGGAAAAGCTGAACCATATTCGTAAAGAGCGATTAAAGTCCCTGGGGCTTAATGATCATGCTATATACGCAAATGTGGAACGGATAAAAGAAGAGCTGACGTACTTTGATACAATCATTTCGAGGTTGAATTGTCCAATCATTGATGTTACGAATAAAGCTGTTGAAGAAACAGCCAATTTGATTATCAATATCCTTCAAAAAAAAGATCGTTGATAGGTGGATTTATTTAATTCTTAAATTAAGGTAAACCAAAATGTGAGCTAGACACTTTAAGTGTCAGCTCACATTTTAATGCTAAGGGGATTTAAGGGAATTTCGCACAGAAATAGGAAATAATTACATAAATTTCTTCTCTTTTTACATTTGAAATTCCATCGATTTGTATAAAATAAGAATCGGAATTTAAATGTTGGCATCTTCTAATCAAATAGACTATAATAAAAAATTGTGAGAAAAAAGTAATCTTAAGGTTTAGACTTAATTAATAAGGAATAAACTAAAGGTTAATGAGAAGTCAAGGTTTTTATCATAAAAATAATTCGACATGTTCCGTATAATTTTAAATTGGCTGACTCTGAATCAAGGTAAAAGCAGCATTGTAACTTTACTAAGAAGAGATTCCTTGAATTAAAAAGGTTGGCTCTTTTAGAGAATATTCTCTGACCCATGGCTGAAAGTTACATTATATCTCGATAAAGTTTAGGGGAGAAAAAGGATTATGCAGAAAGATGTAGAATTAAAAGGTATGAATAATAAACCAACCATACACGTCGATGCCGATGCATGTCCGGTGAAAGACGAGATCCTTCATTGTGCACGATTGCACGATGTCGAAGTCTGTTTTGTTGCGTCATATAAAAATATGATGAACAACCCTGAAGGTAAATGGGTATATGTCGATGCGGACAAAGAAGCGGCCGATCTTTATATAGTAAATTCAGTAAAAAAGGGTGATATCGTTGTAACTGCAGATATTGGATTGGCTGGAACCCTGCTTCCAAAAAGCGTTTATGTTCTTTCACCGAGGGGAAAAGAATACACAGACGAGAATATTTTTATGCTCCTAGATATGCGTTATCAGTCAGCGAAACTTCGCAGGCAGGGTAAACATACGAAAGGGCCGAAAGCATTCACAAAGGAAGATCGAACATGTTTTACAAATAAACTTTTGAAAACTTTGTCGAATTTTGCAGGGAATTAGAAGTCGGTATCGAATTAGAAACTATCACCAAAATTGCAAGGTGGAAAAATGACAAATGGCCGTATAGAAGATGAGAAAATAAACCAAATTCGTGAAGCTGTTGACATTGTTGATTTAATTGGAGAATATGTCCAGCTGAAGAAGCAAGGGCGAAATTACTTTGGCCTTTGTCCTTTTCATGGTGAAAACTCGCCGTCGTTTTCCGTTTCAGCTGAAAAGCAAATCTTTCACTGTTTCGGTTGTGGGGCAGGCGGGAATATTTTCACTTTCTTAATGGATATAGAAGGCTACAATTTTGTGGAATCTGCGAAAGTTTTAGCTGAAAAAGGAAATGTTCCTTTAGATGTTGAAATAAATAAGGACTCACAGCGTTCTAATATGCCTGCTGGCTCGCAGCAAATGTTTGAAGCACATGACTTGTTGCGAAAGTTTTACCACCATCTCCTCGTAAATACGAAGGAGGGTCAAGAAGCTCTTGAATATCTTCTTAAACGCGGATTTACAGAAGAGACGATAGAAAAGTTCCAAATTGGTTACTCATTGGATTCATGGGACTTTGTCTCCAAGTTTCTTTTAAAACGTGGGTTTCCAGCGGAATTTATGGAGCAAGCAGGGCTAATTATTTTTAGGGAAAAAGACGAGTCATATTTTGACCGTTTCAGAAATAGAGTCATGTTTCCAATTATGGATCACCAAGGGAATACGATTGCGTTTTCGGGAAGAGCAATGGGGGACGATGAGCCCAAATATTTGAATAGTCCCGAAACGCCAATCTTCAATAAAAGTAAAACTTTATATAATTTTCATCATGCAAGACCTCACATACGAAAGAAAGAACAAGTAGTTATTTTTGAAGGCTTTGCCGATTGTATTTCAGCTGTTCGTGCGGGTGTAGAGAATTCGGTCGCTACGATGGGGACCGCCCTAACCGATCAGCATATCCAGCTATTAAAAAGAAATACTGATCAGATACTAATCTGCTACGATTCGGACTCTGCGGGATTGAATGCGGCAAACCGTGCAGTTAATATGTTACAGGACAACGATTTTACAGTTAAGGTCGCGCTGATGCCTGATAACTTGGACCCCGATGACTACATAAAGGAATTCGGTGAAAAAAGCTTTGTTTCTGAAGTAATAGGGGCCAGTTTAACCTACATGGCATTCAAAATGCATTATTTACGACGAGGAAAAAACGTAAATAATGAAGGAGATCGAATTCAATATATCGAAGAAGTTCTTAGAGAAATTTCGCGATTGCCCAATGCTGTGGAGAGGGATCATTATCTCCGGCAGTTATCCTCTGAATTTTCTCTATCATTGGATGCGTTGGAACAGCAGCAGCGACAGGTATTTTTTGCAGAACGCAAGAAGGGGACACTGCCGCAGCCTGCAATACAAAAGAAAATGACCCTGCAATATGAGCATAAGTTAAAGCCAGCTCACCATAATGCTGAAACTAAGTTAATTGCCCATATGCTGAAAAGCAGGGATATGACTTTCAAAATTCAGCAGTTGCTTGGGCAAACAGTCTTTCATGTAGATGAACATCAGGCAATCATCACCTATTTATATGCGTTCTATGAAGATGGACACGAGCCGGATACAAGCTTTTTCCTTACTTATTTACCGGATCCAAACTTGAGAAGGATCGTTTCGGAAATAGAAATGATGTCAGTGAATGAGGAAGTTACCGAAAAAGAACTGACCGATTGTATAAATCAAGTGTTGAAATATGAAAAGTTGTTAAAGATAAAAGAAAAACAAGTTGAAGAAAAAGATGCAGTCAGACGTAGTGATTATGTAACTGCTGCACAAATTGCCATGGAAATCATCAAATTGCGTAAATTGTTGTAGTAAGTTGTTTAGGTGTAAGTCCTGGAAGGAGGGGAACTAATGGCTGAAAAACCAGCACGTTCCAAACAAGTTGATAATGAATTTAGCCTTGAGCAGGTGAAAGAAAAATTAATAGAGCTAGGTAAAAAACGGGGCTCTTTAACTTTAGAAAAAATCGCAGAAAAAATTGGCGGTTTTGAGTTAGATTCCGATCAAATGGATGAGTTCTATGAGGTGTTAACTGAAAACGGAGTCGAAATACTCACTGATGGTGAGGAAGACGAAGATGAAGATGATCCCGATGAGAAGAAACTTGCAAAAGAAGAAGAGTTTGACTTAAATGATTTAAGTGTTCCTCCTGGCGTAAAGATTAACGACCCTGTCCGTATGTATTTAAAGGAAATTGGTCGCGTTGACCTTTTATCAGCCGAAGAGGAAATCTCTTTAGCGATGCGAATTGAAGAAGGAGATGAAGAAGCAAAACGCCGTTTAGCTGAAGCCAACCTGCGTCTAGTTGTCAGTATTGCTAAGCGTTATGTTGGACGCGGTATGCTCTTCCTTGACCTTATTCAAGAAGGTAATATGGGACTTATCAAAGCGGTAGAAAAATTTGATTATCGCAAGGGATACAAATTTAGTACGTATGCAACATGGTGGATTCGCCAGGCCATTACTCGTGCCATTGCTGACCAAGCAAGAACGATTCGAATCCCGGTGCATATGGTTGAAACCATCAATAAATTAATTCGTGTTCAAAGGCAGCTTCTTCAGGATCTTGGACGTGAACCATCTCCAGAAGAAATTGCAGAGGATATGGATTTAACTCCGGAAAAAGTTCGTGAAATCTTGAAAATAGCTCAGGAGCCTGTTTCCTTGGAAACGCCAATCGGTGAAGAAGATGATTCCCACTTAGGTGACTTCATTGAAGATCAGGACGCGACTTCTCCATCTGAACATGCAGCATATGAACTATTGAAAGAACAGCTTGAAGACGTATTAGACACACTGACAGATCGTGAAGAAAATGTCTTGAGACTTCGCTTTGGACTTGATGACGGCCGTACACGGACGCTTGAAGAGGTAGGTAAAGTGTTTGGAGTTACCCGCGAGCGTATCCGTCAAATTGAAGCGAAAGCATTACGTAAGCTGAGACACCCAAGTCGCAGCAAACGCTTGAAAGACTTCTTAGAATAGAAATAAATATGCCTTTCACAAGAGCCACTCTTTGAATGCCAAGCGTTCGGGAGTGGCTTTTTTTCACGTGATTAAATGTAAAAATATACATATAAGGACAATATTTATGTACTTATCTATATAATGGAGACGAGATTCAGTACATTAAATATCTAATAATCGGAACATAGGTATCCACTGGTATCGTACGAACGTTCCCCTTAGTGCCGAGCAAAATGTTAAAATCAATCTTAAATGAATCGCTTTATTAGCCGATATAAAGAACAAACGGGCATGAGGATGTGTATTCATGGATGAGACGAGAAAGAAAATTATCATTCAAGAAATTAACTCCTGGAAGGAAAGTCATATGATTCCGGAGCAATATTGTAATTACTTACTTGCATTATACTGTCAAGGAGAATTACCACCTGCTTATTCGAATAAAACAGGAAGCGATAAAAAAGACATTCTTTCAGGGCTGATAATAGGAGCCTTTTTTGTATTTATTGTATTTTTGAATTATTTTACTGAAATACCCATAAGAATGCAAATTGTTGTGACAACAATTTCTATCATCATCTTTGGGTTTTTAGTTCGCCGCTTTATTAACAAAAAGATTGTTTTTCAATTGACGTTAATAGGAATGGCATTATTAATGCTTTTATTTACAGTTAAATTGACTGAATTAATTGCCCCTGGCAAGGAAAGTATTCTTAATACTTGTTTGTTTATCCATTGCGGGCTCTGGATTTTAATAGGGAAAAAGCTAAAGCTGATCTATTTCTCCATATCGGGGTGTCTAGGGGTTATTATCACTATTTACTTTTTATTAATATAATTAAAATGGACAATAAAGTGTTTTAATAGAAATTTTAGGGTATTATGGAATATATATATAAAAGAAAAAACTGTTTGGAAATATACATAAGTTTTTGACAATTTTAAGAAATTATATAATATCTTCTATTTTTGGGCTTTTACTTGAAACTCTTTTCAAGTAAAATAATATATAGCTGTTTGTATATAATATTAAATATGGTAGGTTTAGGTTCTACATAGGGGAGGAAATACTATGAAAAATCCAGTAATGCCTTTTATTATTATCATGGTTTTTGGTATTGGACTTATGTTTTTACTTTCGTTTAAAGGTTTGGGTGATGCCAAAGATCTTGCTAAGGAAAAAGAAGGCGGCGCAAAGACAGAAGAAACAGAAAGTGCCTCAGCATCACCTGAAGACATCTATAAGCAGACCTGTATCTCTTGTCATGGTGATGCCTATCAGGGTGGTGTCGGTCCAGCTCTAAAAGGAGTTGGCGATCGTCTATCAGTAGACGAAGTTAAAAATGTAATTACTAATGGACGAGGTGCCATGCCACCAGGTTTAGTCGAAGAGCAAAACATTGATGCCATGGCCGAGTATATTCACGGACTGAAATAATTTATGAAAACTGACTCAAAAAATCGTTGGAAGGCGAGCTTTTTGAGTCAGTTTTTCTTTTCTTCCGCAAAACAAAGATTCCAATGATGGAAGTTGTCCTTTGTCTAGTGATTGAGAGAGAGCCATATTTCTCTCGTTCTGTAATTTTTCCATAGAACTTGTTATAATCGAATGGGAAACTAAACTATGTAAGACATTATTTGAGTTAAGAGAGTTGATAATATGAATCATGAAAAACTATCGATGAGATTAGAACGTGTTGCTATACATATACCAAAAGGAAGCATCCTTGCAGATATTGGTTCAGACCATGCGTACTTGCCTTGCTATGCAGTGAGTAATGGACTGTGTGACCAGGCTATAGCCGGGGAGGTTGTAGAAGGACCATATCAGTCAGCTCGCAAGCAAGTGGCTATAACAGGGCTTCAGGACAAGATTGAGGTCCGTAAAGGAAATGGACTTGAGGTGTTGAATCCTGATGAAGCTACATGCATTACGATTGCAGGCATGGGCGGGACATTAATCTCAAGTATATTGGAAAGTGGAAAAGAAAAACTGGGCAAGGCCGAGAGGCTTATCCTTCAGCCGAATGTTGGTGCAGCAAATGTTCGTAGCTGGCTAATCGATAACGGCTGGGAATTAACTGGAGAAGAAATCCTCGAGGAAGATGGAAAAATCTACGAAATCTTAATTGCTGAAAAGGGGGACCCGCTTCAACCTTATCGTGTAAATAAGCAAATTGGCCTCATGTTTGGGCCGTTCTTGACAAAGCAATTCAGTGACACTTTCATAAAAAAATGGCAGCTTGAGAAAAGACATTTGGAAAGAATCATCGAACAATTGGATGAAAGCGGCCGAAGCGGCTTAGAATCGAAGCGTAATGAATTAGAAGCTCAAATTTCTGTAATTGAGGAGGTGCTTAAAGGGTGAAGACAGCAAATGGTTTTCAAATCATTGAGATGTTTGAACAGTTCTCTCCAAAGCAATATGCGATGGATGGAGATCCAATCGGATTACATGTCGGACAATTGAATAAGCCGGTTACAAAAGTGATGATTGCCCTTGATGTGCTAGAAGAGGTTGTGGACGAAGCAATTGAATGTGGTGTGGAACTAATCATTGCCCATCATCCCCTTATTTACCGTCCATTAAAGAAAATAGATACAACCGTTGCTGGCGGACGTATCATAGAAAAGCTGATCAAGCATGATATTGCTGTTTATGCTGCACATACTAATTTGGATGTTGCTAAGGGCGGGGTAAATGATTTACTTGCAGATGCTCTTCAATTACAGGATACAGAGGTACTTATTCCTACTCATGAAACAGCTCTAAAGAAATTGGTCGTGTATGTGCCTAAGGCTGATGAACAAAAGATAAGAGAAGCCTTAGGTAAGGCTGGAGCAGGAGCAGTCGGAAATTACAGCTATTGTTCGTTTTCAGGTGAAGGTACTGGACGATTTTTACCAGGTGAAGGCAGTGAACCGGCAATTGGCTCACTAGGGAAGCTTGAAGCGGTTGCTGAAGTTCGGGTTGAAACGATATTCCCGGAAAATATCGAGAAGAAAGTGCTTTCTGCGATGATTAAAGCCCATCCGTATGAAGAAGTCGCTTACGATATTTATAAGCTGGAGAACAAAGGAGAATCACTTGGATTAGGTAAAATTGGTGTGCTTGCAGAAGAAATGTCACTTGAGCAATTTTCACAACATGTGAAACAAACACTAGATGTTGATAAGGTACGTGTCGTCGGAGATTTGCATAGTCCGATAAAAAAAGTAGCAGTTCTTGGAGGAGACGGTAATAAATACTTTACCACCGCGAAATTTAAGGGTGCTGATGTGTATGTTACAGGTGATATGTATTATCATACGGCCCATGACGCGATGATGATTGGTTTGAATATTGTGGACCCTGGCCACAATGTTGAAAAAGTGATGAAAAAAGGCGTTGCGCGAATCCTAAAAGAAATGTGTCACGAAAGAAACTTCGATGTAGAGTTCATTCCATCTGAGATAAATACCGACCCTTTTCGATTTATTTAAACATACGAAAAAAGGCAACCACTATGGCTGCCTTTTTTTGAGAATTTATTTCTTTACTTTAATTTTAGGTAAAATTTTATGCAATGGTGTTTTCTTTTCCGTATTCCAGGTCTCTTCATTATTTGGGTCATATTGCTCTATGAATGCAATAACTTCTTTTGTAATCGGTGTTGGTGTAGAAGCACCAGAAGTAACAGCAACGGTTTCTGCACCTTTTAGCCACTCGAGGTTCAGCTCGGAAATGTCAGCAATGCGATAAGCGGTTGTGCTGGAAATTTCTTGGGATACTTGTGCAAGACGATTAGAATTGTTACTTTTCGGATCACCAACAACGATTAAAACATCGGCTTCTCCAGCTTGCTGGGCAACTGCTTCTTGACGTACCTGTGTGGCTAAACAGATTTCCTTATGGACTTCAGCGTGTGGAAACTTTTCTTTAACCTTATCCATGATATCCAATACGTCCCATTGGCTCATGGTGGTTTGATTGGTCACAATAATCTTTTCACTGTTCAAAGTTAAGGCTTCAACATCTTCATCCTTTTGAACCAGGTGAACGACATCGGGGGCAACTCCAACTGCGCCCTCTGGTTCAGGGTGGCCTTTTTTGCCGATATAGATAATTTGATACCCTTCAGCTTCTTTTTCCCGTATTAAGTCATGTGTTGCGGTAACATCAGGGCAAGTAGCATCGAGTGTAACAAGCCCTTTTTTCTCAGCAATCTTCCGAATTTCAGGGGAAACACCGTGAGCAGTAAAGATAACGGTTCCGCTGTCCACTTGTTCGATGATCTCGTTACGGTTACTGCCATCTAACGTGATGATTCCTTCTTCTTCAAAAGCATCAGTTACATGTTTGTTATGAACAATCATACCTAAAATGTATATAGGACGTGGCAAGGTTTTATCTAAAGCCGCATTTCGGGCGATGACCATGGCATCGACAACGCCATAACAATAGCCGCGCGGGGAAATTTTAATCACTTTCATCTATGTGTCCTCCTTCAAAGGCAAGAAACTCTCACTATTTATACCTTTCTATTATATAAGACCATAGATGATATTACAAAACATCCTATTTGCCTAAAATTAGCTTTTTTAGAATTTTAAATATAAAGCTTAGGGCCAGAAGACCTTACCCTTGTGGTTTCAGGACGAACTTTAGAGATTGGTTTTTCAGGGGTAACGGTTTCTTGTTTAGTTGTATCCTCCTTTATCTCATTGGTATTTGGTGACACATCTTTTGCTTTTGTTTCAACTTCACTTTCACCTTCTGATTTCACTGTATCATCACTGGATGATATGCTTCGGAAAACCTTCCACATGGACGGCAAGTTTTTAATAACTGGGCCATATTGCTCTACCATTGGAGTGAATTGTTCGGCTGCCTGCAGCACTTTTTGCGTGTTGTTGAGCATATTGTTCAGGGAATCAGGGTTTTTTAATGTCTCTAAAATCCCACCTCCACTACTTCTTGAAGAATTTTGGTTGGTAGAAGAAGCAGCTGGCGCAAATAAGTTTGGGGAAGCTGCATTCTGTTTGGACTTACCCAGAATTCTTGATAACAATCCTTCTTTCTTCGCAGGTGGCTGTTCCGGCCTCTGTGGCTGATTGAATGGGCCACGGAAACCTTGAGGTATTTGTTGAGGTCTATTTGGTGCAACAGGTCGACGCATCTGTTGAAAAGCGTTTGGATTTTGCTGCTGGGGTCCTCTAAATGGGCCTGGTGGCTGCGGCATTCGCCTTCCATTAGGTGGTTGAAAACCGGGTCCGGGTGGCCGATTTCTACCTGGGAACATAGGTTTCACCTCCTCTAAGTTTATATGCTGGTGTTTTCTTCTATATAAATTATGCAGTTCAACAAAAAAGGTTTGAGGAAAGAATGACTGGGCTGTTGTGAAGTAACCGGAAAGAAGGTAAGATGGTAACGGTAGTCTTTTAGCTCCATGTCTGCGGGGGATACGCTATGGCCAGGACAGGGGCTTTTCGTTTGCAAGAGTCCATTTAAGAGAACTAACCAAAGCGCTTGCGCTTTTTATATTTTTTTAGCTTCAGCGCCTAGCTCGTTGTGAAAAAGATGATGGACCTCAAAAGGCAAAAATCGCCTTATGGGTCAATCCCTATTTTCTTCACGAGCTACCCAAGGCGCTTGCGCTTTTTGTATAATCTAGCTTCAGCGCCTAGCTCGTTGTGAAAAAGATGATGGACCTCAAAAGGCAAAAATCGCCTTATGGGTCAATCCCTATTTTCTTCACGAGCTACCCAAGGCGCTTGCGCTTTTTGTATAATCTAGCTTCAGCGCCTAGCTCGTTGTGAAAAAGATGATGGACCTCAAAAGGCAAAAATCGCCTTATGGGTCAATCCCTATTTTCTTCACGAGCTACCCAAGGCGCTTGCGCTTTTTGTATAATCTAGCTTCAGCGCCTAGCTCGTTGTGAAAAAGATGATGGACCTCAAAAGGCAAAAATCGCCTTATGGGTCAATCCCTATTTTCTTCACGAGCTACCCAAGGCGCTTGCGCTTTTTGTATAAAATTTATTATAATAATAGGACATGTCTATTGACTGACAAGGATAAAGGAGTTTTTTGATGAAACAAAACCAATTTGAACGATTTAATTTGAAAAGCTACATTCTAGATGCGGTTCGTACTTTAGGGTTCGATAAGCCGACGGAAATTCAAGAACGTGTGCTTCCGTCGCTTTTAAAGGGAAGTAGCTTAATAGGACAGTCGCAGACAGGTACGGGTAAGACACATTCCTATTTGCTGCCAATTATGAACAAGCTTGATGCTGGTAAAAATGAAGTTCAAGCGATTATTTCCGCACCAACCCGTGAGTTAGCGAACCAAATCTACAAAGAAGCTTTGAAAATTGCAGACCATTTCCCAGAGGATGAGCAGATTCAAGTCCGTTGCTTTATCGGTGGTACTGATAAACAGCGAATGATTGATAAATTGAAGATACAGCCACAACTGGTTATTGGGACTCCTGGTAGGATTAAGGATTTGGTTGAAGCTCAGGCCTTACAAGTGTATACAGCAAAAATGCTTGTAGTCGATGAAGCGGACCTAATGCTTGACATGGGATTCCTTGAAGATGTCGATTTATTTGCTTCACGTATGGCTGAAAAAATTCAAATGCTTGTTTTCTCGGCAACTATACCAGAAAAATTAAAGCCATTTTTGAATAAATATATGGAGAATCCGAAATATGTTCAAGTGAACCCTAAACAGGCGACTGCTGCAAAAATTGAACATGTCTTAATTCCGCTCCGCCATCGTAACAGAGAGCAGTTACTGCATGATATCATTGTTCGTTATAATCCGTATTTGGCGATTGTTTTCACAAACACCAAAAAAATGGCAGATCATGTGGCTAATTCTTTGATTGAAAAAGGGTTGAATGTCGGTCGTATTCACGGAGATTTAACACCGCGTGAGCGTAAAAAAATGATGAAGCAAATTAAAGATTTGGAATATCAATTTATTGTTGCGACAGATTTGGCTTCGCGTGGAATCGATATTGAAGGTGTCAGCCATATCATTAACTATGAATTGCCATCAGATTTGGACTTTTATATCCATAGAACAGGAAGAACAGCTCGTGCAGGATATTCAGGTATCGCCGCAACGATCTATGATACATCTGATGAAGATTCATTGAACCGTCTTGAAAAAATGGGAATCGAATTTCATGATGCCGATATCCAAAACGGCGATTGGATTAATATAGACGAGCGTAATAAACGGAAAAACCGTAAGAAACAAAAATCTGATATTGATGTCAAAGCAAGTAGGCATGTTAAGAAGCCAACTAAAGTTAAGCCTGGTTACAAGAAGAAAATTCAACGTGATGTGGAAAACTTTAAAAAACGTGAACGTCGTATACAGAGAAAGAAATAATAAGGGAGTAATTAGATGCTGAAGATTGGATCGCATGTTTCAATGAGCGGGAAAAATATGCTTCTTGCTGCGAGTCAAGAAGCGGTTTTATATGGCTCCAACACATTCATGATCTATACGGGAGCCCCTCAAAATACAAGACGTAAAAAAATCGAGGATTTAAATATCGAAGCCGGTAGATTGCATATGGAAGAAAATGGAATTAGTGATATTGTGGTCCATGCCCCCTATATCATCAACATCGGAAATACGACGAATCCAGCCACATATGAGCTGGGAGTCAACTTTTTACGTAGTGAAATCGACCGGACAGAAGCGTTAGGTGCAAGACAGATTGTTCTTCATCCAGGTGCACATGTTGGTGCAGGCAGTGAACTCGGAATCAAGAGAATCATCGAAGGCTTAAACGAAGTGCTCACTGCCGATGATAAAGTTCAAATTGCCCTTGAAACGATGGCTGGTAAAGGAACTGAATGTGGCCGTTCTTTCGAGGAGTTAGCGATGATCATCGACGGTGTAACCCATAATGATAAGTTATCGGTATGCTTCGATACATGCCATACTCATGATGCTGGATATAATATCATCGAGGATTTCGATGGTGTTCTAAATGAATTTGATAAACTAGTCGGTATTGACCGCATCAAGGTCCTTCATATCAACGACAGCAAAAACGAACGCGGTATGCGTAAAGACCGCCATGAAAATATTGGTTTTGGCCATATTGGTTTTAATGCGTTGAATTATATTGTCCATCATCCGCAATTAAGCGATGTTCCGAAAATACTGGAAACACCTTATGTAGGAGAAGACAAGAAAGACAAAAAGGCACCTTATAAATTTGAAATTGATATGTTTAAGAACAATCAATTCGAAGAAGATTTATTGGAAAAGATCATGTTACAAAAATAATAATGTTGAAAGGGCGATTCATCGAAATAACGATGAATCGTCCTTTCATTTTACTTACAATGTGGACGAATGCCTAGGTAACTAAGTCAGACAGCCGGCAGAGTTATTTAAAAATTGGAAGTAAGATTGTTGAAGAGGGTTTCAATTTCCCTAGCTGTGCTGGCTCCGGCAACATTAGTAATTTGACCAAGAACGTTCTGTCTTTGACGTATATCAAAAATGTTAATGTTTTTACCTTTTAGAAGTGCGCTGATATCTTGTGCTTGTTTTTGAGTTAGTGAAACCTGGTGCTGCCTCGCAAGGGAAAGTAGTTCATCGGGTCGTATATTGTTAATTTTATGATTAACCATCATTTCAAATAATTTCATACGATCTCCTCCTTTTTTAAAACATATGAAGAAGGTAGACGTATGTGAACATGAAACTTTGTTTGATTCTCGAGAAATTGATTTAAATAATGAATTTTAGTATTTCAGGGCGAAAAAGCTCTTGATTAGAGAGCCGGATTCTTTACATCTGAACTTCTTTGATTTATACTAACCATTGTTAATCGTAATGATTCTTAAAAAAAAGGTGATTTCTTTGGATAATGTAGTAAACCCCATTGTTAAATTAGAAGATATATCTTACAAATATACAAAAGATCTAGTGTTGGAACATGTTTCGCTTGAAATCCCTAAAGGGGCTTTTTTAGCAATTGTCGGACCAAATGGATCCGGTAAGTCCACGCTTTTGAAGTTGCTACTTGGTTTATTTAAGCTCCAAAAAGGAAAAATTGAAATATTTGGGGAAGATATACGACGCTTTAAAGATTGGCAAAAGGTCGGGTTTGTGTCACAAAAGGCGAACTCCTTTAACTCAGGATTCCCTGCAACTGTATTTGAAGTGGTTCAAAGCGGTTTGACCAAAAAAATCGGTTTATTTAAATTTGCAAGTAAAGAGGATAAGCAAAAGGTAAAGAAAGCTTTGGAATCTGTGGACATGCTCGATTATCAGAGCCGCAATATCGGTGAATTATCCGGGGGCCAGCAGCAGAGGGTATTCATTGCCCGATCACTTGTCAGTGAGCCGGAATTGATGATCCTGGATGAACCTACGGTCGGAGTGGATTCAAAGAACGTCCACCAATTTTATGAAATGCTGGAAATGTTAAATGAAAAATTAGGAATTACCCTAATTTTAGTCACTCATGATGTTGGTACGGTGACCGATAAAGTCACACATGTCGCCTGCTTGAATAAAAAGCTTCATTTTCATGGGGATGCCTGTGAATATAATGATTTGGATGAGGGAGAACTGTCATCAATTTATGGGCACGGCGTCCAACTGTTAAATCATAATCATTAAAATGTTTTGGAGGATAGCCCAATGATATCGGGGATATTGCAATTTGAATTTTTGCAGAACGCTTTTTTGACTGGAATCATCATCGGAGCGCTTGCGCCATTAGTAGGCGTTTTTGTCGTGGTAAGAAGGATGTCGATGATTTCCGATGCACTTAGTCATGTAGCGCTTGCTGGAATAGCATTTAGTTTATTGCTTCAAAAGAGCTTTCTATCACTTGCTGGATTGAATCCGCTATATATAGGGATGGCTTTTTCGGTAGGGGGTTCTTTATTTATTGAAAAATTAAGAGGGGTGTACAAGCATTACCAAGAACTTGCAATCCCAATCATTATGTCCGGTGGCATGGGTCTGAGTGTAATTTTTATTTCAATTGCGGATGGTTTCAATACGGATTTATATGGTTATTTATTCGGAAGTGTCAGTGCAGTCAGCCGTTCAGATTTGTATGTCATTTTGGCAGTGGGAATAGTAGTTTCCTTGATGCTTACCCTATTGTATAAAGAACTATTTCTGTTATCATTTGATGAAGAGCATGCTAAAGCTTCTGGAATACCTTATAAAGCGATTCACTTTATATTTATTGTCATGGTAGCATTGGTCATTGCTGCTTCGATGAAAATTATTGGAATATTGCTAGTCTCATCGCTCATGACGCTACCAGTTGCAGCTAGCCTCCGCTTTGCGAAGGGTTTTAAGCAGATGATTGTTTATTCCGTATTATTCGGTGAAATTTCCGTTGTCGGCGGATTATTTTTATCATACAACCTTAATCTCGCTCCAGGTGGGACAATTGTTATTATCGCAGTGCTAATTCTCATCTTGTCAATTTTGTTTGATAAGTGGAAAAATCGATAGATGGGGTGATGTTTTGAACGTAACAACTGCCATGCAATTACTAAAAGATAAAGGCTTTAAACATACAGGAAAGAGAGAAGAAATGCTTCAGCTTTTTTCTTCCAGCGATAAATATTTAACCGCTAAAGATGTGTTGGAGAATATGAAACAGGAATATCCAGGCTTAAGCTTCGATACGATTTACCGTAATCTTTCCTTGTTTGTCGAACTCGGAATCTTTGAGACGACCGAGTTGGAAGGAGAAAAGCATTTTCGCTTTACATGCGGACATTCTTCACACCATCACCACTTCATCTGTTTGAATTGCGGTAAAACGAAGGAAATCGAATTATGCCCGATGCAGGAACTTCAGGAAAGTTTGAAGGACTATGATGTTTCGGGACATAAATTTGAAATTTACGGACGCTGTCCTGCATGTAGTGTTTCTGTAGAAGCGTAAAAAACCATTGACTTCAGTCAATGGTTTTTCTTTTTATTTTATAGTAAGGGGCTTTTCTGCCATCCAATTATTCACCCAGTGAGAGGCTTCTTGCCAATTGTTGACTCGTATCACTCTATCGGGCACAGGATCTTGGTTATAAGGGGTATTAAATAAAATTACGGGTATTTTGCACTCTTCAGAAATGGCCACCGCATTATCATGCTTGTCTTCCAAAAAGAGATCGACGGCAAATTTTTTGGCTGTAGCAACTTTATCGTGTGAACCAACCAACTCTAGGTGGTTATAAATGACCTTATTCGTTGAAAACCAATTCTTTGTTACATCTAGCAGGCGGTTGCTTCTGGCACTGATAAAATATAAGTCAGCTTGGTCTGTCCACTTTTCCAATATATCTTTTGCTCCCTCAGCCAATATAGACTCGGAATAAATGAGTGGCTCGGTTTCTATGAACCATTTGGTGAAGTCTTCTTTTGGTACATTTACAAAAGGGAATAAGTCATACTCAGTAATATCTTCATAAGCTAAATTCAGTTGAAAAGCTTTATTTAAATAGGGGACCATGGTATCAGGTCTTGTAACAGTCCCATCTATATCAATGCCAAAACGTTTTTTCATGATGAATCTCTCCTCATTTTCAATACTTGTAATAGTGTACCATATACCAACTTAGCAATGGAAAAAAACCATATTTATTTCCAAGACATGAAACCTTTTTCACGGTAGTTTCTTTAGATTGTACATACACTATAAATGCTCCTACAAATGAAAGTGAGGGATGCACGAATGGAAAAAGATGAATACTCCAGTATTGACGATGAGATGCGATCTAAAGAGGAAAGTGTACCAGCAGTTGTAGATGATCAGCATCATGAGCGTTATTATAATGAAGATACAGCTGCAGATGACAGGCGATATGAAAATCGGGAGTCTAATGTAAAGACGGATAACCGCTATCGTGAAGAAACTTCTGCCGAAATATCAACACCGCCTCAGCGAAGCAGAGGATATAATGACGAGTCGGTTGATTCTGAAGGGATAACTTCAAGAGGAAACGTTGTTGGAGTTATATCCTTAATCATCTCCATAATATCGTTATTTATGATGCCCTTCATCTTAGGGGCTTTAGGGATAATTGTTGGTATTTTTGCTCGCGTTCGAGGATCGAAAATGGGTACATGGGCCATAGTTATTGGTGCAGTCTCCATCATTGTCGGCATATTTATTCTGCCGTTCTTTTAAAGGAGCATATGCTTGCCTTCGATGTCGTTTTCATGACATTGAAGGCGCTTTTTTTGTTTGTAATCAGTACAAATTTTATGCTTAACACTTTTCTAATGGCTTATCGACTAATGGTGAGTTATATTTATTTGAATTTAGTGCAATTAGTGAATTAAAAAGAAAAAAGTCCCGAAAATAAAATTCGGGACTTTTTTTATTTAGTTAAGGCTGCAGCAGCAGCAGCTTCTGCTCTTTGTTTTTCATAGTACTCTTCAGCGATTTTGTCAATTTCCTTTTTCAGTTCCTCGACCATCGTTTCTTCAGGCACTTTACGTACGATTTGTCCTTTTCTAAACAGTAAACCTTCACCACGTGCTCCAGCAATGCCGATATCCGCCTCACGAGCTTCACCAGGGCCGTTTACCGCACAACCTAGAACAGATACCTTAATTGGTGCTTTAATCGTCTGGATGTACTCTTCAACCTCATTAGCGATTGAGATTAAATCAATTTCGATACGTCCACATGTAGGACAAGAAATTAAAGTAGCCATGTTAGAAGCAAGTCCAAATACTTTTAGAAGCTCCCTTGCCACTTTCACCTCTTCGACAGGATCAGCACTTAAGGAAACACGCATCGTGCTTCCGATACCTTGGCTTAGGATGGCACCTAGTCCGGCAGCACTTTTTACAGTTCCGGAGAACAGTGTACCTGATTCCGTAATCCCCAGGTGTAGAGGATAATCGAATGCTTTTGAAGCTTTTTCATATGCTTCTATGGCTAAATTTACATCAGAAGCCTTCATGGAAACGATAATGTCATGGAAATCGAGATCTTCCAGGATCTTGATATGGTGTAAGGCACTTTCAACCATGCCATCGGCAGTTGGGTATCCATATTTATCGAGGATCTTCTTCTCGAGAGAACCAGCATTGACTCCAATACGAATCGGAATTCCTTTTGCTTTCGCCGCTTTAACAACTGCTTCAACTTTTTCACGTCGTCCGATGTTACCAGGATTAATCCTGATTTTATCTGCTCCGCCTTCTATTGCTTTAAGAGCCAGCTTATAATCAAAATGAATATCAACTACAAGTGGGATGTTTATCCGTTTTTTTATTTCAGGAATGGCATCAGCTGCTCTTTCATCTGGGCAGGCGACACGTACGATTTGGCAACCAGCTTCTTCAAGACGAAGAATTTCTGCAACTGTTGCTTCAACATCATGTGTTTTTGTTGTAGTCATGCTTTGTACAATAACTTCATTATTGCCGCCAATTGTTAAGTTTCCGACTTTAATTGGCCGCGTCTTAGTGCGATGTATGATTTCACTCAAGTGGAATTCTCTCCTTTAGGAAAAAATCAGTTTTGATTTTTAATTTATTTCTCTAAAATATTGTATCAATGTACATACCGCTTTACAAGGAATAGGATGTATTATCTTTTTTGTATCAAGAAAGTATTCCGTTTTTGGTGTATTTGGATGCTTTACGACAAGTCTAAGGCGCTTTTTGAAACCGTGGACCCTTTGATAGCTATTTATAAACAGGAATTTTATATGTTTTGCCAATTTGCATTTGTTCGGGCTTCAACCCTTCGTTCAGTCCTTGAAAGTCAGATATAATTGTCTCAATCGGCTGGTTTGATGCGCCGATTTCCTTTTCAACGATGGAGAGTAATGTATCACCAGGTTTGATGGTGATTTCATTGTAAGCCACTGAAGGGACAGATACAGGCTTACTTGCCGGAACAGATGGCTCGACTGAAGTGGTTGATGGATGGGAATCCGGCAGTGTACCTGTTGTTAAATCAAAATAAATAATAAATATAATGAAACAGAATGAGATAAAAAGCAGTAGCCGTTTCATTTTTCCATCCTCCCAAGCTTGTCTTTAATACATATATACTTGGAAGGTTTAAAGATTATGCCTAAAATTGGGCAGATTTTTCAAATGAAAATTAGTACTTGCTTGTACGACTTTTTATTTTGTAGTGTAAAAGCCCTTTTATATGAATTGGTGTTAAGAAAGTAGCGGATTTCCTTTGGCGTCAGATCAATCTTTTTTTGCCTCTATTATTACGATTAAAGGTTAATAAACCTAATAAATAACAACTGAGTGATTGTTTAACAGTGATATTTCCAAAGTGAAAACCCGGGCCTTATCGGCGCGGGTTTTTTGCAATTCATTAGCATATAATTCATTATTCCTTAACAGCTGATGTTTCTTTAATCGATAAGTACATCATAATTAATGTCACAAACCAGCTAAGGAGCGAAGCAAATGGAACATTTGCTTTAAAGATGTCCATGATGGTAAAGAAAATAGTGGAAAGTGTAATACTGTATGCACCAATTCTCCATAGATGCCTATAAGCAAGCGAACGACCAAGAGTGCTTTTGAAAAGAAGACCAAAAGCGGCTAGAATTGTCACTTTAATGAATGTTCCACAAGCAGTAAACAGGTATAATATGAGAAGCAGTAGCGAAAGGATAATCGGCAGCACAGAATCGACTGAATCAAGCCAAATGGATATGTCCTGATTATTTCCTTCTAAAAGGGAATAAGGAGAAGTTTGAACGTTACCACCAGAAACGAAAACCAGCTCAGATTTTAAAAGGGCGATTGCCTCATCAGCTTTAGAGCCCACATCTTCTGGGGTCAAGGTCCCTGAACCGTCTACAAAAATTTGGTATCCGTTTTTATTCAAGATAAATGGCTCGCTACTTTCAGACGTTAATGTGCCATTTTTAATTTCAAATTCCGGCAAATCTTCAGATACTGTTTCGTGCATCGCATCAATCCCATCCGCAACCATTGTACCGAAGTAAAAAGCTGAAGGGAGAAAGGCAACAAGGCTTAATAAAAATACAAATAGAATCGTTTTTCCAATTCCTTGGTTTTGAAAGGAAGCGATATCTTTAGGTGAATACAAGCTTACCCATAGTTGTTTGAATATGTTCAATGTTTTCAGCACCTATCTATTGTAATATACCTATCCAATTTTAACTACATGGTAAAAATAAAACAACCTGTATTCTACTTCAATGGTTTCACATATCTGTAAACAGGTAATTATGAAGAGATAGAGGCAAATTATAAATGAAATGTGAAAGGGCGTTTTAATTGTGGATACAATATTTTGGATAATTATAGTCCTGATGTTCATAGTGGGCTTTGTCGGATTGATTTTTCCAGTTATTCCAAGCGTTTTATTTATATTTGGGGGGATTTTGTTATATGGGCTATTTTATTCCTTTGAACCTTTTGGATGGTTCTTTTGGACAGTCCAAATTTTATTTGTCATTCTCTTATTCGCAGCAGATTATATCGCAAACATGGTCGGGGTCAAAAAATATGGAGGGACCAAAGCGGGGGTTTGGGGCAGTACAATCGGGCTTCTTGTCGGACCATTTGTGATACCATTTGTCGGGATATTAATAGGGCCTTTTATAGGCGCATTCCTGGCAGAAATCATAGTCCATAAAAAAGACCCTATTACTGCATCTAAAATCGGCCTTGGTTCCGTTATCGGATTTATAAGCAGTGTGATTACAAAAGGTATCATCCAACTTTTGATGATTGCGTATTTTTTATTCGTGGTATTCTCATAGGAAATAGAATTGAATTGAAAAAATGAGGCATAAGGTTTGAAACCGTTTCAAAAATTTGATACTCTATTGCTAGCGAGCTTTAGGTATCTTAAGAGAACTAGAGCCCTCAAAAAAACAGCTTACATAGGGAGGAATTTTATTATGGCTTTCGAACTTCCACAATTACCGTATGCATATGACGCATTAGAACCACACATCGACAAAGAAACAATGAACATTCACCACACTAAACATCACAACACGTATGTGACAAACTTGAACAATGCTCTAGAAGGCAACCAAGAACTTCTAAGCAAAAGCGTTGAAGAAATTGTTGCTAATCTTGATGCAGTACCTGAAGCTGTTCGTACAGCTGTACGTAACAATGGTGGTGGACATGCTAACCACTCATTATTCTGGGAAATCCTTTCACCAAACGGTGGCGGACAACCAACTGGTGAATTAGCTGATGCTATCACTTCTAAATTTGGCAGCTTTGACAGCTTTAAAGAAGAGTTCGCTAAAGCGGCTACTACTCGTTTTGGATCTGGCTGGGCATGGCTTGCTGTAAACAACGGTGAGTTAGAAGTAACAAGCACACCGAACCAAGACAACCCATTATCAGAAGGTAAAACTCCACTTCTTGGATTGGATGTTTGGGAGCATGCTTACTACCTAAACTACCAAAACCGTCGTCCTGAATACATCAATTCTTTCTGGAATGTTGTTAACTGGGATGAAGTTGCAAAACGTTACAGCGCAGCTAAATAATTAGTAGGAATTAAAAAGACGGGAATCCCTTTTACGGGGATTCCCGTTTTTTGTTTATCTCTGTCTACGCCTTACAGGCTAGTCAATCGAAGAGTTTTCTTTACACTTCTTATAACCCGTTGTGGGGAAAAAAATTCGAGGTAGTAACGGGTTAAGGTAACAAGTGTAAGTTCAACTACATCTCTGTCTACGCCTTACAGGCTAGCCAATCGAAGAGTTTTCTTTACACTTCTTATAACCCGTTGTGGGGAAGGAAATTCGAGGAAGTAACGGGTTAAGGTAACAAGTGTAAGTTCAACTACATCTCTGTCTACGCCTTACAGGCTAGTCAATCGAAGAGTTTTCTTTACACTTCTTATAACCCGTTGTGGGGAAAAAAATTCGAGGTAGTAACGGGTTAAGGTAACAAGTGTAAGTTCAACTACATCTCTGTCTACGCCTTACAGGCAAGCCAATCGAAGAGTTTTCTTTACACTTCTTATAACCCGTTGTGGGGAAGGAAATTCGAGGAAGTAACGGGTTAAGGTAACAAGTGTAAGTTCAACTACATCTCTGTCTACGCCTTACAGGCAAGCCAATCGAAGAGTTTTCTTTACACTTCTTATAACCCGTTGTGGGGAAAAAATTCGAGGTAGTAACGGGTTAAGGTAACAAGTGTAAGGGCAACTACATCTCTGTCTATGCCTTACAGGCTAGCCAATCGAAGAGTTTTCTTTACACTTCTTATAACCCGTAGTGGGGAAGGAAATTCGAGGAAGTAACGGGTTAAGGTAACAAGTGTAAGTTCAACTACATCTCTGTCTACGCCTTACAGGCTAGCCAATCGAAGAGTTTTCTTTACTTTTTTCCACATAAATACCCTTGTTTTTTCAAACACTAGAGTGGAATTTAAAGGAGAGTTAAAACAATGGGTATTTTAGAGAGATGGATGGGTGAAGCGGGAGCGAAGAAGGATTTGCATCTCCTCTTGCTGATTGGCGGCCTGTACAGCCTCAGTATCGCTTTATCCAATACATTCGTTAATGTGTATCTGTGGAAACAATCCGGTCAAATTGTTGATATTGCCGTATATAATCTAACCGTGGTGCTTTTTCAACCGCTAACCTTTGTATTCGCTGGCAGATTAGCGAAAAAAGTAGACCGGATCATTGTCCTGCGTTTGGGTGTTATCTTTTTGGCCCTATTTTATTTATCAGTTCTTTTGGTCGGCACACGGGCCACGGATTTCATTTGGCTACTTGGTGCACTGTTAGGGATTGGGTATGGGTTCTATTGGCTTGCTTATAATGTGTTGACTTTTGAGATTACGGAACCGGAAACAAGAGACTTCTTCAATGGATTTTTAGGGATTTTATCTTCATTTGGAGGGATGATTGGTCCCATTCTTTCAGGGTTTATTATTTCGAGGCTCGAGAAATTCACAGGTTATTCTATTGTTTTTGGATTATCGTTACTTTTGTTTTCCATAGCAGTGTTTCTCAGCTTTTCATTAAAAAGGCGTCCGGCTCATGGGAAATACTTTTTCATACGGATAATGAAGGAACGAAAAAATAATCGCAATTGGCTTTTAATAACTCGTGCTCACTTTTTTCAGGGGATACGAGAAGGAACATTCATGTTTATCATTTCGATTATTGTTTTTATTCAGACGGATAGTGAACTTGCTTTGGGCAGTTATGGGCTCTTAAATTCAGCTATATCTTTTATTGCTTATTTTGTTGCTTCTCGATATATAAAACAGCCGATGCGAAAAAAAGCAATTCTTGTTGGGGGAATCCTGTTGTATGCAGGAATCTTGCTAATTGCTTTTGATATCACATTTGGAAAGATTCTCATTTATGGGGCAATCGTTGCAATCGCCTACCCAATTCTACTCGTACCGTATATATCATTGACTTATGATATTATAGGCCGTGCTTGGAATGCCGCAGAAATGAGAATTGAATATATCGTAGTTCGTGAGCTGTTCGTTCATTTTGGAAGAATCGTTTCTATATTAGGATTTATTTTGTCAGTCAAGTTTTTCGATTTAAAACAGATCCTGCCAATATATCTGCTAATCGTCGGGGCGGGGCATACTATGATTTATTGGTTTGTGCGGAAAATCGACATCAATGACTAAAATTGAAAAGAGGCCTTTGAGGCCTCTTTTCAATATCTAAGACTTACGATTTTTGAAATTATGAGCCGTAAGTCACTTTTTATGTAAAGTTCGTTAGATGTTTAATATTTCTAGAACACTAAGGTAGAAAAAAATATAAATGTTCTATAGAATGGTATAGGACTATTATGACTATGTAAAAAGGATGTGTGGCTTAGTGTGAATAAAAAGAAAAAGAAAAAGACGCATGTGCCTTTCAGATTGAATATTCTTTTCTTTTTAGTATTTGTTTTGTTTTCTGCTTTAATTTTGCGTTTGGGTGTTGTACAGATTGTGTATGGTGATGATTACCGGCGCGAGATTGAAAGAACAGAGGAAGTGACCGTGAATAATTCGGTGCCCCGTGGGAAAATGTATGACCGTAATTTAAAACTGATGGTCGACAACCAACCACTGGATGCAATTACATATACAAGAAAGCAAGGTACGAAACAAAAAGAAATGGTCGAAACGGCTGAGAAACTTGCGAAGTTGATTGATAAAGAAACGGATAAAGTGACGGATCGTGATAAAAAGGATTTTTGGATTTTAAATAATCCAGAGCTTGCCGAGAAAAAGATTACGGATAAAGAGAGAAAACAAGTAGAAGAGGGCGAGCTTGAAGAAGGTGATTTGTATAAGCTTCAGCTTGATCGAATTACTGAGAAAGAAATGGAGATTCCTAAAGAAGAAATGGAAGTCCTTGCTATCTATAGAGAATTCGCAAGCGGATATGCTCTGACTCCGCAAATTGTGAAAAACAAGAAAGTAACGAAGGAAGAATTTGCAAAGGTGAGTGAACACCTTGATTCGCTTCCTGGGGTTGATGTATCAACGGATTGGGATCGTTTCTATACGTATAATAAAACACTCAAGTCTGTGTTAGGGAAGGTCTCTTCCTCTGAAGAAGGATTGCCTAGTGAGAGTTTGAACTATTATCTAGCACGTGATTATAGTCGGAATGACCGAGTTGGTAAGAGTTATATTGAGGCGCAATATGAGGATATTCTTCAAGGACAGAAAGCTAAGGTAAGGAATGTGACCGATAAATCAGGGAACATTGTGGATTCCGAAGTGATTACAGAAGGTTCGCGAGGAAAAGATCTTATATTGACAGTTGATATGGATTTACAACTTGCAACAGAGGAAATCATTGAAAAGCAATTGATTGCTAAGAAAAGAATGGGCAACACTAAGTTCTTGGATAGAGCTTTTGTCGTTATGATGGATCCTAATACAGGGGAAATTTTAACGATGGCTGGTAAGAAATATGAGAAGGATTCAAAAACAGGGAAATCTTCCATAGAGGACTTTGCATTAGGGAATATTACGACTTCCTATACGATGGGCTCCTCAGTAAAAGGTGCTACCGTTTTAACAGGTTATCAGCAAGGAGCTATCCAACCGGGTACATACTTTTATGATACGAAGTTGAAAATCAAAGGTACCAAGCCTAAAGGTTCTTACAGTAACTTCGGGAATATTAATGATTTAACCGCCTTAAAAGTATCCTCGAACGTTTATATGTTTAGGACAGCGATTAATATTGCAGGTGCAAATTATGTTCCGAACGAACCATTAAATATAAGTTCAAGCGCCTTTTCAACCATGCGTAATTCATTTGCCCAGTTTGGCTTGGGTGTCCGTACGGGGATTGACCTACCGAATGAAATGAGTGGATTCAAAGGTTCGGAAACGTCACCAGGTAAGCTGCTTGACCTCGCAATCGGACAGTATGATACGTACACACCGATGCAGCTTGTGCAGTATGTTTCAGCCATTGCGAATGGTGGAAATCGTATGAAGCCGCATATGGTTAAGGAAATCCGTGATCCTGTTGATAATAATGAGGAATTGGGTCCTGTTGCGGAAGACGTTTCACCAACTGTCCTTAATCGTCTTGAAATGAAGGAAGAATGGATAGAACGTGTGCAGAGCGGTTTCGAGAAAGTTTCGATGGAACAAGGCGGAACAGCATATACTTACTTTGGGAATAAATCATATACGGTAGCGGCTAAAACTGGGACGGCGCAAGCGTTCTATGATGGTCCGAACCGAGCGGATTATAGCGAACCTCAAGATACGATGAATATCACGTTGGTCGGCTATGCACCTGCTGAAAACCCTGAAGTTGCTTTTGCTGTTGTTGTCCCGTGGGCGTACCAGGGCCATTCGGGACATAATATGAGTAAAGAAATTGGCGAAGAGATTATGGATACTTATTTCAAACTGAAAAAAGAGCGTGCTAAGAAAGGGAAGACTGAAGAAACGACTGAGTTGAAGGTAGAGAATGGTAAAGACGTTCAAAAAGAGCAGGCTGAAATAAGAAATAGTCAGGAAAATGAATAAAAAGTCATAAAACACGTTTTTGGGTAAAACCGAAAGCGTGTTTTTTTGTCATAAAGTAAAATTGCTCTGCCTCGACCTTTGCACTTTCCCCTTATGAAAAAGAATTATAATCACTTCAGTTGGAGTTGGAGTAATTTCCCCTCATGTAAACAGCCACTGGGCACAAAATAAGAGAGTGATTAATGTAAAAGATCCTGTTGTTAATTAGTACCATATTACTTTCTGACTACCTTTACAATAGATAAACAATTATTTACTGAATGTTTACAATTGCTTTAAACGGGATTTACAGTCAAAACGTATGATGTGTTTGTAGGACAAAATATTCATATAAAATTCTTAGGGGGATTTACAAATGAGACGTTTCAAATTTATGGCAATGACTGCAGTAATGGGTGGAGTAATAGCAGTGGCAGCTGGATGTGGATCTAATGATACTTCAAACAGCGGTAAAGGAAATGAAACGGCTTCAGATAAACTCAAGGGCGAAGTGATTATGGATGGTTCATCGACTGTATTTCCAATTATGGAAGCAGTTGCTGAAGAATATATGGCGGCACAACCTGATGTTAAAGTATCTGTAGGATCATCGGGAACAGGTGGAGGATTTAAAAAATTCATCGCTGGAGAAACGGATCTAACTAATGCGTCCCGACCAGTCAAAGACGAAGAAAGTGCGTTACTTGATGAAAAGGGAGTTAAGTATACAGAAATGAAGCTTGCGTTTGATGGTATTTCTATCGTTGTCAATAAAGATAATGAGTTCATCGATAAAATGACAGTTGACGAACTAAGAAAGCTTTGGGTTGACAATGGATCAGTGAAGAAATGGTCTGATATACGTCCGGAATGGCCGAAGGAAGAAATTAAATTTTACTCTCCGGGAACTGATTCTGGCACATATGATTATTTCAACGAAGTTATTTTAGAGGAAAAACCAATGGTCGAAAATGCGACTCTTTCTGAAGATGATAACGTTCTTGTACAAGGGGTAGAAGGTGACAAAAATGCGATTGGTTTCTTCGGATTTGCTTACTATGCAGAAAATAAGGATAAATTAAAAGTTGTATCCATCGATAATGGTAAGGGTGCTGTTGAGCCTACACATGAAACGATTAAAAGCGGAGAGTATGCACCACTGTCTCGTCCTTTGTACACATATGTATCCAATAAAAGTGTAGCTGAAAAAGAACAAGTGGCTGATTATACTCAATTCGTCATTGAAAATGCTGGAGAGCTTTCTGAAGAAGTAGGCTACGTCAGCTTACCGGAAGAAGAGTACAAGAAGGATCTTGAAAAATTGAACGAACTAAAAAAATAATCAGTTTAACAGGCTGCCCAATCTCTTAGTATAAATAGAGGGATTGGGTAGCCCCTTAATATTGCGTGTCTGAAATGGAGGATACATGTTGGAACCGAAACAAACAGATACCTATTCTGTACAGCAATTAATTCTAGAAAAAAAAAGCAAAAAAAGATGGAATATAGAGAAAATCATTCCTAAGCTGTTGTTCCTTACAGCAGTGATTTCTGTATTTATAACCATTGGGATAGTCCTTACGTTGATTTTTGAAACTTTTATATTTTTTGAGAAAGTGTCCATCGTGGAGTTTTTAACAGGACATAAATGGTTACCCTTTGCATCCACGCCTTCATTTGGGGTTATGCCACTTGTTGTTGGAACATTAAAGGTAACGGTAATAGCGGCGATAGTTGCAGTTCCGATAGGTCTTGCAACCGCCATTTTCTTGAGTGAATATGCATCAGAGAAAACACGGAGAATCATTAAGCCGATTTTAGAAGTTTTAGCTGGAATCCCTACTATCGTTTATGGCTTCTTTGCCTTAACCTTTGTAACGCCAGTATTGCGGGATATATTCCCTTCCCTTGACATGTTCAATGCTATAAGTCCTGGGATTGTGGTAGGAATCATGATCATGCCGATGATTGCCTCTTTATCGGAAGATGCACTTGTCTCAGTACCGAAATCGATTCGTGAAGGTGCGTATGCTCTAGGTGCTACAAAGCTGGAAACGACGATTAAAGTGGTATTGCCAGCGGCCATGTCCGGTATCGTTGCTTCAATTGTCCTGGCTTTATCCAGAGCAATTGGAGAGACCATGATCGTAAGTGTCGCAGGTGGATCGACTCCAAGTATGAGTATGGACGTCACAAATTCTATTCAAACGATGACTGCCTATATCGTACAGGTGAGTACTGGAGACGCAGGGTACGGGACGACGATTTACTACAGCATATATGCGGTTGGAATGACACTGTTCGTCTTTACGCTTATTATGAATTTATTGGCGCAGTTCATCTCCCGCAAGTTCAGGGAGGAATATTAAAACATGAAACTGATAAACAAAAATCATGTTGTAAAAAAAATGCCCACTCGGCTGGCGGTTAACTCGATATGTAAAGGCTTATTCTTCTTAGCAACCTTATTTGGCCTTCTGGTATTGGCCATCTTATTTTATCGGATATTGACTCAAGGAATTGGTCATTTAAATTTTGATTTCTTCCAGAATTTCGCTTCAAGGAGACCGGAAGAGGCTGGTGTAAAGGCAGCTCTTATAGGTTCGATATGGTTAATGGCTGTCGTTACCCCAGTTTCCCTACTTCTCGGTGTGGGAACGGCGATTTATTTAGAGGAATATGCACGAAAGAATTGGATCACATCTTTTATTAAGTTGAATATATCCAACCTGGCAGGTGTTCCGTCAATTGTATTTGGATTGCTCGGTTTGACGGTTTTCGTTAGGGCTCTAGCCTTGGATCGCTCCGTGTTGGCAGCAGGTTTGACGATGAGCCTACTCGTCTTGCCAGTCATCATTGTTGCAGCTCAGGAAGCCATACGTTCTGTACCGCGTGACTTAAGGGAAGCTTCTTATGGAATGGGTGCAACAAAGTGGCAGACAATTTTAAAAGTGGTTCTTCCAGCTGCGATACCTGGTATTTTGACAGGTGGAATACTAGCTTTATCCCGGGCGATTGGCGAAACGGCTCCATTAGTGGTGGTTGGTATCCCGTTGTTCATCGCCTTTTTACCGCAATCGGTCATGGATACTTTTACGGTGCTACCGATGCAAATCTATAACTGGACATCCCGGCCACAGGAAGAATTTCAGCAGGTTGCGGCTGCAGGTATCATCGTTTTACTTGCCCTGTTAATTTTAATGAATTCGATAGCTGTCATAATCCGTAACAAATTCCAGAAAAGATACTGATTGGAGGAAGGAAAGAATGAATATGACATTAACGGGACCCAAAAAGGCTCCAACAGTTGGAATAGAAAATGAAAATGCAGATTCTGTTTTCTTAAAGGAAACGGTGTATGAAACGTCAAATCTCAATTTATGGTACGGTGAAAACCATGCTTTAAAAAATATTAATCTAGATATGTATCAAAATGAAGTGACCGCCATTATCGGGCCTTCAGGATGTGGAAAATCTACCTACATCAAAACGTTAAATCGGATGATTGAACTTGTTCCAGATGTTAAAACAACTGGGCAGATTAAATATAGGAACCGTAATATTCTAGATCAGTCTTACAAGGTAGAAGATTTAAGGACACAGGTTGGTATGGTTTTCCAAAAACCTAATCCCTTCCCTAAATCAATTTATGAAAATGTTATATACGGACCAAAAATCCACGGTATCAAAAATAAAAAGATTCTAGACCAAATCGTAGAAAAGAGTTTAAAAGGGGCAGCCATTTGGGATGAAGTGAAAGACCGTCTGCATGAAAATGCGTATGGACTTTCTGGTGGACAGCAACAGCGCCTTTGTATCGCTCGCTGTCTGGCGATTGAACCTGATGTCATTTTAATGGATGAACCGACTTCTGCTCTTGATCCTATTTCCACTTTGAAAATAGAAGAATTAGTCCAAGAGCTAAAAAAAGATTTCAGTATAATCATCGTTACTCATAATATGCAGCAGGCAGCTCGTATCTCTGATAAAACGGCCTTCTTCTTAAATGGGGAAGTCATCGAGTATTCAGACACTAACACCATCTTTTCGAACCCGAATGATAAGAGAACAGAAGATTATATTACCGGACGTTTTGGCTGAATGAAAGGGAGATGCGACAATGGTTGTTCGTGAAAATTTTGAGCTTCAATTAAAAGAATTGCAAGAGAAAATAGTGAAGTTGGCTAATTTAGCTTCAGGTGCGATATCAAAATCATTCACCGCTTTGGAAAACAAGAATCTTGAAGAGGCTCTTGAAGTTATTGATAATGATACAATAGCTGATTTACTAGAAGAGGAAATTAATGACTTTGCGATTTTACTGATTGCTAAGCAACAGCCGGTTGCGATTGATTTGCGGAGAATCATTGCTGCTATAAAAATAGCTTCAGATATTGAAAGGATGGCGGACTTTGGCGTCAATATCGCTAAATCAGCCATCCGAATCGGTGACCAGCCATTTATTCTGCCTTTAACACCATTAAAGCAGATGCATGATATTACATTAAAGATGATTGAACTTTCGATAGATGCATTTGAGAAGGAAGATGTTGTTCTTTCAAGAGAAATCATTGAAATGGATGATGAGGTCGATCGCTTTTATGGAGAGATGATTCGAAGTCTCCTTCGACTTTCAGATGAAAAAAACCTTCAGCAGATCACACAGCTTTCTTTAATTGCCCGTTATTTAGAAAGAACGGCTGACCATACAACGAATATAGCTGAAAATATCTACTTTCTGGTAAGAGGGAGATATATTGGCAGGAATGAATGAATACATTCCTAAATGGAAAAAGAGTGACTTTTTTTTCGGACAAAGTCCAATTAAAAAGTCTCTCTTTTTTTTAATGAGTTAAAGTATGGGCCAACTGTCTGTATGTCATATTATTTGTAACGACAAAGACGCCGATTTGAACATTTTTAGAGAAATCATGTTCATTCATATAAGCTTCAAAGCCAGCAGCATCATCGATGATTTTCTCTTTAGCTAGAATCTGGGTAATTTCTGTAGTGGTCATATTCGATTTCACTTTTAAAGTATAGGGGACGATTGTGTCTTCCTTTTTGGAAACCTCTTTCTCTTTCGTTTCCTGAATCGGACTTACATCTTGTTTTTTCTGTTTTTCTTTGTCCTCATTCTTCGATGGCTTGCCCGCTATTTCGCCTTCATCCGTCGGAGATGACACGATAAATCCTTTTTTTACGAGCAATTCCTTAGCTTCCTCCGTAGTCGGAGCGTGGCCTGCATTCGCCCCTGTGCCATAATAAAAGCCAGCAAAGATTGCGGTGGAAAAAATGATACCGGCGGAAAGACCCTGCAGTGTTGCTTTATTCATCTTCGTTTCCCCGCAATCTATGTTGTTCGATGACAGAGATGGTTTGTTCTTTTGTTAAAGAGGATTGCTTAGCGATTTGATTCAAAGAAAGGCCTTGGCTGTATAAAGAAAGAACCTGGCTTTTTAAAATTTTATGAATAGGCTCCAATTCATTGGTAGAAACAGCATGTTGGAATTTGGATTCAGGATTAATCAGCTCATCCTGAATAACAAATTCCTCCTCAAGAATCTTCACTTTCTTCTTTAATTGGTAGATATCCTGCATATAGGTTAAGGTCATTTGCTCTAGATCTTCTTCTAACTTGGCAATCTTATCTTGTTTGAAAAAAGATATCATTAGTATAACGATGGCTAATGAGAATAATAGAATAATAAGGGCTTCCATGCTTTCACCTCAGAAGAGAATTTTCGACATTTACTTATATTTTACACATATTTTTTAAAAAATTGGTGATTTTCATATTTTTATATCAACTAAAATAACATGTAACTTCATATTAAGTTTTTTTTGTATCGAATTTTTGTCGAAAAGCATGATGCCTTTTACTGAGGTGGAAAATTTTTGATTTTAAAACAGGGAAAAACCCTTTGCTAGCCAACTTAAATAAAATTCGACAAAATGTGTTTATTGTTCATAAGCCAATTCAATGCTAACATGAAGATAGAATAAAAAGAAAAGACGAAATATTTTGAATAGTTAATTATAAGTGAAAACCAAAGAAGAATATGGTGTGCAGAATCTAAAAAGGATAGTTTCGCTGTCAGCGCCTAACGATAAGTTATATATAAATTAATTAGAGAAAGGGATGATTGTATGAGTTCACTATCCGCGTATATGCCGCAGGATAACCAGGAATTATATCGAAAGGGGTTAAAGGCTGGGCTATGGATGGACGAGAGTTTTGATTGGTATCCTGAAGAGGATATAATGAGTCATCCTAATGGGGAGATACGGACGCTTGTACAAACTTATACTCAGGGACAGGTAACCTTTTCAAAGTTTACGATAAGGAATACCTCATTTGAGCCTAAACATCCGAAGGTGTTTTTTCACTATGAAAACGCTTTCGAAAGGCAGGCAGTGGCTTTTTACAGTCCAAATGAAAGGGCAATTTTACATGTTGCTCCTCAATCGATTGCTTTATTAGGGGGATTGGTAAAGGGTAAAAGTATCTCGCAATATTGCATTCAAGGTAAAGGAAGCCTTTATCAAGAGGGGTGTTTTAAATCACTGAAAGAAGGACTACTTGCCTATTCACCGCTTGCCAAGGGAGAGGTCACGAGTATGTTTACCTTAGAGACGGAGATCTTGCCGAAGGAATGTGTAGAGGCAGTCGCTTGGGCCATTCATGCTGAAACTAGAGAAGAAGCGAAAATCATAAATAATCAGCTTCTCCTGGCGATGCAAAACATGGGTAATAAACTATAAAAAAAGTTTATGTTGTATTTCCCGAAAACATACTAGCAATTCACAACAAATAATGCTATTATAGAAAAGTCCTATGTGAAAAAGTCAATATGTTTGGAGGGAAATACACATGCGCGTGAATATTACGTTAGCTTGCACTGAATGTGGAGACCGTAACTATATTTCTAAAAAAAATAAACGTAACAATCCAGACCGTCTTGAGCTTAAAAAATACTGCTCAAGAGAAAAACGCAGCACCACTCACCGTGAAACAAAGTAAGCAACAGGATTTTTCCTGTTGTTTTTTTTATGCTTTTTTGATTGTCTCCGCTTTAATATTCGATTTTTGAAAGAATCTAGCCCCTTTTATTAAACCTTTTTCTAATATGCACGGAATAATTCGACAATTTTCTACTTCGTATTTAGTAAATGAATAAATATTATGAGATAATAATAGAAGTAGACTAAAGGAGTCGGAAAAGATGAGAGAACATAAGAAAAAGCTCCGGCAGGAAGTTAGATCTCGTTTAATGGAGCTAACCAAAGAGGAGCACGAAGAATTATCGAATAAAATTGCTGAAAACTTATTTTCCCTTGATGAATGGAAAAAAGCTAAAACCATTGGGATTACTATTTCAATTCCTCCGGAAGTTCCAACTGTCCGTATTATCGAGCAAGCATGGAGTGAGGGAAAAGAAGTAGCCGTTCCAAAATGTGACCCTGAAAAGAAGACGATGGAGTTCAAAAAGATTATGTCCTTTAATCAGCTGGAATCTGTTTATTATGGACTACTTGAACCTGTAGCTGAAACAAATAAAGCTACTATTGAGGAATTAGATGTATTAGTTGTACCAGGTCTTGCTTTTACAAAAGAAGGATATCGACTGGGGTTTGGGGGCGGCTATTATGACCGTTTTCTCTCTTATTACCGAGGAGCTACATTAGCTCTTACATACGAAGTTCAAATAATAGATGATCTGCCTATTGAGGTGCATGATATCGCGGTGGGTAAACTTATTACCCCAACAAAGGTTTTACGGACATATGCCCATTAGAAGATGAAGTTCATTAATTATCATTTTTAGCTCATAAAAATCCTATCCTGTATCACACTAACGGTAGGAGGGATTGTTATGCTTCGATTAATTGTTCAGATTTTCTTGGTTGGATTAGTGGTTTATGCAGGCTATCAAAACAGGTATCGCTTGATAAATGTTGCGCTATCTAACGGCTTAGTAAGAAGGTTTCTAGTGACCAAATCCTTGGATATGCCAATTGTCAGGGATAAAATGATGCAAAGCATGTTCAGTCAGACCAAATGATGATGTCAGCCTTTTAAAAAGGAACCTGAATAAGGGTTCCTTTTTTATTTAAAAGGAGATAAAGATTGGAATTAAACAGTCTCTTTTTTTACTTTTTTCTTAATTTCGTCTATAGTTTTAATTAAATGAAACAGGAATTTTAGAAGGAAAAGATTCATTGGAAAGTGGGGAAGGTATTGGGATTTAAAGAGGATTATTTGTTTTGGGAGACTGTAAGGCAGTTGTCAACCCAATATGATTATCGAATGATCACTGTCACGGAAAATCATCAGGAGATTTGGCTCGAAAGCGATAAAAATAAGGAGTTCCCGGTCATCAGACTTATTCGTCATGATTTGGATTGGGCAAACTGGCTGAAACGCGATATTGACCGAACCTTGCAGAATGGGGAAAAAATCCGAAGGAAATTATACAAAAAACCTATTTCGATATTAAGTATCTACGTGAGTAAATTTGCTCCAGTAGATGATTATGAATTTAGTTTGCAGCCTGCATCATTTCAAAAAACGAAGGTTAACACGTTTATTTTAGCTTGTGAAACGTTTCCCGCTTCGTTACAAAATCTTGAGCATGTCCTAAAAAAACCGCTAATCATTCACGATCTGAAAGCTGAAGATTTAGATGAAGAAAAAGTTCTCACGTTAAAGCAGGCCGCCATCACAGAATCCGTTAAAAAGACTAAGGCTGAGCAAAAAGTGTTTCAAAATTCTAAACCATTCTTTACATATATATTCATTGCGATACAAATAGCTGTTTTTATCTTGATGGAGTTCAATGGTGGAAGCACCAATTCGAAGACGCTGATTGAGTTTGGAGCTAAATATTCTCCCTACATCATGCAAGGGGAATGGTGGAGATTCTTTAGCCCGATGATCGTTCATATTGGCTTTATCCATTTACTTATGAATACATTTTCGTTGTATTTAATCGGTGCTGAAGTAGAAAGGATTTATGGAAACGCCAGGTTCTTATTCATTTATATTTTTGCTGGGTTTGCCGGGACTTTGGGCAGCTTTATTATGACACCAAATCTTTCAGCAGGAGCGAGCGGTGCTATTTTCGGCTGCTTTGGGGCACTTCTGTATTTTGGAATTGTATATCCGAAATTATTTATGCGATCTATGGGCTCTTCGGTCATCGTTTTAATTATTATTAATCTGGTTTATGGTTTCACTGTTTCAGGCATTGACAATGCAGGGCATATTGGCGGATTGATTGGCGGCTTCTTGGCTGCTGGAGTGGTCCACCTTCCAAAAGCTAAAAATCTCTTGCGTCAGCTGGCCTTTTTAATAGGAACGGCAATACTGACATATATCTTGCTGCAATTCGGTTTTAACCATCAGAATAGTGCAGCTATAGATGATAAAACCATGGCTAGGTTGGCCCTGGAATACATTGACAATGAAGAAGAAGATAAAGCGGAGGATATATTGGTCAAATATGTGAATGAAAATTCTGACGCACCGCTTTCACTTTTTATACTAGGAAATTTATCTTTTGGTGCAGAGGATATAAATCAGGCTCGTGATTATTATGAAAAAGCGATTGAACAAAACCCTGAATTACATGAAGCCCATTACAATCTGGCCTTAGTTTATGTGAATCTAGGGTTGTATGATCAAGCTAAAGAACAAGCTCAAAAGGCAATTGAGCTTGCTCCAGAGAAAAAATCATATACTAAATTGTTAACAGAAATTGAAAATCAACTATAGCTTCTGACGTAGCATAATAGGGGTACCGTCTTCCAGTGTAAACAAGACAAGTATTTCACTTTGATTCTTTGCTACAAGCAATTGGGGGATGGTGCTACCTTGTGAACTCACAGTAGAGCCGTCCTCCTTTTTTACGCCTAACACATAATTTTTATAAAGTCCTTCCCAAAGCTTTCCTACAATTTCTTCACGTTGGAATTGGGGAAAGGCAGAAAGCCATTGGTTTTTTTTTGAGGGTAACTCGGTTAATGAGATAATTTTGTACTGATCTTGATTAATTTGAAATGTATTACTAGCTTCCTCCAAACTGTTTTGAGTAATTTCATCGGTCAAGTTGTCCAGCGTTTTTTTCCATTCGTTCTGTACTTCGGAAAGAGGTCTATGGAAATATTGAAAAGTTGGTGTAGTTACGGTATAAAGTTTATCTTTACTTAGTTGTTGAGCACTGGTAAAAATGGTTTCAGTTGGGTGTACCTCGGCATAGTGAAAAGTTACGGCTTCATAACGCCCGCTTTCGCTTTCTTTGGATTTAGCTTTTTGGGAGAGTCCTTGTTTATTTTGTCTCCAATTTTTTAAAGATCCAGTCAATTTCCCATTTTTGTATAGCAGGGAGACATCTTGGCGTAGGTAGGCAGACCGGTCCAACGAAGAATTGACCTTCCAAGTTATAGAGTATGTTGAATCTCCTATTTTTTTCGGCGTCAAATGAGTGGCAGCTTGTTCAAAATGGAGAGAGGTATCGATAGGAAAATAAATAATGGTTTCCTCTACCTGATTTTTATTTGAAAAATAAAGGATGACAAAAATGGTAGTTAATACTAATAAAGCAGTATACTTCAATTGTAGTTTCATTTTTCCCCTCCGTTTTAACGTATGATGTCTGTTCAAAATACTAGGTTGGTTCGAATAATGAAATATGGAAATTTCAAAAGACCTTCAATGAACGTTCACTTTCCTAATGTTTCATCATATGAATAGAGTTGGACATCTATGAGGGGATGGGAAAAATTATCATAAGGGGAAATCTGCGCTTGTTACATAGCGGCGGATTCGTTATACTTTCCTATAGAATAGAGTAAAGAGGTTTATTATGAAAACATTTTATGATCTTCAACAATATTTGAAAAGATTCGGGACATTTATTTATATTGGTGATCGTTTAGCCGAGCTTGAACTGATGGAAGCAGAAATCAGAGAAATTCATCGAATGCAGATGATGGACACAAAAGACTATCAAATGGCGATACTTTTAATTAGGCAGCAATTGTCTCTTGAAAGGGAAAAGCAGAAAAAAAATTGATAAAAAGGTGAGAATGATGGAAAAGTGGCTGATGGGTGTCGATTTAGGCGGTACAACTACCAAGCTTGCTCTAATTAATCTATACGGAGAGATTATTCATAAATGGGAAATCAGCACTGACATCTCCGAAAATGGCAAATTCATTACGATGAACATAGCCAAAGCGATTGATGCGAAGCTTGAAGAACTCAATGAACCGAAAAGTAAGGTGTTAGGTATAGGAATGGGCGCCCCTGGTCCTGTGAAATTTGTTAACGGTTCCATTTATGAAGCCATCAATATAGGATGGAAAGACTATCCTTTAAAAGATCTATTGGAAGTGGAGACATCTCTTCCAGCTGTAATCGATAATGATGCCAATATGGCAGCATTGGGGGAAATGTGGAAAGGCGCGGGTAATGGAGCCAAGGACCTTGTATGTGTTACTCTTGGAACAGGTGTAGGTGGCGGAATCATCCATAATGGGCAAATCGTCCATGGTACAAGTGGGGCGGCGGGTGAAATTGGACATATAACCGTTGTAACAGATGGTGGAGCTCCATGCAATTGCGGGAAAACGGGTTGTTTGGAAACGGTTGCTTCAGCAACAGGAATCGTCCGACTGGCTTTAGAGGCTTTGCACAATTCCGAGCAAATGTCCCTTCTTCAGCAGAAAATCAACGAGGGAATTATGCTCTCTTCTAAATTGTTATTCCAATGTGCAAATGCAGGTGATCCTCTATCTAAAGCTGTGGTAGATAAGGTATGCAATTACTTAGGGTTAGCCTTATCACATGTTGGGAATGTCATGAATCCAGATAAAATCGTTATTGGTGGAGGCGTTTCACAAGCCGGAGACATTCTGCTCGCCAATGTCCGTTCGGCATTTGAAAAATATTCATTTAAGCGGGTTTGTAAATCAACGGAAATTAGCCTTGCAACACTAGGCAATGATGCAGGGGTAATTGGAGCAGCTTGGCTTATTAAAAATCAATTAAATCCATGATTCTTTCCTTATAACCCTGTACAAACAGGGTTATAAGGTTAATTAATGCAATTTTCAAATAAGTTTGTGCATCTAACAAATTGTAAGGCTTCATCTCAGTTATGAAGTTCAATTTTTCTACTAACTATCAGTTGTAAGTGAACAATGAATCGTGATGGAAAGTGTTTTGTTGTTTGGAAGTAAAAGATTATAGCTCCAACGCTTTTTTTATTAGGAGGGACCAGATTGAAAAGGGACTTCAAGAAACAGAAATATTCGTTATTTTGGGTTGTGTTTTTATCACTTTGGCTTAAAACATACATCGCTTATAAAACAAGTTTTGAGATAGATATTGAAAATTGGATTCAGGAAATCATATTATTCATTAATCCGGTCAGCTTCCTTTTGCTTGCTCTTGGCGTAAATATTTTTTTGAAAGAAACCAGACGAACAGCCTATTTGTTAACCATGAGTTTCTTAATTACCTTAGTACTGTTTGCCAACCTTGTTTTTTTTCGCTTTTTTAATGATTTTTTAACCATTCCAGTGCTTTTTCAGACGAGCAATATGAGCGACCTTGGAAGCAGTGTTCATGAACTGATTAATGCGAGTGACCTTTTGTATTTTGTTGATCTTCTTTTCTTGATAATACTTTTAAAATCCAAACTGAAATTATTCTATAATCGAGCGAACAATCTGCAGGATCGGAAATTCTATTTACTAATGACGATAGGAATTACGTTTTTTAACCTAGCGTTAGCAGAAGCGGAGCGTCCTGAACTCCTTACTCGTACTTTTGACCGTGAAATCCTCGTTAAAAACATCGGTACGTACCATTACCACCTGTATGATGCAATATTACAGACAAAATCATCGGCTCAGCGTGCTTTAGCAGATGGCAGTGAATTGACTGAGATTGAAAATTATGTTCGCGCCAATCATAAAGCAGAGAATGATGACTTCTATGGGCTTGCCAAAGGAAAAAATGTGATTCTTGTATCATTGGAATCCACCCAGAGCTTTGTCATCAATAAAACCGTGAATGGTGAAGAAATCACCCCGTTTTTGAATAAATTTATTAAAGAGAGCTATTACTTTGATAACTTTTATCACCAAACTGGTCAAGGAAAAACGTCCGATTCCGAGTTCATTATTGAAAATTCTCTCTATCCATTAGGACGAGGCGCGGTATTTTTTACACATGCCCAGAATGAATACAAAGCTACTCCTGAAATATTAAAGGAAAATGGCTACTATACAGCTTCCTTGCATGCCAATAACAAAAGTTTTTGGAATCGTGATTTGATGTATGAATCTCTTGGGTACCAGCGTTTTTATAATAGTGATGATTATAAGGTTTCAGAAAAAAATTCGGTCAATTGGGGTTTGAATGATAAGTCATTTTTCCAGCAATCAATTGCTCACTTAAAGGGAATGCCGGAGCCTTTTTATGCAAAGTTCATAACTTTAACCAATCATTTCCCATTTACTTTGAATGAAGAAGACAGGACACTGGAAGAATACAATTCTAATTCCAAAACATTGAATCAATATTTTCCGACTGTCCGCTATACTGACGAAGCGCTAGAACAATTTATCACGGATTTGAAACGTGACGGTTTATATGAAGATTCTATTATTGTATTATATGGCGACCATTATGGAATTTCGGAAAATCACAACTCAGCGATGAGCCAGTTCCTTGGGAAAGAGATCACGCCGTTCGAATCCATTCAACTTCAGCGTGTCCCATTGATCGTTCATATTCCTGGGGAGAAGGGACAAACCATTTCCACCGTTTCTGGTCAGATTGATGTAAGGCCTACTCTCCTTCATTTACTGGGTATTGAAAATGATGATTATATCGAATTCGGAAAAGACTTATTTTCTAAGGAGAAAATTGATTTTACCGTTCTTCGCGATAGCAGCTTCATCATGAAGAATTATCTCTATACTATGGATACCTGCTATGATAAAAAAACCGGAGAGCCTACGGAAAAGGAATCATGTGAAAGCTATTTGGAAAAGGCAAAGCAAGAGCTTGAATACTCAGACAAAATCATATACGGAGATTTGCTTCGATTTTATGAGCATTGATGTAAGGAACCTGGTGAAAACCAGGTTTTTTGTTTTTCAAAGATAATTCAACTGGAATTCAGGGTAACCGTATCCTTTTATAAAACGCTGGAGCTTGGTGAACATCTTTCGGCTTTTCGTTTCATAAAGATTAAACAATGAAAGGGGCGAAGGCTATGAGAGTTGTGAGCAGAAGCGGTGATAGGTTGGCGTATTACAGTGATTTGTTTCAAATTCCAAAAGAATTAATTGAGGATGCCAATCCCGATATTCATGAAGGAATTTTGCCAGAAGGCCTGGATGTGGAAATTCCCGGTTTCATTCTTCAGAAGGAAACCCGGCTAGATATCGATTTAGCAGCTATTGCTTTACAATATCAACTGCCTATTGATGCGTTATTAATGGTAAATCATGTTGAACAAAGACCATTTTCTGTACCCGTTCGAATCATGGAACCTCTCCTTGTCACCGAAAAGCTCTATGATTATCAGTCGCTTCTTGATGACCTAGAAATTTTATCTTTTCATTACCCTTTTATAAAAGTTGAATCGATAGGTGTGAGTGTGTTAGGGAAAGAGCTCCTTGAAGTAAGAATAGGTAAAGGTGATAAGGTTATTCATTACAACGGTTCTTTTCATGCAAATGAATGGATTACATCGGCGGTCTTGATGAAATGGTTGAATGATTTGCTACTTTCAGTTACGAATGGTAGTTCTCTTTGCGGAATGGATTGCCTGCCCTTCTATAGAGATGTGACTATTTCGATGGTTCCAATGGTAAACCCGGATGGGGTTGATCTTGTTCTTAAGGGGGCGGTGGCTGCAGAGGAAAAGGTTGATGTGCTGAAAATAAATAATGATAACCCTGCATTTTATGCCTGGAAAGCCAATATCCGTGGAGTAGATCTGAATAATCAATATCCAGCTAATTGGGAGATTGAAAAGAAGAGGAAGGTTCCAAAGGCGCCTGCACCGAGGGATTTTCCAGGAGAGACCTGTTTATCAGAGCCAGAAGCAGTGGCCATGAAGGAGTTGGCTGAAAGACGAAATTTTGAAAGAGTGATAGCGCTTCATACACAGGGAAAAGAGTTTTATTGGGGATATGAAGGACATGAACCAGAGCAGGCAGCAAATATAGCAAAAGAGTTTGAGGAGAGGAGCGGATACCGTGCTGTCCAATATGTTGACAGCCATGCAGGGTATAAGGATTGGTTTATTCAGGAGTTCAAGCGGGTAGGATTCACAATTGAATTGGGTAAGGGAATTAATCCACTTCCACTATCGCATATGCCTACCATATATGAAGATTCAGTGAAGATTTTAATGGCAGGGCTGTATATGTGATGACGATTTTCGAAGGAATATACTTCCACGAAAATATAAGATAATTATTCGCCACATTTTCTCTTTTTTACTTTATAATGAAAGTCGTAAGGGTTTCGATTGGAAATCTTTACTCTTTCTAATGTCTCGCTCACATATGCCAGGCGTTTTAGTTTTGAAGTGGGAGGTGTGTGGAGATTAAAGTATCCAAAGCAGCTCTTTGTAAGCAGCTGTCTATCTGTAAGATGTTGTGTTTCGTCGCATTATTTATCTCCACTATCCTACTTATCTCGGCTTGTGAGCCTTCCAAGGACCTTAGTAAACCCGTAAATGATACGGAAAAAGAACACTCCCAATCTAACCAAGAAACTTCATTAAGCACATTAAAGATCCCAGCTTCAAAAACAGAAAAGATCGAAGCTATTTATGGATGGCTTGATTCTAAAACCATTTTATATTCTGTGAAGCAGGATGGTAATGATTTATCACAGTTGATGGTATGGAATTTGGAAACGAATGATACTTCCATTTTTTATCAGCCGTCTTTTGCGCTTTCTGAAGTATCAATCAGTCCAGCTGGTACGCATATTTTGGTATCGTCCTTCACGTCTTCAGGTAAAGCATCAATAGCGATCCTTGATCAAACAGGAAATCCGCTGTATTCTGTGGCAATACCAGCCTATGAATTAACTTATGAGTGGAATTCATATCAAGATGGCATGTTGTTTTTATCTAGTTTTAATGAAGACTGGACATACAGCAGTTATGTGTTAAATCCAGAAAAGCAAACAATGGAAACGCTCGACTTTCCGCAGCCATTTGCTCAGTGGTCAAGTGAAAAAGAACTGATGTTTCTTGATTGGAATAGGGAAGAACCCGCTTTGACGGCTCCTTTAGAAAGAAAAGCGCTGAATGATGATGGAGTAGAAAGCCTAATGCTCGATGTTATTCACTTTAAAAAAATGAAACAGGCGCTAATGACGATTCAAGTGGAGACAGAAAAACAAGATCGGGGTACATATGCTTTTTATGATGAGACAAACAAACCGATCCACTCTTTTTCCGTACCGCTATTGAAAAGCTTTTCAGATTGGGTGATTCCATCCTATGATTTCATTGAAAAAAATAAGGAATTTATAACCTTTATTCCTAATGAATCAAAAGATGTTGACCAATATGATGGCAGGTTTACCTTAACTAAATTAAATTGGGAAAAAGGCACACAAGAAGAATTGATGAAGGACATGGAAAATGAACCATTAAGCTGTTCGCTTGATGGCAGCCTATGCTTATATGGATATCAATTTGAGAAAATCATTGATATGAAAACCCATCAAATACAGAGATTATTTAAAGAAAGTTAATGACCTAAAACAAAAGCCCGCCGCATGGCGAGCTTTTTTCTTTAATGTGCAACAGGAAAACCGCTGTTGATGACAGTCATAACAGTAAACCAACCAAACACGACTGCACTACCTGCTGCAAAAATGAATCCTAAGAAGTTTCTGTGTTTTAATGAGGTAACCACAGCTGCTGCACCTAGGATAGCCACAAGTCCGAAAACAACCATTAATATCATATCAAAACCCCCTTTTAAGTAATGAAAACCTAATCTCTAATAATATACCCAGAGAATAAAGTAACTACCAAAAATATGTAGAAAAGATTGCATTTGTTAATATTTTAATATTTTTTCAATTGTTTGTCGAGGTTTAAAAGGTGACACTTCTATGGCTTGAGTAAACTGGATTAACAATAGCAGCTTAAATTGGTGTAAGATAAGGGTAGAAAATCATAATGGAGTTGATGAAAATGAAATGGACTCAAATTCCTTTAGGCCCGCTGCAAACGAATTGCTATGTAGTTTCCGATGGACAGAACTGCATTATTTTCGATCCGGGTGAGGAGCCGCAGAAAATTATTCAGTACATACAAACTAAAAAGTTAAAGCCGCTAGCGATTTTATTAACACATGCTCATTTTGACCATATCGGAGCACTTGATGCAATCCGCGACTATTATGAGATACCTGCGTATATTCATGAAAAGGAAGCAAAGTGGCTGCTTGATCCTGCATTAAATGGTTCACAGAAGTGGTTCCCGGAAAACCCAATGCGGATGAAGCCGGCCGACCATATTCTCGTAAATGAGCAGGAACTTACTATTGGTGGGTTCACTTTTGAAGTATTCGAAACCCCTGGGCACTCACCGGGCAGCGTGTCTTATTATGCGAAGGAAGAGCGGTTGCTCTTTTCCGGGGATGTTTTGTTCCAGGGAAGTGTTGGCAGAACCGATTTAATTGGCGGAAGCGAAGCAGTGCTTTTAAAAAGCATTGATACAAAACTGCTAACGCTTTCTGATGATACTATTGTTTTTCCTGGTCATGGGCCAGTTACGACGATCTTAGATGAAAAGAATACAAACCCCTTTTTGAGATAAAAACTTTTGCAGGTGCCAGGTTTGGCACCTTTTTTTATTGTTGAATTTAAAAATGTAAATTTATTGAAAAATATTACTTTCGCAATTATACTGAATATTAAAATAAATCGTGCTGCTTTTCTAGGTTTTAAAAACATGAAAGGAGGTTGGGATTATGGAGAGTGAGAACAAAGGTATATTGGAGAAGGCCTTGTTAGATTTAGAAAGTGGTTTTACTGACATTGTAAATTGGCGAAGGCATTTGCATCAGTATCCTGAATTATCTTTTCAAGAAACGGAAACCTCGCATTTTATTGCAGAGAAACTAATTAGTTTTGGATTAGAAGTTAGGAAAAATGTTGGTGGTAATGGTGTGATAGGCATATTATCCGGGGAGAATCCTGGTAAAACCATTGCATTGCGAGCGGATTTTGACGCATTGCCCATTCAGGATGAAAAAGAGACACCCTATAAGTCTTTAAAATCAGGAGTTATGCATGCGTGCGGTCATGATGGTCATACTGCGGCTCTATTAGGAACAGCCCGAACATTAAGCAAGTTCCGTGAAAAATTAAAGGGGCGTATTATTTTTGTTTTCCAGCATGCAGAAGAAAAGCCACCAGGCGGTGCGAAGGATATGCTGGGAGATGGGGCCTTAGAGGGCGTGGATGCCGTTTATGGGGCGCATTTAGCCACAGATATACCTGTAGGGAAAATAGCGGTGGGTAGCGGGTACAAAATGGCTGCAGTGGACGCATTTGAAATCACCATTGAAGGAAAGGGCGGTCACGGGGCTAGACCTCAGGAAGCCATTGATTCGATTGTGATTGGAAGTGAGATTGTCCAAGCATTGCAAAAAATCGTGAGCAGAAGAATAAGCCCTCTACAATCTGCGGTTGTAACTATAGGAGTTTTTCATGCTGGCTCGGCCTTTAATATCATCGCGAATACGGCCAAACTCGAAGGGACTGTACGTACATTTAATCAAGAAGTAAGATTCCAAATCGAAGAAGAAATTCGCTCGATAGTGAAAGGGATTACCGAGGCAAATCATGCAGCCTATAAAATTGACTATCTGAATGGTTATCCTGCTTTATACAACCATAGGAAGGAAACAAAGATGGTTCGAAACATTTTTGTGAATACTTTTTCTGAAGAAGCTGTAGTTGAATTTTCCCCTTCCATGGGAGCAGAGGACTTTTCTTATTTCTTACTAGAGAAACCAGGTACATATTTTAAAATCGGTGCAAGAAATGAGGATGACAACACCCATTTTCCTCATCACCATCCTCGATTTGATTTTGACGAAATCGCACTAATAGATACGGGGAAGGCTTTTATAGCTATAGTATCAAAAGATATGTTCTGAGTTTGCTTTTTTTTTGAGCAGATCAAATTACACGTTTATTGAACAAAGAAGTAATATAATCAAAAACTATTTTGTGCATGAGCTTATTGTGGAAGGGGATCAAAGAAGAGGTGTTAAAATGAAAAATCTCCTGAAAGAAATGATTGTAAACAGTCCCCAAGATAGAATTTCCTATCATGATTATATGGAAGCCGTCTTATATACACCAAATATAGGTTATTATATGCGTGAAAAGAAGAAAATCGGTACAACTGGGGATTTTTATACTTCTGGTAATGTTGGGGATGCATTTGGGAGGGCACTAGCCAGGTGGTTTATCTATTTGATAAAAGAATGCGGATTGCCTCCGAGAATAATCGAAATCGGTGCAGGGGATGGGAAGCTTGCCTATGATATCCTGGCCTTTATAAAAGAAACAGAGCCGGTGCTGTGGAGCTCACTCACCTATATCCTAGTAGACAGTAGCCCTTACCACAGAAAGGTTCAGCAAGAGCGTGTAGGGGTGTTTAACCAGGTTGCTTTTATGGATAGTTTAGAAAATTTGCCGAATGTAAATGGAATTGTCTTCTCTAATGAACTTTTTGATGCGTTGCCTGTACATGTCATTGAAATGTATAAGGGAGCGCTAGTAGAGGTATTTATCACTGTAGAGGAAGGACAATTAGTAGAAATAAAGGAACCTTTGAAAAATCAAGATATTCTTAACTACCTATCAAAAAAGAATATCATGTTAAATGAAAAACAGCGCTATGAAGTACCACTTAAAATGATACAAGAATATGAGAAAATCGTTTCGCATATTCAATCAGGTGTTCTTCTTACAATCGATTATGGCTATACGGAACAGGAGTGGAAGGAACCAGCCCATCTTCAGGGAAGCTTAAGAGGGTATTATCAGCATAAAATGATGAAAAAAGTACTTGAGTATCCGGGTGAGATGGATCTGACATCACATATTCATTTTGACACATTAATCGAAAGCGGAAAAAATGTGAATTTTTCTATGGAAGGACTATTTCAGCAAAATGAATTTTTACTCAAAACAGGGATTCTTGAAGAACTGAAAGACCACCAAGAGACGGATCCTTTCTCAATAACAGCAAAGCGGAACCGAGCAATACGGGGGTTAATTGTTCCTGGTGGCCATAGTGAGTATTTTAGGGTGTTGCTGCAATCGAAGAATTTAGCCGAGAAAGTGAGACTATTTCCTGAATAAGGACATGTAGAAACCCATGAATCAAGATTCATGGGTTATGTAAATTGCTCTGTTCCTTAATGTGCAGTACCTGGCGTCATCATAAATACGCTCCAGTAGGAAAATCCTGCAAAGAAAACGGTAAGATAGGCGCCAAAAACATAAATATACATGCGCTCAGATAATTTTAAATAACTTAAGAGTACAAAAAAGCCGGTTTGTGCGAAGAAAAGTAAAGAAGTTTGATGCATATGGCCAAGATAAAAGAATATTGCCATAATTCCTGTCCAAAAACCACATACTCTGAACATGCGTTCCATCCGAATCCCTCCTTTTGTCTAGTCGTGTGCATTCAAAATAATTATAAATGAAATTGTAAGGTAATGTAAAGGATGCCTTTTGTTTCTATGCGAGAACCGAAGCCTGATAAGAACATGCTACACAATTTCCCATCATATTTCCTAATTCCACAATCTTGACATTGTCAAACAATGCTTCAAACATACCTTTTAAGAATGAGTTGTGCATTGCACAGATCGTACTAGGCTCGACATTGGTAACTTCTTTAAAAGGACAATTGAAGATTCGAAAGAGAATGCTGTTTTCTTCTTCGCTTGCCTGTATTTCAGGCGAGAACCCAGCAATGGTAGCTGCATTTTTAAGCATGCTGACTTTTTCATCAAAAGTCAGATCGTCAATCGACGTTGAGCTTAGGGTTAGCTGCTGATTCATTAATTCCTCGCCAAATACCTTCCCTGTTTCATAAAGAGCCTTTTTTCCTTGTTCTCCTAATGACATCATCGTCTTAATGGCAATTCTTGAAAGAAGCTGATAGTCCCTGTATGGAAAATGAAGTTGAATGACTTTATCGGATAATCGATAAAGCCTGCTAGGGCGTCCCCCTTTCCCTGTCTTACGTGCATCCGAGGTAAGCATGTCCACATCTTCAAGTTTAGATAAATGTAGTCGTGCTACATTTGGATGAATTTTAAAAGAATCGGCAATTTGCTGTACAGATACATCTTGATGGTTGTTAACGATATATTGATATATATAATATCGGGTGGGATCTGCTAACACGTTTGTAATTCTTAACGTTTGTTCCATTATACCCTCCTGCTGTTCCAATAGTTTAACTATATTCCATTATAATACAGGCAGAAAAAATGGAATAACAGAAACAGCAATCTCCCTTAAGTTAAGAAAAAGTTCACATTTCAAACAGAGATATAGTACAAATTAATATACAAAACTTAAACAAATGTTATACAATTGTTTTATAGAATCTTTAAAAAACAAAATGTGAACGGAGAGTGTTAAGAATGGGACGGTTAAAACGGTTAACTTTCTTTTCATACCCAAGCTGTACATCTTGCCGAAAAACAAAAAAATGGTTAAAAACCAATCAAGTATCCTTTGATGAACGTCATTTATTCAAAGAAACTCCAACAGAAGGAGAGTTAAAAAGAATCCTTGAATTGACAACGGAAGGACTTGATGAGGTTTTAGCAACAAGGAGTGAAGCCTATAAATGCTTACACGTTAATATTGACGAAATGCTACTTTCTGATGTCATCCAATTATTAACAAAAGAACCTAAATTATTAAGAAGACCCATCCTCATTTATGGAGAAAAGCTTGTGGTTGGACATAATGAAGATGCGTTAAGAAATTTGGTTTCATAAAAGCAAAATTTGAAAATGAGCATATGGTTTATTCTCGAATCTTTTTTCGGGGATTTTTTTATTTTATAAGGAGGAATTTGTCGTGCAATGTCGAAACACTACTACAAGATACTTAGGAGGTGATGAAAGATTTGATATCGATTGAAAAGAAAGCAGAAAAAATCCTTTCCCGTGCCATTCAATTATCGGCATCGGATATTCACGTTTTACCACGCAGAGAGGGCCCTCTAATTCAATTCAGGATTGACAACAAACTCGTTCCTCAGGAAACATTGTCATTCTTTGAAACGGAACGACTGATCTCCCATTTAAAGTTCCTTGCCGCTATGGATATAGGTGAGAAAAGAAGACCTCAGAGTGGTTCAATTACCGTCAATTTATCAAAAAAAGTGGTTGGACTTCGCCTTTCCACATTACCAACTGCACATCTCGAAAGTTTGGTCATCCGCTTGATTCCCCAGCAGAATATCCTTCCTCTAGAACAATTATCCCTATTTCCAAACACCGTTCAAAAACTGGTTGCCCTTCTGAAACATTCCCATGGCATGCTCATATTTACCGGTCCGACTGGTAGCGGGAAAACCACGACATTATACTCCTTGCTTCATCATTCAAAAGAGATGATCAACCGGAACATCATTACCCTTGAAGATCCCATTGAAAATGTGTCAGAAAAGGTCCTACAAGTTCAAATTAATGAAAAGGCAGGTATTACGTACTCTGTTGGTCTAAAAGCTGTGCTTAGGCATGATCCTGACGTGATTATGGTCGGGGAAATCAGGGATTCTGAAACAGCAAAAATTGCAGTTCGCGCTGCATTAACGGGTCATTTAATCCTCACGACCATGCATACAAGGGATGCACAAGGAGCTATCTCTAGGTTGCTCGAATTTGGAATCAGCTTGCTTGAGATAGAACAGAGCTTGATTGGTGTGACCGCTCAGCGGCTAGTTGAACTAACATGTCTGCAATGTAAAGAGGTTTGTACATCTGCTTGCCAAATGATTGCTCGTAATAAAAGGGCAAGTGTGTATGAACTGCTATATGGAAAAAGCTTGGCAGAAGTATTGAAGATGACGAAAGAGGAAAAAGGGAAGGGGACGGTCTCCTACCGCCAATTAAAGGATGAGATAGGAAAAGCGGTGGCAATGGGCTATGTGGATTCACATGAATTTGAACGGCTGGTATACGATGAAGGCAAAAAGTAAATGGAGGATAAAAGAACAAGCTGTCTTTATCTCGAAGCTGGGGGAATTATTAAGTCATGGCTATCCCTTAGCCGAGGCGATACATTTTCTGGAGTTTCAGGAATCAAAGAAGAAAGCTGAGGATTTTACTCAGGCTATTCAGGATTTAAGGAACGGGCATCCGTTGCATCAAGTGTTAACCCATCTTAATTTTCATCCACAACTTGTAAGTTATATATTTTATGGAGAACAATGCGGCGACCTCAATAGGGCGTTGATAGAAGGAGGTAGATACTGGAAGAAAAGGACAGAAGGTTTGGATAAAGTGAAAAAGTTGATGGTGTATCCAATTTTCTTATTCTTTTTTGTGAACATCGTGTTTTATATCCTGCAGAGTGTCCTCCTTCCAAAATTCCAGACAATCTTTTTTACGATGGATGTTGAACAGAATATCATCCTGAAATTACTGGTAGCCTCTTCAGTTATCCTCCCTGTCATCCCCTTCATCTTGCTCGCATTGCTCCTTTTCTTTTTTTTACTCAAACAATTTTGGTTTAACAAGTTATGCCCCTTAAGGCAGCGAAGAATATTATTAAACATTCCTCTCGCAGGCACATTCATTAAGTTATATGAAACGTATTTTTTTGCAAGCCAATTCAGTGGCTTACTCTCTGGAGGGCTTTCCATTAACGAAAGCATCAAATTATTCTCCATAAATCAGCAGCAGCCTTTTTACCAGAAACTTTGCTCAATTATTAAAGATGATTTAATTGAAGGCAGATCGCTAGAAATGATTTTTCAGGAGCTGCCTTACTTTGATAGAAATTTACCATTAATAGCCGCAAATGGTCAAAAGTACGGCAGGCTTGATTCAGAGTTACTTCATTACAGTCGTTTTTTGCTAGAGAAAATTGAAGAAAGAATGAATTCAATCTTGAAAATCATTCAGCCTCTTATGTTTTCATTGATTGGTCTGCTGATTGTTTCCATTTATTTAGCGGTCTTACTGCCAATGTTTTCTCTGCTCGAGGGGATATAGAATATTCTTAATAAATTCTGGAGGTGAATCTGCGCTTAAATAATTTTGGAAATAGGATAGGTGTGTGAAATTTCTAATCTATTTTCATTTATTTAGAAGCAGAATGATATGAAGAAAGTGTTGAATGAAAGAGGTTTTACATTAATTGAAATGCTTATTGTTTTACTCGTAATTTCCATTCTATTGATTATTACAATCCCAAATATAACAAAGCATCAATCGACGATTCACTCTAAAGGTTGTGAAGCGTTTGTTAAGATGGCTCAAGCACAGGTGCAAGCCTATGAAATAGATAATGGCAAACTTCCTGCTAGTATTGATGAAATGGAAAGTCAAGGGTATCTTAAACAAAAATCATGTCCGAATGGGGATGGTATTAGTCTGGATAACAAGGGAAAGGTTACGGTAATTGAATAGCAGCAAATTGATTGTGCGGCCTTCCTGTGGAGGTTATACCCTGTCAGAAACCCTCATCGTCCTCGTTATTTTTGTACTGCTAAGTGGCATCGGTCTAAATTTATATCCAAGCTTTATTAAAGGAATGGAAAATAAGATTTTCATTTCTCAATTGAAAGAGGACATTTTCTATGCGCAGCAGTATGCCATCAGCCATGAAAGTCTGATTTACCTTCATATGGATAATACGAATAGGATTTACACGGTAACATCCTATAAGGAGGGGGTTGTGCTTGAGAGAAGCATACCAAAGGATATACAGTTCTTAAGTGGAACATTAGGACTTACGTTTCATTTTAATCAGTATGGAAATGCTTCAAAAGCAGGGACGATGATGATTGATACGACAAAAGTGAAGTACAAGTTAATCCTTAATATCGGTAAAGGGAGGTTTAGGATTGAGAAACAGTAGAGGTTACGTCTACTTAGAAATGATAGCCGCTTTTTCGATTTGTATAGTCTTGGTCATTTCGATTCTGCCGATACTTGAGGAGATAATGACCAATCGGAAAAATGTTGTCTTAAGGACAGAAGCCCACTATTTGTTATATGAAAGATTGACTGCCTTCATGGATGGGGAGGTAAATGCTGTCGACCAGGAAATCCATTATCAGAAAAGATTGTATGAACTAACATGGAAGGAACAGAAGGATTTCCCAGGTATGATTGAAGGATGTGTACGATATGAAAATGAAGTGGGTAAATCAGAATCCATTTGTGATGCTGCGAAAAAATGATGGCTTTACAATAATTGAAATGCTTTTTTCTTTAATGATATTAATGACCACCTCTATTTTCATCTTACAACTTTTTTCAATTATTCACACACAGTTGGAATCAAAAGACAAATTGCATCCTAAAGAGTGGGAGATCTTTACGATGCAAATGCAACAGGAGGTCAGGGGTGCTAAAAGTCAGGATGTAATAGAAAATAAATTATATTTACTTTCAGGTGACCAGTTATCTTTTATTGAACAATATGAAGATAAGCTCCGTAGGCGAGTGAATGGAAAAGGTCATGAGGTCATCCTGCAGAACATTTCAAAATTTAAGGTTGAGAAGGATGGTAAGATCATTGTGTTAAATATAACGGATAAAGCAGGGAATACTGTTATTCGCAGGTTTCATCCTTTCTTTAAAAGTGAGACGAAAGTTGATGAATAATCAAAAAGGGGTCGTTTTCCCGATGGTCATGATTGTAGCGAGTGTTTTTATCATGTTCACGATATTAATGATCGATCAATTTGTCATCGATAAAAAATTTTATAAAGAAGTGGAAGAAACGCTTGTGGCCGATCATTTAGTGCATCTAGCCGTTAATGAGGTAACAGCTGGATGGGGTGAAGATATACCGAAGAACCTTCAGGGGGATATCTCATATCCCAATGGTGATGTCCATTATATATTAACGAAACAAGATGCCCGTTATGCCTTTATTGAATTTGCTTCCTCGACTAAAGATAACCGAGTTGGTAGAATCATTATTCAATATGACAAAGAGTTAGGTAGAGTTGTAGAATGGATAGAAAAACAGTCCGTATAACACGTATGAAGGCAACCTGATGGTGCGGATTCAGGAAGGATGAAAACGTTTTTGGCTGACTGAGAATGGGATATCGAACGGAATGATTAGACTAATGTCAGGTTTCCACTAAATGGAAAAGAGGAACTTGCCATCGATACAACAAGCAGGCCCAAATAGTAACCATCTCGGGTAAACTAGAAAGAATAAAAGAAGCATAAGCGGGGCATACTTTATTTAGGGTGATATTGTATGTCTACTAACGCTTATATCAAATATCTTACACAGCAGCTTGTCGAATATTTTAATTTGACCAAGAAAGAACGGAAAGAAAAACGTCGTCATCGGAAAGAGGATAAAAATACTGGTGTGTCCCACTGGTTTGGTATTGTCCCTTTCGCTTTGTCGATGTTTGTAAGAAAAAAAATCAAAAAAAGAAAACAGATGTCCTAAGCTTTTGGACATCTGTTTTTTTTTTTTTTAGTCAGGCAAACCTAGCTAGGCGGTTGTAGTAGAGAAATCATTTCTGAAAAAATAGATCCATTTATCCTAACGCTCTATCTGATAAGTAAAATAAACCGCCATTGATGATTGATATTAGGATATTTGGCTCATATTGGGACTGTAATGCCTGTTTTTCAGTGAAATAACTTTCGCTTTTTTCATCCATATCCTTATAAAAATGCTCCAATAAATTTAAGTCATTCTGCCAGCGCTCCATGGCTTCTTCCGCCCAAGAATGGTCATCGTTCTCGAAGCTGGTTCGGATATATGTATCAAGTCTTGCTAACCCACTCTTTGGCATGATTAATGGTGAGAGGGTGAAGGAGTAATCCGGTATCTTTGGGGTGACTTTAACCGGTAAAACACGATTGTGAAATCCTTCCATGATCTCCCCGGAGATTAAATTCAATCCAACAGACATAAAGGTATCTTTTTTTCGATCACATTGATAAGATATTTTAACATTTAGTGTAAGCCAGGGGAACAATGGATTATGGCGACCATTTGAGGGGAGTGTATCCTCGAAAAGTCTAGTATATCCAGCCAGCCTTTTTGTTGATTCGATAATTTGATGGAGACGGGGCGAACCAAAGTGAATTCGTTCTCCTTTCATATTGGGTGGAGCCTGATCAGGATCAGTAATGAAAGTAATCTGGGCTGGGTTTGGAATCCCGCCAGTTTTTTCAAGATAATGCCAATAAAAGGGACGATTCATTAACTCTTTATCCATTTCAATCGTCAGTTGAACAGTGATATGGGATGGGGCATTCTCTAGTACTTCACAATCATTAGCTTCAAAGAAAGTTATTAAAAAATCATGAATTTCCTGTTGCTGCATGAATCTCACCTTCCTTCATAGTTTGAGCGAATTGAATCATCGATGAAAAATTATCCATCTTGATTTTCATTTCACCCTCAGTTCGGGACTCGCCGACCACGTCAATTAAATATTCTTCGATGTTGGTAATATCCAGCTTCGTTAAAATATCATCCAATTCACCAATTACTTTTTCAAACAAATGGATTTTTTCATATAATAATTTCAAAATATGTTCTTCAACTGTATTTTTCGTTGCAAAGTTATATATCATGACATCTTCTTCCTGGCCAAGTCGGTGAATCCGTCCAATTCTTTGTTCAAGTCTCATTGGATTCCATGGCAGGTCAAAATTAATCAAGTGGTGGCAAAATTGAAGGTTTATTCCTTCCCCACCGGCTTCGGTAGCAATTAAAACTTGAATCTGCTTTTGGAATAATTCTCTCATCCAGTCTTTTTTTCCACGCTTAAAGCCGCCGCGGAAGGGAACTGAGGAAATTCCATTCTGTTGTAAATACCATTGTAAATATAGCTGAGTGGCTCTGTATTCGGTAAAGATAATCACTTTGTCATCAATTTTCTTGATGAGTTCTAAAGCTTTTTCAGCCTTGGAGTTTTGTTCTGTTTCATTTACCTTCTCAAACAGCTCATCTAGCTTTGCTAAAAAGTCAGGGGAAGGCTGTTCATATTTGGCTTTCATGTTTTTCAATGTATAAAAAACGGCTTCTCTGCTGCTGCATGCTTCTCTTTGGAGGGTGAGTGCTGAAAAAGAACTTCCCTTCGATCCATCTGAAATAGGCTTAAATTTGGAAACAGCGTCGTACAAGGCTTGTTCAGTTGGAGAAAATTCAATGATGATTGTTTCCACCTGCCTTTTTGTCCATTCAATTCCAGTATCAGCCCGTCGGTTCCGAATCATAACAGTGTTGACGAGTTCCTTTAGGTGCTCATCCTCAATAACATTTCGGCCTTTGCCTTTATATTTCTCAGAAAAGAGTGTTGCATTTCCCAAGTGTCCCGGTTTCAATAACGAAACAAGATGGAAAATTTCTTCGACTTTATTTTGAATTGGCGTAGCTGTCAGCAATAAACAAAATTTCTTTTTCAGATTTTGGACAAATTCATAGTTCTTCGTTTTATTATTTTTAAGTTTATGAGCCTCATCAATAATGATAAAGTCATATTGCTGATTAAAAATGATATCTCGATGGGGAGCTCGTTTCGCTGTATCAATGGATGATATAACAACATCGCATGATTCCCACACATAGCTTTTTCTTTGAACAACAGCCGGAATATGAAACTTGGTATTCAATTCAAAAGCCCATTGACTTACAAGTGAAGCGGGGACAAGAATTAATACTTTTTTAACAAGACCTCGGATCATATATTCTTTTAGAATCAAGCCAGCTTCGATTGTTTTCCCGAGACCTACTTCATCAGCTAAAATGGCTTTTCCATTCATCTTTTCAACTACCTGCTTTGCCGCTTCCAATTGGTGGGGAAGCGGGGTGAGCTGTGGAAGATGCTTGGGTGCCTGTAAACCTTCAAAATCAGGAATAATGAGGTTTTCTTCCATTTGAACAGCCAATTTATAAAGCTCCCAATTACCCCATGGACCGTCATTTTCCATCTTTTGTAGAAACTCGTCATTCCAATCAGAACTGAAGGATATATTAATTTTCATTGAAACTACTCCTTCTAAAATCATAATTTTCTTATTTAAGGTTGAAACCCGAACATTTTATATGTGAAGTAAGAAAAATATTTCTCTGTAAAAGATATTGCAGAGAAAAGTTTCTTAAGGTAGGATGTAAGTATATTTAGAAAATTCCAATTTCCCAAAACGCTTAAAAGATGAATGTAGTTCATGTTTTTCATAGTATGGGCAACCGCCTCTTACTTTATCCCAGATTAACAGACTAGAGATCATTCATTAAGTTCTGAAGTTTTAAGGAGAGTTGGTAGAGAAAGCATTTTGTAAATGCACAGAGGTTTTACTAACTATCAGTAGGATTAATTACTTTCCTAATTGGTGGAGACACATTTATATGCGGGTGAAGATAAGGGGAGAGACTACGAATGTAGCGCCGAAGGAGCAAACTTAGCAGTGAATCTCTCAGGCAAAAGAACTCTTATTGGACGCAACTCTGGAGAGCGCCGCTCGTTGCAGGACGGCCACCAAAGGGGAAAACCTATTATATAGGTAAACTTTCAGGTTTCAGGACAGAGAAAAAGCTCTTTAGGGCTTTCTCTGTCCTTTTTTGTGCCCTTTTTTCCACATTATGAATCAGGCTGAGAAGTATAAGAAGATTTGACAAAATGGAAAGAAGCTTTTAGAAAAGTGAGCAAAGTAAATCTAAAAAATCTAAGGGGGGTCATTTTTTGACCAATTTAAAAAGAACGCCACTATTTGAGGTTTATCGTGAATACGGAGGAAAAACGATCGATTTTGGCGGCTGGGAACTTCCTGTCCAATTTTCGGGTATCAAGGACGAACATGAAGCAGTTCGTACAAAAGCTGGCTTATTTGATGTTTCCCATATGGGTGAGGTTGATGTGAAGGGCCCAGGGAGTCTTGCCTTTTTACAAAAAATGATGACCAATGATGTATCAAAGCTAAAACAGGGCGGAGCAATTTATACGGCTATGTGTTATGAAAACGGCGGTACTGTTGACGATCTTATCATTTATAAAAAGGCAGAAGACGACTATCTGCTCGTGGTCAATGCCGCCAATACAGAAAAAGATTTTAACTGGCTACAAGCTAATTGTTCAGAGGATGTCCAACTTTCGGATGTATCAAGCGATTATACACAGTTGGCACTGCAGGGACCTTTGGCAGAGAAAATATTACAAAAACTATCTAATGATACACTTTTGAGTGAAATTGGCTTTTTTAAATTCAAGGAAAATGTCCTGATAAATGGGCTTTCCACGATGGTTTCACGTACAGGATATACGGGTGAAGATGGTTTTGAAATATATAGCAACAGTGAAAATGGCCCGGCCCTTTGGAGAGCTATTCTAGATGCAGGAAAAGAAGAAGGGATACAGCCGATAGGTTTAGGGGCACGTGACACACTCCGCTTTGAAGCTAAACTTCCGCTTTATGGACAGGAGCTTTCACCGGATATTACCCCAATTGAAGCCGGGATTGGTTTTGCGGTTAAAGTGGATAAGGAAGCCGACTTTTTCGGGAAAGCCGTTCTTACTGAACAAAAGGAAAAAGGGGCACAACGTAAGCTTGTCGGAATTGAAATGATTGACCGCGGCATTCCTCGTCATGGCTATAAGGTATACAGTGGGGATAAAGTCATTGGTGAAGTTACGACTGGCACTCAATCACCAACATTGAAGAAAAATGTAGGATTGGTACTTATCGATAAAGATTTTTCAGTGATGGATTCTGAAGTCGAAGTGGAAATTCGTTCAAAACGATTGAAAGCTGTTATTATACAAACACCTTTTTATAAAAAACCACGTAAATAGAGAGGAATGGTCATTAAGATGAAACATCGTTACTTACCCATGACAGAGCAGGATAAACAACAAATGCTGGAGGTAATAGGGGTCCCTTCTGTTGAGAACCTTTTCAACGATATTCCTGAAAGTGTCCGCTTTCAAGGCGAATATGACATTAAACCAGCTAAATCAGAGCCAGCCTTAATGAAAGAATTATCAAAACTTGCTTCTAAGAATGCTGATCTTAAAAACTATGCTTCCTTTCTTGGTGCGGGCGTGTATGACCATTATTCACCGGTCATCGTCGATCATGTTCTTTCCCGCTCGGAGTTTTATACAGCCTACACCCCTTATCAGCCAGAAATTTCACAGGGGGAGCTTCAGGCCATTTTTGAATATCAAACGATGATTTGTGAAATGACAGGCATGGATGTAGCCAACTCCTCCATGTATGACGGAGGGACGGCATTAGCGGAAGCAGCGATGCTTGCATCCGGTCATACACGACGTAAGAAAATTCTAATTTCAGCGGCAGTACATCCTGAATCAAGGGAAGTCGTTAAGACGTATGCGAAAGGTCAGCGAGTGGAAGTCATTGAAATTCCATTTAAAGATGGTGTGACAGATCTAGCTGCCTTAAAGGAATTGGCGAAAGACGATATTGCGGGAGTCATTGTGCAATATCCAAACTTCTTTGGACGTATTGAACCGTTGAAAGAAATGGAAGAAATCATTCATGATGTGAAATCCATGTTTATCGTTTCGAGTAACCCGCTTGCACTAGGTGCATTGACCCCTCCAGGTGCCCTTGGTGCTGATATCGTAACAGGCGATGCTCAGCCATTCGGTATTCCAGCAGCTTTTGGCGGACCGCATTGCGGATACTTTGCGGTCACGAACAAACTTGTTCGTAAAGTGCCAGGCCGTCTCGTCGGGCAAACAGTGGATGAAGATGGTAAACGGGGATTTGTGCTGACGCTTCAAGCTCGTGAGCAACACATTCGTCGTGACAAGGCCACATCCAATATTTGTTCCAATCAGGCGTTAAATGCTTTGGCAGCTTCTGTTGCGATGACCGCACTTGGGAAAAAGGGTGTCAAAGAAATGGCAGTGAATAATATACAAAAAGCCTATTATGCAAAAAAAGCTATAAAGGAAAAAGGAATAGAAGTGGTGTTTGAGGGACCATCGTTTAATGAATTTGTCATTAAACTGCCGGCATCTTACCAAGAAATTAATCAAAGTCTTTTTGAAAAAGAAATTATCGGCGGCTTCGACTTAGGGACTGTTTATCCACAGCTGAAAGACCATATGCTTGTGGCTGTAACAGAACTTAGAACAAAAGAAGAAATTGATGCACTTGCGCAGGAATTGGGGGATCAACATGAATAATCAAGATCAATCACTCATTTTTGAAATCAGTACGTCCGGTCGAATAGGGTACAGTCTACCGGAAATGGATGTTGAAGAAATTTCACTTGAAGAGATTTTTCCTGCCGAATACATCCGTCAAGAAGAGGCTGAGCTTCCAGAAGTATCGGAATTAGATATCATGCGTCATTATACAGCTCTTTCCAAACGGAATCACGGGGTGGATTCGGGCTTTTATCCACTCGGTTCTTGTACGATGAAGTATAACCCGAAGATAAATGAAAATGTGGCGCGTTTTAACGGTTTCGCCCATATCCATCCATATCAAGATCCGGCGACTGTACAGGGAGCCTTGGAACTATTATTTGACTTGCAAGAATATTTAACAGAAATCACAGGGATGGATCAAGTGACCTTACAGCCAGCAGCAGGTGCACATGGTGAATGGACAGGATTAATGATGATTCGTGCCTTCCATGAAGCAAACGGCGATACAGCACGGACGAAAGTGATAGTTCCTGATTCGGCACACGGTACGAATCCAGCTTCCGCCACTGTTGCGGGGCTCGAAACGATTACGGTAAAATCAGATGAAAATGGCTTAGTTGACCTTGAAGATTTAAAGCGCGTGGTAGGTTCGGATACAGCGGCTTTAATGCTGACGAATCCCAATACATTAGGATTGTTTGAAGAGAATATTTTGGAAATGGCAAAACTTGTCCACGATGCTGGTGGGAAGCTTTATTATGACGGAGCCAATCTTAATGCAGTCCTATCTAAAGCCCGTCCAGGTGATATGGGCTTTGATGTGGTCCATTTAAATCTCCATAAAACATTTACAGGTCCACATGGTGGCGGTGGCCCGGGATCTGGTCCTGTCGGAGTAAAATCGGATTTGATTCCCTACTTGCCTAAACCACTCGTGGTCAAACGAGATGAGCAATTTATGCTGGATTATGATCGCCCGCAATCCATCGGAAGAGTTAAACCTTATTACGGAAACTTCGGAATAAATGTGAGGGCTTATACGTACATTCGTTCTATGGGTCCTGATGGTCTTAGGGCTGTCACGGAGAATGCGGTCATCAATGCGAATTATATGATGCGTAGGTTGGAACCATATTTTGATTTACCATATAATCGCCATTGTAAGCATGAGTTTGTGCTTAGTGGCCGCCGGCAAAAGAAGTTGGGCGTCCGAACACTCGATATTGCCAAAAGATTACTAGACTTCGGCTATCATCCACCTACTATTTACTTCCCGTTGAACGTGGAAGAAGGAATGATGATAGAACCGACTGAAACGGAGTCAAAGGAAACTCTCGACGCGTTCATTGATGCGATGATTCAGATAGCTAAGGAAGCGGAAGAAACTCCGGAGATCGTACAGGAAGCGCCACATACAACAGTTATTAAAAGGCTGGATGAAACGCTTGCTGCAAGAAAACCAGTCCTCCGTTATCAAGCTTAATAGCCTAAATAAAAATCCCCGCCATCTGAGCGGGGATTTTTATTCATTATATGTATAGAGAATGACCAGCTGGAAATGAATATACAATAAGACATAATAAGCTTTAAGACGGCATTTCATTTCAATTTTTAGTATGATAGCTTTTTAATTAAAAAGAGCCCATGCGGAGATGGGTTCTTATTTCTTTGCTTTAATTTTACCGGTCCACATTTTGAAACCGCCTTTTAGGTGAAACAGTTCTTTGTAACCTTTTTTGTATAGCATGGCTGCAGCTCTTCCGCTGATGATTTCGCTTTGAGCGTACAAGTATACAGGCTTGTCCGGCCTAATTTCGACCAGGCGTGTTTTCATTTGAGTCATAGGGATGTTTCTTGCGCCTAAGATATGACCATTATCAAATTCATTTGGTTCCCGCACATCGATTAGTTGTACTTTTCTGTAGTTAGCAATAAATTCATCCTGTGTTAACGTTTTAACGATTTTACGCTGGCGGTACCAATTAAAAAGTGAATACGCAATAACCACTCCTATGATGATGAGCAGTGTATATAATAATTCCAAACATAAAAACTCCCTTCTACCTAACGAATACAGACAATCTTTATTATATAATTGCTTTAACTAATAATCAAAAAATATTTTCGTAAAATTCTTTATCGACTTAATGGTACTTTCTTTTTTAGAGTGTTAAAGTCTGTTAAACTACTAAATGTGAGTTTTTTTATGACGGAATTACTGACTTACTTTTAAACAGTCTACATGAAATGAGGGGTAAGGATGACAAAAGAAAAATGGGGATTTATAGATTCTGGATATTGTTCACCGGCTTTTAATATGGCGATGGACGAAGCTCTTTTAAACTGGCAGAGTAAAGGGGAAATACCACCGATTATCCGCTTTTACGGTTGGGACCCAGCTACATTGTCGATTGGTTATTTTCAAAAGGCAGAATCTGAAATTGATATAGAAGAAGTTAAAAGGCAGGGCCTCGGTTTTGTTCGCAGACCAACAGGAGGACGTGCTGTACTGCACGAACATGAATTGACTTATAGCGTAATTGTCCCAGAATCCTATCCGGGAATGCCTACTACTGTTACTGAGGCATATCGAGTTATTTCTGAAGGAATATTAATGGGGTTCAGGAATCTTGGATTGGATGCTTATTTTGCTGTACCTCGAACCGATCAGGAGAAAGCGGCTTTAAAAGCACCCAAGTCTTCCGTCTGTTTTGATGCGCCAAGCTGGTATGAATTGGTCGTTGAGGGCCGTAAGGTAGCTGGCAGTGCACAAACAAGGCAAAAGGGCGTCATCCTTCAACACGGGGCCATTTTACTTGAACTTGATGATGAAAAGCTCTTTAGCGTGTTTAAATTCTCAAATGACAGGGTTAAAGAGAGAATGCAAAAAAACTTAAAAAACAAAGCCGTGGCCATAAATGACATTGCCGGAAGAAAGATTACCATCCCAGAAGCAAAAGATGCTTTTGAAAAAGGTTTTGCCGATGGACTTTCGATCGAATTAGAGCCATACGTCCTCACTGAACAGCAATTGCTGGAAGTGAAAGCCATTGCAGAAAGCAAATATGAAAGCGATGAATGGAATTTTTTGAGATAGAAGAAGCAGGATAATTAGAACAGATAATAAAAATGTTTTTTCAGATTTTTGCAAACAAATAAGCTTTTCCTTGCAACGATAAGCACTAACAAGGACAGGGAAAAAGCAAGGTTCAAATTAATTGAAATCTGATGAAAAATTATTATAAATCGACATTTTCCTCCCTTTTACTAACTATATTAATTGATTTATCGTTTGACAAAATTAAAAGTTAATCAACACAAACACAATATATAGTAGTCGAAATATTTATTACGACACTATATATTGATTTTTGAGTTTCGCTATGATAAATTTAGGGTAACTTGTTAAGCGAAACGGACATGTAAGACTACATATAAATTTTTGCAGCAAGAACGGATCTTGAAACATATAAAGGAGAGGGAATTATGTCGGTTGTAATAAAAGAAGCTTTAAAGGTTGATCTAGAAAGGTTGAATAAGGATATTTCTTTATTTCCCCAGGTCCATCCTGTAACAGCTGATATGAAAATGACGCATAAAGGCGTGTCCCGTCTAGTTATGCTTGACCGCTATTCTTTTAAGGATACTGAAAAAATTACGCTCTCGACTGGCGATTTTGTAGTATTGACGATTAAGGAAGATCCGAAATTCCCTGCACGGGGTCTTGGTTACATCGTTGAAATAGATTGGGAAACGAAAAAAGCTAAGGTATTAGTGGATGATGAATTTCGCGGAGCATTAGATAACCCGGAAGAAGTGGCAACGGGGATTGTAAATCGACCGCTTGATATCATTGAAAAGCCGCTTGAAATATACTATGAACAAATTGCAAAACGTAATGCAACGGGATTGGCTTCAGTGGAAAAGACTGAGGAAAAAAGAACGGAATGGTTCAATAAGTTCTATGAAGAATTAAAGAACCTTAATTTTGTCCCAGCAGGACGTGTATTATATGGAGCCGGTTCTAACACGGATGTTACTTATTTTAATTGCTATGTAATGCCATTTGTTCCGGATTCACGCGAAGGAATTTCCGAACATAGAAAGCAAGTCATGGAAATCATGAGCCGCGGAGGCGGTGTAGGTACGAACGGATCGACACTTCGTCCAAGAAATACATTGGCAAAAGGGGTAAATGGAAAATCCTCCGGTTCAGTTTCATGGCTTGATGATATTGCGAAATTGACCCATCTTGTTGAACAGGGCGGAAGCAGACGCGGTGCACAAATGATTATGCTTGCGGATTGGCATCCAGATATTGCTGAGTTCATTATTTCGAAAATGCAAAATCCACGGATTCTTCGCTACTTAGTGGAAAACACAAAAGATGAAACCATCAAAAAGTACGCTACAGATAAATTAAAATTCACTCCGCATACCGAACAGGAAACGGCTATGTACCAAGGTATCATCAACTATAAAGAGATTCCGGGTTTAGGCGGATTTAGCGAGAAAATCATTAGAGAGGCCGAGGAAAAGGTTCGTACAGGCGGAACGTACAGTGTCCATAATGCCGATTTTCTAACAGGCGCCAATATCTCGATTTGCTTGACTAAGGAATTTATGGAAGCTGCCGAACAAGATGGCGAATATGAATTGCGTTTCCCGGATGTTGAAAGCTATAATGCTGAAGAAATGGCGATTTATAATGAAGAATGGCACAATGTCGGTGATGTACGTGAGTGGGAAAAAATGGGCCGCAAAGTCCGTGTTTACCGTAAAATCCGAGCTAAAGAGCTTTGGAACTTAATTAATATTTGTGCTACTTATTCTGCAGAGCCGGGTATTTTCTTTATTGATAATGCTAACGAGATGACAAATGCAAAAGCATACGGACAACAAGTTGTAGCAACGAACCCATGTGGTGAACAGCCACTGGCTCCATACTCTGTGTGTAACCTAGCAGCTGTCAATTTAGCAGAAATGGCTGATAAAGATAACAAAACAGTTAACTTTGAGAAACTTAAGCAGACCGTAGAAGTGGGTGTGCGTATGCAGGATAACGTCATTGACGCGACCCCTTACTTCTTAGATGAAAACAAGAAACAAGCACTCGGCGAGAGACGGGTTGGTCTTGGTGTTATGGGTCTACATGATTTGTTAATCTATTGTGAAACGGAGTACGGATCTGAAGAAGGGAATATCCTGGTAGACAAGGTGTTTGAAACGATTGCAACTACAGCTTACAGGACTTCAGTAGACCTTGCTAAAGAAAAGGGCAGTTTCCCGTTCCTAATCGGGTCAACTGATGAAGAAACGAATGAGCTTAGAACGCGTTTCACTCAAACTGGGTTTATGGAAAAAATGCCAGAAGATATCAGAGAAAGTGTTGCTGCACATGGCATCCGTAATTCTCATTTATTGACTGTTGCTCCTACAGGCAGTACAGGTACGATGGTTGGGGTATCTACTGGTCTTGAACCATATTTCTCTTTCACCTATTTCCGTAGCGGTCGTCTTGGTAAATTCATTGAGGTTAAGGCTGACATCGTACAGGAATACTTGGATCGTCATCCAAAAGCGGATCCAGAAAAGCTTCCGAAATGGTTCATTTCTGCAATGGAATTGGCTCCTGAAGCACATGCTGACGTTCAATGCATTATTCAACGCTGGATTGACAGTTCGATTAGTAAAACGGTTAACGCTCCTAAAGGATATACCGTTGAACAAGTAGAAAAAGTATATGAACGTCTATACAAAGGCGGAGCAAAAGGCGGTACGGTATATGTAGATGGAAGCCGTGACAGTCAGGTTCTTACGCTTAAAGCAGAAGAAAATCAAATGGATGAGCAACTTGAAATGGATGAATTAACAGATGTGGAAGAAAAGAAAAAAGTCGTATTGGTTGATACGATAAATGAACTGCGTTCGACGAATGTTACGATTGGGTCGGAAGTAGGTAACACCTGTCCTGTTTGCCGTAAAGGTGAAGTTCAGGAAATGGGCGGATGTAATACATGCACGAATTGTGGCGCACAATTAAAATGCGGCCTATAAGCTTGATTTAAGAAAGTCGTTAAGGTATAGCTGAAAAGCTGATCTTAACGGCTTTTTTTTGCAAATCTAAGAGTGTATTCAATATTTTGAAATTTTAAAGGTTACCTTTTATTGGTCTGTAAACTATTAATTGTTATTCATTTTCGTGAAGGCTTTTCTTTATATATGGTTAAACTACAATGTATTAACTATGATGGGGTGTATGAATGGAAAATCAGAAATGCGATAATACGAAGGTAAGTGCTTGGTGTATTGTAAGCATGGCTTCGATTCCGCTCGTCATGACACTAGGAAATTCTATGCTTATTCCGGTGTTGCCGGTTTTTGAAGAAAAAGTGAACATAACATCCTTTCAGTCGAGTATGATAATCACCAGTTATTCAATCGCTTCCATTTTTCTAATTCCAGTAGCAGGTTACTTGTCTGATCGCATTGGAAGGAAAAAAGTTATCCTACCCAGCCTGATTTTAGCTTTGATAGGTGGTTTGATTGCTGGTTTTGTTTCCTGGAAGATGGACAATCCGTATACCTGGATTATCTTGGGCCGCGTTCTACAAGGGATTGGTGCGGCTGGGGCAACTCCAATCGTCTTGCCGTTAGTAGGCGACCTTTATAAAGCTGATGATGAGAAAACAAGTTCCTGTTTAGGCATAATTGAAACATCGAATACCTTCGGGAAAGTGTTAAGTCCGATTTTAGGATCCTTATTCGCTTCACTTATTTGGTTTTTACCGTTCTTTTCTATTTCCTTTTTTAGTTTAATTTCGATTGTTCTCGTTTTTTTCTTTATAAAAGTACCGAAGAATAATCATGCACCAATAAAGTTCAAAGAATTTTTAAATAAAACGAAAGTAACCTTTGAGGAGGGAGGAAAGTGGCTTTCCGTTGTATTCCTATTGGGCGTTTTTGTCATGCTTGTTCTTTTTGCAGTGCTATTTTTTTTATCGGAAAGTCTAGAAAAATTACATGATTTAAAAGGCATTAAAAAAGGCTTTGTCTTGGCGATCCCTTTGTTCTTCTTATGTATCTCCTCTTATGTGGCGGGAAGGAAGATAAAAGGAAGCATACCGTTGATGAGAAGGATTATATTGATTAGCTTAATATTAATGTCAGGAAGTATAGTTTTTGTTGGCTATACGAAGGAAAAAATTGTGTTGCTGCTTATAATAACAAGTGTATTAGGAATCGCGATTGGTGCCATGCTTCCAACTTTGGATGCGCTCATTACTGAAAATATTGAAAAGACACAGCGGGGAACAATTTCCTCTTTCTATAGTTCTGCACGATTTATTGGTGTTGCAGCAGGACCACCACTCATGTCAGTGTTAATGAAAAACTATTTAAATATAAGTTATATTATTGCCGGAGTATTTGGTATTATCTTGCTTTTCCTTGCGTTTAAACTCCTTAAAGAAAATACAATGAAAATGAATGCAGAAGAGAAGACCGAGTCTTAGGATTCGGTCTTCTTTGCTTCATTCATTTGTCAGCCATTTTCATTTTGTTGGGCAATTTCCTTTTCGGCCAAGTATTGGTTTCCATCCTTTAACACCGAGTATTCATCGACAGAGTCTCCAGGGACATTCCGGGGATTGGGAAATTTATTATCTGTTTGTACGGTAATTACTTGTTTACCCATTCCATTTGTCAAGAAGTCTTGCTTTTTAGTCATATCACATCTCCCATACTTGAATTTACCAATTAGAATCAATCATGAGGATAATTGAATTAAGAAAAACTATCCTTATAAGTTAGATTGTCTAGTTTGAATAAAAGTATGAACAAATCCGAAAAAGAATGGAGAAGTATATGAAACCATTTATCCCACAGCTAGTATATATTGAGCCAAGAGCACTGGAATACCCGCTTGGCCGAGAATTAAAAAAGAAATTTGAGGATATGAATATTGAGATCCGTGAAACGACTTCACATAATCAAATTAGAGATTTACCTGGGGATAATGATTTGCAAAAATATCGTGTCGCCAAGTCGACGCTGGTTGTGGGAATCAGGAAAACGTTGAAGTTCGACTCGTCTAAGCCATCTGCAGAATATGCTATCCCGCTTGCTACTGGGTGTATGGGTCACTGTCACTATTGTTATTTACAGACGACGCTAGGTACAAAACCATACATTAGGACATACGTGAATCTTGATGAGATTTTCGAAGCAGCTGAAAAATATATAAACGAAAGAAAACCTGAAATTACCCGCTTCGAGGCGGCATGTACTTCTGATATTGTCGGCATTGACCATTTGACACATTCATTAAAAAGGGCCATTGAATATTTTGGTAAAAGTGAAAACGGTGTTCTCCGATTTGTAACTAAATTTCATCATGTCGATCATCTATTGGATGCCGAACATAATGGGAAAACAAGATTTCGGTTTAGTATTAATTCACGTTACGTGATCAAGAATTTTGAGCCTGGAACTTCGAGCTTTGAGGAAAGAATGGAAGCGGCACGCAAGGTAGCAGGTGCAGGATACCCATTAGGTTTTATCGTTGCACCAATATATCGTCATGAAGCATGGAAGGAAGGCTACTTTGAACTATTCGAGCGGTTAAGTGAGGCATTAGAAGGGGTGGATATTCCTGATTTAACTTTTGAGTTAATCCAGCATAGGTTTACTGGTCCTGCAAAAAAAGTGATTCAAAAAAATTACCCTAAAACAAAATTGGAACTTGATGAAACGAAACGGAAATATAAATGGGGTCGCTATGGCATTGGGAAATATGTGTATCAAACTGAAGAAGCAGCAGAACTTGAATCAACTATCCGAGGGTATATAGCGAAGTTTTTCCCAAAATCGGAAATTCAGTATTTTACCTGATGAAAGGTTGTTTCTATATAAATCAGTCATAAATCGCTCTAATCCTGCTTAAAAATGTAAAGACCGGATTAGAGGAGGGCAGCAATGATTATTGACGGCGTTTTTTCCGGAGGCGGGATTAAGGCATATGGTTTAGTAGGAGCCCTGCAGGAATTGGAGGAACGTGGATTTGTATTTAAAAGGACAGCTGGAACGAGTGCAGGCTCAATTATAGCAGCTTTTTTAGCTGCAGGTTATACAGGAAAAGAAATGGAAGAGGTTTTTCTTGATATAGAATTAAGTAGCCTGTTGGATAAGAGGCGGGGCCTTTTGCCTATCCCACTTGCCAAGTGGCTACTTGTTTATTGGAAATTAGGTTTATATAAAGGGGAGGCCTTGGAAAATTGGGTTGCGGGTAAACTAGCAGAAAGGAATGTAGTCACCTTTAATGATGTTCCACCAAATTCTCTCCGTATTATTACCTCTGATATTACACATGGGAAATTGGTAGTGCTTCCTGATGAGTTACCGAACTATGGAATCGATCCAAGCACTTTTCCAGTGGCCAAGGCGGTAAGAATGAGTTGTAGCATTCCATATTTCTTTGAACCAGTAAAGCTGAATGTTGGGAAAAGTACGTTTCTATTTGTTGATGGAGGCGTGTTAAGCAATTTTCCAATGTGGTTATTTAATTCAGACCATGTAAGAAAGGAACGACCAGTCATAGGCTTACGTCTTAGTGCAGATGAGATATGGAAGCCGCATGAAGTGGATAATGCGGTTGAATTGTTCTCAGCACTATTCAAGACGATGAAAGATGCCCATGATGCACGTTATATTTCCAAGAAACATGTTCAGAATATTGTATTTATCCCGATGAAGGGGATCTCCGCTATGGATTTCAACTTGAATGATGAAAAAAAAGGAGAGTTAATGAATCGTGGTCGTCAGTTTACTAGAGAATTCTTAAAGCATTGGACATATTAAAAAAGAAAAATCGGGCTCTTAAAAAGAAGCCCGATTCAGTTTGTAGACAAAAGGGGTCCAGAATGTTTTAATTCTGGACCCCTTTTGAAATTCCCTTTGAATTTTGATCAAGATTAAGAGATTGGGCCTCTACGAGCCCACTTTATTAAGCCATTATTGGACCTTGCCATGTCCAATTGGCAATCTTCTTTAAATTCATGGCAGCGAATGTAAGCATCGCCTGCATCGACAATTTTTTAAGTCCCCTTAAAGTAGTCCAACGCATACCATGCTTTTCTTTTGCATCTGCGAATACACGCTCTATTGTTTCTTTGCGTTTCGCATATATAGGTTTTACATCCTTGTGGTGACGCAGATGATCTGCTTCTTCCATATAATTTTGCCAGATATGGCGTGTCACCACTTTTTGATGGTCTTTGCTTACTGTACACTGTGATAAAAATGAGCATGTCGCACAAGTGTGTTTGGGTGATTTGTACTCGCGATAGCCCTCTTTATTTGTTGTTGAGTACTTTAAAATCTCGCCCGATGGGCAGAGATAACAATTAAAATGTTCATCGTAAACATAGTCATGCTTGCGAAAGAACCCTTCTTTTGTTCGTGGACGTGTATAGGGTAAAGCTGGTGTGATTTCTTTCCCAAAAAGGTAGCTTGTAATGGCTGGTGTTTTGTAAGCTGCATCTGCGGCAACAGCTTCAGGTTTTCCAACTTTCTCAATCACTTGTTCAACAAGAGGCTCTAAGATATGACTATCATGCGTATTTCCTGGTGTTACAATCGTCCCCAGCACAAAACCGTTGCGGTCTGCAGCCGCATGAAATGAATAGGCAAACTGTTTTGTTCGTTCATCTTTTACATAGTAGCCACTCTCAGGGTCAGTTGAACTTTCTTTAATTTCTTTGGTTTCTTCTTTATCAAATTTATCCGGTGGAAAAGGCTTCTTTCCATTGTTTTCACGATCTTGATTTATTTCTTCTTGAAGGCGTCCTTGATATGCTCGTGTTTCCTTACGAACGATTTTCTTTTCGAATTTCCGCTTATTCGCACTGGCTTTCACATGTGTTGAATCAACGAATACGTGCTCTGCACTAATTAACTTTCTTTCTGAGGCTGTCATTAAGATACGATAAAAAATCTGTTCAAACAGGTCTGTATCTTTAAAGCGACGCTCATAATTTTTCCCGAACGTTGAGAAGTGAGGTACTTTATCATGGAAACCGTAACCTAAAAACCAACGGTAAGCCATATTCGTTTCAACTTCTTCAATCGTTTTACGCATCGAACGAATACCGAAGGTATATTGAATGAATGTCAATTTAACTAAAATAACTGGATCAATACTTGGGCGGCCTATCTCTGAATACATCTCTTTCACCAAGTCATAAATGAAAGTGAAGTCAATGGCCCCCTCAATTTTACGAACCAAATGGTTCGCTGGCACCAGTTGATCCAAAGTAATCATTTCAAGTTGATCTCGCTGAATAGAATTATGTTTCGAAAGCATCGTCATCACCTCAAGTTTTAATACTCCTATATTAAAACAAAAAAGACTGTAGGAAAAAGTGTTTATTTCTAATTGTTAAAACAAAGTTGATTGGAACGGAAGGTGCGAGACTCCTGCGGGAAAAGCCCCACAGGCGCAAAGGCGCCGAGGAGGCTCCCTGACCGCCCGCGGAAAGCGAGTGCCTGGAGTGGAAATCAACGTTCGAATTTTTACACCCCCTCAAAAAAACTGTAGACAAACTCGATTTTCATCGAGTTTGTCTACAGTCTGAATCGGGCTCTTAAAAAGAAGCCCGATTTTTCTTTTTATTCTTTTTCCCTTCGATGACGGTTAAGTGACTATCTGATTTCTTTCGCACTTTTATTTTTTTAGACGATTTTGCTGCAGAGAAGCTAGCCACATTATCCTTTTTCGAAGTTCGGTTCTTTAGCCTTTTTTTCGATTGGCGTGCAGCCTTTCGAAACGCCTGTTGCTCTTTTTTTACTGGTTTTCCCTTTGTTAATCCGGTATAAATCATATAAATAATCCCTGCGACAATGGCAATTATAAGAATGTTTCTAAAAAAGCCAATCGGGTCATTAAACAGTCGGCTCATTAGTCCGAGGACTCCGAGGGCGATGATTCCGTATATCATGAATGATATGAAACGTTTCAACAAAGACACCTCCTTAAGAGCATCATAAGCATTTCTAGCTTATTTTAAACATTATTCATGTAAAATATTTGAAAAAATGAAGATTATTCTCTTTGTTTAGTATATGATTTTTCATAATCATATTGTGATAGATGTTTTACACAATAACATCCGTTTCTAAACCTTTTTCCGTCCTTTTTTCCAACCTTAACAGTTCATGAAAGGAAGCCAATGCGACTTCGACCTGATCGTCGGAAGGAGCTTTTGTAGTCAATAATTGAAGCCAAAGACCAGGATAACCAAGGTAACGCAGAACTGGAATATCTCTCACTTTGTTTGTCAACTGCAATACCTCGAAGGAAATGCCAAGCACGACGGGAATAAGTAACACTCGATCCACGACACGTAGCCATAAAGGGTCGATTGGGACGAGCATATAGACAAACATACCAACAATGACAGTAAATAAAATAAAGCTGCTACCGCAACGATAATGAAGCCGTGAACTTGCCTGCACATTGGCGACAGTCAATTCTTTCCCGCTTTCAAAACAATTAATCACTTTATGCTCTGCACCGTGATATTGAAAGACTCGCTTGATTAATGGTGTCATGGATACTAGGTAAATGTAAATGAGCAGTAATATCAACTTAAACAAGCTTTCCATTAAAACCTGAGCCATATGACCAGGAAAAATAGGTCTTGTTAATGCTGCAAGAAAGACTGGAATCAGTGTAAACAGCAATTTACCAAATAAGAAGGAAAGTACCCCGATTACGGCAACTCCAAGCCATACACTTAGTTTTGAAGATTCCTTTGTTTCTGTTTTCTTTTCTTCTATCTTTTCCCCGCCTTCTTCTTCATACTGCTCTGTGGAAAAGTTTAGATGTTTTGAGCCGGTAGCGCTCGACTGAATCAGTGAGACAATTCCCCGTAAAAACGGTATTTTTTTTAAGCGATTGACAGCAGGCTTGGATTCACGCGGTATATGGTAATACACAATCGTTGAATCTTTGCGGCGGACAGCAGTGACTGTATGGTGTTTGCCGCCAAACATGACGCCTTCCACTACAGCCTGCCCTCCATAAACAGGTTTTTGAACCTCAGACATTTCTACACCAACCTAATAGTTATTCACGTAGCTCTCTCATGGGTGCTATCATGTTTATTATCAAGTATTCACAAGGTATAAGACCCTATAGAACCGCCCCTCTCAAAGATCAAGGGACGAATAAATGGAGGACTACTCCTTGCAAATACTTTATGAATGATGAATCGCAGGAAAGAAGTATCCTGTGTACATATAAAATTCAACAGAGGATGGACATAATCCTCTGAAAAAAGCACATTATTTATGTTTTTATCATACAGAATAAATCCAAAAACCTCTAGTAAATCTCCTCACTACGGATAAAATAAAATAGTTCTATTTAACAAAGGGCATACTACGTAGCGGAGGTGTTTGATATGTCTTCTAATGAAAAAGGACAAAATCAACAGGAAAATAGAATCATGTTAATCAACAATGTATTAGCTATCGGTTTTGTTGGAGGGCTCCTTGCCAGTTTTGCCGGAATAATAGCACATTATTTTAATTTTATGGAGTTTAGCCCCAAATTTATACTTACTTCTTGGTCGAATATGACATGGATCGATCGCTGGCTTGGTACGGTGATGACCATGCTCGTCTTCGGAATTCTGTCCGTGGGGATTGCTTTAATATACTATGGACTTTTTAGAAAAATGAAAAGTATTCTTTCAGGTGTTTTTTTGGTGCCGTTTGCTGGGCTTTGCTGATATTTGTCTTAAAACCGATGTTCTCTGATTTGCCATCCTTTTCGGAAATGTCGTCAAAGTCCATTATAACCAGTATCTGTATTTTTATTTTATACGGTCTTTTTGTCGGATATTCTATTTCTTACGACCATCAGGAATATATTCGTCATAATAATAATAATAAAGGTGCTGAAAATCAGTCGAGAAGCTGAACGCCTGGGTTGTAAAAAAGTAGTAAGACAATTTGTAATTATGATAGAATGTTCATGGAAAGCATTCTTTTAATTATGAGCAGGTGTTTGATAATGACAAAAATCTTATTAATTAACGGTCCGAATTTAAATCGCTTAGGGAAACGTGAGCCTGCGCATTATGGGTCTTCGACGCTTTTGGATGTGGAAACTCTATTACAACAGCAGGCTCAAGGGTTAAATGTGGAAATCACTTGTTTTCAATCTAACCATGAAGGAGCGATTATCGATAAGCTCCATTGGTCAGAAGATCATGGGATAGACGGGATTATTATTAATCCAGGAGCATTTACTCATTATAGCTATGCGATTCGCGATGCAATTGCCGGAATTGATGTTCCAGTTGTGGAAGTACATATTTCGAACATCCATGCCCGTGAAAGCTTTCGGCATGAATCAGTTACCGCACCGGTGTCGGCGGGACAGATTGTCGGCTTGGGGATACACGGATATGAATTGGCTTTGCAGGCGATTACAAAGATTGCAAAGGGGAGAAATAAAATGAATAATCTGAAACGTTTAAGAGCCTCAATGGAAAAGGTGGGCATTGATGGTTTTTTGATTACCAGTACATATAACCGCCGATTCATGACCAATTTTACTGGAAGTGCCGGTGTTGTTTTAATTTCCCAAAAAGAAGCTAAATTCATTACTGATTTCAGATACGTAGAACAAGCGGGCAAGCAGGCAGCAGACTTTGAAATTGTTCAACACAAGGGGACAATTATTGAAGAAGTCGGTAAACAGGCTAAAGAGATGAATATAAGCATACTCGGCTTTGAGCAAGATCATCTGACTTTTGCGACATATAAAGCATACGAAAAGGTCATTGAAGGACAACTTTTGCCGGTGTCGGGAGTAATTGAGAATTTACGCTTGATAAAGACCTCATCAGAGATTAAGATATTAAAGGAAGCGGCTGCTATTGCTGATGCTGCCTTTACACATATTCTGGATTTTATGCGCCCAGGAATTTCAGAGCTGGATGTGTCCAATGAGCTTGAATTCTTTATGAGGAAACAAGGGGCCACCTCTTCTTCCTTTGATATTATTGTTGCTTCTGGGAAAAGATCTGCTCTTCCGCACGGAGTGGCTACGAATAAAATCATTGAAAAAGGCGATTTTGTCACATTAGATTATGGGGCGTACTATAACGGGTATGTGTCTGATATAACTCGGACATTAGCAGTTGGCCAGCCAAGTGAAGAACTTATTAATATTTATGACATTGTTTTAGAAGCGCAACTGCGTGGCATGGCCGGGATAAAACCTGGGATGACAGGCAGGGAAGCGGATGCACTAACTCGTAATTTAATTGAAGAAAAAGGATTTGGACAGTATTTTGGACATTCAACAGGACATGGAATTGGTCTTGAAGTTCATGAAGGTCCAGCATTATCCTTGAGGTCTGATATCATTCTAGAACCAGGTATGGCTGTTACCGTTGAGCCGGGTATTTATTTACCGGGAGTTGGCGGAGTACGGATTGAAGATGATACAATCGTTACAATAGAAGGTAACGAAGCACTTACACATTCATCAAAAGAGTTAATCATTCTGTAAACATGTACATGTAGGAGGACAATTTTATGATTTCTGTAAACGATTTTCGCACAGGTGTTACAATTGAAGTAGATAATGGAATTTGGCGAGGTTATCGAGTTCCAACATGTTAAACCAGGTAAAGGCGCTGCCTTTGTACGTTCTAAGCTTCGTAATCTTCGTACAGGATCCATCCAAGAGAAAACATTCCGTGCGGGTGAAAAAGTGGCGAAAGCACATATTGAAAACCGCAAAATGCAGTACCTTTATGCAAGTGGAGACAGCCATGTCTTTATGGATAACGAAACTTACGACCAAATCGAGCTACCAGCTTCAAGTATTGAACGCGAATTAAAATTCCTAAAAGAAAATATGGAAGTGCATATTATGACTTTCCAAGCCGAAACACTTGGTGTCGAGCTTCCTAACACAGTTGAACTTGAAGTTGCAGAAACAGAGCCTGGTATTAAAGGCGATACATCTTCAGGTGGAACAAAATCAGCTGTACTTGAAACAGGCCTTTCAGTTCAAGTGCCATTCTTCATCAATCAAGGTGACAAATTATTGATCAATACAAACGAAGGTTCATACGTATCACGCGCATAATTAGAAGAAGTCCGAGATTATATCTCGGGCTCAGTTTGTAGACAAAAGGGGTTCGGAATGTTTTAATTCCGGACCCCTTTTGAAATTCCCTTTGAATTTTGCTCAAGATTAAGAGATTGGGCCTCTACGAGCCCACTTTATTAAGCCATTCTTGGACCTTGCCATGTCCAATTGGCTATCTTCTTTAAATTCATGGCAGCGAAAGTAAGCATCGCCTGCATCGACAATTTTTTAAGTCCCCTTAAAGTAGTCCAACGCATACCATGCTTTTCTTTTGCATCTGCGAATACACGCTCTATTGTTTCTTTACGTTTCGCATATATAGGTTTTACATCCTTGTGATGACGCAGATGATCTGCTTCTTCCATATAATTTTGCCAGATATGGCGTGTCACCACTTTTTGATGGTCTTTGCTTACTGTACACTGTGATAAAAATGAGCATGTCGCACAAGTGTGTTTGGGTGATTTGTACTCGCGATAGCCCTCTTTATTTGTTGTTGAGTACTTTAAAATCTCGCCCGATGGGCAGAGATAACAATCAAAATGTTCATCGTAAACATAGTCATGCTTGCGAAAGAACCCTTCTTTTGTTCGTGGACGTGTATAGGGTAAAGCTGGTGTGATTTCTTTCCCAAAAAGGTAGCTTGTAATGGCTGGTGTTTTGTAAGCTGCATCTGCGGCAACAGCTTCAGGTTTTCCAACTTTCTCAATCACTTGTTCAACAAGAGGCTCTAAGATATGACTATCATGCGTATTTCCCGGTGTTACAATCGTCCCCAGCACAAAACCGTTGCGGTCCGCAGCCGCATGAAATGAATAGGCAAACTGTTTTGTTCGTTCATCTTTTACATAGTAGCCACTCTCAGGGTCAGTTGTACTTTCTTTAATTTCTTTGGTTTCTTCTTTATCAAATTTATCCGGTGGAAAAGGCTTCTTTCCATTGTTTTCACGATCTTGATTTATTTCTTCTTGAAGGCGTCCTTGATATGCTCGTGTTTCCTTACGAACGATTTTCTTTTCGAATTTTCGCTTATTCGCACTGGCTTTCACATGTGTTGAATCAACGAATACGTGCTCTGCACTTATTAACTTTCTTTCTGAAGCTGTCATTAAGATACGATAAAAAATCCGTTCAAACAGGTCTGTATCTTTAAAGCGACGCTCATAATTTTTCCCGAACGTTGAGAAGTGAGGTACTTTATCATGGAAACCGTAACCTAAAAACCAACGGTAAGCCATATTCGTTTCAACTTCTTCAATCGTTTTACGCATCGAACGAATACCGAAGGTATATTGAATGAATGTCAATTTAACTAAAATAACTGGATCAATACTTGGGCGCCCTATCTCTGAATACATATCTTTCACCAAGTCATAAATGAAAGTGAAGTCAATGGCTCCCTCAATTTTACGAACCAAATGGTTCGCTGGCACCAGTTGATCCAAAGTAATCATTTCAAGTTGATCTCGCTGAATAGAATTATGTTTCGAAAGCATCGTCATCACCTCAAGTTTTAATACTTCTATATTAAAACAAAAAGGACTGTAGGCAAAAGTGGTTATATCTAATTGTTAAAACAAAGTTGATTGGAACGGAAGGTGCGAGACTCCTGCGGGAAATGCGTGTCCAAGGGAGACCCCACAGGCGCAAAGGCGCCGAGGAGGCTCCCTGACCGCCCGCGGAAAGCGAGTGCCTGGAGTGGAAATCAACGTCGAATTTTTACAACCCCTCAAAAAAACTGTAGACAAACTCGATTTTCATCGAGTTTGTCTACAGTCTGAGTCTGAGATTATATCTCGGGCTTTTTTTTGTCTTTTTTCATTCCTTTTTATGTATGACTTTTTCTATAGCTAGGGATTGAAGTAGCTAAGAAGTTCTCAAAAGGATTACTAAAAGGTCAGTTTCTTTATTAGCTTGTCATTATTACAGGATGATCGGCATATATTTTATTGAAAGTGGTGTATACAGGAGGATTGTCAAAATGGAAACGATTCTTTCTTTTTTACCGAAAAAATTATACGAGCAGCTCCGGGGTATGACACCGATGATGATTGAAAAAATGGAAGAGTTGAGAATTCGGATTGGAAGGCCTCTAGAGGTCATTGTAGGGGGGGACCCTTTCTTCTTTTCATATAAAGTGACCCATTCGGATGCCGAACAATTACTGAATCAAATAGGTCAATTTTCGTTATATACGCTTGAGGAAGAATTAAAGCGAGGATATATAACTATAGCAGGTGGACATCGGGTTGGTCTTGCAGGAAAGGTAATTCTTGAAAATGGGGCGGTCAAAGCGATAAGGGATATTTCTTCCTTCAATATTCGGATAGCACGCGAAAAAATAGGTGCAGCGGAACCGCTCACTTCTTATTTATATAATGGCGAATGGCAGCATACTTTGTTAATCGGTGCTCCACAAACAGGAAAAACGACGATATTACGTGATATTGCAAGGATGATATCTAGTGGAAATGAAAAAAGAGGTATTGCCCCTCAAAAGGTGGGAATTGTGGACGAGCGATCAGAAATTGCGGGAAGTGTTCATGGAGTACCACAGCTCGAATTTGGAACAAGGGTGGATGTGCTCGATGGATGTCCTAAAGCGGAAGGAATGATGATGATGATCCGTTCTATGTCTCCGGATGTGTTAGTCGTAGATGAAATTGGTCGCGCAGAGGATACACAAGCAGTACTAGAGGCCGTAAACGCCGGTATTAAACTCGTGATAACTACACATGGTCATACTTTGGATGAAATTAAAAAACGACCCTTTTTCGCCGAAATCTTAAGGCAAAACATTTTTGAACGGTTTATAGAATTGCAAAGAAGTAAATCTGGTAAGCGGAGCTACAATGTTCTCGACTCAGCGGGCCTCCCTTTATATTTGGGTGAAAGTGTGAATCCACATGTTTAAGTTAATAGGAGCGGCAATTATAATCATAGCCACAACATGGGCAGGCTTTGAAGCTGCAAAAAAATTAAGTATGCGTCCTCGCCAACTGAGGCAGCTAAAAGTCGCCATGCAATCTCTGGAGGCTGAAATAATGTATGGTCATACACCGTTGAAAGAAGCGGCCCAGAAACTTTCCAAGCAGATGCCCAAACCTTTATCCTTATTTTTTGATACATTTGCGAATCGACTTGAATCAGGTGAAACCACTGTAAAAGATGCATGGGATGAAAGTTTGAAGAAAATATGGCAGTCCCTTGCCTTAAAGCAGGGAGAGTTCGAAATTCTTTCACAGTTTGGTGAGACCCTAGGAAAAAGTGATAAATATCATCAGCAAAAACAAATTATGCTAACGATGGCACACTTGGAACGGGAAGAGAGCGATGCACTAGACCGGCAGGGGAAATATGAAAAGATGATGAAAAGCCTTGGTTTTTTATCGGGATTATTACTAATCATTTTGCTGATGTAGGAATAAGTGGGGGGAATGAAAATGGGCATTGATGTGGACATCATATTTAAAATAGCTGGTGTTGGGCTGGTAGTGGCATTTCTTCACACGATACTCGATCAGGTTGGAAAGAAAGAATATGCCCAGTGGGTAACGCTTTTTGGATTTATTTATATTTTATTCATGGTAGCTTCTGTTGTAGAGGATTTATTCCAAAAAATTAAATCAGTATTCCTATTTCAGTAAGGGGGGATTCGCGATTGAAATCATAAAAATCGTGGGCATTGCCCTAGTTGCCACTTTTTTGGCCCTAATCGTCAAGGAGCAAAAACCTAATTTCGCTTTCCTGCTTGTCGTTTTTGTAGGCTGCTCCATTTTTCTTTTTTTAGCAGATAAAATATACGAAATCATTTTAATGTTAGAAAAAATTGCGGTAAATGCAAATGTAAATACCGTTTATTTGGAGACTATCTTGAAAATAATCGGAATCGCCTATATCGCTGAATTTGCCTCCCAAATTACAAAAGATGCAGGGCAGGGATCACTGGCTTCCAAAATAGAATTGAGCGGGAAAATCTTGATTCTGGCGATGGCAATTCCGATTTTAACCGTCATTATTGAAACGATTATACAGATGCTTCCAAGTTAATGGGCTATTCCTACTAGTCAATGAGGTGAAAGTATGAAGCAGCGGATGCCTTACTTATCCATTCTATTCGTTTTACTCTTTTTTTTGCATACATCTGTTGGACAAGCTGCCGAAAATGGTGAAAGTGGAGAAGTTGATCAAGAGCCAATTATGCAGTCTGAATTGGTACAAGCTCAAATAGAGAGACTCGGTGTTGATGAGCTCAAGAAATATTGGGATGACATTGTCACGGAGTATGGAGGGTTTTTACCTGAAAGTCAGAAAGGAAGTTTCATGGATTTTGTAAGCGGAGATAAGAAATTTTCATTTGATCAATGGATAAAAGGGATTATAAAGTTCGTTTTTCATGAACTGCTCGTGAACGGGAAGCTCCTAGGATCACTCATTTTATTGACCGTGTTCAGCATGTTCCTGCAAACTCTGCAGAATGCGTTCGAGCAAAGCTCGGTGAGTAAGGTCGCTTATGCAATCGTTTATATGGTATTAATCATTTTAGCGTTGAACAGCTTTCATGTGGCGATTGAATATACAAAAGATACGATAGATTTGATGATTTCTTTTTTAATGGCGCTCATCCCTTTGCTATTAGCTTTAATAGCAGCTTCTGGAGGACTTGTATCTGCAGCGTTCTTTCATCCTGTCTTAATGTTTTTAATGAATACCAGTGGCATCTTGATACAATATATCGTCCTACCATTATTATTCTTCGCAGCGATTTTAAGCATAGTCAGCACGCTGACCGAACATTATAAAGTGACTCAGCTGGCCCAATTGCTCCGCAACTTTGCTATCGGGATTCTGGGTGCTTTTATGACCATTTTTCTTGGTGTTATATCCGTTCAAGGAGCATCCTCTGCTGTTGCAGATGGAGTGACAATCAGGACGGCGAAATTTGTGACAGGCAACTTTATACCGGTAATAGGGCGCATGTTTACTGATGCAACCGATACGGTCATTAGTGCCTCCGTTCTTCTGAAAAATACAGTGGGTTTGTCAGGTGTCATTATCCTCCTGCTTATAACTACATTCCCAGCTATAAAAATCTTAATGATCTCCTTTGTCTATAAACTAGCGGCGAGTCTTTTGCAGCCGCTTGGTGGAGGGCCTGTAATAAAATGTCTCGACATTATAAGTAAAAGCATGATTTATATTTTCGCAGCATTGGCCATTGTCTCACTCATGTTCTTTTTAAGTATCACAGTAATTATAGCCTCTGGAAACATTACACTGATGGTTCGTTAGAAAGGAGGAGGGCTTGGTGAGTTTTTTAGCTGGCTGGGTATCCAATATTATCGTATTTGTATTGCTGGCTACTGTAATCGATATGCTCCTTCCCAATTCAGCTTTACAGAAATATGCCAAAATGGTAATCGGACTTTTACTGATTGCGATTATCATCACTCCTATATTGGGATTATTCAATAAGGATTTCGACGAAATTCTGTCAGCGGCTACAAGTGAATTTGAAGATCAGAAAAAAAAAGATTTAGGAAATTTGACAGAAATGAAGAAAAAAGAAATACAAGCTACCCAGGGTGCATATATTTTAAAACAAATGGCTGTTGAGTTACAGGCAGAAGTAGAAGAGGAGCTGATGGTGGATTATAACATGAAGATTAGTTCAATTGATGTAGGAGTCAAGAATGAGGAAGAACCAAGCATTAATGACTTGCAAAACATAACCATATCATTGGAAAAGGCAGAAGGGAAAGAAGACTCGGAGATAGAGGCAGTAGCGAAGGTTGATATTAATGCAGAGAGACCGTCTTCATCCAATGATGCCAATCTGGATGCTGTCAAAAGGTTTCTGGCAACAAGTTGGTCTGTCGATAAAGAGATCATTGAAATCGCCGGGGAAAGGAAGTGACTGAGTATTGAACAAAGACAAAGGTCCATTATCCTGGCTGCAAAAACTTGTAAATAAAGACCCTGACCAAAAAGAGCCTAAAGAAAAAAAACCTTCCCTGTATGTCTATGCTCTAATAGTTGTCCTTTTGGGAGCAGGAATTATGATGGCCGGGAATTTGTTAACCACCAACCAGACTGGACAAACATCCGAAGTAAAGACGGTATTCAATAATAAACAGGATGATGATGGAGATGTAGAAACATTCGGCCAGAAGAATAAATCCGAATTCAAGACGACAAAAGATTATGAAATATATCTTCAGAATGAAATGAAGGAAGCGCTTGAATCCATCGCGGGTGTCGATGATGTAAAAGTCGTAATCTACGTGGATGCATCCGAGAAAAAAGTTTATGAAAGAAATAAAGTCACTCAAAAACAAGTAACTGAAGAAACTGACCAGGAAGGCGGTAAAAGAACGGTTGAAGACACATCTGTTGATGAGCAGCTAGTCTTGATCAAAAGCGGTGAAAAAGAAGGACCAATCATTTCAGAAACAAAAAAACCTAGTGTACGAGGGGTCCTAGTGGTCGCTAAAGGGGCTGAAAATATTCAAATAAAGAAGTGGATTATCGAAGCTGTCACTCGCTCACTTGATGTACCAAGTCACCGGGTATCTGTTATGCCTAAAAAATAAGGGGGAAAATCTACATGTTATTAAAAAAACAAACCGTTTGGTTATTGACTATGCTAAGTCTAGTAGTGGTACTGTCTGTCTATTATTTAACCGCTCCTGAAGAAAATGCTGCTGATATGACAGCCACTGAACAGACAGAAAGTAAAACAGAGAGTAAAACGGAAAGCAAAACAGAAAGTAAAACAGAAAGTAAGGGAGAAACTAAGAGTGGTAAAGAGACCTCTTCTAAGAATGCTGCTGGTTCTTCTGTAACCATAGCATCAGGCGACGAGTTCGAATCATTAAGGATGCAGATTGAAGATGAACGGGCAAAGTTGAATGAAGAATTGACTGTGAAGATGGGCAATACAGAACTATCAGCTGAGGAAAGAGAAGATGCATATGCGAAAATCGAACAATTAAGCGAGACAAAAGTAAAGGAAAATATCATCGAAAACCTAATTGTGGCCATGGATTATAATGCCGCACTCGTACGAGTCGATGGAACGGATGTAAAAGTGAGTGTCAAAGCTGATAAACAAACAAAAACAGAGGCTAATAACATTATTCGCCTCGTACGTAAAGAAGTGGATGATGCTCAAAATGTAGTTGTGGATTTCCAACCAGAAAAGTAATCATATATTCTATAAAAAGAGCTGATACACAACAGTTTATAAATAAAAAAATTAGAAGGGTCCTCTTTTTTAGAAAAAAAGGACTTTTTTTTGGTTTTTTATCAGTATAAAACATCTGGGAAACTTTGGGGGAAAAGGTTTTTTGGTGTAAATTGATTCCAGTAATTCGAATAGAAATAGTGATATTGAACCTTTCGTAATATTCTAGAAAAGTAATTAATGTAAATTTTTAGCTGATTTTCCTAGGTAATTTGGTAAAACAAGCTAGAAAACGCTTACAATTTTTAAATCAAAAAATATTCACAATCTTATAATAAAGGTGTAATATAGGAGTATAGATATCGAGTTGCAACTAATCTATCATTGAATTTTTATAAGCTAATATTGTATGATGTTAGAAGCTGGTCATAAACTTTTCAGTCCTCTAAAGATAACAATATTTTAAGAAAGTGAAATTTCTGTTATAATACAGACGAGGTATTTATTCAGTCAATCGCTTTCTGGTTTAGAAAGCGACTTCATTGTGAAGAATTGGACAAGGTATGGACAAGCTAAGTTAAAAGGTACATAAAATATTGCCTCAAAAAATTAATATCAAATTAGACAAGGGGTGCCACAAATGAAAGTGCAAGAAATTCGTGAAATTATTAAGCTAGTCGATCAATCTAACATCAGTGAATTCGTTTATGAAAATGAAGGAACAAAAATTAAACTAAAGAAACCTGAAACAGAATTAGTAGGACACCCAGCGGCTGCTCCAGAAGTTGTTCAAGCTAATACAGCTGTTGAAGTTAAGCCTGTAGCAGCGCCTGCCCCTGCAGCGCCAAAAGCTGTTGAACCAGCTAAGCCAACTGTTGCTGTCACTGAGCAAGAAAATTTACATAAAATCACTTCTCCAATGGTTGGAACTTTCTACCAATCTCCATCTCCGGATGCTGCTGCATACGTGAAAGCAGGGGATAAAGTTACAGCAGATTCTATTGTTTGTATCGTAGAAGCTATGAAACTTTTCAATGAAATTGAGGCCGAAGTAAACGGTGAAATTGTAGAGGTTCTTGTAAAAGAAGGCCAACTTGTAGAATATGGTCAACCATTATTTTTAGTAAAGCCGGAATGAGGAGCTGTTTCTAAATGATCAAAAAGGTATTAATTGCCAATCGTGGGGAAATTGCAGTCCGAATTATCCGGGCATGCAAGGAATTAGGTATTGAAACTGTAGCGGTCTATTCAGAAGCCGACAAAGAAGCATTACATGTTCAAATTGCCGACGAAGCTTATTGCATCGGTCCTAAATTATCAAAAGACAGTTATTTAAATACAACGAACATTATCAGCACAGCCAAGAAAACAGGATCGGATGCTATTCACCCTGGTTATGGATTCCTTGCCGAAAATGCTGACTTTGCAGAGCTTTGCCGTGAATGTAATATCATATTCATCGGTCCTAGTCCCGAAGCAATAAATAAAATGGGGACAAAGGACGTAGCAAGGGAAACCATGCGCAAAGCTGGTGTACCGATTGTTCCTGGTTCTAAAGGAATTATTAAAGATACAGATGAGGGTGTAGCCCTTGCTAATGAAATGGGCTACCCTGTCATCATTAAAGCTACAGCCGGTGGCGGAGGTAAAGGTATCCGGGTCGCTAGAACGGAAGAAGATCTTATTAAAGGCATTAGCATTACGCAACAAGAAGCTGCTACAGCTTTTGGAAATCCAGGCGTGTATATTGAAAAATTCATCGAAGACTTCCGTCACGTTGAAATCCAAGTCATGGCTGATAATCATGGGAATGCAATCCATTTAGGAGAGCGTGATTGTTCGGTACAACGACGTTTGCAAAAACTGGTTGAAGAAACTCCTTCTCCTGCACTTGACGGTGAAATGCGTGCGGAAATGGGGCAGGCTGCAGTAACGGCTGCCCTTGCTGTTAACTACTCTGGTGCTGGTACAGTTGAATTTATTTATGACTATGTGAATAGAAGATACTATTTTATGGAAATGAATACACGTATCCAGGTTGAGCATCCAGTTACAGAAATGGTCACAGGTGTAGATTTGATTAAAGAACAAATCAAAGTTGCTTCAGGTGACAAACTTTCTCTTTCGCAAGAAGATGTTACATTTAACGGTTGGTCAATCGAATGCCGGATCAATGCCGAAAATCCAGAGAAAAACTTTATGCCTTCTGCCGGTAAAATTCAAATGTATTTACCGCCAGGTGGCTACGGAGTACGTGTTGATTCTGCAGCATATCCTGGGTATACGATACCGCCATATTACGATTCTATGATTGCTAAATTAATTGTCCATGCACCGACAAGGGAAGAGGCAATTGAGAAAATGAAACGTGCTCTAGGTGAGTTTGTCATTGAGGGAATCAATACTACAATTCCTTTCCATATTAAGTTACTTCAGCATGACCAATTTGTTTCTGGAGAATTTAATACCAAATTCCTTGAAATATATGACGTAATGAACTCATAATGTAAAGGAAGACAGGAGGTGCTTTGAATGAGTGAAATGGAAGGCCAATTACTCGAAATGAATGATTACAATAGTGGACTAGGCAGAGTGGAGATTGCGCCTGAGGTGATAGAGGTAATCGCGGGCATAGCTGCATCGGAAGTTGAAGGTGTCGCACATATGCGCGGGAATTTTGCTACTGGCGTAGTTGAAAAGCTTGGCAAAAAGAACCACGGTAAAGGTGTTAAAGTAGACTTAACTGGAGAAACAATTAAAGTCGAGCTTTATTGTGTCATGAAATTTGGTGTTTCTATTCCGAAAGTTGCGCAGGAAGTACAAGACAACATTCGTGAAGCTTTATTAAATATGACCGCTATCGACGCGGGCGAAGTGAACATTCATGTTGTCGGTATAGCATTTGAAAACGCAAAACAGGAAGCGGATTACGAACAAGAAGTGTAATTAGCATCATTCAACTTACACCTGCAAAAACCCGGCAATAGGCCGGGTTTTTGTTTTTTTATTTTTACCCCATCGATTACTTTCGTATAAAAAGCCTGCTTATAATATTACGTTAAATGAACATAATAAGGCGGTGTCTGGAAGTTTCCCTTTAATTCAAGGGTGATTTCTGTTAGAGTGTAAAAGATGAAATATGAGCATGAAAGCTAGGCAAGAGCTTTTTGACACTTTCGAAATGTATACATCTCTGTTGTGAATTAAACATATATAAGGTTTTCAATTTAACTTAAAAGCACCTTGGAAAAAATGTTATGAATAATAGGTGAGTGAGGGTATTTTGACCTTAATATTAGTGAAATTTAGCTAAACCTTGAAAAAATACAGCAAAAATCTTAATATTTTCGAAAAAAGTTATTTAATGTTCGTTTGTTCTAGCATTTTCATATATAATAGTAGATGTTAAAGGAGTAAGATTATGAAAAGAAGAGTAGCCCGTGAAAAATCCCTTCAAGCACTATATCAGATAGATATCGCCAAGTCAGATGCAGAAGAAGCAATGGAAAGCGTTCTGAATGGCGCTCCTACTGATGAATATTTCAAAAAATTAGTTACTGGGATTACGGAAAATCGTGAACAACTTGATGGAATGATCAGGGACAATTTAGAGAACTGGACGTTGGAAAGATTAGCGAACATTGATCGGAATTTACTGCGTATCGCGGTTTATGAAATGGTTCACAGTGAAGATGTTCCTGTAAGTGTTGCTATGAATGAAGCTATTGAAATTGCTAAGAAATTCGGTGATGATCAATCGAGCAGCTTTGTGAATGCTGTTTTATCCAAGGTTAAGGTGAAAATCGGTTAAAGCAGCTGCCCTTTAAAAAAGGGTAATCTCAGCAATTTCTTTAGCAAAATTAACTTGGGAGGAAATATTACACATGTCAGCTCAAATCATTAATGGTAAAGAAATTGCAGAGGCAGTTAGACAGGAAATCAGTAAGGAAGTTCAACAATTAAGTGAAAAAAATATCGTACCAGGTTTGGCAGTTATTTTAGTCGGTGACAATCAAGCTTCACAAACCTATGTGCGCAATAAGCAAAAAGCCTGTGAGGACTTAGGAATGCATTCTGTATTGATTAAAAAGCCTGCAGATTTAACTCAGGAGGAATTAATTCAGAACATTGATGAATTAAACCAGGATGATAGCATTCATGGTATTTTGGTGCAGCTACCATTGCCTGGACATATTCAGGAAAAAGCGATCATTGAAGCGATTTCCCCTGAAAAGGATGTTGATGGATTCCACCCGATTAATATTGGGCGAATGATGACAGGGCAGGATGCATTTTTACCATGTACGCCTTACGGGGTAATGGTAATGCTTGAGCATATTGGCTATGAACTTGAAGGTAAGCATGTGGTCATAGTAGGGAGAAGTAATATCGTTGGCAAACCGGCCGGACAACTGTTTTTAAATGCGGATGCAACAGTTACCTACTGTCATTCAAAAACAAAGGATCTTGCTTATTATACGAAGCAGGCTGATGTGGTTGTTGCAGCTGTCGGAAAAAGAGACACAATTACTAGTGACCATATTAAAGAAGGTGCAGTCGTCATTGATGTCGGAATGAACAGGAATGATGAAGGGAAGCTTTGCGGCGATGTTGCGTTTGAAGAAGTGAAAAATAAAGCTTCATACATTACTCCTGTTCCTAAAGGGGTTGGTCCTATGACGATCACAATGCTAATGAAGAATACAGTCAAATCTGCTCAAAAAACACTTAACTTGAACAAACAAGCACTAAAAAGTTAAAAAAATCGCTAAATTATTTTAAAGAAGCGGACCTCTTGTTTTATAATAACGAGAGACCGCTTTTTTTCTATTTATAGATTTACGAAAGTTTTAAGTGTAACCTATAGGTGAGCTTTCTTATATCCGATTCTTGTCGGAAGGAGACATTATATGAGCAACCAACAATATTTGAGTGTATCGGCTTTAACGAAGTACATTAAAAGGAAGTTTGATGCCGATCCTCATTTGCAAAATGTATACATAAAAGGTGAAATTTCCAATTTCAAACAACATACAAGTGGCCATATGTACTTTACTTTGAAAGACGAGAAGGCTCGCTTGCTTTCCGTTATGTTTGCTGCAAATAACAAAGGGATGAAATTCCTCCCCGAAAATGGGATGAAGGTACTTGTGAAGGGCGATATTTCATTATATGAAGCGAGTGGACAGTATCAGCTATATGTGAAAAGCATGGCTCCTGATGGTGTTGGAGACCTGTATCTTGCATATGAACAGTTAAAGAAAAAGCTAGAAGCAGCAGGCTTGTTTTTAGCAGAACATAAGAAGACGATTCCACTATACCCTAAATCTGTAGGGGTCATAACATCTCCAACAGGTGCTGCACTGAGGGATATTTTAACAACCATTAAGCGCCGTTATCCAATTGCTAAAATTATCGTTTATCCAGCTCTTGTTCAAGGGAATAATGCCGCTAAATCGATTGCCCAGGCGATCACGATGGCTAACTCGAGGGCTGAAAGCGATGTATTAATTGTCGGAAGGGGCGGCGGTTCCATTGAGGAGCTCTGGGCCTTTAATGAGGAGATAGTAGCTGAATCCATTTATGATTCGGATATTCCAATTATTTCAGCTGTTGGACACGAAACAGATTTTACAATTGCGGATTTTGTAGCAGATATGCGGGCACCGACTCCTACAGGGGCAGCGGAGCTTGCGGTTCCTCATCTGAATGAAATACTTGAACGGCTGATGAACCGTAAGAATCGTTTGACGCGTTCCATCCAGGAAACGGTGAATTTCGAACGTACCCGCTTGACTAGGATGGAAAGATCTTATGCCTTTCGCTATCCACACAAAATGTATGAGCAGAAACTCGAACAGCTTGACAAGACTTTGGACAGGTTAGGGAAGACAAGTACCCGGTATTTCATGAAAAAAAGGGATGAGCTAAATCAGGTGACCGATATTCTGAAAAAGCAACATCCTGAACAAGCTGTGAAAAATTCAAAAGATGATTTGCATCAGCAAGAAAAAGCATTACGTCGGGCCATGGAAGCCATTTATCGTCAAAAGTCACAGCAGTTTGTTCATATCACTGCAACTTTGTCTGCCCTCAGTCCATTAAAGATTATGGAACGGGGCTATGGGCTGGTTTTTGCTGAGGATGAAACATTAATAAAAAGTACACAGCAAGTATCCAAAGGGGATAAGATAGCTGTTTCAATAAAAGATGGAACCCTAGAATGTGAAATTAAAGAAATAAAGGAGCGAATTGAACCATGACAAAGAAACAAGAAGTTACATTTGAAGAAGCAATGGAGAATCTCGAAAAAATTGTAGAGCAGTTGGAAGAAGGGGACGTGCCTCTCGAAAAAGCGATTTCCATATATAAACAAGGGATGGATTTATCCCGACTTTGTCATTCGAAGTTGAAGACTGTTGAAGAACAATTGACTCAAATTTTACGCGAAGATGGGGAACTTGAAACCTTCGCTGTACAGGAGGAAGAATAATATGAGTACGGCGTCCTTTGAAACGTTTTCAAAAGAATATAAAGCTGTAATAGAGAGAGAAATCGTTGAATATGTAAATAAGCTTGAAGCTCCAGCTGTTGTCAAGGAAGCGATGACTTATTCATTGGAAGCAGGAGGTAAACGGATTCGTCCTTTATTGGTTTTTGCGGTTTTAGAGGCCTTCGGAAAAAATTTAAAGACAGGAATCCCAGCAGCGGCGGCCATTGAAATGATTCATACATATTCCTTGATTCATGATGACCTTCCAGCGATGGATGACGATGATCTACGACGTGGAAAACCTACGAATCATAAAGTCTTTGGTGAAGCGGTAGCTGTCCTGGCAGGGGATGCCTTGCTAACATACAGTTTTCAATTGGTGACGGATATGATTGATCCTGAGGTGACTGCGGAAATGAAGTTGAACTTAGTAAGTGAAATTGCTAAATCTGCTGGCGCTGAAGGGATGGTTGGAGGTCAAGTCGCCGATATGGAAGGTGAAAGTAAACAGTTGACCCTTAAAGAATTGGAATATATTCATGAACATAAAACGGGGAAGCTATTGACTGCAAGTATCATTTCAGGTGCCATATTAGCTGGAGCAAATAACGAACAGCACCAGCATTTACGTGATTTTGCATACCATCTGGGACTTGCTTTTCAAATTCGGGATGATATTCTGGATATTGAAGGATCAGTAGAGTTAATTGGCAAGCCAGTTGGCAGTGATGAAGGCAATCATAAAAGCACATATCCTTCTTTACTTACGCTTGATGGGGCAAAGGAGAAGTTGGATTATCATATTAAACTTGCCCATAACGCTTTAGGAAAAACAAATTTACAAACAAGTTTATTAAACGAACTAACCAATTTAATTGCGACCCGTGACCATTGAGTGTGGCTAAATTTGTTATCAAATGAGGTTTTATGGTATACTCATTGTGCAAAAATATGTAAAGATAAAGATGAATTTTTTAGATAAGATACGTGATAAAATAGGTAAAAATAAGCCGCCGAAATCACCTGGGTGTTGGCGGCCATTTTTACCTTATAACGAATTTTTCGGTCAAGTCTTCTAAATAGCACTCTTTTTTGAGGCTTTGTTTATGCTTACAACCGAAAATGACAGAAAGTGAGTGGTCCAGTTTGGATCTTCTATCTATAAAAGACCCTTCTTTTTTGAAGAATATGAATAATGAAGAGCTTGTCGAATTAAGTGTAGAAATTCGTAAGTTTCTTGTAGAAAAATTATCGGTAACCGGTGGGCATATTGGGCCCAATTTAGGCGTAGTCGAATTGACAATAGCGTTGCATAAAGAATTCGATAGCCCGAAGGATAAAATATTATGGGATGTAGGACATCAATCATATGTTCATAAAATCCTGACTGGAAGAGCTGGAGAGTTTGATACTTTAAAGAAGTATAAAGGTCTTTGCGGGTTTCCTAAAATGATTGAAAGCCCTCATGATGTATGGGAAACCGGACACAGTTCTACTTCCCTTTCAGCTGCTATGGGAATGGCAGCTGCTCGTGATATTAAGGGAGAGAAAAGTTTTATTTTACCTGTAATTGGTGATGGAGCGCTTACAGGGGGAATGGCACTTGAAGCCTTGAATCACATCGGTGATGAAAAAAAGGACATGATTGTAATCTTAAATGATAACGAAATGTCAATTGCACCTAATGTCGGTGCTTTACACACGATATTGGGAAGATTACGGACAGCAGGTAAATATAATTGGGCAAAAGACGAGTTGGAACTGCTTTTGAAAAAAATCCCTGCAGTTGGCGGGAAACTTGCAGCTACTGCTGAACGCTTGAAGGACAGTATGAAGTATTTATTGGTCTCAGGGATCTTTTTTGAAGAACTAGGTTTCACATATCTTGGACCAGTGGATGGTCATAATTATGAAGAACTGTTAGAGAATTTAAGGTATGCCAAGAAAACAAAAGGACCAGTCCTGTTACATGTCATTACGAAAAAAGGTAAGGGGTATTCTCCCGCTGAGTTGGATACAACAGGGAATTGGCATGGGACAGGTCCATACAAGATTGAAACAGGTGATTTCGTTAAATCCCCTAGTAAAGGTCCTGCTTGGAGTGCACTTGTAAGTGATACTGTAAGCAGACTTGCACGCGAAGATGAACGAATTGTCGCGATTACACCTGCGATGCCTGTAGGTTCGAAATTGGTAGGGTTTTCTGAGGAATTTCCGGAACGTTTTTATGATGTGGGGATTGCCGAGCAGCATGCAGCAACTTTTGCTGCTGGATTGGCAACGCAGAAAATGAAACCATTTTTGGCGATTTACTCAACCTTCTTACAAAGAGCATATGACCAGGTAGTACATGATATCTGCCGCCAGAATTTGAATGTCTTTATTGGAATTGATAGGGCCGGCCTTGTCGGTTCTGATGGTGAAACACATCAAGGCGTTTTCGATATTGCGTTCTTACGCCATATTCCGAATATGGTTTTGATGATGCCAAAAGACGAAAATGAAGGTCAGCATATGGTAAATACAGCTTTAAACTATAATGATGGTCCGATTGCGATGCGCTTCCCGCGTGGAAATGGTTGGGGAGTTGTAATGGATACAGAATTACAGCAGATTCCTATCGGTTCATGGGAAGTCCTGAAAGAAGGAACAGATGCCGCCATTTTAACGTTCGGGACAACGATTCCTATGGCACTTGAAGCTGCAGCACTTCTGGAGAAAGAGGATTATTCTGTAAAAGTGATTAATGCTCGGTTCATAAAGCCACTGGATGTAAAAATGCTAAGTCGCCTTCTGGGTGAGAAAATGCCTATCTTAACAATAGAAGAAGCTGTCCTTCAAGGTGGCTTTGGTAGTTCTGTTCTTGAATATGCTCATGATCAAGGATTTTATGGTGCGATTATTGACCGAATGGGAATCCCTGACTATTTCATTGAACATGGAAGTGTTGACGAGCTACTTGAAGAAATAGGTTTAACGACTAAGACAGCTATGAAAAAGATTAAAATGATTACACCCAAAAAAGAAAAAAGGGCCTGACAATATGAAAGTAATGAAAGAAAGATTAGATGTATTACTAGTAGAACAAGGCTTAGCTGAAACGCGTGAAAAAGCTAAGCGTATGGTTATGGCAGGTCTTGTCTATGCAAATGAAGAGAGATACGAAAAGCCGGGAGAAAAAGTACCGGTTGATCTTGAATTAACGATTAAAGGGAAAGTAATGCCTTACGTTTCAAGAGGTGGCCTCAAACTAGAGAAGGCATTAAAAGAATTCGATTTACATGTGAATGGAAAAGTTCTCCTTGATATCGGTTCATCTACTGGAGGCTTTACTGATTGTGCTTTACAAAATGGTGCCGTCATGTCTTATGCGCTTGATGTAGGGTATAATCAACTAGCTTGGAAGCTTAGACAGGATGAAAGGGTTAAAGTAATGGAACGGACCAATTTCCGGTACGTCACTCCAGCCGATCTCGATGGGAAGATGCCAGACTTTGCAAGCATTGATGTTTCTTTTATCTCGCTCACGTTAATTTTACCGGTTCTAAAGACCTTGCTTGTACCCAAAAGCGACGTTGTAGCCCTAGTTAAACCGCAATTTGAAGCTGGGAAGGATCAAGTCGGCAAAAAGGGTATTGTTCGTGAACCCAAGATCCATAAAGAAGTGTTAAATAAAATAATTTCTTTTGCAAAAAAAGAAGGCTACGATATTAAGGATGCCTCCTTTTCTCCGATTACAGGTGGCGATGGAAATATTGAATTTTTGCTTCATTTATATTGGGAAGGGTCGAAAGTAGATGGAGACCTAATGCTCTCAAAAACGGTTGATGACATAGTTGGAGAAGCACATGCCCAGTTTAAAAAAGAATAAATAGAACTATGTATGGCTCCTTTAGCTGAATGGTTGGCTGAAGGAGCTTTTTCACTTTAGGAAGTGAAAGGCAAAAGGCCCTCGAATTATAGGGGGAGTTTACATTAAGAAATTTAAGAACAAAATATAGACATGTTATGTATTTTTGAGAAAAAGTTGTACAATTGCATAAAAATCCGATAACATTAATATTAGCAGCATCCTATAGCGTCAAATCTGTACGCAAGGGGCGTTGTTAAAGGCAAGATAGATGTGTTTATAATGCGGAAGCAACGCCTGCTTGGCAGCTTGCTTAAACGCTTATATAACGGTTATTTACTAAATTAAATTAGCCACAGTCGAGAAGAGGTGCTTCTACTTATGAATAAGGGACAACGACATATAAAAATCAGGGAAATTATTACGAATAACGATATTGAAACTCAAGATGAGCTAGTTGAAGAACTGAAAATTGCTGGATACAATGTTACTCAGGCTACTGTATCAAGGGATATTAAAGAGCTCCACCTTGTTAAGGTCCCGTTAACAGACGGAAGGTATAAATACAGCTTACCAGCCGACCAACGCTTCAATCCACTTCAAAAATTAAAGAGAATGCTGATTGATGCTTTTGTTCGCATTGATGCGGCAAATAATTTGCTTGTTATGAAAATGCTCCCGGGAAATGCCCAGGCAATCTGTGCATTAATTGATAATTTAAATTGGCAAGAAATACTCGGAACAATCGGCGGCGATGACACATGTTTAATTATCTGCCGTTCTGAGGAAGATGCGAAGATCATTTCCGGCAAATTCTTGGACATGCTCTAATAATTTTGTGAGGTGACCTAGTTTGTTAACAGAACTTTCGATTAGGAATTTTGCGATCATTGACAGCTTGTCTGTTTCATTTGAAAAAGGCCTGACTGTATTGACCGGCGAAACAGGGGCAGGGAAATCCATTATCATAGATGCCGTTCATTTATTGGTTGGTGGCCGTGGTTCGGCAGAGTTCATTCGACATGGTGAGTCGAAGGCCGAAATAGAAGGGCTCTTTCAAATTGATGATGACAAACATCCGGTCTTTGCCAAGGCTGAAGAATTTGGCTTGGATATGAATGATGGGATGGCTATCCTCCGAAGAGATATCTCACTCAGCGGCAAGAGCGTCTGCCGGGTAAATGGAAAGCTCGTAACGATTGCAATTTTACGTGAGATAGGACGGACTTTGATAGATATACATGGTCAGCATGAACATCAGGAATTAATGGATGAACGACTCCACCTTCCTTTGCTTGACCAGTTCGGCGGCGAAAAAGTTGCTTCAGCTCTTGCCGAATATCAAAAGTTATTTAAACGGTATGAGACAGCTTCTAAACAACTGAATAGTTTAAGTCAAAATGAACAGCAAATGGTTCATCGTCTCGATTTAATCCAGTTTCAATTCGATGAAATTCAGAAAGCGGATTTGAAACTACGCGAAGATGAAGAATTGATGGAAGAACGGAAAAAAATTAATAATTTCGAAAAAATTCATGAAGCGTTGCAAACCAGCTATAATGCTTTAAATGGAGAGCAACATGCAATTGATTGGCTATCCGTGGCCATGAATAACCTAGAAGAAGCAGCGGGTCTCGATGAGGGTTTAAAAAATAGCTCGGAAACTGTTTCAAATAGCTACTTCCTTCTCGAAGAAGCGGTCTCGACCATCCGAGATCAGTTAGATTCTTTGGATTATGATACAGAACGAGTCGAATTTATTGAAAGTCGCCTTAATGAAATAAATCAATTAAAACGTAAATACGGACGGACCATCGAGGAAATATTGGAGTATGGTGCTGGGATTGAAGAAGAAGTCGAAAAGCTTCAAAATCGGGAAACCCATATAGCGAAGCTTGAAAAAGAAATAAAATCTATTAAAGCTGATTTAATTGTTGAAGCAAAAAACCTGTCTGAACTTCGGCAAACATTCGCACAGCAGTTAACAAAGAAAATACATCAGGAATTAAAAGATTTATACATGGAAAAAACAATTTTCGAACCGCATTTTCTTCAAACAGCTTATACTTTCGATGAGTTATCAGACAGGGGAATTAATCAGTCGGGTCTGGATTCCATGGAGTTTTATATATCCACCAATCCAGGAGAGCCGTTAAAACCTCTTTCGAAAATTGCTTCTGGCGGAGAGTTATCTAGGATTATGTTGGCTTTGAAAAGTATTTTCTCCAAACATCAAGGCATTACTTCCATTATATTCGATGAGGTGGACACAGGTGTAAGCGGCAGGGTTGCACAATCTATTGCCGAAAAAATCTATAAAGTGGCAACGGGTTCCCAGGTACTTTGTATTTCACATTTACCACAGGTTGCGGCAATGGCAGATACCCATTTATTTATTGCAAAAAATGTTAGAGCAGGACGAACCAATACTTCGGTGAAGCCTCTTATAGAAAGTGAAAAAATAAAAGAAATTGGCAGGATGATCTCCGGTGTCGAGATTACGGATTTAACGAAGCAACATGCCAATGAATTAATTCAGCTAGCCAAAAGGTTGAAAATTACGTCTTGATACGGTCTTTATAAGAGTACTTACAACTAATCATAAGCATTCATTGTAAAGCTATCCAAAAACGGATAGCTTTTATTTTGTGCTTCTGTTATAAATGACTGTCATGAAGGCTAAATTAAAGGTGTAGCCATAAAGTGTCAGAGAGCGAGGAGAGTGAATGGATTGAAATTTGTATGGATTAACAGAATCATCGGTGGAATTCTCCTTGTTTCGCTATTAACATTAGGGTTATACCAGCCATCTCGTGAATATTTTTTAATTCCAAATCATCTTGTACTATTTGAAGGAAGTCAATATAGTATTTCCAAATCATTACCCGTTTCTGCAAAAGTTTCGGAATCCAGTGATGGGATTTCGCTTCATGATGAGCAAGCTTCAATCACGCTTGGTGCTGAGAAACCAGGTACAAATGAGGTATTACTTGATGTAGCAGGCTTGCCTGCTAAAAAGGTCGATATTAGGGTGTTAAAAGACTTTAAAGTTATGCCTGGAGGCCAATCTATTGGAGTAAAGCTTAATACTCTCGGGGTTCTCGTTGTAGGTCATCATCTAATTGATACTGAGCAGGGAAAAAAATCACCAGGAGAAAAAGCGAAAATTGAAATCGGTGATATTATAACAGAAATCAATGGTCAGACGATAAAGAAGATGGGGGATGTAACCCCTTTTGTTCAGCAGGCAGGTGAAAAGGGAGAAGCGTTAAATATTGTTATCAACCGTGATAATAAAGTGCTTCACAGTATACTCTTGCCTCTAAAGGATAAGAATGAAGGAACTTACAAATTGGGCTTGTATATCCGCGATTCAGCGGCTGGAATTGGGACGATGACGTTTTATCACCCCGATTCGAAAAAATATGGAGCACTAGGGCATGTCATCTCGGATATGGATACAAAAAAGCCAATTGTTGTAAAGGATGGGCAGATTGTTCAATCGACTGTTACGTCCATCGAAAAGGGAAGCAATGGTGACCCAGGAGAAAAATTAGCACGTTTTTCTTCTAACAAAGAAAAAATAGGAAATATTAATCGCAATAGTCCCTTTGGGATTTTCGGGAAGTTAAATCAAGATTTCAAAAATGGAATTAGGGACAATGCCCTTCCAATAACTCTTTCTCACGAAGTGAAGGAAGGACCAGCAAAAATCCTTACTGTAGTGGATGGTTCTAAAGTAGAGGAATTTGATGTGGAAATAGTCAGTTCCATTCCACAAAAGTTCCCTGCAATTAAAGGAATGGTTTTAAAAGTGACAGATAAAGAATTGCTTCAAAAAACGGGTGGGATCGTTCAAGGTATGAGCGGTAGTCCTATCATACAAAATGGGAAATTAATCGGTGCAGTTACCCATGTATTTGTTAATGATCCTACAAGTGGGTATGGTGTCCATATCGAATGGATGTTAAACGAAGCCGGTATCAATATATACGACAAAGATAATTATGAAAAGGCAAGCTAAAGAGTCAGGGTATCCATTTGGATGCCCCTTTTTAATTTAATGGGCAATGTCGGACCATTCTATCTTCATTTTATAAGGAAAATAATCAGGTTTAAAAATGATTTCTTCAAAAATTGAGGTTTTTTTGAATTGATGTGATAAAATGATAACAAAATGAAGATTTTTCGACAATCTGTTTATTCGAATAGCAAACGAAGTCGAAAACAAGAGATATCCGGAGAATAATATTGAATTCCTTATATTTTTTCAAAAATAAAAGGAATTTAGTTTCCATTGTCGAAAAGTTCAATTACAATAGAATTTAGTCATATAGAAAAAAAGACCAATTGTAGTTGAGGAGGAAATCAAGCGTGAAAAAAATTAAGGTGTGCGTTGTAGACGATAATAGAGAACTTGTTGGCCTTCTGGAAGAATACATTTCAGCACAGGAAGACATGGAAGTAATTGGGGTTGCACATAACGGTCAAGATTGCCTGGGTATGTTAGAAAACGTAGACCCGGATATTTTGATTCTCGATATTATCATGCCTCATTTAGATGGGTTAGGTGTCCTTGAAAAACTTCGTGAAGTAAAACGGGGTGCAATGCCTAATGTAATTATGCTTACTGCATTTGGTCAAGAAGATGTTACGAAAAAAGCTGTTGATTTGGGTGCGTCTTACTTTATTCTAAAGCCATTTGATATGGAGAATCTGGCCAATCATATTCGTCAGGTGAGCGGCAAAGGACAGGCTGTATTGAAAAATCATAGTCAGTTTAGTTATCGTCCTCAAAATGAATCAAAGCCGAAAAACCTGGATGCTAGCATCACAAGCATAATTCACGAAATTGGAGTGCCTGCGCATATTAAAGGCTATTTATATTTAAGGGAAGCCATTTCAATGGTGTATAACGATATTGAACTATTAGGATCGATTACAAAGGTTCTATATCCGGACATTGCAAAAAAATACAATACAACCGCCAGCCGTGTTGAACGTGCCATCCGACATGCGATTGAAGTGGCTTGGAGCCGGGGGAATATTGAATCAATTTCATCTTTATTTGGTTATACCGTTAGCATGACTAAGGCAAAACCTACGAATTCCGAGTTCATTGCAATGGTTGCTGATAAGCTTCGTCTTGAGCATAAAGCTTCTTGACAGGGGTAGGGGGAGAACCGATTGTTGAGATTTAATATTTAACAATTGACCATATAAAGGCTAGAGCCGCTAAATATATATAGTAATTCTCCGTCTAGATGATAAGCAGACATGAAGAAGTTGCTTTGTGATTTTTTCTAATCAGCAACTTCATTATTTTTAACGCTGCCGATTACAAAAATTAAGCGCCTTTTATTTATTGGATTTTACAGGAAGAATCCAATAAATAAAAGGCGTTTTTGTTTGGGGTTCGTTATAGTCTCTTAGGAAGTAATCAGAGACAGTAACATCTTGCTACTTCATTTACTATCTGAATTATTAGTTAGTCAAATATGTATGTTTTTATTTTTTCTCTCAATTTTTAGATTATAATTAGGTATATATAATTATATTCACAAAGGGGAAATATATGATATATGAGAGAAATGAGTATTTTGTATTAGAATTGGAAAATGAAATAATTTATATTACTGTTTTTCAAAAGGGTTTTTCCATTCTGCATTTAAATCCTATTTTAATAAAATTTCCACAAATCCTACTGGAGAATTTTAATGACTTAAAGGATGCCCTTGCACAAGCAAGTGGAGCGAAAATTCAAATTGGAAAACAAAAACCGACCATAGAGTTGGATATAGCTGAAGATAAAATGTCAGCTAGTGTCAAACTTAATTGTTCAAAAGAGTATCTGAAAGAGAATTATTCAATAATTATGAACAATATTTTAAAGGAGCTTCAAAGGGAGAATATTTCAGAAGGGATTTTAATGCATATATTACAAAATGGACTTAGAATCAAAGATTCAATAGTTATCGCTAAGGGAATAGAACCGGTCCACGGAAAGGATGCGGTGGTTACCTATTTCAAACAATCGGAAAGAAAACCAGCGGTTCGAGAAGATGGAAAAGCCGATTATTATGACATGAGTTTTCTCGATGAAGTAAAAAGCGGTGATTGGTTAGGAGAAAAAGTCCCGCCAACAACTGGAAAGATGGGAAGGAGCATAACAGGAGAATTTGCATTGGCTAATAAAGGGAAGAATAAGAAACTACTTTATGATCGAACAACAGTTGCTGCTAATGAAGAAAATGGAAAGATTATTCTGAGAGCATTAATTAATGGAGTTGTGGAATTTAGAGGGGGAAAGATTGCTGTTGGTGATCACCTAGTCATTGAGGGAGATGTAGGTATTGAAACAGGGAATATCGAATTTGATGGAAGTGTGACCGTAAAAGGAACGATTATTGATAATTTTTCAGTAACAGCAACCAAGGATATTTCTATTTTAAGTGAGCTTGGGGTAAGTAATGTTAAAGAAATCAAGTCAAAAGTGGGTGATGTATTCATTAAAGGAGGCATTTTTGGTAAGGGTGTGTCGAAAATTTCTGCTGGAAGAAACATCTTTGTAAAGCATGCCAATGAATGTCATATAATCGCGGGTGAAAATATACATATTGGTTCTTATTCATTGGGAAGTTTTCTGAAAGCAAAAAATATCTTCACAGATGAAAAAAAAGGAAAGTTAATCGGCGGGGTAATTGAAGCACATGGAAAAGTGAGAGCGGCGGTCATTGGTAATCGAATGGAACGTAAAACGATAATTAATGTACAAGGATTTAACCGCGAAATCTTAAAAGAGGAATTGAATAAAACATTACTTCTATACAAATCCAAAATTCAAAACCTCGAATTAGTAAAGGAAAAGCTGAAAGTATATGATATGTTTGTAGGTCAATTGAATTTAGCACAAAATTATCAATATGAACAAACAAGGAGCCAACTTGAAAGCTTGACGGCTGAAATTTTTCAATTAGATGAAAAACGAAAGTCATTAATGGATACACTCGATTCAAAAGGAGACGGGGAAATTACCATTGGTCAAATGGCCTTTCCTGATACCCGATTACAAATTAAAAGTTTGGAAAAAAAATTAAATGAACTTACAAAAGGAACTTTTTATGCAGAAAATAATTACCTGCATTTCGATTAGTTTCTATTAAATAACCGTAGTGAAATAATTTTCTGTTTCTTTTCATAAAATTGGGGATATAGCGATTTTAGGGAGAGGGGCAGATTTCATTATGACCTTAATCTTTGCTCATCGAGGATCAGCAGGAACCCATCCGGAAAATACGATGTCGGCTTTCAAAGAAGCTGCCCGAGTTGGGGCGGACGGTATTGAAACGGATGTTCAGCTCTCGAAAGATGGTGAAGTAGTCATTATTCACGATGAAAAGCTTAATCGAACAACGAATGCCTCTGGGTTTGTGAAGGACCGGACTTTAATGGAGTTAAAAACTTTTAATGCGTCCAATAGTTATAAAGGGAAATTGGGTAATGAGAGAATTCCTACGCTTGAAGAATTATTGATATGGCTAAAGAATAATCAGCTTTTATGCATTATTGAATTGAAAAATACCCTCTTTCTATATCCAGGTTTAGAAGAGAAAGTCATTAGGCTCATTCGTAGCTACGAAATGGAAGAGAGGATAATCATTTCTTCTTTTAATCATTATAGTTTAGTTAATTGTCATCAACTGGCACCTGAAATAGAAACGGCACCGCTTTACCGAGATGGTCTGTTTATGCCGTGGATTTATGCCAAGGCAATAGGAGGAAGCGCTATTCATCCAAATATCAGAGCTGCCCCTGATATCATCATTCAATCGTCGATGTGTGCGGGTGTTCCTGTACGACCATATACCATTAATAAAGAATCAGATATGAAACGATTATACAGCTTGAGATGCAGCGCCATCATCACCGATTTTCCTGAGATAGCGAAGCGGGTCAGAGAAGAATTTGAATAGAGGTAAGAAAGAAGGTGTCCATGATTCATTCATGGCACCTTCTTTTACGTTTTAAAATTTATTAAACCTCGCTTTGTACCTTATTCTGTTTCCGATCACGATGAAGAACGAATCCTGCTATAAAGGCTATCCCGCCAATTGTGATAAGCAGCCCAATTAAAAATTGTAGCCATAGGACTGGGTAGGGGGGCTGTAAAATACCAAAGACCATGTCCCGCATTATTTTTATACCATAGGCAGCGAAGGCACCAGGAATAAAAAGAACTAAAAAAGCGATTAAACGTTTCATGCAGTCAAATCCCTTCCAAAAATTCCGTCTTTAAAAAATGATAAAGGATATAAGAAATTTGTCAAGTTTCGGGAACTTAGAAAAAGCCTGGAAGATGGTGACTATTTATAGTCGATACTAATATGGTAAAATGAGGGTATATAGTATGAAAAAAATTGCAGAGATAATAAAAATTGAGAAAAAAATAGCAAAATAAAAGGGGGAATGAAAATGCAAAAAGTCATGATAGTAGGAGGAGGAGTAGGGGGGACAACGGTGTTGAAGCTCCTTTCGGAAATCGAAGAATTCTCAATTGTTTGTATGGCAGATACGAACGAAGCTGCTGAAGGTATACTTGCTGCAAAAGAACGAGGGATTTCTACTGTATCAAATTGGAGCAGTGCGCTAGATAAAGGCTTAGACATTATTATTGATACAACAGGAAATCCGTCTGTCTTTAATAAGATAAAAAAAGATATGGATGATCAAACAATACTCATTCCAGGAATCGTCGCTCATATTCTTACCAACCTATTTGAAGAGAAAAATCGTCTTATAAATAAATTGGAGAATGCTTCAGCAAAAATGGACTTAATACTTAATACAACCAGTGACGGAATGATAGTCATCGATCACAATGGATATGTCATAATGTTTAACGATAGTGCGGAACGAGTATCGAATACAAAGCGTGAATCAGTGATTGGTAAGCATATTAAAGATATCATCCCTTCAAGTGGATTACTGAGAGTAATGGAAACTAAACAGAGGGAAGAAAATCGACGGATCACCCTCGAGAATGGGATGGATTTCATCACGACAAGAATCCCTTTAATGAATGCAGAGGATGAAATTATAGGGGCATTTTCTATGTTTAAGGATAAAACGGAAGCGGTACAATTAGCTGAACAGATTACTGATTTAAAAGAGATTCAGACGATGCTTGAAGCGATTATTCACTCAAGTGACGAAGCTATATCTGTCGTTGATGATCAAGGAAGGGGGCTTTTGATCAATCCGGCATATACAAGACTTACTGGTTTAACAAAGAATCAGGTGATTGGAAAGCCGGCTTCTATAGATATTTATGAAGGTGAAAGTATGCATATGAAGGTGCTTCAAACAAAAAAGCCGGTTCGTGGTGTCAATATGCGTGTCGGTCCAAAGCATAAGGAAGTAATTGTTAATGTTGCTCCGATTATTGTAGACGGACGTCTAAAAGGGAGTGTTGGGGTCATACATGATGTTTCAGAAATTCAAGCTTTAACTCACGAATTGAATCGAGCACGTCAAATTATTAGGACTTTGCAGGCCAAATACTCCTTTGATGATATAATTGGAGCTTCTGAAGAAATGAAGCTTCCGGTTGAACAGGCGAAATTATCTGCAAGAACCCCGGCCACTGTTTTGTTGAGAGGGGAATCAGGGACAGGCAAGGAGTTGTTTGCCCATGCTATCCATAATGCGAGCGATAGGAAATTTAATAAGTTTGTACGTGTAAACTGTGCGGCAATTTCTGAATCATTACTTGAAAGTGAACTGTTTGGTTATGAGGAAGGGGCCTTTACCGGTGCGATAAGAGGCGGGAAAATCGGTTATTTTGAAGAGGCAAATCAAGGAAGTATATTTTTGGATGAAATTGGTGAATTACCAGCTAACATTCAGGCAAAATTACTTCGAGTATTGCAGGAACAAGAAATCATCAGAGTTGGTGGAACAAAGCCTATTCCAATCAATGTCCGGGTAATAGCTGCTACCAATATTAATCTTGAACAAGCCATTGGTAATGGATTATTCCGGGAAGACCTATATTTCCGGTTAAATCGCATGCCCATTCTCATTACCCCGTTACGAAAACGAAAAGAAGATATGCGAGAATTAGCGGAGCATTTAATTAATAAAATCAATCAAGAATACGGACGGAGTATTGAAGGGATTACCGAAGCAGCCATCCATAAAATGCAAATCTATAATTGGCCAGGAAACGTAAGAGAGCTGGAAAATATTTTAGGGCGAGCGATTATCTTCATGAAATTAAATGAGACAATTATAGATATACAGCATATTCCGGATTTTATCGAGGCGATTCCATTAAAACAGGATAAAGTCGTGACAAAACCTTCTACCTACGTATTGGGGAAACCGCTCTCGGAAATAATAGATCAGTATGAAGCCGAAATTATTCAGCAAGCGATATATACTCACAAGGGAAATAAAACACTTACAGCTAGGGCCCTTGGAATTTCAGTAAGAAATTTATATTACAAGATGGAAAAGTTAGAACTGTGAAGTTATTTGCGTGCAAAATATTGCATTATGTGAAATAATTTGCGTATGATTTTAGAAAATATTCTAATGTAAATTGGTTCAACTTCTAACATGAAATATTTAAAAAATATGTAAAGGTTATTATTGGCCGCTTATTAACCGGAATATTCGTTTTTAGTAAAAAGATACCTTTTATTGGCATGTAATTTGCATATTGAATAGTACATGGGTTTCTTCCGGGAACCATTCTCCAAAGGGAAAAATATCATGAAATTAGCGGATATTATTTGCATGAACGAAGTAACCCAGTAAGAATGAGGAGTAATTGTCAGCCTCTCTTATCTGTCACTTAATAAAAACATCTAGGGAGGATTCTTTTATGGAAATTTTTAAATATCTTGAAAAATATGATTACGAACAACTTCTTTTCTGTCAGGATAAACAATCTGGATTAAAAGCGATTATTGCTATTCATGATACGACTTTAGGGCCTGCTCTTGGAGGCACGCGGATGTGGACGTATGCTACAGAAGAAGAAGCCATAGAAGATGCTTTAAGGCTTTCAAAAGGAATGACTTATAAGAACGCAGCCGCTGGCTTAAATTTAGGCGGAGGAAAAACGGTCATCATCGGCGATCCACGCAAGGATAAAAATGAAGAAATGTTCCGTGCATTCGGCAGATATATCCAAGGATTGAATGGCCGTTATATAACAGCTGAAGATGTTGGAACAACGGTTGAAGATATGGATCTCATTCACGAAGAAACAGACTTCGTGACAGGTATCTCCCCTGCATTCGGTTCTTCAGGTAACCCTTCACCTGTTACTGCTTACGGGGTATATCGGGGTATGAAAGCTGCAGCAAAAGAAGCATTCGGCACTGATTCTCTAGAAGGCAAGGTGATTGCAGTCCAAGGTGTCGGGAATGTAGCTTATAACTTATGCCGTCACCTTCATGAGGAGGGCGCTAAGCTGATTGTTACGGATATTAATAAAGAGAGTGTAGCCAGAGCAGTCGAATCCTTTGGTGCAACTGCCGTAAATCCTGATGAAATTTATGGTGTTCAATGTGATATTTATGCACCTTGTGCATTAGGTGCTGTAATAAACGATCAAACGATTAATCAAATCAAAGCTAAGGTCATTGCAGGTGCAGCTAATAATCAGTTAAAAGAACCTGTTCATGGTGACCAAATACATGAAAAAGGAATTGTGTATGCTCCTGATTATGTAATTAATGCAGGTGGAGTCATAAATGTGGCTGATGAGCTTTTAGGTTATAACCGGGAAAGAGCTCTTAAGAAAGTGGAAACGGTTTATGATACCATTGAACGAGTCATTGAGATTGCAAAACGTGATAATATCCCAACCTATAAAGCAGCTGATAGGATGGCAGAGGAGCGCATTGAACGTATGCGGAATTCACGGAGTCAATTTCTACAAAATGAAAAGCATATCTTAAATGGACGAAGATGATTTAAGTTGTAAAAGATATAGATTCCTGTGTTTTTTTTTGATAAACACAGGAATTTTCAACATTGATAACGTAATAAACATAGGGCAAGTAAAAACGGTAACAACTGTTTAATAGTGAGGAGGAGTGGTTTTGGCTGAAGAATTTGACCTTGTTATCCTAGGCGGAGGAACAGGCGGGTATGTGGCAGCAATTAGGGCTGCTCAATTAGGTTTGAAAACGGCTGTCGTGGAGAAAGGCAAACTCGGCGGGACGTGTCTACATAAAGGCTGTATCCCTTCAAAAGCGCTTTTAAGAAGTGCAGAAGTGTATCAGACTGCAGTGAAAAGTGAGGAATTCGGTATTGTCACCGGGGATGTTAATGTAGATTTCCTTAAGGTGCAGGACAGAAAAAATAAAATTGTTGATCAACTTTATAGAGGGGTTCAACACTTAATGAAACAAGGGAAGATAACGGTTTATGAAGGCTTAGGGCGTATACTTGGTCCATCTATATTTTCACCGATGCCCGGAACGATTTCCGTAGAAATGAATAATGGCAGTGAAAATGAAATGCTTATCCCTCAGAATATCATTATTGCTACCGGTTCACGCCCGAAGACATTACCCGGTTTACCTATTGATGGAGAATATGTACTTACGTCTGATGAAGCACTAAAGCTAGAGAGCTTGCCAAAATCAATTATTATTGTAGGCGGGGGTGTGATTGGTATTGAATGGGCCTCGATGCTGAATGATTTTGGTGTGGAAGTAACGGTTCTGGAATATGCAGATAGAATTATCCCGACTGAGGACCATGAGATTTCAAATGAAATGCTTCGTCTTCTAACGAAAAAAGGCGTCAAGTTTGTTACAGGGGCTAAGGTATTATCGGAAACGCTGAAAATAGAAGATTCGGTATCTATTTCTGCTGAAATAAAAGGAACCACCGAGGAATTCACAGCTGAAAAAATGCTGGTTTCCGTAGGCAGATCGGCAAATGTTGAAGGAATCGGCCTTGAAAATACAGAAATAGTGAAAGAAAAAGGTTTTATCGAAACCAATGAGTTCTTCCAAACTAAAGAAACACATATCTATGCAATCGGTGATTGTATCGGTGGTTTGCAGTTGGCACACGTTGCCTCCCATGAAGGTATTACAGCTGTTGAACATATGACAGGCAATAAACCTGAGCGTATAGATTATTCGCTTATTTCAAAATGTGTATATTCAAGTCCCGAAGCTGCAAGTGTTGGTTTGACAGAAGAACAGGCAAAAAAGGAAGGCTATGACCTTAAAACAGGAAAGTTTCCGTTCAGGGCAGTAGGTAAGGCCCTCGTTTTCGGGGAAGCAGATGGTTTTGTCAAAATCATTGCAGACAAAAAAACGAATGATATCTTAGGCGTTCACATGATTGGACCACATGTAACCGATATGATTTCTGAAGCAGGTCTTGCAAAAGTACTAGATGCGACACCTTGGGAAGTAGCAAAAACGATTCATCCACATCCAAGTCTTTCTGAAGCAATCGGCGAGGCAGCGTTAGCAGTCGATGGACTTGCCATTCATTCATAAAGAATAAGGTCAGGAGGTTTTATGATGGTAGAAAAACGTCATGAACAATTAGGCTTAAATGAGGAAACAGTTTTAGATATGTACCGGACAATGCTTTTGTCCCGTAGGATTGATGAGCGGATGTGGCTGTTGAACCGTTCCGGGAAAATCCCCTTTGTAATTTCTTGTCAGGGACAGGAGGCAGCTCAGGTTGGGGCTGCGTTTGCATTGGATCGTCAAAAGGACTATGTATTACCCTATTACCGAGATGTTGGAGTGGTTCTGACATTTGGAATGACCGCAAAGGACTTGATGCTTTCAGGATTTGCAAAAGAGGAAGATCCCAATTCTGGTGGACGGCAAATGCCAGGTCATTTTGGCCAGAAGAAAAACCGAATTGTCACTGGGTCTTCCCCTGTAACGACACAGGTTCCCCATGCAGTGGGAATTGCCCTTGCCGGGAAGATGGAAGGGAAGGATCTAGTTACATTCGTCACATTTGGAGAGGGTTCATCCAACCAGGGAGATTTTCATGAAGGAGCAAATTTTGCAGGTGTGCATAAGCTTCCGGTCATCTTTATGTGTGAAAATAATAAATATGCGATTTCTGTTCCTATTTCGAAACAACTTTCCTGTGAAAATGTTTCGGATCGGGCGATTGGCTATGGTATGCCTGGAATAACTGTGGATGGCAATGACCCATTAGAAGTATACGAAGCGGTTAAAGAAGCGGCAGACCGTGCTCGCAGGGGCGAGGGACCCACTTTGATTGAAACGGTTTCGTATAGGCTCACCCCTCATTCAAGTGATGATGATGACAGAAGCTACCGAACTGCGGACGAAGTGGCAGAAGCGAAGACAAAGGATTCCATCAAGACCTTTGGAGCGTATTTAAAGGAAACAGGAATTATGGATGATGCGCTTGAAAAACAAATGAATGATGAAGTGATGGTAATAGTCAACGAAGCAACTGACTATGCCGAAAATGCTCCATATCCGAAGGCTGAAAGTGCTATGAATCATGTGTATGCACAAAAGTAAGGGGGTAATAGAATGCCAGTGATTTCTTATATAGATGCCGTTACAATGGCAATGAGGGAAGAGATGGAAAGAGATTCTCGTGTGTTTGTACTGGGAGAAGATGTAGGGAAAAAAGGTGGGGTCTTCAAAGCTACTAATGGATTATATGACCAATTTGGTGAAGCCAGAGTTATTGATACTCCCCTAGCTGAATCAGCAATTGCAGGAGTTGGAATTGGAGCCGCTATGTATGGTCTTCGGCCGATAGCTGAAATGCAATTTGCTGATTTTATCATGCCGGCTGTAAACCAAATTGTCTCAGAAGCGGCCAAAATTAGATACCGTTCTAATAATGATTGGAGCTGTCCTATCGTCATACGTGCACCTTATGGGGGAGGGATTCATGGAGCCCTATATCATTCGCAATCTGTTGAAGCTCTCTTTGCAAATCAACCGGGCTTGAAAATTGTCATGCCCTCCACTCCCTATGATGTAAAAGGGTTGCTTAAAGCAGCCATTCGAGATGAAGATCCAGTGCTTTTCTTTGAACATAAACGCGCTTACCGCTTGATTAAAGGTGAGGTACCAACTGAAGATTATGTACTTCCCATTGGCAAAGCCGATGTGAAAAGAGAAGGGGAAGACATCACGGTCATATCCTATGGTCTTTGTGTGCATTTTGCACTCCAGGCAGCAGAAAAATTAGCTGCAGATGGTATATCTGCTCATATTCTGGACTTGCGAACCGTGTACCCATTAGATAAGGAAGCTATCATTGAAGCGGCTTCTAGAACGGGGAAAGTCTTACTGGTTACAGAGGATAATAAAGAAGGAAGCATTATGAGTGAGGTCGCAGCCATCATTGCCGAACATTGCCTATTTGATTTGGATGCTCCGATTAAACGGTTAGCCGGTCCTGATATTCCTGCCATGCCATATGCTCCTACGATGGAAAAACATTTTATGGTGAATCCAGATAAAGTGGAAAAAGCGATGAGAGAACTGGCTGAGTTTTAATGACTGATAAGTAGGAGGAACAAATCATGGCTACGGAACTAATGAAAATGCCTCAACTAGGTGAAAGTGTCACAGAGGGAACTATCAGTAAATGGCTTGTTAAGCCAGGGGATCGTGTCACTAAATATGACCCGCTTGCTGAAGTGATGACAGATAAAGTAAATGCTGAGGTTCCTTCTTCCTTTACCGGTATCATTAAGGAATTGAAAGCAGACGAAAATCAAACGTTGGCAGTAGGAGAAGTTATTTGCTCGATTGAAGTTGAAACGGCAAAAGCAGAAAAAACGGAAGGTCAAGCAGAGTCATATAGTGAGAAAAATGATTCAAATGAAACAAGGGATGTTCACACATCTAGTGAAGCACCAGGGAAAACCCGCTTTTCACCAGCTGTATTAAAACTCTCTCAGGAACATGGAATTGACCTTTCCAAAGTAAAAGGTACAGGAAGTGAGGGACGGATTACCCGTAAAGATTTACTGAAACTTCTTGAATCCGGTACTCTTCCTAAAGCTGATGCTCCTTCCGCTATTCCCGAATCCGTTCGCGAAGAGACTATCTCACCAGTCACTCAGCGAGCTAGTACAGAAATCATAATTCCGACTGCGACTGGGGACAGGGAAATACCCGTTACCGGGGTGAGGAAAGCGATTGCTTCCAATATGTTAAAAAGTAAGCATGAAATTCCTCATGCTTGGACGATGGTAGAAGTTGACGCAAGCAACATGGTAAAGTTACGTGATTCACTAAAAACCGATTTTAAACAAAAAGAAGGCTACAACTTAACTTACTTTGCATTCTTTGTAAAAGCAGTTGCTCAAGCTCTTACGGAATTTCCGGAAATCAACTCGATGTGGGCAGGAGATAAAATCATTCAAAAGAAAGAAATCAATATTTCAATAGCCGTTGCCACAGAAGATGCCTTATTTGTACCTGTCATAAAAAATGCAGATGAAAAATCAATTAAAGGTATTGCTAGGGAGATAAAAGAACTTGCATCTAAAGTGAAGGCAGGTAAATTAAAATCGGAGGACATGCAAGGAGGTACGTTCACTGTAAATAACACTGGTTCATTCGGTTCCGTCCAATCCATGGGAATTATTAATTATCCACAGGCAGCTATTCTACAAGTCGAAACAATAGTAAAACGGCCGGTGATTATTAACGACATGATTGCGGTCCGTGACATGGTAAACCTTTGTTTGTCACTAGACCATCGTGTATTGGACGGACTGGTATGCGGCCGATTCCTTGCAAGGGTTAAAGAAATCATCGAAAAGATTACCGAAGACAATACATCTATTTACTAGAATAAGGGAAGAAGGAGGAAGAGCCTAGAAGGTTTCTTCCTTTTTTTCTGTGCTTCATTACTTGTTTATTAATAAATTTTTATTGGAAAATAGAAAAACATCGACAAAATTTTTATTTTTGCTTATTATTTTATAGAGAGCTGTTCTAATACACAGCTAACTGTACTTCAATAGAAATGGTATAGACTTTCTATACAACAGACTGTACTAATTTCTATTAGCTTAAATTTCAAGAAAAATATGGTAGAATGTTATTATAATTCAGATTATTAGATGGGAGGGCGGTTTTCTTATTAACTGACTGAGCGTTCGGTCTCCGTTATTAAGGGATAGAGCGATTCGGGTAGTAAACGATAAGAAAGCGATTACAGATGGAACTGAAAGATGTAAAAAACATAACCTTTCCTAAACCTTCGTTAGAAGAGTGGAAAGAAGCTACAGAAGTCAGTTTAAAAGGTAAAAGTGTTGAAAAATTAAAAACAAATACATATGAGGGTATTACTTTAAATCCACTCTATACAGAAAAGGAGGATTCAGCAGCAAAAACAGCAGAATTACCGGGATTTTTTCCATTTACTCGCGGAATTACTCCGACAGGTTATTATGAACAACCTTGGCTTGTCGTTCAGCCTGTAAGCGGTATCACAGCAGATGAGGCAAATGAAAAGATGCAAGCGGCATTTAAGCGCGGTCAAAATGTCGTTGCATACCCGGCTCGTTTACTTGCTGAGGGGGCAAGAATTGAAAAATTGTTTAATAATATCCCGTTAAAGGAACTCCCAGTGTTCATTGACCTTAAGGGGAAACAAAAAGAATTTTTCCCACAAATCAAAGCTGTTGCGGATCTGCAAAAAGCCCAGTTGAAAGGTGTGCTGGCAGAGGATCCAATTGCAGAATGGCTTATTGGTGGTCAGCTCCCAGAAGATACAGACCAATATTTTGCTGAATGGATAAAAACAGTTCAAGATTATCAAAAAGTTGGACCAAATTTAAAGACAGTTCTGGTTAATACTGCTGTATTCCATAATGGCGGGGCCAATGCTGTTCAAGAGATTGCTTACGGATTGGCTGTAGCTGTCCAATATGTATTGGAAGGTCAAAAACAAGGGCTTTCTATATCTGAGATTACAGAAAAAATCGTATTTTCTTTTGCAGTTGACTCCAATTACTTTATGTCAATTGCGAAGCTGAGAGCGGCTAGGCGACTTTGGGCTGGTCTTGCTGAAGCCTTTGATACAGCTCCACATCATTTTAAAATGGCAATACATGCTGTAACGTCCGAATTGACAGAAACCCTATATGATCAGCACGTCAACATTCTTCGTACCACCAATCAAGCTTTTGCTGCTGCGATTGGAGGAATTCAATATTTGCAAATTCATCCATTTAATCATGCATTCGGGGAATCTGATGATTTTTCAGAAAGAATCGCACGAAATACACACTTGATATTAAAAGAAGAAACGAATATTACGACAGTGGTCGATCCTGCAGGCGGTTCTTGGTATGTAGAGCAATTGACGGATGAACTGGCTGAAAAAGCGTGGATGAAGTTCCTTGAAATCGATACAGCTGGTGGAATTTTTGAAGTAATTAAGCACGGCTCCTTACAGGCAGATTTAGTTGAAGTTTACCAAGGAAGAATTCAAAATGCTGCGTTAAGAAAAGAAAGTATTATCGGAACGAATGTATATCCGAATCCCGCAGATAAGATCAAAACTCCAACACAAGAAAAACAGGTGTCATATATGGTTGTTGAGAAGCCAGTGGAGATTACACCAATTACGTTGGAACGCATTTCAGTCCAATTCGAACAGTTAAGATTACGGAGTGAAACTTTTAAACAAAGTAGTGGAGAAGCCCCGAAAATCGGATTAATTAATTTAAAAGAACTTAAATCCTACAAACCTCGTGCTGATTTTGTTAAGGGGCTAGTTGCAGCAGGGGGCATTGAAACAGTAGAAAGTGCAGGCTGTCAATCAATCCAGGATGCAGTCGATTACGTAGCATCAACAAATCTTCCCATCTATTGTGTTTGTGGCAGTGATAATGACTACTCGGAATTAGCAAAAACGACAATCAAAGAAATTAAAAAGCAGTTCCCTGAAATTAATCTTTATATAGCCGGTAGGCAGACAGAAGAATTGGAAATCTCACTAAGTGAAGCCGGAGTTAAAGAATTTATCCATGTTAAAACGAATGCTGTAGCAATTTTGATAGAATTACTACAAGCGCTAGGGGTGAACTAAGATGAAAAAACCGAATTTTTCTACAATAAATCCTGCTAAGGCTGAGATAAAAGGAACGGTTGAAGCATGGAGAAAAGAAGCCGAGATAGCAGTTGAACAAAATATTGACGACCTTTTGTTTGAAACTAATGAACAAATAAGGGTTAAACCGCTTTATGTCAAAGAAGATAATCACAAGTTGGAGCATATGGAAAGTGTGCCAGGTATTGCTCCGTTTACAAGAGGGCCATATCCTTCCATGTACGTTAATCGCCCTTGGACCGTCCGGCAGTATGCAGGCTTTTCGACAGCTGAGGAATCCAATGCGTTTTACCGACGTAATCTAGCGATGGGGCAAAAGGGTCTCTCAGTTGCCTTCGATTTAGCTACTCACCGTGGCTATGACTCAGACCATCCGCGTGTTGTCGGTGATGTTGGAAAAGCGGGAGTTGCAATTGACTCCATTCTTGATATGAAAATCTTGTTCGACGGAATTCCGCTTGATCAAATGTCAGTATCGATGACGATGAATGGTGCGGTATTACCTATTCTGGCTTTTTATATTGTGACAGCTGAAGAGCAAGGGGTTACACAGGATAAACTTTCAGGTACGATTCAAAATGACATTTTAAAGGAATATATGGTTCGGAATACGTATATCTATCCACCTGAGATGTCGATGAAAATTATAGCTGATATTTTTGAGTATACATCCAAATATATGCCTAAATTTAATTCGATCTCCATTTCCGGTTATCATTTGCAAGAAGCAGGTGCTCCGGCGGACATCGAGCTCGCCTATACGTTGGCTGATGGACTTGAGTATGCACGTACAGGAATGAAAGCCGGAATCGATATCGATAAATTTGCACCACGTCTTTCATTCTTCTGGGCTGTAGGAATGAACTACTTCATGGAAGTAGCGAAAATGAGGGCGGGCCGTTTTATTTGGTCAAAACTAATGAAACAATTTGAACCGAAAAATAAAAAAGCAATGGCATTGAGAACCCATTCTCAAACCTCAGGATGGAGCCTTTCTGAGCAGGATCCGTTTAACAATGTCGCACGGACTTTGATTGAAGCACATGCGGCTGCGCTTGGTCATACACAATCCCTGCATACGAACGCATTAGATGAGGCGATTGCCTTGCCAACTGATTTCTCGGCTCGTATTGCTCGTAATACACAGCTTTATCTGCAGGAGGAAACAGGAATTACAAAGGTTATTGATCCATGGGCGGGTTCATATTACGTTGAGTCGCTCACTAATGAATTAATTGAACGGGCTTGGGCTCATATCGAAGAAATCGAAGGGCTTGGCGGGATGGCTAAGGCAATTGAAACTGGTCTTCCAAAAATGAGAATCGAAGAAGCGGCAGCGAAACGTCAGGCTAAAATTGACTCTCAAGATGAAACAATCGTTGGCGTCAATAAATATCGTCTGAAAAAAGAAGATCCGATTGAAATACTGGAAATTGATAATACGGCAGTTCGCGAAAGTCAGCTAAAGCGTTTGAGCGAATTAAAAGCGAACCGTGATCAGGCTATGGTCGATGAAGCTCTTCAAGCGCTAACTCTGGCTGCTAGAACAGGTGAAGGCAACATGCTTGAATTAGCTGTGCAGGCTACCCGCGTACGGGCTTCGCTTGGTGAAATTTCTGATGCTATCGAAGACGTGGCTGGACGTCACAAAGCAACAATCCGTTCTATCAGTGGTGTATATAGCTCTGCTTATTCAAAAGAAGCAGAGATTGAGGAAGTCGTCCAAATGACAGAAGAATTCCTTGAAAATGAAGGAAGAAGACCGCGGTTACTGATGGCTAAAATGGGTCAGGACGGACATGACCGTGGAGCGAAAGTAGTCGGAACAGGTTTTGCTGATTTAGGCTATGATGTTGATATAGGACCGCTATTTCAAACGCCAGAAGAAACTGCGCTTCAAGCCGTTGAAAATGATGTTCATGTTGTCGGTATGAGTTCGCTTGCTGCCGGCCATAAAACATTGTTGCCACAGCTGATGTCAGAATTAAAAAAATTAGGTCGTGAAGATATTATTGTCATCGTCGGCGGTGTTATTCCTGCGCAGGATTATGATTATTTAATGCAAAATGGTGCTTCTGCCATTTTTGGTCCTGGTACAGTCATTCCTCAGGCAGCGAAAAAAGTGCTTCAGGAAATATACAATCGCCTCGGATATGAGGAAGTGGCGCAGTAATGAGTGAAGACAAGAAGCCGGAATGGGTCGATCTCAACAATCAGGAAGGTTTTGCTTCTTCATTAAAGCCAGGTGTGGAATTAGCAGCCAGCCATAATAAAGCTTCGAAAAACAAATTCGTCAAAAAGCACAATGTAAAGATTTCGATCCCTGAACTTAAAGAAGGTATCATAAAAGGCGAAAGAGCAAAGCTTGCTAAAGGGATTACACTGGTAGAAAGTAATGCTCCCCACCACTTTGATTTGGCACAAGAATTATTGCATTCTATTTTGCCTCATACAGGGAACTCGCTTCGCATCGGGATATCTGGCGTACCGGGTGCCGGAAAGAGTACATTTATCGAGACGTTTGGTAACTATTTATGTGATAGGGGTTATATGGTGGCAGTCCTGGCTGTCGATCCGAGTTCCTCAATCAATGGAGGAAGTATACTTGGGGACAAGACGAGGATGGAGGAGCTTGCACGAAATCCTCGTGCCTTCATCAGGCCATCCCCATCGGAAGGAACCTTGGGCGGGGTTCACCGTAAAACGAGGGAAACGATGTTGCTCTGTGAGGCGGCAGGATTTGATGTCATATTGATAGAAACAGTAGGTGTTGGTCAGAGTGAAGCAATAGTCCGGAGCATGGTCGACTTTTTCATGTTGCTTGTCCTTACAGGTGCAGGGGATGAATTACAGGGCATGAAAAAAGGGATTATGGAACTTGTAGATGGAATTGTGGTCAATAAAGCAGATGGTGAGAACATTCCGCTTGCGATTAGAACAAAGTCAGAATACAGTAGAATTTTGCATTTCCTTCAGCCTGCAACCAAAGGATGGGCAGGAAAAGCATACACTTGTTCTTCAGTAACTGGTAAAGGGATTCCCGAGCTTTGGGATGTGCTACAGGAGTTCTCTGATACAACGAATGAGTCAGGTGTTTTTCAAGAGCGGAGAAGGATGCAATCTAAAGAATGGTTATATTCATTAATTGATCACCAACTCAAAACGATGTTCTATAAAAATGAAACCGTTAAAGGTCTGCTTCCTGTGCTCGAAAACCAGGTAATGTCCGGGAATAAAACCGTTACTACTGCTGTTCAGCAAGCATTTCAATCTTTCACGGATACTTTTAAGTCAAATTAAAAAAGAAAAGGATGGGGCATAAATGCTACGCATAATGCCCCATCCTTTTGTAGATGAAATTATCTTGTTGTAAAATATATGATTCCCGCTTCTTTTTCGTTTAAACATGTTAGTTCTGTGCTTTCTGTTGTTTTACAAGGTAAATATATTGAATCAAGATGAGGCAATTGTTATGATAGGATTGAAGAGAAAACTTGGAAGGAGCACATACTATGAATATGGATTTCAATTTTTTAATGAACGACGTGGTCAAACAAGCTCGCGATGAGATTAAGACTGCTGGATATACAGAACTGACTACCCCTGAGGAAGTAGAAGAAGTTTTTGCACAAAAAGGAACGACTCTTGTTATGGTCAACTCTGTTTGTGGATGTGCAGGAGGGATTGCTAGACCGGCTGCAGCTCATGCCATTCATAATGATAAGCGCCCTGATCAGCTTGTAACTGTTTTTGCTGGTCAAGATAAAGAAGCAACGGAGAAGGCCCGTGATTATTTCGAAGGTTATCCACCGTCTTCACCATCATTTGCTCTACTGAAGGATGGAAAAATCATTACGATGATAGAACGTCATGAAATCGAAGGGCATCATCCAATGTCTGTTGTCGAAAAATTGCAAGATTACTTCGATCAATATTGCGAAGAAGTGTAAGTTACTTTTTTGTAAGCTAACTTACAAGGATGAAATCCGCCAATTTGGCGGGTTTTTTTATTCATTATTCTGCATAATTAAGGAACTTTTAGGATAAAAGATAGATAAGGCAAACAGATATGCTTTAAATGAAGTAAATGTATGAAAAATAAAATTAGTTATGAGAATATTCTAAAAAATAAATCTATTTTTAACGTTATTGAATAATTACTAGAGTGTGTTAAAATACATATTAGTGTATGAATATTAGTTAATCAAATTAATTAATAATTTAACAAAAACTAAATTTAATACCAAGAGAATTGAAAATATCATTTTGGAGGAATAATAATGAAGTTGAAAAAGCAGTTAGCATTGTTGCTTACTTCTGTTTTATTAGTAGGTATTTTAGCAGCATGCGGAACATCAGAGAAAAAAGATACTAACACAGCTGATAATAAAGACAAAAAAGTTCTAGTAATGGGAACCTCTGCGGATTATCCGCCTTTTGAATATGTTGAAACTTCGAAAAGCGATGAAATAAAAGGATTTGACATTGATATCGCTAAGGCCATCGGTAAAAAATTAGGTTATGAGGTTGAAGTGAAGGATATTGACTTTAATAGCCTTGTACCGGCACTTGAAAATAAATCAATCGATTTTGTTATCTCTGGAATGACTCCGACAGCTAAACGTGAGCAATCAGTCGATTTTAGTGACATTTACTATACAGCTAAAAACATGATTGTTACGACAAAAGACAGTAAGATTAAAACCGTTGAAGATTTAAAAGGGAAAACGGTAGGCGTACAGCTTGCGTCCATCCAAGAGACATTGGCAACTGACTTGAATAAAAATAAAGATATCGGGATGAAAGTTGAAAAACGAAATAGGATTCCAGAAGTTGTTCAAGAAATGTCTTCAGGACGTTTTGATGCAGTAATAATGGAAGATACTGTGGCTAAGGGCTATTTAAAGGACAATAAAGATTTAGTAGGCTATGTGATCGAGTCTGGTGAAGAGGATGCTGGTTCAGCAATTGCTTTCCAAAAAGGGAGCAAGTTAACAGAAGAATTTAATACTGAATTGAAAAAAATGTTAGAAAATGGTGAAATGGAAAAATTAATACTAAAATGGTTTGGCGGCAGCGAAACTGAATAATACAGAGAGATGAAAAGCGTTCAGAAGCATTTAGTATGCCTTCTGAACGTTTTTCCGCGCTTTATTGTTTTTGAAAATGAAGCAAGAAGGGCCTAGGTATGGCCTTCATAAGAGAGGATGAATGGAGTGAATCTGGATTTTGAGACGATTAGGCCGTCCCTTCCATATATTATGGAGGGAATACCGACTACTTTAAAGGTTGTAGCGGTTGCGGCTGTCATCGGTTTTATATTGGGGATATTATTATCAATACTGAAAATCAGTAGAATTAAGCCATTAAATTGGATTGCTGACTTTTATACATCGATTTTCCGCGGTACACCATTAGTCCTGCAATTGATGCTTATTTATTTTGGTTCACCACAAATATTAGGAATTCAAATCGAAGCATTTCAAGCAGCATTCTTAGCTTTCGGCTTAAACTCTGCCGCATATATCTCAGAGATAATCAGGGGAGGTATATTAGCGGTTGATAAAGGTCAGCGTGAGGCTGCGCTTGCACTTGGGGTGCCCTATTCTAGCATGATGCTTAACATTATTCTGCCGCAGGCGATCAAGAATATCTTGCCATCTCTTGTGAACGAATTGATTTCTTTAACAAAGGAATCTGCAGTTGTTACAATTATTGGATTAGGAGATATTATGCGCCGTTCTTATATTGTCGGCGGTGAGACATATAAATTCTTCGAGCCGATTTTATTTGCCGGTCTCATTTATTATGTGATGGTAATGGTTCTTACCATCTTAGGCAAAGTAATTGAAAGGAGAATGAGACGCAGTGATTAAAATTGATAAACTAAAAAAAAATTATGGTAAGCTCGAAGTATTAAAGGGGATTAGCACCGAGATAGGACAGGGTGAAGTGTTAGCGATTATCGGTCCTTCTGGTTCAGGAAAATCAACTTTCTTACGATGTATCAATATGCTTGAGACACCAACTGATGGCCAAATTTGGTTTAAGGATCAAAGTATTACTGAAAAAAAGACCAACATAATGAAAGTCCGTGAAAATGTAGGGATGGTATTTCAGCATTTTCATTTATTCCCTCATAAAACCGTGCTAGAGAATTTGACATACGCGCCTATGAAGGTGAAAAAATTATCGAAGGCAGAAGCGGTAAATCAAGCTCGTGAGCTTTTGAAAAAAGTCGGGTTGGCTGATAAAGAATCGTCTTATCCTAACCGTCTATCCGGTGGACAAAAACAAAGGGTCGCTATTGCTCGCGCATTGGCGATGAACCCGGAAGTAATGCTTTTTGATGAGCCTACTTCAGCACTTGATCCTGAGATGGTAAAAGAAGTACTCGACGTTATGAAGTCGCTTGCTCATACAGGGATGACTATGCTGATTGTAACGCATGAAATGGGGTTTGCTAAAGAAGTGGCCGATCGTGTACTTTTCTTAGACGAAGGCCTGCTTGTTGAAGAAAGTGCTCCTGAAGAGTTCTTTTCCAATCCGAAAAGTCAGCGTGCAAAAGACTTTTTAGAAAAAGTTTTATAAGCCAAAGTATTCGTATATAATTATAAAAAAAGGTAACTTTTGGTTACCTTTTTTTATTTTATCCATATAATGTATTTTTGAGAAAATGTATTTTTAAAAATTGAAAATTTTCGTTCTAAGGACTGTAAAATTATCTGAATTGCTGATAGTATTATAATAGATAGTGAAAGAGCCAGGTGATACATAACAATGTTTAAAATCGGATACAGAACGATTAAAACTGCTTTGGGGGCAACCTTGGCAATTATTATTGCACAAATGCTTAACCTGGATCATTTTTCGGCAGCGGGAATCATTACGATTTTATGCATACAAGTTACAAAAAAGAAATCGGTGTATGCCTCCTGGCATCGATTTTTGGCTTGTATAATCGCAATGGTTTATTCCACCCTATTGTTTCAGTTTATTGCCTTCCATCCATTGATAATAGGATTGATTCTTTTGATTTTCATTCCAACTACAGTTGCTTTGAAGATTAATGAAGGGATTGTAACGAGCAGCGTCATTATCATGCATCTATATGGGTCGGGTGACATTTCTTTTGCTCTTCTGATTAATGAAACGATATTAATCGCCGTAGGAGTAGGGGTAGCGCTTGTCATGAATCTGTACATGCCTAGTCTTGATGAGAAACTGCTTGCCTATCAGGAAAAAATTGAAACTAATTTTAGTGCGATTTTGATGGGGATTGTTCGCTATTTACGGGATAATGATCACACCTGGGATGGAAAGGAAATTACAGAAACAGCTAATCTTCTTAATCAAGCAAAAAGCCTTGCTTTCCGAGACGTTGAAAATCATTTTTTAAGGGAAGAAGACCTTTATTACCATTATTTCAAGATGCGTGAAAAGCAATTTGAAATAATTGAGCGGATTCTTCCTTTAGTTACAAATATTCCTCTGATAGTTAAGCAAAGCGGGATAGTGGCTGATTTTATAGAAGATCTTGCAGAAAATGTTCACCCGCAAAATACAGCCATACTTTATCTGAAGAAGCTTGAAGAAATGGAGATATTTTTTAGGGGAATGGAACTTCCGCTAACCCGAGAAGAGTTTGAATCAAGGGCCGCGTTACTGCAGCTCATGAAGGAAATGGAGCGCTACTTATTGCTTAAGCATTCCTTCAAGGGATTACCTAAGCCGACCAATAATCGAATGAAAAAGAGGCACTTGGCTTAAACTAAGCAAAAAAGTAAAGGAATTGATAGAAATGAAATGCATCCTTTCTTTATTGCTTATCCTGTCTATGTTGCCACTTCAGGTACAGGCTCAACCTGTTAAGACCGGTGACCCGTTTATAATCATCAATAAAGCTAACAACAAATTGGCCTTTATCGATGATAACGCGGTTCAGGAGATACTACCGGTCGGCACAGGAAAGAGTCAAGAATTGACACCTGAAGGATTATTTACGGTTAAGGTCAAAGCGGTTAATCCCTATTATCGAAAAAAGAATATTCCGGGTGGCGACCCTAGGAATCCACTTGGATCAAGGTGGATTGGATTTGACGCACGAAATACCGATGGCAGAATTTATGGGATACATGGTACAAATCAACCTGCATCAGTTGGAAAATATATTTCAAATGGCTGCGTACGAATGCATAAATCCGATGTAGAGCGTTTGTATGAAAAAGTCCCGATTGGATCAAAGGTGTTAATTACTATATCAAACGAGGATTTTAAAACATTGGCAAAAAAATATGGAGCCATTAAATAAAGAAGAGGGAAGCTTTTGGCTCCCCTCTCCCTTCCGGATATCTATTATTACAAAAGAAATGCGATACCTGATAATAAGGTCGTTAATATCATCGAGATAAGCATTAAATACACAACGATCTTTCTTATTTTTTTATTTCTCATTATGCTCTCTCCTCAAAACAGTTTGATTAATATTATTTTAACTTGAACATTTAGTAGAAACAAGCAAAAGTATAATGTTCTCATTATTCCGAAAGTTAAAGGCTTTTTCAACCAGATTAGTAGAATTTTAATAGAGGTGTCTAATAGTACATAGCAAAAGGGGTTTATTTGAATGATTAAAAATATCGATCATATCGGCATAGCTGTTAAGTCACTTGATGAAGCTTTGCCGCTTTACACTGATACGCTAAAGTTGGAGCTCGAAGGAATTGAGACAGTAGAAAGCCAAGGCGTTAAAGTGGCTTTTATCTTAGCAGGAAATACTCGTTTAGAGTTGTTGGAAGCGTTGTCACCAGAAAGCCCAATTGCCAAATTTATCGAAAAACGCGGTGAAGGTATTCATCACGTTGCCCTAGGTGTAGAACATATCGAAGATCGGATTAAAGAAATTAAAGAATCAGGCATTCGGATGATTGATGATACCTCAAGAAAAGGAGCGCACCATGCTGATGTTGCTTTCGTTCACCCTAAATCAACAGCGGGTGTATTATATGAGCTTTGTGAAAGAGCTGAATCAAAGGAGGAGCAGAAATGACAGACATTTATGAAACAATTAATGACTTGTACGACAGACGCCGGAAAGTAGAACTAGGTGGCGGTGAAGAAAGAATCGATAAGCAGCATGAGAAGGGTAAACTTACAGCAAGGGAAAGAATTGAACTTTTAGTGGACCCAGGCACGTTCATTGAACTAAATCCTTTTATCAAACATCGTAATACTAATTTTGGTATGGAAAAGGCAGAAGGGCCAGGAGAAGGGGTTGTCACTGGTTACGGAAAAGTCAATGGGCGCGATATTTATTTGTTCTCACAAGACTTTACCGTATTTGGTGGAGCACTAGGGGAAATGCATGCTCTGAAAATTGCCAATGTTATGGATTTGGCAGCAGAAAATGGAGCCCCGTTCATTGGTTTAAACGATTCTGGTGGAGCACGTATTCAAGAAGGAGTAGTTTCTCTGGACGGATATGGTCAGATTTTCTATCGTAACTCTATATATTCAGGGGTTATTCCACAAATTTCTGTTATTATGGGACCTTGTGCTGGTGGAGCAGTATATTCTCCAGCGATAACGGACTTCGTCTTCATGGTTGAAAAAACGAGTCAGATGTTCATTACAGGACCAAAAGTTATTGAAACGGTTACAGGCGAAAAGATTTCATCTGAAGGATTAGGTGGGGCAACAGTACATAACACAATAAGTGGCAATGCTCATTTCAAGGGAGCTTCAGAGGAACAAGTTTTAGAGGATGTTAGACGTCTTCTAAGTTATCTGCCACAAAACAATGAAGAAAAGCCACCAGTTTTGGAGGCAGACGATGAAGATGACTACCGTCCAGACTTAACGGATGTTGTTCCATATGAAGGGATTCGTCCATATGATGTTCGTAAAGTATTGGAGCAAGTTGTCGATGATGGTTCGTTCATGGAAGTACAAGCTGGATTTGCGAAAAACATTGTGGTCGGTCTGGCACGTATTAAAGGAAAAGTGGTGGGACTTGTCTGTAACCAGCCAAAAGTATTAGCAGGAGGGCTGGATATTGATTCATCTGATAAAGCTGCCCGTTTTATTCGTTTCTGTGATTCGTTTAACATTCCATTAATTACGTTTGAAGACGTTTCTGGCTTCTTTCCTGGTGTTAAACAAGAACACGGTGGCATAATTCGTCACGGAGCAAAGCTGCTATATGCGTATTCTGAAGCAACAGTGCCAAAATTGACAATCATTCTCCGTAAAGCATACGGCGGCGCCTACGTGGCTCTTAATAGTAAATCAATCGGTGCGGACCTTACGTTTGCATGGCCTAATGCTGAAATTGCGGTTATGGGATCTGCTGGAGCAGCGAATATCATTTTTGCCCGTGAAATTCAAAATAGTGAAGACCCGGAAGCAACTCGTACAGATAAAATTGAAGAATACCGTGAGAAATTTGCCAATCCATATGTAGCTGCAAGTCTTGGGATGGTAGATGACGTTATTGATCCTCGAGAAACCAGGATCAAGATTATTCAATCTCTTGAAATGCTACGCAACAAAAAAGAAACTCGACCATGGAAAAAACACGGAAATATTCCGTTGTGATTCTAACTTGTAAGGAGCCCAAAACAAATCTGTTTTGGGCTTCTTTTTGGCGAAGTTAAGTATGAAGTAGTAAATAACTTATCATAGATCTGTGTCCTCCTCTGCATTCGATAGTTCAATTTGATCTATCGACATGTAAGAAGACACAAACAATTTTAATGAAGGCTCTTTTTTCGGATTATTTGCCGGGTTACCACTTTTAGAAGTATACTTAAAGAGGAAAACTTTTTTTGGAGGTTTTATTTTATGATTAATGAAGAACGTTTGGTTAGCGAATTTATGGAATTAGTACAAATTGATTCTGAAACAAAAAATGAAGCCGCAATTGCCAAAGTGCTGAAAGAAAAATTCACGGCACTTGGTGTAAATGTTTTTGAAGATGATACAACGGCAGTTACTGGCCATGGGGCAGGTAATTTAGTTTGTACTCTAAAAGGTACCAAAGAGGGCGTAGATACCATTTATTTCACGTCTCATATGGATACGGTTGTGCCTGGGAACGGAATCAAGCCTTCCATTAAAGATGGATACATAGTGTCAGACGGAACGACTATTTTAGGAGCGGATGACAAAGCTGGATTAGCGGTTATGTTAGAAACGCTTAAAGTGATTAAAGAACAGAATATCGAACATGGAACGATTGAATTCATTATTACTGTTGGTGAAGAATCAGGGTTAGTTGGGGCAAAAGCACTAGATCGCTCCCTTGTGACGGCCAAATTTGGTTTTGCACTCGATAGTGATGGAAAAGTAGGAAATGTTGTGGTTGCCGCACCTACTCAGGCTAAAGTTTCAGCTGTAATTTTAGGTAAGACAGCTCATGCTGGTGTTGCTCCTGAAAAAGGCGTTTCAGCGATTACGATTGCTGCCAAGGCAATTTCAAGAATGCCCCTAGGCCGTATCGATGATGAAACAACAGCCAACATCGGACGTTTCCAAGGCGGACAGCAAACCAATATTGTTTGCGACCATGTTGAAATCTTAGCAGAAGCAAGGTCCTTAATTCCTGAAAAAATGGAAAAACAGGTAGCAAGAATGAAAGAGGCATTCGAGACCGCAGCCATCGAAATGGGTGGACGGGCCGAAGTAGAGGTCAACGTCATGTATCCTGGCTTTAAATATGGAGCTGGTGATCATGTAGTCGAAATCGCGAGAAAAGCAGCAGAGAATATCGGACGTCCATGCGAGTTAGTTAAAAGTGGCGGTGGAAGTGATGCGAATGTGATTGCAGGGTTTGGAATTCCTACTGTCAATCTAGCTGTAGGCTATGAAGATATTCATACTACGAATGAGAGAATTCCTGTTGAAGAATTAACGAAGCTTGCTGAAATGGTAGTCAGTATCATTAAGGAAGTTGCTGGGGAATAGTAATCACGCTTAAAACCATTGATTGAAATAAATCAGGTGCTATTTCCAGGTAAACCTGAGTCGGACATGCATGAACAGAGATGGATTGCGATAAGGACAGATGGCCTGTCCATAGGACTTGTTGTGCAAGCAGCTCGATGAAATACTTGTTTTACAGACTTACCTAATGAACAAATCGGTTTATTAGGCAATCAAAAAACTGGATATATGCAGGGGGTTGCCAGAATAGGTAACCTTTTGATTACAATCATTGATTCGCAAATATTCGTATCATCTCTAGAAGGCGTTCAAGTATTGCAGGAATATATCTACAGTCATCAATAATATGATGGCTGTTTTTCTTGGAGTAGAAGTATCATTTCACTTTGGTTACCAAGGATAAATATGGGTACCTTAAAAGAAATAGAAATAGTTATTTTTAATTGACCCTATTATACGGTATTTTTTCTTGTACAAGGATGTGACGGTCACATGAAGGACATGTATCCCAAAAATGGCAGGGTCATTCTCCATGTAGACATGAATAGTTTCTATGCTTCAGTGGAAATGTCCTATGATGTTTCATTGAAAGGTAAGCCGCTTGCCATAGCCGGTAATGTAGAGGAAAGAAGAGGCATCATCGTCACGTGCAGCTATGAAGCAAGAAAATTCGGCGTTAAAACGACTATGCCTATTTGGCAGGCGAAAAAACTTTGCCCTCAATTAATTATTCGGAAACCGAATTTTGAACGTTATCGAAAAGCATCACTGGCTATTTTTGAGGTATTGCGACAATATACAGAGATGGTTGAACCGGTTTCCATCGATGAAGGGTATCTGGATATTAGCGAATGCGTCGAATTAGGTTCGCCTCTAGAAATTGCCAAAAGCATTCAGGAAAGAATTTATAAAACGATGGACCTTCCTTGTAGCATCGGCATTGCCCCTAATAAATTTTTGGCCAAAACTGCCTCTGATATGAAAAAGCCAATGGGCATCACCGTGTTAAGGAAAAGAGATATTTCTAAGAAGCTTTGGCCTTTACAAGTGGGCGAAATGCATGGCATCGGCAGTAAGACATCGGAAAAACTTCTCTCCATCGGTATTATGACAATAGGGGACCTTGCTCATGCTCACGATAGGCAACTGAAGCAACTGCTTGGAATCAATGGCGCCCGTTTAAAGGATAGAGCAAATGGTATCGATCCTCGGGTTGTTGATCCGGAAGCCATTTTTGATCATAAAAGCATTGGAAATTCGACAACTCTCCCACATGATTCTACTAATCAAAAGGAACTGATTGGGATATTGGAAAAGCTTTCAGAAAAGGTTGCTGTCCGATTAAAAAATAAACGTCTGCTTGGTCAGAAAATTGGTGTTACGATCCGCTATAAAGACCGTCGCACCATTACCAGAAGTAGAACAGTTCCTAATCCAGTTTTTGAAAAAGCGGATATTTTGAATAGAGCTGTTGACCTGTTTTTGAAAAATTGGAATGGGGAAGGAATTAGGCTTCTTGGTGTTACTGCGTATGATGTTATTGAAAAAGAATCGGCCTTCAAACAGCTTGATATATTTTCCTTTCAAGAAGACGCCGAAAAAGAACCTTTGTACGAAGCGATGGAACACTTGCAAAATAAGTACGGAGAAAATATTATTAAAAAGGGATTATCCTTGAAAAACCGTTCGATCGGAACAGACACAAGCTTCAGCAAAGATTTCTTTGAACAATCAAGGAGGAAGAATCCTTCTGATGACAAAGATTAGCTTATAAGTTGTGTAAAGATATAGAGAAGGGAAAGATAACCATGAAAAAACAACAGATTGGCGTTATCGGACTAGCCGTAATGGGTAAGAATCTTGCATTTAATATTGAAAGCAGAGGATATTCAATTTCCGTCTATAATCGCTCAGGATCAAAAACAGACGAAATGATGAATGAAGCAGAAGGTAAAAATGTATTTGCAGCGTATACCCTAGAAGAATTCGTGAATTCTCTGGAAACACCTCGCAAAATTTTATTGATGGTTAAAGCTGGTGCTGCAACTGATGCTACAATCGAACAATTAAAACCACTGCTTGAAAAAGGCGATATCGTCATTGATGGTGGAAATACGTTCTTTAAGGACACTCAGCGCCGTAACGAGGAATTAAGCCAGCTAGGTATTCATTTCATCGGTACGGGTGTCTCAGGAGGGGAAGAAGGAGCTTTAACAGGTCCTTCAATCATGCCTGGCGGTCAAAAAGAAGCATATGAACTTGTTGCACCAATTTTGAAGGATATTTCGGCTAAAGTAGATGGCGATGCTTGCTGTACATATATCGGACCAGATGGAGCCGGACATTATGTTAAGATGGTGCATAATGGAATTGAATATGGAGACATGCAGTTGATTTCCGAATCTTATTTCCTTTTGAAAAACCTTCTTGGTCTGACTGCTGAAGAATTCCATGAAGTGTTTACAGAATGGAATAAAGGAGAGCTTGATAGCTATTTAATCGAAATTACTGCTGATATTTTCAAAAAATATGATGATGAAACCGGCAAGCCAATGGTCGATATCATTTTAGATAAAGCAGGCCAAAAAGGAACAGGGAAATGGACAAGCCAAAGTGCCCTTGACCTTGGGGTTCCGCTTCCAATCATCACGGAATCTGTATTTGCGCGGTTTATCTCAGCAATCAAGGAAGAGCGTGTAGAAGCGAGCAAAATCCTTCGTGGACCAAATGCTGAGTCGTTTACTGGTGATAAAAAGGCATTGATTGAAAGTATTCGGAAAGCTCTTTATATGAGTAAAATTTGTTCATATGCACAAGGCTTTGCCCAAATGAAGGCAGCATCCGAAGAAAATAACTGGGATCTCCAATATGGAGAAATCGCAATGATCTTCCGTGGGGGCTGTATCATTCGTGCACAATTCCTACAAAAAATCAAAGAAGCGTACGATCGTAAAGCGAACTTGAACAATCTGCTTCTTGATCCTTATTTCCAAGGTATTGTCGAAAGCTATCAAGGTGCTTTACGTGAGGTAGTATCTACAGCAGTTATGAATGGAATTCCTGTTCCATGCTTGTCATCTGCACTTGCTTATTTTGACAGTTATCGTACAGAAACGCTACCAGCAAACCTGATTCAAGCTCAACGCGACTATTTTGGTGCACATACGTATCAACGTATCGATAAAGAAGGAACTTTCCATACAGAATGGATGGAAAAATAAATGAAAGTAGCCGGCTTAAAAAGGGAGATTTCCTTTTTAAGTCGGTTTTTTTGGCCTTTTAACGCCAATGCAGTTTGGTCACTTTGCCATTTAAGCCACTTCCTCCTCACATAGAACATGAAAAGGGGTGTACGAATTAAAGCATGTGGAGGAAATAGGGTGAATAAAATTTTTATATATTGGCTGGAGAAGGATAAAATGGTAATGTTATACTGGTAATAAATAGGGCCTTTGTATTTTCTTTTTTGATAAAAAACATAGTATTATATATGTCATTCAATCTTGTTCTTTAGGTTTAAACACCTGCAATATAAGGAATGGTTAGTAAAGTCTAATGAAGATCGAAGGATACAGTATGACGTTAAGAGAGAGAGAAGGAGCGGGTAACTGTGTATATCATTTGGGTGGCTTTAGCTATAATGTTATTTTTTATTGCCTTTGAATTTGGTGTATCATTTTGGCTTAATTCAGAAACAGATAAAGAAATGTCGAAATCCAAGGAAATGATTCATACTATCCGAGCGAAATTAGTCAGGAAGAGTGCCTCATGAATAGAGAAGAGGATGCAGATTCACTGCATCCTCTTTATTATTTAATTAATCATTTTTCTTTTCTGATTTCTCGATTTGCCACCAAATATGTCCATCTTCGGCTAGAAGCTCATCGGATGCAAGGGGGCCTGTCGATCCTGCTTCATAATTAGGGAACGATTCTTCTTTAGTATTTTCCCATGCATTAGAAATGGTGTCGACAAACTTCCATGAAAGGGCCACTTCGTCCCAGTGTGTGAAGTTTGTAGCATCTCCACGCATGCTGTCAAACAATAGCTTCTCATAGGCTTCAGGAGAGTTAATATGTTCAATTCCTTTGTTGGAGACGGTAAGCTTCACAGGCTTCGTATTCGACGTTGTCCCAGATTTTTTAACATTTAAGTATAGAGTGATTCCTTCATCAGGCTGGATATGGATAACGAGAAGATTCGGGTTCAAGGTTTCTTCCGTTTTATAATACAGATTCATTGGAATATCTTTAAATTGGACGACAATTTTTGTTGATTTTACATCCATTCTCTTACCTGTTCGGATATAAAAGGGAACACCGGCCCAGCGGAAGTTATCAATCATCAATTTACCTGCAACATAGGTTTCTGTGTTGGAATCTGGATTTACGTTCAATTCATCGCGATAAGCCGAAAGTGTTTGTGCGCCTACTTTACCGCTGCCATATTGACCACGGACAAAGTATTGATTGACTTCTTCCACTTTCATTGGCCGTAGCGAACGCAGTGCTCGTACCTTTTCGCTACGCACCTCTTCTGTTGTCAAAGCAATCGGAGGTTCCATAGCAAGTAGGGCAACCATCTGCAGCAGATGGTTTTGGACCATATCTCTAAGGGCACCGCTGGTTTCATAGTAACGACCCCGTTCTTCAACCCCTAGCGTTTCGCTTGATGTAACTTGAATGTTAGAAATATAGCGGTTATTCCAAAGCGGTTCAAAGAGAGCATTGGAAAAACGAATGACTTCAATATTCTGAACCATTTCTTTTCCTAGGTAATGATCGATTCGATAGATTTCATCTTCCGCGAAAGCGGTACGAATTTGCTCATTCAATATTTGTGCTGTTTCGAAACTGTGTCCAAACGGCTTTTCTATGACAAGACGCTTATAGCCAGTCGTATCAGTTAAGCCTTGTGCTTTAATCTGCTCGGCAATTGTCCCGAAAAACTCCGGTGCCATCGCTAAATAAAAGATTCTATTACCTTCTAATTGATACTGTCCGTCTAAATTTTCAGCAAAACCTTTTAACTGCAAATACGATTCAGAGCTCGTTACATCATGAGAATGATAATGGAAATGGGAAATGAATTCATCGACTCTTTCTTCCGCATGTCCGAACGTAAGGATGGATTCTTTAACACTTGATTGAAACTCCTCGGTGGACAATGGTCTTCTTGCTACACCAACGACCGCAAATTTGTTGATTTTCTGTTTTTGAAATAGTCGATATATGGAAGGAAACAGTTTCCGTTTCGCTAAATCTCCGGTAGCACCAAAAATCATGATTAATGCTGTGGGTTTATTGTTTTCTGTCATGTTAAAACCTCAACTTTCCGTTAATTCCGTCGTATGAAGTTGGAATTTCTGTATATGTACCAATTTCTAATTTTACGGTTAGCTTACCCTCAAAGCAATCAATTTGCGCATTTTTTCTCATATTTCATGAAAAGATTAAAATGGCTCTAGTTTTAAAAGAGTCATAAATGAAAGAGCACCTTTGTTATGCTATAGTTAAATTATAAAGTTTTTGCAACGGAGGTAGGAATGTGGATTTTGTTTTATTAGGTACAGGCGCTGGTGTTCCGGCAAAAGCGCGTAATGTGACGGCAATCGCTCTTCAATTATTGGAAGAACGAGGAACGGTTTGGTTATTCGATTGTGGGGAAGCAACACAGCATCAAATTTTAAAAACGGCAGTTAAACCGCGTAAAATAGAAAAAATTTTTATTACCCATTTACATGGTGATCATATCTTTGGGCTTCCTGGTTTGTTAAGTAGCAGGTCTTTTCAGGGCGGGGTAGAAAAATTGACTGTGTATGGCCCAAAGGGTATTGATGCCTATATTACGACAAGCTTACAAGTCAGTGGCACTCATTTAAAATATCCATTAGAAATTATTGAAATAGAGGAAGGCATAGTGTTTGAGGACGAGCAGTTTACAGTGACTGCTTTGTCTCTTGATCACGGTATTTATAGTGTCGGTTACCGAATTGTAGAGAAAGACCGTCCAGGAAGCTTACTTGTAGATCAGTTGCTTCAGGAAGGTGTGAAGCCGGGACCTCTTTTTAAAGCGTTGAAAAACGGTGAAATGGTCCGACTCGATGATGGTCGCGTCTTGAATGGAAAAGATTATCTTGGTGATCCTCAAAAAGGTCGGATAATCACAGTTCTTGGTGATACAAGAGTATGCAGTAATGCCCTTATTCTAGCTGAATCTGCGGATTTTCTTGTTCATGAAGCTACCTTTTCGGCAGAAGAAACTGAAATGGCATCGGCCTATTTTCATTCGACCACCGTGCAGGCTGCAGAAACGGCGATGAAAGCAGGAGCTAAGCAGCTAATTCTTACTCATATTAGTTCTCGCTATACTCTCGAGGATTCGGAACGGCTAAAAGAGGAAAGTAAGGCAATTTTCGCAAACACGATAATGGCAGAAGATTTAATGGCGATTAAAATTCCCTTATATGTAGAGGAATAGAGAAGCTGAAATCAAAGCGATTGTTTGATATAATAATTCAATTGTTTATTGGATATACAAAGGAGTGTAAAAAATGACTGACCAAAGCAATCTACATACTAAGGCAATGGATTTTCTTTTAAAAACAAGCCGGACTTTTTTCATTCCAATCAGCTACCTTCCAAAGGGATTACAGGAAGCCATTGGAGCTGCTTACCTTTGCATGCGGGCTATCGATGAAATTGAAGACCATCCCGAATTACCTGCCGATAGTAAGATTTCCCTATTACAGACTATCAGTGAGCTGCTTAAGACTGATGATTATAGTGAAAAGGGACTTCAGACCTTGTTTGAACCGTATAAGGACGATTTACCTGAAGTGACCTTGCTTCTTTCGGATTGGATTCAATATTGTCCGCCTAGTGCGACCGCAAAAGTCTTGGGCTCGACACAGGAAATGGCCGAAGGCATGGCAAAGTGGGTTGCGAAGGACTGGCAGATACACAATAAGGAAGAACTTGATGATTACACATATTATGTTGCTGGTTTAGTTGGAGTCATGCTATCTGATATTTGGAACTGGTATGATGGAACTGAAACAGATCGTGATCTTGCTATTGCATTTGGCCGTGGACTTCAAACTGTTAATATTCTTCGAAACCGTGAGGAAGATGCAGAGCGCGGTGTTAACTTTTATCCAGATGGTTGGGGTTTCGACGAGATGCTTGCCTATACGGAACATAATCTTGCATTAGCTGATACGTATATAGCAGAGATTGAAACAAAGGAAATTATCCAATTCTGTAAAATACCATTAGAATTGGCAAAAGCTACTTTAAAAGCCTTGAAAGAAGGAAAAGAAAAAATCGACCGGGCGACTGTTACCAAAATTGTTAACCAAGTCGTCGAACACTGACATTTTAGTATGCTGCTGTGAAAGTAATAATAACTTTCACAGCAGCTTTTTTATTGTTTTAAACATAAAAACTTGTAAAATTCTAAAAAGTTAAAAAATATATTGATATAATTGAGAATAAACGATTATAATTTAGTAAATAAAAGCGTAAGAGCTGCCATCGTAGAAAGGCAGAATCTTAAAATAAGAAAAAAGCGGGGGGAAAATATGAAGAAGAAATTATATTCGACTGCAGCAATGACCTTAGTAGCGGGATTATTACTGGCAGGCTGTGGAAATGACAAAGCGAATGATACTGCGAAAAATGAAAGCGGTAAGGATACCTTCAATATTGGGGTAACACAAATCGTTCAGCATGATTCACTTGATCAAGCATATGAAGGGTTTCAGGCTGCATTGAAGGATAGTGACATCAATGCCAAGTATAATCTTCAGGTCGCACAAGGGGATCAAAACAACAGTCAGACGATTGCCAATAACTTCGTTGGGGATAAAGTGGATTTGATTTTTGCTAATTCGACTCCAAGTGCATTAAGTGCTTTAAATGCAACAAAGGATATTCCTATTGTATTTACATCTGTAACGGATCCAGTCGCAGCGGAACTTGTTACATCCATGGAGAAACCAGGTGGAAATGTGACGGGTACGACGGATTCTCATCCGGAAGCGATTGCAAAGTCTATGAAATTTCTAGCAGAAGAACTTGGCGCCAAAACAATTGGGACCGTTTATAATACAGGGGAACAAAATTCGGTCGTCCAAATAAAAAACGTAAAAGCGGAAGCAAAAAAAGCCGGATTAAAAGTCGTGGAAGCATCTGTCTCGACTTCTGCTGAGGTCAAACAGGCAGCAGAATCATTAATCGGGAAAGCAGATGCTTTCTATATCATTACTGATAATACAGTAGTCTCGGCATTGGAATCAGTCATTTCGGTGGCGAATGATCAAGATATTCCATTATTTGTTGGTGAACTTGATTCTGTGAAAGCTGGTGGTTTTGCAGCCTATGGCTTCAGTTACTATGATATTGGCTATGAGGCAGGGCAAAAAGCGGTTGAAATCTTAAAGGATGGTAAGAAACCGGGAGACATCGCCGTTCAATATCCACAAAAGTTGAAATTGGTTATTAATGAAACAGCAGCAAAAGGTATGGGTGTTGAAATAAAAGAAGAATGGAAAGCAGATGCTGAGTTTGTAAAATAAACTCTGCTTTAGTTCAGGGAAGGAAGAAAAAAATGTTCTCAGCCTTATTCAACTCTTTTGAGTCGGGAATGATTTATGCGATTATGGCACTTGGTGTCTATTTAACATTTAGGATTCTCGACTTCCCGGATATGACAGTGGAAGGTAGTTTTGTGACAGGGGCCTCTGTTGCCGCTATTATGATTGTTAACGGTTTCTCGCCGATTGTAGCCACGTTTTGTGCCATGGTTGCCGGGTTTATCGCAGGGACGATGACGGGACTGCTGCATACGAAAGGGAAAATTAATCCACTTCTTGCAGGAATTTTAATGATGATTGCCTTATATTCTATCAATTTAAGAATTATGGGTGCATCGAACATTCCGTTGCTTTCTCAAACAACAATTATCACGAATATTCAGGATGCTTGGGCTGGCACTGGGTTGGACAATATGTTGAATGGTCTATTATCAATCATGGGCGCTGGTGATAGTTTGCCAAAAACATGGGCTATTTTAATTGTGATGCTTATTGTAGCTGTAATTATTCAGGCTGGAATGTCTGCATTTTTAAAAACGGAAATTGGTCTTGCACTACGTGCGACAGGTGACAATGAAGCCATGGTTAAGAGTTTTTCCGCCCATACGGGTAATATGAAGATTTTAGGACTCGCAATTGGAAATGCACTTGTTGCTTTCTCTGGATCTTTAGTTGCTCAATATAACGGTTTTAGTGATATTGGGATGGGGATTGGAATCATTGTCATTGGATTGGCATCCGTCATTATTGGGGAAGCGTTATTCGGTGCAAAAACGATTGCGCGGGCGACGCTTGCAGTTATTGGTGGAGCGATTATATACCGAATCGTCGTTACTTTGGCACTTCGTGTAGAGTTCCTTGATACGGGTGATGTTAAATTAATTACCGCACTTATCGTGGTTGGAGCACTTGTTATTCCAAAAATTTCTGATAAACAAAAAGAAAAAAGCCGCAAGAAAAAGCGTCTCAAAGAATTACAGATGCGTCATATCGAGACTTTATCGAAGGGGGGATAAGAATTTGCTGCAACTAAATCAGATTTATAAGGTCTTCAATGAAGGCACACCGGATGAGAAGCTGGCCCTCGGAAATCTTGAATTGCAAATGACAAAGGGGGAATTTGTAACGGTCATTGGCAGTAACGGCGCAGGCAAATCGACGTTGATGAATATGATATCCGGTAAGATTCTCCCTGATGCCGGTGAAGTCATCATTGATGGCGAAAATGTGTCGACAATTGAGGAGCATGCTCGTGCAAAAATGATTGGCCGTGTTTTTCAAGATCCGATGCTTGGTACAGCCCCGCATATGACCATTGAGGAAAATATGGCCATTGCCTATGGCAGAACTAATAGAAGAGGCTTTGGCTTCGGGGTGACAAAAAAAAGGAAAGCACTTTTTAAAGAAAGTTTGAGTACGCTTCATTTAGGCTTGGAAAATCGAATGAGTGCAAAAGTCGGATTATTATCGGGAGGGGAGCGCCAGGCATTATCATTGCTGATGGCCACCTTTACCGATCCTAAAATCCTGCTTTTAGATGAACATACAGCTGCTCTTGATCCCTCTAGAGCAGAGCTCGTTACAAATCTGACGAAGGAAATCGTTGAAAAAAACCAGTTAACGACACTTATGGTGACTCATAATATGCAGCAGGCAATAGATCTTGGAAATTCATTAATCATGATGGATAAAGGTCAAATCATTTTTGAAGCAAGGGGCGTCGAAAAGCAGGAGCTTACCGTTGAAAAACTGCTGAACGAATTCCAGCGTATTAAAGGTGAAAAAATGCTCAACGACCGTGCTGTGCTTATTTAAATGATGAAAAGGCCCGGCCCTTAGGTGAAAGTTTAACCTTGGGGCCGCGGCCTTTTTATTTTAAGGTAATTACTAGCTCGGGTTCTTGAACTATTTCTGCGTTCGAAGAGTCATGGGCTAAAGGATGTACATCGAGGTCTAATGGTATTTGTATGATCTTAAATTTGCAGGTAGAAGAAGGAAGGCTATCCTATTCTTTGGTATTAATCGTTGACGGCTGTGCTCTTGGAAGAAGCATCACGTTCAGTTATTTCCAAAAATCGTTTTCATGAATGGCCATTTCTTCGTTTTTTTAGTGGCAGCCGTTTCTTCAGCAGCCAGAAAATAATCGATTGGCGGAACTTTTTTTGTTTCTAACTCTTCAATACGTGCTTCAAGCTTCTTAACGAGTTTTTGTAGGTCTTCCATATCGCTTCTGTGCTGTAAAATTTGATAGGAGACAACGTCATCAGCTTTTGTCTTTAGTCCATTTTCAAGCCTAACAATCCTTTCTATCATTCGATCATGTTCTTTATTCGTTTCGGAATGTTGTTTCTGTACTGTTGCCTTTCTAATCTTTTTCTCTGATATGCTGACCTTTTGGAGAATGATTCCTTCGTTCAGCTGATCTTGGACTTTTCTCAATAATGCAATATCATCGTCTGAAAACTGATAGTGTCCGAGCTGATTTCGTTCTACCTCCATATTCAATTGGGTAACCCAGCGTTGAATCGTACTATGGGAAACGTTCAGTAACCGGGCAACTGCACTTGTATTCATCGAGATTCCCCCTTTTGTGTGTAGAATTCGAGATGGAAGAGGCAATTCCTTTACAGATGACAAAACAAGTAATCATTCGGCAAAGAAAGTGAATTTCCTACGTAATTTGCATCCATATGGATTATTAAAGGAATCACTTCGGTATTTTCTGCTCCTTTTTTAAAGGTTGATAAAGAATGGATTTTGTTATAGAGCTATTTTAGTAACAGTGATGAAGTGATAAAAAAGGAAAAAAATCCTAAGTGTCGAACTATCATATGAAGAAAGAAAATGGGGGGGGACAAGTATGAACAGAATAAACCTTATTACTTTAGGGGTTAGAGATATTAATAAATCTCTAAGATTTTATAGGGATGGATTAGGATTCCATACACCATGTAAAGAGGACAATCCTGCTGTTGTTTTTTTTAATAATGCAGGAACAAAACTTGCTTTATATCCTATAGAAGAGTTAGCAAAAGACATTAATGAGAAAGAACAGCCTAAACGGAATGGATTTTCAGGTGTTACTTTTGCTTATAACGCTAAATCAATTGAAGAAGTTGATGACATTATTAAAAAGGCTGAAAAGGCTGGAGGAATAATCGAGAAATTACCACAACGTGTTTTTTGGGGAGGATATAGCGGCTATTTTTCAGACCTCGATGGTTACTATTGGGAAGTTGCGTATTCGGAGGATTGGAGTTTTGATGAAGCAGATATGCTGATTATTAAGTAATAGTTATCAACAATTGAGGGGAATTGGTCCCTTTTTGCTGAGATAATAAAAAACAACGTTTTAGTGTTTCTCTTGTTCTGGTAAATTCCTTAACAGGTACTAGCTCCCTACATAAATAGGCTGTTGGCTTAACACTTCCGATTAGGGGGTGTAAGTCAACAGCCTATTATGATGTGCTTTTTACTGCGGTACTACATACTTGGCGAGCTCTTTGCTAATTTGATTACCCATCCGCTTAGATTGCTCGGTCGCTTCTTCAACACAGGCAATGAACGCTTCCTGAACTTGATGCGCTTGAAGTGCTTTCAAACCGGCTTCTGTGGTTCCGCCCGGTGATGTTACTTCCTTTCGAAGCACGGCAGGAGTTTTCGGTGATTTCTGCAACATCTCAGCCGCACCTATCAGTGTCTGAAGGATTAATTGCTTCGCAGTTTCAGAATCGAGCCCTATTGATTCTGCTGACTTTTCTAATGCCTCGACCAAGTAATAAATATAAGCGGGGCCGCTCCCAGATAAGCCTGTTACGGCATCGAGCTGCGTTTCTTCAACAATGGAAACCGATCCTACCGTTTCAAAAAGGGTAATCGCTGTTTGTAATTGTACTTCGTCTGTATGACTATTCGCTGCAAGAGCCGTTGCTGATCTTCCGACAGCTGCCGATGTATTAGGCATAGCGCGGACGATGGAGACCTGCTTATCGGCAATTCCTTCTAAACTAGTTGTATGAACCCCTGCCACAACGGAAATGAACAGCATTTCTTCGTGAATGTATTCTTTTATTGATTGCATCGTTTCTAAAATATCTTTCGGCTTCACTGCTAGTACGACTAGATTTGCATCTTGTAGTAATTGCTGCAGTGACCTTGTTGCAGTCACACCGTATTGCTTCTTTAAATAATCAAATCGTTCATCATTTGATTTATTTGTAACAAAAATATTTTCTGAGTCAATTACCTGTTGAGTGACCAATCCCGAAATGATTGCTTCCGCCATCGATCCAGCTCCGATAAATGCGATTTTTTTCATATTTCTCGCTCCTTCTGTACATGCTATTTATGGTCCGCTTTTTTTGAAAAATAAAAAGACCCCTCATCCGATAAAGGACGAAAGGTCTAGCTTCCGTGGTACCACCTTTGTTCAACTTTCCATAAAAAATAAATAGAAAAGCTGCACTTGAATCCTCTAACGCGGGATTTACGTCAGGTTTTCCTGAAGGCTCATAAGGTAGGTTCAATAATGAGAGGGCGATGAAGCCTTTCAGCACTTTCCGAGCTTCACTCTCTTTACGCCATCAATAAATTTACTTGGTCTTAATCTCAGCCATTCCGTCTTTAATTACTTGTGATTATGAAGGATGCATCAGTACTCTGTCAATGATAATATATGTTTTAGCTTCAAAAATAATACGTGAATTATGTGAAAATAATGACAATATTTAAGAATACATGTAAAATGGTAATTAAACATTCATTTTCTTGATAAATGGACAGGTTTATCGGTATTGTGTATAAAAAGATTTATATAAATATAATATTTAAGGTGGAAATGATTATGGTGAATTGGAATGGAGATATTGCTAAACTTGCTTTGCCAACGCCGTTTGCAGTTGGCGATGTAAATGTTTATGTAGTTAAAGGGGATGCTTTAACTTTAATTGATACTGGCGTTAAAACAAAACAATCAAAAGAAGTTTTGACTTACGGGCTTGGAGAATTGGGGCTAAAACTGTCTGATATTGAACAAATCATCTTGACCCATCATCATCCGGACCATGCCGGTGCACTCGATTTCTTTGATAAGGAAGTTCCTGTTTACGGACATAAAAATAATCAGCGGTGGCTGACTATCAGTGATGAGTTCCTTGAAACCCATAATCGTTTTTTTCTGGACTATGCTACGAAGTTTGGAGTAGCTGAAGAGTTGAAAAATAATTTGATTCATTACCGCGACGAAATCAAATTCCTTAGTGAAAGAAAGTTACAGGGGTTTTTAGCTGAGGGAGATGAACTTCCTGGACTTCCAGGATGGCGAGCAATCGAGACTCTTGGACATGCACAAAGTCATTTATCCTTTTACCGTGAAAGTGATGGTTTGATGATTGCGGGTGACCATTTACTTGCGAAAATTTCACCTAATCCGTTAATGGAACCGCCTTTACTTCCGGGCGCTGACCGTCCACGTCCGTTACTGCAATACAACGCTTCGCTTCAGAAATTCTTAGGAATATCTATATCCACTGTATACTCTGGGCATGGATCTGAAGTGGATGGAGACGCGGTTGCTGATCTGATTCAATATAGATTTGAGCGGCAGCATAATCGGGCCATGCAGGTGAAAAGTATGCTTCAAGATAAACCTTTATCAGCATTTGAAGTGTGTCAGCAGCTTTTCCCGAAAGTATATCTTCAGGAAGTCGGCCTAACACTATCGGAAACGATCGGTCAGCTAGACTATTTAGAAGATTTGGGTGAAATCGAAACAGAAACTCAATCAGGGGTAATTCTGTATTCAATCGCTTAAACGTTCTCGAGGAGGATAATTTTTTGAATAAGTTGCAAGGGAAAGTTATTGTAATTACCGGGGCTTCCGGAGGGATTGGCAAGGAAGTGGCGATTCAAGCAGCAAAGCAGGGAGGGCGCCTTGTTCTCTTGGCTAGAAGCCTGGATAAATTACATCAGCTAAGGGATGAACTAACTAATCAATATGGTGTTGATGCATATGCATATAAACTTGATGTGGCAGACACCGACCAGGTGGAAATGGTATTTGGCGATATCCATGCTCAAATCGGTGAGGTGGATGTATTGGTTAACAATGCTGGTTTCGGCACGTTTAAAGAAGCCCTGGATACAGAATTAGATGAGACAAAAGCGATGTTTGCTGTCAATGTGATTGGATTGATGGCCTGTACAAAGCTAGTTCTCCCTTATATGAAGCAGCGAAAATCGGGGCATATCATTAATATTGCCTCACAGGCCGGTAAAATTGCCACTCCCAAATCTACATTGTATTCTTCGACCAAGTTTGCGGTGCTTGGCTATTCAAACGCGCTTCGACTTGAACTAATGGAAGATCATGTTTTTGTGACCACCGTCAATCCTGGGCCAATAGAAACGAATTTCTTTAGCATTGCGGATGAATCTGGGACATATGTGAAAAATATCGAAAAATTTATGCTTAAGCCGGGGGATGTCGCAGCCAAAATCGTGGCGGCTATGCTGACTAATAAGAGGGAAATCAACCTCCCTGGCTGGATGGATTTAGCTGGGAAATGGTATAACATGTTTCCAAGAATCACCGAGACTTTTGGGAAAAAAGCATTTTTTAAAAAATAGGCTAAACTTTTGATATCGGGACAAAACGAACGGTGGCTTATAATTAAAAGGGGGACTGTCAAATGACATTCCTCTTTTTTGTATGAAGGAAAGCTAGAAAAATGGAGGAGCTGGGACATAAGTCCCTTTTACAAGAGGTTCAGTTTATTTTCAGATAAATTAGTAACTCTTTTACTGGAAAATTCGTCTATTTTATAGGAGGGATTTTCATGAAGATGATGTTAAACCTTTTTGTATATACACTAGTGGCTTTTATTCTGGGAAGCTGTCAATCCTCTTCGGAAAAAAACACGCAGGAGGCCATTGATAAGGGGGAAGAAGGCTTTATTACGGATCTAGACGATAATCGGATTTTGATTAAAGAGACGTACTACAAGGTAACCAATCGTACATATATACAAGATCAACATGGGAAGGACCTCAGCTACTCGGACTTGGTTATCGGGATGAAAGTAAAACCATGGCATCGGGGTGGTATTAAGAAAACATATCCTGCGATAGCGGAAGCAGAATTGATTCGCGTGCTAACGGACGAAAAGAGCTTGGAGGAACAAAAGGCGGTAACTGCTGCAATTGAGCACATGAGCAAAGCGGAAAGTCAGCGATTCATGGTACTTGAAGTCATGCATTTACCTTCAGAGCATGTGTATAATATCGAAATGATGAATCGTTCTAACTTAGATTCATCATTTATAGTGACTGTAGAAGATTTCACGGATGAAATTTTATATATAAAATAAACCGGACAGAATTATATATAAATTCTGTCCGGTTTATTTTTAGGAATTTCTCTATGAATCGGCTGATTAGAACTTAGCCTATGTTCTTATTATCGGATTTTATAAAGTTTTCGCACCTAGGTATTTTGGTTTCCAATAAGAATTATCCATATCAGTGATGGTTATTCCTTTTGAAGACGTAGCACTAATGAATTGACCATTTCCGATATAGATCCCTACATGTGATACTCCTGTTCTTCCAGAAGAAGTATCAAAGAATACAAGATCACCTTTAGATGGTGAAGATACTTTTAAACCAGTATTGGAATAGAGCAATGATGTTGTACGCGGTAAGGTAATTCCTTGTGATTTCTGAAATACATAATAGATGAATCCTGAACAGTCGAATCCAGCTGGTGTTGTCCCGCCCCATTTGTAGGGTTTGCCTATCAAGGTTTTCGCATAGTTTATCATGCTTGTATTATTGACCTTATAAACACCAAGCGCATTAAATGTGCCTCGGCCGGCAATTCCGTCGGCAGTTAACCCTTTAGATTTTTGGAATTTTTTTACTGCAGATGTAGAATAGGTGCCGTAATATGTAGTCAGTGAACCTGAATATGTGAAATAACCTTTAGTTTTTAAAAGTTGTTGTAGTTGTTTGACATCGCTATGAGTCATTCCGGGTCTGAGGGTTTGATCTCCAATATTTGCAAAGGCTTGTAGTGGGGTTAGCATCATTGCAGAAGCAACGGCAGCTGAAGCAATCCATTTCTTCATAATTCTCATTTCCTCTCTCTCTCTCTCTATCTTTCTATTGTTCTTAACAATATTATCCTACAATACCATTGTGACAATATGACATATTTTTGATTACAGTTTCATTACAAAAGATGGGCAGTAAGACTAAAATAAGATTAGACTAAAGGCTATTGAAAAGGGATGTTGTTTTAAATGAATAATGGGAATTTAGTTGTATTTTGAATTATTCAAGATACTAATTAATCTATTTTTAAAAAAACTATTTGGTTATAATGTATTTTTATGGTAATTTAGTATTTATTAGGGTTATTTTGTTTTTTGAAGGCGATTACCTTAAAAAGTAGAAATTTGTAATAAAACTTCCATTGAAAGAGAACGTATATTCGGTTAAAGTTATGAATATAATAAAAAGCGAACGTATATTCTTATTAGGGTGAAAAAATGATGGATTATAGGACGATGCCGAAACAATCAATTATGTGTATCGATATGAAAAGTTTTTATGCAAGCTGTTCAGCGGTCATGCTTGGTTTGAATCCACTCGAATGTTATCTAGCGGTGGTTGGTGATTTGAATAGGACGGGTAGCATTGTGCTTGCGGCTTCTCCAAAAATGAAGAGGGAATTTGGTATTAAGACAGGTTCGCGGATGTTTGAGATCCCGAATGATCCAAGAATTGTCCTCGTTGAACCTAAAATGGCAACCTATTTAAGGATTTCGACGGAAATTACCCGCTTGTTCAACCGCTATGTCCCGAAAGAAGCGATTCATGTATATAGTGTGGACGAAAGTTTTGTGAAAGTCGATGGAGCCGCTTCTTTATGGGGAGATACCCGGGTGATAGCTGAAAAAATAAAAGATGAAATCGAACGGGAATTGCAACTCCCATGTGCCATTGGAATTGGGCCAAACATGCTGATGGCGAAGCTTTGCCTTGATTTGGAGGCCAAACATAAAGGGATTGCCGAATGGAAGTATGAAGATGTTCCAAACAAACTTTGGCCGATTTCTCCGCTTCGTGAAATGTGGGGGATCGGAAGACGCGTAGAAAAAACTCTTCATGGAATGGGGATATTTTCGGTTGGCCAGCTTGCCAATTATGATCTTGAATTACTTGAAGCGAAGTTTGGAATTATGGGCAATCAGCTCTACCACCACGCTTGGGGAATAGATTTATCGGATATGGGAGCAGCGATTATTGAAGGACAGGTCAGCTTTGGCAAAAGTCAAATTCTACTGCGAGATTATAAGGAGGAGCATGAGGTCAAGCAGGTCATAGTGGAAATTTGCGAAGAAGTTGGAAGAAGAGCACGTACCCATCGAAAGGCAGGAAGGACGGTCAGTCTAAGCATTGGCTACAGCAAGAATGAGTTTGGCGGAGGTTTTCACCGTTCTCGTTCGATTAACGAACCGACCAACATTACGATGGAGTTATATAAAGTCTGTCTGGAGCTTTTTCATGAGAACTATAATAAGCAAAAAACAGTTCGAAGCATAGCAGTCACGCTCTCAAATATTGTGGATGATAACGAGATGCAGCTGACTTTATTTGACGCTTCGCGCTGGAAAAAACGGGAGTTGGGTTATACGGTTGACCGGATTCGCCATAAATATGGATCAAAATCACTGTTGCGTGCGGTTTCGTATACAGAAGCAGGTACAGCTGTTTACCGAAGTAGGCTGCTTGGTGGGCATAAGGCGTGATAGAAAGCTCAGTAGTGACAAATGATTTTATATAATAATGTCACACAAAATGCAATGGAAAAGTGGGTGTTTCGAGGTGATTCGCGACAGGGGCCGTATCAAATGGGTTTCAATGATGTTACCAGAACATGTAAAATTACTAAGAGAATATAATGAAGGTCTGGATAAAGTCGAAAAGCCGGTTTTAGATGAACAAAAATATGAAGAATTCAATGAAATTATCTGTAGGGCCATGGAAGAGAACATTACCCTACAATTTACTTATTATCAAAATGGTGAAATTAAAAAATTTCTTGGTAATATTCATTATATTGATGGACTAAAAGGAGATTTACGAATTATTAGTCATGCATCCGAGAAGTGTATCTTAAAGTTAGTAAACATTATTGAAATTGAATATTAAGTATGATTTTTGGTTTAATTGCCATTGAAAAATAGGGATAGCCTGTTTTTTAAAACAAAAGGATTGATTAAAACAGGCTATTTCTACGATTTAACCAACTAGATAGTAAGGCAAGTCAAAATTTCATAGCTCCCCGAACGAAAATTCGAATAGCATTCAGGTTATTTCTCAATGAATGCACGCAAATGACTGATAAAGTTTAAAATTTGAAAATGGATTTTCGCCATTTCTTCTACCGTTTGCTCTTCGCAATTATCCAGCCACTCCTGGATTACACCTAAAATGGCTGATGTCATAAAGGCGTGCATATAATTACGAAAAGCATCATTTTGTGCTGCTGGATGTTGACGAATTAAACGTTCTAATAGTATTTCACCAAATACATGCTTCAATTTTTTGGCAAAAGAGGGGTCTCCGTGATCGCCAAGAATGGCACGCAATGCACTGGCATGCTCACTAATGAATTGAAAAATCGCTATAAAGGGTGGATATAGTTGTTGCTGATGAAGGGCTAAAAAAGCCTCTTTTGGTAGAATAGAAGTAATGCGTAATTGAAGTTCTGCTAATAATGCCTGTTGTAAGTGATCCATCAACTCATATTTATCTGCATAATGCAAATAGAATGTACCTCGATTAATGCTCGCGCGATCTGCAATTTTTTTCACCGATACATGCTGAAATCCTTCTTTTTCAACAAGTGCAATAAAATGCTGTTGAATCTGCAGTTTCGTTTTTTGAGCCTTTTGCTCATGAATCGTCGCCATCGAATTTCTCCTTCACTAAACAGTCTTCAAAAATGTGTTGATTGTATTTGACCAAATACTACCTTAGAATGTTGATACATTCAACACCGTGTTAATTATAAAAGAGGAAGGGTGTGCGTGCAGTGAATGCGATTACCATTGAGGAAATTGCTAAAGGCTTTAAACACAAAAAAGTCATTCAGCCATTAAACCTAAATATTGCAGAAAGAAAAATTTTCGGCTTATTAGGACCATCTGGTTGCGGGAAAACGACCTTAATTAAAATGATTGTCGGTATGATGAAGCCGGACACTGGAAAAATCACAGTGCTTGATTGTGAAGTGCCAAATGAAGCATTGCTATCAGAAATCGGCTATATGGCGCAGTCCGATGCCTTATATACAGAGCTGACGGGTGCTGAAAATCTTGAATTTTTTGCAAAGCTTTACCGTTTATCGAAAAAGGAACAAAGAGAACGCATTCAGTATGCAGCCGAAATTGTACAGTTAACGAATGATTTGTCTATTCGGGTTGCATATTATTCTGGGGGCATGAAGCGTCGCCTGTCACTTGCTATTGCCCTTATCCAAAATCCGAAAATTCTAATTTTGGATGAACCAACTGTCGGTATGGACCCTGTGTTGAAACAATCCATCTGGAAGGAATTAGAACGTTTAAAAAATGATGAGCATAAAACAATCCTCATTACAACGCATGTAATGGATGAAGCAGAACGTTGCGATAATCTAGCGATGCTGCGTGAAGGGAAAATCATCGCATCCGGCACACCTGCCGCATTAAAGACACAATACGGGGTACAAACGTTTGATGAAGTGTTTTTAAAGATAGTAGGTGAGCTGTAATGCGAATTACAGCTCTTGTTACACGAATTACACGACAAATGCTCCGAGATCGAAGAACACTCGCATTGCTCTTCTTTGCACCATTGCTCATCTTAACGCTCATGTATTTTATTTTTCATTCAGAAGCGAGTGATTTAAAAATCGTTGTTACAGGTAGTAATGAAAACATCGCTGAAGCATTGAAACAAGCAGATTTTCAAGTAACGGTTGCCAAGCATTTTTCAAAAGAGAGCATGGCCAAAAATAACATCGACGGCTGGCTGCAATTTGAAAATGGCAACATGAAGCTGACCCTTTTAAACGATGAACCGTCTCGTGCAAAGGCCGTTCAAATGCAATTAGCGCAAGGCTTGCAAGGAGATGCAAACAATCCTTCGATTGATTCGCATTATGTGTATGGTGATGCCGATTCGAAGATTTTTGATATTTTTAGTCCTATGCTCGTGGGCTTTTTCGTTTTCTTCTTTGTTTTTTTAATAGCGGGGATTGCGCTGCTAAAGGAACGTACAAGTGGTACATTAGAACGGTTACTTGTGACACCGATTAAACGATATGAAATTGTTGCAGGCTATGTAATTGGATATGGTTTGTTTGCACTCATTCAAACTATAATTGTTGTACTATACGCGGTAAATGTACTGGATATTGTGCTCGTCGGCTCCATTTGGCTCGTTTTATTGACGAATATTCTCGTCGCGCTTGTGGCATTATCCCTCGGTACATTATTATCAAGTTTCGCAACATCTGAATTTCAAATGGTACAATTTATTCCACTCGTCATCGTGCCACAAATCTTCTTTACGGGTATTTTTCCATTAGATGGTATGGCAGACTGGCTGCAGCAAATTGGCAAAATCATGCCGCTTTACTACGCGTCGGATGCATTGAACGGTATTATGTACAAAGGCTTAACCTTCGCTGAGGTAGTGATGGATTTACTCATTCTCCTTGCATTTGCTGTTGTTTTTATCACTTTCAATATTTTGAGTTTGAAAAAATATCGTGCCTTATAAATGAGAGGAGTTGTATGCTACTATTTCTTTATGGAGTAGAATCAGGAATTTGAAGGAACCCGTTTGGCGGGATTCATAATGATAATGAGCTTATCCAAAGATCCATATCGTCGCTTGTTTTTAACAGGTTCACTATATCCGTCTCGCCGATATAGCGGGCGTAAGGTTAATAGAATAATAGTGGAAGGGCTGTTTCCTAGAGATAGGCCTTTTTTTTTATCGAAAATAAGAGGAAATACGAGGAACATTGGGCTGTGATTTTCTTAATGGAAGCAACATTGGTGGAAAGGACCTTCATTTGAGTATCTTGAAAATGGCATAAAGCAGTTTCATTAACAGAAACGTTTTTATCGTTTATAATGAGGGAACGAAAACACATGAGGAGGTATGTAAAATCATGTATATTGAATGGACGGAAAGAGCGGCAGATAAAATAGCCGATAAGATACAGGGGCAAGAAGGATTTTTACAGTTAAAATATGACACAGATGGCTGTGGCTGCGTTGTGAGTGGTGTGACAGCCCTATGGTTAGTCAACGAACTTGATGAAGGTAACGAGAGAGTGGAAACAAACGGAATCTCTCTATACGTAGAAAAGTCAAAAATGATTTTTCTCGATGAAGTTATGAAAATAGACTTTGTACCGGAAGCGAACAGCTTTCAGTTAAAAAGTCCGAATCAAATCTTAAATCCGAGAATGAGCTACTTTAATAAAATCTAAAAGAAGAAAAAGAGAGGATATCAAGCTTTCATGATAGGTATCCTCTCTTTTTCTATCTTAATACAAGCTGTTTAAGAAACTGATCAATTTGTTCTTCATATTCTTTTGGATTTTCATTATAAGATTGAGCGTGGGCGCCCTTTTTAGCAATGTACAGCTGCTTTGGCCCCTCTTTTGCTGCATATAATTCCGTTGTCATGGAAACGGGGATAAAGGTATCATGTTCACTATGAATGAACAGTACTGGTTTTTTAATATTTTTTATATAATTAATCGGTGACACTTCTTTAGTCCAATATCCGTCACGAAGTTTGATGAACGTACGACCAAGCGGAAACACGGTCCAAGATGGTAAAGGGATTTCCGCGCTGATTTGGTGTTTGATCTGCTCCTCAAAGTTTGAAAATGGGCAATCGGCAATGTAAAAATCAGCGCCATCTTCAAGCATCCCGGCATACAGAAGCAGAGTTGCGGCTCCCATGGATTCCCCATGAATGCCAATGTGAAGGTCGTCGGAGCCTTTACGTCTTTTCAATTCGTCGATCACGGCCTTCAAATCGAATTTTTCATAATGGCCATAACTGCTAGTCTTACCACCAGAATCTCCATGACGGCGATGATCATAAATGATAGCATTGAAGCCGCGCTTAAGAAAAATGTTCATGTACTTAATCGAATTAATTTTGTTCTCCGTCACACCATGTGAAATAATAATCCACTTATTCGTCTCAAACGGTTCGATAAACAAACATTTCAAGGAATATCCGGATGGTGAAGGTACCCAGATTTCAGTTTTAGGTAGGATATCAAAATCCTCTTTAATTAGACGTTTAGCCATAATTTCACGATTCTGGATAAAATCATCTTCCTTCTTTTTCATGTACATGATCCGATTAGAAAAATAAATGCCGACGCCGATGATATAGGTCAGAATTCCAGCCAATGCAAGCCACCATTTTTTCATGAAAATCCTCCTCAGTTATTTTCTTTATTTTACCATGAGGGAAATGGAGAAAACACTGTTTGAAAATCATAACGAGAGAAACCGCAGTCGTGATATAATAATTTCATAATGGCTAGGAGGTTTTAGGGATGAAAAAGAAACAGTCGCGGAATCAAAATCAAAGCAAAATACAAGATAAAGAGTCATCATCATTGAAACTTGGTGATATGCTTAATCAAGATATCATGTCCCAGCTTCGTCAAAAGCAAAAAGAACTGAATGATGCTGAACAAGAGAAAAAAGCAGCGGAAGAAGAAAAAAAACGCGAAGAAAGAAAACGGCGTGAGAAAAATAAATCATTCGAAGAGCTGCTGGGAGAAAGCAATCTTAACTGGAAGAACTATAAATAATGTAAAAAGGGAGCAGACTTGGTACTGTCTCCCTTTTTGATAAACCACTCTTTCTGAAAGAGTACGCCGACATTTATTCAATAACGAATATTGCTTTATTTTATAAAGTATAACGATTATATTAAAGATAAGTTTGATATGTATTCACAATATCAAACGGACTACTACTAGCTGGTGATATGATGGAAAAAAGATTAGAAAATGTACTGGAAAACCAATTATGTTTCCTGCTTTATGCAAGTTCAAGGGAAATGACGAAAAAATATAAACCGCTGCTTGATAAACTCGAAGTGACATATCCACAGTACCTCGTTCTCCTTCTACTATGGGAGCAGGATACACTTACAGTTAAAAAATTAGGGGATTTACTTGCCCTCGACTCAGGAACGCTTACCCCCATGTTAAAACGAATGGAACAGAATGGCTTAATTGTCCGTGAACGTTCCACTCAAGATGAACGGTCTGTCATGATTCAGCTGACCGAAAAGGGAAAGGGTTTACAGGAAGAGGCCTGTTTCATTCCCGATCGCATTTCAGCTATGTCGGGTGAGGATAAGAGGGTGGTTGAGGATTTGAAAGCTTCGCTGCTCCAACTGTTGACAACATTACAGAAATTTTAGCGAAAAGAAAAAACGCTTGGGGAGCCCAAGCGTTTTTTTGTCGGATATATTAATCTACATCGATTTCAATAGTGACGTCCACATTGCCGTTGATTGCTTTTGAATAAGGACACATTTGGTGCGCTTTATGAACAAGGGTTTCAAACGTCTCTTTATCGATCCCAGATCCTTTCACAGCTAAAGTGACAGCCAAGCTGTACTGATGCATCTCACCCATCAATAAACTGACACTAGCAGTGACTTTAGAATCAAATTTAATGCGTTCAATTTTACCAACGGATTGCAAAGCACTATCAAAACAAGCAGCATACCCAGCTGCAAAGAGCTGTTCAGGATTAGATGCTTCAGGCATCTTATTAGCCCTCGGCGTTCCAGGCATCGCAATATCAACTGTGAAGTTTCCATCGGCAGAAATGGCCGTTCCTTCTCTTCCCCCATCAACCGTTACAGACGTAGTAAATAATGTTTTTGTCATCATTTTTCTCCTTTGCTTCATATTTAGATTGTGCACAATTTAATTGTATAGCATGTATTTAAGAAAAGCAACAGAAAAGAATTTGTGAAAATCATTAGGAGTGATAACAATATTGCGCAAACCTAAAAAATAGAGACAATAAAATAAAAACAGAATATCAAGAATGGTAAATGTTGGAAGAATGCAATTAGATGGGTTTAAGCTTGGTCTAAGTTGAAGGGTTTCCCTATTAAATAAGCAGATGGAAAAACGGAGAGATCAGTGCAGTATTATGATGAAGATAGCGATAGGGTTTAAGCGATAATAGACTACCTCAGCCCGCTGTTTTAAGGGAATAAGGTAGCCTATTAATGCTGTGTTATATTTTTCTTTGAAATACTAGGTTAGTTTAAGGTCTCCCTTTTATCATTTCCCGCCAGAAGACTCCCTCTTCAAGCATGTGAAAGGCGAGATGAATGGCAGTTGGCATAAGCCAAAGTAATGTTTTTACAAACATATGTTCGATGTTTAATAATAACAATAAGGGGGTGAAACCAATGGTCGTAAACAAAGCTTATAAATTTCGAATCTATCCAACTAAAGAACAACTAGTTCTAATCAATAAAACGATCGGCTGCTCCTGTTTTGTTTATAACTTCTTTTTAGGCAAACAAAAGGAGAAAGATGCCTACTGGTATATTTGTGAAGAAATGAAGCAGAACGGCCAATTAACCTCTAATGAATGGAAAGGTTCTTTTCTGAATAAATACGCAACAATCAAAGAACTTCCAGCTTTAAAGAAAGAGTATTCTTTCCTGAAAGAAGTAGACAGTATTGCCTTACAGAAATCGGTGGAAAATTTAGCAGATTCCTATAGTCGATATTATAAAAAGCAAAACAAGTCACCACGCTTCAAATCGAAAAAGAATCCTATCCAGTCCTATACGACTAAACAGACGAATGGGAATATTGGAATTGTTGGAAACAAAATCAAATTGCCAAAACTCGGTCTAGTTCGTTTTGCTAAAAGCCGCGAAGTCGAAGGGCGAATCATCAATGCCACAATCAGGCGGAACCCTTCGGGTAAATATTTCATTTCCGTTTTAGCGGAAACCAATGTACAAGTACTTTCTAAAACGAATCGTTCGTGCGGTGTAGATGTTGGTTTGAAGAATTTTGCTATTCTTTCAGATGGTACGGTCTATCAAAACCCAAAATTCTTCCGGACGGTCGAAAAGAAATTGGCCAAAGCACAACGGATTCTTTCAAGGCGACAAGAAATAGCCTTGAATCAAAATAAACCATTGGCTGAAGCTAAAAACTATCAAAAACAAAAACGAAAAGTGGCTATCCTACACGAAAAAATTTCAAATGCCCGAATGGATTACTTACATAAAGTTTCTACCGAAATCATCAAAAACCACGATGTGATTGGAATGGAAGACTTGCAAGTGTCGAATATGATGAAAAATCACAAACTAGCTAAAGCTATTAGTGAAGTATCTTGGTACCAATTCAAAAAAATGTTGGAATACAAAGCAAAATGGTATGGTAAACAAATCGTGACCGTATCTAAAACGTTTGCTTCTAGCCAATTGTGTTCTAGCTGCGGTTACCAAAATAAAGACGTTAAACATCTGAATCTTCGTGAATGGGATTGTCCTTTTTGTACTACTCACCACGATCGAGATATTAACGCAGGACTCAATCTAATGAATGAAGCCATAAGGCTTCTAACCGTAGGAACTACGGGAGTAGCCTAATTAAAAATTGGCCGATAGGCTAATGTTCTTAGGAATCCCCCACTTCAATCAGACCGTAAGGTCGATAAGTGGTGGGTAGTTCAATCCCGATGACTTTCATATTTGTTTGCTTTGGTCAACTGCTTCAACACATCAAGTTCAGCTTCAGTAAGCGAAGAGCTGTTAACGGCACGGCAGTTTTCATGGAGCTGCTGCACTGAGCTTGCTCCAGGTACGACAGCAGCAACGCTTTGGTGTGACAATACAAATTGCAGGGCCGTATCATTCAACTTTCTGCCGGAAAGCTTGTCCTTTAATTGTGGAAGCAGATCTTTAAGTTCTTGATAACTATAGTCAAGATAACCATCTTCATTTGCCTTTTCAAGCATTTTCTCACTAAGCAGTCCTTTGGCAAGGGGGCCACGGGCAATGATGCTGATCTGTTTGTTTTCCAAAAGAGGCATCCACTCTTCTGGGCGGCGGTCGAGTAGGCTGTATTGCATCATCACGGAGTCAAGATCAGACTTATCGGTAAATTTCTTAATTACGTTGGGGCGAATTGAGGAAATTCCATAGTACCGGATATAGCCTTCCTTTTTCAACTCCTCAAATGCTTCAACTGTTTCTTCGATATTGTCTGAAATCGTGCCCCCGTGCAGCTGATAAAGATCAATATAATCGGTTCCTAGCCGTTTTAAGCTGTCCTTTACTGCCGTTTTGATATGGGTGCCAGATGGATCCCAGCTCCAACTATCCTTATTTTCATTCCAGCGGTTTCCGACCTTCGTGGCTATGTATACTTGGTCGCGGACCGATTTTAAGTTTTTTCCGACGATTTCTTCATTCACACCGAAATTATATAAGTCAGCAGTATCAAAATAATTGATTCCTTCATCCAAAGCAGCCTGTATGATCTCAGATGCCTGACTTTCGACAGTACCCAATGACATGCAGCCGAGCCCGATTTCAGATACGAATAACTCTGAATTTCCTAGTCTACGATTTTTCAATTTTATCCACTCCCTTTACCTACATTGTAAAGGACAAATCCATTTCGCTCAAAGAATTCACTTGATTCGTTTTAAAGGAGAGGTTGTCTGTTGATCGGGTATGTCGGCAATCCAATCATTGATATAGACATATTTATTTTGCAATTGTTTTAGTTTTTGAATGATCTCCCAACTCTTTCCAGATAAAATGACGCCTTTTTCCAATACATAAACTTTCATCGAATCGCCCTCCATCTCTATTATGGTAAAATGTATGAAGAATAATACTGCAATTAGAACAGAGGAGTGGTCAGGATGAAAAAATTTGAAGAAAAAACGATATCTTCGGAAAAAGTATTCACCGGTAAAGTAATCAGCCTACAGGTGGATGATGTAGAGCTTCCAGATGGAAAAACAAGTAAACGTGAAATCATCAAGCATCCGGGAGCGGTTGCAATCATAGCTGTTACAGCAGACAATAAAATCATCATGGTCGAACAGTACCGTAAAGCGCTGGAGAGAAGTCTAGTTGAAATTCCTGCAGGAAAGCTCGAAAAAGGCGAACAACCGATTCTGTCGGCAGAACGGGAACTTGAGGAAGAGACAGGGTATGTATGCGAAAAAATGGAACACATCATATCCTTTTATACGTCCCCAGGCTTTGCCGATGAATTGGTTCACATTTATGTAGCCCACAATTTGAAAAAGAAAGAAAATGCGGCCCCCTTGGATGAGGATGAATTTGTCGAGGTGATTGAGCTGACGGTAGAGGAAGCTCAAACCTATATAGATGAAGGAAAAATCCAGGATGCCAAAACGGCATATGCAGTTCAGTACCTGCAGTTGAAAAAGGTGATGACTTCATAAATGAAAGAGTATTACGCTGACCTGCATATCCACATAGGCAGAACAAGAAGTGGAAAGGCCGTAAAAATAACCGGTGCTAAAACGTTGACCTTCAGCAAGGTGATACAAGTGGCAAGTGAGAGAAAAGGTCTCGATTTAATCGGGATAATTGACTGCCATTCTCCTGAAGTTATCGAAGAGATTGAAGCAGGAATTCTGGACGGGGAAATTACAGAGAAGGATGAAGGCGGTCTTCTTTACCGGAACACAACAATCATTCCAGGCTCTGAAATTGAAATTTATGATCAGCATTGTAATGGCCCAATCCATGTTCTTGCCTATTTTCCAACATTGGAAGCGATGAAGAATTTTTCGGTGTGGATGAGCGGTTATGTTAAAAATATCACCTTAAGCTCTCAAAGAATTTATTGTGACGGAAGAACACTGCAAAAAATAGTAAAATCACTTGGCGGCTTGTTTATCCCAGCACATGTTTTTACCCCCTTTAAAAGTTTATATGGTAAAGGGGTAAAGTCGAGTCTGGCTGAAGTATTCGATCCAGAGTTAATCGACGCCATCGAGCTTGGGTTAAGTTCTGATACAGATATGGTCAAGGATATAAAAGAGTTGGAATCCTTTGTCTTCGTGACGAATTCTGACGCACATTCGCTTGGGAAAATAGCTCGTGAATATCAAAAAATTCGACTTAAAGAACCAAGTTTTAACGAGTTGGCAAAAGCCCTTCAAGATAAAGAAGGACGAAAGGTATCAGCCAATTATGGGTTGAATCCCTTATTGGGAAAATATCATCAAACCGTTTGTTCAGGATGTTTACATCAATTGTTAAGGGATAATGAACAATGTCCTGAATGTGGAAACAAGACTATCATTAAAGGGGTGTCGACTCGAATAGAGGAACTATCTATTCCTAAAATGAATGGAGAGAAACGAAGGGAAAGACCGCCATATATCCATCAAGTACCCCTCGATTTCATCCCGGGACTTGGTCCTAAATCAATGGAAAAACTGCTAAAGGCATTTGGAACCGAGATGAATATCCTTCATGAGGTAACCCTTGAACAACTCACAGAAATCGTTCCTGAAAAATTGGCCCACTATATCGATTCTGCCAGAAAAGGGGAGCTTACTTTTGAAGTTGGGGGCGGAGGTAAGTATGGGAAAGTAAAAAAGAACAGCTAATTATTTGTTTATGTAAGGGAACAAAAAAGAGTCCTGACAGAGGAGGTTTATACTGTCAGGACTTTTTTTAGTTTGTTGTTTTTGCATATATATAGGTGTCTCGCAATTCCTTGCCGTCAGCACTTAGACAGTCATTATGTAAAGTTCCTTCAAGAGTATACTTTAGTTTTTCGGGAATTCGTTTACTAGCAAGGTTATTAGGGTCACAGCGGATTTCAACCCGCTTTGCCCCATAATGATGAAAAGCAAATTGGGTTAACTTTTCAATCGCTTCGGTTATGTACCCTTTTTTACTGTGCATCGTATCAATCCAATAGCCAATCTCAAATTTGGGGATATCCCAGTTAATTCGGTGCAGACCAGTGGAACCGATGAATTGGTCGTCTTCTTTCCTATAAATATGAAGTCTAATATCCTCTTTTAAAATAAAGTCCGCAAAGGCTTTTAGGACGTTCTGTTCTGAGGTTTCCAAGGACGGTTCCTGATGGGCAAATGGAAGCCATTGTTTTAATTCATTCTGGGAACGGACAATGGCTTCATACACATCTTTGCCATCTCCAGGTTGACAAGGTCTTAGATATAGCCGTGGAGTTTCAATTTTTTCTGGGAAATCCATTAATATAGCTTTCATATCACACCTCCAAGTAATGGTTATGGAAAATTATAACATGATATTGCTTTGAGGTGTTCTTCCTGATTAGGGAATTCATACTTGTTTTCTTTAGCATAAATGAAAGAGTGAAAACATAGATTCTAGTAAGCGGAGTTGGGAGGATGAAAGATGAAAAAAAAATCTGTCGTACAAAATGCCGTAATGAAACACATTAACGAACATTCCTCATTATATGTCTTTATCACTGTGCTTTTTTTAATGGGTGTCATTTTTGGCGCTGTACTCGTAAATAGTTTGAGTTTTACCCAAAAAGAGGACTTGTTCTATTATTTATCACAATTTTTTGGACAAGTTACCAAAGGAGAATTTGCATCTTCGCATGATATGTTTAGCCAAAGTATTATGCATAACATAAAATATATAGGCCTCATCTGGATTCTTGGGATTTCGGTTATTGGGTTGCCGGTTATCTTGATATTGTTATTTATTAAAGGAATGGTTGTAGGGTTTACAGTCGGCTTTTTAGTTAATCAAATGGGGTGGAGCGGGTTCTTATTATCATTTGTCGCAATTCTACCACAAAATATATTCATTGTACCGATTTTCATCGTAATAACGGTCCTTGCTGTCTCGCTATCAATGAAAATGATCAGCCGGATTTTCCTCAAGCAAATTCGAGAGCCGCTGAAGCCAATTATATCACGCTATATTTTTTCATTAATTTTGTCAGGATTATTTTTAATTACAGCTGCTGTATTTGAAGCATACTTATCACCCTCTTTAATGAAAAATGTCGTCAGTTTCCTGGGTCATTGAAGGGAATTTGCTAATCACAACAATTTTTTTATCATTAACAAGAAATCTATTTTGACAGTTTTCCCTCATTTGTTATAATGGATAAGATAGCGGCGCGGGAGGGAATATAGGTATGGAAATAGAAAATAGAATTGATAGAATAAAAAAGCAGTTGCACTCGTCCAGCTACAAACTAACGCCTCAGCGAGAAGCGACCGTCCGCGTTTTACTTGAGCACGAAGAGGATCATTTAAGCGCAGAAGACGTTTACCTCCTTGTCAAAGAAAAGTCGCCGGAAATTGGATTGGCAACAGTATACCGTACGCTAGAGTTGCTGACTGAATTGAAGATAGTAGATAAAATTAACTTTGGAGACGGGGTTTCCCGTTATGATTTAAGACAAGAAGGGGCTGCCCATTTCCATCATCATCTTGTTTGTGTGGAATGTGGAGCGGTAGATGAGATTCAAGAAGACTTACTTGAAGACGTAGAATCCATTGTAGAACGCGACTGGAACTTCAAGATTAAAGATCATAGATTAACCTTTCATGGTATTTGTCATCGATGCCATGAGAAAGACGAGAATAAAGGTGAATAAAGTCGGACCTTTTCCATTAAATGGAGAAGGTTTTCTGCATTTTTAAAAGGGTAAATATCTGCAGAGCAAGGTCCATTCGACATGTAGCTGAATTCAGGAAATTAGGATAACGTCACTTTTCTCTTTTATAGCTGTTTTTACTTTCTCCTTACCGAAACATGTATAAAACTTGTCCTGTTGGGCATAGATTGATACAAAGGATCGAATGGGAGGGGAAAGGTGATGAAAACTTCATTGTCGCTTGTTCTACATACAGCTAAAGTGATGATTCTCTTTGTTAGCTTCACTATTCTTTTTTATATAGGAATGGTATGGTTAAATCAGGAATATCAAAGTTATCATCGTTATGACGAACCCAAAGGTATGGCTGTAAAAGTATCAAAGGCTGTTGATACAGGTGATGATGCATGGCTTGAACGCTTAATGTTGTTTTATTTAAACGGGGAGTAATGAATATGGAGAATCAAATTAGGGATTTTATTCATTTTTTAACCATTGAAAAAGGACTTGCCAAGAATACGCTCGTTTCTTATGAACGCGACTTAAATTCATATTGGAGCTACTTGAAAAATGTAGAAACCATTACCAACTGGAATGATTCGCGGAGGGTGAACATCTTGCATTTTCTGGTTCATTTGAAGGATCAGGGCAAATCATCGAAAACGGTAGCGCGTCATATCGCCTCCATTAGGTCTTTTCATCAATTTCTTCTCCGAGAAAGGGTGACCGACCAGGATCCATCTTTACATATAGAAACACCAAAACCAGAGCGAAGCCTCCCAAAAGTGCTAAGCATGGAAGAGGTGGAAGCGTTATTAGAGGCCCCAAAGGTAATGGATGAATATGGTTTGCGTGATAAGGCGATGCTTGAATTGATGTATGCGACAGGGATGCGCGTAAGTGAGTTAATATCAATGGATGTGAGTGATGTCCATGCATCGATGGGCTTTGTCCGCTGTATTGGAAAAGGAAATAAAGAAAGAATCATTCCAATTGGCCAAACGGCACTTGGTGCTATTGAAAATTATTTGGATAGGGCCCGAGGAAAATTTGCTAGTCCAAAGCACCGAACAGAGTCACTTTTTTTGAATCATCATGGAAACAGGCTGACAAGACAGGGATTTTGGAAGATTTTAAAGAAACTTGTGAAAACGGCGCAAATAGAAAAAGAAATCACCCCACATACTTTGCGTCATTCCTTCGCGACACATCTATTAATGAATGGGGCAGATTTAAGGGCAGTCCAAGAGATGCTAGGTCATGCGGATATATCGACGACGCAAATTTATACTCATATTACAAACGTTCGGATTAAGGATGTATATTCAAAATTTCATCCGCGAGCTTAGAAGTTTAGTAGAATGATAGAGAGGTTGTGAACTTCACTGCAAAACAGATGAAGAAAGCAGCCTTTTTCGAAATTGAAAGGGGATACAAACGGTCGATACTAAATCGCTATAGTGGACATTGTGAAGATCTAGTGATACGTTTTTCTTTCAGAAATATATTATTTGTCTCCATCATGGTAATCGTTTACAATGTAGAGAGGTCAGACTTCTGACGTTCTCGTAATTTTCATTTTATTGAAGAGTAACTAAACAGTATACGGGTAATATAGAGAGTATAAAAACTGATTTACTATTTTAGGAGGAATGAGCATGAAAGGGAATTCAGCGTTTAAACGTATTTTTGTAGTGGTTATGGACTCAGTAGGGATTGGTGAAGCACCTGATGCAGATTTATTCGGTGATAAAGGGTCAGATACACTTGGTCATATCGCAGAAAAAATGAATGGATTAAACATGCCAAATCTCGCAAAATTGGGTTTAGGCAATATCCGTGAAATCAAAGGGATTGATAAAGCGAAGCAACCGCTCGCATACTATACGAAAATGAAAGAAGCGTCTACTGGAAAAGATACGATGACTGGACACTGGGAAATTATGGGGTTGAATATATCGACTCCATTTCGTGTGTTCCCAAATGGTTTCCCAGAATTATTAGTCAATGACCTCGAAGCGAAATTGGGTCGTGGGATTATTGGGAATATCCCGGCTAGCGGGACGGAAATCATAGAAAGACTTGGCGAAGAACATATGAAAACGGGTGCGTTAATTGTTTATACATCTGCGGATTCAGTTTTACAAATCGCTGCCCATGAAGATATAGTTCCGGTAGAAGAATTATACCGAATTTGTGAGATTGCACGTGAAGTAACAATGGCTGATGAATTTAAGGTTGGACGCGTAATCGCAAGACCTTTCACAGGCCAACCAGGCAGCTTCAAAAGAACGCCTAATCGTCATGATTATGCTTTAAAACCATTTAACAGGACGGTTATGGATGAATTGAAAGATTCCGGATATGATGTTCTGGCAATCGGGAAAATTTCTGATATTTTTGATGGTGAAGGGGTCACTGAATCCTTAAGGACCGTATCTAATATGGATGGAATGGATAAATTAATCCAAACCATCGAACAGGATTTCAAAGGTTTAAGTTTCCTTAACCTGGTCGACTTCGATGCTTTATACGGTCACAGACGTGATCCAGAGGGTTACGGAAAGGCATTAGAAGAATTCGATGCTAGAATGCCAGAAGTACTCGATAAGCTAAAAGAGGACGATTTATTAATCATCACTGCTGATCACGGGAATGACCCGGTACATGAAGGGACCGACCATACACGTGAATATGTGCCATTATTAGTTTATTCTAAACGATTTACAGAAGCTGGCGAGCTTCCAATAAGAGATACATTTGCTGATATAGGGGCAACAGTCGCAGCTAACTTTGATGTGAAAATGCCTGCCTACGGAAAAAATATTTTGGGCGATATGAATTAAGGGGAGAGAAAAATATATGTTTAATAAAATAGAAGCAGCTGCCTCATTTATAAAAAGTAAGATTGATGGTTCTCCAGAAATAGGATTGATTCTTGGTTCGGGACTTGGGGTATTAGCAGATGAAATTGAGAATCCTATTACGATCCCATATCACGATATACCGGAATTTCCAGTATCAACTGTTGAGGGACATGCAGGTCAGCTTGTCATCGGTATTTTAAGCGGCAAAAAAGTTGTAGCTATGCAAGGTCGTTTTCATTTTTATGAGGGATACTCTATGGAGAAAGTCACATTCCCTGTGCGTGTAATGAAGCTTCTTGGAGTTGAGCAGTTAATTGTAACTAATGCTGCGGGAAGTGTTAATGAAAGCTATGCACCGGGAGACTTGATGCTAATTACGGATCATATCAATTTAATGGGGGCAAATCCATTAATTGGTTCAAACGAAGAGCGGTTTGGTCCTAGGTTCCCTGATATGTCAGAAGCGTATAACAAAGAGCTGCGAGCTCAAGCTAAAAAAATTGCTTCATCGCTTGGTATGGATATTAAAGAAGGTGTCTATATTGGGAATTCAGGCCCGACCTATGAAACACCCGCAGAAGTGAAAATGGCAAGGATTCTTGGCGGGGATGCAGTCGGCATGTCCACTGTTCCGGAGGTTATTGTGGCAAGACATAGCGGTATGAAAGTACTCGGTATTTCATGTCTTACCAACATGGCTGCAGGCATTTTGGATCAGCCGTTGTCACATGTAGAAGTAATTGAAACGACGGAAAAAGTAAAGAGTAGTTTTCTGGAATTCGTTAAACAAATCGTTAAAGACATTTAAAACAGTTTAAATTTAAAATAAAATAAGCACAGCTAAATGTAGCGGTGCCTTTAAAAAAGCGGGGAATCTAATATGAGAATGGTAGATCTAATCGAGAAAAAACGTGATGGTAAGGCTCTTTCTACGGAAGAAATTCAGTTCATTATCCAAGGGTTTACTGATGGAACGATTCCTGATTACCAAATGAGTGCTTGGTCAATGGCCGTTTATTTCAAAGGTATGAATGAGCAAGAACGTGCTGATTTAACCATGGCTATGGTTGAATCGGGCGATCAAATTGATTTAACTATGATTGAAGGAGTTAAGGTTGATAAGCATTCCACTGGAGGTGTTGGTGATACGACAACACTTGTTCTTGGACCTTTAGTGGCTGCAGTAGGAGTTCCGGTAGCGAAGATGTCAGGACGCGGTCTTGGCCATACTGGCGGAACGATTGATAAATTGGAATCTGTTACAGGTTTTCATGTGGAAATAGAAAATGATGAGTTTATACGACTTGTGAATAAAAATAAAATAGCTGTCATTGGTCAAAGTGGTAACTTAACACCAGCGGATAAAAAGTTATATGCATTGCGCGATGTAACGGCTACTGTTAACAGCATCGGCTTGATTGCTGGTTCAATTATGAGTAAAAAAATCGCTGCTGGTGCCGATGCAATTGTACTTGATGTGAAAACGGGTGCAGGAGCATTCATGAAAACTCTCGAAGACTCAGAAGAATTAGCTCATGCAATGGTGAGCATCGGGAATAATGTTGGGCGAAACACGATGGCTGTAATTTCAGATATGAGCCAGCCGCTAGGTTACGCAATCGGAAATGCTTTAGAAGTGAAAGAAGCAATCGATACGCTTAAAGGTGAAGGTCCGGAAGATTTAACGGAACTTTCCTTAACACTAGGCAGTCATATGGTGTTCCTTGCTAAAAAGGCAAGCTCGCTTGAAGAAGCTAGAACCCTGCTTGAAAACGCAATTAAAGATGGTTCTGCTCTTAACTCATTTAAGGTTTTCTTAGAAGCTCAGGGAGGCGATGGTTCGGTTGTAGATCAGCCAGAAAAACTTCCGCAGGCTGCCTATACTTTTGAGCTTGAAGCAAAAGAAGATGGATATGTATCAAAAATCGTTGCCGATGAAGTTGGAACAGCGGCTATGCTTTTAGGAGCCGGAAGAGCGACCAAGGAATCAGAAATTGACCTAGCTGTTGGGTTAGTACTCCGTAAAAAAATCGGAGAAGTCGTGGCAAAAGGTGAATCTCTAGTGACGATTTACAGTAATTTTGAAGATGTTTCAGAAGTAAAAGAAAAATTGTATGAAAACATATCTATCTCGAAAGAAAAAGTTGAAAAACCTACGCTTATCTATAAAGAGATTATGGAATAATGTAACTTCAAAAATGTTGCTCTTTTTTTAGAGAGTGACCTTTTTGTAACCTTAGCTAGCTTATGTAGCTAAAATAATCCCATGATTTTAAAAAGAGGATGCCTATGCGCATCCTCTTTTTATTTTTGTGTTAATTTTCCTAATAATTCTTATATTTACAAAATTTATCTTTAAATGAACTTATTTGTATAAAAATGGGTGTAATGGAAAAAATAAATCATATAAAGATTGGAGGGTATGGAGATGAAGCGGATTCTTTCTCTATTTTTAACCGTATTAATAGCTGCTGGTTTTAGCATCCCACATACAAAAGCAGCGGAAGATAAAGGAGTCGACTTAGCGGCTAATGCTAAATCTGCTATTTTAATTGAACGGGATACAGGTACCGTATTGTATGATAAAAACGCAGATGATCGTCTTTCACCGGCAAGTATGACCAAGATCATGACGATGCTGCTAATCATGGAAGCAATCGATAAAGGCGATCTTACCATGAAGGAAAAAATCAGGACAAGTGAGTATGCAGCGTCGATGGGTGGTTCTCAAATCTTCCTCGAGCCAGGTGAAGAAATGACCACGGAGCAAATGCTTAAAGGCATCTCGATTGGTTCGGCGAATGATGCATCGGTTGCGATGGCGGAACGAATTGCGGGATCTGAAGAAGAGTTTGTTAAGAAAATGAACAAAAAAGCGAAAGATCTCGGGCTAAAAAACACGAAGTTTCAAAATGTGACTGGCCTTCCTGTTAAAGATCATTACAGCTCGGCTTATGATATGTCCATCATGGCGAAGGAGTTATTGAAATACGATACAATTACAAGGTTCACGGGTACATATGAAGACTATCTCCGTGAAAATACCGAAAAGAAATTCTGGCTTGTTAACACGAACCGATTAGTGAAATTTTATCCGGGGGTAGATGGGCTAAAAACAGGATTTACAAATGAAGCGAAGTATTGCCTGACGGCTACAGCGAAAAAAGGGAATATGCGGGTCATTGCCGTCGTTTTCGGAGCAGCATCTCCGAAGGAACGAAATGCGCAGGTTACCAAAATGCTTGATTATGCTTTTTCACAATACATCACATACCCTATATATAAACGAGGCGAGATGTTAGGAGAATCAAAGGTAAGTAAAGGTCACAAGAAAATGGTTATAGGAGTAACAAGTGAACCTATTTCAGTTTTGACAACCAAGAACGGAACAGCGAAGGATTTTACAAAAAAAATTACTCTTAATAAAGATTTGAATGCACCAATCAAAAAAGGCGATCAAATTGGTACGCTTGAATTGAAGAAAAACGGTAAGGTGTATGTCGAATCGCCAATTGTTGCGAAGGAAACTGTTGAAAAAGCCAGTTGGTGGCAATTGTATAAACGGGCTTTCGGCATGTTTACTCAAGTCAAATAGAATAATTTGTCGCATTACCTGATAAATGTACTAATTTAGGCGAAAGCCCACTAGTTTTGCTATGAAGAAGGAATCTGCAGGTGAAAAAGAGAATTTGACTCTTTATAAGACAGTGAAGGAGGCTGTATATAATGAGTCTTACGATTAATATGGAGGCGAAAGATCGTGTATTATGCATTCGTCTCAAAGGTGATTTAGATCATCATACAGCAGAAAAATTGAAAAAACAGGCAGAGACAGCAATTCAAAAGCATAACATCAAGCACATTATTCTCAACTTAGAAGAATTACATTTTATGGACAGTTCAGGACTCGGTGTTATTTTAGGGCGTTATAAGCAGGTAAACAATAAACAAGGTGAAATGGTCGTCTGCGCAATTTCTCCAGCAGTAAAGCGGTTATTTGAGATGTCAGGGTTGTTTAAAATTGTTAAAATGGAACTATCCGAAAAAAACGCTTTGCAAAGACTGGGGGTTGCCTAAGATGAAAAATAAAATGGAAACGAAATTTTCTGCACTAAGCCAAAATGAATCTTTTGCCAGGGTTACAGTTGCGGCTTTTATTGCCCAGTTAGATCCAACAATGGATGAATTGACAGAGATCAAGACTGTCGTGTCAGAAGCAGTTACGAATTCGATTATTCATGGGTACGAGAGTGACCCGGAAGGATGGGTCTACATTTCTGTGATTATTGAAGGTGATACTGTAGAATTGACCATCCGTGATGAAGGACTGGGCATTGAAGACGTCGAGGAAGCTAAACAGCCACTATTTACGACAAAACCTGAACTTGAACGTTCCGGTATGGGATTCACCATTATGGAAAACTTCATGGATGAAATTAATATTATTTCCCATAAGGGTGAAGGTACGATCATTCGATTAAAAAAGCACTTAACTACAAGCAGAGCTTTGTGCAATTAAGGGAGACTTGCATATGGATGTGGAGGTTAAAAAAGAGAAGAGCAAAAAAGGCCAGCCCCATTTAAAAGATGAGGAATTACGGAATTTAATCCAACGCAGCCAGAGTGGTGACCAGGACGCAAGAAACTTGATTGTTAATAGCAATCTAAGACTTGTCTGGTCCGTAGTACAGAGATTCCTCAATCGAGGTTATGAACCGGATGATTTATACCAGATTGGCTGCATTGGACTTTTGAAGTCCGTAGATAAATTTGACTTATCGTTTGAAGTGAAATTCTCTACGTATGCTGTACCAATGATCATTGGAGAGATTCAACGTTTTATCCGTGATGATGGAACTGTAAAAGTAAGCCGTTCTTTAAAGGAAATGGCAAATAAAATTCGTAGAGCCAAAGAGGAACTTTCAAAAACGTACGGCCGTGTTCCAACTGTCAATGAATTGGCGGAACATCTTGAGCTGTCACCAGAGGAAATTATCATGGCCCAAGAGGCTAGTCGAAGTCCTTCTTCCATCCATGAAACGGTTTATGAAAATGATGGCGACCCGATTACTCTTCTTGACCAGATTGCCGACAATAATGAAACATCATGGTTTGACCAAATCGCTTTAAAAGAAGCCATCCATGAATTGAATGAACGTGAAAGACTAATTGTTTTCCTGAGGTACTATAAAGACCAGACGCAATCGGAAGTAGCAGCAAGACTTGGCATATCCCAAGTACAGGTGTCACGGCTGGAAAAGAAAATTCTCCAGCAGATGAAAAACCACATGAATCAGTGATTCATGTGGTTTTTTTTATTTGATTTGAGAAAAATTCGGGTTTTAGGAAAAGGTAAAAAGACTCTAATCATAATAAAAAGGAGCCCATAGTAGTTTGAGGGAAATGGGAATTTGCGGAAATAAGAGAGGGGATGAAATTTTTTAGTTGAATTTAGAATTAAAAACGAATATTATAGTAAAGGTCGCGCTTTTCATTCGTTTTTTATCTTTCATTCAACGAATATGGCTAATCTGAAAAAAGTGTAGATGCAGTACAATTTTAGGACACCTTTGTCTTCGTATGCAAACGATTGTATCGGTGTTTCCATTAGATCTGGAGGTCTAAATGATGTTTTTAGAAAAGTTTTTCTCCCTAAAAGAAAATGGGACGGATGTCCGTACTGAAGTTATGGCGGGTGTTACGACATTTTTAACTATGGTTTATATCCTTATTGTGAATCCGGCTTTATTATCCTCAATCGGAATTCCATTTGAACAAGTCTTTATGGCAACAGTCATTTCTGCTGTTATAGGTACCCTTATTATGGGGTTGGTCGCAAAATATCCAATTGCGATTGCACCGGGGATGGGCTTGAATGCTTATTTTGCTAGTGTAGTTGGTGCACAAGGTCTTTCATATCAAACCGTATTTGGAACAGTTTTCATTGCAGGCTTGCTATTTTTATTGATAAGTGTAACGAGCTTGCGCAAAATGATAATTGATGCCATTCCGAATTCATTAAAATATGGAATCACCTCTGGAATTGGTTTATTCATCGCGTTTATCGGATTGAAAAACGCGGGAATCGTCGTACCGAATGATTCAACTATGGTTACGCTTGGCGACTTGCATCAACCTGGAACAGTTTTAGCACTTGCAGGTTTATTTATAACGTTAATTTTAATGGCACGCAATGTTAAAGGAGCAATTTTTATTGGGATGATCATTACGGCAGTCATTGGCTACTTTATCGGTCTTCTCAACTTTAATGGAGTGCTATCTGTGCCGCCTACACCGGTATTTTTCGATATCGATATCTCTGGGGTCTTTACGAACTCTCTATATTCAGTTGTTTTTGCCTTTTTACTTGTGACAATCTTTGATACGACAGGTACATTGATTGGAGTAACGGAGCAGGCAGGTTTAACGAAGGACGGGAAAATACCTCGTGCGAAAAAAGCATTTTTAGGAGATGCAATTGCGACGACAATTGGCTCTTTGTTTGGAACAAGTCCTTCCACAGCATATGTTGAATCTAGTACAGGTGTGGCAGCAGGAGGCCGTACTGGTTTAACAGCCACGGTGGTAGCTATCTTGTTTGCAGCATCTATTTTCTTTTCTCCATTGATCTCGGCCATTTCTTCAGTTTCAGCAATCACTGCACCTGTTTTGATTATCGTAGGTTGTTTTATGATGGAAGGTTTAGCTAAAGTCAATTGGAAAATGTTTGATGATGCATTTCCGGCATTTGCGATTATTTTAACGATGCCTCTTACTTCAAGCATATCAACGGGGATTGCAATTGGATTCATAACATATCCCCTTATGAAGTTATTTAGTGGAAAAGGAAAATCAGTTCATCCACTTATTTATATTTTTGGATTGATATTTTTAGTTCAACTGATTTTTTTCCCAACTCATTAAGTTAATAATGTAAACAAAAAAGACATGCTGTCATTCAGCATGTCTTTTTTGTGTTATCTTTCACCCTCGTAATTAGTAATATTTGGACATCCGTTACTTCCTGCATTTTCACTGTGTTTCCAATCCATACTACTATCATAAGGAAATAAAAGGTCGGGATGTGATGATAATGGCAGTTGTATATATCAGGATGAGGAACCGTGTACAAGTAAAGGGAAATCAAACGGTGAGGATTAAAGATATTGCAAGGATAATCGGACCTGAAGAAGTGATTCAAATAATTGAAGAGACCTTTTTATTAACGGTCAAGAAGGAAGATAAGAATATTATTGTAATTGATTTGGCTCAACTTATCATGGCCATTCGTAAAGTGGATCCGCAAATTGAAGTGCAGACATTTGGGCCATCTCAGACCATCATCGAAGTCATATATTCAAAAAAGAAAATGTCTTACCTGACTTTTGCTTTAGTCTGGTTCTTATTATTTATTGGAGCTGGGATGACAATTATGAATTTCCATGTTGATGTCAGTATGGGGGAAGTCCATCAAAAAGTCTTTACGTTAATAACGGGGAAGCTAGATGAAAAGCCACTATTAATACAGATACCTTATAGCTTCGGACTTGGCATAGGAATGATTTTATTTTTTAATCACTTTTTTAAAAAACGCTTTAATGAGGAACCTAGTCCGCTCGAAGTTGAAATGTTCAATTACCAGCAGGATTTAGACCGTTATGTCACCATGAATGAAAATAAGGAAAACGTGCGCCATCTTGATGACAGGTAAAATTATCTTCGGAATCTTTGTCGGTCTAGCTGGAGGTTTTGCAACAGGTGCCGGTTTTGTAGCGTTTTTGACTGTACTTGGAGTGATACCGAGACTGACTCAGTTGACGAAAACGATGAAAATGATTCATTACTATGAAGCAGCAATTATTGCAGGTGTTGTCGCTGGAACATGGTTAGGCTTACAGGAAACGAAATTTTCCCTGCATCATTTTTTATTAATTCCGATTGGCTTGGCAGATGGGATTTTTAATGGGATGCTGGCTGCTGCTTTGACTGAAGTTTTGAATGTTTTTCCGATTCTTTCTAAACGAATCGGAATTCAAGAGAAGATTATTTATCTGTTAATGGCACTTGTATTAGGGAAGATAGCCGGTTCTTTATTCCAATGGATTTATTTTGTCGATTTGTAAGTTCTTAAGTATTATTCCTGATGATGAAAGAAGGGCCAAAATGGTGACCAAACGAAAAGTGATATTAATAACGGATGGAGATGAGTATGCAAAACGGGCTGTCCAGCTTGTAGCTAAGGAAATAGGGGGACGGTGCATCTCTATGTCCCAAGGTAATCCATCCCGTTATTCGGGCAATGAGCTAGTTGAATTAATAAAAAAGGCAAAGTATGATCCTGTACTGGTTATGTTTGATGATAGTGGTTTTATCGGTGAAGGATTCGGTGAACAGGCGATGAAGGTGGTTGCCGGCCATCCTGATATAGATGTCCTTGGGGTTATTGCAGTTGCTTCAAAGACTAGGAGGGAAGAATGGACAAAGGTGGATGTATGTATTGACCGGGATGGGAATTTAACACCAAACGGAGTTGATAAATACGGGGCTGAGGAATTTGAACTAGGAAAGATTACAGGAGATACAGTGTATTGCATCGATGAATTAAATGTTCCAATAGTGGTGGGGATAGGGGATATCGGGAAAATGTCCCATCAAGATGATATTAAAAAAGGTGCACCGATCACGAAGCTTGCGGTGGAAATTATTTTGGAAAGGAGCGGTCATAATGGCTTCAGAAAATCCTCAAAACATGAAACCGATTCCGAATAAAGTAGCGGAAGTAGACTCGTTCATGGAAGAAAAAGTAGGTCTTGGCGTCAGCTTTGACTTAGGGGTAAGAAGAATAAAGGTCTTAAAAAAAGATGTACATTTATACTATGTGAACGGGCTGACGGATACAGAGTTCATCATTGGAATTCTTGACTCGCTAATCCATAACAAAAATGCTGAAATTATGACGACAAAAGTGTTTGAAACAGTCAAAAACTTGCTTGTCCACCAATCTGTTGAAGAAATAAGTACAATGGATGAGCTTGTTGATCAAGTGCTGTCCGGCTTAATAGTCATCGTCGTCGATGGTAGAGCAACGGGATTGGTTGTAGATGTCAGGAGTTATCCTGGAAGGCAACCAGTAGAGCCTGATACGGAAAAGGTCGTCCGTGGATCCAGGGATGGTTTTGTCGAAAATATCATCATTAATACAGCGATAACCAGACGGAGAATTCGGGATGAAAGATTACGTTTTGAAATTTTGAAGGTGGGGGAACGTTCGAAAACGGATATAGCAATCGGATACATTAAAGATATTGCCGATCCGGATTTAATAGCAGTCGTACGCAAGGAATTGAAAAATATAGAAGTTGATGGCATAACGATGGCGGATAAGACGATTGAAGAGTTTATCGTCAAGCAAGGATATAACCCGTATCCGCTTGTAAGATACACGGAGAGGGCTGATGTAGCGGCAACGCATTTACTTGAGGGGCATGTCCTTATTTATGTGGATACTTCACCGAGTGTCATCATTACCCCGTCAACTCTTTTTCATCACATGCAACACGCTGAGGAGTATCGGCAGGCACCTGCTGTTGGAACCTTGGTGCGATGGGTCCGTTTTTTAGGGATTTTCGTTTCGCTATATTTGCTGCCGATTTGGTTATTGTTTTCGTTAGAACCGTCCCTTCTCCCCGATAATCTTGAATTTATCGGGCCGAATAAAAAAACGCATATACCGATTATTGTCCAAATCTTCATTTCCGATATTGGGATAGAATTTTTAAGGATGGCAGCCGTTCATACCCCGACCCCGCTTTCTACTGCAATGGGTTTGGTTGCGGCAGTTTTGATAGGACAGATAGCAATAGATGTTGGCCTATTTGTCCCTGAAGTGGTTCTCTACGCTTCCGTAGCGACAATCGGTACATTTGTCACTCCAAGTTTAGAACTAGGGGTTGCGAATAAAATTTCCCGTTTAGCGCTGCTTGTGCTGGTTGCTTTATTTAAAGTGCCGGGCTTAATTATAGGTATCACAATTCATATTATTTTGCTTACCAGTATAAAAACGTTAAATACACCGTATTTATGGCCGCTTCTCCCGTTTCAGCCGAAAGCTTTGTCTCATATAATATTTAGAAGACCTTATCCAGGTTCTATAGAACGTCCGAGTATTGTACATCCCCAGGATATATATAGGCAGCCAAGAAAATCTAAAGGTTGATGTTGTCGAAAAGTTGTGGTAATTTAATTTTATTCGGAAAAAGCAGTAAAGTTAAGGCTTCACAAAGAGAAAGAGCTCTTTTGTCTCTTTGAAGTTAAACCAATCTGGCTTTCCCTTCGAACTACTTAGCAGTTTGTTTGATTAAAGAGGATGGAAAACATTTTTATTCGGGATAATCGATTAATTTGAATGAGGCTTTTTCAAAGAGGGAGAACCTTTTTCGCTTGCATAAGTGGGAACTCTCTTTGACGCTGCCTCATTTCTTATTAATCGTTAGTTTTAAGTCAGGAAGGTGAGCTATCATGCATTTGTACGGAACCGGTCGTGTCAATGATCGTGGACATCTTGAGATTGGCGGAGTGGACACAATCGAATTGATTGAACAATTTGGAACGCCATTATATGTTTATGATGTAGAGTTAATTCGCGAGCGTGCTAGAGGATTCAAGCGAACATTTGAGGAATTGGGTATTTCTGCTCAAGTCGCCTATGCGAGTAAAGCTTTTTCTTCGATTGCAATGATCCAGTTGGCTGATCAAGAGGGCCTATCACTCGATGTCGTCTCAGCAGGAGAATTGTATACAGCAATTAAAGCAAATTTTCCAACTGAACGTATTCATTTTCATGGGAACAACAAAAGTGAAGAAGAGCTACATATGGCCTTGGATTATAAAATCGGCTGTATTGTAGTCGATAATTTTTCAGAGCTAACATTATTAGAAGAGATTTGTACACAGCGAGAACAAAAAGTGAAAATTCTTCTTCGTGTGACTCCAGGTATTGAAGCCCATACGCATGATTATATCTTAACAGGGCAGGAAGATTCGAAATTTGGCTTTGATCTTATTAACGGTCAGGCTGAAGAGGCCCTTAGACAAGCACTACAAAGCAAGTGGATTGAAGTACTAGGACTGCACTGCCATATTGGCTCACAGATCTTTCAAACGACTGGATTCCTGCTTGCCGCACAAAAAATTATAAGCAAGCTTAAAAATTGGCATAAATCATTAGATTTCCAGCCAAAGGTATTGAATCTTGGAGGCGGATTTGGAATCAGATATACCGAAGAGGACGACCCGCTTCCAGCTTCTCAATATGTAGAAGAAATCGTTAGGGAAGTGCAGAACCTGGTTGCTAATTCTGATTTGGAGATGCCGGAAATTTGGATTGAACCTGGCCGTTCATTAGTCGGCGACGCTGGTGTGACTTTATATAAAGTCGGTTCTGAAAAGGAAGTACCTAATGTTCGTAAATATATAGCAGTTGATGGTGGTATGAGTGATAATATTCGCCCAGCTCTATATGAGGCAAAGTATGATGCAATTCTTGCCAATCGGCCGCTTGATCCAGTAGAAGAAACAGTGTCCATTGCTGGGAAATGCTGTGAAAGCGGAGATATGTTGATTTGGGATTTACCTTTGCCAAAAGCAGGACGAGGTGATGTATTAGCTGTCTTTTGTACAGGGGCATATGGATATTCCATGTCCAATAATTACAACCGGATTCCGAGGCCTGCTGTCGTCTTCGTCGAAGATAGAGAAGCTCGTTTAGTCATTAAACGCGAAACCTTCGAAGATCTTATCCATTTGGATTTGGCACTTCATGAAGCAGCCGTTACGAATAAGGATTAAGAAAAGAGGATGGCTATGCCATCCTCTTTTCTTATCTAAATCAGTTAAAAAATGATTTGATTGCGTCTATTAAACTATTGAAAACCTCTTTCAATTTATCTAAAAATGATTGTCCTTCTTCGGATCCAAGGAAATTGGACAGCTTATCTTTTGCTGCTGTCAGCTGATCACCAACAGCGTTCCAATCAATATTCAATTCTTTTAGCTTATTAAATAAATCAATCAAACTTTGGGTCTGATCTTCATTTAAGACAATTCCCAGTTCATTTGCAGACGATTCGACAACCTTACGGACTTCTTCAGTCGTAGTCGGTGGATTTTCAGCCATTCCTTCTTTGATTTTTGTTACGAGTGCAGAGGCTTCCTCTGTACCGATTTCATCGCCCAATTTAGCTGTCTTCACCATTTCTTCATTAGCTGCTTGCTTCACATCCTCCGGAATTGTTTTATCGGAAGAAATCTCATACGCTTTTATTACTCCTGTTAAAGCAGCTGTACCTGAAACTGGTATCGGTGCAGTGACATAGACGGTGGCATCCTTTACTCCAGCAGTCGCCAGAGCATTGATATACATTTCATCAGTAACCCAGTTAATATTTTTCGACTCCAATTTAATGCCAGTACCTTTTTCTTCTAATGTAATAGCAGAGGATGAAATCGCTTTTGTGCCAATTAGCCGGCTAGCAATATAATCCCCTAAATATTCATGTTCCTCTGCATTGGTAACCGTTAAAACCTCAACGTCATCAGGAGCTTTCATTTCTGACAATAGCATACTTTTTTGTTCTTTTGTCAAATTTTCCCCTAGTGTGACGATCATTTCACCAACAGCCGCGTCCGCAAAGGCTTTATATGGCAATAATAGGCATAATAAAATGGTCACAATGACCCATTTTTTCATTTTTTTCATTGTTATCCTCCTTAACATTTCCTGCTGAATTGGATTCTTTTATTTAAAGAGCACCGCTTTAAATAAAAGTTTCATAGTATTGGACGAACCAAAAGGTAAAAAAGATACAGATTAATAAAAAATATTTATTTCGTCCAAAATAGCTAATGTTCTTACTAAGGACGAAAAGTGATTGTATCCTTGTCTAATATACCTGTGAGATATGCTATGAATCCTAAGTTTACTTTATCAATGTAGTAAAATGAATGCAAGATTGCAAGGGGTATTTGTCAGATTGTGCTAAGTTATAGTAAAATGAATTCGTTATTTAAATATTTAGACCATTGAATAAAGGGAGTATGGGATGAGGAAAAGTAATAAAACTCTTTTACTTATGATGCTTGTTATCGCTTTGATGTGGGGAATCGTATATTGGCTGTTCATCGCGTAGCACATAGGAGATCTATAAATCAAGTGCTGAAAGTGATGTTGAAACAAAAGAAAATTTTATGTATGATGGAAATGTTATAAGTGGGGATTATTATTCAAAGCGAATTAATTAGAAACAGGTAGATAATAAAAACGTTATTTAGTAACGAGGGATATTATGTTGATTAAGTATAAGAAAAGTTATGAGAAGTTTGCCATGGGATTATTATCTTTCATGCCAAATGAAAAAGAGATAAAAGTGCTTCGGAATACGATGAAGAATTACGAAACAGATGAAAATCTACAGTTGTTCTTATGGAAAGATGAAGAGATTATAGGCTTGATCGGAATAGAAGTCTCTCCAAATCACATTGAGATTCTACATATATCTGTAAATCCATCTTTTCGAAAGCAAGGTATCGGTAAAGCAATGGTCAGGGCTCTAAAGGAGCAATATCCTGACAAAGAAATAAAAGCAAATGAATATACGGAAAGCTTCCTAGACAAATGTGAAGAAGCTTAGATCATGAGAGCAAGAATAGAGGACCACTCTTAAGAGTGGTCCTCTATTCTTGCTCTTCGGAGGGATAGTTGTCGAGCTCTTTCTGAAATAACATCTGAACGGTCACGCTTTAGATGCTTGTCTATTAATGATAAATTAGCCATGTCGCTATCTGTGCACCATACGTATCCTTCCTGACTGCATATGGCTTGGCATTGTACAATCAACTCTTGATCCGTTATAGGAAGGTTGATGCTTTCATATGGTTTTTTAGACAACATACGTGCATGGGTGTTCTGAAGCAAATTAAGCAGTTCTTCGTGATCGAGGCCAAACAGTTGCAGCTCTACTTTTTTCGAACGGAGATTGTCAATGGCTTTAGCAAGGGTCCTTGTAGCACCTTGTTTGTTGCCTCTACGGTCGTGATATAGGGCAACTGCAATTTGAATCAGCCCGACCCAGTGCGAGTCACGCTCTTTTGGTGCAGTATCCTTCCAGTATTCTTCAAGAATTTCGTGACATTCAAAGTAATCCCTAGTGCCATGAAAATGGACAAGGAAAGACAGGTAGTCTTCCGGGTAATTCAATATGAGCACCCCTTTTGTTTGGTAGGTTCATTTAAGGTAGAAAAGCCATTTTAAACAGCTTTACACCGGGCGTGTTTACTCTCTTTAGTTTATCACAAAAAACACCCTGGAAAATAAGGAAAGCTGATTGCTATGCAATCAGCTTGATTCATCAGTCTTCAATTAACACCAAGAAGCACCGACAATAATTAACAAAATGAACAATACTACAATAAACGCAAATCCGCCGCCATGCCCAAAACCCATAATAAGTTCCTCCTTTGTTCTGGTATTCTTACATTCCTAGGTTATGTTAATTTTACAAATGTGATTGGGCACTGACCCAATAAACACAAATCCCTCTTAAGAACTTTTCTAAGTGCCAAATTATTATTATTGGATAAAGGCCGGTAATCCACTATACTTGATTAGTAAAAGAAATAGGCCAAACATTGGCCAATTAGATTTAAATGGGGTATTTTTATGGGTTATAATATTAAAATTGATGCTTTTGAAGGTCCGATGGATTTACTCCTTCATTTGATAAACCGTCTTGAAATAGACATCTATGATATTCCAATGGCTGATATCACAGAGCAATATTTAGGCTATATTCATACGATGCAGCATCTTGAATTAGATGTGGCCAGTGAATATTTAGTAATGGCTGCGACACTACTTGCTATCAAAAGTAAAATGTTGCTACCCAAGCATGAAGATGAACAATTGATTGATGAAGATGGAGAACTATTTGAAGAAGATCCACGGGACGAGCTTGTGGAAAAACTATTAGAATATAAAAAGTATAAAAATGCTGCAGAAGAATTTAAGGGGTTGGAAGAAGAACGAAGCTTGATGTTTACAAAACCGCCGAGTGATTTATCTGTTTATGTAAAAGAAACGGAAAATGAAAAACAAGAGTTGAATATCAGTCTATACGATATGTTGGGCGCTCTACAAAAACTACTGCGAAGGCAAAAAATTCAAAAGCCCCTATATACAAAAGTGACGAAACAAGAGATATCAATTGAAAAACGCATGGATGAAATCATGATTGAGTTACAATCATTTAAAGGAAAAAAAAGCTTTTTTGAGCTCTTTTCACAACCGGTTAAGGAGCATATCGTCATTACTTTTATGGCGGTATTGGAACTAATGAAACAAAATGAAATAATCGTTGAACAAGAAGATAATTTTTCGGAAATTATGATTGCAGCTAAGGAAGGTGTAGAACCAGTTGGAAGTTATTAATTGGAAGGGGATTCTTGAGGCATTATTGTTTGCTGCTGGAGATGAAGGCCTCTCAGTCAAACAAATTGCCTCTGTCCTAGAAATTACAGAATATCAAGCAACAGACATCATTGAAAGCTTAAAGGAAGAATATATATCGGATGTACGAGGGGTTCAAGTGATTGAAATAGCAGGTGTGTTTCAAATGACTACAAAAAAAGAACACTCGGATTATTTAAAAAAACTTGTAGAAACTTCAAGTACTCAAGGTTTATCACAGGCTGCTTTGGAAACACTCGCAATCATCGCGTATAAGCAGCCAATTACGAGAGCTGAGATTGATGAAATTCGCGGTGTCAAAACGGAACGGCCGATTCATACACTTGTCACTAAAGTGTTAATAAAAGAGGTCGGACGTGCTGAGGGGTCTGGTCGGGCTTATTTATATGGGACAACGAAAGAGTTTTTGGATTATTTCGGTCTAAACTCAATTAAAGAATTACCGCCACTCTCCGATAATTCAGAAGAAAGCTTCGAAAATGGTGAAGCAGATTTGTTTTTTGAGAAATTTCAACAAACAATCGAATAACATTTTTCTTTAAATTGTGATAATATAGAAAAAACTGAATACGGGGGGATTTCGGGTGCGAATTGTAGCATGCAATGGATTTGGACTTGAAAAAGAAAAGTCCAATTCTCCGGAGGAATTTTTTAACCGATCCGTTATAGAATACATAAAGGATGGAGAAGAAAAGACACTGAATGTGCTGTATCTTCGTTATTTTGATGAGATGGTCGCTCGGTGGACTCCATATTCCACCAATCCTTTATTCAAAAGTTTCGACCGAGATATTTATATGGCTGATATCATTGCAATGGTTTGCCTTTTCAAAGACCCGAGTTTGGCTAGCCGAAAACGTTTATATATTAATTCAGAAAAAGAGTTAGCTGGTTATTTCGAAAATATAAATTTTGGAAAATTGGAGAAAGTGTTTATATCTATTGACCAAGCTAAACCATATGATATTAAATCAAATGTAGATTTTAATATTCTTTCATAATCATTTTGAGGAGGGTTCACGGTTGGGGAATACATTGGTAAAATCTCAGCTTGAGGATGTAAAAAGCTTTTTAGAAACGACAGTAGCTCAGTTAGAAGAGTTTATAAATGAGACGACCTATTCTAAGCTTCAACAGGAAAAAAGCGGGGAAGAAAGTTATTATAAAGGAATCCTCTCTAGTTTAAGAAGAATGCTTGTAAGTTGTGAAGAGGGTTTAGAAGCTTGCCAAATCGTCCTTAAAAATGAAGTTTTTAATAAAGCTGCAGCTGAAAAGACGCTATATAGAGTGTATCATCAATGTATAGAAGAATATTTTTCCCCAAAATCGGACCGTTGGTTTGAAGACAGCCGATCTGCCTATACGGGAAAAAACTCGATTAAATTTCATCAAGGTGTACCGGATAGCATTATATCTATTTTGAAATCTGTAGAAAGTGGATTTCAGACCATGCGAGAAGAATTAGAGTATTATGAAACGGATTACCGGACGAAAATGTTACAGTCAAGATAAAGAAACAGCGAGGCTTAATAGGCCTTGTTGTTTTTTTTGTTTATAAATGGAATCTTCGCTTATTCGTAACATAAAATACTCTGATGATTTATGTGTAAGTAGGTTACAGGGGGGTTGAAAGATGTCTGATGTAAGACAGTATGCAAAAGAGGTAAGTGATTGGATTGATGAAATAATGGCATACCTTGAGAGAATAGATATCACCGATTCGACAGTGTTGGCAAACATTGAAAGGCTTTCCCAATGGACTAATGATCTCGTTGCAGAGGAAATAGATTATGAGAATATGGTCTTGATTGAAGAAGAGATGGCTCGGGTCTACGAAGAAATTGAAGAGATAGCTAGAGATCTCGGTACTCAGCAAAGACAAACTCAATCTCAATCTGTACCAATTGGAAAACATACGCTTCCGCCGCTACCTTATGCCTATAATGCGTTGGAACCGACGATTTCAGAGGAAATCATGTACCTTCACCATGATAAGCATCACCAAACTTATGTAGATGGTCTGAATAAAGCAGAATTAATGATGAAAAATGCCAGGGAGACGAAGGATTATTCATTGTTGAAACATTGGGAAAAGGAAGCAGCCTTTCATGGATCCGGGCATTATTTGCATACAATATTTTGGGAAGGGATGATTCCAAGAGGCGGCGGCCAGCCAAAGGGAGACTTACTTAAACAGATTGAGAAGGATTTTGGAAGTTTCGCAGCATTTAAAAATCACTTTAGTGAAGCAGCTAAACAGGTTGAAGGTGTTGGCTGGGCGATTTTAGTCTGGGTGCCACGTGCGCGTAAACTAGAAATTCTTCAATCAGAGTTGCATATGATTTTAACACAATGGGATACGATTCCAGTACTTGTATTAGATGTGTGGGAACATGCATATTACTTACAATATAAAAATAATAGAGCTTCTTATGTGGATAAATGGTGGGACGTTGTAAACTGGCCCCAAACAGCATTACGGTTTACCGAAGCGAAAAAGCTTACTTGGAAACAACAATAAGGGATAAAATATATGTTCTACCAAAAACGAATTGTTTTGAGTTGAAGGGCCGAGCCATTATGGTTCGGCATTTTTTCGTTTAAAAGGACAGTACAGATTAGTTTTTTGGGGTTAATTAGGAATAATGTGGGAAGTATATGAAGGATGAAGTAAATTGTATGGATGAAATCGACAATTGATTCTCATTTGGAATTTATTATTTTATTGAAAAGGAGACAATATTATCTTTCGAAATAATTAGGATAGTTGTTATTTTTAACCTTGATATAACATTGAAGATGTGTTAAATACGCTATTTTAAAGTACAATGCGGTTTATAAATTGTTTAATGTATATCAATATAAAAACTGTGACTAATTTGTGAACTTAAAAATTATTAAGGTATATTTATTGACTAGTTTCTATTTAATAATTATTATAAATAGGAGCAGATTAAAAAATATATCTATTGGAGGAATTTATTATGTCATTGATTAATAAACAAGTTGAAGATTTTAAAGTACAAGCTTACCATGCAGGAGAATTCAAGGAAGTAACATTAGATGATGTTAAAGGAAAATGGGCAGTATTCTTCTTCTACCCAGCTGACTTTTCATTTGTATGTCCAACAGAATTAGCTGATCTTCAAGACAACTATGAAACATTCAAAGAAATTGGTTGTGAAGTTTACTCAGTTTCAACAGATACTCATTTCAGCCACAAAGGATGGGCTGATGCTACTGATACAATCGGTAAAATTCAATATCCAATGTTAGCTGACCCAGCAAATGTTTTATCTCGTCAATTCGGTGTATTAATCGAAGAAGATGGTTTAGCTCTACGTGGAACTTTCATCGTAAACCCAGAAGGACAAATTAAAGCATACGAAGTGAATGATTTAGGAATCGGTCGTAATGCTGAAGAACTTGTGAGAAAAGTTCAAGCTGCACAATTTGTAGCAGAACATGGTGATAAAGTTTGCCCTGCTAAATGGACTCCAGGTGAAGCTACTCTTGAACCAAGCTTAGATCTAGTAGGTAAACTTTAATCTTTTGAGGATATAATCCAATTCGTTACTGGACACTATCTACACATTGATTACGAAGACAATTCGTTTGACAAGATTCTAATGACAAAAGGCACTTACCTAAAATAAGTGCCTTTTGTTATTCAAAATAAACTGTTTTTTAGTAAGTATTATTATTCAGCAAGGAGAACAACTATGGAAAAAATACATGATTTAATAATTATTGGTGGTGGTCCTGCAGGTCTTTCTGCGGGTGTATATGCAGGTAGAGCAAAAATTAAAACAATAATTCTTGAAAAAGGTACAGGTGGCGGACAAGCTACAACAACATCAGAAATTGCAAACTATCCTGGTATTCGTCATATTTCAGGCCCAAGGTTAGTTGAAGAAATGAAACTTCAAAATGAAGATTTTGGAGTGGAGTTTGCCAAAGCTGATGTAACAGGAGTGGATTTCTCTGGTGAGGTAAAGGTCGTTAAAACGCTTAGTGGGGATTACCATGCGCGCGCTGTAATAATTGCAACTGGCGCCTCTCCAAGAACACTTGGATTCCCAGGGGAAGAAGAATTTACTGGTCGTGGAGTAGCTTATTGTTCAACCTGTGATGGCGAATTTTTTGAAGGGTTGGAAGTTTTCGTAATTGGGGCAGGATATGCAGCAGCTGAAGAAGCTATCTTCCTGACTCGTTTTGCTACAAAAGTCACAATCATTGCCAGGGAATCAAGCTTCTCATGTGCTCCTTCTATTGTTGATAAAGTAATGGCAAATGATAAGATTGAAGTGAAATTCAATACAGAAATCCTTGGGGTATATGGGGATGGAATGATTCAAAGTGCCCGCTTCATCAATAACGTTACCAAGGAAGAGTTTGAGTATGAAGCGAAGAAAGAAGACAGTACGTTTGGAGTATTCGTATTCATTGGTTACGAACCGAAAACAGAGATTTTCAACGGCCATATCGAAATGGACAATGCTGGTTACATTCTCACAGATGATGATATGAAAACGAATGTGAAAGGTGTATATGCAGCTGGCGACTTAAGACCAAAATCCTTGCGTCAGATTATTACCGCTGTTTCTGACGGAGCGATTGCAGCAACGGATGCAGGTAAATACATTGCTGAAGAAAAAGATCGCTTAGGTATTAAAGATGAGCCTGCTGTTGAAAAACCTGAGAAAAAAGAACAGGCTGCTGTTCCAGCAGGGAAGAGCCCTCTATTAAGTGACGCACTACGCGGTCAATTAAAGGGAATCTTCGGCAAGATGGAAAGCGATGTAACGTTGGTATCTATTGTAGACGAAAGTTTGCCAAAATCAGTCGAATTGCGTGATTTCTTGTTGGATGTTGCTGAATTAGGTGACAAACTTCATCTTGAGTTATATAACAAAGGTGAAAATAAGGAAATCGAAGAAAAAATCAATGCTGATAAGTTCCCAGTTGTCTCTCTAATAAATTCGAGAGGTGAATACAGTGGTGTCAAATACCATGGTGTACCAGGCGGTCATGAGTTGAATTCCTTCATTTTAGCTATTTATAACCTAGCTGGACCTGGTCAAGCGTTGGATTCAGTTGTTTTAAATTCGATTAAATCAATCAGTAAAAAAGCGAACATTAAAGTTATGGTATCATTGGCATGTCACTACTGCCCAGACGTTGTAGTGGGTGCACAGCGTATTGCTATTGAAAACCCTAACGTTGAAGCTGAAATGGTCGATATAAGTAATTTCCAGGAAATCAAGAAAAAATATAAAGTAATGAGCGTGCCGGCTATGATCATCAATGATGAAGAAGTAGTATTCGGTGCAAAGAAAATTGATGAAATCGCTGCATTGTTAGTATGATAGAACGCTAAATCGATAGGGGGACATCTCATGTCCCCTTATCGATTTTTTTTTGGGTTCAAACATGGATCCGAAATTCACTCTACCTAAAATTTAAAATGATTCTCCTTTCATACTCCTCAATAGTGGGAGGAGCATTTGGATTTATCCTGATATGTTCTAGTACATGGGTAAATTTGTATAATGTCATTTAAAGTTTTATATGAAAAAGCCCTTTTAAATCCTAGGATCTTATAGATATTCACATTCTTTTTATTCATAACCCTTGTCCCTTTGCATAAACTTGTACAAAAACAAGTTAAGAGACGAGGGGGCACTCATGCGTTTTCTATATAAAGGGTTATCAGGTTTGTTTATTATCATTCTCCTTTTGTCTTTTCTAGCACCGGTACAAAGCGCTAATGCTAACGTAGCCGTTAGTGCCCACAGCGCGATATTAATGGATGAGGAAAGCGGAAGGGTCATTTATGAGGTGAATGCTCATGAAAAAAACCGTATTGCCAGCATCACGAAAATCATGACGGCTATACTGGCTATTGAATCGGGAAAAATGGGGGAAACAGTAAAGATTAGTAGTAATGCCTTCGGGACTGAGGGTTCTTCCCTTTATTTGAAAGAAGGAGAAAAGATTAAGCTTGAAGATTTGGTTTATGGATTGATGTTACGTTCGGGGAATGATGCGGCAGTCGCAATCAGCGAAAAGGTGGGCGGGAGCCTTGATGGCTTCGTCTGGATGATGAATCAAAAGGCAGAGGAAATCGGTATGAAGAATACTAATTTCTCAAATCCGCATGGTTTGGATAATACGAATAACCATTATTCAACAGCATATGATATGGCTTTACTGACTCGTTATGCTATGCAAAATAAAACGTATGCAAAGATTGCCGGTACTAAGGTGCACCGAGCACCTAATTCAACAGAACAATGGGATTATGTCTGGAAGAACAAAAATCGACTTCTGACACAATTATATGAGTATTGTACAGGGGGGAAAACAGGGTTTACCAAACTGGCAAAGCGTACCCTGGTCACGACGGCTACAAAAAACCAACATAATCTAATAGCTGTAACATTGAATGGTCCCGACGATTGGAATGATCATATTCAAATGTATGAATCCGCTTTTAAAGAATATAAGCCAACTGAAATTTTACCTGAGGGCTTGGTAAAAGATATGAAAAATAAAACGTATAGAGGCCATGTATATATTAAAAACGATTTTTCGTATCCACTCACGAAAGAAGAAAGAAAACTGGTCAATGTGAAAATGAAATTGTTGAAACCACAGAAGGCTTGGAAAGATAAACGAAAAATTCCTGAAGTAATTGGCAAAGCTTCTATCTATCTCGATGGAAAAAAAATCGGTTCACGTTCAATTTTTTATGGTGAAACAAAAGAAAGCTTCAAGCATCAATCCTTTCAATCTACCTGGGCTGAGCTATTTGAAGCAGTATTAGGAATCAAAAGCAATGGTTAATTATATTTGGGTTGGAATGACCGTGATCGGCATCGTATTTGGGATGATAAATGGAACGATGGATCAAGTGAATGAAGCTCTTTTTGTCAGTGCTAAGGAAGCAGTCACCCTTTGTCTAGGGTTGATGAGTATTTTGGTTTTTTGGCTGGGGTTAATGAAAATAGCGGAAGAATCCGGACTGCTCGATAAGTTTTCCAACTTGTTCAGACCATTTATGAGGTGGCTATTCCCAGAGGTCCCACCCAATCATCCAGCAATGGGATATATATTATCGAATATGATGGCAAACACATTTGGACTGGGGAATGCAGCCACGCCTCTTGGTATTAAAGCCATGGAGCAGTTAAAGAAACTTAATGGAGGAAAAGCAACGGTCAGCCGCTCGATGGTCACCTTTTTAGCGATAAACACATCAAGCGTTACACTGATTCCAACGACTGTCATTGCGATTCGAATGAATTATGATGCTCACTCCCCGACAGATATCGTATTTCCTACTATTATCGCCACGGCCATTTCAGCGGTTGGAGGGATTGCGATTGATCGATATTTTTATTACAGGAGAAAAAGGAACGGGAGGGAATAGGATGTTGCACTGGATGACCACCATTTCAATTTGGATGATACCGCTTTTGATTCTAACAATATTACTTTACGGGACATTGAAAAAAGTTCCTACCTATGAGACCTTCGTCGAGGGGGGGAAGGAAGGAATTAGCATGTCCTTTTCCCTTATACCTTTCTTAGTAGGAATGCTTGTGGCCATTTCCGTATTTAGGGCATCGGGGGCACTGGATTTTATTGTACATTTATTAAATCCATTGCTTGCCATGCTTCATTTTCCAGCAGAGGTTTTACCACTTGCGATAATCCGCCCGATATCAGGTACGGCAGCTTTAGGAATGACCAGTGACTTAATTTCAGTTTATGGGCCGGATTCCTTCGTTGGGCGCTTAGCTGCCACCATTCAGGGTAGCACAGATACCACATTCTATGTTTTGACCGTTTATTTTGGAGCTGTGGGAATCAAGAAAATGGGTGATGCGCTCAAGGTTGGTCTATTAGCGGATCTAATCGGAATTGTAGCTGCTGTTGTCGTTGTAACTCTCGTATTCGGAATGAAATAAAAGTCACGGAAATGGATCATTCCATTTCTTTTTTTGTCCTTATACGTAAACTGTTTTTTTGCAAAAGGCCAACAAGTATTTTTTATTAAAATCAAACCTTCATCAAAAGATACATTTTTTTGTATGGAAAAATAAGCTATGTTACACTCATTATGGAAACCAACCCATTTAACCGTCTGTATAATTGGTGTAATAATAAAAGATAAGCTCTTAATCACGAAAAACCTTTTGTTTTTGCCTCTCTATATGTAATAATTGTATGATTGTGTATGTATAGACAATAACAAACGAATGATTATACTATGGGGTGAAGATAGATGGAACGATTACAAAAGGTGATAGCTCATGCTGGACTGGCTTCCCGTCGTAAGGCAGAAGAGTTGATTTTAGAAGGTAAGGTAAAAGTGAACGGCAAAGTAGTGAAGGAATTGGGTGTGAAGGTCGGTCCTAATGACAAGGTTCAGGTTAATGAAGTCCCACTTGAAAAAGAAGCTCCGGTTTATTTCTTATTTTATAAACCGCGTGGTGTTATATCTGCAGTTTCGGATGACAAGAATAGAAAAGTTGTAACGGACTATTTCCCTTACATTAGTGAACGGATTTATCCAGTTGGCCGCCTGGATTATGATACTTCTGGTTTATTGCTTTTAACGAATGATGGTGAGTTTGCAAACACGTTAATGCATCCGAAACATGAAGTAGATAAAGTGTATGTGGCAAAAGTGAAAGGAATGCCATTACGTGAAAGCTTGAAAAAGTTAGAAAAGGGAATCAAATTGGAGGACGGTAAGACAGCTCCAGCTAAGACTAGGGTTCTGTCAACCGACAAAAAAAAGCAAACGGCTATTGTGGAAATCACTATACACGAAGGAAGAAATCGACAAGTCCGCCGGATGTTTGAAGCAATTGGTCATCCTGTAATTAAATTGAAGCGGGAACAATATGGCTTTTTAACTTTAGCAGGTTTAACTGCTGGTGACTCCCGTGAATTGACTCCACATGAAGTCAAATTAATGCGAACTTTAGCAACAACCGAGCCTAAACAACGGAGAATGTAAGAAAGAAGTTATCCCGTATTAATAGGTTGAAACCACTACCCCATTCTTCTAACTAGAGGGATAGGTGGTGGAAAACAACCTGTAAATACCCTTTCTTTCCTAAATCGGAAAAGAGTGTCACAAAACCTTCGGAAATGTAAAAAATATGGACATAGTGTTAAATGGTATGATGGTATGGTTAAATTTTAGTGTTGCCTTAGGAGGATTTCTATGGATAAAAAAAAGCGACGCCTAGTTAGCAGAACCATCATTCTTCTGCTGTTAGGTGCAGCTTTAGTGTTTGCCCTTTATACAAACTTCACTAAAGAAAAGAATGAAAGTCTTCGAAAAGGATCAGATGCACCTAATTTCGTTTTGACGGATATGGAAGGCAAAGAGCATAAGTTGTCCGACTATAAAGGAAAAGGTGTCTTTTTGAACTTTTGGGGTACATATTGTAAGCCATGTGAATATGAAATGCCTTATATGGAAAGTCAATATAAAAACTACAAAGACCAGGGCGTTGAGATATTAGCCGTGAATGTTGGGGAATCTGACTATGCTGTCAACAATTTTATTGCAAAACATAATCTTACCTTTCCTGTCATGATCGATAATGGTAGTAAAGTAGAGAATGCATATCGCGTGGATATTTTGCCGGTCACCTTTTTGATTGATAAAGAGGGAGAAGTGGTAGATATCATTACCGGAGCTTTGACAGAAGAGAGCATCCAAAAGCATATGGAGAGAATTAAACCATAATATTGGGGAGTTTTTGACATGAATGAAGTAAAATGCGATTGTGGTCATGTAAATCCGTTTGGTACAAAAATTTGTGGTAAATGCGGGATGGTACTTGGAAACGAAAAAGAAAACAAGCTTATTGATATGCGATATGAAGGTAGTGCCAGACGCTCACAAACTTATAAAAAAACAATCATTGATAAGATATGGAACTTTTTTTCTTCCGTTAAGGTAGGAGTGACGCTCATTGTCATTGCCTTAGTTGCTTCAGCGATTGGTACAATATTGCCACAGGAAATGTACATCCCTTCGACTGCGACGCCAGCAGAGCATTATGAATTAGAATACGGCTGGTTCGGAAAGGTGTATTATGAACTTGGATTTCATAATTTGTATAGTTCATGGTGGTATTTGATTATTATTGGCATGTTAGGCATATCACTTTTGATTGCCAGCATTGATCGCTTTTTTCCTTTATATCGTTCATTGAAGAAACAAGGAGTCACACGTCATGACGGTTTTATGAAACGTCAGAGAATTTATGGAGTGACAAAGCTGGATGAACAAGATATCGACCTTGAAGATGTGAAAAAAAGATTGAAAAAGCAGCGTTATCATATACGAGAGGAAAGCGGTAATATTCTTGCTGAAAAAGGCCGTTTTTCACGTTGGGGACCCTACGTAAACCATATCGGACTTATCATTTTTTTAATTGGGGCGTTATTGCGCTCTGTCCCCGGGATGTATATTGACAAAGTTCTCTGGCTCCGAGAAGGCGAGACGAAAGAAATTCCGGGTACAAATGGGGAATATTATCTCCAGAATAATGGGTTTACCTTAGAGGTGTATGACAAGGAAAATAAAGAGGATGAGCAATACAGTGCTGCAATAGACAAAACCGGTACAATAGCTAAAACCTATCAATCCGATGTCACACTATACGAGGCTCAGAGAGAAACGATACCTGGGGAAAAAGTGGACCTTGATAAGCTCAAAGATTTTAAAATTAAAGTCAATGAACCTTTGAAACATGATCATTATGCTCTCTACCAAGTGGACTATAAATTAGATGAACTTAGTACGATGGCTTTTAATTTAATTAATAAAAAAACCGAAGAGAATTATGGAAGCTTGAAGGTTGATTTGAATAACCCTCAAAAGAAATACGAATTAAATAAGGGATATTCAGTAGATTTAATCAGTTACTTCCCAGATTTCGAGTTCGATGAAAAAGGCCACCCAAGAACGATATCGAAGATTCCGAATAATCCGGCATTTATCTTTAAAATGTACACACCGGATAAACCAGATGGTGAAGTTAGTTTTGTTGCGATAAAAGAGACTGTGGAACCATTAGGTGAAAATACATATAAAATGGCTTTTAATGGTGTAGAAACTAAAGATGTCACTGCTTTGACGGTTAGAAAAGACCTTACACTGTGGATTTTGTTCACAGGCGGAATCATTTTTATGGTAGGTGTTGTCCAAGGTTCATATTGGAATCACCGACGTATTTGGATTAAAAGGAAAAATGAGGAGATATTAATTTCCGGCCATACAAACAAAAACTGGCACGGTATTAAAAGGGATATAAAACATGCGATAGAATCCACTTCTCTTTGCGAACCATCGGATCAACTTGAGGAGGAGAAATCTTCTACTAAGGGGGAAGTTTTAAATGGCTGAATTAAGCAGTAACTTTTTATATGCAGCTTTTATTTTATATCTGATTGCTACCTTTCTATTCGGAGGATCGATTAAGGATAAACGAGGAGCAGAGGAAAAGAAACAAAACAAATGGGCTAAATTGGGGATTATGATTACCATTCTCGGTTTTGCTTCACAAATTGGATATTTTATCACTAGGTGGATTGCTGCCGGGCATGCGCCGGTAAGTAATCTATTTGAATTTACAACCTTTTTCGGAATGATGCTGGTTGGTGCTTTCATATTAATTTATTTCCTTTATAAATTGCCTGCTCTTGGGCTATTTGCCTTACCTATTGCCTTATTAATTATCGCATATGCAAGTATGTTCCCAACAGAAATTTCACCGCTCATTCCTGCACTGCAGAGTGATTGGCTTCATATTCATGTAACAACTGCAGCAGCAGGACAGTCTATCCTTGCGATTAGTTTTATTGCTGCTATAATTTATTTAGTCAAATTCGTAGATCAATCTCAATCTAGCAAACGAACGTTCTGGCTCGAAATCATCATGTACACGTTAGTAAGTACCATAGGTTTTGTCATTATCACTTCAACTTTCGCAGCCATGGACTATAAAGCGAATTTTGATTGGGTCGATAAACATGATGAGCTGGCTAAACAGGAATTTAACCTTCCTGCACTTGTAGGTCCCCATGAAGGGGAACTAACTGATACAGAACGATTTGAACCACTGGTGAACATGCCTGCGATAATTAATGCTAAGAAACTGAATACAGTCATTTGGTCGATGGGAATCGGACTCGTTCTTTATGGTCTGATTAGACTGATTTCTCGTAAAAGAGTTGCCGCATTGATCAAACCGATTGTCAAAAATGTAAATTTGAATTTATTGGATGAAATCAGTTATCGTTCGGTTCTTATCGGTTTTCCAATCTTTACACTTGGAGCCCTCATTTTTGCCATGATCTGGGCTCAAGTTGCCTGGACACGATTCTGGGGATGGGATCCGAAAGAAGTTTGGGCACTGGTTACCTGGCTGTTTTATGCCGCTTTCTTACATTTGCGTATGTCAAAGGGTTGGCAGGGAGAAAAATCAGCATGGCTAGCCGTTATCGGTTTTGCTATTATGATATTTAACTTAATATTTGTTAATCTTGTTATTGCTGGTTTGCATTCGTATGCTTGATTCGGTAATTTAATAAATTAGATTAAGGGGGTCTTTTGGTAGAAACATCGAGGAGAATACTTATCGATGTTTCTAAGAATGATCCCTTTTTCTATACTTTTATTTCCATGTTATTCCGGGGGAAATAACAGCAGGCATTAGTGAGGGAACAGAAGGAGTGTGTTTATTGTGACAAAATGGTGAATAGTTCATAGAAGCTAAACAGAATTGGCTATTTATCGTACTTTGGAAGGAAAAAATATTAGTCATAGAAGTTTTCATTTTGTAAAATATATGTAGGGAGGCTGATTACATAATGTATAATGCTATTAAAGTTCTCGTGGTGGATGATGAAGAAAGAATCCGCCGTTTGTTAAAAATGTATTTGGAAAGAGAAGAATACATAATTGATGAAGCTGAAAATGGAGATGTTGCTTTATCAAAAGCTCTTGAAAATGATTATGATTTAATTTTATTGGATATTATGATGCCAGGTAAAGATGGAATCGAAGTTTGCCGTGAGTTAAGAGAGAAAAAAACAACACCTATAATCATGCTTACTGCAAAAGGAGAAGAAGTCAATCGGGTCCAAGGATTTGAAGTAGGAACTGATGATTATATTGTCAAACCATTCAGTCCTCGTGAAGTTGTGTTAAGGGTGAAAGCGTTATTACGCCGTTCTTCAAGCACGAGTTACGTTCAGACCGAAACGACGACAAAAGATGTGATTGTCTTTTCCCATTTAACAATTGATAATGATGCACATCGTGTACTTGCTGATGATAAAGAGGTATCTTTGACACCAAAAGAATATGAATTATTGTATTTCTTAGCGAAATCACCTGATAAAGTATTTGATCGCGAGCAATTGTTAAAAGAAGTGTGGCATTATGAATTCTTTGGAGACCTTCGAACTGTTGACACGCATGTTAAACGCCTACGTGAAAAATTAAACCGTATATCCGAAAATGCTGCCAAGATGATTGTCACTGTTTGGGGTGTCGGTTACAAGTTCGAAGTTATTAATGACTGATGTTATGGGGCAGTGTTGTAGGGAAGCTTTGGGCAACCATTCTTTTGCTCGTGTCATTTGTATTAATCGTTTTAACCGTTCTATTAGTAGAATTCTTTCAGAATTTTCAAATTGAAAATATTGAAAATGATTTAACCAAAACGGCAGAGCAGATCATAGAGGTTACAAATGATCATCAGGGCTCTAGCAATTATGTTTTACAAATAGCTTCGGAATTGATAGGCGACGAAACGAAAATGATTATCCTTAATGATGACAAAATGATATTCTCATCAATCGGTGATAAGGAGATTAAAATTACGCCAGAGTCAATTAAAAATGATCCCGATTTGCAGAAAGTTTTTACGGAAAGAAAGACTGTAAAAAAAGAAATGGCGCTATCTGATGACAATGGAAATAAGGAATTATCTGCAATCGTTGTCGGAGTGCCACTTGAACTAAATGGGGAGCAGGACGAGGTCTTCTTATTTCAATCCTTGGAATCCATGGAAGAAACCACTAAGTCCACAACGCAATTCATTCTTTTGGCAGCAGGGATTGCAATTATTTTAACAACGATTTTTGCTTTCTTTTTATCTACAAGGATCAATGCTCCGCTGGTGAAGATGAGGGAAGCCGCCCTAGCCATTGCTAGGGGGAAATTTGATACAAAGGTGCCTATCTTGACGCAGGATGAAATTGGTGAGTTGGCAATAGCATTTAATCAGATGAGAAAGCAATTGAAATTCAATATGAATGCTCTTAGCCAGGAAAAAGAACATCTTTCGAGCATCCTTAGTAGTATGGCGGATGGGGTCATTACCTTCAATAAAGATGGAACTATCCTGGAAACAAATCCGCCAGCGGAAAGATTTCTGCAATCTTGGTACTTTGAAAAAGGCTACAATCGGGAAGATAATGTAAATGTCCCTTTGGTACTGATGAATCTATTTGATGAATCAGAGTCTTTCGATAAGGAGCAAGTCGGGGAAATTACATTGCAGGGTAGGGACTGGGGATTGATTGTCAGTCCTTTATATACAAATGCCGACAATATTCGCGGAGCAGTAGCTATCATTCGTGATATGAGTGATGAAAGACGTATGGACAAACTTAGGACTGATTTCATAGCAAACGTCTCTCATGAGTTAAGAACGCCGATTTCAATGCTGCAAGGATATAGTGAAGCGATTGTTGATGACATAGCTGGAAGTGAAGAGGAAAAAATGGAAATGGCCAGGATTATTTATGATGAATCTCTAAGAATGGGCCGTTTAGTCAATGATTTACTCGATCTAGCTAAATTGGAATCAGGAAAAATGAGTCTCAACTATGAATGCATACCTATTTCATCTTATTTAAAGAGGATTACAAGCAAATTTTCCGGGTTAGCTAAAGAAAAAGGGATAACGATATCCACTAATCTTCAAGACAATGGAATCGAGTGGTGTTTCGATCCCGACAGAATTGAACAGGTATTGACGAATTTAATTGATAATGCGATTCGACATACCCCTCCAGGCGGGAACATTGATGTCATTCAAAGGACAAGTGATCGAAGAGGGCTGATTATTGATGTGAAGGACTCTGGTTCGGGTATCCCTGAAGAGGATTTACCCTTTGTATTCGAGAGATTCTATAAAGCGGATAAAGCACGTACACGCGGTCGTTCGGGTACTGGCTTGGGATTGGCTATTGTTAAAAATATCATTAATGCCCATGATGGCTACATTTCGGTAAACAGTTTACCTAAAAAAGGGACGACATTCAGCATTATTCTACCTCGAATAATGGAAAATACTGAATGAATAACTGGTTGTTTGCCAGAAAATCTTGTTTCATAAGAAACAGTGGAGACAAAGGCAATTGGATTTATTTCCAACTTGTCTTTGTCTTTTTTCATAGAAAGAGAACAGGTTAGTAATATTCTAGTGAATAGGACTCTTCTATATAGAAATTCACTGAATTTTGTAATAAGATCATATGTAAAGTGTAACTTTTATATATGAATGACGACTATATTTATGAACGGATGTGGGGAAATGATGGATTCCGTTTTCCACGATCTTTATGAAAAGTATCATCACGAAATTTATCAATTCATTTATTATATGACTAAAAATCGGGAATCGGCAGAGGACCTTGTTCAAGAGGTTTATATCAGGGTTATGAAGGCCTATGACCGATTCGAGGGAAAAAGTAGTGAAAAAACGTGGATATATTCTATTGCGAGAAATGTGACGATTGATTATTTTCGGAAACAAAAACGGTGGAGAGACAAAATCTTTTCTAACTTCGACTGGGAGAGGCAAATGATTAAAGATACTCAGCCTATTCCGGATGAAGTGGCTATTATGAATGATGATATCCATGATATATATCAATGTTTGAACCGATGCACGGTCGATCAAAGGTCCGTCATCATATTACGATATATTCAAGCATTGTCCATATCAGAAACCGCGGAGGTATTAAATTGGAGTGAAAGTAAGGTTAAAACAACCCAGCATCGTGCGTTAAAAGCAATTAAAAAGATGATGGAAGATTTGTCTGGAAAGGAGGATGACCCCATTGAGAAAACCCCGTTGGAAAGAAAACGAAATTGAAGACATGCTTCACCAGCTTCCGAAAGTAAAAGACAAACGAACAAAGGATGAGGTGTATGCAAGGATTCATAATAAAAAGCGGAAAAAACAATGGTTTCCTCTTATTGTGGGTGTTGCCTCCTTATTCTTAATGGTTGTTTTGGCCTCTTCACTGATTATTGGGAAAGAAGGGACTACAAGCAAAGAGGAGAGCAGCGATAAGAAATTAGCTGTCTCTGAACTTAAAAGCCTGCCAGATCATGAACAACAGGATGCAAAGGTAAAAGATAAGTCTGCCGAAGACAAAGAGGAAAATAGTAAGCTTCAGAGTATGCGTGAAGAAGATATAGAAACTAAAGAAGAAGTTTTCGATAGTGAACCGGTAAAAAAGGACAAGGCAGTAGCCCTTGCTCCTGCAATTTACCCAGGCAATCTGAAAAATAAATCGACAATTACCATGGGTGTGCCAGATAATCAACAGAATTTTGTCATCCCGATTTCAATTGTTGTCAATCGTTATGATGAATCGGATACTCTAAATCAGTTAGTTAATCAAATGTCGGATATCAATGAGGAACAATATGGTCTCTCTGACTATTTCCCGCTTGATATTGAGATTACCCAAGGAACCGAAATGAATACTGCTCATATTGAGCTACATGAAGACAGCCAGTTATTGGATGAGGATATCCTCTTTCTTCATACGATGGAAGAGACGCTGTCCTATCTTAATATAGAGAAGATGACCTTTGCTACAGATGGAAAGCAAGGTGCAAGGTTTGCCCATGCAGGATTTTTAAAGGAAGCAGATATACCTCAACAAAAAAAACGCACATTTCTACTTTATCAAAGTGATGAATCCTCACCAAAGTTTCTTGTACCAAGTAATATGGATTATCAAGACTTTGAGGAGGCACTTCAGGCAGGAAAAGAGGAGCCAGACATAGAGGGGATATCTTCTGCTATCCCCGATGATTTAATTTGGGAAAAAATAAGTTCAGATGGAGATCTTGTGACTATTCAATTAGCAGAACAAGCGGCAATTGAAAATAGTGAGGATTCTCTTCAAGCTTTAGAAGCTATTCTCTTTATTGCAAAGGAATTTGGCTTTAACAGAGTAAAGTTTGAAAATGCTCCAATTGAAAAAGTTGGCAATCTAAATCTAACAGAAGACATAGTAGTACCCAAAGCCCCTAACCAAGTGAATTGAAGGGAGGAAGTTGTCAAAAGAAGAGGGAGCTGGGCTATATAAAACATCTTGATAATGGTTGCTGAGTATCTAAAATCTCGTAGAAAAAAGAATGTGCCCGCATTAAGGGCACATTCTTTTTTTCTTATAATGAAATGAGAGCCATGAATGTAATTTCTTCTGTTTCCTTTAAAAATTGCTTCATGTTATCACTTAATGGTTTATCAAAACTTAAAACCATGATAGCTTCTCCGCCAGCTTCTTTTCGACCTACCTGCATGGTTGCAATATTCACTTCATGATCACCAAGTATCTTACCTACATTACCAATTACACCAGGTTTATCGGTGTGTTGGATATATAGTAAATTTTCTTCCGGATGGAAGTCGATTTTGAAGCCATTCAAATTTACAATACGAGAACCATAATTTTCAATGTAAGTGCCACTGATTGTTAGTTCACGGTTATCACCTTTTACTTTAAGGCTGATCAGGTTAGAATATCCTAAAGAGTCTGCAGAGATTTTTTCGCCAACGGTAATACCGCGCTCTTTTGCAATCAGCAAGGCATTCACTTCATTGACCGAAGCGTCAACTCTTGATTTAAAGAAGCCTGATATTAAACTTTTTGTCAAAATCGCTGTATCAAAGTCCAATGATTCTCCCGCATATGTAACGGAAATCTCTTGGATGCCTTCTTTCATACATTGAGATGCAATTGATCCCATTTGCTGTACGAGTTGATAAAATGGCTGAACCTTTTCAAACACTTCTTTAGAAATGGCTGGAAGGTTGATAGAACTTGAAACTGGATTTCCCTCAAAATAAGTCAGCACTTCTTGTGCAACCTGTACTGCAACATTTAATTGAGCTTCTTTTGTAGAAGCACCTAAATGAGGTGTAGCAATGACATTATCAAGTTCAAGTAGCTTATGGCCAAGCGGAGGTTCTTCAACGAAAACGTCCAACGCTGCGCCTGCTACATGCCCTTTAACAATCATTTCATATAAATCATCTTCGTCAAGAATTCCGCCACGGGCACAATTTAATACATAAACACCCTTTTTACAGGTAAGTAGTTTTTCTTTATTTATTAATCCTCTAGTTTCATTCGTCAGAGGTGTATGAACAGTAATAATGTCTGCTTTAGGAAGTAACTCATCTAACGGCAGGGAAATGACAGACATTTTTTTTGCACGATCAGCAGTTAAGAATGGGTCAAATACAATGACTTCCATACCAAAAACTTTTGCGCGTTTGGCGATTTCTCCTCCGATACGTCCAAAACCCACTATACCTAATGTTTTACCGCGTAGTTCTGTTCCAGTATAAGAAGAACGTTTCCACTCCCCATTCTTCAGAGATGCATATGCTTGCGGAATGTGGCGCATTAGTGAAGCCATCATTGCAAATGTATGTTCAGCTGTTGAAATGGTATTGCCATCAGGTGCATTAACGACGACAATCCCACGTTTAGTCGCAGCAGGGATGTCAATATTATCAACGCCGACACCAGCTCGTGCAATAATTTTCAACTGTGGCATACGGTTCATTAAATCTTCCGTAACTTTTGTTGCGCTTCTAACAAGTATTGCATCAATCTCAGCAAGTTCGTTTGATGCTTCTTCTACTGTCTTTTGAATAAGAAGGATATTGGATGCCTCTGATAGCGGTCCGAGTCCTTCGGGTTTGATGGCATCTGCTACTAAAATCCGATACACGTGTAAACACCTTCCTAAGGGAAAAATTATCTTAAATTTCAGTTAATTTTACAATTGAAATGCCGAATATGTCAATTTGGCATTTATTAATGTAAGCGCTTAAAATAATTATTATTAAGTGAAATAATTGTATAAGTCCGCAATAATAATGGATTTATCATCTATTGTTTGAAAAAGAACAATTATTTTAAATAATCTTAAAATTGATATAATCGTCAATATAATTTTTGTTTTAATACATTGATATGTAAGAAATTATGGTGGCCATGAAAAATGAATATCTTCATATAAACTTTCAAATTAAAAAAAACTATTCAAAAAAAGGAAAGTCATATATAATGGAATTTGTAAAATAAAATTTTATAGGTCTATCTTCGGGGCGGGGTGTAATTCCCCACCGGCGGTGATGAAGAAATAATTCTTCTAAGCCCGCGAGCCTTACGGGGCAGGATTTGGTGTGATTCCAAAGCCGACAGTATAGTCTGGATGGGAGAAGATGGAGGTTCCTGATTGCGTTCAAACAGTCATTTACTGAACGTTTGTTTGATGAAACCTTTAATTTATCCCTTTAATTCAGTCGGAATTAAAGGGTTTTTTATTGAACATCAACATGATGAAGGAGCACTAACCTCTTTTTCGGGTAGATCAGAAAAAGAAGGAGAGAGAACTATGAAAAAGAACAAAGTGAATAAAATGGTCACACTGGCAATGTTGGGAAGCATTTCATATCTATTGATGCTTTTGAATTTTCCGTTTCCAGGATTTCCACCTTTTCTGAATGTTGATTTTAGTGACATTCCAGCACTGATGGCAGCATTGATTTTCGGTCCGATGGCTGGAATTCTAGTTGAATTTCTTAAAAACCTATTGGATTTAGTCATGACAGGGACAATGACTGCTGTACCTGTGGGGCATATCGCTAACTTTATAGCAGGAATACTGTTCGTCTTGCCAACTTACTATGTATTTAAAAAAATCAATTCAAAAAAAGGGATGACTTTCGCTTTACTTGCTGGTACAGTTACCATGGCGGTAGTTATGAGTGTTTTAAACTATTATGTCTTTTTACCGGCATATACCTTCTTTATGGGATGGGATGCAATGTCGGCACCCGAGTCAAGGAAGTTCGTAACGACTGCAATCTTACCTTTCAATGTGATTAAAGGCGTGCTTATCACTTCTGTATTCATGTTGTTGTTTATTAAATTACAGACATGGATCAATAAGCAAGTATTATATAAAAATGCTTAATGGCATTAACTATAGAAACACAAAAAACCGGATATTTATGTCCGGTTTTTTGTCTGTTTAATTTGGTTAGTAGGGGAAGGGACATAAGTAGCAAAAAAAAAGCCATTTTCGATTGAAAATGGCTTGTACCTTTATTCGAATTTTAGTGCATCCCCGTCAAATGCCTCGTCAGCAACTTTAATAGAATCTGTTGGACATCCTTCAAATGCGTCCATCATGTCATCTATAAGTACATCTGGAATTTCAACGATACCTTCGTTATCGTCAAGGGTAACAAATGCAATCCCTTCGTCATCATAATCATATATATCCGGTGCTGCTGCTCCGCAAGCTCCACAAGCGATACATGTTTCTTTATCAACAATTGTAAATTTAGCCATGAATATAACCCCTCCTAAGTTGATTAACAACTGATAATCTTTTTATTTCAGATTATTATCTCTTTCCTATTGTAAGACCGAATGCCAAACTTTTCAATAGAAATTGTATTGATACTAACTATTATGATGTGGAATGTCAATGATAAATATAGAAAATATTATTTTGATCTTTGCTTTCCTTCGTCATTTAGCCACAATTTCTTATGGTATTTATCATTAAAAACGGCGATTTTTGCAGTTTTTTGATACAATAGGTGTAATTGGTTAATTGAAACAAGGATGTGAGTCCCATGAATAATTATCTACAGGTAATCATTCTATATGCAATAAAAAAATTTCAAGGCGAACGTTCTATTTATGCTATTTATCATATGCTACAGGGCAAAAAGTCGTCACAGACAATCCAGGATGCCCACTTATTCGGGTTAACGAATATATTTGGGACAATACCTCGTTTTACCCGACAACAATTAAATCAAAACATTCAACTATTTCATGAGCATAATTTCATTGAGATAACCGATAAAACCGATGCTTATATAATTAGTGGGCAAGGCGGGAGAAAGTTAACCGATTATTTGAAGAAGAATCCTTTTCCAACATCCTTAAATGGCTGGAAATATCAAAATATCACCCCGATATTCTGGGGGAGATTAAACTTACTCATACAAACTATATCCCATATTGTCCACAATGAAAGACGTTTTTATCCTATACAACGAAACCCCAAAATCCAATGTTTTGTAAAGGAATTCTTACAAAACAATCGCCAGGACCGAGGGTTGATTGCGCAGCATCTTTATGAAGAACTGATATCGTTATTAGAGCTGCAAAGTAATTTAAAACGAGATATTTTTATTTTGAAATTAACAGGGGTAAACAGGATTGGACTTACGTTTGAACAGATTGCGAAAAGGAAAGATGTAGAAGAAGAGTATGTGCGCTTTACATTTCTTGACTCGTTACATCAAATGCTTGCGGAAATAGAACAGGTAACAGATTACCCTATTTTGGCATCCTTATTCAGTGATTGGCAAAGGAGTGGCAATCCTCATTTGACTCATTCTACACAAACGACATTGCGATATATTCAAGCAGGTAAAACTTTGTTTGAAATAGCAGAAATCCGCCGTTTAAAAGTCAACACCATTGAAGATCATCTTGTTGAAATTGTCTTATCGGATAAAAGCTTTCCAATTGCTGAATATGTATCCCATGAGGCTGAAAGGAAAATCATCGCTGCAATTAAGGAACTCAATACCAAGCAGCTAAAGGCAATCAAACAGGAAGTTGATAATAAACAGATTAGTTTTTTCCAAATAAGGCTTGTACTTGCGAAATTGGGTGATGGATGATGAATTTAGAGCATGTTTTAAAAGAAAAATTTGGATTTGATAAATTCCGTCCAGGACAAAAAGAAGTGATTGAATCATTGATGTCTGGCTGTCATACTTTAGCGATGTTGCCAACGGGGTCAGGTAAGTCATTGTGTTATCAGTTGCCTGCTTACCTTTTGAATAAGACGACCTTAATAGTTTCTCCGTTATTATCTTTAATGCAGGATCAGGCAGATCAGCTCAAAATGAGAGGTGAAAAAAGTGTATTAACCCTTAATTCTTTTTTGACGTTAAATCAAAAAAGGGAGGCTTTCGATCGCTTACATATGTATCGGTTTATTTTTTTATCTCCTGAAATGCTTAGCCTTGAGGGTGTGATAAAGTCTTTAAAGACCTTAGACATAGGTTTGTTTGTCATTGATGAAGCACACTGTATCTCACAATGGGGGTATGATTTTCGACCTGATTATTTGAATTTAGGAGAAGTTAGACGTGAGTTGAACAATCCACTAACGCTCGCCTTAACGGCAACTGCAACAAAAGAAGTGCGGAAAGATATCATTGGAAAACTCAATATCAATCAAGCTAAAGAAACTGTATCATCTGTAGATAGGGATAATATTGCCATACTTGCTGAGAGACTATTCAGCTACGAAGAAAAGCTATTCCGTGTTCTGGAGCTTGTCAGAAAATTCACGGGGAGTGGCATTATTTATTTTTCATCTAAAAAGGTGGCAGAAGCCGTCACTGGATTTTTACAGGAAAACGGGGTAGATAGCGTCAATTTTTATCATGGCGGCATGGATCAGGAACAAAGAATGCTTATTCAGCAGCAATTCATTTCTGGCCAATTAAAAATAATATGCGCAACGAGTGCTTTTGGTATGGGTGTAAATAAATCGGATGTCAGATATGTTATCCATTTTCATATGCCCTCTACAATGGAATCTTATTTGCAGGAAATAGGTAGGGCGGGGCGTGATCGGAAACAAAGTGTAGCAGTCTTATTATATAGTGAAGGAGATGAAGGGCTTCCCCTTCATTTGATGGAACAACAATTGCCGACCGATTTGCAAATAGAGGGTGTTTGTTCCTTCCTGAGTGAAGCAAAAAAGATAGGAGCAAATTTGACTCTTTCTGAAAAAGAACAGCTGTCTCAATCTTTTTCCTTAAATGATATTCAGCTTCGTTTTTTTACACAGTTTCTTACAGGAAATCAAGATCCTTTACAGCATATGGCAGAGATGAAAGAGTATTGTCAAAAGAGAAAGTCCCGGAATCAGGAAAAATTGCATAGATTTCTCAATTGGATATATGCTCAGGAGTGTCGCCGTTTGGGAATTCTGAATTACTTTGATGAAAAGCAGCAAAAGTTGAATCCTTTCTGCTGCGACTTCTGTGGAATGGATGCGAATAAGATGATCGATTTATTGCCCGCAGTGAAGGTAGAACAAGTTAATTCTTATACCACTTGGAAACAGGAATTGGCTTTTATATTATTAAAGAAGGAAAATTGGGATGAAAAATAAGCAAGCTGAATTAATAAAACAGCTAACAGATAAGCAGTTGCTATATAATTTGTTTCTTACACAAATTATTCTCTTAACGTTAGCCTTTTTTTAGGTATTATTTTATTTAATGATCGTTCTACTTTTTTCGACTTATTTATCTTTAATGACCTTAATATATTGTTATTTGGTATCCCTGCAGGAATTATAGTCGTTCTATTTGATCTATTTATGATGAGAGTGACGCCATCATCCTATCAAGATGATGGTGGGATTAACGAACGCATTTTCAGTAGTCTGTCTTACTCGATGATTTTTGTTGTTGCTTTAGTGGTAGCAATAAGTGAGGAATTATTATTTCGTGGAGTGTTACAAACTCATCTTGGTTTACTATGGACGAGTATTATTTTTGCGGCGGTTCATTATCGCTATTTATTTAATTGGTTTTTATTTTTAAATGTTTTGGTTTTGAGCTTCTTTATCGGGTTTCTGTTTGAATGGACAAATAATTTACTGGTGACGATCACGGCCCATTTTTTGATTGACTTTATCCTTGGAGTATTAATCAGGAGGAAACAAGCAAAGCGGGTTGAGCAAGAAAGGGGGTGACCTATATGAATGATGTAAAAAAGAATGGGAAAGCCAAAGATCAGGCTGGTGAACTTGGGACGCGAGTCGAACGTCAGAAGGCGAAGTCATCTCTGCCAAAGCGTAGCCAAGTCCATCAGAATAAAAAGAAAAAAAGTAAAGTGAAGATTAAGTTTCCGATGATTAAGTTATTATCGTTGTTTTTTATCTTGCTTCCGATTGGATTTTACAGTCTTAATACATATCTTCAAGAAAAACCTGAACGTGGTACAAGAAGTGATCAAGTAGTGAACTATAATGAAAATGAAGACGCTGATAAAGAAACGATACCAACTACAGCAACTGCAGATGATTTAAAAGATAATGATTTGGAGAAAGAAGAAAAAAATTCAGCCAAGTCTGAAGCAGAGAAGAAGAAAGATAAAGAAAAGCAGAAGGCTGAAGAAAAGGAACAAGCAAAGAAAAAGGCTGAAGTAAAAGCTAAAGCGCAGCAAGAAGCTGAAGAAAAGGCTAAGGCAAAGCAAATAGCTGAAGAAAAAGCTAAAGCAAAGCAAATAGCTGAAGAAAAGGCTAAGGCAAAGCAAATAGCTGAGGAAAAAGCCAAGGCAAAGCAAATAGCTGAAGAAAAAGCCAAGAAAGAAGCAGCAGAAGACAAAAAAACAACGGAAAGAGCACCAGTCAAGCCAAATAAGGATGAATATAAGGTTGTCTTACATACTGTTAAAGCGGAAGAAACATTATTCCGAATTTCCATGAATTACTACAAATCACAGGAAGGAATTGCTCTAATTAAGGATTGGAACGGACTGAATGGCAATGAAATTTCCAAGGGTCAGGTTTTAAAAATTCCAATAAAGAAATAGAAATAATAATGAACACTCTGTCTTTTGAGGCAGGGTGTTTTTTACTTTCATACAGTTTTTGTTTGTTCCGCAAAGAGGCTAATCATGCCTAGTTATTTATCATTTTTTTCTGGACAATCTCATATTATGACTTAAAGGGTAGTTATGAGGGGGAAGGAAAATGGAATCTACAATTATTTTATTGGATGAAAAAACGGATCAAGCAACAAAGCAAATGCTGCAGAACGTTGTAGATCGAAAAAAAAAGTTCGAGGCTCTAAAAAAGAAACATCTTCATAGTTTATGGGCAACAATGATTATTGCTGCTCTTTTTTTGATTTATCTTTATTTTTATATTGTAGTTCCTTATTCCTATTCTTTTTTTAAGATGTTTAGTGTTTTTGTTGACCATTTCAGCCATTTTCTTTTTTAGCAGCAGCATTTGGGTTATATGGATATATGATATTAATTAAAAAGAAGCTTGATAAAGCTGAGAAGGAGTTTCAGTTGCTTCGTTGCGAAATCATTAATAAAAGTAAGCAGCTGTGGGAAAAAGAGGATGAATGGAAAAGTCGCCATAAGGTTTTTGAAATGATGAAGAAGAACTATGATATAAACTTATATCATGAAAATAAATGATTATTCGCTTTAAGAATATTTAATTGCGGGTAATATGGTTTTATGGTTATATGAAGGTAACTCTTGCCATTTGTAGAGAAAGAAGGTTTTACGGAAGATGTTATTGGTATGTGGATTATTTTTAGGCTTAATTCTGCTGTTATTTGCTACTGTTATACATATGTGGCGTACGGCAAATCAGGATAGGATAATTTTTCAAGACTTATATTTCAACGACTTTCCTGAAGGATTTGGCGATGTTCGGATTTTTTTTATATCTGATCTTCATCGACGGATCGTGTCGGATAAATTGATTGAGGAAGCCCGCGGTAAATCAGATATGGTAATTATCGGTGGTGACATCAGAGAAAGTGGGGTTCCTCTGGAGAGAGTTGAACAAAATATTTTGAAATTAAAAGTACTTGGTCCCCTTTATTTTGTTTGGGGAAATAATGATTACGAAGGAGACTTTCATGAGCTAGATGCATCACTTCTGAAGCATGGTGTGAAAATTCTGGATAATACAGCCGTTTCTTTTGAGTCCCAAAAAGGGGAGAAGTTTGCTCTCTTAGGTATTGATGATATATCAGAAGAAAGAGATAGGCTTGACCTTGCTCTATCAGATTGCGGGAATGAGCCATTCCGGATTTTGGTCAGTCATAACCCGCTAGTTAAAAAACAATTAACACCAGAACATCATATAAGACTTGTCCTATCAGGTCACACCCATGGAGGACAGATTCGGATATTCGGGCATGGGCCATATCAGATCGGTAGTATAAAAAAAGAGGGTGACTGCTTGTACATGACGAGCAATGGTTATGGGACAAGCGCAGTGCCATTAAGACTTGAAGCGAAGCCAGAAACTCACCTTTTTACGCTAAAAAGAGGAAAACATACGCAAATTGGCGAAGCCGTGGAAAAGACCTATTAAGCTGCCTTCTTAAACAAGCATATCGAAATTTTACAGAGTTGAAAGAATCCACTATAATTTCAACAAATGAATGTTCTGTTATTGGAGGCTTTGTAAAACCATGCAAGAAGGTAAATATAATATTAAGGCAGTTTCAAAACTGCTAGGTATTCAGTCGGGTACGTTGAGGGCATGGGAAAGGCGCTATCAATTTATTGAACCTGTCAGAAATGATTCAGGTCACCGGCTGTATACAGAGAAACATCTTCAAACCCTCAAATGGCTAATCAATAAAACAAATCAGGGCTTCACAATCAGTCAGGCCGTTTCACTTCTCGAAACTAGCACTGTAGCGACTGATGTTAATGAAACGAAACGATATAATGAGCAATCTATAAAGTTAGCGGACGAGCTACTTGAAGCTCTCATAAGCTTCAATGAAAATAAGGCTCAAATGCTGATCAGCCAAGCTTTCAGTATGTATACGATTGAACATACTGTTGTTGATGTGATTGGTGCCATACTTGTTCAGATTGGCGATAAGTGGGAAAGAGGAGAAATTACTTCTGCTCATGAACATTTTGCATCTAACATTCTAAAGTCCAGAATTAGTTCCGTAATGCATATGATTCCAACCAGTGAATTTCTTCCTAAAGCTCTTACTGTTTGTGCCCCCGGTGAAAAACATGAATTCGGCCTGTTGATTTTTACAATCTTTTTAAAGCGAAAAGGATATGAAACGGTCTATTTGGGAGAATCCATCGCCGACAAGGATCTTTTTACCGTTTTAAAAATCATAAGACCATCCTACTTATTTATGTCTTGTTCACTTAATGAAAACCTCGTAGGAACCTTAAGACTTGTCGAAGAATTAAGCCGGGATTTTCCTGATTTGAAGGTTGGTCTTGGAGGAGAGGCACTGAACCATGTATCGGATGAAATCCGAACCTCCTTCAGCAGAGTTTTAATCGGTGGATCTCAATCGGATTGGGAGGAATGGTTGAAAATTTAGAGGTTAGTGTTTGATAAATAATGGATATGCACCCTGAGACCAAGGCTTCATATGATGTATGAAGATGGTAACCAGGGGGCATTTTTTTATGAAGCTGGAGCGATTAACTAATAATAAAATCAAGATTTTTTTGACCCTTGATGATTTAATTGATAGAGGAATAACAAAAGAAGATATTTTAGGGAATTCTTTAAAAGTCCACAAGTTATTTCAGGATATGGTGGAGGAAGCGTGTGAAGAACTCAGCTTTAAAATGAGTGGTTCCATTGCAATCGAGATTTTTTCCCTGCCTGCTCAGGGGTTGATTATCATTGTAACGAAGGAAGAAGAAGAGTTATTAACAGAAGAAGAAGAGTTCCTGGATTTGCAAGTGAAAATTGATGACTTCCCCCATATTTTGTATGTTTTCAATGAGTTTGAAGATATCGTTCAATTATCTCATAGATTGTCATATCATGGCTTGCTTAATAGCACTCTTTATCATTATGAGGGAAGATACTATTTACTGATTGAGAATGTAAAAGATACGACTTATGACACGGTCATCTCCTTAGCGGCTGAGTATGGCCATGCTTCAACACTTACGCTATACCGCATCAACGAATATGGAACATGCATCATTGAGAAAGAAGCCATACATGTATTAATCTCACATTTTAATTAGTTGAAAAAGAGGGAGACAGGGCAGACACATATTGAACATTCCAATGTGGTTTGCCTTATTAGTCTCAAATTCCCTGTTTAAGATAAAGTATAGGAAAAGAAGCAAGAAAACCCATGGTATGATAACGTTTTCATTTTTTGAATATTTCCAACTTTTAAATTCCCATTTTTACTCTTGCATAAATATAACGAAGGTGTATACTAGCACTTGAAGAGGACTATTTGTAAATTATAATCTAAATATATGGATGAGATTTTCTAGGAGGTACTATTGATGGAATCGGCAAAAGGTAATGGCCCTGTAAATGAGGAAGAAAAACACGACGTATTGAGGTCTACCCAGACTGTTATACATAAAGCGTTAGACAAGCTGGGTTATCCTGAAGAGGTATACGAGCTCTTGAAGGAACCTTTACGTTTATTAACCGTGAAGATGCCAATACGTATGGATGATGGTTCAGTTAAAATTTTCACGGGTTACAGGGCACAGCATAATGATGCTGTTGGACCAACAAAAGGTGGCATCCGTTTTCACCCTAATGTGACGGAACGAGAAGTAAAGGCATTGTCCATTTGGATGAGTTTGAAATGTGGTATCGTTGATTTGCCTTATGGCGGAGGTAAAGGCGGAATCGTTTGTGATCCTCGTAATATGTCCTTCCGTGAGCTGGAAAGACTAAGCCGGGGCTATGTCCGTGCTATCAGTCAAATCGTAGGGCCGACAAAAGATATCCCGGCACCTGATGTATTTACTAATTCCCAGATCATGGCGTGGATGATGGATGAATATAGCCGTATGGATGAATTCAACTCACCAGGATTCATTACGGGTAAACCGCTTGTACTTGGTGGTTCTCATGGCCGTGAGTCAGCAACTGCAAAAGGTGTAACTATCTGTATAAATGAAGCTGCGAAAAAGCGCGGAATTGATATTAAAGGGGCACGAGTTGTTATTCAAGGATTTGGTAACGCTGGTAGTTTCTTAGCTAAATTCATGCACGATGCAGGTGCTAAGGTGATTGGAATTTCAGACGCCTATGGTGCTCTGCATGATCCTGAAGGCTTGGATATCGACTATCTTCTAGATCGTAGAGACAGTTTCGGAACCGTGACTAAATTGTTTAAAAGCACAATCTCAAATAAAGAGCTGCTTGAATTGGATTGCGATATTTTAGTTCCGGCTGCTATTGAAAATCAAATTACGGAAGAAAATGCTGCAGATATTAAAGCTTCTATCGTTGTCGAGGCAGCAAATGGTCCAACAACAATTGAAGCGACACAAATCTTAACGGATCGTGGCATATTACTTGTACCTGATGTCCTGGCTTCTGCTGGCGGAGTTACCGTTTCTTACTTCGAATGGGTGCAAAATAATCAAGGATATTACTGGTCTGAAGAAGAAGTGGACGAAAAACTTGAAAAAATCCTTGTGAAATCTTTTAATAATATTTACGAGCTTGCACAGTCCAGACGAGTTGATATGCGTCTTGCCGCTTATATGATTGGTGTAAGAAAAATGGCTGAAGCTTCACGCTTCCGTGGCTGGATCTAATAGGTTCAAAGCTTGGATTGTAAAGGAATAAATGCGTTCATTGCATTATCATTGAAAAGATTTGTAAAAACTCCTATCATGTACTGATAGGAGTTTTTATTTTTTTTTAGAGAACGAATTACATAGTGTGTAGGAAGGCAGTGGAATAGAAATGAATTATGAAGAAGTAATTATCATAGGTGGAGGTCCATGTGGATTGGCTGCTGCAATTGCCCTGAAGGAAGTGGGGATACAGTCTCTAATCATTGAAAAAGGCAATGTGGTGGATTCCATATACCGGTATCCAACACATCAAACCTTTTTTAGTTCAAGTGAAAAATTGGAGATTGGTGACACGGCTTTTATTACGGAAAACCGTAAGCCTGTCCGTAATCAGGCACTTGCCTATTATAGGGAGGTAGCTAGAAGGAAAGAACTGCGTGTGAATAAGTTCGAAAAAGTGGAAAAAGTGGAAAAACAGGATAATGGTAAATTTTTAGTCCGGACATCAAAAGGCGACTATACAGCTTTGCGAGTCATCGTATCGACCGGTTATTATGATCATCCTAATTATATGTGTATTCCCGGTGAACAGCTTCCTAAAGTGTTTCATTATTTCAAGGAGGGTCATCCGTACTTTAACTGTGATGTTACAGTCATCGGTGGTAAAAACTCAAGTGTAGATGCAGCGCTGGAGTTGGTCAAGTCAGGGGCAAGAGTTACAGTTCTGTATAGAGGCTCAGAATTCTCTTCAAAAATTAAACCATGGATTCTCCCTGAATTTGAATCATTAGTCCGTAATGGGACAATTATGATGGAATTTAATGCGGTTATTGACGAGATCACAGAGGAGAGTGTCATTTATCACGTAGGTAACGAGGAAAAGGTTATTAAAAATGATTTTGTGTTTGCAATGACTGGATATCATCCAGATCATTCATTTTTAGCATCAATGGGCATCAAAATTGACGAGGTTACAGGAAGGCCTACTTATAATGAGGAAACGATGGAGACGAACATTGAAGGTATCTATATTGCTGGAGTTCTAGCAGCCGGAAATAATGCGAATGAAATCTTCATTGAAAATGGTCGGTTTCATGGAGGCTTGATTGCATACCATTTGGCTGTTAAGGAAAAGTAATTTTTATTACAGGAGCTGAAAGTATGGAGAAAATATCATTAATAACAACAGGTGGAACAATCGCCAGTAAAGAAACCACGAATGGTATGTTGGCTTCTGGTGCGTTAAGCGGGATAGAATTAGCATCACTTTGCAAACTACCAAACCATATTGAAATGAAAGTTGTAGACCTTTTCCGGATTTCTAGTATGTCCATGGGTTTTGGGAAAATGGAAAAACTTAAACGTGCAATTCAAAAAGAATTGGAGGATCCAGATGTTACTGGAATTGTCGTAACACACGGTACGGATACATTAGAAGAAACGGCTTATTTCTTGGATGTTACGATTAAGGATCAACGCCCAATTGTTTTAACTGGTTCTCAGCGATCTCCTAAAGATGTTGGAACTGATGTGTATTCGAATTTAAGAAATTCAATATTATGCGCGGCGAGTGAGTTGCTTTATGACGTTGGTGTGGTTGTTGTTTTTAATGAAAGAATCTATTCAGCAAAATATGTAAAAAAAGTACATGCTTCCAATTTGCAAGGATTTGAATCTTTTGGCTATGGGTATTTAGGTATTATTGATAACGATATCGTTAGCATATATCAAAAACCACTACATCGGGAGTGCTTTGATATCCATCATCGTATCCCTAGGGTGGATATCATCAAGTGCCATACTGGCGCTGATGGCCTTTTTATAGAAGCTTCGGTCAAAAAAGGCGCTAAGGGTATCGTGCTCGAAGGTGTTGGCAGGGGACAGGTTACACCGGAAATGATTCCTGCCATCCAAGAGGCAATCGATAATGGTGTTACTATCGTCATGACAACAAGTGCGGAAGAAGGAAAAGTATATCCAGCTTATGATTATGAAGGTAGCGCATTTGATCTAAAACAACGTGGAGTAATATTAGGTGCTGATTATGACAGCAAGAAAGCAAGAATTAAGTTAGCGGTCGTTCTAGCCAGTGAACACACCGTAGATGAAAAATTCTTTAAGTACTGAGGAATTAAAAAATGTAGAAAGACTTTGATTCTTAGATTTAGTTTTTCTGCATTCCGTGGTACGATTAATAAAAAGAAAAAGAAAAGAGGGTCAGCTTATGCTGGTCATGTTGTCAGCAGCTATTGCGCCAGGGTTGGCGCTGCTCAGCTATTTCTATTTGAAAGATCAATATGAAACCGAACCCATTTCGGTTGTCATCAAAACTTTTCTCTTCGGTGTATTCCTTGTTCTGCCGATTATGTTTATCCAATATGTGCTGGAAACGGAACATATTTTAAATACCGATTTTGCTAATGCTTTTTTATGGGCTGCATTGCTTGAAGAATTTTTCAAGTGGTTCATACTCATATATGTAATATATCAACATATAGCCTTTGATGAGCCATATGATGGAATCGTCTATGGTGCAGCAGTCTCCCTTGGATTTGCCACAATGGAAAATATATTGTATTTGCTGGCCAATGGAGTAGAACATGCTTTTATCAGAGCTATTCTCCCTGTATCAAGTCACGCTTTATTCGGTGTAATCATGGGGTACTATTTGGGCAAGGCGAAATTTTCTACTTCGAATAATAGGTTCTATTTATTCTTGGCACTTGTCATACCAATCTTGCTACATGGGGTTTATGACTATATTTTAATATCACAAAAATTTTGGGTGTATTTTATCTTGCCATTTATGATTTACTTATGGTGGTTAGGTATGAAAAAAGTAAAAAAAGCTCGTTTATTGTCTGAGTTTCATGCAGAAAAACTTTCTCAAAATCATTTTCTTAGTAAGTAATTTATATTTCTATGACGGAGTGCTGGCATATTTTGCCCGCTCCGTTTTTTATTGGTTTGGAATAAAAAAGCCAGTTAAGAAGAAAATAGAATTACATTAATTCAAGAAAAAGAGGAGTGTTTTTGATGAAAGGAATTTCGTCAAAATGGAAATGGCTTTTGCTGTTTTCGTGTATAACGATTTGTTTCGGAATTTTCCCGGAAACAAGAACAAATGCCTTTTCGAGCCAAGTTATTCAAAAAGGCGCGGTTGGTGATGATGTAATTGAACTTCAGGCACGGTTACAAAACATTGGATACTATCATGGAAAGATTGATGGAGTCTATGGCTGGGGTACTTATTGGGCACTTCGAAACTTTCAACAAGATTTCGGACTACCAATCGATGGCTTTGCCGGGACCTCTACAAAACAGAAGTTGGCAAATGCCTCTAATTTTAATAGGAAATTTGTTCACGAACAGATTAATAAAGGTAATGAGTTTACGTATTATGGAGGAGTTGATATTGAAAAGCAGGTAAAAGTGAAGGGGAATGTATCAGGATCTAAGCCAAGTGGAGGCAAAGCTCCATCCGGAAAAACACCCTCCAAAACTGCTACAGCAGCAAATCTTCCGGGCGGATACTCTCAGAATGATATACAACTGATGGCCAATGCCGTTTATGGCGAGGCGCGGGGGGAGCCATATACCGGTCAAGTTGCTGTTGCAGCAGTAATTTTAAATAGGGTAGAGAGTGTATCTTTCCCGAATACCATTTCGGGAGTGATTTTTGAACCTGGGGCCTTTACGGCTGTTGCGGATGGACAGATTTGGCTGACACCAAACGAAAGGGCAAAAGAAGCCGTTGTGGATGCTATCAATGGTTGGGATCCAAGCGGAAATGCAGAATATTACTTTAATCCCGATACGGCAACAAGTAAGTGGATCTGGTCAAGAGAACAAATTAAAAGAATCGGAAAACATATCTTTTGTAAGTAAAGAGGTGAAGGAAAATGATAAGGAATATAGTGATTGTCCTGCTTGTTGTAGTCGTTGCAGGAACCGCATTCTGGGGCTATCAAGAACATAAGGAAAAAAATGCTGTATTAATCAATGCGGAAAACACGTATCAGCGAGCCTTTCATGATTTAAGCTATCAAGTAGACTTATTGCATGATAAAGTCGGCAGCACATTGGCTATGAATTCTCGATATTCATTAAGTCCGGCCTTAACCGATGTATGGCGTATCACTTCCGAAGCCCAAAGTGATGTTGGACAGCTGCCGTTGACCCTGCTCCCATTCAATAAAACAGAAGAATTTTTATCAAAAATTGCGGACTTCAGTTATAAAACAGCTGTACGTGACCTTGAAAAAGAACCATTGAATGATAAGGAATATTCGACTTTACAATCCTTGTACACACAGGCAGGTGACATCCAGGACGAGTTAAGAAAAGTGCAATATCTAGTCCTTAAAAACAATTTACGCTGGATGGATGTCGAAATGGCTCTTGCATCAGGAAAAGAAAATTCGGATAACACGATCATCGACGGATTAAAAACGGTAGAGAAAAAAGTATCAGGGTATGGGGAAACAAATGAGATGAATCCGACTTTTACTTCTGTACAACAGAAGGAGGAAAATTACAAAAATTTAGAAGGTAAAGTCTATACAAAAGAAGAAGCTGTTGCTGTTGCAAAAGGCTATGCCCATATAAAAAACGGAAATTTGAAGGTGAATGTCGAAGAAAACGGCAAAGGTTCCGATTACGGATTTTACAGTGTAAGCATTCTTGATAAGGATACCAATAACGAAGTGAATATGGATTTGACCAAAAAAGGCGGTTATCCAATTTGGTATATCAATAATAGGGACATTAACAAAACAAATATTGATTTGAATCAGGCATATACTAAAGCCGCAGATTTTTTAAAAGAACATGATTTCAGTTCACTTGAATTGTTTGAAAGTGCACAATACGATAATATCGCTCTGTTAAATTTCGTGACATCAATAGATGGAGTCAAGATTTATCCGGATTCAGTCAAGGTTAAAATAGCATTGGATGATGGATCTGTTATAGGATTTTCAGCGGACGAGTTTTTAAAATCACATAAGGTTAGGGAAATTGGAAACCCCAAAATTTCTGAGGAAGAAGCAAAGAAAAAAATTAACTTAAATGTTAAAATAATGGATCAAGGGAAAGCGTTAATCTTTAATGATATTGGCGAAGAAGTACTCTGTTATGAATTTCTTGGTACGATAAACGAAGATACATACCGTATTTTCATTAATGCTGATAACGGCCAAGAAGAAAAAGTGGAAAAACTAAAAAATTCCGAGCCAATATACGAAAATTTAATGTAATTCTCTAATAATTTAACTTTACTTACTATCATAGGGAAATGTGCCTAGTCACTTTCCCTTTTTCTTATTTCATGACATAATAATATAAACTATTTTATGGATTATGTGGGAAAATTTATTGGGAAATTCTTATGCAATCTCCTTCTTTAGTGGCTATCATAGAATGCGAGGACGTGGAAATCACAATGATTAATATTGGCGATATATTAATGCTGGAACAGATATATTCTTCTCAAAATGAAAAGTTCAAATGTATGGTTGTAGAAATGGAAGCAGGGTTTGTTAATATAGACTTTCCCATCAATTTAGCGACTGGAAAAAATGCATTTCTTGTGGACGGAACTCAAGTGAACGTTACATTTTCTAATAAGGAACAGGCTGTATATGTTTTTGAGTCTGAGGTTTTAGGAAAAGTGAAAGGCCAGATACCGATGATTCAACTACTATTGCCGGATGTAGAAACATTTGTGAAGATTCAAAGAAGGGATTACGTTCGTCTTGATGTAACGCTTGATATAGCCATCCATCCCGAACATTCTGAGTTTACTCCATTTCGTGCACTTACTGAGGACATCAGTGCCGGCGGAGCTTCTATCAGGCTTTTAAAAGGTGCAAATATAAAATCGGATTCACAATTATATCTGTGGATGGCTCTTACTCTAAAATCAGGGCAAATCAACTACTTGCGGTTAAAAAGTCGAGTCATTCGAGTAACTGAGAAAGACCAGGGTAATATGCTACTGCACATACAATTCATTGAACCAACCAAAAATGATGTACAAACATTAATGAGATTTATTTTTGAAAAGCAGTTGGATTTAAAGAAAAAAGGGTTGTATGTTTGAATGAAAAACAGCGATTCTTTCCATACTGATAAGATAATCAAGTGTGGAAGGAGCAGCTTATGAAAACATTTGAAAGGCTGTTAATTAAAGTGATTATTATCCAACTGGTCTGTTTGTTCTTTTTTCAGTTCCTTTTGAGCAGGGAAGATCATATCTTCGAATTAACTAAGCTCTCAAGGTATGAAGGTGTCAATAGCAATAATTATACGAAAATCATTGAAACCTTCAATGGAATATCAAAATAAAAGCGGCCAATCCGCTTTTTTTGTATGAAGTTTTTTTCTGGAAGGAAAACTATTAATGGCCTTTTAAATCGAAAGTATACAAAAGCGAATTTGGATGTACACGCCCTTTTATTAATGATTTTCCCGCTAATTGTGATAAAATGAAAGGGTATTAAATAATCAGCATGATTGTAGGATTCTTGGGAGGATTTATGGAAAAAAAAATATCAGTTGCAATCGATGGACCAGCTGCTGCTGGAAAAAGTACGGTTGCTAAAATTGTTGCAGAAAAGTTCAATTACATATATGTGGATACAGGTGCAATGTACAGGGCCTTAACCTATAAAGCTCTGAATCATCAGATTCCTCTGAATGATGAACAAGCTTTATTTGAGATTCTTATTAATACAGAAATTGAATTAAGACCGAGTGAAAATGGGCAGTTGGTTTTCTTGGATAATGAAAACGTTTCAGCCCAAATCAGAAACAATGAAGTGACTGGGTCTGTATCAGAAGTGGCGAAGCATCGGAGTATCCGAGAAGAAATGGTGCGTAGGCAGCAGAATTTTGGTGAAAATGGTGGAGTTGTCATGGATGGAAGAGATATCGGGACACATGTGTTACCTAATGCCGAAGTAAAAGTATTTCTAATTGCCTCTGTAGATGAACGAGCTCAGCGGAGACATCAAGAAAATATTTTAAAAGGTTTCCCATCCGATATTGAAAAGTTAAGAGAAGAAATTGCAACAAGGGACAAGCTGGACTCGGAACGTGAAGTAGCTCCCCTGAAAAAGGCAACAGATGCTATAGAAATTGATACGACTTCATTATCAATTCAAGAAGTGGCAGAAAGTATCATGTCTTTGATAGAAGAGAGGAAAAGATGAAATTGGATTTTTACACATTTGCCAAAAACGTCGTTAAAAGCGTCTTAATGCCTTCGTATAGGGTTAAAACGCTTGGGAAGGAACATTTCCCTAAAGATGGAGGGGTATTGATTTGTGCCAATCACATTGATAATTTGGATCCGCCTATAGTTGGCATAACGTCTCCAAGGGATATTCACTTCATGGCGAAGGAAGAGTTGTTTCAAGCACCGGTTTTAAAGGGTATTTTACCAAGAGTAAATGCCTTTCCCGTAAAGCGGGGAAATAGCGATCGGGAATCTCTTAGAAAAGGTTTAAAGCTTTTAAAAGAAGGTAAGGTGCTTGGACTGTTTCCGGAAGGGACTAGAAGTAAGACAGGTGAATTGGGAGAAGGTATGGCTGGAGCTGGGTTTTTCGCATTGCGTTCTGATGCGGTAATTATACCTTGTGCAATTATTGGGCCCTATAAGTTTTTGCGACCATTAAAAGTGGTTTATGGTCCACCAATAAATTTCACTGAATATAGGGAAAAGAAGATTTCAGCCGATGAAGCAACCAAGATTATTATGGACCAAATCGGAAAATTGATTTCTGAGCATAAATAATCCTTCATACTTGACAATTTTATGATTTTGTTAGAATTTATAAAATAGGGGTATAGTTCCGTTTTAGGGATGAAAAGGAAAAAAACCTTGTTACTCTAAAAAAAGCTGTTTTTATCTTTATTAGGAAAGTGTTTTTATTGAACCACTTTAAATAAAATATGTGGCCGATGAAGAGGAAATTTGCTGATCAGTCATGGGTTAAGGAGGAGTTAGTAATGACAGAAGATATGAATCAGGTAGAAGTGAACAATTACAAAGTTGGGGATCAAGTAAAAGCAACCGTTTCAAAGGTAGAAGAAAAACAGGTTATTGTAGATGTAGAAAACAGCAAGTCAGATGGAATTATTCCTATCAGTGAGCTGTCGAGCCTTCATGTCGAAAAGGCGTCAGATGCCGTTTCGGAGGGGGATATATTGGAGCTTGAAGTTATTAAAGTAGAAGAAGAAGCTCTTATTCTATCAAAACGTAAAATTGATGCGTTAAAAGCATGGGATGACCTGGAACAAAAATTTGAAAACGGAGACGTATTTGAGGCAGAAGTAAAAGATGTTGTCAAAGGCGGTCTTGTTGTAGATCTAGGCGTACGTGGTTTTGTTCCAGCTTCTTTAGTAGAAGACTACTTCGTTGAAGACTTTTCTGATTACAAAAACAAAACTTTAACATTCAAGATTGTTGAGCTTGAGAAGGATAAGAATCGTTTAATTCTCTCCCATCGGGCAGTCATACAAGATCTAAAAGAAAAACAAAAAGCAAATGTTCTTGATACAATTGAAAGCGGGCAAGTACTCCATGGAACAGTACAAAGGATTACCGACTTTGGTGCATTTGTCGATATTGGAGGGGTAGACGGACTTGTCCATATTTCTCAGCTTTCTCATGAGCATGTAGATAAGGCATCAGATGTCGTTACCGAAGGCGATGAAGTACAGGTGAAAGTTCTTTCTATTGATCGCGATAATGAAAGGATTTCACTATCCATAAAAGATACTCTACCGGGGCCTTGGACAGATATTTCTGATAAAGCAGCGAAAGGATCTACACAAAAGGGCATCGTGAAACGCCTTGTTTCTTTCGGAGCATTTGTGGAGATTTTCCCGGGAGTAGAAGGACTTGTCCATATTTCGCAGATTTCACACAAACATATAGCAACACCGCAGGAAGTGTTAAAAGAAGGTCAGTCTGTCGAAGTGAAAGTTCTTGATGTCAATGAAAAAGAACACCGTTTATCATTGAGCATCAAAGAACTTGAAGATCCTCAGTCCAATTACACATCAGATTATGAACTCCCTGAAGAAACAAAGGGCTTTCAGCTGGGTGAAATGATTGGTGATCAATTGAAAAAACTAAAATAAGAAAATAATGGTGATAGCCTTGGAGAGAGCAAAACGAAAATTAGAGCATATAGACTTTGCATTAAAAACAGGTCAGCTACGTAAATCCGGACTAGAAGATATTTCGTTTATTCACCAGAGCTTACCAGGAATTTCTTTGAATAATGTGGACCTCACAGTAGAAATTGGCGGACTTAAATTAAGTTCGCCAATTTTTATAAATGCAATGACCGGTGGCGGTGGTCTTGAAACAGAAAAGTTGAATGGGGATTTGGCGATTGCTGCGAGGGAAACAGGGATTGCTATGGCAGTTGGTTCACAAATGGCAGCCATAAAGGATTCCAGTCAGCAGGCATCCTTTAAGGTAGCAAGACAGGAGAATCCTAATGGAGTCCTGATTGGAAATCTGGGTGGTGAAGCAACTGTAGAGCAAGCAAAGCGAGCGAGCGATATGATAGAGGCTGACGCTCTGCAGATTCATCTCAATGTCATTCAAGAGCTGACAATGCCTGAAGGAGATCGGAATTTTGCAGGTACATTATCACGAATTGAAGAAATCAACAGAAGCCTTGGAGTTCCTATGATTGTAAAAGAAGTCGGGTTTGGAATGAGTAAGGAAACCGTTGAACAATTACTTTCCGTTGGAGTTTCAATCATTGATGTGGGTGGGTTCGGCGGAACGAATTTTGCGAAGATTGAAAATGAAAGACGAGCGAAAATACTCGGCTATTTTAATGAATGGGGTATTCCAACAGCTGCCTCAATAGTAGAAGCAGTAAACGTTTCACCTACGCTTTCAGTTATAGGATCAGGTGGTATTCAAAGTCCTTTAGAAATTACAAAAAGCCTTGCCTTAGGGGCAAAAGGTGTAGGTTTAGCCGGCCATTTCCTAAAACTGCATAAAGAATTGGGCTTGGCACAGTTAATTAAAGAAATAAACTACATACATGAAGATTTAAAAATCATCATGACGGCGCTTGGAGCTGCTAATATTTCTGAATTAAGGAAAACAAAAATAGTTATTGCCGGCAATACCTATCATTGGTTAGCTCAAAGAGGTATTGATTGCTCGACATATGCTAAATGAAACAAAAAGAAGCATCTCTAATTGTTCAAAGACAATCGGATGCTTCTTTTTTTATTTAGCTGTTTCTTTTTCTTGCCTCTTCCGGGCTTTCCATTCTAGTGGCCCCTTTATGATCCAGTGATTGGTCTCTATCAGATTCCACCCGTTTACTTTCTTTCAATTTCTTTTCTTGACGATCTTTACCCATGAGTACACCTCCTTTTTGTAAATAACTAAATGAACAGTTTTATGTAAAGATATTACAAGTACTCATTAAAAATCGAGCTTAATGTTTATTCTTTAAATAAACAAGCCATAATGTTTCCTAAAAGGGGGACGCTACATGGATGGAATTTTGTTTTATTGGATGTCATGGATAGTTTGGGTCATTGTCATGTATTTTATTCCAAAGACTGTTCCATTTCGTTTTGATTTTCTTTTTCATCTGTTAGCTGTCTTGGTTTTAGCAGGATATAATCTGGAGGTTTCCTTGCTTTCTATACATATGAGCGGTCTATATCTTATCTTTATACTTTGTGTGTACATAAGGAAGCAATCGATTATCAAGATTATAGAGCTGATCAGCGGTTGCCTTATAATCACTCTTGCTTATGCAAGTTTTCAGCTATTTTCTATGCTTGATCCGATTTGGCTCATTATGAAACCTTCTTACCTTTTGTGTATTTTTCTGAATTATCTTATCCTATTACTTTTTAAAAATTGGAAACATCGCTTATTCGTCCTTTTAGTTGGACTGATTATGGGTGACCTCGTATATTCGGGATTGCTTGCCTATCATTCATTGTCCTATGAGGCACTTACATACGCATGGCATGATAATGCAGTATTGATATTGTGTGCAAACATAGTCTGGAGACTATTGGAACTTATGAGTAGATACATTTTTTCATCATCTCAATCGAGGTTTTTATCGAAGCAGAGAAAAGGGAACTTTAATCAATGAATATTTCTGACCTAACTATTAATGAAGCCAGAATATACGTATGAGGATAAATGCTTGTTTTATCCAATAAGCAAGGTTGCATTTGGATTTAATTGGAATCGGAAGGCTTTTATGCATACAAACATTGTTGATTGGCGAGAAATTTGTTACTATAGGATAGTTAGAGGTCTGTAGATAAATCGTAATATGCTCTAATCAAATAAAAAGGAAGCTGAATGCCGAAAGCTTTTTTCGGCTATCTTCATTTTTTTGGGCTGTTTTTAATCACGTTTTACCATGCTGAGAGTTCAGCTTCATGTCACCTGAGGAACAGGGGAAGTGAATTGGACAATCTGCCTGTAAATACTTGATACGTTTAACTAACTATCAGTGGGGAACTCTCTTACTGATGGAAGTTTCCTTTATATGATGGTGGATGCAGCCTTTTCCTTGAAAAGGAAATAATGAAAATCAACAATGCAGATGCAATATTAAAAAAATGCATTCATGAATTTCGTGACTTTGACAGAGATATAGTAGCAGAAAGGGTGAATAGCAATGCCAAAACCGGTAATTGCGATAGTCGGTCGGCCGAACGTAGGTAAATCGACAATCTTTAATAGAATAGTGGGAGAACGTGTATCAATAGTTGAAGACGTTCCAGGAGTAACAAGAGACAGAATTTATAGTTCAGGTGAATGGTTGACACATGATTTTAACATAATTGATACAGGCGGGATCGATATCGGTGACGAGCCGTTCCTCGAACAAATTCGCCAGCAGGCTGAAATTGCTATAGACGAAGCCGATGTAATTATCTTTATGACGAATGGTCGTGAAGGAGTAACATCTGCTGATGAAGAGGTAGCGAAAATTCTCTTTAAATCGAGAAAACCTGTTGTTCTAGCGGTCAATAAAGTCGATAATCCAGAAATGAGAGATCAAATCTATGATTTCTACGCGTTAGGTTTTGGGGATCCATTCCCAATCTCTGGATCACATGGACTTGGTCTTGGGGACCTATTAGATGAAGCGGCAAAACATTTCCCTAAATTCAGTGGTCAAGATTATGCTGATGATGTTATTAAATTCAGTTTAATTGGAAGACCGAATGTTGGTAAATCATCACTAGTCAATGCCTTGCTTGGAGAAGATCGGGTTATCGTCAGTGATATTGAAGGCACGACTCGTGACGCGATTGACTCACCGTATAAATATAATGGTAAAGAGTATGTCATTATTGATACCGCAGGGATGAGAAAAAAAGGGAAAGTGTATGAAAGTACGGAAAAATATAGTGTACTTCGTGCATTGAGAGCAATTGAACGTTCAGACGTTGTTCTTGTCGTTTTGAATGCGGAAGAAGGTATCCGTGAGCAGGATAAAAAAATTGCCGGATATGCCCACGAAGCGGGTAGAGCGGTCATAATTGTCGTCAATAAATGGGATGCTATCGAGAAAGATGAAAAGACCATGAAGGACTTTGAAGAAAATATTCGTGCTCATTTCCTATTCTTAGATTATGCGCCGATCATTTATCTTTCTGCCCTAACTAAAAAACGTACACATACGTTGATACCAGTCATAGATCAAGCTAGTGAGAATCATGCTATCCGTGTTCAGACAAATGTATTGAATGAAGTGGTTATGGATGCAGTGGCTATGAATCCGACACCAACTCATAATGGGAACCGTTTGAAAATTTACTATACGACCCAGGTAGCGATTAAGCCGCCAACTTTTGTTGTATTTGTTAACGATCCAGAGTTAATGCATTTCTCATATGAGAGATTTTTAGAAAATCGAATTCGGGACGCCTTTGGATTTGAAGGAACACCGATACGCATTTTTGGACGCCAAAGAAAATAGAAAGGGCGGTATGTACAATGGTGAACGCAAAAGAAAGTATCGCAGTTATTGGTGCAGGGAGCTGGGGAACTGCTTTAGCGATGGTATTAGCTGATAATCAGCATGAAGTGAGGTTATGGGGACATAATCCGAAACAAATTGATGAAATAAATCAAGCTCATACTAATAAAAAATATTTGCCGGGTATTGAACTTCCAATAGGAATTAAAGGGTATTCTTCAATCGAGAAGGCTTTAGTTGGGATTGAAATAATTATATTAGCTGTGCCGACGAAAGCCTATCGTGAAGTGCTTGGTCAGATTGAAGCAGCCCATGATAAGCCATTAACAATTGTTCATGTAAGTAAAGGCATTGAACCTGATTCGCTACTACGTATTTCAGAAATGATTGAAGAAGTATCTTCAACAGATTGGCTTCAAGATATTGTGGTCCTTTCTGGGCCAAGTCATGCTGAAGAAGTCAGTTTACGTCATCCAACAACAGTTGCCGTTTCTTCAAAAAATATGAAGGCGGCCGAAAAGGTTCAGGACATCTTTATCAATCATAATTTCCGTGTGTATACAAACCCTGATTTGATTGGTGTCGAAATCGGGGGAGCTTTAAAGAATATAATTGCTTTAGCCGCCGGTATTACGGACGGGTTAGGCTATGGGGATAATGCAAAGGCTGCCTTAATTACACGAGGATTGGCTGAAATCTCTCGTTTAGGAGTAGCCATGGGCGCTAACCCACTCACTTTTTCAGGATTAGCTGGTATTGGTGACTTAATTGTAACTTGTACAAGCGTACACTCCCGTAACTGGAGAGCAGGAAATATGCTTGGAAAAGGACAAAAGCTTGAGGAAGTTTTAGAAAACATGGGTATGGTTGTTGAAGGTGTAAGAACCACTAAAGCTGCCTATCAACTAGCTCAAAAGTACGAAGTGAATATGCCGATTACTGAAGCCTTGTACGATGTCTTGTTTAATGGTGAAGAAGTGAAACAGGCAGTTGACCTCTTGATGAATCGTTCGAAAACGAATGAAATGGAAGAACTCTTTAACATTTTGGATAGCAGACAGCAGGATTAACCTCAAATCTGTAGTTTCAATAAAAAGAATTTCATTAAAATGGGCATTCGAGGATGCGCGTTGCAATGTATCAGCATACAATGCAACGAAAGTAAACTAGTAATTTGACCTCGGCACGGGGGATTTAGTCAAATGGGCAGAAGATATCTTGATATCTTCTGCTTTTTTTATGAATAAAAATCACCCAATCACCTTACATTTTCGTTTATGACAAAATTAATTTTCAGCATAAATACTTATTTATTGTTTTTAAATTTGAACATCTCGAATTATGAATAAATGAATAGATTATTCAAGTTTGCATGAAGTTTCTACTAATTTCCTTGTTATTCGCTTAAAATCGACTGTTTTTTTTGGTATGAAAATTGCGAAGTGTAATATATTCAGAAATTTCGCAATAAGGGGGCACTAGAAAACGTTGGTGAAATTTTAATCAATGAACACAGATATTAGGAAGGGGAATGATACATGCAAACAGGTCAGCTGAAAAGGTCTCTAAATTTATGGCATATTGTATTGCTCGGTGTTGGATATATGACCCCGATGGTTGTTTTTGATACATTTGGGATTGTTTCTGAAAAAACAGGGGGGCATGTACCGACCGCTTATGTTATTGCTCTAATAGCGATGTTGTTTACGGCAGCCAGTTACGGGAAAATGGTAAAAGTTTACCCGCAGGCAGGTTCGGCCTATACTTACACCCAAAAAACGATTAATCCGCATTTAGGCTTTCTTGTCGGCTGGTCATCGATGCTTGATTATTTATTTTTACCAATGGTGAATGCCGTATTAACAAAAATATATTTAACTGCTCTTTTTCCTGAAGTGTCTCCATGGATATGGGTGGTTGCATTTGTTCTTTTAATGACGGTCATTAACTTATTCAATGTGAACTTTGCTGCCAATTTTAATAGCTTTCTTGTTTTTTTTCAAATGCTAGTCATTATCATATTTGTGGCACTGGTTGTTAAAGGGGTTATGGGTGGTGAAGGTACAGGAGAGGTCTTCTCGATTCAGCCATTCATTGGGTCACATATGGAAATGTCCACTCTCATAACAGGAGCAACGATTCTATGTTTTTCTTTCTTGGGATTTGATGCGGTCACTACGTTATCAGAAGAAACACCAAATCCAACCAAAACGATTCCGCGTGCCATTTTTTTAACTGCTTTTATTGGCGGAGTTTTATTTGTGACAGCTGCTTTTTTTACACAGCTATTTTTCCCTGATGTTTCCCGTTTTGCTGACCCGGAAGCGGCATCACCAGAAATTGCCCTATATGTAGGAGGAAAACTTTTTCAGGCGTTCTTTCTTGCAGGTACATTATCTGGTACCCTTGCTTCAGGTCTTGCATCACATGCTAGTGTTTCAAGGCTTCTATATGTTATGGGTCGAGACCAGATGATCCCGAAAAAACTTTTTGGGTTTATCCATCCTACATATAAAACGCCATTTTACAATGTCATCTTTGTTGGGGCTATATCACTGGTGGCATTATTCCTTGATTTAGTAACAGCTGCTTCACTCATTAATTTTGGAGCTTTAATTGCTTTCACTTTCGTAAATATTTGTGTAATTATCCATGCAATTAGGAACAAAAGCTTTCGTTCAGTTAAAGGATTTCTAAGTAATATCTTGTCCCCGGTAATAGGAGCAGCATCAGTGTTCATTCTTTGGCTTAATCTTGAAATGAGTTCACTGATTCTAGGGGTTATTTGGGCGGTAATCGGTATTGGTTATCTTCTTTATCGGACGAAATTGTTTACTAATTCTCCTCCGCAATTCCAATTTGAAAAAGCTCAAAATATCTAAAAAAATCAGAAACAAGGGAGGATGTCATATGTCTGATAGAGGGATGAACAGGTCGTAAACGCTCATTTCTGTTGTTCTATTTGGTTTTTCGTTTAAGGCGTTAGCGCATATGCTCTGAATTAATCCTATCAATAGTGAATCGGATCATAACAATACAAATGAAAAAATGTAAAAAGAGAATGAAAATTAGAAAGGAAAAATGTTCTTTTGCACAAGTCAGTTTTAAACAATTTGGGGATGCATTAGCGGTACATGTAACAAGGGTCCAATAGAGGGCCCTTTTTTATGTTTACAGATTCAGTTATATTGAAGATGAGTTCAGGAGTAAATGTTTATTTTTTATCTCGCAATTTAGAATTATGTTAAAATAAAGGCTAGTGACAAAAGGAGAGTGAAACTGTGCTATCCATACCGGATGATAAAATTAGACCATTCATAACTATCACAATTGATCAACCTACATTTTCAGCTCAAAAAGTTTATGAGATACAGGAACCTTTCTTTTTTCTGATGAAGGAACAGCAAGTGTTTGCCTATATCCGCATGGAGGACCTCCCGTTAAACGATAGAACATTAACAGCCGAACAGCTTGTGCAGTATGCCTTTTCAATTGATAATGTCTGTAAGTTGCCTCCGAACATCTCTCTGCCGCTTCTTTATCAAATTATCGGTGAACCTATCGTATTGATAAAAACGGATGAAGGCATGCTTACTGGCTATGTTAAAAGGGAAGATGTGTTAGCTGAACTATTCAAGCAGGACAGCAAACAAAATTTAGATCTGTTAAAAGTTATTTTGACATCCATTCCTATGGGGATCTTTGTAGCTGATAAAGAAAGAAATATTGTTAACTTTAATGAATCAGGCTTGAAAATGATAAAAAAGCCTTCAGAACAAGTACTTAATCAACCTGCTGCGACCATCTTCAATAAGCAGCATATACATAGTGTGTTTACCAGTGGAGGCAGTATCCTCAATCAGCTGGAAATTACCGATATAATGAGTGTGCTTGTCGATTATAGCCCAATTCTAAACCATACAAAAGAAGTGGAAGGTCTTATTATCATCGTTCAGGACTTACCAATGGTTGAGGAAATGGCTATGGAAATAGAGTTGATAAAGAGTTCGAATAAGGATTTAAATGCCATTTTAGCGAATATCTATGATGAAATTCTGGTCGTTAATCAAAAAGGGGAACTGTTGCGCTACAGTGACAGCATCATTTCTGGATTCTGGGGAATGGATTTAAAGGATTATATCGGGAAGAACCTCTTGCAAATAGAGGATGAAGGGATTTTTAACCCTTCGGTCACCCGGTTAGTTCTTGAGCAAAAGAAGAAAGTATCGATTGTTCAAGATACGAAAATGAATAAGAAAGTCCTTTCCGTAGGAACCCCTGTGTTCAATGAAAAAGGAGACATTGAGCGAATTGTCATTGCATCAAGGGATATTACAGAAACAACTCAGTTAAAATCAGAGTTAAATGAAATGAGAAAAGAACTTGACTCGTTCAAAAAACAAGATCAATTTTACAAAGAGTTGATTTTCGCCAGTCCTAAAATGGAGCAGATTATTAGCCAAGTGAAAAAAATTGCCCATTTTTCATCTACCGTGTTAATCAATGGAGAGTCTGGTGTAGGTAAAGAAGTGATTGCCGAGTCAATCCATAAAATGGGTAGAAGGTCCAAACAGCCTTTCTTGAAAATAAATTGCGGAGCGATACCGGAAAATTTACTCGAAAGTGAATTGTTTGGTTATACGAAGGGATCATTTACCGGCGCAGATAAAAATGGAAAGGTAGGATACTTTCAACAGGCGAATAATGGCGTTTTATTCCTTGATGAAGTTGGAGATATGCCTATACACCTGCAAGTGAAATTGCTTCGTGTTTTACAGGAACAGGAAGTGATTCCGATTGGTAGTACTACACCTATACCGATTGATGTTCAAATTGTTGCTGCTACGAATAAGAGACTGGAAAAAATGGTCGAGATGGGGACATTTAGAGAAGATTTGTTCTATCGGTTAAACGTCATTCCCATTCATGTTCCGCCTTTAAGGGAAAGACCGGAGGATATACCGCCGCTGGCTTTTCATTTTCTACAAAAGCTAAATGAGCGGTATCACCGAAATTACCATTTTTCGCCAGATGCTCTAAATATTCTGGAGGTCTATTCATGGCCAGGTAACATTCGCGAATTGCAAAATATGATTGAAAGATTGGTTGTCTCCGCGGATGAAGAAATGATTGATGCCGACTTTATCCAGAAGTTCCTTACGGTTGGCAGCGATTTTAAACAGGCAAAACCAATTATAACGAGAATTCTTCCTCTTCAAGAGGCACAGGATTATGTGGAAGAGCAATTGATCATGCTTGCAATGAAACAATATAAAACTACGACGAAAGCAGCTAAAGCGCTTGGAATCAGCCAATCGTCAGTGAGCAGAAAGTATCAAAAAATCTTAGCAGAGCAAAATAAGAGAAGCGAAAAAAATGTATTTTTTTGAATGAAAGCTGTTGACAAGTGTTTAACTTGTACAACGGCTTTTTTTTTATGTAGTAATTGGAAAGCGTCTCGAAGGACTTCTAAAAGGGAGGTATGCATCAGAAAATAAGCTATGCATATTTGCATAGTTTTTATAGATTTTTAAAAGAAAAATAGCTATATCCTCAATGAAACATGTTGGCATGGTTCTTGCTTGTATATATGTATAAGCTAAAAGGGAGGTAAACAGTAAAGTTTTATCAGAGCTATCATAATTAGCCAACCACTACAGATTACTAAAAAAGGAGTTTTTTATATGTCAATTAATGTAGAAAATAAAACAAATCAAGTGAGCCAAACAGAAACACAGGATTATATTAAAAAAGTGCTTCAATTAATCGAACAAAAAGAAATTTCAAAAGAAGATGCCCAATGGGTAACGAAAGAAACTGTTGAAAATTTCCGTAACCATGTAAACCCAGGTTTTTTAGAATATCGGAAAACGGTAACGAAAGATACACAATTCGCAGCAGTAGAATGGTCTGACCAGGATTCCTGTTTTACGGATGTTAATGGAAAAAAATATATTGATTGTTTAGGCGGCTTTGGTATCTATAATGTTGGCCACCGTAACCCCAAAGTTGTAAAAGCCGTTACTGATCAATTGCAAAGACAAGCACTTCACAGCCAGGACTTACTAGATCCATTACGGGCAATGCTTGCTAAGATTCTTGCTGATATTACACCGGGAGATTTAAAATACTCCTTCTTTACGAACAGCGGTACTGAAAGTGTAGAAGCTGCGTTGAAGTTGGCTAAAATGTACAGCGACCGATACACGATTATTTCGACGACAAAATCATTTCACGGAAAAAGTCTTGGTTCCCTTTCGGCTACTGCAAAGGGCATGTTCCGTAAACCGTTCCTACCACTGATTCCAGGCGTACGTCATGTACCTTTCGGTGATATCGATATGATGAGGAAAACGTTCGAAAGTAGTGCCCTTGTCGGTGAAGAAGTTGCTGCTGTATTGTTGGAACCTATCCAAGGAGAGGGAGGAGTCATTCTGCCTCCACAAGGTTATTTGAAGCAAGTTCGAGAATTATGTGATGAGTATGATGCGTTATTAATCTTAGATGAAGTGCAAACGGGAATGGGGCGCACAGGCAAAATGTTTGCTTCTGAGCTTTATGATGTTGTTCCAGACATTATTTGTTTAGCTAAAGCATTTGGTGGTGGAGTGATGCCAGCTGGGGCAGTTGTAGCCAATGAGAAAGTGTTTAAAAGCTGGTTCGAAAACCCGTTCATGCACACAACCACGTTTGGAGGAAACCCACTTGCCTGTGCTGCAGCCATTGCTACAATCGATGTGCTTTTGGAAGAAAAACTACCGGAGCGTGCCGCAGAAGTAGGTGAATACTTCCTAAATGGATTAAGAGAAGTAGCTAACGAGCATAAAGATAAGGTTTTGGAGATCCGTGGACAAGGTTTAATGATTGGTATTGAGTTCCATAAAGACGAAGTAGGTTATGAATTCTCAAAAGCTCTCTTCGATAAAGGTATTTTGGTAGCAGGTACGCTTATAAACTCTAAAACAATCCGGATTGAGCCGTCATTGACAATCCATTTGGATGAAGTTGATACAGTAATCAAAGCGTTTAAAGATGTGTTGCCAACACTTAAATCTTAATTATAATTCAACAAATAAGCAGCCGAGGGGCTGCTTTTTTGGTTGAATAAAAGGAAGAGAATGGGGAGTGTTATACATTTATTTATTCGGGTAATTTGCAAGAAGTGGAAGTCTTTTATCGGACTATATGGAAGGCTAGGGGTAGTGAAATTGAAAATTATTATTTATCAAATGATTGTGACAAGCAATTTTTTACACAGTTTGGACAATGATTTAATTCCTTTAACGTAATTTGGTATGTTATAATAATTTCTGGAAAAAGGAGTGATAATGATATGACACCTGCTCTGCAAAAAATGTGGATATCCTTTATAGCTATGGGCTTTATGGTTATCTCTATACTTCTTATTTACTTAAGCCGCTATAAATTTAAAGGTTTTTTTAAAGGCTTAACAGCAATTATTGCATACATACTTATGATTCTTGCCGGCTTGATCATCCTTATCGTTGTTCTTAGCGGGCCAACCACTTGATAGGTGAGGAGAAATGATGAAAAATTTTTTCAAAATATTATGTTTATTATGCATCTCGGGGTTATTGACTGGGTGTTTGTATCCTCAGAAGCAAAAAATGCAAAATCAACTGCCTTATAAAGAGCAAATACAATCTGTCCAAAGCGCAGTTGATCAATTTCAGAAAGATGAAGGCGGCATTTTGCCAATTGTTACAAAAGAGGCTGAAACACCAATTTACCAAAAATACGTGATTAAGTTTTCTAAGATTTCACCCAAGTATATGGCAGAACCGCCTGACAATGCCTATGAATCAGGTGGAGTTTTTCAATATGTCCTTGTTAATGTTGAAGATGATCCAACTGTAAAACTGTTGGATGTCCGGATGGCTCAGAAAATTCAGGATATTTCCTTGAGATTGAAAGCTTATCAGCAAAGCAACGGATACCCCCCATTTAAGGAAAGGTTAGCGGATAATGTCTTTACTCTTGATTATGAAAAGATGGGTCTAAAGGAAGCCCCTACGGTCACGAGTCCATTTTCACAAAAAGACTTATATTTCGTGGTTGACGGTGGCGGCAATATTTTTGTTGACTATACTCCTGATTTATATGACGTATTGCAGGGGTATGACGGAGGTATTAATCCTGGTGATGATATTCGTGAACTCCTTGTACAAAATTCAGAGTTTGTTCCGGCCTATTCACTGCCATATACAATTGATAAAAAAACAAATAATCCAAAATTTCTTTCAAAATAGTCATAACCCTTCTTCTACAAAATATATTGTAGGGGAAGGGTTATTTCTTTATTTTTATTTCATCTTACTTTTAAAATAACAACCCTTATATAAAATTTCTGGTGGAGGAAGGGATTAAACCAGGGAAATAATTGGAATAAATTTTTAGGACAACATCATAGATATATAGTGTCCTAAATAAAGTAAATGGATAAACGAAATCCCAAAACTCTAATTCGGGAGGGGATACCTTGGAAAAGGTAGATATTTTCAAAGATATAGCTGAGCGGACCGGTGGCGACATTTATTTAGGTGTAGTCGGTGCCGTCAGAACAGGGAAATCCACATTTATTAAGAAATTCATGGAGCTTGTTGTTATTCCGAATATACCGTCAGAAGCTGACCGTGCCAGGGCACAAGATGAATTACCTCAAAGTGCTGCTGGAAAAACGATTATGACGACAGAACCTAAATTCGTACCGAATCAGGCAGCGTCGATTCAGGTTGCGGAAGGGCTTGAAGTGAACATTCGTTTAGTTGATTGTGTGGGTTATACAATACCTGGGGCTAAAGGGTATGAAGACGAAAATGGTCCCCGTATGATTCATACTCCATGGTACGAGGAGCCGATTCCGTTCAATGAAGCAGCTGAAATCGGCACACGAAAAGTAATCCAGGATCATTCCACGTTAGGCGTAGTCGTTACTACGGATGGATCAATCGGAGAAATTCCACGCAGTGATTATTTAGAGGCGGAGGAGAGGGTTGTTGAAGAATTGAAGGAGGTTGGCAAGCCATTTATTATGATTGTCAATTCCGTTCAGCCCCATCACCCAAATACAGTCGCACTAAAGGAATCTTTACAGGAAAAGTATGATATACCTGTATTGGCCATGAGCGTTGAAGGAATGCGGGAATCAGATGTATACAGCGTCCTGCGTGAGGCCCTATATGAATTTCCGGTACTTGAAGTCAATGTGAATCTTCCGAGCTGGGTAATGGTTCTGCGGGAGGATCATTGGTTAAGAGAAAGCTATCAGGAAGCTGTAAAAGAGACCGTGAAGGACATTAAACGCCTAAGAGATGTAGACCGTGTAGTCGGTCATTTCAATGAATTCGAGTTTATCGACCGTGCCGCTCTTGCAGGTATTGAGATGGGTCAGGGCGTGGCTGAAATCGACCTTTACGCACCGGATGAACTCTATGATGATATTTTAAAAGAAATTGTCGGTGTGGAGATACGCGGGAAGGATCATCTTTTATCCCTGATGCAGGACTTTGCATATGCCAAGGCCGAATATGATCAGGTTGCGGATGCATTAAAAATGGTTAAACAAACGGGTTATGGCGTTGCAGCCCCTTCTCTTAATGATATGAGTCTAGATGAGCCGGAAATTATCCGTCAAGGAGCCAGGTTCGGGGTCAGGCTCAAAGCTGTGGCTCCTTCAATCCATATGATTAAGGTCGATGTTGAATCGGAGTTTTCACCAATCATTGGAACGGAAAAGCAAAGTGAAGAATTGGTTCGATATTTAATGCAAGATTTCGAAGACAATCCATTATCCATTTGGAATTCTGATATTTTTGGCCGAAGCCTAAGTTCTTACGTAAGAGAAGGCATTCAGGTAAAATTAGCGATGATGCCGGATAATGCACGTTACAAATTGAAGGAGACGCTGGAAAGGATTATTAATGAGGGCAGTGGGGGATTGATTGCTATCATATTATAAAAAAGGTTAAAAGCTGGACCAACTCCTTCATCGGATTGGTCTTTTTACATGTGAGTCTAGAAATTTACTAAAAATAATAAAATGGATGATACGTTTTTGGCTTTACATTAGGGCGTACCGGCTTCTTTGTTGCCAAAGTAAGAGGGAAAACAATTATATTCTAAGAAAAATTTCTCTTGAAGGGAGTTTCTTTCTTGAAAATCTGGTTGTTTTTTCAGTATAATCGCTAAAAGCCTATGGTTATGCGATTTTCAGTAATATAACAAGTTTAATTTCTATAAAAAAGGGAAATGATGTATAGCGAAAGACAAAATTTATAATATATACAATTATTTATGAAAAGATTCCCATTATTTTTTGATTTCCCTTGCTAAGCTAATAGGATTTGTGATAATCTACATACAGAAAACGCGTTATATCAGCGATTTCAACCTATTTTAAAATTTCTAGGTGCATTTTTTGGGAAATTATTTCAGCTTGGTAACCCTGATTATCATGGAATGAAAATTTTTGACCGAAACTAATATCAAATCACTATTATAGTGTTGTAATAATGATTTTTTATAAGATCCTTTTGGGAGGAGGTGAATGGCATGAACAAAACAGAATTGATTAATGAAGTTGTTACAGCAACTGAAATTTCTAAGAAAGACGCTACAAAAGCTGTTGATGCTGTTTTTGATACAATCTTAGAAGCTCTAAAAAACGGTGATAAAGTCCAATTAATTGGTTTCGGTAACTTTGAAGTTCGTGAACGTGCGGCTCGTAAAGGTCGTAACCCACAAACTGGTGACGAAATCGAAATTGCAGCTAGCAAAGTGCCAGCTTTCAAACCTGGTAAAGCACTGAAAGATGCAGTGAAGTAACTCTACCATTACATACGGGTGCTTAACCGGAAAAGGGCCGCGTGCAAACGCGGCCCTTTTTTTGCTTCTTAATTTCTATCTGTGATAATATAAAAGACAGTGAATATTTTAGAAAAGTTGATTTTGATAAATTTATTCAAAAGGATATACCATTATGAAAAAATCAATCACGACAAAACTAAGTTTAGAGGTCGCTTTAAGCTAATACATTTCAGTTAGGCTTAGGTTGCTTTAAAAATAGGAAATATGAATGTCAGGGTGAAACTCCATGCATTTTTTTCTGAATACATACTATTTTATTTATTTTTAGGAGGTAAGTTTAAATGGCTAATGTTGACCATGCCAAAATTGAAGAAGCGGTGAAAATGCTTCTTGAGGCTGTTGGGGAAGACCCTACTAGAGAAGGACTGCTTGATACCCCTGGCCGTGTAGCAAGAATGTATGAAGAAATTTTTTCCGGACTTACTCAGGACCCAAAAGAATATTTTGATACTGTTTTTGGAGAAGACCATGAGGAACTTGTCCTTGTAAAAGATATCCCATTTTACTCAGTCTGTGAACATCATTTAGTGCCTTTTTACGGAAAAGCTCATGTAGCATATATCCCGAAAAACGGGAAAGTTACCGGCTTAAGTAAGTTAGCCCGAGCTGTAGAGGCGGTTTCAAAGCGTCCACAACTTCAAGAGCGCATCACCTCAACAGTAGCGGACTCCATAATGGAAAAGCTTGAACCTCATGGTGTCATGGTGGTAGTAGAGGCTGAACATATGTGTATGACAATGAGAGGTGTCAAAAAACCCGGGTCTAAAACAGTGACTTCAGCTGTGAGAGGTACTTTTGCTAAGGATCATCGTACAAGAGCTGAAGTACTGGCATTCATTAAAGACTAAGGATATAGGGGGTTAGAAAATGAATGAAAAAAAGATCTTGAATGATTTTGTGGTAATTAAAGCTATTGAGGATAGTGTAAATGTCATCGGTTTAACTAGAGGAACGGATACTAAGTTTCATCACTCTGAAAAACTCGATTCAGGGGAAGTGATGATCGCACAATTCACAGAGCACACTTCTGCGATTAAAATAAGAGGACATGCAAAGATTTATACTCCATTCGGTGAGGTTGAAAGTGATTCGAAAAAGAATCCTTCTGACAAGTAAAATCTTGTCCCTAATTGGTTATGTTTTAAATCAATCACCTGATATCGCGTTTTAACAAGCTGTAAATTTCCCGCATCCATTTTTTTGAATGAACATAAGACGATGGTTTCCTTATTTATGGAAGTTTCATTTTATAAACGTTGTCCATTTCATCTGATTGTTTTTATGGTATAATAATGTGTATTTTACACAGACAGAAACCAATATGTATGAAAAAAAATTATCTTTCGGGGATGCAAGGGTGATCTCAATTGTTAAACATAACGAACGACTTAAGGCAATTAAAACAATTAATAGAAACCAAAGCTCAACATCCATATTTATTGAAATATATTCAAAAGCCAAGCTTAGACGACGATAAACTGTTATTGCTTTGGGGATTGTTTAACGATTTGGACGTTTTAAGCGAAGAACGGAATCAATACATTATTTCAACTATGCTAGTGCAAATAGCTCTTGATACCCATGAAATAGTGTCAAATTCGGGCGAAGGAATAGAGTTGCCTGAGGAATTGAAAAATCGGCAATTACAAGTACTTGCTGGTGATTATTATAGTGGCTTATACTATCAAGGGCTTGCCGGTGTTGGTAATGTTGAGATGATTCGTATACTATCAAGCGCCATAAAAAAAATAAATGATCATAAAATCATTCTTTATCAACAACGGTCCATTAAGGATGTTCCAACGCTTATAACGACAATTAAAGCGATCGAGGCTTCGCTGATTTATAAATTGGCTGATTATTATAATCAACCTGCCTGGATTGACATTTCAGAAGACCTGCTTCTTTTGAATCGGCTGCATGCTGAGATGAGAAACTATCTAAAGTCAGGCCAATCGGTAGTTTTTGATGTCTTAAGAGACATATCTTTTGATGATTCGAATAGTAATGATGTTCTAACTTCAGAAAAGGAAGCACAGGTACGGACTCAATTTGATAAGTGTCTGAGGGATGCCAGGCAATCCGTAAAGCTTTCGATGCAGAAGCTAGTAACTAAGAATGACGATTTACTTCAAAGAGTAAACGTAATCTTGAAACAAACAGAGAGTGAAGCAATTTCTTACGTGAAAGAAGGGTGAGTCATGGAGCAGTCTAAAGAGCAAAAAGTTCATCATGTTTTTGAAAAGATTTACGGTAATTATGACAAGATGAATTCCCTCATCAGCTTTAAGCAGCATCTTAAATGGCGGAAGGCTACAATGGCTATAATGAAAGTCCCAAAAGGCGCCCATGCACTTGATGTATGCTGTGGAACAGCGGACTGGACCATTGCCCTTGCTAATGAAGTAGGACCTGAAGGAAAGGTTGTTGGTCTGGATTTTAGTAAAAATATGCTGAAAATCGGCGAACAAAAGGTGAATGAACTCAAGTTAGATCAAGTTTCTCTAATGCATGGGAATGCAATGGAACTTCCTTTTGAGGATAATAGCTTTGATTATGTCACAATCGGTTTCGGGCTGCGGAATGTTCCTGATTACATGCAAGTACTCAAAGAGTTAAACCGTGTTGTCAAGCCGGGTGGAATGGTTGTTTGCCTCGATACCTCACAGCCAACAATGCTTGGATTTAAACAGGGCTATTACTTTTATTTCCGTTTCATAATGCCCGTGTTTGGTAAACTATTCGCTAAAAGCTATAACGAATATTCATGGCTGCAGGAATCGGCGCGCGATTTCCCGGGCATGAAAAAGCTTGAAAGTATGTTCAAACAGGCAGGAATGGAAAATGTCAGTTACAAGGCCCATTTCGGTGGTGTTGCAGCAACACATTTCGGGTACAAGCCTTCAAATAAAGCATAATAGCAATGGACAAAGCTGGGTGAAATGTATGAAATTTAAAATGATGTATTCCTTTTTGAATACAGATTTGCAATTAATAGAAAAAGAACTAGAAGCCGCAATTGAAGCAGACTCCACTGTTTTAAGGGAAGCTTCACTGCATTTACTGCAATCCGGCGGAAAACGAATTCGTCCGGTATTCGTCCTTTTGGGTGCGAAGTTTGGCGATTATGATATTCATGTCGTAAAGCATGTTGCAGCAACATTGGAACTAATCCATACTGCTTCTCTCGTACACGATGATGTTGTTGATGATGCGGACTTACGCAGGGGATCTGCAACTATAAAATCAAAATGGGATAATCGTGTCGCCATGTATACAGGCGACTTCATTTTTGCACGGGCACTAGAAATGATGGCAGTAATTGAGTCGCCGCTTGCGCATCAAATTCTCGCGGATACTATGGTGGAACTATGCCTTGGAGAAATCGAGCAAATTAAAGATAAATACAATTTCAATCAAAATTGGCGGATTTATTTCCGAAGAATCAAACGAAAGACAGCATTACTCATTGCTTCTAGCTGCCAGTTGGGAGCTATTTCAGCGGGTGTCGATGAGAAAATTCATCAAAAGCTATTTAAATTTGGTTATTATGTCGGGATGTCATATCAAATTACTGATGATATCTTGGATTTTACTGCTTCGGAAGAGGAACTTGGGAAACCGGCTGGAAGCGATTTGATTCAAGGAAACATTACTTTACCAGTATTGATTGCGATGGAAGATCCAAAGTTGAAAAGGCTTATCGAAACAGTTCGGGAAGATACGTCTAAAGACGAAATGATCCATATCATCAATGCTATCAAATCTTCAGGCGCCATTGAGCAAGCTGCTAGAATCAGTGACATGTATTTAGAAAAAGCTTTTTCAGAGTTGAAAGGTCTTCCTGCTATTAAGGCAAGGAAAACATTATCTGATATAGCGAAAAATATCGGAAAAAGAAAGTTTTAGGACTTGGAGTTGCGAAACTCATCAAACAATGGTAATATTCTAAAAGGATTGCCTTATATAGGCAAATAACAATGATACATATTAGGAGTGACAATTATGGAAAGAACATTTTTAATGGTAAAGCCTGACGGCGTTCAACGTAATTTAATCGGTGAAATCGTTTCCCGCTTTGAAAAGAAAGGCTTCCTTCTAGCAGGAGCAAAATTAATGGTTATCTCTCAAGAACTAGCTGAGCAACATTATGGTGAGCACAAAGAACGTCCTTTCTTTGGCGAATTAGTGGACTTCATCACTTCAGGTCCTGTCTTCGCAATGGTTTGGGAAGGTGAAAATGTAATCGCAACTGCACGTCAAATGATGGGCGCTACTAATCCTAAAGATGCAGCAGCAGCTACAATTCGTGGAGATTTTGCAGTAACTGTAGGCAAAAACATCATTCACGGATCAGATTCAGCTGAAAGTGCTGTTCGTGAAATCGGTTTATTCTTCAAAGAAGAAGAACTTGTTGAATATTCTAAACTTGTTAACGAGTGGGTTTATTAATAGTTAGTTAATAAATTTTAAAAAAGCGGGTTCTGTCGCCCTTATGCGATAGTACCTGCTTTTTTTTAATTCTTGACAATTTTAACTGTCACTGGTCGTAAAAACTGTCTTTTTAAGAATTTTCAGCCCTTTCCGATATATAAAGAGAAGAACTACTTAAAACAAAGGGAGTCGTAGGTATGCCTCAAGAATATGAAGAGTTTATTCGAAAAATCAAAATGTTGACAGGCATTGATTTGTCATTATATAAGGAAGGACAAATGAAACGGCGCCTCACTTCTCTTTATGAAAAAAGAGGTTATCACTCATTTCGTGAATATTATAAAGACATTCAAACAAGTCCCAACGTTTTAAATGAATTTTTAGACAGAATGACAATTAATGTTTCAGAGTTTTATCGAAACGCGAAAAGATGGGAAGTATTGGAGAAAAAAATTCTTCCCTCTTTATTAAAAAGCCAAAAAAGGTTGAAAATATGGAGCGCAGCCTGTTCAACTGGTGAAGAACCGTACACGATTGCAATGATTTTATCCAATCTTGTTCCCTTAAGCCAGATAGAGATACTAGCGACGGATTTAGATGAGAATGTATTAGCACGTGCGAAATTGGGAGTTTACCCTGAGCGTTCCTTGAATGAAGTACCTGCTGATATAAAAAAGCAATACTTTATAAAAGAAGAGGATTTTTATCGCGTTGATGATGAAATTAAGCGAAGAGTCACATTTAAGAAACATAATCTTCTTGCAGATCGATTTGATCAAGAATTTGACTTAGTCGTATGCAGGAATGTTTTAATTTACTTCACTGAAGATGCCAAAAGTCTTTTATATGATAAATTCAGTGCGTCATTGAAAAGTGGGGGAGTGTTTTTTGTAGGAAGTACAGAGCAAATATTTAATCCCGGAAAATATGAGTTTGAAACGATTGACACATTTTTTTATAAAAAAAGGTAAATAGTATACAAGGGCTGATAATGCATTCAGTCCTTTTTCGTTTTACTTGCTATAAAAAAACAGAGACTGTATGTCTATGATAAGAGAGATTAAACTATATCGAAAATGTTGAAGAACATGTAAAATAAAATGAAAAGTGAATAAATTCAAACAACAAAGGTTTTTACGTTTTACATATACCCACATTTCATAAAATTGTGGTATATTGATACATATACACTTTAAAGTGCTAAAAGGGGGCTGGAAGATGAGATATTTAACAGCGGGAGAATCACATGGTCCGCAGCTGACTACTATTATTGAGGGATTACCGGCAGGGATGCCGATTACGAATGAGGATATTAATGAAGAGTTAGGACGCCGGCAAAAAGGGCATGGTCGTGGACGAAGAATGCAGATTGAGAAAGATCAGGCTTTTATATCTTCGGGAATCAGACATGGCTACACACTAGGGTCACCGGTTGCTTTAGTTGTTGAGAATGACGACTGGAAACATTGGACTAAAATTATGGGAAGTGAAGGACTTTCAGAGGAAGAAGCTGAGGAGATCAAACGTAAAATTACTCGTCCTCGTCCTGGTCATGCAGATTTGAACGGCGGTATTAAATATGGGCATCGTGATTTAAGAAACGTATTGGAACGTTCATCAGCCCGTGAAACGACTGTAAGGGTTGCTGCCGGTGCTGTCGCTAAAAAGTTATTGTCGTTATTGGGCATTGAAGTGGCATCACACGTATTGGAAATTGGTGGAATAAAGGCTGAACCACCACAATATGAAACAATTCAGCAATTACAGCAAGTTACGGAAGAATCTTCAGTCAGATGTTTTGATAAAAACGTAGAGCAGCAGATGAAAGATGCAATTGATGAAGCGAAACAAAAAGGGGATTCGATTGGCGGCATCGTTGAAGTCATTGTAGAAGGAATGCCAGTGGGCGTAGGAAGTTATGTTCATTATGACCGTAAACTAGATGCAAAGCTTGCAGCAGCGATTATGAGTATTAATGCGTTTAAAGGGGTAGAAATAGGTCTTGGGTTTGAAGCGGCCCACCGTTTTGGCAGTGATGTTCATGATGAAATTGCTTGGGACAAAGAAAATGGTTATTACCGTAAAACCAATCGCCTTGGCGGTTTTGAAGGCGGTATGACAACTGGAATGCCGATTATTGTTCGTGGCGTTATGAAGCCAATTCCTACTTTATATAAGCCGTTGAAAAGTGTTGATATTGATACAAAGGAAGTATTTGAAGCAAGTGTCGAACGTTCCGATAGCTGTGCAGTTCCTGCTGCTGCTGTTGTTGCCGAGGCTGTAGTAGCTTGGGAACTTGCAGCAGCGATTGTTGATCAATTCCCTTCAGATCGTTATGAGCAATTGGCAGAATACATGAACTCTTATCGGGAAGAAGTAAAGGAGTTTTAAACTATGGAATCCATGCAAATAAAAACGGCTTCCAAGCAGTATCCAGTTTTAATTGGTAAACAGGCGATTAACGAGCTGCCCGATTTTATAACCCATGAATTAAATCAACTAAATAAGATTTTGATTATAACCGATGAGAAAGTAGCTGAACTTCATTTACAAACTGTGAAAAAAGTTCTGATTAAGACGGGAAAACCGGTCCTGCACTATGTTGTACCGGAAGGAGAGCATGCTAAAACGTTTGAAGTGTTTTATGAATGCCAAAGCTATTGCTTATCTCAACAACTTAATCGCAAGTCATTGATTATCGCCCTTGGTGGTGGTGCAGTCGGTGATCTGGCTGGATTTGTTGCGGCTACTTTTATGAGAGGGATTCCATTTATCCAGGTTCCGACGACTCTGCTCGCCCATGATAGTGCTGTGGGCGGCAAAGTTGCCATCAATCACCCTCTTGGAAAAAATATGATTGGGGCCTTTCATCAGCCAGAAGCAGTCATATATGATCTTGAATTTTTGCAGACTCTCCCACTTCAAGAATTACGGTCGGGTTTTGCTGAAGTCATTAAACATTCCTTGATAGCAGATAAAGAGTTTTATCGATGGTTAAAGTCGAATATTGTTGATTTGAATAATATAACAGATGAGCAATTTTTAACGATGATTACAAAAGGTATTGGCATAAAAGCGTCCATTGTCGAAGAAGATGAAAAAGAAATGGGGATTCGTGCTTTTTTAAATTTCGGTCATACACTTGGACATGCTGTGGAAGGCTCTATGGGATATGGAAACTTTACGCATGGTGAATCCATTTTAATCGGGATGGTATATGCTCTTAAATTAAGCAGCAGAGAACAGGGTCTTGATTTTAAACTTGACGAGTTTATTAATTGGGTATCTTCTTTAGGTTATCAAACAACCATTCCTTTACAACTTGAAAAAGAAACCTTACTTAATTTAATGAAAACAGACAAAAAATCAATCAATGAAGGTGCTACCTTTGTCTTGCTTAAACAATTGGGGTCTCCATTATTAATGGATATAGCCGACTCTGTGCTGATAGAGGAAATGATTGAAATGAAATAAAATACAGGAAATGGAGGAACTGTGTGTGATAAGAGGAATAAGGGGCGCAACAACAGTAGAGAAGGACACAGAAATGGAAGTGATTGCTGCTGTTGAGCAGTTGATGGCAGAAATCATTCGGGTCAACGAGATTGATCCTGATATGGTTGCCTCTGTATTTTTTTCTGCAACGGATGAGATACGCTCTGTCTTTCCAGCCAAAGCCCTACGTAAATTTGAGGGTTGGACATATGTGCCAGTAACGTGCATGCAAGAAATACCAGTAAGCAACTCCCTTCCATCTTGTATACGGGTAATGATTCATGTAAATACAACAAAATCTCAAAAAGAGATACAACATGTTTATCAAGCAGGAGCTGTCGTATTGCGGCCGGATTTGACAAATAATATATAAGATATGATTTTAGGAAAAAGAATATGATATACTATTCTCACACTTTCTTACTTTAAAGTGATAAAAATATAGAGGTGAATGACATGAAGTGGAATGATGCGGTCCTTTCCTTGAAGTCTTATCAACCTGGGAAATCAACCGATGAAGTAAAAAAAATGTACGGTCTTGAAAAAATCACAAAATTAGCTTCAAATGAAAATCCTTTTGGTTGTTCTGAAAAGGTCAGAGAAAGCGTTAAGAACGCAACCCATTCTTTTGCTATCTATCCGGATGGATATGCAACATTGCTTAGAGAAGCTGTTGCAAAGCATACAGGTGTAAAAGAAACACAGCTTATTTTTGGAAATGGGTCTGATGAGAACATTCAAATCATTTCTAGAAGCCTATTGGGAGCTGGTAAAAACACCGTCATGGCAACAGGCACTTTTTCGCAGTATCGCCATAATGCTACACTTGAAGGCGCGGAAATCAGAGAAGTTCCTCATATTGACGGAGCACATGATTTAGAAGGTATGTTAAAAGCGATAGATGAGAACACTGCTGTTGTCTGGGTTTGTACACCTAATAATCCAACAGGAAAATACATTCCGGAACAGGATTTATTAACATTCATTGAAAAGGTACCGAATGATGTTCTTGTCGTATTGGATGAAGCCTATTGTGAATATGCAGTGGCTGAGGATTACCCGAAAACAAATCAATGGATCAATAAATTTAAGAATTTGATTATACTTCGCACATTTTCAAAAATTTATGGTCTTGCCAGCTTTAGGGTCGGGTACGGATTGGCAGATGATGATATTATTCAGAAGCTCGACCCATCCCGAGAACCATTCAATGTCAATACTTTCGCACAAAAGATTGCTATTGTTGCTCTGGAAGATCAAGCTTTTATTGAAAAGTGTAATACTGAGAACCAAAAAGGACTCAAACAATATTATGAGTTTTGCAGTAAGGAAAATCTAGCTTATTACCCATCACAAGGTAATTTTATTTTCATACATTTCAAACAGGATGCGGATGTAGTATTTCAATATTTGCTAGAGCGTGGATACATTGCAAGGTCTGGAAAATCGTTCGGTTTCCCGAACAGTCTGCGTGTAACGATTGGTTCAACAGAAGAAAATGAAGGAATGATTAACGCTATCAAATCTTTCTTAAATGAAGGTGCTACGCCTTCTAATTCCCTTCTTTAATCGTTTCAGCAAGCATAGAGGAGCAAAAAGAAGCGGGGGAGAGAAGTGTGAAGGGAAAGGTTTTTGTAATAGGTCTAGGTCTAATTGGTGGATCTTTGGGCATGGCTGTACGCCATGCACATCCTGAAGCTGTGATTGTTGGAATGGATCTAAGCGAAAAGAATATTCAACTATCAAGGCTACTGGGAATCATTGATGATTCAGTATCTTCTCTTGAAGCGGGAGCGTGTGACGCTGACTTAATTCTGCTGGCAGTTCCCGTAAATGAAACCGTCCAGATTTTAGAGAAATTAGCTGAGTTAGATTTGAAAAGGGATGTCCTCATTTCTGATGCGGGAAGTACAAAGGATAAAGTCGTAAATGCGGCAAGACCATTGATAGATAAAGGTGTGGCCTTCATCGGTGGTCACCCAATGGCTGGGTCTCATAAAAGCGGTGCAGGGGCTGCCAAACTGCATTTATTTGAGAATGCGTTTTATTTACTTACTCCAGATGAAACTGTAGAAGAAGGTAAAATAGAGCAGTTAAAAGAATGGTTAATTGGCACAAGAGCGAACTTTTTGGTAGTAACACCTAGTACCCACGATAGACTGACAGGAGTAATCAGCCATTTTCCACATATTGTTGCTTCCGGGTTGGTTAAACAGGCAGAGACATATAGTAAGGAAAATGAGCTGATCTCTAGACTTGCAGCTGGAGGTTTCCGAGACATTACGAGAATTGCCTCAAGCAGTCCGGAAATGTGGCGTGACATTTTGTTACATAATCGTGATGTGTTACTGGTATTAATGAATGATTGGCTGAAGGAAATGGAGAATGTCAAAGAGCTTGTAGAAAATGAAGATAGTGAAGAGATTCTGCGTTTCTTTAAGGATGCAAAGACTTTTAGAGATGATTTGCCAACGCATGCGAAAGGCGCCATCCCTGCCTTTTATGATTTATATATTGATGTACCGGATTATGCTGGTGTAATTTCTGAAATTACCGGATATTTGGCTCAAGAAGGAATCAGTTTAACAAACATAAGAATTATTGAAACTAGGGAAGAAATATACGGTGTTCTAGTTATCAGCTTCCAAACGGATGTAGACCGTATTAAAGCATCGGAATGCATTTCAAGACATACAGAATATGAAACAATTCTGGCATAATAAAATAATAGTCGAAGGATGATTGTATGAATACAAAAAGTTTAAAAACGAACATTCAATCATTACGTGGTGCGATTGCTGTACCAGGAGATAAGTCTATCTCCCATCGTTCGATTATGTTCGGAGCCCTTGCCGAGGGTGAAACGACAGTTACTAATTTTCTGCCTGGAGCAGATTGTTTAAGTACTATTTCCTGTTTTAAACAGCTTGGAGTAAACATTGAACAAGATGGGCAGCAAGTCCGTATTGAAGGCAAAGGTTTTAATGGTTTGACGGAACCACGTGAAGTACTTGATGTCGGAAATTCTGGTACTACGATCAGATTAATGATGGGTATTTTGGCTGGACAGGATTTTTCGGCTGTGTTAGTAGGTGACGAATCAATAGCTAAACGCCCGATGACGCGAGTAGTGAATCCTCTCAGTCAGATGGGAGCACACATTGATGGCCGGAAAGGAGCCGAATACACGCCGCTTTTCATAAGGGGTGGCCAATTACAAGGGTTTCGCTATAAATTGCCTGTGGCAAGCGCACAAGTCAAATCAGCTATACTCCTTGCAGGCTTGCAGGCAGAAGGGGAGACAATCATTGTCGAACCGGAAGAGACTCGTGATCATACGGAACGAATGATCAAGCAGTTTGGCGGGGAAATCGAAAAAGACGGTCAAACGATAAAAGTAAAAGGCAACCAAGTGTTCAAAGGAACCAATATTCATGTGCCGGGAGATATTTCTTCTGCAGCGTTCTTTATGGTGGCTGCTGCAATTACAGAAAATAGTGAAATTGTTCTGAAGAATGTGGGCCTTAATTCGACAAGAACAGGTATCATCGAAGTTATGAAAGCGATGGGGGCAGATATAACGGTCGAGAAGAAATCGAGTGAAGGTGAACCGGCAGGCGATATTACTGTCAGAAGCTCTCGTTTAAAAGGAACAACGATCAGCGGTGATCTAATTCCGCGCCTAATCGATGAGATACCAGTTATTGCACTTTTGGCCACCCAGGCGGAAGGAATAACGACGATCAAGGACGCAGCAGAGCTTAAAGTGAAGGAGACCAATCGAATTGATACGGTAGCCAACGAGCTTTCCATCCTTGGAGCGGATATAACGCCGACTGTAGACGGTTTAATTATCAAGGGACGAAAAGCACTAAATGGTGGCACGGTTACAAGCCATGGAGACCACCGTATTGGGATGATGCTGGCTGTAGCGGCATTGATCACAGATGGGAAAGTGGAACTTGAGGATCCGGATGCAATTGATGTCTCATATCCACAATTTTTTGAGCATTTGACTCATTTAATACAGTAAAGATTTAAAGAAGTTTGCAGACCTTATTAGAGTCTGCAGACTTTTTTATATTTTTTTTTCTTAGATTAATCTCTCGAAATTGTTGTAAGCGCTATCATTATAGCCTCTTTTCTAATAATAACTACTTAGAATTATAAAAAAGGTGATTATCACCAAAAAGGAGATTTACCTTTGTATGGAGAATTAACTATTAACCTTTTTTTAATAAGAATGGGGGGAGAATTTCATCAATGGAATACAGGGCTGCAGTATGGTAAACTAATGAATACTGTTTTTACTATGCACCTCACGATTAGATGCAACATTTTGTACTTTATGGAAGAGAATATAACACTATCACGTGAGAGTGTTTGTCTAGAGACTAAGTTTATTATGCAAAAAGGAAGGAAGCAGCAATGAACACAGTAGATCAAGTTATTCAGCATTTAAAAAAAGGGGAATTAACAGAGGCTCTTAAACATATAAATCGAATTAAATCATCAGAGTCAGCCGAGGACATTTTGATTCTGGCTGAAGAAATGCTCCAGCTTGGTTTTGTAGAGGAGGCAAAAGATCTTTTTGAGCATCTACTAGAACTATATCCTGATGAAGGAGAATTGATTGTTTCATTAGCTGAAATTTTGATTGATATGGATCAAGAAGATGAAGCGATGTTAATGCTTGAAAAAGTAAGTGTAGATGATGAAGTATATCCAAGTGCATTGCTTTTGGAAGCAGACCTTTATCAATTACAGGGGATGGATGAGGTCAGTGAACGAAAATTGTTGCAGGCAAAGGGAATACTACCAGATGAGATCATCATTGATTTTGCACTAGGTGAACTGTTCTATCACCAAGGAAGAGACCAGGAAGCCATTGCAAATTACATAAAGGTTTTGGAACAGGAACAAGAAATTGCTGGAGTTAATGTCAATCAACGACTAGCTGAAGCATTAAGCAGCTCTGGGAAGTTTGAGGAGGCCCTTCCGTACTTTGAAAAGGCTCTAAATGACGGGCTCGAAATAAATACGTTATTTGAGTATGCATTTACAGCTTTTCAAGCAGGTCTTTATGAAACCGCCGTGCGTAAGTTTATCGAATTGAAGGAATTGGATCATGAATATCATTCCCTATATTTATACTTGGCCAAGAGTTATGAACATCTTGAAGATTTGGAAAATGCTTTGAAAACGGTCAAAGAAGGTATCAAGGCTGATGAATTCAATAAGGAGCTTTATTTCTTCGGTGGTAAAATAGCCTTAAAAAGCGGACTCGATAGTGAAGCAGAAAATTTATTCAAAGAGGCTCTTGCCATTGATCCCGGCTATTTGGAAGCTGCACTTACTCTTTTGAAACTGTATATGCATCACGAAAGATATGAAGATATCTTAGAGTGTATTGGCGAGGTTAGAAGATACGGTGAGGATGATCCGCAGTTTGAATGGATAGCTGCCGTATGTTATCAACACACCGAACAATTTAAAGAGTCATTAACCTGCTATCATAAAGCATATAATTCATTCAAGAACAATCCAGACTTTCTTGAAAACTATGGTTTCTTTTTAATTGAAGAAGGAGACAGAACCACATCTAGAGAAGTATTTAATAAGCTGCTTGAGCTAAACCCAGCAAACGATGAGTATGTGATGATTTTGGAACGGCTTGGCGAAAGTCCAGAGGAATTGTAGATAAGAGAAAATAAAATAATATCAAGACAGAGGAGGGAATTCATGGTGGCTGCCCCTGTTTCTGTGAATGAGAAAAAGGATTTTATTCGGTGGTTTTTAAATCATTATCAACTGAAAAGAAGAGAATGTGTTTGGATATTAAATTATTTAATGAGTCATGATCAATTAATGAAAAAGGTTCATTTTGTAGAAAATGCACAATATTGTCCACGCGGATTAATTATGTCGACACATTGTGTAGAAGAGGTTCCTTTTAGGTTCTATAAGTCCAATATTATGACGACCGATGCAGAGAAATCTTTTCATGATATCCGCTTAAACCGGGATGAAGATATTTATATTCAACTCAATTTTAAATCCGCTTATTCTTCATATCAGTACGCAGCAGTGCTTGAGAATAACCCTTTCATGCCGAAATCCACGGCTGCAAATGAAAAAGATCAGCTGCTGGCTGAGCAATTTTTGGAAAAAAGTATGCTGTATTTCCAAAGGGATCGTCTACTTAAGGAAATTGATGAAGCGCTCGATAAACATGACGAACAGGCATTTAAGAACTTAACCGAACAACTTAATCAATTAAAAGTACTTGGATGAACTAAAACGACCTTTCCGTAATCAGGAAAGGTTTTTATTTTTTATAAAACGCTGATAAAATCCACATTTTTGTAAAGACTATAGGTATATGGTAAAGATGTAATAAAAAAATGGTAAAATGATAAGGAGTTGATTTAATAAATCGGGAGTGAAGAAAAAATATGAAGTGGACAGCAAAAGATCTGGATATGTATATCCAGTCAAAAGAGTATGTGGATACGGTTTTGATTCCTTTGGTTCCCATAACATTTGGAAGTCAAATTAAGCAAACTGGTTCAATGAATGAATTTCTTACCATTTTAAGCTCGGAAATTGAAAAGCAGATGAAAGGAAGAATTCTTTTAATGCCAACTTTTCATTATTTGAGTGATGAGGAGGATAAGATTGATTTATTAAAGCGTTGGACTAACAAAGTGAAAGAAAATAATTTTAAACATATTTTTTTCTTACATCAGATATTGAATGGAAAAAGGAAGAGCGGGAATTAGAACATAATTTAGTATGGATTCCAGCCATCCCTCTTGAAACCCTAGAAAATAACCAAGCTAGGGAAATGATTAACCAGCAAGTTCTCCAGATCCTTGATATTTTCACTTATAATTGGAAAAATGAAAAAAAGTAGGATTTTTCGCATTATTTGACACATAGTTGCCACCTTTTGGGTTTTACAAATATTGACCTTGGTAAATTATTGAGATATCATGGAAATGTCCTAGTTTTATAGTGTTGCTATTTATTGGTCCTTTGGGCTCTCAGTATAGTAATAGAGGGGGGGAAAACGCATGAGCAAGCATAATGTTTCACGACGTCAATTCCTTAATTACACACTTACTGGCGTTGGTGGATTTATGGCGGCCGGTATGTTGATGCCTATGGTTAGGTTTGCAATTGATCCAGTATTATCAGCAGATAAAGGCGGGGATTACATTGCAACTAAACAAAAGGTAAGTGAACTGACTACCGAACCAACACGTGTTGACTTTAGTTTTAAGCAGGTCGACGGGTGGTATGAGTCTGAAGAAACAAATACAGCTTGGGTTTATAAAATGGAAGACGGCAATATCGTTGCTTTATCTCCAATTTGTAAACATTTAGGCTGTACGGTAGCATGGAATACGGATAAGTCTAATCCGAATCAATTTTTCTGTCCTTGTCATTATGGCAGGTACACGAAAGATGGTGTGAACGTGAAAGGGACACCACCGGTTTCACCTTTGGATGTCTATGACACGAAAGAGAAAGATGGAATTCTTTATTTGGGTCAACTAAAACCGCATGGGGGGGCGTAAACATTGCTAACAAAGTTATATGACTGGGTGGACGAGCGTTTAGATATTACGCCATTATGGCGGGATATTGCTGACCATGAGGTTCCTGAACATGTTAACCCCGCGCATCATTTTTCTGCATTCGTATATTGTTTTGGTGGGTTAACTTTCTTTATCACGGTCATCCAAATATTGTCGGGTATGTTTTTGACGATGTACTATGTACCGGACATTAAAAACGCTTGGGAATCTGTTTATTATCTACAAAATGAAGTTGCCTTCGGTCAAATTGTCCGTGGTATGCATCACTGGGGAGCAAGTCTAGTTATTGTTATGATGTTTTTACATACTCTTCGTGTCTTCTTCCAGGGAGCTTACAAAAAACCGCGCGAATTGAACTGGATGGTCGGCGTATTAATTTTCTTTATTATGCTGGCATTAGGATTAACAGGTTATTTACTGCCATGGGATATGAAAGCGCTATTTGCAACAAAGGTTACTTTGACAATTGTCGATTCGGTACCGCTAATGGGACCAGCACTTAAGACATTGATAGCAGGAGATCCAACAATAGTTGGAGCACAGACATTAACACGATTCTTCGCAATTCATGTATTCTTCCTGCCTGCAGCACTATTTGCTTTACTAGCGGCTCATTTCTTGATGATCCGGAAACAAGGTATTTCAGGTCCACTATAAAAGAGTTATGAACTGAGAATCATAAAAACCTTTTCATAAAGGAGGGGATTGTTCAATGCATCGTGGGAAAGGTATGAAATTCGTAGGTGACTCGCGTATCTCCGCGAACCGTAAACCGAATATTCCGAAAGATTATTCAGAATATCCTGGGAAAACTGAAGCATTTTGGCCTAATTTCCTTTTAAAAGAATGGATGGTCGGAGCTGTATTTCTTGTTGGCTATTTGTGCCTAACAATTGCACATCCGTCTCCATTAGAAAGAATAGCAGATCCGACAGATACAGCGTATATTCCGCTACCTGACTGGTATTTCCTATTCCTTTACCAATTACTTAAGTATACTTATGCATCGGGTCCGTATAATGCAATCGGGGCTCTCGTTATACCTGGACTAGCATTCGGAGCATTGCTCTTGGCACCATTTTTAGACCGTGGTCCAGAGCGTAGTCCAGCAAAACGTCCATTTGCTGTAGGTTTTATGTTATTAGCAATGGCTGGTGTATTTTATCTGACATGGGAGTCTGCAGCCCATCACGACTGGGAAGCTTCTAAGAAGCAAGGTGCAATCGTAGAAGGTGCAGACATTGATAAAGACAGCGAAGGTTATAAACTTATGGATGCTAGTGGTTGTATTAGTTGCCACGGAGCTGAGTTAACAGGTGGTGCAGGTGCACCGAGCTTGATTGACACTGGTTTAAAGCCAGAAGAAATCTCTAAAATCGCTCGCAAAGGCCAAGGTGCTATGCCAGCTGGTATGTTCAAAGGTTCTGATGAAGAATTGGCAACATTAGCTGAATTTGTTTCGGGTTTAACAGCAAAATAAAGTATCTATCGACAGCATTTTCTTTCATATGCTGCCGAATGGAAAAGCTGACGACTACGGTTGTCGGCTTTTTTATTGGAAAATTGAAAAGAATCTGATAAGAAATTGAAATGAAAACTTGGATTTAAAGATCAGGAACTGTAAAATGGTTGTATTGAGAATAGTAAGAGAGGTAAAAAGAATGAATATTATCTACAGCTGGCTTGCAAATCGGCAAATGCTCTTTTTGCTATTAATGGTTAATATATTCGGAACTTTATTTGGATATTATTGGTATAGTAGTCAATTAGCAAACACACCGACTATTTTTTTAGCTTTTGTACCAGACAGCCCGACTGCTAGCCTATTTTTTGTATTTGTATTACTGGGGTTTCTTTTGAAAAGAAACTTTGGCCTTATGGAGGCATTGGCGATTATAACCCTATTCAAATATGGTTTATGGGCAGTTGTGATGAATATACTGACATTAATGACAACAGGTTCATTGCCTTGGGAAGGTTATATGTTAATGGCTTCTCATTTGGGTATGGCGATTCAAGGGATTTTATATTCACCATTTTATCGAATAAAACCTTGGCATTTGATTGTAGCAGGGATTTGGACCATACATAATGATATTATTGATTACGTTTTTGAAATGATGCCTATTTATCGTGATTTATTGGTCTATATGAATTCAATAGGCTATTTTACCTTTTGGCTAAGTATTCTTTCTATCTTTGTTGGATGGTACTTTGGTTTTAGAAAAAAGCGATTTACTCTTTCAATGATCAACTAATAGTTAGCCCCGCATTCATTTTTTGAGTGCGGGGTTAACTTTTTATGATGAACAAGGTCTACTCATGTTTTTTGTTTCATATCGTTTTAGTAGAGATATGAGGAGGGACGAGTAGCATGTTGAAAAAATTCATATTAACCATTGCTGTTTTATTTGTCGTCTTACATTTCCCTGTCTATGCAGAATCCTCTTCAAGTTTGGAGCAATTAGATAACATTTCCGATAGAGCGTTGGAAATGACAAAGTTGAAGCGATACGGAGATTCGGAAAAGATGCTTACGTTTTTTTCTGACCAGTTTATAAAAGAGACAGCGAAAGAACAAATTCTTGACATGGACGAACTTCGAATTATTACTGTAGCTCATAATGAAGCATTGATGACAATAAAGGATTTGAATAAGGGAGATTCTGAGAAGGTTAATTCAGTTACAAAATTTAGGCTTGTTGTGGATGCTGTGAAGTCAACGCATCAGCCTCTTTGGACCGAGATGGAGGATCAAATGATGAATTCCTTCAGGCAAACAAAGGATGCCGCGATCCATCAAGACACAATAACATTTAATAATCAATTGAACTTATTCCTTTCACAATACGAAATGATATATCCAAGCTTGAAAGTCGACCTTTCTAAAGAAAAGATTCAGCAACTGGATACTAGGATTCAATACATTAATCAATACCGTCCTGAAGTAATTAGAGATAGTGATAGCCAAAAAGAGCTGGATGCATTGCAAAATGAATTAACGTCTATTTTTAATGATATGGGAGAAGACGATGCAGATCCTTCCCTTTGGTGGGTTATCATAACTACTGGCAGTATTATAATAATGACTCTTTCTTACGTCGGCTGGAGAAAATATAATGGAGATCGAGAAAAACCTAGAAAAGAGCATAACGATTGAAGGTAAGTGAAGAGAACTCTATATTTGACATGGTAGCATTCATTCCATAGAATTGAGAGTAATAATAGTTTTAGGAGGATACCATGTATTTCATTTATTTGGCGATTATCATTTTAATCCCGATTTATGCACAAATGAAAGTGAAAAGTACGTATAAAAAATATTCAAAAGTATCTGCTTCTTCGGGTATGAATGGTGCTGAAACGGCGAGAGCCATTTTGGATCAAAATGGTTTATATAATGTCAGGGTCGAAGAAACACCTGGAATGCTCTCAGATCATTACGACCCAAGAGATAAAACGGTCCGTTTATCGACGGATAACTATCATGGGCATTCTGTTGCCGGTGTAGCAGTTGCAGCCCATGAAGTGGGACATGCGATTCAAGATAAAGAAGCTTATGCGTTCTTACGTTTTCGCCATGCGTTAGTACCGGTCGCTAACTTTGGTTCCAATATATCTTGGATTTTAATTTTAATCGGGGTGTTAGCCAGAATCCCAGGCTTATTAATAGCGGGTATCGTATTTATGGCAGCTGCAGTATTATTTCAAGTAATCACGCTGCCGGTGGAGTTTAATGCTTCCTCTCGGGCAATGGATCAACTCGTTTCTGTAGGAGTTATCCGTAATGATGAAGAACGAGAAACGAAAAAAGTATTAAGTGCAGCTGCGATGACGTATGTTGCTGCCGCTCTTGTAGCCGTGCTTGAACTAGTTCGACTTCTGCTTATGTATACAGGTATGAGAGAAGAAGATTAAATAAAAAGAACTCCATCACATGATGGAGTTCTTTTTATTCGTTTACGATATATTCCGGGTTTAGTTAATACTACTTATAAAACTTCACTATTCGGGGAATCATGTAAAATGATGTATTTGTAATGGTTTCACAGTGGATACTACCGTTCGATTGGATTCTTATTCTCATCTAGGGTAAAGCCTTCACCTAATACGTCATGCACTTCACTTACAGATACAAAAGCATGAGGGTCCACTGAAGTGATGGCATTTTTCAAGCGAACGAGCTCATTTTTACCGACAACACAATATAGAACTTCTCGATCAGTTCTTGTATATGATCCATACCCCCTTAAGACTGTTACTCCCCGCTCCATATCTTTCATGATTTTATCAGCAATTTCCTCATTTTTCTCGCTGATAATCATTGCTCCTCTAGCCGCATAGGCTCCTTCCTGCATAAAGTCGATAACCCGCGCACCGATGAATACCGCCACTAGGGTATACATCGCTTCCCTGTAATCCAAGTAGGTGAGAATGGATAGGCCAATAACAACGGCATCAAAAATAAACATGGTCCGGCCCATGCCCATTCCTAAATATCGATGGGCAAATCGGGCAATAATATCAACGCCGCCAGTTGTCCCGCCATAACGGAAGATGATACCTAGCCCAACACCAACAAAGACCCCGGCAAACAATGCCACCAGCATCAAATCATTCCCGAGATTTATTTCGATTTGATATCTTTCGAATACCCATAGCCAAACGGATAAACCAACTGTTCCAATGATTGTATAAAAAAAAGAAGTCCGCCCTAAATATTTCCACCCTATTAAGAATAAGGGGATATTTAAAACCAAATTAGAATAAGAAGGATTTATCCCAATAAGTTGATATATAATCAAGGTGAGACCAGTGAAACCGCCTTCTGCCAAGTTATTTTGCATGTTAAAATGTACGAGGCCAAATGCGAAGATTCCAGCTCCAAAAAGGATAAATATAGTGTTTTTCAATTTTAAGCCGAAAAGCATGTCTTTTACCTCCAAAACGTTTGAATGCGGTTAATTTACTTATTATAACTAATTAACCAACTATGGGCAATTGTTGTTACCGAACGTATCTGTTGTCATATGATTCACTTTTAGCTAACATAAAGAAGGTATAATGTTTATTAACGAAAATCAAGAATGGGTGACTAAATGGAAAAGCAAAAGACGATCCAACAAATGCAAGCAGAAGTCGACCAATACATAGGACAATTCAAAGAAGGATATTTCAGCCCTTTGGCTATGCTAGCACGCTTGTCAGAGGAGCTTGGTGAACTGGCTAGAGAAGTCAATCATTACCATGGTGAAAAACCTAAGAAATCAACTGAAAATGAGAATACGGTTGAAGAGGAATTGGGTGACATGCTATTTGTGCTAATTTGTTTTGCTAATTCACTTGGTATTGACCTTCAAAGCTCGCACGATACGGTCATGCATAAGTTTGCAACACGTGATAAAGACAGATGGACAAAAAAAGAAGAGAATGTAGAGGGGGAAGTAAAGGATGAGTAAAGTAAGGGTGATTGTAGCTGGACCTCGTGGCAGAATGGGTAATGAAGCGGTGAAGTTAGTACATAGAACAGAAGGGTTTGAATTAGCAGCTGTTATAGACCGTAAATATAACGGGGAAAGCCTCTCAAATATTGATGGTTTTCAAGGAATTGAAGCACCTGTTTTTTCCGATATTAACGAATGCTTCTCGGCTGTAAATGCAGACGTATTGATTGATTTAACTACACCTGAAGTAGGAATGTATCATACAGAAACAGCACTGAATCATGGTATCCGTCCTGTTGTAGGAACAACAGGATTTACAAAAGAAGATTTAGCAAAGCTGGATTCGTTAACTAGGGAAAAAGGTATTGGATGTATTATCGCTCCAAACTTTGCAATTGGGGCTATTTTGATGATGAAGTTCTCACAAATGGCTGCAAAGTACTTCCCGAATGTAGAAATCATTGAAATGCATCATGATCAAAAATTGGATGCCCCTTCAGGTACAGCTGCTAAAACGGCAGATATGATAGCTGCAGTACGTGAGACAAAACAACAGGGTCATCCGAATGAGAAAGAAACCATTCAAGGTGCTCGAGGAGCAAATATAGATGGCATGCATATCCATAGTGTTCGTCTACCGGGGCTTGTTGCTCATCAACAGGTACTTTTCGGGAGTGATGGAGAGCTATTGACGGTTCGCCATGATTCATTCAATCGCGCGTCCTTTATGACAGGAGTTAAACTTGCTGTTGATTCAGTCATGAAATTGGATGTACTTGTATATGGACTAGAAAATATTATCGAGTAGGTATTAGGAGGAATACGATGAAAATTGCCTTAATTGCCCATGATAAGAAAAAAGAAGATATCATTCAATTTGTAACAGCCTATAAAGCTGTATTTCAACAACATGAATTATTCGCTACTGGTACAACGGGGAAACGAATTATGGAAGAAGTATCATTGCCTGTCCATCGTTTCCATTCGGGACCTCTAGGCGGAGACCAGGAAATCGGGGCAATGATTGCCCGTGGTGAAATGGATATGGTCCTGTTTTTCCGAGATCCATTAACATCGCAGCCACATGAACCGGATGTATCAGCACTAATAAGGCTCTCCGATGTATATGAAATTCCATTGGCCACAAATATGGGAACGGCAGAAGTACTTATTCAGGGTTTGAAACATGGATATATGGACTGGCTTAAACTACGAAAAAAACAAGGTGAGATAAATGACAAACAAAAGTAATATAGATATCCTCGCTTTCGGGGCACATGCGGATGATGTTGAAATTGGTATGGGTGGTACGATTGCTAAATATGCGCAACAGGGTAAGGACATCGTCATTTGTGACTTGACAAAAGCGGAAATGTCGTCCAACGGTACCGTTCTATTACGGCAAAAGGAAGCAGCTAAGGCAGCGGAAATCCTAGGGGTGGAGAGAATATCCCTAGATTTACCCGACCGTGGTTTATATATGAAAGAAGAATACATAAATCAAATTATAACGGTTATTCGCAAATATAAACCTACACTTGTATTTGCCCCTTTTTGGGAAGACCGTCATCCTGACCATGGGAATTGTGCAAAATTAGTTGAAGAAGCAGTTTTTTCAGCAGGGGTTAGAAAGTATTTGGATGAAGATGGTCTTGAAGCTCATCGTGTCCAAAATATGTACTATTTTATGATAAATGGTTTTCACAAACCTGACTTTGTCGTTGACATTACCTCTTCTATATCGGAAAAATTGGACAGTCTTAGAGCATATGGAAGTCAATTCGAAAAAAGTAATACAACGGTGGAGACACCGCTTGTGAACGGATATATCGAGACAGTAGAAGCAAGGGAAAAGATGTTCGGCAAAGAAGTGGGTGTCGCTTATGCGGAAGGATTTATGTCAAAAAAACCGTTGCTGATCGAAGCCGATTTGTTAGGGGAAAAATAATCTTATGAAATTAAAAATTGGAATTACCTGCTACCCTACAGTAGGAGGTTCGGGTGTCGTTGCAACTGAATTGGGCAAAATGCTTGCTGAAAAAGGACATGAAATTCATTTCATTTCTTCAAGCCTCCCTTTCCGCCTAAATAAGATGTACCATAATATTTATTATCACCAAGTGGAAGTCAACTCTTACTCTGTTTTTCAATATCCACCTTATGACCTTGCGCTTGCGAGTAAGATAGCGGAAGTAGTGAAGAGGGAAAAACTTGATATTCTCCATGTTCATTATGCCATTCCACATGCGGTTTGTGCGATTCTTGCAAAGCAGATGTCAGGAAATAAAGTTAAAATCGTCACGACTCTTCATGGTACAGACATTACTGTGCTAGGCCATGACCCTTCACTATCCAATTTAATAAAATTTGGGATTGAACAATCAGATGTTGTTACAGGTGTATCTAATTCGCTCGTGCAACAAACACATGAGTTAATCTCTCCGGAAAAGGAAATCAAAACCGTTTATAATTTTATTGATGAAAGGGATTATCATAAAACCAATTCAGAATATTTACGGGACGAATACGGTATCCAAGATGAAGAAAAAGTCATCATTCATGTATCAAATTTTCGTTCAGTCAAGCGGGTTAAAGATGTTATCCAAGCGTTCTTTTTAGCTCAAAAGAAAATACCTGCTAAGCTTCTTCTCGTAGGAGACGGCCCGGAAGTAACAACGGTATTAAAGTTGGCTAAAGATCTTGAAATCGAAGAAAAGGTTTTGTTCCTGGGGAAGCAGGACAACCTTGCCGAATTATATTCAATTAGTGATTTAATTTTACTGCTATCCGAAAAAGAAAGTTTTGGACTTGTACTTCTTGAGGCAATGGCATGTGGTGTTCCATGTATAGGAACGAATGTAGGAGGGATTCCAGAGGTTATTGTTGACGGAAAGACCGGCTATATTTGTGAATTGGGCGACGTCGAAATGGTAGCTGAAAAGGCTGTCGGACTTTTAAGCAACCCTATTTTACATAAACGTTTTTCTGAGGCTGCTCTAGAAAGGGCCAATACTGAATTTCACTCAGATACCATTATGTCAGAGTATGAAGCAATCTATGTTCAAGCGCTCGAAACTAATTCTATTGAATAAGGAGGGGATGCTGATGGATCAGTTATTCTTAAAATCAGTGCCCATTCTTGAATTGATTGAAAAAGCAGGATTCGAAGCCTATTTTGTGGGTGGTTCTGTAAGAGATTATATACTTGGCAGGCCCATCAATGATGTGGATATCGCTAGTTCTGCTACACCTCAGGAAATTAAAGGAATCTTTCCTAAAACAGCAGATATCGGAATCGAACATGGAACGGTGCTTGTAATTGCGGAGTCTGGTACGTACGAAATTACGACATTTAGAACGGAAAGCGGGTATACGGACTTTCGCAGACCTGATTCCGTGCAATTTGTCCGTTCTTTGACCGAAGACTTACAGAGAAGAGACTTTACGATGAATGCGATTGCTATGGATAAGTCTGGGAATATGATTGATCCATTTAACGGAAAGCGTGATTTGTTACAAAAAAGAATTATCACGGTTGGCAATCCTCATGAAAGATTTCATGAGGATGCTTTGAGAATGATGCGTGCATTAAGGTTTGTCAGCCAGCTTGATTTCGAACTGGATCAGCAAACTTTTGATTCACTTCAAGAGAATGGACCAATCATTAGCGAAATTGCAATCGAAAGAATTCTCATTGAATTTGAAAAACTTTTAGCTGGAGCCTACAAGACAAGGGCTCTTTCGCTCTTACTAGAGAGCGGGTTATACCAATACTTGCCCCAATTTTCTAATCAAAAAGAAAATTTGGAGCAGTTATTAAATCTGCCGCTTCATCACTTAAAGGCGGCAGAATTATGGTCTGTTATCATGATTTATACGAATGCCAAGGATATTGAAGTGGCGTTAAGAGAGTGGAAACTGCCGCTAAAAACAATTAGAAGTGTCCAACGTATTATTCAGTTAGCAAAGAAAGAACCACCGTTTGAAAATTCTGCTCTCGAAATATTTCAGGCAGGTCAGATTGAAGCCGTCCAAGCTGCTAAAGTCCGAGCTGTCTTAAAAGGACGAAATGTTAAGGATGCAGAGAAGGTTATTCATCAACGATTTAATGAATTAATAATTAAACAAATGTCTGATCTTGCGGTAACGGGTACGGACTTACTGAAATGGCGTCAAGAAAGACCGGGTCCATGGGTGAAAGAAAACTTGGAATTGATTTTGAAAGCTGTTTTGAATGCAGAATTAAGAAATGAAAAAGATGAAATTAAGAGGTGGCTGGAGAAATGCAATCTGATTTAAGAACAAAGCTGATGGAAGCCCTTTCAAAGGCGAATGGTGCATTTATATCCGGTCAAGAAATTGCTGAATATATAGGCTGTTCGCGCACGGCTGTCTGGAAGCATATAGAAGACCTGCGCAGTGAAGGTTATAATGTTGAAGCTGTCCGCAAAAAAGGCTACCGGATTATTTCAACACCGGAAAAAGTGTCAGAAAGTGAAATACAGCTTGGCTTGGAAACAAAAAAACTCGGGAAAATGATTCACTATCAGGAATCTGTAGAATCAACTCAAAAAATTGCCCATCAACTTGCAAATGAAGGAGTTCAGGAGGGGACTCTTGTTGTTGCCGAGGAACAAGTATCTGGAAAAGGAAGACTCATGAGATCTTGGCATTCTCCAAAATTCAGTGGCATCTGGATGAGTCTAATCTTAAGGCCAAAGATTCCACTTCATGAGGCTCCTCAGTTGACTTTACTGGCCGCGGTTGCCGTGGTTCAGGCAATAGAGGATATAACGGATTTACAACCTCAAATCAAATGGCCGAACGATATTTTGATAAATCGAAAGAAAGTAACTGGCATTCTGACAGAAATGCAGGCAGAATCGGACAGAATTCATTCTGTCATTATCGGAATTGGTATGAATATCAATCAACAAATTGAAGATTTCCCAGAAGATCTGCAGGAGAAAGCGTCTTCTCTTTTCATAGAAAGCGGAGAAACGGTTTCAAGGTCAAAGGTTATACAACGTGTGTTGGTTCGTTTAGAAAATTTGTATGATCTATATTTACAAGAAGGCTTTATGCCAATAAAGGGTCTATGGGAGAGTTATGCCATCAGCCTGGGACAGGTTATTAAAGCGAGTACGGTTAATGATACAATTGCCGGAAAAGCATTGGGAATAACAGATGCTGGTGTTCTGCTCCTTGAAGACAAAAAGGGAACCGTACATTCGATTTATTCAGCAGACATTGAAATTCAGTAGATTTTTGTCAAATCTGTGAAAAATAAATAGAATTTTTGATTTTGGCTTGATATAATGCAAGTGGGCAGTATCTCATGTGAACTGCACCCCCATAAATACCAAATTATTTGAAAATCTGCCTTGATCCAGCGTACTGGACTAGGACGGAGGGATGAAACTTCTGATGTTATCAAAGAGATTGACTAAAAGGACAAGTGCTGTTTTGTTGACAATATGAGGCGTTTTTTGCCACTTATTGTAACGTAACAGATACTCTATTTAGTCAGTCTTTTTTTTGCGTATGAATGTATAGACACCAGTTTTTAAAACGCTGATGTTTTCATCTCCTCCATCAAAAAGGAGGAAACGTAATGAAATTATCCGGAGATTTTTTGAAAATGAAACAAAATCACGAGAAAATTGTCATGCTTACGGCATATGATTATCCGTCAGCAAAGTTAGCCGAACAATCAGGTGTCGACATGATTTTAGTTGGCGATTCTTTAGGAATGGTTGTATTAGGTTATGACTCTACCATCCCTGTTACGGTTAATGACATGATTCATCATACAAAAGCAGTAAAACGTGGGGCCCCCGATACGTTTGTCGTGACAGACATGCCCTTCATGAGCTATCACCTTTCTTTAGATGAAACACTTAAAAATGCGGCCCGCATCATGCAGGAAGGCCATGCGGATGCTGTGAAGGTTGAAGGGGCAGATGACGTTGTCGAAAAAATCTCCGCATTAACAAAGGCTGGTATTCCCATAATAGCTCATCTTGGCCTGACTCCGCAATCAGTCGGTGTGCTTGGTGGGTATAAAGTACAGGGAAAAGATGCCGAAGCAGCTGCACAGCTCGTTGAAGATGCGAAAAAATGTGAAGCGGCAGGAGCCATAGCGATAGTATTTGAATGTGTACCATATCAAGTAGGAGAACTCGTCACACAAAACCTAGCAATTCCAACCATTGGAATTGGGGCAGGTGCTGAAACAGATGGTCAAGTCCTTGTTTATCACGATGTCATCAGTTATGGTGTTGATCGTGTTGCAAAATTTGTTAAAGTGTACGGAAATGCGAACGAACTAATAAGCAATTCGATTACAAGTTATGTGAATGACGTGAAAACTAAAGATTTTCCAACGAAAGAGCATACATTTACGATGAAGGAAGAGCAGCTTTCAGCTCTTTACGGGGGGGAAAAATGAAAACTTTTACTTCTGCAGCTGAATTACAACAAATAATCATTAAGGAAAAAAGCAATCAAAAAAGTGTCGGCTATGTAGCGACAATGGGCTTCTTACATGAGGGGCATGCCACCCTTTTAGAAAACGCTCGTAAAGAAAATGATATCGTTGTTTTAAGTATTTTTGTCAATCCGTTGCAGTTCGGACCAAATGAGGACTTTGAAACATACCCTCGTGATTTGGAACGTGATGAAAATGTCGCAGCCAATGCAGGCGTAGATTATCTTTTCTACCCAACTGTCAATGAAATGTACGGTGAAGAACCATCAGTCAAGGTTGTCGTCCAAAGCAGGACGGAATGTTTATGTGGTAGACAAAGACCAGGCCATTTCGATGGTGTAGCGACGGTCCTAACGAAATTCTTTAATATCATTCTTCCAGATAGAGCTTACTTCGGTAAGAAGGATGCACAGCAAGTCGCAGTAATAGATGGTTTGATTCAAGACTTTAATTTTCCAATTAAACTCGTAGCTGTCGATACCGTTCGTGAAGAAGATGGATTAGCAAAGAGCTCTCGAAATGTATATCTGCTAGATGATGAACGCATAGAAGCAAAAGAATTATACCAAAGTTTATTAAAGGCGATAGAAGCGATTAATACAGGGGAAAGAAATCCTAATACAATTACGGCGCTAGTAAGGGAACATGTAGAAGCCCATACAAATGGGAAAATAGATTATATTGAGGTTTATCAATATCCAGAGCTCAAGCCGATTGAAACATTATCAGGAAATATCATTATTGCAATGGCCGTGAAGTTTAAGCATGCAAGGCTAATTGATAATATTACATTAACAGTAGAATAAACCTACAGCTTAGGGGGAGTTTACATGTTTCGAACAATGATGAATGGAAAAATCCATCGCGCAAGGGTTACTGAAGCCAATTTGAATTATGTTGGCAGTATTACAATTGATGAAGACATAATTGACGCGGTAGGCATTCTGCCTAATGAAAAAGTAGCCATCGTCAATAATAATAATGGTGCACGTCTTGAAACGTATGTGATTGCAGGTGAACGGGGCAGCGGTGTTGTTTGTTTGAACGGAGCAGCAGCAAGACTAGTTCAGCCTGATGATATTGTGATTATTATTTCTTATGTGATGGTCGCTGAAGATAAGCTGAGTGATCATCAGCCTAAAGTTGCGATTATGAATGAAAATAACCAAATTGTTGAACTGATTTCAAACGAACCTGCAGCTACTATCATGTAAGCGGAAGGCCGGCTCTTATGCACATGTATCATGCATATGTTGAGCCGGCCCTTTTCATTTGCTTAGAATTGTATTACCAGGATAGGGGTAGGGATTGAAGTGGATTCAAAGGTAATTAAACTTTTATTCGATAAACTGCGTGTTTCCTTTATTACGATTATTATGGTATAAAAAAGATAAGAGAATTCCATCAGGAAGTGGAGAAAGTGAAGTTTGAGGTGTACAATTCATGACACAACGATATGTAGTGGTCGATTTGGAAACAACAGGAAATTCTCCGAAAAAGGGAGACCGGATTATTCAATTTGCCGGCGTAGTCATCGAAAATGATCAAATTGTAGATGAATACTCAACGTTCATCCACCCTGGACAAGAAATTTCCTTGTTTATTGAAGAATTGACCGGAATAAGCAACGAGACGGTAAAGGATGCACCTGACTTTGAAGATGTCGCAGAAAATATTGCCAGGCTTATAGAAGGGGCTTGTTTTGTTGCCCATAATGTTTTATTTGACTTATCTTTTTTACAGGAAGAATTAGTACGCTGTGGATTGGAGCCTTTTTATGGTTCCACACTTGATACGGTAGAGTTAGCGAAAATTTTGAAACCGACATCCGATGGATATAAGCTACATCAGCTGGCCAAAGAAGAAAATCTAGATCATTCTCGGCCTCATCAAGCGGATAGCGATGCATATGCTACCGCTTTATTATTATTGGAATTGAAAAAAAAGCTCATGAATCTGCCAGTGATGACGCTAAAACAGTTATACCGCTTATCTTTTTCCTTACAAAGTGAAATTTCCGAATTGATAGATGCTTGTATTGCAAGCAAACTTACAAAAGCTGAAGTTCATTCACCTGAACTTATTACATTTAGAGGCCTTGCATTTAAAAAAGTCGACGAAGAAACTGATTATAAAGACAGAGAAGCAGAATTTCCGCAAGATGATGAGAAGAAAATGGCCATGCTACAAAATGCTTTTCCTGCTTTTGAAGCGAGAAACGGACAGCTGGAAATGATGAATATGATTCATCATTCCTTCGAATCCAGTCAAGACGCAATCATTGAAGCTGGGACTGGGATTGGGAAATCCTTAGGCTATCTTCTTCCTGCTGTTTATTTTGCGAGGAAACATCAAAAGCCCGTAGTCGTTTCGACGTATACGCTTCAGTTACAGGATCAACTTCTTCAAAACGAAGTTCCTAAGCTGAAAAAAATCCTTCCTTATTCTTTTCAAGCTGTATTGCTAAAGGGAAGAAGTAATTATTTGAGTTTGGCAAAGTTTGAACGGGCATTACGTGAAAAGGAAGATAATTACGAAACAGCATTAACAAAAATGCAAATATTAGTTTGGCTAACGGAAACGGAAACAGGAGATAAAGATGAATTAAATCTCACAAGTGGTGGACAACTTTTTTGGAATAGACTTCAAAGTGACGGGCTTACATATGTCGGTTTAAAACAACCATGGCTTGAATTGGACTTTTTTGAAAGAGCAAAAAGAACAGCGGGCAAAGCAGATATCATCATTACTAATCATTCCTTTTTAATGACTGACCTTCTTACAGAAGATGCCCTCATTCCAAAAAAAGGGTATTTAATTCTTGATGAGGCTCACCATTTGGAACAAGCTGCTTCTAAACAGCTTGGACGAAGACTTAATTATATTTCCGTGAAGACGGTGCTGAACAGACTAGGGACCACAGATCAAAAGCAATTATTATACAAACTTGAAAAATTGCTCTCAAACAACGGCTTGACGGAAGGTAAGTCTACGCATGACCTAGATCGAAAGCTTAATGACTTTGCCTATGAATTTGAACAACTTTTTTATTACATCTCCAACCAAGCCCAAAAACTATCTCATTCTGTGAGTCCGAAACGCCTCTCATTTAAGATAGATGACCATCGATGGAGTAAAGCGATTCTGGTTGCTGAACGGTTAGTAGACTTGCTAGGATCGATCATCATGGAACTGGAGAAAAGGTTGAGTCTTTTATTAAATAATGAGGCCACGTTAGGGAAAAATGCTTTATTTTATTTAAATGATATAGAAGTGCTTCTTGGACATTTGCAGGATACAAGGGATTCCTTACATGAATTTTTTATCAATCCACAAGAAGAAAATATTTATTGGCTTGATTATACAAATACAGCACCACAACATGGCGTGACATTGACTGTTCAGCCAATTGCAGGAAGTAAATGGTTGTGGGATTCCTATTTTGGACGCCAGAAAAGTGTGATCATGACATCGGCAACCCTCGTTGTGAAGGATTCATTTCAGTACTTTAAAGCGCAGCTTGGTTTAGATTCTGAACCAATACAGACCGCAAGATTTCCTTCGCCTTTTCGTTATAAGGAACTTGTGAAGGTCGTAGTTCCGAACGATATTCCGGATATTAATTGCTTATCAGTGGAGGAGTTCTCGGAAACAGCGGCAAACCATATTATTGCCGCTGCACAGGCAGCTAAAGGGAGAATGATGGTTTTGTTCACATCGCATGAGATGCTGCGAGCAACCTATTTTTCCATCAAAGACTCAGGGGTCCTAGATGAGTATACCTTGTTTGCACAGGGGATTTCTGGTGGAAGCCGAATGAGGTTACTCAGAAATTTTCAAAACTTCGAGAAAGCCGTCCTATTTGGAACAACTAGCCTATGGGAAGGTGTTGATATTCCAGGAGAGGATTTATCCTGCCTAATCATTGTCAGGCTGCCGTTTTCACCACCGGATGAGCCGGTCACAGCTGCAAAATGCCAACTTCTCGAAAAGCAAGGCAGAAACGCCTTCTCTGCGTATTCTTTACCTGAAGCCTTGCTAAGGTTCCGCCAAGGATTCGGGAGGCTGATACGTACTCCTGAAGACAGAGGAGTCCTAGTTGTTCTGGACCGCCGCATTATCACCGCCAAATACGGTCTTGAATTTCAAAAGTCCATACCGGCCGTTGACTGGCATCAGGGCTCAATTAATGAGATGGTGGATATGATAGAAGAGTGGATTTAAAGAATCTTTAGATTATTCATAAATCCAATTGAATTTTTATGAAATAATAAAGAAAAATAACCTTCGAGCTGTTATAATGTGAAAGGTAGTAAAGCCTTCTAATCCTATTCATACCAGTGATTGTTGACAATTTTTAGTTAAAATGGAGGGGCGTTTTCATGGAAAGTAAAATTGAAGTAATCTCGACAGTCAGGTTGCAAAATTCTCCTGATTTGTATAAGATTGTAGATTCTTTGAACCGGACGTTGAAAAAGGACGACTTAATGTTCGGACTTGCATTAGATTCAGAAAATCAAGAAAAAGCGATATTTACAATTTATCGTACATAGAAAGAGGGAAAAGCGGCTTTGAAAAAATGGTTGATTATTGCTTCTATCCTAGTCCTTTGTTTTATCGGATTTGTCGGCGGGGCATATATTAAAGCGTTGCAGCCTAAAAAAGAAGCTGGTAATGAGGCTTTTGAAAAGGCGAAGAAAGAGGGCGGCCTTGAAACCATGGAAGAGTTCTACCTTTATAATGGGCAGGATTCGTATTCTGTCATCATTGGTAAGGGAGAAAATGGGACTAAAAAAATAGTCTGGCTTCCTGAGGACGAGAAGAAAGAAATTGTAGTGGAAAACTATAAAGATGGTAAGTCAAAAAAAGAGATTTTAAGCATTGTTAATGAAAAGCTAAATCCTCAAAAAATCATTTCAGTAAAGCTTGGTATGGAAAAAAACGTTCCACTTTGGGAAGTAACATATCTTGATGAATCTGAGCGCTTTAATTATGATTATTATGATTTCAAAACAGGGGAATGGCTAAAGTATTATCGAAGCATTTAGAATGGGGGATTAATTTATTATGAAATTAGCTAACCGGGTTCAAGCATTAACGCCATCATCAACATTGGCAATCACAGCAAAAGCAAAAGAACTAAAAGCTCAAGGTCTTGATATAATTGGTTTGGGGGCCGGTGAACCAGACTATAACACTCCTAAACATATTATTGATGCAGCCGTTCAATCGATGAATGAAGGGCAAACTAAATATACGCCATCAGCAGGTCTTCCAAAGTTAAAAGCGGCTATTGCTGCCAAATTAAAGCGTGATCAAGGTTTAGATTACAAGCCTTCTGAAATTATTGTTGGTTCAGGTGCTAAGCACGCTCTTTATACATTGTTTCAAGCAATTCTGGATGAAGAAGATGAAGTTATTGTTCCAATACCATATTGGGTAAGTTATCCAGAACAAATTAAACTTGCTGACGGAAAACCAGTATATGTTGTAGGCACTGAAGAAAATCAATATAAAATTACAAAAGAACAGTTAGAACAAGCAATTACTGAGAAAACGAAAGCAGTTATCATTAACTCTCCAAGCAATCCAACTGGTATGCTTTATTCTAGGGAAGAGTTAGCGGCTATCGGAGAAGTATGTTTAGCACATGACATCTTAATCGTTTCCGATGAAATTTACGAGAAATTGGTTTATGGAAATGCATCACATACATCGATTGCGGAGATTTCTCCTGAATTGAAAAAGCAAACAATCATCATTAATGGTGTTTCTAAATCACATTCAATGACAGGCTGGAGAATTGGTTATGCAGTAGGTGATGAGGCCATCATCAAAGCTATGACAAACCTTTCTAGCCACAGCACATCCAATCCTACGACAACAGCTCAGTACGGTGCAATTGCCGCTTATGAAGGTTCACAGGATCCTGTGGAAGAAATGCGCCAAGCATTTGAAGGTCGATTGAATACAATTTATGATAAATTAGTGGAAATTCCAGGAGTTAGCTGCATTAAACCGCAAGGAGCATTTTACTTGTTCCCGAATGTTAAACGTGCGGTTGAATTAACTGGCTACAGCAATGTGGATGATTTTACTACTGCATTGTTAGAAGAAGCTCAGGTAGCAGTAATTCCAGGTTCAGGTTTTGGTGCTCCGGACAACATCAGACTATCTTACGCGACTTCATTGGAACTGCTTGAAGCAGCGGTTGAAAGAATCCATTCATTTGTTAAGTCAAAAATGGCTTAAATATTTTAAAACCTGCAGTTATTCCGCGTAAAAGTGGGTGTCAGCAGGTTTTTTTGTTTAATAAATATTTTAGTGGTACAGGATGTACTTTGGTTCCCTTTATAAAAGGATGTGACCAATTGTTTTAGATAAATTGTGTGAAGTAGATTCAGATATTGATAAAAAAATAATAAAAGTTATGTGTAATCGGCTCCTTCAAGATTATCTTTCAGAAGTTCAATTAACTAAAGAATTACAAAAGAATATGTATTTAAAGTCATGTTGATAGTTGCCAGGACTTTATCACGATAAGTAGTGATTAAAATAATGGCCAATTTTGCTGTTAGGTGTTATAAAAGATAATACTATAAACCTAGAGCTAGAGATAAAGGTGCGTGAAAGGGTAAAGGATTATTTCTGGAACAAATTTTAAATGGTGGATTTTATATATGTGGACAGTTCAATTGTCACCCCTTTTAAATAGTATGTTTAGTCTATAAATTTTAAAAACAAAAGCTTAAAAATGACTATTGCATTTTGTATCAGCAAATACGTTAGTAAATAAGGAACCTAACAAGTACAAGGGCAATAGTTATCAAAAAAAGTATGAATAAAAAGAATATAAAAGAATTTTGGAACCTCTGATTTATGTGATTTATTTGCTTGTATGGAGGGCTATAGGTATAATAAGTAGAGTAAATTCCTTAGTAAGATAAGCTATTTTTGGAGGGAAATTCCGTGAAAATTACAATAAAAGAAGCTAGTAAATTTGTCAATCAAGAAGTGACCATTGGCGGCTGGCTTGCTAGCAAACGTTCCAGTGGGAAAATTGCTTTTCTTCAAATTCGTGATGGCTCTGGCTTCATACAAGGTGTGGTCGTTAAAGCAGATGTGGGCGAAGAAGTTTTCGCTCGTGCGAAAACGGTTACGCAAGAGACATCTATGTACGTTACAGGTGTCATTCAGAAGGATGAGCGCTCGCCGTTTGGATTTGAATTACAGGTAAAAGATATTGAAGTCATTCATGAATCAGTTGAATATCCGATTACTCCAAAAGCACATGGTCCTGAATTCTTAATGGATAACCGTCATTTATGGCTGCGTTCAAAACGTCAGCATGCTGTTATGAAAATTAGGAATGAAATCATTCGTGCTACCTATGAATTCTTTAATGAAGAAGGATTTGTTAAGGTCGATCCTCCAATTTTAACAGGAAGTGCTCCAGAGGGAACAAGTGAATTATTCGCCACGAAATATTTTGAAGAGGATGCATATCTTTCACAAAGCGGTCAGCTTTATATGGAAGCAGCAGCCATGGCATTAGGAAAAGTATTTTCTTTTGGTCCTACGTTCCGGGCAGAGAAATCCAAAACAAGACGTCATTTAATCGAGTTCTGGATGATTGAACCGGAAATGGCTTTCATTGAATTCAAAGAAAACCTGGAAGTTCAGGAGCAATTTGTCTCATCAATAATTCAGTCTGTATTGAAAAACTGTCAGCTTGAGTTGAATACACTAGGCCGTGACACAGCAAAGCTTGAACAAATTAAGGCTCCTTTCCCACGGATTACATATGATGAGGCAATTAAATTCCTTCATGAACAAGGCTTTGAAGATATCCAATGGGGTGATGATTTTGGAGCGCCACACGAAACAGCAATAGCAGAGAGTTATGAAAAGCCAGTATTTATCACTCATTATCCAACGAAAATTAAACCTTTTTATATGCAGCCAGATCCTAACAGGGAAGAAGTCGTTCTTTGTGCCGATTTGATTGCTCCAGAAGGATATGGTGAAATTATCGGTGGTTCAGAGCGGATTCATGATCAAGAACTGCTTGAACAGAGAATTAAAGAGCATGGCTTGAGTGAAGATGCTTACAAATGGTATATGGAGTTAAGAAAATATGGCTCGGTACCGCATTCGGGCTTCGGTTTGGGCTTAGAACGGACAGTAGCATGGATTAGTGGTGTTGAACACGTCCGTGAAACTATTCCATTCCCACGCCTATTAAATCGATTATATCCTTGATTCCATGATAAAACGGTTATCTTGTCATATTTGGCAGATAACCGTTTTTTGTTAAAATTATAAGCTTATTCGTAAACCCTTATTCATGTTATACTTATTCAGAGGTGTCCATAACATGAATAAAGAACATTTATATGCGTGGTTTAAGGAAGGAACGACAACGATTCCATCCTTTTTGTTGACTAACTATAAGACAATGGGACTAAATGAACAAGAAATGGTCCTATTACTTCAATTGCAAAGTTTTATTGATAAAGATAATCCTTTTCCTGCACCATCCCAACTATCTGAACGAATGACATTACAAGAATCGGAATGTCTATTTTTAATCCAACGTTTGGTTCAAAGAGGGTTTGTTGAAATGTTGGTTGAAAGTAATCAAGAAATCGGCCAGGAAAAATATTCGCTGGCTCCGCTATATGAAAAAATGATGGACTGCTTCTTAAAGTCTTTGAAACAGGCTGAATCCGCTGAGGTACAAAAAGCCGGGGAGAGTCTTTATACGATTTTTGAACAGGAGTTCGGGCGCCCATTATCTCCATTTGAATGTGAGACATTGGCAATGTGGATGGAAGATGATCATCAACCGGAAATTATTAAATCAGCTCTTAAGGAGGCTGTCATTTCTGGTAAATTGAATTTCCGATACATTGACCGGATTTTATTTGAGTGGAAAAAGAATGGAATAAAAACCCTGGAACAAGCAAGGGAGCAAGGACAAAAATTTAGAGTGCATCAAAAAAGGGACCGGAAAATAGAGCCAACACAACCGATGAAAGATGTGCCCTTTTATAACTGGCTCGAGCAGTAATGTGAATTAAAGGAGAAGAAACATGCTTAATAAAGCTCAAATTCGCTATTGTTTGGATACAATGGGTGAGATGTTTCCGGATGCCCATTGTGAGCTGAATCATTCCAATCCATTTGAATTGGTGATTGCTGTTGCCCTGTCAGCTCAATGTACGGATGTATTAGTCAATAAGGTTACTAAGGATCTATTTCAAAAATATAAAACGCCTGAGGATTACATAAGCGTCCCGATAGAGGAGTTAGAAAATGACATTCGCTCAATCGGGTTGTTTCGTAATAAGGCTAAGAATATCCAAAAGTTGTCACGAATGCTGATTGAGGAATATGACAGAGAAGTTCCACGAGATCGTGATGAACTTACTAAATTACCTGGTGTCGGCCGAAAGACGGCCAATGTAGTCGTATCGGTCGCGTATGACGTGCCAGCGATTGCTGTTGATACCCATGTAGAGCGTGTTTCCAAGCGACTGGGATTATGTCGCTGGAAGGACAGTGTGCTCGAAGTTGAGAAAACATTAATGGTCAAGATACCAAAGGAAGAATGGTCTGTTACGCACCACCGGCTGATATTCTTTGGACGCTATCATTGCAAGGCCCAGTCACCGAGATGTGAAACCTGCCCGCTTCTAGAGCTGTGCCGTGAAGGGAAAAAAAGAATGAAAAGGATAGAGGTCAAATGACGCAATTGCTTTCATTAAGAGTGCCTGCTGAATTAAAACATCCTTTGTTTTTTTCTAATGAGGAAATCATCTTGGAAAAAGAAGACTATAATGAGTGGAATTGTTTGATTCAACTCGAGAAGTTCCCGTATGAGTTACTTTTTTATAATAAAGTAGAGTCTTATTTACCTTGGAAAGATGGAGATGGGCATGTCCCGGAACTACTGGAAAAGTGGAAGAAAATCGAAGCTGAATGCGGTCTGCTATTTTCAGAGAGAAAAGCGGGACAGGCTTTGGAACCTATGAAGCAGGGAATTGGTTTATTTTTATCGGCAGTCTATTGGATGCATGGAATGCCAGTTGTAATGAGTGCCTGGCAGGGACAGATAAAGGACTTCACTTATATTCCAGTAAATTTGGTTGAAAGGCTTTCTTTTATCCTTGCAAGACCTGCTTTTTTTCATTCGTATAGGCAGCTCAGTGAAATGTTTAGGGAATTTGAAAAACAATATGTAAAGTCTAAAATTAAAAAATAAGAACGATAAAAAAACGTCTAAGCTTAAAGCTTAGACGTTTTTTTTGTTTGTTAGTCTGCATTTTCTTTATCTGGGTCTGGAGTGGGATCAGGAGTCTCGACTGGTTTTTCTGGTTTATTCTCCTCTACTGTGCCAGGTTCAGTATCTCCTTCATCAACAACGTTTTCGTCGTCTTTGTTGCCACTTCCATCATCTGTATTGCCATTGTTATTGCCGTTTCCATTTTCGTTACCATTACCATTGCCATTGCCATTGTTCTCGGTGTTGCCATTGCCGTTGTCCTCGCCTTGATTGTCTTTGCCTTGATTGTCCTCGCCTTCGGTTGGAGTTTCTTGTTCCAGATTTTCATCTTCGGCTGGTTTTTCAATATCCTCGTCTGGTTTCTCAGGTTCTACCGCTTCTGCAGGAATTTCCACAGAGGTACTAGCAGGATCACTTTGTTGATTATCAACTCTTGCTACAACAGAGAAAGTATATTTACTTCCAGGGGTTGGATTTGGAATCGTCAAGCTAGTATCCTTAGATTTTTTCAGCACACTTTGAGCTCCGCCATCAACGGACACGTTGACTTCGAATTGCGGATCCCCATCACTTTGAGGATATGACCATGATAGCTGAATTTCATTGCTTTCTTGATTATAGGAAGCGTTGATACTAGGTGAGTCCATTTTCTTATATTCTGTCGTTACTTGTGTTGGCTCGTGCCCTTTAACATAATATTCATAAGTGATTTTATCACTTGGCGTATATTCATTGGCTTTAATAGCTGGATTTGAGCCTTTTATGATGCCAACTTTTACTACACTGTCTGGTTGTTCAAAGTCTTTAGTTTCCTTTGAATTTGCCATATATTCCATTAAATTCTTAAATATTGCTTTTGGAATTCTTTGTGATGAATCACCCAGATATTCCATTTGCCCACCTGAAGCATTATCATAACCAGCCCATACTGCGACTGTATAATTGGTTGTATAACCCGCCATCCAGCTATCTTTTACACCGGAAGATGGGATGTTGTTCTTTGCACGCTGTTCAGGCGTGAAATTGGTTGAACCCGTTTTACCGGCTACCGGGAGATTAGGTATATTGGCTAACCTTCCTGTTCCATAAGGTTCTTTCATGACACTTTTCAGCATGTCCGTCACGATAAAAGCAGTTGAATCTTTCATTACAGGTTTCGTTTCCATTTTGTTTTTGATCGTAGTTTTATCACGTAAAACAATTTTTTTCACTGTATGCGGTTTGTTATAGATTCCGCTGTTACCGAATGTGCTGTATGCTCCGGCAAGTTCTAGTGTGGAAACATCTTTGCCACCGCCAATTGCAGCGGATTCGGTGATTTCCTTATCAAAAGGAATGCCCAGGTCTACAGCAAAATCACGTGCCCGGTCCAAGCCGACTGCTTGAAGCGTTTTTAAGGCAGGGATATTTAATGACCTTGCCAGTGCATCACGAGTCGTAACTGTACCATAATGACGCCCTGAAGCATTTTTAAGCGGTGTTCCGTCACTGTAGGTATATTCCTCATCCTTGATTTGATGGTAGGTGGACCAATTTAAATATTCTACTGCAGGACCATAATCCAGAATTGGCTTAATGGTCGAACCAGGTGAACGCTTGGCATCCGTTGCATAATTCCAGCCGCGCTTAACAGTTGTATTCCTACCGCCGCCTACAGCTTTAATTTCACCAGATTGTGTATCAAGCAAGGTAAGGCCGGCTTGAAGGTCCTTACTTGGGTAATTGATGACTTCATCACTATTTAGCATTTTATAAACATATTCTTGGGCGTCTTTATCAATAGTCGTTTGTATTTCTAATCCATCTGTAAAGACGTTATAGTCTCCCATATCCCCGACTTCCTCAATTACTAAGTCGATAAACGCATCATAAGCTGTCGTGTCTATTTGACTCTTATCAACTTCTTGAAGTCCTTCAGCAATATCGATATTTTGAGCATCTTTCATTTCCTTCTCGGATATATAACCATGTTTATTCATTAAATGAAGTACAATATCGCGACGTTCTTTTGCACGTTCGGGATATTTATATGGATCATAACGGCTTGGACTTTGCGGTAATCCAACAAGCATGGCCGCTTCGTTTAATTTCAATTCACTTAAATCTTTTCCATAATATGTTTGAGATGCAGTCAAAATCCCATTTGCACGGTTTGCAAAGAAAATTTTATTAACATACATTTCAAAAATTTCTTCTTTTGTATACTTTCTTTCAAGCTGTATGGATAGCCACATTTCTTGGACTTTCCTTTTAATAGTTTTATCAGGCGTTAAATAAGAACGTTTGATAACTTGTTGGGTTAAAGTACTTGCACCCTCTGAGCCGAATCCGTTTTTGACGTTGGCGATGACGGCACTACCCAGACGTAAGAAATCCACCCCATGGTGTTCATAAAAGCGGGAATCTTCCGTAGCCAGGAAAGCATTTTCGACAAGATCAGGTATATCTTCATAATTGACATAATCCCGGTTCTCTCTGCCAACCTCTGCCAGTAATTTACCATCTTCATCAAGAATTTTTGAAGTAACTGGATCTTTTAAAAGCTTTTCATCAAGTTTGGGAGCATCACTTATAAAGTAAGCTAATGCAGCACCTCCAGTGACTAAGCCGATAATTCCAATTGTAACGAGTATAAGAAAAATGCGCTTGAGCATGCTTGCTGACTTTTTCGGCCCATTTTTTGGTGCCTTTTTCTGAGTCTGCCCCTGCTTTCGGCGTTCTTCTCTAGTATTATATTTTTCAGCCATTACAGCTAACCTGCCTTTCTAAAAAAAACTAAAAATTTTCTGCGATTAGTAAATCTACTACTTTAATATAGTCAATTCTCGGTTGAAAGCCAAGAGTAATCTTTTCTGAACTACTTTCGACCTCTTGGAGAGTAATAGATTTGCGCCCGCCGTCTTTCATTCTTTTCCAATAAAAACCTAGTTGTTCAGAACTCATTAAATATATATCATCCGTAGCAGAAAAACGGATGATTACAAATGCAATTCCGTCATGCTGAACAATGTGTTTCATATGTTCAATTTGATGGTCATGAAAATTCTTAAGAGGGAAGGAACTGCTGTTTTTCGTTTCCTTTGCCTCAAAATCAATGTACTTTCCTTTATAAACACCATTGTAATCGGTAGTCGATGCTTGTTTGAAGTATGCTTCTTTAATAACAGCGGCACTTCTTTTCGGGTAGTGAACATCGACAATTTGAATAGGTGTTGGTTTTTTATGAATGACGGCAATACCGTGTGCTAAATAATACTGATTGGTTTCGTTCAAATCATCTTCTAATGTTTTTCCCCGGTTGCTATAACTGATTTCTTTAAGTGGGCTTTTCTTTTCTTCCATTGCCTGCGGTACAAATCTTCGTCCGTTGGGATAATGAAATGCCACTTTTACCCCTCCTTTTTTTCACTTATCTATATTAGCAAAAAAGAATCTAAAATGTGAATAAAAAGAATTGTTTCTTAGAACGATAGGATTTAAGTACAACACAATTGTCACATTTTATCCTTCTTGAAAGGTTGGGAGCATTAGAATGCGAATTCCAAAGACGGAAATGCAATTACTCTACTCCATAAAAGTTCAAACTGCAAAAGGGAATAGAGATAATATATCAAGAACTAAAGCATATGAACAATTTTTTAATGCTCATCCAGAAATCCAATGGTCCTTTTTGGCAGGTATGGTTTCCCGAAATGCAGGCTGGAATATGTGTGATCTTGAAGGGATTTGGTTTTCTCATTTACTTAGTTCTAAATACAGACTTCAATTATTCCTTACATATGAAGAAGCGAATTGGCGTATTTTCCAGGATGCTTATCCACAATTACTGCTCTATCATTATTCGACGAAGTATGGGCGTCCTTTGTTTCACTTATGTCATTATTTTTTTATTACCAAATTTATGACAAATCAATGGGAATCTTTTTGGAAACATAGAAATCACGAAAAATTAGTCACTGCTCTAATAATAAATGAACAAAATATCATTGAAAAACCGGTTATTAAAAAGCAATCTTTCGTATTTCATTCATTATTATTTTTGCTGCAGGACTGGATGCATTTTAGTACTGTATTATTTCCTACTTGCAATGGGAAATTGTATGGTTCGTCCGTTTCGCATTTTAGAAATATCGATGAAAGAATTAATTTGGGGAAAAAATTGGCTAATCTTTTATTTTCTAAGGAGTTGTTTCCACTATTTCATGAATTTTCCTGCCGCACTGAGCCAACCGGAGCCCGCTTCGATTATGAACAATATCGAAAAAGGCCTAGGTACCACGAGACACCGATGCTGCGGGGAGTTTATCCAATCATCCATCATAAGGTAGAAAAGATTGAACAGTGGGATTCAAATAAAAAAATTAAAAAGGAGTGGTTTATAAAACCTAAATGGGAGGAAGACCCTATGTTGACCGACTGGTATGACCATAAACAAAAACAGCTACACACAGCCGTAATGGTCAAAAATTGGTTTTTTAATAAAATGACAAACAGGGAAGGCGTTGATTAAGCCTTCCCTGTTAATGGTGATGCAAGTGTTACAGCCTTAGGTAGAGGGCCGGTTTTCTCCACTAAGTTTCGGATTTCCCGTTCCTGCCTTGTTGGTGGGCGGCTTTTGTCGTTTTTCGTTTGCTTTCTGTCTGCTTTCATTCGACTGCATAAAATTCACCTCCTGTCTGTATTTTTGTTTAAAACTCCATTCTTCATTCTGCCATTGTTGTCGAAGGTCCCAATAAATTAAGTGAATAGCACTTTCTTTGCCGATTCCCTTCTAGTTTTGTCAACGTTGAAGGGCTTTCTAATAAAAAAAAGAATAGTACAGGTAATGAATGGGAGGGGTCAGCATGGTCAATAATAGTGTCGCAACAGAGGAAATACTAAGGATGATAGCTGAGATCAGTACCAGTCTGGACTGTTTGGAAAATTCATATGGAGAAACTGTTAATACAGTAAGGTGTAAACTATGGGCAGAGCAGTATACATTAGTAAATGAAGCCCAGGAGGCCATTGAGAAAGCAGAAGATTATTGGATTAATACTGAAAAAGAAAACCATTCCTATTCCATTACACTAGATAAATCCAAAAGGACGCACAAGATTTTAGCTGAAGTGCAGTTTTAAGCCAACAGGATTTCATTTTATAAAGAACTAGATTATACTATTGGAAACAAATGTGCGGAGGAATTTATTGTGCAAAAAGAAAATCTTCAAAGATTAACTGAACAATTATTGAATTATGCGGTTAAAGCAGATGATATATATGAAAATGTACGTAGGGAAGGAAAAGAAAAGGATTTCTTTTCTGAGGTTAAGCCGTTTGCAGATCAAGTCAGAACCATTTGTATAGAATGGGAAAGCGGAATGAAGGAGTGGATGAAAGAAACAGAGTTTAAACATCTTTTCCCCGAGCAAATTGAACAAACAGCACATAACCTTTCCGATGTAGCCGTTCAGGCATTTTTTCCAAAAACCAGTTACAAGCGATTTAAAAGTCATGTCCAATCGGTTGTGTTTATTCTTAATAATGTAAAATCAGAAATCGATCGGATATTATCATAAAAACACCTACACTATATTTCCTCTTTTTTCATATATTATTGGAACCATGCCATGAATAATGAGGAGGGCTCATTGAAAATGATGAGATCCGGTTATAACCAAGTCTCCCCTAGTCAAGAACATTATCCTCAATCAATATCAGAATACTGGGGAGGATACCAGCAGCCTATGCCGTATCCTCAGCCCAGTAATCAAGAACCATATATGTATCCTTATCCTCCCCAGGAAAAAGGGGGCTATATGCCGACAAATCATGACCCATATCAACAGGCGGCCTATCATCCGTTTCAACAAATGCAACAACAGGTGATGCCTGTGGGAGTGTTTCCAGGCAACAGTGTAATGCAGCCAATGCAGTCGATGCAGCCAATGCAGCAGCCAATGCAGTCGATGCAGCAGCCAATGCAGTCGATGCAGCCAATGCAGCAGCCAATACAGCCAATGCAATTGCAGCCCTATCAGCAGCAACATCAGCCTCAAGCTTTTAGTCCGTTTGATAACCCGCTCCAGCCGGCTAAACGTCCCCCACATAATCAGCAGCAGGCTCACAATCCATATCCAAAGCAGCAATTCATGCAAAAACAGCAGCCGTCGGGTATCAAGTCGGTTATGAATCAATTCAAAACACAAGATGGATCCATGGATATAACGAAAATGATGAACACAGCTGGACAAATGATGAATACAGTCTCTCAAGTTTCTTCAATGGTCAAAGGAGTAGGGGGCTTCTTCAAAGTTTAGATGTTAAATAAAGTAAAAGCAGACTTACAAGTGACCCAGCCACTTAATTAAGTCTGCTTTTTAATTGCTTAAAAAGATTAATCATTGATTTCAATTCGATTTCCCTTAACCTTGGGTAAATGTAGAGTGAGAATGCCATCGCGATGTCTTGCTGTTACTTTTCTTTCATTAATTGGTTTTGGAAAGGAAATGGTTCTAGATAATCGGCTTGCTGACAGATCTTTCTGAAACATTCCTTGAGTTTTATGTTGCGTAGCAAGGCTATCTACATGATTTGCCGAGATGGTTACCGCCTGGGTCAACAAATCAATGGAAATTTGGCTGCGTGCAATTCCGGGCAAGCTAGCAGTGAGGATATATTCGGAATTCGTCTCATGAAGGTCGACCGGAAAGCTTCGTTCTTTTGCTGAACTAAAGAAATCATCAAGTGATTGCAGCATGCCTTTGGGTCTCTCGGAAAATAATCGATCCATCTTGTGAATAAAATGGGTAAAAGGCTCATTTCTGCCCTTGTGGTTATTATTTTTTTCAGAAGAGGTCATCACGGTGCTCCTTTCTAAAAATTCCTTTGCATATAGGCTATGTAGAGACTTAATATGTGTGAATCAAAGAAGGGTTTAGATATAGGGAGGAAGGGAATAACGTTACTAAATGATTAATTTTAGAAAAGAGGGATAGAGATGAATAAAAGTAACAAGCTTTCTTACATAGATAGCGGGGAAGGTAAAAAAACGTTGCTATTTATCCATGGATTTTGCGGAAGTCATGGGTATTGGCGGGACATCATTAGTGGTTTAAAAGATAAATATCGAATTATTTCCATTGATTTACCAGGTCATGGTGCAAGTGAGCCACTAGGGACATCTTTCACGATTGAAGATATGGCAGTGAATATTGCTGCATTCTTAGATGAACAGCAAATCAATCAGGTTTACATGTTCGGTCATTCGCTCGGAGGTTATATCACATTGTCATTTGCTGAGCAGTTTGCTGAAAAATTGAGTGGTTTCTCCCTCATTCATTCCACCGCGTTGCCTGACGATGAGGCTGGGAAGGAAGGGCGGTTAAAATCTGTTGAAAAAATTGAAATTGACGGGATCCCTTCCTTTATTGACGGACTTGTACCGAAGCTTTTTGCTAAATCTGATGATCCTAACATTGAAAATGCAAAAGAAATAGGTTATAAAACAAGTGAAAGTGGAGCAATCGGTTCTTTGCATGCTATGAGGAAAAGAAGAGACCGAAATCATGTACTGAAAGATACAAAGCTACCTGTTCTTTTGGTTGCAGGTGAACAAGATAAGGTTATTCCTGCTAAAAAAACCTTTACTGTAAAAGGGGATCATATTAAAGAAGTAATACTCAAAGGAAGCGGGCATATGGGGATGTTGGAAGCTCCAGGCAAACTTGCGGAAGAAATTATACGTTTTGTCGAAGGAAAATAAGTGAAGAAATAACAAGTAGGAACACGGAATTTTACCGTTTCCTGCTTTTTTTTTGTAAAAGGAAATAGTTTCCCTTTTGTACAGAACGTTCATTCGGTAGAATAGGAGTATGAGGTGGGTTATATGAAACTGCGAAAAAATTTACAAGAAGTTATCACTGGTTTAAAAACAAATGAGGAATTTAAAAATAATATTGTTCACTGGCAAGTTATTGACGCGAAAGAGGCAAAAATCGTCTCTTTCCCAGATCAAATAGATGATAAAATCAAGCAGGCTCTTAATAAACGAGGGATAAATGGGTTGTATACCCATCAGGCGACTGCTTTTGAGACTGCTGTGAGTGGTAAAAGCCTTGTGGCTGTCACACCGACAGCTTCTGGTAAAACGTTATGCTATAATTTGCCAGTTCTTCAAAAAGTACTTGAAGATGAAAAAACAAGAGCACTTTATATTTTTCCGACAAAAGCATTAAGTTATGATCAAAAAAGTGAATTGAACGAAATGATTAATGAGATGGAAGCTGATATAAATAGTTATACGTACGATGGCGACACACCATCCAATATAAGGCAAAAAATACGTCAGGCAGGGCATATTGTGATAACCAACCCTGATATGCTCCATTCGGGAATCCTGCCGCATCACACGAAATGGGTTTCTTTATTTGAGAATTTAAAGTATGTGATCATCGATGAACTTCATATATACAGAGGCGTTTTTGGAAGTCATACGGCAAACGTCATTAGAAGACTAAAACGAATCTGCCAGTTTTATGGAAGTGATCCTGTATTTATCTGTACATCTGCGACAATCAATAATCCAAAAGAGTTGGCTGAGGAACTTACGGAAAAAGAGATGGTTCTTGTCAATAACAATGGAGCACCGAGCGGAAAAAAACATTTTGTGTTTTATAATCCGCCAGTAATTAATAAACCGCTTAATATTCGAAGAAGTGCGGTGTTGGAAGTCAGGAAACTCGCAAATGAGTTTTTGAAAAATAAGATTCAAACAATTGTTTTCGCTCGAAGCAGGGTCCGTGTGGAGATTTTACTAACCTATTTACAGGAACTAGTGTCCAAACAGTTGGGTCCAAAATCGATCCGAGGTTATCGCGGAGGTTATTTGCCAACACAGCGTAGAGAAATTGAAAAGGGGCTGCGGGATGGTTCAATTTATGGTGTGATCTCTACGAATGCTCTTGAGTTAGGGGTTGATATCGGTCAGCTTCAGGTTTGCATCATGACTGGCTACCCTGGATCAATATCGAGCGCCTGGCAGCAGGCAGGACGTGCAGGTAGAAGGCATGGGGAAGCTTTAATCATTATGGTCGGCAGCTCTAGTGCTCTTGATCAGTATATCGTGAAGCATCCTGACTATTTCTTTACGAGAAATCCGGAAACCGCAAGAATTAATCCAGATAATCTCATAATCTTGGTTGATCATATCAAATGTGCAGCATATGAGCTTCCTTTTAAAAAAGGAGATGCCTTTGGCAAGGCGGAGATTATGGACGTTCTTGAATTTCTGACAGAAGAAAGAGTTTTACACCAAAATGGCGATAAATGGCATTGGATGAATGATGCATTTCCGGCGAGCAATATCAGTCTTCGTTCTGCAGCACAGGAAAATGTCGTCATCGTCGATCAAACGAATGCCCCAGACAATAGGGTTATCGGAGAAATGGATACGTTCAGTGCGATGACCCTTCTTCACGATGAAGCAATTTATATGCATCAAGGAATACAATTCCAAGTGGAAGAATTAGATTGGGAAGAAAAGAAAGCGTATGTACGTGAAGTCAATGTGGACTATTACACGGATGCTAACCTTGCCGTTCAGTTATCTGTATTGGAAGTGGATAAACAGCAAACATTCTCTTCAACTACAGCAGCTTTTGGAGATGTCTCTATCCGGGCGATGCCTACGATATTCAAAAAAATTAAATTTGAGACTCATGAAAATATTGGATCAGGGCCAATCAGCCTCCCGGAAGTGGAACTTCATACGAGCTCTGCCATGCTTTCCATGGAACCTGATATTTTTGAGTGGGATGAAAATCGAATCGAGCAAGGAATGATAGGTGCCTCACACGCGCTGAATTACATGATTCCGCTTTATGTAATGTGTGATCCCCATGATATACATGTGTATCCACAAGTTAAAGCAGCACATAATGAAAAACCCACCATTTTTATTTATGACAGTTATCCAGGTGGAATAGGACTAAGTGATAAAGTGTTTGAAAATGCTGCGGTCATTTTGTTGGAAACAAAATCAATGATCGAAAATTGTTCTTGTGAAAACGGCTGTCCTTCCTGTATCGGAACGGAATCTGCTTCGAAGACAGCCAAAAGTGATGCTAAGCGGTTATTGGATCTGTTTTGTAAGGAAAACCATGCATCAAATGCAGGGGTATGTGAATAGAGGTGCAGTATTTTGTCATTAAAAAATAAATTGAATCGTATGAAAACACATATGAACTTAGAACCAATGAACATTCCTTCTCCTATAGAGGAAGATAGCACGTCAGTAAATACAGATATTCCTTTTCATGATAAGTGGCTGGAGAACGATACCGTTTCCTTTCATTTCGATGATGACTATTGTTTCATCCGTGAAGTCCGCTATCCCCTTAATCATAAGCATGGGTTGTATTCATTTTCTGAGTTGAAAAAGATTGTGAAAGAATGGAATCAAACTTCATTAGTGCATCCCCTTTCCGCTAAAGGTGTAAAAAGCGAAGAACTCTTTTTCTTCGATACCGAAACAACAGGGCTTGGCGGTGGTGCCGGAAATACAATTTTTTTACTAGGTTATGCCTATTTAGAAGGTGAAGAAGTGGTCGTTAAACAGCATATCTTGCCACAGCCTGGTAGTGAAATACCGCTTTACCAAAGCTTTCTGGAAAACATCAATTATGAAACTCTTGTCACATATAATGGTAAGTCATTTGATTGGCCGCAGTTAAAAACCAGACATACCTTGATAAAGGAACATGTTCCAAAACTGCCTGAATTCGGACATTTTGATTTGTATCATGCTTCAAGACGCCTTTGGAAAAACAAATTAGAACGTGTAAAATTATCCGTTGTTGAAACAGACATTTTAGGTGTACATAGAGAGGATGATATTCCTGGATATTTGGCGCCGATGATTTACTTTGATTTCGTTGAAAGAAAGAACCCGGAAATTTTGTTTGGAATCATGAAGCATAATGAAGTGGATATTTTATCACTAATCACTCTGTATATTCACTTGTCCCGGAAAATTCTCCAAATAGATGGATATACGGAAGAGTCGATGGAAATTGCACGCTGGCTCGATTATCTAGGAAAAAAAGAGGAATCGGTTGAGACCTATCAAAGAATATTGGAAGTAGGAAGTGAGGAAGATCGGATTATAGCTGGTAATGCTTTAGCCTTTCAGAAAAAGAAGCAAAAGCAATTCAATGAAGCGTTGGAGATTTGGAAGGAAGTTGCTTTAAAAGGGGATGTTCACTTAAGGATACAGGCTCAGATTGAATGTGCAAAATTATTTGAACATCAATTTAAGGACATCGCTTCAGCAATAAATTGTGCTAGAAATGCGCATCAAGAGATGATGAGGACAGAGAATGGCAACCATCTACCAAAAAAAATCTTGGATCTGAAAAAAAGGATTCAAAGACTCGAAAGGAAAAAAGGTTCTAAGGGTAGATTTGTATAATATAGATAGTCTTAAATAGGAATCTACATAGTCAATAAATAGGTGATTATGAAATTAAAAAAAATGGTTACAAATATTGTAGCATTCAGTCATTATGTGTAAAATGGTAATGGTTGAGGGTGAAATTCTGAAACATTCATTTCATGCCTTACATCATTTAAATTCAAGGTGAAAGCGGAGCGGAGAAATGTATAAAACGACTTTATTTCTATTTTTTGTTGTCCTTTGTTTAACGATTGTTTTATTTACATCATTAAAAGACAGTTTCTACTCCTTTTTATAAGAAATTCACTCTGCAAGCACTTTTGTAGGGCTATCACATATAACGATGTGTACTTTTAGGTTGTCGCATAGAGTTTTATACTTATTACGTATAAATAGGTCTTTTCATCAGTACACGTAACCCCTTTTTTTCATAGTCTATAATGGTAAGACCAAAATTATTATGACGAAAGGGGACGTAATATAAATGAATTTTCGTAATTGTGGAGGACATAAATCCAATGTTATGGGAACATCCAATGTAATGGGTGCATCGAATGTAATGGGAGCATCAAATGTAATGGGTGCTTCAACTGGAAAAAAACCTTCCCATGTAATGGGAGCTTATACTAGTCCGATGGCTGGCGGTTATCCGACTGCGGTATCTCCAGCTCAATATGGTCCAACACAAGCACTTCCATCTCAAGTAGCCCCAGCACAGGTATCTCCAACGCAGCAATATGTTAATACAAACGTTTCGAACACAGTGATACCTGTCGTTCACCCATCACATACTACAACCGTTAATAAACATGTAAACACGTATAAACATTACTTTCCGCATACTCAATCTGTAGTGAATGAGTGTTACACTCAAAACTTTATTTGTGGAAGGCCACATCACCATCATCATTGCTGCCCACCTGGGCATTTCGGATATTAAAATTTAAGGGCTTATTTTAAGCCCTTATCTTCTTACATAATCATGTGAAAAGGGAGATTGGCCAAGTAATGAAGGTTTTGTATATAACTGGCTACAAAGCTTTTGAAATGGGAATATTTAAAAATGATCATGAAGCAGTAAAATATATAAAAAAAGCAATTAAGCAACGTCTTTTACCATTGGTGGAAGAGGGGTTAGAATGGGTAATTATTTCAGGCCAGTTAGGCACAGAACTATGGAGTGCAGAAGTAGTATTCGAGATACAGGAAGAATATACCCAGCTTAAATTAGGGGTACTTACTCCCTTCCTGAAACAGGAAGAGTCATGGAACGAGACGAATCAAGACTATTACCGTTCCATTTTAGCACGTGCTGATTTTATAGAATCCATCTTCAAAAAACCGTATGAAGGGCCACAACAGCTGAAAACTAAAAATCGTTATATGGTCCATAAAAGTGATGCCATGCTAATCATTTTTGATCCCGAAAAAGAAGGATCCGCCCAATATCCTTATTACGAAGCAATGAAAAAAGCGGAAACTCAACTATACCCTATTTTACAGATAAGCTTTGATGATCTGCAACTGGCTGCAGAAGAAGACAGTTGGGCCGAAGATTAGCACAGTAAAAATAATTATGGACTAAAAGTTGTTTCAAAAGCATATTCATATTATGATGAAAATTAGATACAGATTTATGGGAGTACATATCGGGCACTAAAAAAAGTATGACGTATAAAAAAAGTGTTTCGTTGACAAACCCAAGTAGATTTGAAAAAATAATAAAAAGTCGATTGTATTGGCGAAAGTATTGAGGTGAAGTCTTATGCTATCCGATAAGATAAAATTAACGGCTAAAGATATTCTTGAAAAAGATTTTAAAACAGCCATAAAGGGTTATAAACCTGAGGATGTGGATCAATTTCTGGATCTAATCATTAAAGATTATGAAGTGTTTCATCAGGAAATTGATGATCTTAAACAAGAAAATCTTAAATTAAAAAAACAGGCCGAAGAGAGTACAAAACGTCCGAGCCAACCTGCACCTGGTGCCACTCCTGGGACCACTAACTTTGATATCCTTAAACGGTTATCCAACTTGGAAAAGCACGTATTTGGAAACAAGCTTTTTGATTAATGTTTTTAAAAGGTAAAATAATTTGTATTGTGTTTTCTTGAATAATGTATTATAATCAATAATGTTATGTTAACGTTTGGGTAATTGCTGCTGCATTTTTTTGCAGTAGAGGAAAGTCCATGCTCGCACGGACTGAGATGTCCGTAGTGTTCGTGCCTGGCGAAAAAATAAGCTTGGGCAGCAGTCTTGGATTGCTGACGGCTGGGAAAATGCCTAAGTCCTTTTGGATATGGCATGAATACCTATAAAAGTGCCACAGTGACGGAGCCTTTACAGAAATGTAAAGGGTGGAACGAGGTAAACCCCACGAGCGAGAAACCCAAATTAATGGTAGGGGCGCTTTCTTCCTTGGAATTGAACGAGGAGAAGGACAGAAGCTATGCTTCTGTAGATAGATGATTACCGCCGAAGTACGAGACGTGAGTCGCTTGCAGTACTGAGGAACAAAACATGGCTTACAGAACGTTACCATATAACACTTTAAGCACAACTCTCCTTTTTAAAAGGAGAGTTTTTGTTTGTGAAAAAATTGTCCATTTTAAAATTTCCCTCAATATCTTAACACTATAGGTGCAAAATACCTTATCATAGAAGTGAAAATGACTTTGTAAAAGTATTCGAAGATTATGTGAGTGACATAAATGAACAGGTCAGTATTCTAGAGTTTTTTTAATTTACTAATACTTTTATACAGCAATATGATATGTATAGTGATTCACCAGTGATTATCCATAAAGGGGGAGTTCTTTACCTTATAGTTAAGATTCCCCCATTTCCGAAGAGTCGAATCGGGATGTATTACGTTGCTCTATTTTTGGACATTACCAATCGAGAAAAAAGATCAGTTTCAAAAGTGGGTCAGTAAGACGTATTGTTGGGTACGGCAATGTTAACTCTAAATCATGAGTATAATAATAATAACTTTCATAAGGGTATAATCAATACCTTTCTGTGTTAAACTTGGATTTTGACTGCAATTGAAAGAAATGAGTTGCAGGTACATTATCTTCCGCAAGTTCACTTGGAAACAGGAGATGTGATTGGACTGGAATACATATCACCTTGGAGAGTTCATTTCTTTTCCAAAAGAGACAGACCTTGTTAACCTAAATCAGCCAGTTGGTTATAAAATGAACATGTGAGTATGTTAAGTGATTCCATATTTCTGGGTATCCTAATTGCAAGGTTAGCATTAACATTTCTAGTTTGTATTTTAACAGGAATAATGTTAGAAAAAGGTATTGTCCTTATTGAAAATAAGAACATTTCCCCTATTGCGCAAGGATTGAAACTGTTGGATAGCAGAATTATGGCAAATGCAGAGGGTTCTGTTGAATAATTGGTTATTCTTAAAAAACAGGGGGTCATTTTGTCTATCAATGATCTTGGTACTGGTTATTCTTCCTTAAGTTATATTAAATGGTTTCCGATTGATACAATGAAAATTTATCAAAGTTTTAATGAAAAGTTGGTCAATTATAAAGGTGACTTGCTCATTGTAAAAGCTACCATCACGATGTCGAAGACACTTAATCTGGAAATCATTGCTGAAGTCGTTGAACATAAAAAGCATGTAGACTTTTTGAAAAAGCAAAAGTGTGATATCATTCAAGAGTTTTACTTGTCAAAACCGCTACCTGTTTCTGAATTTAAAAAAATTTGGAAAAATGCGGGAACCGATTTTGATTAATGGAAAGTAGGTGCATGAAGAAATGAAACAATTCGATATTATTGCAACATCAGCAATGGGATTGGAATCAATTGTTGCCAAGGAAGTTCGGGATCTTGGTTACGATTGTCAAGTGGAAAACGGGAAAATTATGTACAAAGGGGACCAATCAGCCATTGCTCGCTCTAATTTGTGGCTGCGCAGTGCAGACCGTGTGAAAATTAAAGTCGCTGAATTTAAAGCTTATTCTTTTGATGAGCTGTTTGAAAAAACAAAAGCCTTGAACTGGGAAGATTACTTATCTGCAGACGTTGAGTTCCCTGTAAGTGGTAAATCAGTTAAATCGCAGCTTTACAGTGTCCCTGATTGTCAGGCTATCGTTAAAAAGGCGATTGTTGATAGATTGAAAAGTAAATATAAACAAGTATCTTGGTTTGAAGAAACAGGTCCTTTGTTTAAAATTGAAGTTTCTATCTTAAAAGATGTAGTGACACTTACTATGGACACATCAGGTGCAGGACTTCATAAGCGCGGATATCGCACAGGGCAAGGGGAAGCGCCCCTTAAAGAAACTTTGGCGGCTGCATTGATCATGCTGACTAATTGGAAACCGGATAAACCTTTCATTGACCCATTTTGTGGATCTGGAACTATTCCTATTGAAGCTGCATTGATTGGGCAGAACATCGCTCCTGGTTTTAACCGGGAATTTGTTTCTGAAAGCTGGGCTTGGATGGACAGTAAGGTTTGGGATGAAGCGAGAATTGAAGCTGAAGATTTAGCGAATTATGATCAGTATTTAGACATAACAGGTTGTGATATTGATCATCGCATGGTTGAAATTTCAAAAGCCAATAGTTTTGAAGCAGGACTTGGTGATCTTGTTGAATTCAAACAAATGCAAGTGAGAGATATCTCGACCAGGAAAGAATATGGTGTTATTGTGGGGAACCCACCCTATGGTGAACGTCTAGGGGAGAAAAAAGCTGTTGAACAGATGTATAAAGAAATGGGGCAGGCCTTCAAGAAGCTTGATACTTGGTCAGTGTACATGATTACCTCGAACCCTGACTTTGAACAGTTTTATGGTAAGCCTGCAACTAAAAAAAGGAAGTTGTTCAATGGATTCATCCGAGCGGACCTTTATCAGTATTGGGGAAAACGGCCGCCAAAACAACCGAGAAATGAATAAATAGGTATAATATAATGGAAAATTTAGAATAGTCAGGATATTTTATTCATAATAGGTTCCAGTCTTGCTTATCATTTCCTTTTCTGTTATTCTAATAATGAATTATTTTTGTTCAGATTTAAGGAATACCTTAATATTCAATGAGCAAGGATAGTAATATAATGTGTGGCGAACACACTAGGAGGCAACAAAAATGGAACAAGGTAAAGTAAAATGGTTTAACGCAGAAAAAGGTTTTGGATTCATCGAACGTGAAGGTGGAGACGATGTATTCGTACATTTCTCAGCTATCCAAGGCGAAGGTTTCAAAACACTTGAAGAAGGCCAAGATGTTACATTTGATGTAGAACAAGGTCAACGTGGACCACAAGCATCAAACGTAAACAAAGCTTAATTCAACTAAATAGTACTTACAGACAGGCTCTCATGAAGAGCCTGTCTTTTATTTTACGAGTAGGGAGCCGCTTTGCTTACATACATAGAAGATGCAGTTTATACGGGAAAATTCATTTCTTGTAGAAAGGTAAATAACTTGACTATCAATGTAGAATAAAGGATAATATACTTTTGCCTAGATAAGTTATTTTACGAAATTTTATATACTGATGATAGATAAAAGGGGAGACCATGATGCTTAAAACACTGCCTTTTTCGGTTACAAAGGAAGATTCTTTTTACGATAAGCTTTCAGAATGGATCGGTGATGTTTTTTACGATATTCTTCCCGAAAAAGGATTTGAGCTGCGTGACGAACAAATCTTCATGGCTTTTCAATTAGAAAAAGCCTTTAAAGAAAAGAATGTAAGTTTTGCGGAGGCTGGTGTAGGGACTGGTAAGACATTGGTCTATTTACTATATGCCATTTGTTATGCCCGATATACTAATAAACCGGCAATTATTTCGTGTGCAGACGAAACATTGATTGAACAGCTTGTCAAAGAAGAAGGCGACATTCAAAAAATTAAGAACGCATTAGGTATTGAAGTGGATGTACGTCTTGCCAAATATCATGATCAATATGTATGCCTTAAGAAATTGGAGTATGCAGTGAATCATGAAGATTCAGAGGGAATAGATCAGCTATATGATGAACTTCCCAAGTTTGTCCATGATAACTCATCCATGAATGCTTATACTGCTTACGGGGACCGTAAACAATATCCATATTTGAATGATGAAGACTGGTCAAAAGTAGGCTGGGATCAGCTTCAAAACTGTTTTACGTGTGATAAACGCCATCGTTGTGGACAAACCCTTTCACGAGACCACTACCGAAAATCAAGTGATTTGATCATTTGTTCACATGACTTCTTTATGGAGCATGTTTGGACAAAAGAAAAACGTAAGCGTGAAGGACAGTTACCGTTATTGCCAGAACATAGCTGTGTGGTCTTTGATGAAGGCCATTTATTGGAGTTTTCTGCTCAAAAGGCACTAACGTATAAAGTTGGTGAACAAACTCTTGCTTCGGTTTTAGAATTGCTAACAGCCAACCAGGTGCGTGAAGAAACGCTTTACATCATTGAAGACTTAATTGACATTAATGAAGAGTTCTTCGATTTGCTTGATGAAAAGGCCATTCATGTTAGTGGTTCTAATCGGTATGAAATTCCGATGTCCAAAGAAATTACAAACTTTGCACAAAAGCTTCATAAAAAGGTTGAAGAGTTAGAAGAAAACCTTGTTTTTGAAGCGGAAATGTACACGATTAATGACTATGATTTAAAAGTGACAGAAGAATACTTAGAACAGCTAGGATACTCACTTTCTCTATTTGTGAAGGATGAACAGGCGGTATCATGGTTTGAAGAAAATGAAATGACAAAAACATTGGTCATTATGCCAAGGCTTGTACAAGATATTTTGTCTGAACAAGTTTTTTCTAAAAAAATCCCTTACATTTTTTCTTCGGCAACATTATCTGATAATAAATCGTTCCAATACATTGCAGATAGCTTAGGGATAGATAAGTATGATAGCTTCTCTGTTGAATCGCCTTTTGATTATGATGAAGTCATGAAAATGAATATGCCGGTCTTTGAAAATGGAGACAAATTGGCTAAACTTAATTATACAATGAAGACGATTGAGGAAAATGAAGGTAGAACGCTAGTATTATTCCAATCAAAAGAAGAATTGCTATGGTTCAAGGAAAACAGCCAGAAAACAGCATATCCCTTTTATTTTGAAGGTGAAGCGGAGATTAGCGATCTTGTTAAAAGGTTTCAAGAAGAAGAGCAATCTGTTCTGTTCTCATATCATTTATGGGAAGGGCTCGATGTTCCGGGGGCTTCATTACAAAATGTAGTGATTCACTCACTTCCATTCCCGCCACATGATCCAGTATTCGAGGCAAAACGAAACTCGGTTACTAATGCATTTGAAGAAGTGGATCTTCCATATATGCTTCTTCGCTTGCGTCAGGGAATTGGACGTTTGATCCGTACCAGCAATGACTCGGGGACCGTACAGATTTTGATTGAGAAGGATCTTTCGGAACAGGTGAAAGAGAAAATTATTTCTGTTCTTCCTGTATCGCTTTAATTAAACTATTTTGAGAGTCAAGGGGCAAAGCCAGCCCTTGGCTCTTATTTTATTTTTAAGCTGCTGGTAGTTCTGATATGAAAACTTTTTGTATAATATGGTAAAGTGTAGATGGAAGGGGCAGTGAATATGAAAAAGGGTACTAATGTGATAGAAAAAGAATTTCAAGAATATGTGAAGAAAATTTCAGCCTATAATGAAGCCCTCGCATTAATTAATTGGGATTTACGTACAGGTGCACCCAAAAAGGGAGTAGAGCAGCGTTCTGAAGTTATTGGGGTACTTTCCTCTGAAGTTTTCAATATGATCACAAGTAAAGAGATGGAGTGCTTCATCGACGACCTTACAACAGAGGAAGCTTCTCTTAGTGAAACGACGAATAAAATGGTACAAGAATGTAAAAAAGAGTTTGAAAGGAATAAGAAAATCCCAGCAGACGAATTTAAAGAATTCGTTATTTTACAATCCCGATCTGAAAGCGCTTGGGAAGAGGCAAGGGAAAAGGCGGATTTTTCGTTATTTCAACCTTATCTGGAACAAATTGTTGCCTATACTCGTAAATTCGTTGAATATTGGGGTTATGAGGGTCAGAAATATAATACCCTATTAGATATGTATGAACCAGGTATGACCGTTGACATTCTTGATAAGGTATTTAGTCAACTGCGAGCAAGTATAGTTCCTCTAGTAAAACAAATAGCGGAGAGTAAGCATCAACCTGAAACTGCTTTCCTTTATAAAGAATTCCCGAAAGAACAACAGCATCAACTCAATCTTCGAGTTTTAAAACAGCTTGGATACGATTTCAAGGCTGGAAGGTTGGATGAAACAGTCCACCCTTTTGCGACTGGAATCAACAGAGGTGATGTAAGGGTGACGACCCGCTATGATGAATATGATTTTAGAGGGGCGATTTTTGGTACGATTCATGAATGTGGACATGCTATTTATGAGCAGAATATCGCTGAAGAGTTAACGGGGACACTGCTAGATGATGGGACGTCAATGGGAATCCACGAATCACAATCATTGTTTTTTGAAAATTTTATTGGACGAAACTATAGTTTCTGGAAAAATAAATACCCTCTTTTAAAAGAGTATGCACCAGAACAATTTGCTGATGTGAAACTTGATGACTTTTACCGTGGCATTAACGAATCAAAACCGTCCTTCATCCGTATTGAAGCTGATGAACTGACATATCCTTTACATATTATGATTCGTTATGAACTGGAGAAAGCACTTTTTAATGGAGAGCTTGAAGTGAAGGATTTACCGGAGGTTTGGAATAAAAAATACAAGGAATACTTAGGGATTGTACCTGAAGATGATGCCATGGGCGTTCTACAAGATGTACACTGGTCAGACGGCAGCTTTGGTTACTTCCCATCCTATGCATTAGGGTATATGTATGCGGCCCAAATCAAGCAGGCTATGCTTAAAGATTTGCCTGATTTTGATGATTTGTTGGCATCCGGTGATATTGCTCCAATTAGAACATGGCTTAATGAAAAGATACATAAATTCGGAAAAACTAAAAAGCCGCTTGAGATTTTGAAAGAAACAACAGGTGAAGGCTTAAACGTGCAGTATTTAATAGATTATCTTGAAAGTAAGTATAAGGAAGTTTATAAAATTAAATAAAATCTTCAAATAAAAAAACCTTGGCAAATCTGCCAAGGTTTTTTTATTGTGTAGGATTATCACCATAATTTAAATCCTTTTGATCCCGGTGGTGCATTTTGGAGAATATCAATAAACGGAATTGTATACGCAAAGAGAATGAGTGCTGCAGTTATTCCAAGCCATAATTTCCAATTTTCAAAAACGAGAGGCGTTTTTTCGGCTTTATCAGTAACTTCACCAACAGGGAACTCTTCGTTGCCTTTTGGAGCAAAGAAGGATAACTGTATAAAAATAATGATATATAAAATAATCCCGATAAAGAGTATGGTTCCACCTACAGCTTGGGCGATTTGATAAGGAATCCAATCAAGTGCCTGTGTGGAATCTCCATAAGTGGAGTACGAAGAGCGGCGAGGTGCTCCCAGCAATCCAGCGATATGCATGGCCCCAGACATAAAGGACATCCCAATTGCCCAAAAGACCCCTTGAATAATCGCTAATTTATTTAATTTATTTGTTAAGGTGCGTCCAGTTAAATGGGGAACGAGCCAATATGAAATCCCAAAGAAAGTTAGGATTACGGAAGTCGCCAACGTTAAATGAAAATGTCCTGTAACCCAAATAGTATTATGGACAACCTGGTTTAATTGGTTTGAGGCATTGACTAAGCCTTCGGCACCTGCTGGTATGAAAGCCGCCATTCCGATAAAAGGAACGGTAAAACGCGCATCTCCCCAAGGTAGCATCTTAAACCAACCGAATATCCCTTGGGCACCCTGAGAACGTCCGTATTGTTCAAAAGATCCGAATAAAGAAAAGGCAGTCATTAAAGATGGAACAACGACCAAGAAGGTTAAAGTCACTTGTAAAAACTTCCAGGCAGGATCGATACCGGGTTCTAGCAATTGGTGATGAAGTCCAACAGGGATAGAGAAAAGCAGGAAAAGAATAAAAGACATTCGAGCCAATGAATCTGAAAAAATTTTCCCGCCAATGACTTTAGGAATCACTACATACCAGCACATATAAGCTGGTAGCAACCAAAAATATACGAGCGGATGCCCGAAATACCAAAATAAAGTTCGGCTTGCTAAAACGTTAATAGAATCCACCCAGCCTAATGACCATGGGAGAATTTGAAATAACACGGTAGCTGCCACTCCGATAGTAGCAACAATCCAAAGTAGAGTATTTACAACAGCCATAAAACTTAATAAGGGGCTTGCTTGGCCGCGATTGTTTTTCTTCCACTTGCGGTATGCCGCTATAAGGGCTCCACCACTAATCCAGCTGCCAACGATCACAAGTGTTAAGCCACCATAGAAAATAGGATGCGCTTGAAGAGGTGCATAAAAAGTATAAAGGACAGATGCTTCATTTAATAAAACCATAACAGCGGCCATAACAGTGCCGAGTGTCATTGTCCAAAAACCAATCCAGCCTGCAATTCTGGAAGGGGTGGACAATGGACCGATTGTTTTACTAATTGCTGATAGCTGAAATCCTATGATAAAGAAAGTTGTTAGCACCAGAGCAAGTAAAACTCCGTGAACCGTAAGTAATTGATAATACGTTATACCGGCAGGTAATTCCATTCTGCCTGAGCGAACCAAAGTTTGAAGTAATCCTGCAAATCCTCCAAGTGCTAAAGCAATAATGGCTACATAGAAATGAGCCATGGATAGTTTTGCATCCAGTGGGTGAACTTTTTCATTTTCAGCCGTTTTTTTCATTTTGAAACCACCTCGATTCGCGAGCTCATCATGTGGTGACCAACCCCGCAATATTCATTGCAAATAATCAAATTTTCTCCTTCATTATTAAATCTAGTGGTATATTCACTGACGAATCCAGGTTCAAGCATCATATTAACGTTAGTCCCAGCTATCTCAAAGCCATGGATAACATCTTTTGATGTTGCGATAACCTTGACAGTTGAACCTTTAGGGATCTCCACTTTTGCAGGACTATACGAAAAGGCAGAAGCTACAAACACTAATTCATAGTCCCAATCTTTTCCTGTGACCTCATGTAAGCCAGGGGCATTAAATGGAGCAGTGACCTCCACTTTTTCAGGATCAATTGTAACTAAACAGCTGGGAGGTTGATTCCCTAGATAGAAAGCACTAACCCCAAGCACTGTCAAGAAAACTAGCAGGGCTACTGTACCGAAAATCAACCAAACCTTTTCAAACTTGTGCATGTGCATTATTTCTCCTCCTCAATTAACCTAAACGATTTACAAAAATAAAATAGATGCTGACCCATACAATAATTAGAATAATTCCTAGTATTAAAACAGAAGCAAGTGTACCTTTTAAATTAGAATCCACTTTTTCTCTTTTCACAAATTGTTCAATCGTTACTTTTTGTAAGTATAAAAATTTGCTTTTGATGTGTATCAAGTTGTGAAAAAATTGTGAAGATTATATAGTCTGGATTTTTTCACACATAGATGGTAGGAAAAAATCCTATGAAACGATCAGTCAATTTCTAAATTTTCTAAAAATACGAATGATCATTTGTTATTTAAAGTGAAAGTTCGGTTTTTGTTAAAAATACCTTTTCAAATAGAGAAAGCGTTGTTATAATTCATATATTACAAAAATATAAAGTTTCACTCGTATAATAGCAGGGATATGGCCTGCAAGTTTCTACCGAATTACCGTAAATAATTCGACTATGGGTGAGTAATAGATCTTGTCGCACAATGAAAGGGTTTTGTTGAGTCCTTTTTCATTTATGCCCGAGAAATATTGCCTCACTCTAAAAAAAGTGCTGCAATGTTTCTTGGGCTTTTTATTTGTCGGGAAACATCTGCATGACTATGGGTTAAATAAACATCCAAGATTGGGAGGAACCTTCATGCAACTTTTAAAGGAAAAAATCTTGTCCGAGGGTCAAGCTTTATCAGAAGATATTTTAAAAGTAGATTCATTCTTAAACCACCAAATGGATCCTATCCTGATGAAAGAAATCGGTAAGGAATTTGTGAAACGTTTTGAACATAAGGAAATAACAAAAGTACTAACGATTGAATCTTCAGGGATTGGACCTGGACTGATGGCGGCCTTAGAATTAGAAGTTCCGCTAATTTTTGCACGTAAACGTAAATCACTGACTTTGACTGAAGGTTTAGTGACAGCATCTGTTCATTCCTTTACTAAACAAGAAACGAATACAATCACGGTGTCCAATAAATATATTGAAGCAGGTGATAAGGTATTGATCATCGATGACTTTCTTGCAGTTGGTCAAGCAGCCCGAGGTTTGGCGGATATTTGTGACCAAGTTGGAGCAGAAGTGGCCGGAATCGGGATTGTAATTGAGAAAGCTTTCCAAAGTGGTGGAAAGGATCTCAGAGAACAAGGCTTCCAAGTGGAATCTCTAGCTCGAATCGCAAAGTTGAAATTCGGCGAGATAACATTCGCTGAGGAACAGGAAGGGGCAACAGTAAATGTCTAACCAATCACCAATAAAAGTTGCTTCTTTAGGATTACAACATGTACTTGCGATGTATGCAGGTGCGATTGTTGTTCCCCTGATAGTCGGTGGGGCGTTGGGTTTAACGGCAGCGCAGTTAACTTATTTAGTATCGATTGATATTTTAATGTGTGGTATAGCAACCTTATTACAAGTGTGGAAAAATAAATTCTTTGGAATTGGGCTTCCAGTCGTTCTTGGCTGCACATTCACAGCAGTTAGCCCAATGATTGCGGTTGGTACCCAATATGGAGTCACTACCATTTATGGAGCCATTTTGGTCTCAGGATTGATTGTGGTTATAATAAGTAAGTTTTTTGGTAAGTTGGCAAGATTTTTCCCTCCTGTTGTTACAGGATCAGTAGTTATGATTATCGGAATCACGCTTATTCCAGTTGCGATTAACAATCTGGGGGGCGGCCAAGGTGCAGCTGATTTCGGTGCCTTGAATAATGTGGGTCTTGGTTTTGGAACATTGCTATTTATCATTTTTATGTATAAATTCTCAACGGGATTTGTGCGTTCTATTTCTATTTTATTAGGTTTACTAGTCGGAACATTTGTAGCTTTCTTCCTGGGGAAAGTGGATTTTAGCTCAGTAGCAAGTGCATCTTGGTTGCATTTACCTCATTTTTTCTACTTTGGAACTCCGACATTTAACATTACAGCTATTATTACAATGACATTGGTTGCAATAGTTAGCTTAGTGGAATCAACAGGTGTTTATTATGCATTAGGGGAAATTACAGATAAAGAGATTTCCGAAGATGATCTAGCACGTGGATATCGTTCTGAGGGGATTGCGATCATGTTGGGTGGGTTGTTTAATGCATTTCCTTATACGGCATTTTCACAGAATGTCGGTCTGATACAATTGTCCGGTATTAAGACAAGAAATGTTATTTATACAGCAGCAGGTATGCTGATTTTGATCGGATTTGTTCCTAAAATAGGTGCGTTCACGACCATTATTCCTTCATCTGTTTTAGGCGGAGCGATGGTAGCCATGTTCGGAATGGTTATTGCAGCAGGAATTAAAATGTTAAGCAAAGTAGACTTTGCTTCCCAAGAAAATTTATTGATTATCGCCTGTTCAGTAGGTATGGGCCTTGGGGTAACGGTTGTTCCTGAGCTATTTGCTCAAATTCCAGAAAGTATCCAAATTTTAACGGATAACGGAATTGTGGCAGGAAGTTTGACTGCTATTTTCTTGAATATTGTTTTCAATATCGTCCCTGCAAACGGGAAAGTGAAAGAAGCACGTATCGAAGGACGGAAAGTAGCCTAAATAGTTTCGAAAAAGCTGATAGATTTATACCTTAGAGTAAACTGCCTCAAACGCACAGATATTTTTGCGTTTGAGGCAGTATTTTTTATTCTGATTGGTTATTAAAACATTACCGGATTGAAAGAAAGCCCTCCAGAGAATTCTAATTATAATGAAAAAAAGATTTAACAGATAAAAGGAAACTCTCTTCACTTTTTGAATATATTGATAGTATCTATACAAGAAAGTAAGTGATAGAGATGGAAAAAAAATATTGTATTCATTGTCGAACTATATTAAATCAGGAATTTAGATGCCGTGTGTGCGGAAAAGAGGAATTTCAAAATATCATTATACAAGTACAAAACCAATCCTCAATAAAGAAGGAAGAATGATGGCCCCCCTTACCGCTTGTGAAGGTAAGGGGTTTTTTTGATTTAAAAACTACATTTCAATCATCAAGATAATATGAATCTTATGGGTCCCATTCAGTATAATCGGGAAAATGATTACTTGATTAAAGCCGAATATTTGACCGACAAAAACGGTTGGAGGGGGAATATCCATAATAGTCTCATCCACTGTTAAGGATGTTTCTATATTAACAGCTAGCATATTGCCAAGCTCTGCGCAAATGAGTCAAGCATTTCTCCTTCTAGAGGGATACCAAACATAGCTTCGCCTATTTTACACATGCATCCACTTGTTCCTCAATGAAAAATCTTCCTCGGAAATCAATTGTCATGCCAATTAGCACGCTGATGGTTTCCTGTTTGAAGGCTGATTAGAAAAAAGAGAAGGCTTTTGAATATCCTATCAAATATATAGGTTTTTTTACCTACTTTATAAAATGAAAAAAACAAAATATTTATAAAAAACATATATATATCACTATTTATCGTTAGAGCATTAAATGGGTTATTGTGGGTATATTAACCATATCATGTATATTAAGGGGTGGGTTCATGCCATATTTATTATCCGCATCTCATATAAAACTTCCTTATTTACTTTCACAGGAAAAGATCATGGAATTTTCCAGGGAAATCTTTGGTTCCTCTTTTAAGAATATTGAACGATTATTGCGGGCATTTAAAAATGGCCAAGTCGAAAATCGTTATTTTTCAAATGATCTTGATTGGTTCAAAGAGGAACATACGTTTGCGGAAAGGAATGATATATATATTAAACAAGCAGTCGAGTTTGGTAAAGAAGCAATTGAAAAATGTTTAGCTAACACTGAATTTTTAAAAGACAAACTGCAGCCAAGTGAGCTTGATGCCTTCTTTTATATATCAAGTACAGGGATGGCTACTCCTACCATTGATGCAAGAATAATGAATGAACTACCTTTTAACCCACATACAAAAAGAATTCCCATATGGGGGCTAGGATGTGCGGGGGGAGCGAGTGGGCTATCGCGTGCTTTTGAATATTGTAAAGCATATCCGAAAGCAAAGGTCATAGTATTAAGTGTGGAATTGTGTAGCTTAACCTTTCAAAGAAACGATATTTCCAAGAGCAATTTAATTGGAACATCCTTATTTTCTGATGGAATTAGCTGCGTTTTAATTTGTGGTGATGAAGTGTCAGCTAAAAAGGTCTCGAAAAAAGATCAGCATTTAAAATTTTTAGATTCACAATCAACACTTATGCCAAATTCGTTGGATGTAATGGGGTGGGAAGTTAAAGATCAAGGGTTGTACGTGGTTTTTTCAAAAGATATTCCAACCATTATCAAAGATTGGCTTAAACCTAACGTGGAATCTTTTTTAGTGGAGAATGGATTGATGCTGGGGGATGTGAAAGATTTTATAGCGCATCCAGGCGGAAAAAAAGTAATCGATGCCTATCACGAAGCTCTGGGATTTAATGAAAGCATGACAGCAGAGTCAATGGGTATATTGAGGGAGTTCGGAAATATGTCTTCGGCTACGATTTTGTATGTACTAGAAAGATTCATGATTCGTGGCGGGAATATAGGTGAATATGGCTTGGCAGCTGCATTGGGGCCAGGGTTTTCTTCAGAATTAGTGTTAATGAGGTGGAATTGATGATTTTCACCATTTTTATTGCGCTGATTGCTATTCAGCGTCTTGTTGAATTATATATTGCAAAACAAAACGAAAAGCAGTTGAAAATGGAGGGGGCTGTTGAGTTCGGTGAGTCCCATTATCGGTGGATGGTTCTGATGCACCTGAGTTTTTTTATTGTACTCACTATCGAGGTAATGGTCTATGAAAGGAAAATTGCTACGCTTTGGCCGATCTGGCTGACTCTTTTTCTCATTGCTCAGTCAGGCAGGGTTTGGGTAATCAGTTCACTAGGAAAACATTGGAATACGAAAATCATTGTGGTGCCAAATGCCGAAGTTGTAGTTAAAGGCCCTTATAAATACTTCAAACATCCTAACTATCTCATTGTTGCAACGGAGATTATCGTCATTTCCTTATTATTCAATGCTTATTATACAGCTATTATTTTTAGTTTGTTGAACGCTTGGATGATGGCGGTGAGAATCCCCTTGGAAGAGAAGGCTTTAAAAACACACACAGAATATTCTACAGTTTTTAAGCAAAAATAATAAAAGTTTCATTTTTCTTATTGAAAATGATTATCGTTCGTGATAAGATTCTAATTGAAGATGAAAATTATTCTCATTCACTTACTGATAAATATTTTTGAAACTTAAAAGCTACCCAATATAAAAGAGGATGGTGTTCGTAATGGTCTGGTTATTCATTTTATTGACAATCGCTACATATAGTTTTGTGATGAAACATGTATTAAGTAATATTCAAAAACCGGCAAAGGCAGTAAAAGCTTATACGGAGTCAACAATTGAAAACCGAGCTACATATAACCCATCTCCTACAACCAGGTAAATTACCTGGTTTTTTTATGCAATTAGAAAGTAATTACGAAGATGTAACAAACAAAGTGGAAGCCACCAATCGGTGGATTTTTTTGTTTTCTGAACACGTTTTGTAAGAATTCATATAGTAAAACTAAAAGCTTTCGGTATGAATAACAATCGAAATCGTTTACAATAAGATTATTAAAATGACGATAGATTAAGGGGTATGGATTCATGATTCAAGAAACATTAAAGCAACAGTCTAAATTGGGGATTTTGACTGCCATGTATGAGAAATTTCAATCAGCAGGAGATACAAGCAATGCTGATAAACTGAAACAGCTAATCATGAAAGTGAAAAATGAGGAATTTATCATTGCTTTTTGCGGGCATTTTTCAGCGGGGAAATCAAGCATGATTAACTTCTTCCTAGATGATCAAGTATTGCCTTCAAGTCCGATTCCAACGAGTGCCAATACGGTTAAGGTTCAAAAAGGGGAGGACTATGCCAAAGTCTTTTATCATCATCAGGCACCGGTCGTATTTCCCGCACCTTATGATTTTAAAGAGGTAAAGAAATTTGCTAAAGATGGTGATTCAGTATCGGCAATAACAATAAGCTCCAATCAGTTTTCACTGCCAGAGTCATGTGCAATCATGGATACGCCAGGGATTGATTCGACAGATGATGCACATAGAGTTTCTACTGAATCGGCCTTGCATCTTGCTGATGTAGTCTTCTATGTAATGGATTATAATCATGTTCAATCAGAAGTGAACTTTCTTTTTACTAAAGAATTGTTAGAAGCGGAAAAACCAACATATTTAATTATCAATATGATTGATAAACATGATGAAAATGAGCTCAGCTTCCAAGACTTTAAATTATCTGTTTCTGAAGCATTTGCAAACTGGAATGTATACCCTGATGGAATATTTTATACATCAGTCAGAGACTTGAACAATAGTGAGAATGAAATCGAAACCGTTCGTCAATTTATATATGAAATGGCAGAGAAAGGTCAAAATGATGGGAAAGATGCCATAATGCAATCGGCAAAGGCCCTAATCGAAAGACACCTTATTTGGCTGAAGGAACAGTATGAAGAGGATCATGCCAGTGATTTTGAAGTTTTATCAGAACTTCCATATGAAGAGCGAATCGACCTAACGAATAAAGTGGACAGCCTTATAAAGGGAAAAAAATCATTAACAGAACGTTTAGAGAGTGTGAAAGTGCAATTTGCCAAAGATTTAGAAACCATTTTGAAAAGTGCATACATCATGCCGGCGGCTACACGGGACCTAGGTAAATCATTCTTGGAATCAGCACAACCTGATTTTAAAATGGGGCTATTATTTGCCAAGAAAAAAACGGAGGCCGAGCGCGAGGAGCGTCTTAACGTATTCTTGGCAGATTTACAAGAGAAGGTCAAAACCCAGCTTGAATGGCATCTTAAAGAGTTAGCGGTTAAAACCCTTACTGAAGCTGAAGTCCATGACTCAACGCTTGAAAGTAAAGCTCAGGCCCTGCACATCGAGGTGACAGAAGCCTACATAAAAAATTCTTTAAAGCCCCAAGTCAATATTACAGGTGAATACGTTTTAAACTATACAAATGATTTGGCCTCTGCTATCAAAAAAAAGGCACGTGATGAAGCAGAAGAATTTTTGCACAGCATGATTGCTGTCATGCAGGGTATAGTGGAGCAACAGACGATATCCATCGATAATGAACTTGAAGGTTTTGCTGAATTTGCGGAAGCCCTCAAAGTTACCGCAGCGATGAATGCAGAAATCGAGTCCCAAACAGAACAATTAGAGGGTATTGCTAATCAAACGGTATCGCTAATGGATGAGCGTTATGTCGAGACACTTTTGACTGAATGGGATGAAGAAGAAAAAAATATTACAGTCAAAATTATGAACACGAATGATGACAATAGGGTTAAGCAAGCTAACGAACTACATGTGGCGGATCTTGAAATCGAAACTAAGGCAGCAGAATCAACTGTAGGCGTTCCATTATCTAATACGATAGATTTACGTGGGAAGGAAAAGTTAATGGAGACTGCATCAAATTTACAGCAGGCAGCCAAACTAATTCAACCTTTGAAAGGTTTTCAATCACTTTATAAAGAATTAACAGATAAGGCAAACCGACTAGAAAAGCAGACTTTCACGGTTGCGCTATTCGGTGCATTTAGTGCAGGCAAATCTTCATTTGCAAATGCGTTAATGGGAGAAAGCGTTCTTCCTGTTTCGCCAAATCCTACTACTGCTGCCATTAACAAAATCATGTCATCTGACGCTGAGCATCCACATGGTACGGCAACAGTTAAATTAAAAACCGAAGCTATGCTGCTAGAAGATGTAACCTTAGCTTTAGTTGCTTTTGGTAAGACAGCAAAATCACTCGATGAGGCTCACCATCTTGCTGGACAGATCATTGAAACCGCAGGGGAAGTGGATAAAGGGAAAACGCATCTATCTTTCCTAAGGGCTTTTTATCAAGGATTGCCTCCTCACAAAAGTGATTTAGGAAATGTCATTACAGTGGACCTTGAAGGGTTTAAACGTTTTGCTGCCGAAGAGTCCAAATCGTGTCTCGTTGATTTGATTGAATTGCGTTATGACTGTGAAATGACAAAGCAGGGAATGGTACTTGTTGACACTCCTGGAGCGGATTCAATAAATGCTCGGCATACTGGTGCTGCTTTCGAATATATTAAGAATTCTGATGCCATTCTTTTTGTGACCTATTATAATCACCCATTCTCTCGGGCAGATCGGGAGTTCCTAATCCAACTTGGGCGAGTGAAAGATTCCTTTGCTATGGATAAGATGTTCTTTATTGTCAATGCGGTCGATCTTGCTCAAACTACTGACGAACTGGACGAAGTTATGGATTATGTGAAAGATCAATTAAATGGATTCGGAATCCGTTTTCCAAAGCTGTTCCCGCTTACAAGTAAGGGAGCATTAATAGAAAAACAAATTCCAGGTTCATTTATACACTCTTTCCTTCCTAATAGTGGAATTTCGGAATTCCAATTACAATTTGATTCTTTCATCGAGAACGACTTAACAGGACTGGCAATTGAATCAGCGCAAGCTGCTGTAAAAAGAACAGAAGAACTGCTTCGAGATGTTATAACAGCGTCCAAGCAGGATGAAAAAGCGAAACAAAAAGCGCTCGAGACTCTCGCTCTTGAGGCACAGTCTATTTCTGGTCTTCTGGAAGTCATTAAAGGGGACGCCGAAAAACAACGTTTGAAAAAAGAGATTGATGAATTGACTTTCTATAGTAAACAACGCGTATTTTTCCGGTTTAATGATTTCTTCAAGGAATCTTTTAATCCGGCTGTCATTAAAGACGATGGGCAGGATTTGAAGCTGGTCCTTAAACAAGCATTAAAGAATTTATTAGAAGCACTAGGCTTTGACCTTGCACAGGAAATGCGTGCTACGGCGTTAAGGACTGAAATGTTCGTTAATAAATTATTGAATGAGAAACAAGTCGGATTGCTTCAGCAGATACAGAAAGTAAGAAAGACTCTTTCGTTACAGCCATATGAACCAAATGAGAGGGATTCCCTTGAATTTTCGGGTGCTTTTGTCCAATTAGACACGAGTGAATTCAAAAAAGAATTGGCGTTGTTTAAAAATCCAAAGGCTTTCTTTGAAAAAAATGAGAAAGTGAAAATGAGCGAGGGACTTCAGCAGCGTTTGGATGAACCTGCCCTTATATATGTAAAAGAGCAAGGTGGGAGAATATTCGAAATGTATACGAAAATTCTTGATCAAGAGTTACTTTCCATTCAAAAAGAATATAAAACGGAAATATCGGATATTTTCGCAGGCTTACGTGCAGCCTTAGAAGAAAAGGTTGATTTACCGTATTATGAAAAGGCTGTAATTGAATTGGAAAAAATGCATTTGTAATAGAAACGAGGTTCGTTTATGAAAGAAAACCTTATTTCAATTTTGAGAAACCTAGAAAAGAAAAAGAATATCACAATATTAATGGCTGCTGTAACTGGCAGCCATTCTTTTGGTTTATCATCAGCCAATTCAGATAGTGATGTCCGGTTTATATATGTTCATAATGATAGGCGGTCCTATCTCTCACTTAGTCAACCCGACGAAGTGATTCAATTGAATGAAGGCTTTTGTGACGTGGAAGGCTGGGATCTATTTAAAACATCACGGCTAACGTTAAAGAGCAACCCCGCACTATTTGAATTATTTCAGTCGCCCATCCAACTGATTGCTCAACCGGATTATTATCGCGTGATGAAGGGGTTAATCGAAGAATGCTATTCCAAAAAGGCTCTAGGACATCATTACTACCGGATGATGACAGGCAATCTTCAGCAATTGACAAAAACAAGTAGTTCCGAAAAAAAAGTGCTGAAAACATGGGTACAGGTTTATCGTTCCTATTTAGTACTGCAATATTTAATCCTGTTTAGAGCTCTTCCACCTTTATGCGTTTGGGAATTACTCGATTCTGTATTAATTGATGAGGAAATGAAAAGCAGAATGACGCGAATATTTACAGCAAAACAAAAAGAAGAATTTTCAAAACATGAAAGTATAAAAAGTCTTGAGTTTTTGGAAGGGAAATTACCTTCTATAAAGAATGAAATAACTAAGCTTCCTATGGGGGAGCACATGGAAGAGGATCTTAATCAATTAATTTGGTCCATTTTGAAATAGGGAGATGTGTAGATGGGTTATATAATGGAAAAAGAAGAGCTGTTGTCGCTGTTGAATTCTAGAGATATTAGAATCTGTGACTGTCGTTTTAAGTTAGGAGCCCCTGAAGTGGGTTATATTGAATACGAGAAAGAACATATTACGGGTGCTGTCTATTTTGATCTTGAAAAAGACTTATCCGGCCAGGTTGAAAAACACGGCGGAAGACATCCGCTTCCTGACCTTAATGCATTAAAAGAGAAGCTTGAATCAAATGGTATTACCAATGAAACGGTACTTATTGCTTATGACACGGGGGAAGGTTCCTTTGCTTCTAGGTTTGTCTGGCTGCTGAGCTATCTTGGTCATCAGAAAGTGTTTGTACTTAACGGCGGCTTTAGGGCATGGAAGGATGCGGGCTATCCGCTCGAAACGAATCAGTCGAAATATGCTTCAGCCGATTATAATATAGATTTAAATGAATCTGTTTTGGCTTCTTATCAAAAAGTGAAGGAATATACAGTAAAAAGACCCACTGATGTTGTTTTAATTGATTCAAGGGAGTCTAAACGGTACCAAGGGATTGAAGAGCCGATTGATAAAAAAGCGGGACATATACCTGGGGCAGTCAACAAGGTATGGACAAAGGTTCTTGAAAATGGATTTTATAAAAAATCGGAAGAACTTCAATTAAGTTTCACAGACATTAGCCGAGATAAGGAGATTATCGTTTACTGTGGATCAGGTGTGACGGCTTCTCCCAATTATATAGCCTTAAAAGAAGCTGGTTTTAAAGATGTGAAGGTATATGTCGGTAGTTTTAGTGACTGGATTTCCTATTCTGATAATCCTATTGAATGATTAGGTTTTCCAATTAACGATCCTCAAAAAGGTGGACAGCTATGTTAAAATAGATATACATCATGATAGAGGTGATAAATGTGTTAATGAAAGAAAACGAACAGCATCCTTCCTTTATGCTTGTCGACGGGATGGCGCTTTTATTTAGAGCTTTTTATGCAACAGCCGTTACAGGTCAATTTATGATTAACTCAAAAGGTATTCCAACAAATGCCGTACAGGGTTTCTTAAAGCATATGCTGACAGCGGTGAATCATTTTTCTCCTAGTCATGTAGCAGTATGTTGGGATATGGGAAGCAAAACTTTCCGCAATGAACTATTTGATGGATACAAGGCTAATCGTTCAGAAGCACCAGTTGAAATGATTCCTCAATTCGATTTAGCGAAAAAAGCTGTTGAAGCCTTTGATATCCCGAACATTGGGCTTTCCGGATACGAAGCTGATGATTGTATTGGGACAATAGCAAAAGCATCTGCTAAACATAGTCGAGTAGGCATATTGACAGGAGATCAAGATATGCTTCAGTTAATTGAAGAAAACATTTCTGTACTTTTATTGAGAAAAGGGTATGGTAATTATGAAGTGCATAATCCCGATAGCTTTTTTGAATGGAAAGGGATTACACCAAGACAAATGATTGATTTAAAAGCTTTAATGGGAGATACAGCTGATAACTACCCCGGCGTCAAAGGAATTGGGGAAAAGACAGCTTTGAAATTGTTGATTCAGTATCAAAATATAGAGGGTATTCTTGAAAATGTTGCTTCATTAACCAAGGGGCAGCGATCTAAGATTGAATCGGCTGTCGATATGCTTCACCTATCGAGAAAACTTGCCGAAATCAAGTGTGACGTACCTGTTTCATGCTCCTTAGATGAAGCGGTGTATCAGTATGACCGTGAAAAAGTGAAAAATCTGGCCAGAGACCATGAATTTAGGACTTTACTGCGAATGCTGTAAAATAAATGAAGCGGGGTTCCCTTGGGAGCTCCGTTTATTTTTATAGGAAGTATTTTGTCGAAAAATGGATAGGCAAAATCTTATATTTACGGTAAGATGAAATTAAGGCAAGTATTATGGAGTGGATGCAGAAGTGGGGCAATCAACTGAAGAGTATGTGAGTTTTTTAGAAGGAAAGGGATTCACTTTTGGGAATGACGCTATTGGTTTTATTTATTTTGGCAAACGCTATACAAACGCAAGTGATATTTTAGTCAATGTAGCAATCGAATTGACATTGAAAGTTCAAAAGAATTTTGATGGTAGCTTTTATATTTCCTTTTTAGAAAACTTAAAACAAAATGGCATTGAAACTCGCAGTGCAGCGTTATCATTTGCAAAAAAGCAGGGACTGCTAAAATAAATCGGACTTCGTAAATTAGAAGTCCGATTTATTTTTATTTAATCTTTTAAGAAAAATCTTGAGTTGCTATCGATTTCTTTTTCTTCGATGGCAACTCAGCGAGAATCATGCCAAGGAAAATGAATACGCAGCCGATGATTGAAGCAGAAGTCAATTTTTCCCCAATCAATATGAATGAGGAAAACGCCGCAAAAACCGGTTCCATTGAAAAGATTAATGCGACCCTTGTAGGTGTCGTATAAGCCTGGAAGAAGGTTTGTGCGAAAAAGGCAAATGCCGTTGCAAGAGCAGCCGTAACCAATAAGGCGGTCCAGACCTCTGGCTGTAACATGACTTCCGACTTAAAGATTACAGAATAATCTTCATTAAATAATATGGCTGAACCTAAGGATAAAAAAGAAACCGTGAAAATTTGAATCAGAGTTAACGGTAAGGCAGGAAGGGTTTTAGCATACCTAGCAGTCGTAATAATCTGCATGGCAAAACTGATCGCACATAAAAATACTAGAAAATCACCAACATTCAAGTTAGAGCGGTCGGCGAAAGTCATTAAATAAAGCCCAATCGTTGCGGCAACGACACCCAATACTGTATTACGTGATAGCCTCAGTTTTAATAGCAACAAAGAAAAAACTGGTACCATGACAACACTTAAGCCTGTTATGAAGCCAGTTTTGGCAGGGGTAGTATAATTCAAGCCTATTGTTTGAAAGCCATAACCCAAGAAAAGCCATACCCCGATATGAAGTCCTGCAATTAACAATTTCTTGTTCCAGGTTTTTCCCCTTTTATGTAAGGTTAATAAGTAAGGTATAAACAAGAAAACAAAGGCCATAAAAAACCGGATAGCATTAAATGTGAAAGGTTCAAGAAAAGAAAGGGCATTCTGCACCATAACAAATGTGACACCCCAAATGAATACAACAAACAATAATGAAACATCAGCTGTCTTTTTCATTATTTTCCTCAACTTTGTTTAAACGAATGGCCCGTCGTGCTAGCTCATCCGCTCTCTTATTTTCGAGATTTGGAATCCATTTCACAAAAAATAACTCAAGCTGGTCTGATAACTTAAGTGCTTGATCAAGCAAGGTGGCGTATTTTTTTTTAGCAAACCTTTTTTCAATGGCCTGGTTGATGGCCTGGGAATCGGTCCGAAAAGAAACGACTTGATAATGACTGGATATACATATCTCCAATGCCTTGATTAAAGCATGGTATTCCGCCTCATGATTTTCCATATTTCCAAGTGGGATGGAATGACGCTCGACTACACCGTTATTATTAATGAAAATTCCTGCGCCGCTCGGCCCCGGATTGCCCGCACTGGCTCCATCAATATACACTTCAATCATGATGTTCCTCCTCGAGTTTACACTGTTCATATGCTATGATTAGTAGTTGTTTCATATAATAATTAAAGACTGATAGATGTGAATCATGAAATTAAAAAGATTCTAATTCAACAAGAGAATTTCAGGCTGTTATGGGAACTATAAAGAAATAATTAAAAGAATATTTGATTGTTTAAATTATATTATAAATGGTATTACGAAAAATAGGTATGAAAATTGACAAACTTTATCATGGAATAGATGACAAGGAGCTGGAAATCATTGAAGGTAATTATGCAATGGACATATCATGCTTCAAAAAAACCAACTGCCGATTTTGTTTCCGATTGGTTGGATGCTGGTACTGCCTTAGTCATTACAGAAGATCTTGAAAAGGCGGGACGTTTGAAGGAAGTGGAATTCAAGGATGAATTCGATACAATTTGGACAAAAAAAGAGTTAAAGAAACTCTTAACAGAGGTAGAGGAGGAACCTCAGGATGTGACGGTTTTTTTTGATGGTGGTTTTCAAAAAGAGCAAAGAGTAGCCGGAATTGGTGCAGCTATATATTATCGACAAGGGAAAAAACACTGGCGTATACGGACTAACCTAAGGCTTGAGCAATTTGAATCCAATAATGAAGCAGAGTATGCTGCCTTTTATGAAGCAGTGAGGCAGATGGAGGAACTTGGAGTCCACCACCAAAGCTGTTTATTTAAAGGTGATTCTCTTGTTGTATTAAACCAACTTTCTGGAGAATGGCCCTGTATGGAGGAAAACTTAAATAAATGGCTGGACCGTATAGAAGCGAAGTTAGAAAAATTAAAGATTATCCCGGTCTATAAGCCAATTTCACGGAAAGAGAATCAGGAAGCCGATCGTCTGGCAACACTTGCTCTTCAGGGAGAAGTCATATTTAGCAAATCGGAAATTGCTGAGTTAAAGGAGTCGTAACAAAAATGAACAGGAAAAAAATATATGAAGAAGTAGAAGATGTAATTTCCTCATTTTGCCATGAATGTTTTTTACAAAAACATTTTCGAAAAGAATATGGTCGTTCATATGCTCACCAATTCTGCATTTCTCAGTGTACAGTTGGTGAGAAATTAAAACAGCTCGGCAATGAACTTAACGACCGTTCTTAGGCAAAGAAAATAGCTTTCATTTTCACACAAAACCAATGAATAATATGGTATTATAGGTAAAAAATAGAGAAAAGTGTGAGAGAAATGAAATATAGAAAAGGGAAGCTAAATAATGAGATTTCCCCTCTTACAATTCCTGAAATTGATTTCATAATGGAAGAAATGAATAAAGGGAAAGAAAGCGAATCAGTTAAACAACATGTACAACCCAACGTAAGAATTCATGAAAAAATTAACGGCGCTTCTGAGCAAATTAAAAATTTATTTGAAGACATCCGTAAAGAAGAAAATATTCAGCTTGAAACTGTTGAAGGAATTAAAGCTGAAATTGTACCTATCATCGAGGAGGCTGCAAAGAACCCTGATATTTATTACCTGTTCGAAGAGATGCAGGCAAAAAATGAATATACGTATAAGCATAATATTGGTGTAGGAATCATTGCCACTTATTTGGGAACAAAGCTTGGTTTATCGAAGGAAAGTCTTTCAAATCTGACATTGGCAGCTATTCTGCATGACGTAGGTAAAACGAGGATTCCTGAGAGATTATTAGAAAAACCGGGGAAACTGACTGCGAAAGAGTATGATGAAATAAAACGCCATACAATTTATGGATACGAGCTCCTTAAAAGTATCCCTGGCATTCCACCCTCGATTGCTTTAACGGCTCTTCAGCACCATGAAAGGGAAGATGGGCAAGGCTATCCCCATAAATTGAAAGGAAGTAATATTTACTATCTTTCGAAGATCGTGGCAATAGCTGATGTATTTCATGCTATGTCATCAGATCGTGTTTATCATCAGGCTATGCCATTTTATAAGGTGATTGAGCAAATGAACCGCGATGTTTTTGGGAAATTCAATCCGAAAATGTTGCTAGTATTCATTAACCAATTGATGGGTACCTTAGTTGGGAAAGAAGTCATGCTTACTAATCAACAAATCGGAACAATTATCATGATAAATCCTTACGAGCCTCTTAAAGTTTTAATGAAAACTAATTCAGGTATCTTAGATTTAAGGTTAGAAAAAGAATTGCAGATTGAACGGATTATAGGTAAATGAGGAAAGAGCCCGATTATTATAAATCGGGCTCTTTCTCACTATGCTTTACCGAATCGAAATAGGCTTTGAGCATTGCTTTATTTTCGCTGAAGTCAGCAATAGTATATTGGTCAAGGACCTTTAGAAAAGCATCTAAGGCATTATTAAGTACGAATTTTAATGAACAAACGGGAGAAATCACACAGTTATCGTGATCTTTAAAACATTCCACTAAATAAAAATCCTCTTCAGTTTTCCGAACTAATTCCCCTACATTTATTTCAGCAGGAGGTTTTGCGAGCCGGAAACCGCCATTTCGTCCGCGTATTGTCTCAATATAACCTAATTTACCGAGATTATAAACAATCTTCATGAGATGATTTTTTGATAGTTGATAAACCTCAGAAATCTCTTTAATATTTGACAATTTGCTTTGATCTTGGGAAGCCAGGTAAATCAACACTCTTAGTGAGTAATCGGAATAACTCGTTAACCTCATGTTTATCGCCTCACATTCTATCCCTATTTGACTATATCATAAATGTGAACATTTTTTAAACATTAATACTAATAGTATAAAAAGATGTATTTTATATATTGCTTTTCAAGTCATTAAGTTCTAAGATAAACATGTATTTAAAATACTTGTTTAAGAAGAGGGGTTTACACATGCTATCCCAAAAAACTATCGACATCATCAAATCCACTGTACCTGTTTTAGAAGTACATGGTACAACTATTACAACTGTATTTTATGAAAATCTTTTCGAAGCGCATCCTGAACTATTGAATGTTTTCAATCACGCCAATCAGAAAAAAGGACGCCAACAAAATGCACTTGCTAACACAGTATTAGCCGCAGCTAAATATATAGATCAACTTGAAACGATTTTACCAGCTGTGAAACAAATAGCACAAAAACATAGAAGTCTGGCTGTTAAACCGGAACATTACCCTATTGTAGGAGAATTCTTATTAGGAGCAATTAAAGAAGTATTAAAAGATGCGGCTACCGAGGAAATCATCCATGCGTGGGGAGAAGCATATGGAGTCATTGCCGGTGTATTTATTAGCATAGAAAAGGAAATGTACGATCAAGCTTCCAATCAGGACGGAGGATGGTCTGATTTCAAACCATTCACTGTAGTGGAAAAAGTACAGGAAAGCGATGTAATTACTTCCTTTTATTTAAAGCCAGCAAATGGTGATGCGGTTCCATCTTTTTTACCTGGACAATATGTGACCATACGTATGGAGATACATGGTGAACGTTACTTATTCAACCGTCAGTATAGTTTATCAGCTTCACCTGGAAAAGATTACTTCCGGATTTCTGTCAAAAAAGAAAAGCCGGGAATCTCTCCAGATGGTAGAGTCTCAAACTATCTGCATGAAGTTATTCAGGTGGGAGACATGATAGACGTAACCGCTCCTGCTGGAGATTTCACTATCAACATGGAAAAACAAACACCTCTAGTATTTCTTAGCGGCGGCGTTGGAATAACTCCTTTCATGAGCATGGTACATGCGGTTGCTGATCAAAAGCCCGAACGTGATGTACAATTCATTCATGCATCTGAAAATGGTGCATTGCAGCCGTTTAGAAGTGAGTTGACAGAACTTTCTCGAAAATTGACTAATTATCAATTATCCTTTGTTTATAAAAATCCGAGCGAAGAAGATAAGAACTTACCGAATTTTGACAAGCAAGGTTATATGGATGCGGAACTATTAAGCAGACATGTAAAACCTGAAGCAGATTATTATGTATGTGGTCCGGTCCCGTTTATGAAAGCTATTATTACTTGTCTGAAAGAGCTTGGGATAGATCCAGAAAAAATCCACTATGAGTTCTTCGGCCCAGCGATAGCGCTTTAAGATTTAATAAAGGTTTTTGAATGGTGTTGACATCAAGAAGATAATTTTGCATACTATATTAAAACCATGAACGTTGAAGGAAGATTAGTATGCGAAAATTTACTGTGACAGAGAGCGGTGTTAATTGCTGGAAGACCCGCGACAGAAAAGCGCAGAACCTGCTTCTTGAGTCCTATGCGAAACATAGGCGCAAATCCTGGCGTTATCAGGCAAAGTGGGATGCATAAATTTGCATTCAATGAAGGTGGTACCACGGAGAGAAGCCCTTTTCGTCCTTGTTTCGAGGACGAAAAGGGCTTTTTTTCATGTCTAAGATATTAATTGGAGGAAAAAATCGATGGAAAAGAAGCGCATCGTTGTAAAGATAGGAAGTAGTTCTTTAACCAACACACAAGGTGAAATCGACCAAAAGAAATTTTCCGATCATATCCAGGCAGTGGCAGCATTAAGGAAGGCTGGACATGAAGTTGTTCTTGTTTCATCAGGGGCTGTAGCAACCGGTTTTCGCAAGCTCGGATACCCTTCAAGACCTGTTACTCTAAAAGGAAAACAGGCAGCTGCAGCCGTCGGGCAAAGCCTGTTGATCCAGTCTTATATGGAACAATTGGGGCACTTTGGAATTGTTCCAGCACAAATTTTACTTACAAGAAAAGATTTCTCAAAAAAAGATCGGTATAAAAATGCCTATGCTACATTAATGGAATTGCTTGAGCGGGGCATTCTCCCGATAATAAATGAAAACGACACCGTATCGGTAGAAGAGTTGACTTTCGGTGATAATGATATGCTATCTGCTCTTGTAAGCGGGCTTGTCCATGCCAACAACCTGATTATTTTAACTGATATTAATGGGCTCTATGATTCCAATCCCCAAACAAATCCAGAGGCTAACAGATTTGATAAGCTTTCCGAAGTTACCGAAGAGTTATTACAAATGGCTGAAGGAGCGGGTTCAAGTGTTGGTACGGGGGGAATGAAATCCAAGCTGATTGCAGCGCAAACAGCACTGTCTCTTGGAGTCAAAGTATTTATCGGTTCAGGAGAGGGCAGTGAAAAACTTCTTACAATACTTTCAGGAAATGGTGATGGCACGTATATTGGCAATGATGTCTTAACAACTGTTACAAAAAACAAACAGTGGATTTCCCTTCATTCAAAAGTATCCGGGAAAATCTATGTCGATGCAGGTGCAGAAAAGGCACTAGTTTCAAATGGCAGCAGTCTATTACCGGCTGGGATTTATGATATTAAAGGAGTTTTCAATAAGGGAGATGTCGTCGAGGTCTTCGGGGCAAATGGATTATTAGGACGTGGAGAGGTTCTATATTCCGAAGCGGAGTTAAAACAGGCGATGGGCAAACGAACAACGGAGCTTGTACTAACTTCCATTGAAGTAATCCATCGTGATAAATGGGTGAAGGCATAGTAGTATATCAATTTTATCGAAGGTAAGGGGGGCTTATAAAATGAGTGAAGTGATTGCGAAAGGAAAGGCAGCGAAAATAGCAAGTTATCAGCTAATCGGACTGTCTACCGAACAGAAAAATGAGGCGCTTGAGAAAATCGCCATGCAACTAGTTATTGATAGAGAAAGTTTGTTAATAGAAAACCAAAAGGATCTCGAACAAGGCCGGCTAAAAGGTTTTAGTGAGTCTACGTTAGACCGAATTATGTTAAACCCTAAACGTATTGATGACATTGCCGCGGCGATACGGCTATTGATTGAATTAAAAGATCCAATAGGTGAAAAATTGGAAATGATAGAAAAAGAAAACGGTTTATTAATTAAAAAATTACGTGTCCCAATCGGTGTTATTGGAATGATCTATGAAGCAAGACCGAATGTGACTATTGATGCAGCTACATTATCTTTAAAAACAGGGAATGCGGTCATATTACGGGGAAGCTCTTCAGCAAAGTATTCCAATATGGCGCTAGTCTCTTCTATTCACGAAGCATTGAAGAATACGAAAATTCCTGTAGATGCTGTTCAATTAATTGAAGATACAAGTCGTGAGACAGCTAAGGAACTTTTTCACCTTAAAGATTATTTAGATGTTTTGATTCCGCGCGGTGGAAAGAATTTAATTGAAACAGTAATTAGGGAGTCTACCGTCCCCGTCCTTGAAACGGGGGCAGGTAATTGTCATATCTTCATCGATGAGACGGCAGATTTAACCATGGTAGAGAATATTGTCTTAAACGGTAAAACACAGCGTCCTTCCGTTTGTAACGCAATTGAAAGCCTGCTTATTCATGAAAAATGGTTCGAAGAAAATGGGAAGAGTCTTTTGGCAGTCCTGAACGAAAAGGGCATTGAAATATACGGTGATGAAGCGGTTTGTAACGCTTTTCCTGAAGCCAAAACTGCTACGGAAGAAGATTGGTCAACAGAGTATTTAGCATTGAAAATCAGCGTGAAAACCGTCAGTTGTGTTTCAGATGCTATTGAACATATTAATCGATATGGTACAAATCATTCCGAAGCAATCCTGACAAAAGATGAACAAAATGCGGCTGTCTTCTTGAATAAAGTAGATGCAGCAGCAGTTTATCATAATGCTTCCACACGTTTTACTGACGGATTTGAATTCGGTTATGGCGCTGAAATAGGCATTTCTACACAAAAGCTTCATGCGCGTGGACCAATGGGCTTGCCGGCATTAACTTCAAGCAAATATTTTATTTATGGCGAGGGACAAATCCGGGAGTAATTCCATTTTTTAATAGATGGTTATCAAAACTCACTTAAGGGTATTGTACAGTACATTACTTTTAAAGGAGAAGATACCATGGACAATAGATTTATAGCAATTTATGATAATGAAAATGAAGCAACCTTAGCAGTTGAAAATTTAAAGAAAAAAGGATATTCATCCAATCAAATATCATTAGTTGCTAAAAATATTGATAAATTACCAAATGAAGCCGAAGAAGTGAGTCCTACAAAGACTGATGGATTCGTAGCCGGTGCAGCAGCAGGTGGCGCTCTTGGTTTAACTGGTTTAGTTATTGGGATGAGTGCATTGGCTGTACCTGGAATCGGCCCGATATTAGCTGCAGGCCCTATTTTCACCACATTTGGAGGAGCGGCAGCTGGTGCAGCATCAGGTGCCGGAGGATTGAAGAAGCCATTATTGGATATTGGTCTAGATGAAGCAGAAATCGATCGGTATGTGGAGGATATCAAGGCTGGGAAAATTCTTGTCATAGCAGATCCTATTTTAAGTAAGTCGTAAGTAAAACCTCCTTGAATTGAACAGATCTACGATGATGGACAACTGAGCTCCTTGGTCTCAAATGCTCAATATGAAACAGGTAGTGTTTATAGAAAAACCCCGTTCAGAATTTCTTAAACGGGGTTTTTGTGTTTGTACATCAATTTTATTGTCAGTAACTTTAAAATCAAAAGGAATTCCACATTTGTATGAAGAATATAAGGAATATTGTCCTATTAGTGTGAAATGAATGAAAATTTTGGAAAAAAATAGGTATTAAATGAAATGTCCTTACCAAGTAATTGGTTATATGAAGAGCAGGGGGATCACCCATTTTTAGTTCAGTTTTTGATTTCATTGAGTCACCAAATAATGAATACTTTAAGAAATTAAGGTGAAAATTTTACTCATAATGATTTTACGCCTATAAGAAGTTAATGTTAAAAGCGTATTCTAGTGATGAAAAGCAGGAGAACATAAACATTCGAAAAAGAAAAAGGTTAGTGGCGTAATGTAAGTAAAGAGACTTTAAAAAGTTTTAATGAGATACTTTGAATGTGATACCCATCCCCCTTTAAGAAGGTGAATAACGTATTTGATGATAATCAAAACCAATCTTAATACTAGGGTTTAGAATTAAAAGTGAAAAGGCTGTGTATTGAAAAAACCCACGATAACAGGGTTTTTTATTTTTCAAAAGTGATTTTTAAAAATAAAATATCTAATTTCTAAATAAATTCTTTTGCGGTTTTGAACGAAAATTTTTGCTTGGCATTCTTAGCTATCTCGATTATATCAAGTCCTGGTTTGACTAGAGCTTTAATAAGAGGTTGCTGAGTTATAATATTCAATAAACCAAAATGAATTTTACGCTGGAGGTGTGTGTGTTGATAAAAATTAAACTCGTTGTTCCTCGAAAAGGGTATATTACGGATGCGTTTGAAAGATTTGAGGAATTCAACCAGTTGGAAGAGTTGGAAAATAAAGATAATGGTTCAGTGAAGTTTGTGTTAGAGGAGGTAGTTGTGGATGCTGATCAGATTGTGAAGTTGAAGCTTGATGCTGATGTAGTCATCTCAAGGGGATTAATCACGAAACTTTTAAAAGAAAGCAATGAATTTATTCCTATCATTGATATACCTGTACAAGGTATTGATCTCATTCGTTGTCTGTATGATTGCAAGGCACGTTTTGGCAGTAAAAAAGTGGCCGTTATAGGAGCGCTAAATATGATTTATGGAGTGGAAAACCTTTCGGATATCGTTGATTTGCCAATTCAGTCCTATATATTAAATGATATCGAGTCCTCAGCCAGTTTAGTAGATTTAGCTGCCAGTGATGGCTGTGAGGTGGTGCTAAGTGGTTTAAGTACCTGTAAATATGCTGAAGAGATAGGATTGGGAGCCATTCTAGTTGACACTGGAAAGGAATCATTCCGGCAGGCGTTGATTGAGGCGAAAAGAGTAGCTCTAGTCAGTAGAAGGGAACAGGAGAAGACCAAGCGTTACCAAACGATTCTTAATTATGCCTATGAAGGAGTTATTGCTGTAGATTTAAAAGGACAAATATCTGTATTTAATACTGCCGCTCAGGAGATATTATCCATTTACAAGGGGAGCTTAATTGGAAATTCTATATACGATATAATAAAACAGGGAAAATTTCGTAATATGCTGTTAAGTGACGATGAATACGAAAAAGATATTGTTGCTTACCAATCTATTCAATTATCGGTAAAAAAGTTGGGATATTTTTAAAAGGTAAAAAAGTAGGAGATATGGTCGCCTTTCAAGATGTTACACGCATTCAGGAAATGGAAGGGAAGTTCTATAGGAAGATTCATTTACGCGGACATGTGGCTAAGTACACATTTGATGATATATTGTTTCAGAGTTCCGAAATTAAGAGGACGATTGAAACAGCTCAACGTTATAGTGAAGTAGATTCAAATATTCTTATAATTGGAGAAACCGGAACGGGCAAGGAAATATTCGCCCAAAGCATACATAATCATAGCAACCGGAAAAATAACCCGTTTGTAGCCATTAATTGCGCTGCGCTTCCCGAAAATTTATTGGAAAGTGAGCTATTTGGGTATGCAGAAGGAGCTTTCACAGGGGCTATGAAAGGCGGAAAGCAAGGATTTTTTGAACTGGCACATAGAGGTACGATCTTTTTAGATGAAATAGGAGAAATCTCTCCAAAAATGCAGAGCCGGCTGCTACGTGTCCTGCAAGAGCGGGAAATCATGCGCATCGGTGATGATAAAGTAATTCCGGTTGATGTGAGAATTTTGTCGGCAACGAACAAAGACCTCATGCAAATGGTTAAAAGTAATGACTTTCGGGAGGATCTGTATTATCGCTTGAGTGTACTGGACCTTGTATTGCCTCCACTTCGGGAACGAAGAGAAGATATTCCGTTATTGGTGAATGCTTTTATTCAGAAAGGTCTTTCGGATCAAAAACAAATTAAGATTACGGATGCTGCAAAGAAAAAGCTGAGTGAAGGAAATTGGGAAGGGAACATTCGTCAATTGCAAAATTTTTGTGAGCGATTAAGCGTTCTTTATAAAGACAAGTTAATTGATGTGTACGATATCGAAATGTACTTTCCGAATAAGAGTAAAAAGAAAATACTGTCGAATCAAGAGGAAGAAAGGGATATGTCACCAGGGATACATTTATCTGAGCGTGAAAGAATTGTTCAAACGTTAAAAAAGGTTAACTATAATAAAGGAAAAGCTGCCTCTGAGTTAGGGATGAGTCGCACGACTTTATGGAGAAAGTTGAAAAATTTGAATATTGAAACAAATTGAAACAGAATGAAACTATTTAATTCAATTTGAAACAATTTGTTAACTTTATTTATTTATTAATTAGAGAACTAATTGGCTTCTTTCTTGGATAAACTGATGTTTTTTATGTTGGCACGATTATTGTATATATACAATGGAGTAGGAAAGATACTTCTTTCCAGGTTAACATGAAAGGGTGTGGGCATATGAGTCATTTAGTGTATATTCCTCAAGATATTGAGAAAGAGGGGAAAAGTTATTTAGTAGAGAAAGGCTATAAGATTAAAGTAGGGTCTGATCTGGCGCAAGAAATTCTTATGGAAGAAATCAAGGATTGTGATGCAGTATTAACGAGATCAACGGCTGTTATAAATAAAGAAGTTATTCAAGCAGCTGAAAATCTCAAAGTAATTGCTAAGTATGGAGTGGGCTTGGACAATATTGATATCGAGGCCGCTACTGAGCGTGGCATTTATGTAACAAATACGCCAGAGGCAAATGCGAATGCTGTAGCTGAACATGTAATGGCATTAATTTTATCTTTGTCCAAAAACTTAAGCTTGGCGGATAAAGAGCTACGCAATGGGAATTTTGCTATCCGTAATCAACTTTTTGGCATGGACTTGGAAGGCAAGACTTTGGGGATTATTGGACTAGGGAGAATCGGTAGAATTCTGGCAAAAAAGGCTTCTAAAGGCTTCGATATGAAAGTAATTGGCTACGACCCATATGTTACAGCTAGCACGAACTTGGAGTTAGAGATAGCAACAGATTTAGAATGGGTATTCAGAAACTCTGATGTTATCAGTCTGCATCTGCCGTTAACGAACACAACAAAAGGTATAATAGGAAGCCGTGAGTTTTCCTGGATGAAACCTTCATCCTATTTTGTAAACGCTTCCAGGGGAGGTGTAGTGAAGGAAAGTGATTTAGTAAATGCTTTGCAAGCGGGCGAAATTGCCGGTGCTGGAATAGACGTATTTGAAGTTGAGCCTCCTGATAAATGGAATCCTCTTTTTAAATTGGATAATGTGATTGTCAGTCCTCATAATGCAGCATTGACCAAGGAAGGTTCGATACGCATGGCTGTACATGCAGCAATGCAAGTGGATCAAGTTCTGAATGGTGTGAATCCTAAATGGGCTGTAAATGAGCCCTTAACTAAAGGGTTGTCAATGTAATAATACAAGTTTAATTATTTGTTTTTTTAGAATAGTAAGATATTAAAAGGTCGAGTTGGCGTATTTGTTGATAAGGATGGTGAATAAATGAAGAAAAAAATAATCTTTGTGATAAGTGTGGTACCGGCACTTGGCTCGCTTGTTGTTATCAACCGAATTGAACCTTATGTTTTAGGAATGCCATTTGTTCTTTTTTGGGCCATATTATGGGTTTGTCTTACATCATTGTTTTTGATAATTGCTAATAAACTTGATCCTTCAACCAAGGAGGAAGAAGAGTAATGAATGCAGCCCTTCTTGTTATCCTTTTCTTTCTAGTTCTGTGTATTTGGTTAGGGCTACAAGCACGAAAAGGTAAAAATATGAGTTTGGAACAATGGGCTATAGGTGGACGAGGTTTCGGCAGTTTTTTACTCTTCTTTTTGATTGCCGGTGAAATGTTTACGACATATACGTTTTTGGGGGCAAGCGGCGGCGCTTATAGATCTGGTATGCCTCCTGCCTTATACGCTTTCAATTGCTTCTATTTCGTAATCGCCTATTGGCTGTTGCCGCCAATTTGGAAATATGCCAAAAAAAACAATGTCATATCTCAATCTGATTTTTATGACAAAAAGTACAATAGTCCGGCTTTAGGTGTGCTTGTGGCGGTAATTAGCGTTATTTCAATTATTCCTTATCTGATCATGCAATTAAAAGGGTTAGGAATTATCGTATCGGAAGCCTCCTATGGGTCCATCTCTCCTAATGTGGCCATAGTTGTAAGTGTAATTGCGATCACAATTTATGTAACTGCTTCAGGGATGCATGGAGTAGCGTGGACGGCGGTTATTAAAGATATCATGATTTTGGCAGTTGTCGTCTTTATGGGGATTTATTTTCCACTTCATTATTACGGTGGTTTGCAGCCGATGTTTGAAGCAATCGATACAGCAAAACAAGGATTATTGATATTCCCTGAACAAGGATTGAGTATCTCTTGGTTTATTTCAGCTACGATTATGACAGCACTGGCATTCTATATGTTTCCTCATATGTTAGCGGGAGTGTTTTCTGCAAAAAGTCCAAAATCACTTCGTTGGAATGCTGGAGTTATGCCAATTTATCAAGTAATCATCATTTTTTCGCTTTTTATTGGTTTTTCTGCGATTCTTCAAGTTCCGAATTTACAAGGAGCAGAAGCAGACTTAGCTTTATTTAAAATGGCGAAGATGTCATTTGATCCCTGGTTTGTTGGAGTTATTGGAGCATCAGGGGCGATGGCCGCCCTTATACCTAGTTCACTCGTGTTGACGGCTACGGCCACGATACTTTCAAAAAATGTATATAAGGTGTGGAAACCGAATACATCAGATGACCAACTTCGGAGATTGAGTAGGATGTTAGTACCTGTGATTGCTTTAGTGACACTATACTTTACGTTCAATGGCGGGGAGTCGATTTTTACTTTGTATCTTATGGCATATAGCTTTATGGCACAGTTGTTCCCAGCACTATTTTTCAGTCTGTGGAAAAAAAATCCTGTTACCGTTCAAGGAGCTTTTTTCGGAATGATCGTTGGAATTCTAATTGTCATATACTCGACTACTTCAGGTACGACACTTGCCACATTATTTCCATCTCTACCACAAGCAATACAGGATCTTGATGTGGGGTTAGCTGTACTATTTATCAACATTGCAGTGACTTTAGGAGTAAGTGCTATTACAAGAAAAACTTCAATTGAGATGGAAGAAGATAATAAACAAGTTTCCGGTATAGGAAAACTTGTAAAATAATATTAAAAATGAGTTCAAGATTAATTTAAACATAAATTACTAGAACGAAAACACGTTCTTGAAAGCGGGAGGCTTATTTATGATAGTCAGTGGAGGTAGGGCAGTCGTAGAAGTAATGGCTAAAGAAGGGGTAAAAAAAGCTTTTTGTGTACCAGGTGAAAGTTATCTTAGTGTAATGGATGCATTATATCAACATCCTGAAATAGAACTTATTTCCGCCAGGCATGAAGGAGGTGCCTCTTTTATGGCGGAAGGGTATGCGAAGGCATCAGGTGAGGTAGGAGTTTGTATGGCAACGCGTGGAGTGGGTGCTACAAACTTAGCTATCGGTATTCATACTGCTGCTCAAGATTCAACCCCAATGGTTGCGCTTATTGGCCAAGTTGAACGCCCTTTTAAAGAAAAGGAAGCATTTCAGGAAGTAAATTTGACGGGTTTTTTCAGTCATTTATGTAAATGGACGGTAGAGATTGATCGTGTGGAAAGAATCCCAGAATTATTGCAACGGGCGTTTCATATGGCGAGATCGGGACGTCCTGGCCCTGTATTAGTGGCTTTGCCGCATGACATGTTAGAAGATGAGGCAGAGTTGAACATCTATCCTTCTTATCGCTCGCTTCCTCCTCAGCCACATATGGAAGTGGTGAAGCAGGTGATAGAGACGATACAAAACGCGGAGCGCCCCGTATTGATTGCCGGTGGCGGTGTGATTCATGGTAAGTCTAACAGGCTGCTTGTACAGTTTGTCGAGGCGATGAAACTTCCTGTTGTTACCGCTTTCCGTCGATTCGACGCGTTTCCGAACTCACACCCTTGCTATGCAGGATGGCTTGGGTTTGGGACACCTCAATATTTACTTGATGCAATTCGAGATGCAGATGTAGTTTTGGCGATAGGGACGCGATTCTCTCAAGTAGGAACACAAGATTACACCTTGCTTTCTGAAAATACAAAACTGATCCATGTGGATATTTGTCCCGATATTTTTGGTAAAGTGTATGCTCCTTCTCTAGCCATAGAATCAGATGTCAAGAGTTTCTTAGAACAAGCGCTGCAAGCGTCAGGATCAAATTCTTCTATTTCAAGCGAAGATAATATGAAAGAATTGCACGATAAATATATGGAATTTTCTGAACCAAAGGCCGACTACACAGAAAATTTCGTGGATATGGACGGATTAATGCATGACATTACTGTCTGTCTTCCGAAAGATGCCATTATTACAAATGATGCCGGCAACTTTTTTGGATGGCTATCCAGATATTATCGTTTTGAACATGAAAACACATACGTGGGGCCAACGTCGGGAGCCATGGGATATGGACTGCCTGCGGCAATTGGGGCAAAGCTGGCACAGCCTCACAAACATGTTGTTTCTTTTTCAGGAGATGGCGGCTTTATGATGACTCTCCAAGAGATTGAAACGGCTGTACGATATAAAATTCCGACCATATCAATTGTGGTGAACAACAATATTTACGGAACAATCCGTGTACATCAAGAAAGGCATTTTCCAAATCGGGTCGTTGGAACTGACTTGTCCAATCCTAATTTTGCCGAATTGGCCCGCTTATTTGGAGCGCATGGTGAAAAGGTTGAAAAAAATAGTGATTTTGCGCCAGCACTGCAAAGGGCGATTGCTTCAGGGCTTCCGGCTGTAATTGAAGTTGCAGTCAATCCAAAGATTCTATCTGTTGGCCAAGACAAGAAGGAAGTGCACCAAAAGCTATTGTCCAACAAATAGTTGCGGGGCATATATGCTGTGGCATTGTTTTTGCATTAGAAGTTAGTAGGAATAATAAAAGATTTTGGGGAGGTTTCACAGATGTTCAAACCATATTTAGTTGTGGAATGGAATGATACGGAAACAGATGCAAAAGGTTGGCTGGTCGTGCATAACTTTGTCAAAGGCTACGCAGGCGGCGGTACAAGAATGCATCCAACGGTCACAAAAGAAGAGGTCCAAAGGTTAGCTGAGGCGATGGCTTATAAGTATGTAGCCGGTGAATCTGAGACGACTGGCGGATGTAAAGCAGGCATTGCCTATGACTATAAAGCGCCAGACGCGTATGCAGTATTAAGAAGATTTCTAATTGCGATGATGCCTTATATAGACATCGGGGTATCTTTAGGCAGTGATTTAGGTACCAAATATGAAGATGTCCTCAAAATATTTAATGAATTTGGTATTGATATCCCTCTTACGAAATCAATGAAGCAGAATCCGAATGTTCTACAAGGGATAAAGGACTTTGAAGAATTGTTGAAAACAAAAATTGACGGGTTGTATTTAAACGATGTCGTAACAGGCTATGGTGTAGCATTTTCGGCTGATGAGGCCTGGAAATTTAAAAGCGGAAAAGATGGAGCGAGAGTTGTCATTCAGGGATTCGGCTGTGTAGGAGCAAGCTGCGCATTGAAAATGTCCCAGTTAGGTTATAAAGTTGTTGGAATTTCTGATGCAACCCTTTTAGTAACGTGTGAAGAAGGATTAGATGTCCAAAAGCTTATTGATCATAAGAATTTGTACGGAGAAATGGATAAAGACTTTTTTGAACCGCATTATAATGTAAGGTCAAACACGGAATGGCTCGATATAGATTGCGATATTTTAATTCCGTGCGCACTAGAGGATGTCATCCACAAATCTAATGCTAAAAGTGTAAAAGCAAGCTTAATTGTGGAAGCGGCAAACATTCCCCTTTCTTCTGAGGGAGACGAAATCATAAAACAAAGAGGAATTGATGTTGTCAATGATTTCGTTGCCAACCTGGGGGCGATAAGATTTTATGAAGTGGTTATTTTCGGACTAGTTAAACCAAATCCGCAAGCTGTAGTTGATGATATTGAAAAACTTTGTAGGAAAAATACGTATCAGTTGTTTACAGAAGCAAAAAACCAAAATAAATATCAAAGAGAAGTAGCTTATGAAATATTTAAACCGACAATCAGCGACTTGCTAGAATATGCAGAACCCTCCGAAGCGTTACCTGCACAATAATGTGGTTTAATTTCAGAATAATGGGAACTCTCGTTATCTTGTGTTAATCATAAAAGTGTATAGAGCAGTTTATCGATTAGAAACGGGGGGGAATTAATGCAAACAGGACATGAAAATCAGCCAAAAGAATTACAGCGTTCGATGAAGAGCAGACATTTATTTATGCTCTCCTTAGGTGGGGTTATTGGAACAGGTCTTTTCCTGGGATCAGGTTATGCGATCGGTGAAGCCGGACCCGCAGGAGCGATTATTGCCTATTTGTTCGGTGGTTTATTAATGTACTTGGCGATGATTTGTCTCGGTGAATTATCGGTAGTGATGCCGGTGTCCGGTTCCTTTCAGGTCCATGCAACGAAATTTATTGGACCCGCTACTGGATTTGTCATTGGATGGATTTACTGGCTGAGTTGGGCTCTTTACGTAGGCTTAGAATTTGTAGCGGCTGGTTTGCTTATGACTAGATGGTTTCCTGATATACCAGTATGGGTATGGTGTATGATATTTACCGTACTTTTGTTCACTATAAATGCCTTAACAACGAGAAGTTTTGCTGAGACTGAGTATTGGTTCTCAGGGATTAAAGTACTTGCTGTTATTCTGTTCATAATTATCGGTGCGGCAGCGATGTTTGGATTGATTCGTATGGATGCACAACCTGCTCCGTTTTTTTCTAATTTTATGGGTGATGGACTATTTCCTACAGGATTCACGGGTGTGTTTATATCGATGATGACGGTCGTATACGCATTTCAGGGATCAGAAATCATGGGGGTTGCAGCAGGCGAGACGGAAAACCCCCAACAAAGTATTCCGAGAGCGATTCGAAACATCGTAATACGTGTGCTGCTTTTCTATGTTCTAGCAATCTTTATCTTGTCGGCTATCGTTCCGTGGCAAGAAGTTGGGGTGCTGGAAAGCCCATTTGTTACCGTGTTTGAAATGGTAGGTATTCCTTATGCCGCTGACATTATGAATTTCGTAATTTTGACGGCGGTCCTCTCTGTAGGGAACACGGGTCTGTTTGCTTGTACAAGGGTCCTTTTCTCCCTTTCTCAAAACGGAATGGCGCATCCTTCATTTGGAAAGCTAAATCGGCGCGGTGTACCTATTAATGCCTTACTCGTCACCTTGGTCTTTGCCTTGCTGTCGTTACTTACAAGTGTAGTAGCAGAAGAAACGCTATTTGTGGTGTTACTTTCTATAAGCGGGGTTGGAGGTGTACTTACTTGGATGGCGATTGCGTTCGCACAGTACAGATTCCGTAAGCAGTATATCAGAGAAGGAGGAAAGGTTGAAGATCTGAAGTATAGAGTACCTTTCTTCCCGTTTGCCCCGATTCTCTGCATCCTTATGTGTCTAGGTATTTTCGTGTTCACCGCTTATGATTCGACACAGCGCACTTCGTTGTATTGGGGATTAGGTTTCGTCGCTGCTTGCTATATATTTTACTATTTTAGGTATACGAGAAGGAAGGTAGATGTGCCTACCTTTACAAATGAACAGCCTAATGATTTCGTTCAATAGAAATTATTCTTAATATGCCGACAAATGAAAACGTGCAACCATTCGAGTATACACGAATGGTGGAAGAATCTATTTTAGAAGTTTCCAGTAATAAGCAAATCTATCATCTAGAAGTAGAAAAATAGAATACGGGAGGAAATCATATGCGTTACTTAAATTATATTAATGGAAAATGGAAAGAACCAACTACAGGGGAGTATAGGGAAAATCTTAGTCCCCATAATGGAGAAAATTTAGGGGAATTTCCATCTAGTGCTGCGGCTGATTTACATGATGCAGTGGCAGCCGCAAAAAATTCATTTCCTGCTTGGAAAAAACTTTCGTTTCAGCAACGGGCTTCATATTTGCAGAAAGCAGCTGATATTTTGAAAATGAATGTGCAGGAAGTAGGTCAGGATTTGATAAAGGAAGAAGGGAAAACATTCTTGGAAGGGATGGGGGAAGCCAATCGTGCTGCTAGCATACTTGAATATTATGCTGCTGAAGCTCGGCAGCCACTTGGAGAAGTAATTCCTTCAGCGAATGCAAATACATTTTTGTACACTACTCGTACTCCGCTCGGTCCGGTGGGGTTGATTACACCATGGAACTTTCCAATTGCTATCCCTGTGTGGAAATTGGCGCCAGCCCTTATTTATGGAAATACAGTCGTGATTAAACCGGCTGATCTTACACCTAAGTCGGTCTATCATGTGATAAAAGCATTAGATGAAGCGGGTCTTCCGGCTGGTGTCATTAATTGTGTATTCGGAAGGGGTTCTGTCATTGGTGCTGAATTAGTGGAACATCCGGATGTAAAGGCTATATCTTTTACAGGTTCGAATCAAGTAGGTCAGCAAATTCAAAAACAAGCCATTGAACATGGGAAGAAAGTGCAAGTGGAAATGGGAGGGAAAAACCCGCTCGTCGTTCTCGCAGATGCTGATCTTGAAAAAGCAGTGGAAATCGCTGTAGGCGGAGCTTTTAAATCCACAGGGCAAAAATGCACAGCCACTAGCAGGGTGATTGTCGAAGAAGGAATTTACGAAGCGTTCCGTGAACGTCTTGTCGCGCGTACGAAAGAATTAAAAGTGGGCGACCCGCTTAACGAAGAAACATATATCGGTCCCGCTGTATCTAGATCACAACGCGATGGCGTGCTTGAAATGATTGATGCTGGGAAATCAGAAGCAACGCTTTTGTGTGGAGGAGAGATTCCGACTGAAGAGGAATTGGCGAACGGTTTTTATGTCCAACCGGCTATCTTTGAAAATGTTCCTCAACATGCCCGCATTGCACGTGAAGAAATCTTTGGACCAGTCATCGCCCTTTTTAAGGCCGGAAATTATGAGGAAGCAGTTAAGATGGCGAATGATACAGAGTATGGATTGAGCGCAGCAATTTGCACGAATAATTTAACGGCGGCTCAACGGTTTATTGAAGATGTCGAAGTGGGTCTTGTCCATGTCAATTCGGAAACAGCAGGAACCGAACCGCAAATGCCATTTGGCGGATGTAAAAATTCAAGTGCAGGCAGCCGTGAACAAGGGAAGAGTGCTGTTGAATTTTATACTGAAATCAAGACAGTATATATGGATCGGGTATAACTAGAAAATAAAAATTGTACTAAGCTGTTTTTTGAACTTTAAAATTAGATGATTATCAGGAGGGATTTTCAATATGAGTACGAAAGAAAATGTACAGTTTAGCCCAACACTACCTTATTCACGGTATGTCGATCCAGAGGTATTTAATGAAGAAAGAAATAAGATATTTAGAAAAAGTTGGATATTGGTGGGGCATGCCAGCCAAGTTGAAAAAGTAGGCGATTTCTTGACATTAGATGTCGCTGGGGAGCCTATTATCGTTTCTCACGGTACTGATGGTGAACTGCGTGCTTTTTACAATATTTGTCCGCATCGCGGAATGAAAGTAGAACAATCTGATAAAGGAAATAAAAAAGTTTTACAATGTGGATACCATGGATGGACATTTAAATTAGATGGAAATGTTAATAGAGCTCCTAATTTTAAAACGAATGAACTGGGAGCACACAGCTGTATGAAATCCATTCGCTTAGAAGTTCAGAATGCTATGATTTTTGTCAATCTAGACAAAAATGCTCCTTCTCTGGCAGAAGCATATCAGGAATTTTTAGAGGAAATGAAAGAGTATCCCTTCTTTGATTCTCTAAAACTAGTTAGGGAAACTCGTCGAGTAGTTAAAGCTAATTGGAAAGCTGTTGTTGACAACTACCTTGAATGTGATCATTGTTCCATTGCTCATCCTGGCTTTGCAAAATCTTTTGATATATCGAACTTTTGCACAACGACACACGATAAATTTACCTATCAATATATGTCAGCAAGTAAGAATGCTGAAGGTGACCAAGCACGTTTTTATTGGATTTGGCCCAATATGATGATTAACGTATATCCAGGAGACGGGAATGTGAATACCATTCAAGTAATTCCTGTTGATGCAGAGACGTCGCTAGGTATTTATCGTGATTACTCCCTCAATGAAAAAACAACAATAGAAAAAGAAGACTATTTTAAATTTGTTGATCAAGTACGGCAGGAAGATTTTGAACTGGTGGAAAAATTGCAAAAAGGATTAAATTCCCAGGCGTTTACAAATGGTATCTTTTCTCCAACAGAACATGCAGCAGTCTATTTTCATGAACTAATTGATAAGGCCCTCCATGACTAATTACTTTTCTGCTAATAGAAATACACAGCATTAAAAAGAAACGAGAATACAAAGAATTTGTGAATGCCAAGAAATTTTATTCAACCTTTTTTGGAATAGATCTATCGTAAAGTGGTCTTACCTCGTTAAGTAGACAGTTTAAAAGCCTAAGCAAACAACCAGTATGAATCGGTAGTCTACCGGAGCATACTGGTTGAGTTGTTTTTTTAACCTTATATTTTTTAAAAGCGCTAATCGTTTGTTGACTTATTTCAACGACCGATAAAGTTATAAAAATTTGCGAACTTCCATTTTATATTTATTCATTTTGGAAGGGTTGGTTCTTCCTTTGTTCCTCTTCTGCGAGAAACTCCAAAAAGACATTCATTGCAGATAGCGGCTGCTCATTTACCTTTTTATAGTAATTACTTTTCCTGGCATCGGTTAAATAGTTGCTTTCTTTCATTCTCTCCAGCATATATTTTTGGCTCATTTTCACTATTTCTTTTTGGTTGTGTTTGTTTTCCTTTAAAAGGGCAAATCCTATAGCACCCACTAATGCATATATTGCAAGGGCAATTTTAGAGATTGGATATGAGTCATTTTTAAATAGAAGAAAAAATAGATTTATGATGGAAAACCCTATCATCACGGTTGAAAAAAAACCGTATTTCATATTTTTCTTCAATAATGGAGACAGTTTTGATTGAAGTTTTTCGATTTCGGCCTGCATGAAACGCGGTATATTATTTATCTTAATAATCATGGTGTCCTCCTTAATATGCATACTATGCATATTTGTATTGGTTACCTTTTGTTTAATTTCATGGTCTTTATCTTTACACCAACCTATTTAAGAAATCAGGAAAAGGAACCTAATTGTCTATATCTTATCGCTTAGATCCTTATTTGTCATTTATTATACTTTAATAGTAAGTAATCAATATGGGTAATAAAGCAAAAAGAGATGATAGAAAGATATGATGTTCCTAAACTTTAAAAAAGAAGTCTTGTTATTATAAAAAAAATTTGTTAATATCATAAAATAACTTAATGACCGATTTGTTCAAACGGTCAGTTCGAGGTGATATATGTCAATTGACAGGAAAAAGTTAATATTAGAGGCTGCGACAAAGTCTTTTTCACTCTTTGGTTATAAAGCTACAACTATGGAACAAGTAGCGAAAATAGCAAATGTCGGCAAGGGGACCATCTATACTTTTTATGCCAATAAAGAGCAATTGTTTAAAGAAATTGTGTTACGAATGATTGAAGAAATGAAATATGAGGCTGAGCAGTCAATTAAACCAAACTTAACCTTTTATGAAAACCTGCATAGTGCACTATATCGAATCTTAGAATTCAGAAAGGAGCATCAATTATCACTGAAGCTATTTCAGGAAGAAAAAGAAATGGGAACGCCAGCAGTTTTACAAATGTTAAATGAATTAGAAATAGAAATCATTTCCTATATTAAGGGGAAAATTAAAATAGCTATCGAAAAGAAAGATATTTCTCCATGTAATCCTGAAATAACAGCTTTTATCATGTTGAAGATTTATTTAGCACTTATATTCGATTGGGAAAGAAATCATAAACCACTTGAAAAAGAAGAAATAGCAGAACTATTTCAGTTATATTTGTTTAACGGATTGGCTGTCACTCCTGATAGTCCTTATTATTTACAAAAAAATGACCAAATGAATTAATCGGTCAATTATTCTTAGGGGGAAATTCTTTGAAATCTAGTTTAATAAAACAGGAGTTACTTGGCCTGTTTAAAAATAAAAAACTGCTTATCCCAATTATCGCAATTCTATTTATTCCTATCTTGTATAGTGGTATGTTTTTATGGGCTTTTTGGGATCCATATGATCGCCTAGAAGATTTACCAGTTGCCATTGTAAATAACGACACTGGTGCTAAGTTAGAGGGAGAAGAATTAAAACTCGGTGATGAATTTGTAGAAAAACTGAAGAAAAGTAAGGATTTTAATTTTCAGTTTGTTGATCGTAAAACGGGCTACAAAAACTTAGAGGATCAAAAATATTACTTACTAGTAGAAGTTCCAGAGAATTTTTCGAAAAACGCGACGACGTTAATGGATGATAAGCCGCAAAAACTTGAATTAAAGTATGTTCCAAATGAAAGCTTTAACTTCTTATCAGCTCAAATAGGAGAAACAGCTGTTCAAAAAATCCAAATGGCTCTAGCAGAAAAAGTAACTGAGACATATGCAGAAACGATGTTTGACATCATAACAGAAATGGGCGAAGGGTTTCAGTCAACGGATGAAGCAGCTGGGAAACTGAAAGATGGAATCCTGGACGTTGATAATGGTGTAAAAACTTTAGAAGAAAAATTAACATCATTAGCTGAGAAACAAGTTGAATTTACAGGTGGAACTAAGAAAGTTCAGGACGGTACCGTTGAGTTACAAAAAGGAGCACAATCACTTGCTGATGGTTTAGGGCAGTTATCTAACGCTCAAAATCAATTGATTGACGGAGCGAAAAAGGCAGAAGATGGGGCAGGAAGCCTTCAAGCAGGTATAGAAAAAGCTCATTCTGGCATTGGTACAGTTGAAGCGAAGATGAATGAGGTTGTTTCGGGTACTGAAAAAATCCATGATGGAAGTAAGCAGCTTACTGGTTACTTACAAAAGCTTGAAACAGGTGCAAATAGCGCAGCTAATGGGGCATCAGGATTGAAAGAAGGAGTTTCTACCCTTCAATCGCAATTAGAACCGTATATGGGAGCATTACCTGAAGAACAGCAAGCAGCTTTGAAGCAAGCATTTGCACAACTGTCAGAAGGTGCAACAAAGCTTGAAGCTGGGAATAAAGAGCTTGCAAGTTCTGCAGGTCAAATTGAAGCAGGTTCAGCTAGTCTTTCTGAAAATATTGCCACACTGAATAATGGGCAAAAAGCTCTTCAAACAGGTGTTTCTCAATTAAATGAAGGAGCAGTTCAATTAGCAACAGGGGCAGCTCAATTAAAAGAAGGTCAATCTCAATTAAGAGTAGGACTAGTAACTTTCGGTGAGAAATTATCAGAAGCAAAAACTGGTAGCCAAAACCTCGCTGCAGGTTCAACGACACTTGCAGATGGAGTCAATCAACTTACAGCAGGATCGGCAGCATTAGCTGAAGGATCTAGTCAATTAGCTGATGGATCTAGTAAAATTGTAAGTGGAACAAGTAAGTTGGCAGAAGGGTCGACAGAGTTTAAGGATAAAATTAATAAAGCTGCAAAAGATTCTGCAGATATTAATGCTGGTGAAGAAACGTATAACATGGTTGCAGAACCTGTTAAGGTTGAAAAAGAGAGTATCAATAAAGTTCCAAATTACGGAACTGGTTTTGCCCCTTACTTCCTATCATTAGGTTTGTTCGTTGGTGCCCTATTACTTTCAATTGTCTTTCCATTAAGAGATCCGATTGGAATTCCGAAAAACGGGTTCACTTGGTTCTTAAGTAAATTTGGCATTATTGCTTCAGTAGGTATTATCCAAGCAATTATTGCCTCAGGATTAACTTTAGTACTGCTTGATATGGAAGTGAAAAGTGTACCGTTATTCGTAATATTCTCGATTATAACGAGTTTGGTATTCATTACATTGATTCAGTTGCTTGTAACAACAATGGGAGATCCAGGTCGTTTCATCGCGATAGTTATCTTGATCTTGCAGTTAACGACAAGTGCTGGAACATTCCCACTTGAATTGATACCAGAACCATTACAAATATTCAATAATTGGTTACCGATGACTTTCTCAGTAAGAGGATTTAAAGAAGTAATATCAAGTGGTAACTTTGGTTTAATGTGGCAAAACGTCTATGTTTTACTTGGCTTTACAATTGGTTTTATGATATTGACACTGCTTTACTTTGTCGTGAAGCATAAGAAAAGCTATTCAGGAGTAAGCGAAACTACTGAAAATTAAACACAAACAAAAGAACGATTCCTTTTAAAGGAATCGTTCTTTTTTGCTTGCAGTAGAAGAATAAAATCCATATTTAAATCTAGTACATAAATGAGATTCGTGCCCTCTAATCTCGATTAATTAGTAAATTTTCTTTTTATATATAGCTCCAAAGCTTTACCTCACTTTTCTCGATTGCATCAGTAAATGGCTCCGGGAACCGTGAGTGAAGTAAACTTTTTCACCAATTCCGTTAAGGCAATGTTAGCTTAAAAGGCGCAACGATACAGAAATGATTACCGTGTCCAAAAACAATATGAGGATTTAGATTACGGTGAATATCAAATTAATGAGCTCGTTCAAATACGTTTTCATCTTGATTAGCTGTTGCAAGTAGAGCTAATACAATTTGTTCTTTTTGTCAGAGTTTACCTCATATTAGAGTGGGCTAAAAACTAACATGATAAAAAATCTTCATCCTATTATTCTGATAGGCATCAAGTCTTTTTTTTATGGTAACATTGTCCTTATATGGTATGATAGATATGAGTGTGTTGGTTGTTGATAAACTTGGAAATAGGCTAATTATGTATTTTTCTGTATAAACTACGAGACTATTGTGGTATTTTATTCATTTAAATCGAGTTTTCGTACGAATCAATATATAATTAGAAAGCGAGAAATTAGATTCAAAGATTAAGGAGGGACATAGAATGATGGAATGGGCGTTAGTCATTTTGTTTGGTGTAGCAGTTTTACTGTTCATTTTGTCGTTTATTAAAACGGATTCAATAAAAGTGGATAAACAATTAGAACAGTTTGCTAGTACTTTTGGAGATGAAGTAAATCAACTACAAGAAAAAATACGAAAAATCGAGATAGATGCTGAAATTACAGCACAAGAGACAGGCATTTTTGCAGGTTCTTCTGAACAGCGGCTCTTGTTACGTGAGGTTCTCGACTTACATAAGCGCGGGTATTCATTTGAAAGCATCGCATTGAAAACACAACAGTCAGAAAATGAGATAGAACGCTTGCTTACTCCTTACATAAAAACAAATAATGAAAGGAGTAACGTTGCCAATGACATCTAAATCAATGCGCAGCTTTGCAGGAGGTCTTATTGTTGCGGCGGGTTTGTGCGGTGCAGTATACTTCTTTGGTCCCAGTGAAGCGACCGGAACACAGACTTCAGAGAAGTTGTCAGAAGATGATATGAAAGATTTGCTATCTTCTGAAGGATATGTCATACATTCAGAAAAAGAGTGGGAAGATCAGATTGCTGAAACGAAATCCATTAAAGATAAAGCGAAAACAGAAACAACAGAAAAGGTCGTATACCGTACAGTTCTAAAAGTGTCTAAAGGTTCGACAAGTATTGACGTTGGTAAAACCCTTCAACGAGCAAAAGTCATTAAGAATGCAAAGGATTTTTCTGATGAAGTTGAAAAGAAAGGTAAGGCCAACGGATTACGTCCTGGAACATATGTGGTAGATAGTGAGATGACGACAGAAAAAATTATCTCTACCATTTTTAAATGAACAAATTTTAAATGCAATATTTTCATAAAAAACGACTATTTTATAAAGATAGTCGTTTCAGTTTGTAGACAAAAGGGGTTCGGAATGTTTTAATTCCGGACCCCTTTTGAAATTCCCTTTGAATTTTGCTCAAGATTAAGAGATTGGGCCTCTACGAGCCCACTTTATTAAGCCATTCTTGGACCTTGCCATGTCCAATTGGCTATCTTCTTTAAATTCATGGCAGCGAAAGTAAGCATCGCCTGCATCGACAATTTTTTAAGTCCCCTTAAAGTAGTCCAACGCATACCATGCTTTTCTTTTGCATCTGCGAATACACGCTCTATTGTTTCTTTACGTTTCGCATATATAGGTTTTACATCCTTGTGATGACGCAGATGATCTGCTTCTTCCATATAATTTTGCCGGATATGGCGTGTCACCACTTTTTGATGGTCTTTGCTTACTGTACACTGTGATAAAAATGAGCATGTCGCACAAGTGTGTTTGGGTGATTTGTACTCGCGATAGCCCTCTTTATTTGTTGTTGAGTACTTTAAAATCTCGCCCGATGGGCAGAGATAACAATCAAAATGTTCATCGTAAACATAGTCATGCTTGCGAAAGAACCCTTCTTTTGTTCGTGGACGTGTATAGGGTAAAGCTGGTGTGATTTCTTTCCCAAAAAGGTAGCTTGTAATGGCTGGTGTTTTGTAAGCTGCATCTGCGGCAACAGCTTCAGGTTTTCCAACTTTCTCAATCACTTGTTCAACAAGAGGCTCTAAGATATGACTATCATGCGTATTTCCCGGTGTTACAATCGTCCCCAGCACAAAACCGTTGCGGTCCGCAGCCGCATGAAATGAATAGGCAAACTGTTTTGTTCGTTCATCTTTTACATAGTAGCCACTCTCAGGGTCAGTTGTACTTTCTTTAATTTCTTTGGTTTCTTCTTTATCAAATTTATCCGGTGGAAAAGGCTTCTTTCCATTGTTTTCACGATCTTGATTTATTTCTTCTTGAAGGCGTCCTTGATATGCTCGTGTTTCCTTACGAACGATTTTCTTTTCGAATTTTCGCTTATTCGCACTGGCTTTCACATGTGTTGAATCAACGAATACGTGCTCGGCACTTATTAACTTTCTTTCTGAAGCTGTCATTAAGATACGATAAAAAATCCGTTCAAACAGGTCTGTATCTTTAAAGCGACGCTCATAATTTTTCCCGAACGTTGAGAAGTGAGGTACTTTATCATGGAAACCGTAACCTAAAAACCAACGGTAAGCCATATTCGTTTCAACTTCTTCAATCGTTTTACGCATCGAACGAATACCGAAGGTATATTGAATGAATGTCAATTTAACTAAAATAACTGGATCAATACTTGGGCGCCCTATCTCTGAATACATATCTTTCACCAAGTCATAAATGAAAGTGAAGTCAATGGCTCCCTCAATTTTACGAACCAAATGGTTCGCTGGCACCAGTTGATCCAAAGTAATCATTTCAAGTTGATCTCGCTGAATAGAATTATGTTTCGAAAGCATCGTCATCACCTCAAGTTTTAATACTTCTATATTAAAACAAAAAGGACTGTAGGCAAAAGTGGCTATATCTAATTGTTAAAACAAAGTTGATTGGAACGGAAGGTGCGAGACTCCTGCGGGAAAATGCGTGTCCAAGGGAGACCCCACAGGCGCAAAGGCGCCGAGGAGGCTCCCTGACCGCCCGCGGAAAGCGAGTGCCTGGAGTGGAAATCAACGTCGAATTTTTACAACCCCTCAAAAAACTGTAGACAAACTCGATTTTCATCGAGTTTGTCTACAGTCTGAAACGACTATTTTATAAAGATAGTCGTTTTTTATATTCCACTATAATAATATCCAGGTAAATAATTGGAATCAATATTAGGTATTTCCACTTGAATGCGAAAAGGGAGGTTGCTGCAGCACCCTTTATCTAGGGGATCTAATGGGTCAGGATACTTGAAGAAGGTAATGCATATATTCTGAATGATTTAAATGTTTATTCTTTTTATTAAAGAGGCTTGATAAAATGAAGAAATACTTTAAACAATGAGAGGAGAAGAGTATGCAGAGCGTAGTTGATAAAATAAATAATTGGATAATTAAGGTCCCGAATGAGTTCAGTGGGATGTCTGAATTAGAGGTGTCACAAAGACCTATGCCAGATAAATGGTCAAAAAAAGAGATTTTGGGCCATTTATGTGATTCTGCTATTAATAATCTTGAAAGATTTATCAAAATTCAATATGAAGAACAACCATTTGCCCTTACCCCATATAATCAAGATCAGTGGGTGGATATACAGGATTATCAAGATATATCAATTGAAGAAATAATAAATCTATGGTGTGGCTTAAATAAAAAAATAATAAAAATTATTGCTAAGACGCCTTATGAAAAATTAGCGTATCAATGTGATATTGGTAATAATCAAATGAAGACTCTCGAGTGGCTTATTCAAGACTATCTTGAACATATGGAACACCATTTGAAAAATCAGGTTTTCAATTAAAGAACGATTCTTAATAATTCAACCTATATAGTTAACCCTCTTTGTACGTGCAAGAGGGCTTTTTACGCAATAATTTGTTGTATTAAAGGGCGTGATAATTAAAGTATCGTTTTTTCTTATTCAATTAATGGAAGGATAATTGAATATAAAAGCATTAGGTGCTCCTAAAAGGACATGTGTGACGACATTTCCTGCTCTAATATTCCCATTCTTCTTTCGATTCTAGAAAAGAATCGACTGATTCATCCAATAATCTTTCCCGATTTGGGTCTTCATTGACATCTGTATCCACTTCCATTGCTTGTTTAAGTATGTCGTATGTATCAATCTCTTTATTTAATCGATTAACTTGATTTTTATGTGGGACTGGATTAAGGCTATTATTTTCTTGATTTGGCATATATTCTCCTTTTTTAACAGGTATTTTATATTAGTATGAACAATTGTTCCAAAATAAAATCCAATACTTTATTAGATGGATTATATTTCATCTTCTTTCACGAACTAGTTCCTGAATCAATGAGAAAAGATTCATTAACAATCGGAGCTGTATATGTGGCAGCTTTTTCTTATTGTGCTAATTTGGCAGGTTAGCATTCCTATAGATCGTTATTTTTCGACTTTGAAAAAAATAGGGCTCCTTAGTAAGGTATGAGTATAATCTAACTCAAAACTAAGGAGGAATTCTATGTGATTTTCCTGTTTATGAAGATGGCGAATTCTATTTTGTAAAAAAATAAGTGAACGTGGAAGAGGTACCAGCATCCGATCAATATTCAAAGGAAATCCGCGACCTTTTACAAAAAAATACACGGCAGGATGAAAGATTATAAGTTCATACCAAATATTCATCAAACGGGCAATAAAGCTCAATAAGGCGTTTGTTAAAACTTTTTTTAAAGAATTGAATTTTTCATAAAGATATTACCTCCCTAATGAAGAGGTGTTTATAAAATGGGGAAGATGGAAATACCAACTGATGGAGAGGTTGCTATTGGCCCGCGTAAATCAAAATGGATTGAATGAAGGGTTCATTTTGTATACCGTTGTGGGAGGTACCTGTTATTTTACAGTATAAGGGAGGAAAAACATTGAAAATTTTTCGTTTATATGTAGTTGGATTCATTTTCGGAACGCTCTTTTTGGCTGGATGCAATAATACAGTCGAACCGGAAGAAACTGGGAGTACGCCGAAACAACAATTAGAGGAAGCAAATCCAGTTACTAATATGAAAGAAAATAATGGGACAAACAAGGCTATTAAAAATGGAGTCAATACTGTACTTAAATCGATAAGTACCTTGGATCAAGAAGTAAATGCGAGGGCTGACTCAGCTAAAATTCAGGAAATTGGCAAAGAAATTAGTTCTAGCTGGGATACGATTGAAAAGCAAGTAGAAGATCAGTACCCCGATTGGTATGAGAGAATTGAGAAAAACCTTTATCCTTTAATTGGTGAATCTGGAAACCCGGTTAAAAACGTAGAAAAAATCAAACAGTTCTCTAAAGCAACAAAAGCAGATTTGCAGTCCTTTATGGAAGACGTGAATAGGTAATTTCTAATATCAGGCTTATTTCCAAAGGAGAATTTATTTGCTATTTGGAAGTAAGTCCTTTTTTTATTGAAGGAATAAATATACGTAGTATATGAATAAGAAGGATGATCTTGTTCTCAATAGAAGTTCGGTATCCGGATAATGAGTTTTAAAGATTGTAGGTGAGGACTGGATTATTTTAATCATTACTTTCTTTTTCTCCATTATCTTAGCGGGAATCATAAGATCATCATCTGGTGTATTCATAGTTCCGTCCATTCTTTGACCTTTGCAAAAAGTATCATAATAAAACGGTTTTTTTCTATGTTTACTTATGGAAATCATAATGAAAATTCCCCTAAGATATATCATCGAAGGGGAATATGAAACATCACATCTAACTATTTTACATTTTTTATAGGATGCTTTCTTCTTAATTCAATGATTTAGAAGGAGGGAAGGTTATGTTTCCAAGAATGACATCATTTTTAGCACCGGTAGCCTTAGGAACGTTACTAGGGTTACCATGAAAAGTCTCATTTGCAAGGAGAGCAAATGCCACAGCTTCTTTTGCTTCAGAAGAGTATCCCAATTCTTCTTGAGTCAAGACTTGAATAGAATTTCCAAGTAATGACTGGATCATTTCCAATAACGTTTTATTGTAGCTGCCACCACCACCAATAATTACTTCTTCTATTTTGGTTATTGGAAAGATGTAAGCGCGATAGTTCTCCACAATAGACTTTGCTGTAAACATCGTTACAGTTGCTAAAATATCTTGGCTGGGAAGTGATTCAAACATTTTTAATAGCTTTACTACATATTGCCTACCAAACAATTCTCTACCTGTTGATTTTGGTGGAGGGCTCATAATATATGGGTGGCTGAAACAATATGATAAAAGCTCTTCATTAATTAGTCCTTGTTTAGCGATTTTACCACCTTCATCATATCTTAAATTAAAAAGTTGGCGGCATACTTCATCAATAATCATATTTCCAGGTCCTGTATCAAAAGCATACATGTCATTCAGAGAAGCTTGCTTGGGTAAAACAGTTACATTTCCAATGCCTCCTATATTTTGAAGCAATCTTCCCTTCGTTTCACTTCTATAAAGAATATATTCAGTAAAAGGAACGAGAGGAGCTCCTTGTCCTCCTGCAGCCATGTCCATCGTACGAAAATTAGATATTACAATTGTGTTTGTATCGTGGGCAATTACTGCAGGTTCCCCAATTTGTAAAGTTGAAGGTACCCAGTTTTGTTCTTGCAAAGGCTGATGGTAAATAGTTTGTCCGTGGGATCCTATAAGATCCAACTGTTCAATAGGGAGTCCAGCTTTCTCGCAAACTTCCTTTGTTGCATCTGAAAATAATTTTCCTAGCTTAAAATTCAAACTACAAATTAACTGCACATTTGATGTTTCTACAGACAAAGACTGCATAATTTCTTTTTCAATATCTTTTGGAAAAGGATATGTTATGAACTCAATCATTTCTATTTCAGTTTTTAGTCCAGTATTATTCACACGAACAAGTGCTGCATCAATTCCATCTAATGATGTTCCAGACATTAATCCTACTATGTACATTGTCATTCCACCTACTTTTAATTGTCTATTAAAATCCTAGTTAATCAATAATTTTCAAGAATAAAATTATACTAAAGTTGAGGCCCCTTCTAGCATGGTTTTAAATGTATAAATTTCGTCTTTTGTAATGTCCTCAAGGATTTATACTTATTCTAAAACGCTTACAAGATTTTTTTCATTTATTTCACACTTAAAATATATTTTGATGATTATTTTATTCTTATTTTAATCTGTTTTGTTTGTTTGCTTTCATTGTGAGTACGGTCTAAGGCAGTCACAACATATGTGTAAGTCTTTCCTTTTTGTACAGTGTGATCAATAAATAATTGACTTTTCTTTTCTTTATGAACTGTAGCCAGTAAGTTCGTTGAATCTTCTATGTTTCCTTTTTTCTTCCCATCAAAACGATAAATTGCATAATATGATGCATCTGAATGCTTGTGATCTTGAATTTCAAATTGGATTCCAGCACCTGTTTGTTTTGACCTGCTAACATTTGGAGCCTTTGGAGCATTATTATCTATCCAAGGCATTGGTGGAACTAATGCGGGATATTTATAAATGTCGTTGCTTAAACGATCTGCTACTCCAAGGGGATTTTTACGTAAATCTTTTGCACTGAAATGCATGCTTCCATCAAATTCTTTATATGTTCGATTTAATTTTAACTGGTTTGGCATTTCTTCTGGATTAAACCAGTTTTGTACACCGTTAGACTCTGTATTTATTTTATAATCAGCTTGTCCAATATAGAGCTGAACATTTTTACCTTTGACTTCTTTTGTCCACCAATTAAGTAGCTTTGCATAGTCAGCTACTGGCAATCCAATATTCCAATATAATTGTGGGGCAATATAATCAATGTATCCATTATTAATCCATGTTCTTGTATCCGCATATAAATCATCGTAATTTGTTTGTCCAGCAGCAGTGTCAGATCCAGTGGGATCTACTGCTTTGTTACGCCAAACTCCAAATGGACTAATACCAAACTTCACATATGATTTTTCTGCTTTGATTTCTTCATTAATATGCTTAACAAGATTGTTTACATTATCCCTCCGCCAATCTTCTACATTTGTAAATTTACTTGCACCATATTTTTTGTATGAAGCTTGATCAGGGAAAGGGACACCCTCAATTTTATAAGGGTAGAAATAATCGTCCATGTGAACTGCATCTATATCATAATTCTCAACAACTTCCATAATACCGTCAATCACAAATTGCTGTACCTCAGGAATACCCGGGTTAAAGTACAATTGTTGTCCATATGGTATGACCCAATCTGGGTGCTCTCTAGCAGGATGAGATTCTGGTAGTTTATCAAGGTCTGAGAGTTCAGCCGTTTTTCCTAAAGGCATAGTAATACGATACGGGTTGAACCAGGCGTGAAATTCCATATTTCGTTTGTGGGCTTCTTCAATCATGAATGAAAGAGGATTGTATCCTGGATTTTTCCCCTGAACTCCTGTTAAATATTGTGACCAAAGACCATATTCAGAAGGATAAAAAGCATCAGCAGTGGGTTTGATTTGCATAACGACAGCGTTCATACCCATTGCTTTTTGTTCATCCAAATATTTTATAAATTCTTCTTTCTGAGTTGAAACTGATAAACCGGGCTTTGAGGGCCAGTCAATGTTTAACACACTTGCAATCCAAGTTGCGCGCAGTTCCTGTTTTATATAAGCCGTTTGTTGAGGGATAGACTCGGATTCTGCACTTACAATCAAATTAGATGGCAGGAGAAGCGATCCCCCCACAAAAGCAGCTATTGCCAATGAACCTAATTTTCTCTTTGAAATTCTTTCATTCATCAATAGTACAACCTCATTTCTTAATATTTATTTATATATGATCATTTGTAAGCGGTAACAAATGATGAATATACTTACTTGTCATCTAAATGAATAGAGGATAATTTCTAAACTATAAAAAGGTCATTTAAAAATACAAAGGTTTGATTAATGAAATAGCTAGTAGCTTTTAGGATAGAACAACATATTTAGTAGAATATTAAAAATTATTAATTTATATTATGTTTATTTTAAAATTAATTTTTAGAAAAGTATACACATTATTGAAATTAATTTTTAATAGTGTTATATTCTCTATAGATTAAGAAATTTCGAAACTTTCACTAATGATAAAAAAGGATGATATGTATGCTAGAGCATTTAACGACAGAGTGTCGTAATGAAAAGACTATGTGCTTAGATGAAATGAAAACGATTGAATTTTTAGAGGTGATGAACGATGAAGACATAAAAGTTGCTCATTGTGTAAAAAAAGAACTTCCGCAAATTTCAAAAGCTGTGGAGATGATCGTTGCAGCAATGAATAAGAACGGAAGATTAATCTACATGGGTGCTGGAACAAGTGGACGAATTGGTTTATTGGATGCCGTAGAATGCCCGCCAACATTTAATACTGCTCCTAGTGAAGTAGTAGGTCTGATTGCTGGAGGAGAAAGCGCATTCATTAAAGCAGTTGAAGGTGCTGAAGACAGTTTTGAATTAGGTCCTGAAGATTTAAAGAAGATTCAATTAACAAACAAAGACGTTGTAGTAGGCATTGCGGCTAGTGGACGCACTCCATATGTTATTGCCGGTTTGGAATATGCCAATCAAGTTGGAGCAGGAACAGTATCGATAAGCTGCAACAAAGGTTCAGAGATAGGGAAAATTGCCAATGTTGCTATTGAAGTTGTAAACGGGCCTGAAGTACTGACTGGTTCTACACGGTTAAAAGCTGGAACATCGCAAAAGTTAGTATGCAACATGCTTTCTACAGCTTCAATGGTGGGAGTTGGAAAAGTTTATGGGAATTTAATGGTAGATTTACAACTGACTAATGAAAAGCTAGTTGAACGTGCAAAACGTATTATTATGGACGCTACTGACTGCAGTTATGAAGTTGCAAATAAATTTTTAGAAAAGGCACATTCCCAGCCCAAAATTGCAATTGTCATGATTTTAACGAATGTTTCATATGAAGAAGCATCAAATCGTTTAAAAATGGCACAAGGATTCATAAGAAAAGCTATTTAAAGCTTTTTTATAAAAAAATAATAGGAGGAACAAAAAATGAGAGTATTATTCGTATGTTCAGGTGGAATGTCAAGTGCAATTGTTGTAAACGCTTTAAAAAAGAAGGGGAAAAACAGGGTGTAAATATAGATGTATTAGCAGTTGGCACTCAAGAATTTGATTCAGAGGTTCGAAACGGTTGGGATGTTGCAATGGTAGCTCCTCAAGTCAAACATCGTTTTGATGGCTTTAAGGCTTCTGCGGATGAAGCTGGAGTCCCATGTCAAGTCATTCCAGCTCAAGCATACAGTCCACTTGGTGGCCCTACGCTATTAAAACTAATAACCGAACTAGTAAAAAAATAATCTAACAAGTATGTCTTAACTATTAAAAATTAAAAGGGGATAACACGAATGGACAAGTTTGTTGCTTTTTTAGAAAACAATCTTTCAACACCCATGGCTAAATTGTCTGAACAAAAACATTTACGCGCAATTCGTGATGGTGTGGTTTCTGCTTTACCATTCATCATCTTTGGGAGTTTATTCCTTATCATTGCATTTCCACCAGTTGCAGCAGACACTGCATTAGGTGAATGGGCGGCAAAACATATAGCTGAAATTTTAATACCATATCGATTAACGATGTTTATTATGACGCTATATATTACTTTTGGTATAGGGTACAGTTTATCTCAAAGCTATAAATTGGATCCACTATCAGGAGGTTTACTATCATTAGCGGCCTTTTTGTTCACAATAGGTGTAAAAATGATGGATGGTGTAGGGTTTGTTTTGCCAATGACAAATCTCGGAGGCCATGGCCTTTTTGTAGGAATGCTTGTATCCATTTTTGCTGTTGAAACTTTACGTCTATGTAAGACCAAAAATATTACAATAAAAATGCCGGATTCTGTTCCAACTTCAGTAGCCCGATCATTTGAAGCATTAATACCGGTTACAATTGTTCTGCTTGTTATGACCTTAATTACAGTCGTGTTTGCTGTTGATTTACATTCACTTGTTGATAAAGCGGTTGCACCACTTATTAGTGCAGGCGATACATTGCCAGGTGTATTAATCCCAGTGTTTTTGATTACATTCTTCTGGTCATTTGGTATTCATGGCGTATCAGTAGTAGGTGCCGTTGCTCGTCCAGTTTGGGAAGTTTACTTAGCTAATAACTCAGCAGCAGTCGCAGCTGGGACGGCAATTCCTCACGTAGCTCCTGAAACATTCTTCCAATGGTTTATTTGGATTGGTGGGTCTGGTGCAACCTTGGGGTTAGTAATTGCTATGCTCTTAACTGCAAAATCTACTTATAGTAAAGCCATGGGGAAAGCAACAATTGTTCCAAGCATTTTTAACATCAATGAACCAGTTATCTTTGGGATGCCAATTGTATTAAACCCAATATTGATTATTCCATTTATAATAACACCACTAATTGGTGCGACACTTGCATATATAGCAACGTCTATTGGGCTAGTAAACCCCACATATGTAATGGTTCCCTGGACATTACCAGCGCCAATAGGTGCCTATCTTTCAACAGGCGGTGATTGGAGAGCAATTATTCTCGTGCTGGTGAATTTAACAATCTCAGTTGTTATTTATCTGCCATTCTTTAAAATGTACGATAAAAAGCTTTTGGCACAGGAAAACATGGTAGAAACAACAGATAATAAAAATATCGCTTTATAAGGAATATCTGAAAGGGAGTTTGGGACTAAAAGCTCCAAACTCCTTTTAATATAATAGAGAGAGGGAGAATAAACATGAATTCAACAACCAGAATTCACTTTTTTAGTTACAAAAGTGCCTTTCTATTTTTTAGTTTTATTCTTGTTTTTAATTTTATCTTTAACACATTAATGAATGCCTTTGGGATAGATAAACAATTATCACTGTACTTAGGAAATACCTTTGCCATAAGCGCAGGATTGACGATTGTTATTATTTTGGTTGAAGGTAAGTTTAAAAACAAGAAACAAGCGACACTTTTGTTCTTGTCTTTATTAGCAGTAAGCGCACTGGTTTGTTATGCAATTATCTATGCGTAAATGAAAAATTGCAGGCTTTTTTTGTTAAATAAATGCTTACTATGAGGTGTTAGGAAAATGGAAATGAAAAAAGGATTAAAAATTGCCACAATTGGAGGCGGCTCTAGTTATACACCAGAATTAATAGAAGGTTTTATTAAACGTTTTGATGAGTTACCTATTAGAGAACTTTGGTTAGTGGATATTGAAGCAGGAAGAGAAAAACTTGAGATTGTAGGAACCTTAGCAAGGAGAATGGTAGAAAAAGCAGGAGTTCCAATGGAAATTCATCTAACATTAGACCGCCGTCAAGCATTGCATAATGCTGATTTTGTCACAACGCAAATGAGAATTGGTTTACTTGATGCACGAGTCAAAGACGAGCGTATCCCATTAGAATTAGGATTAATTGGTCAAGAAACCAATGGTGCAGGTGGTTTGTTTAAGGCACTACGAACCATACCTGTTCTTCTAGAAATCGCAGAAGAAATGCAAGAGCTTTGCCCCAATGCATGGTTAATTAACTTCACAAACCCAGCTGGAATGGTAACGGAAGCTCTTCTCCGTTACAGCAAGCATAAAAAGGTAATTGGGGTATGCAATGTTCCATTTAATATGCATATGTCTATTTCTAAAATGTTGGGTGTTGAAATGGAGAGAGTACACATAGATTTCGCTGGGTTAAATCATATGGTATTCGGGATGCATGTGTTCGTTGATGATCAAGAAGTAACAGATAAAGTGCTTGAAATGCTGGGTAATCCAGAAATTCAGATGACGATGAAGAATATTGCTCCTCTGGCTTGGAACCGAAGATTTTTGAAATCATTAGGAGTTGTACCTTGTCCTTACCATCGCTATTATTACAAAACACAAACTATTTTAGATGATGAGTTAGAAGCATTCAAATCAGGAGAAACTCGAGCTGAAATTGTGAAAAAATTAGAAGTAGGTTTGTTTGACCTATACAAAGATGAAACTCTTGACATCAAGCCTCCACAATTAGAGCAACGCGGCGGTGCTTACTATAGCGATGCAGCGTGTAATGTAATTTCTTCTATTTATAATGATAAAAAAGACATTCAAGTTTTAAATGTACAAAACAAAGGATCGCTTACTGAAATTGATTATGATTCAGCAGTCGAAGTAAGCTGTATCGTCACCAAAAATGGACCAATTCCTATGACAATGGGTAAATTACCCGTACAAGTACATGGCTTAATTCAACAAATTAAATCATTTGAAAGAATAGGTGCAGAAGCAGCAGTTACAGGTTCTTATGATAAAGCATTATTAGCTTTAACTATTAACCCCCTTATTCCAAGTGATGATCTAGCTGAATTGGTTTTACAAAAACTGTTAAAAGCGCATGAAGAATACTTACCACAATTCTTCAATCAAAATGGTCTACCTAACATTTAGTGAATTTTCTCCAGTAATTCAAACTGGAATACTATAATCCAATCTTTTTAATGAGAATATTACTTCATAATATATTTAAATAGGAGTGTAATTATATGTCATCTGAAATTAACAATAACGAAATGGAAATTTTTGAAATAATATCACATAGTGGAAATGCGAGAGGATTAGCATTTGAAGCATTGGCAGAAGCGGAAGAATTTAATTTTGAAAAAGCTGTAGACCTAATTAAACAAGCTGAGGAAGAATTAAATTTGGCCCATAAGACACAAACCAAGTTAATTCAAGCTGAATTGAATGGAGTTCCCAGTGAAAAAACTTTATTAATGATTCATGCTCAGGATCACTTAATGACGGCAATGAGTGAACAAAAACTAATTGAACATATGATTCGTATTATAAAAAAACTAGCCCCACAACAGTAAAAAAATAGAGGTGATTAAACTATGGGGAAACTTGGTATTTCTATCTATCCAGAACATTCAACCGTTGATAAAGACATAGAATACATTGCGCTTGCACACAAATATGGATTCAGAAAAATTTTTACTTGCTTGCTTTCAGTTGAAGGCGATAAAGAGAAGATTTTAAAAGAATTTAAAGAAACGATTTTGTTTGCAAATCAATTGAATATGGAAGTGATGGTCGATATTGCTCCTCGAGTATTTGGGGCGCTAGGTATATCTTATAATGATTTATCATTCTTTGCAGAGTTAGGTGCGTATGGAATTAGGCTAGACATGGGTTTTACAGGAAATGAAGAGTCCATTATGACACATAATCCATATGATTTAAAAATTGAAATAAACATGAGCAATGCAACAAAATATTTAGAAAATATCATGGATTACAAACCTAAAAAAGAAAATTTAGTTGGATCACATAACTTCTATCCTCATCGCTATGCAGGATTGAGCTATCCACATTTTATAAAATGCTGTGAACAATTCAAAAAGCATAATATTCACACGGCAGCTTTCATTAGCTCACATGCAGCGACGTATGGACCTTGGCCTATAATTGAAGGATTATGTACATTAGAAATGCACCGGGAATTACCCATTACTACACAAGCGAAGCACTTATTTGCAACTGGATTAATTGATGATGTAATTATTGCAAATGCCTACGCATCTGAAGATGAATTAAAACATCTTAGTATGTTAAACAGTGGCTTGATAACATTTAATGTTAATCTTCACGACACTATAACAGATTTAGAGAAAAAAATAGTATTGGAAGAATTTCATTTTTACCGTGGAGACGTATCTGATTATCTTATTCGCTCCACACAATCACGCGTAAAATATAAGAATGAAGATTTTAAACCAACATTCACCCCTGATATTAGACGTGGTGATATTTTAATTGAAAATGAGCTCTATGGACAATATAAAGGTGAATTGCAGATTGCATTGAAAGAAATGAAGAACTCAGGGAAAACAAATGTAGTTGGCCGATTAGCAGAAGAGGAAATTTTTCTGCTAGATCATTTGGAACCATGGGGGAAATTCCAATTCAATATTAATTAGAATCTTCAAAGAAGATAAAGGGAAGGAACAGTGATACTCCTTCCTTTTTTACTGAATAGGAGAATGATATGAGTTATATTATTGGTGTTGACGGTGGTGGCTCTAAAACCGAAGCAGTTGCTTATGATTTAGAGGGTAATAAATTAAGTGAAGGCAAATCGGGATATGGAAATTTGCTTATAAATGAAAAACAAGCCATTGCTAACATTATTCAGGCAATTGAACAATGCGTAGCTCCTATTAATAATGGAAATTGTCACTACATTTGCTTAGGATTAGCAGGGTATGGAGGAGTTGAAAATCCACAGGGGATAAAAAGTGCATTAAGCAAGGCATTTAATACCCCATTTACAATTGTAAATGATGGAATTATTGCTCATGCTGCTTTACTAAAAGGAAAAGATGGCATTTTGACAATTTCAGGAACAGGTTCTGTAAGTATTGGAATTCATAATAGTATTGAGAAATTGGCTGGTGGATGGGGACACATTCTTGGGGATGAAGGAAGCGGCTATTGGATTGCCATGCAGACTTTTATAAAAATGACGAAAGAAGAAGATGAGGGATTAAATTATAGCCATTTAACTAAGTTAATACTTACAAAACTTGGCTATCACAGTGTATTAGAACTGAAGAAATTTATTTATACCGCAACGAAAGCCGAGATTGCTGCATTTGTTCCACTAATTGTCCAACATGCAGAAACTGGCGATGATTTCTCGCAAAATATTCTTAGACAGGCAGGATATCACCTTTCTAAGAATACCCTTGATGTTTGCAAGAAGTTGAATTTTAGTGAGAATGTTACAATTGCAATTAAAGGAAGTATATTGACTAATATACCATTGGTGCAAAGCTCTTTTATTAATCATATTAAACTTGAAAAACCGGAAGTAAAACTTGTTTTAGAAGATGTATCTTCTACATTAGGTTGTTATTACATAGCATTGAAGCATATAAGTTAATTAAAGATCAAGGGAGAAAATAATATGCACGTTGAAAATGTTTTATTGAGAATTGAAAGTTTATTAAATCAATTGCCTAAATCAGAAAGAAAAATTGCACAATATATCTTAGAAAATCCAAATGATATTATAAGAATGACTATACATGAATTAGCTGCTCAAGCCAATGCCAGCAGTTCGGCTGTAACAAGATTTTGTCGTTCTATAAAAGTTAACAGCTTTTCAGAACTAAAGGTATCTTTATCATCTCTTATTTCGCAACCAGAGAAAAAAGGTTTCTATGACATTGAACCTAATGAAACAATAGCGTCCATTAAAGATAAAATAGTTTCTAACTCTGTACAAGCTATACAAGAAACCGCACATTATTTGGATGAAGCCATTCTAGACAATATAATTGAAACCATGAAAAGTGCAGATGTAATTTACGTCTATGGAATAGGAGCTTCATGGCTCATTGCTGAAGATATTACACAGAAATGGTTACGGTTAGGAAAGATTGTAAGTGCAAATCAAGACCCTCATATTACTGCCACAGCGCTTGCTGCATCATCAAAGAATACCGTTTTTTTCTGTATATCTAATAGTGGCGAAACTGAAGAAGTTCTGCAACTTGTTGATATTGCTAAAGCATATGGTATTAAAACAATTGGTTTATCGCGATTGGGGAACAATGGATTAACTAAAAAAGTCGATATGTCTTTACACCATGTACGTGCACCAGAGGCTAAATTTCGAAGCGCAGCAACAAGTTCCCTGTTTGCACAATTTCTAACGGTTAGTATTATTTTCTATGCGTATGTTTCAAAGTTCTATAATGAGAATAAAAATGAAATTGAACGTTCAAGAGAATCTGTATTAAAATTCACAAAAAGAAATCTAGATACTTTAGAAAAGTGAATCTAATCTGCCGAAATTTTTTATCGTGTGTTTTTTACTTTCAAAAAGCATTGGTAGGATCAGGAATGATTTTACGCTATTTTAGCTTGAGATGATCCCGATCAGGATGCCTTTTCAAAATTACATCACGATGAAAGGAAGATGTACGCTAAATGATCCAAAAGAATTCTCCGCTTCCGATTTATTATCAACTTGAAGAGGCGATTAAAGAAGCGATTCAAAACCATGAATTAGAGCCAGGCGAGATGATACCTTCAGAAAGAGAATACACTGAAAAATATGAAATAAGCAGGATGACGGTGAGACAAGCCATTTCTAATCTTGTGAATGAGGGTTTTTTATACAGGCAGCGCGGAAAAGGAACATTCGTTGCCCACAAGAAAATCGAGCAACCCCTGCAAGGATTAACAAGCTTTTCAGAGGATATGCGTTCAAGAGGACTTGAACCAAGTACACGTGTTATCAGTTTTACAGAGGTCAACGCAGATCATGATCTCGCTGCAAAGCTTGAGGTTGAAGCAGGAACTCCTATTTTCGAGCTGAAACGTGTAAGGCTTGCTGATCAGCAGCCGATGGCATATGAGATGCTATATATTTCAAAAAATCTTGCCCTGGGTCTAACGAAAGAAATAGCCGTAACCTCCATTTATAGCTATGTAGAAAAAACGTTTGGCCTAAAAATTCAGCATGGCAGACAGGTGATTGAAGCATCAATTGCTCAAAAAAAAGAGGCGGAAATGCTAGAGATAGCTGAAGGGGCCCCGGTATTGCTAATTGAACGAATAAGCACGCTTGATACAAAAAAACCACTTGAGGTTGTAAGATCCGTCTACCGTGCAGATCGATATAAATTCACAATGAATATGGAGCGACTATCATAATTAGTAAAAGGCGATAGAAGCAAAAAGTGAGAGGACTACGATATTAACAGGTATGTTGTCTTCACCTCTAATTGGGTACATTTAAATCCACGCTAATTCTTTTTAGTATTAAAAAGGATGATATGGACTCTAAGTAGTTATCCTAAAACGTACTTCTCAAAAAATAGTGTTAATTTGTTTTGGGGAAGTTTGGGAGTGAAAATACGACGAATTAAGTAGTTTGATAGTCAATCATATAACTTCCTATAACAACCAATTAAGGGGATACCCTTAATTATCAAAGGTGCCAGCTATAGAATAAACTCGTTGACGATAATCGCTTAATTATTTTCTCAAGCCTAATAAAAATTGTTAGTGAAAAATGAATAGGTACAATAATTTGTAAGTGATATATTTGATTCCTGAAAATCAAATATAAAGAGGGCGATTCTATATTAAGAAGGATCGCCTTTTCGTGTGTCAGCATGTTAGTAATGATTGTTAAATAACCCGATCTGAGTGGACAGAAAAGTTAGAAAAACCGTAGTGTTTTCGTATTTCTTCCATATCATCTTGTGTAAGGGTATAGTCGTATGCTGATTCTCAATTGCTTAAAGTAGAAGGGATTGTCAAGAAATCCTTTCTTTTATCAGTTGCAAGTAGTTCCGTTGCTCTTATGTCCACAGGATAATCCCTCTATTCTAACCCCAAGGTTAAATTTTTTCCTAATCTCGATATAATACTAATCTACTAACACCCGTCATATCCGTAATTTCTTTGATGTTATATTGATGAGAAGTATGTAGTTTTAAAGCACCTTCTACCATCTTATGGTCTTTGGAAGGTGTTCTTCTATATCGACCCATTCTTGCAGAGTGTAATCCTGATAGGGTAAGCTCACTGATAATATCCCGTTTTTTAGAAAATTTTAGAGAAGTGGCATTTACCTGACTCATCCTATTCATCCTTTTTAATTCCCTGAAAAAATACTTCTGCCTTTTCATGAAAAAATAAGAAGACCTAGCGCAGTCAATCGGTTGGAATTATCCCATTTTGAAATCGACCAAGTTCGGTCTGATGTGATATTTCAACAAAATATTTTAAGATGTTTAGGGATATTTCATACATATTTTAGAAAGTTTTAAGGTTTGTATGTTATTGTTCTTTTAGTTTCTTTGTAAATGGTAAATCTCCATGTTAAGCACAAGCTAGTGATAAGGTGTTTAATACACCATACTGAATAAAAAACAAAAATTCTAAGGAAAATGGTTTATATGGTGCCAAATATACTTTTAAGAAGCAGAGTGAAAGTAAGTACTGAGGTGATTAACATGTCAATTAAAACGAGATTTCTGTTGTCTTACGTTGGAGTGATACTTTTTTCTATCACTTTATTGTTAGCGGCTGGGTTTTTAATTATTATTGCGATAACGGGCGATATAAAATCTATAGAGTATTTTTACAAAAAATCTTATGTCCAAAAACCATTGACTACAATAGAAGAAAGTGCGTTTCTCGATTTAAAGCTATTGGCTAAAAATAATCCTACACAGCTTCTAAACGAAGAGCAGCTGAAGAAAATTGAACAGAAGGATATCGAGATTGTCGTTAGAAAAGATACGAACATCGAGTATGCTTCCCCCTCTTTGGATAAGCAGGTATTGGTTAAGTCGCTTCCTGGATTTGAAGAAACAAACATCAATACGCGAGATACGATTAAAATCGAAGACTTTTTTTCACGTATGTGAAGTTTGATTTTTATTTTTTGGATAAAAGCAAAGGAAGTATTTTTGTATTGAGAAAGGCGAGTTCCTATGCCGAGTTGGCTCGAGAGTTGTTTCCAATTTTATTTGGTCTATTGCTATTTTTGTTTATTATGATTATTGGGCTTTTAAACTATTTAGTTTCACGAAGCATCATCAAGCCCATCTCAGTTCTTAAAGAAGGTGCCAAACGAATAAAATCAGGAGATTTAAACTTTGAAATCAAAGCTACTTCGAATGATGAAATCGGACAATTAAATAGAACGTTTGATGAAATGAGAATAAAATTAAAAGAGTCCGTTACTATCCAGCTTCAGTATGAGGAAAATCGAAAAGAACTTCTATCAAATATTTCACATGATTTGAAAACGCCAATTACTTCGATTATTGGATATGTTGAGGGTATAAAAGACGGTGTAGCAAACACCCCGCAGAAAATGGAAAAGTATTTATCAACTGTATACTTAAAAGCTAAAGATATGGATTCATTGATAGATGAACTGTTCTTATTTTCTAAGCTGGATTTAAAAAAAGAACCATTCACTTTTGAAACTGTCGAACTGGATAAATATATGAGAGACTACGTAGACGAGCTTCATTTGGATTTACTTCAACAAGGGATCCAGATTGAACTTCATATTATGTATAAACTGATAAACGTGACAGCAGATAGAGAGAAATTAAAACGCGTATTGGCTAACCTGATCAGTAATTGTGTGAAGTATACGAATAAAGAAAAAAAGAACATTGCCATTTCTCTGCATGAAGGACCATATGATGTAGTCGTTCAAGTAGCAGATAACGGGCAAGGAATAGAACCATCTGCTTTACCTTACATTTTTGATCGCTTTTACCGTGCAGAACAATCAAGAAATTCTCAGACAGGCGGAAGTGGCTTAGGACTTGCGATTGCAAAACAAATTATTCACGAGCATGGAGGGGATATTTGGGCTACTAGCGAAATAGGAAAAGGCACAAGTGTCTTCTTTTCCCTAAAGAAAGGTGAGGAAATATGAAAAAAATATTACTTATTGAAGACGATGTTAGCATTGCAGAATTGCAGAGAGATTATTTAGAAATTAATGATTTTAGTGTCAATATTCAACATACAGGTGATGCTGGACTTCAACAGGCACTTCAAGAAAATAATGATTTAATTATTCTAGATATCATGCTTCCAGGAGTAAATGGATTTGAGATATGCAAACAAATACGTGCTGTCAAAGACATTCCAATTTTGCTTGTGTCCGCCAAAAATGAAGATATTGATAAAATTCGAGGTCTTGGTTTAGGGGCAGACGATTATATTACAAAGCCTTTTAGTCCAAATGAACTGGTTGCTAGAGTGAAAGCGCATTTAGCCCGTTATGAACGTTTAGCAGGAAGTCAAGCCAAAACAAATACAGTTTTCGTTCATGGAATTTCGATCGATAAGTCGGCGCGAAAAGTTCATGTTAATGGAGAGGAAATTCCGTTTACTACAAAGGAATTCGATTTGTTACTGTTTCTTGTGATGCACCCGAACCAAGTGTTGAGCAAAGAGCAACTTTATGAAAGAATTTGGGGGATGGAGTCAGCTGCGGATGTTTCAACTGTGACCGTCCATATCAGAAAATTACGTGAAAAAATCGAAAGAGATCCTGCACATCCAAAATTCTTGGAAACCGTTTGGGGAGCCGGATATCGCTTTAATGTTTAAATAATGTGTTTTGACCCGTCACATAGGTGGCGGGTATTTTTTATAAACATTAATAAATTTTTATTAATAAGTTTATCTTTTTTTAAGAAATTGTTTAGAGGGAGTTTAGGATTAAGTACTAACATAATTTAAGACGGAATAAAAAAGTTTAACTGAAAATTTATAAGGGAGGAATATTTCATGGAACCTCAATAATTACTAGAATAAGACATTTTTCAGGCACATCAGAATGTACCTGAAAAAGGAGAACTTCCCTTTGGGGCTGTTATTGTACAAAACGGGAAAATCATTGCTATTGGTATTAATGATGCATTGGAAACAAGGAAACCGACAATTCACACCGAAATGAAAGCAATTCGGGAAGCGAATTTCTCTCCGTTTGAGAGATTTAAGCCAGTGGTGAACCTTGCCGTATGTGTCTTGGAGAGATTAGAAAGAAGGACGCTTTCATAATATTGAGATGAAAAGTGCATCTAGGCCTTTGATTTATGGGTCAAGAAAAACAGTGATAATAACAAATTTTAAAGGAACGTGTATTTTATGTGGAAGTGGCTGGCAGTAATCATAGGATGCATTCTCTTGCTTCAAAGGTGTGTCTCAGATGACAAGGAAGACCTGAAAATACAGGGAAAGGAGAGAGAAGGAGTGAATGAACAACTAATTCAAGCAGCAGAACGGAAAGAAACAGAAACGATAAGCAGGTTGATTGAGGTAGGTGCAGATATTAATACACAGGACTCCGAAGGGCGAACTGCCACTATGATTGCGACTTATAACAATGATGTTGAGACTGCAAAAATCCTAATTACAGCAGGTGCAGATGTTAATATCCAAGATGACATGAAAAACAATCCCTTCCTATATGCGGGTGCAGAAGGTTACCTTGAAATCCTGAAGCTTACAATTAATGTAGGTGTGGATCCCAAGATTACCAATCGTTATGGAGGAACTGCTTTGATCCCTGCTTCGGAACATGGCTATGTGAATGTGATAAAAGAACTTCTTACCAATACTGATATTGATATAAATCATGTTAATAACCTAGGTTGGACGGCTCTAATGGAGGCAATTATATTGAGTAATGGAGATGAAAAACAGCAGCAAACAGTACAATTACTGATAGATCATGGGGCAGATGTGAACATAGCTGATCATAATAATGTGACCCCTTTGCAACATGCCCGCGAGAAAGGCTTTAAAGAGATTGAACAGATTTTGACAAAAGAAGGGGCAAAATAACCAGATGTTCTAAGCCTTCCTACTGGTGAAATCAAACTGTTGCGTTTACCAGTAGGTCAAAATTTAACATCTTATACGACATATACCGTAATGTTTGATTGGGCAAAAATCAAAAATCCACGCTTTATTACTGAAGCGATTGCCTCACCTCCACTCAAGTCTGCAGAAGCAATCGACAACAAATCGTTCCAGATAACTTTTGATAAAGATCTCTGGGTATGGAGCTATTTCCGGTCGTAAAGTGGAATTAAAGGGTGATGACTGCAGAAATATAGAAGCTCAATACCGCTTCTCCCCCTGCAAAGGACCATATGGAATCGTTGATGTGTTAAACGATAATACATTTCAATCAGGCGTCAAATACTCAGTAGTAACTATGGGTAACTGGGCAAACCCAGATACAGTCACTTTAACAGCAAAATAAGAAGAGAATCTATAAGAACTCAATAATATATCAGGTTGAAAAGAGGGATCCTATTCGTCCAGAGTTCCCTATTTTATGTAGTTTTCATAGTAAAAGAAATTAATAAATTTAATATTTTATTAAGAATTTTTTTATAGCCAGTTTAGATGTTACTTGTATTATAAATTTTATAACAAATAACAAAATAAAGGAGATAGAGAAAAATGAATATAAAAAAACGTATAGTACCAGCTGTATTAGTTGTATCTGTAATATCGTCTGGAATAGCGACATATAACCAAACATTAAACGTAGAGGCTTCAAGTAACCACCTAGTAGAACAAGAGAAGAAACAACAAGAAGCAAGGATTACGAACATAAACGAATTGAATACGATGACTTTATAGGTCACTTTTAATAAACCGTTAGTTGCAGAAGATGTGGATCCAAACAATTTGGAGAATATTAAGAAACAATTCGAATTTAATCATGGCATGAGCATAGTCAATGTACCACGTTTGAAAACAGGAGCAAAAAGCACATACATCGTGCCAGTTGAAATTCAAAAGGATGACACCAAATACTCAATAAGCTACAAAGGGCAACGAGTAAAAACCTTTGAAGGAACAGATGAGAAAATAAATATTCGTAACACCCAACAAGTAACAAATGACACATTTGAATTGGAATCATTTTTAGAAGATGGTGTAACAGACTACGCAAATATTATCGAAGCGTATCGGGCAGGTCGAGGTGATTTAGCATTTGAATTAGATAACAGAAACAAAGACGAAAATGGGAAACGTTTCGAAATTATTTCGTCCTTACGTGATCGTGTTGTAACGATTACAGGCAGAAACGGAGAACGTTTTGTTGCGAATTACGTTCCTTTTACACAAGCAACAGATGGAAGACAAGCTCCAAAATTTCGATTACCAGCAGGACAACAATTGAAACCAGGTGTAACCTATACAGTGAAATCAAAATGGGCAGATCTTGAAAATAAAAGGTTTAAGGCACAATACATCGCTCCACTTAAACTTCAAGCGGCAGAAGCTATTGATAACAAGACTATTAAAATTGTATTAGATAAAGACCCAGGCATGGAGTTATTTGCAGGCAGAAGCATACAATTGCAAGGCGAAGATGGAAGCACGGTACAAGCACAATATCGTTTCTCTTCTCGTAAAGGTTCGGTTGGTATTTTCGATGTTACAAATAACACATTGAAGACTGGTGTAATATATAAAGTAGTACCTATGAACAATTGGGCAACTGCAGATTATATACCTTTAATAGTTAAGTGAAATTTAGTAAAAAGGAAGAGAGACAATTAATGTTCTCTCTCTTTTTCTTGTAAGAGAATTGGCTTTTATTGACATAAAATGTCGTAGCCTAGGTTTTGTGTCAAAATGTTGGTGGAACCCCATGCAATTAAGCTAACAACATAATTTACTAGATTCGAAATGATCCTTGTTTCAAAACCAGCAAGTGTAAAAAATAGCCATACAATCTTTCATGCCGGTAATATAAATTCATGTGTCCAATAATTTAATAGCTATCCTGTAGCTTATGTATCTATCATTTTGGCATAATGCCTAGAAACATGAAAAGACCGCAATGCTTTCTTGAAGAAGAACATTGCAGCCTTTTGTTTCTTTGTTTCAGAGGTGAAAATAAATAGTGTTTTCTTAGAAATCTATAACGTGATATTATGTCTCCTACGAAAAATCTGCTAAAAATGGTTACTGAAAGAATAGGATCTTCTAAAATGGCCAACACACCCAAATACTCCAAAGTCAAATGGCCGCCTCAAGTCATTTAAATCTATATTACTATTCATCAACTAAGGGTTCACGAAAAGACTCTTTTCTATCTTCGACTACCATGCGCAATCCACGCCTTGGTCTAAGTGTAATAGACGGAAGTGGTTTTACTTCATGATGGTCCGGCGCAAGCCTTATCCGATATCGTTGAGCAATGCACGCTAGGACAAGCACAGCTTCCATCATTGCGAAATGATTACCGATACAAACTCTCGCACCTCCGCCAAACGGAAAGTAAGCGAACTGAGGTAGAGTTTTCACAAAGTTGTTTTCAAATCGCTCAGGATTAAAAGAATCTGGATTATCAAAATACTCAGGCTTGTGGTGCATAACATACTGACTTATCAAGATCATATCGCCTTTTTTAAAATGATATCCTCCTATTACTACATCCTCCTCCGCTTTCCGTGATACGATATAGCCAGGCGGGTATATACGCATTGATTCCATGATAATATTTTGTGTGTACGTTAATTTCATATAATCGCCAGGTGTAGGGTTACGATTACCGATTACGCTATCTATTTCATTGAAAAGTTTAGTTTCCACATCAGGATGTTGTGAAAGCAAGTATAAGGTCCAGGAAAGTACGTTTGCAGTTGTTTCGTGACCGGCAAGGAAAATGGTCATTAGCTCATCACGTACCTGCTGGTTTGTCATAGCTAAACCATCCTCATCATCTCGAGCATCCATTAGAATCCCAAGCATATCCTCATGTCTCTCTGCATCTGCCCTACGTTTTTCAATAAAGTTATAAATCACTGTATCAAGTCTGTGTATCGAATTTTTAAATTCACGGTTATTTTTAGTTGGAACCCATAGTGGCAATTGAAGAAGTGTTCTCATCCTTTTAACAGCAATTCTCATAGATGATTCTATAGGTTCCCCGAGCTCGTCATATCCTTCTTTGAGGTTCATACTGAACATGGTCTTGCTGATAATACCGAGAGCAAGGCTCATCATATCCTCCGTCATAATCCGTTCTTCCCTGTTTTTCCAAGTGGAAATATAGTTCATTGTTATATCAATCATATCCTGTGCATAATTGCTAATATGAGACTTTTTGAAAGCAGGTTGAATAAGCCTTCTTTGGCGCATGTGAATTTCTTTTTCACTTGTAAGAAGGCCTTCTCCAAGTAATGGTTTTAAAGCATGGAAGTCCTTAGATTTCAAGAAGGATTTTTGTTTTGTTACAAGTACCTGCTTAATTAAATCTGGATTTGAAATGAAGTAAACATTTTGGAAAGGTCCAAAACGAATTTTAGCAACATCTCCATATTCTTTTGCTAAGTGGGTAAGAAAGCCAAGTGTATCTGAAATAAACTCCTTTGAATGGCCAGTAATTAGTCTTCCTTTTGGGCCCTTGGGAGAATCATGTAATAAATCTGTGTCACTCAATGGTTTGTTTCCTCCATTTCGATATAAGTACTTTTAATCATTCTATGAGGAAAGTATTAATTGGTTTGGACAGGTTGTTAAAAAGAAGACTAACAAATATTTTTTTAAAAAAAGTTTAAACAAATTGAATGAAATTACAAATGTGGATAATGGAATACAGTTTAAAACCGAGGCTAAAATGTTTAAGAAATTGTAAAGTAAAACACAATGGAAGATAAATTTATTTTAATAAACGAGTGGTATTGGGTAAATTGCATAATCTTCTTTCTTATTCAGCTAACTTCAATAAAGTTTTTTCGATAAGTTAAACATAGAAAATAACAATTTTTAGAAAAGATAAGAGAGTTAATCAATTTTGTAGAATGATAATTGGAGTTTGTATAGTTTCATGGGCACATTTTAGTTAAGTTGATCGTCATGGAACGAAAGAATACAGGTGAAAAATATAATAATAAATTCAAGAAAATCATAGTAAATCTTTATCACTCGGGTAATTCGGTACGAGAACTAAGCAGCGAATAGGGTATATCAGAAGTTCCCATTAATATATGGGTTAAAGAATTTACTTCTATGCGAGAGCTTGTGCAGACTGGGTTGTGGTATGAATGCATCAAGAGCGTATAGTATTTTATAGAAACAAAGGCGCGTGTCGGATGTATTTACAGCCGGCAGGATTCAGACGCATACCCTCGCTTTGAGCTCAAGTCTGAACTGTTTTAGGAAGTGTTTGCTGACTTCAAGATGGATGGAAAGAAATATCAAGGAAAGTGGAAGCTGAACAGCGATTTCTAGAATCAAGACAAAAGAAACGGCTGATAAAATAGCCGCCTTTTTCAAGGGGAAAGAAGCTGAAATACTAAGAATCATTCATATATAAAAAGCTGATTGGCAACTAACGCCAATCAGCTTTTTTGAAATATTACATCTTTCTAAATGTTTTATAGCCTGTAATTGCATTAAAGCTTCTCTCTAACCTACATCCTTGATCAGCAAGGATCGTAGGCTTTTTAGTTATTATTTAAATTCACTTTTCACAACGCCATTTCCTTCTATAAATTCTTTATTGAATGCATAGTAATCTTTTACCTCATCTATAATCAATAGTTTAGAATTTTCATTAAAAGTTAAAAACGATGAACCAATTGAGGAATGGTTCTATTTAGAGGAATCAAAGGGGAAATAACTATAAAAATCCAAAAGTTATAGACTGTTATTTGTGCTGGTGTTATTGGATGTATGATGATAGGTGGATTCTTAGGTGTATAAATAAGGGGTGAAGAAACTGGTTAATACTGGGTGCGAACTAGGTGCTTGTAAAAAAGGGCTATGGTATCCATTCTTGTCACAACCAAGGTATCTATCAACAAATAATTCATTCATAGCTCAGGTTTTTATCCTCTAAAACCCTGATGTTGTTGCCTTTAGGTTTTTTGAGTTCCTATTCTTACCATCCAATTATGTATATGTCCTTTTCTAGATATTAACATAGGAATAATGAATTAAAATATTTGTAAAATTCGACCTATTCCAATTTTTAGTAAATTGGAGTATAGTATGAAATCGTAAGAAGCGGTTATCATCATAAACTTTATTTAAATCATGTAGGAATGAAAAATAACTGCATCGGAGTGGTGCAATATGACGAGTCAGGTTGAAAAGTTTAGAGTTACTTTAAGGGAGAAGCTCGAGTCTATCTTTCACCTTTGGAATGTATGGATTCAGAACCATCCATACATTTTAAGAATCTTTACGATTTTTTCTTGGATATCGCTATGTGCCTTGGTATTAAGCTTAATTTTTATGGAAGACTCCCGAAAAATGTTCGTCCAGTTTTTGTGGTCATTTTACGTCATTTTGCAATTTTGGTTTTTATGTCGTAGTAAAACTTTAACATGGAAGAAGTACACCTATTTCTTTTTGGTGGGGGCATGGATAATCGTACCGTTGAATTCTTTTATCGTTAGTTTCATTACGGCTATTTTCGGTGGGATGGAACAAGATGTATGGAGTCAAGCATTTATAACTCCGATTGCTGAAGAAGTGTTAAAACTGATCCCAATTGGTGTTTATCTATTTTTGTCACGACGTGCATCCAGTTTAAGTTTAAGCGATTATGCCCTTATTGGTGCGGCAACGGGAGCTGGTTTTCAATTTTTGGAGGAAACCACACGTCGATTGGTTTCTGGAGGTATTTTCGATTATGGTGTGACACTATTTGGAGGGAAAGTGCTCCATTGGGATTTATTCACACTATTTCCTGGCTACTTTGAGGAGGGCTTTTTACCTGACAAAATGTCTGCTGGGCATTCGTTGCTAACCGCTATGGTAACGTTAGGAATCGGGTTAGCAGTGAAGTTTAAAAGTAAATTAAAGAGATCTTTTTATATTTTTCCTGTTATCCTTTTAGTTTGGGCCATTTTTGATCACTCAATATGGAATGCTAGTTACCGAGCTCCGGATTGGTTAACTGGAATTCATGATTTATTAGGAAGCGGCTATGCCGCAAAACCGGTGTTTTTAATGATGCTCGGTGCTGCGGTAATCATCGATTATTGGGAATTGAACCGAGTAAGAGAGAAGATTCTTCTACTGGATGGGGAAACCATTATCAATCCTGTTTCTGAATTGTGGAATCTATTCAGAAGTGTTTTTGAGGAAAGACAGCGTTTTGGATACTTGCTACTATTTTATCGAGAACGGAGAGAACTAGGATTTACACTGTTACACAGTAAAACAGAAGCCAGGGAACTTTTATCAGGCTTAGAAGCCAATATTCAGAAGTACTACAAAGCTTTAATCGTTGTGTTTGTAGCATTATTCACATCTATGTTTCTATCTAACTGGGGAGTTACAGCCAATGGCCCCGAGGCTTGTATTGCCTGTTTATTTGATAATCTGCAAAACTGGTGGGATGGTTTATCTGCTTGGGAAAAAGGGTTGATTGTACTTGGAGCATTTGCCTTAACGTTCCCGTTATTAGGATTCTGGTCGGCAATAGGTGCTGTATCGACTGGAATCGGAATTGCTGCAGGTGGTCGGCAGACTGCAGACATCATCCGCAATCCTAAAAAATTACTTACGCCAGAAACGGCCCTTGCACTGGGAATTAGTGCACTGGTAAGTCGAATTCCGTTTGGGAAAGCCCTTGTAAAACTAGGTGACTCCGTTTCACCGAGAATAAAACCCTATCTAAAAAGGATCTTGGAATCGTTCACTGGAAAGAAAAGTAATAGTAACAAACAACACCATGACCAGAATTCCTCTGGGAAAAAAGCTCACCAGGAAGAAGATCCTCAGAATAAGAACGATAATAGTAAAGACGATTCTAAAGAAACTAAGGAACTGAATAAAAATATTACGTTTAAACCAGGATATGAAAAACATTTAGCGCAAGTAGTAGATATTGTTAGGAAAAAAGGCAAGGGTGTAGTTGGAGGACATAATCTCAATAATTTCGAAAAGGCATTTAAAGAGAAGGGGTGGGATTTAGAGGCATGTATCATATCAAAAAGAAAGCACCCATCTATAGAGGGAGTATATGAAATAGAATATGGCTTACCTAAACTAGACATGGAGGGGAAGTTAATACCTGGAGAGCTTAAGAAAGTTTCCCATCCAAAAACAGTTTACGATCCTAACATAATATCAGACAAACAGATACTAAAATGGGGAGAAGAAGCTATGAAAAATGGGAAGATCGTTGGGAGAGAGATAACAGGTGTTTCCCCTAACGGACTACAATTTAGAGGATTTATTAATGAATCCGGAGAAATATCAAATTTCTTCCCTACACTAGATTAATTATTAAGGAGTTGGAAGCATCGTGGAAGATAAAAAGAGAAAATTGATAAGGTACTTCTATCACCATATGGGAGACGGTAAATTTTTAAGAATCTTAAGAAGTTATGCGGATGGTGAAGGATATGGAACCGAATATGCAAGGTTTGTGTTTGCCGACTATTATGAAGAGTGGGAAGAAGAGTATTTTGGTAAAGAAGGAATAGCCTATTACATTGATCGTCCTGCAGTAGAGGAAGACGAAGAAATTATTTTAGATTATCTGACATTCTATAGATATCTAAGAGAAGATTGCGTTAGTTATCTTGGAGACTATCCCCAAGATAAATCAGAAGTAGAAGAACAATTAGAAAGGATTAAAGAAAGATTTAATATACAAGAACCTTGATTAGCTTTATCCTACTACTAAAAAAGAAAGTTAGGTCAAGATTTTAAATGGAGGATTACATGCGCAACCAAGTGTTGTCGCATAACTTACATTATTTCTAGCGAGGTTCTAAATTCCAAGGGTTTTTCTTTATATCTGATGGTAAAAGTTTTTATCGTACATTCTAACTAAAAAAATCCAATGGTATTATGTCGCTTGTTGAACTAACAGGTGCGTTAGTTCATTAAGGATCACTAAAAATAATCAAACTTTTTTATAAAAAATGTATAATAATTTACAAGAAAAGACTCCATTTAGATCAATCTTTTTTCAAAATGGAGTCTTTTTATTTACGCTAATATGGGGGACAGGAGGACCTTTTGATCCCTCTTTATTTCAAAGCTACAACAGATGCTTTAGCACGATAAGAGAAGATAAAAAAGTCAATTCCTAACGTGAACTGACCCCATATAGCAAAGTTTTATAGAGATCTTACTTTACATCCTTTCAATAAGATTGATAATGATCTATTGTAAAGTATGAACATTTATTTCATATACTTATCTAAAGGAGAGTGTAACTTATGCGCGAAACCTGTGTTCCGACTGGCGTGAAACTAAATGACACTGGCTTTGGATATACGTTGTCCTTAATAGGCGGTAAATATAAAATGATCATTATGTATTGGCTGTCTGAAAATAAGGTTATGCGGCATAATCAGCTGAAGCGAAGTATCGGTACCATTTCCTTTAAAACGCTAAGCATTATGTTAAAAGAGCTGGAGGCAGACGGCCTTATTATACGCAAGGAATTTCCCCAAATACCTCCAAAAGTAGAATATTCATTAACTGAACGAGGTCTTTCTCTCATTCCATTGTTAAATATGATGTGCGATTGGGGAGAGAAAAACAGTTTGCCGGCTCAGGAGGCTGTACAGCCGTAGGCGTAGCTATTTTGTTTAAATCAAAAGAAGTATCTCCTAAACAAGGAAATACTTCTTTAATAAAGCCATCTATTACAGGTTGTCAACAAAATTCAAATAATCTTGTGCGCTTTTTTCCAATTCGCTTGCAGACGACTTATTTTCTGTACCATAAAACGCAAAGAATGAACGATAATCTGCATTGCAGTATAGGAAGGTAGTTTCAAAGGGAGATAATAAATGTTCAAGTGTATAGCGATATCTTCCCTCTTTACTATAATCTTCTTTTTTAATTCCGGCAGATACAGCTAAAGCAGCTTTGCGATTCTTTAATTTATCACCTCCATTTGAACCATAAGCCCAACCATAAGCAAAAACATCGTCAAGCCATTTTTTTAGGAGAGGCGGACAATTAAACCAATAAACAGGGAACTGTAAAACAAGATTACTATGCGATTCAATTAATAACTGTTCTTTTTCCACATCAATGTTTCCGTCAGGGTAAACCTTATTCAATTCGTGTACAGTATACTTTTCCGGGTATTTCTTGAGTTCTTCTACCCATCGCTTATTTAAGACGGATGTTTCTAGACTTGGGTGTGTTACGATAACAAGAGTTTTCAAAGATTTGTCCTCCTTAAGTATAATTTATCTTAAGTATAAAGTGCACACTGCAAATATGTAAGTATGCACTTTTAGTATAGGTACTTACCTAAAGGAGAGTGTTAAATTAGGCAAAAAATATCTTGTCTATATTAAATTATGCGTGATACTATACGCCACGATATAATACGTACCAGCACTCATCAATGATGGTGTAAAGAACCGAATCGGTCAACTGAGCTGGGGGCTGTTCCAATATAAAAACACCATTTTTTGTATGAAAACACTTTAGTGAAAGGCCATACTTAAATAAGCCCCACCATATTCTAATTTTTTTGAAGGACGTAAATGTACTATGTCGTTATTTTAACTGGTTATGCAGTTTGTTGTTCAGATGGATCGATTGTATAGCCTTTCTTTTTTAGGTATTCGATCATTTTTAATTCTTTGTTATTTTGTTTTTCTTCAAGATAATTTGAGCCTAGTTCTTGATAGGGTTCCCCTGTTTTTAAGATGTTGTAAGCAATCGTTAGTAGTAAATGAGCAGAAGCGATTCGTCCCTTCATTTTTCCCTGCCGTTTGGTAATCCTTTTTCGATGTGAAGCAATTCGATTATTTTGTCTTGATGTCGCTAGTACACATTCTACAGCCATCGTTTTCAAAGCTTTGTTACCTTGTGTGGTTTTACTCGTTTTTTTTTACCAGCACTTTCGTAATTTCCAGGACTCACACCAGCCCAAGAGGCAAGATGTTTAGCTGACTTAAATACGGACATATCCACGCCCATCTCTGCAATAAAAGTAGCTGCGGCAGCTTTGTTCACACCAGGTATTCCATCCAATAATTCTACTTCCTTACGATAGGGGGACAGGAGTTGATCGATTTGTTTTTCCAATTCTTCTATGGCTTTTTCTAAATAACTCATATGCTCCCAATGGTAACGCAACATATCACGATGATGACGGCGAATACGTCCATTAATTGCACTGGCAATGTCCGTAATACTAGCTTTTGTTCGCCAATCCACCATTTTTCGAAGACCATCGGTCTCTATTTTTTCACCGTTTAGAATCGCTTCAAGGATACGGCGTCCCGATACACCAAAAATGTCTGATAGTACGGATGTTAGCTTGATATTAGCATCTTGAAGAATTTTGTGAATGCGATTCTGCTCGGATGTGCGATGATGAATCAATTTTTTTCGATAACGAGTAAGATCCCGTAAATCACGAATATCCTCCGGTGGAACAAAATTGCTTTCAATAAGTCCGCATCTTAGAAGCTTGGCAAGCCATTCGGCATCTTTCACATCAGTTTTACGCCCTGGAACATTTTTGACATGCCTGGCATTGGCAAGAACAAGGTGAAAAGAATCTTCGAGAATATTCCATATTGGTTTCCAGTAGACTCCGGTACTTTCCATCACAACATCGGATACCTGAAGGGTAGTTAACCAATCACTTAAAGCCAAGAGTCCCGTTGTTGTAGTTGAAAACGTTTCAATAGAGGTTTTTGGCTTTTTATTTAATGGACCAAATAATACACAGGCTACTACTGTTTCTTGGTGTACATCTAGGCCAGCACACCGTTCAATCATTGCTTCCATAGGAGAATCACCTCAATAAAAGATTAACAATACATATGACAGGAGATTTGTTACAAAAATTTTTGTATACGTACTTGTAGTACACTAAATGGTTCTTCAATACTGTCACAACCAGTTTCTTATACAGGGTATCTTCCTTAAGATCCACCAAAAAAAGTTCAGCCTGGTTGTATTGTTATCATCCATTATTGTCAAGGGTTTAATGGGTTAGACTTTATTTTGGGTAAAGAGCAGGTTTTCGTGGTAGATGGTGGCGGCGAGGAGCGCCGCCATAGGAGTTTCTTATGGAGCTATCGGGGCAGGTTAGTGAAAAGGAAAGTACAATAAGTATGAGGAATAGCAAAAAAAAGGGGGAACCAGTGTATGAATAATGAATTTGAAAAGGTAATAAATTTACTGAAAAAAAATGATAAAGAAACTTTTCCGACATTTGCTTACTCTGTATTAAATAATTATATTCCAGGACAGGTATATATGGATGAATTAAAGAAAACAGTTTTAATTGGAACTGATTCAGGTATTTTTGTTGTTGGTGGAGACAAAATGAACAATGGACTTGGCAGCATATTTTTAGAAATTTATAGAAGTAGAAAAAATGATAAAAAGCGTTTCACTTTGTTTTCTCCATCAAAAGAATGGGATCAAGTTATAGATAAGTTGTTTGGAAAAGAGCTAAGACAAATGCATAGATATTCTTTTCATTTTAATAAGGATACATATTCAACAATAAAAAAGGAAAAAGTCTCTAAAAATTTTATATTAAAGAGAATAGATGAAAAAATAATTACTGAAAGTCTGGAATTTAATGAATCTTATTATAATGAATATTGGGGTTCAGTATCAAATTTTCTTGAGAATGGTTTTGGTTATTGTTTGCTACATAATAATACCGTTGTAAGTGAGTGTACCTCTATATTTAGTTCATCACAATTTGCTGAAATTGATATTGCAACTCAAAATAGGTATAGAGGAATGGGCTTAGCTCAAAATGTTGCAGAAATATTCATTGAACATTGTATTGAAAGAAATTTGAAACCCAATTGGGACTGTGATGTTAACAATTTTGCATCGATAAAGCTGGCTGAAAGATTAGGGTTCGAAAATCCAATAGAATATTCGATATTTGTTAGAAGGTAAAAATTCTTATTTCGTTAACGGGTGTTTTACTCCAAGAATAGAGATTGGTGAAGTAACCTTTTTGTTATGCAACTAAAGGGGCAGGTTTGTTCATTAAGCGTAGTGTGTTCGAACTGTGACGTAATAAATTAATAAGTAATTTTTGTGAATATAGAGTTTAGAAGCACTGTATTATGAGATTCACTAATCTTTCATTTATTGGTAAAGTAAGAAAGAGGTGATTTACTTTTGAAAAAGCTTCCCAGGTATACACAAAGTTTTATCTTCACTCTATTTTTTCTTATTTTGGCTTTAGTTTCTTTTAGAGTTTTTCAAAATTCTAAAGCTTTCCCAATCCTTTTTGGTACTTATTCCCTTTTCAACTTAGCTCGTGGTTTATATTATTTAAGGCAAAGACAGAGCGTTAGCTGAAGATCAGAGCTGTCATTATGGCAGCTTTTTCTTTATGCAACTAAAGGGGCAGTTTAGTTGAAGATTGCTTTGACCTTTGTTCAACAATTGGGCCATTTAGTTGAAGATCTCATAAGATAAGTAATAATATTTAAAGGAATAATTCATTCTGATAAAGAATATTAAAAAACGTGATGATAAGGAGGCGATTGTATGGCAAATCATGTAGAAAATCTATATAACTATCATGTATGGGCAAATCAACGGATTATTGATCATCTTAAGACACTTTCTCCTGAGAATTATCAAAAGGAAATGAAAAGTGTCTTTTCTTCTGTTTCAAAGGTTTTATCTCATCTCTATTTGGTGGAATATGGATGGCTTAATACCCTCGAGGGTCAGAGTATGAATGAAGCAATGCAATCTTCATTTCAAATTCAAGAAAAGATTGAGAAACTGCCCATTGAAGACTTAGAAACGGAATTTCACACTTTAACATCTCGGTTTAAATCCTTTTTGAACAGACAGGAAGATATGGAAAAGAGAATAATGTTGGATAATCCATGGGCAGGATTAAGAGAAACAAGTATATCTGAAATGGTCTTACACGTTGTGAATCATGGAACCTATCATAGAGGGAATATTTCAGCTATGTTACATCAGTTGGGTGATTCTTCAGTTATGACTGATTATGCTTTTTATTGGTATTCTTGAAATGTTATTCATTATAAATAGGCAAGAGAAGAGTAATCCATTTTTTCTTCAAAAAGGTGACGTTAGTTGAGGATCGAGAGATGTTTACACAGATCTTTCTTTGAGCTAACGAATAACTTTAATCAAACAATTGTTGATCCAAAGTAATCTCACTCTTCTACGATATTTAACATTACCAGCAAGAATAAGTTAATTGCCTCCACAATACCGGCTAATATGAGCTTCTTGTTTATTCAAGAAAAGGGCGCGATTCTTTAATAAGAATCGCTTTTTCTTAATGAACTAACGAGTGCGTTAGTTCTACAAGAAGGATCACTAAAAATAATCAAACTATTTTATAAAAATTGTTTACTAAATTACTAGAAAAGAATCCATTTTGATCAATCTTTATTTCAAAGTTACAGTTGATTCTTTTTTCAACAGATGCTTTAGCACTATAAGAGAAATAAAAGTCATTTCCTAACGTACAGGAAACGGCCTTTTTTTGCTGGGATTTGCTTAGCGTACAAATTCCGAAATGTTGGCGCTACCCCTTCTATACGCCTTTTTCTATGACAAAAAACGACAAAACAAATGAAAAGTAACAGTAATAATATACGTGCAAAATAGCACTTAAAATAAGTGCAAATTATCACCTAAAGTAACAAACATTCATTTCAACGGGTATTTGAGCGTGTTCAGAAAAGGACGACTTTCTGAACAGATAGCGGTAAAATCTTAGATGCTACCCTTTACCCCTTTGAATAAAAACAAAAAGCACGAAAAGGAATTTAATCCTCCTTTTTGTGCTTTTTTTAGTGTTTATAGAAGAAATCGTCTTTGCTTACTGCCCTACTTGCCATGGACGGCTGACTTGTGGTTTCCGTTTTCTTTGTTTTGGCCCTAATTCTTCTTTTGTCATTCTACGAGGCTCCATCCCTCGTTCAACACGGGTACGTATTTCCTTCGAATAAGAAAACAAATTGGGTGGTTGGTAGACACGGGAAGCCCCCTGCTGGCAGTCCGGACATTGCGCTGTTCCTTTATAGCCTGCCATTGACTTAAAGAATAGTGTGAACTCACCGCAATGACTGCAGTTAAAGGTGTAACTAGGCAAGGAAAGTCCCCCTTCATCCATCTATTTATTACTTCGGATCAATATTTTTATCAAATATTTGGGTCGGGATGGCCACCGTACAACACGCATTCGGGATATCGACGATTCCATTTATCCGGCCTTCAATAGGCGCTGTACCTAATAGCATATAAGCCTGCTCCCCTGTATAACCGAGTGTTTTCAAATATTCAATCGCATTCAGGCAAGCCCGGCGGTAAGCAATATGCGCATCCAAATAATGTTGTTTTCCTGTAAACTCATCTACTGAAATGCCTTCGAACACTAAATAATCGGAATAATTCGGTTCAACCGGACCAGGTTTGAAGACAGGATTGTCTTTAATTTTATATTTCTCCATCCCGCCCTTGATCACGTCGACACGAAGATCAATCCATCCCGCCATTTCAATTCCACCACAAAATGTGATTTCGCCATCCCCTTGTGAAAAATGAAGGTCACCTACCGAAAGTTTTGCCCCATCCACAAACACTGGGAAGAAGATTCTTGAACCTTTTGATAAATTTTTGATGTCACAGTTTCCTCCATTTTCCCTTGGAGGAACAGTTCTCGCTCCCTCTTTGACCACCCGGTCAAATTCTGCTCCTTTTAACGTGCCGAGCACTGCATGCTCTGCTTGAGGAGAAGTTGCTAGTTCAGGTACGCGGTCAGGATCTGTCATCTTCAATTCATTTTCACGTTTATTCCACTCTTGCAGAAGCTCCATTGAAGGCGCCACCCCAATTAACCCCGGATGGATGAGCCCGGCAAACTTAACACCCGGCACATGCCTTGAAGTCGTATAAATTCCTTCAAAGTCCCAGATAGATTTCGCTGCTTTCGGATAATGTTCCGTTAAAAAACTTCCTCCATTTTCCTTCGCAAAAATCCCATTAAAACCCCATTCAGACTCGGCAAACGCACCGATATCCAAAATATCAACAACTAATAAATCTCCCGGTTCCACTCCATTTACATAAACCGGTCCGCTTAGCACATGAACTCGCGGCAAAATAACATCCCTAATGTCGCTAGGATCGTCATTGTTGCTAATTTGTCCATCCGTCCAATCTTTACACTCCATGCGGAAAGATTGGCCCAGCTCCACCGAAAAAGCAGCGGGAATATCCGGATGCCAGCGATTATGCCCCGGGTGTGCTTGTTGCTCCATTGGCTTACTGAGATCAAGTTTAAACAAAGTTTTAGGCATGTTACTCCTCCTTCAATCTATTGATCTATGAAGTTAGACTATGTATACGTTTTTATATTAACTATTTTAACAAAAATAGTCAAATTATTCATATTTTAACAGATGGATACGACGCCCCCCCGACGAGCGTAATCTTGATGACACGCCCGACTAAAAGCCGCATTGTCTACTCGCAAACGGTCGGCAGGGGAACGCGGCTGTTTCCAGGAAGACTGAATGGCGGTAAAATCAACGGATCCTACCTTTACCCCTATAACAAATTCAATTTGCCAAAGTATTGGGGAACGGGAAACAGCGCATCCCATCGATGGGGCAAAATGGGATTTGTATGAGCAAAATCTATTTTCTGAAAATCATATTTTCTATGGGGGCTATGGAGGGATTGGTTATTACGGTTCTAGTACTAGTAGATTCTTAGCGGAATCGTATTTTATGCTATAAGTCCAAACACTTGGTCAATGAATTCTTTCTGATTTTGGACAGACTGATTCCGTAAATCAATCTGTCCCTTTTTATTATATGCATGGCTTCAACACCACTCAATATAGGGGTACAGCCGTCAAAACGCACTTATTATACGCTAAGACAGATATTGTAAAATGATTCACTAAAAACGGTTTAAACTCTTCATTTTAGTAATTTGATTTTGGTATAGCTTTTAGATAGGGGTTATTAACCCGAATTACTGACCGTATTATTGCTTTAAAAAGTAACCGAAAACGGTCGTTTATGGGGATTTTTATGAAAAGATAAATGGATATTTATGTTAAGGTAGAGAAGAACTTGTGAAATGATGTACTTAAACTAAAGGGGCAGTTTAGTTGATGATGAATTATCAAACCAGGAGAATGAGAAATAAAAATAGAATTTATATAGTAGTATAGAGAAATACCACAAGGGAAAATTACAATTGGTGCAGATTAGAGTAATGAATAAGGCTGATGTTGAAAGTGTATCGAATTTTATTTCAGAGCTAAATATTATTGAAGAGTCGCATATCGGTTATTGTGGTAAAGATAGTAAGGAAATTGCTCATTCATTAGTAGAAGATATTTCAGATATTAAATACAGTGAAAGTTTTGTTACGGCTTATGAACAAAATCAATTGATTGGTGTTTTGGGGTTTGATGCAGATCTTGGTGTTAACAGTGCTGAAATTTGGGGACCATTTATTAAAGAAAATAAATGGGGTGTTGCTTATAGCATGTGGAGTGAGATGATTAAATTACTTCCAATTGAAATTCATTCAATAAGTATGTTCCCAAATATGAAAAACTGTAGTGTACTAAAATTGGCTTATAATCTTAGCTTTATTGAACATAGTAAGCAAACAATACTAACGTTTCATCGTGATAATAGAAGTGACTTGAAAGATGTTGAGACTATAGAATTAACTCCAGAGTATTTTATAGACATGAAACAGTTGCACAATCAAGCATTTCCTGGCACTTATTATAGTGGACAACAAATTATTGACCGTTTAGATAAGCATAGAAAAGTATTTATGCTTAATGATAACAATGGTTTATCTGGATATATATATGTTGAAGCTGAACCTGAGTTTGGTGAAGGGAGTATCGAATTTTTTGCTGTAAAAGAATCGGAGAGAGGAAAAGGGATTGGAAGGCATTTGTTGACGATTGCTCTAAAATGGTTATTTACATTTGAGACCATTGATTCTACAACACTTTGCGTTAACACAGGCAATGATAATGCTATTAGTTTATACAAGAAAGTTGGCTTTCAGCATATCCATGACTTATGCTTTTTTACCAAGAAGATATAAATATAAAAAGGATTATAATTGGTTGTAAAATGAAGTTAAGCAATTAAATTGTGAAGTATTGTACTTAAACTAACGGGTGCGTTAGCTCTAAAAGGATCACTAAAAATAATCAAACTGTTTTGGACCTTTTGAACAATCTGAAGGGTGATAACAAAATTGTTTAAAAGATAGTGATGGTATGAATTCGTTTCATTAAATTAAATGCAGATAATATAGTAAAAAGGGAGAAAATGATGGATAAGTTAATACAAGAAATCATAGATTGGGTCAGAATGACGGATAAACAGATTGTTATTGGCTTGTCAGGACATGGAGCTGCTGGAAAAACAACGTTTGCCAATAGGTTCGTAAACCTACTAAATCAAAATGAAGTAAATTATATTAATTCAGATCCATATATTATTAGTTCAAATATACGAAAACATACAATTATCGACTATACATATCAAAACGAAAATCATCGTTATAAAATGACGGCTTGCCATCCATCAGCTCATCATTTACCTTCTTTGGAAAGGGATGTTCAGATGGTTAGAGATGGTTTAGATTTATATACCATAGATACGCATTATATGAAAAGTGAGTTAATTTCTTCTAAAAACAAAGTAACGATTGTAGAAGGGATGAGTGTAGCGTTTATTAATCCAGATTTATTTGATTTGAAAATTTACTTCTATACAGATGGTGAAACGGAATTAATGAGAAGGTCGGGCCGTGATATTGTTGAAAGGGGAACCGATATTAAATATTTAAGGCAGTCCCATGAAGAACGCCGGATTCAGTACGAACTGTTTATGCATCCGTACAGTCAGCATTTTGATATTATTATCAAAACTTCTCATGAACAAATATGTCTAGAAATAAATACATTTGATTTTAAATGCAAATAAACAAATATTTGTTGTGTTTATTATAGGGGGCTAATGCAGATTATTAGCTCTCTAATTAAATTAAACAACTTTATTATCGCTGTAAACAATCTTTATTTTCAAAGCTAGAGTTTATTCTTTTTTCAACAAAGCTTTAGCTCAAAGAAGAGCTGAAGTCGGAGCTGTCTTTAAGACAGCTTTTTCTTTATGGAACTAAAGGGGCAGGTTAGCATTCCTGTAGAGCGTTAATTATTAACTTTGAAAAAAATAGGGCTCCTCAGTAAGATATGAGTAAGACATCACTCTAACTCAAAACCTTAGGAGGAACCCTAATATGAATTTTAAAATGCAGGACAAACAAAATCAACTCATTGAACGAATTTCTGATCGACATCTCGTTGTTGGCGTGGATATCGCCCAACAATTTCACGTTGCTCGAGCTGTAAATTATCGAGGAATCGTGGTAGGTGATCCTCTTACTTTTGAAAATAACGAAGAAGGCTTTAACAGATTTCTAGAATGGATTAATAAACTAAAAGGTAAAAACAGCTTAGACACAACTATTGTCGGTATGGAACCTACAGGTCATTACTGGATTAATCTATCGAAATGGTTATCTAACGAAAAGATTGATGTCGTAACAGTCAATCCTCACCTTGTAAAAAGAAATAAAGAAAATCGAGATAACACTCAGTCCAAAAGTGATAAAAAAGACGCTCTCGTGATTGCGGATATGGTCAAGAATGGATACTATTCTTTTGTTCATGTGGCTTCAGAGTCTTTCGAAAAACTTCGAGTTCTTATGTCCAACCGTGACGTAATCGTAAAACGTCTCGTTAGTTCTATTAATCAATTAAATCGATGGGTAGATGTTGTCTTTCCTGAGCTACGACAAGTGTTTAAAGATGTGAAAGGAAAAGGGGCAATCGCAACTCTACGTTTGTTTCCGACACCAATCGAGTTAAGATCGATGCAACCTCAAGATATTGTAGCCAAATGGAAATCGGTAATGAAGCGTCAGCCTGGGTTGAAAAAAGCTTATCAACTTATAGATTTAGCTAAACGCTCTATCGGATCCCACCAAGCACATGATGCTTACAAGCTACATTTAGAACAACTACTGGAAGAGTATGATCTAGCTACAACGCAACTCGAAAGAGTGGAACAAGAAGTCACTAACGTGCTTCAACAAATTCCTTTCGCAAAGAAACTGTTGGCTATTAAAGGGATCAGTGAAATCTCTTTAGCTGGAATTTTAGGGGAAGCTGGAGATTTAAGTGGATTCGCCCACGGTAATTCTCTACTTCGTCATGCAGGGTTACATCTTTCCGAGGCGAGCTCTGGTAAATGGAAAGGTCAGATTGTCATTTCTAAACGTGGGAGATCCAGACTGCGGCGTTTCTTATACCTAGCGACGATGTGCCTTGTCATGAATAACCCTGAGTTTAAAGCGTTGCACGCTAATAATGTTAAGGTGAAAAAAATAAAGAAAATGAAATCCATTATGAAATTGGTTGGTAAACTGGCTCGAGTATTTGTAGGCATAGCCAAACGAAATGAATCTTATTCCCCAGAAAAATTACAACCTTTTTCAGCTCTAGCAGCCTAGTTTTTATTGAATAAATCATGCTTTACAGGTTCTCGAAGGGAACCTCACTTGAAAATAATTAACACTTTATTTTCAGCTTATTTTTTGTCGAATGTTTTCTTATTCGTAGGATTTCAAAGATGCACGGAGTACCAGATTTCTTGAACAAAAGGGCACCGACCCATTAGGTTAGCATAACTGGCCTCCACCCCTTGGATAGGCATGACGAAGGAATGAGAGGGCATATTTTTCGATGACCCGTTGAGACATGGGAGGGAAAGCCTCCAGGGGCGGCGTGGAGATTATGTGCATTATATGGTAGAATATGGAGTTTCCTATTGCTCCTTTATTTCACTATGCCTCCATGAAACCAAAATGATCTGAGCTCATTGCTTTTAACCGTTAATGTATTTTCAAGGGTTATGAAATCCTGCGAATAAGTGAGCATTCGAGAGATATAGCTATCATACTGAGGGAGTTCAAGAGTGCTGTTTGACCTTTGTTCAACAATTGGGCCATATTCTTGAATAAGGGTAATGCAATTTTTTAAACTCCTCATTTTTGTTTTAAGGGTAGCAATTTACCAATATAAAAATGGTTTACATCCCATAAATACCCTATAATTGGGGCAATACGAAAAATAAAAAATAGATGGGAAGAAATCCAAAATGAATACTATTAATGACATGATTATGAAGATTTCGTCTGTATTTTCTCAGTTAGAAGAAGTGGAAGGTGTTGTACTCTCTGGCTCTCTTTCAACAAATACCCAAGATGAACATTCTGATATAGATTTGTATATTTATAGTGATCAAGAAATCCCTACCAGCACTCGCAAAAAATTGTTAGAACCGTTTTCGGATTATATGGAGATTAATAACCAGTATTGGGAAACAGAAGATGATGGAACGCTAAATGAACCCAATATTGGTATAGAAATTATATATAGAAATTATGCTTGGATTGAAAACGAACTTATGAAAACGGTAGTGAATTTCCAGGCTCAGGTCGGTTACACTACATGCTTTTGGAGTAATTATTTAAATTCCAAAATACTATATGATCAAAATGGTCAATTAAAGAAATTACAGGATAAAATTAACGTAGCCTTTCCAAAAGAATTAAAAGAAAATATCCTTAACAAAAATTACCCTTTATTACGAGACAGTGTTACATCCTACTATTGTCAAATCGAGAAAGCTCTAAAAAGAGAAGACTACATAAGTGTCAATCATAGGGTTGCTGCGTTACTTGCAAGTTACTTCGATATCTTATTTGCGATTAACGAGTTGCCACACCCTGGAGAAAAGAAGTTAATTAAGATCGCACAAAAAACATGCAAATATCTCCCAGACAAGATGGAAGAAAACATAATCATGATTCTTAGCAACAATACCATAACACTATTAAGTGATATAAATGATCTGGTTGACAATTTAGATGATTTGTTAAAAAGTAATAACTTATAACCTTATCCAGCTGAAGTTCCAGTCCATAAATAATCAATACAAAGAAAACAACCTGGCTGTTAAAACCGAGAATCGATTGAGTTTAAAGCCAGCTAATAGAAGCTTCATAGTTATTCCATTATCGGGCGCGATTCTTTAATAAGAATCGCTTTTCTTATAGAACTCCCTCAGTTTAATAGATAATGCTCACGAATACTCGCTTATTCGCAGGATTTCAAACCACATGGTATAGGTTGCTTTAGATGAACGAAAGAGATAGGACCGTTTTGATAAGATGAGGGCAGATTGAAATAGAGGATCTATTGAGAATCCCATATTATTACATATGCTGCACGCATTTTCCACGCTGCCCCTGGAGGCTTTCCCTCCCATGTCTCAACGGGTCATAATCATATGCCCTTTCATTCCTTCGTCATGCCTATCCAAGGGGTGGAGGCTGGTTTTGCTAACGGAACGGGTCATTGCCCTTTTGTTCATTACATCCAGTACTTCGTGCTTTCTTTGAAATCCTACGAATAAGCCAACTTTCGTTAAATAACAATGTGAATGTAAATTTACGCTGCTAGTTGTTCAAGAGGGAAGACCATTTCCGGTTTATAGGCAGAGCCATTACGAGCAATCCCTACTAGGACACGGGCGAGTTTTCCACATAGTTTCATGATGGATTTCATTTTCTTAATCTTCTTCACCTTAACATTGTTCGAGTGTAGGGCTTTAAACTCAGGGTTATTCATCACCAGACTCATGGTCGCAAGGAAGAGGTGACGCCGCAGGCGTGATCTTCCACGTTTGGAAAGAACAATTTGGCCTTTCCACTTCCCAGAGCTTGCCTCAGCGAGATGCAATCCTGCATGACGAAGGAGCGCATTCCCGTGAGCGAACCCACTCAGATCTCCAGCTTCTCCTAAGATGCCCGCCAGTGAAATTACGCTGATTCCTTTAATGGCAAGTATTTGCTTAACGAATGGAATCTGTTCCAAGACGTTTGTGACTTCTTGCGTCACTCTTTCGAGTTGGGATGAAGCGAGATCATATTCCTCTAATAACTGTTCCAAGTGAAGTTTATATGCATCAAGGGCTTGTTTCGTACCAATTGAACGCTTGGCCAATGTAAGCAGGGAACGGGCTTTTTTATGCCCGGAATGTCGCTTCATACATGATTTCCACCCGGTTACGATATCTTGAGGCTGTAAGGAACTTAATTCAGCTGGGGTAGGAAAGAGGCGTAGGGTTGCGATTGCCCCTTTACATGATACGTCTTTAAACACTTGCCGGAGCTCGGGAAAGACAACATCCACCCAGCGATTAATTTGGTTGATGGAGCTAACAAGACGCTTAACGATCACATCTCGGTTAGCCATAAGGACACGAAGTTTTTCAAATGATTCTGAAGTGGAACGAACGAAGGCATAATAGCCATTCTTCACCATATCAGCGATGACAAGGGCATCTTTTTTATCACTTTTGGATTGCGTATTATCACGATTTTCTTTGTTTCTTTTGACATGGTGAGGATTGACCGTAACGACATCAATGTTTTGTTTGACTAGCCACTTTGAAAGGTTCATCCAATAATGACCGGTAGGTTCCATTCCAACTATCGTGGTGTCTAGGTTTTTCATGTGTTTTAGTTCCTTGATCCAGTTTAGTAATCTAGTAAAACCCTCTTCGTTATTTTCAAAAGACAAAAGTTTCCCGATCACAATGCCCCGATAGTTTACAGCACGGGCCACGTGTACGTGTTGGGCGATATCCACACCAACAACTAGATGTTGATCCGTAATTCTTTCAATCAGTTGATTTTGTTTGTTTTGCATTTTAAAATTCATAGTAGGGCTTCCTCCTTAAGACTTTGAGTTAGATTGGACACTATACTCGTATCTTACTGAGGGGCTCTATTTTTTTCAAACCTGATATTTAACGATCTACAGGAATGCTAACGGGTGCGTTAGTGCCATAAGATGGCCGCCAATTGGCGGCATTTTTAGAGTATGATTCTTTCTATAGTCGAATATAGATGTAGGAAGCAAACTGAACAAAAGAAAAAAATTAAATATTCCTGGTAGTACTAATAATTTCCTCAATTTTAAAACAGAGAGGAGTATGATAATGGAAAATAACCGAGTAAAGAAAATGTACGATTACCATGTTGGGCTAACCAACAAGTGTTCCAGCACTTGAAGCAACTACCTGATAAGGTTTATAACGAGACTGTTAAAAGTGTTTTCTCATCTATTTCAAATGTTCTGATGCATCTTTATGCAACAGATATTACCTGGTTGGAGACGATGAAAGGAAGCAGCTTCCATGATACTGTAAGAGAAGTTGAGCGTCGAAAGTCAATAGTATCGGGAGTGTCGATAGATGAACTCGAAGCGTTCTATGATAGTCTTTCAGAGGAATTTCACAGTTTTTTTGCAGAGCAAAAGAATCTAGAACAAATCCTCATTACTGAGCACCCTCAATATGGGCGTATGGAGTTCATACTTGCCGACCTCATTCACCATGTAGTAAATCATGGAACCTACCATCGCGGAAATGTGACGGCGATGCTTCATCAACAAGGTGAACAAGGAATACCAACGGATTTTGTATTTTTTCTCTTTAAAATATAACTTTTTGTGTTCTCGCCAGTAAAAAGCACTTCGATGGAAGAAAGATCACAGAAATGATAAAACTTTTTTATAAAGCTTCAAATCTTCTTTTACTATTGGTAATTTACTTCAATAAAGGAGTTGCTTTGGCAGCTCTTTTTTGTATGGAACTAAAGGGGCAGATTAGTTGAATAACAATTGAGCTATTACACCTCAAAAACTGGACTATTTTTCTTGAAATTAGGAAAGATAACTTCTGAGGTGAGTTTTATGAAAATGCTATATATATTGATTATTACCATTCCGATGTTGTTTTTTTGTTCAATTCAAGGATACGCGCAACCTAAAGAATGTCCTGTGTTAAGTGAATTAGAGAAAACATCGATTAAGGATAAAAAAGAGGTAAAGCGTTAAATACTTTAATACCAAGAACTTATGGAACTGGAATAGATGATTTTCCTGACATATATACTAAGTGGGATGTAGTAACTGCCAAACCTTTTCCCGAAACAGTTGGCAATAAAGATGAAGAAGACTATTTTGGAATGGCAAAGACCTTTTGTGGCAAAGAAATTGCTGAAAAATCATGGCTTGTACGTTTAGATTTCCCCAAAGCACCTGGAGCTAGCTTAGGCCAAGGTCAAATATTTTTAGCTAAAAGTAAGGAAAAAGGATGGTTTGTTTGGTTTCAATACCATTAAACTGCTATTCCTTAAAGAACTAACAGGTTCTTTACTTCAATAAGTGAGTTGCTTTGGCAGCTCTTTTTTATGGAACTATCGGGTCAGTTTAGTTGAACAAGGATGTTCTATGTTCGTAACCGAATATTGATATATATGAGAAAGATTGAAAGGGGAAACTAATATGATAATCAGAGAGGCAACGTTGGCTGATGCTGAAGGTATAGCAAAAGTACACGTTGATAGTTGGAAAACTACATATGCGAATATCATTCCAGACGAATACTTAAATAATTTGATTTATGAAGGACAAGAGCAATTATGGAAAGAGAACATTACTAATAGCGATGTATTTGTAGCAGAAAACGAGGAAGGAAAAAGTCCTATGTGACTGTTACAATGTATGATAATCAAATGAGAGCCCAATCAAATTATACGGCCTCTTATATTCGAATGAATGCTGCACATGAGATTGGTCATTCTATTAAAATGGCACATGTAGCGAAAGCCTATAATTCTGTTATGCCACAAGGGTGGAGAGCAATACCTTCAAGTCTAACAAGCTATGATTCAGGTGAAGTCACTAAAAAATGGCCATTTTAGGGGAAACTTATGAAAAAGATATTATTGAGTACAGTATTAATAGGGATATTATTTTCTAGTGCATGTTCAAATGAAGCAAAAGAATTTGGTGAAAAAACAGATGAGACCGAAACAATTAGTGTAGGTGCAAATTACTTAGAATATGATGAAGAATCAAGTTTATTCAAAGAAACTGAACTTGTTGTTATTGCAGAAGTGAATACAGATTTTGAAGAGAGAGAACATTTTGTTACGTATTTTCAATCAGAAACAGCTCATGAAATAAACGAAATTGAAGATTATTACACAAAAGCACCAATTACAATTAAAAAAGTTTTAAAAACACCAGAAGGTTCTAATCTTGGAGAAAATAGTGAGTTAATGATTATTGAACCTATTTCTTTAATTGATGATGAAAATGGAAAACGTATTCTAACAACAGAACATTATAAAGAATTGGAAAAAGATAATTATGTTCTTTATTTAAACAAAAACACATATGGTGAATATAGTGTGATTAATATGAATAATGGACGTTTCAACCTAGATAAAGAAGAGGTTGAAAAGGGTTACGACCCAGGAGTCAGCTTTCATTCTGCTTATTATCCAAAAACATCTGCAAAAGTTGTGGTCTGCTCCAACAAGTCGGAGGGAGCTTTTGAGATTATGAGTGGAATCGATGCAGAATTGAAAAAAGTCACTAACTTATAAATCCATAATAAGACGCATTTCTATAATAGGAATGCGTCTTTTAACAATAGATCCGTATTGTAGAACAACAACCAGAAAAAGGATTAATCTCCCATGAGTGCGGTGAAGCAAAAAGAAAAAAAGCATCCAATTAGATATAATACAGTTAACACATATAGATCAAGGTTGGAGTATGTGAATAATTACTCTTAAACTAACGGGTGCTTTAGTTCAATAAGGGAGGTTGCTGAAGCAACCTTTTTGTTATGCAACTAAAGGGGCAGGATAGTTGAATAAGAAAAAATTGCAATGTATAACAATATAAAGTTCTTCTTAGTGTAAAAAGACAATAAAGTTATTTAATTTAAAAAACCTAAAACAAGCATAACCCCTTTCTAAATTTAGGACGGGGTTAAAATATAGTTGTTTAATTTTCGATATAAGATACTTCACTGTACTTAAAAATATAACAATAAAGTCGTTTAAAAATCTAAGTTTTATTCAACTATAGCGCCATATTCTGGAATAACTAAAATATAGACTAAGTCCTCAAACCACTGCATAATCTGAGATTAATCAACCCGTAAGCTTAATAATTTTCAAGTTTTAAATCATTAAATAATACATCAATGCTAACGACTGCTGAATCATCATCAGTTGGAATATTAATATCAAATATCCATGGATTATTAATCAGCATCTCAAAGACTAAGTAATCGTGCTCATTATGTAACTGGGTATTTTCACCAAGATGAATGTCTACAATTTCAACCATTATGGTAAATAATGAAAATGGATAATTAATAATATTAAATAATAAATTAATATTATTGATTTTTTGGATTAAAAAATTTAAATTTTATTATTTATATTTTTAATTACTTGTTATATAATCGAATCAACTAAAAGGAAGGAATTTCATTATGGCTTATAAAGTAATCACAAATTGCCCTGTCTGCAGTAAAACATTGAAAATTACAAAGTTGCAGTGCTCTCATTGTCACACTACGATTGAAAATGAGTTTGAATTATCTAAGCTGGCATCCTTATCAAAGGATCAGCTTCATTTTGTGGAAGTATTTTTAACATGCAGAGGGAATATCAAAGAAGTTGAAAAGGAACTGGGGATTTCGTATCCAACGGTTCGAGGCAAGCTAACAGACATCATTTCATCCCTTGGATATGTGCATAAGAAGAAAAATGAAGTAGACGAGAAAAAAGTTGTCACCATGTTGGAAAATGGCGAAATCACACCAGAAGAAGCCATTAAGCTCTTAAAAGAGGAATAGGGAGGTATTTATCATATGAAAGAGGAAATTACAAGAGTGTTAACAATGGTTCAAGAAGGGAAGATTGATGCAGATAAGGGATCAGAACTGATCCAAGTATTAAAAGAGAAAGAAGAAACAGGTAATAAGCTTTTTGAAAAACCGACTAAATATTTAGATAAAAAATTAAAAATTCGTGTTGTATCAGCCGAAAATGATAACGTCACGGTCAATTTGCCTATAAAACTTGTCAAGGTAGTATTAATGGCTGGACACAGCATCGCAGCGAGTATTCCTCAATCGGAAAAATACATTAAAGATATAGACATAAGCCTTATTATTGAAGCAATCGAAAACGAATTAGATGGCCAAATTGTTGATATTAAATCGGCAAACGGGGATACCGTTTCGGTCATCATTGATTAGTGATTTGCTTATGATGCATGTAAAAGTGAAAGCAAAAGACGTTCGGTTTACCATCCCAATTCCATATGCTATTTTAAACATTGTTATTTCAATTTTGTCTTCAAAATTTTTTCAGCAAAATGCAAACAAATGGACAAAAGAGCACTTCGAAAGAAAAAAACTGGACTTTACCTTTCCGCTAATAGACAAAAAAACGCTAAAGCCTATCGTCAAGGAACTGAAAAATTATAAGGGGATCGTGCTAGTAGATGTCAAAGCTAAGGACGGTACTGAGGTTAAGGTTAGACTATAATTTATTATAGAATACACCGACCACTGACTGGCATTTTGAAGAAAAAGCCTAATTTCTCGCTACAATACCGAGAAAATTATAAAAAAACAATAAAGTTATTTAATTTTAAAAGAACTATTCTTCACTAAATTAGTGAAGTGTCACTTCTACTTAACGAAATAGACTTTATAATCAGAACTGAAAGTATAATTCACTTATAAATGAATTATACCGACTCACATTGTGATAAATTGTACTTAAACAAACGGGTGCTTTACTTCAATAACAAGGGTTGCTGCGGCAGCCTTTTTCTTATGGCACTAACGGGGCAGGTTAGTTGAACAAGTTATAAATTGAATAGTTTAAAGTTATAGAGCATTTCTTCGTAATGAGGAATGCTTTTTTATCTTTTTTTAAAATGAAAGGATATTTCGGTAACAATAATTATATAATAAAAAACAACAATGTTTTATTGTAAAACGATAAAAAGCGTGTTAAATTAAATTGACAATAAATAAGTGAGGTGCTTTTTATGAAACGAGGAACAACACTCTTTTTAAAGATAGCTGTTATTCTTATTGGAATTCCAGTTCTTGCTTTGTGCATATTTTTGGTGCCTGAGATAGCGAAGTTTGCAGCAGAATTGTATCCGGATATGACTTATATCAAATATCTCGTATTAATCGATTTGTATGCATCGGCGATACCATTTTACTTTGCTCTATATCAAGCTTTTAAACTTTTAAGCTATATTGACAAGAACAAAGCTTTCTCGGAATTATCTGTAAGTGCTCTAACAAAAATAAAATACTGTGCAATCACAATCAGTATCTTGTATGTGGTAGGTATGCCGCTCTTTTATCTCATAGCGGAGCTGGACGACGCCCCAGGTATCATATTAATCGGATTGGTCATTATTTTTTCTTCAATGGTGATTGCAGTCTTTGCTGCTGTTCTTCAAAGGCTTTTACAAGAAGCCATCGATATAAAATCAGAGAATGACTTAATAGTCTGAGGTGAATAATATGGCAATTATAATCAATATTGATGTGATGCTGGCTAAAAGGAAAATGAGTGTTACAGAACTTTCTGAGAGGGTTGGAATAACGATGGCTAACCTTTCTATATTGAAAAACGGCAAGGCAAAAGCGATTCGATTATCAACTTTAGAGGCGATTTGTAAGGCTTTAGAATGTCAGCCTGGAGATATTTTAGAATATCGAAATGATGACGACACCCAAGATTAAAAAAGAGGAACAAAAAGAAAAGGGGAGTTACTCATGAATTTAACCATTAAAAAAATGGAGGCACTAATCATGAGAGCACTAAAACAACTCGTTCGTTTTGGTTGGGAGCAGGCCCTATCATGTTTGTTTCCTGCCGTTATTTTTGCCTCGTTGGCTTTTACAAAACTTATGCCGCTTCCCTTTCTGCCACGGTATGACTGGCTGCTCATCATCTGCCTTCTGATGCAGTGGTGGATGGTGCGTTCTGGGCTTGAAACACGGGACGAACTAAAAGTTATCACATTGTTCCACCTTATTGGTCTTGCTCTTGAACTTTTCAAGGTACATATGGGCTCATGGTCTTATCCAGAGGAAGGATATTTCAAAATTTTTGGAGTGCCTTTGTATAGCGGATTCATGTACGCAAGTGTAGCGAGTTATCTTTGCCAGGCGTGGAGAAGGTTAAAGGTTGAATTGGTTAAGTGGCCACCGTTTTTGGTAGTTGTACCTCTTGCAGCTGCGATTTATTTGAATTTTTTCACCCACCATTATTGGATTGATATTCGTTGGTGGTTGTCTGGACTTGTCATTATCGTCTTTTGGCGATCATGGGTCATATACGAGGTTGCTGGAACTCGTTATCGTATGCCAATCGCACTTTCTTTTGTGCTCATCGGATTTTTTATATGGATAGCCGAAAATATCGCAACGTTCTTTGGAGCTTGGGAATATCCAAACCAAACCGATGCATGGAGTCTCGTTCATCTAGGAAAGGTAAGTTCATGGCTCTTATTAGTCATTGTTAGTTTCCTTATAGTAGCGATGTTAAAGCAGGTTAAGGGGAAAAATTCCACTAGAACCGATGCTAGTCAATTTTTATAACTGTTAAGAACCCTCTTTTAAAAAAGTTGGATCCTTAGCATAGTAAGGAATTCGACTTTTTTTAGGTTGAAGTTCTCCTAGCGTACAAAATTCTGAATAAGATAAATTGGAAAAAGCAACTTTCGAATTGTTGCTTTTTTCTTTATAAATAGCTTTTGATAATACTGCTGGAATCCATTTTATTGGGGGTTCTTGTGAAAAAATTTCACTTAAACTATAGGGTGCTTAAATAAGGGAGGTTTCTGCGGCAGCCCTTTTCTTATGGAATTAGAGAGGTAGTTTAGTTGAAGAAGCTAAATGTAAACGCACAGTTAATGACGTTTGTTTTCACAGTATGACTGTATGGATATGTGCAGTACAGTCTCTCTGTTTAAACGTACTGCGAAGCAACTAAATGTTCTATTCCAGCTAAAATTTCTCTTGATTATAAATATCCCTAAAGTAAAATATTGGTATAAACGGTCGTCGGCAGGTATAATAAAATTATCTTAAAGCAAAGGGGTTGTGCCTTATGAGTCAACGAATCTCCTATAATGATGTTGCACCCGATGGTATGAAAATTATGATGGATATGGAGAAGTACACTAAAAACTCTTCTATTAATCGAACTACTAGAGAGTTGATCAAAATTAGAGCTTCTCAAATTAACGGTTGTGCCTTCTGCATCAATATGCATACATCCGATGCTCGTAAGATGGGTGAAACTGAACAAAGAATTTATTGTTTAAATACCTGGGAAGAATGCGATTTTTATTCACCTGAAGAAAAAGTTGCTTTGGAACTTACTGAGCATATTACCTTGATACCAACAAAACGAGTTCCTGATGACTTATACAAGCGTGTCCGAGGACATTATAATGAGAAACAATATGTTGATCTAGTTCTTATTATTAATCAAATAAACAGTTGGAATAGAATCTCAATTGCAATGGGCAATACAGCAACTAAGAGTTAATTTTCTTAACGAACATCCTATGGTGTTCGTTTTTTCATTTATTTTGTTGCACAATTTGTGTCAACTCTACAATAGGTCATATAGAACTAACCGGTGCTTTACTTCAATAAGGGAGTTGCTTTGGCAGCTCCCTTTCTTATGGCACTAAAGGGGCAGGTTAGTTCTATAAGAAATTGGTTTATTATGGTATAATTTTTAGATTATTGTCTTCAACACTCAATGTTAGGGTGGATAATTTAATGGTTCGAAATTTACATTCAACTTTTAGGAGGACAGGCCTTTGTTTACTTTTAAAAAAATCTCCGTAGGACTCCTGGTTATATGGAGTCTTGCTGCTTGTGACAACGAACAAGAACAAGTCATAAAAAATGAAAAGGTAGACGTAGAGCAAAAAAATGAGGTAAAAGATTCTACACAACAAGAGGATGTACCCTCTTACGAAGCACCCAAGTATCATATATATGGTGGCTGGATGAACGGTGGATCTTATATACTAATCAAAAGTGATGGTGACGGTAGCGAGGGTAGATCCAAGTTCACATTAGAAAAATTCACTAAAACGGGAAAAGATAAAATCATAAAGCATTTCCAGTTATCAGAATCTACTGGATCAAAACTAACCGGTATAATATCAAGCAAAGAATCAAACAAGACTTCTTTTCTAACGCTAGAATTAAATAAAGAAAAAACCGAAATAACTGTCACGTTGCCAAATGAAAAACCCGTTACATATAAAGAAGCAGAAATAGAGCCGCAAGAATTTAATCCCGATTATGAGTGGGAAGAATGAAACCACAGTATAACGAAAAATAAAAAGACACCTCCGGAACCATAGGAGGTGTGAATCGGGAACCGATGATAAAGGTTTTACAGACCTGTACCTTACCACTTGGCTATGCCGCTATATTAGCAAGGACAGTAGGAGTCGAACCCACACCGAAAGTATTTAGACCTCAGTTCTATCTTTAAAACTATGTCCTTAAAAAGACAGCTATAACTAAATATAACTACTGACCACCTGAGTGGAATTAAAACAACAATAGGGGATACAAAAATGTGGTTAAAAGTGGGTTCAGCGATATTAGCAATACTGGGTTATTATGTGGTTAACTTAATTATCTTCATTTTTTTATAAATAAATGTTGGTTAATTACCAATTGTACCAAACTACAACTCCTAATATGAAGATTGGGACGCAAGCCATAAATACTCCGTAAAAAGAAAGTTCAAAGTCCTCAGGGTTTCCCATAAAAGCTCTTAGACCTGCTCTATCCAATGCAGTTTTTTTTATTTTATGTTTTTCCTCTTCATTTTTACTCATATATGCATCCGCCTTATCCAATATTTGTTATTATGATTTTAACATATATATACATTTTAAAAAAATGCATTTTATTTTATTAGTCTTATGAATACACGATCATTTATTATATTGAGTTCTTCTACAGAGCGATTATTTAATAAGGTTAGCTTTTCTTATTGAGCTAAAGGGACATTTTAGTTTTAAAAGGAAATATTATGAAAATGTGGAAACGTCATTTATCAAACACTGTAAATACAGTACAGATGTTAATGACACTATTATTTATTACTGCTGTTATTGGTTTATATAGCTTACTTATGTTTTTTCAAACTAAGAAAAGTAATACTTTTTTATTGCACATGTAATTTCCCTTCGTCATTTTCATTTTTTCATAATTCCACCTATTCCAACAGGCCCACGGCATATGAGTTTTCTTTACCTAGCGGTATGTTCAAACACTGATTTAATTTGACTTTTTTGTATTGTCCTGAAAAAAGTTGATAACTTTAAAAAACTATATTTCTAATAAATGTTGAAAATAAAAGTAGAAGATACATATTCGAGGCTTAATAATCATATTTAGTAACGATTGAAGGAAAATGAATTTTGGAGGCCATTATAATGAATGAAAAAGATTCTAAACAGAGGCAAGCTTTATCAGAAGAAGACTCTAATGAAAGAAAAAAGTTATATAGAGACCTCTCCAAACGAACTAATGATGAGTCAGCTAAACTTCATTCACAGACAGTCGGCTCTAGAGGACCTGTACTGGAACAAGATAATGTACTCCACGAGTCCTTACAAGAGTTTATTCATGAAAAAATATTAGAAAGACCGGTTCATGTGAAAGGATTTGGTGCATTTGGTTATTTTCAAACGATATATTCGATGTCCGAATACACAAAACTGAACTTTTTACAAAATCCTGATCATAAGGTACCTGTTATGGTTCGCTTTTCATTAGCTGTCAGTACGAAAGGAACACCTGATACTTCCAGAAATGTACGTGGTTTCGCTACAAAATTTTATACAGAAGAAGGTGTTTTTGATCTTTTATGTAATCATATCCCCGTCTTTTCTGTTCGTGATGCGATACGTTTCCCAGAATTTATTAAAGCATTCTTACCTTCACCCAAAAATAACTTAATTGACCCTGATAGATTTTGGAGCTTTGTAGCAAGAGCACCCGAATCTATTCATTTTATTGTACGTCTCTACTCTGACGCAGGTACAGTAAAAAGTCTTCGTCACATACCAGGACATAGTGTGAATACATATGTTTGGAGAAATGCTCAAGGTATTAGAAAGTATGTTAAATACCATTGGTATCCATTTGAAGGTGTACAATACATTGGTCGCAAGGAAGCAAATAGACTAGCCGCTGAAAACCCTGATTATGCTGGTAAAGATCTATTCGATGCTATTGCGGGTGGTAAATCAGTGGAATATGGCTTATACGTTCAGCTCATGGATCCTGCAGATGAAGCCCATCTTTCTTATGATCCTTTAGACGATACAAAAGTATGGGATGAGAAAGAATACCCTCTTATACCAGTAGGGAAAATGGTATTAAGTAAAAATCCTGATAATTATATGGAACAAGTAGAAAAAGTCGCCTTCTCCCCTTCAAATTTACTTGACGGTGCAGAATTATCTGATGATAAAATACTGCAGGGCCGAGCCAATATTTATAATGATTCTCAAAGAAGAAGAATTGGGCCTGAATTTCGAAAAGTACCAGTCAATCAACAGCAACACTGGACAACGGCTAACCAAATTACAAGTGGTGATGGAAGATATGTTGAAGGAAAACTAGAAAGAACTTCTATAACAAAGCATGATGATTTTATGCAGGCTGGTGAATTCTATATGAAGTTAACTCCTATAGAAAAAGAACATCTTGTAGAAAATTTGGCTAGCGACTTGATAATCATATCCGATGATATTAGAAAGAAAGTTATGGAGTATTTAAATAAGGTATCATCTGACTTGGCAAAAAGAATTGAGATACAACAAAAAAAACAATAAAGATATAAAAATTAAAATTTAAAAAATAATATTAATTTTTAAATAGAAAGAAAAAAGAAGCTTTGCCGTTAATTAAACTGCCCTATAGATTGGGGTGCCCTGCACTTCGACAATGATCTACAAAACACGGATGCCTTTCAAGGCGCCACACTTATGAATACTGCTAAATTAGGCTCAGTCTTAGGACTGAGTTTTTGTGGTGTTTTTGAAAGAAAACAGAATTCATCAATCATCACGAACTCTCCCTCTCTAGTATTCTGTCGACAAAATCTAGTAAATATCGGGAGTGACAGGCACCGATTTTAAGTTTTTCTAATTTCTTACCTTAGCGTGGTGACGGGCGGCTCTGGTACTTATTACTTTAGTCATCTTAAATAGAATGTTGGATGTAAAGCTTCTGTAAATTGAGATTTACAAAAGCTTAGTGTGGGAATTATGTTTGCTTAATATTTGTTTTGTATATTCATAGTGTGAAACAAAATAAAAACAAACATATTTAGGGGGGAAACGACAATGTCTTGGAACCGTAAGTGGAAAACAGGAATAATCGGTGCAATGACTATTTCAATGTTAGCAGCATGTTCATCAAATAATAATATTAAAGAATCAAGCGCAGGAGAAGAAGCAGATTATAACAAATTGACATTGACACAAATAGAAGACAAGGCAAAAGAAGAAGGCAAAGTTAATTCAGTTGGGATGCCGGATACTTGGGCAAACTGGGTGGAAACTTGGGATGAGTTGGGCGAAAAATATAATGTGCAACATACTGATACAGATATGTCGAGTGCAGAAGAGTTAGCAAAATTTGCAGCTGAAAAAAATGATGCAACAGCTGATATTGGTGATGTTGGAATTGCCTTTGGACCTATTGCAGAGGAACAAGACTTAACGATTCCCTATAAAACGTCCTATTGGGATGACATTCCAGATTGGGCGAAAGATGATAACGGAGACTGGGTAGTTGGCTATACAGGAACGATGGCAATTATTACAGATAAGAATAACGTAAAAACGGTCCCGACTTCTTGGGAAGATATAAAAAATGGTAATTACACAGTTAGTATTGGTGATGCGTTAACAGCAAACCAAGCACAATTTGCTATATTAGCAGCTGCTTATGCTTTCGGTGGAGACGAAAAGAATATTCAACCGGGTATTGACTTCTTTGCAGAATTAGCGAAACAAGGTCGTTTATCTGCTGGTGATCCTAGTGTTGCTAATCTAGAAAAAGGTGAAATTGATGTTGCTTTACTTTGGGACTTTAATGCACTGGGTTATCGTAAACAAGTTGATGAAGCACGATTTGACGTAACGATTCCAGAAGAGGCATCTGTTACATCTGGTTATGCCACAATCATTAATAAATATTCAAAAAAACCGCATGCTGCTATGTTGACTCGTGAATACATTCTTTCAGATGAGGGTCAAGAAAATTTAGCAAAAGGGTATGCACGTCCAATTCGTGAAAATGTTGAATTATCAGAAGAAGTTCAATCTCTTCTATTACCGGATAACATGTATAAAAATGCCCAACCAGTTGGCGATCAAAAGGCTTGGGAAGAAACAACGAAACAAATTCCTCAAATGTGGCAAGAGAAGGTGTTAATCCATGTCAAATAATCGTTTAATTATGATCGTTGTGGATGCGTTGCGTTTTGATACAGCGTGTTCTCATATGGGTTTTATGCAACATCTCGTTGAACAAGGAAAGGTCGCGCGTTATGAAGTGAAATCGGAAGTCCCTTCTTTATCTCGGCCACTATATGAAACGATTTTGACTGGAACGCCACCTTTAGTCCATGGAATTGTTGGCAATGGAGTCGTCCGCTTATCAACACAAGAAAGTCTGTTTCATTTAGCAAGACGCAGCGGGAAGAAAACCGCTGCAGCTGCTTATCATTGGGTAAGTGAGCTATATAATCATGCGCCATTTCGTCCTGGAATGGATCGAATTCAATTAGATAAAGATGCCCCGATTGAAAATGGTCTGTTCTACTTTGAAGATCATTATCCAGATAACCATTTATTCGCAGAAGCTAGGTGGCTCGTTTCAGAAAAGAAACCAGATTTCCTCTATATTCACCCGATGAATGTAGATGATGATGGACATAAATTTACAGCAGATTCTGTTCAATATCGAAATCGCGTTTTAGCTACAGATGCCTTATTGGCACTTTCGTTGCCAGAATGGATGGAACTTGGATACAACATTATCGTGACAGCCGATCACGGAATGACAAGCGATGGAAATCACGGTGGGAATACAACTAATGATCGCCATGTTCCGTTATTTATTGCTTCGAATAAAGTGAAGCCGGTTGTTCAGGATCAAATTATCTCTCAACTACAAGTGGCGCCACTTGCTTGCCATTTACTCGGAATCGATCCATCAGAAGCGATGGTCCCTCTCATAATACCTGGGGTCTAGTCAATTAAATAAAGGGAGACATCATGATTATGAATGGAAAAAAAAGAGTACTTTTCATACTAGTCCCGTTCGCTTTGTTGATGACGTTTTTTTTTCTCGTACCACTCTTTTACATGTTGATGAGTAGTTTTTCAAATAGTGAAGGGTTTACGTTAGAACATTATCAAGAAGTGTTAACAAGTTCTTATATTTTACAAGGGTTTAAAAACAGTTTAGCTTTGTCAGTCGTTTCAGCATTCGTCGCGTTAGTCGTTTCCTTGTTAGGTGTGTATGCGATGACGTATTTTCCTGAACCGGTCCGTGAACGGTTATTGATTTTGTCCAACTTGACGTCCAACTTCGCGGGTGTACCACTCGCTTTTGCATTTATCGTCTTACTTGGAAATAGCGGTATTTTTACATTAGCGCTTGATTCGTTCGGCTGGGATTTATCTTTTTCTCTTTATAGTTGGTCAGGGCTGTTGCTCATTTATATTTACTTTCAACTCCCGCTTTCAATCATGCTTTTATATCCGATTTATTACGGTATTCAGCAACAATGGAAAGATGCCGCTGCGTTATTAGGAGCTTCTAAATTTACATTTTGGAAAAAAATCGGACTGCCTATTTTATTTCCTGGTATTGCGGGCACGTTCACTATATTGTTCGCTAATGCGATAGGTGCATATGCATCTGCTTACGCCTTAACAGGGAGTAATTTTAACTTAGCGGCAATTCGTATCGGGGCACTCATTACGGGGGATATTTTTGCTCAACCAGAATTGGCGAGTGCCATTGCCGTTTTACTTGGTGTGATCATGATTATCGGGATGTTACTTAGTGAATGGCTCACCAAGAAAACGAGAAAGGATTTGTCAGAACGATGAAAAAATTTACAATCGTCATGCTCATTCTGATCGGTGTATATTTAGCCCTACCAATTCTAGCGACCGCTTTGTATGCATTTTCAACGGAATGGAATAAAACCATTTTACCGGAAGGATTAACGTTGGAATGGATTAAGACTTTATTTCAAGATGCAAGATTTATAGAAGCGTTCGGACGATCTGTTCTTCTTTCAGGTAGTGCAGTTTTCATTTCTATATTATTTATTGTGCCGGCGATTTTCGTGATCGTATTATACTTTCCATCGTTAGAAAAGTGGTTCCAGGCAAGTGTTGTGATGGTATATGCTTTCCCTGGTGTTATTTTAGCAGTTGGTTTAATTCGGTTTTATTCAGGAACTAGTTTACCGATGATCCTCGCTGTGCTCGGGGTATATGTCATTAGCGTGCTTCCATATATGTACCAAGGAACACGAAATAGCTTACGGAATGTTCAAGGCCGTCAATTAATGGATGCAGCGGAATTACTAGGCGCTTCAAAAATGGAAGCTTTCCGTAAAGTGTTGCTTCCATCAGTTTATCCAGGATTATTTGTTTCAGCGCTATTATCATTCTCTGTTTTATTTGGCGAATTTGTTTTGATAAACCTCGTTGTAGGTTCTCGTTTTGAAACGGTTCAAATTTATTTAATGTCAAAATTAAGTACAAGTGGTCATGTTGCGAGTGCGATTGTGTTCGTATACATCGTGTTGATGGGTATTTTGACGCTAGTAATGGCGACATTAACGAAAAGAGCGAAAGGAATGACACGCGCATGAGTTACGTAGTGTTAAAAGACGTTTATAAACAATATCAAGATACAAAAGTTCTTTCTGGAATTGATATGAACATTAGAGATGGCGAATTTGTCACGTTACTTGGACCAAGTGGTTGTGGGAAAAGTACAATCTTGCGTATATTATCTGGACTAACAGATGCGACTGGCGGTCAAGTGATGATTGATGGGAAAGATATGAAGAAAATTTCGCCGAAAAACCGCAGAGTAGGTATGGTATTTCAATCATACGCATTATTTCCGAATATGACCGTATATGAAAATGTTGCGTTTGGAATAAAGATGCTCAAAAAACCAGAAAATGAAGTGGGAGAGCTAGTAGGGAAAATGTTAAACCTCGTTGGTTTACAAGAGAAGAAAGAGGCGTATCCGCATGAACTTTCCGGTGGTCAGCAGCAACGTGTCGCGCTTGCTCGTTCTCTCGTTGTTCGTCCGAAAGTATTGTTACTTGATGAACCGTTAAGTGCGCTTGATGCACAAATTCGTAAACATCTACAAGTCGAACTTCGAGCGATTCAACGTGAACTGGATATGACGATGATTCTTGTTACACATGACCAAGAAGAAGCGATGTCTGTTTCCGATCGTATTTTCGTCATGAATAATGGAAAGATTGCACAAGAAGGAACACCATCTGAAATCTACACGCATCCTAAAACCGAATTTGTTGCCAATTTTATAGGACGATACAATGTTTTTTCAAAAGAGCAGATAGGAAAATTAATTGGAAAAAATGTAGCGTTATCCGCAGATAAATATGCGATACGTCCAGAATCTATTCATTTACAAGCTCAGGTCTCCTCTTACAAATTAAGCGCAATTGCTGGCGATTCTATTATGAATGGAAATGTGATCCGTACAACTTTTCATGCGGACAATAAGCAATTTAGAACTGAACAATTGCATCATCGTGCCTCTGTATTTGAAAAAGGTATGGAATATCAATTATTCGTAGAACCAGAGGATGTAATCGCCTTATCATGAATCAATTAAAGGAAGAACGCCATCGTTTAATTATTCAATGGGTGAATGAGGAGAAACGCGTATCAGTTGCAAAAATGGCAAAGAAGTTTTCTGTTACACCAGAAACGATTCGTCGAGACTTGACCGAGTTAGAAGAACTGGAGCAGATAACTCGAGTGCATGGAGGAGCAGTTCTATATACAACATTAGAAAAAGAACAAGCTTACTTACGGAAGCTTGATATCAATCGTGCAGAAAAAGAACAAATTGCATTCGAAGCGATATCACGTATTGAAGATGGTGATACGATTGGCATCGATGTTGGAACGACAACATTTCATATTGCCGATTTAATTCAAAATGTTCAAAATTTAACTGTTGTGACAAATTCAATTGCAGCAGCAGATCGCTTTAACCAAGCGATTGAAGAGAAGCGTGTGACGGGCAAGGTTATTTTGTTAGGTGGATTTACGAACCCTGCGCAATCCTCTGTCTCGGGTGCAATGACGCTAGAATGGTTAAGTCATATGCATATGGATAAAGCGTTTATATCCTGCGGTGGAATTGTTGGAGATACAATCTATGATTATGATTTAGATGAGTCACTCGTTTCAGCTAAAATGATGGCAAGAAGCAAGAAGAATATTTTACTTGTAGATTCATCAAAAATAGGTATTCCGTCTTTCTTTTCATTTGGTGATGCGAGCCATTTTGATGAAGTCATTAGTAATCAGCCTTGTCCGAAGGAATGGAAAGAATGGTATAAACGTTGGATTATCGCAAAAAGGAGTGGATCAGAATGTTAATCGATTATCATGTACATCTAGAAGAAGGCCCGTATTCGTTTAATTGGCTTGAACGTACGGCAAAAGCCCTTGGACATTTTCAGCCAAACGAAGTGCAAGAATACGGCTCGAAAGAAAAAATTGAGTATCAAGTGAATCAGTTGCAAAAGCGACTGAATGGTGGTTGTTACGGCGAAGAGTGGCTTGATTTATATTTAAAAAAAGCGAAACAAATCGGATTGAAAGAAGTAGGTATTGTCGATCATTTGTATCGTTTTAAAGAAACAAAAAATTATTTTGAAAAGGCGTTAAATCTTGATCCGAGCGATTCAATTGGTGTATTACAATCGTATTGGATAAAAAATGTCATGACAGAAAAAATGGATGAGTTCGTTGAAGCGATTGTAGCAGCAAAAAAACGCTGGGAAAAAGAAGGTGTCTCATTAAAGTTAGGAATTGAAGCGGATTATTTTGTCGGGCAAGAAGAGGAACTAGAAGCACTCTTAGAAGGAAAACCGTGGGACTATGTGATTGGTTCTATTCATTATATGGATGGCTGGGGATTTGATAACCCACAAACCGCATCTCACTTTGAAGAATATGATTTAGAAGAGCTGTACACTCGTTTTTATGAAACAGTTGAAAAAATGATCCGTTCAAACATGTTTGATTTTGTTGCACATTTAGATAATTTAAAAGTATTTAATTTCAAAGTAAACAATGAATCTTTTAATCAAAAATGGTATGAACGCATTGCTGTCGCACTAAAGGAAACGAATACCGCCACAGAGGTGAATGCGGGTTTATACTATCGCTATCCGGCCAAAGATATGTGCCCATCCATTGATTTTCTAACGACAATTGTTAACGAAGGTATTCCGATTACCCTTTCTTCAGATTCACACTATCCAGATGATCTTGGAAAATATGTTGCAGAGAACAAGAAAATGTTGCAGCAATTAGGTGCCTCACATCTAGCAACCTTCCATCAAAGAGAAAGAAACTTAGTGCAGATCCGGTAAAATGGGTCTTTTTTTGCCGCCCCCTGGAGCGAGATGCACGAATTTTGCACATGCCGAATGGGTGAAGATCCAGCGACTTCAGCTACAAATTGCAACAAAAACTATCGAATTTCAGCCCATTAGGACTGCTTAGTGTATCTGCGAACTTTTCCGAAGGCAGGTTGGAGGAAAAAGGGGAGCTTGATCATTATATAGGCGTAGCCTCAACGAGGGAGTGCCCAGATAACTTAACACTGCTTGAAGTTGATGCATATATATGGGCGGTATTCGAAGCAGTCGGACCTTTTCCTGAAACACTGCAAAATGTATGGGGACGTATTTATTCCGAATGGTTTCAATCCTCTAACTATGAACAAATAGAAGGTCCAGAAATCCTTTGGAACGAAAAAAAAGATGTAACCTCACCAACATTTAGAAGTGAAATATGGATCCCTGTTTTGAAAAAGTAAGCATAGGCGAAAGATTTATGCGAAGAGCTGTTTCAACAGCTCTTATTTTTTTACTCAACTACCAGTTACTTTACTTCAATAATGGCTAAGGTAATCTTTTTTATTATGGAACTATCGGGGCAGGTTAGCATTCCTGTAGATAGCTATTTTTTGATTTTGAAAAAAATAGAGCTCCTCAGTAAGATATGAGTGTAGATACCATTCTAACTCAAAACCTTAAGGAGGAAGCCCTAATATGAAGTTTAAAATGCAAGACAAACAAAATCACCTAATACTTAATGAGCAAGGCAAGTATTAGTCCTGTGAGGAAGAAACAATATCACTCTCATCTCATCCATTTAAAGAAAAGGTTTCCTTTACGATAATACCTTTATTGAATTTTTTCATACGAGATTAACGAAGGAAGTAAAGCCTTAAAAGAAAGTAAATGGTAATTGAACATCTGGCAATCTGGCATTTTCATGTTTAAGACTTCTGACTGAGACAAAATGAAAGTCACTAAATTTGGAAGCAGGAAGGAATGATCTGACGTGAAGGTAAACAGAAAACTACACCAAAAAAATCCAGAGTGACACACTACTCTGGATTTTAATATTAAGATACTTGTTCTAGATTTTTATTATTGGCAGGAGGGTGGAATTGACCTTCCCATTTAGAAATAACGATTGCTGCAAGTGCATTACCTACAACATTCACTGCCGTACGACCCATATCAAGAATACGGTCAATACCAGCAATAAATGCTAAGCCTTCAATTGGAATACCGACGGTGCCTAGTGTTGCCAAAAGGACGACGAAGGAGACACCTGGTACACCTGCAATTCCTTTAGATGTAATCATCAACACTAGCATTAAGGTAATTTGCTGCATGATGCTCAAATCAATTCCATACATTTGAGCAATGAAAATGGCTGCTAATGCTTGATATAACGTAGAACCATCAAGGTTGAAAGAGTAGCCTGTCGGAATTACGAATGATGCAATATGTTTTGGACATCCGGCCTTCTCCATTTTTTCCATGATTTTTGGGAGGACGGATTCCGAACTAGCTGTTGAAAATGCTAAAATTAACTCTTCTTTTAGAAGCTTAATCAATTTAAAAATACCAAACCCTACTACTTTAGCAATAATTCCAAGAACGACAAGTACAAAGAAAAGCATTGTTCCATATACTGAAAGCGCTAACTTACCTAAAGGAATTAATGACGCCAAACCGAATTTAGAGATTGTTACCCCTATTAGTGCAAATACACCGACTGGAGCGAATTTCATAATCAAGTTGGTTAAGTAGAACATCCCTTCTGCCGTACCTTGGAAGAATCGAAATACCGGTTTACCTTTTTCTCCAATTGCGGCAATACTAACGCCAAATAATACAGAGAAGAAAATAATGGCTAGCATATCGCCTTCTACCATCGCTTTAATCGGATTCGATGGTACGATGTGAACAATTGTATCTACAAAAGATTCATGCTGCTTAGTTTCTGCTGTATCTACATAACTGGATATATCTGTTTGTTCAAGCTGGTTCATGTTTATACCAGCGCCCGGCTGAAGTAAATTAGCGGAAACCAGACCAACAAGAATTGCTATTTGCGTTACTACCACAAAGTATAAAAGTGATTTGGCACCAATTTTACCTACTGATTTCAAATCGCCTACCCCTGCAACGGCAACAATCAGACTTGAAACAATGATTGGTACAACAATCATTTTAATCATGCGTAAGAACATATCTCCCAATGGTTGTAAATAGCCTTGGGCAGTCTCATTACCATAAAAAATGGCACCAACAATAATCCCTAGAATTAATCCAATGAATATTTGGCTAGCTAAACTTAATTTAATTTTCTTCATTTACTTTCCTCACATTCCATAAGTTCTTTGATGTAAAAACATTTTGTCTCGTAAGGGATACAAGTTATTAAATAGAAAGAAAGTGAATTTTATTTTTTTGAAAATTCTGTCTTTATACCGAAAGAAAAGACACTTCATTTGTCGATTCCTATTGGCTTGACTATTCATACATGTTCCCTTTAGACTCTGACGAGGTTAGCTGTCGGGTTAGGAATTGGAAACACAAATACCCTATCATCTCTGAATTCACCCCTAGCGGAAAATATCAGCAAAATGGTTTCCCCGTTCTATTAATAAGATTAAGAGAACCAACTTATAATAAAAATATTAATCTGTAAATATTTATTATAGGATTTAGGGGCACGCCATCTTTCTCTACGATTATAAAAATTCATCCTCTTTTTTAGAGTGGGCTCATTGAAAATACGATGATTCAAATGATATTAATACATGAGACATTTAAAATCTTTTTAAAATCGCAAGTTTGATATAAAGTTTGGTAATCTTTGAGATATGTATGTGGTGTAAATCCCCATTTACGCTTCCTCTTTTACCAATTTCATCCTCCTTTTTTAATCTATGTAGTTCTATTCAGTGATTATAAAATACTTCCTTTCTTCCTTATTTTTAAGGGATGAATCAATAATGTAACATTAAAATGAAGCGCTTACAATAATTATTTAAAGGAAATTCGGGAGTATAAGACTTTTTTCGACATTTTTCGATAATTTCTATACTGAGTACACACCACCATTATTGTTCTCAATATAAACACTTAATTATTTTTATATATCGGATAGTTCCTACATTTTTCAAGGTAAACTTGATTGATTTTCAGCCATAACAGTTCCCTTTTTTCATTTTTTTCTTCTATCGTGTAATTTAGACTTACAGTGTGTTAAAGTTTATTCCTTGGAAAATACCCGATGATTTTGTGATAGTGGTAGAAAATGGCATACCAATTGGTCAATTGAAGCTTACAATACGACAGTCAGAGGCAATGAGATTGGTTATGTAAATCTATTATCTAAATCTATTATCTAATTCCTGAAAAACGTCGAGCTGATTTAGGGAGGAATTTACATGAGTATGCTCTAAAGTTTTTTCAAAACAAGGGAGTAACTGAGTATCATCTTCGACACTTAAACATTACCCAAAGTCGCTTTCAGCCTAATAGAATTACGTTTGAGGCTAAATTAAAAAAGGTCCATTTTGTTGGTTCAAAAAGAGTGGTATAGTGTGTATCAGGCTCTCAGGAGATTGTTGTTAACCTATCTGATGAGGAGCAAATGGATTATCTAGGTGAGAGTATTTGCTTGAGTGCTAGAAAAGACTTGGTAAAAATACTTTAATATGTCGGTAAGCTCTGTTAAGAGGAACCTTTACAGAGCTTTTTTCTATTCAAGTATCGGGACAGCAGCGTAAACTTTCATTTATGAGAGAAAGCAGAGGATAACCACGAAAAAAAAGAATAGTTTTTTACCATTATCCTTTTTTTGGCTTATTACTCTGTTTCAAATACTAAATAGGTCTTTTGATTATTTACGTATGTGATCTCATTTTCCAAACCTATTTGACAAACATATTAGAGTATGGCTTCCCTAAAATATAAACTGGAAGGATTAAAGTCTTTTAGTATACTTATTTATTTTTCGGAAATGGCATACTCAGATCGTTATAATCCGATTGATTACGCTAGTGAGGGTATAAAATATCTCCATCGATTTCTTTTTAATGAAGACTTTATTTCGCAGTCTTTTTTGAAACATTTTCACTTCGTAAATATGTATTGAATATAATGCGTGGTATTATATGGTAAAGGATTCTAGGTAAAGGAGACTTATGATGAAGACTGGACAATTCTCCAATAATAAACTATTAGATATGGTATTTGAAAGTACATATTATGGAATTGTAATTGTCGATAGTAATGGGGAAATTCAATATATTAGCAATAAATATTGTGAATTTTTAAATGTTGAACGCGACTCAGTGATTGGTGAACATGTGACGAATATAATTGAAAATACAAGGCTACACCTAGTAGTGCAAATAGGTAAATCGGAAATCGCTGATATACATTTTCTTCGTGGTGATTTTGTTATCGCTAATCGCATTCCTATCATCGAAAATGAGGAAATAATTGGTGCGATTGGGACAATAATGTTTCGTGATCTTGATGACTGGAATAAAATGAATAGCCACATTAAGGAGATACTGACAAAACATAATTTTTACAGAAATGAAAGTGATGTTACAAATGGAGTAAAGTATTCCTTACACAATTTAATTGGAAATTCACAAAAAATACAACAGTTAAAAGAACGTGTGAAAAGGGTGGCTAGAGGTGATATCTCTGTACTAATTAGAGGAGAAAGCGGTACAGGCAAGGAAATAATAGCACATAGCATTCATCAGTTAAGTGGGAGAAGCGACAAACCACTAGTGAAAATAAATTGTAGTTCAATTCCGGAACACTTGTTAGAATCTGAACTTTTCGGGTATGAAGATGGTGCCTTTACAGGGGCAAAAAAGGGAGGTAAAATTGGAAAGTTTCAATTTGCTGATGGTGGAACTGTTTTCCTTGACGAAATTGGTGATATGCCTCAGCAAATGCAAGTCAAGTTATTAAGGGTCCTTCAGGAGAAAGAATTTGAGCCTGTAGGTTCGCTTTACCCAAAAAAACTTAATGTTCGAGTGATTGCTGCAACAAATCGCCCTTTAGAAAAATTGGTTGAAGAAAAGCTATTTCGTGAAGACCTATTTTATAGAATTAATGCTGTCCAATTATTTGTTCCTCCTTTAAGTGATAGAATCGAAGATATCTCTTTACTTGTAGATTATTTTTTAAAAAAAGTCACAGCCCGAATAGGAAAACGAGTAACCTCTATACACCCTGAGGTGCTTTCATTAATAGAGCAATATAACTGGCCAGGGAATGTCAGAGAACTAGAGAATGTAATTGATGCAGGTGTTCACCTATCAAATGACGAGGTAATGGGAAAAGATGCTTTACCTGATTATCTAAAACGTCATAAGGTGAATAGGAAAGAAGTAAGTTTAAAGGATAGTGTAGAGGAAACAGAAAAGAAGACAATAGAAAGAGCGTTAAGGAGGTTTAAGTTTGATAAAAAACGGGTTGCGGAAGCTCTTGGAATAGGGAATTCTACCCTTTACGATAAAATTAAAAAATATCAAATTTCTGACCAATAAATATAAATCCGGGATTTCAGAATGCATTCCGAAATCCCGGATTTATATTATAATTTCCGTATTAGTGTAGATATAGTTCACATTAAAGGAGAAAAAAGGCTATAGAACAGATTAATTATTATATAAATTATGAAAACTGAAGAATAAAAAATCAACTGATCTAACATAAGTTGATTTTTTTATTTATTTTCTGAAAAATCAGAAAATAAATATTTGGATATTCCTCGATAATTAAGAAAAGTAAGTCAGTATAGGGTTTTTCCGTTTTGGAATGAATCTTGCAACCAAAATTAGAAGAAAGGAGGAAAGAAATTGGGCCTTGTTTAGAAAGATTGAGAATTATTTTGAACAGTATTGAATTTTGAATCTGCTTACCTTGAAAAGGAGGATTTTCATTGGATGTTGGTTTTATCACAAGAAAAATGGCAAATGATTTAAATAATATAAATCCTAGAAAAATAGCAATAAAAGAAGAAGTAGGAAGGTCATTGACGTACATCGATCTCCACCATTTATCAAATGCGTATGCAAACAAGCTTTACGAATTTGGCGTTCGAAAAGGGGATCGTGTCGGTATTTTACTTTACAACTGCCTCGAATATTTTAGTCTATATTTTGCCATTGCGAAAATCGGTGCAATTGCAGTTCGACTTAATTTTAGGCTTTCAAGTGCTGAGCTTGAGTATGCATTAAATGATTCACAGACAAGAATATTGTGCTTCCATTCGAACTTAGCCAATCATCTGGAATCAGTTTGTAATCATGTTTCTGTTGAGCGTTATTTTTGTCTACCTCATAGAAATGGCTCAATCCCAGGTTGGTCTGAGTCATGGAGTGTTTTAGAAAGTGGTTCGGTAGATGAGGTCAAAGTCGATAACATTAAATTAAACGATCCGGTCATGCTGATGTACACATCAGGCACAACGGGAAGACCTAAAGGTGCAATTTGGACTCATGATACAACTTTCTGGTTTTCCACGATACAAGCGCTGAAATGGAAATTTACAGGGCGAGAAGTTGCCATGACGACAGGACCACTATACCATGTTGGAGCGATGGAAGATATCGCACTTCCTACTCTTATGATGGGTGGAAGCGTAATAATTACAAAAAGCCAAGAATTCGAGATTGGAAGAATTCTTTCCGTTATTGAACAGGAAAGTGTGACCGATTCTTTTTTATTCCCTTTTATGATTTATGAAATGCTAAATCTGCCTGAAATTGAAGAGTATCAGCTAAAATCTTTAAAAACTATTTATACAGGTGGTGACCCGCTAATGCCATGGGCACTGGAACAATTAAAAAAGAGGTTTCCTCAAATTGGAGTTGTTCAAGTTTACGGGTTAACTGAAGGACAACCAATTGCGGCTTCGCTTGAACCACAGGATGCTTTTACAAAAGGCCATACCGTTGGAAAGCCAATGCCACTTACAGAAATTAATATTATCGATGAGGATGGAACGCCTTTGCCTGTTGGTGAAATTGGTGAAATCGCTATTAAAAGTCCAGCGGTTTCTGAGGGTTATTGGAGAAAACCTGATGCCACAATGGAAACATTTGTGAATGGGTGGTGTAAAACAGGAGACATGGGAAAATTCGATCATGATGGGTATCTATCAATTGCAGGCAGAAAAAAAGATATGATTCGGAGCGGTGGTGAAAACATTTACTCTGCGGAAATTGAAGATGTCTTATACCGCCATGATGAAGTGAAGGAAGTTTCTATAATTGGTATTCCTGATCCGAAATACATTGAGGCTGTATGTGCTGTTATTGTTAAAAAAGAAGGAGCCAAACTTACGGAGGAAGATGTTGTTAATTACTGTAAGGAACATCTTGCTAGCTACAAAAAACCTAGAAAGGTCACATTTGTTGATGAAATACCACGTACCCCATCCGGTAAGGTTCAAAAGTTTATTCTTCGAAAACAGTTTAGTGGTATGGAATAAATAAGGAATTTCTCGAAGGTTAAAAAAGGTACTATAAAAAGGTTTTGTGAATACATTATTTCACTTTGTTTTAAACATGCACATAACCATAAAGGATTCTAACATAGATATCTGGGTTTACTCACTGATGCACGTTTTTCAATAATGCCAGAGCATCTGGAACCCACAAGTACACTTTAGGTTGAGGAGGAAAGCCGATGAAGAATAAGGATCAAGTTGTTTCATGGTCAAAACAGAGTAATATTGCAACGATTATTATTGATAATCCACCTGTTAATGTATTAAGCGCAGATGTTATAGAACAATTGAATCTTGTGGTAGATGAAATTGAAAGCGATTACAAGGTTAAGGTCATTATCCTTACTGGTGAAGGCGAAAGAGCTTTTGTTGCTGGAGGGGATATTAAAGAATTTCCAGCATGGATTGGAAAAGGAGTGGAAGAAGGAAAGGGGAAATCACTTTGGCTTCAGGAACCACTTAATAAAATTGAACGTTTATCTCGACCAACTATTGCTGCAATCAACGGATTAGCATTAGGTGGAGGATGTGAACTTGCCTTAAGTTGTGATATTCGAATTGCAGAGGAACAAATTAGGATTGGGCTTCCTGAAATTAAATTGGGTTTGTTTCCAGGGGCAGGGGGAACTCAAAGACTTCCTAGACTGATAGGTAAAGCCAAAGCAAAAGAAATGATCTTTACTGGAGAGCCACTGAATGCAGAAGAGGCAAAACAAATAGGGCTTGTTAATCATGTTGTGCCAAAGGGGGAATCTTTAGAAAAAGCAATGGAAATTGCAAAATGTATTTGCAATTATTCTTTACAATCTTTAACTTTTGCAAAGCATTCTATTGATTATGGTTATGAACAAACACTTGAAGATGGACTCGTGATTGAAGCTGAAAATTTTGGTCATGTTTTTCAGACTAAGGACGTTAAGGAAGGCGTTGAAGCCTTTATTAATAAAAGAGAGCCAAATTTCGTTGATCAGTAATCGCTCATGACAAAACCAGAGTCAAGTCAATTTTTGAAAAAGTTCCTCGGGGTCCGTCTAGTTCTATAGTGCTGAATCTTTCGCCATGATTCGCGGAGGGCATATTGATGTTGCATTTTAGGAGGAATGGAAGTGCCCCATAATGGTGATTTGGCTAACTGGGTGATTCCAGGGAAAATGGTGAAAGGAATGGGCGGAGCGAAGGACCTTGTCCATGGTGCACGCAAAACAATTGTGATTATGGAACACGTTAATAAACATGGCGAATCCAAAATTCTGAAAGAGTGCACCCTACGCTCACAGGAAAAAGCGTGGTTGAACATATCATCACGGATCTTGCGGTAAAGGACGTTACAGAAAAGGGCTTGAAACTAATAGAAGTCGCAAAAGGATTCACAGTCGAACAAATCTTTAGATGTACACACAAAACTCAAAGAAATGACGTTTAAAAGAAACAATGGATTTATTCGGGAAAATAATTAGAGTTCTGTAGACAAGAAAAGTGAACTTTAATGCCGAAGAAGTCTTGGGGGCAATGGATTCAAACCAGCAACAAATGATAACATATTATACTTTGAGAAAAAGGGGGAATCAATATGGATGTAATGATTATTATTATTTCACTAGGATTACTTATGTTTCTAGCATATCGAGGATTTTCTGTTATACTTTTTGCACCATTGTGTGCTTTGTTTGCTGTATTTTTAACGGATCCTGGACATGTTTTACCTTTCTTCTCTAATATATTTATGGTTAAGTTGGTTGAATTTGTTAAATTATATTTCCCGGTTTTTCTACTAGGTGCTATTTTTGGGAAATTGGTTGAAATAAGCGGTGTTGCAAAGAGCATAGCTAAAATTATTGTCCGTTTTATCGGGGCTAAACAAGCCATTCTAGCCATTGTGATAATGGGCGCAATCCTGACTTATAGCGGAGTTAGTTTGTTTGTTGCAGTGTTTGCCATTTATCCATTTGCTGCTCAGCTATTTCGCGAAGCTAATATTCCAAAGCGTTTAATTCCTGCGACAATTGCAGTTAGTGCTTTTACCTTTTCCATGGATTCACTTCCAGGGTCTCCACAAATTCAGAATGTCATTCCAACGGGATTCTTTAAAACTGACATCTATGCTGCACCGACACTAGGAATTATTGGGGCAATATTTATCATTTCCTTGAGCCTTTTATACTTAAATCATTGTCGACATAAGGCAGCTAGAAATGGTGAAGGGTATTTTGGAATTGGTGATAAAGCTATTGATAGGGAAGCTGCTGAAGCAGAAATGGCAGCTAGTTCTGCTATATCGGTGGAAACGACTAATAAGTTGGGAATGGATTCTGAAAAAGCCATAAGTAGAAAAGACTGGCTTGCTTTTATTCCGTTGGTGTTAGTTGGAGTGATGAATAAGTTTTTTACTGAGTCTTTTCCTCTTTGGTATGCCAAAGGATTCGATTTTGCTACTATTGGGTTAAAAGATTATGGAAATGTTGATATGTCTAAAGTTATTGGTGTTTGGTCTGTAGAGATGGCTCTTATTCTCGGGATAATAGCAACCGTCTTATTAAACTTTAAAGCTGTCAAATTAAATTTCCAATCAAGTATTAATATAGGGATTAGTGGGGCATTGCTTGCAACCATGAATACGGCAACCGAATATGGTTTTGGGGGTGTGATTGCAGCTTTACCCGGCTTTACTGTGATACAAGATTATCTTACTGGAATGTTTTCGAACCCTTTAATTAATGGGGCGATCATGACAAATGTTTTGTGCGGCATTACTGGTTCAGGATCTGGTGGGATGAGCATTACGTTGAGCTTAATGGCGGATACGTATATACAAACAGCTGCTCATTTTGACATTCCGTTGGAAGTTTTACATCGTGTCATTGCTATGTCTGCAGGTGGATTTGATACTTTGCCACATAACGGAGCTATAATAACTCTTCTAGCAGTTACGGGACTCACTCATCGCCAGGCATATAAAGACATTTTTGTTATTACCATTATAAAGACACTTGCTGTATTCTTTGTAATTGGTATATTCAGCTTGTTTGCTATCGTTTAAATATTTGCCGGTGAGCATAGGAAAATACATTTCGATTTCTAGCTTTAAACGCTATTTACATGGAATAGTACGTCTTCTATATGAAAAACATTTTTTATAGGTGTTGATTTTAAGAACTATCACTAAATTATTTAGTCTATAGTATTAAATATCTGAAATTTCTGCCTACTTTTTTCAAGCCTAAAAAAAGGAGAATGAAATAATGTTTAATAAATATTTCCATCAATATGAAATCGGAGAAACATGGGTGTCGAAAGGACGTACTATAACCGAGGCAGATCTAGTAATGTTTTCTGCATTTAGCGGTGACTGGTTTCCCCTCCATACTGATAAGGAGTATGCAGCAAATACACAGTATAAGCAGCGGATAGCACACGGAATGCTTATACTTTCGGCTGCAACCGGCTTATTTCAATTTGAACCAGGAATCGTCGTTGCATTTTATGGATTGGAGAAGGTTCGATTTACAAACCCTACCTTTATTGGGGACACGATACATGTAGAATTAAAGGTGATTGACCTTTTTGAAAAAGGCTATCAAGGTGTTGTAACAGTCACCCAAGAAATAAAAAAACAAAACGGAGAAACTGTAGCCATAGCCAATATGAAAATTATGGTCAATTCTAATACCCATGTAAAAATATAGTAATCACTTAATTTATAATGCGACAAAATTAAATATTTGAGCAGGTGCAAATCAAACCTGAATCCAGATGGCGTTTGTTCTAAAAAGTATGTCTAGATGACATAGTTTATAGATTTAAGAGCCATTTAAATAATTCTTGCTCAAATTAGGGAGCCGTTGAAGTAGCTGTAATTAATACTTAAAACGTGCTTTGGAATACAATCACTATCATTGATCAAATCTATCGAATTAGCTTATGGTTATAAGAGGAAATTCGAAGTAAAAGTATTACCCCAAAACTTAGCACAGAAATTAAACGTGGCGGTAGGCAGAAGAAACGGGAATAACATAATAATCAAAATAAGAGCGACTGCATTTAATTAGCAATCGCTCTTTATCTATTCTCTTTGTTACAGCTGTGTAAATAGGCCAAAACCAAAACACTTCTCCTTGTGAAATAATGTAGCGGTCTAAGAAAGTCTCAAAGAAAGCAGGTATGTATATGAGAAAGAAAACAATCGGTGAAATGACCAATAGTAGATTAAGTTGGGGATTTGATGCCTCAACTCGTGTGATTTTGAATAAGAAAGGCAAAGGATCATATAACCGGAGTAAAATAAAGCAAGAACTATCGAAGGGAAAGTAGTTTCTTTTTTATCTTTTTAGTATATTTATGTTATAATGTGGAATATATAAAAAAGACGAGATGCGCTAACATCTCGCTTAGTAACCAATCCAAAGTGGTCGGTTGCTCCTAAATCTTACGCTTCTTAGAAGGCCTCCCGTGCTGTTTGGATGTAGAACGGGTGGTTTTCTTTTTGACTTTTTTAGCAGGAAGGAAGCTAAATAAATATACAACTGTCGAATTGGCAACTTCCACTAGTACGTCTATTAGAAGATCCATTGCGGTCACCTCCCTTCTCTCTTAGATAAAAGAGATAGGGGGAAGGCAACCTCCCACCCGGTTAGTTACATAAGGGAATTATACCATATTTTACATAGTATGAGGCGGTTTTATGGAAAAAGGATGGTATGGATTAGAAATAGGGGATCTGAATAAAGGCAAAATGAAAACAGAAGAAGCTAAGAAACCATTTCTATCGGTTTGCGAATGGTTCAAAAAGAGCAGAACCGTTGACGGCTGCTCTTTTTGAATTGCGACTCAACTTATATTAAATCCGGATAACCCATTCTACAAGAAGGGGACTCTTATTGGAAAGAGAAATAAAGAAAAGCATATCACACTACAAAACATCCATAATTTTTAAAAAATATGGACAAGAAATTCTAGTTTAGCTGAATTGTCAAAAGAAAAACTAATCATCTAGTGTAGCTTTTTTTTGCATATTAATCTGCTTATATTTGGACGGGCCTTATCATATGCATGAAAATCCCATTCTCCACCGGCGTTAAGTAATTATTCTATCCCGTCACAGGAGCAGTTCTGTAAAAACTAACTCAAATCTAGCCGATATATATATTTAAGGTATAATAATAAAGAAAGATATTTTTTAACGGATTAGGTGACGAAAATATGAAGCTAATCATTGCGGAGAAACCAGATCAAGGTTCAACGTTAGCAGGTCAATTTAAAACGAAGAAACAGCAAGGCTATATAGAAATTTTGCCGAATGAACTTTTTCCGGATGGTGCTTATGTAACATGGGCAGTCGGGCATTTATGTCAACTAGTTTCACCGGAAACGTATCATTCAAAATGGAAAAAATGGTCGATTGATACATTGCCGATGATTCCTGAGAAATTCCAATATGAAGTGACTCGACAAAAGGCAAAGCAATTCAATGTTGTGAAAACTTTGCTTAGGAAGTCGGATGTGGATGAAATTATTCATGCTGGCGATGCCGGTCGTGAAGGAGAATTGATTGTACGCAATATCGTCAATCTATGCAGCGTCAAAAAACCGATGAAACGTTTATGGATTTCCTCTTTGACTCCGAAAGCCATTTATGAAGGTTTCCAAAATCTGATTAGCGAAGAAAAAACAAGGCCACTTTATTATGAAGCATATACGAGAGCTTGTGCAGACTGGGTTGTTGGTATGAATGCTTCTAGAGCTTATAGCATTTTATTGAAACAAAGAGGGGTGTCGGATGTATTTTCAGCTGGCAGGGTTCAGACGCCTACCCTCGCTTTGATAGTAAAAAGGGAAATGGAAATTGAACAGTTCAAATCTGAACCGTTTTGGGAAGTATTTGCTGACTTCAAGATGGATGGAAATAAATATCAAGGAAAGTGGCAGCAGAACAACGATCCGAGGATTAAAACAAAAGAACTTGCTGAAAAAATTGCCGCCTTTTGCAAGGGTAAAGAAGCTGAAATTGCAGAAATGGATACAGAAAGAAAAGAATTTCAGCCACCTTTATTATTTAATCTATCTTCTTTACAGGCAACCGTGAATAAGATTTATAAATATTCACCGAAAATGACGCTGGATATTGTTCAAAGTCTATATCAAAAAGGGATTGTTTCTTACCCGCGTTCTGACTCCAATTATGTTACAGAGGGGGAAGCCGAGACATTTCCCGATATTTTGCAAAAAATAAGCAGGTTTTCAGAGTATGAATCCCTGTTTCCGTTGCCTCAATCAAGCATCATAAATAATAAACGGTTTGTAAATGAAAAAAAAGTGACTGATCACTATGCAATTATCCCAACTGAGCAGGTCACAGATCCAAAGCGCCTTTCCGCTGAAGAACGCAATATCTATGACTTGGTGGTACGCCGCCTGATTGCGGCTCATTATGAGAAGGCGATTTTCGATTATACAACAATTAAAACGCTTGTCGATAAGCGGGCCGAGTTCATTTCGAAAGGCAAGCAGCAAATCCAAGAGGGATGGCGCAAGGTGATTTTCCAAAATGATAAGGATGATGACGATATCATTTTGCCCCCCGTCAAAAAAGGGGATTCTGGACAGGTAGCCAGTGTAAAAGTGAAAGAAGGAAAAACCCAGCCTCCTAAGCGCTATACAGAGGGTCAGTTGATTACATTGATGAAAACTGCCGGAAAACATCTGGATAATGAAGAGCTAGAAAAGGTTTTGATGAAAGCAGAAGGACTTGGAACTGAAGCTACTCGTGCAGGCATTATAACTATGCTGAAAGACCGTAAATATATTGATGTTAAAAAAAATCAGGTATTTGCGACAGATAAAGGGAAAGTACTGATTACTGCCATCGGAGAAAAAATTCTGGCTTCACCTGAAATGACGGCTAAATGGGAACAGCGCTTAAGGGAAATCGGGGAAGGAAAGGCTTCCGCTGGTGAATTTATGGAAGCTGTTAAGAAGATGTCGGCTAAAATTATCAGTGATGCAGTTGAATCATCGGAAAACTGGGATTTCCAAGGACTGGATACTGAATCAATTCAACGGAGCGGTTCTAAAAAAAGAAATACTGCATCTGTAGGCAGCTGCAAGTTATGCGGTTCGAAGATTGTCGATAAAGGTGAATTTTATGGATGTGTGAGTTATCAGAAAACCAAGTGTAACTTCACTATCTCCAAAAAAATCCTGAATAAAAAGATCAGTCAAGCAAATATAAAAAAGTTGTTGGCAAGCGGCGAAACGGATTTAATAAGTGGCTTTAAAAAAGGAGAGAAGACCTTTGACGCAATTTTATCTTGGTCCGATTCTGAAAAGAAGATTAGTTTTACATTTCCAACAGAACAAGCCGTCAAGCAAACTTAATAATAAACTTCTTTAAAAGACGTCCTGAGACGATATCTTCTTGTTTCGGGGTCGTTTATATAGTAAAATTTTTAGATATGCGTTTGAATGGGAGGATTCCGAATGCCTACACCGAGCATGGAGGATTACATAGAACAAATTTATTTACTTATTGAAGAAAAAGGATATGCCAGGGTTTCCGATATTGCAGAAAATCTTTCCGTCCATCCCTCTTCAGTTACAAAAATGGTTCAAAAACTAGATCATGAAAAATATTTAATATATGAAAAGTACCGTGGTCTCGTTTTGACTGCAAATGGGAAAAAAGTGGGTAAAAGGCTCGTATACCGACATGAACTATTAGAACAGATGCTAAGATTGATTGGGGTCAAAGAAGAAAATATCTATCAGGATGTTGAAGGTATTGAACATCACCTTAGTTGGAATGCTATCGATCGAATTGGAGATCTTGTCGAATTCTTTGAGGAATCTCCTAGTCGTGTCGAGGATTTAAGAAATATACAAAAAAGAAACGAAGAGAACTCAAAATAAGCTGCCACTGGCAGTTTTTTTTTGTTGACTTTTATAAATTAAATTACTTATAAAACAGTCAGCTATTATTGTACGGAATAAACAATCTAACTATTAATTAAACAAATGATGTTCAATAAGTGGATAATAGGAAAAGGTAAAAAAGGGATTTTTAGAGTCAGAGCAGAATAGCTATAAATAAGCCTCAGCAGTCACGGTTAGATATGGGTTTTTAAATACTAGGTAATGTAATAAAAAAGTTAAGAAACGAGGTTAGTATATCCTTGTTATTTCTTTAACAATTCTATGTGTTCATATGAAACAAAGATTTAAATGGAATGGGGGAATGCCGGATGGATTTACATACTTGGCATAAAGAATCGGAAAAGAAATGGGATGACTTTGCTTCTAAGTGGGTGGAGAATTCGCAAGAAATGTGGGAAACAGGAAGTCGAAAAAATATAATCCCGTTTTTTTCTCAATATGTGCCTACGGGAAGTAAGGTAGCTGATATAGGCTGTGGAGATGGAGTTGGTTCTCTTAAACTTGCTGAAGCGGGTTATGAAGTAACTGGAATTGATCTTTCTAACGTCATGATTGAATTTGCAATGGAAAAGACCGTACATCAGCCTAAACTTTCATTTATTCAAGGTGATTTTTATAGTCTTCCATTTAAGGACGAAGAAATGGATGCGGCATTGGTAATTAATTCCCTTGAATACACAGGTGAACCATTAACTGTGGTGAAGGAAATTCACCGTATAATAAAGCCTGGCGGCTATGCCTGTTTTGGAATACTTGGTCCGACTGCGGAACCACGTAAAAAGTTTAGTTTCCAACGTTTATTAGGCGACAAAGTGATCATGAACACGATGCAGCCGTGGGAGTTTGAGAAAATAGCAGTGGAAAGCGGATGGAAAGCAGTCGCTGATACCGGCGTCGCCAAGAGAGGGGTAGACTTTACAAAACTAGGTCACTTTTCAAAGGATTTAAAGCAAGCCGTATCTTTTATGTGGTTGTTTCTCCTTCAAAAAGAGGGTAATCAGTGATGGAAAAATATCAAATCAATCAATTCGTAGAAAAAACGAAACAGCAGGATAAGGGGCAAGGTTTGTTTGAACTTGAAACGGAAAGAATTTTGGAAATTAATCTTGAACAACAAATCTGGGCGAAAATGGGAACAATGATTTCTTATCGGGGCAATATTAAATTCGAACGAGAAGGAATATTAGAACACGGATTTGGCAAACTCTTTAAAAAGGCCTTTACAGGTGAGGGTGCATCTTTGATGAAAGCGACTGGAAGTGGAAAGTTGTATGTGGCAGATCAAGGGAAGAAGATTTCCATCTTACATTTGAATGGGGAATCAATTAGTGTAAACGGTAACGATTTACTTGCCTTTGAGCCGAGCATACAATGGGATATTAAAATGATGCGGCGTATTGCCGGTTTGCTAGCGGGGGGATTGTTCAATGTTAGACTTGAAGGGAAAGGGATGGTGGCATTCACTTCTCATTATGAACCTCTCACATTAATGGTAGAAAGGGGGAACCCAGTCTATACGGATCCAAATGCAACCGTCGCTTGGTCTGGAGACCTACAACCTGAGTTTGTAACCGATGTGTCATTAAAGTCGTTTTTTGGAAGAGGAAGTGGGGAATCGGTTCAGATGAAATTTGAAGGACAGGGATTTGTAGTAGTCCAACCTTTTGAAGAGGTGTATTTTGGTAATAAAGAGTCTTGATAAAAAAACACCATAAAGCAAATACAAGAAATTTTTTAAACTAGAATTCCAGAAAAACTTCAAAATGAAAAAACCTGAGTCAAGGACTCAGGTTTTTTCATCCATACTAGATTCAGCAGGTTTCCCCGAAAAAAAGTACTTCACTTAATGAGAGAGTTTCATTTTTTCTTTCCCTTTCAATCCCACTCATAAGGGGTCAATTGGTAGACATAATAATTCAGCCAGTTGGAGAACATGAGGCTACAGTGACTTTTCCATCGGTGAAGCGGTACTTTAGTTGGGTCGTTGTCAGGATAGTAGTTTTCAGGAAGCTGTGTATCAATTCCACGTTCCCTATCACGTTTATACTCTTCACCGAGTGTTTCGGCATCATACTCGAAATGACCTGTAACCATTATTCTTCTTCCATCAACAGAGGCGGCAATCAATACTCCGGCCTGATCGGACTGAGCTAAAATCTTCAATTCTGGATGATTAACTAATTTTTGATAGTCAATGTCAGTATGGCGCGAATGAGGTGCCATAAAATTGTCATCGAAGCCACGGACTAGATTTTCATTTGGTTCGAGTACTTCATGCTTATAAATGCCAAAGCATTTCTCAGGTAGTTCGTATTTGCCTATTCCATAATGATGGTAAAGCGCGGCTTGAGCTCCCCAACAGATATGTAGTGTAGATGTGACGTTTTCGGCTGACCAGTTCATAATATCTTGAAGTTCTTTCCAATAATTAACATCTGCGAATTCCAATTTTTCAACTGGAGCTCCTGTGATAATCAAGCCATCATATTTTTTAGAACGGATTTCATCAAATGATTTATAAAATTGATCTAAATGAAATTTACTTGTGTTTTTCGATTCATGTGTGCTTAAGCGTAGAAATGATATGTTTACCTGAATAGGAGTATTGCCAAGAAAGCGTAGCAGTTGAGCCTCTGTTTTTACTTTCTCAGGCATAAGGTTTAAAATCAATATATTTAATGGGCGAATTTCTTGCCTGGTTGCCCTTTCCTCATCCATTACAAAGATATTTTCCTGTTCTAAAATTTCCTTAGCTGGCAGTTTTTCAGGTATTCTGATTGGCATAATTAGCCTCCTTCTTCAAAAATCATAATATTTTAATTATATAGAAAATTTCCAAATAGAAAAGCTATTTTAATAATTTCTTGTAAATCCTCTAACGAATTCTCGAGAATGGTAAAATGGGGAGGAGATATATACATAGTTCTTTTTGAAAAACTTAAGAGGTTGGAGAGGTGTATGGAGATTGTTTGATCCCACAGCATTTGAGAATATGAAAGTAGTGTTAGAAGGGGCAGTTTATGATCGTGACTTTGTTGGAGATATATTGGTCATAGCCCGTGATGAGATCGTTAATCTCTCAACAATGTCAAGAACATATAAGATTGAGATGGAATTGAAGGAACCTATCGTACCTAGTTCTGTTGTTGGTGGAATTGAGTTACATGCTTCACTCGAGAATTTAAGTTCGGAGTTGCTCGAATTCAATAATAATGAAACATATGCAGGATGTACGGTTAATATATTCATTTCATTTCATGAAAAACTTGGGGCAGGAGAAGTTGAAGATATCTTAATCGGGCTGGAGAAAATTTGGGGGAAGCAAAGAATCATTACTGTGACGACCACCGAAACGATCAGTAAAATAGATCGGCCAGTAAATTCTTCTACGTTTAAAGTTTCATTTGGTAGGCTTGTAAAAGAAGAGCAAATGGAAGATTTGGAAGATATGGTAGAGTATTTGATCCAATCTCTAAAAGTAGCCAAGGGGATAGAGAAAAATTAAAAAGAAAGAATATTAAAGTTGGAAAAGTGATCTTTAAATACGGTAAAATGACAGCATCATACTTTAGGGAGAGATCATACATGTCCATTTATGAATTTGAAGTGAAAAAAATCAATGGCGAGACCGTTTCGCTTGAGGAATACAAAGGGAAAGTAATGATTATTGTAAATACCGCAAGTAAATGCGGTTTTTCGCCACAGTATGATGATTTGCAAAGCTTATATGTACAATATAAAGAAGATGGTTTAGTCATCCTTGGTTTTCCATGTAATCAATTTCTTAACCAGGAGCCTGGTGATGACCTGGAAATCGATTCTTACTGTAAATTGAATCATGGCGTAACTTTCCCAATGTTTGCAAAAGTGAATGTTAATGGGAAGGATGCACATCCATTATTCAGTTATATTACCGAAAATGCGCCTGGAGTGATGGGTTCAAAATCGATAAAATGGAATTTTACCAAATTCCTGATTGACCGTGAAGGAAATATTGTTAGTCGATATGCGCCTCGAACAAAACCATTGGAAATAGAAGACGATTTAAAAGAATTATTATAAAAAATGAAAAATGAGTTCATCAGAAGAAGTTTTCCTGGTGAGCTCTTTTTCTGTAACGTTAATATGGTTTTTTCTTTTGTTCGAAATATACCAAATACATTCGATTTCAAGAGGGGAAAGATGAGGAAAAAGTTGAATATAATAAAGAACAACTATTTTACTCAGGAGGTAAACTATGGAACGAATTGCATGGGTAACGGACAGTACAGGATTATTAGACGAAGAATTATCACTAAATGAACATGTATATGTAGTTCCGATGATTGTCATCATTGATGGCAAGGAATATGAAGATGGTGTTGACCTATTATCTGAGGAATTATATCGCAGGATGAATGAAGAAAAGATAAACCCGACTACTTCCCAGCCGTCTGTGGGTAGATTTTATGAGTTATATAAGATGCTTGAAAAACGCTATGATAGAATCATATCAGTTCATCTTTCCAGTAAGTTAAGCGGTACAGTTTCCGCTAGTCAGCAGGCTGCACAGATGGTTACGATACCTGTAGATGTTTTTGATTCTTTACTAATTTCTTTTCCGATGCTATTAATACTGAAACGGCTCATGCATTATGTTGAAAATGGTCACTCCATTGATGAAGCTTTCGTTAAAACAAGAAAATATGCAGATAGCCATGAAACCTATGTGTTAATAGGTTCTTTAGATCAGCTGTACCGCAGTGGTAGGTTAACAAATGCTCAATATTTTCTCGGAAGTCTATTAAGTTTTAAACCCATCATTTCAATTGAAGATGGGTTGCTTCATACTAAATCGAAACCTCGAAACCTAAAAAAAGCGGAAAAACAAATTTTCAGCGATTTTCGCAAATCATTTGCAACAGGAAAAGTGAAAGAATGCACTATATTATATGGGGCGCTGTCGGAGCAGACCCAGAAGTGGAAAGCAATGATTTCTGGAGAATTTCCTAATGTAAAGACGCATGTATCTCCACTCGGCAGTGCGATAGGGGTGCATACCGGTGAACAAACGATTGGAATCAGTTGGTTCAATGAAGATTAAGGCACATTAATAAGAACCATGGTAAAATAGAATGGACTTGGAGTGGTGAAATGAAACAAACTATAATTGAACTTACGGAAAAGTATGTATATAACCAATTGAATTCTGATGCCAGTGGTCATGATTGGTTCCATATCGATCGCGTTCGAAAGCTGGCTTTACATATTGCAAGAGAAGAAAAAAAAGGAAATGAATTTATCATTGAATTGGCGGCTCTCCTTCATGATATTCCGGATGATAAATTAAATCAGGATGTCGATGCAGGTTGGAGAAAGCTGGATGACTGGTTTAGGGAAATTAACTTGGATGTAGATACTGTTAAGGATATTAAACAGATTATCACCACAATTTCTTATAGTTCTGGACACGTACAACTTCCTTCTATTGAGGCGGAAATAGTTCAGGATGCGGACCGTTTGGATGCGATTGGTGCCATTGGGATTGCCAGGACATTTGCATATGGCGGAAAAAAGGGGCAACCAATGTATGATCCGTCACTTATTGTACGTGAGAAGATGACAAAACAGGAATATCGGATGGGTAAAAGCTCTTCCGTTCATCACTTCTATGAAAAATTATTACGGTTACAAGACATGCTTAACACCTGTACAGCTAAGAAGATTGCAAGTGAAAGGCATGAGTATATGGTTAGCTTTTTAGAGGAATTTTACAAGGAATGGGATGTACGATTATGAAAGTTTTTAGCATGGAACATGTAATGAAAACACAAGGGGAAAAGCTATTATTTAAAGATGTTTCTTTTTCCATTACCGAAGGCGAAAAGATTGGGATCGTTGGTATAAACGGAACTGGAAAATCCACACTTTTGAATATTATTGCAGGTTTAGAAGATAGTGATTTGGGAACGAAGGATCATCCAAATGATTATACGATTTCCTATTTATCTCAAGATCCTTATTTTGATGAAAAATTAACGATTATGGAGTATATGTATGAAAGTTCAACTCCAGTATTTTCGTTAATTAAGGAATATGAAAAAACACTCGTTCAGCTGCAATTAGATCCACAGAATAGCACAACTCAAGACCGGTTGTTAAAGCAACAACAGGAAATGGATGCCCTTAGTGCCTGGGATACAAGTGCGAACGCACGAACTATATTGACAAAGCTTGGTCTTCCAGATCATTCAAGGAAATTGGGTGAACTGTCAGGTGGCCAAAAAAAACGTGCCGCTCTGGCAAAGACTTTGATTGAAACTCCTGATCTGCTTATTTTGGATGAACCTACGAATCATCTTGATTTTGAAAGCATTACCTGGCTCGAAGAATATTTGGCTAAATATCAGAAGTCCGTTTTATTTGTGACCCATGATCGTTATTTTCTTGATCGGGTTTCCAATAAAATTTGGGAAATCGCACAGTCACAGCTTTTCGAATATAAAGGAAACTATGCTGACTATTTAGAATCAAGAGCTATTCGGGAAGAAAACGAATCGACCGAACGAACGAAAAAGGAAAGTCTATTTAAAAAAGAATTAGCGTGGATTCGTAAAGGTGCAAAGGCACGTACCACTAAACAAAAGGCACGGATTCAACGTTTTGAAACATTAGAAACGGGTGTGAAAGATAAGCAAAAAACTGAAAGTCTTGAAATGGAATTAAGTGGTGCCCGCCTTGGGAAAAAAGTTCTGGAGATGCAAGATATTTCTAAATCTTTTGGTGATCAGTCTATCATCAAACATTTTTCCTTCCTATTCAAGCCAGGTGACCGCATTGGAATCGTAGGTAATAATGGCAGCGGAAAGTCTACGTTATTGAACATTTTGGCTGGGCGAGAATCGATAGATGAAGGAAATCTTGAAATAGGACAAACAGTGAAAATTGGTTATTATACGCAAGAAAGCGTTGATATGGATGAGAATCTTCGCATGATAGAATATATCCGGGAAACAGCTGATTCAATCGCTCTTAAGGATGGCAGTTTTATTACTGCTGCACAGATGCTTGAGAGATTTTTATTCCCAATGGGTTCTCATGGTACCCCAATACGCAAGCTGTCCGGAGGAGAAAAAAGACGTTTGTATCTGCTTAACATCTTAATGGGAGCACCTAATGTCCTGCTTTTGGATGAACCGACGAATGACTTGGACACGCAAACTTTGACAGTTCTCGAGGATTATTTAGAAACGTTTTCAGGTGTAGTTATTACCGTATCACATGATCGTTATTTTCTTGATAAAACCTGTCATCAGCTCCTTGTCTTCAAAAATAAAGGTGAAATTGATTTTTATTATGGCAACTATTCAGAGTTCTTAGAGGAAAAAACAGAAGAGACCGTTCTTGAAAAAAAGCCAGAGCCTCAGATAAACCGCACAGAAAAGAAAAAGAAAAAACTAACCTATGCGGAAAGTAAGGAATGGGAAGAAATCGAAGGTAACATGGAACATGTCGAGCAGCGTCTGACAGACATCACAACAGAAATGTCAGCAGCGGGGAGCGACTTTGAAAAAGTTCGTCTGCTTCTTGAAGAGGAAAAAGAACTAACAGATAAATTAGAGTATATGATGGAAAGATGGACGTATTTAGCGGAAAAATTAGAAGAGGAATAAGTGAGAGACTGGTCCAGGGGAAGTATGCTTGGTCCAGTCTTTTTTTGTCTATCTCAATTGCATGAGAATCTGTGGCCATTGTGATAAAATCTAGTACATGAGTACGTCTTGTAAAAGGAGAGAAAAGTATTGAAAATAAAATCAATAGAACCTACACCAAGTCCAAATACAATGAAAATTAATCTAACAGAAGAGCTCTTAGCGGGTAAAAGTAATAATTATAAAAAAAATCAAGCCGATCAAGCACCTCAGCTTATTAAAGATTTATTTACGATTGAAGGGGTGAAAGGCGTATATCATGTTGCCGACTTTTTAGCAGTTGAGCGTAATGCGAAATATGATTGGAAAGATATCTTGGTCCAAATTCGTCAAGTGTTTGGTGAGAAAACTGAAGAACAAAATCAACAAACGGTAATAAATGAACATTATGGTGAAGTAACAGTTGCTATTCAACAATTCAAAGGAATTCCGATGCAAATTAAAGCAAGTGATAGCCAACATGAAAAACGCTTTGCTTTACCAGAATATTTTATTAAAGGTATTGCTGCTGCTCAAAAAGAAGACGATAATGTAGTCTTGCTCCGAAAATGGAAGGATTATGGTATCCGTTACGGGGATATGGATGATATCGTGAAAGAAGTAGCGGATGAGTTGGTTGCCGCTTTTCCGGAAGAACGAATTAACCAGCTAGTAGCTGCTGCTCAAGAAACCGTTGATAAAAAAGAGGCATTCGTGAAGCGTCCCAAAATAAAACTAACCGCAGAAATGTTGAATGATGAAAATTGGGAAAAACGTTATCAAGCGTTAGAACAAATGGAAGATCCGACGGTTGAAGAGATTCCAGTATTGGATATAGCCTTGTCTGATAGTAAAGTCTCTATTCGTCGACTTGCTGTTGTTTACTTAGGGATGATCGAGGATACAAAAGTACTTCCGAGCTTGTACAAAGCATTGAAAGATTCAAGTGTGGCAGTAAGACGAACAGCGGGTGACTGTTTATCTGATCTAGGTTTTGAAGAAGCAATGGGAGAAATGTCGCAATCCTTATCAGATAAAAATAAACTAGTAAGGTGGAGGGCTGCGATGTTCTTATATGAAGTGGGAAATGAAACAGTCCTACCCTATTTAAAACAAGCTGAACAGGATCCAGAGTTCGAAGTGGCTCTACAGGTTAAAATGGCTATTGACCGAATAGAAAACGGAGAAGAAGCAAAGGGTTCAGTTTGGAAGCAAATGACAGAATCAAGGCAAACAAATGACAAGTGACTTTGATTAAAAATCGTTTTATCAACAAATCATACAAATTGCATGTTTCTATTTTGTAGGCAAAAGGTATTCGGATGGACTTAATTCCGGATGCCTTTTTGTTATTTTTATGCTCTAAAAATGTCCCGCTTTAGGGCATATTTTGTAACCAGGTTTTCAGTTAGTCAGATTCACAGAGAGCATCCTCTGCAGAAATGATTTTTTTATATGCCTTGGTGTATTGATACCATAACAACTTTTGACTTGGGTAATTTTAGTGAAAATTATGCTTGTCGATTGAACGAGTACAGTTTTTACTGACCAATCATGTGTTTTTGATTTATTAACAGTCAAAAACATGCGAAATAGTATGTTTTCTACATGAAACCATTTCTTATAGGAGAAAAATATCTTTTCTATTATTTTAGTAAAACTTTTTTATGGATATTTAAGAGTTGAATGGTTGCATTTGTATGTAAATATGTTAGAATTTTTAGAGTATACTAAAAATTAGATTATATTAAATTATTAGAGAAGTGAAAATTGGGGGTTACAACAAATGTCTACATCAAATATGAGAAGTGATATGATTACAAAAGGAATCGACCGTGCTCCACACAGAAGCCTTTTGCGTGCAGCAGGTGTTAAAGAAGAAGATTTCGGAAAACCATTTATCGCGGTTTGTAATTCATACATTGATATCGTTCCAGGTCATGTTCACCTTCAGGAATTCGGTAAAATAGTGAAGGAAGCCATTCGTGAAGCTGGCGGTGTTCCTTTTGAATTTAATACAATTGGGGTAGACGATGGAATTGCCATGGGCCATATTGGTATGCGCTATTCTTTACCAAGCCGTGAGATTATTGCGGATTCTGTAGAAACGGTTGTATCTGCACATTGGTTTGACGGTATGGTTTGTATTCCAAACTGTGACAAGATTACACCGGGGATGATGATGGCAGCTCTTCGTGTTAATATTCCTACAATATTTGTAAGTGGCGGGCCTATGAAGGCAGGGAAAGACAAAAACGGTAAATCTCTTTCTTTAACGTCTGTTTTTGAAGGTGTAGGAGCATACCAAGCGGGTAATATAAATGAAGAAGATTTGCAAGAACTTGAGCAAGTTGCATGTCCTACGTGCGGTTCTTGTTCAGGGATGTTTACAGCAAATTCCATGAACTGTTTGGCCGAAGGTTTAGGTCTTGCACTTCCAGGTAATGGTACAATTTTGGCTGTAGCCGAAGAACGTAAGGATTTTGTTAAAAAATCTGCCAAACAATTGATGGAAATAATCAAACAAGATATTAAACCTCGTGATATCGTAACGATTGATGCAATTGATAACGCATTTGCTTTGGATATGGCGATGGGTGGTTCGACTAACACAGTGCTTCATACACTTGCATTGGCACATGAAGCAGGTTTTGAATATCCTATGGAACGCATCAATGAAATAGCAAACCGCGTACCACATCTTGCGAAGATTGCCCCAGCATCTGATTATCATATTGAAGATGTACACAATGCTGGTGGTGTGAGCGCAATTATACATGAGTTACTTAAAAAACCAGGTGCCTTTAACGGTGATTGTCTTTCTGTTTCAGGTAAAACGCTACGCGAAAATGTTGAGGGTTGTGAAATATTGGACAAGGATGTTATTCATCCGTTGGATAACCCGCATTCTGAACGTGGTGGTCTTGCTGTATTGTTTGGTAACCTTGCTCCTCAAGGCTCAATTATTAAAGTGGGTGCTGTTGACGAATCTGTTGGTGGATACCACAGAGGGCCAGCGATCTGCTTCGATTCACAAGAAGATGCATTATCTGGAATTATTACTGGCAAAGTAAAAGAAGGTAATGTTGTTGTCATCCGGTACGAAGGTCCAAAAGGCGGGCCGGGCATGCCGGAAATGCTGGCGCCTACTTCCCAAATCGTTGGCCGAGGTCTTGGTGCTAAAGTGGGATTAATTACTGATGGACGTTTTTCAGGTGCATCTCGAGGCATCAGTATCGGTCATATCTCCCCAGAAGCAGCTGAAGGTGGTCCAATCGCATTTGTAGAAGATGGAGATATCATCGAGTTAGATTTGAATAATCGTAAAATCGAATTAGAAATTTCCGATGAAGAATTTGAAAAACGCAAAGCTAACTGGAAAGGTTTCGAGTCAAAAGTTAAAACAGGCTATTTAGCCCGTTACTCTAAACTTGTAACTAATGCTAGTTCAGGCGGCGTAATGAAAGTTTAATTTAGATCATGCGAAATAAAAACACGGTAGAAGAATTAAATCAATTCTTTTACCGTGTTTCTTTGAGAAGACTATTTTTATAGTGTTTAATATTTGATATTTGACCAGTTTGTGTGCAAACACGGTTTCATAAATACTTTAACAAAAGTTGTAAGCGTCATTTTTGCATATGGACTTAAGAATATAGTATGATTATACTAATTGAAGAATTGTAACCAAGGAGGTTTTTTTATGTCTATGGCATATGATGAATATATGAAACAAATGGTGAAGCCTATGCGTGCTGAATTAGTTCAAGCAGGTTTTGAGGAGTTAGAAACCGCTGAAGCTGTTGAAAACTTTATGGAAGCTGTCGAGGGTACAACATTGGTTGTAGTGAATTCAGTTTGTGGCTGTGCTGCCGGGTTAGCTCGTCCAGCTGCTACTCAAGCTGTTCTCCAAGCAGAGGATAAACCAAAGCATCTTGTAACCGTATTTGCTGGTCAAGATAAAGAAGCAACAGCCAAAATGCGTGAGTATTTTGACGGAATTGAACCTTCTTCGCCATCCATGGCACTTTTAAAAGGCAAAGAAGTCTTACATTTCATTCCACGTCATGAAATTGAAGGCCAGCCGATGGAAGCTATTATGGATAACTTGTTAGCAGCATTTAGTCAAGTGAAATAAGTGATAAAGTAGAATGTCCTGGAAACAGGGCATTCTTTTTCAAATTTTTAACAGTTTAAAGGGGTAGGACGATGTTTATCACAACAGCAGGAAGAGCCGATAATGAGACAATAATGATGGCCAAAAAGTTAGCAGGAAAATTACATATTCCTTTTATTGCCCGAAGAAAACGCTCGGTTAGGGCGATTCAATCAGAAAATGGTGAAGATGATTGCCTTGTTTTTGGAAAAATGAGAATGGAGCTATATCGGTTTGAAGAAAAAGAGCCATTCTTTTTTCATCCAAACCTTGCTATGATCCGAATAAAAAGAATAAAACAAGGAGAAAGTGATCCTTTTCTCGTTGCTGGAGATATAAAGGAAGGAAGTACTGTGCTTGATTGTACAATGGGCTTGGGCTCAGATGCGATTGTCTCAAGTTTTGCTGCTGGAGAAAATGGACAGATTAGTGCTTTGGAAGAAAATCAATACTTGGCCTTGCTCGTTGACCATGGTTTGAAAACATGGGAGAATGCAGATGAAAAGATGATTCAAGCGATGAGAAGAATTAAGGTCATTCATACTGATCATTACGAGTTATTGAAAACATTACCGGATAATCATTTCGATGTGGTATATTTCGATCCAATGTTTGAGGAAACGATTCAAGAATCAAATGGGATTAGGGGGTTGGCTCATTTTGCGGAAGGTCACGACTTAACAATGGAAATAATGAAAGAAGCCAAGCGGGTTGCGCGAAAGAGAGTCGTGTTGAAGGACCATTTTCGTAGCTCCCGCTTTGAGGAATTTGGATTTGAAGTATTAAAGAGAAAAACATCCAAATTTCATTATGGCTACATTTCTGTACTGTGATTAAGCTTTGTAATCTAACTCATTTAGACCTACCGCACAGCCCTCACGGCTTGAATCTGCAGCACCATAGCTTGACCCGTCAGCCGGGTTGATTTGTATTGCCTGAACATTCCCTATAGAATGGGGCACTTCATTAAATGCAAAGCCCATTGCTTCTAAGTGGCCTTTGCTAATCATATCAATACCTGATTCCCATTCAATATGAGGGCCCATAGGAGTGAAAATTCTAGGTTCTTCAATGGCTGCTTTTAAGTCCATTTTTAAATCAAGTACATTTATGATCGTTTGTACGACTGAACTGATGATGGTCGGTCCTCCTGGAGAACCTAGCGTCAAAATAGGCTCACCGTCTTTAAAGATGATGGTTGGGCTTTTACAGCTGACAGGACGTTTATTTGGCTGTACTTCATTCATACCGCCTGGAATGGAATCGAAATCCGTCAGTTCGTTATTCAGCATGAAGCCATAGTCGGGAACCATGATACCGGAACCGAATGGATGTTCGACAGTTGATGTACATGCGGCAATATTTCCCCATCTGTCACGGACAGTAAAATGAGTCGTTTCACTACGTTCTTCGTCATTTGGTTGTGGGATGACATCCCTTTGTTTCACAGAATCATATATCCAAGGATTTCCAAAGTCAATTGCATTATTTCTTGCCTTAAAATTAATGAATGAGCGTCGTTTAGCTATATATTCATCATGCAAAAGACCCTTTAATGGTAATTCGGCAAATTCGGGATCGGCTAGAAAAGCCTTTTTGTCAGTAAATGCTAGACGCATTGCTTCGGCAATTAAGTAATATTTTTCCCATGAATGCACATCATATTGTTCTAAGTGGAAGCTCTCCAATATTTTTAGAATTTGAATGACAGTGAATCCTCCTGCACTTGGGGCCATCGATGAAGCAATTTGGTAATCCTTATAAGTACCAAACATTGGTTCATCAATGGTTGCTTTATAGTCCTGTAAATCAGAAAGTTCCATAGAACCTCCAAGTTCCTGAATACAGGAAATGATTCCTTCTCCGATTTCACCTTCATAAAAAGCGGAAATTCCATCACGCTGTAATATTCGATAGGTATTAGCCAATTTTTCTTTTATTAGGAGGTCACCAGCTTTGTATGGTTTACCGTTTGGAATGAAGAATTTACGGGCTTCTTCACCTAACCGATACTCAAAATTTTCAAGGGCATCACAAAATACCCAATTGACAGGAACTCCTTTTTCAGCGAATTCAATAGAGGGCTCAATAAGTTCTGCTAATGTCTTACTACCGTATTCGGAGAGAGCTTCATCCATAGCCTTAAGAATTCCTGGAATACCAACTGCTGTAGCTTTAATCGAACGTTTTTTAAATGGGATGACTTCCCCTTTTTCATCAAGAAACATGTTTGGATGCGCGGCTTTAGGTGCTCTTACATGGCCATCGAATATTTTAGTTTCATTATTCTTTTCGTTATATACCATAAGAAAACCACTGCCACCGATACCAGTCATCATAGGTTCTACAATATTCAGAGCAAATTGGATGGCAACAGCCGCATCAACCGCATTTCCACCTTCACGTAATATTTTTTCCCCAATGGAAGTAGCTACGGGATGAGCGGTAACGACCATTCCGGCCTTCCCTGTGGCTGTTTCCCTCTTGTAATCATCTTTAGTGTTTCCATTGTTGTTTTCCAAAGTAATTCCTCCAGTATTCAGTCCTTTTATCTGCCAAGTCGTAACGCCTTTTTTAAAAGAAAACCTTGTCATTACTGATGAATGACAAGGAGATTTTTCGTAGGTATTTATTTATTCTTAATCAGCAAATGATAAATATACGAAAAATGCTAACGTTACAAGACATAAAGCCACCATGGCAGTCGTAGTCAAAGCCATATAAGACCCCTCCTTAAAAAGACTTGAATCTTATTAAGTTCTCCAAATATCGTCAAAATCCTTCATTTACAAATTGAATAGTGGATATTTAGTAAAAAAGTTTGGGTTCATGAACTTTATATAGGTATTTATCCATTTTAAAGATTTTTGAAACCTGGGTAACTATTTATTCGTAATTACTAAAAAATAAAAGTATACTAAATATAAAGAAAATAATAAGAAGAAGGGGGAGTGTGAAATTTGAAAGCAGCGGTTTGGTTCAGGAAAAGTCTCGTCATTTTAGTATCCGTTTTGACATTTGGGCTTGTCACCCCTTCAGATCTATCGTGGCTGGCTGAAGCCGATTCGTTAAAGGATACTAAAAAAGGGTTAGTAGAAGAAGAACATTTATCCTATCTTTCTTCTCAAAAACCTACTGATATAGAAGAGGAATTTAATCGGGAAGAGTTCTTATCAGGCATTCTGAATAAAGCTGAGGAAAACGCATTTATGAAATTTGGCGAGAAAATCAATCCTAAAATTGGTGATGAATTCAAAATAGCCATATTACCAAAAATGGAAGATGCTATTACAGAAATAACGGCCCAATTTCCTGATGAAAAATTACAGCAATTAACGATTACAGAGCAGCCAAGTGCGGGTAGAGCGGAGAAAATTTTTCATATATTTGATTCGATAAGCGGCAAGGATATCATGCGGTTCCATGTCAGGCAGGAGAATCCGCCATTAGAGGGATATTGGTTTGATTTTCATTATCATACCTATCATGATTCATATGCTACCCATTATGATTTAGGAAAAATATATTGGGATAAAAATACACCCCCAGAGTGGACAAGTAAACAAAGACTCTCTTAGTAGCTTGGTTCCATTGATTTTAAGCACATGTAAGAGTATGATAATTGTTATATAAGTATTAAATGATACGTTGTTATGCAACGTATTTATTTTGTGTTAAACAAAGTACAAGATTAGATATTTTAAAGCTAGATAAGTAAGATGATCTTTTTCAATTGGGTTTCTACTTTTATAGTTACAGTAGCAGAGGAGTCTTCATCATGTCAGAGTTGTTAAATAACGTCATTAATACATATGCTCAATTTTTTGACTGGAATATGTGGGGTGAGGTTTTAACCGACCCGGTTAGCTGGGGATTGATTGGTACGCTCGTATTAATGGAAGGACTACTGTCAGCGGATAACGCTTTGGTTTTGGCGGTAATGGTCAGGCACCTGCCGGAAAGACAACGGAAAAAAGCTCTTTTTTATGGTTTGTTAGGTGCTTATGCTTTCCGGTTTGTAGCAATTGGAATAGGTGTTTTCCTCATTAAACTTTTGTGGGTGAAGGTCATTGGAGCCGCCTACCTTGGTTGGCTCTCGTTCAAATACTTTAGAGATAAAAGAAAAAAACAAGCTGGAAACGATGAAGATATTCAGGGAATGAGCAAAAACAGCTTGCTGATCCGTATGTTTGGTACCTTATGGGGAACGGTTGCTGCTGTAGAATTGATGGATATTGCATTTTCCGTCGATAGCGTATTGGCCGCCTTTGGGGTAAGTGAAAAAGTCTGGGTCCTCTTAACCGGTGGGATGATTGGTGTCTTGATGATGCGAGGCGTGGCTGGGTTATTTTTAAAGCTGATTGATAAGATTCCAGAATTAGAAACTGCAGCATATGTTTTAATAGGGTTCATTGCTATAAAAATGCTTATTGCTGTTGCAGGGATTGAAATTCCTCATGCTATTTTCTTTGCCTTTATTTTCATTATTTTCGGCACTACGATCGTATTTCATTTTAAGAAAGAAAAAAGGGTTAAAGAACACGGTTAAACACTCAATAATAAAAGCTGACATCAAAATGATGTCAGCTCAGTTTGTAGACAAAAGGGGTCCAGAATGTTTTAATTCTGGACCCCTTTTGAAATTCCCTTTGAATTTTGATCAAGATTAAGAGATTGGGCCTCTACGAGCCCACTTTATTAAGCCATTATTGGACCTTGCCATGTCCAATTGGCAATCTTCTTTAAATTCATGGCAGCGAATGTAAGCATCGCCTGCATCGACAATTTTTCAAATCCCCTTAAAGTAGTCCAACGCATACCATGCTTTTCTTTTGCATCTGCGAATACACGCTCTATTGTTTCTTTGCGTTTCGCATATATAGATTTTACATCCTTGTGGTGACGCAGATGATCTGCTTCTTTCATATAATTTTGCCAGATATGGCGTGTCACCACTTTTTGATGGTCTTTGCTTACTGTACACTGTGATAAAAATGAGCATGTCGCACAAGTGTGTTTGGGTGATTTGTACTCGCGATAGCCCTCTTTATTTGTTGTTGAGTACTTTAAAATCTCGCCCGATGGGCAGAGATAACAATCAAAATGTTCATCGTAAACATAGTCATGCTTGCGAAAGAACCCTTCTTTTGTTCGTGGACGTGTATAGGGTAAAGCTGGTGTGATTTCTTTCCCAAAAAGGTAGCTTGTAATGGCTGGTGTTTTGTAAGCTGCATCTGCGGCAACAGCTTCAGGTTTTCCAACTTTCTCAATCACTTGTTCAACAAGAGGCTCTAAGGTATGACTATCATGCGTATTTCCTGGTGTTACAATCGTCCCCAGCACAAAACCGTTGCGGTCTGCAGCCGCATGAAATGAATAGGCAAACTGTTTTGTTCGTTCATCTTTTACATAGTAGCCACTCTCAGGGTCAGTTGAACTTTCTTTAATTTCTTTGGTTTCTTCTTTATCAAATTTATCCGGTGGAAAAGGCTTCTTTCCATTGTTTTCACGATCTTGATTTATTTCTTCTTGAAGGCGTCCTTGATATGCTCGTGTTTCCTTACGAACGATTTTCTTTTCGAATTTCCGCTTATTCGCACTGGCTTTCACATGTGTTGAATCAACGAATACGTGCTCTGCACTAATTAACTTTCTTTCTGAGGCTGTCATTAAGATACGATAAAAAATCTGTTCAAACAGGTCTGTATCTTTAAAGCGACGCTCATAATTTTTCCCGAACGTTGAGAAGTGAGGTACTTTATCATGGAAACCGTAACCTAAAAACCAACGGTAAGCCATATTCGTTTCAACTTCTTCAATCGTTTTACGCATCGAACGAATACCGAAGGTATATTGAATGAATGTCAATTTAACTAAAATAACTGGATCAATACTTGGGCGGCCTATCTCTGAATACATCTCTTTCACCAAGTCATAAATGAAAGTGAAGTCAATGGCCCCCTCAATTTTACGAACCAAATGGTTCGCTGGCACCAGTTGATCCAAAGTAATCATTTCAAGTTGATCTCGCTGAATAGAATTATGTTTCGAAAGCATCGTCATCACCTCAAGTTTTAATACTCCTATATTAAAACAAAAAAGACTGTAGGAAAAAGTGTTTATTTCTAATTGTTAAAACAAAGTTGATTGGAACGGAAGGTGCGAGACTCCTGCGGGAAAAGCATGTCCAAGGGAGACCCCACAGGCGCAAAGGCGCCGAGGAGGCTCCCTGACCGCCCGCGGAAAGCGAGTGCCTGGAGTGGAAATCAACGTTCGAATTTTTACAACCCCTCAAAAAAACTGTAGACAAACTCGATTTTCATCGAGTTTGTCTACAGTCTGAGCTGACATCAAAATGATGTCAGCTTTTTCTTTGGAAAATATCAAATAGTTGAAGAATGACAGTAAATGTTGTGAAAAAAAGAAAAGGTAAAAAAAAGTTAAGCCAGAGTGAAGTGAGTAAAGGATGTAGCAATATACCGAAGAAAATAGAGAACAGCAAAAGGTCGAGAATGATAAACACTTTTAAACTGTAGATATCAAGAACTTCTTCGGCAAGTTCACGGTGCTCATGCAGGATGACCTTTTTATTAATCGATTTCATGTAATCACCTTAAACCTTTTACGATTAGATACTGTTGATATATGAAAAATCCGGAGAATTGGTGCTTAGTGGGAGAAATCTTCAGCCAAATTTACCAGAAAAACATAAAGTTAATATATTGTCTTAATATGCTATACTAATATAATAGTATAGGGATTTTTTTGTAGTTTAATATACATATATTTTCGCAATATACATTGGATTTAAGGAAAGGAAGGGTTGAAGGTGAAATATAAAAATTGGATAGCAATACTTGTATTATTTGCTTGTTTCCTTTCAATGCTTTCCCTATCCTTAGCTAAAGCGGAAGGAGTGAAATGGCGGAATTTGACGAAAGATAATCCTTTAAGGCAGGCGGAAATATTGCAGGATAATAAAGAACTGCAAAGTTTATTTTTATTTCCTGAAGAGGATTTCGATGAACAGGAAGCCTTAAGGATTGTAGAAACTATTGATGCACTTCCTCATTCCCTACTGTTGAAAACTGTAGACCATGGAGTGAGAATGAAGCTATTCAACGGAAATTTGACAGAAAATCAATCAGCGGCCTATTTAAAAGGGAAAGCTCCACGTGGTTATTTGAATAAAGATACAACATGGGATTCCGTTCCAGGCATGGGTGGTTCATATACCGTATTAGTTAAAATCGGTGCAAGCGATAAGGGAAAAGGACATGGGTCTGTAAATTTGGAGCTACATGAGCTTGCGCATTCCATTGATAATATTGTTTATGATGGCATCCGTGAGGACATAGATTATTTGAGAATTTGGGGAAAGGAAGTAGATGTACTGTTTCCAGGACAGTCTTATTTTTTAAATTATCCTGAAGAATACTTTGCAGAAACATTTGCCATGTTTTATGTAAACTTTGAACAAAATCAACTACTTAGACAAAAAGCACCTGAGACTTATAATTTTATTAAACAATTAGATTAAACATTGAGCTGAAATACGTTAAAATAAGAAGGATGAATGTAGAAAAGGTGGTTTACCATGAAGCAATATTTAGATTTATGTAAGCATGTACTTGAAAATGGAACTCAAAAAGGTGATCGTACGGGAACAGGAACGATAAGTACCTTTGGATATCAAATGAGATTCAATTTAAAGGATGGGTTCCCTGTCCTTACAACGAAAAAAGTTAGTTTAAAAGCGATTATTCATGAATTATTATGGTTTTTAAAGGGTGACACAAATGTCGGCTACCTTCAGGAAAATAGCGTGCGCATTTGGAATGAATGGGCTGATGAAAAGGGAGAATTAGGCCCGATTTATGGTCATCAATGGCGTTCTTGGGGAGCAGCGGATGGAAGACAAATCGACCAAATCAGTGAAGTGATTGAACAAATTAAAACCAATCCAAATTCAAGAAGATTGATAGTAAGTGCTTGGAATGTGGGAGAACTGGACGAAATGGCATTGCCGCCTTGCCATGCTTTCTTTCAATTCTATGTGGCTGATGGCAAGCTTTCGTGCCAGCTTTATCAGCGTTCTGCCGATGTATTTTTAGGTGTTCCGTTTAATATAGCTTCATATGCGCTATTAACGATGATGATTGCCCAAGTATGTGATTTAGAAGTTGGTGAATTTGTACATACATTTGGGGACGTTCATATCTATTCGAATCACCTTGACCAAGTGGAACTGCAGTTGACAAGAGATCCCAAACCACTGCCAATCATGAAAATAAATCCGGAAGTGAAAAATATCTTTGATTTTAATTTCGAGGACTTTGTTCTGGAAAACTACGAAGCCCATCCCCATATAAAAGGTGAGGTTAGCATATGATATCGTTGATAGTGGCCATGGGTCAAAATCGAGTGATAGGGAAAAACAATCAACTACCGTGGTATTTACCAGCAGATCTCCAGTATTTTAAAAAAGTGACGTTAGGTCATCCAATTGTGATGGGCCGTAAAACATTTGAATCAATCGGGAGGGTGCTGCCTGGTAGGGAAAATGTCATCGTTACCCGAAATCTTGAATTTACAGCAGAGGGCTGCACTGTATTACATGATATTTCAGAAATTAAGACGTTTGCGGATAAAAGTGACAAGGAAGTCTTCGTGATTGGTGGAGCGGAAATCTTCAAAGAAATTCTTCCTTTTACAGACCGCTTATATATTACGGAAATTCATGAGAACTTTGAAGGTGACACTTATTTTCCGGAAATTAATGATGAAGAATGGGAAAAGATCTCATCACTCCCGGGTATCATGGATGAAAAAAATCTCTATCCGCATGAATATATTATCCTGCAAAAAAAATAAGAGTGAAATCCGATTATGGAACATTAGCCATAATCGGATTTTTTGGTTTAAAACAAACAAAAGATAGAATTTTTAGAAAAATCAATTACATTAATAACAGTAAAGTGCTATAATAATTGAATTGATTAGGAAGGAAATGAGGGATTGTTATGAACCAGACTGTATCTATGAATAGGGGGATTCAATTGGAAGATATTCTAATTGCCTATAGAGAACTGAAAGAGATTGTTTTACATACTCCTTTACAAAAAAATCAGAGGCTCTCTGAAAAATATGAATGTAATGTTTATTTAAAACGAGAGGACCTTCAACATGTACGTTCCTTTAAATTAAGAGGAGCTTACTATAAAATGAAAAGCTTGACCCAGGAAGAGACGAAGAACGGAGTCGTATGCGCCAGTGCAGGAAATCATGCACAAGGAGTGGCCTTTTCCTGTAGTCAATTAGGAATTCATGGGAAAATTTACATGCCTGCTACAACACCAAGGCAAAAAGTCGATCAAGTTCAGTTATTTGGCAGGGAAAATGTTGAAATAGTCTTAATTGGTGATACATTTGATGATGCATTTGCCATGGCGATGGAGTGCTGTGAAAAAGAAGACCGTTCCTTTATCCATCCTTTCAATGATGAAAAGGTAATCGCCGGGCAAGGTACAACAGCTGTTGAAATCCTAAATGATTGTGAAGATGAAATTGACTATATATTCGCAGCAATCGGTGGTGGGGGACTAATGGCTGGTGTTTCAAGTTATTTCAAATCGGTCTCGCCGAAAACGAAATGTATTGGAGTAGAGCCACTTGGTGCTGCTTCAATGGAATATTCGTTCAAAGAAGGAAAAGCGACTGAACTTGAAAACATAGATACCTTTGTTGATGGTGCGGCTGTTAAGCATGTAGGAGAGATGACATATCAGATTTGTAAGGAAAACTTGGAAGATATCGTTGTCGTTCCTGAAGGGAAAATCTGTACCACGATACTGGATTTATATAATCAGCATGCGATTGTGGCTGAACCGGCTGGGGCGTTATCAGTAGCTGCACTGGATTTATATAAAGAACAAATCAAAGGAAAAACAGTTGTTTGTCTTGTCAGTGGGGGTAACAACGATATTGGCCGTATGCAGGAAATTAAGGAAAAGTCTTTATTATTTGAAGGTCTGCTTTATTACTTTATCGTAAATTTCCCACAACGGGCGGGAGCACTAAGGGAATTCCTTGATGAGGTGTTAGGACCGAATGATGATATTAGCCGTTTTGAATATACGAAGAAAAACAATAAAGAAAGCGGGCCGGCCCTTGTTGGTGTGGAGTTAAAAGACAAAAATGATTATAATGGACTGATTCAAAGAATGAATAAAAAAGGATTCTCCTTTGTTGAAGTCAATAAAGACAGTAATTTATTTCACTTATTAATTTAATTATAGACAAAATGGTAAATTAGGATAGAATAATAAATATGTTTTTACATTTTATTCTACCCGCACATTTGTTATAAATAATCTGTCGATAATTGTTACCATTTTATGAAGAAATGCCAGTTTACTTTCAATTGGTTGGAAATGGTATTATAATCAGAGTAGGTCGAATTACAACACCAAAGGGGATGTATCAATGTCGAACATTGGAGTACCTGGTCTAATTCTCATCTTAATATTAGCATTAATTATTTTCGGTCCGAAGAAACTTCCCGAGATAGGTCGTGCTTTTGGACAAACACTGCGTGAATTTAAAAAATCTACGAGTGAATTAACAAAAGGTGATTATGAAGAAGAAAAGAAAACACAACAAAAAAATCATGAATAATTAAATGCTGGGCGTAAGATGGTACCGTCTTGCGCCTTTATGCTGAAACAAAGATACGGATTTTCAGATGAAGGCGTGATCAACTTTGGAAGATAAAGAATTAAATATCATCGATCATCTCGATGAATTGAGAAAACGGCTTATCATTACGGCTGTTGCTTTTTTCATCTTTTTTATCGTCAGTTTTATTTATGTTAAAGATATCTATAATTGGTTTGTGAAGGATCTTGATTTCGACTTAATGGTATTAGGACCGAGTGATATTATCTGGATTTACTTTATGCTTTCAGGAGTTGTAGCCATTGCCACAACGATTCCGATAATTGCTCTGCAAATCTGGTTATTTGTTAAACCGGCTTTGATGCCAAATGAAGTAAGAGCCACGCTTGCCTATATACCTGCTCTCTTCATACTTTTTATCGGAGGACTTGCTTTTGGTTATTTTGTCATCTTCCCAACCGTTCTTCAATTTTTGATTGAATTGGGCGATGATATGTTCATAACCAACTTTACAGCGGATAAGTATTTTTCATTCGTCTTGAATATGACACTTCCTTTTGCTGTTTTATTTGAGCTCCCTGTAGTTACCATGTTTTTGACCTCAATTGGTGTAATTAACCCATACGTGCTTCAAAAATTAAGGAAGTATGCTTATTTTGTACTTGTGGTTATAGCGGTTTGTATTACGCCACCTGATTTTATGTCAGACTTTTTGGTTATGGTTCCTCTATTGTTATTATATGAAATCAGTATTTCACTATCTAAAATAGTGTATAAACGTAAGGTGAAGCGAGAAAGTTTACTTGAAGAAACCTTTAATAACGAGGAAGATTTATAAAAAAATGACCCATGAAGGCATTATGCCCTTGTGGGTCATTTTGTAATTTAAAAAATGCTGGGGCTTGTCAGTTTTTTATACATATGAATATTTATACTTTTGGGTTTATTGTGTATAATATAAGCAATCGGTTAAAAATGAGGATTGATAATTTGATGTTCAAATGCTTGGAATTCAAAGATTGTTTTGGACATAAGGTCACAATTTCAGAAATTCCTGTTTTATTGCCTAGTGATCCGAATTTTTTTATGTTGACCGTGCGTTTGGAAGTGTTTGTAAAACGAGTTTTTGATAATAAAGATCATAAAGAAAATTACTCATTTAAGCATTATTTAGCATCAGTACTTAAACGGCCTGTTTATCACAAGATTTTTTATGAGAATTTACTTAATAATGCTTAATGTGGACTGTTCCATAGCTAACTTCTCCTATAAAAGAGATGCCTCTAATTCCATGTAATATCGAATAAGCGGCGTGTGTTAGTTGGCTTATGGGATGGTCTTTTTTTTGTGTAATCATTTAGAATTAAATGTATTCTTTAACATAGAAAATGAATAGTTTAGTTTGAATGCGTTCTTTGAGTAGGTATAATACAATAGATATGTTAATTTAGGGATGTGTAATGATGAATAAAGTAAAGATAGTAACAGACTCAACAGTAGATATGACACCAGAAGAACTAGAATATTATGATATAACAATGGTTCCTCTATCAATCTATATTGATGGAGAGACTTTTTTGGATAAGGTTGAAATAGAACAGGAAGAATTCTTGATAAGAATGAATCTGTCTAAAGAACTTCCAAAAAGCTCTCAACCAGCAGTAGGAACCTTTGTGGAGGTATATGATGAACTTGGGAAAGACGGTAGTGAGATTATTTCTATTCATATGACTGGTGGTATGAGTGGAACAGTCCGCTCAGCGGAGAGCGCGGCTAGTATGTCTGATGCAAAAGTTACCGTTTTAGACTCTAAATTCATTTCAAAGGCCATGTCATTTCAGGTTATTGAGGCAGCAAAAATGGCGAAAGAAGGGAAATCTTCTGAAGAGATAATTGAACGCCTAGAAAACATTAAAAAGCAGTCAAGTTTAATCATTGTCATTGAAACTCTTGATAACCTTGTGAAGGGTGGAAGAATTGGTAAAGTTTCTGCGTTTATCGGTTCCCTATTGCACATCAAGCCGATTGCTCTTCTTGACGATGGTGTACTGAATCCTGTGTCCAAAGCTAGAAGCCAGTCACAGGTTGTGAAATATATTGTCAAGAAATTCAAGGAAGATACACACGGAAAAACAATTAAAAGCATTGGGTTTGTTCATGCAAACGGTTTTGAAATTGCGGATAAAGTTCGTAAATCCATATCAGAATTATCAGGTTTTCACGATATAAAGATAGAGGCAACTACTGCTGTAGTCAGTACCCATACAGGTGAAGGCGCCATGGCTATTATGTATTATTGGGACTGATTTCTTATAGAAAAGCAGTTACCGAAGTTATGTGTATGATTTGAGCTATTTCATTGTTCAATAAATTGTCTTTAGATTGTAGAAAGAGTTACTTTTCTCACACCACTTGGTCTGGTAGAATAAATGAAGTAACAGAATATTTTATACATAAAGGACGGGGTAGGGATGAGAATGCTGCATTTGCTTAAGGCAGCTATAGGCACAACGGTATTATTGCTGTTAACAGCATGCGGTTCAAGCGGAGTACCTGATGCGAAAAACTGGGACCTTGAAAATTTCAGTTACATAGATCAGGAAGGGGAACCCTTTTCAAAAAGTGACCTTAAAGGAAAGGTTTGGGTCACGGACTTTATCTTTACAAGTTGTGAGGATGTATGTTTGCCAATGACTTCAAATATGTCTAAACTTCAACAAATGTTGAAGGACGAAGGCATCTCAGATGTAGAGTTTGTTTCCTTTTCAGTGGATCCAGAGATTGACAAACCCGATGTATTAAAAAAGTTTGGAGATCAATTTAATGTAGACTACGGAAACTGGCACTTCCTAACTGGCTATGGTCAAGAAGAAATCGAGCAGTTTGCATTGGAGAACTTTAAAACACTTGTTAAGAAACCTGAAAATGAGGACCAGGTTATCCATCAGACTAGCTTTTTTCTAGTGGATCAGGATGGGAAGATTATTCAAGAATACACAGGTTTGCAGGATATTCCATTTGATGAAATCATCAAACATATTAAAATTTTACAGAATTATTGAACAGGTTAAATTACCTGTTCTTTCTGTTTTTATAGTTTTAAAATGAAAATAAAGGGAAAAGTCCATTATCCTATAGTCAAATAGTTGTAAATCGTTTATGAACGAAACAGCAGAAGTGAAGAATGATTTTACATGCTAAGTACATGCTAAAATTTATAGGACTAGCTTTTAATCCCTGCTTTTTTTCATAGTATATAGTAACTATTGCTTTAGCAAAGAGTAGAATAGAAAGAGGGTATATTGTTTGCAATCTTTCGTTTTCTACATGATATAATATATGGGTAGGAAGGTGAGGATCATGTGGTACAAAATCACCTGTCTTTTCATATGCCTAGTTTGGATTTCAGGTTGCAGTCAAAGTGAAACTGTTTCAAATCAGTCATCAGTTCAGCAAAAGAGCGTCATTGAACTGAGTGAAAAGGAAACCATTCCAGCCAGCTTTTTTCCGGATCCTGTTCAAATTGTTTCCATCGGTGATTCCTTGACCCAAGGTGTCGGGGATAGCAAAGATAATGGCGGCTATCTGCCTTATTTACAAAATAAGCTGGAAAAAGAACCATCCATTATTTCTGTAGAGATGATTAATCATGGCATTCGGGGAAATCGGACCGATCAACTTTTAAAAAGATTGGATAAGGCAGAAATTCAAGACGACATTGAACAAGCCGACTCCATAGTTGTCACAATCGGTGGAAATGATATCATGAAGGTATTTAAACAGAATTTTTCCAACTTGGAACTGAATCAGTTTGATTCAGCAAAAATAGGATATGAAAAAAGATTAAGACAGATACTTGATAAGGTGCGCTCTGAAAATGATCACGCCCAGATTTACCTTGTGGGTGTATATAATCCATTTTCAAAATGGTTTGCCGATTTTTATGAACTTGATATGATCATGAATGATTGGAATGAAAGCGGGAAAGAGATTATCAAGGAATATGATTCAGCATATTTTATCGAGATAGATGATATTTTTAAAAACTCTGAAGAAGACTTGCTGTATGCTGAGGATTATTTTCATCCGAATGATCGCGGGTATGAGCTAATTGCAACAAGAATCTATAATAACATGGAAATTACCACTATTGGAAAGGACACGTTAGAAGCTAGTGCCAAAGGAGATGATGACCAAGAATGACAAAAGTCAAATGGAAGGCTTTGTTTATTTCTTTATTAGCCCTAAACATCCTGGTCATCCTGTTCGTCCTGATTTTAGTTAATCTTCCGGCTAAAGATAAAGAGCTGATACCAAAAGTAAGTTACGAAGAGGATATACAATTTCAGATTCATACGAATCGGGAAGACCTGACTCGATTAATCAACCAGTATCTTGATAAAGAAGGATTGACAGGATCCATTCATTATGAAGTTTTTTTAACGGATGAAGTCGAGCTTTATGGAACAATGCCATTTTTTAATCGTGAAGTTGAAATGAAATTAACGTTTGAACCAATTGCTCAAAAGAATGGTGATTTGATCTTAAAGCAAAAGTCTGTTGCTGTTGGACAGATGAATCTTCCGGTTTCATATGTCATGAGTTTAATTAACGATCGGTATAATATGCCGGAGTGGGTCAGTATTCGCCCCAACGACGAAAGTATTTATGTATCACTGCAGGATATGGAACTTAAAAGCGACATTAGGGTAAAGGCAAAAGAATTTGATTTGAAAAATGATGATATTTCATTTTTATTGACCATCCCGTCTTCGCTGCAGTGAATAAAGAATAAATGGGTAAAAAACCAGGATCAAGGTATCCTGGTTTTTTACCCATTTATGGAGTTAATGTAAGTGTTTCTAATGCAGGTTGATCTTGATTCAATCCGATTATATAAATAGTTGAGGAGGTATCTGCTTGAAAATCTGTGTTGGGTAATGAGAGTGCAACATCTTTTGTACCAGCGGTTCTCACTTCAAAATCAACTTTCATAGGGTATAGATTTAAATATTCGCTTACTTTACGAAACGGAAGGTTTGCAAACACGACATCTCCATCTTTTACGGCAATATCGACTGAAGGTGTATCATATGATAGATGGATAAATCGTACCTTGGCTTCATTTTGAGGAACAAATGGATTATCTTCTAAAGTTAACATTTTCAACGATTCATTTGCCCCAGCGGCAGCGACTGTAAATGATTTTCCACTTTCGAGCCCGACCTTCCGGCTCAATATGGTTGAAGTGGTTTGCCCAGTAGGGTATATATCGATTTGATACATTCCAGGGGGTAATGATAAATAACCACTGTTACCTTTATATACAAAGTTCTTGAGAATGCGCATTTCATTTACATATACATCGATAGCTGGAGACTTTGGGGCAGCGTGTAGAATTCTTACATATGAGGGTGCTACTGTATTTCTTTGTTCATATCTCATGGGTTGTGTTGCTTTTTCGAGACTTTTTAAGTGCTTATGATAATAATAATCATGCAGATGTGGATTGCTGTATTTATAGTAAGAGGATAGTAAATCATAAGCTACGGCTTTTTGTAAAAATGATTGTTTATCGCTCAAATTCCTTCACCTCTCATTTTATTCATTATGAACCCATCATATGGAAGTATGCTTGGGCATGTGTCAAACCTAACTTGAAGTGGTGAGACAGCATATATTAATCATTTTGAACGGCAAAATATTTTACAGGGCAAGATAAAAGCGTTAAAATGCATTCAATGGAACGTTTGCATAAAAGGAGGATATTTCATTTGACTAAGCAATTAGAGAAAGCAACATTCGCAGGCGGCTGTTTCTGGTGTATGGTAAAGCCATTCGATGAGCAGCCTGGTATCGAATCAGTTATCTCAGGCTATACAGGGGGTACAAAGGAAAATCCTACTTACAAAGAGGTTTGTTCTGAAACCACGGGACATTATGAGGCTGTTCAGATTACTTTTGATCCGAGTGTATATCCTTATGAAAAATTAATCGAATTGTTTTGGCAGCAAATTGACCCAACTGATCCAGGAGGACAATTTTATGACCGTGGCAGTTCCTATCAAACGGCGATTTTTTATCATGACGAAAATCAACGCGAAATTGCTGAAGCTTCCAAAGTAAAACTGCAGGAGAGCGGCAAATTTTCCAAATCAATTGTTACTCCGATTATTCCTGCCCAAACGTTTTATCAGGCTGAGACGTATCACCAGCATTATTATAGAAAGCAACCTGAGCATTACGAAAGGTATTCGATTGGGTCAGGACGTAAATCATTTTTACAACATCATTGGGGGGAAAAAGATGAACAGTAAAGAAGAATTAAAGCAGAAACTTTCACCAATTCAATATGAAGTCACTCAAAATAATGGGACAGAACCAGCTTTTCATAATGAATATTGGAACTTGAAGGAAGCGGGACTATATGTAGACGTAGTTTCCGGCAACCCTCTATTTACTTCAAAGGAAAAGTTTGATTCTAGCTGTGGATGGCCAAGCTTCACTAAACCGCTAGTGGAAGAAGAAGTGGTAGAAAATCTAGATACTAGCTACGGTATGAGAAGGATTGAAGTGCGCTCAAAAACTGCCGATTCTCATCTTGGTCATGTTTTCAATGATGGACCCGGACCATCTGGATTACGTTATTGCATCAATTCTGCCTCGTTAAAGTTCATTCCGGTCCAAGATCTTGAAAAAGAAGGATACGGGGAATATAAGAAGTTGTTTGATTAATTAGAAAACCCTATCACTGGATGATAGGGTTTTTTTATCTGCTTTACTAGTGGTTTATATCATCGGTGATGATCGATGATATACGTACATATGGTAATGCGGTCGGATCGCTTGCCATTGTTCTTCCGGTTACTTCAAAACGGACCGTGTGTGAACCGGGAGAAAGTCCATTGGTGATAAACAAATATCTTTCTCGTGCAAAGGGCCACCATGTATTTAAAGATGTGATATTATTTCCATCGATAATTACAGCCACTTCCCCGCCATCAGGGCTTCTAAGTAGTTTCACACCAAGAATACTCCCTTTGAAATTGTATTCAATCAGGCTCCCTTTTGCATTACTTGTAAAGTAGTCTCCTCTTGGACGGAAACCGATCATCTTTTCATAGTTGTCAACTTCTGATAAATCTAATTCAGAACCGGCGTGAAGCTTGGAGGGAAGGCTTGCTATTGGCTTCTCCTGTTTTAAATTATCAAGAAATTGTTCATAAATTGCATTAGCATAAAATTGATAGCCTAGTCCATTTGGATGTATTAAGTCTTTAGTCAGCTGTTTTTCAGTATAGCCTGAAGTCTGAAAAATTGGCCGCATATCTACATTAGTAGCCCCATAATGTTTAGATAATAGTTCGATAGCTGATGCAAATTCCTCATATTTCAAGCTACTTTCCGTTATTGTAAACATTTCTGCATTAGGATGGAGACGCTTCGCCTTCCTGATTAACGCCTCATACGTCATGATGAAATCGTCTACCTTCATGTATTTGCGGTCATTCTCGCCGAATACGATAAAAATTAAATCTTGATGGTCATGTTTCTTTCTTTGGGAGAGCTTAAAGAGGCCTTCAAAAGCAGTGGAGCCGCTTTGGACCACATAATCCCCGTGAAAAGGAATATCGTTGACGTCATTCATCTTGTTTTCTAGCTGTTTGAACCATGTTAAATTAGGATTTTCGGCTCCAGAGCCTCTTCCAATACTGTCACCAACAACAAGGTATTGAATCGGCTGGCCGGATTGAAATTTTTGATAAACATTTAATGAATCATCTGATCCATAGGTTTTAGGAACTTTTTGAAGGATATAGCTGATAAGAAGAATCGTGGCAATTGCAGCGAAAGGGATGAAGGGTTTTGCGTTCTTTTTCAATGTAGTTCCCCCGAATTAACATTTTATTTATCTAAATAGGTAAGAGATAGCTTAAAGACTTAAAGAGGCTAAGAATGGTTTTTTCCTTATTATATCCCAATTTGAAACTTACACAATAAGTACTAGGCGATTTTTTGACATTTTTTGCGGTTGCCCTTGGCTGTTCACCTAATATGATTTATAAAGATGAAAGCAATAATTGGAAAGTTTTTTCTTAAATCTAGAAAAATAGGCTAATGCACAGACCAAGGCGGGCTTAATGACATATGGTAAGGTGTAAAGAGAAATCAGAAATCAAGAAGGAGTGAAACTTAATGTACGGATATGGTGGATATGGCGGAGGATATGGTTATGGTGGTGGCTGCGGTGGCGGTTGCGGTTTTGGTTCAGGTTTCGCGTTAATCGTTGTATTGTTCATTCTGCTGATTATCATCGGTGCTTCATTCTGTTGCTAACAAAAGAAAAAACTAAAAGACCAGTAAATGCTGGTCTTTTCTTTATGTTAGTAATTTAAAGGAATAAATCCTATTTAAATACTTACTTTCTCAGACCAGTGTCTGGGGGCTGGATTGCCCGTAAAATTATCGAAAAAAACCAACTGAAAAATATCGAAGAACCGGTTTTTAGCTGGTGAAAGAAAATAACCAGGAATCCTAGTTATTTTTCTTTGGAATAAACTATGAAATAATACGAATGCATGTTCTTAAGTGTCCTGGTTTTTCTTTATTCAGCATATCTGCTAAAATAACGAAAGATATAATTATTTTAGGGGGAAAAAAAGATATGAAACCTTCTCGTTTAAAAGCTGGCGATGAAATCCGGATTATTGCACCTTCGAGAAGTCTGGCGATTGTCAAAGGGGAACAACGCAGGCTGGCAGAAGAAAGATTAATGGAGCTTGGATTTAAAGTGACATATGGTAATACGGCTTTGGTCCATGACGACTTTTTCTCGAATTCAATTGAAGATCGAATTGAGGATTTACATGATGCGTTTCGGGACCCAAATGTAAAGGGAATCTTTACGGCTATTGGCGGTTATAATGCCAATCAATTACTACGATATATTGACTACGATTTGATTAAAGAAAATCCAAAAGTGTTGATGGGATATAGTGATATAACGGCTATCTTATTGGCAATTTATAAAAAAACAGGCTTAACTACATACCCTGGTCCTCATTTCTCGACGTTCGGCATGAAGGCTGGGCTGGAATATACAATGGAATACTTTAAAAAAGCAGTTCTCCAGGTTGATGACTTTTATCTTGAACCAAGTGAAACGTGGAGTGATGATTCATGGCATTTAGAACAGGATGATCGCACTTTCCATACAAATTCAGGATATATGGTCATTCAGGAAGGGGAAGCGACAGGGACAATCATTGGAGGCAACCTTTGTACAATCAATCTTTTACAGGGTACAGAGTATATGCCTTCTTTAAAGGATAGTATCCTGTTTATAGAAGATGATGAAGAAAGCCATCCATTCAGTTTTGACCGAGATTTACAGTCATTGCTTCAATTGCCAGATGCAAGCGGAATAAAAGGAATTGTCATAGGCCGTTTCCAAAAGGAATCCGGGATGACTGATTATGCGTTGCAGGAAATTATTTCAACAAAGAAAGAAATAAATGGTATACCTGTCATCGCGAATGCTAACTTTGGACATGTTCATCCATTTGTAACGGTCCCGGTAGGTGCAAAAGCAGTGATGAATGTGAAAAACGGAAAAGTAACTGTTAATGTCCTTTCATAAAAAAACTAGAGATAAGACGCCGTTCAAAAGTGGACGGTGTTTTAAGTTATTTTGGATGTGGTCTGGTAATTCCCTATAATATGAATATATTTCTACTTGCCTGAAGCTATGTTTTCTGGTTGATTTTAGGAGTAATATCTCTTGTCAGCGCTGAATATTTTATTATTTTACAAGCATTATTAGGGAATATGAGGCTAATTGTTCAAATTCTATGTTTTTCTGATATAATACTAAGAGATTTAAAATAGAAAAGGTGATTATGTGTTATTAACAATTCCCGCATCCATTCGTTTAGAAGGGGCTTTGGCCGAATATAATAAAAAAGGCCGTGTAAGCCATACTTGTTTCGTTTGTAACGAAGACACTTCAAATGGGGATGCAAGTAACTTGAACTACTATAAGTTAGGTACTAAAAAAGTTTGTCATTCATGCATGAAACATGTTTTGCGTCATCCATCTTTAAAAGAGTATGAATATGTACATACCTCAGTTATTGATAAAACTGCTTTTTATAAAAATGTGCTGGCTGTTTTAAAGGATGAAAATTTTTTAGAGTCAATTCGTCAAGAAAAGCTAAATAGCGCATTGTAAGAAAAAAGTGTATCTCTTGTGGATACACTTTTTTTTTGTACCCTTTTAAGTCACTCCTTATAATGACCCATCTCAAAAATCTAAAAGAATTTTTTGATGTTTACAAGCTTAGGTCAATTTCCTTAGCAAGATTCCCTGAATCAGGACATACACTTTACTATAATGCTAGTTTGTTTCCAGAGAAGGAGAGTGTGGGCATATGGAGCAGTCTTCATTGATCAAGCCGGTCCTAGGAGGAGCCTACCCGACTATCAGTCATGGTGAGGGAGTATTTTTATACGATAAAGAAGGAAAGAACTACCTGGATGCTTCATCCGGTGCTGTTACTGCTAACATCGGTCATGGTGTTCAGGAAATTATTGATGCGATGAAAAAACAGGCTAATCAGGTTTCATTTGTGTATCGTTCACAGTTTACGAGTGAACCAGCGGAGAAACTCGCCAAAAAAATTGCTGAACTAACAAAAGGGGAACTGAATTATAGCTTTTTTGTAAATAGCGGATCTGAAGCGACCGAAACTGCCTTGAAAATTGCCATTCAGCATTGGCAGGAAAAAGGGAAACCTAAGAAACATAAAATTATATCCAGATGGATGAGCTACCACGGCATCACGATGGGGGCTCTTTCGATGTCGGGCCATCCGATTCGCCGTGAACGGTTTACTGCTATGCTTGAATCATATCCTTCCGTTTCTCCTCCATATTGCTATCGCTGCCCACTTCAACTTGATCCCCATACGTGCGGAATGGCCTGTGCTAAGGAATTGGAAGCAACAATAAGACGCATTGGTGGTGACAATATTGCCGCTTTTATTGCTGAGCCTGTCATTGGCGCAGCCGGGGGAGCTATTGTTCCACCGGATGGTTATTTTCAAAAACTCAAGAAAATTTGTGAAGAACATGACATTTTATTCATTGCCGATGAAGTTATGACTGGATTCGGTCGGACCGGTAAGATGCTTGCTTCCGAATATTGGGATGTAGAACCTGATATCGTAACATTCGGAAAGGGAATGAGTGGGGGGTATACCCCTATAGCTGCCGCTGTAATGACGAGAAAAGTGATGGAGCCAATCATGAGTGGCTCTCAGTCGATTATCGGAGGGCATACACTTAGCGCCAATCCATTATCATGTGCGGTATCGTTAGCGGTGTTAGAATATGTAGAAAAAAACAATCTCGTTGAAAAATCAGCCGACAGAGGGAAAAACTTAATTAGAGGACTGAAGAGGTTAGGAGAGAAGTATTCCTTTATCGGAGACATCCGTGGAAGGGGTTTATTGATTGGTATGGAATTTGTCCAGGATAAATCGACAAAGTCTCCGCTTCCAAAGGGTGTCGACGTGACTAATGAAATCATTAAATTGGGAATGAAAAATGGAATCCTATTGTACCCTGCAGCAGCGGGTCTAGATGGTGTAACCGGGGCTGCAATTATCATATCTCCTCCTTTAACGATTTCGGAGGATGAGTGTGCAGAATTGTTAATGAGGCTCGATATAACACTTCGACAATTTAATGAGCAGATCCTACCGGGTCATCTGTCATCCTAACAAGGAAGTGAGTTAGTATGTTAGAAAATTCATTCCAGAAAATTTGCCGTTTTGAGGATGTTCTACATCTCTTTAAAGATAATCAGTCTATTCTTTTCGGAGGGTTCGGTGGCATCGGTACCCCGCCGGGATTGATCAATTTAATCTTAGAGTCAGGTATTAAAAATTTAACCTTAATCGGAAATGATACTGGTTTTCCAGATATAGGGGTCGGGAAACTGGTCACACAGCGGCGTGCGAAAAAAATCATCGTTTCTCATATTGGTTCTAACCCAAATGCGGGCCTATTTATGAACAATGGAGAGCTGGAAGTAGAGTTCTCACCGCAAGGGACGCTTGTCGAACGTATCCGGGCAGGTGGGATGGGTCTTGGTGGGATATTGACCGACATTGGCCTGGACGCCGATATAGTCCGTGACGGAAAACAAACCATAAGGCTGGGTGAGAAAAATTATCTAGTGGAACCTGCGTTGACTGCAGATATCGCAATTGTTTATGCAGAAAAGGCAGATCCTTATGGAAATCTAATATTTGATAAAAGTGCTCGGAATACGAATCCGCTCGTAGCAACTGCCGGACAAATCACCATAGTCGAAGCAGTGCAAATCGTCCCACTTGGCGCTTTGAATCCGGAAGACATTATTGTACCGGGTGCATTTGTGGATTATATCATTCCATCAAAAGGAGTCGATTGGAAATGGGTTTGGGAACCAAAGTCAGAAATCGATTAGCGAAACGAGCCGCAGAAGAAATAAGCAATGGCATGCTGGTCAATTTGGGAATTGGCATACCATCCCTTGTGCCGAATCATCTTTTGAATGATCATCGAGTTATGTTTCATGCTGAAAATGGGCTTGTTGGAATCGGGAGTTCCCCAAAAAAGGGGAAGGAAGATCCGCATCTCTGTAATGCTGGAGGTCTTCCCATTACCATTAGAGAAGGAGCTTCATACTGCGACAGTACGATCGCATTTGGAATGATTCGCCGGGGCAGGGTAGATATCACGATTCTTGGAGCACTACAAGTAAGCGAATTAGGCGACTTGGCTAATTGGAATGTGCCAGGAAAGAGAGTACCAGGGATGGGTGGGGCGATGGAACTTGCGGCAAAGGCCAAAAAGGTCATCGTATTAATGGAGCATACTGATAAAATAGGCATATCTAAATTAGTAAAAGAATGTACGTTACCATTAACGGCTAAAGAATGCGTACATATGATTATCACGGAGCTTGGCGTATTTTCTGTGACGCCCGAAGGTCTCTTATTAACTGATTTATTTGAAAATTCTAGTATCGAGGAAATCAGGAATCAAACCGAAGCCTCGTTTACAGTCTCTAAAAATATCCATATTTTAAAAGAATGAGAGAGGAGAATGGTGATATGTATGAAGAGAAAATCAGCACTTGGTTGAATGAACATCGAACGAATGGAATTAGGCTGTTACAAAAACTGGTACAGGAACCGAGCAAGCGAGGCCAAGAGGGGAGTGCGCAAGCTATTGTAGTTGAAAAGTGCAGACAGCTTGGTCTCGAAATAGATTTATGGGAGATTGGGGATGAAAAATTAAGAAATCATCCCCATTTTTATTGTGATCGTAAAGATTTTAAAGGAAACCCCAACCTTGTTGCGATTAAAAGAGGAATCGGCAACGGCAAATCTCTCATTTTAAATGGTCATATTGATGTGGTTCCCGAGGGAGATCATGCTGCATGGCACGATGACCCATATAGCGGCATGGCAAAAGACGGAAAAGTGTTTGGGCGTGGAACGACCGATATGAAAGGTGGCAATGTTTCTTTATTATTAGCACTCGAGGCAATTATTGAATCTGGTATACAATTGAAGGGGGATGTTATTTTTCAAAGTGTGATTGAAGAAGAAAGCGGAGGTGCAGGTACACTTGCGGCCGTCTTGCGAGGATACCGGGCTGATGGGGCAATCATTCCTGAGCCAACTAATATGAAACTATTTCCACTTCAACAAGGATCGATGTGGTTTCGGCTTATAGTCAAAGGTAAGTCGGCACATGGAGGTACAAGATATGAAGGGGTAAGTGCAATAGATAAAGCAATTAGTGTAATGCTAGAAATCAAGAAGCTTGAACAAGAACGAAACGAGTCACTTCGTCATTCTCTCTATAAAAATGTAAAAATTCCAATTCCGATTAATATTGGGAGTATTCAAAGTGGGAATTGGCCTTCTTCTGTGCCGGATACAGCTGTACTAGAAGGCCGGTTTGGGATTGCCCCCACGGAAACAATGGAAGCGGCACAACGCTCGCTGATGCAGTGTATTGAGGCTTTAAACGAGACTGATGCATGGTTCAAAGAGAAGCCCATTGAATTAGAATGGTTTGGGGCTAGATGGTTGCCTGGCAGTCTCGAACTTGAGCATCCATTGATGAAAACACTAGGTGAATACTATGAAAAAGTGATGGGTGAACAGCCGTCTGTTGAAGCCTCCCCCTGGGCTACGGATGGAGGGTATCTTTCATCAGTGGGATCGACTCCTGTAGTTGTCTTCGGACCGGGGGAAACGAAGTTGGCTCATGATTCTAATGAATATATAGAAGTGGATAAAATGATGGACGTTGCAAAAATCATCGCTTTAACTATAATCGAATGGTGTGGAGTGGAAGAGGAATAATAAGTTTCTCACGGGTCTGATTCTCATAGGGTCAGGCCTTTTGTTACAATAATTTGATTGATAGGAAAGGAGCAAGTTAGATGGAGACAGGAATTATTGAAAAAAAAATTCAAAAACCGCGTTGCACATTACATATTACAATCGACCGGTTTAATAAGCGGGTCCGTGTGGAAGATTATCTCGGTCACTTTCAAGATTGCGTAGAAGAATCTTTGAAGGTGGCTGAGAACATATCAGCAGAGAAAATCATTTTTAAGACACGAAAGGAAAACGTTCAAGAATTACTAGTTCAAGGCTTTTTATATGAAGGAAGTATAGATAAGTACTTTTTAGGAAGCGATTGCTTCTTCCTTGTTAAATATAACAAGAATGAACGTAGAAACAGTGAAAACTGGGAAAAGGAGGATCAAATCCTTGCCGGTGTACAGACTCTCCCGTTAAAAGCCGCTTTAGATGCTCCGCCAGCAGCCTACCATTGTCGTAAAGCAGATGAATCCGATGCTATTCAGCTGGCACAATTGTATGGAAAGGTGTTTGAAATATACCCCACTCCGATGAATGATCCGGAATATGTGAAAAAGTGCATGAAAAGCGGAACAGTTTTTTATATTTACGCCCATAATGATAAAATCGTTAGTGCTGCCTCAGCAGAAATCGATGCCTTCTACCATAACGCTGAAATCACTGATTGTGCGACACTGCCCGAACACCGGCAGTACGGCTTAATGAAGCATTTGATCGCTAAACTTGAAGACCACCTTGTCTCACATGAAATTTATTGTATCTATTCCATTGCCCGATCACTGTCATTCGGTATGAATGCGGCCCTGCACCAGCATGATTACGCATACCGCGGGCGATTAGCCAATAACTGTTACATCTTCGATAAACTTGAGGACATGAATCTGTGGGTGAAAAATTATACATGAGTGCTCATTTTCAGGCAGGTTTATGACAAGTTTTTGGCATTTCCTCATATATATTAAGTAAGGACGTATTAGAGGAGGTGGACCTTGCCTAGTGAATTTTTTAATACAAGTGAAGTATTAGAAGCGATACTTGAAACCATTGATGAGGGCATTCATGTGATTGATCCAAAGGGACAAACCATCTTTTATAATGGAGTGGCAGCCAATCATGATGGAATGAAAGTAGGGGAAGTACTCGGGAAACCATTACTTGAAGCCTTCCCTTCGTTAAATCACAAATCTTCTACATTACTGAGAGTTATTAAGTCTGAAAAGCCCATTTATAATTACAGTCAATCGTATGTAAATGCACATGGTAGGATCATTGAAACGTTAAATACAACGCTCCCCATTTATGTAGATGGGTTTATAGTTGGTGCCATAGAAATAGCGAAGGATTATTCGAGTTTGAAGCAGTTATCTGAACGGTTAGCTGACCTGGAAAGCTCGCTCAAGACAATGAAAGGTCCTGAAAAAAAAGCGGAAGTGAATGGTAATTTATATACGTTTAACGATATTTTAACCAGTGATACTGAATTCAGAAACATAATTTCACTAGGGAAAAAGGCTGCCCGTTCCTCTTCCTCTGTATTAGTTTATGGAGAAAGCGGTGTAGGAAAAGAACTTTTTGTTCAAAGTATCCATAAGGATTCTAACCGCCGAAAAGAACCGTTCATCGCACAAAATTGTGCGGCCTTACCAGAAAATTTATTAGAATCTCTTTTATTCGGTACCGCTAAAGGCAGTTACACAGGTGCAGTGGATCGCCAGGGCTTATTTGAATTGGCCAATGGTGGCACCTTGTTTTTGGATGAATTACAATCTATGCCGATTGACCTGCAGGCAAAGTTGCTGCGGGTGCTTGAAGATGGGTTTATTAGGAGGATAGGTGCCGCAAAGAATGTCCAAGTGGATGTAAGAATTATGGCAGCGATGAATATAGATCCGAAAAAAGCCGTAACGGAAAACAAGTTACGAGCAGATTTATTTTACCGATTACATGTATTAAGCTATGAGCTGCCTCCGCTAAGAGAGCGCCCTGAAGATATATTATTCCTTACTAATCATTTTATTTTATTCTATAACAAGAAATTAGGACTTTCCATAGAGGGAATTGATGAGAAGACAAAGGTTTTCTTACAGAATTATCATTGGCCAGGGAATGTTAGAGAGCTTAAGCATACGATTGAATTCATGATGAATCATACAGAAAAAGATAGATTAACACTTGAAGATTTGCCGCAGTTTTTAAAAAAACGTCCCACTTCAAAAGAAAAAATACTTCCACTGCGTCAGGCAATGATGGAAATGGAGACGAAATTGATCACCGAGGCTCTTCTTCAAACAGGAGGCAATGTCTTTCAGGCCTCGAAACTATTGAAGATTCCACGGCAGACCCTGCAATATAAAATGAAAAAACATACTTGAATGTTTAAAATTCGGATGGACCATGTAATCTGGATTTTTTTATGGGCATATGTAGTTTTTGGTTAATTTTGGCATCCTTCTTGCATTAAATACTACTATCAAGACTCAGGAGGTATTACCATGTTATTTGACTTATATAAGCCCGAGCGTAATTGGAAAGATATAGAGCTATGGAAAGATGTAACCGATGAACAATGGAACAACTGGCTGTGGCAGCTTACGAATACTATCCGAACTGTGGAGGATTTGAAAAAAGTTATAGACTTGACTCCTGATGAAGAGGAAGGTGTCAGGATCTCTACGAAAACCATCCCATTAAATATTACCCCCTATTATGCTTCGTTGATGAATAAGGATGACCCAAGGTGTCCAATCAGAATGCAATCTGTCCCAATCTCAGAAGAAATGCATAAAACCAAATATGACATGGAGGACCCGCTTCATGAAGATGAAGATTCACCAGTACCGGGATTGACTCACAGATATCCTGATCGCGTCCTTTTTTTGGTCACGAATCAGTGCTCCATGTACTGCCGCTATTGTACGAGAAGACGCTTTTCAGGACAAATAGGTATGGGAGTACCAAAAAAACAATTAGACGCTGCAATCGGCTATATTCGTGATACACCAGCAGTCCGAGATGTTCTTATTTCCGGCGGTGACGGATTATTGATTAATGACACCATCCTGGAATATATTTTAAAAAACTTAAGGGAAATCCCCCACGTTGAAATAATCAGGATAGGTACGAGAGCTCCAGTTGTATTCCCTCAACGAATCACAGAAAATTTGTGTGCAATTTTAAAAAAGTATCATCCAATTTGGTTAAATACGCACTTCAATACATCTATAGAAATTACCGAAGAATCAAAGAAAGCGTGTGAGATGCTAGCAGATGCAGGTGTACCGGTAGGCAACCAGGCTGTTATTCTAGCCGGTATAAATGATAGTGTTGCGATCATGAAAAAGCTGATGCACGACCTCGTTAAGATTCGTGTCCGTCCTTACTACATTTATCAGTGCGACCTATCCGAAGGAATTGGTCATTTCCGAGCCCCGATATCTAAGGGGATTGAAATTATTGAAGGCTTACGCGGTCATACGTCTGGATATGCTGTCCCGACTTTCGTTGTAGATGCACCAGGGGGTGGAGGGAAAATTACATTACAACCGAACTATATCCTTTCACAATCACCGACAAAAACAGTGCTACGTAATTTTGAAGGAGTAATTACCACTTATCCCGAACCTGAGCATTACACACCAGGACTTGCAGATGATTATTTCAAAGGCATATATCCTGATATGGAAGAAAAACGGTCAGATATAGGAATAGCTGGTTTGATGAATGACAAGCAATTTAATTTAGTGCCTGAAGGGCTGAAACGAATGAATCGCCGTGAAAATTACGTTACCAACCCGGAGCATGCTTCATTAAAAAATCAACGTGAAAAGCGAGATCAGTTAAAAGAAAAGAAATTCCAGGCACAGCAAAAAAAGAGCACTCCAAAGGGGGATGAATAGCATGGAAACTTGTCCATGGTGTGAGATAGGAAAACTTACATCGGTAACTGGTACGGTCTATTGGGAATTACCAGATGGAACGCGAGCCGTTGAAATTACTGAAACTCCTTCTTCCCATTGTGAGAATTGTAAAGCTCTTTTTCAGAGTGATGAAATAGTAAAAGGAATTGAAGATCAGCTATTTTTAATTGATTCGAAACAGCTTGCAAAACAGACCAAGTATGATGAGTTATTGAAGATGAAGAGATTATTGAAGCGGAATTACTTTGATTTTGGGAAATAACAAAATGATTAGAAGTTGCCTCATCTACTTTTTTGGGTGAGGTTTTTCTGTGCGCCCGGCGGTGTGGTCTATAGGGTGTACATCTCGAACGGTGAAGGCATTAGTAGCTTCATCATTTTAAATTTTCATCTTCACTACCCTTACTTTGACCAATAGGAATAAAAAAATCCATGCAGTATCTCCTCACATATTCAAATTTCTTTTCATAGCAAATAGGTATTTAGATTACCTGTTTCTCTGAATTCCCCAAATGAATTCATTCATATTCATCCCGCCTATAAATGTGATTGTGAGAAATTACCATTCTTAAATAAACATTTTTTGGGATAACTTAGAAATGAAATCTTAAAAGAAAGGATACATATATGAAAACAAAATGGGTTCTATTAGCCATTCTTTCTACCATAGTCAATGTGCTTTCTGGATGTGAATCATTAGCGGTCTTAGATCCTAAAGGACCTCAAGCCCAAACGCAAGCCAATGTGATTTTGCTATCAATTGCGATCATGGCGGTTATTGTTATTGTTGTTTGTGCTATTTTAGTCTTTGTGTTAACGAAATACCGTGACTCTAAACTACCTAAAGAATATGAACCACCCTACATTGAAGGGAATCATGTTGTTGAAACGATTATTGTTGGGGTGCCAATTTTAATCGTCATTTTCTTCTCCGTTGTTTCTGTAATTTCCAACAATAAAGTGGAAGCCACTCCGGAAGGGTACAAAGGTCAAGATCCATTAGTTATTTACGCTTCGTCATCTGACTGGAAGTGGCATTTTAGTTATCCAGAAAACGATATCGAGACAGTAAACTACTTGTATATTCCAACAAATCGACCACTTGAATTTAAACTTTATTCATTCGGGCCTATCACGAGTTTCTGGATTCCACAACTTGGCGGTCAAAAATATGCCATGTCTAACATGGTGACTACATTACACTTAGCAGCGGACGAATCAGGGGAAATGATGGGACGAAATGCAAACTTTAGTGGGAAAGGATTCGCTGAAAATACGTTCCACGTCGAAGCGATGTCTCAAGATAAGTTTGATGAATGGGTAAAGGAAGTTAAAGAAACTGCGAAACCTATTACTGAAGTAAGATTCAATGAATTATTAAAACCGGGTCATGAGGGACAGTTAACGTTTACTGGAACTCATTTAGACTTCTCACCAGCTCCAGAAGGTGAAAATGCTGGACATCATCATGGCTCAAGTGACTCTAACACGAATTCAAAAGGTGAACATATGGAGCATGATCATAAGTCAAGTAATAGTAAAGAAAAATCAGCACACAATCATGAATAATTTCTTAGTCTATCTCAAGAAAAATATTTTCAGAAAGGAAACACAAAAGTATGGGTTTTTTCTCTAGATTTCTTATACCTAATCCTAGTCCCGTCATTTACTCATCAATGGTGGCCATTGGTGTTACTGTTCTCTTGATCATTGTTGGTTTAACCCACTTTAAAAAATGGTTTTATTTATGGAGTGGCTGGTTAACAACAGTCGATCATAAAAGAATAGGTATTATGTATCTAATATCTGCTTTGTTGATGCTATTTCGTGGTGGGGTAGATGCTGTGATGATGCGTGCGCAACTTGCCGTACCGGATAACAAATTATTAGATTCACAGCACTATAATGAAATTTTTTCAACACACGGGGTTGTGATGATTATCTTTATGGCGATGCCGTACATTATGGCCTTAATGAATTTCGTCGTGCCATTACAAATTGGAGCCCGAGATGTAGCATTCCCACGTCTAAATGCCATAAGTTTCTGGTTATTTTTTATGGGTGCGATGCTATTCAACATCTCTTTTGTAATTGGTGGTTCGCCTGATGCAGGGTGGTCATCTTATTTCCCGCTTGCAGGTAATGAATTTAGCCCACATGTTGGAACGAATTATTATATGATTGGTATTCAGATAGCCGGAATAGGTACATTAATGACGGGGATTAACTTTTTGACGACTATTCTTAAAATGAGAGCACCCGGTATGACATTAATGAAAATGCCAATGTTTACATGGTCTGCTTTAGTCACAAGCATTATTATCATTTTCGCATTCCCTGTATTAACAGTGGCGCTGATCATGGGAACAATGGATCGACTATTCGCAACCAAGTTTTTCACAATGACTGAGGGCGGTATGGATATGCTTTGGGCTAACCTGTTCTGGGTTTGGGGACATCCTGAAGTATATATCTTAATCTTGCCTGCATTTGGTCTTTTTAGTGAGATTATCCCAACCTTTTCACGACGTAACCTATATGGCTATCGATCAATGGTTGCTTCAATGGTATTTATCTCTATATATTCATTCTTCGTTTGGACGCACCATTTCTTTACAATGGGGCAAGCAGCATATGTTAATAGTATTTTCTCGATTACAACGATGGTAATTGCTATTCCGACTGGAATCAAGATCTTTAACTGGTTGTTCACGATGTGGAAAGGTAGAATCAGATTTACCGTACCTATGCTTTATTCAATAGGTTTCATACCTCTTTTCACAATCGGTGGAGTTACGGGGGTTATGCTTGCGATGTCAGCGGCGGATTATCAATACCATAATACAATGTTTTTAGTAGCTCACTTCCACAATGTCATCATTCCGGGTGTAGTATTTGCTGTGCTTGGTGCCGGAACTTACTACTGGCCGAAAATGTTTGGTTTCATGTTGAATGAAAGGATTGGGAAATGGGCGTTCTGGTTTCTAACCATTGGTTTTTGCTTAGCATTCTTCCCTATGTATATCACTGGTTTAGATGGTCAAGCACGTCGTATATACACATACTCTGAATCGACTGGATTTGGACCATTAAATATGATTTCGTTTATCGGGGCAGCTTTAATGGCAATCAGCTTTGTATTAATCGTATATACGATTTACTATAGCATTCGCCATGCTCCAAGAGATGTTAGTGAGGATCCGTGGGATGCACGTTCCCTTGAATGGGCTACTCATAATCCAGTACCAGAATATAACTTTGCTATTATTCCACAAGTGAACTCAAGGGAAACTTTTTGGGATGCTAAATATAAAGGTCATGAATTATTCAAGGGTGACTATGAAAAAATTCATATGCCCAATAACAGCGGCGGACCGTTTATCATGTCCTGTATCTTCTTTGTCTTTGGATTTGCGTTAGTATTCAGCATATGGTTTCTTGCGATTATTGGGTTAATCGGTATCTTTGTTTGCATGGCTCATCGTTCATTCGAAATAGATCATGGGCATTACATTTCTGTAGAAGAAATTAAAGAGACAGAAGCAAAATTCGGGGGTGTTAATAAATGGAAATAGATCACTCGCAACCTCTTGAATATAGTACGGAACAAAATCGTCTAAATATTTTAGGCTTCTGGATTTTCCTTGGAGCCGAAATTATGCTTTTTGCAACACTCTTTGCATCATATTTTACATTAGTTGATCGGACGGGTAACGGTCCTACTGGAGCAGAAATTTTTGAAATCACTCCAGTACTTGCTGAAACATTCTTGCTCTTAACAAGCAGTTTTGTCATCGGGCTTGGAATTCATGCCATGCGACTTGGCAACAAGAAAGCCATGTTGACATTCTTCGTAATCACTCTCCTTCTTGGATTAGGATTCTTAGGATTTGAAATTACTGAGTTCATTACCTATTATCACGAAGGAGCTACACTGCAAACTAGTGCATTTACTTCGATGCTCTTTACAACATTAGGGACACATGGAGCACATGTTACATTAGGACTTTTCTGGGGGTTATTTATTATCCTTCAAGTGAAAAAACGCGGGTTGACACCTGAAACAGCCAATAAATCCTTCATTTTCTCTCTTTACTGGCATTTCTTAGATATCGTTTGGATCTTCATCTTCACCTTTATCTACATGAAAGGAATGACATAAACATGAAGGAATTATTCCCGGCTAAACAAGTATGGGGTTTTGTATTTTCATTGATTTTGACGTTTGTAGCTCTTTTGGTTTACTTCTTCAATATGTCAAAAGCAACAGGCATGACGATTTTTATATTGACAGCATTCATACAAGCAGCTGTTCAACTAGTTGTGTTTATGCATGCTCGTGAAACTGATGATAGCAAATCAATTTTTATGACTCTATATTGCGCTATATTCCTAGCTCTAATTACTGTCTTCGGTACAATACTATGTATGATCTGGGGTTGGAGTTATTGATATGAAACAGCTTGGGAAACAGAAGGCGTATGATGAGTAATTGAAGATGAAGAGATTATTGAAGCTGAATTACTTTGATTTTTAGGTAGGAAGAGATTGTACAGTTTCTATAAAAACATATATTTCTCTATTTAAAGGATATGATTCCCTTAGTGTAGACAGAAAAGAGTAAGTCATTGAGTTATATGATTGTTGAATAATTGTAAACAAACCTATTTAAGCTCCATTAAACGTTAGCTTGTACTCAGTAAAAAGAATAGATTAGTTTGGTATTAATTATTCAACTATTTAGAAAGATTAAAACTCGTCTGTACTGTTAGGTTCGTGCCCGAAAAAAGAGAATTTCGACAAGAAAGCCGATGTTTCCTACGCTAAGGAAACATCGGCTTTTATTTTTATTGGATAAGAGCTGACCTGACAGGCAAGACTTGGACACTTTTGTGAAAGGTTAATATAAATTAATTTCGAAGAAAATTGACATTGTACTCTTTCTTCAATCACAGTTCATCATAAATTGCGTTCTGTTTCTGGTGAAATATCGTTAGTTATCCTATAATTGTAGGAAGAAAAACCCATGTTGGTTTTTAAAAATGTAGACGGAAGGGAAAGTTTCCGATATATTAAAGCTGAAATCTTAGTTACTTTTTAGGAGGGCTCGTCACATGAGACCGTTTTATTTATATTTAATGAAATTCCGACAACCTAAAGAAATTGATGCCATCACTAAATTTGCTAATCACGCTTATAACGATCACAGTTTCCCAAAGCAATCGGATGATTATAATGAATTAAGTAGTTATTTAGAATTGAATGGCGACTATCTCGAAAGTATGACTGTATTTGATCGTGCGTGGGAACAATATGTCCAAATAGAAGAAGGACTCCAGTAGGGAGATCAGGAATAGGGGGGATCGAAGGATGCTTAAAAGCCTTCAAACCCGAATTTTGCTTTATTCTTTACTTATAGCAAGTCTACCTGTTCTGATATTAGGAATAATTTCCTATGGATCACAACGCTCTTTGCTTGAAAAAGAAGCAAAAAATGCCTTGAATGCAGGTTCACTTAATATCGTCAATGAAACATATAATTATTTGAACGAACGGAATAGTGATGTGAAGTTATTAAGTGCAAATTCGGTAATCATAAATCCTGGCTCATCAAAAGAAGAGAAGTCTGATGAACTAAAAAAGTTTATTGGAGCAAAACGGGAATATTACGGAGCTTTGTATTTGGATTTGGAAGGTAAAGTTATTGCAGATACATCTAATAAAATGATTGGAGCTAACTTAGCTGAGAGAATTTGGTTTGAAGAAGCACTAGAAGGTAATGAATTTCTTTCTGACGTGTATAAAACACGAGCTTATTCTGAACCCATAATAACTTTAAGTGCACCGGTATATGGTAGTACAGGGCAAATGGCTGGTGTTGTCTCCTCGGCCTTCCGCTTAGAAAACCTTTGGGAGATGATCGAGAGAAAAGCTATTGATATTAGTGATAAGTATCCTGTGAACATTTTCATGATTAATCAAGAAGGTATCATGGTTTCCAAAAAAGATCCCCATGGCGTCCAACAGAATTCTACCTTAGAGGAAATGGGATTAACAAAAGCAAAACTGATAGAAGCTTCTGAAACGGATAACTTGTACAGTGCAGAGAATGGAGAGAAAATATATTCTATTCAGGCTGTTCATACGATGGCACAAACGGAAAATAAATGGTTTGTGGTTGTGGGAGCTGATAAGAAACAAGTGTTTCAGCCTTTGAATGATCTTTTGTCACGTTATCTAACCATTTACACGATTTTATTTGTATCAATCATTATAGTGGTCTATTTATTTACAAAGACTCTTGTACGACCTGTTCAAGATCTTGTTGAAGCAACAGAGGAATTTATTGAAGGAAAAGAATTCGTCGTTTCTAATAAAAGAAGCTTTGAAGAAATGGTAAAACTGAACCTTGCTTTTCAGAGAATGATGGAAACGATAGAGGATCGTGAAAAGGAAATCGTTCGTACGGAAAAGTTGAAATATGTAGGTCAGCTAGCTGCAGGGGTTGCCCATGAAATTAGGAACCCATTGACTACAATAAAGGGGTTCTTCCAACTATTGAAGAGCCAGGATTATGATAAAACTTTAATAGTAAAGTATAGTGATGTCATGCTTGAGGAAGTCAATCGGGTTAATGTATTTGTAACTCAACTTCTTGATTTAGCAAAGCCTCATCAGCTTGAATGGGAGAAACTTGATCTAAAAGATTTCCTCGATGAAATTATAGATGTCTATTCTTCTTCAAATCCTAGTTCTCATGTAACATTAATTAATTCAGTGACACAATCTATATATATTTATACTGATCGAAACCGATTGAGGCAAGTTCTCTTGAATGTCTTGAATAATTCTTGTGAAGCATTCGATTCTAAGGGGAAGATTGAATTAAATCTTACAATCGTTCCTCAATATATAAAATTAATCATTCGTGATGATGGAATAGGAATTAGCCCCGAGAATTTAAAAAATATCGGTATGCCCTTTTATACAACAAAATTGGAAGGGAATGGTCTGGGTGTTGCGACATGCATCCAAATTATGGAGGAACTAAAAGGGAAATTTCAAATTGAAAGTACATATGGCCAAGGAACAGACGTAATCCTGACTATTCCTACAACGAACCGTCTCATTCGATGAGACGGTTTTTTACGTGAAGAATGAATAGTAACACCACATAACTTTAGCATTGATATGACCCTTTATTAAATGAGAGTACTTTTGTATCTAATTGAGCAAAATGCCCCCCTCTTTCTATTAACCTCCATGTTTGTTTGTGCATATAATTTACTAATCAAACGATAAGGACCATATTGGGGGATGTCTCTTATGGGCAAGAAAAAACAGCCGAAATTTAAAATAGGCGATACAGTCGTAATAATAATGTATGGGACAGTCGGGAAAATAACCGATGTAAAATTTCTCGATGGTGCTTATGTGTATGAAGTGAATTATAGTGAAGGTCTTTATATTGAAAAAACATTGCAATCCATAAATGAATACGAAGGAGAAATCCTTTATCAAAGAGAACAGATCGATATTGAGTATAAATATTTATTAGGTGACTTAGTCCAGGTAGATGGATATGAACAGGATTATTTCAAGATTATCGGCTATCGAACAGAAATATGGCGCTATAAGGAAAATGCCTGGGAGGATGTGATCTATGAGTTATCACGAATCTCCGACGGGGAATGGCTTGAAGCGCATGAAGAAGAATTGACCTTAATAGCCGATGCCAAACGTGCAGATGCAATTATTCGAAAATTAGGGCTGCTCCTTTCTAAAAAGAATAATGAGCTTGCTATCATTGCTAAACAAAACAACCCTGGTAAAGGTGAGCGAGAAATGACTATGACAAAAAATGAAAAAAAGGAAATGATCGATGGACTGTTAGATTTATATAATGATTACTGTAAGCTCTATGAACATTTTGGCGATGATGAATATCACCATATCATGAAAATCGCCCTTGCTAAAATTGAAAAAGCGGCAGAGGAAATTTATCCGGATCATAAAAAAAAGCAAACAAAGTGAAAGGTATTCCACCCTTCTAATAAGCCAATTAACTAATTACTATACAAAAGCTTCTGTTCAATAATGGCAGGAGTAGATAATTATAAGTGGAGGCAATTTTCATGAAAAAGTGAACACTTCATATGTTTTTATATAATGAAATGCCTTACTGGAATATTTGTCTCTATACATTCATACACCTTTAATTAAGGGGGCGATGATTTGCGAGAAATTGAGGTTTTTATTGATACAGAAGAGATAGCGGAATTCTTCTTTCAAGAATTGATAAGACGGGGCTATCTTCCAACAGAAGCTGAAGTTGAAGATCTTGCTGACATCACATTCGAATATCTTCTTGAAAAATGCATAATTGATGAAGAAGTCGATGAGTAACCTGTCATTAGACGGTTAGCAGCTTCCTTTCCCTTAATTCTAAAAATATTTTAAAAGACGGCGGACCACCGCCGTTTTGTTTGTATTTTTATATGTAAGAGCCTTATTCTAGACCTCTTAATAGATTCCAGATTTCAATCCCTTACAAGCTCTTGAAATTAAGGTTCTGTTTTCCTATCTTGAGGTTGATATGGTATAGTAGTTTTTGAATATCTTTTCAACCAAAAGTTAAGGAGGACATAGTTGTATGAGCGTACATATTGGTGCTAAAGAACATGAAATTGCGGAAACGGTCTTACTTCCTGGGGACCCGTTACGAGCAAAATACATAGCAGAAACATTTTTAGAAGATGCTAAACTATACAATGAAGTACGTAACATGTTTGGATATACGGGGACATATAAAGGGAAACGCATTTCTGTCCAAGGTACAGGGATGGGTGTTCCATCCATTTCCATCTACATAAATGAATTAATGAATAGCTATAATGTGCAGAAGCTGATTCGTGTTGGGACTGCTGGTGCCATTCAGAAAGATGTAAAAGTTAGAGATGTAATCCTGGCAATGAGCGCTTCTACGGATTCACAAATGAACCGCCTGACATTCGGGGGAGTCGATTTTGCTCCAACAGCAAATTTCGATTTGCTAAGAAAAGCTTATGAGGCAGGTATTGCCAAAGGTTTGCAATTAAAGGTCGGTAACGTGTTTACGGCCGATCACTTTTATAACGATAATAGTGAATTAGAAAAATGGGCGAAATATCAGATTCTAGCTATAGAAATGGAATCAGCAGCTCTATACACGCTTGCTGCTAAATTTGGACGTCAAGCTCTTTCTGTTTTAACCATTTCCGATCACATATTAACTGGTGAGGAAACGACGTCTGCTGAGCGCCAGTCAACATTTAACGAAATGATTGAGGTAGCATTAGAAGCAGCTATACAGGACTGATATTAAGAAGTAAATTTACTTGCGGGTTACCAGGAATAAATGAAGCTGTACGATGATAGTTAGGATACAGACTCATTTATTCCATGGTATCCGCATTTTTGTAATTTAACAGATTATTGGCAGGGAAATATTATGGGTTTGGTTAAGAATTTTATTTCTGATTTTACCTACGCGAAATGGTGAAAAAAGATATATATATGATCAAAAGTTGTTTTTTTGATAACTAATATTTTCCGATTAGCCTGAAAGCTGATAAAATAGAGAAAAAGTTTATATCGTCATGAAGAATGAAAGTGGTGAGGCTTCAGTGGAAGAAGAAAATCAAAAACAGCCTAAAGAGGCAGGGAAATTCATAAAAATAAAGAAGTTTACGTTCATTATGGGGATTTTCTTACTCATATTTCTAACCGCAGGGATTACTACAATAGCCTTGACCTTTGGAGATGAAAAAGTAGAGTCTTTAGCACCGGATAAACATTCGGAATTTGAAAAGCTGTATTCTACATACGATACGATAAAAGATAACTACTATGAAGAGATTGATCAAGACAAGCTGGTTGACGGGGCAATTAATGGAATGATCAAATCATTGGATGACCCATATTCTACTTATATGGATAAAAAGGAAGCATCGAGTTTCCATGAGAGCATCTCTTCATCTTTTGAAGGAATCGGTGCTGAGATACAAGAGCAGGATGGGAAAATTATGGTCGTTTCACCGATAAAAGGGTCTCCAGCAGAAAAAGCAGGGGTAAAACCGAATGATATCATTTTAAGTGTGGACGGTAAAAGCATTGAAGGATTAAGCTCTTCTGAGGCTGTCCTGAAAATCAGAGGCGAAAAAGGGACGAAAGTGGATTTATCCATCACTAGAGCAGGTGAGCCGGAACCGATTGCTCTTACGATTAAGCGGGATACCATTCCAATTGAAACAGTATATGCCGAAATGCTAGATGATGGAGTTGCCAAAATCCAAGTAACAAGTTTTTCTGAGCATACTGTTAAAGAGTTGGAAACGGCACTTAATGATATGTCCAAGAAAGATATGAAAGGCCTTATCTTGGACTTGCGTGGTAACCCAGGTGGATTGCTTGACCAGGCTATAGATATGGCAAGCTTGTTTATTCCAAATGGGGAAGTAGTTCTTCAAGTTGAGGAACGTAGCGGGAAAAAAGATGTCTATAAATCGAAGAATAATGGAGAGTTGAAGATTCCAGTAGTCGTATTGATTGATGATGGCAGTGCAAGTGCATCTGAAATTGTCGCAGCGGCTGTCAGTGAATCAGCGGATATTCCTTTAATAGGTGTTAAATCATTTGGGAAAGGAACTGTACAAACAGCCCAAGACTTCGATGATGGATCTAACTTTAAATACACGGCAGCAAAATGGCTGACTCCTGAAGGTAATTGGATTCATAAAAAAGGGATCAAGCCGGATATTAAAGTGAATCTTCCTGATTATGCCAGCCTTCCATATATTTCGCCGGATAAGGAATTGAAAGCATCTGATTCTTCCAGTGAAGTAAAGGCAGCTGAAAAAATGCTGAAAGCAGCAGGCTATAATCCAGGTAAGATAGATGGATTCTTTGATGAAGAAACAACAAATGCAGTTAAAGAATTCCAAAAAGAACAAAAGGTTAAAGAAACAGGTATTATCAAAGACGATACAACCGTAAAATTAATGCAGGTCATCCGGGAGAAAATCCTTGAAAATGATACACAAGTGAAAAAAGCAGTGGAAGTTTTAAAGAAGGAAATCAAATAATTTGAGTATAAACAGCCTGTCAGCGATTACCGTTGACAGGCTGTTTATCGTTAATTGCATAATACTTCAATAAAAGGGGAAAAATATGGTTACTTTTACCGATGAGGTGAGGATATGAAAGAGAAGGTACTGTTCATATGTTTAATTGTCTTAATGCTGGCTGGTTGTTCATATTCGCCTGTTCCCCAATTAAATAAGAATAAAAATACGGAAAAAAACCTTTCTAAAGAAGAGAGCCAAGAAAGTATGAAAACTTTTCTATTGATTGGTGTCGATTCTCGTGGAGAGGAGGATTCTCGGGCAGATGCTGTGATACTAGCACGCTACTTTCCTGAGCAGCAGAAGCTAAAACTGGCTTCTATTATGCGTGATAGTTATGTGAAAATACCGGGTTATAAATACGGATATAACAAAATAAATGCTGCTTATTATTATGGTGGCAGTGAACTACTTAAGAAAACAATACAAGAAAACTTAGATGTTAAAGTCGATCATGTTGCAGTAATTGATTTTAAGGGATTCGTAAAGATGGTTGACCTACTTGCCCCAGATGGTGTGATGGTAAATGTGAATCAGGAAATTATTGATGATATGAGCATTGAAGCCAGCAGCGGTAAAAATGTATTACATGGTGAGGAAATATTGAAATATGTCCGTTTCCGACATGATGATGAAAGTGATTTTGGACGGGTCGCGCGTCAACAGGAAGTATTAGTTCAATTAAAAACGGGATTTATTAATCAAATCTCATCCTTTGAAGGGATGGTCGCCCTACCTAGTATTATTGAAAAAGGGATGTCCTACCTAGATACGGATATTGGGATGAAAACGATTATGGAAATGGGCTCTCAAGTTGTCTTCCAATCCCCAGATTCTGTAGAAACCTTAAGGATTCCAGTTGAAGGAAGCTATAAAGATGAAATATATCCCCAATCTGGAGCAGTTTTGAAAATGGACTACACTAAAAATAAGGAGGCACTTCAAGAATTTTTTTCAAGGTAAGAAGTGCTGATCGATCACTATTTGTTAATATTTAATCAATTTTTTGAAAAATTAAGCTTGATTTAATAATATATAATCTTTTATAAAGAACCTCGCAAGAATAAATATAAATATCATAGTAAAATGAACGAGGCGAAATCACATATGCGATTCCGTCTCGTTATGATTAGTTTCATCTAAAAGATGAAACCTGGCTCAATTGACAAAAAGCGGAATGTTTTTCACATAGTCTGGTGAAATAATACCGTTTTCTGTTATGATGCTCGTGATTAGATGATTCGGTGTGACGTCAAAGGCTGGATTGAATGTCTTTACATTATCTGGGGCTATCTTTACTCCCTGAATGAAGGTAATCTCGTCCCCATTCCGCTCCTCAATCGGGATGGATGTGCCAGATTCAAGGGAAAGGTCGAAAGTGCTTGAAGGAGCGGCCACATAGAATGGGATACCGTAATGATTAGCTAATATTGCCAATCCCAAGGTCCCGATTTTATTAGCAGTATCTCCGTTTGCCGCAATCCTATCAGCACCAACTATAATACCATTGATTTGTTTATGATGAATGGTATGAGCAGCCATATTGTCAGAGATTAAAGTGACGTCCACTCCAGATTGCATTAGTTCCCAAGCAGTCAAACGTGCCCCTTGCAGGACAGGTCTTGTTTCACATGCATATACCTTTATCGGAAAGGCTCTTTCTTTCGCTAGATGGAAGGGAGCCAAGGCTGTACCATAGCGAGCAGTGGCAATTCCCCCAGCGTTGCAATGCGTTAATATGGAATCTCCTTCAGCAAATAAGGATAAACCATTTTCCCCGATTTTTCGGCACATTTCTTCATCTTCTGTAAAGATTGCTTTTGCTTCCAGTATAAGTGCCTCTTTGGCAGTTGGAATACTCTTGGCTGCTTGCAAAATGTTTTCCATCCTTTTTAACGCCCAAAAAAGGTTGACTGCAGTAGGGCGTGAAGAAGCTAGTTTTTTAATATGTTTAGTTACATTTTGTTTGAATTCCCCTAAATCAGTTGAACCATCCTGATTCGCTCCAAGTGCGACACCGAATGCTGCAGTTAGACCAATTGCTGGGGCACCGCGGACCTTTAATGTCAAAATGCTGTCAAATACATCCTCAACGGAATAAAGTTTAATGAATTCTGTAATTGTAGGTAAGGCCTGTTGATTTAATAAAGTTATATGAGTATCATCCCATTGAACGGAATAAGGTAAGGCTGTTGTCGTCGTCATATGTAGTTCTCCTTTTAAAGGGTTGAATAGGTAGGCAGTGTATGTTGCTTCAATGCTTCAATCACAGCTGGAACATCCAATTGTTCCCTTTTTTTAATTAAAAAAGCACCAATTTTCAATGTAGCCGTTTTGGCAGCGATTCTTGTTTCTTTATCTTCAATAACATTTAAATCTGCAACATGAGATAAGCCTATTGTTCTCCGAATCAGCTCGCAGCCAGCAAAACCATATGCATCTTTTCTGAATTTAGTGAGCACATATGATAGATAACCATTTACTTGACGAAACGGACTTTTGTTTTGGGTATTCCAAAGACTAGTATATGTCTCTTCAAAAGTATCCCAAAATTCTTGGAGGTGTGTGAAAATTTCCTCTTTTCCAGCGGGATTACGTGTAACTGCCTGGAATAGAATGTTTGCTGTGTATTGGCCAAGATCAAACCCAACTGGTCCATAAAAAGCGAATTCAGGATCAATAATCTTCGTTTCTGTATCACTTGCAAATATACTTCCCGTATGTAAATCTCCATGAAGTAAGGCTTCCTGTTCGGTTTCAAAGCTTTGTTTCAGCTTAGCGACTTCAAGTATTACTTCTTGATCATTCCAAATGCTTTTGGCAGCATCCGTCAATTCTACTTCATACTCACCCGGTAGTTCTTCAAAAAAAGGATCTGTGAAAACAAAAACTTCAGTAATTTTGCAGAGTTCAGGATTCGTGAAGTTTCGGGCCACTTCTTTTTTCGCAGACGGTTCTAAATGCAAATCAGATGTGTAAAATGCCGTTTTGGCAACATACTCACCAATATGTTTCGATAGTAATGGAAATTGATCGCCATCGATTAAGCCTGTTCTCGCTATTTTTAAGTGTGAGAGGTCTTCCATGATTGTGATAGCAAGCTGTTCATCTGAATAATAGACTTGCGGTACAAATTCGGGACAATAGCTCTTGAAATGGATAAGTGCATTTGCTTCAATTGCAGCCCTTTTTAAGGTCAGCGGCCAACTTTCACCAAGTACCTTTGCATAAGGAACCGCTTGTTTGATTATAATTCCTTTTTTTGTGGCTGTGTCTGTAATATGAAAGACATAATTTAAGTTTCCATCGCCTATCTCTCTACATTTTAAAGTGGCATCTGTTTTGACCAACCCTAGTTTTTTTGCAAGGGTTATTGCAGTTTCATTTGACAGTAATTCAAAGTTCGAATGGTTTAAAGTCATTATTTTCCCCTCCAAATATTTAAAATAATAATGAAAAAGCCTCTTTCATATAGAAAGAGGCAGAAGTTTTAGCTTCGGACCTCTTATCTTCCAGAAATATTGCTTTCTGGTGGAATTAGCACCGTGCCCTGTGGATTTATAATCCGGCGGAAACTCCGCCCCATTTCACAATGGTATTACAGTCGGTTGCTGGGCTTCATAGGGCCTTTATCCCTCAGCCTGCTCTTGATAAGAGTAAATGTAAATGTTAATGTTTTCTGAAATTTTAATCTTCGGGAAAATAATATCAACTTTTTAAATAGTTTGTCAATGGGTAATTTAATAATAATCCGCACGACGTTCTTCGAATTCAGTTTTGTTACATGCTTCCGTTACTTTTGAGAGGTCCAGGGTACCTGTTAGGAGTTCTTTCTTCGCCGGCTTCACTTACGATATTCCCCCATGGATCTATAATCAGGGATTGTTCGGCAAATAGTTTAATAAAATCGGACCCTGAACGATTTAATGCTAAAACGTAGGCTTGGTTCTCCATGGCACGGCTGACCCTATATCGGTCCCTAATAATCGAGGCTCGGTTTGGGCCACTCGGCGGATACGAATAGAACTTCCGCACCTTGAACGGCATGGACTCACTGACATCCTTGTAAACGTATGTTATAACAAATGAATGTAATCGTTTTTTCTGCTTCTTCATCCGCAATCTCATTCAACCTAGTTAATTCGTATCCAACTGTTCAAAGTTCAGGTAAAATAACTATATCCGGATTAGATTAGACGGCGTTTTCTATCCATTTGTACTGCGAAATGAAAGTTAATATAGGGTTATCCAAAGGCATATCCATTTGGTGGAAGGAGATTTTCCATTTCATTTTTTAAAACCTCTATATGTAAAAAAACACTTTACAAGACTATGATAAACATATATCATTTGTGACTAGAATTTCAAGAAATTTCAGAGAAGGTGTTTAATGATGCAATTCGAAAAATCCAGACAGCTTCAGGAACTACCCAAGCAGTTTTTTGCTTCTCTAGTTGCAAAAGTTAAGGCAATTACAGAGCAAGGTCATGATGTCATTAATTTAGGGCAGGGAAATCCTGACCAGCCGACGCCAGAGCATATTGTGAAAAGTTTGCAGACTGCTGCAGAAAATACAATAAATCATAAATATTCTCCTTTCCGAGGACATCAATACTTAAAAGAAGCTGCGACTGTCTTTTATGAACGTGAATATGGTGTCAAGTTAGATCCTAATAGTGAAGTGGCTATTCTATTTGGTGGAAAGGCAGGACTTGTCGAACTTCCACAATGTTTATTGAATCCCGGGGATACGATTCTGGTACCTGATCCAGGCTATCCTGATTATCTATCTGGTGTAGTTTTAGCCCAAGCAAAAACAGAATTCATGCCTTTGACAGAAGAAAATGATTATCTTCCGCATTATGGAGAAATACATACAGAAACCCTTGAAAGAGCCAAAATGATGTTCTTGAACTATCCGAATAATCCAACTGGAGCATCAGCAACTGAGGGTTTTTTTGAGGAAACCGTCTCGTTTGCGAAAGAACATTCAATTTGTGTGGTTCACGACTTTGCTTATGGAGCGATTGGATTTGATGGAAAAAAACCGATTAGTTTCCTTCAAGCAGAGGGGGCAAAAGATGTAGGTATCGAAATATATACTTTATCTAAAACATATAATATGGCAGGGTGGAGAGTGGGCTTCGCTGTTGGAAATAAAAGTGTCATCGAAGCTCTTGAACTGTTGCAAGATCATCTTTATGTAAGTCTTTTCCCTGCAATTCAAGAAGCAGCGGCAAGTGCGTTACTAGATTCACAAAGCTGCGTAGAAGAATTAGTGAACAAATATGAAGGGCGCAGAAATGTTTTTATTGATGGATTACGTTCCATCGGCTGGGATGTCCAAGCTCCTAAAGCATCTTTCTTTGCATGGCTCAAGATTCCTGAAGGTTTCACGTCCGAGAGTTTTGCTGATTATTTATTAACGCATGCTCACGTAGCTGTTGCTGCTGGAAATGGATTCGGTGAATTTGGAGAAGGATATGTTAGGGTGGGGTTACTTACTTCTGAAGAACGGCTTCAAGAAGCAGTTGAACGGATTCGCGCATTGAATTTATTTGGAGAATAGTGGAAGATTCCAAGTTAGCTACCGTTAAATTGTTGAAAACTTATTGACAAAGTATGGATTACCTGTCAGAATACAAAATAAATTCTTAATCTTTTGATACTTGAAGTTTAAATATATCAGCGTTTTCTTATTTTGAGCAGGTGGAGGGACTAGCCCTATGAAGCCCAGCAACCGACCGTAATTCCATTGCGAAATGGGGCGGAATTCTTCGCCGGATTTTTTTGGAATCCACAAGGCACGGTGCTAATTCTTGCAGCTATAAGCTGGGAGATAAGAAGATGGCTTTTTTAAAGCCTCTTCTTTATGAAGGGGCTTTTATTGTTTTAACATGGATTAACAGTCGAAGATTCCATTCTCCATATATCGAGGTAATAGGAAAATGGATAGAAACCGTATTAGCCAGATATTAGAATACTGACTTCAAGACTTTACTAACGTTTAATAGGAGTGATCAGATGAGCGAGATAATCGCTACTTATTTAATTCATGATTTCAATGGCGAACATGAGAAAAAAGCCGAGAGTATTGCCTTAGGTTTGACAGTAGGAACATGGACGGACCTGCCTCATTTGGTCCAGAAGCAGTTGGAGAAACATAAAGGACGTGTTGTTTCCGTCAACCCTCTACCTGAAGCAGATAGAGCAAACCGTTTTTTCTATCGTAAGGTGTACCGTTCGATGATAAAAATTGCCTACCCGTCGGGAAATTTTTCTAATGATTTACCGGCTATTCTCACGACAGTATTCGGTAAATTGTCATTGGATGGGGAAATCAAACTGATTGACTTGGATTTTGTTGGCGATATACACAAGGCTTTTCCAGGACCTCAATTTGGGATTACAGGTATAAGAGAAAAGATTAACGTATTGGACCGGCCTTTGGTGATGAGTATTTTTAAAGGGGTATTAGGACGGGATCTCTTATTCCATAATGAGCAGCTGAAACAACAAGCATTAGGAGGAGTCGACCTGGTAAAAGATGATGAGATTCTCTTCGATCAGGAGCAGACCCCATTCATTGATAGAATAAGAACGGGCAGACAAATTTTGAAAGAAGTCTATGAAACAACGGGCCATCGAACTTTATATGCTGTCAATCTATCAGGTAAAACATTTGAATTATTAGAAAAGGCAGAGCGTGCAGCAGAAGCAGGTGCCGATGCCTTATTATTTAACGTTCATACATATGGATTGGATGTACTTCAAGCTTTGCGTGAAAACGATCGTATTAATCTACCGATCATGGCTCACCCTGCATATAGCGGAGCAGTAGCTTCATCGTCATTTTATGGTGTCAGCTACGCGTTATTGCTTGGAAAATTAGTAAGACTATCAGGTGCGGATTTATCTCTATTCCCTTCTCCATATGGAAATGTGGCACTTGAGAAAGAGGAAACATTAGCGATCGCTGAAGCTTTGACGAAAGATGAGCCGTCATGGAAAAAAGCCTTCCCGGTTCCTTCAGCAGGTATTCATCCGGGAATGGTTCCTAATCTAATAAAGGATTTTGGGAAGGACAGCGTAATTAATGCAGGCGGTGGAATCCACGGACATCCCGACGGAGCAAAGGGCGGGGCAAAGGCTTTCCGTTCTGCTGTAGAGGCTGTTCTTACAGGCAAGGCATTATCTGATGCGGCTTATGAAGATGAAGCACTAAGCAAAGCACTTGAGTTATGGGGAGGCTTGTAAGGAATAATGAAACCGATTATTTTTTGTGATTTTGACGGAACAATTACTAACTCAGATAATATCATCGCTATCATGAAAAAATTTGCACCTCCGGGATGGGAAGAGCTAAAAGACGGTGTTCTTCAGCAAAAAATCAGTATATCTACAGGAGTTGGGAAAATGTTTTCCCTGCTTGACAGTAGTCTAAAGGAAGACATTATTCAATATGTGAAGGATACAGCCGGCATTCGCCCAGGGTTCAACGAATTTGTGGATTTTACAAAACAAGCGAACATACCTTTGTATATTGTAAGTGGCGGTATGGACTTTTTTATTGAACCGCTTTTAAATGATATATTGCCTTCAGATCGTGTTTATTGCAACAGAGCTTATTTCAATCAGGAAAAGATCTTAATTGAGTGGCCGCATACTTGTGATAAACAATGTAACAATGATTGTGGTTGCTGTAAGCCATCTATAATGAGGGAAATTACAGAAGCAGATGATTATAAAATTGTTATTGGAGATTCGGTGACTGATTTTGAAGCGGCAAAGCAGGCTGATTTTGTAATCGCCCGTGACATACTGCTTGAGAGATGCAGAACAGAAGAGATTCCCCATCAAGGATTTGAAACGTTTTATGATGTGATGCACATTTTAAAACAGCAGATGGAGGTAAAAGCATGAAGAACCATACTAAAAAGTGGCAGGAATTAGCGGAAATTAAGGCTGAACTTGCCGAACGGGATTGGTTTATGGGGACGAGTGGGAATTTATCCATTCGCGAGTCTAGAAGCAGTTCCTTTTATATTACGGCAAGCGGTAAGGATAAACGGAAGCAAACGGATGCGGACTTTTTACTAGTGGATTTAAAAGGAATCCCAGTTGAGAAAACAGAGCTGAGGCCATCTGCTGAAACTCTGCTTCATACAGTGATTTACGAGAAAACTAATGCGAACTGTGTACTCCATGTCCATACTGTAGAAAATAATGTGATTTCTGAATTATATGGAGATGAAGGGGAAGTGACTTTCCGTAATCATGAAATTATTAAAGCGACAGGGCGATGGAATGAAGATGCAGAGTTTAGAATTCCAATAATATACAATCACGCTGACATTCCTTTGTTAACTGAAAAGTTCAAGCCACATGTTGAAGAAGACTCAGGAGCGGTGCTTATTCGCAATCACGGAATCACGGTTTGGGGGAAAAGTGGACTCGAAGCAAAAAGAATTCTAGAAGCATGTGAATTTTTGTTTCAATACCAACTGTTGCTCAATCAGCAACAGGCATTTGCAGGTTCGATAAGATAAAAACTCATAGAGGAGGAATAGGTAATGGCTACAATTAGATTCCATGAAACAAATGAGGTTATTGAAAACAGTGAACAGGTAAAAAATTTTTTAGAAACACAAGGTGTTATATACGAACAATGGGATATATCGAAATTACCGTCCCATCTGGTAGAAAAATATGATCTAACGGATGACGATAAAGATGAAATCCTTGTAACGTTCAAATCAGAGATTGCAGAGATTTCTGAAAGACGCGGATATAAAGCACATGATATCATCACACTATCCGATGCAAACCCAAACTTGGATCAAATGCTTGAAAACTTTAAGCAGGAACATCATCATGAAGATGATGAAGTACGTTTTATAGCAGGTGGAACCAGTATCTTTGCTATTGAAGGCAGTGAACAAAAATGGTTTGATGTACGACTGAATCCTGGAGATTTAATCAGCGTACCAGAATCGACGCGTCATTACTTCACGTTAGCAGAAGATAGAAAAACTGTAGCTGTCCGTATCTTCGTAACAGCAGCAGGTTGGGTTCCAATTTACGAAAAAGACGAAGTTCAAGCATAAATCAATTGAGAAAAACCAGCTATCGGGCTGGTTTTTTTATATGGCCTTCGCGGGTGCTTTAGAAGGGCAAGTATGATAAAATTTAACGGAATTAAATTTAGCTGGATTATAGGAGCAGATACGAATGAAAACAACCGAAGTGTACATATTAGGTGGTTTTCTCGGTAGCGGGAAAACAACGCTTCTTCGAAATATATTAAAGCAGGAAAGTGAAGCGGGTAGAAAAGTGGCCGTGCTATTAAATGAGCTCGGCAGTGTTTCAGTGGACAGCGGTTTGATTGGTGATGATGTACCTCTGAAGGAGCTGTTTGACGGTTGTATCTGTTGTACAATTCAGGATAAGCTCGAAGTTCAGCTGCATGAATTGTTGACGGAAAATGATTTAGACGCCGTTTATATTGAAACAACAGGTGCTGCGCATCCAGTTGAAGTGCTGGATGGTATTATGTCACCGCTATTCGCGAAAAAACTGGAATATAAAGGGATTATAACAGTTGTTGACTTGTTGAGGTGGCGCGACCGAGATGAGCTTTCTCCACAGCTACGCCAGTTGCTTGTTGAGCAAATCCATCATGCGGATTTCATTTTATTAAATAAAGCGGATCTAGTAAGCGAAATGGAGGCAGCCCAACTTATTTATTCCATTCAAGGTCTGAATCCTGAAGCTGTATGTTTATTGACAGAGTATGCAGCTGTTTCCTTGATATCTTTGCAACAGATGCAAAGGAAACAGCATAAAGTCCATCAAAAACTGGATGTCCAGAGCCATTTGCATTTAACGGCAGTTGTTCATACATTTGAAGGGGCAGTGGTACAAACCGACTTTGAAGATTGGCTTAGGGCACTTCCAGAAACGGTCTATCGAATGAAAGGATACATTTCCTTCACACATTCACAATACCCTCATTTATTTCAATACTCATACGGAATGCCAATGTATATGAATGAAATGATAAAAATGCCACTAAATATCGTTATTATCGGTGAGAAATTGGATAAAGAAATGATGATTAGTCAGTTAAAAGCTTTGGAAGCAAAAGCACCACATTAAACGATTACTGCCGATGAAAGAGGGGAAAAGAAAGTTAACTTTCTTTTCAAGGAGGCGGTATTTGTGCCATGGAATAAAAACGATTACCCTGATTCAATGAATAATCTTGATAAAGATGTCCGAGAAAAAGCAATTGAGATTGCGAATGCCTTACTTAATGAAGGCTATAAGGATGGAAAAGCTATTCCAATTGCCATTGACCGGGCCAAAATGGCTGTCAAAAAAGATTGAAAAATGGTCAGACCCCATTAAACGGGTCTGACCATTTTTATTGCTGCAACCCACCAAAGGCTGCAAATGTTTTCTCATCTTCAATTAACCCGCATGCTGCACATTGCACACGAACTTCAGGACCATTATAAGCTAGATGGAATGGCTGAAGAGAATCGTTCGAGTATTGTTCAACAATCTCACCGGATTGCGGATCCTTTTTAACAGGTGTTGGTATTTGCTGAATGAGATTGAAGCGAGATTTATTTGTCCGGCAATTCGGACAGCGGTATACTTGAGACATTATACTCACTCCTTTTTTGAATTTTTAAAAGTGTAATCGTATTATAAAGGTAGTCTTTACGAAAATGATTCTTAATATGTATAAATTAGTAATGGATGGAAGGGATAATTTTATGAAAGAAACGGTCATGAATGAAGCATTATTGGAAGCATATATAAGTATCTGGAATAATCGGAAGATAACAAATGGGGAAGGGGGAAAAGTGTTATCAGAACTTATCCGACGTGAACTTTTAGATGAAAACACCCATCCTCGTGCCCGAAAACCAATACTTGAAAAGTTTTACCTCAGCATTAAACGGGTGATGGAATCTTCGCTTTCTGATGAGAAAAAGAACGCAATCGTTATGGCCTATGTTACGGAACTCGAAAGGCTCTCATCCTCGAAGTAAATATCACAAGTGAATGTTAGTTAATATTCTTTTTTGTTTCATACTTTTTTCACAACTCATTGTTAAAATTTAAAAAAAATAGATATTTTATGAATAAGGAGCCTAAAATATGAAGTGGGGTGTTGCGCTTTTGTTTGCCGTCATACTACTTAGTGGGTGTAATAGAAGTGATACATATACAAAAATAAACAAAGATAAATCTTTTTTGGCGACAGTCAATATTAAGGATACGTCCCTTACATTCATAGATAAAAACTATCAACCTTTTGCCAATTGGGATATTTCAGAACCATTTACCGGAGCATTGCTCCTAGCAGATAAAGATACTATACTTCTTTATGGAAAAGAGATGGAGAAAATCCAGGTGTTTTCATTATCAGCCGGAAAACTGATAGACAGCTGGGAAATAGGGAAAGGGATTGTCAATATGCTGTTGCTTCATGACGGAAAAAGCATCGTGGCAGTCAATCAGTCGAATCATTCCATCTATTTTTTAAATGATAAAGGTGAGGAGCAGGATATAGTCAAGGTTGGGAAAAGCCCATTGACCGTTCTTCAAGGAGAGAAAGCGAATCGCTTGTATGTCATTAACTTTGGCGATACCAAATGTTCGGTAATCAATCTGGAGACGAAAAAGGTGGATATGGAATTTCCGATACATAGTTCTTCCACAGGCACCTTATTAAGGGAAGAAAAGGATGAAGTTTGGATAGGCGGCCATGGTGTTGGAGACCAAGTAGAAGAAAATCTCTATATTTATTCGGCAAAAACGGGAGAGTTGAAGCAAAAGTTGAAGGCCCCAACTATGCCGATAAAGTTCATTGAGAATGCTGAAGGGATTTTTATCCTCAGTCACGGCACTAGCTCCTTATATAAATTGAATGATCAGTATGAAGAAGTGAAAAGCAGAGTGGTCGGCGTCAATCCTTTTGAAATGGCGAACTTTAAACAAGACGTGATTGTGGCGGGATATGATAGTGATGAAGTGTATGTAATGGATGCTGAAACAGTCGAGGTTAAAAAAACCATCAAAGTCGGTCAAGGTCCATTTCAATTGATGTTGAGGGAGTAGATAACATGCACGGTTACACCATTTTAGTCGTTGATGATGAAGAAGATATGCGTAATTTAGTTGAAATGTATTTGCTTAACTCAGGGTATCGATGCCTTCAAGCTGCAAATGGTAAAGAGGCTATAAGTCTGGTTGAAACATATGAAGTCGATTTAATCCTTTTGGATATCATGATGCCAGAAATGGACGGTTTTTGCGTCTGTGAAAAAATCCGTTCAAGTTCGGATGTTCCTGTAATTTTTGTTAGTGCGAAAGGTGAAGAATGGGATAAGGTAAAAGGGTTGAAGCTCGGTGGGGACGATTACATTGTAAAGCCATTTAATCCGGGTGAACTCGTAGCAAGGGTGGAAGCGGTATTAAGAAGAACAGGGAAAATCTCATTGAATGAAGAAAATCAAACTTCCGTCCGATTCGGTAAAATCAATTTAAACCTCCAATCAAGAACGGTTCTGCTAGATGGGAAGCCAATCAATTTGACCTTGAAAGAGTTTGAATTGCTTCTATTTCTTATGCGTCATAAAAATCAGGCACTCAGCCGTGAACAACTACTTGAAAATGTTTGGAGCGGAGAATATGGAGGATCTTTACGTACGGTCGATACCCATATCAAAACGCTTAGGATGAAATTGAGGGCGGCCGATTATATTCAAACTGTCTGGGGAATTGGTTATAAGATTGAGGAAAAAAATGAGTAATAAGTGGTCATCACTCTCTTTTAAACTATGGCTAACTATTATTACAGCAATCATTCTTTCAGTGTTGTTCGCTTATTCTCTTTCTCAATATTATTATAAAAATTTGTATGTGGAAAAGTTGAAAACCGATCTAGTCAATGAAGCTTCCTTGCTTGGAGCGGACTATTTCGGAGGTGAGATCAGTGATGACTTCAAACAACAAGTTGAATGGTTTAACAGTAAAAGTGACAGCGAGGTCTTTGTCGTCAATAATCCAAGGGAATTAAGTGCCTGCCTTCCCTTTGAAATCAATTATGACACCCTCATTTCTGCAGAAGAACGGCAAATGCTCTTAGATGGAAAGGTTGTTGAAAAAGAGGGGTATGAGAAAAGGTTTGAAAAGAACATCGTAGCGGCTATCATTCCCTTGATTGATGAAGACCGCCTCGAAGGTATCATCTATACATATATTCCTGTAGACTCGATTACAGATTTACTTAAGGAATTTGCTGCAAAATGGATGGCAGCCGTTCTCTTATTCTTAATTGTTTCCATTTTATTGACAACAAAATGGTTGAAAAAGCTAGTCAGTCCGATTAAGGAAATCGAGACAGCTGTCCATCGTGTCTCAGAGGGAGATTATGACATACAGATTCAGGTAAAGAGCCATGATGAAATAGGGAATCTAGCACATGCTTTTAATGAAATGGCCAAATCCATTCATTTAGAGGAAGAAAGAAAAAAAGAGTTTCTCGAAAATGTTGCCCATGAACTCCGGACGCCGCTAAGTTACGTGAAAGGTTACACGCAGGCTATATTGGATGGTGTTGTGAAAAATGAGGAAGAAGAGCAAAAATATCTTCAACTTATTTCAAGGGAAGCACTTAGGCTACAGCGGCTTGTAGGTGATTTGATGGACTTATCTAAATTGGACAGTGATCAATTCACTTTAAATAAAACTCCGATTGCCTATGCACAATTCATTGAAGATGTACTTGCCAAATATGAACCGATATTAAAAGAAAAGCAGCTTGGTTTAGAGCTCGAACTAGATCCGGATCCAATTATACTAGGAGATGAAGGAAGGATAGAGCAAATCCTTCATAATGTCTTTGATAACGCCGTTAAGTATACGAATCCAGATGGATTCATCAAAATTACTTTAAGACAGTATAAAGGAGATTGCGAGCTCATAGTCACTGACACGGGCAACGGGATTCCTGCAGCTGATTTACCTTATGTAATGAATCGCTTTTATAGAGTAAACAAAGCACGAAGCCGATTTGATGGCGGATCGGGGCTGGGTCTTTCCATCGTGAAAAAATTGGTGGAGCTACAAAATGGTAAAATTGAAATAGAAAGCAGGGAACATACAGGTACAAAAGTCAGCATTGTGCTTCCGACCATAAAAGAAGATTGGACTTCATAAAAAAGGGGAAACGTTCAATGATAAAAAAGATAATGTTATTATGTACAGCTTTAATCTTGTTGGCAGGATGTGGCAAGGAAGAGGAAATTCCGAAAATGCTAAATGTCGAGTTAACTGTCGATCCTGTTCAAGGAGAAATAAATGAGCCGGTAAAGTTTCAGGCAAAAGTGACTTATGGGGATGAAGAAGTGACGGATGCGGATGATGTCAGTTTTGAAATATGGCTTGCAAATAGTGATGACCACGACAAAACGGCTGTAAAACATAAAGGAAAAGGTATCTATGAATTGGAAAAAACCTTTGATAAAGAAGGAACCTATTATGTTTATGCTCATGTAACGGCAAGGAATATGCACAACATGCCTAAAGAGGAATTCGTCATAGGCAAACCAAGTCAGCCTGAAGAAAACGGAGGTAAAAAGGAAATGGACGAGATGAATGATGAAGAAAAGAAATAATAATTTTACTGATAAAACTAAAACAATTCGGGGTTTACCCGGATTGTTTTTTATTTTTGTAAAAATTAAGGGTTTTAAAATAGTTTTAGAGTATATGAATTTTGAATTCTCATTACTTAAGAAAAAAGTACACATAAAAATGACGAAAATCAACTTTAAATCGATAAATTTGTAACATAAAAGTAAAGAAAGTCATACTAAAGGGTTTGGCAACGAGATGTCAACTAAAAGTTATTAGTATTCCATGGAAATGGTTCTATGTAACTACCATTGACAAGGATTGTCTGGAAAAATATGAGTATATGTACTAGATCCCAAAACATCGATAGAGAAAGCTTTTTTGATTACTTTCTCTGAAACTTGGATCAAAATTTTTTCACATTCGTTACCTGTAAAACATATGGAAATAGATGGTTCCTATATTACAAAAAACGCATGTTATGATGAATCCAGAAACAAAACACCAATGAACTTTACAGGAGGAATTACAAATGAAAAAGAAAATGTTTATGTCAGCAGCAGCAGCAGCAGCTATAATTTTCACTGGAGTGGGAGCTAACCAAGCAGAAGCAGCAAACTGTGATACTGTTAAACAAGTAACATATAAATCTATTAATCAAGAAGATATGCAAAAAGTCCTTAACCAATATTTAACTAAATACAACATAACATTACCTCGCTTCACAATCCTTACAAGTTCAACAACCAGTTCAACAACCAGTTCAACAACCAGTTCAAAAACCAGCTCAAAAACCAGTTCAACAACCAGCTCAAGAACAAGCTCAAAAACCAGTTCAAAAACCAGTTCAAAAACCAGCTGGAACTACGAATTCACAACCTGAAAAAAATACTGATGAAAAAACAGAGACAAGCTCTGAATTAAGCGCTTTTGAACAACAAGTGGTTAAATTAACTAATGCAGAGCGTGCAAAACAAGGATTGGCAGCTCTTAAAATAGATACAGAATTGAGCAAGGTTGCTCGTTTGAAATCTCAAGATATGAAAGACAAAAATTACTTTGATCATAATAGCCCAACTTACGGCTCTCCATTTGATATGATGAAAAAATTTGGAATCAGCTACACATCAGCTGGGGAAAATATCGCACAAGGTCAAAAAACACCTGAAGAAGTAGTTGAAGCTTGGATGAACAGCCAAGGACATCGTGAAAACATCATGAACTCAAGTTTTACTCATATCGGAGTAGGCTACGTAGAATCTGGTAACTACTGGACTCAACAGTTCATCGGAAAATAATAAGAATGATAGATTAATAGTAGAGTGTACCCTGGGAATCATATGGGTGCACTCTTTTTTTTATTAAGTCGTTGAAATATATAGGATAGATAAGGGAATTGATTCTAAATAGAATGAATTCCATCAAATCCGAATATAATTTTAGTCGATACTGCTATAAATAGCATCGATTTTACAAATACTCGCATCAACACAAAAGCAGGAACCGCACTTATTCATTAGTGAGGCTCCAGTAGCGCCAAATTAAATATCAGATACATCAATTTCCGAATACTGGGCATTGAAACTTTTCTGCAGACGGATTTCCAATGTTGATTCTTTAAATTGTGCGGATGCTCCTTTCTTCTTTACAAGAGCAGGCAATGTAATTACATGCCGGTCCGTCGCTTCTGGGATTCCCTCAACGATGGATTGATTAGATGTATGGTAAAGTTTCATTTTTTTTAGCCATGCTTCATCTTCTATGGGAATTCTTACAAAGACAAATAAATGGGTTTCAAATACCTCGGCATGTAAAGGGTGTTCAGTTCTAGTATTTTCTTTTTGTGAGCTAGTATCGTTTTGTTGCATCATTCCTTGCATATTTTCAGGGATCATCTGCGAAAATATCTTTTCAATGAACGACTGTACATCACTTTGCTGCATATTTTTCATGAAATCCTTTTGGTTTGAATTATTTTTTAAAGAAAAAAGTGAATTCCAAGGAAACATGTTGAATTCCTCTCTCCTGCAATCAACTGACAGGGTTATTTCTGTTATTTTATGCAGGCTGAAGCCTAGATGTTCATTTGTATATTTGCTAAATTATAGAAAATGAATCAAACTTATGTATAATTAAGTAAAATCCATTAGATAAAGAGGGAAAGCCTGTGGATGATAAAGTAGCTTTTATAACTGGAGGAGCAACGGGAATCGGCAAGAGAATCGCCTATTCACTCGCAAATAATGGAGTGTCTATTATCATTACGTATCGAAAAAGTAAAAAAGCAGCTTTAGCATTGGTGACTGAATTGCAGGAAAGGTACCATATTAAGGCGCTCGCTCTTGAAGGTGATGCTTCAAGTGAGAAAGATTGCAAACAGGTAACAGAATTGGTCATAGAAGCCTTCGGACATGTTGACATGTTCATTCATAATGCTGGGCCATATATGCATGAACGTAGGCCTATGACTGAATATAGCAGTGATGAGTGGAATTACATTATGAACGGTAATTTAAATGGTTTTTTCTATTTTGCTAAGGAAATTATTCCTCATATGCGCAGAAGAAGTTGGGGTAGGATCATTACTTTAGGGTTTGACCGCTGTGAGACGGCACCAGGTTGGATTTATCGTTCCGCTTTTGCCGCAGCCAAAAGCGGATTGACTTCCTTAACTAGAACTTTAGCGGTTGAAGAAGCAACAAATGGAATCACCGTGAATATGGTCTGTCCCGGCGATATTATTGGTGAATGGAAGGAAGAAGAGATAATAGTTGCAAAAGGACAAAAGGATGTAACTGTTCCAATTGGCAGACCGGGGACGGGAGAAGATTTAGCTCGAGTCATCACGTTCTTATGTGATGAACAATCCGATTTTATTACCGGAAGCATCATTCCGGTTACAGGTGGAAAAGATGTTTTGGGGAAAATTCACAAAGCTTAGTTTGTTTAATTTGGTTATTAAAATGGAAAAAGGTGAGTCCGTTAATTCGGCCTCACCTTTTTTTAAACCATTTTTTTATATTTTACTTGCTGTATATACCTTAAACGTGCTGCCAAACCTATAGCTCCAAGAGCCAAACCGGAAATTAAGCCAATCCAATATCCGAAGGCTCCCATACCTGTATATTTTGCAAATATAAAACCGATGGGTAGCCCTAGAATCCAATAGGATACTAGAGACATAGCGAAGGTAACATTTACATCTTTATATCCTCGTAGTATTCCTTGTATAGGTGCCTGGAGTGCATCAGAAATCTGAAAGAAGATTGCATATATTAAAAAATGTGATGTCAGCATCATTACATTATAGTCTTTTGTGTATGCCGACGCGACGGGTTCACGGAAGAGAAATAGAATGGCCGACAAAACAAGCGACATCGTTAATGCCATGGTAATCCCAATCCAGCTGTATTCTTTGGCATCTTTGTATCGAGCTGCCCCGATTTCAAATCCAATTACAATTGTCAATGCCATTGATATACTTAGCGGCATCATATAAAGCAATGATGCAAAATTCATTGCAATCTGGTGCGAAGCAATTGTCACGGTATCATATTTACTCATCAAAAGGGTAACCGCTGAGAAAATACTTGTTTCAAAAAAGATAGCCAGCCCGATAGGCACCCCAATTATTAATAGTGCACGCCACTCTTTCCAGGAAATCCGGAAAAACTCACGGAAAACTTTATAGGTTGAAAATGGGCTGATTTTCACCACAACAAGGATGGCAACCAGGGCAATTAACCAATAAGTAATTGCTGTTGCATACCCTGAACCAACGCCGCCAAGTTCGGGGAATCCAAACTTTCCGTATATTAACAGGTAATTAAATACGACGTTAATTGGCAGTGCACATAAGGTTATTATCATAGAAATTCTAGTTTGGCCAAGCGCATCAATGAAGGCTCTCAACGCATTATAAACGAATAGGGGAATAATCCCGATTGAAAGGGCGATCAAATAGTCATGGGCTACCCGGTGGACAGTATCTTCAAGATTCATGGCATTTAATATGGGGTTTAATGCAAACGCCCCAATGATTAAAATGACTAAAGCTAAAGTGACGGCTAAATAAACTGCCTGCATTACTGAATAGGAAACGGATTTCGACTGCTTGGAACCGACGAGCTGTGAGACCACCGGCGTTAAGGCAATCAAAATCCCGCTCAACCCCGTATAAACAGGTGTCCAAAGTGAACTACCGATTGAAACGCCAGCAACGTCCTGCGTACTGTACTGTCCCGACATCATCACATCAAAAAATGTCATGGCATAAAGGCCAATTTGAGTGATCAGAATGGGGATTAATATATAAAATAATAGGCGGATCTTTTGTGATTTTGTATAAGTCTGATTCATCGATGTACCTCAATATCAATATTTGAAATTTTCCACACAATGAAAGAATTATATCACATAAGCTTGTGTTGGTTTAAGTTTTTATTTGATACCAAAAAAGACTTACCGTAAAAACGGCAAGTCTTTTTGTCAGTCGCGCATGGATTCAAATTCATTCATGTCCGCGGTTGAGTCTTTTTGAAGGATGAATGCTTGTGAAGGGATGGCGATTTGAACGTCTTCATTTTCAAGTATCTCCATTATATTAAAGTTAACATCTTCTTTGAGTGATAGATATCCCCCAAAGTCTGTTGCATTTGAGAAGAAATATAGGTAGAGATTGAAACCAGAATGACTAAACTCGTCAAATTTCACAAGAATCGTTTCTGGATGTATTTCTGGGTGTTCAATGAGCATATTTTCTATTCTCTTAATGACGTTTTCCAACTTATCTTTTGGTGTTGTGAAATTTATACCTAGATGAAAAGCAATCTGTCTTTTACCCATTTTTGACCAGTTGATGATAGGTTCATTCGAAAGGGTAGCATTCGGGACAGTAACTAAAGCTTGGGCAAAAGTCCGTACTTTGGTACTTCGAAATGTGATATCTTCAATGGTTCCTTCCACGCTTGGTGTTTTGATCCAATCACCAATGGTAAAGGGTTTTTCTGTAACGATGACAATTCCTCCAAAGAAATTGCTGACGGTATCCTTAGCGGCAAGTGCAAAGGCTAATCCTCCTAAGCCAAGTCCGGCAACAAATCCATTGACGTTAAATCCCCACTCTTCCGCAATGATAGAGAAGCCCAAAGCCATGATGATTATTTTAATGATTTTTGTAAAGAATGGCATGACAATTAGATCTACCTCAAGACCGAATTTACTGACCAATTTCGGAAAAAGGATGGTTAAGATCGAACTGATATTGATCATCGTCCAAAAGAATAAGAAAGCAAAAAATGAACGGTATATCTTCGATTTTAATTCATCCGAAGGTATGTCAATCGGAAAATAATACAACGATAGAATCACACCGAGCAAAACGATAAGCCATCTCATCGGCTGTTCTAAGGCAAGCATTAAGTTGGCTGCAAATTCAACTTTGCGTTTTTTTGCAACTCGTAGAAAGAACTTGAATATATAGGTGGTAAATACTTTCCGAAGCAAAAGGACGATTAGAAAAATACCTATTGAAATTCCTAGTTTGGTCCATGCCTCTATTCCATCAAATTGATGGAGAGATTGAGAAACTTCTTGCAATGTATTACTCCTCCAATGTATCTTGTAGTATTGTAGAATACTAAGATTATAATATAATCATAATGAAAAAGGAAAATTAATCGATGATTACATTTATTACGTTACATTACGGTTCACTGAATACTTTTTCAAGTTATTAATGTTAGGGATATATGGTAATATGGATGCAAAGTGATTTTTTAAGTTTGGAAGGTGGAAATATTGACTAAGAAAATAGTGTTTACCGGAGGCGGCTCAGCCGGCCACGTGTCTGTTAATGCAGCCATTATCCCGGAATTTTTAGAGCATGATTGGGATATTACTTATATTGGTTCAAAAAAAGGTATAGAAAAAAATATTATCGAAAAGGAATTTCCTGAAATCCGTTATGAAACGATTTCAGTTGGGAAATTCAGACGATACCTATCAGCGGAGAACCTAAAAGATCCGTTCCGAGTCATTAAAGGGATTTTTGATGCACGAAAAATTTTAAAAAAGACAAAGCCTGATTTCATATTTTCAAAAGGCGGGTTCGTATCCGTACCAGTCGTATTGGCGGGAAGGATGCTGAGAATCCCGATTGCCATACATGAATCGGACTATACACCTGGCCTAGCTAATAAAATTGCAATGCCGCTTGCATCGAAAATTTTCACCACGTTCCAGGAGACAGAAAAGGACTTGCCAAAAGAGAAGGCCATGTATCTTGGAGCAGTATTACGGGATGGGATTTTTTCTGGAAACGCTTCGAGTGGAAAAGCATTTTGTGGTTTTACGAACAACAAGCCAGTGTTACTCGTTATGGGTGGCAGCCTTGGAGCTGTAAAAATCAATAAATTGATTACTGAAAACCTTGAACCATTATTGAAGGACTACCAGATTATTCATATTTGTGGAAAAGGGAATGTCCAAACGGAATTGAAACAAAGAGGGTATGCTCCTTTTGAATATGTCCACGAAGAATTATTTGACCTTTTAGCAGCGGCTGATGTAGTTGTTTCAAGGGCTGGTTCAAATTCAATCTTTGAATTCCTTGGTCTGCAAAAGCCAATGTTGCTCATTCCGCTAAGTGCCAATGCATCTCGTGGGGATCAAATTTTAAATGCTTCAAGCTTTGAAAAACAAGGTTTTTGTAAAGTCATTCAAGAAGAAGATTTAAATGATCTAATCTTTAATAGCACATTAGCTGATTTAGTGAATAAATCAGATGAGTATCAAGCGAAAATGCGTCAAAAGCGCCCATTCAAAACGGCGGCTGAAATGTATGATTTATTAATTGATGTAATGACAGCAAAAAAATAAGTATCAATTCCCTCTTCAAAGCATATCTTTTTCGAACAGAGGAGGGGGTAGTATGGCTTATAAATATTCCAAAGGTTGGTTCGTTCAACAATTAAAAGATGCAGAAATAAGATACCATCCAATTGAGCGAAGAAAGCTGGAGCTTTATAAAACCCATATTTTGAGACGTTTATACGAAGACCTGCAAAAAGAGAAACCATAAAAGAACCGTAACTTAGTACGTTGCGGTTCTTTTTTCTAAACTTCGTTAACTTTTTGTAAGGAGATTAGTAAACCTAAAAAAATTTGTGAAAAGTCTATAATAGTAGAATAGTACGAAACTAGAATAAATAATAAAGAAGCCGACTCTTTTTGGGAATTTCTAACTAGAGGATCGGCTTTTTTTTGTATGAAAAATAATCCTTGGATATAAACCCTATATTCAGCAAAAGATAAACCTCAATAATAAACAGTAAACAGCAGTTGCTGGTTCCTATATAAAATACTTTAAGTTCGGAGTTTAAAACATGACAAAGATTAATTCCAAATCCTCACTAAATATTGTTGTCCTTTCAGTAGGATTGCTGAATCACGTTATGATTATTCCTCTCGTACTAGAGGTAGCGGGAAGAGATGCTTGGTTATTTGCCGCTCTTACAGGACTTTTATCAATAGCTTGGGGGTTCCTTTTATATTGGATATTAAAAAAGAAAAAAAAAGAACACCTCTTTCCCTGGCTGGAAAATCGGATTGGTAAACGATTTACCAAGCTGATATTCTTTTTCCTCGTAATTTATTTGATTACGATCATCTTGACGACAGCTAAAGATATGGTTGACTGGATCAATACAACTTCTTTAAATCAAACACCACCATTTGCCATTATTATTCCTTTTGCGTTGATATGTGCTGCACTTTCTTACTCGAATCTTAGATCAATTGCTATTAATTCAGCTATTTTATTACCTTTTGTCATTATCCTTGGTATCTTTGTAGCCACTGGTAATATTCCCGAAAAAAATTATGATTTTCTATTTCCTCTATTCGAACAAGGCTATTTTCATGGCATTAAGTCAATGTACTACATAGCAAATGGATATTTGGAGTTGATTATCATTATATTGTTCCAGCATCACCTATCTAATGGGGATTCCATTAAGCTGAAAACAGTTATTGGAATGATGGTTATTGTAACTATATTAATTCTCGGGCCGCTTACTGGTGCCATTGTTGAGTTTGGACCCGTCCTGTCTAATGAAATGCGCTATCCGGCTTATGAACAATGGCGACTGTTGACAATTGGAAAATATATTGCCCATACTGACTTCTTTTCCATATATCAATGGCTTTCAGGCGCATTTATTCGAATTTCTATAGCCATGTTTTTAATTCCTGATTTATTAAGAGTCAAATCACTGCTCATTAAAAAGGGGATACTCATGAGTCTTGCCATTATGATGGTTATCATCACTATTATTCCTCTTAGTAATATCATTTTTTATGATTTTTTAAAGAACTATTATTTTCAAGGAACTTTCTTTTTCCTTGTAATCCTAATTCTTTTGTTTACAGTTACCGCAGTTATACAACCTAAACGGAAGGAGGTTTCTGATGAAACTATTCAAAAATAAACAAATTGAACAGTCATTTTATAACGAAGAGTTCTTCAGGCAGCTTTTCAGCAATAGTCCGGACGTATCATTTAAGGTGATATTAGGTGAAAATGACGAAACAGCTAAAATCACTTTATTTTTTTATCCTGGAATGGTAGATACTCTTGAGTTGAATGGCAATGTATTACGAAACCTCAAATCAATGTTAGATAAGAAAGATAATATTAGAAATATGATAACGGCATTTCATCCTTCATTAGCATTGACAGAAATTTCTTGCAGTCCAATTGACAACGACGATGTAAATAGACGGATTTTTAGCGGCGAAGTGTTAATTTTCTTTCAACTATCACAACAGCTATTTTCATTACCTTTGTCTGATGTTCCCAACCGGAAGCCAGAGGAATCTTCATTTGAAGTATCCCTTCGTGGACCACGTGATGGATTTGTTGAAGACCTTTCGACAAACGTTGCTCTCATTCGTAAACGGCTGAGAACAGGTTCCCTCTCTTACGAAGAGTTTATTATTGGGAATCGCAGTCAAACTACAGTAGCACTGATGTATATAGATGACATCATCAATCCTGAACTTGTTAGGCTCGTCCGTGAAAGACTGAATACTCTAGATGTTGATGTGTTAATTAGTAGCCATCAGCTTGAGGAACTCATCTCTAAAGGGAAATTCAAATTATTTCCTTTGACTCATTATACAAGCAGACCCGATTTTTGTGTCGGATCATTAACCCAAGGCAGGTTTATAGTACTTATGAACGGTGCACCTACTGTTATCATAGCCCCGACCACTTTATTGCTTCAGATTAAAGCAGCTGAAGATTCGAGTCTTCCTTTTCTATTCGTTTCTTTTGAACGGTTTCTTCGAGTATTTGGTTTGATTTTTTCTATTTTACTTCCAGGGTTTTGGGTAGCTTTATCAGCATATAACATTGACCAGATGCCTTTTCCTTTACTTGCAACAGTCAGCATCTCAAGGTTGGGCCTTCCTGTTTCTGTTGCCATTGAAATGTTCCTTATGCTCGGTTTATTTGAGCTATTTCGAGAATCTGGAGTAAGGCTGCCACAAGCAGTTGGTCAAACTGTGGCGGTTGTAGGTGGTTTAATTGTCGGTGATGCAGCTATCCGTGCCGGTTTGACGTCCCCAACGATGCTTGTTATCGCTTCGGTCACATCAGTCGCATCCTATACATTAGTTAATCAATCTTTAACGGGGACTGTCTCTGTGCTTCGTTTATTTATCTTAATATTAGGTTCTGTCCTAGGCATCTATGGTCTTCTTGTTGGTTTCTTAATTGTTACTTGTTGGGTCTCTTGTCTTGAGTCATTTGGAGTTCCATATATGAATGAATTTTCACCGCCTAATTTCCAAAAACTCACAGATGCTATTTTCAAAAGACCGTGGTATTCAAAGAAAAAAAATGAAGGTGCTCTTGATCGCACGCAAAAGGGGGAGTAACAATGACACGACGTTTGTCGAAGCTTTTCCTTATCTTTTCGGTCTTGTTCATTTTAACAGGTTGCTGGGATTATAAAGACATTCAGGATATCCATTATGTAACTGCTTTAGGAGTAGATTATGAAGACGGTAAGTATGTTGTGTATGTGCAACTTGTTGATTTGTCTGCTGTTGCCAAAACTGAAGCTAAAAGTTCGGAACCAACAAAAGTTTATATAGGCAAACATAGTGGAAAATCCATATCAGAAGCCATTAATCACTTATATCAAACAGCTCAACAGCGATTATATCTTGGACAAGTTTCAACTTTTGTGCTCACAGATAAAGCAATAGAGCATAATATTAATGATATAGTGGATGCCGCCTTCAGGTTTAATTTAATCAGGTATTCAAGTAATATTTTTGCGACAAAAAAACCTTTGGATGAATTGTTTTCTATAAAAGGTTTTTTTAATTTAACCCCTTTATACTCAGAGTTGCATTTTCCAAAACCTATCTATGAAAACCTTTCCTATATTGAACCGATTACATTGAGAACCTTTATTTCCACCTACAGGGATGTATCTATCACAACAACACTCCCAACTATTTCATGGAGTGGCAATGATTGGACTGAAGATAAAAAAAGCGGAAGACCTTTACAATTGACGGGGCTTATGTGATTTATTATAAAAAATCCATGAATTGGTATTCAGTTGAAGACTTGAAAGGATCGCGTTGGATTACAAAGAAAACGAATAGAACACCAATCGAATTCACAAAAGCGAATGGGACAACTTATATTTCGTTAACTCACCCTCATGTAAAAATTAAACCGATTGTGAAAAATAATGAGGCTAAATTCACCTTAGATGTTGACATTAAGGGGAGTATTTTAGAATTATCAACAAACGATAGCTTGAAAAACCTTGAAAAATTTGTTCAAGATTATATAAAAAAAGACATTGAACAAACATTTGAAATTGGCTTAAAACGCAATGGGGATCCACTTGGTCTTGGCCAAAAATTGTACCGAAAAGACTTGCGATTTTGGAAGAACAACAATATTAATGAACCGAAGGATTATTTGCATGCAAATTCTTTCGAACAAATTAACATAAATGTTAACCTTGCCAATGCTGGTACTCTCGAATACAATCCGTTTAAAAATGAAAAACTGCCTAATAACTAAGTTCAGCATTAAAAAAGCAGGGACTGGCAGTTTCAAAAGAACCGCAACGTCTCTTGACGTTGCGGTTCTTTTATTTTATAAAAAATTATCTATTAGAGGAAAGAAGCAGGAAATAAGGATACCGGCGATAGCCATGGCTGCTCCTGCGACAGCACCAGTAAATTCACTTTCCTGTGTAGCTTGCGCAGTACCGAGACCATGAGCAATAGTACCATAAGCAATGCCGCGAGCGAATGGCATAGTAATGTTAAGTTTATCCATCATTCTAGGGGCAATCATCGTACCTAATACTCCGGTCAAAATAACGAAGGCGGCTGAAACATTAGGGTTACCTCCATAAAGTTCGGTGATTTCTACAGCGATTGGTACTGTAATTGACTTAACCGCTAATCCTTGAAGAATGAACTGTGGAAGAGAAAAGGCATTGGCGATGACGAAGGCAAGAATTAATGTTACCGTAAGCCCTAAAAGCATGCCGCTAATAGCAGGAATTCCATATTTAACAATTATGGTCCTATTTTTATAAAGTGGTACGGCCAAGGCAACGGTAGCTGGGCCCAGGAAATAGGTAATGATGTCTTTACCTGTTGAATAATCATTGAAATCTAAACCGCTGATCAGAAGCACAAGAATAATTGTTACCGTACTAAAAAATACGGGAGTCGTAAAGGGTGATGGATGTTTAGCATATATTTTCCTTCCAATAAAATAGGCAAGGATTGTTATTAATATGCTATAAATGGTAATGAGCGTTGTCATGCTGTTTAACCTCTCCTCTATGGGATAACTTCTGAACCGTCCAGGCTGAAACGATAAATCCAAAAATTAAACTGACGCCCAATGTGAGTGCTAACGGCAGACCAAATTTTATGAAAAGCCACCCCATGGTCATTAAGCTAATAGAAATAGGGATAAAGAAAAAGGCAAGGTGCTTCACCAGAAATCCTGAAGTAAGTTCAATCCACTCGACTTTTAGAATTCTTGTCTGTAACAAAATGAATAAAAGAATCATGCCGATTACATTACCTGGAATAGGCAATTGAAGGTGATCAGATAAATAATAGCCAAGCTTGCAAAGGATAAGCAACATTAAAAGTTGCATGATAAAAGTAAATGATTTTTTCATGATTAGTTCCTTTCAAAAACGGTTTGAATATATTTGTGAATGGGTCAAGTGTATTCATTATAAAAAAATAATCCTAAAAATAATAGGGTATTGCAACATTCTTTTATAACTTCCTGTAAAAATTGAAAAAGGAGCGTTCCAATTTAGGAAGCTCCTATCTTATATGAATAATAAGTAACCTATCTTATCCAAGAATATTAACTTGCGTTATTTCTTTTATGCTTCAAGTAACTGCTGTTCGTCATCATCGTTCTGTCTAAGGATGTGAAAGGTGTATAAATCTTTAGGAATTTCATACAAATCAAAGATATCTTCACCATGATTAATTTGATCATAAAGGGACTTTCTTGTTTCGTTAGCATTGACGGCATAGGGGAGCTTTTCAGCGGCTTTCAAAGAGCGGATATTTTTTTTGCGAATACGCATGAAGACTGTTTCCATACCGAGCTCGAAAAAAAGCTCTTTAAAGAAAGCATCTTTTGCGATGGCATTATATCCTTTACCATGATAGGTTTTGCCAAGCCACGTGCCAAGGAAACCTGCACCATTTTCAATATCGTATAAAGAAATACAACCGATGGGGTTTTCCCATTCATCTAAAATTGTTCGTGAAATGAGTTCACCAGTTTCTTCGGCCTCGATCGTTTGCTTAGTAACGAATACATATTCTTCATATGAATCTACTTTATGGCGCACGAAAGGGAAGACATCTGGATGCGTCATTTGTTCATAAAGAGAAAAACAATCTGTAAAATCTCTCTTTTTTAACATTTCCGTCCCTCCGTTTGAGGGCAGTTCTTATGCGTAGTCGCTGCCCACCCTCGAAATTTTTTAAGTCGTTCGTCAAAAAATTTCGGGGTGGGAATCGAACCCACTAGAACCGGAAACCGGTGGCGCACCATTTGCCTTCCCTATTTTTATTGTCTGAAAATATATAAATCTAAAGAACCTTACGAAGGTATAATACTAAAAAAAAAACGGTTTGGGAATAGGTTTTTTGCCTTTTTTTTTCGTCAAATTTCAACTTTTTTATGAAGGTTAAAATTGGAAGGCAAACGCGTGCTTTTTTCTTTAGAAAAATTGATTTTATTCCCTATATTTTTGAGAAATGCTTTTGTTTTTATTAATATTTCCCTGTAATTTGCATGAATAAAATGATCGTACCGAGTGCCCAAACATAAATAGAAAATATTTTCAGTGAACGCTTCTTTAAAAAATCAATCATCCACACAACGGCGATATAGCCAAAGATTGCTGCGGCCAGGGTACCGACAAAAAGGGCTGTGATTGGAAGCCGTTCAACATCTCCTGTAAAAATGGGTTTCATCTGAAATACGATGCCCCCTGTAATTGCAGGAATCGATAACAAAAAGGAAAAATAGGCGGCAGTGGCTCTGTCAAGCTTGCAGAAAAGTCCAGCGGCGATGGTCAATCCAGAACGTGATAGGGCAGGCATGATGGCAGCGGCTTGAAATGTCCCGATAATAAGGGCATCTTTTATGGAAATTTCATTCAGCGATTTGCTCCCTTTTCTTACCCCGTCTGCTAACCATAAAATCAGTCCGGTGACTAAAAATTCCCAGCCGATTGTCACTCCTGTTTTTGATAGGCCGTCAAACCAATCGCCTAGTAAAAGGCCGGCAACCACAGCAGGGAACGTTCCTGCAATCAAGAGCAGCGTCATTTTGGAGAAAGGGTTTTTCAGTAAGAAAATAATGTCATCCTTGTAGACAACTAATAAGGCAAGCAAGGTTCCGATATGAAGCATGGTATCCAGAAAAATGCCTGCCTCGTCAAGATGGAATATATGCCGCCCTAAATATAAATGTCCTGTACTTGAAATAGGTAAAAACTCAGTCAAGCCTTGAATGATTCCAAGGATAAAGGCTTGAAATTGATTTAGCAAAAAAACATCACCCCAGTCTAGGTGTTTTAGGACAATCCTTTATTTTATCTGTATGCACAAGAAGGATGAAAATGTTCAGATTTTTTGGAAATTAAATTACCAACAAGATTTGTGAAGGAAAAGATAGTCCTCTTCAACTTTTTTCGAATATAATGAAAGGAAAATGAAACTATTTGTTATTTGATTCGTAATTATTCATATGAGAGAGGAGGAGAAGACACTATGCCTACTAAAGATGAAAGAGTGTTTGCTGCCCTTATATATGTCATCAGCTTTTTTACAGCTTTTGTCGGTCCTTTGGTCATTTGGCTACTTAAGAAGGACTCGTCACAATTTGTAGATTATCACGGAAGGGAATATCTGAACTTTTTTATTTCCTACACCGTATATTCGATTGTTGCAGGGATTCTGTCACTGGTACTGATTGGATTCTTACTATTGCCGGTTATCGGAATAGCTTTAATCGTATTTACTATCATTGCTGCAGTCAGGGCCTATGAAGGAACAGACTATCGCTTTCCACTAATTTTTAGAATTTTATAGAATGTAAAAAGGGGTTCGTTATACACGAGTCCCTTTTTATCATCTGGGAATATTTACTTTGTTAGGAAAAATAATTACGACGCTGTGTTTAGTTCGATAATTGCCTTATTATTAAAAAAGGGAATAGGTCACATTAAAGCGAATAAAGTATTATAATATTTCCTTCAATAACCTTTAAGAGAAATGAATGACAGGCTGCTTGACACCTTGCCGATAATTGTCAATTCAGACGGTGATTCTTCTATATAAGGAGTAAGGAGCAGAATATGAATATTCGCGAATATTATCAAAAAACGAGCAATTCAAATTTTCATGCATCTTGGATCTCTCTTGTATTGGCCATTGTTTTTTTTATTTGTCATGCTTTTACAATAATTCCTGGTAACATTTTATTGATAACGGCTCCATTTATTTTTTTAAGTATTGCCCAATTTGTAAGTCATCGGATTTATGAAAATAGAATAAAGGAATTGCCTATCGAACTAATTGAAACGAATACAGGTTTATTACAAACTGAACATGTATTACTGACTTTTATGCCTGCTCCAACTTTACGGCTACTCCTATTTGCGCCTAATGGGTCTCTTTTGGGCGAAATTCGAGATTTAAATATGAAGTGGTTCATGTGGATGGTTCCGAATTTCTTATCGATGCTATTGCCTAAGCGATATGAATTGGTCGACCATGAGGGGCATTTACTTGCTAAGTACTATATTAAAAGAGGTCTTTTTAATAAGGTTACGATTTTGGATCATCAAGGTGGGGTTATTGGGTTTTATCAAGAAAATAAGTCACTCGTGAAAATTAATGGAATGATTTATAAGTTTGACGGGACAGAATGGATGCCTGTTCAAACATCGGGAAGTTTAACTTCTTTTGAGATTAAGACAAAAGAAGGAGAAAAGGTTGTTTCGTACCAAGAAGGGTGGATGCCATTAGAGTGGGGGAAAAGATTTAAGACAAATACACCTATACTTACCTTTTCATCTAACGTTGAAGAAAGTCCAAAGATCATCATATTTGGGTTTTGTGCAGCTACTCTAAACCATCGCTCTAATTGACTAAAATATCTTTTTAACCAATCTTCGAAATATTTGATATAATAAAAGTGAAATACATAGAAAAAAGGGTGGTAATTATGAGTTTACTTAATGAAATTCTTGAATTTAATGAACAGTTTGTAGAAGAAGGTGAATATGTTAAGTACACAACTGATAAGTTCCCTGAGAAACGTATGGTCATTATTAGTTGTATGGATACTCGGCTTGTCGAGTTATTGCCAAAATCTATGAATGTCAAAAATGGCGATGTGAAAATATTGAAAACTGCTGGCGCAATCGTCTCCCATCCATTTGGAAGCGTCATGCGGAGTATTCTTGTAGCTATTTATGAGCTAAAAGCAGATGAAGTTTTTGTTATACCTCATCATGACTGTGGAATGGCATCAGTTGATGCTGATTCTGTAGTTGAAAAGATGATTGATCGTGATATTCCGAAAAGTACCATTGATACACTTGGAGCTGCGGGAATAGACATCCGTAGTTGGCTTCGCGGATTTGATGATGTATATGAAAGTGTTAAAAAAAGCGTGGAAGTAATCAAAGGCCATCCTTTAATTCCAAAGAATATTCCTGTACATGGACTGATTATTTCGCCGGATACAGGTAAATTAGAATTGGTTGTTGATGGTTATGCGGTAGAAGAAAACCAATAAAAACAATTGGTTCGTTGAAAAAACTGTCGGAATTATTTCCGACAGTTTTTTTAAGTTTGAGAAATTCTATTTATTTTTATCAGTTTTTTTGTTAAAATCGCCAAGTGTAGTTTGTCACAGATACAAACGGGTGGGTGAGGGATAAATTTAATAAGGATACAACATGAATAAAAAAAACTTGGAAGCGTTTTTTCATTTTTCTAAATATGAAACGAATGGAAAACGTGAAATCCTCGCCGGAGTTGTCGGCTATTTTACGATAGTGTATATTCTCGTCGTGAATTCTCTGATTTTATCAGAGGCGGGCATACCGATTAATGGTGCAGTAATTGCGACAATTCTTCTATCAGCTTTAAGCTGTATCATGATAGGGATTTGGGCAAATGTTCCAATCCTTATCGTTCCAGGCATGGGTGTCAATGCCCTTTTTGCATATACAATGGTTCAAGGAATGGGTCTGTCTTGGCAATCGGCACTTGGTGCTGTTTTTATCTCGGGGTTTATTTTTGTAGTCATCGCTTTTACAAAATACTCGAAATTAATTAGTGATTCAATCCCAAGTTCGATAAAAGATGCCATCTCTGTGGGTCTAGGTTTATTTTTGATGCTAATCGGTCTCGAAAAGGGCGGGATTATAACAGGCGGTTCGTCGTCAATTGTTGCCCTTGGAGATTTAGGTGATCCAGCTGTGCTTTCAACGGTGCTGACATTTTTACTGGCCATCACGTTATTTATCAAGAATGTTCCTGGTAATTTTATGATTACCATCATAGCAGGTAGTCTTATTGCTTATTGGTTTGGTACAGTTCAACTCTCGGATATCCAATTTTCAGGTTTGGACACAGCCTCCTACAGTGATCTCTTCTTTTCATTATCGTTCATTGAGGCAGGCAGAATAGAATTCTGGATAAGCGTCTTTGCTATGACAATGGTCCTTGTCTTTGAAAATATTGGTCTTGTACACGGACATGTACAAAGTATCAACCGTCCTGAAGCTTATAAAAAGTCACTGCAAGCTACAAGTGTTTCCGTTCTTCTTTCAGGTATCTTCGGTTCTAGTCCTACGGTTGCAACTGTCGAAACAGCAGCTGGAATCGCATCAGGAGGCAGAACTGGTTTGACATCAGTAGTGACAGGTCTGTTATTCATTCTTTCCCTATTATTTATACCGGTAATTAAAGTGATCCCAGACAGTGCCATTGCTCCAATATTAATTATTATTGGCATTCTGATGCTAGAAAATATTAAAAAGCTAGATTTTAGCGATTTTACCGAAAGTATACCGGCAATCTTAATTATCACAATCATTCCATTTACTTACAGTATTGCAGATGGAATGGCTTTTGGTTTCATCCTTTACCCGTTCTTGAAACTGGTAACTGGAAAAGCAAAAGAGGTCTCAACTCCGATGTATGTGAGTGCGGGATTGTTTATCGTCTATTTTATTATCGGAATGATTGGTTGACATTTTGGAAGAGCGGTTGGAATAAGAAACTTCTTATTCTAGCCGCTCTTTATTGCATATAGTAACTAAAATGGAGTGGACTATAATGTTGCTTACACTTTGTGGCTTTAATAGGTGAGATGAAAAAAACTCCTGAAGGAAATTTCGATTTATTGTAAATTTCGCAATGACACATCTGTTCTGAAAATGCTATGATAAAAGATATTAAAATAATGATATATAAAAGCAGCAAATTGAGGAAGTGACAGGATGATTATTGAAGGTTTAAAAAGCCATGGATCAGGCAATGATTTTTTAATCATTGATGAATTAACAACAACCTTGACGTTTACTGAAGAAGAGCGCAAAAATTTAGCCCAGACTCTTTGTAATAGGGAAAAGCTCGGAGCGGATGGTATTTTATTTGTAATGAAAAGTGAACATGCAGATGCAAGAATGCGTGTCTTTAATGCGGATGGGTCGGAAGCATCAATGTGTGGTAATGGACTTCGTTGTGTGGCTCGTTATGCAAATGACGTTTTAGGGCTTGATAAAATGATTGTGGAGACGATGAAAGCAAATTTACTCGTTGAAAAAACGGAAGATATCTATAAAGGGATTCCAACTTTCAAGGTGGAAATTTCCCCAGTCAGTTTTAAGGTAAAGGACCTTCCGCTTGTCGTTGAAAAGGAGCAATTGCAAAATGAACCATTGCCGGAGCTACATGATTCCCTTTTATTTTCGGCATTGGCAGTTCCTAATCCACATTTAATCACTTTGGTCGATAGTGATGTGCTGCAAAGTGAATTGCAGGCAGAACTTTCAATGAAGGTCAATCAGCCGAACGAGCTGTTCCCTGATGGTGTCAATGTCAGTTTTGTGAAAGAACTGGAGCCAGGTAGTATTTATGTACGGACATTTGAACGAGGCGTAGGATTCACAAATGCCTGCGGAACAGCGATGTCGGCTTCTAGTCTGATTACATGTTCTGTTGGACTAAACTCATTAGAAAGTGAAATTTCCGTTTATAATAATGGCGGGAAAGTTAAATGTGTTGTGCATTATGATAAAGAAAGCAAAAAATATTCGATTGATTTAATCGGGAACGCAACCTATGAATATAAGGCGTTGATTGAAATTGACTTAAATCAGCCGGAAAAGTTTGAACTACTTGAAAAACATGACTATGACGCGGAAACAAGTCTGTATGCTAAGTTGCAGGCAGAAGTACAAAGCTATTTAAAAACTACGCTATAAAGCGAGACCAACTATGAGTTGGTCTTTTTTTGTTTGAGAAAGGACAAAACCTCAAGAAAAGCAGGGCCATTATTGACATGTCTGTAATCCTTAAAGGCACACCCCAATCTTTTAATTCTATTTGGTACGGTTTCAATCGTAAAGTCTTTGAGCTGAAGTCTTTCGCCCACTTCTTCCCAATATAATGGTGTAGCAACACCAGCAAACGGATTACCGCGCGGGGAATAAGGGACAATAATGGTTTTCCCTTCACTATGCTGTACAAAGTCAAGGTAGAGTCGATTTTGCCGATTTTTCTTCAATCGTTCCATTGTAAAATCATCTGGGTAAGAGCTTATTAAGTAATGACCGAGAAAATCGGTGAACATACGTGTTTCTTGATAGGAAAAGATGTCTTCCGGTAGTGGAATATGAATTTGCAGTCCTTTGTTTCCGGAAGTTTTTACAAATGCTTTGATATTTAAAGAATCCATTACCTTCTTTATTTCAAGTGCAGCTTTAATTGCTAAAGAAAAAAATTCAATCGAGGGTGGATCTAAATCCAGGACGATTTCATCAGGTTTTACTTTTCCCGCTTTCTGAAATGGAGTATGAAACTCTAGTGCAAGTTGGTTGCCAAACCACAGCAATGTTTCAATATCATTACACAACATATACTCAATATCCTCATCCCAGAACGTTTTAATAGATGCAGGCGCATAATCTGGTTTGTTTTTTTGGAAAAATTTTTCATTGTCCATAGATCCATGGGGATAACGAATCGTTGTTAGCAGTTTATCCTTTAAAAAGGGTAAGAAAAATGCAGAAACCTCTCGTAAATATTGAAGGTATTCAACTTTTATCACCTGTTTGTCATCGATTATCCAAAGTGGTTTATCCCGGGAAGATATTTGTATTGAATCTGGAAATGTAAATTGGCTGATTACGAATTTTTCCCAAGTACATTCATTGGGGGATGTCTGTAAAAGCCATTGTGAAAACTGAGGTTCACGTAATTCATTTTCCTCGTATACATGTAAAAATTGAACTTCAATACAAATGGACGGATGTATATAAAAGAATTGTTCGTCTTCTTCTGAAGCATTTTGTTTTATCAGTTCGTGTAAGATACTTTTATCATGAGCGCTAAGCCCATTTTTGACACTACCAATTTTCGTGATTTCATTCCCTTTATATACTGCGAGGGAAACATATCCGTTTTCTTTATTCAAAGCTGTGATGAAGCAGGAAACAGCCCTCCAATTTTTCACTTTGATCCAGGAAGTGGAACGTTTTCCTTCTTGCCAAGTACTTTGAATTTCCTTGGCGACTATCCCTTCTCCATCTAAGAGGATGACTTTATTTATTGCCTTATCTAAATCGACATAACTCTCAATCAATTGAATTAAAGCCTTATCATTTGGATTAGGAGGCATAGGCAATTCAAGTATTTCTCCAAGGTTTTTAATCATTTTCCTTCGTTCTGACATTGAATTAGTGGTAAGGTCATTTCCGTTGATCCTAAGCAGGTCAAACACGATAAACCGGCATGGGGTAAAATTAGCTTTTTCAGAAATCAGGGATTGTTTCCGTAGGCGGCCACGCCATTGTACCTCAAAAAAGTCTGCTTTTGCTTCATTTGTGAGCCAGACTAATTCACCATCTAACTGCAGTGGTAGAAAACTTTTAAGATCTAGGTCATTAATAAATGTACTGATTTCTGGGAAAAGGGAAGATAATTCCTTCCCGTTTCGACTCGTAATTTTTACCGTATGGGCATCTATTGTTAAAATGGCACGAAAACCGTCATATTTGACTTCATAACGCCAATCCGTGGATTTCGGGGCTTCGGGGTAATATGTTGGCAGCATCGGTTTCATTTTATTTGTACCTCCGCAATAAGTGATTGACATTATTTTTGCCAAAATAATGAGGTGTTAGAGTTGGCAAATGTTTTTTCGAATTATTTTAGACAAGAGGGAATAATAAGCCTGTACTTCTATTTATAAAAAGTTATGAGGTGATGAATATGCATACCATTTGGAAGGGAAGCATTTCTTTCGGTTTGGTGAACATTCCGATAAAACTTCATGCCGCAACGGAAGATAAGGACATATCCTTGCGAACGTTGCATAAGGAATGCCACTCACCAATTAAATACGAAAAAGTTTGTCCGGTCTGCCAGAAGGAAGTAGGCAAGGAAGACATTGTTCGTGCTTTTGAATATACAAAAGGAAAGTTTGTTGTATTAGAAGACAATGAGCTAGAAGAACTTAAAAAACAAAATGAAGAAAAATCAGTGGAAATCATGGATTTTGTTAAAATTGAAGAAATAGATCCGATATATTTTAACCGTAGTTATTTTATGTCTCCAAATGATGGTGGCATAAAAGCCTATTCCCTATTGCGGCAAGCACTCAAGGAATCGAATAAAGTTGGGTTAGCAAAAATCATCATCCGTTCAAAGGAACAAATGGCGGTTATAAGGGTTGTAGATAACACCTTGTTGATGGAAACGATTCATTATCCAGATGAAGTACGCTCCGCAGCAGATGTTCCGAATATCCCTGCAAATGATACAATTGTAAAAAAAGAAATTGATACGGCAATTTTATTAATAGATCAATTAACGACGACTTTCGATCCGACAAAATACAATGATGATTATCGAACGGCGTTACTTGAGCTGATTGAATCAAAGAAGACAGGACAGAAGACGATTACAGCCAAAACAAAAGTAACAGTGTCCAACAATGTTACCGATTTAATGGAAGCTTTACAAGCATCCATTGATCGAACGAAACCTGATAAACTGGAAGGGAAAAAAACGACGACCCGGAAAAAAGCGGCACCGAAAAAAAAGAAACAAGCGTAAAAAAAGAAGCTGAGTGGAAGACGAACCAATGTCTCTCAGCTTCTTTTTGTTTTTTCAGAAGGGGAACAAAGTGAATACAGTGGTTAAAGAGGTACACATAGCTGAAGAGTTTAAACGGAATACATATTAATAAAGTTTGTGTTTTGTATAGATAATTGGGTTGCCCGTGGAGATATTTGTAGGACTAATCTATGCGGTAGAGGAAGAATGTGAATTAAAACCCTTGGTTTTTTTAGTAAGAAAAACGAAATGGTTCTTTTTGACAGAGAAGAAGCTGAGAATTTAAAAAGAAAAGGTAGTGTTTTAGGCTGATGTGTTTTAATGGAGTGATTCTGAGCAGAGCAAAATATTATTCTGAAGATGATAGTGTCATTCAGTAAGGCGATATATGGCTGATCTTTATTGTAGGGATTGAGTAGTGGATTTGAAGAAGGCAAAAAAATTCGCTCCCTGAAGAGCGACAAAGAGGAAATTAATCGTGAAATCAACATATAGGCGACCAATTTTGTTTTTCGACTATATATTGTGTTCATATTCTACCATATTTAATTCTGAAATAGCAACCAAATTACCGAAACTATAGTACGATTTTTCTGAAAATCAGTAATTTTCCACCATTTCTCCCGGAAGTAGACGTTTTTATCTTCTCTGAAATAGTAAAGTAATTAAAATAGATGCAGAATAAAATGAATTTTTAGTATAATGTATTTATATAAGGATGATATAAAGTAAATAGGATTGGAAGATGTTAATTGGAAAATGGAAAAATCGTGTCCCTTCAAGCCGGAAAGCCTAAACAGGAAATGTTTTCGAATGTTAAGATTTTATCAGCTATGGATAAAAAAACTTTGGATAATGTGACCGTAACAAAATCAGGAATAGTTGGAGACGGAGTAGGGAATCTAAAGTTCCATGGAGGCCCTGACCGTGCATTGTGCATTTATCCTTTTGAGCATTACTCATTTTGGAATGAAAAATTCTCTAAACAGCTTGATATCCCTGCTTTTGGTGAGAATTTAACAGTAGCTGGGATGATGGAAACTCAAACGTATATCGGTGATATCTATCAAATAGGTGGGACAATTGTTCAGATCACCCAAGTACGAATTCCTTGCTCGACTATTTCTCATTTTAACCAAGAACCTAAGTTTTTGACATCAGTGATGAAAACAAGTTTTACTGGTTATTTTGCAAAGGTCATTCAAGAAGGAGTTATTAAAAAACAAGATGAAATTGTTTTATTAGATCGACTTCAAGAAAACATCTCTGTATATTATGCAACTGAAGTGATCCTGCATAATCGAGACGGACAGGATGGAGCTCATGCTCTACTTTCTGTAGATTCGTTAGCGGAGGACTGGAAACAAAGGATATTAAAGAGAGTTTAAACTTTGAAGGATGTATGATCTTAGTAGAAAAGAAAAAAATGACTATCAAACTATTGAAATTGACAGATTATTAATGTAAATTAAATATAAACAAATTTTGAAATGTTAAGAAAACTTTATAATGGATCTTATCGAGAGAGGTGGAGGGACTGGCCCGAGGAAACCTCAGCAACCAGCTTAGGCAAAGGTGCTAAATCCAGCAAGCAGAGCTTGATAGATGAGGAGAATGTTTCAAAAAACCTTCTTCTTTGAGAAGGTTTTTTTTCTTTTCTCTCATACTCATAGAAAACGACAAAAACAGAATTGTTTTTGAGAGAGGGTGTACATATGGATTTTCGTAAAGAATTGAAAGAAAGAATGCTGGTTGGAGAAGGAGCAATGGGAACATTATTATACTCATATGGAATCGATCAATGTTATGAGGAATTAAACTGCACTAATCCTGATCAAATTGAATCCATTCATCGTGCCTATTTAGAAGCAGGTGCTGATATTCTACAATCGAATACTTACGGAGCCAACTTTAATAAATTGAAAAGGCATGGTCTTGAAGATGAAGTAAGCCGAATTAACCGACAGGGAGTTATCCTTGCTAAAAAAGCTGCAAAAGGCAATGCATTTGTATTTGGTACTATAGGGGCTCAGCGAAGTATCCGTAAATCGGATTTAAGCATGGAAGAAATTAAGCGAGGTTTTCGTGAGCAGCTATATAGTCTGCTTATAGAAAATCCTGATGGGATTCTCCTTGAAACATTTTATGATCTGGAAGAACTTGAAACCGTGTTGCAAATTGCTAAAAAAGAAACGGAATTGCCAATTATTGCAAATGTATCGATGCATGAATTAGGTAATCTTCAAAATGGGATCCATTTAAATGAAGCATTTCAAAAACTCGAGCAATTGGGTGCTGATGTTGTTGGTGTGAATTGCCGTCTAGGTCCACATCATATGATTCGCGCCTTGGAAGAAGTGACTTTGCCAAAGCATGCGGCTATCGCTATCTATCCAAATGCTAGCCTACCGGATTACGTGGATGGAAGACTAGTTTATAAAGCAGTGCCTGAATATTTTGGCTCAAGTGCCCTTGAGCTTCGTGAGCAGGGTGCCACGATAATCGGTGGGTGTTGTGGAACAACACCACTTCATATTCAATCTGTGAAAAATGCGATTGGGAGTTTAGTTCCAGTAGAAGAAAAAATGACGAAAGCACGTGAAATCGAAATAATTGAAGTGAATCATAGAGAACTGGAACTACCCCTGCATGAGCAGGCCAAAACTGAAAGAACGATTCTTGTTGAACTTGATCCGCCGAAAAAATTAGGAATTGAAGGTTTTATGGCTGGTGCGGAGGCATTGAAAAATGCGGGTGTTGATTCGATTACATTAGCTGATAATTCACTTGCTTCGCCGAGGATATCTAATGAGGCGCTGGCCAATTTGTTGAAAAACCAATTAGATGTAAATCCAATGGTGCATATTACGTGCCGTGATAGGAACTTAATTGGCCTTCAATCACATTTAATGGGGCTTCAAACGGTGGGGTTGAACGAGATTCTGATTATCACTGGTGATCCTTCAAAAATAGGGGACTTCCCAGGTGCAACTTCAGTCTATGATTTATCGTCATTTGACTTAATTAGTATGGTAAAACAATTTAATGAAGGTCTTTCCTATTCCGGTCAAAGTCTTGGTCAACGGGCAAATTTTAAAATTGCGGCTGCCTTTAACCCAAATGTGAAATATTTGAATAAGGCCGTTCAGCGGATGGAAAAGAAGATTGCTTGCGGTGCTCAGTCCTTTTTGACCCAACCAATTTATTCAGTTGATCAGATTGAAGAGGTTTATGAAGCGACAAAACATATAGATACTCCGATTTTCGTCGGAATTATGCCGTTAACGAGCACACGAAATGCGGAATTTATCCATAACGAAATACCGGGTATTAAATTACCTGATAATGTAAGGCGGGCTATGGCTTTAGCTGGGGATGACCCGATAAAGTCAAGAATGGAAGGTGTGAATATCGCCAGAGAACTGGTGGACGCCGCAAGAGAAAAATTCAAGGGGATTTATTTAATTACACCATTCCTTCGCTATGAAATGACTGCGGAACTTACAAAATATATTAGAGAAGTCGATAGTAAACATACATCAGAGGTGGCAGTACATGAATAAAAAAGCGATTCAAGAACAGTTAAAGTCTAAGATTCTCCTTCTTGATGGTGCAATGGGAACCATGCTACAAGCTGAGAATTTAACAGCAAAGGACTTTGGGGGAGAACAATTCGAGGGATGTAATGAATATTTATCACTGACGCAACCTGAAATCATCCAAACCATCCATGAAAAATACTTAGCAGCAGGTGCCGATATTATTGAGACAAATACCTTCGGAGCCACGAGCATCGTTCTTGAGGAATACCAAATAAGTACGATTGCTTATAAGCTTAATAAAATTTCAGCTGAACTTGCCGTGAAAGCTTGTGAAAAATATTCAAATGATAAATGGCCAAGATATGTTGCTGGTTCAATGGGACCAACAACAAAAACACTTTCTGTTACAGGAGGAACCACATTTGATATTTTAACCGATTCTTATGAAGAACAGGCACTCGGTCTATTAGACGGTGGTGTGGACCTGTTGTTAGTGGAAACCTGTCAGGATATGCTTAATGTTAAGGCTGCCTTTTCTGGAATAAAAGCGGCCTTTGCTAAAACAGGGAAAGAAGTGCCTGTCATCATTTCGGGGACAATCGAACCGATGGGTACGACCCTAGCCGGTCAGTCCATTGAAGCGTTCTATTTATCAGTTGAACATATGAAGCCTGTGGCTGTTGGTTTGAACTGTGCGACAGGACCAGAGTTCATGATAGACCATATTCGGACGCTTGCAGATATATCAAACAGCGCCATTAGCTGTTATCCGAATGCAGGCCTACCTGATGAAGAAGGTCATTATCATGAATCCCCGACTTCCCTTGCAGAGAAAATGAAGCAATTTGCAGAAAAAGGCTGGGTCAATATCATTGGGGGCTGCTGTGGAACAACACCAGAACATATTAAAGAGCTTTCTAAGGTTCTAGAAGGCGTACAGCCCCGTGAAATGAAGGAATCAGCACATGGTCATGCCGTATCAGGAATTGAGCCACTTATTTATGATGATTCAATGCGTCCCTTGTTCGTCGGTGAGAGAACGAACGTCATCGGATCTCGTAAATTCAAGGAGTTAATTCGTGGGAAGCATTATGAGCCAGCTGCCGAAATTGCTCGTGCTCAGGTGAAGAAAGGCGCCCATGTCATTGATATTTGTCTTGCTGATCCTGATGGTGATGAGTTAGGTGATATGAAGGAATTCGTCGAAGAAGTTGTCAAAAAAGTGAAAGTACCATTAGTCATTGATACTACAGATGAAGCCGTTCTTGAACAGGCTTTAAAGCATTCTCAAGGAAAGTCAATTATTAATTCTATCAACCTTGAAGATGGTGAAGAGCGCTTTGAAAAAATTGTTCCACTCGTTCATCAATACGGTGCTGCCGTTGTGGTAGGAACAATTGACGAGATTGGAATGGCCGTTGATGCTGAACGGAAAATTGAAGTGGCTACCCGCTCTGTGGACTTGCTAGTAAATAAATATGGCCTAAACGAAAGCGACCTCATTTTTGATCCGCTTGTTTTCCCTGTAGGTACGGGAGATGAGCAATATATAGGCTCTGCTTTAGAAACGGTTAAAGGAATTAAGGCAATCAAAGAGAAATTTCCAGAATGCTTAACGATTCTTGGAATTTCAAATGTGTCATTCGGCCTCCCATCACGCGGAAGGGAAATTCTAAATGCCGTTTTCTTATATCACTGTACAAAGGCTGGTCTTGACTACGCAATTGTGAATACGGAAAAACTTGAACGTTTTGCTTTGATACCGGAAGAGGAAGTGAAACTGGCCGAAGCACTCCTGTTTAATACCTCCACAGAAACATTAGCTATCTTCACTGAATTTTATCGTGGAAAAAAAGCGGAGAAGAAAGATAATGGTGTTATCCTTCCGTTAAACGAACGTTTAGGTAACTATATTATTGAGGGAACGAAAGAAGGCTTAATTGAAGATTTAAATAAAGCAATCGAGCGTGGGGACGCTCCATTAGAAATCATCAATGGACCATTGATGGATGGGATGAGTGAAGTGGGTAGGTTATTTAATGATAATCAGCTCATTGTCGCGGAAGTACTTCAAAGTGCCGAGGCGATGAAGGCTGCTGTCTCACATCTTGAACCACTCATGGAAAATGCTGAAGATAGTGCTAAGAAAGGTAAGATCCTTTTAGCGACTGTCAAGGGTGACGTACATGATATTGGTAAAAACCTAGTGGATATCATTCTTTCCAATAATGGCTATGAAGTCATTGACCTTGGAATTAAAGTCGCACCACAACAAATTATTGAAGAGGTCCGAAAACATGAGCCTACTATCATAGGCCTGTCTGGATTACTTGTAAAATCAGCACAGCAAATGGTTTTAACTGCCCAGGATTTAAAACAGGCAGGGATTGATACTCCAATATTAGTGGGGGGAGCAGCATTATCCCGTAAATTCACTGATTTCAAAATTTCACCAGAATATGGCGGTCCTGTTTTATATTCCAAAGATGCTATGGATGGATTAGCTGTCACGAATATTTTACATGATTCCAACAAAAAGTTTGTCTACTTAGAGGAGTTAGTTGCAAAACGGGAAAAATCGAAAGCCAATGCGGCAATTGCAGCAACCATGGAAAAACCAGTTCGCAAGCAAACACCAGCAGCTCCGTTAAGCAATGTCCAGGTTCAAAAACCGCGTGACATCAAAAGACATGTTTTGAAAAATTATCCATTAGATGTCATCCAACCATATATTAATAGGCAAATGTTAATTGGTCATCATTTAGGATTAAAAGGTAAAGTTGCTGAGCTGGTGAAGGAAGGGAATGAAAAAGCAATTCAACTGAATGATTTGGTTGATGAGCTGATTGAATTCTTAAAGGCAGAACCAGACTACGGGTTAAATGCTATTTATCAATTTTTCCCTGCTCAAAGTGATGGAGACCAGTTATTCATTTATAATCCGGATAATCATCAGGAAGTATTGGAAACTTTTGATTTTCCTAGACAAGATACAAGTCCACACCTTTGTTTGGCAGATTTTGCGAAGCCGGTTTCTTCCGGGGAAATGGATTATGTTGGTTTCTTTCTCGTTACAGCTGGTAGAGGTATCAGAAAATGGGCAGAACAACTAAAACTTGAAGGTGATTTCTTGAAAAACCATGCTCTTCAATCACTGGCTCTTGAAACTGCAGAAGGATTTGCAGAAAGAATCCACCAATTGATGAGAGATGACCTGGGTATAAGCGATCCTATAGAAATGTCAATGAAAGAGCGGTTCGCAGCCAAGTATACCGGTCAAAGGTTTTCATTTGGTTATCCAGCTTGTCCAAATCTGGAAGACCAAGAAAAGCTATTCCGTTTGTTACAACCGCAGGATATTGGAGTAGAATTGACTGAAGGATTCATGATGGAACCAGAGGCTTCTGTTTCAGCTATTGTATTTGCTCATCCTGAAGCGCGTTACTTTAATGTCGATCGATAAGCAGTGAGGAGACAGCGGTATTTTTTACCGCTGTCTTATTGCGCATGAAACCCCTGAATTAGTACACCTTAATGGTCAAAAGGAAGGGGATACAACTATATGAGGAGTCTATTCCGACTATATCTTTTCATAATGGGTGCTTTCATTATCTTGGTTATGACAGGTGAACCGCCAGTTCTAGTACACGCAACAATTCCGGAAGAAATAACACCGCTTGTAAAAAGTAAAGAAGATCAGAAAATTGCATATTTGACATTCGATGATGGACCGTCTACGAATACGATGGATATTTTAGATATATTAGATCGATATCATGTTAAAGCTACCTTTTTTGTAAAAGGTAATGAAGAACCTTACGCAAAACAATGCTATAAAGAAATGATTTCCCGGGGTCATGAAATCGCCCTCCATTCCTATACACATGATTATTCTATTGTTTATCGGTCAACGGAAAGTTTTTTTCAAGATCTGAATAGGCTTGAAACCATGCTTGAAAAAGAGTATGGGGTAAAGAGCCGTATTGTACGTATACCGGGTGGTTCAAATAATCATCTTAGACATCAGGTTACAACTAGACCAATCATTAATGGAATCCTTCAACAATTATCAGAAAAAGGTTATATTTACTTTGATTGGAACATCGATTCAACAGATGGCATCAGTCCGTCGATAAGTGAGCAACAAATCATTACCTCTGTGAAAAGAGGATTGAAAGATCAAAAGCATGTTAATATCTTATTACATGATATCAATAGTATGAAAAATACGGTAAAAGCATTGCCGGATATTATAGAAAACCTAAAAAGAGAAGGGTATACCTTTGATACGATTGATGAGACAACTCCTAAAATACAATTTAAATGATGAACTCAGTGTTTATATATAGTAAATTAAGGTATAGGGATAAGAGATTACATGGGAAAGGATATATCGTTTCTATGATGCCATCATTGTTTTTATCACATGGAACACCTCTATTAGCATTGGAAAAGAACAGCTACACTTCTTTTTTAAAGGAATATATGAAAGTTATGAATAAACCAACTGCAATTGTTATCCTGTCAGCACATTGGGAAAGTAAGGAGCAGTTGATTTCAGCAGTCAGTAAACATGAAGTTATTTATGATTTTGCCGGTTTTCCTGAAGAAATATATCAAGTGACATATCCCGCTTCTGGATGTCTAGAGTTATCCGATAAAATATTAACCCTATTGTCAAAAATAGGGGTATTAGGGGAACTAGATGATAGGCGTCCGCTCGATCACGGGGCATGGGGACTTTTGCATATTATGTACCCTGAAGCCGATATCCCTATCGTATCATTGTCTATTAGTCCCGATCTTCCATTTGTGAAGCAATATGAGATCGGCAAAGTATTGGGGGATCTTAAGAAAAGTAATGTCCTTATTATCGGGAGCGGTGGAATTGTCCATAACTTTAACCATATTCAGGAAGATATGCATGTGGCAGAGGGATGGGCAATCAGTTTTGAGGAGTGGGTAGAAGAAAGGATCATGAATTGGGATATGGAGACTTTGGTTAACTATGAGCAAATGGCTCCTTATAGTAAAGATGCTGTACCTACAAAAGAGCATTTTATTCCATTAGTCATCGCCATGGGATCAGGGGATGACAACAAAAAGCCAAAGCTGTTACACCGGACTTTCCAATATGGGAATCTGAGTTTAACAGCTTGGCAGTTTGACTGATTTTAAAGGGTTTTTGGTATGGTAAAATATACCTGGTAATAATCAAAATGCAAAAATACAAAAATCTTTTTTTAGCGAAAAAGGACTTAAATGAGCAATAAAGTCTGTTAAAGGCGTAATATGACGAATTAAGCAGAAAAATAGTTTCAAAAAGGGTGAATAAAGTGTTTTAACCTTTGGATATTTCGACAAAAACATGTTAATATAACATCTGAAAACGTTTTATCCTTTAAAATTTTATTATTCAATAACCAAATTTGTTTATTATATATTATATATTTGGGGAAAATTTAGAAGTAAGAATTTGGGGATGGATAAAACGAAATGAAAAAAATTATGAGAAAAATTTGGGGGTTTACAAAATGACCATCAAGGACGCTAAGGCATACGACCCATGGAAAACTTTTTCAGGTCCAAACCTTGGGTATGTCATGGAGCAATACGATCTATTTCAAGCCAATCCGGAAGAAGTAGATCCGGAACTGAGAAACTTTTTTGAAGTATCAGGTCCTCCTTCATTAGATGTATCGGCTGAAGTAACTATCGGAAATGCACCAACTGTACAAACTGGAGAAGTTCTTCCTATGAAGAAAATAATGTCTGCAGTAAAATTAGCGGAAAATATCCGTGCATATGGACATCTAGCTGCAAATATTTATCCTTTAAAAGAAGAAGCATTAGACACGGAACAAATTCACTTCGAAAAATATGGGTTGACTGCAGATGATTTAAGAAAAATCCCGGCTGACTTTATTTGTCCCGAATCACCTAATGATGTGAAAGACGGATACGAAGCCGTACAATACCTAAAACAACTTTATACAAAAACGATAGCCTTTGAATTTCACCATGTTAATGACCTGGACGAAAAGCAATGGCTTACTGATATGGTCGAATCCGGAAACATGTTCCCGGAAGTGGCTAAAGAGAAAAAAGCATTATTACTTAAACGCTTGAATGAAGTTGAAGGTTTCGAAAAATTCCTTCATCGCACATATGTAGGGCAAAAACGTTTCTCTATTGAAGGACTAGATACTTTAGTACCGATTTTAGATGAAATGATTTCACAGACTGTTCAAAATGGAACTGGAAATGTAAATATTGCGATGGCTCACCGAGGACGTTTAAATGTACTTGCACATGTTCTAGGAAAACCATATGAGGTTATTTTTTCAGAATTCCAACATTCACCTAATAAAGATTTAGTTCCTTCCGAAGGTTCAACCGGCATTAATTACGGATGGACAGGAGATGTTAAATACCATTTAGGTCTGGATAAACAAATTACTAAAGCAAATATACAAAAAGCAAGAATTACTCTTGCCAATAACCCAAGTCACTTGGAAGTAGTTGGTCCAATCGTGGAAGGGTATTCTCGTGCGGCCCAAGAAGACCGTACAGAAAAAGGCTTCCCGGTTCAAGATATTTCAAAATCACTTGCAATCCTGATTCATGGTGATGCAGCATTCCCTGGTGAAGGAATTGTACCGGAAACGTTTAACTTAAGCCGTCTGCGCGGTTACCAAGTTGGCGGAGCTATTCATATCATCGCTAATAACATGATTGGTTTTACAACGGAAAGTGAAGATTCACGCTCAACTAAATATGCTAGTGATTTGGCTAAAGGCTTTGAAGTGCCTATCGTGCATGTGAATGCTGACGATCCAGAAGCATGTATGGCTGCAGTAAACCTTGCTAACCAATATCGCGAAAAATATAATAAAGATTTCTTGATCGATTTAATCGGTTACAGACGTTTCGGTCATAATGAAATGGATGAGCCATTGGTTACTCAACCTGAAATGTATGCATTGATTCATAAGCATCCAACAGTTAAAGAACTTTATGCTAAAAAACTAATTCAATCTGGCGAGTTCACAGAAGATGAAGTTAAAACAGTGGCAGAGCAAGTAGATACAAAACTGGCAGATGCTTATGCGAGAATTTCTGGAAATAAACCAGAAGCTACTAAAGAATGTAACCCGCCGGGCATTATTGAAAAAGGACTTCCTACTATTGAAACAGCTGTATCAAAAGGAGAACTTGTTTCAATTAATGAAGAACTTGTTAAATGGCCAGAAGGATTTACACCTAATAAAAAATTAGGAAAAATCCTATCACGTCGCTTAGATTCATTTGGAGATGACGGTAAAATTGACTGGGCGCATGCTGAAACACTTGCATTTGCATCCATTTTGAATGACGGTACTCCAATTCGTCTAACTGGACAAGATTCAGAGCGTGGAACATTCGCACAGCGTAACATTATGTTGCATGACAGTGTTAATGGAAAAACATATTCACCACTTCACACACTTGAAACTGCTAAAGCTTCTTTCGCTGTTCATAACAGCCCGCTTACTGAAACAGCAGTTCTAGCGTATGAATATGGTTATAATGTATTCGCACCTGAAACACTTGTTCTTTGGGAAGGTCAATTCGGTGACTTTGCAAATACAGCACAAGTAATCTTTGACCAATTTATCGCGGCAGGCCGTGCAAAATGGGGTCAAAGATCAGGTCTTGTTATGTTGCTTCCACACGGATATGAAGGACAAGGACCAGAGCATTCAAGTGCCCGCTTGGAACGTTTCCTTCAATTAGCAGCTGAAAACAACTGGACAGTTGCTAACTTAAGTTCGGCAGCTCAATACTTCCATATCCTTAGAAGACAAGCTAAGATACTGGAACAAGAGCAAGTACGTCCACTTGTCATCATGACACCGAAGAGTATGCTTCGTAATCAGGTGATGGCTTCTACAGCTGAAGAATTCAGTGAAGGTAGTTTTGAATCATTCGTTGAAACAAAAGCATTGGGCAAAAAACCAAAAGCAGTAGAGCGCATTGTTTTTGCAACAGGTAAATTGGTTGTTGAACTTCGTGAAAAAGCAGCAGCTGAAAAAAATACGGATTGGTTGCAAATCATCAGTATCGAAGAGATTTATCCATTCCCGTTCACTGGCGTTCAAGAAGCATTGAAAAAATATACGAACCTAAAAGAAATCTTCTGGGCACAAGAAGAACCGAAAAACATGGGAGCTTGGACATTTGTTGAACCTCGCTTAAATGCAGCGGCACCAGGTAACCTTTCTGTAACATATATCGGCAGAAAACGCAGATCCAGTCCGGCTGAGGGAGATCCACTAGTCCATAAAAACGAACAACAACGGATTATGACTCAAGCAATAACACGCAATAATGAGGGGGAGAAATAAAATGGCTGAAGTAAAAGTACCTGAATTAGCAGAATCAATTTCTGAAGGATCTATTGCGCAATGGTTAAAACAACCCGGTGACCGTGTTGAAAAAGGTGAATATGTCCTTGAACTGGAAACTGATAAAGTAAACGTAGAAATCATTTCAGATTATACTGGTACGCTTACAGAACTTTTAGCAGAAGAAGGCGATACAGTCCAAGTTGGACAATCTATCGCTATCGTTGATGAAAATGGAACAGCAGCAGCAGCGCCAAAGGCGGAAGCTCCTAAGACTGAAGAAGTGAAAGCAGAACCAGTTAAAGCGGAACAAGCTGCTCCTGCACAAGAAGCTCCTAAAGCAGAAACGAAAGAAGCATCTTCAACTCAGCAAGTTATTGCTTCACCAGCGGCAAGAAAATTGGCTCGTGAAAAAGGAATTGACTTAACTCAAGTGCCTGTTGTTGATCCACTAGGTCGTGTACGTGTACAAGACGTAGAAGCAGCAAGTAATGCCCCTGCACCTGTAGCAGCACCTAAGCAAGCAGCTCCTGCAGCTAAACAAGCAGCAGCTCCTGTTGAAGTGAACGATGACCGTATTGAAGTAGTGAAAATGACTCGCCGTCGTCAAACTATCGCTAAACGTCTAGTTCAAGTTCAATCTGAAGCTGCCATGCTTACAACTTTCAACGAAGTCGACCTTTCTGCTGTTATGGAATTACGTAGCCGTCATAAAGATTCTTTCGTTAAAGCTAATGATGTTAAACTTGGTTTTATGTCATTCTTTACTAAAGCTGTTATTGGAGCTTTGAAAAAGTATCCATTATTGAATGCTGAAATCAAAGGCGACCATATTCTGAAAAAGAACTTCTATGATATCGGTGTAGCAGTATCCACTGATGAAGGATTAGTTGTTCCTGTAGTAAGAGACGCTGACCGTAAAAGCTTTGCTGAAATCGAACAAAACATTTCGGATTTAGCTGTTAAAGCGCGTAACAACAAATTAGGACTTTCAGATTTATCTGGTGGTACTTTTACTATCACAAACGGTGGAACTTTCGGTTCCCTTTTATCTACACCAATTTTGAATGCTCCACAAGTTGGTATCCTAGGGATGCATACAATTAAGACACGTCCAATCGCTGTTGGAGATCAAATCGAAAACAGACCAATGATGTATCTTGCATTATCATATGATCACCGTATCGTTGATGGAAAAGAAGCAGTTGGTTTCTTAGTAGCAATCAAGGATATGCTTGAAGATCCAGAACAACTTTTACTTCAAGGTTAATTAGTAAAATTATTAAAACCCTCTGTCATCATGACAGAGGGTTTTTTTGATGCAGGAAAATAAATACATATTTTCATAGGGAAGAACCGTCTAATCAGGGTAATAGGAAATGAAATTCTTGAAAGGGTAAATGAATAGTGATTTTGATTTTAATCTTTAAATGAATGTTTTTGAATGAATTGGATGGAGAAAAGTGAATGAAATTGAATAAATTTAAACGTTTATGATTGATTATTCTATCTTTTTCATATATGATGATGGTATTAAACGGGAGGTGGGCGAATTGTTGACAACAGAAAGGCACCAGTTCATCATATCGCTTCTTAAGAAACAAGGAACGATTAAGTTGCAGGAGCTTGTAGATCTGTTACATGCATCAGAATCAACCATTCGAAGAGATTTAGTGCAGCTCGAAGAAATGAAGGCATTAAAACGTGTGCATGGCGGAGCGGCATTGCTTCAAAGAAAAGGCCTGGAGCCTTCAACAATGGAAAAGCAAAATAAAGCAATAGTTGAAAAACAAAGTATAGCCAAGTTAGGCTCATCATTTGTTGAGAAGAATGATTGTATTTACCTTGATGCAGGTACGACCATATCAGAAATGATTCCCTATTTAAAAGATAAAAATGTAACGGTCTTAACAAATGGCCTTATGCATATTCCAAAATTGATCGAGTTAGAAATCAAAACTGTTTTAGTAGGTGGAACGATTAAATTCTCCACTAATGCAGTTATAGGCAGCACCGCTGTACAGTTTCTAAACGAATATCGCTTCGATAAATGTTTCTTAGGTATGAATGGTATCCATCAAGAAATGGGTTTCACCACTCCAGACCCTGAGGAAGCTTTGTTGAAGAAAATAGCATTGCGACTCTCTAACGAAAGTTACGTGCTTGCTGACAGTTCTAAATTGAATGAAGCTACTTTCGCTAAGGTTGCGGATGTAAGCGATGCCATAATCCTAACTGATAGGAATAATGAAGATGCTATTGCTCAATTCAAAAAAAATCCCAAGATAAAGGTCGTGACTATTTAATGATTTATACAGTAACACTCAACCCATCCATCGATTATCTGGTTGAGGTGGAAAATTTTCAAATGGGCAAGGTGAATCGAACAAGCTATGAAGTTAAATTTCCTGGTGGGAAAGGAATTAATGTTTCCCGGGTGCTGAAAAGACTTGGAAATGATACAACAGCTTTTGGTTTCATTGGCGGACAAACTGGAGAGTTTGTAAAAAGGTATTTAAGACAAGAAGAGATTTTTACGGACTTTACAGAGATAGCAGGAGATACGAGAATCAACATTAAGTTGAAAACGGGAATGGAGACGGAAATTAATAGCCAAGGACCAGTTATTTCAAAGGCGAATTATCAACAGTTATTTAGTCAAATCGAACAGCTGAAAAACAACGATATTCTTGTTTTATCAGGGAGCATTCCATCAAGCGTTCCTTCTGATGTATACGAATCTATGGCTAAAACGTGTTCAGATAATGGCATTAAATTAGTAGTGGATACGAGCGGAAAAGAGTTGTTGAGCGTACTTCAACATCGACCCTTTCTTATTAAGCCTAATCATCATGAACTTGGTGAACTTTTCTCTACTAAAATTAAAAATGTTGAGGATGCAAGCAAATACGGATCTAAATTGGTTGAATCCGGTGCTCAGCACGTAATAGTTTCAATGGCAGGAAGCGGTGCTGTACTTTGCACAGATGGCGATTCATATACCACTAATGTTCCAAAAGGAAAAGTTATAAACTCGGTGGGTGCCGGTGATTCCATGGTGGCTGGGTTTATTGGAACATATGAAAAAACAGAGGATATTTTCTCTTCTTTTTGTTTCAGTCTTGCATCAGGAAGTGCTACAGCCTTTTCATCCGATCTCTGTACATTGGATAAAATCGAAGAATTATTACCGCAAATTGAAATAAATAAGATAACTGGGGGCTAACTCTATGAAAATTACAGACTTGTTGAAATTAGATACAATTATTATCGATTTACAAAGTGATACAAAGCAAGCTGTTATTGATGAATTGTCTGGGAAGTTAGCCAAAGCCGACAAATTAAATGATGAAAATACTTTCAAAGCAGCCATTTTAAAACGTGAAGAACAAAGCACCACAGGGATTGGTGAGGGAATAGCTATTCCACACGCAAAAACAAGTGCTGTGAAAACACCGGCTATCTGTTTCGGTAAATCGGTATCAGGTATTGATTATGAGTCGCTTGACGGTCAGCCAGCACATCTATTTTTTATGATTGCAGCTAGCGAAGGGGCCAATACAGACCACTTAGAGACACTCTCCCGGCTTTCTTCATTACTAATGGATACAAACTTCAGGTCCCGTCTGATTTCTGCTACTTCCAAAGAGGAAGTGCTAGGCATAATCAATCAAAAAGAACAGGAAGCGGATGAAGAAGAAAGAGAAGAACAAGAAGAACAACGAACAAGTGCCACTGCTATAAGTACCAAAGGAAAAGTTCTTGCCGTTACAGCTTGTCCAACCGGGATTGCCCATACTTATATGGCGGCCGATGCCTTGAAGGCGAAGGCAAAAGAAATGGGAATCGATTTCAAAGTAGAGACAAATGGTTCAACGGGAATCAAAAATGGGTTAACAGCTAGAGATATTGCAGATGCTGATGCGATTATTGTTGCTGCGGATAAGCAGGTCGAGATGGATCGTTTTAATGGAAAACATGTCATTATCGTCCCAGTTGCCCATGGTATTAGGAAGCCTGAAGAACTGCTAAATCGGGCCATAAATCAGGATACACCAGTTTATAAAGGAACCGGGAATGAAAGAAGTGAGGATGGTGATTCATCAAAAGGAGGGCTTGGGATTTACAAGCATTTAATGAACGGTGTAAGTAATATGCTTCCATTTGTTGTAGGAGGCGGAATCTTGGTTGCGCTTTCTTTCTTTTTCGGAATTGAAGCAGCAGATCCAACAAAGCCTGAATTTAATCCCATTGCCAAAGCATTAAGTGATATTGGCGGAGGGGCTAGCGGTGCCTTCTTCTTGCTTGTCCCGGTACTAGCCGGTTTCATTGCCTCAAGTATCGCTGATCGTCCAGGTTTTGCTCCTGGTATGGTTGGAGGGTTATTGGCAGCACAAGCTAATGCTGGTTTTCTAGGTGGTCTAATTGCTGGTTTTCTTGCCGGATATGTCGTTTTATTATTGAAAAAATTGTTTTCCAAGTTGCCACAGAACTTCGAAGGGATTAAGCCAGTTTTACTTTATCCTGTATTCGGCATGTTAATTACAGGTTTAATCATGATATTTGTAATAAATGAGCCAGTAACTGCAGTAAACATAGGCTTAACCAACTGGCTACAAGGTTTATCAGGTACGAATGCTATTTTGCTTGGATTGATTTTAGGAGGTATGATGGCTGTAGATATGGGTGGACCCCTGAATAAAGCCGCTTTCACTTTCGGACTTGCAGCTATTGAAGCACAAAGTTTCGGGCCTCATGCTGCCGTAATGGCAGGTGGAATGGTACCTCCTCTCGGAATTGCCTTTGCGACTACATTCTTTAAAAGTAAATTCAGTGAAATGGAAAGAAAATCTGGATTCACTAATTACTTTATGGGTGCATCATTCATTACAGAAGGAGCTATTCCTTTTGCGGCAGCTGACCCTTTTCGAGTTATCGTAAGCAGTGTAATCGGGGCTGCAACAGCTGGTGCACTGTCGATGGCTTTTAACGTCACTCTTCCGGCACCACATGGCGGTATATTTGTTATCCCGCTAGTCAATCATCCATTTCGCTATATGCTGGCAATATTAATAGGTTCTCTTATTACTGCGTTTATATTGGGAATCTGGAAAAAGAAACAGAAATAAATCACGAAAAAAGGCGGGTTCAATAATCATTGAACCCGCTTTTTTCATATCCACTCTAAAATTTCAATTCGATTACCAAAGGGGTCGGATACATAAATTCGATTTGCTCCTGGTAGCTTTTTATCTTCAATAAAAGGTATATGATTACTTATTAGATGTTGTTTAAGGTCTACTAGATTTTCAACTTCTAGAGCTGGATGGGCTTTCCGTGCTGGAATAAAATGATCTTCGGTTCCAATATGAATTTGGATCGATCCAGATTTAAACCATACTCCTCCATTGGACTTTAAAGTTTCAGGCTTATCAATTTCCTGAAACTTTAATACATTAGTGAAAAACTTCCTTGCTATCTCTTCTGTATTTTTAGGAGATGCTAATTGGAAATGATCGATGGATATAAAATTAAAGCTCATCTTAATACGCCTCCTCATTCCTTATATATCCAATTTTAATGCAATACTGTTAATAAGAACAGATTAATCTATTTATTAATGTCGATAAGTTATTCTTATTTTTACTATTTAATTCTGCATAATTAAACGAACAAAAGCATGTTTTCAAATGTTTTTGGGTATGTGTATAAAAAGGTATTAAAGGAGTGGAACGTTCATGCTGAAGAAAAATTCATTAAAAACTACTAAAAGGGATGATATGATTGATGTTACAACAGAAGTGCAGGCATTTATCACGGAAACTGGTATTCAAGAGGGCATAGCTCTTGTATATTGTTCACATACTACTGCTGGAATCACGATTAATGAAAATGCGGATCCAAACGTCAAAAAGGATATGCTAAGGAGGCTGGACGAGCAATATCCATGGAATCATACTCTAGATCTACATATGGAAGGGAATACTGCAGCCCATTTGAAATCAAGTACGGTAGGTTCGTCACAACAAGTGATTATTCATAAAGGAAGTTTGATTCTGGGTACATGGCAGGGTCTTTATTTTTGTGAATTCGATGGTCCTAGAGAGAGGCAGTACTTTATCAAATTGACTAGTTAAGGCTAGGAATAGTCAGGTAAGGGTAAAATAGGAGGAATCAGATTGGATGATGTTTGGATTAAAGGAAGAAATGTAGTATTGAGAAACGTAAAAAAAGATGATTTAAAACTTTTGTGGAGCTTAAAGTATGGGGAAGAGAATCCAGAGTGGAAAAAATGGGATGCACCATATTATCCTCACGAACTCATTGATTTTAATACGTATATCGATAAAGAAGAGAAACATCGGAACTATGATGAGAAAATGGGAGTATACTCCGAGTTAATAATGGAAAAGGATCATCAAATAATCGGATCAATTGTATATTATTGGGAACATGAACCATCGCGTTGGCTTGAAATCGGTATTACTATTTTTGAGACCAATTATTGGAATGGCGGATATGGCACGGAAGCCATAAAGTTGTTTATCACCTATTTATTTGAAAACATTGAAATCGAACGGGTTGGACTGACGACCTGGTCAGGAAATGAGCGGATGATGGCTGTTGCATTAAAAGTAGGTATGCAACTTGAAGGAAGAATGAGGAAATGCCGTTATTTTGATGGTTATTATTACGATTCCATAAGGATGGGAATTTTACGTGAAGAATGGGAATCCCTTCAAAAAATAAATAATTAAGCGGATTTGAAAGAGTTAAATAAAAATTCAAAGTGTGTAATATTTTACCTGGATTCCCTTGGAAATAATTTAGCACTGTTTTCTCCAATTGGGTCTGTTATCCTAGGTAGATGCTTAACAAGGAGGTTACAGGATGAAATTATCAGCATTATTAACAGTGATAATAACTCTAAGCGTCATCGTACTTGGAATAGCATTCCCTTTTGGAACCATAAGTAAAGCTTCTAATGGCGCAAAAAAACATGTCATTAAGCAAGGTGAATCGATATGGGATATTGCGAAGCAATACGGAGTGCCAATTGGTACGTTAAAAGAAGTCAATCATAATGAAAATAATGTTGCCGATCCAGGTAAAACATTGATTATTCCTCATGTAATGAGTGAAAATGATAAAGATCTATTAGCTAGGCTGGTGCATGCTGAAGCAAAAGGAGAGCCATACCGAGGAAAGGTCGAGGTTGCGGGAGTTGTTTTGAATCGCCTAGATAGCAATGAATTTCCCGATACGATCCGTGAAGTGATTTATCAAAAAAATCAATTCTCCCCTGTTGGTGATGGTAGTATTAATAAAGCAGCAGGAGCTGATGCAAAGAGAGCTGTAAATGAAGCTATAGCGATCCATGGCTACACAAATGATGCCTTGTATTTCTGGAACCCAAGTATATCGGACAGCGAATGGATGAAACAATTGGAGGTAATCAAAATTATTGGCGGCCACCATTTTGCCATTTAACTAAAATTCTCAAGGACCGGCTCACCATTTAATGGAGCCGGTCCTTTTTTCTATACCGGCTACAGTTAGACGATAATTGGTGGTGGAACGACATGGTGGAAAATCTTTTTCTTGATAATTACATATATATAAGTCAAAGATTAAATTACTTTCCTATATTGCTTTGAAGAACTGATGTATAATTGAGAAGAATTTCAAAACAATAATTTTTTCCTAGATTAAGGAGCTGTAACGTGGCTAATACACATGTTTATACAAAAAAAGAAGAAGTGGTAAATGCAATTACTCATGGAGTAGGTGTCTTGTTAAGTATTGCCGCTCTTGTGTTTTTAATAATTTTCTCAGTTCAGAAAGGGTCGGCCTGGCATGTAGTGATTTCAGTCATTTATGGGGTTTCCATGCTACTCTTATATGTTTCTTCAACTTTAGTTCATAGCTTTCCAGCAGGGAAAACGAAGGACCTATTTGAAATCTTTGATCATTCAGCAATTTATCTCTTCATAGCAGGAACGTACACGCCTATCATGCTGCTTGTAATCCAAGGGACACTAGGATGGACACTGCTTGGAATTGTATGGGGAGTGGCAGTTATAGGCGTTGTATTCAAAGCTTTCTTTGTGAAGAAGTTTCTTTTCCTTTCTACGATTCTTTATATCGCGATGGGGTGGTTGATTGTTATTGCATGGGGGCCACTATCAGCAGCAATGCCTTCAACAGGTATCCAGCTATTGGTTGCAGGGGGATTGCTTTATACGTTTGGGGCTGTCTTTTATGTTTGGCGCGGTTTCCCTTATCATCATGCTGTTTGGCATCTATTTGTGCTTGCAGGCTCTGTCGCGCACTTCTTTGCTGTATTGTTTTATATCATTCCCCTTTAATCCTAGAAGGACTTTATTCTTTAATCTGCTCTACCTTATGACACTTGGAAGAGGTTTTAATTGCATTCTTTTAGGAAATAAATAAGCTATACAGACTAAGGAAGGAAATGACTTATGAGAAAAACAATAAAAGTACTATCACTCCCATTTGCAGCCATGCTTGTTATGGCTGGGTGCGGGGAAGATAACGATGAAGTTAAGAATCGACCGGTTGAGGAAAATGAAAACCAAGCAGAAACCAATTCTGAAACAGGAACGGATAATAATAAAAAGCTGCCTTTTACTTTTAAGGATTTTCAATTAGAAGTTGACTATGCAGGTAATGACAACGAATATGAAGCAGAATATGATGCGATGGGAGTCCAAACAGAAGCCTCTATTGATGACCAACTAAATAAACACGAAGTCCACAGTGAAGAAGCGTTGGAAGAGCTAACGCCGATATTAGAAAAGTTGACATTCACCAAAGATTCTTCTGATGATGAGGTCATTCAAGATGTAACAAAGGCTTTTAATTTGAAAGATGATTATGAAGAATTCGACTTAGAAGTGACTTACGATGATGGTACGAAAAAAGAATATAAAGTGTATAATAAATAATTCAATATCAGCTACATAATCCTATATGAAATAGTATTTTTTTGCCCAATATCGTAGCGAATTCATGTTCCTTCAATAGTTGTCAAAACACTATTACTATAGTAAAATGATTACGGTTAGCAAAGGGGTTAACATACATTTGCTATTCATATTCGGACTTATGGGGATAGGACCGCAATAATTACTTGTAAAAAAAGATTCTTTTTCAGAAAGAGTCTTTTTTTTTCCTTCCTTTAACTTCAAAAAAACTTGATCAAGATGGATTATTTGCGACTTACTTGAAATAGTATTTATAGAGATATAACAGACAGGAACTTCAAGAATTCAGGGGTTGATATTATTCTTTTTTAAAATGTAAGAGAGGATACCACAATTGTGGTATCCTCTCTTATGATTACCTGGATAGAAATATTATGAGATTGTTGCATTTTTTTTAGGTAGCAGTTTAGCAGATGCTAACCTTGAACGAATCGTAATGCCAAGCCATGAGGCAAGGAAGGCTTTTAGGGTACCGACAATTACAAATGGAGCAAATCCACTAGCTATGGCTGCTGTCCATGTTAATGAAGCCATATATTTTAGCCATACCGTCCCTATGATTAAGGTAATAATCATCCCGATGATATTTGCAAGGAAAGCTATTGCAACTGTAAAACGGGTCTTTTCTAAAATCAGACCGGTAATATAGACTGTTGGTATATAGGATAATAAATAACCGCCAGTCGGACCGAATATTTTTGCAAGTCCTCCAGACATTTCAGCAAATACCGGTACACCTGCAGCCCCAATAAACAAGTACAATAAAACTGAAGAGGTTCCATAACGTGAACCAAGTATAGTAGCCGCCAGTCCAATGGCCAGAGTCTGACCTGTAATCGGAACTAAAGGCAGTGGGATAGTAATTTGGGCGAATATTCCTATTAGTGCTGCAAATAAGGCTGTAACCATCATCATTCTTAATTTTTCATGACTTTCCTTCATAATGTTGCCTCCTATTGTAAACCCATCCGTTAGTTAAGTTAACATATAAGAATTTTAATATGATAAGTAAACGCTGTCAATAATATTTTGAATTTTTCTTTTTATAAAGCTGTTTTTAAAAGATTAAGTATTAAAATGTACTGAGAAGGAGTGTCCGGATTTAAAAGAGAATGATAAAAAAATGAAACCTTTAAAGCTTTAATTCGTATAATTTGGTAGGGAAAGTATTTAAAGGGGGAATATAACAATACTTTTTTGCATATATAGGTTAGAACAATACATAAACTAATCAGTTAGAAGCTTACTTCAAGCTGTTTAGGTATTGGGGCATAAAAAATCCAATTTAAAGGATGAAAGAGATGGAGTTATTTGGGGTTCCATTAGAAACAATTTATTTATATGGATTAATTATTTCCGGTGTACTAACTTTTTTATTTATTTTGTTTAATGATATATTTTCCGGATTAGAATTACCGGACCAATTTAATCCAACTCTCATTTTTAGTTTTTTAACTGTATTTTTTGCAAGTGGTTTTTTGTTTGAATCGGTTACAGCTCTTAATGGTGGAGTGATTGCGGCGATTTCCTTGCTTATATCATTGTCCACTGTCACCTTATTGAATGTATTTGTTTTGATTCCCATCTCATCAGCAGAGGAAAGTTTAGCATTTCATGATAATGACCTGAGAGGAAGGGTTGGAAGGGTGCTGACATCCATCCCAGTTGACGGGTTTGGCGAAGTCTTAATTGAGAGTATTAGTGGCAGCATTGCGAAGACCGCTGCCAGTTTTAAAAATGAAGGAATTGCATCAGATACTAAAGTCTTAATTATTGAAGTCAAAAATGGGGTTGTCTATGTGATGCCTCATCAAAATTAATAAAAGGTTCGGAGGTAGTTTATGTTTAGTTTAATTTGGGTTGTTGTTGCTATTGTTGCTTTTTTACTTATTGCACTTATTGCTGTCTTTGTTACGAAATACCGTACGGCTGGTCCTGATGAAGCATTGATCGTAACTGGAAGCTACTTAGGTAGCAAAAATGTTCATATCGATGAATCAGGGAATAAAATTAAGATTGTCCGTGGTGGAGGGGCATTCGTTTTACCAGTGTTCCAGCAAGCAGAGCCATTGAGCTTGCTGTCAAGCAAACTTGAAGTCTCTACTCCCGAAGTGTACACAGAGCAGGGTGTCCCGGTCATGGCTGATGGTGTATCAATTATAAAAATTGGTGGTTCAATCACTGATATTGCCACTGCGGCAGAGCAATTTCTTGGAAAATCCAAGGATGATCGTGAACAGGAAGCACGTGAGGTACTTGAGGGACATCTTCGTTCCATTCTTGGCTCGATGACAGTCGAGGAGATTTATAAAAATCGCGAAAAATTTTCCCAGGAAGTACAGAGGGTGGCTTCACAAGATTTGGCGAAAATGGGACTCATCATCGTATCGTTCACAATTAAAGATGTCCGAGATAAAAATGGATATCTTGAATCCCTTGGTAAACCAAGAATTGCACAAGTAAAGAGAGATGCAGATATTGCAACAGCGGAGGCAGAGAAAGAAACGCGAATCAAGCGTGCAGAAGCTTCAAAGGAAGCCCAGCGTGCTGAAGTCGAACGGGCTACAGAAATAGCGGAAGCCGAAAAAATCAACAAGCTAAAGGTCGCCGAGTTCCGACGCGAGCAAGATATTGCCAAAGCCCGAGCTGACCAAGCTTATGACCTAGAAACTGCAAGGTCAAAACAGGAAGTTACGGAACAGGAAATGCAAATCAGAATCATCGAGCGGCAAAAGCAAATCGAGCTTGAAGAAAAAGAAATTCTCCGCCGTGAAAAGCAATATGATTCTGAGGTGAAGAAAAAGGCGGATGCTGACCGCTATGCGGTAGAGCAAGCAGCCTCTGCTAATAAGATGAAACAGATTACAGAAGCGGATGCCGATAAATATAAAATTGAAGCTATGGCGAAAGCAGAAGCAGAACGTGTAAGAATGGATGGACTTGCAAAAGCGGATGCACAAAGGGCCCAAGGTACGTCGGAAGCAGAAATTATCCGGTTAAAAGGGGTGGCAGAAGCGGAAGCTAAGCAGAAGATAGCTGAAGCCTTTGAACAGTTTGGGCAAGCGGCAGTGATGGATATGATTTTGAAAATGCTACCGGAATATGCTAAACAAGTAGCAGGTCCACTTAGTAATATCGACAAAATTACCGTAGTGGATACGGGTGGAAGTGGTGCGAATGGTGGTGCGAATAAAGTGACTGGGTATGCAACAAATTTAATGGCAACATTGCAGGAGTCATTAAAGGCTTCTTCAGGCATTGATGTCAAAGACTTACTTGAGAATTTCTCAGGTAAGCGTAATTTACCATTATCCACTATCAATCAGGAGAATGGTGAAGCGAATCTGAATATGGCAGCAAGTAAGGAAGAGTAACGGTGAAGAAAATAAAAGGAAATCATACTGTTCATCACTTAAAATTAAAGCTGATGTATTAGAACAAGAAGTACTGCAAAAGACAAATCAGTATTTAAATAAAATAAATAATATTGAAAATTAAAAAACAAGTAACAAATAATTGGATTAAGATTAGGCAGCTCAAAACCAATACAGAATGGTTATTGAACTTACTTATTGAGAATAAAATAACAGAGAGTCATTTTCAGAAAGATATATATCAATCGACCAATAAAATTGATATATTACTGAATGAAAAAGTTGAAATAGAACAAAAGATTCCAAGGTATAATTATTTATTAAATTTGGTAAAACAATATGGCTCATTAATCGATGTTTTATTTGAAAATAGAGTAGTGCTGGAGAGTTTAATAGGGTTTAAATAAAAATAAACAACCAAGGATGAAACTTAATTGGTTGTTTATTTTTTATTTTTTAATAAAAGCTTATATTGGTTTTTTGTTTCGCTATTACTAAATGTTTTAAACTTATATTTGTATGCACTTAAAACTTTATCTATTTGATCATCTGTACTTAATTGCATTGAACTATTAATTTTAAAAGAAAATTGGTTATTACTTATTTGTGACGATGTCATCTTATACGTTGAAATCAGAGTCTTATCCTTTGAAAAAACAAATAATTGTTGGTGTGTACTGTTTCTAATCATATTTAAAAGTCCACGAAAACTATTTTCATTCTTATCCTTAGAAATTATTGAATACTCAACATAATCATCATTTGTTAAGTTGTTAATACATATAATTTGAGCTTGATTATCTACACCTACAAATTTAAATACATAGTAAATATTATTAAGAGGGATTTGTTGTTTTAAAGCTATCGTTAAATTATTTGAGTAACTAAGTGAAAATTCTATAGTTGGATTGATATATTTTTTTATTAATTGATCCGCTGAAATAGAAGTGATAGATTTTAAATATCTTATAAGCGCACCATATGAAACCCTGTTTTTAGTATCTATATCGATAGGGGGTTTATTATTAAATTTAATCAAAATTAAAGGTAAAATAAAAAATGTAATTACTATAGTTATTAGAGATAACAAAATAACAATAAAATCACCTGAACTAAGTTTATCTTTTAATAAAATGTAACCAATTCCTGATATTAGCCATGTTAAACCAGATAAATAAGATATTATAAAAAAGAAACGTAATGTCAGCTTATAAACATTTTGATTTGATAGGACGTATATCAGTTCGTTAACCAACTCTTGAATAGTTAGTTCTGGGGTGGTAACTTCTTTTATTGCTTCTTTAATTTGTCTTGATATATCATTGGATTTTATTATTTGTCTTTCATTATATTGGCTAAATATTATGGTAGTTAATGCTAACAGGGCTACTACTACAGCAGAAGTCCAAGTGAGATAATTAATTGATGTTATCGTAATTCCATCAATAAATGAATAAATTTTATTATAAAATATTCTAATCATTTTTTATTAATTCTAAAAAAGAGTTTATTACTTCTTTTATTAAATCCATATTATTTGTAAAGGGGAATGTAATTAATCCATTATTATATATTTTTATTAGATTTGAAACGTCATTGAACTTTAACATACCAACAATTCCATAAATTTCATCAGCCTCAATTATGTTTAGATTATTTCCTGTATTTGTTTGTATTAAATTTTCTTTTATGGGAATTTTTAAGATCTCGAAAGTGACCTCTTCATCTAAAAGCAACTTTAATGTCTTTTTAAAGAATTTTGAATGTTGTACACTTGAGGTAAATAAAAAGAACAAATTTGATCTTCGTATAAAATTTATTACATTCATATTCCCATATTCAAATGAATTAGAATAATGTATTTCTCCAACATCATTTTCAGGGGTGTAAAAATTTATTGAATAGAATTTCCTTGAAAGATTCCCAGTATTGTTATTTTCAAAAAAGGAGAAGTTTTTCAATTTTTTTCAGTCATGTTGTTAACGCGGATTACTATCGCACTGTTAGAAAAGAACATCAAACTCCTCCTTATTTTTATTTGGTAGCAATTGCATATTTTTCAATAAAATATTTTTTTATTGCAATTCTATCATCTTGATTTTCAATAATCTCTAATAATTCAGCTTGAATATTAGAAACTAATTCTAGTAAAGTTTTTGGCTTTGGTAAATTTTCAGTTATTAACCTTAATCCATTTTCAACGGTATCATCCTCGTAGATAAGGTCCATTAAACTGTTTTGAATATTAATACATATTTCCCGATTTCTTACTTCGTCGTCTTCCCCATCTCCAAAGATAAAGGCTAGTCGTCCCCTTAGGTCAATTTTAAAGCTTGCGCCATGATGTACTTCACTTCCAAGTATGTTATGAATTTTTGCAAGTGAGACTTTTAAAGTATGTACTGTATCTCCGTTGTGTATTCTTTGAAGAACCTCATTAGATGACAATAAATCTGTACCATTTAATGTCATTCTCTGAATGTCTCGAGAATCAATATTGGTAAAATTTATTGAATCTAAAGTAATTCTATATTCCAAAGAAGGTAGAGTATCAAGTAGTAAGTTTATAATTAGCAATGTGGTTGGTGAAAAGTCAGTAAAGTTTTTATTTTTAATTTTTAGTGCCCTTTTTAATATATAGTAAGGGCGTATGGCGTAGCCTTGTGATGAAAGATAATCAAGAATATTCTTGTGACTTTTCTCATTGGGTGATTCTGATGAAATGAATTTTTTGTTCTTTAAATCGAAAGTGATTTTTATTGTACCTAATGACTTTCTTATTCTTTCATTAGTAATAAAATCGACCATTGATTCTTCAAAATCTAACTTGCATTGAATAATTTCATCATTTGCATCGTACTCAACGTTTTCTCTTAGTTGATAAGTAAAATCCCCGTATCTAATTTCATTACCAAATAATCTTCCTATGTTACGTGCAAAATCATTTTTATGAACAGATGTTTCTAGATTGTTAATATAATAAGGATTTTGAGAAGAATAATAGTGTTCAAGAACGTAGTATAGTTCTTCCAAAATTTCCTCAGCATCATCTTCACGTTCGTTAATGAAATTAACAATATATGTATAACAATCACCCTTAGTACTAAATGAAATTGAAGTTTCATGTTCATTTTGAAAATAGTCTGATACCGCCTCAAGACGTTTATTAATATGAAGATTAAATCTCATTTTCCTTTGATAATAATCTGTAAACCGTTCAAGATTCATTGTCATTCTCCTAGATTTAATAACATTTTGTACCATCTATTTTATCAGTAAAACAGTTAAATCACTATTGTTTTTTTGTTCTACACTGTTAGTAATGGTGTTCCGGTCATGGCTGATGGTGTATCAATAATAAAAATTGGTGGTTCAATCACTGATATTGCCACTGCAGCGGAGCAATTTCTTGGTAAATCCAAGGATGATCGTGAACAGGAAGCACGTGAGGTACTTGAGGGTTGTATAGGTATAGTCGGGGTTTATTAAGTTTAAATACTAAAAGATTGCGAGGATACTGGTGTATGCCCTATTTTTCAATCCCAATTTGTCCACTGTCTGGGGTAATAGAATAAAACTATTAATTAAATCCTCAAATTGACTATACGAATTTTTTCTGGCTACTGGAGAGACAAACTCAATTATGCTGCTGGTTTTATTCGATTATCTTCTTCTAACCGTAGAAGCAAACCAAATTTATCTTTTCACAACCAGTTCCTTGAGTTTATTATCGAAGAGGTAAAGCGCGAAGTGAATACAATGGAAGGGATGAAGATGTTTTTATTCATGAAGAAAGAATTTTGTCTTTCAGCATTTAATTTGAATATAGAATGTGAAAGATGATTGGATGTAAATATAAAGAACCCCCGCAAATCTTCTCATGTGAAGATAGCTGGGTTTTAAAAGTTGGATGTGCAAATTACACTTAAAATATATGGAATTATCAGTCAAAGTAGTCAAAGTGACAGTTAAGTGGATTTGAGAAATGGTGTGTCCCTAGGGAAGGTTTAAAGAAGTGTACAAACAATGGTAAGCAGGAGAGAAGACTGCCGAAAAAGCGATAAGTTGGATTAGAGATATGAATGTTTCTCAAAGAAGACTATTGTAGATCTTTATCACTCGGGTAATTCGGTCAAAGAATTAAGCGGCGAATATGGCGTATCAGAAGTTACCATTTATAAATGGGTTAAGGAATTTACTCCTATCGTTTTAGGGGAAGATTCCATGACTCCAAAGGAATTAGCAGCTATACAGAAGGAAAACCTTCGGTTAAAGCAAGAAGTTGAAATCTTAAAAAAGGCTATGGCCATATTCGCGAAAAAGTAACCGAGACAGATCTTACCGAATTTATTGAGGAACACAAGAAACAATATCCCGTACAGAAAATGTGTGAAATATTAGAAATCCCAAGAAGCAGCCATTATCAGTCCCTTCAAATAGTCGTATCAAATCGAGAACAGGAAAACAAAGAATTAACGAAGGAAATTCATCTCATTTACTTGGAAAGCAAGGGACGGTATGGGGCTCCAAAGATTCATGAAAGCTTATTAACCAAGGGTTTTTCCCTAAGTCTTAAGCGTGTTCAACGTTTAATGAGCAAAGCGAGAATTCGTTCTATTACTAAGAAAAAATACCGTCCCTATCCATATAAAGAAAAGGTTATTCAACTGGATAATTTGCTAAAACGAGATTTCACTACTCAAACCATTAATGAGAAATGGGTAGCAGATATTACGTATATCCACACGTTAAAAGACGGATGGTGTTATTTAGCTTCGGTATTGGACCTTAATTCTAAGAAAATAGTAGGGTATTCATTTTCTCGTTCAATGACGACAGAACTGGTCATAAAAGCTTTCAATAACGCACACTTATCACAAAAGCCCTCGGAGGGCTTAGTTCTTCATACGGATCTTGGCTCACAATATACAAGCAGTGAGTTTACTCAACATATCCAAAACCATCATATTAAGCAATCCTTTAGTCAGAAAGGTTGCCCGTACGATAATGCCTGTATTGAATCCTTTCATGCGCTATTAAAAAAGGAAGAAGTCAACCACGTACAATATCTAGACTATCAAACAGCTAAATTAGCAATGTTCCAATTTATTGAAGGCTGGTATAACCGAAAAAGAATTCACAGCAGCTTGGGCTATCAAACCCCACAAGCCATTGAAGATCGAATTAGGAATACAGCTTAAGATTTAACTTATTAGTGTCCAAAATATTGACTCAAATCCACTATTTTATTAAACTAACGGGTGCGTTACTTCAATATCAGGAGCTTTTCAGCAGCTCTTTTTCTTATGGCACTAAAATTAGATAATAGAACCTATCATGAATACCTAATCCAAACTTTTGCTTAAATGGGAGTGTCTAGGGTCTTGAAATAAATAGCACTCAAAGGGAAAACTGCTTAAAAGCAAATTCAGATTGTACTGTAACTGCTTTTATTGAATGATGACATAAATTAAATGGTCAAGAAAAGGACAAAGATTTGTAATCATATATCACCTCTCACATTGAAATGTTAAAAACTTATTTTTATTCGTAGATGCATGAGGCTTTTTCTTTTTTTTGTGTGTAATCCGCATGTCATCCTTGTGCGTGTCTTTGTTGTTGTAGGATTTGGCGGTATTTAAAAGCGGTGATATTACGTGGTTTGTGCATTACACAACCTGACATTCCGGTTAACGCCCTAAAAATCATTGCAACTCATACGAATGAAGGTGAAACAGTATTGGATTGTTTTATGGCTTCAGGATCAACAGGACAAGCTACTATAAATCTAAATCGGAACTTCATTGGCTTTGAATTAGATAAGACTTACTTTAACGAAGCTTCCAATGCTTTACATAGAGGTACGGCAAGTTAAATGATGTTATTCTGTTGAAACCTCCTGAATACGACGGATTACCCGTTTTTGTGACAATTACGAACTTGGCTACTCAAGACTTTAACCTCGAACTTAACGATTCGAGTAAAACACCGTTTCCCGCGGTGTTTTTATTTTGGATAAGAAAGATGAGGTGGTTAAGTTAGGTAACTAAGGATAAAAATTCCTATGTATAATCAAGAACGTTCGTTCTATAATAAAAATTATAGTATGAATAGAGATGTTCATATGTCAATTCGTGACAGAGGAATTCTAAAGTGGCAGGCAGCTTTGATTTTACCTGAACATAAAGAAATTGTAATGGAGGTTGCAAATCAAGATTGGGGATAAATAAAATGACTGTATCCCCCTTTCAATATTAATCAGTTTAGTGATGGAAAATAAAAAAGAGGTTGGCATATTGCCAACCTCCCCAAAATAGGGTAAATCCGCGGTAGGGGTGTCGGTCCCTGCCCGTATCTTACTTCATCATCGCATTATCAGAACCCAAACTTTGAAGCTTTGTTTACGCGAAAAAACTGTACAAAAATTTAAGAAGGTAATCCATGCCTAACCAAACGATAGGTAGGCACACAACAAGTAGAACAACTTTTTTAAAATGATTCTCGAATGTAGTCTTCTCGTTCACATAAGAATTACAAGAAGCCTTATAACGAGGTTTTACGTAATTTTCCAGTATGTAATACATTACAAAGAACTCAATCCAAAAGACTATTAAGTTTTCATTTAATATATATATTAACAAGGTGCATCACTCCAGATTATTTAAAATAATCTGGGTTCTGCTTCGTCCTTAGTCCGACACACCTTCAATTATAACCTATGGAATATGCTTACCCAATAGACTTTGATAGCTTTATGTAAAATATTTTGATTTTTTAAAAGTGTCCCAATCCCGGTAGAAAGAAAATTCAGGATCTGATCCTATTTAAGCAGAGTATTTATTTAAATTTTGGGATTAGGAGGAATCCTTACGGAACCACTAAGTTCGTCAGAGGTACCTTTATAGTCCAGCTGGTTATAAGGGCGAGAACCATTGTAAATATCACAAGTGAAATTATAGAGATTACTATTATCAATTATATTGTTTACGTTATCTGACAAAATTATGTGTAGTTTAAGTCTGTAATATTTATTTGAATCAATAAAAATAATCGGGTTATCAGGTTCAAATCTAATTTGTACTCCAAGATATACGCCATGTTCTTGAAGTTTATTAATTCTCTCTGTATCTTGAATTCTACTTTTAATTTCCTTGTGAGAAAACTCTTTTCCTCGCTTTTCGTCAGACCATATGATATACCAAGGATGATGGACATGGTAGGAACCATGTTGTGTCCATTTTTCTACTATTTTTAATCTTTCACTACCATCTTTTTCAAATAAGAAATAGGGTATATCATCAAAAGGTAAATCATTAATTACTTCAGCCTGTTTTGTATCTACACGATATCCCTCTATTTTATCTATGTAAAACAAGAAATTATTAACTGGAGGAAATTTAAATTCGACTTCCATAAAATTAGGTGCTTTAAAATTACTATTTAGATCAAGTCTATCGTACGCACGGATTTTTGTATCGTTAATTAGCAAGTACAGTGGTTGAACATCATTACTATTCCTTGTATCCAATAAACTCGCAACATCGGGTAATCCCCCGATTGATCCTATGTTAGTTAATCGTCCAAGTATATTATGAAACTGTAGTAAGATAAAAATGCCAGAATAGACAATAATCATTACATACCATTTTTGCCTCCAAGAAATATCCGTAAAACCTATATATATTGCCCATAGTAGGCAAATTGCAATAATTGTTTTTTGACAGATATTCGTAACAGTGATAATAAATTCATCATCACTCTGATATACAATTGCATAATCTCTGTATTTGTTCTGAATTGAGGCGGTAATGCCCACTAATTTATCTGCAACAGCGTCATTTGCTTCTCGGGTAAGACTTCTAAGTTCCCAAAGTAGTTCTCTGCATTTCTGAATTTTATGTTGGCTATTCAAAGAAACAAATATGGCAATAAGCCCCATTAAAGAGAGGAGTCCGCCACTAACACCGAACATTATTGAAGCAGTATTTTCGTCAAATTTGATTTTAGTAATTAGAGATATTAATAAGGAATATAATGTAGATATTATAGATAAAATTAGCCATTCGTCTTGCTCTTTCCCCCATGCTTTAAGAAGTCCTTGTTTATCCATTTTTCCTCCTTATTATAATTATTTTTTTAAATTAACTATATCATAAGATTAATATTCTAAAGTGACTCGAAATAATTATCCCCTCGAAGAGCACCATTATATAGAACGAGTGTTGTTTCGAACTTTTTATTTTTTAGTTAAATAAATAAATAAATAAATAAATAAATAAAGCTCTTCAAAATTGAAGAGCTTTCAGTTTGTAGACAAAAGGGGTTCGGAATGTTTTAATTCCGGACCCCTTTTGAAATTCCCTTTGAATTTTGCTCAAGATTAAGAGATTGGGCCTCTACGAGCCCACTTTATTAAGCCATTCTTGGACCTTGCCATGTCCAATTGGCTATCTTCTTTAAATTCATGGCAGCGAAAGTAAGCATCGCCTGCATCGACAATTTTTTAAGTCTCCTTAAAGTAGTCCAACGCATACCATGCTTTTCTTTTGCATCTGCGAATACACGCTCTATTGTTTCTTTACGTTTCGCATATATAGGTTTTACATCCTTGTGATGACGCAGATGATCTGCTTCTTCCATATAATTTTGCCAGATATGGCGTGTCACCACTTTTTGATGATCTTTGCTTACTGTACACTGTGATAAAAATGAGCATGTCGCACAAGTGTGTTTGGGTGATTTGTACTCGCGATAGCCCTCTTTATTTGTTGTTGAGTACTTTAAAATCTCGCCCGATGGGCAGAGATAACAATCAAAATGTTCATCGTAAACATAGTCATGCTTGCGAAAGAACCCTTCTTTTGTTCGTGGACGTGTATAGGGTAAAGCTGGTGTGATTTCTTTCCCAAAAAGGTAGCTTGTAATGGCTGGTGTTTTGTAAGCTGCATCTGCGGCAACAGCTTCAGGTTTTCCAACTTTCTCAATCACTTGTTCAACAAGAGGCTCTAAGATATGACTATCATGCGTATTTCCCGGTGTTACAATCGTCCCCAGCACAAAACCGTTGCGGTCCGCAGCCGCATGAAATGAATAGGCAAACTGTTTTGTTCGTTCATCTTTTACATAGTAGCCACTCTCAGGGTCAGTTGTACTTTCTTTAATTTCTTTGGTTTCTTCTTTATCAAATTTATCCGGTGGAAAAGGCTTCTTTCCATTGTTTTCACGATCTTGATTTATTTCTTCTTGAAGGCGTCCTTGATATGCTCGTGTTTCCTTACGAACGATTTTCTTTTCGAATTTCCGCTTATTCGCACTGGCTTTCACATGTGTTGAATCAACGAATACGTGCTCTGCACTTATTAACTTTCTTTCTGAAGCTGTCATTAAGATACGATAAAAAATCCGTTCAAACAGGTCTGTATCTTTAAAGCGACGCTCATAATTTTTCCCGAACGTTGAGAAGTGAGGTACTTTATCATGGAAACCGTAACCTAAAAACCAACGGTAAGCCATATTCGTTTCAACTTCTTCAATCGTTTTACGCATCGAACGAATACCGAAGGTATATTGAATGAATGTCAATTTAACTAAAATAACTGGATCAATACTTGGGCGCCCTATCTCTGAATACATATCTTTCACCAAGTCATAAATGAAAGTGAAGTCAATGGCTCCCTCAATTTTACGAACCAAATGGTTCGCTGGCACCAGTTGATCCAAAGTAATCATTTCAAGTTGATCTCGCTGAATAGAATTATGTTTCGAAAGCATCGTCATCACCTCAAGTTTTAATACTTCTATATTAAAACAAAAAGGACTGTAGGCAAAAGTGGTTATATCTAATTGTTAAAACAAAGTTGATTGGAACGGAAGGTGCGAGACTCCTGCGGGAAATGCGTGTCCAAGGGAGACCCCACAGGCGCAAAGGCGCCGAGGAGGCTCCCTGACCGCCCGCGGAAAGCGAGTGCCTGGAGTGGAAATCAACGTCGAATTTTTACAACCCCTCAAAAAAACTGTAGACAAACTCGATTTTCATCGAGTTTGTCTACAGTCTGAGGTAAGAGCATAATTATGCTCTTACCTTTTTTTGTGGAGTGGTGTTAGGATGTCTAAGCGCACTTTCTATATGTCTAAAAGGTTTTATAGGTTTCTGTGGTTTTATTTAGCTTTTAATAGGCTAGTAAAAATATGACATGTTAACAATAAGTGTGAAATTTCTATTACTTTGTCGATATGTTTTCAACTAAAATGGTACGAATAAATTTTTGAATTTCCTCTACAAGATCAAAATCCCCTCCAAATATAAGCCAATCATAAAGTGTTCCTCGCATGCAACGTGTGATCAGCATAGTAATTTCTTCAGATGGAATCTCTTTTCTAAATTCTCCTGCATCTTGTCCTTCTTGAACAAATGAATGAACGATTCTGTATAGGGTTCTATCTGTGTCTGAAAGAGATTTAGGTTGATTTGGAATCAATGCACTAACGTAAACTGTTCTCATCAAATCCTTTCCTAAGTCATCTCTCAAAAAAACCATTTGAGATTTGGTTAAGAGAAGAATTTTCTCACTACAGCTAAGGTCTTTAGGTATTGATTTAGTGAAAGAGGCATAAAAATCATCAATCTCTTTAAACTTTTCAATGAAGATTTCATACTTAGATTTAAAATGCACGTAGAACGCACCTTTTGATGTATTGCTAACACTTACAATTTCATCAACTGAAACCTGATTGAATCCTTTTTTGCTAAAAAGATCCAGAGCAACTTCTAAAATTTTCTTTTTAGTTTGTTGGGATTTAATTTGTCTTGGGGTAGAACGTGCCATTTATATCTCTCCTTTTTAAAAGGTGGTTTAAAAATTGCCATTCGAAGAACTTCTCATAACTATAAACCTCATTTTATTTTGGCGATTACAATGAATAACAACTTTGTTAATTTATATCTATCAGCCGCTATAATAAGGAATAGGGCCTCACTCGAGTCAGTTGGTAGTTTTTTAATAAGGTTAATTATACAGGATTTGAGGAGATGTTCTTTATTTATTTCTTAAATACCTTGATACAATAGAGCTTGGGAATATCGAATTATCATAATTATAATATAATTATAAATATTCTGAAAATTAATTGACTGTGATGCGATGTATAATTATAATGAAATCGAAGACTGTAGTTTGTGGATATAGTCTCTATTTTGTATTCTTTGGTGAGAAATGTAAGCGTTTTATTTGGGTGTGTCAAACATGCTGGGATTTAAAGGGGGAAAATGGATGGATATTGTCGGAAATAGAACATTGAAAGAGTTATTAAACGAGCAAGCAGCTAGGCACAAAGATAAAACGTTTCTACTTTTTGAAGATATAGAACAGAAGAGATTTGAATTAACTTATGGTGAATTTGCTGATACAGTAAATCGTTTAAGTAACGTATTTATTGATTTAGGTGTAACGAAAGGTAAACATGTAACATTGCATCTCCCAAATTGTCTAGAGTTTATGACTTCGTGGTTTGCATTGGCTAATATCGGAGCTATTATGGTCCCAACCAACATTTTATCTACTAAAGATGAAATGGAATATCTACTGAATCATTCGGAGTCAATACTTCTCATTACGGAAGAGAAATATTTAGACAAATTTACAAACACACGTGAAAGTCTACCGTATTTACAGGAAATATTGCTAGTTCGTTGTGAAAGTGAGAAATATGTGGATAAAGACTTAAAGCACTTAATAGCAAAAGCTAAATCTGATTTACCGGATATTTATGTAGATTCCGAGGATGTGGCTGCATTACTTTATACATCAGGTACAACATCAAAACCAAAGGGGGTTCAGATTACACACGCGAACTATCTATTCACAGGGGAAGTTATGTCAAAATCAATTCGCTTAGCTCCGAATGATAGGCAATTAATCGTTCTTCCATTGTTTCATGGAAATGCACAGTATTATTCTACAATGTCTGCTCTAGTAGTAGGGGGCAGTATTGCAATAACCGAACGATTTAGTGCTTCGCGTTATTTCAAACAAGCCAAAAGCTTAGGTGCAACGGTAGGTTCCTTATTCGCTGCACCTATAAGAATGATTCTTGCACAGAAATTCGACCAAACTGATATTCATCATTCTTTAAGAGTTATCTGGTTTGCTCAGTCGGTTGCGGAAGAACAATTAAAGGATTTTGAAGGGAAGTATAATGTCTCTTTACTACAGATGTATGGGATGACTGAAACTGTGGGAGTACCACTAATGAATCCATTAGATGGGATTCGCAATAATAATAGTATTGGAAAGCCTACCATTGGTTATGAAGTAAAAATAGTCGATGAAATAGGAAATGAAGTACAAAATGGACAATCAGGTCAAATCGTAGTTAAAGGGATTCCGGGTCGTTCATTAATGAAGGGGTATTATAAAAATTTAGAGGCAACGAAAGAAACATTAAGAGATGGTTGGTTGTACACAGGCGATAATGGCAGAATCGGGGATGATGGTTACTTTTATTTTGTTGATCGAATTAAAGATATGATTAAACGGGCAGGCGAAAATGTTGCGGCAAACGAGGTTGAAAGTGCTCTGGCAGATTATGAAGGGGTTTATGAGGCTGCTGTAATCAGCATTCCTGATGAGATGCGCGACGAAGCTATTAAGGCATATGTTATTTTACATAAAAATTCCAATGTTAGAGAAGATGAACTTATTCTTTACTGTCGCAAACGCTTAGCCAAATTTAAAGTCCCTGATACAATAGAATTTGTTGATGAATTTCCTAGAACTGCAGTGGGAAAAGTGCAGAAACACATCTTAAGACAAATGCATAATCAAAGATTTAAAACTCATTCCTAAAGATTTGTTAATTATAACGAAACTTAAATACCAACAGATTTTATAAATTAATAGAATTGGGTCAATGTTATTTGAAAAAGACAGAGGTCGTCAAAAGGGGATGTTCTATATGAATAAGAATCGAGTTCTATTGGCAAGTCTTTCCGGTTCAGTTATTGAATGGTATGACTTTTACTTGTACGGTACCGCTACGGGCTTAGTATTTTCAACTCTCTTTTTTTCAGGTCAAGATCCATCAATTGCCCTTCTTCTTGCATTCGCCACCTTTGGGATAGGTTATGCTGCGAGACCAATAGGAAGTATTATTTTTGGACACTTTGGAGATAGAATAGGACGAAAAGCTACACTAATGTGGACTCTTATCGGTATGGGAGGTAGTTCATTTCTTATTGGTTTACTCCCTACGTATAATCAAGTTGGCCTGCTAGCACCTATATTATTGGTTGTCCTAAGGCTTATTCAGGGAATCTCCTTAGGAGGAGAATGGGGAGGAGCAGTCCTCCTGGCGACCGAATCCGCACCGAAGGGTCGTCGGGGACTTTACGGTTCTGTTCCACAATTAGGGGTTCCATTAGGTTTGGTAGCGGGTTCTTTCAGTCTTACTCTTATAGCCTACTTGACTACCGATGCCCAGTTTTTAGCCTGGGGTTGGCGGATTCCTTTCCTTTTTAGTGCTGTTCTAATCGTTTTGGCTCTTTGGATCAGAGGGGGGATAGAGGAAACTTCGGCTTTCCAAAAACAGAAGGAAAGCGGAGAAATTGCGAAAGTACCTATTGTAGAAACATTCCGCAATCATCGTAAAAGCCTCTTTCATGTGATTGGACTCAAAATTGGAGATGGGTTCTTCAATGTATTTCTTATGTCTTTTGTACTCGTCTATACTACTACCTATTTGGGTTATTCAAACGAAATAGCCTTAACGGCTCTAACAATTGGCTGTGCTACGATGATTATTACGATTCCAGTGGTGGGATATATTTCTGACTTTATCGGTAGGAAAGTTATCTATATTAGTGGATTGGTACTTATGTTTCTTCTTGCAATACCTTACTTTTTCATGATTGAACAAGGAGCGACTTGGTTGTACTATATGCAGGCTGCCATGCTCGGTATAATTTGGGCGGCAATTTTCGCTACACAAGGAACATTGTTCTCTGAACTCTTTCCAGCTAAAGTTCGTTATACTGGGCTATCTTTCGGCTATCAAATGGCCGCAGCTATAGTAGGTTTTGGTCCTATGTTATGGACAACAATGGTAGATTCATTTGGCCCATCGCATTGGGTATTTGGAGGATTCATGATGGGAGGGCTTACACTTTCTTTGGTATTAAGCCTGTTTGTTCCCAACACTAAAAAAATATCACAATATGAAGAAAGTAAAGAAAAGTTTAAAAAAGATAATTCACTTCAAATTTAATTATTATCTGAATACTGGTAAAAGCTATAGTGTCAATTTCTTTAACAATCATTATTTTCGAACCAGGGGGCTTCAGCATTGGTTTTGGACGTCTTTATGTTTGCACACTGTTAGGAGGTTTGCCTGCGGGCCTATTAATTGGTCCTGCTTTTGGCGGCTACGGATAAGCCTATCCTTACTCCCCCATCTCCTATCTTTTTTTAAATGTTAATTATATGGCCGGGTCTATAACCCGGTTTTTTGATTTCAACTAATATGTTCATCATAATCGGGTTTTAGGAAAGTTGACCACTTCTGTTTTTGATAGGAATAATGAAAACAATTAAAGAAAAATGAAAAATCGTCAAAAAAGAGTGAACCTTTATCATCAAAGCTATAGGAATTTAAAAAATCAACAATAATAGCTTGTTGACCCACTAGGTCAAATATTCCGGTTACATAAAATTGATAACTGAATTTATCATATAAAAAAAGATAGCCTGTCTCCTCAAAAGCATTTTTTACTGAAATCTCATCCAATTTTACTCACTCCTTTCTTAACAATATACCTTTTACTTCTCAATATTATTCAGTGCTAAAAGGAAAAGATTACTATTGATTAATAATTATTGAAGATTGTTTTTTATCTTCTATACGTAGGATAAAAAAAGAACTGTATGGTAGGGGAACTGAGGAAATGAAAACAGCACATCCATTATAAAAGGATGTGCTGCTTTCATTAATCTATTATTTGTACATTTCAGCAACTTGTTTTTGCAATTGAGTATCTTCAAGGTACTCATCGTAACTAATTTGCTTATCGATAGTACCTTTTGGTGTAAGTTCAATAATTCGGTTTGCTACCGTTTGAATAAATTGATGATCATGAGAAGAGAAAATCATAGACCCTTTAAAGCTGATTAATCCATTATTCAATGCCGTAATTGACTCTAAGTCAAGATGGTTAGTCGGTTCGTCAAGCATTAGAACGTTTGAACCGCTTAGCATCATTTTAGAAAGCATGCAGCGGACTTTTTCGCCCCCTGAAAGAACACTAGCCTTTTTCGTAACTTCATCACCAGAGAATAACATTCTGCCTAGGAAGCCGCGAAGGAAGCTTTCGCTCTGATCATTAGGAGAATATTGACGCAGCCAATCGACAAGAGTTAAGTCAACACCATCGAAGAATTCAGCGTTATCTTTAGGGAAGTATGCCTGAGAAGTCGTAACACCCCATTTGAAAGATCCGCTATCCGGCTCTATTTCACCTGCTAAGATCTTGAACATGGTGGTTTTTGCAATTTCATCTTTACCGACAAAAGCAATCTTGTCACCTTTATTCATCGTGAAGCTGACGTTTTCCAATATTTTTATACCATCAATTGTTTTTGTAATTCCATCTACACGAAGCAAGTCGTTTCCGATTTCACGCTCCGGTGTAAAGCCAACATATGGATAGCGGCGGGAAGAAGGTTGAATATCATCTAAGCTGATTTTATCCAATAATTTCTTACGGGAAGTTGCCTGACTCGATTTAGATGCATTGGCACTGAATCGAGCGATGAAATTTTGAAGTTCTTTGATTTTTTCTTCTTTTTTCTTATTGGCATCTTGTGTTAATTTAAGAGCAAGCTGGCTTGATTCATACCAGAAGTCATAGTTACCAATATAAACTTTGATTTTACCGAAATCAAGATCCGCGATATGCGTACAAACTTTATTAAGGAAGTAACGATCATGGGAAACTACGATAACTGTGTTTTCAAAGTTGATTAAGAACTCTTCCAACCATTTAATCGCTTTTAAATCCAAATGGTTGGTAGGCTCATCTAGTAAAAGAACGTCTGGTTTTCCGAATAGTGCTTGAGCAAGTAATACTTTAACTTTGTCGCCACCGTTTAATTCAGCCATTTTCTTTGTATGAAGGTCCTCAGTAATACCAAGGCCTTTCAAAAGGATCGAAGCTTCAGGTTCAGCTTCCCAACCGTTTAATTCTGCAAATTCACCTTCAAGTTCGGCTGCTTTCATTCCGTCTTCATCAGTGAAGTTTTCTTTCATATAGATTGCATCTTTTTCTTGCATGACTTCATATAATCTTTCATGCCCCATTATAACTACTTTAAGAACTTCCTCTTCTTCAAAAGCGAAGTGATCTTGTTTTAAAACGGCTAGGCGCTCGCCAGGCCCCATATGAACATCACCGGATTGTGCTTCAATTTCACCGGAAAGAATTTTTAAGAACGTGGATTTACCGGCACCATTTGCCCCAATTAGTCCGTAGCAGTTACCAGGCGTGAATTTTATATTAACATCTTCAAACAGTTTACGATCGCCATAGCGTAAACCAACATTATTTACAGTAATCATTTATTTACATTCCTCCAAAACTATGTTTGCATCAACGTTTTTAGCAACTTTTTATTTTTTTAAGACACTGAATAACATGAGCAGAAATTTACACTTGTATATTTTTAAAACTTTGCCGTCCGTTAGATTGTATCTTATTTCAGAGGAAAATTAAAGTTAGATTAGCAAAAACAAACGCTTAGGGGCAAAAATTTAACGAGCATTTTTGTTTTAAGATATAATTTGAAAAATTTCATCAAATATTTTTGACATACATGTATATTTTTCGTCATTCACACAAAATTCAATCGACATGAGAAAATCGTAGCCACTTTTTTATATTTTTATGTAGTAGTGGAAGAGATATTTGATGTCGGTATGAGGTTGGATGCTTTCCGAATTATGCATAATAAGTTAAATAAAATGAGGTTAATAAATAATCATTTCTAATATGTTTATTCCTTTCACGCAAATAGATTACTTTAGCGCGTTAACTAATCTGCAAATAAAGAAATTGCTGAGCAATTAGAAGTTAAGCTACACAAATTAATGCAAGGAAATATGAAGATAATATTTTGCAAAAAGAGAAGTTAAGTGAAAACAGATACTTGTCCACACCTTCTATCAAAATATACATATACAGTATAAAGGAGGTTGTTAGGATGAAAAAAATCCGTTTTGGTTTCCTGAAATACATTGTGAATTCGAACACAAATGTAAAAGTGAGCACAAATGTAAATCTAAATGGAAATGGGAATGGAAATTCTAACACAAATATAAAAAAATCGTTTCTATTTATCTTATAATTTACAAAAAAGCTATTAAACTAGTATGGGTGAGTTTGCAGATGAGAATTTAGTATGTAGGCATCCGAATAAATGGGTGCTTTTTTAATAGATTAAATCATAATCGATTCTTTGAGAAAAAAAGCACCTGTCAATCCAGATATCCTTTTCAACCTTGTTAAAGAACGACTTAACTGTGCATCCGAAAATGTCTTTATATCTGGACGGCTAAATTTTGTCGTTTCTACATCTCCTGCAAGTAATACAGTAGGTATGGTTGCTCCCAAATAGTATACAATGTAAGTTCGTCTTCTTGCTAATAATAAGGAATTTTGTGCAGTCGCGTAAGCAGTTTGAAGGGAAGCAAGAAAGGAAGGGTTTATCTGTTACAATTCAAGCTTGATTGGCTTAACATCTTTTTGATAAGCAAGATGTTCACTAATTTCTGATAAAGAGATATACAATGGACGGAAACAATAATAAACTTCCGCCTCCCAACATGGTAATGAATTTCCTGGGATGTAGTTTTTATATATTTATCTCTTGAATTTCTGAAAGGTATTCAATTAATTGCCTACTGAGAGCATTTAGATGCTCTTTCATAAGTCAACATATAAAAACAAAATTCAATCAGGAATATATCATTTATCCTTCAAATATTGGGTAATATTCTGGGATTTTTGTTTTGAAAAATAAATCTATGTTAAGGGATTTGTCAACCCATTGGTTTTCTGATAGTATGAATGTCCATTTCATCGTTGTATCGGTATTTTTTCTCCCGTTTAATCAATCAAATGTAGGAAGGAGAATGGTTCTTTTGGTAAGACATCCTGATTTTGAACAAGAACGTCAGAGGTTGGATTTCACTAAGCGCTATATAGATGTAGTCATCAAAACATCAGAAACCAGCAAAGATCAATTTCAACGGAATATGCAAGAGGCTTTTGGTGATGCGGATTGGTCTGAGTCGGGCCTATATTCTCAGTTGTTGACAACTGCCAACTTTTTTGAAATGTCTAGGTCTGAACTGGAAAGCTTACGCAAGGCAAGCAAAAAGCCTTATTTTGCAAGAGTTGATTTTGAACGAAATGATGGTGATCTAGGCGAAGTACTTTATTTCGGGAAAACTTCCCTTTATCAGAGGGAAAGCCAGGAACAGATTATCGTCGATTGGAGATCTCCAATAGCTAATCTTTATTACGAGGGTCGGATTGGTGAAATTGAATATGAAGCAGAAGGGGAAACATTTAGCGGGAACATCACTTTAAAGAGGCAGTTAATGATAGAAGATGGTGAGTTAGAAGAGGTCAGGGACATTGATTTAACAACAACGGATGAATTATTACAGGAATCCCTTTCCAAAAGTTCGAGCAATCGTTTGACCGATATCATTACCACGATACAGGAAGAACAAAATAGAATCATTCGAGCTGATTTAAATAAACCAATCATTGTTCAGGGAGCTGCGGGCAGTGGTAAAACAACAATAGCCTTACATAGGATTTCTTATTTTATATACCATTATAAAGACTTGATTGACCCACGCCAGTTGATGATTCTTGCCCCGAGCCGGGTATTCATTGATTACATTTCTGAAGCATTGCCGGAATTAGGTGTTGAAAAAGTAAAACAATTCACATTCGCCGAGTATGTTCAGGTAGCAATCGGAAAGCAACTGAAGCTAGTAGCTGATAATAAATTGACACGTTTGTTGGAAAAGGATGATGAAGAAACAAAAGCAGCGATCTGGATATCTGGATTTAAGGGTTCTCCATTATTTAAATTAATTTTGGACGAATATGTGAAGGATATTTTCAGGAGTTTTCATCCGGAAGAAGATTTTTATTGTGACAAATATCGCCTCTATTCTGCGAAGAAGTTCATTAGGCTACTGGAAGAGGATTATTGGTATTTACCATTATACAGCAGGCTCGACAAGCTAAAGGCCATTTTACAAAATGAAGTGAAGCTGAAAAAGAAAAAAATGCTTGAACGAGTAACGGATTTTTATGACGTCAAAATAGAAAAGGCCCTCTATAAGAATATTGATCCAGTAATACGCAAGGAATTTGTAACAAAATGTCTCGATAAAAAGGAGGAACGAATCGGACAGATTAAAAAAGCAATCCGTTCCTCTGTAAAAGGCTATTTTAAGCATTTTAAAAATAAAAACCTTCTTCAATACTATCAGGAATTGTACCAAGATCCCGAGCAACTGGCTTCGTACAGTAGCGGTAAACTTAGTCGTGAAGATGCATGTGCTTTATGTAATTATAATCAAAAGTTAATTCATGAGAAAAGTTATGAATTGGAGGACTTGGGTGCATTATTATATTTACAGGAGCTACTTTTTGGTGTGGATAAAGATAACAAAGCAAAAAATGTCGTCATAGATGAAGCTCAGGATTATAGCTTCATGCAATTGCAGGCGCTAAAAACGGCAGTAGATACTGATATGTTCACTCTAGTAGGTGATCTTGCTCAAGGTATCCACTCATATCGAGGACTTCAAACATGGGAAGAGGTCCATCGTCGTATTTTTCCGAGGGCGACATACACAGAACTACAAAAAAGCTACAGAACGACTGTTGAAATAATGAAACAGGCTAATCAAATTCTTCAATTGTTACAATATGATTTCCCAGAAGTTGAGCCTGTAGTCCGCCATGGGACAGAACCAGAATTCATTTCTATCGATAAGGATGATTGGGGAGAAGAGTTGATTAAACATATCGAAGAATTAAAAGGAGAAGGTTTCAAAACGTTTGCCGTTATTGCCAAAACGATGAAAGATTGTAAGCTAGCAAACGAGAAATTGAGTAGATGTCATAATGGCTTCCATTTAGTAGATGAAGCAGGAATTATTCCGAAAGATAAAACGTTAATTGTACCCTCATATCAAGCAAAAGGTCTAGAATTCGATGTAGTCTTTGCGATATCTCTGGAGGAAATTTATAGTCGGAAGAATGAACTCGATATTAAACTACTTTACGTCACAATGACAAGACCATTACACCGGCTTTATTTTTTGGGAAGTGAAAAAGAGGATTTCCTTCTGAGGAAATGATAGGAGGGGGATTTTAATTTTAATCTACCTCCTATTGCCATGATTTTCTTACAAATGCAAAAGAATTTCGTGAATGTCATCCCATCCATAACCGACTTCGATTAACTCAATTCCGGCCATTTTAACAGTTTTTTCAGCGATTACATGACCACCGAGAGCTTTGTAAAAACCGCATGAAGGATTATCTTTTAAAGCCCAGATAATTAAATTTTTATGTTCTTTATCTATGAGTTCATCAACAACCGTTTTAATCATTTTTCGACCAATTCCTTGTCTTTGATACTCTTTTAATAAATAGATGGCATATACTTCTCCTTGAATATGGGAATCATTAGTTTGTTCGGGGCCACCAGCTACAAAACCAATAATTTGTCCTTCACCATTTTCAGCTACATAAGTGGCATTATGCAGCATCTTTAAATTTCTTAGCCAATTTTTTTTTCTGGTTTCTAGATTCAAAGAAGTCAGATATTGATTCGGCAGGATTCCTTTATACGTCGATTGCCAACTGTTTATATGTACATAGGCTATTCCGGTTACATCTTTTTCTGTAGCCTTCCTTATTTTCATAAAAATCACCTTCTGATTTCGTTATTTTTTCTAGAATATCATGTAAAAAGTGAATAAGCATTTAATTTATGTTTATTACTACTCTAAAAAGGATAAGAAATAAGAGAGTGATTCAACCAGATGAAGGGAAGGATGAGAAAGATGAAATTGAAAGTTAGTTTTTATTTTCCGGGCGGCAAAGAAATAGAGCATGAGGTAGACGGCGATGACTCAACTCAAATGATTTCAAATATTCAAAAACACCGCTATTATAATTTAGTTAAAGGCGATTGCCATTATGTCGTAGATACTGAAAAAGCAGCTTATTTTTCTGTAACTGAAATATTGGATTGATTATAAACCGTATTGGACTTTTGTTCCAATACGGTTTATTCTTTTTGTTGTAGAGATGACCTGAAAAGGAGTAAACAATGAAAATTAATTTTACGAAAAAACAATATGAAACATTGTTCAAAATGGTTCAGTATGGATATTGGGTTGCTTCCGATATTGAAAATAATAAAGAGTTTAGTGACTTAGAACAATACCTGAATTCCTATGCAAAGGATTTTGGCATGGAAGGAATCCACTTTGTGAAGGAATATGAAATATATGATTTAAGTCATGACTTGGAAAATAAACTTCATGAAGTTATAGATGAATATGAAGAAGGGGTTTTCAGGGATAAGCTTGCCTATCATATGGCAAGAAAAGAGTTTGCAAAGGAATCGAACCTTCAAGAGTATACTCAAGAGGAAGCATTTAAACGAATTATGGAACTCGAAGAAAAATATCACCTTCATATTGAAGAACGTGGGTTAGAGAATCTAAAGATAGAAGAATAAGGGGTGAAAGGGAGAGAGGGCATTATTTGTCCTCTCTCCTTTATTTTCGGTTCTATAACTTCGAAGTGAAAATAATATGAATTCCACCACTATAATGATTTTTTTACCACATAAGCTTTTTATTCATCATGACCAAATTTTGAGCGGATTTGTTCAGCTGTGAATTCGTAAAAAGCCATTAAATCTTTTTGTGAAGCAAACCCCGCTTGAGCAGACTTTTCATTACCCCCGCCTTTACCATTATACGAGCTGAGTGTTTCTTTAAAATATTGTCCGCAATGAATGGAGGAGGACCCATTGTGCGCGAGCAGGATCTTTTGTTCCTTATATGATGCAAATAACACGAGCACTTTTTCTTTTTGAACCATTGTAGCTGAAAGAAATTGGAGTTCTTTCAATGAGCTGTCTTCGAAAATATGAGATATGAACCCATCCCCATTATTTTCAAGCAGGGAATCAGCAAGGAACTTTGCATTTTCAAGTTTGAGTTTTTCATGTGTTGCTGCTAGTTGTTTGTAGTCATCTTCTAGTTTTTCCACCCTGTTGATTATTTCTTTTCGTCCGGTATTAAATTTAGTTGATAATGCTGAAAGAACATTAAGACTATCAGAAAAATCGTTCAATGCCCTTAATCCGCATTTGAAATATAGACGTGTATGTTCTTTTTGTTTCTCCGTTTTGAGGATTTTAATTAGGCCAATCTCCCCGGTTTGTTCTACATGCGTTCCGCCACAAGGATTATACTCAATCCCTTTAATTTCAACAATACGGATATTCTCTGACACCTTTGGCATTTTGACGACAGGAAGTGCCTGTATTTGCTCTTTTGTCACAAAATATGTGAGAAGCTTGCGATTCTCATAGATATATTGATTAACCTGCTTTTCAGTAGCTATCGTATGTTCCTCGGTCCATTGGGGCGCGATTATATCAATAGTTATATTTTCCGTTCCAAGATGAAAACTGATAGTATTCGCATCAAACAGTTCCCGGCAGACAGCCGAGAGTAGATGCTGACCGCTATGCTGTTGCATATGATCGAAGCGGCGTTCCCAATTGAGTTCACAATGAACAAATTCAGAACCTGGCCTACATTCAAGCTTGTGAAGGATATTTCCATCCTCGCTTTTTGTAACGTCAAGGACAGTGATTCCTTCTATACTGCCTGTATCGGAAGGTTGACCACCTCCTTCTGGATAAAAAGCAGTTTCTTCAAGAGTGATGTAATAAAAGCCATTTTCTTCGAAAATCTGCTGGATTTTTGTATCCCATTGAGATGTCTTTGATGACGTGTAATACAATTTTCTAGTCATGAATAATTCCTTTCCCTTTCAGTTGGTCATTAAATTATAACATCGCAAGTCATTTTTATGAAAAAGCAAGGTTTGTAGATTGGCAAAGGTTTTTATGGTTAGTAGGTGTGTTAGAGTTGGACGAATCCAAGACTATTACGACGTAAAAGGTATTTCGGAACACTAGTTAAACCATACAAACCCAGTCACTTTTCAAAATTCATTATGCAAACTTTGTGGTAATGGAAAACGAGTTCAAATTTTAGTTCCTCAAACAACCATGGAAGTTGACAAGGAGCAAAAAATAAAAAACCGTAATAGGTATACAGAACAACAAAAAAATGATAAATTCAAATATGTTGGAAAAATAAATAATTGGGTACAATTGTAGGTAAAGGTAAGTTACAGGAGGATTTTTATACATGCAAAAAATTCAGGCCGGTTTGGCTGTAGAGTTAGAAGTAGAACGTAAGGCAGATTTCGGTTGGTTCTTGACGGATGGTTCGGAAGATGTCTTACTTCATCATAATGAAATGAATGAAGAAACTGAGCTTGAAATTGGTGATGAAGTAACGGTATTTATCTATCATGATAAACAAGCCAGGTTGACAGCAACAATGAAAATTCCTGAAATTCAGATCGATCAGTATGGCTGGGCAGAAGTAGTCAATGTGAAAAAGAAACTAGGGGTCTTTGTCAACATCGGCCTTTCCAAAGATATTCTGGTATCACTGGATGATCTGCCAAACATTGACCATTTATGGCCTGAAGTTGGTGATCGACTATATGTTTCCCTGAAAACCGATCGTAATGAACGGTTGTTCGGTAAACTTGCAACAGAAGATGTAATTCAAGAGATTGCTGTTAAAGCTCCTTTAAAAGGAGTCCGTAACACGACCGTGAAAGGGAATGTCTATCGTTTGCTAATGGTTGGTTCTTTCTTTGTTTCACAAGAAGGGTATCGCTGCTTTATTCACGAAAGTGAACGCAAACAGGAGCCCCGCTTAGGAGAATTAGTTGAAGGGCGTGTCATTGATAGTAAAGAAGATGGTACCCTCAATGTTTCTTTATTTCCGTTTAAGCAAGATTTAATGGAAGAAGATGCAGATGTCATCTTCACTTATTTATTGAACCGTGGTGGCGCGATGCCTTATGGCGATAAGACTCCACCTGATGATATCCAGTTCCACTTCGGATTAAGTAAGGGAGCATTCAAACGTGCTCTGGGCAAACTGATGAAAGAAGAAAAGATTTATCAGGAAGATGGATGGACCTATTCTTCAGACCGAAAATGACAAAAAGGCAGCGGGAAATTTCCGTTGCCTTTTTTATATGGATTTTATTAAAAAAACTTTTTTTTCCCTTTGTCCTCTTTTAGAATTTCTACAGCTTCTCTGAACCTCATGGAATGTACAATCTCTCTTTCCCTTAAAAATCTTAGTGAATCATTAATATCCGGGTCATCCGAGATGTCAATCAACCATTGATAGGTTGCACGGGCTTTCTCTTCAGCGGCAATATCTTCATATAAATCAGCAATAGGATCGCCTTTAGCTTGGATGTATGTGGCTGTCCATGGATCACCTGCTGCATTTTGATAGAAAAGGGCACCATCATGATTCGCATAATGTTCGCCAAGACCAGCTGCAACCATCTGCTGTGGTGTGGCGTCCTTTGTAAGCTTATAAACCATTGTGGCAATCATTTCTAAGTGAGCGAATTCTTCTGTTCCGATATCCGTAAGTAATCCGATGACTTTATCAGGTATTGTATAGCGTTGATTTAAGTATCGGAGTGCGGCAGCCAACTCACCATCAGCTCCCCCATATTGTTCTATTAAATATTTTGCCAGTCTGGGGTTACAGTTGCTAACCCTTACTGGGTATTGTAGCTTTTTTTCATAAACCCACATAGATATCTCTCCTTATACTTGCCATGGCCAAGGGCCTTGGCCCCATTCCCATTTATTTTCCCCTCCAGGACTATTTCCGAATCCAAGTAATGGCCCATATTTAGGCTCGAATACTGCTTTCAATTGTTTGGAGTACAGTTGGAATTGATTGAATTGCTGCAGTGCCTGCTGGTCAGTGGGATGTGTATCTAAATAATGGGTTAGTTCGACAAGTACGAAATCTGCAGCCTGTATTTGCTCAAGCAACTGATAATATTCATCATCCAGTTTCTTATTCATTTACGTCTCCCTTTCGCGATAAGGATTATCATAAAAATCGTAAAAGAATTTCCAAAGGGTACCGTATTTGAGTGCCTCTTCTGGTGTGAACTGTTCTAGATTTGGTGGCTGGAAATTTATATACAATTGTGGAGGTGTACTGAAATACTTTCTTCCAATCGGTGGGCAGGGATCGAATTTGCTATGGAACGGTTTATAAGACTTGATTAGGGTGAAAGTCTTTGCTCGTGTCAAGTTGAAACCTCCTTTTTAAAAGGTACATCCTTAAATAATTATGCTTGGATAAAAAAAATATGACCCAAAAAGGGGGGGATCAGTTAAATACAAGCCATTATTCATTGTAATATTCAGACTATTTGTTATCGGCTCGTTATCTTACTGTGATGTTTGTCATCTATTCTTTATCTGTTTGTTCTTTGTATAGGAAATAACTATGGTAATATTGAAAACGTTAGCTTATGAAAAAGCTCACAAGGAGGTAACAACATATGAAAAAATCAATCTTATCGTTAGCGGCAGCGGCTGCAATATCCGGTGCATTCACTATTCCGGTACAAGCAGAAGATGTCAATGTGAAAGATGGAGACACATTATGGGGGATATCTCAAACATATAAAGTATCAATAGAAGATATTAAGGATTGGAACCATTTGTCTTCAGATACGATTTATTCAGGAGAAACATTACATATTTCTCAAGAAAAGCATTATAAGGTCAAGTCCGGGGACACGTTATGGGAAATTGCAGGCAAATATCATGTATCAGTAAATGACCTTAAATCTTGGAACGGTTTAAATTCAGATACAATCCATCCAAAGCAGGAACTAGTTATTAAACCTGCGACGTACAAAGATGAGGCAGCGAGCGTTAAGCCTGAACAGCCATCAGCGCCAGCTGAGCAAGCGAAACCATCAGCGCCAACTAAGCAAGCGAAACCAGCAGTACCAGCTGAGCAAACGAAACCAGCAGCACCAGCTGAGCAAGCAAAGCCAGCAGCACCAGCTGAAAAAGCAGAAAAAGAAAATACAGTATCTAACAGTGAATCTACGAATCAATCAGGCATAGAAAAAGAGATTACTGTAAGAGCAACTGCATATACTGCTGATTGTCAAGGTTGTAGCGGTACTACAGCTACTGGAATCGACTTAAAAGCAAATCCGGATACAAAAGTTATATCAGTAGACCCATCAGTTATCCCACTTGGTTCAAAAGTTTATGTGGAGGGTTATGGCTACGCAACAGCGGCTGATACAGGCAGTGCCATAAAGGGAAATAAAGTAGACATCTTTATTCCAAATGAGCAGGATGCTATTAATTGGGGCGTTAAAAACGTTAAATTACAAATCTTAAACTAATTTAGTCATGTAAAACATGTTTATATATAGAAAAAGTAGGCACAGAGTTTTCATGTGTCTACTTTTTTTGTCCTTTTGGTTCACGGAAAAAGCAGGTACAATGAAAGTAATAAATCCTTACAAGTTAAATAGGAGGAGTAGTACATTGATAGAAAAAGCACGTGATTATTTACAAAAGTATTTTGGATATGAGTCATTCCGTACCGGTCAGGAACAGATAATTGAACAAGTTTTAGGAGGAATAAATACAGCAGGAATCATGCCGACTGGCGGAGGCAAATCAATATGCTATCAGATTCCAGCTCTTCTATTGCCTGGTGTCACCCTCGTCATATCCCCACTTATTTCCTTGATGAAGGACCAAGTAGATGCCCTCGAACAAAATGGTATAGATGCCACATTACTTAACAGCTCTATTTCAGGGATAGAAGCTTCCAATAGAATGAACGATATTAAGCAGGGAAGGTACAAGCTTGTTTATGTGGCACCTGAACGATTGGAAAACCCTGCTTTTCAGAGGGAACTGGCTAATGTTGATATTTCATTGGTGGCCATTGATGAAGCTCACTGTATCTCGCAATGGGGTCATGATTTCAGACCAAGCTATTTAAAAATCAAAAACTTGTTGAAAGAAATGCCCTCAGCTCCGGCCGTTCTAGCATTAACGGCGACAGCCACACCACATGTGACGAAGGACATTTGTCAGTCACTTGGAATATCTGAACAACATACAATATCAACAGGATTTGCAAGAGATAATTTGTTTTTTTCCGTCGTCAAGGAAGAGAACCGCGGACGGTTTTTAATGCGCTATATTGAAAAAAACAAAAATGAGTCGGGTATCATATATGCAGCAACAAGGAAAGAAGTCGATTCATTGTACGCCAAGCTTAATAAAGCTGGCTTCAAAACAGGCAGATATCACGCTGGTATGAATGAACAAGACCGTTCGGAACAGCAGGAGCAATTTATTCGTGATGATGTTCCTTTGATAGTAGCGACATCAGCTTTTGGAATGGGTATCGATAAGTCGAATGTTCGTTACGTCATTCATTATCAAACACCTAAGAATATGGAGAGCTATTATCAAGAAGCAGGTCGTGCAGGTCGAGATGGTTTGGATAGCGAATGTATTCTTTTATACTCCCCTCAAGATATACAGATACAACGCTTCCTAATCGATCAATCGAACCCTTCGCAAGAGTGGCAGGCACAAGAACTGAAGAAATTGAATAGAATGAAGGATTATTGCTTTACTGAAGGTTGTTTACAAGCCTATATTCTTCAATACTTTGGAGAAGAGAATCCTGAAGATTGCGGCCACTGTGAAAACTGTACAGATAAACGTGACTCAGTTGAAGTAACGACTCAGGCACAGATGGTTCTTTCGTGTATGTTACGAATGGGTGAAAGATTTGGCAAAACGATGATTAGTCAGGTACTCACCGGTTCCCGGAATAAGAAAATTGAAGAGTTTGGCTTTCAAAAGATTTCAACTTATGGAATTATCAAAAATCAATCGGCAAAGGATGTTGCTGACTTCATTGATTTCCTGACTGCTAAACAGTATATCGAAATGACAGGCGGGCAATATCCAGTTCTTAAAGTAACCAATGCTGGACGAGAAGTGCTTTTAGGACAGAAAAAAGTCCTGCGAAAAGAAATAAAACAAGTAAGCAGCATTAGTATCGATCATGGATTGTTCGAAGAATTGAGACATTTAAGAAAAGAAATCGCAAGCAAGGAAAATGTACCGCCTTTCATTATTTTTTCCGATGCATCCTTGAAAGATATGGCAGCAAAACTGCCGAGAACAGAACAGGAATTCCTTGATGTTAAGGGTGTAGGCACTCAGAAATACGACCGCTTTGGAGCAGTGTTCTTAGAAGTGATTTCTCATTATTTACAAGCACATCCTGAAATAGAAGTGAATACAATGGTTAAAAAAGAAACAACAAAGCGAACCACGGTACCATCTCATCTAGAAAGCTACCGTTTCTATCAGGAAGGCAAATCCTTCAAAGAAATTGCGACATTAAGAGGACTGTCTTCGATCTCCATTGAAAATCATCTATTAAAGTGTGCAGAAGAACGTTTGGAGATCAAGTGGGAAGAGTTTTTCTTAGATGAGGAGTATGACCTTGTACTGGAAACAGCCAAACAATTGGATTCTGAGAAACTAAAACCATTGAAAGAGGCCCTTCCTGACCATTTTTCATACTTTATGATAAAAGCAATCATGGTAAAAGCAGGATTAAAAAACTAATAGAATAAGGTTTTTGGATAATTTTTTCATTGGATAAATAAGAATTTGATTTGATGCGTATACTAGGAATGAAAAAAGGTAAAAAACTCAGTGCCTTTAATCAGAATCTTTATATAAAAAAGAGGAGGTTGCTCATGTATTTTGGTAAAAAGAATTCAGAGGAACCAGAAATCATTATGGAAGATACAATTGTATATGCATGCGGATCAGCAGATTGTAATGGATGGATGAGGAAAGATTTTGCCTCTGAAAACTATGATTGTCCAATGTGCGGCAGTCAATTAGTTGAAGAAGTAAGGGAACTGCCAAAAATTGAAAATGAATATAATGCGTTTAAATAAAAGAGGTGAATTATTGCCTCTTTTATTTTTTATTTTATAGTATGAGTATCACGCGGTGTTCTGTTTTAGTCGCATCCTTTACATATAAAATCATATGTGGTATGATAGAGATTCAGTGTTATTAAGAGTAAACACTGGAGGGTAATTTAAAGTAACATTTTTATTAATAAAATATTTTTCATCATCTTTATGATGGAGTAGAATCAAGTTAAACACATCTAGAAAAAGAAATACGTCTAATCACCAAGTATTTTCCTCGATCCATTTTTGTTCTTCATTAACTTACTTCTATGTACCATTTATCTTTTGGAATTTAAGTTTCCCAATTGGAATTACGGACGGTTTTAATTAATAAACATGTACTTACAAGCTTTTATCTGATTCTATCAGGCACGGTCTAGGAACCGTATGGATGGGAGAGAGGCAGGGCTTTCATTGTTTTAGGTTTTGGCACTAAAATTACTCTCATGCTTAATTCGCATTCTATTCATTCGAATGAGCAGGAAGAATCATGTGAAATTGATTCTTCAATAACGCAGTCTTGATTGCCTTAGGTTTTGGCACTAAAATTACTCTCATGCTTAATTCGCATTCTATTCATTCGAATGAGCAGGAAGAATCATGTGAAATTGATTCTTCAATAACGCAGTCTTGATTGCCTTAGGGAAATCAGAGACTGTGTTTCATGATTATCTGATCTATGGATACGAGGATATAAAGAATAATGGCTTTCATTTCTTCATAAGAAGTTTTACTCAATTATAATATGCATATATATGATATAATGGTTTCTGGGATACTAAAAATTCATGGTTGTGATCTCAAGTTCTTTCCACTCAATGAGTTTGAGTGTATAGAATAACAACAAATCTTAGATAAGTGAATGAGTGTTTACTCACAATTATTTAGATTAATCGCCATCTATTCTTCTTTTATCTTTATGGCTTGGGATCTGTTATGCAGGACGGAGTCAATTCAATTCTAAGGAGTGAGATACATGTATAGAAGAAATAATACGGAAGAAATCATTCCTGAAGAAACAAAGGTGTGGGAATGTACATCAGAAGATTGTAAAGGCTGGATCCGCGATAACTTTACAAGTAATGATGAGCACGTTTGTCCACTATGTGGCAGCGAAATGAAACCCGGCACTAGAATGCTTCAAGCAATCAACAATCCAAGAAACTATTAAGTCTTTATAAAAAACGCTGAAGGGGGATTCCCCTTCAGCGTTTTTTATCTTTTTGCTTATTTAAGTAGATGTAGCAAAAAGCCAGAAAAATTAAAGATAAGGAAGATTAGTGAATATCCTTTTTCTTGAACCGGCCCCCACGAACTTCAGCAATATCTCCGACTGCAAGGAAGGCAGATGGATCAAAGCTTTTGACTATATCTTTAAGCTTTGCTTCCTCAAGGCGATTTATTACACAAAAGATAACCTTTTTATCGTCTCCCGAATAAGCACCTTCGCCAGCTAAAAAGGTCACACCTCGACCAAGCCGACTCATAATTGCATCACCGATATCTCCAAACTCATCGCTGATAATCCAAACAAATTTAGATTCATCCAAACCAGCGATAACAATATCCATCGTTTTATAAGCTACGAAATACGCTATAATCGAATACATGGCACGGTCCCATGAAAAAACAAAGCCAGCACTGCCAAGGATGAATAAATTAAAGAACATGACAATCTCTCCAACAGAAAAAGGAAGCTTCTTGCTAGCTAGAATAGCTAGAATTTCTGTTCCATCTAGAGAACCGCCATATCGAATAACCATTCCAACACCAATTCCAAGAATCATTCCGCCAAAAGCGGACGCAAGGAGGATATCTTGAGTGAAAGCTGGTACGTGGTGAAGCAATGTAGTGGTTATGGAAAGGACTAAAATCCCATATAGAGTAGATAATGCGAAGGTTTTTCCAATTTGTTTATAACCGATAAAAAAGAAAGGGAGATTCAAAACAAAAAGAAAGATACCGAGCTTCCAGCCCGTGATATAAGATAGCATAATAGATATACCTGTTATACCACCATCTATTACATTATTTGGTACTAAAAAAATCTCGAGGCCGACAGCCATTAAAACAGCACCGATTGTAATTAAAAGACCTCTTTGTAATATTTGCCTTAGTGTTAATTTTTTATGCTGGGTCTTCTTTTGCATAATTTCTGTTGTATTTGTATTTGCCAAGTCTGACATAATCATGCCCCCACTCCTTCTCTCTATATATGTACTATTTAATTATAAACCTATAGGTATAATTAAATAAAGAAATTAACATTCTTAATTAATATACTTTTTAAATAATAACCAGTGTAATTGTACATTTAAGTGTTTCATGCAATAAAAAACCGTATATGAATGCTTGTCAATTCACAAGCCCTTTCTATTTTACTCTATACAGAAGAATAGTATTTCTCATTTTACTGCATTTATTAAAAAAACTTCTCTTTTTCTTTAGAAAAATGATGAGCAGGAAGATAGTATATGTAAATAGATAGGTATTAGGAAATAAAAGTCTTTAAGGTACAACATATTTCCATTACAATATAGGAGAATAGAATGACAGAGGTGACAATGTAAACAATGGAACAATCAATAGTATCATTTAATCCTATCCTTTTTATGATTGCCGTACTGTTGGTATTTATGGCGTGTTATACAGCCTTAGATTTACTGACAACATTAATTACAATAGTAAAATACAAACGTCTTTTGTATGTAGGGAGCATTTGCTCTATGGGAGTAGCTATCTGGACGCTTAATTTTGTGGTCATTTTTACTTTTGAGAATACGGGAATGGCATCGTACAATTTTGCTTCGATAATGCTTTCATTAGCAATAGGGGTTGTTCTTGCAGGGGTAGGATTATTAGCTATTTCTTATAAACAACAGTTACTACAAATGATTTTTTGCAGTTTTATGTTTACCATGGCGATTTTGTCGAATTATATAATGGGCATGTTTGCTTTAAACAACTCTGTGCAATTTAACCCTTTGTTACTTGTTATTACGCTACTCATTATTTTTAGCTTATTTTTAATCTCACTGTTAGTCTTATTTTATATAAATAAAGTAAGTCAATCTTCCCTTAAGCCAGTCAGTACACTGATTATGAGTGCGGCAATCATCGAAGGGTATTTTCTTTTTTTGAGAGTGTTTCCGGTTACTGGAGAAAAGGAGAAAAATGAATTTGTTCAACTTAGCCCGTTTATTTTATATCTAGTCAGTTTTGTTTCGTTATTTATCCTTGCCAGTTTAATTGGTTCTAGCACGATTGTTGGAAGGCGTTTGGCAAAGAGTGATAGCACAGTGAGTGATATCCGTTATGCTTTGGATCAATCTTCTATTGTAGCTATAACTGATGCAGAAGGACTCATTACATATGTTAACGAAAAATTTATAGAAATCTCACAATATGAAGAACATGAACTGATTGGAAAAAGTCATTCTATCATTAATTCGGGTTATCATCCTCAAGAGTTTTTCGCTGACCTTTGGTGCACAATCAAACAAGGAAAAACGTGGAATGGGGAAATCTGTAATCGGGCAAAAGATGGCGAGATTTATTGGGTGGATACTACAATCGTACCATTTATGAAAAAGGGAAAACCATATCAATATATTTCAATTCGTTCGGATATTTCCCGTCGGAAAAGAGCGGAAAGCGACCTAAGGGTCTCAATTAAGGAATTAGAGGATATGTATTATGCTATTAACCAATCATCCATAGTGGCGATTACCGATGAGAAAGGGATCATTGTCGATGTAAACGATAAATTCTCAGAAGTTTCCGGGTACAAGAGAAGTGAGTTAATTGGTCATACTCACCAATTGGTTAATTCCGGATATCACTCAAAGGAATTCTTCGATGATATGTGGAAGACCATTCAAAATCGTAAAGTATGGAATGGTGAAATTAGAAACAGAGCGAAAGATGGCAGTTATTATTGGGTCGATACAACAATCGTTCCATTTTACACTGTGGAAGGTAAACCATTTCAGTTTTTGGCGCTTAGGTATGATATAACGGAGCGTAAACAAACAGAAGAGATGCTTCATCGACAGGATAAACTAGCTGCAGTCGGCCAGCTTGCTGCTGGTGTCGCACATGAAATTCGGAATCCACTTACCTCGATGAAAGGGTATACTGAATACTTACAATTAGATGAAAAAGATGAAAATAGACTTGAGTATTTGGGAATTATTATGGATGAGATTAACCGTGTAAATGAGATAGTTGAAGAATTCTTAGAACTATCCAAACCGCAGTCCCTGATTTTGGAAACGAAGAATATAGTACCAATTATTCAAAATGTTTTATCTCTAACAGAGTTTGATGCACGGAAGAAGAATGTTATTCTCTTCTTTGATTGTTATCACGAGGAAATCCTAATTCGATGTGATGAGAATCGTTTAAAACAAGTCTTATTGAACTTTGTTATAAATGGGATAGAAGCAATGCCTGACGGGGGAGAAATAAAAGTCGTTACAGAACTTAAAGAAGAGAAAGTACATATCTCCATAATCGACACGGGAGTTGGTATGCCACCCGATCAGCTCAGGAGGATTGGAGAACCATTTTTCACGACGAAAAAATCCGGTAATGGGTTAGGACTTATGATTAGCTTTAAAATCATTGAAAGCCACCTAGGGCGAGTATTTGTAGAAAGCGAAGTTAACAAAGGTACAGTTTTTAATATTGTCCTTCCTATGGAAATAGTAAAGGATTTTTCCAATGATGGAATCGAAAAAGTGGGGCTTGTATAATATCTGGTATTTGATGCATGTATATGATAATTTTGAAGAAGATGACCGCATGGGGGATACTGGATTTGGAAAAACAAAAACAAGCTAATATCTTAAGTTTGAAGATTTTTTATCTTTTTTCGTTTTTTGCTGTGGGAAGTTTAACACCGCTCTTAAGTGTTTATTTAGCAAATGAGGCAGGGTTAAATGGAATTGAAATAGGTACTATTATGTCTGTCGGGCCGATAGTAATGATCGTTTTTCAGCCAATTTGGGGTATTGTCTGTGATTGGAGCGGAAAACCTGCTAAAATTCTTGCAATGACATCGTTGCTCGCTGGTTTGTTTGGCTTAGGATACTTGCTCTTCGAACCCTATTTACTTTTAGTATCTGTCGCAGTTGTATTGGCAATCTTTCAAAGTGCCATTATACCGGTTTCAGATAGTATTACCCTTCAATATACAACAAGAATCAAATCGAATTATGGAAAAATACGTTTATTCGGTTCGCTTGGTTTTGGTGTGGCTGTTTTTGTAATGGGAAAGTTATCGGAATCATTTATTGGTCCTTCTGTTATATTTTACGCCTTTTTTATCGGCCTATTAATTGCGGCACTTCTAGCTTTACGCTTGCCTGAAGAGCCTCCTCAAGTAAAGGCAAAACTTTTCAGTGGGATGAAAGAACTGTTAACAATGAAACGTTTCCTAATCTTTCTTGCTGTAACATTTCTAATCTTCGGCCCTAACCTTGCTAATAATGTCTATTATGGCCTATTTGTTGAGGCAAGGGGCGGGACATATACAGGAATTGGTATTGCGTTCCTGCTAGCTGTATTGTCGGAAATACCATTTATGAGAATGGCAGGCAGCTGGATAAATAAATTAGGCCTGCTGCCAATCACATTATTAGCTGGAATTGCTTCGTTGGTTGTTTTATTTTACGGAACCAAGTTTGGCAATAGTATATGTGACTTCCATGATCCAAGGTTTTTCACTGGGGTTATTCATTCCTGCAGCTTTACAATATATTAGAGAAGTCGTCCCACCTCATATAACAGTTACTGCAGTAACGCTTTATTCTGCAATAGGTAATGGGTTAGGTAACTGGTTCAGTACCTTTAGCGGCGGAATAATCTTGGATAAATCAGGGATTTATATGGTGTACTTATTTTACAGTTTGCTCACACTTATGGGGATGCTTCTAACAGTGTGGCTCATGAGGCTTGAGAAAGTACCTGGAAGAATGAAAACTATTTTTTGGAAATAATTTTGTTCAGCATGAAGGTGTATTTTATATATTGTTTTGTTTATTAAATAGACCTATTCGTTATAGCGAATAGGTCTATTTTCAGTGGAAATATTTTATTGCAAAAAGGTTTAGTATTTTACTGAAAATCCCATAGAGATTATTAATGTATAATTGTGTATTTGATTCAGCGTCTGATGTAGCTAAGAAAAATAAAAAAAGTATTAAAAAGATAAAGAAATTAGTTCTTATCGTTAATTTTATTTTTAAAGAAAAAGTAAATCTGGGGACAAAAGAAGTTAGGTGTTGCGTTGGCCACTGCTCATTTTTCACCTCTTGCTGCAGTTCCTATAGGGCTAACTTCAGTGCCTGGCATAATATTTTCGAACACTTGCTTACAACGTATTTGTCAAAAAGAGCAGAATTACGGTGTGGTGATTTCCTCTGTTTTTGTAATGAGACCCATTCAGTTTTTTATTTTTGGAAATAATATGTTTTAATGGAAGGAAGAGAATGTATGGAAGGATGAGTGTTATTGAGCAAAACCAAAGTGCTCGCTGTTACCGTTGTATCAGTAGTTATCGGACTGTTTTTTTTATTTTGTCTTGGATGGGCGATAATTGATTATTATGGAAAAAAGGCTTCTGATATAGGTTTAAATGAAACAAACCCCATTGAAAAGAACCTACCCGAAGACTTTACAGTAGTTGCATTAGGGGATTCGTTGACGCGCGGAACTGGTGATGAAACAGGGAAGGGCTATGTCGGCCTTGTCGTGGAAGATTTGGAAAGTAAATATAATAGCAAACCGCTTATTCATAATCTTGGGATTAATGGACAAGTGTCTCAAGAATTGGTGCAGCAGGTGAAACAAACGGAAGTGAAACGCCAATTGCATACAGCTGATGTTATTTTAATTACTATTGGCGGGAACGATTTATTTCAACAAGGCCAAACCCTGTTTGATTATGACCTTACTGCGACTTCTGAGTTACAAGAGAATTATCTGGAAAACTTGAATACCATTTTTAAAGAAATCAATAATGTCAATGATAAGGCAGCCATTTTATTGATTGGCTTATATAATCCATTCATAGAGTTGGATGAAGATTTTGATACAAACCGAATTGTCCGGGACTGGAATAATGAAACCGCTGAAGTGGTGGCTCTTTATAAAAATGCTATTTTTGTTCCTACATTTGATTTGTTTCAATTGTCGGTCAATGACTATTTGTATTCAGACAAATTTCATCCAAACAAGGCAGGATATCGTTTAATTGCTGATAGGGTTGCTCCTTTAATACAATGGGAGGATGAGAAATAATGAGTAATGTGACATTGTCTGTTAAGGGCCTGAAAAAAAGGATTGGTAAACGGGAAATTATTAAGGGAATAGATTTTGAGTTAAATGAAGGAGAGGTTTTTGGTTTTCTTGGACCGAATGGAGCTGGAAAAACGACGACGATTCGCATGTTGGTCGGTTTGATAAAGCCAACTTCAGGATCCATTCAAATATGTGGGTATGATGTGCGCCAGGACTTCACGAAAGCGATGCAACATCTGGGATGTATAGTTGAAAATCCAGAGCTATATCCTTTTTTGAACGGCTGGGATAACTTGCTTCATTTTGCACGAATGCTACCTGATGTTGAAGAGTCAAGGATCAATGAGGTAGTGGAACTCGTCGGTCTACAATCGAGAATTTACGATAAAGTGAAAACCTATTCCTTAGGTATGAGGCAGCGTCTAGGGATAGCTCAGGCAATGCTGAACCGTCCAAAGGTATTGGTCTTGGATGAACCAACTAACGGCCTAGATCCTGCTGGAATTCGTGAAATGCGCCAATTCATTAGAAAGCTTGCGGAAGAAGAAGGGATGAGTGTTCTGGTTTCTTCCCACTTATTAAGTGAAATCCAGCTCCTATGTGACCGGGTGGCCATCATTAAAAGTGGAGAGATTATTCAAACCGATACGGTGGAAAGTTTATTAACCACTCAAGAGCGGTTAATTTGGCGGGTGTGGCCTTTAGAAAAGGGAAAAGAAATTCTTAGCAGTTTTACGGAAATTACCGTAGATCAGGACAATATCATTACAGCTTTTAATGAACATGAAACGCCTAAGTGGAATGCTGCACTTAACGAAGCTGGTGTAAAGGTGTATGAAATGAATCGTAAGCTTCCGGGATTGGAAGAGTTATTTTTACAAATAACCGGTGGCGGAGGTGCTGGTATTGAATAACCTGATCCAAAATGAAATGATGAAGCTTCTGGCAAAGAAACGGTTAGTCATCATTGGTATCATTGTGGGTGTTTTAGTGCTGATGTTTACATATGCGCAATACAAACAAGTGAAAGAGCAACAGGAGAAGTTAGGTACTGATGATTGGCGTGCAGCTCTTCAGCAGCAAATCATTGATACCCAAAATCGGTTAGGATCAAACAGGATGCTAGATGAGTGGCGTGAACAGCTCCAGGTAAGTTTAAAACAGCAGCAATATTACCTAGATCATGACATTAACCCTTCAGAACCAGGGGCCACGACATTTACGCGTATGTTTTTAGAAAATGCTATTGATTTGTTCATCCCACTGCTGGTCATGATTGTAGCAAGCGATATGGTTTCTTTCGAAAACAGTCAGGGCACGATTAAACTTCTGCTTACAAGACCAGTGAATCGCTGGAAAATACTAATGAGCAAATATGTGACATTATTATTGTCCGTTTCTATTATCGTGGCTATGACAGCGTTATTGTCGTATTTTTTATCGGGACTTGTTTTTGGGTATCATGGATGGGAAGCCCCTGTAATAACCGGTTTTGGATTGAATGGCAGCGATGTGGATGTCAGTCAGGTTAGAATAGTTGAGCAATGGAGATTTCTATTAATGGATATGGGGCTTGTCTGGCTGGTAGCAGTAGTTGTAGGGACTCTCTCTTTCATGTTATCGGTTTTAGTTCGAAGTACACCTGCGGGTATGGGCATAATGCTTGCGGCACTCATATCAGGGGCTATTTTGAACAATATGGTGTCGTCATGGGAATCGGCGAAGTACTTCTTTATGGTAAATTTAAAATTAACCACTTATGTTAGCGGAACAGCACCACCTATTGAGGGAATGACCTTATTATCCTCCGTCATTACTCTTTTAGTCTGGTGGGCGCTTGCTTTGATTGTTTCTTTTGCAGTATTTACCAGAAGGGATGTTTATTAAGGAAGGACAGCTTTGTAAAAATCAAGGCTGTCTTTTATTTTTTTTTACAGGGTATCCTTTTAAGTAGATAAAATGGATGATCTTCATTTGAATGAAAAATTCCTTCCAATGACTTCAGTTTCCAGTGAGAAGTTAAAATTGTTAAAGATGATATTTATTGTCTCCCGATTCAAATTGTTAAAATTATTTTTGTAGGCTCCCCAAAAGATGAAAATAGCTAGACCGGATTATGGTAAGTATGTGAATTGAATGCTATTGGGGTTTTGAATAATATCTTTTAAATTGTCAACAATAATCAAGCAACTATTGCTAAATGGAGGGGTTTCTATGACTACACTAAGAGAAATTATGACAACAGACGTGGACTGTTGCACTGTGGAAGATAATATATATGAAGCAGCAGTCAAAATGAAGGATGCTGATGTTGGAGTCATTCCTGTATTGGAGAATAACCATTTAATTGGTGTCATTACAGACAGGGATATCGTTATCCGTTGTGTTGCCGAGAAAAAGCCGAATTCAACTAGAATAACCGATGTTATTTCCACGGATCTTGTAACAGGCACCCCTGATATGTCTGTAGAAGAAGCAGAGGATTTAATGGGGAATGAACAAATCAGAAGGCTCCCTATAGTTGAAAATGACAAGCTGGTCGGAGTTGTAGCATTAGGTGATCTTGCTGTACACCATCAGACAAATTCAATTGCGGGAAATGCTTTAAGTTCAATTTCCGAGGACAGAGATCAAATTCAACACTAAAAACAAAACTCTGTTAGCTTTTGCTAACAGAGTTTTGTTTTTAAAAATATTTATTGAACCAACCTTTGATTTCTTCAACATGTTGAAGACGCATCTTTGGAGAACCGCTTCGCGATACTTCATGGGTTTCTCCTGGAAATGAAACGAGTTGAGCTTCTTTCTTTTGTCGTTTTAAAGCAACAAAAAATTGTTCGCTCTGTTCAATTGGGCATCGATGATCCTTTTCGCCATGCAGTAAAAGCAAAGGGGTATTCACATTAGAGACATACTTTAAGGGCGAGTGTTGCCACAATTTATCCGCCGAGTCAAAAATATCACCCTCAATTTCCCACTCCGTAAAATAATAGCCAATGTCGCTTACGCCATAAAAGCTTAGCCAATTACTGATGCAGCGCTGAGTCACAGCTGCCTTGAAACGGTTCGTATGACCGACAATCCAGTTTGTCATGAACCCTCCGTAACTGCCGCCGGATACTCCTAATTTTTCATGGTCTATAAAATCATAGGTCGCTAGAGTATAGTCTACAGCGGCCATTAAGTCCTTATAATCCATTCCTCCATAATCTCCTCGACATGCATTAACAAAGTCCTGACCGTATCCCACACTCCCACGTGGGTTGGTGAATAAGACAGTATAACCTTCATTAGCCAATGTCTGGAATTCGTGAACGTAACTATTAGCATACATCATATGTGGCCCGCCATGGATTTCTAAAATGAGTGGATACTTTTGGTTGTCTTTAAATTCGGTCGGTCTCATAATCCAGCCGTGGATGGTAAGCCCATCAACAGATGGAAAAGAAATAGGTTCAGGTTGTGATAAATATTTATGCTGTAAAAATTCATCATTCACAAAACTGATTTGTGCTTTTTCTCCATTCGTAAGGTTATAAACAAAAAGGTCACCGGGATGAACAGGTGTACTGATGGCGACAATGGCACGGTGACTTTCAGGATCTATGGTTAGACCGTATATATGCTGTGGGTCAAGGATTGATGGATACATGGCTCCTTCAATCGATCCATAATAAACTCCGGTATTTCCATAATCGCTTATTAAAAAATAAAAGCCTTGGCTATCGTTTGTCCATAAAATTCCTGGGTCTACTGCCCCGATTTGGAAATCGCCGATTGCAGAATCTCCTATTTGAACGTCCCATCCTTCCGTCAGGCACTGTATGGTTTGATCAAACATAGAGTATAGCCAAATTTTTGAAAAGGTAGCCCCGGCAAACTCTTTGTTATGACCAATGAAGGAGAGATACTGACCATTTGGAGACCACTTCGGATCTTTAAAAAAACCAGAACTGCCCGTTATTTTCTTTGAAGATTTTGTTTCAAGATCCATGATAAAAATATCGCTGAAAAGATCGTCATCGCTTTTTTCAGCTTCTCCGCATATGTAAGCAATCTGCTTCCCGTCAGGAGACCAGGCATTTGGGCGATAATCGATGTTATTTTTTGTTAGCAAGATGGTTTCGTCTTTTTCTATATCTACTATAACAAGCTGTTGATATAGCTGATCAAAATAGCCTCTGCCATCCCATTTATACTTAAGTTGGTCATAGCGCTGAACTTCTTTGGACAGGTCCTTTTCTTCTTCCACAGTAAAAAGGGCTTCACCCTCCTTTAACCCGGTTGAAAGTAACAGCTTTGTAGAGCACGGGGACCAAATCGGATTTGTTGCTCCGTTGATAAAATGGGTTATTTGTTGAGATTCCCCGCCAACGGTAGAGATTAAATGGACTTGTTTTTTTCCTGACCGGTCTGATATAAAGGCTATATTCTTTCCATCTGGGGACCAGCATGGAGATGTGTCTCGGTTTTCTCCAAATGTCCATTGCTGTGTTTCATTCGTAATCAAGCTGAACATATACAAGTTGGAAACGTATTTTTCTGTTTTTTCATCAATTCTTGTTTGAACATAAACCGCCATGCTACCATCAGGTGATAACTTTGGATCGGTCGCTGATTTCAAGTGGAATAAGTCTTTTGCTGCTATTCCTATTTTGTTCATGCTTTTCACCCTTTCATGTTTCTCATAGTTATGTATTTCGCTAAAGAGAAATATAAACCCTTTAGTAAATATTTAACTCTTAAGTATTATTTATTGAGAAACGAAGGATTTGAAAAAAATCCGACCTTTTTATAATGGACGGATTGATCAAGATATATGGATAAATAAATTGTTAATAGGTTGTTTCCTTGATTAATTAGACTTGTGTTGTGTATGTGGACGGTGAGGCGGAATTTGGAAATTGTGTTCTTCCATCATTTTATAATGCTTTTCAAAGTGTGAAAACATTTTATCGGCTTCTTCCTTGGAAAGTGCCCCGAACTCTACGTATTTTTCAATTAATTTCTTTTTGTCCGCCAGAATCTGCTGTTGGATTTTTGCGAGTTCTGCCTTTTGGGCATCGGTGAATTGTACGCTTTCTGGTTTATCAGATTTTTGAGTATCCATTGCTGAAGCCGGGTGATTCAAACTTAAAAAGAATAGAGAACAAACGGCAAAACAAATGACTAAAAACTTTTTCATGAATAAACGTCTCCTTTGTTATTTGTCTTATTAAAGCTGTGGAACCTATTTAAAAAACTTACTATTGTGCCTTCTAATAGGTTTCTCAGCTGCAGGAAGAATTACTTTATACCTTTTTATCTTTTACAGCATTAACAGATATATGTAATATTTTTCTGTTCATTCGCTAGATGGTTTGTAAGAGGCTGAAATGGGTAATGTAAATTTAAGGTTGAAACTTTTGCAGGAACTCATCATCACGGAAGTGAAATTTATTGAGTCAGATGATGAATATGACTGAGAAGAAAGGAAGATTATAATGTTTTGGACGATAATAGGGGCATTAATATTAATATGGGTACTTGGTTTAGTGTTTAAAGTGGCCGCGGGCTTTATTCATATATTGCTTATCATAGCGGTCATTCTTATACTTGTTAAGGTTTTTCAAGGGAGAAGATGAGTGTAGATTTACTTGCGATTCGATGGTCATACGCAATAGCATTTATAAGTGTACAAATACAAAGAGCGCCCTCGCATATAGGGCGCATTTTTGAGTTTTCTATAAGTTAACTTGCTTTAATCCATGTAAGGAGGTGGTTCACCCATCAGTCTTTTGTGTATCCATATTGCGGCCTGAGTCCCGTCTCCCATGGAAATGGTGACTTGTTCGGAATGGGCAACAAGGTCGCCACCAGCCCAGACACCGTTAATATTAGTTTCTTTTGTACGTGGATGGATAACGACGTGATTACTATCATTTACCTTCACACCTAATTGCAAGGCAAGATTATTATTCAGTTTGTTACCTTTAAAAGCGGTGAATGCCTTTTCAGCTTCAATTATTTTCCCATTTACTAATTGAATCGCTGTCAACTGTTGTTTAGCATCAATAATTGCTTCTTGTACTTCTTCTTCGTATACAGGAATCTTATTTTCCTCCAGCTTTTTTCTATACTTATCATCAATTTTTGATTTTAAGTGATTTACGTAAACGATATCTTTTGACCAATATAATAGAGTAAGGGCCATACCTGCACCCACATTTCCCCCGCCGAGAACCACCGTTTGCTTATTCATAATTTCATAACCATCGCAGTCGGGGCAAATATAGGTGGATGTTCCAAGAGTGGGATAGAGGTTTTTAATCGGAGGGATGTTATCGGTAATGCCTGTTCCGAGAAAAATTGTTTTTGCTTGGTATTCCAGGCTATTCGCTGTACGAATGAAAAACTTGTCCTGTCTTTTTTCCAGTAATGTCACAGAATCATTAAAGAATTCGACACCGAATTTTTCTGCGTGCTGTCTGCCGAGACGTCTTAATTGGCTGCCGCTCACTCCGTCTGGCCATCCAAGTATATTATGGTAAGCCTTAGCTATTGTAGATCGGCCGTGTGCAGAATCAATTACGATAATATCATGTTTATATCTACCGAGCTGAATGGCTGCTTGGATACCGGCGATTCCCCCGCCAATAATAATGCAGTCTGCTTGCTTCATAAATTCACCGCCCATAATTTTAGGAATAAACCTAGTTTTATTCTTTCTGTAAAAAATATACCACCAGACATAGATCGGTAAACTATTGGAAGACATAAAAAGAGGATGATCGCCATTTGCGACCTTCCTCTTTTTCTTGCATATGCTATTGATTCTGTATTGGTTCGAGCCATTCTTGTGCCCAGTGTTGAATTTCAGTCATTACGGGCGCAAGAGCTTTGCCTTTTTCTGTTAAAGAATATTCAATCCTGACAGGTGTCTCTGGATAAACGTCTCTTTTTACAATACCTTCAAATTCCAAGTCCTTTAAACGTTCAGAAAGAATCCTGCCACTGATTGGGAAGGCAGATTCAATATTACAAAACCGTTGAGGGCCAGTAAGCAATTGATTGACAATCAATCCAGTCCAACGTTTACTCAAGATTTGCATGCCTTTTTCAAATCGCGGACAAAGTGTCGTATTATTCATCATATCACCCCATTATTATATATTATAATGCATTTACCGCTTCTGTAACAACTTTACCGAATATTATTTAGTTACTAGAGACGTTTTAGTATAAAAAATATATTAGCTTACTTAAGGTATAATATAAGATGTTAGAAAAATTTTCGCCTCGAAAATGCCACATTTTAAAAGAAATGATCATTCAAAAAGAAGTTCCTTTAGAGATAAAATGAGAAATGTGGTACTTTATTAGTGAACTAAAAGTTTGTGTAAATGGAAGGATTCGTGGGATAGATGAGTGATTTACTGCAAGAGGCCGTATCCTTTATCAGGAAATGCTATTCAGAATTAGTAAAAACAGAAGAAGAAACGAATAGTAGAATTGAACATATTAAAAAGGAAATTATAGATACAGGTAGATATGAACATACATTAGAAGAATTAGAACATGGTGCTAAATTAGCATGGCGTAATAGCAATCGCTGCATTGGTCGCTTTTTTTGGGAATCGTTGAGAGTGATTGATAAAAGGATGCTTCAAAGCGAAGAAGATATTTCATCCGCTCTTTTTGAACATATTGGTTACGCTACGAATAATGGAAACATCAGACCTGTGATTACGATTTTCAAACAAAAAGATGATGAAAAAAAGGTGGATATTTGGAATCACCAGCTTATCCGCTACGCAGGGTATGAAACAGAACATGGTGTTATTGGAGATCCAAGTTCAGTAGAATTTACGAAGCAATGCCAAGCATTAGGGTGGGAAGGGAAATTTGGATCTTTCGATGTTTTACCACTTGTAGTCCAGTTGGACGGAGAAGAACCGAAACTTTATGAAATTCCTAAAGAGCTAGTTAAAGAAGTTCCAATCAGCCATCCTGAATTTTCCTGGTTCACAGATCTTGAGATTAAATGGTATGCAGTTCCAATCATTTCAGGCATGAGACTTGAAATCGGCGGTATTACATATACTGCTGCACCATTTAATGGCTGGTATATGGGGACGGAGATTGGTGCGAGAAACCTTGCAGATGAGGATCGCTACAATATGCTTCCCAAAATAGGCGAGAAGATGGGTTTGGATATTAAACGAGAATCTAATCTATGGAAAGATCGAGCCTTGATTGAATTAAATGAAGCGGTCCTTTATTCCTTTAAAAAATATGGCGTTAGCATTGTGGATCACCATACAGCCGCTAAACAGTTCAAGAAATTTGAGGAAAGAGAATCCTCTTGTAACCGAAAAGTAACGGGGGATTGGACATGGTTAATTCCCCCAGTCTCACCAGCTACGACACACGTTTTTCATAAACCGTATAACAATGAAATAATAAAGCCGAATTTCTTTTATCAAAAGCCTCCATATAATTAGAGGTTTACGTTAACTTACACTGGGTATATTTATATTAATCCAACGTAAGGAGGAAGGTAATGATGGCATTAGGAAGAAACGTAGTATTGCTAGGAGTCGGAGTTGCCGGAGTCTCGTTTTTATCAACAAAAACGAACAGAGGAAAAGTGAAGGATATATGGTCCAATGCAAAAGATAAGACTATGAGCTTATGGCAAAAAAAACATTCAGATTTGGATCCTTTAATTGAAAAGGCAGGTCACCCGGATCCATATGATCATGAAGATAATAAAATGGTTGACGAAGGTGCTATGTACAGTGTGAACTACTATAATAATGCGAAGCATGGATAATTAAGTGAAGAATCGCTTGGGGATGTCCCCAAGCGATTTTTTTATGATATTATTCTTTGGCATTTTTATAAAATTTCTTGCTTTTTAAAGTAAACAATCAGAAAATTTTGAATTTATATTAGGTAGTTTCAAGGTGGGAAATTCGTTATTGTGCTTTATTAGAATAAGGATTAAGATAAAAGAATCGAAAGGAAGTGGATACAAGTGAGCAGCAGTTCTTATGATCCTGAACCCAGAAAGCAAGAGGAAGCCAATATGATGCTAGACGTCGAGACTGTTATTCTTCCTGAGTATCTGCTCGAAGAAGGTAAATAGTGCTTTCTCTATAGAAGAGGAGGTCAACTAAATGATTGAAATCTACAAGACGAATGAAAACCGTATTCTGAATAAAACCGGGGAAATGACAAAAGGTTCTTGGGTGAACATTGTTGCACCAACAGAAGCCGAAATTGAATATATATGTACGACTTTGCAATTACCGATTAATTTCATGAAAGATCCGCTAGATGATGAGGAACGGCCACGAATCGAAAAAGAAGATGATAATGTGTTAATTATCGTCGATTTTCCTTATTTGACTCAAGACGAAGCGAACCTGCCTATCTATGAAACGATTCCCATTGGGATGATCTTTACCAAAGACTGTTTTATTACAGTATCATTAAAAGATACCCCAATATTAACAAACTTTAAAAACAATAAAATCAAAGGTTTTTTTACAAACAAGAAGACAAGGTTTGCCTTGCAATTATTATTTGAAATTTCATCTTATTATTTACGTTATCTAAAACAAATTAACAAGATGACTAATGAAGCGGAACGTGAATTGCACCAGTCAATGAAAAACAAAGAACTATATACATTCTTAGCATTGGAAAAAAGCCTGGTTTATTTTACGACATCATTGAAATCTAATAGGGTTGTTCTTGATAAAATTCTCCGTTTTAATTATTTGAAAATGTATGAGGAAGATAAAGATTTACTAGAGGACGTAATTATCGAAAATGCACAAGCTATTGAAATGGCAGAAGTGTATCTATCGATTCTTAGCGGGATGATGGATGCGTTCGCTTCGATTATATCCAATAATGTTAATAATGCTATGAAGTTCCTAACATCAGTTACGATAATATTAACACTCCCAACCATGGTGGCAAGTTTTTACGGAATGAATGTAGAACTCCCGTTTGAACATAGTTCGTTTGCATTTATCTTTACTTTATTAATTGCTATTACTTTAGCGGGTACAACAGCATTTATTTTTTGGAAAAAGAAATATTTTTAAGGTTAACCGGCTTACACGTAAGCCGGTTTTGTTATGAATCCTCAAAATATTCTTCAAAGCCTTCACTGCTTATTCTATCGGTATAGGGGTTCTTATCCGTTACATTCTTTGTATCTAAATTTGTTTTAATGACTAGTCTGGGGCTTTGTGATGATTGAGCAATGATACGGTCATTTAAGTCCTTAAAATCTGGTAACTCCTTATTGCCGGGATTGTTTGGTTCCAAAAAAATCACCTCCACTTGTATCTTTGCAAAAAATGATGCAATGTATTCATGAATATGCTCGTTGATGGAAATCATAAAAGAACAAGAGGAGGAGATTATGATGACTACATGGAATGAGCAGGCAGCTCCTGATAATAATTTAAAGGCAACTGATATAAAACCAGAAAGAGCTGTAAAAGCAAAATCGAAAACAATGATCATTGATGAAGATCAATTGAATGATGTGAAAATTCAACAGGAAATCATGAATCAGAATATATAATAACAAAAGGGGCCTAGTTTTAGGCCCATTTTGTTATTATGAACGTTTCTGCTTTTTTTGTGATGAGGATCGGGTAAAGGAACCAGTTTCTTTCGTTGTTGTACCTTGTCCCTCTATTTGTGAAGAACCTAAACGAGTTTGCGATGCGTCTTTTTTATTTTTTCCATTCATATTTATCACCTCGACATTACTTTTCCTATTTCCTTTGCATCCTATACATATATTGAAGGTAAAAAGGACAGCTTAGCAAGTAGAGGAGGTGTGTGTTGATGTCAAAAATCGGTGTTGAAGAATCATTAACGAATATTCAGGAAGCACTTCGTGAAAAAGGTTTTGATGTTGTGGAGATTAAACAAGAAGCTGACGCAAAAAACTTGGACTGTTGTGTGGTAACAGGTTTGGAAACTAATGTGATGGGAATAATCGATACTTCATCTAAAGCTTCTATCATAGAGGCAAATGGTTTATCGGCTGATGAAGTGTGCCGCGAGGTTGAAAATAAAATTAACTCTATTCAATAGTACAAAAAGTGCCTAACCCTCTTATAGGGTTAGGCACTTCTTCTGTTCAGGGCTGAGCTATTGAAATAGCAGCGTTTAATTCAACTTCTACATTGCCTTTGATGGCTCGGGAAATCATACAACTTGATTCCGCTTTTACTGCAAGTTTCCGGGCTTTTTCTGCCTCCTTTTCCGATGTAATGGATGCTAATACGAGAGTTGGCCGATGAATGATTTTCTTGTAAGTGAATACACCATTCGTAACATCCACTAAGGCTTCTGATTGCATAGTCAAACTGACCTTTTCAATTTTACTTCGCTCTAACATGGCAGCAAAGGTAATGATATAGCAAGTCGAAGCTGCTCCGAGCAGCATTTCATCCGGATTAGTTCCAATCCCAGGTCCTTCCATTTCGGTTGGCACGCTTATTTGGGTCTGAAGATTCCCCGATTGAATCGTGCCGATATCATTTCTTCCGCCTGGCCATTCCGCGCTTAAATGAAAGTGATGCATCGTCATATCTAAAACCTCCTTAATATTCTTTTAGTGTAAACGAATAAACAGGGTATGTATTCGATTTTGCTCGTAAATCAGGAAGTAATCTCATACATATTGAATTCATATGGAAAGCAAAAATTAATAAAGCTAGTGAAACAAAAAGGCAGAGGCATTAGGCTATTTTAAGCACCATAATGGATAGGCTTTTCTATAATAATATAAATCGCTTTATAAAAAGATAGATATTTCATTACGGGAGGGTTGATAAGTTGACAACATTAAGTAATATGTTCGATTTAACGAATAAAACGGCTATTATTACTGGAGGCGGTAGAGGGCTAGGCAAACAGATAGCTTTGGCGCTGGCAGAGGCAGGAGCTAATATTGTTATTGCCTCACGCAATCTTTCTGTATGTAAAGAGGTTTGTGACCACTTACAATCAATAGGAATTAAAGCGATCGCCTTTGAATGTGATATTACCAATAAGAGTGACATCGAGCACGTTGTAAAAGAAACTGTTTCTCAATTCGGTGCCATTGATATTCTTGTCAATAATAGCGGTACATCTTGGTCAGGCCCGCTATTGGATGTTCCTGAGGATAAATGGGAGAAAGTGTTGAAGGTAAATGTTACGGGTACGTTCTTGTTTTCGCAAGCTGTAGCAAAGGTCATGTTACAGCAAAAGTCCGGTAAAATCATTAATATTGCATCTGTGTCGGGTCTTGGCGGTTCGATACCTGAAGTATTGGATACCATTGCTTATAACACAAGTAAGGGCGCTGTGATAACAATGACTAAGGATCTAGGGGTTAAACTTGCTAGACACGGGATTCAAGTCAACGCGATAGCACCAGGCTTTTTCCCGACTAAAATCACAAAAAAAATCCTTGAAGAATCCAACTTTGACATCGTAGGTCAAACTCCGGCTGGCCGGTTTGGTAATGAAGAGGATTTAAAAGGAGCCGCCGTTTTTTTAGCCTCGAAAGCGTCCGATTATTTGGTTGGACATGTTTTAATCGTTGACGGAGGTATAGCAGCATTAGCATAATCCGAGAAGAGAGGAACGATATATATGGCAGAAAAATCAGATTTATATAAAGAGCTAAAAGTGTTTGGCAAACAAAAAGAGCAACAGTTGAATAGTAAAATTCAGGAGTTAATAAATAATAGGGAGTTAATAGAATCAGTTAGTAGAAGTTCACAAATGCAGGTTCCAGAGATAATAAAGATGCAGGAGGCCTCAGAAAGAAGGTCCATTATCATGAATTATCCCACAAAAAAAGATGTAGCCAATATTGCGAAATTAGTCCTCCAGCTCGAAGAAAAAATTGACAAATTAGAAGAGCTACTTTCCACTGTAATTCCACAAAGGGATGGGTTTCTTAGAAGTCAACCTTCTTTGAGTGATTTAGGGGTCGTTTATTCATTAGGTAGTAAAAAAATGAAATCAAGAGAGGAATCTAATAAAAAGGAAGTTAGTAAAAAAATGAACTCAAGAGGGGAATCTAACAAAAAGGAAGAGAATAGAAAAAGGATTTTAGATTTAATAAACCAATTACAAGATTTAAAGTTTGTTGGACAGGGGAATAGAAATGTCTAAACGAAAAGTGCCAAAAAATCAACCTGAATTGATTTCTAAATGGAAACATTTTTCGGATATTCCCAATCAGCCTATGCCGGAAATGGGATTAACACCAAAAATTTCGGTGTGGAAAAAAAATAAATCTACACTTTGGTATTATCCGGCGGTAAAAAAAAAATATAACGTGCCGGTTTTTCTAATTTATTCACTCATCAATACCCCGTTAATTCTCGATTTAGCTCCAGGTAATAGTTTAATAGAAGCTTTTGTAAATGAAGGGTTTGAAGTGTATTTGCTTGATTTTGGAAGTCCAGGCTATGAAGATGGGGACATCTCGATTGATGATTATATCGTCGATTACATTCAAAAAGGAGTCCAGCGCGCATTGCGACACTCCGGAGCGTCAGAGATAACTGTGATGGGTTTTTGTCTTGGAGGTACAATAGCTGCTATGTATGCGGCTATTGCAGACGAGCCTGTTAAGAATTTAATTCTCTCCGTTACACCTATAGATTTTAGTGCCTCCCAATCTTTTGATCAATGGCAAGCTGCAATAAAAGATGGTACCGCAGATTTTGACGAGACGATTGACATTTTTAAAACGATCCCAGCTAGTGAGGTTAAATATGGAATCCGCTTGATCACATCACCTATCTATATATCACCCTATCTGTCTTTATTAAATCAAGCTGATGATGAAGAATATGTTCAACATTGGCGTCGATTCAATGCGTGGACAAATGGACACGTGCCTTTAGCTGGAGCGACTGCAAAACAGATAGGTGAAGATCTTGTGATAAACAATCGTTTGGTTAAGGGGAGTTTAAGAATCAGAGGAAAAAAAGCTAGGCTATCCAATATTGACGCTAGTGTATTAGTATCAGCAAATGAAAATGACCGTCTGGTACCGCAGGAAATGATTAATCCGGTTATGAAGCATTTGACTTGTAAGGATAAGACGTACATTCTCCTACCAAGTGGACATGCTTCCAAGGAGTATGTGAGTGGACTCCCACTTTACCTTAAGGAATGGCTTCCGAAGCGATCTTCTCCAATAAATAATTAACAGTTTTTGAAGGGAGATGTATGATGTACGTGGTAAATGAATATGAAAATTTTAAAATTATGCCAATTATAGGTTATTTAGGGTATGCGCCTGTAGTATTCACAAGATTTTTTGGAACAATTCCAGATTATATCGGTTGAAAATAGTAGGGCTGGCTCGGAAGTTGAGCCAGCCCTACTACGTTATGAGTTATATTTTTACTCGATCTTCAAGTAGGGAGAAGGTTTTATCACCTGGGTAGGCAGTGGGTTTTCCAAATGGCATCGGTGCAATCAGCTTCCAATTCTGATGAATGTTCAATGTCTTGCTCATTTCGACACTAATTTAGGGATTATAGTGCTGAAGGCTGCTCTGAACCCTTTAATTTCTAAGGCTGTCCAAACGACAAACTGAAAAATCCCTGACGATTAGTTGGACCAAATCGGGAAGTTTTCAGCATACAATTTAAATGGCTCTTGAAGACCTTTAATAAAAGCCTGATAATCAACAAATAAAAACTTACCATATCCATTTTCATCTACTGATTGTCTGAAATTTTTTTATAATAAGTAGAAATAAATGGTCGTATTTTTTTCATAGTATTTTCTATAAGTGAAAGGCAAGAATGGTTGACAAAAATATCACTCTAGTTTATCTTTAAATCAAGATATTTGGATTAAAAGTATTGTTCTTTATGCTGATACCTCGAAGTCGAGATATTAATCACAGGTTAATTTATCTCTCTAAAGGGGAGATATATATATAAAGGAGTGGTACAGATGGAATTAAAAGGATTGCATCACGTTTCGGCGATTACGGCGAGAGCGGGTGGGAATTTTGATTTCTACACGAAAACGTTAGGGTTGCGATTAATCAAAAAAACGGTGAATCAGGATGATATTCGTGTGTATCACTTATTTTACGGAGACGAGGCAGGTTCTCCGGGGACAGAACTAACGTTTTTTGAAATACCTCAGGCTGCCCGTACACATGAGGGGAACAATAGTATTTCAGAAATTGCTCTAAGAGTGAAAGATAATAAAGCGCTGGATTTTTGGAAAAAACGGTTTGTAGAATATAATGTTGAGCACGACGAAGTAACGACTCGTTTTCAACGACAGGTACTTGCATTTAAAGATCCAGAAGGGCAGAGACTACTACTGGTTTCCGATCAGGATAATAAAGGCGTTCACGGAGGAGTGCCATGGGATAAGAGCCCGGTACCGAAGGAATTTTCTATCCTTGGATTAGGACCAGTTAAGCTTACAGTTCCTAATATTGAACCGACTGAAAGAGTACTTACTGAGGTGTTGGGGTTCAGGAAATCAGGCGCTTATTCATCATCTATAAGGGGTCAAAGCAAGATTATCGTTTATGAGACAGGCAAAGGTGGAAGTGGTGCAGAAATTCATATTGAAGAGCGGAATGACTTGCCGCGTGAACGACTAGGAAGGGGAGGCGTACACCATGTTGCCTTTCGTGTCGATAACGAAGAAGAACTGAGAAAATGGATAGAAAAATTAAATGATTCAAGTTTAATAAACTCTGGGTTTATTGACCGTTTTTACTTTCGTTCCCTCTATTTTAGGGAACCAAATGGTATATTGTTTGAACTAGCAACAGACGGACCTGGTTTTGCAACGGATGAAGAAGAGCAATACCTAGGAGAGTCTTTGGCCTTGCCACCCTTTTTAGAATCAAAAAGAGCGGATATAGAGGCGAATTTAAAACCACTAAATACAAAATCTACATTTTAATTGAATTGAAAGGTGGTTGACACCATGCGAAAGCAGACAAAAGGAATTCATCATATAACCGCCATAGTAGGTAATCCGCAAGAGAATGTGGATTTCTATGCAGGGGTATTGGGAATGCGAATGGTGAAAAAAACTGTGAATTTTGATGATCCAGGTACCTATCATTTATATTTCGGAGATGAATCAGGTTCACCTGGCTCCATCATCACTTTCTTTCCGTGGCCTGATGCATACCAAGGAAGAATTGGTTCCGGACAAGTAGGGATTACGACATATGTCGTTCCAGAAGGATCTATTGAATTCTGGGAACTACGTTTATCCAAATTTAATATTGAATTCGAGAAAGCCACCCGTTTCGGAGAGGAATATCTCGAATTTAACGATCCTCATGGTTTGCACCTTGAACTTGTCGCTCGTAAAGAGGGTAAAAATAGCGAGTGGTCATTTGGCGGTGTGCCTGCTGATAAGGCGGTCAAAGGGTTCGGTGGCGCGATATTATTGACGGCAAAACCGGACAAAACGATGAAACTATTAGAAGAAGTGATGGGATTGAAGAGAATTGCAGAAGAAGGGGACTTTATTCGCTTCAAATCCAATTCAGACATCGGGAATTTGATTGATATCAAAAAAACTATTATGCCAATTGGGAAAATAGGAGTAGGGACAGTACATCATCTCGCATGGCGTGCGAATGATTTTGATGATCATAAGGATTGGAGAGAGCATATCGGAAGCTTTGGCTATGGAGTGACACCTTTTACGGACCGTCAATATTTCGATGCCATTTATTTCCGTGAAGAAGGCGGCATTCTTTTTGAAGTTGCCACAGATCCACCCGGATTTGCTCACGATGAATCGAAGGAAACAATGGGAAGTAAATTAATGCTGCCACAATGGTTGGAAGAAAAGCGAGAAATTATGGAAAAAACGTTACTTCCGGCTGTACCAAGGGTTCTTAAGGAGGATATATAATGTTAATGAAACATATTTTTGAAAAAGGAAGTAATCCAGGAGCTCCGTTACTTTTGCTTTTGCATGGTACAGGGGGAACGGAAACAGACCTTTTACCATTAGTAGAAATGGTTTCACCAGGTTCATCCGTATTGAGTGTGCGCGGAAATGTTCTTGAAAACGGTATGCCCCGTTTTTTTCGAAGGTTGGCTGAGGGTATTTTTGATGAAGAGGATTTGATTTTTCGTACAAAAGAGCTTAATGACTTCTTGGATATAGCAGCCGAAAAGTACGATTTTGACCGTGAGAATGTGGTAGCATTAGGTTATTCTAATGGTGCGAATATCGCTGCAAGTTTGATGTTTCATTTTGAAGGGGCATTAAAAGGGGCAATTCTTCACCATCCAATGGTTCCTAGACGAGGGATGACTTTGCCGTCACTTTCCGATGTACCTATCTTTATTGCCGCTGGGAAAAACGATCCGATTTGCCCGGCTCAAGAAACGGGTGAACTTTTGCAACTCTTACAGCAAGCAGGTGCGACAGTCGACATTCACTGGGAAAATCACGGACATCAGTTAACACGATCAGAGGTCGAAGCAGCTAGTTCATGGTTTCAAAAACATTTATTGAAAGATTGAAAGAGGGAGAGAAGATGATTTCAGTAAATCCTGAAGGTCTAAGTGAACGGGAAAATTATAAATTTTTGACTGGAAGTATTATTCCAAGACCCGTAGCCCTTGTTACCACACAATCTGAAACTGGAGTATTCAATATAGCGCCGTTTAGTTTTTTTAATATAGTCAGTTCTAATCCTCCAATGATTTCAGTATCCGTTCAAAGGAAAAAAGGAGTGTCAAAAGATACTGCACGAAATGCGATTGAAACCGGTGAATTTGTTGTTCACATCACTGATGAAGACAATGTTGTAGATGCAAATCAAACGGCAGCAGAACTCCCAGCTGAGGAAAGTGAATTAAGGCTAACTAATTTCACGACGACGGCTAGTGATAAGGTTGCGGTTCCTGGGTTACGAGAAGCGAAGGTACGCCTTGAATGCAAACTTGAACGGGCTATACCATTAGCAGGTTCATCAGATAAACCAGGTTGTGATTTGTTGATAGGGAAAGTAGTGTGCTACCATATCAAGCAAGACATCTATCACAATGGTCGAATTGACCAGAATGGACTCAAACCTGTAGCCCGGTTAGCTGGTCATACGTATACTAAACTAGGCGAGTTATTTGATCTTGAACGTCCTTAAAAATCACATTTGGATAAATCAATGGCGACATCTTTTTTAGATGTCGCCATTGTTCTTACTGTTATTTTTTAAGATAAAGACTTTATTCATGTAGTTACATGTATTTTTTGTTTGTCCCTTAGTGGGGCAAGTAGACCCTTAATGCCTAATGCCGACAGGACCTAATGGGATGCTGAATGCAAGTGCGTTTATATCTTTTGTAATAACAAGTAACCCTGTTAAATCAACATTTTCATTTTAGGCTCATCTTTTGACGTATCATCTGTCATTACAGTCCTTCTTTTTAAATGGTCAAAATTGCAAGCGATATTGAGAAATTTGTTTCGGACTCTTTTCTAATATCAGGTCTAACCTAAAAGCTGCAATGAATACATTAAAAAGATGTAAGTAAAATGATTAAGGGGGAACTCAGTTGTCAGAAGGATTACATAGTATCATCTTACCCGTTTCAATTGAAAATGTATGGGGGTTTGTCAGTGTCATTGATCTATGGGCGCCTCTGGTCCCAGGATATATTAGTCATGAGATAATAAATGATGAGACACTCGTATGGGAGTTTAAAAGCGATTTGGGATTAATGAAAAAGAAAATTAAACTTGAAGTTGATATATTAGAATGGAACGAACCTAATAAGGTAACATTTAACCTTCGGGGATTAAATGAAAAATTTGATGGATATGGTTACTTTTTTGCTGAACAGATCGGGAAAGGACAGACTAAGATGACTGGTTGTCTTGCGATAATGGCTAAAGGAGCTAAAGCACCGATTGTAAATGCTTTGTTAAAATCCTACGTTCCCCAAATGACTATTGAATTTTCAGAGGCTATTGCACAAAATCTCCTTGTACAAAAATAGAGTATTTACCTATCGAATAAGGGGTATTTGATATAAATACTTGACAAGTATACCTGAGAGGTATGTATTATGAATTGTAAGGCGATAAGATTTATTCTATACATTCATTCCATATGGGACTAAACGTTGGATGGTATGCCTGATAAGAATAATAAGTTACAAGGGATAGGAGGTCAACCTCACACATGGAATATGAAAAGCAAATGAAAAATAGAGTTAAACGAATTGAAGGACAGCTTCGAGGGATTTTGAAAATGATGGAAGAAAATAAAGACTGTAGAGATGTCGTAACACAGTTATCTGCCACTCGATCTGCAATCGACCGTACAATTGGTGTAATTGTGAGCTCCAATCTTGTAGAATGTGTCCGGGAAGCTAATGAGACAGGTGAAAAGAACCCTGAAGAACTTGTTAAAGAGGCAGTTAATTTATTAGTGAAAAGCCGATAAAATAAATGAGTTAAATACAATGTATCCTGTATATTGCAATGAAAGTTTGTATAAGAAGATTAAAAGTCACCCTGGCAGTTATGGATGTTTTAAGGGTTGGTTCGAAAATACTTAAATAGAGATAGGCCCCTACAGGAAGGGGCCTATTTTTGCGAATTTTTGTTTTCTTTTTTCTAATAGGCAAATCCTTTGATATAAAGAATTTGCATGTTATCCTTAAAGGGATAAAAGTTGAGTGAGGGTATGCTATGGAATTTACGCATGTTACATCGGTTTTGTTAGGCCTCGTTATTATTCTTAATATTCTATTTGCAACGATTGTTATATTTTTTGAAAGAAGAGAAGCGAGCACGACCTGGGCTTGGTTATTGGTGTTATATTTTTTACCTGTAGTCGGTTTTATTTTATATCTTCTTTTTGGAACAAGTTTGAGGCACGCTCACTTATTCCAATGGGAGGATAAGAAAAAAATTGGGATTGAAGAAATCCTTGATAAACAGATGGAAGAGCTTTCTACGGATCACTTTCCTTTTCGAAATACCTCTTCGAGCAATTACCGTGATTTGATTTATATGCACCTTCGAAATAATGATGCAGTTCTGACGGAAGATAATCATGTCGATATTTTTTCGGATGGAAGAAAGAAGTTTGAACAGCTTTTTAAAGATATCGAAGAGGCAGAAAACCATATACATATACAATATTATATTATTCAAAGAGACGGTCTCGGAAAACGGTTCATTGAGGCTTTGACGAAAAAAGCAAATGAAGGTGTCAAAGTCCGCCTGCTTTATGATGAATTAGGGTCAAGGGGAATGACAAAAAGTTTTTTCAAGGACTTTAGGCAGGCAGGCGGCAGAGTGGAAGCATTTTTTCCATCCAAGTTAAAATTTATTAATTTACGTTTGAATTTCCGTAATCATCGAAAGCTCGTCATCATAGATGGAAAAGTAGGGTATGTTGGGGGCTTTAATGTCGGAGATGAATATTTGGGGCTTAATCCAAAGTTCGGTTATTGGCGTGATACACACCTTAGAATAAAGGGATCTGCGGTCAAAGCCATTCAAACTCGTTTTATTCTTGATTGGAATCAGGCTTCAAAAAATCATGATATTATTTATCAGCCACATTATTTTCCTAATTTGAAGCCTCAGGGTAATATTGATTTGCAAATTGTGACAAGTGGTCCTGATTCTGAATGGGAACAAATAAAAAATGGCTATATTAAATTAATTTCTTCAGCAAAGAAATCGATTCTGATTCAAACACCTTACTTTATACCGGATGCTAGTTTATTGGATGCACTCCGGATTGCCAGCTTGTCAGGGCTGGATGTGAAAATCATGATTCCAAATAAACCTGATCATCTTTTCGTTTATTGGGCAACAACCTTTAATGCAGGGCAGTTATTAAGAGCGGGAGCTAAGGTATACATCTATGATAACGGTTTTATACATGCGAAAATGATTGTTGTGGACGAAGAGGTCTCTTCGGTCGGTACTGCTAACATTGATGTCCGGAGTTTTAAATTGAATTTTGAAGTCAATGCCTTTATTTATGATGAAGGAATGGCCGAAACGCTGACGAAAAATTTTTATAATGATGTAGAAGTTTGTAGACAACTAACAATTGAAGAGTTTGAAAAACGTTCAAAGTGGATTCGTTTTAAAGAGTCCATAGCAAGGCTGTTATCACCCATTTTATAATTTTTATTCGGAGCAGCCAAACACTATACGGGCTGCTTCTTTTGGTACAATAAATAATAATCAATGAAAGGGAGGAATTGTGGTGAAGACTTTTATAATCACAGGAGCTTCGAGAGGATTAGGTGCAGCTATTGCTAAGCAATGCTTGCAGAAAAGTGACCATTGTATTTTATTATCCCGTACAGCTCATCCTGAAATGGTGGAAATAGCTGCTCAATCCGGAACAAAACTTACTTTTATTTCCGTTGATTTAATTGAAATTGAGCAGCTTACTTCGTTAGTCAATAAGATTCTTGAAGAGGTCGATGAAAAAAGCGAGATTTACTTTGTTAATAATGCTGGTGTAATTGAACCAATCAAGCCGGTAGGAAATCTGGGACAGGAAAGTTTGGAAACCAGCATGCGAGTAAATTTTATGGCACCAGTAGTATTAGCAGATGCATTCGTTAAACGAACAAACCATTGGGACCGAAAGAAGGTTATGGTCAACATTTCTTCAGGAGCAGCGAAAAATCCCTATCATGGCTGGGCTGCCTACTGTAGTACAAAGGCGGGACTTGAAATGTTCACCCGTGTTGCAGGATTGGAACAGGATAAGGCGCCTTTCCCTATGACTCTCATATCTTTTTCACCAGGTGTAATGGACACAGGGATGCAAGAAACAATTCGTTCAGCTAATGAACAGGACTTTTCCGACAGGGAAAAATTTCATGACTATAAAGAAAAAGGCAATCTAAGAAGCCCAGAATTCGTTGCGGAAAAACTATTGGAGCTACTCGAAGTGGATGAGTTGGAAAATGGGAAGTTTTACGATATTAAAAGTTTACTTTGAGGTATAGAAGAAAAGCTGGGATGGAAACTTAGCAAATAGTATTAAAAGTAAGAGGCTGTAAAAATTCGAACGTTGATTTCCACTCCAGGCACTCGCTTTCCGCGGGCGGTCAGGGAGCCTCCTCGGCGCCTTTGCGCCTGTGGGGTCTCCCTTGGACACGCTTTTCCCGCAGGAGTCTCGCACCTTCCGTTCCAATCAACTTTGTTTTAACAATTAGAAATAAACACTTTTTCCTACAGTCTTTTTTGTTTTAATATAGGAGTATTAAAACTTGAGGTGATGACGATGCTTTCGAAACATAATTCTATTCAGCGAGATCAACTTGAAATGATTACTTTGGATCAACTGGTGCCAGCGAACCATTTGGTTCGTAAAATTGAGGGGGCCATTGACTTCACTTTCATTTATGACTTGGTGAAAGAGATGTATTCAGAGATAGGCCGCCCAAGTATTGATCCAGTTATTTTAGTTAAATTGACATTCATTCAATATACCTTCGGTATTCGTTCGATGCGTAAAACGATTGAAGAAGTTGAAACGAATATGGCTTACCGTTGGTTTTTAGGTTACGGTTTCCATGATAAAGTACCTCACTTCTCAACGTTCGGGAAAAATTATGAGCGTCGCTTTAAAGATACAGACCTGTTTGAACAGATTTTTTATCGTATCTTAATGACAGCCTCAGAAAGAAAGTTAATTAGTGCAGAGCACGTATTCGTTGATTCAACACATGTGAAAGCCAGTGCGAATAAGCGGAAATTCGAAAAGAAAATCGTTCGTAAGGAAACACGAGCATATCAAGGACGCCTTCAAGAAGAAATAAATCAAGATCGTGAAAACAATGGAAAGAAGCCTTTTCCACCGGATAAATTTGATAAAGAAGAAACCAAAGAAATTAAAGAAAGTTCAACTGACCCTGAGAGTGGCTACTATGTAAAAGATGAACGAACAAAACAGTTTGCCTATTCATTTCATGCGGCTGCAGACCGCAACGGTTTTGTGCTGGGGACGATTGTAACACCAGGAAATACGCATGATAGTCATATCTTAGAGCCTCTTGTTGAACAAGTGATTGAGAAAGTTGGAAAACCTGAAGCTGTTGCCGCAGATGCAGCTTACAAAACACCAGCCATTACAAGCTACCTTTTTGGGAAAGAAATCACACCAGCTTTACCCTATACACGTCCACGAACAAAAGAAGGGTTCTTTCGCAAGCATGACTATGTTTACGATGAACATTTTAATTGTTATCTCTGCCCATCGGGCGAGATTTTAAAGTACTCAACAACAAATAAAGAGGGCTATCGCGAGTACAAATCACCCAAACACACTTGTGCGACATGCTCATTTTTATCACAGTGTACAGTAAGCAAAGACCATCAAAAAGTGGTGACACGCCATATCTGGCAAAATTATATGGAAGAAGCAGATCATCTGCGTCACCACAAGGATGTAAAACCTATATATGCGAAACGCAAAGAAACAATAGAGCGTGTATTCGCAGATGCAAAAGAAAAGCATGGTATGCGTTGGACTACTTTAAGGGGACTTAAAAAATTGTCGATGCAGGCGATGCTTACATTCGCTGCCATGAATTTAAAGAAGATTGCCAATTGGACATGGCAAGGTCCAATAATGGCTTAATAAAGTGGGCTCGTAGAGGCCCAATCTCTTAATCTTGATCAAAATTCAAAGGGAATTTCAAAAGGGGTCCAGAATTAAAACATTCTGGACCCCTTTTGTCTACAAACTGAGAGGTTGTCCTTTTGGACAGCCTCTTTTCATTTTAAAGCAGTGATGATAATATATTTTTCTCTTTGTACACTTTTTACCATTTTGACAAGGTTCTCTCCATGTAAACCAATTTTCTTTGCTTCATATGATTTTCGAAGTACATTTCATAAAGAGTGTAAGTAGTTTGCAGCCAGACCAATAGAAATGGTTTTGTTGACAATTTGATAATTCCTTTAAATTAGCCTCCTATGACTGTTTTTTTGCGTCATGTATAAAAGTGCGGGGAGACTGGAATATTGTAAGTTTTATTTACAAATCAATCAGTATAGATTAATAACATGGCGACTCTGAGTGTCAATATATTCAGAATATGCAACACGATGAAAATTTGATAATTCGTTCTATATAAATGCCCGAATAACATACACTTTTTCGAGGGAGTGGGAGGGTTTTGAATGACGATCGTTATTGTGAAAAAAGGTGCTAGCCTATGGGAAATTGCTAAAATGAATAAGGTTGACCCATCGAGGATAGTCGAAGTTAACGGATTGGAATCAACAGCACTGGTTCCGGGTCTGGCGTTGTATATCCCGGATGACAAAGTGGTGAATCGAACGTATCTTATAAAAAATGGTGATACGCTCTCTGAAATTGCCCGACGTTTTGGAACAAGTATAGCGGCCATCATGAAAGCAAATCCAGGGCTTGTTGCAAGCTCACTTAAGGTCGACACGGAAATTTTGATTCCGTCTCCTTATAAAAATCAATTGATCACGCTTGGGTTTGCCTTCCCAACTTCAGGTGGAGTAGTGTTTAAAACGCTTGAGGAGAATGGTGATAAGTTATCCTATTTAGCAATTGTAGCTTATTCCTTTACCAAGGAAGGCTATGCATTCGTTGATGGTGATGATCTCCCTCTTATCGCGAAATGCGAACAGACCGGGGTGACGCCACTATTGATGATCCGGAATTTTCAAGACGGTGATTTTGATGCTGACTTGGCGGGTGAAGTTCTCACTAGTTCGATTTACAGAGGGAATTTGATTAATAGTATGCTGAATATCGTAAGGGAGAAAGGCTATGGGGGGGTCAGTATGGACATCGAATTCATCCCTCCTGCAAGACGGTCTGATTATGTGCTTTTTTTAAAAGAATTAAAAGAGGGGTTGAACGAACTAATTCTTCATGTTAACGTACATGCAAAAACTTCAGATAATCCTGACAATCGAATTGTAGGCGGTCATGATTATCGGGGAATTGGAGAGGTAGCCGACCTTGTTGCCGTGATGACAATTGATTTTGGGTATCCAACGGGCCCACCCGAACCAATTTCTCCACTTTGGTGGATGGTCGAGGTTCTTCGTTACGCTTTAACGAATATCCCTGCGTATAAATTGCAGTCGGCATTTCCTATGTATGGATACGATTGGATTGTACCAAGCAATGAGACGAAGGCATTATCAGCGCAAAATGCACAAAATCTTGCCATTGCGACTGGCTCGGAAATCTCTTTCGACACGTCAGCGGCATCACCTACCTATTCTTATAGAAAAGAAAACTTGGATCATGTCGTTTGGTTTGAAGATATCCGTTCGATAAGCGCAAAATATGAAGTGATTGATTCCTATGAACTGATAGGTGCCACCTATTGGCAGATTGGTTTGGAATTTCCGCAGAATTGGGCGTATATGGAACAGAATATTATAATTATAAAATAGAATGTTTTGGTGTAAGTAATGAGCATTAAAAAGAGAATATCGATCAACCGTGCAATTTTGGATCGTTCTGTTGGCATGCTGTTAACGGGTCCAAGCAAGTTCCTACCGAGGAAAAATATGAGGACAGGACAGCCAATCATGATCAACACAGCCTTGGGTGTCATAAAAAGGGAAAGGAGCTACGAAATGAAAGCTCCTTTCAAATACAGAAACAAATGGAGGTACAGTTACACAGACAAGAAGGCTTGCAGTGAGGATTTTATATTTCTTTCCCTTGAAAGTCCTTCCTTTTCCAAATCGCATAAAGAAAGGCAATGAATATTAAAATTGAAGAGAATTGGAAAGTTGTTTTGACACCGTATGTTTCCGTTATATAGCCTAGAAGCAGAACGGAACTTGCAAAGGTAAGATTGATAACAGCTCCCCAAACCGCATATATTTTTGCTAATGTTTTTTCCGATGCTTGATCTTGGATAAGCTTGGTGTAAAATACATCCCGAATTTGTTCTGGGAGGCCGTACAGACATGCTAGCAGCAAAGCAATTGCTGGATTAGTGTTGGCACCGAATAGCAGTGTCAGTAGGGCACTGAGAAATAGTCCGAAAACAATGAAAAAGCAGATATATCTTTCTAGTAACTTTGCAAAACGGATGACAAGCAATCCACTAACAATCATGCCGATAAAGTAGCTTGTGTTAATATACCCCCACCATTGCTCTCCTAGTTTTAAGTTCTGTTCGACATATACATATATAATAGCAGCGATCCAGACGCTAGATGCTAAAGTTGTTATAAAATCAAGGGAGATGAGTGTACGGATAGTTGGTTTTTTTCGGATCGCCACCCATCCGGATTTAATCGAATCCCGACTTGATGAAAGAATGGTTTCTGCTGTTTGTTCAGTGATTTCAATTTTTATGGTACAGATTGTTGAAACGGCATAAAGTATAACTGTCATCCAAATAATAAAGCTACTGTTGGTGGATATTAATAAAACAGAACCAAGTGGCCACCCTGAGACAAAGATTGTCTGGGTGATTACATTCAAAAAACCATTTGCCCTTATCAATTCTTCTTTTGGAACTAATTGAGGAGTCAAAGCTGCACTTACCGGGGCAGCTACTCCATCTAATAATGAAATCATGGCGATAAAGATTAGAGCTACCACAGCAAAAGCTTGATTAAAATTAGTTATATTGATTCCTAGTATAATGAGTAAGATAGTTTTCCACAATTGTGATAGTACAAGGATTCGTTTTAAAGTAAATCTGTCAATAATGAGAGGTGCAAGTAAACTGCTGATAAACCGAAAAATCGTTGTTGTGAACGGAAGCAAGCTCAAATAAAGAGCCGATCCTGTTAAGGCATATATAAGTGAAATCAACCCGACTACATAAAATATATCTCCAAGATTAGCAAACGCCTGACCAATCCAAAGGTGGCGAAACGATTTGTTCTTCATGATTACCATCCTTTTGAATGAATAATGTTATATGGTATTAGAATGGATTTTTAAAATTACACTGGATTCACTCCTTAAAATTAATAGGTTTATGAGCCGGGTTAGTGGCTGTTTAATATAGATAATTTTACCATAATTTTAGCTTCGTAATCCGAAATACTTGAATATTAATGAATATGGAATTATACTCCTTTATATATGTTTAAAAGGAGAATAATTTGATGATTCGACGTTTTGCTTCATATTACCTGCCACATAAGCGGTTATTCATTATTGATTTCTTCAGTGCAGTGGTTGTTGCTGTGCTTGAACTTGCTTTTCCGCTAGCTGTTCAATGGTTTATAGATACACTGTTGCCGGGGGACGATTGGTCGGCAATTGTTTCTGTGAGTGCGGGCTTATTACTTCTCTATATTATTAGTACATTCTTGCAGTTTATCGTAGGTTACTGGGGGCATAAACTGGGGATTAATATCGAAACTGATATGCGCGAAGAGCTATTTGAACATGTTCAAAAACAGTCTTTTAGATTTTTCGATAACACAAAAACTGGCCATATCATGAGCCGAATCACGAATGATTTGTTTGATATCGGAGAACTAGCACACCATGGTCCCGAAGATTTATTCATTGCTATTATGACCTTTATTGGAGCTTTTTGGATTATGTTGACGATCAATGTGAAGTTGGCGCTCATATCCGTTTGTATATTGCCATTCCTTGTTTTGCTAATTGTTATAAGTAATTTAAAGATGAATAAAGCATGGAAGCAAATGTACAAAGAAGTTGCAGATGTTAATGCACGTGTGGAAGACAGCGTCTCAGGTGTTAGGGTCGTTCAGTCTTTTACTAATGAAACATATGAAATGGAACGATTTTCGACGAATAATCGCAGATTCCGTAAGGCGAAGTTACTTGGATATAAGGTAATGTCCTTCAGCTTATCAGGCATTTACATGATGACAAGGTTTATGACACTCGCAGTGTTAGTAATGGGTGCTTGGCTTACTTTTCATGGACAGCTCTCATATGGGGAACTAGTCGCGTTTGTCTTATATGTGAACGTTTTATTTAAGCCAATCGATAAAATCAGTGCGTTGATGGAAATATATCCGAAAGGGATGGCTGGATTTAAGCGTTTTACTGAACTTCTGGATATAGAGCCAGATGTCGAGGATAAAAAGAATGCATTTGCCGTTAATGCTCTTTTAGGTGATATTTCTTTTAATGATGTCACTTTTAATTATGAAGACAAAAAAACTGTTTTAAAAGGCATTGATTTGAATATCAAAGCTGGTGAAACCATTGCTTTTGTAGGTCCATCCGGAGCTGGAAAAACGACTATCTGTTCGTTAATCCCTAGATTCTATGATGTTATTTCCGGTTCAATTTCTATTGATGGAATTGATATTCGAGAGATGACAAAAAAATCACTACGGTCACAAATAGGCATAGTCCAGCAAGATGTGTTTCTTTTTACAGGAACATTAAAAGAGAATATCTCATACGGATTGCTTAATGCAACGCATGAACAAATTCAAGAAGCAGCAAGAAAAGCCCATCTAGAGGCTTTCATTGAAGGATTACCAGAAGGATATGAAACTCAAATAGGTGAGCGAGGTTTAAAGTTATCGGGAGGACAGAAACAAAGAATTGCAATCGCCAGGATGTTCTTAAAAAATCCGCCGATATTAATTCTCGATGAGGCAACATCTGCGCTTGATACTGAAACCGAAAGAATCATCCAGCAGGCACTTACCGAACTTGCTGAAAATAGAACTACACTCATTATCGCCCACCGATTAGCAACGATTCGAAACGCCGACAAAATTATTGTTGTTACAGAAGAAGGAATTGCTGAAGAGGGCCGCCATGAAGACTTACTTAAGCAAGGTGGTATCTTTGCTAATCTGCATAAATTACAATTTCAAAAATAATAGTGATCTAAAGCTACATGTCCATTCATTGAGGATATGTAGCTTTTTTAATTTATTTGAATTATTCCTCAGTTATTGAAGTAATTTTAATTAATGATAACAAAGTTGCGGGAAAAAAGTTCTATTTTATTTAAAATTCATGAAAATTATCACTTAATCCGTTATTATATAAGTAATAAAGAATGGTTTGAGGGGCTGTTATACATTCATTATAGTATAAAAGTAACGGTTTCTTAGTTGCTTTCTTTGCAAGGGAAATATAAATTTTTACTATATAAACATGTAGGGGTGCGTTGATTGGTTACGGATATCATTAAAAGAATGGAAGATTTCATGAATGAAATGGAGGGAAAATGGGGGGCAATGGATAAAGAGTTTGATAAAGTACAATTTCAGGAGGATATCTCAAAAAGGTTCCAAACAACTTTATACACCCTTAAGGACTCACTTTTTATGCAAGAGCAAATCGAAATTGAAAAATGGAAGAATCATGTGCAGAAACAATTGGAAGGATGATAGCTTGCTCAAATATCAAGATTTATTTAAAGAAGAATCTCCCGCAAGTAAAAAAAGCATCAGTAATCTCTTTGAATAAAAGGGGTTACTGATGCTTTTTGATTTGCTTTATAGGCCTAAGATTAAGGCCATATCGAAAGTAGCGGAAACTTCATCAAGTTGCTGAGCATTGTTGCATACCTAAAAGAGAAACTGACTTTTCGATATTAGTGCTTAAAAAACGTAAAGTATCATGCGTTAAGTGTTAAGTAACCGGAACCCTGAATTCAGAAGGCAAGATTAACTATTAAAATGGCTTCATCAAAAATCCGGCGATTAAGCATGAGAGCTATCGTAAAATATAAAAAGTTCAAGAAAACTCCGTCCATGTCAGATTCATTGGAATAGTGCGAAGGAAGGTGAAGTTAAGTACCTCCGAATGTCACCATAATGAAAAATAAAAGAATGGATCGATAAATCGTAACTTACTAACAGGTATAGGAATACTTTTTTGAATCGATAAGGCTAGGAGGATGCCGATAATCCCCGATAGCTCTATATATTATGAAAAATTATCATAATGTCAATCTCCGCCAAAATTAACTCGGGGGGAGGTCCGAATGCGAGAATAATTACCAGACATACCCTATAGTAACCCATTACCTCTCCAAGACGCTTAGGTCGAAAGAGGTTTAAACGATTGTCAAAACATGTGTTCTGGATGTTCCCCAGCCTACATTCTGAATATACCAAAACTTCATCTTTTTAGAAACATGGGATTCTGCTAGAGAATTGATTGATGCTATGGACAACAAAAATAACGTCAAGAAGGTTTCTGTTAAAGAGAGTAGGAAAGAGCGACTTTAATGTCGACTAATCAATGTCTTAAGAAATCTTAAAAATATCCTAATATAGAAAAAATGAAACTTCTATTCATTCATTCTTCAAATGGTTTAAATATTTATTGTTTAATTAATTTAGTGAAATTTCCAGAATGTTGTTATTCCCCCTGTGAGTAAAAATCTTTGTGCTTGGGCTCAGTTGAAATAACTTCCTCCACCGAACCGAAAATGACAGATAGGGCAACAGAATTATGCTTTTATTTCCTTTAGGATATGTTTAAATATAGACTAGAAAGAAGAGTATCTATTGTATTTTGTTAAGTTGTTAAAAAAATCAAAAAATGGTTTGACAAGGATAAAAACAGAAGCTTATAATCAACGTAAGTTCTAATTTTGAAACCGAGTTTTACATTATAGAACACATTTAATCTACATTTTAATACTGAAGAAAAACTCAGGTCTAAAAATTGCAGAAATAATTAAAAAAGGTATTTATTGGTAAATGATCTTCCTTTATCCGGTTAAAACAAAACGGAGTTTTATATTATAAAACAAAATTCTGTGAAACTAACAAGAAATAGTAAGGGGAAGTTCTTAATATCAGTCTATAATGATAACGCTTACAAAAACTATAGGGGGTGTTTTAAATGAAAAAAAGAAAGTTTTATGGATTTGCCACAAGCGTAACTCTTGCTGGGGTATTACTTCTTTCAGGATGTGGAAGTGAGGGAGAAAAGACTAGCGGTGGGATTGAAAAGAAAACCATTAAAGTTGCACATTATTTTGCTGAAGATCATCCTCAAAATATTGCATTAAAAGAAAAATTCAAAACACAGGTTGAAAAGGAAAGCAATGGAGAATTAGAGGTCCAAATTTATGCTAACAGTACATTAGGAGCGGAAAAAGAATTTTATGATGGTGTCAGAAACGGAACAATCGAAATGGGTATCCCAGGTCTAATAATGCAGGCTGACATTCCTAAAATGGGGGTTCCTGAATGGCCATTCCTATTTAGAGATTTCGAACATGTAAAATCGGTACTGAATGGCCCGATCGGTGAAGAATTGACAGCTGACCTAAATCCAAAACATGGAGTAACACCACTAGCATGGAGTGCAAATGGATTTAGAATGTTTTCGAGCAATCGTACGATAGAAAGTATGGATGACTTTGATGGTCTTCGACTTAGAATGCCCAACATTCCAAACTACATAAAACTAGGTGAATCGCTCGGAACAAACGTTAGTCCACTGCCTATTTCTGAAGTATTTACTGCTCTTGAACAAAAGGTAGTAGATGCTCAAGAAAACCCTATTGCTACTCTTAGATCCTCAGGATGGAATGAAGTACAAAGTGATGTACTAGAATCAAAGCATATGTTTAGCCCTAATATTTACATTATTAATAGCAAATTCTTTAACGGTTTGACTAAGGAACAACAAAAGATTATTGAAACAGCAGCAAAAGAAGCAGCAGCATATGAGTTTGAATTACTGGAACAAAGCTATGAAGATGATAAAAAATTCCTCCAGGATAATGGAATCAAATTTACTACGCCTGACGAAAGATTTACCCAAGAAATGGTAGAGGCGTCTCAACCTGTATATGATGAAGTCTTTGCAGAAAATGATTGGGCAAAAGAGCTAGTTGGAAAAATTAAAGCAGAATAAAGCAAGGTCATAGGAAGGGGGAGATGTAAAGATGAGTAAAATATCCAGACTATTAGAAAATACTTTGAACATTGTTATGGCTGCTGCATTAGCGATCATGGTTGTTCTCGTCTTTGGCAATGTAGTTCTTCGATATTTCTTTAATTCAGGTATCACTTGGTCAGAAGAAATGTCAAGGTACCTTTTTATCTGGCTGACGTTCCTCGGTGCCATTGGTGCTTATAAAAACAAAGAACACTTGGGTGTTGACATGGTCATTAAAAGGCTTCCAAATAAGATGAAAAAAGTGGTGCTCGTTATTAGTGATTTGATGATATTGTTTGTCCTTCTCCTTGTCCTGGATGGTAGCTGGAAAATGACTTTGATTAACATTGATAGTACAGCGCCTGCTACTGGTATGCCATTAGCATTTGTATATGGGACAGGTATCCTTGTTAGTGTTTCCATGGGTTTATTGATCATTAACAATTTATATAGGATCTTTTTCAATAAGATTAAGGACGAAGAATTAGTCAGTATTAGTGAGTCTGAAGAGCTAATCTCTCTCCATGGTGATGAATTTATAACAGAAGGAATTATAGAAGGGAAGGAGGAGAAACAAGGATGATAGGTGTATTTGTCGGATCTTTACTAGGAGCAATGTCTTTGGGAATGCCTATTGCTTTTGCCTTACTCGTAAGTAGCGTAGTGTTAATGTACGCTCTTGGTATTTTTGACAGTCAAATCATCGCGCAAAACTTAATCAGTGGTGCTGATAATTTCCCACTCATGGCGATTCCGTTCTTTATGTTGGCGGGGGAGGCAATGAATCGGGGTGGATTGTCACGGCGTATCGTTGAGATGGCAATGTCTATGGTTGGGCATATCAAAGGAGGACTTGGCTATGTTGCAATAATTGCGAGTGTATTATTTGCAAGTTTATCAGGTTCAGCCGTTGCTGATACAGCAGCTCTTGGTGCTATCTTAATACCAATGATGACAAAAGCAGGCTATAATGTGAACCGTTCAAGCGGGTTGATAGCATCTGGTGGAATTATTGCCCCAATCATCCCACCGAGTATTGGTTTTATTATTTTCGGTGTAGCCAGTGGTGTGTCCATTACAAAGCTATTTATGGCAGGGATCGTTCCGGGGATTCTGCTTGCGGTCGGACTTACTATTACCTGGGCCATTATAGCACGCAAAGATAATGTAGCCATTAAACCTCGTGCCTCTATAAAAGAAATACTTATTTCACTTCGTCAAGGGATATGGGCTCTATTCCTACCCGTCATTATCATTGGGGGATTGAAATTCGGATTATTTACACCGACTGAAGCTGCAGTCGTGGCTGCAGTGTACGCAATATTTGTCGGTCTAGTAATCTATCGTGAAATGAAAGTGACAGATTTGTACGATGTCTTTGTTCATGCCGGAAAAATGACAAGTGTGGTCATGTTTCTGGTCGCAGCAGCACTCGTGTCATCTTGGCTGATTACTGTAGCTGATTTACCTGGTCAGGTAATTGGCTTGTTGGAACCATTTTTGGATCATCCACTCCTTCTATTAATAATGATTAACTTGCTAGTTATTGTAGTTGGAACAGCGATGGATATGACGCCGACGATCCTAATTCTCACACCTGTTTTGATGCCGCTAGTTGAAGCAGCAGGAATTGACCCAGTATACTTTGGTGTCCTGTTTATCCTGAATAATGCCATTGGTTTGCTTACACCACCGGTTGGAACCGTTTTAAATGTCATGTGTGGGATAAGTAAAATCAGTATGGAAGACATCATGAAAGGGATATGGCCTTTCTTGCTCGTTGAAGTAATTGTTTTGATTTTGTTAATCTTGTTCCCATCCTTAGTGTTAGCCCCCCTAGGATGGTTTACATCCTAATGGAATGAAACCAGTAATTGGATTTGTATGCTCAGAGTTATAACATTTTAGGAGGAAATATGATGAATAATTGGCTTAAGCGTTTGGCAGCTGGTGTGATTTTGCCAGGAATATTACTTTTAAGTGCTTGTGGAAGTGCACAAAATGAAAGCGCTACAACAGACGGTATCCAGGAAAGAACAATCAAAGCAGGTATCGGAAATAGTAAAATGCACCCACAAGGGCAGGGGATGGTCAAATTTAAAGAACTGCTTGAAGAAAAAAGTGGAGGGAAAATGAAAGTCCAAAACTTCTTTGATGCCACCCTTGGAGATGATCAAAAAATGACAGAAGCTCTTCAAGGAGGCTTACAGGAAGTAACAGTTCCTTCAACTTCTCCACTTGTGGGGATGATAAAGGAATTTGGAATCTATGACTTTCCATTTGTCTTTAATAATGAAGAAGAAGCCTATTCAGTACTTGATGGTGCTATAGGTAAAAAGCTTTTGGATAAATTACCGGAACATGATTTAGTAGGTCTGGGATATTGGGAAAACGGCTTCCGAAACTTAACAAACAGCAAACACCCAGTTGTAACAGCTGATGATTTCAAGGGCCTTAAGATACGTACTATGCAGAATGAAGTGCACTTAGATGCATTTTCAAAGTTAGGGGCTAATCCATCTCCCATGGCTTTCTCTGAAGTATTCACCGCATTAGAAACAGGCACTGTTGATGGTCAAGAGAATCCTCTCGCGACAATTCAAACGCAAAAATACAATGAAGTACAAGGCTACTTAAGCCTTACAAAGCATGTTTATACACCATTTGTATTCCTTGTCAGCAAAAAGTTCTGGGATGACTTATCGGAAGAAGAACAAAAAATCATGAGTGAGGCTGCACAAGAGGCTGGAGAGTACCAACGGGCACTTAATAGAAAGGAAAATGAGAAAGCACTTAAATATCTAGAAGAAGAAGGAATGAAAATCAACGAAGTAAAGCCGGAAGAAATGGCAAAAATGAAGGAAGTTATTCAACCAGTGACGGACAAGTTTGCCCAAAAATTCGGCCCGGATCTTGTTGAAGAAATGATGACCGAAGTTGAAAAAGTGCGCGGTAATTAAACAGCACTGCAGTATGGAGGAATGATAATGAATATTATCACTGAGCTTTTACGAGAAATTCAATTACCGAAAATGGTCAAAGTGCGGCAGGTATTTCATGCACCTCAACTCGCTGATGTAGCGGGTGAGGTGCAAAAGGCGATAAAAGAAGCTGGGGTCTTATCAAGAATAATTGAAAATGACAATGTGGCTATTGCTGTAGGAAGCAGGGGGCTAGCAGATCTCCCTATATTGGTAAGAGAAACAGCAGCTGCAGTTAAGAATGCAGGAGGCAATCCATTTATTGTACCTGCAATGGGGAGCCATGGCGGAGCAACAGCGGAAGGGCAAATTGACGTGTTGCATCAGCTGGGTGTGACAGAAGAAGTGGTTGGAGCGCCAATAAGGTCTTCAATGGAAGTGGTGAAACTGGATGAGTTGCCTAATGGGCTCCCTATATATATCGATAAATTTGCCTATGAATCGGACAAAATTATAGTCATTAATCGGATAAAACCACACACTGCATTTCGTGGGCCGGTTGAAAGTGGTCTAATGAAAATGATCACAATTGGTTTAGGTAAACAAAAAGGAGCCGAAGCAGCTCATGCATATAGTTTTAAGTATATGGCTGAGCATGTACCTGAGATGGCGAAAATTTCCTTATCGAAAGCTCCGATTATATTCGGCATTGCGACTATTGAGAATGCCTACGATAAACCTGCGAAAATCGTAGCTGTACCGGCGGAGGATTTAGAAAAGGTTGAGCCGGGACTGTTGATAGAAGCGAAATCGTTAATGCCAAAGATTCATTTCGATAAGATGGATGTACTTATTGTAAATGAACTAGGAAAAGACATTTCCGGAGATGGAATGGATCCAAACATAACGGGCAACTTCGCCACTCCTTATGCTTCTGGCGGTCCAGAAGTTAAACGGACCGTTGTCCTTGGACTTACCGAGAAAACTCATGGGAATGCAAACGGCATCGGTATGGCTGATATGACGACGAAAGCGGTCATGAATGAAATTGAATGGGAAAAAGGGTATGCCAATGCACTCACAAGCACCGTGACAGATGTTGTAAAGCTCCCTATGTTTTTAGATACTCAGGAATTGGCTGTAAAAGCTGCAATTAAAACGTGCAATGCCTTCGATTTAAATCAAGTAAGAGTCGTAAGAATAAAAAATACACTTGAGATCGGTGAAATTTGGATTTCTGAAAGCATGATGGAAGAGGCTGAAAGAAATAGCAAGTTAGAAATCTTGTCAGAATTAGAAGACTTGGTTTTAGACTAATAGATACCCTTCTTTATTTCTTTTAATAGATTTCATTTGAAAATAGTGAAAAGGAGTGCTTTAAATGACTCACCTATATCCGCTCATTGATAACGAAGTTAACCCTTACCGAGATAACGTACAGGGAAAAGCAAATGAACCGATTACGGTCGCGGGTCTGCTTGACCGCTCCAAATTGACACTTGGTTCTACCTATGAAGGTGGCAAGCCGGACTGGACGCTGGAAGAAATTTATATGCGGCTTGAAAGAAATGCGCCGCGTATTGCGATTATCGGCGGTTCATCCGATCACCCGGCGCACATTATGGATTACCAAACGTCCGCACGGGCAGCAATCCGCATCTGGCAAAATGGCGGTGTGCCGTTTCACTTCTCGACACCGGTAATGTGTGATGGAACTGCACAAAGCAATCAAGGGATGAGTTACTCACTGCAAAGCAGAAATGCGGTTGCACAAATGGTTGTCAATCAGCTTGAAGCTCACAGTTATCATGGTGCATTCGTTATTCAGGGGTGTGATAAACAGCCTCTTGGTGTTGTAAGCGCGCTTGCGCATGTCGACCGTGTGCGTCGCAACCGCGGTGAAGCGCCCTTTTTCGCGACATTCGCACCTGCTCACGTATTAGAAGGTGGTTCGATTCCTGCTGACGTGATAGAAGAATTGGAAGCACTGGCGAAAAAAGCCGAAAGTGAAGGTGCAGCTGATGTAGCCGTTGATTTACGAGATACGATGGCGTATATCTTGCAATGTTCATCGAATACTGCATTTCAGGGTGTATTCGAACGTGCATATGAACGTGGCATCTTGACGAAAGAACAGCATAAATATTTTGAAATGAGGCTTGCTGTAGCTACTTGTGATGGTCAGGGAGGCGTGTGTGCCTTTAACGGAACGGGCAATAGTTCACGTCATCTAGTTGCAGGCATGGGACTCGTTCATCCAGCAGTTGAGCTATTAACAGATCCACCATCACAGCGCCAGATTAACGCCGTGCTTGATAGCTTTTCTGTAATGATTAACGACGAGCGATACGGAGTGGCCAACATTGTCGCGGCGAATATTAAAAATGCAATACGCATTCACAGCGCTTCGGGTGGTTCTACGAACTTAATGATGCATATCGTAGCTGCCATGCTATATGCAGGATACAAATTCAGCTTATGGGATCTTGACCGCATTCACCATTTACATCCGATTCCTGATTTATTTGATTACAGCTTGACTGAAGGACGTGACATTTATTCACTTGCAATGCAGTGTTGCAGTGGCACAAGCCGTGGTATGGAAACGCTTGTTTACGAACTTATTGAAAATGGTGTACCAATGGATCAGGATGCGCCAACAGTCGCCGCAAAAACGTGGAAAGAACGTCTTGCGATTACACGCAGCCTTCAGGCAGTAAATGTAAAGAATAATCAAGTTATTTTATCCACTCCACGCCGTGGATTCAGCGGTGTAGATGTATTAAAAGGAAACTTTTTTGAAAGTGCTGTTGTGAAAATTAGCGGGATGCCGACACCGCAGCTTAATCAGTTCGATGATAAGCTAGCATTTGTTCTGTATTACGAAAATGAGGATGATGCCAATAGAAGCCTGCTTGATTCAAGCCTGCTCTCGAAAATAAAAGAGCAAAAGCTGTTCGAGCATGATCATCTTCTTGCGTCACTTAAATACAATAATGAGCCTGAATGGTCACGAATAAAAGATGCACCTTACGAGGAATTATTTGACGAGATGGCTGATCAAGGTACTTTGAAAATTGCCGTCATTATCGCAGGGCAAGGTCCCATTGCTTTCGGTATGCCAGAAATGTTTACACCGATGCAACATATTAATGCTAACCGTGTTATGAAAAAACTCGCAACAATCATTAGCGACGGCCGCTATTCGGGTGTCACTTACGGCGCCGCTATTGGTCATATGACCCCAGAAGCATATGAAGATGGAGGCATTGGTTTCCTCCAAACGGGTGATGTTGTTCACCTTCAGCTTCGCGAGGGCCGCATTGATTTTGTCGATGCCGCTCAACTTCTTACCGGAAAGGTTGTGCATGAGTTTGAGGATTATATAAAAGAAGAAAGACAATCATTGGTCACGGAACGTAAACAACGAATGAAAAATCGTCAAAAAATGGTTGCGGCCAGCAACCGGATGTATGGACATACAGATGCGGCAAATGGGGTTGTACCAATCGCCGTCGTAGAAGATGCTGTACTTGATTATGAACAGGATATTTTGCTTCTGGAAAAAAACATAGTAATAAAGTAAGGAACGCTCGTCATAAATCCGATAAAATAAAGAGAGACAGAAAATGAAGGAGTGAGGAACAATGCCTATCATCCAATCAGTGGAGCGCGCATTGAAAATATTGGATTTATTTGACGAGCGTGACAGGGAATTAACTATCACAGAAATAAGCAAACGAATGAATTTGCATAAAAGCACGGTTCATTCACTTTTAAAAACCTTACAGTTGCATCAATATATTTCACAAGGTGAAGAAAATGGCAAATACTCTCTAGGTTTAAAGCTATTAGAGAGGGGGAGCGTGGTGGTGACCCATCTCGATTTGCGTAATGTCGCAAGAAAGCATCTTGAATGGCTTTCCGAGACCACAAATTTAACGCTCCACCTCGTCATATTAGACGGGCAGGAAGGTGTATATATCGATAAAGTGGAAGGCAGAGGGGTTACGGTTTTGTATTCTCGCATTGGCCGCCGTGTCCCGATACATACAAGTGCAGTAGGTAAATCACTAGTGGCAACTAAAACCGATAGTGAACTAGATTTGCTCTTGGACGGCTATGTATATACAGGACCAACTGAAAGATCAATAAGGTCAAAAGAACAGTTCTTAGTTGAAATCGAAAAAGCACGTATTGCTGGGTATTCAATGGATAATGAAGAAAACGAACCAGGAATTTTCTGTCTGGCTGTGCCAATAAAAGATTATTCAGGCAAAGTAATAGCCGCTATGAGCGTATCGATGCCTTCATCGAAAGTAAATGAAGAAACACACGAGTATTATGTACGTATCTTAAAGGAATGCAGCAGTAAAATTTCGCAGGAGCTTGGATATGAATATCAAAAAATATAAAACGTGACTGCCATTTAGGAGGGACTAGCAAATGAGAATTATTCGCTATGTAAAAGAAAACGAGAAACAACTTGCTGCCGTGACAAACGAAAACAAGGTGGTGGATCTTCCGTTTATAGATTTTATGTCGTTGATTGAAACGGCACGTCAGAAAAACAAAACTGCGTTTGATATTGTAAAACAAATAGTTGCAGAAGAAGAAAAACAGCCATTAGAAGGTCTTAAATTAACAACGCCCATCGACGCACCAGAAGTATGGGCATCTGGTGTAACGTATAAAAAAAGCAAGGAAGCACGTAATTACGAAGCAACGCAAGGAAAGCTTGACCGCCAAACGTTCTATGACAAAGTTTATGATGCAGTGCGTCCCGAGATTTTCTTTAAATCGACTGCAGCAAGAACCGTAGGACCGAATGATCCAGTTTACTTACGTTCAGATTCACACTGGCAAATCCCGGAGCCAGAACTAGGTCTTGTCATCGACAAAGAAGGGACGATACTCGGATACATCGCAGGTAATGATATGAGCTGCAGGGACATTGAAGGTGAGAATCCACTTTATCTTCCACAGGCAAAAGTATGGAAAAATTCTTGCTCTATCGGACCGGCCATCTTATTAAAAGAGGCTGTTTCGGATCCATATGACCTTAAAATAATGTGCCGTATCTATCGAAATGAAGAAAAGGTATTTGACGGAGAAGCAAAAGTAAACCAACTGAAACGTACACTGGAAGAGCTTGTGGAGTTTTTAGTGTTAGATAACATTATTTTTGACGGAACAGTTCTGCTCACAGGTACATGTGTGGTTCCGCCGAATGAATTTACATTGTATGACAACGATCGGATTGAAATTGAAATTCCAGGCATTGGAATTTTGAATAACCCCGTCATCCAAAGTAATGCCGTACAAACAATTTAAGGAGTGACAAAATGAGCGAATATAAAACCCTGTATTTAAGTAAGGAAGATAGTGTAGCTGTTGCCTTATCTGAAATTCCTGAAAAGACATCAGTGGTTGTGAAAGTAGGTCAAGATGACCTCGCTGTAACCGTAACCATTCTTGAACCGATTCGCTTTGGTCATAAGTTCGCAGTTAAAGCGATCGAACATGGAGCAGACATCATTAAATACGGTGAAGTCATCGGTGCTGCCTCCGCTTTTATTCCTGCTGGAGCACACGTTCATGTACACAATTTAGAAGGCAAAAGAGGAAGGGGTGACAAGATTGCTGAATGAAAAAATGCAGTTTTGGGGCTACCGCCGTCAGGATGGACGCGTAGGTGTCCGGAATCATGTTCTGATTTTACCTACGATTACTTGCGCAACGCAAACAGCTCAGCGCGTAACAGAGCTGGTAAGCGGAACAGTCACATTTATTCACCAGCATGGCTGTGCGCAAGTAGGCACTGATTATGATCAAACGGCCAGAACTTATGCGGGAATGGGTATGAATCCAAATGTATACGGTGTCATTGTACTTGGCCTTGGCTGTGAAACACATCAGGCGCATCGAATTGGAGATGAGATTGCCAAATGCGGCAAACCAGTCGAAACGGTGTCGATTCAGGATCATGGCGGCACACTTCAAACCATTGCAGAAGTAGCTAAAATTGCAGTCAAAATGGTACAGGATGCCTCGATGGTACAACGAGAATTATGTGATTTTAGCGAGCTGATTGTCGGCACAGAATGCGGTGGGTCGGATGCATGCTCTGGATTATCGGCGAACCCGGCAGTCGGGCGTACGAGCGATTTGGTTGTCCAACAGGGGGGAACGGCTATTTTAGCAGAAACGACTGAACTCATCGGAGCAGAGCATTTGATAGCTAACCGGGCAGCAAACGACCAGGTAGCTAAAAAAGCTTATGCGGTTATTAAAATGATGGAAAACCGCTCGATTCAAATGGGCGTAGACATTCGCACCGGAAATCCAAGTCCGGGCAACATTGAGGGAGGTCTCAGCTCACTCGAAGAAAAATCACTAGGGGCTGCGACAAAATCAGGTACAACCCGGCTGGAGGAAGTCATTGATTATGCACAGGTACCGACGAAAAAAGGGCTCGTATGGATGGATACGCCTGGCCACGACATTGAGCAATTGACGGGCATGGTCGCAGGCGGTGCCCAAATCGTTCTCTTTACAAGTGGACGAGGCACGCCAACTGGTTCTCCGATTGCACCTGTTATTAAAATTTCAACGAATACGCCAATGTTTGAGCGGATGAATGAAAATATGGATTTAAATGCAGGTACGATTGTCGATGGTATAGAAACCGTTGATGAAGTGGGCCGGCGCATTATGGATGAAATTCAACACGTTTCAAACGGAAAACTCACAAAAGCAGAAATATTAAAGCAGCATGACTTTGGGATTTGGAGAATTGGACCAACATTTTAATTTAAAAAGGAGCCAAAAACAATGATATCAACTACATTTGCAACGAAAACATATAAAAATTTTATTAACAATGAGTGGGTAAACTCATCTTCTATGGAGACGATTAAAAGCATTAATCCGGCGGATAAAGAACCGGTTGGCTACGTTCAGAGCTCAACGGAAGATGACTTGAACAAAGCGGTAGTATCTGCGGATAAGGCGAAGAAAGCTTGGCGTAAGCTTGGACAGTCTGCACGTGGCCAACTTCTTTTCAAAACGGCCAATATCTTAGAAGAAAACCTCGATGAAATTGCTGAAACAATGACCCGCGAAATGGGTAAAACATTACCCGAAGCAAAAGGCGAAACGGCACGAGGTGTTGCGATCTTACGTTACTATGCAGGGGAAGGAATGCGCAAAGATGGCGATGTTATTCCATCATCTGATAAAGATGCCCTTATGTTTACAAAACGTACACCACTTGGTGTTGTCGGCGTTATCACGCCATGGAACTTCCCAGTTGCGATTCCCATATGGAAAATGGCTCCGGCCCTTGTATATGGCAATTCCATCGTGTGGAAACCTGCTACGGAGGGAGCTGTTACAGCAGCAAAAGTGATGGAATGCTTCACAAAAGCCGGCTTCCCAGAGGGTGTTGTGAACTTCATTACCGGTACAGGATCTATCATCGGCCAAGGACTCATCGATCATCCGCTTTTAAATGCAATCACATTTACCGGTTCTGAAAGTGTCGGGCAAGGTGTAGCGAAGTCAGCTTCCGCGCGTGGCATTAAATATCAGCTTGAAATGGGTGGCAAGAATCCAGTTATCGTGACGAAAGATGCGAACATCGATCAAGCAGTCGAAGCAGTCATCAGCGGTGGATTTCGTTCTTCTGGCCAAAAATGTACAGCTTCAAGTCGTGTGGTCGTTGAATCAAAAGTCTATGATGAATTTAAACAAAAACTTGTAGACGCAACTGCAAAAATTACCGTTGGCAATGGTCTACAAGAGGGTATTTGGATGGGTCCGTGTGCAAGCGAAAGCCAGTTTAATACGGTGAAAGAATACATTGAAAAAGGCAAGCAGGAAGGCGCAAAACTCATACATGGCGGAGAGATATTAACTGGCGGAGATTACGATAGGGGCTTTTTCATTACTCCAGCGATTTTTGAAGACGTCACGACGGATATGGTGATTGCACAGGAAGAAATTTTTGGACCAGTTATTGCACTTATAAAAGCAACCGATCTTGTCGAAGCAATTGACATGGCAAATAATACGAAATACGGATTGAGTGCATCGATCTTTACTTCAAATATTAGCTCAATTTTAGAATTCATCGATGAAATCGAAGTAGGGCTTGTCCGCATTAACGCAGAAAGCGCAGGCGTTGAGTTGCAAGCACCCTTCGGCGGCATGAAGGCATCAAGCACAGGTTCTCGAGAGCAAGGTGAAGCGGCGAAAGAATTTTATACAGCATTAAAAACGGTTTTTATTAAAGGTTCTTAACAAAAGAAAGAGAGGTTTTCATATTTGAAGATCTCTCTACTTCCAAAAAAACATTGCGAGGTGCCAAATGAAAATCACAAAAATTTCTCTATTCAAAGTTCCACCCCGCTGGCTATTTTTAAAAATCGATACGGATGAAGGCATTTCTGGCTGGGGGGAGCCTGTCGTTGAAGGCCGTGCTGAAACGGTAAAAGCAGCAGTTAACGAACTGACCGATTATTTAATCGGGAGAAACCCGAACGACATTGAAGACATTTGGCAAACGCTTTATCGAGGGGGATTTTACCGAGGAGGCCCTATTTTAATGAGTGCCATTTCTGGCATTGAGCAGGCATTATGGGACATTAAAGGAAAATACTTTAATATTCCTGTATACCAAATGCTCGGGGGCAAAGCACGTGAAAAAATTAAAGTGTACTCGTGGGTCGGCGGCGATCGTCCAGTGGATGTCGTTGCTGCCGCAAAAGAAAAACAGAACGAGGGCTTTCACGCTGTCAAAATGAACGCATCAGAAGAAATGAACTACATAGACAGCTTTTCGAAAGTAGAAGCGGTCATTGAACGCGTAGCGTCAATTCGGGAAGCGGTAGGGAAAGACTTTGGCATTGGTGTAGATTTTCACGGGAGGATTCATAAAACGATGTCAAAAACGATCGTGAAAGAACTCGAACCATACCGCCCAATGTTCATTGAAGAGCCGGTGCTGCCAGAAAATAATGAAGCACTTCGTGAGATTGCCTGGCACACGACGTGCCCGATTGCGACGGGTGAAAGGATGTATACTCGCTGGGGCTTTAAGCAGCTTCTTCAAGATGGCTATGTCGATATTATTCAGCCGGATCTGTCTCACACAGGTGGTATTTTAGAAGGGAAAAAAATTGCCGCGATGGCAGAAGCGTATGATGTAGCCATTGCGCCGCACTGTCCGCTCGGCCCAATGACACTCGCTTCATCGATTCATCTGGATGCTACGACGCCGAATTTCATTATTCAGGAGCAAAGCCTTGGTATTCATTACAACAAAGGGATGGATATTCTCGATTATGTTAAAAATTCTGAAATATTTGACTATGAAAATGGTTATGTGAACATTCCGGATAAACCGGGTCTTGGGTTAGAAATTGACGAAGAAAAAGTGAAGCAGGCAGCAGAAATAGGACATGATTGGAAAAACCCAATTTGGCGTCATGAAGACGGAAGTATCGCTGAATGGTAAAAAAGAGGAGGTCAAAACAATGAATTTTCATGGAATCATTCCGCCGGTAGTCACTCTTTTTGACGAAGCGGGAAATTTAGATATAGAGCTGAACAGAAGCTATATGGATCAAATAATTTCACGGAATATTGACGGTATTTTATTGATGGGAAGTTCAGGTGAGTTCTCATCACTTACAACAGAAGAACGAAAGCTATACGTACGCGAAATGATTAAGCACATTAACGGTCGAGTGCCGGTTATGGTTGGCGTTGGACATACCGCATTAAAAGAGGTACATGAATTAACTTCTTATGCAGAAGAGCATGGAGCTGATGGGGTTCTTGTAGTCAACCCATATTACTGGAAACTGTCTGACGAACAATTATACCGTTATTATTCCAGCGTAGCTGATCACACAAATCTACAAGTGTTCATTTATAACATTCCACTTTTAACAGGACAAAATATATCGGTAGAATTGATTAAAAGATTAGTAGTAGATCATTCAAATATTGCCGGTATTAAAGAAACAGTCAGTGATTTCGGCCACCTGCGGCAAGTCCTGACCGAAGTGAAAAAAGTTCGCAGTGATTTCCGTGTCTTTTCTGCATTTGATGAGCATTTACTTCCAGCTCAAATGATTGGTGCAGCGGGTAGCATTAACGGAAGCGCTGTTTTTGCACCTGAAATATCCGTTGATTTATATAATTCATATCAAAAAGGTGATCTGGAAAAAGCACAGAAAAATCATCAAATGATTTCAAAGCTGATGGATATCTACACGTACGGACCGACATTTTTTACTGCCATGAAAGAAGCCGTTCATCAGCGCTGGTTTGACGTATCCGCTGGACACCGTGCTCCGTGTGATGTATTCCCGGCTGATTTGCGTGACAAAGTAACGGCTCTTTTAAAAAATATTGATATGAAAGAAGGTGTCCAATAATGAAAGAATCACGCGACTTGCTCGAGCAATTAGGCTACCCATCAACTGATCTTAAAGAACTTCCGACATCAACGAAAACATTTCCAGACGGGGCGCAATACCGCATTGAGCTTCCAAGTGTAGAAGGTCCAGTTGCACTAAAAGAAACATTGAAAGAAATTGACCGCTTAGGCTTAACGATTCACAGAATATCTCAAGGAAGCGGCATCATGCTACAAACGGATGAAGAAATTAAAGAAATGTGTGAAATGACAGCAGAACGTGGAATGGAGCTTAGTTTGTTTGTCGGTCCCCGAGGTTCATGGGATGTCAGTGCGGGACCGCTTACACCTGGGGGCAAATCACAGGGGATACGCCATGAAGGTGCTGACCAGCTTGTTTATGCAATGGAAGATTTGAAAAGAGGAGCAGCTCTTGGTCTACGGGGTGCGTTAGTTGCAGATGAAGGACTTCTTCTTATAACGAAAGAAATGAAAAAGCACCGACAGTTGCCGGAAGATTTTGTTGTAAAAGTTTCGGTCCAAATGGGGTCAGCCAATCCAGTATCCGTTAAATTAATGGAAGACATCGGAGCGGATACGTACAACGTGCCACCTGCATTGACGCTTTCTAAACTTGCAGCGATTCGTCAAGCAATAGACATTCCAATTGATTTGTATGTCGAGGTACCGGATACATTTGGCGGCTTTTTGCGCTATTATGAAATACCGGAAATTATCCGTGTATTGGCGCCAGTTTACATCAAATTTGGTCTTCGTAATCACCCTGATGTATACCCATCTGGGAAACAATGGGAGAGTACGAACATCTCACTTGCACATGAACGTGTACGCCGTGCCGCAATTGGAATTCAAATGATTGAACGATATTATCCAGAAGCGAAAACATCGAAACTTGGTGCGGAAGGCCTCGGAATTGCGAAAGTCGAAAAAGCAGCTGCGAAATAAATGATTTTCACCTGAAACGGGAGGAATCCCCCTGACCTAAAGGGGTTTAATACCATATGTGGGAGTGGAGTCTAAATGGCCTTTAAAATATTATTAACGGATTATGAATTTGAGCATTTGCAATATGAAGAAGACGTTTTTAAAGAAAGCGGATTGGACATTGATTTCATAAAAGCGCAATGCAAAACAGAAGAAGAAGTTATTGAGTTGGCAAAAGAAGTGGATGCGATTTTAAATCAATATGCTCCTGTCTCACGCCGTGTCATTGGATCACTTGAAAACACAAAAATCATATCCCGCTACGGTGTCGGGGTCAATACAATTGATCTCGATGCGGCGAAAGAAAAGGGGATTACTGTTGCCAATGTACCTGATTATGGTATGGAAGAAGTTTCGAACCATGCATTGGCGCTTTTGCTTTCATGGGCGCGCAAAGTAACGCTGTTAAACAATGAGGTAAAAAAAGGTAACTGGGACTTTAAAGCTTGTGTGCCGATTCATCGTTTTAACGAGCAAACGGTTGGGGTTCTTGGTTTTGGTCGTATTCCGCGTCGTTTCGTGGAAAAGGTGAAACCGCTCGGCTTTAAAACGGCTGCATACGATCCATTCGTATCGGCAGAAGATATGGCAGCCGTCGGCGTTCAAAAAATGAATCTCGAAGAAATTATTAGTGAAGCTGATTATTTGTCAGTACATGTACCGCTAATTGATGATACGTTTCATCTGATCAATGAGGAGCGCTTAAAACAAATGAAAAGAAACGCGGTCATCATTAACACAGCTCGTGGGCCGATAATCGATGAAAAAGCACTCGCTGAAGCACTTGAAAAAGGGATAATTGCAGGTGCCGCACTTGATGTTACAGAAGATGAGCCGGTCAGCATCGATAGCCCGCTTCTCAAAATGGACAATGTCATCATCACACCGCACAGCGCCTGGTATTCTGAGGAAGCGATGATTGAACTTCGTCAAAAAGCAGCGAAAAATATCGTTCAGGTCTTAAACGGCGAAAAAACACCATACGCGTTGACGTAAGAAAGGATAAAAATATGAAAATAGCATCTTTTTCGGTAAAATCCGACCATCATATCGGCATCGTACAAGATGATCAAATCATAAGTTTAACGGCACTCGGTCCAGATGATTTTCCTGCTTGTATGAAAACGTTTATAGAACGAGGAAGCGAGTTGCGTAAACGTGCTGAACAGTTAATCGAGCAACGGGGTAATGACGATGCAAAATTCTCACTATCAGAAGTAAAATTCCTCCCACCGATCGCACAGCCGGAAAAAATCATTTGCGTCGGGCTGAACTATATAGATCATTGCACGGAAACTGGGATGGAGCCGCCGGCTTCACCGGTCATTTTTTCAAAATATGCGAATGCGATTGTCGGTCAAAATGATGTTATTGAAATCCCAATTAATTCAAAAGAAGTCGATTTTGAAGCAGAGCTTGCGATTGTCATTGGAAAAAAAGCGAAAAATGTGTCAGAAGAAGAGGCGAATGACTACGTCTTTGGCTATACAATTATGAATGACATTAGCGCGCGGGATTTGCAATTTCAGGATGGCCAGTGGTCACGCGGCAAAACGGCGGACACATTTGCGCCAATAGGTCCTGTTGTCGTTACACATGATGAAGTGGGTGATCCCCATGAGCTGGCGATTTCCCTTGAATTAAACGGAGAAATGATGCAGGATTCCAATACAAGTAACTTAATTTTTACCGTTCCGCAAATCATCTCATTTTTATCACAGTCCATGACGCTAAAGCCAGGTGATTTGATTGCAACTGGTACACCACCTGGCGTTGGAATGGGACGTAATCCGAAAGTCTGGTTGAAAAACGGTGACCGGATGAACGTCAGTATTGAAAGAATCGGTACGCTTTCTAATCACGTTAAAGCCTAACATGAGAGAAAGAAGTTGATGAAATGGATGTTGTAACAATCGGAGAAACGATGACAGTATTTACCCCGAATGAAGAAGGACCCCTTCGCCACGCCCGCTCTTTTTCAATGAAGTTCGGCGGTGCGGAATCCAATGTCGCGATCGGGTTAAGCCGTCTCGGTCACAGGTCACGCTGGATAAGCCGTCTCGGTGAGGATGAATTTGGCGATGCGATGCACTCGTTTATTCGCGGTGAAGGTGTAGATGTCTCATATGTAACACGTGATGCTAATGCGCCGACCGGAGTCTTTTTCAAAGAATTCAGGCGGCTAAATGATACGCGAGTCTATTACTACCGTAAAGATTCGGCGGCTAGCAAAATGACAGCAGAATTACTGCCGGAACATGCGATTCAAGACGCCGTTTACTTACACATTACCGGTATTACTCCTGCACTTGGTGAGTCGTGCCAGTTGCTCATAGACAAAGCGATCCGCATTGCCAAGGAAACCGGAACAAAAATCGTCTTCGATCCGAATATTCGGTTGAAAATATGGACGGATGAAAATGAAGCACGTCACTTCATTACAAAATACGCATCGGAAAGTGATATCGTCATGCCGGGTGTGTCCGAAGCTGAATTTTTATTCGGTTCCTACACACCGGAGCAGTTTATCGATCACTTTCATGAACTCGGTGTCGAAACAGTTTTGTTGAAATTGGGCAAAGAAGGTTCTCTAATTTCATCCCCGTCTGTACCGAAAACACACGTACCAGGATTTTTTGTAGATCGTGTCATAGACCCAATCGGTGCTGGGGACGCTTTTGCATCTGGTGTACTCTCCGGCCTTCTTGATGGACTGGCGCTAGAAGAAGCTGCACGGCGCGGAAATGCAATGGGAGCAATGGTAACGATGGTAAATGGCGATGTAGAGGGTTTGCCGATACGTGACGACCTCGATTTATTTATGAGTGGCGGAGAAGAAGATGTGACTAGGTAGAAAGGTGGAAAAGAATGACTAAACTAGAAGAGCTGAAACAAGGGAAGCTAGTCGCCGTTATTCGTGGTGCACGTCCCGATCAAATTGTACCAATCGCTAGAGCCCTGAATGAAGGTGGAATCCGAACACTCGAAATTACAGTAGAAACACCAAAAGTTTGCGAGTTAATTGATAAAGTAAAAGAGGAGTTCGGCGATGATATCATAGTGGGTGCCGGTACTGTATTGGATCCAGAAACGGCTCGTTCGGTCATCATGGCTGGAGCGGAATTTATCTTTTCGCCAACCGTCAATATTGAAACGATTAAAATGGCAAAGCGCTATGGCATTATTAGCATCCCCGGTGCGCTTACACCAACAGAAATTTTGACAGCTTACGAGCATGGAGCCGACGTTATTAAAGTATTTCCGGCAGATACACTTGGGGTTGGTTACTTTAAAAATCTTAAAGGTCCGCTGCCTCACATCCCTTTAATGCCGACTGGCGGTGTTAATTTGGATAACCTCGGTTCCTTTTTAAAGGCAGGTGCGGTTGCAGCGGGAATCGGCGGTTCTTTAATCAACCCAAAGAAATTGCTTTCAGAGGAAGATTACACTGATCTGGAAGAAACAGCCAAAAAATTCTCTGCTATTGTACAAAATAATTAGAGTATGCCGAAGCTAATACGCGGGGCTTTATAGGGAAATAGGGATGAAATGAAACGAATAAAAAACTGGAGCCATTTCCACCTTCCCCATTTTGTCATTGGCAACTTAAAAAAATTCCTGTAGAGCTTCTGTTCAATCTTTATGTGGCCCTTACAGGTGTTCCTGTTAGCGGTACAGGAGGATAAAATTAGAATTGTTTTATCAAGAAAGGAGAACAATTTGGCATGATACAAGAAAAATACAAAAAACTTCAGGATATTCTTGTAAAGATGGAGACTGTTGTGGTCGCATTTTCAGGAGGGGTAGACAGCACATTTTTGCTTAAAGTTGCAATTGATACTTTGGGATATGACAGCGTGTTAGCCATTACAGCGGATTCGGAAACTTATCCGTCGAGCGAGTTGGAAGAAGCCATTATGCTCTCAAAATGGATCGGTGCCAGCCATCGTGTCATTCAAACATCAGAGTTAGCCATTCCAGGATATACAGAAAATAACCAAAATCGCTGTTACTTTTGTAAAAGTAGTTTATTTGACCACTTGCTTCCTATTCTTAAAGATTATGAATTTAATAATATTATTTATGGGGTTATTGCTGATGATGCGAATGAATTTCGTCCAGGCATGAAAGCAGCAAAAGAAAAAGGCATCCGGGGACCTCTTCAAGAAGCGAATTTATTCAAAGAAGAAATAAGAGTGTTGTCAAAAGAAGTAGGATTGCCAACTTGGGATAAACCATCATTTGCCTGCCTATCATCACGTATAGCCTACGGCGAAATCATTACGAAAGAAAAATTGACGAAAGTAGATAAGTCAGAGGCTTATTTAAAATCATTAGATATTCACCAGGTGCGTGTTCGGACCCATGAGGATACCGCCCGTATAGAAGTAGATCCTGCTGATATGCCACTTGTGCTTGAATATCACGTTTTAATTACGAAACGTCTGAAGCAATTTGGTTATAAATATGTCTCTTTGGATCTCACGGGCTATACAAGCGGGAGTATGAATTTAGCGCTTAAAAAGGAAGAAATGGTATGATTGACGATATTCTAGAGCAGGTACAAAATGGTACATTGACAGCAGCGGAAGCAAAAACAAAACTTGCATCCTATGAAAATTTAGGTTTTGTAAAAATTGATCATCATCGTAAAAAAAGACAAGGCTTTCCCGAAATTGTATTTGGAGAAGGGAAAACAGCAGAACAAATTTTAACGATCGTTCAATCGTTACGGGCAAGGAATGATTCTGTACTAGTGACACGTATTTCTCAAGAAAAAGCGTTATTTGTACAAAAAGAATGTGAGGAATTTGAGTACAACGAGATTGCACGGACACTCGCATGGGTTAAAGAAAAGAAGAAAACTAATGGTTCATATATCGCGATTGTGTGTGCTGGGACATCGGACTTGCCCGTTGCGGAAGAAGCAGCTGTCACGGCCGAAACTTTAGGTATTCCAGTCAGGCGTATTTACGATGTGGGTGTCGCAGGGCTGCACCGACTTCTTGATAATATTGACGAAATACGAAATGCGACTGTTTCGGTATGCGTCGCGGGAATGGAGGGAGCGCTTCCGAGCGTGCTAGGAGGCCTTGTCATGAATCCGATTATTGCTGTGCCAACAAGTGTTGGATATGGTGCGAATTTCAATGGATTATCGGCACTTTTATCGATGCTCAATTCATGCGCATCAGGTGTAAGCGTTGTCAACATTGATAATGGATTTGGTGCGGCATACAACGCAGCGCTCATTTACAAACTCGTACATAAAAAGGAGGTCAATGATGAGGACATTATATTTTGACTGTTTTTCTGGCATAAGCGGCGACATGATAATTGGTGCTTTGATTGATGCAGGTGCCGATCCTTTTCAAATGGAAGAAGAGTTAAAAAAGCTAAATATAGAAGAAGAATATACTCTGTCCTGGGAAAAAGTTGTCAAAAATGGTATTGCTAGTACAAAATTTGATGTCATTCTTTCCAGAAAACCGGAGCACCTTCATGAACACATCCATAGTCATGAACACCATCACCATCACGAACATAGTCACTCCAACGACCATAGCCATAATCACGAGAAAAGTTATATTCTTGATCACAATGAACATAGTCACTCCAACAGTAATAGCCATGAACACCATCACCATCATGATCACCGCACATACAAACAAATTGTCGAGATAATCAATGAGGCTAACTTTAATGCATCGGTTAAGAACATGTCACTTGCTATTTTTAAGAAGATTGGTGAAGCTGAAGGGCACATCCACGGGCTTCCCCTCGAGAAAGTTCACTTTCACGAAGTAGGAGCGGTTGATTCGATTATAGATATAATTGGAGCAGCAATTTTAATCAATCAACTCGGTGTTCAATCGGTACTTTCATCAGCCATCCCAACTGGGTCTGGACATATTCATATTGATCACGGTATATACCCGGTTCCTGCACCTGCTACACTGGAAATATTAAAAGGTGTACCGATTGCCGCAAGCGACATTCGATCGGAATTGGCTACGCCCACAGGGGCTGCAATCGCAGCTGTTTTAGCAGAATCATTTTGTCCGCTCCCGACCATGACTGTCGAATCAATCGGCTATGGTGCAGGAACAAAAACATTTAAAAATCATCCGAACGTCCTTCGCATTATCATAGGAGAGATGCAATGAACCACCCACCTAATCACGAGCATATCGATGACCAAATGATCAAAATGGAAATTAATCTAGATGATATTTCCGGTGAATGGCTAGGCTATGTAATGGATTTGCTGTTTGAATCAGGGGCAAATGATGTTTTTTACACGCCGATTTTTATGAAAAAAAATCGACCGGGAGTATTGTTGCAGCTTCTCTGTTCACAACAGATGATTCCCGAAATGAAAAAGATATTATTTGCTGAAACAACGACTCTTGGTATCCGCTACTATCCGCTTACGGTGCACAGGCTTGAACGCTCATTTTCCAAAGTACATTCACTATGGGGCGCGGTAACGGTAAAAAAAGGGGTATATGGCGGGCAGCTCGTGCAACAAGCACCTGAATTTGAGGACTGTCGGAAAATTGCTGTTGAGAACAATATACCACTTAAACAAGTGTATGAAGAAGTATGGAAGTGTCTTGGGGAGGAGAAAGAAAATTGAGTCTTGTGTCGATTCTTACATTGGATTCTTATTAGGGAAAAAACATGCGTTAGTACCGGAGAATGTTATTGCAGAGGCAACTACAGCAGGCAATAAGAAAAAAATATTGCGGTCCACACTTACGGGCGTGTATTGGGGATTCGGCCATACTTGTACTCTGTTCCTGCCTTGTATTAGGCTAGTAATATTTGGACTAAGCTGTTTTTTTGCATACCGTCAGAATATCAGGCACGATCATGAGCATGAGTAACATGTTTTCTCTTTAAAAAGGAAACCAGGGTAGTACAGACTGTCGGTAACGTCCAGGCAGTCTCTTTTTATATTTATTTATTAAGATTGTCGATAAGTACACAACATTACTGGGAAGCCCTCATCAAGGTAAAGATGTTTTCTCGTCGGTGATTTATTTTGGAAAGCACCCAATAGCAAAAGCCCCTCGTGCTATGTGCCATGAGTTCAGAACGACGACAAGATGCTACAGTCGGGGGGACTTTGAAAAGCCTATTCCCTTAATAGGAAAAGGAATGATTGAGGCCATTCAGTTCAGTGAAATTGCCGCTTGAAGAAATTGTGCAGGATTTTGGATTAATGGAGATCCCGGATGTATCTTTAAAGATATTATTTGGCCGGATTAAACGAAAGAGGTGAAGATATGGTAGTTAATTTATTTGGATTAGAGGGAAAAGTTGCAGCGGTGACAGGGGCTACTAGAGGAATAGGACGTTCTATGGCTATAGCATTAGCAGAAGCGGGTGCAAACATTGCACTACTTCAGCGTTCGGTTGAACAAGTTGATGTAAAGTACGAAATTGAAAAATTAGGAAGAAAATGCTTGATTATTCCCTGTGATTTAGAAGATTTAAATCAAGTAAAGGAAGCAATTCCTAGTGTCGTCGCGCATTTTGGAAAGATTGATATTTTAGTTAATAATGCTGGTATTCAGCGCCGCTCACCTTCAGTCGATTTTCCAGAATCCGATTGGGATGATGTGATCCAGGTGAATTTAAAAACAGTTTGGCTTTTATGTCAGATGGCAGGTCGCTATATGGTACCACAAAGAAAAGGGAAGATTATTAATATGGCCTCTCTGCTCTCTTTTCAAGGGGGATTAACCGTCCCAGCGTATGCAGCAGCAAAAGGCGGAGTAGCACAGCTAACAAAAGCGTTGTCTAATGAATGGGCACAATACAATGTGAATGTAAATGCCATTGTTCCAGGTTATATAGCTACAGATATGAATGAGGCTCTAATCAATGATGCTGCAAGAAACAGGCAAATACTTGAACGAATTCCAGCGGGGCGCTGGGGAAACTCGGAAGATTTTAAGGGGGCTGTTGTATTCTTAGCTTCGGAGGCAGCAGGTTATGTTCATGGTCATTTATTATCTATTGATGGTGGATGGTTAGGCAGATAATCTTCAAATGTGTTATATCTGGCGAATATTTATATTTTAGTAGAAAGACAGTTATGTATTTGCTTAACCCGTTTTAGAATCCTAATAAAATTATGATGTTGAAATTAAATTACAAAAACAAAAAAATAGGGATATTATTGAAATGAAGTTATATTTCCAGAAGGTTTGTAAATGAAGGATGGCTCAAAAATCAGTATATTTTCCTAAGATTAAAAATTATTGAAATTACCTGCTGAATGAATCCGCAATAAATATTAAGTGTCGAGGGGACAAAATACGTAAAGGTGAATTAAACATTTTGAGACCATTAACTTTCAATATATGTACTTTATTATTGTACTATTTTGGAAGGTTAATGGTCTCTCAATATATAAGGTTAGCCCCCAGACCCCTCTTGTATAAGTTCGAAGTCTGTTCAAGGATTATAGACTAGCAACATCTTCAATCTAAGTTGATTGCAACTATGCAGATATACCTTTATTTTTTCTCTGAAGAATCCATATTTCTAATGCCCCCGATCCAAGCAGGACTCCTGAAATAATGAAGATAAGACCCAAGAAATGTGCAGGAACAATGGCTTCATTAAGAAAAATGGCTGCCCCGACTAAAGAAAATAAGGTGTTTAAATTAAGAAATATAGAGGATTCGGCCGCACCAACCTTACCAATGGCGTAATTATAGCCCAGATGCCCAAGTGCCGTGGCAATCACTGCTGAGAAAATGAAAGCTACCCATATGGAAGGTGGAGCAGAAGCTAGTAATGCTAAGCCATCTGGTTCCTTCCATAAGCTGATGGCGAAAAGAATAAAAGATCCTATTAACATCATATAACCGGTTAATAAGCGTGGATCCATTGTTTTTGAAGCTTGATTAATTAAAATAAAACTTAACGCTTGTGAAAGAATGGAGAGTAAGATATCCACATCTCCCAGATTAATAGAATGAATACCACCACTTCCTGCCAAAACGGTAAAACTCACACCAAGAGCACCACAAACAAAACCAAGAAATCGGATAATGGTCGGCTTTTTACGGAAAAATATCATTGATAATATGACTGTCAAAATTGGCCCCATTCCCAAAATCAATCCAGCATTTGTAGCTGACGTTTTTGTTAACCCTTCCGCTAAAAAATAATGATGAAAAACCACACTTAAAAGGGCGCCTCCGAAAACGTAAAAAAGTTCGTTTTTTTTAGGGAGACGTATTAGACCAAGAAAGTAGAGGATAAGGGAAACTATTAAAGAAGCCGCAAAAATTCTTAAAGAGGTAATTGTCACAGGTTGGGTATGTTCAACTAAAATTTTAATAACAGAAACGTTTAACCCCCAAGTAATCATGATTCCGATAAGTAAGATGTAGATTTTTAAATAGCTCATTCAAAACAACCTTTCAAACAAATTTAACAATTGATATATTATACAACTATCCCCAAATTAATAGCAAAAAAGTAAATTTTGATAATACTAAAAGGGGGAAGGGGAAAATCGAAACTGCTAATCAATTAGAACCTATGTAGTACATGTGTGGTGAAGGGGGAATGGTTAAAAGATTATAGATTATGGAAATGATAGTGTGTTAAAACATACTAACTTAAGTTGTCCTGTTCAGATTGTCCCAAAATAAATCCATATGGATCCTCTGGCAGAGTTACCAAGAGGAGTGAAAAGTATTGAACTAAACTTTTTATGTAGAGATTATTGGGGATGTTTAGGTATATTTGGTAATATGTGAGGTTTAATGGTGTGAGAAATTCACGAATAGAAATAAAATTACAAATTATTAAATTTTTCTATTGTTTTTGGTAGGGTTTTCAATTACAATTTCCTTATGATTTACCAAACCGGTTTAGTAAAAAACTAAATCGATTTACCTTAAAAATGTTGGATATGATCAAATATATTACCTTTTATTTGTGAATGTTCGAAAAAAGGAGGTACTGTATTGTCATCAAAATTTGGTGTTTTAACACTGGGTGACGCCATGATTACGTTAAACCCAGAAGAAACTGGGCCTTTAAGATTCGTGAACAGATTTGAGCGAAAAGTAGGAGGGGCTGAACTGAATTTTGCCATTGGTTGTGCTCGGCTTGGTATGAGGGCAAAGTGGTTAAGCCGTTTGGGTAAGGATGAGTTTGGTCGTGTTATTTATAATTTTGCACGTGGGGAAGGGGTGGATATGAGTGATGTTGCCTTTGTAAATGGTTATCCAACATCCCTAAATTTCAAAGAAATTCGAGAGGATGGTTCCGGAAAGACTTTTTATTATCGCTATCAGTCACCCATATTAACTCTAAAACCGGAAGATATCACAGATCGGATGTTTGAAGATATTGACCTTGTCCATCTTACTGGTGTTTTTTTGGCTATAGATCCTAAAAATGTAGATATTGCTAAGAGGGTTATAGAAATCGCTAAACAAAAAGATATCCCTGTCTCATTTGATCCGAATATCCGCCTAAAGCTATGGTCTATCGAAGAAGCGAGATCTGTTTATTTAGAAGTTTTTCCATCTGTTGATATTTTGCTAACAGGTCTAGACGAAATACGATTGATTATCGGGATTGACTCTGAAGAATCATTGGCGGAATTCGCAAATGTAAATAATATAGATCAGCTTGTCATCAAGGACGGGGAACATGGCTCAAAACTATATACAAATAGTGTTTGGCATAAAAAAGAAGCATTCCCTGTTACCCCGATAGACACTGTTGGTGCGGGAGATGGCTTTGATGCCGGCTATATATACGGATATCTTCATGGTTTATCTATCGAAGAACGATTGGAATTCGCAAATGGCGTTGGAGCTCTTGTAACGACCGTTTCGGGAGATAATGAGGGGTTACCCTATTTGGAAGAGGTATGGCCTTTCATACAGAATGAAGCTGTTATTGAAAGATAAGGTGGAGAAGGAGCATGTCTACCGTCAATCAATGCAATTAAAGATAGTTTATCAGAGGGTCAAACAAACGATACACTAAGAGCGAAACATACAAATGTAGAGTAGGGGGGAGAAAATGACAACAGTAACAATACAAGCAGAGGAAGCTAAACAACTAGTTATTAAGAAGTTAACAGAAGCGGGTTTAGGTGAAGGGCATGCAGGGAAAATCGCAGAGGTATTGGTCCATGCTGACCTTAGAAATGTGAATTCCCATGGGGTATTGCGGACAGAGCATTATATAAACCGTTTACAGGCAGGAGGAATTAACCCTGATGCGCAGATTTCCTTTCAATCGAGCGGACCTGTAACGGGAGTAGTTGATGGGGATGATGGATTTGGGCATGTTATCGGGGAAGTAGCTATGGATCATGCAATCGAAATGGCTCGTAACAATGGAGTGGGTATGGTGACTGTTGTAAATAGTAGCCATTGCGGAGCATTAAGCTATTTCGTTCAAAAAGCTACGGATGCAAAACTAATCGGGATTGCGATGTCACATACAGATAAAATCGTGGTTCCTTTTGGAGGTAAGACATCGTTTCTTGGAACAAACCCTATTGCTTATGGAGTACCTACAAAGACAAAGAAACCCTTTATCCTAGACATGGCGACATCCAATGTAGCATTGGGCAAAATCCTTCAAGCACGAGAAGAAGGAAAGGCAATCCCTGAAGGCTGGGGAGTCGATGAAAATGGAGCTACTGTCACAGATCCAAACAAAGTCGTTTCCCTTTCCACTTTTGGAGGTCCAAAAGGCTATGGGTTATCTGTCATAGTGGATGTGTTTTCTGGATTATTAGCAGGTGCGGCATTTGGTCCACACATTGGAAAAATGTATGATGATCTTGAAAAGAAAAGAAAGCTTGGTCACTATTTCTGTGTAATTAATCCTTCGTTCTTCACTGATTCTGACCTGTTTTTGGAGCAGATGGATCGGATGATAGAAGAGCTTCAACAGGTTCAACCAGCTCCAGGGTTCGACCGAGTATATGTACCGGGTGAAATAGAACAGCTTCATGAAGAAAGAAACCTAGTACAAGGTATTACGATAGCGTCGAGTGTGTATGAATTTCTTACAAAGTAGGTGGAGAAATGAAAGCGGTTCAAGTACGAAAAGCACATGAACTTGTTATTCAAGAAGTAGAAAAACCCGAGATTTCGAACTCAACAGATGTCCTTGTTAAAGTTAAAAGAGTCGGGATTTGTGGATCAGATATGCATATCTACCATGGTACAAATCCTCTTGCTACATTGCCCCGAGTTGTAGGGCATGAGGTAGCTGGAGAAGTTGTGGAGATTGGTCAAGATGTCACAGGTATTAAAGTGGGAGACCACGTGGTTATTGAGCCTATCAGTTATTGTGGAGAGTGTTATGCTTGCCGTAAAGGTCGCCAAAATGTATGCGAAACATTGTCTGTTTTTGGTGTACATGAAGATGGTGGGATGAGGGAATGGTGTGTTCTTCCCGAAAAACAACTACATGTTGTGGATTCCGCTTTAGCTTGGGAAGAAATAGTATTAGCTGAACCTTATACAATCGGTGCACAAGCGGTTTGGAGAGGAGAAGTAGAGAAAGGGGACACAGTACTTATCCAAGGAGCAGGTCCTATTGGGATTTGTATATTAAAGATGGCCAAGCTTCAAGGGGCATCGGTAATGATCACGGATTTAAGTGATGAGCGCTTGGCTTTTGCTAAAGTAAATGGCGCTGATATTACTGTTCATGCGGGCAGTGAAGATGTTCAAAAGCGTGTACAGGAATGGACGAATGGCGAAGGTGCCAATGTTGTCATTGATGCCGTATGTTTGCCCATGACTTTTGAATTGTCCTTTGAAGTAGTTTCTACTGCAGGACGGATAGTCGTGCTAGGTTTTGATGAGCGAACTGCAGCGGTTTCCCAGCTTCCAATCACTAAAAAGGAAGTTTCGGTGAAAGGTTCTAGATTGCAAACCAACCAGTTCCCAAAAGTAGTGAAACTGTTAAATGAAGGTAATCTACGACATGAAGGTTTAGTTACACATACATTTTCCCTTGATGATGTACAAGAGGCATTTAATTTTGTTGAAAACCATCCAGAACAGGTTCGAAAAGCGATCATCGTATTTAATTAAGGGGGTTGACGTAATGGATAAACATTCAATAATTCACCAAATAACAGAAACGAAAGTTGTAGCTGTTATCCGGGGACAGGATGCAGAGGAAGCGGCACAACTGTCTAAAGCAGCTGTTGAAGGTGGTATACGGTCAATCGAATTGACTTATACAACACCACGAATTGAAGAAGCTTTCAAGGAACTGCAAAATACAGATGCACTTATAGGAGCAGGTTCGGTATTGGATTCTGAAACAGCTCGCCATGCCATTTTAGCTGGTGCCAGTTTTATTGTAAGTCCCTATTTTGTTGAAGAAGTTGCTATCCTTTGTAATCGATATGGCATTCCATATATGCCTGGTTGTATGACAATTCGAGAAATGGCTACAGCACTTGAAGCAGGTTGTGATGTTCTGAAACTATTTCCGGCAAACCACTTTGAACCTTCTTTCATCAAGTCCGTTAATGGTCCGCTACCTAATGTAAGGATTATGCCTACCGGCGGAATTAATTTGGACAATATGAAGGACTGGCTGAATGCAGGTGCAGTAGCTGCAGGAATTGGTAGTGACTTAAACAAAGCCTATAGAAGCGGTGGCTATGAAGCCGTAGTTGAATTAAGTAGAGAATACATGCAGAAAATTGCAGAATAATGGGGGTGCACAATGAATATTACATTTAGATGGTATGGGAAAGACAATGATACCGTTACATTGGAGCAGGTTAAACAAATCCCTGGAGTTAAGGGGATTGTCTGGGCATTGCACCAAAAACCTGTTGGTGAGGTATGGGGAAAAGAAGAAATTAAAAAAGAAATTGAGTATATCCAATCATTTGGTTTTCACACAGATGTTGTTGAAAGTGTAAATGTTCATGAATCGATTAAATTAGGAAATGAAGATCGTATGATGTATATCGAGAAATACAAAGAGACGATCCGTAACCTTTCAGAGGCTGGCGTAAAAGTCATTTGTTATAATTTTATGCCGATTTTTGATTGGACTCGAACAGAAATGTTCCATCCATTAGAAGATGGTTCAACTGCATTATTTTATGAAAAAGCAAAAGTAGATACGTTAGATCCACAAGAGTTAATTCGTACGGTAGCAGAAGCTTCAGATTTAACATTGCCTGGTTGGGAACCAGAAAAGATGGAGCAGATTTCTGAATTATTCGAAGCATATAAAAGTATAGATGAAGATCAGCTATGGGCGAATTTAGAAATTTTCCTTAAGGAAATATTACCTGTTGCCGAGGCATGCGGCATTAAAATGGCGATACATCCGGATGATCCACCATGGTCCATTTTTGGCTTGCCACGAATCATCACGGGAGAATCAAGTTATGAAAAACTAATCGCCATTTCGGATTCGACATCGAATGCGTTTACGATGTGTACAGGCTCGATGGGTGCGAACCCTGAAAATGATATGGTACAAGTAGCTAAAAAGTATGCTTACCGTGCTCCTTTCTCGCATATCCGTAATGTGAAAATTTATGAAAACGGTGACTTTGTGGAAACATCGCATTATACACAGGATGGATCCATTAATGTGCAGGGTGTTGTAGAAGAATTGAACAAGCAAAATTATACTGGCTATGTAAGACCTGACCACGGCCGTCACATTTGGGGAGAGGTTTGTCGCCCAGGTTACGGATTATACGACAGGGCATTAGGTATTATGTATTTACTTGGATTGTGGGATGCATATGAAGCCTCCAAAGTTGGTAAGCAATCATGATGCCTATCCACGAAAACTTAACAAATAGGGTGGCAGTAATCACCGGCGGCAGTGGTGTATTGTGTTCCAAAATGGCTGTAGAGTTAGCCCGTCATGGTGTCAAAATAGCTATATTGAACAGAACGGCTGAAAAAGGACAACAGATAGTCGATATCATTGGCCAAACAGGCGGAACTGCAATATCCATCGCGACAGACGTTTTGGATAGAATCTCATTAGAGAATGCAAGAGAGAAAATACTGGAAAAGTTCGGACGAGTGGACCTATTAATAAATGGTGCTGGAGGCAATCACCCTGATGCCATTACAGCTCCAGAGAAATATGGGGAAGATGTAGATGGAAAGTCATTTTTCGATTTAGATGAAAATGGTTTTTCTCAAGTTTTTGCCAGTAATTTCACAGGTACATTTTTGGCGAGTCAGGTTTTTGGGAAAGCGTTATTACAAGTGGAAGCACCAGTTATATTAAATATTTCTTCCATGAGCTCTTACGCTCCAATGACTAAAGTACCAGCATATAGTGCTGCCAAAGCTTCGATAAATAACTTTACAATGTGGATGGCTGTTCATTTTGCTGAAGAGGGCTTACGTGTGAATGCTATTGCACCAGGTTTCTTTCTGACGAAGCAAAATCGAGACCTTTTGCTTAATGAAGATGGTAGTCTTACGGCAAGGTCCAATAAAATTATTACAGCAACACCTATGAAACGCTTTGGGCAACCTGAAGATTTGCTTGGTACATTGCTTTGGCTTGTTGATGAATCCTATTCGGGTTTTGTCACAGGAATTACGGTGCCAGTTGATGGCGGTTTCATGGCCTACTCAGGAGTGTGAACAAATTTCTTTTTTTAAAATAAAGAAGCCATGCAGGCGACTGGTCTTTTTATGATAGCTCACTGATTATGGGATGGTATTGGGATGTGCATTTTCGGTATAACAGAAGGTGATTGTAAAGCTGTTCTTAATATAATAGAATATTTCTTATATATCATAAACCACTTTGTTAAATGGTGATAAGCACAGAAATGAAAACACGAGACAGGAATGAATGAAATGAAAACTATTACAATTACTGATGTCGCCAAACATGCGAAAGTATCGAAAAGCACTGTTTCCCAATACTTGAATAAGCGATACGAGTACATGAGTGAAAAAACTAGAAAAAAAATTGAAGAGACTATTGAAGAGTTGAACTATCAACCTAATATTATAGCGCGCAGTTTAAAACAAAAATCGACTTTTACGGTTGGAGTAGTGGTTGCCAATATTCTTCACACGTTTTCCACACAAATTATACGTGCAATAGAAAACTACTTTTATAAACAAGGGTTTCATATTATTGTATGTAATGCAGATGATAATCCTGAGAAGGAAAAGAATTATATTGAAATGCTAAGAGCAAAGCAAGTTGATGGAATCATCATTTTCCCCACAGGGGACAATCTTGATTTATATAAACGTATGAAGAGTGATCAGTTTCCAATTGTATTTATGGATCGGACGATAGAAGAATTAAATATTGCGACTGTTATGCTTGATAATCATCTTGCGTCAAAGTTAGCGGTTGATCGGTTTGTAGAAAAAGGTTATGAAAAAATTGCAATCATAACCACTTCTATAATCCATAATATCAGTCCTCGAATTGAACGTATCCAAGGGTACAAAGATACACTCGCGTCACATGGAATACAATTCAATGCAGATTATATTAAAACAGTGAATGCAGAAGAAATCCCGAATGCACTTTCAGAATTTTTCGAATTAAAAAAACCGCCTCAAGCCATATTAGCAGGAAATGATATCGTACTTAATGAAATTTTGCGATATATGAAAAAACACGATATGAATATTCCTGAGGATGTTGCGGTTATTGGAATTGATGAAGTCCCGTACGCTAACTTCTATACACCGACTATAACAACGGTTAATCAGCCAGCAATTGAAATGGCAAATCAGGCAGCAGAGTTATTGCTTAGGCAGATAAATAAAACTGGAAAAGAAGACACAAGCGTGCATCGTTTGAAACCGAATTTGCTGTCAAGAAATTCTTGCTAGACGCAAGATTTTAAGTGAAAAAGAAAGCGCTTTTTTTACTAGAGTTTACTAAACCGATTTACTTTTTCATGTTTTTTAGGGGTTTATTTTATATGTGTTGGTTCTTGGTTATAAATTGGAAACGTTTTCAAAGGTACTTTTACATTTATTGAAACATCTAGGGGGGTTCTTTATGTTTACAAAAGGTAGAGGAATGATCATTCTTTTCTTGTTCTTAGCAGGTGTAATAAATTATTTAGACCGTTCTGCATTGTCTATAGCAGCGCCGTTTATTCAAGATGATTTATCGTTAACAGCGACACAGATGGGGATTATTTTTAGTAGTTTTTCTGTAGGATATGCGATATTTAACTTTCTTGGAGGAATGGCATCCGATAAATATGGTGCGAAGCTGACACTTTTCGTTGCTATGATTGTTTGGTCTATATTCAGTGGTGCACTTGTACTGGCTGTCGGGTTTGTCAGTATGATTGTTATTCGTATTTTGTTCGGGATGGGTGAAGGTCCACTCTCCTCAACAATTAATAAAATGGTAAATAACTGGTTTCCTTCTAATCAACGGGCATCTGTTGTTGGTTTGACTAATAGCGGGACACCACTTGGTGGAGCCATTGCAGGACCGATTGTTGGCTTTATAGCAATCTCATATGGTTGGAGAGTTTCATTTATTGCTATCATGGTGATTGGTCTTATATGGGCTGTGTGCTGGTGGAAATTTGCTAAAGAAAAACCAGAAGAGTCAACTGAACAGGAAAATATGGGAAAAGAATATGTAGCAGCAGCATCGGAAGGAAAATTGAAATTCACCTTCTATTTAAAACAAAAAACTGTATTATTTACAGCACTTGCATTTTTTTCGTACAACTATATCTTGTTCTTTTTCTTAACATGGTTCCCAAGCTATTTGGTAAATGCACGCGGACTAAGCGTAGAAAATATGAGTATCATCACAGTAATTCCGTGGATATTTGGGTTTATTGGTCTTGCTTTGGGAGGTTTCGTGTCGGATTTCTTCTTTAAAAAGTTCGCACAAAAAGGCGTTTTATTCTCACGTAAGCTCGTGCTTGTTACTTGTTTGTTCTTATCGGCTGTTTGTATCGGATTTGCCGGCCTTGTATCGACAACATTAAGTGCAGTAACTCTAGTTGCACTTTCTGTGTTCTTCCTATATTTAACAGGTGCAATATACTGGGCGATTATTAATGATGTCGTAGACCCAGATAACGTTGGATCAGTTGGTGGTTTTATGCATTTCTTAGCAAATACAGCAGGAATTATCGGACCAACTTTAACAGGATACATTGTTGATACATCAGGCACATACACAGTAGCTTTCTTGCTTGCAGGTGGATTAGCTATTGTTGCATCGCTTGCAGTAATTCGCTTTGTACGTCCGATAGTTAAACCCGCGTAATAGATTAATAAAATAGAAGTGTCCCCCCAATGGAATTATCTATGGAGGGACACTTCTATTTTAATAGGATACATATTTTTGCAACTACACAATATCGAAAGTTTAGTTAGCTTATATTTTATCCAAATAAGGAATTATGCGGTAATCTGTACGAGTTCAAGGGAGCTGTATGAATCATCATGCACCTACTCAATTTTTCTGAATCTAAGATTTATGGTGTGCTTTTCGAAAATTAGCTGGAGTCCTATCATTGTATTTTTTGAAGATACGATGAAAATGGGGCATACTTTCGAAACCACACATTTCAGCAATCTGCGAAACTGTGTGATTCGTTTCCAATAACAGTTCCTTTGCTTTAATGACTCTTTTCGTATTCAGATACACGATTAACCCGATTCCAGTTGTTTCTTTAAAGACTCTACTGAAATGAGAGGGACTGACCAAGGATTTATTAGCAAGTATCGTCAAGGTTAATGGTTCACTTAAATGGTCATTAATATATGCCAAAATATCTTTAATCCATACTGAACTATAGGTATTAGTCTCCGACATATCCTGTTCGTTATTTATTCGTATACGGCATAAATCAAGCATAATCTGGTGAACAATCAGCAAAGTGGCATGCCTTGCGCCTAATGCATTTTCTGATGTTTCTTGATAAATGTGTAGAAGCTGTTCTTCCATTTTTACCTGTTTCTTTGGTGGTAAGGATATTTTATAATTCTTACTCTTTTTTGTCAGGTCAAACAAATTTAAATATGAAAAAGAATCATCAACAATGTCCTTATATATTAATGTGGGGCTGAAAAAGATAATCGTAGAAGTAACAGGGTCGTCCTTATTCGGCATTGCTCTATGAATCGTATCGTTAGGGATTAGGAATACATCTCCTTGTTGCATATCATAAAACACATCACCGACAAAAAAGGTCCCATTACCGCTATAAACATAAACAATTTCATAATAATCATGCATATGATCAGATAGTTCTTTCTGAGGACTTTTAGTATCTTGATAGACAAAAGATAAAGGGAACAGTAAATCATGATTGGACACTTTTTGATATTTTTTCATTTCGCTCATCACCTGATTGTATATTACAACAAAAATGAGTATATATATATCAAAAAATGCAATTTATATTTCAATTCTTGATGTTAAAATGATAATAGATTCATAAGGAAATAAATTCATGCTTGAAAATGAAAGGGTTTTCTAATAGTAATTACCGTTTAGGTGTTGTACGCCAACACTCAAAATAGGAGGGGACAAAATGAATAAGATTGTTCAATTGCATTCAAAAGATGATGTGGTTATTTCCTTGCATGAGATCCGAAAAGGGGAGAGCCTTCAAATTCAATCGGGAGACAATGAAATTATCAATATAAAGGCTCGTGATGATATTCCGAAAGGACATAAGATATTAGTAAACCCGGTAAAGCAGGGGGCAGATGTTCTTAAGTTTGGCTACTCGATTGGGAAAGCCAAAAAAGATCTGGATGCTGGGGAGTGGGTTCATACTCATAACCTAGGATCCGGTTTGCAGGGGATATTGGAATATTCCTATCAACCAAGCATTCAAAATACAGAAGTCGAAGACTCAAAACATACATTCCAAGGATATATTCGTGAAGACGGGGATGTGGGCATCCGTAATGAAATATGGATTATCAATACGGTTGGTTGTATCAATAAAACATGTGAAGTGCTTGCTAAAATGGGCAATGAGCAGTTTAAGGAGCGACAAATTGATGGAATTCATCACTTTCCTCATCCCTACGGTTGTTCTCAATTAGGGGATGACTTGACTAATACACAGAAGCTATTAGCATCCTTGGCTCAACACCCGAATGCAGCCGGAGTGTTGGTTGTGGGATTAGGATGTGAGAATAATCAAATTGAAGCATTTAAAGAAGTCATTGGCGAGTATCCCCCGAATCGTATTAAATTTCTCAAAGCCCAAGAGGTTAATGACGAATTAGAGTGCGGCTTACGATTATTGGAAGAATTAGTGGGATACGCGGAACAATTTGAACGTCAGCCGATACCGGTTTCAAAGTTGAAAATAGGATTAAAGTGTGGAGGATCTGATGGTTTTTCAGGTATTACCGCCAATCCATTAGTTGGAGCGGTATCCGATCTTATTGTTGAAAATGGTGGGACAACAATTTTGACAGAGGTTCCAGAGATGTTTGGAGCGGAAACTATATTAATGAACCGGGCAAAAGATGAAGAAACATTTAATAAAATCGTTCATCTTATTAATGATTTTAAACAATATTTCATTCGGCATGATCAGGAAATTTATGAAAATCCCTCACCGGGAAATAAAGAAGGTGGTATTAGTACACTGGAGGAAAAATCACTTGGATGTACGCAAAAAGGCGGTCATGCTACGGTTGTAGATGTCAATCCATATGGCAAACGAGTAGTTAAACATGGACTGAATTTGGTCAATGCTCCTGGTAATGACTTGATATCGGTTACGGCTTTGGCAGCATCAGGGGCTCATATCGTTCTATTTACCACAGGAAGAGGAACACCATTTGGCGGCCCGGTGCCAACTGTGAAAATAGCGACAAACTCAGATTTAGCCAAACGCAAAAAGCATTGGATTGATTATAATGCGGGACAGTTAATTGAAGGTCAAAACATAGATAAATTAAAGCATGATTTATTCCGTTACATTCTTGAGCTTGCATCTGGTGAAAAGAAAACCAATAATGAAAAATTCGGCTATAGGGAGATAAGTATTTTTAAAGAGGGAGTCATTCTTTAAAATAGGTAATTTTCTCATCTTTTAAGTAGATTAAAAATATAAAAAAAGGAGTGTTATTTTGTGAAAAGTATAGTCTGTGAGCAACCTTATCAATTTAAAATGATAGAGGCTGAACAACCTGTTCCAAACTCAGGAGAAGCTTTAATTCGTGTGAAGCGCATTGGAATATGTGGAACGGACATTCATGCCTATGGAGGTAATCAACCATTTTTTAGCTATCCACGGATACTTGGTCATGAACTATCTGGGCATATTGAATCCATCCCTGAGAATGCATCGGGACTAAAAATTGGTGATCAAGTCTCGATCATTCCATATATGGAGTGTGGAAAATGTATTGCTTGTAAAAACAGAAAAACGAACTGCTGTACGAGTATGAAAGTGTTGGGTGTACATATGGAAGGTGGAATGCGTGAATGGATTACGGTTCCTTATGATCATTTAGTGAAAACTGAAGGGCTTACCCTTGATCAATCAGCTATGATAGAGCCTTTAAGTATAGGGGCTCACGCGGTTAGACGTGCTGCGATTCAAGAAGGGGAGTTTGCACTCGTTATTGGTGCAGGTCCAATAGGATTAGGAGTTATGGCATTTGCTAAAGAACAAGGAGCGAAAGTAATTGCAATGGATGTAAACAATGAGCGCCTTGCGTTTGCTGGTAAATGGGCAAAGGCAGATTATTCGTTGAACGTTTTGGATCAACCATTAGAGAAATTAGCCGAGTTGACAAATGGAGAAATGCCTACCGTTGTATTTGACGCAACTGGTAATGCGAAGTCGATGATGGAGGCGTTTAAATACCCTGCTCACGGAGGAAGACTGATCTATGTAGGTTTAGTGAAGTCTGATATTTCCTTTAATGACCCTGACTTCCATAGCAAAGAGCTTACCCTAATGGGAAGCCGAAATGCTACTCGAGAAGATTTTGATTATGTAGTGAATACGGTGAAAAATGGTGGAGTGGATTTAAGTTTGTATATTTCACACCGTACGCATTTGGATGAAATGATCCAACAGTTTGAAGGATGGTTAACTCCAGATGCTAAAGTCATTAAGGCTATTGTTGAAATTTAAACGATGGTTTCATGTCTAATAAAAGCAACCGTGTGATGTGGTTGCTTTGTTCATCTTCTGTAGAGAGAAATTTTCTGTTATGAAAGGGAGTTTATAATCATGAATAAAAATCAAAGTCATGTGAAGAGCCTAAGTAAAGAAACAGGAGCTGTGCAAATTGGACATATGATGCAGGATTACCCAGTAAAAGTGCTGCAAATTGGAGAGGGGAATTTTCTGCGTGGCTTCTTTGATTGGATGATTTCTGAATGTAATAAACAAGGGCATTTCCAGGGAAGTATTGTCGTTACCCAGCCTCGCCCCACTGGAAAAGGAAAAATAGAGAAATTGAAGCAACAAGATGGATTATATACGTTGATGATACGGGGATTTAAGAATGGGGAGAAAGTAGATAATAAAGAGATTATCTCCGTTTTTTCGAAGGCAATTGATCCGTATGAAGAATGGGACGAGTTTTTGGCGTTGTCCCAAAACCCTACATTGGAATTTGTAGTCTCTAACACGACAGAGGCTGGGCTAAAATACCAGCATATTCCCTGGGAAGAGGGAGTACCGATTGAATCTTTTCCGGGGAGACTAACAGCATTTTTATATCAGCGATATTTATATTTTAACGGAGAAACAGAAAAAGGTCTCATCATGTTACCATGTGAGCTTTTGGAGAGAAATGGTGATATGTTGAAGCAATGTGTCCTTCAGCACAGTAGGGACTGGGAATTACCGAAGTCATTTATGGATTGGGTAGACCAAAATAATCTGTTCCTTAACTCCCTTGTAGATCGTATTGTAACAGGATTTCCTGCTAAAGAGGCGGATGAATTATTTGCATCGTGGGAATATGAGGATTCTTTATTAAATACAGCTGAGCCGTATCATTTATGGGCTATAGAAGGTGCCCCTTCTTTTGACCAGCGTCTTCCTTTGAAACAATCAGGCTTAAACGTGCATTGGGTAAAGGATTTAGTTCCTTATCAAATGAGGAAGATACGTATTCTAAATGGCTCACATACGTTAATGGCTCCTCTGGGTATATTATCTGGATTGGAAGAAGTGAAACAGGTAATCGATCACCCTGATTTTAATCAATTTCTGCGACAAGCAATTAATGAGGAAATAATTCCCTCATTACCATTTGATCGTAATGAGATGATAATATATGGAGAAAGCGTTATGGAGCGTTTTATGAACCCTTTTGTTCATCATCGTCTGGCCGACATTTCATTGAATAGTGTATCGAAGTTTAAGGTTCGTCTTCTGCCGACTATAGAAGATTATTTTGAGAAGAAAGATAGGTTGCCTGTTTGCGTTGTACGAGCATTTGCTGGTCTGATCAGATTTTATAAGGTACAGAAAGTGAAAGGGAATTATGTAGGGGAAAGCTTTGGTGGTAAAGAGTATGTTGTAAAAGATGATGTAAAAACAATTGAATTTTTTAGAGAACAGTGGCTTCGTTATGAGGCAGAAGAAATTTCACTTAAACAATTGGTTGAGACCTTTCTAGGTAATCAACATTTATGGGGGAAGGATTTGAACAAGTTCACTGCTCTTGTTGACGAATTATGCTACCACTTAGAAGTGATGCTTAGGAAACAATAAGGTTAGGTAACCCAGGCTCAGTTGCAAGATATCAAGTTTTCTCTAATAGTTTCCTTATCGTATTTGTATGATGTAGAATTTTAATAGCTCTTTACAAAGAAAAACTAAGCGGAAATATGATGAATATACCAAGCCAGAAGATAGACCAAGACAATATATTCTATCTATAAGCTGATAAACCAATTATTTCCTAGGAAAGTCCAGAAAATTAATCATTATTTTTTACTTTATTTTATTCATATATTTGGTATAATAGAATTGCAATAAGATTTCTTTAAGTTTTCTATAATGCAAGATACTTAGATTTTAGGGAAAAATTTCATAATACTTATCCCGTGAAGGGGAGTAGCGTCAGGTGTTACCTGAAATAAAGTCGTCATTACGTGGAATTTCTCCACCGGCTTTATTGGCCTAATCAATTAGTGCTTAGCGAGACCTTTGCCATTTATGGCAGAGGTCTCTTTATTTTTGTTTAAAAGGAGGAAGATGTGTTGGATTTTTTAACAGGTGAATTTATTTCAGGTCTTTTAGCAATCATTATGATAGATTTGGTTCTTGCTGGAGATAATGCGATCCTTATTGGATTGGCTGCAAGAAAGCTTCCAAAAGATCAGCAAAAAAAGGTGATCATTTGGGGAGCAGTCGGGGCAATTGTTATCAGGATTATTGCAACGCTATTGGTTGTTGTAATCTTAGAGGTGCCTGGCCTTCATTTAATTGGAGGATTACTGCTGGTATGGATTGCTTATAAGCTTCTTATTGATGAGGAAGAACATGATGTGAAACCCGCTGACTCAATGTGGGCTGCCATTAAAACTATTATTATTGCAGATGCTTTAATGGGATTGGATAATGTTCTAGCTGTAGCTGGCGCATCACATGGAAATTTCACATTAGTTGTGATTGGATTGCTTGTGTCGATTCCAGTAGTGATGTATGGAAGCACTTTGATCCTGAAACTGATTGAACGCTACCCATTCATCATAGTAATTGGAGCCGGGATACTAGGCTGGACAGCTGCTAAGATGATCGTAGCTGAACCTTTCATGCACAACTACTTTGCTAATCCCTTCGTAAAATACGGATTTGAAGCAATAGTCGTGATTGGGATTTTAGTGGCGGGTAACCTTAGACAACAAAAAGTAGAAAAAGAAAAAGCTATCAGAAATAAAATCCAAATCGAACAGAATGGTTAAACGGTAATCCAAAGAGACTTTTCGTAAAAGAAAGGTCTCTTTTTTTCGTCTATTTGGCCAGTACTAGTTAATTCTTTCAGAGTTTTAATTTGAAACCATTATGGAGTGTGTCGACAGCTGATGTACTATACTAGTATATATTTTTTTATTTTAACGGATAATGGTCCTTAGTTGGAAAATAACTAGCCCCCTTTTAATAATGAAGGGGAGAAAACCCATTATAAAATAACAAATCGGGAGTCATACTATAGTGGTTGCATCGTAACTAAACAAGAAAAAAATTAAAGGGATATCATAAGAAAAACAGAAATATTTTATATGAGAAGAAAAAAACTGCGTTAAGGTATATTACCAATGGGATACAAATACATGTTATAACAGGAGAATTAGTAGATGAAACTAAAAGTTGAAATTGAAAGAAAAATCTCTAAGTCAATTGACAAGGTTTTTGAAGCAATTGTTGATCCTGAAATAATGTCTCAATACTTTATATCTAGCGGGACTAGTCGCATTGAAAGCAATAAAACTATTACTTGGAGATGGGACGATGTTGGTGCAGAGTTTCCTATTACTGTTAAGAAAGTAAGCGAAGAAGAGCACTATATAACATTTCTGTGGTCGGCTAGTGGAGTAGAAACTAATGTAGAATTCAAGCTAGAGTGGTTAGACGCAACCTCAACCTTGGTAAAGGTGAGTGAGGATGGCTGGGAAGGAAATGAACAAGGAATAAAATGTTACGGACAACAGACGCAAGGCTGGGTTGATATGATCTTATGTATGAAGGCTTTTCTTGAATTTGGTATCAATTTACGCTCGGTATCAAAGACAAATTGATGATAATGCCTATTTCAATACCAGACCTTTCATCAAGACCTTTTTCTCTAACGGTGGACCGTATAATTGATTCATTGCCTGATGCTCTTTTCCTAGCGTGGACTAAACAGTTTGACCTCTGGTTTGCATCTCCAGGATCGGTGTTAATGAATGGAGAAGTCAACTCGGTTTTCTTCTTTGAGACAATCTACGAATTCGAGACCGAAAGAAAGGCAAAGCGTCATCCCCATTACGGCCGATTTCTTAGGCTTGAACCCAATAGACTCATCGAATTAACGTGGGTTACCGGGGCTGAGGGAACAAGAGGAGCTGAAACGGTTGTTACGATTGAACTAGAATCTTACACAAACGGTACGCATTTGCGTCTTACTCATGCTGGCTTTCTAGATGAGGAGTCGAGAAATCAGCACGAACAGGCTTGGCCGATTGTGCTTGAAGAATTAGACAAGCGAATGAGGGCAAGTACCACCCAAGAATAAAGAATAGCCCCGTTAGTAAAAGGGAGATATCATAATAATGCAGCGATACTCCCTTCTTCAGTCTAAGAAAACGGCTTTTGTTTCCGATGAATGATCACACAAAAAAGGGATGGCAATTTGGAATGAAGATGGAGTAAAAAATCTGAAAATTAAAAGATGTATTCTGGTTCCGTAATCTTTTATCGGGCTATTACAATAGGAATGTGTAAGAGAGAAATGGAAAGTTTGTTGATTTGGAAAAATGCCAGATAAATCAACAAACTTTAAACCATACTGGAAAGGCATTTTTAAAGCCTAACCTAAATCAAGTCTAGATCACTCTTATTTTTACTTTACTTTTGCTTTTTCTAAATAAGCAGTTGCTGTTTCAATTGTAGCGTAGAGGCTTCCAAGCGCTGCCATAAATACGTCATGGACATCGGTGGCTTGTATGTTGCGTCCGCGAAAAGATAGGTCAGGAGATGTGCAGGCATCTTCAATGACGGTGCACGTGAGCCCATAGTCTACGGCGGCACGGGCAGTTGCGTCGATACACATGTGGCTCATCATGCCACATATGACAACATGCTCGGTGCCAGCTTGACGAAGTTGATTAAGGAGGGGAGTCTCTCGGAAGCTATTCGGATAATTCTTCTGAATGATAGTTTCTCCTTCAAGTGGTGTAACAGCCTCGTTAATCGTGATACCTTCTGTTCCTGGAGCAAAAAATGGAGCGTTGTGATCATTGAATATATGCTGAATATGAAATATTGGCATGTTTTGGTTGCGGAAAAAATTTAGCAACTTTCGGGAGTTATTTGCTGCTCTATTAGGTTCAAATAGCTCCATCCGACCATTTGGAAAATAATCATTCTGAACGTCAACAAGAATTAAAGCTGTCTTTTCCATTTAATCTCTCTCCTTATTCTTCCATTTAGATAAAATCTGTTAGTATTAAGTGTTGGTTTTAGGGATTCTGCAAATCCTACCTATCTCTTAATAATATAGAAGGGATAAATTACAAATTAAGTTTATTTGCGTGTAACATAAATAAAATATATAAGCAAACAGGGACAAAGATGCCCCTGTTTTAAGTGGTTTATAAAGTTTTATTAGTTTAAGTTAATCCATACACTTTTAACTTCAGTATAGTTATCTAACGCATAGCTTCCCATTTCTCGACCAATTCCACTTTGTTTGTACCCTCCAAAAGGAGAAGCGGCATCAAAAGCGTTATAGCAGTTTACCCAAACTGTACCTGCTTTTAATTCATTGGCCACATAATGGGCTTTTTTTACATCTTGTGTCCATAAACCTGCTGCTAATCCATATTCGGTGTTATTTGCACGGCGAATCACATCGTCTAAATCGTCAAACGGCATGGCAGCTACAACAGGTCCGAAGATTTCTTCTTTAGCAATAGTCATTTCATCATTGACACCAGCAAATATTGTAGGTGCTACAAAATAGCCATCGCCTTGTCCATAACTACCGCCTGTAACCACTTCTGCACCTTCTGATTTTCCTTGTTCAATATAACTACCCACACGTTCTAGTTGCTCATTAGATACCAATGGCCCTATCTGTGTAGATGGATCAAGGCCAGCCCCTTGTTTAATGTTTTTTGCGTGGGAAACTAAATCAGCTACCACATTATCATAGGACTTCTTCTGAATATAAAGGCGAGAGCCAGCACAACAAACTTGTCCTTGATTAAACATAATGCCCGATAAAGCACCGGGAATCGCTTTAGTCATATCAGCATCTGGTAAAATGATATTTGGTGATTTCCCACCCAGTTCTAGTGAAATCTTTTTCACTGTACCTGAAGCTTGGCGCATAATCATTTTACCTACTGAGGTAGAACCTGTAAAAGCAATTTTATCCACATCCGGATGATCTACAAGTGGTGAGCCTGCTGTTTCACCAAATCCTGGTATAACATTAAGAACACCAGGAGGAAACCCGGCTTCGAGTGCGAGTTGACCTAAATACAATGCTGAAAGTGGTGTTTGCTCTGCTGGTTTTAAAACGATTGTACATCCGGTTGCAAGGGCTGCACCTAATTTCCACGCTGCCATAAGAAGAGGGAAATTCCAAGGAATAATTTGTCCAACTACACCTACTGCTTCATGGCGAGTATAGTTGAAGTAATTCCCTGCAACAGGAATCGTTTGACCGACAATCTTAGTAGTCCACCCAGCATAATAACGGAAGTGATCAATGGCAAGAGGGACGTCCGCATTAGTTGTTTCACCAATAGGCTTCCCGTTATCTAGTGTATCCAATTGTGCTAACTCTTCTTTGTGGGCTTCCATTAAATCCGCTAATTTATAAATGAGGCGACTGCGTTCAGAAGCACTCATTTTTTTCCAAGGACCATTGTCAAATGCTTGGCGGGCTGCTTTGACTGCTTTATCAACATCTTCTGGTCCGGCTTCGCTCACAATTGCTAAAACTTTCCCGTTGGAAGGATCAAGGGTCTCAAAAGTTTGACCAGAAGTAGCTTCTACCAATTCCCCATTAATCAAAAGCTTTTTAGTACCTTTTAAGAATTCTTGTACACGTGGATTAAGTCGAATTGTTTGTTCCATTTATAAAACCCCTTTTCATTTGGTATAAGTAAATGTTTATTCTGGCAAATTCGCTCAGATAATATGAAAGTCTATCCATGAAACCTATCAAACTTCAGTTTGCTATTAGAATTTTGGCATATAGATGTTATACCTAGATTATCAATCGATATATGTGCGCTACCTTTTGTTAATTCAACTATCCTTTATTCAGAATTCTTAGCCTTACCATTTATTGAAACGGCAGTACCTAATTCCTTCGCGAGATTAAGAGTATGACTCATAAACACGTGACTACCAACTTCATCAATTACTGCACGAAATTTGTGTCCAATAACAAAGGGGATACTTAGACCGAATCAACAAAAATATTTATCCTTGCATGCAATTTCTACGACAAATCATCTGCAGCTAGTGCTGAATCGGGCATTTTTAAGACCTTCAAGAGCTGTTGATGTTCAGTTAGTACCACAATGCTTCGTGACGAATCTGTGTTTTTTTATCCAATTTTCGGATGCAACTCATGTTTAAAACAGGTTTGTGCTGCCATTCATTCTTTCTATTTATCTATCTTTCCTGGTTATTTAATCCTCCTTTTAAAAAAAATTGGAATAAGGTACTCAACTGGTTATAATGCAAGACTCATGCCAATAACAAAAACCCTATGAAAACCGTAAAAAATGATTGGATAGTTTTTAGAAAAATAGTTTTTGTTCTAGTATGGAACAATTACATGTTCCATATTAGAACAAAATCGAACGAAAGGTAGAATTCGTTGGTTTAGTTTCTGAATTTTCTGCTATAATGAAGTTGTATGGACAAACCCTTTTTATCCTATAAAAATTTTGTTGTTCTATGTGTTCAAAGTTAAGATAGTGAATCAACAAAATTACATAAAGAGTATTTTACAAATGGGAGGAGTTATTCTATGTCAGTCAATATTAGCGCGCCTAAAGAAACCATTCCTACTTTCATTCAAGAATCCTGGAAGCGCTGCCATTCAAAAGGACTACAACCTAGAATAATGGACAAGGAAAATATGCTGGGTGAATTTGAGCTGGCCGAATTCCAGGATCAATATGCAGAGCTCCTATATTATTCTTCACCCATTTTAGAAGACGTGTATAGCTCTATACATGGCATGGAATCTATTCTATTACTTGCTGCTCCTGAAGGATACATCATTGAAACTGTCGGAGATCCATCATTTATTCGGCATGCTGACAATGTTGCCCTTAGAAAAGGGGCAAATTGGCTGGAGGAATCAAAAGGGACAAATGCAATAGGTACAGCTATAGTTGAGAAAAAAACAGTACTTATTCACGGCAGCCAACATTTTTATCAGGATAACCATTTCCTTACTTGTACCGCAACTCCCATTTATCATCCTGATGGACATCTTCTTGGTGTTTTAAACTTAAGCAGTCATCAACAGGATTATCATCCGTTTTCTATAAGTTTAGTTCAAAGAGTGGCAGATAGTATTAAACAAGCCCTCTTATTAGCCCAAACACAAAAACGAGAGAAAAATCTTTATTTTATATATGATCAGCATCCTGACCCTCTATTTACTATTAATAAAGAAGGTAACGTTACAAGTCTTAATATCGCAGCATCCCGTGCTATTGGCAGTTTAGAACAAACCACAACGGGGCAACCGATATCGAGTATAATATCAGGACTAGATACTCTTGCATTAATTAAAGGACTAGAACAAAAGGTTGCAATAAAAAATCAGAAGTTTACAGCTCAGCCCCTTATTAAAGATACCCAACATCTGTCCTATGTGATTCTTCGGTTAGAGAAACTAAAACAGAAAGATGAACAAACAAATCGTTATCATTTTTCTGATATCATCAGTAATGATTCTCAAATGAATCAAACGATATCTATAGCAAAAAGGGCTGCGAAACTTGATATTAGTCTTCTTATCACTGGTGAAAGCGGCACAGGCAAAGAGCTGTTTGCTCAATCTATTCATGGTGTCAGCTTTAGAAGAGATAAACCATTTATCGCGATTAATTGCAGTGCAATACCTGAAAATTTATTAGAAAGTGAGTTATTTGGGTATGAAAAGGGTGCCTTTACTGGTGCAAATAGCGGTGGACATAAGGGGAAGTTTGAAGCGGCAAATGGTGGAACCTTGTTTTTAGATGAAATCGGGGATATGCCGCTTACTGCTCAAGCGACTTTACTTCGGGTGCTTCAGGAACGTTGTGTTACACGTGTCGGCGGTAATACTTCGCGCCCCATCGATGTGAGAATAATCGCAGCAACTAACAAAGACTTACAGAAAGAAATAGAAGCAGGACAGTTTCGTGCGGATCTATTTTTTCGTCTGAATGGGTTAACCTTAAAACTTCCAAAATTAAAGAATCGTACAGATTTATTAATGTTAGCTGAACATGTTTTATCGCATTTACCATATAGAAATGAAAGTACAGAGTTAACAGAAGATGCTAAAACATTTATTTTTGAATATGAATGGCCAGGAAACTTCCGCGAATTACAAAACGTGCTAGGGCAGGCTGCTTTTCTAGCCAATCAGAATCCGATTACAAAGGCTTTGCTCGTTTCACTTTGTCCAGTTTCATCTCCGTCAAGAAATGTAGAAGAAACAAAGGAGCAAGAACCTACAAGCATGCTAGATCAAGAAATCCAACTTATAAAAAAAGCGTTGGAACGAACAAATGGAAATATTAGCAACGCAGCAAAACAACTTAAAATTGGCCGTAATACTCTTTATAGAAAGATGAGAACCTACAAAATCATGCGATAACTCAAAAAGTAGGTGATTCAGAGTGTTTTTGAAGTATTTAACTGATGATACTTTTTAACCAATCACCAACTTCCCCGACCTATTTTGGTCGGTTTCTTTGTTATCCACCAATCATACTTGTGGTCTCCAGACTATTTTCCCTGTCACCTATCAACATTTCATCTACTTTACGAGCTGTTTTTTCATGTGTTTGTTCCTTTTGGAGTTTGTTTTTTCTATTCTAAAATCGTATCATAAGAAGATTAACAGATCTTGAATAAAACAATGATAGGCTTATCGTACTTATATATATATATATCGTGTGAAGTGCAGGAAATTAAAACATCATATAGAATAATGTTATTAATATAATAAACTAAAATTCCGAAAGAGAATGTGGTGGTCAATAGTATGGAATTGTTATCAGAACAAAAGAAGTATAAAAAAGTATTGATTCAATATTTAGAAGAAAATCAATCACTGTTTTTAAATGAATGGAACGAGACCATCAAAGTAAATGAAATCGACCCCTACAAAGAAAAAATAAAAGAAAATGGATATGGGATGTACTCCCTAGTCATTAATATTTTTAATGGGTCATTGTCAAATGACGTGCTAACAAAATTGGCTTACCAGGTAGCAAATGAACGCCTTAAAGCAAATATTAATATTGGAGATTTTTTGTACAATATTAATTTAGGTAGAAATATCATTGTCAGAAATGTTTTTGGGGCAAATATCCCCATTAAATATATACAGAAGTTTATTGATGAAATCAACACACACTTCGATACATTCAGTTATCATGCCGTAACGAGGTATACAAATCTAACAAATGAAGTGATTGAGGAAAAACAATCTTTTATAAGTGAAAATCACAAAGATAAATTAGCGGTATTGGGACAAATATCATCAAGCTTTGTACATGAGTTCAGAAATCCTCTTACAGCTATTATGGGGTTTAATAAATTACTAATAAGGGAGAACCCCAATCTAAAATATTTAGATATAATAGATTATGAACTAAATCAGCTGAATTTTAGAATAACCCAATTCCTCCACACCTCTAAATCTGATTTTAACGAGGAACAAAGAGAGGAAATTTCTGTGTTGGAATTACTTGAAGAAATCCAACAACTAACATATGCGAGTATTGTCGATGCTAGCGTTAATGTAGAAATAGATATTTATCCGAACTTTGTCATAACAGCGAGCAAGGATGGACTAAAGCAGGTATTTCTTAACCTTTTTATAAATTCAATTGATGCTTTAAAGGGGAAAGACCAGCCTAGAACATTAAAAATACATACAATGACTGAGCCAAATGAACGGGTTATTAGAATATCAAATAATGGACCTGCTATTGCAAGTGAAATGATAGAATCAATTTTTGAGCCGTTTTTCACAACAAAAGAGTTAGGTACAGGAATTGGACTTTACGTATGTAAGAAGATTATAGAAAGTAATGATGGTTATATGAATTGTGTGTCTAATGACAATTTAACAACATTCAGTATACATTTCCCCAATAGTTAAATTATTAGTGACCTAAAAGTTCAAGTTCATGGGGATTAATACATATCTTAGGAATATAAAGACCCATTGTTTCCTTAATACATATTCACATATTTTACAGCAGAAACTGTAGTGTTGTATCTAGCTAAATAGTTGAAGCCACATCACTAAACTTACGGTTATTTTTAGGGAGAGGACCAAAATCTGTATGGCCAATATACCCCGAAAATCAAGATTCTCTTACTTTTACAGGTTTTAGGTGTACGAGTTTACAGGGCAAGAATGATTTCTAAGGGCGGCGGAGTGATGAAAGCGATTAATCGGATAAAGGTGATTTCGTCTTTCCTAAGAATTTAAAATAATATTTAAAGAAGATGCCTAAATTAGTAATGGAAATTTAGGCATCTTCTTTTCATTTAAATTATTAACCCTCTAGTCTGATATTTTTCACTACGGACATGTTTGAATATTTACGGATTTAAGCATTTACTACAAGTGTCAGATCTTTAGACATTTTCAATAAATTGTCCTGGTATGACGATCAATTCATTTTCACCCGGAATGAACGGATGCAATATACTTAGAAGTTCACCATAAAAGTTATGTCGAAATTCTAAAAGAAAACAATTAAATTGTCATTTTGTGATTCGAATATGAATCAAAAGGTGTTAATAATTAATTTATGAATCAAAAATTAAGATTTTGATTCAATTTTGAATCGAATAAAAGTCATGAAACCTTTAAATCCTTATATACTAACAATCCTTTTTTTGGCATGGATATTGCTTTTATTTTTATATATAATTACAAATTTTCATTAAGAGAGGATGCTTTATATAAAAAAAGGTGAGGTAATGAGAGTATTGATAGAGTCAGATATATAATGATTTATACATCAAAAGCCGTCGCTTTGTAAGTAGTAGCCGTCTGTTAAATTCAATTATACCGCAGTGAAGGTAACATGATTATTGATCAATTAGATGATCAAATTCTTAATAAATTAAGAGATTTCTTTATAGCGGAAGGCATCACCAAGAAGTTGGAGCCGTTATTATGGAACCAGTGCAAGGAGAAGGCGGATTTATAGTGCCATCTGTGCGGTTCGTTTAAGGCCTGATGATGATTATTAAAGAGTAAGTTTCCGGATCAGTAGTTGCTGATATAAAAAGGTGGCTGTTTATGAAGAAGCACTAGAAAAAGCACTAGAAAAAGCGAATGATACTACTTATGGTTTATGAGCTTCGCTTTTTGCAACATATCTAGATAAGGCTTTTCATTTTATCAATAACAGTGAATTTGGACTTGTTCAAATTAATGGAGAAACTGGTGAGGATGAACCGAAGAAATAATTGGTGGAATGAAAGAGTCCAGCTCCGTTACCCGTGAACAAGGACATGCAGCAATTGAGTTTTTTACTGCTATTAAAAACAGTGACAATTTTTAAGGGATGGTGACAATAGTGGCTTATCAACCAAATGAACTGAAACATGGTCTCAAGACTAGACATGTAACAATGATTTCTATTGGTGGGGTTATCGGTGCAGGCTTATTTATAGGGAGCGGGAATATTATTGATTCAGCAGGACCTGGTGCAATCTTATCTTATATAATCGCAGGATTAATGATCGTTCTTATTATGCGCATGCTTGGTGAAATGGCTGTTGTGAATCCTGATAGTGGGTCCTTTTCAACTTACGCACATCAAGCGATTGGTCCTTGGGCCGGTTACACGATTGGCTGGTTATACTGGTTTAACTGGGTAATCATTATTGCGATTGAAGCCACTTTATTGGGTACTATGATTCATGATTGGTTTCCTTCTATACCTATGTGGATAGCAAGTTTATCATTCCCTATTTTGATGACACTTACAAATATCTATTCTGTCAAAGCTTATGGAGAATTTGAATACTGGTTAGCTTTTATTAAAGTAGCTGCCATTGTAATATTCCTATGCTTAGGTGCAGCAATGATCTTTGGATTTGTTCCTGGATTTGAAACACCAGGTCTTTCTAATATTATTGGAAATGGCGGATTCTTTCCGAATGGTTTTCTACCTGTACTCCTTAGTGTAATATTTATTACCTTTTCATTATCTGGGAGTGAGGTAGCGGCTATTGCAGCAGGAGAGTCTGAAAATCCCGAAAAAAATATTATAAGAGCAATAAACGCTGTAGTGTGGCGTCTTCTTCTATTCTTTGTTGGTTCGGTAGCTGTGTTAGTTATACTAATCCCGCAGGGGGCTGAAGGTTTACTTAAAACTCCCTATGCTAGCGTATTTAACATGGCAGGACTTCCTGGTGCTGGTCAAGTAATGAATATTGTAATTTTCATATCATTGCTTTCTGTTTTAAATTCAGGGCTATATACAAGTTCACGTATGCTTTACTCCCTATCAAAAAAGGGAGATGCTCCTAGAATTTTATCCCGTGTGAATAAGAGAGGCATCCCAATTTGGGCGTTAATGGCAAGTGTTTTCTTTGCTTATGTGTGCACGACATTTAAATTTGTGTCTCCTGATAAATTATTTGCTTTTCTAGCTAATAGCTCGGGTGGAGTTACGATGATTATGTATATTTTTATCGCTTTTTCTCATCTGTTTTTAAGAAATAAGATTGAAAAAGAAAATCCAGGGACACTCAAAGTGAAAATGTGGTTATTCCCTTATTTAACCTACGCAACTATTGCAGTATTATTTGCTATTTTTGTTGCCCAGGCTTTCATTGATTCCATGCGCTTGCAATTCTTTCTCACCTCTCTTCTCACGATTCTCGTTATAGGTTCCTACTTTCTGTTTTATCATAAGAAAGAGGTAATAACTCCAAAGCAAGAAGAAAAACTAAAAAAATTCTTTAAAAAAGTGTAAAGAAGTCTTTTTCTGAATGACTTATAACATATTTATATAAATACTTACAGTAGTTTCTAGCTCTTAGTGCAGCTTTTATAGACAAATTACAAATTATTCTTATTTAAATCCGTTTAGATCTATTCATTGCTTTTAAATTGATTAATGTAAAAAGGCTACTCTTGATGAGTAGTCTTTATTCTGTATCCATAAATAAAGGGAGGATGTAGAGTTGATATTTTCAGATAAAAGTGTGCGGAATGACTACATCTTTACAATCCTTTGGTATAGTAACTACTATCATGGCAGACTACTTACATTTCTACGTAAAAACTGAATAATTATTTTTTATAGGAATTAGCAGGAGTTAGTTAGGAGTGGTCAGTTGAATTAAACTTAATTATGCTCATTCATTTGCAACTTTGCATTCCTTTGCTAGAATATAAGCATAAAGAAAAAAATAGGAGTGGTGACTGTGGCTGAAACTCCAGCTGAAGTAAAGGATTTAATTCACTATATTGAACCAAAGGGAGAGTTTATCTCTTTTTTAGATGAGGCGGATTATATCGCTAAAGGTTTAGAATGGAAATTATTCACTGCTCGTTCAGTAAAAAGAGAACTACTATATAAAAGCGGAAGCTATCAAGGAAAAGTGAAATTGGCTGGTTATGAACAATATGGTAACGGTCTTGATACGATTGTTGTTGAATTTGAAAATGGTAAGCTAAGTTGCATTCACCCTTCATATTTAAAGGAAATGCAAAGTTCGAATTTCGGTAAAGAGCTATTGAGTGGGCCAGTTGCTGAAGCATCAGCACCTTTAACTGAAGGTGAACAAGTAACAGTTGTCCAAGTGACAGAAAGTCCTGAGCAGCTAAGTGAAGCACCAAAAAAGGCAAAGTCAAAGAGTAAAAAGGCACCAGCGAAACCTAAACTGGACTTACCAGCAGACAAAGTCCATTTCACAGCAACCGTCAAGGAATTTACTGCAAAAATGAACCATTTCACCGGTGAAGAAGATGAGGTAATCCTGTTAGAGAATGTCAAAGTGACCACAGATCCAGAACTCTCCATTGGTGATGCCTGGTGTGGATATAGCAAAACATTAAAAAAGGCAGAACTTGAAGAAGGCGACGAAATAGAATTTGACGGAAAAGTGGTTGACAAGAAATACGATAAAGAAATTCGTTATAAAGTGAACAATCCATCAAAGTTAAAAAAAACGGAAGCTTAATTCTAACTTTATACCTTAGTAAAATAGGTAGTAGGCTATTGCTTACTGCCTTTTTGTATGGATTGTTTGCTCCAAGTGACAGGTATTTATAGCAAAAAATGTACAGAGGGATTCGATTTTTATCTTAGTAATTGATGTTTAGAAGTGGAATAAAATCATGAATATGGAGAACTGCTGAACTCATCAGTGATCTGAAGGATGAAGGGGCACTTTTGAAATGTACGTTGGCAATTCATTCATGACGAGAATGTTGAACTCAATTGAAATAGATAGAGCTTTTTCCCTTTTTTGGTTTCATATAATACAGCGTTGGGGATAATACAATATTATAAAAGCTTATTAAAAGTAAAGGGGGCCTCTATTGTGAAAGAATTATTCCGGTTATTAAAACAAGGCAATAAATCGGCATTTATTGCCGCTTGTGTGAATAGTATTATCGCTGTGTTAAAGGGGATAGCTTATTTCATGACGGGGAATGTGGCTATGTTTGCGGAAACATTGCATACCTTGGGGGATGCTGCGAACCAGTTTTTCGTTTTCATTGGTTCCGCATTAAGTAAAAAGTCACCAACAAATCGTTTTCCAGATGGATTAGGACGACTGGTTAACCTAGTTCTTTTAGGGGCTGTGTTGGTTGTTGGGATCATGTCGTATGAAACGATAAAAGAAGGATTTCATCACATCTTGCATCCAGTAGAGTCAAGTGGGATGATAATTAATTTGTCCGTTCTCTCGTTAGCGGTTGTGTTGGAATCATATGTATTATTTAAAGCGATGAAAGAAGTAGTACATGAAGCGGGGATAGAGGCGAAAGGAACTGCAGTCATCTATAAAAGCTTCGCTGGTTTAAAACGTGCAAAACCAGCAACGAAATTAGTATTTATGGAAGATATGGTCGCAACAGGTGGCGGTATACTGGCGTTAGTAGCCATATTGTTGGCGAATTTCACACCCTTTATTCAAGCAGAAGGTGTTGCTTCTGTCATGATTGGTCTCGGTATGTTTTATGTGGTTGGAAGGGTTTTTCTTGATAATGCAGCGGGAGCTCTTGGTGAAGCTGATATTGAGATGCGTCAGAAAATAGGAACTATGGTCATGAGTGATCCGGATGTGAGAGATATCCAAAAACTGGCGGTATTAAAAGAAGGAGAAGATTTTCATGTGGAATTAGAGGTAGAACTTGATGCCCACATTTCTATCGCCCAGGCTGATGACATTAAAGACCGGCTCTTTGATGAAATTTTCAAGGAAAGAGGGGTAACGGATGTCATTATAGAATTTGATGAAAATGACGGCGTTGCTAATTGGGAAGGTGGACTTAATAAGGAACTAAATGAAAGGAAACAAGATAAATAGAAGGGAGTGTCATATCTCCAAAATGTGAATCTTGTCTAATTGGTGTAGGGGCTTCTTTTGAAAATAGAAAATTTAATTAGGTTTGATTTAGGATAATATTAAATAAAAAAGTAACATTTATTTATGCAAAATAGTTAAAATTAATAAAATATAAATCTAAATAAAATGCTAAAAGGTCACAAAATTTTTTGTGACCTTGAAACCTGTTCATTGAATCACGTTCTTTCCTTGGATAAGCAATATACGCTATTATGGAATTATGTACATAGAGAAGAATTCAGAAAGGGTGAATAAGAATGAATAAACCAGAAATTAAACTAGTAGCGCTCGACATGGATGGGACACTTCTAAATGAAGCGGGAGAGATTTCTGCGGAAAATCGGAAAGCAATTAAAGAAGCAGAAAATCAGGGGGTTTTCGTGGTGCTAAGCACTGGAAGATCCTATGCGACTTGCAGTGATTTTGCAAAGTCAATGGAGCTGCAGTCATATCTTATTACGGTTAATGGTAGTGAAATTTACGACAATCAAGGGAAATTGGTGGAAAGAAATATAGTCGATAGTGAATCCATACAGTGGATGTGGGAATTAAGCCAAAAGCATAGTACGCATTTTTGGGCAATTAGCTGTGATAGTATATATAGGGCTGAAATGCCTCAACGAATTCATGACTCGCAATGGCTTAAATTCGGCTTTGATACAAAAGATGAAGCCATTCGCCAAACTATTATGGACGAACTTAAATCAAAAGGAAATCTTGAAATAAGCAATTCAAGTCCAACGAATATTGAAGTGAATGCACTTGGAGTCAATAAAGCGAAAGCAATTGACGTTGTTTGTTCATTGCTCAATATTACAATGGATAATGTAATGGCAGTAGGAGATAGTCTAAATGACCTTGCCATGATTCAAGAAGCAAAGATGGGTGTAGCGATGGGTAACGCTCAAAAGATAGTTAAGGAAAAAGCAGATTGGGTCACTGCAACTAACCAAGAAGATGGAGTGGCTAAAGCAATCCAAAAATGGGTGCTCTCCAATTAATTGAAAGCTGTATGTGGATTTAATCCATATACAGCTTTTTATTTAAATTTAACTCGTTAAGAGTGGTATTTTGCCGCTGAAAATAATTTCTTGAAAATTTTGTCTTTAAGAAGTATGATAATCTTATAGTGTTATATTTTGGTAATATATTAAAAATGGGAGGTTTTATAGATGAGAAGAACTGTACCTGAACACTGGTGGAATCAATTATCTTTACCAGTTATCTCAGCGCCTATGTTTTTAATTTCTGGTCCTGAATTAGTGAAAGAATGCTGTTTGAATGGAGTAATTGGCTCTTTTCCAGCACCGAATGCTCGGCCGATAGAAGTACTGGATCAATGGATGGGTGATATAAAAAAAACACTAATTGCAGCAAGAGATAAAGAACCCAGCAAGAAAATTGCTCCATGGGCAATGAATATGGTTGTTCACCGAACTTATAGCCGTCTTGAAGAAGAATTGGAATTAGTCAAAAAGCACCAACCTCCCATCGTTATTACATCTCTTGGATCTCCAAAACATGTTGTAGATGTCGTACATAGCTATGGTGGGTTGGTCTTTTCAGATGTCAGCAGCGTGGAATTTGCCAAAAAAGCTGCAGAGTCAGGTGTGGATGGATTGATCTTAGTTGCTTCAGGAGCTGGCGGACATGCGGGTGAGATAAATAGTTTTGCTTTCGTTGACAGTGTAAGGACGTTCTGGGATGGAATCATTTTGCTTGCTGGATCCATTAGTACAGGTCACAGCATCTTAGCTGCTCAAGCTGCCGGAGCGGATCTTGCTTATATGGGTACACGTTTTATCGTGGCAAAAGAGAGCAGGGCAAATGATGAATATCGTGAAATGCTTGTCGAGTCGAATCATGATGACATTATCTTGACTGATGCATTTTCCGGGGTTAATTGTAATATGTTGAAACCAAGTATTAAAAAGGCAGGTATGGATCCAGATCAATTAGCAAAAAAAGAAAATGTCGATTTTGACAGCATGTCTAAATCATCAGATTCTAAAGCATGGCGTGATATTTGGTCCGCGGGACATGGAGTAGGGGCGATAAAACAAATAGATACCACTGCTGGTATCATCAAACAGCTAGAAAAAGAGTATCAGGAATCCCTTGAGAGATTAACCGAGCAGGCGGGTAAATTAAAGGGTATTATATCAAAGTGATTTGAAAGCGCTTTATCAAGTTGTTCGAAATTTGTTGTTTTTTTGTTTGAAGAGGGTATCCATTATGGGTACCCTTTTTTTAGTGCTACATACTATTTTAGAATACATTATTTTAATGGATTACATAATCTTGTATAAATAACCATTCAAAAATACTAGATAAGAAGAAAAATTATGTGATTTTATAAAGTAAATAAATTTGATATCCAACAGTAGAAATGTTATATTATTTTTCGTGATAATGACCGGATGAACAATATAGTCATAATTTTTCTAGAAGAAAATATATATTTATAATAAAGAAATAAAATATATATATTTTAGATGATAAACAGTCATGAATGTATTTTCAATTCGCTTTACACCGAAGTAGAGTAAATAAACGACATGTTTGTCGTATAGGAGGATTTGATAGGTGTGTTAAAATCGCTGAAAGGAGAATTATTGGCTATTATAAAAAAACCAATAATTCTCATTTCTATATTAGGAATTATTAGTGTTCCTTTACTTTATAGCGGGACATTTTTATGGGCATTTTGGGATCCGTATGGTAAGGTCGATCAATTGCCGGTTGCCATTGTCAATATGGATGAAGGAGCCGAGCTTAACGAATCAGAACTTACCATTGGGAAAGACTTAGTGAAAGAGTTAAAGGAGAAAAAGGACTTTGATTGGCATTTTGTCAGTCAAAAAGAAGCGAATGAAGGCCTGGCGAACCAGGACTATTACATGAAGATTGAAATTCCGAAAAACTTTTCGGAAAATGCAACTACCTTGCAAGAAGAAAATCCGGAAAAACTTGATTTAATATATACATCAAATGAAGGGTATAACTATATTTCTACTAAGATAGGTGACGCAGCTTCCGAGAAAATTAAAGGTGAGGTTTCTGCGGCCGTTACAAAAACCTATGCTGAGTCAATGTTTGATAATTTGAAAGAAGTTGCTGATGGACTTGGATCGGCCAGTGATGGAGCAGGCGAACTGAAAGACGGGACCGATAAGGTGAAAGACGGTTCTAACGAACTAGGAGAGGGAATTAATTCTGCTAAAGAAGGTTCACAAAAAGTAGATGAAGGAATTGGTTCTCTACATTCAGGTTCAGTTGAAATCCATAAAAACCTGGAAACATTAGCTGAAAAGTCCTTGACCTTTTCGGATGGAGTGGGTTCAGCAGCTTCTGGCTCGAAAGAACTTAATCAAGGCTTGCAAAGATTTAGTTCTGGGATTGGACAAATGAAAGATGGGCAATCAAAACTTTTAGAAGGAGCCAAAAAATCTGAAGCAGGTTCTGGGGAATTAGCTTCAGGACTGCAACAATCTTTAGAAGGGTTCAATCAGATTGAAGAAAAGCTTCCTACTCTGACCGAGGGGGCAAATGGTGTAGCTTCTGGTGCCAGCCAGCTCTCAGGTTCTTTGTCCGATTGGAGTGCTGCTACGAGTGAAGCAAAAGCAGGAGCATCGAACGTTGCGGCCGGATTGGAAGAAGTTATTTCCGGTTTAAAACAACAATCTCAAACTGCAGATGATCCTTCAGAGAAAGCTCGTTTAGAAGGATTAATTGCTTCTCTATCTGGAATTAGTGAAGGAAGTAAAGGAGTAGCTGAAGGAGTAGGAAAACTATCCGCAAGTGCTTCTGAAATTGCTAAGGGAGGCACTAGTCTTAGTGAAGGGGCAAATCAGTTAGGAAATGGTACCAATGCGCTCAGCGGTGGTTTTACTCAATTAAAACAAGCTCAAGATAAACTTGCCAATGGAGCGAATGATCTGCAAAGCGGACAGGGTCAATTAGTAGCTGGATTGACAACATTTGGCGAAAGTATAGATTCAGCACAGAGTGGACTTGGACAATTAACGGAAGGCAGCAATAATTTGGTCAGTGGGCTTGATCAATTAGAAGATGGGTCGAAGCAATTATCAAATGGAACTTCTCAGCTATCAGAAGGTTCGAAAAGTCTGATTACTGGAACAGATAAGTTAAAAGAAGGTACATCAAGTCTTACAAGTGGCATGGGAGAGTTAGCGAATGGAGCTATTAAGCTTCAAGATGGAATCGCCAAACTTTCAGATGGTTCGGAAGAATTACATGACGAATTGAAAGACGGAGCAAGCGAAGCAGGTAATATAAAAGCCGATGAAGATGTTTATGACATGTTTGCAAGTCCAGTAAAGGTTGATAAATTGCCTATTAATAATGTGCCAAACTATGGAACTAGCTTTGCACCGTATTTAATTTCATTGAGTTTATTTATTGGGGCAATCGTTCTGACAATCATTTTCCCATTAAGAGATCCTGCTGTTATTCCTGCAAATGGATTCAGCTGGTTTATTAGTAAATACGGGGTCATGGCTATAATAGGAATATGTCAGGCTATATTGGTGGATTTGATATTAATATTAGGACTTGGAATTGAAGTCACTAGTCTGCCATTATTTTTTGTAGTAAGCATTCTTGCTAGCTGCACATTTATGGCTATCATTCTATTTCTTGGTTCAGCCTTTGATAATCCAGGTCGTTTTATAGCGTTACTCATATTAATTCTACAGCTGACCAGCAGCGGCGGAACTTTCCCAAATGAATTAGTTCCTAGCTTCCTGCAAGGGTTCACGCCATTCTTACCGATGACGTATTCGATTAATGCTTTTAGAGCAGTAATCTCAACTGGAGACTTTGGATTCATGTGGCATAACCTTAGTATACTTGCCATTTTCCATGTAGTGGCATTAATACTATCTTTCGTATACTTCATTTATAGATATAAAAAGATGAAAAACGTATTTACGGAAGATGCAGGCAAATAATAATGAAAAAACAGCGACTCGAATAGGGTTCGCTGTTTTTTTCTATTATACCCAAGATTTTTGAGACGAAGGGGCATATTTTTTCATAGGATTTTTAGCAATAACATCTTTTAAATAGGGATAGCCCGAAGGACTAGGTTTTCGCAGCAGCTCCATTAGATAAGAAATGTCGTCCATTGCCCGGTGTGTTTGGAAATTTGTGATGTTATGAGCCCGCAGCAATGTTAAGAGTTTACTATTTACAAAACCGTATTGTTTCCATGGGACATTGCGCATTGTACAGAACCACTGATGGTTATTGATTTCTGGATACATATGGTAGAGGAAACTTCTGTCGAATGAAGCATTATGGGCAAAAATTGAGTCAGAACGATCTATAAAAGATTTTATTTTTTCATCGTGAAAGCTTTTTCCTTCGACAGAGCTATATGGAATTCCATGAACCCTGTATGCTTGATCATAATTCCTTCTTGCTTGATAAGAGAGGGGCTCTCTTAAAAACGATTCTTGATCAACAAGGTTAATAATTTCACCGGTTTCGCTGCTATAGGTAAAAAGAATAAGGGCAAGTTCGATAATTTCATCAGAAGTAGGACGCAATCCAGTTGTCTCTACGTCTAGTACTAAACCTAATCTATTAGACAATTAATTTTCCTCCATTTTGGCTACTTTTATCTATTATATCTGATTTTGGTTGCCTATTGAAAGTGCCGTATTTCTAAATGATAGTGTTCCTTTGAGATTTCAATTAATTTATTGTTAAAATTTTACAGACTATAGTTAGGTACATATGAATTTGAGTAATAAAGGAAAAATTATTGAAGATGCTCATGGGAAGCATAGAGGTGACGGAGTAATCGGTTAACTTTTATGCGAAAAAATTCAGTTAGATCTACGATTGTTAGTGTAATTTCTATGCTTAATCACTAAATATTAGAAGATCACTTTCAAACACTTTCTTATTGATATGAAATAATAGGAAACTAAAAAAGGGGAGAAATGCTTTTTAAAGCACTCTCTACCTTTGTATAATTCAATTCAGGACTAGTATAGATTGTAAGATTCTTTCTAATTCATGGTCGATTATTTGTACATATTCTTCGTTTTTTTGAATACTGAATATGGTTCTGGAGTGACTTAAATATTGCAGTCCTTCATTCTGTTGTTGAAGATGAATCAGATTTTTCCCGGTAAGAAAATGAAGTTCTGCAAATAAATATAAAGATTCGATAGAATTACAAATATTAATGCCTTTTAGCGTATAATTTAATGACTCTTGATAGCAATGAAGTTCGGTTAAGGTTTGAGCTAATCCATGAATGATTTTTACTAAAATTGTACCTTCCTGATTCACATGAGGAATATTCTCGATAAATTCCAATGCTTCATTGAAGATGATTATAGCCTCATCGTAATCCTTTGTTTTAAAGTGAATAATTCCAATACTATTTAAAACTTCTATTTCCTGTTGATGAAGAATTACCCGTTTGCCCATTGTAATCTGAATGGCCTCATTTAATAGATCAATAGCCATTTGTTTATTCTTGAACAAATAAAAAAAAGACATACCCTCATGCCATTTTAAGAATTGATAAAATGATATGGATTTTTCCGGTGCCGTTGTCATTTCTTTTTGGACGATTTCATAGATTGCTTCATAATTACGTGTACGTTTATATCTGTTTATTAATAATTTAATAGTTTCTATGTAATTATAAATCGGTTCATTTTTGGTAGTGAAAAAATACGAAAGATCAACTTTAAGTTTATCTGCTAATAGTCCCAACTCATCAATTGTTGGTGATGAGATGCTTCTTTCATAATCTACCAAGGTAATAGGCTCGCAAATATCTTTTGCTAATTCTTCTCTTGTGAGATTTTGTTTTATTCTTAATTCGTTGATAACAGAGCCAACCTCTATTTTCATTGCAATTGCCCCTTTATACCTATGTCTAGATTTTCTATTGTAACATAATTTTTTTTTTTCAATATGATTACTGAAAAGATAGTATTATGTAACTACTTTTAAACTGCTGCATCCTTTGAAATCCCTATCCTTCCTTTTTAATGGGAAAGCTTACTATCGCATCTCGGGCGGGTATGGTTGGAACGGAACGGTTTACAGTGTTATTCTCTCACAAATTATTAGAGATTTGATTATTAAGGGCGGGCATCCCGATTCTGCATTATACCTTAAGGAAAGGAAATTATTGAAAAGTTTTGTCCATTAATACAGGTATCTCTTTTTCACAAATAGAATAAAGAAGATAGTGAATCCACGGGGGGATTGTAGGATGAGATTTCAAGAGTTAGAAACAGAGAGGCTGCGTTTAATCGAAATAGGTCACCAGCATACGGAAAGTCTGTTTGAAATTCTCTCAAAAGATGAAGTAACTAAATATGATGGGATAGAAAGCTTAATTCGAGTGGAAGAGGCTCGTCGATTAATAGACTCGTTTAAAAGTGCATATATAAACAAAAGGGGGATTCGATGGGGAGTAGTGGTGAAAGATTCCGGGAAATTTATTGGTACTGTTGGCCTTAATCATTTGAGCATATCTAATAAACGTGCTGAAATCGGGTATGAAATCCATCCGGATTATTGGAGGAAACACTTTACATCGGAAGCTGTCAGAGAAGTATTACGTTATTCATTTGAAGAATTAAACTTACATCGAATCGCTGCATTAACCTTCCCTGATAATATTGCATCAACAAACCTCTTAAAGAAATTTGGTTTTAAGCAAGAGGGGAATCTTAGAAATTATATATTTCTTCGTAATCAATCGCATGATGCCGTGATATTTTCCTTGCTATATACGGAGTTTTAGCTTATACATCACCTAGTTTAGTCAGTTTCCCCAATTAAATAAGGCAGAATCATTGATAAATAGTTTAATAAAAAGATGTAAAAGTATATCGGGGCTGCCCATTTGGGCCTTTTTTTGTTTATAAAGAAAGAATCTGCATATTACTATTTGTTTTGATAAAAAAGGGAATCTATACATATTTTTCATGATAAAATTAAATGAATTCATCATCACGTCCATTGGACATGAAAAGGAGCATATTTATTGTGAAAATTTTATTTCCGTTACTTGCAGTCCTAGGCGGCATTACAATAGCAATTCAAGGACAGATAAATGGCGGTTTAGGAAAAAAAGTAGGGGTCATTGAAGCCTCTTTCATTTCTTTTGGAATCGGGACACTTGCTTTATTATTTATTGTTTTGTTTGCAGGAAATGGAAATATATCAGCTGTCACTTCTGTACCTAAATGGCAACTGATAGGTGGTCTCTTAGGGGCTATTTATGTCATAGTCATCGTCTTAGTAGTCCCTCAAATTGGAGTGGCCCCTACTTTAGTTGGGGTTATCTTAGGACAAATACTGATTGGAGCTGTCATTGATCATTTTGGCTTATTGGGTGGGGTACGTATTCCATTGGATGCGAAAAAGATAGCAGGTATTTGTTTACTCTTTGTGTCATTGTATTTATTTAATCATAAGTGAAGTAGAACAGAAATAAAATACTTAGAATTATTATGTTTTAATGAGGGCATAAAATGGATATTGGACATTTGAAGCACGGATTAGTCATTAAAGCAACTAAACTTCGGACATGGATCCTGTGGGGCAGCGTGACTGACATCAACAGTGCGATCATAATTTCTCTAATTATCCAATTTTTGTATTTGATTAGCTAGTGGGTAATGAAAGTGAATATGTCGATGACATTATTATGTACAAGTTGGTTTATTAAGCTAACGGGTGCGTTCGTATTTTATGATTAGCCGGTTTTTACTGGTTGATCTTTTTTTAATAGAATCTATTATATCAGGAGCTAGGGTAGGACGACGTACAGGTGCGTGGGACATAATTCCGTGAACTAAATTGTCCGCCCCCTAATTTAGGAGAACTAGATTTATTAAAGAATATTTATATTCGTGGTGAAAGTCATACAGTACTTGGAGCAATAGAGAGACAGACATTAGGCCAAATTTTTTATATTGGTAATCAATTAAAAGATGAGAATTGGGAAGCCCCTTAGTTATCAAGAAAGGAAAATCGGAAGAATACTTGCTACACAAGCTTAAAAAACATAAGTGAAAGCAGCTATTGAGTTAACCATTTATAGAGGCTTTTTTAAGTGAATTAAGTGAATTAAGTATTCAGGCACAATCCTTTTACAAGGAATTGTGTTTTTTTGGGTGAACGACCTTGGTTCATTAAGACGTACTAAAGACCACAGGTGTTGTTTTAGAATAAAGTTTGCTCAAATGATACTAATGACCTTAAAAATAACAAATAGAAAGAGCTTGTTTTGAAAAAAGTTTGATCACTTCTGTGACCCTTATTCAAAAATGGAATCTAATAAAAAGTGGTTAACTTGGGAAGTTGAGTCACTTAATAATTCAACCTCTTCTGAATAATGAGAAAAATATGTATAATAAGATGATCAAATATAGCTTCCAATCAAGTTGATATAAATATAGTGATTTGTACTTGTGAGTCTATAATGAAACGCATAATGAAGGGGTTTGAAATTGATATAAGTTAATGTTTCAATTCTTTTTACCTACTATATAAATCAAAATTACTAGAGTTTAATACCTATCTTGTGAAAAAGTACTCATTGGTTTATTGATTTTTTAATTTATTCGTAATATACTTAATATTCAACATCTTTAATTCAAAGTATAGTACCCTTTTGCGAGGTTGAAAGGAAGGTGGTTTTAAGCTATAAAACTACTGATTTTGGGTTTTTGAGAAAAAACGTAAATTTATGCAAACGCTTCGCTAGTTATTTTTGGTGAGTTTCTGCTATGAATACTTCTAACTATCCTCGCAGAATATTTTAGTGTACTAAACCAGAAGTTAATAGATGGCAGAAGGATAATCTCTTAAACTAGGGATACTCCAGAATAGACTAAAGATGAGGGGGAATATTTTTGAAAAAGTCTAAATTTTCAGTGCTTGCGCTTCTAATGGCTATTATGCTTGTGCTTGCAGCATGTAACAGCGGTTCGAAGGAAACTTCGAATGAAAAAGAAGGTGGCTCGAGTGACTCAGCCAAATCAAAAGTATTAAACGTAAACAACTCAAGTGAACCTGGTTCGCTTCATCCTGCCAATGCGCAAGGTACTCATGAATCATGGATTCTTGAACATACGTTTGAAGGACTGACCAAGAAAACAGAAGAAGGTAAAATCGTACCAGGTGCTGCAGAATCATGGAAGATCAGTGAAGATGGATTAAAATGGACATTTAAATTGAAAGATGGATTAAAATGGTCAAATGGAGATCCGCTTACAGCGAATGATTTCGAATATGCTTGGAAATACGCACTGAAACCAGAAACAGCTGCTGATTATGCTTACCAACTTTATTATCTTAAAGGCGGGGAAGCTTACAACAGTAAAAAAGGCAAGGAAGAGGATGTAGGAGTAAAAGCAACAGACGACCTTACGTTAGAGGTTACATTGGAACAGCCTACACCATATTTCCTTGATTTGACTTCTTTCTATACCTTCTACCCGATCGATAAAAAGGTACAAGAAGAAAATCCGAAATGGGCTTTGGATGCCAAAACACATGTATCAAACGGTCCATTCAAGTTAACGGAGTGGAAACATAAAGAAAGTCTGAAAATCGAAAAGAATGAAAATTACTATGATAAAGACAAAATCAAATTGGATGCCGTTAATTTTGCTCTAATTGAAGATGAAAATACTGCATGGCAAATGTATCAGAGTGGCGAATTGGACATCGCTTATCCACTACCAGTAGATGTACAAGGTCAATTGGTTAATTCTGGCGACAAAGAATTCAAAAATGGAGCAGAACTTGCTGTCTACTATTACAACTTTAATACTAAAGTAAAACCTTTCAATAATCCTAAAGTAAGAAAAGCGTTATCAATGGCTATCGAACGTAAAAAAATTACGGATAATGTTGCTCAAGGTGGTCAAAAGCCTGCATTTGGAGTAATCCCGCCGGGTATTCCTGATGCAACTGGAGATTTCCAAGAAAATACAGGAGATCTGTTTGCGGAAAATGTTGATGAAGCTAAGAAATTGTTAAAAGAAGGACTTGCTGAAGAAGGCATGAAAAAACTTCCTGATTTTTCAATTTTATATAATACATTAGATTCTCATAAAAAAATTGCTGAAGCCGTTCAAGGAATGTGGCGCGATAACCTAGGTGTTGAAGTTACACTTGAAAATGCTGAATTCCAAGTTAAACTTGACCGTGAAAAAGCTGGGGACTTCGAGATTTCCCGTGCAGGATGGGTTGGTGACTATGTAGATCCGATGACATTCATGCTTTGGGAGACAGACGGTGCCTATAATGATGCGGATTGGTCCAACAAAGAATATGATAAATATTTAAAAGAGGCGAAATCTACAATGGAACCAAAAGAACGGATGGCTGCTTTGCATAAAGCAGAGGAAGTTCTGATTGATGAAATGCCGATTCTCCCGGTTTACTTCTATACAAAACCATATATGGTTAAATCGAATGTTACTGGGGTTTATGCACCAATAAACGCTTATCCGAACTTTATTTACGCGGATAAAAAATAAAAGAAGGATGAAAATAGGAGGTATGTCCGATTATGGACATACCCCATTTTTCAATTGCGAATTTGAATATTTCATGAATTCATTTCCGTTTTCAACTCCTTAGAAAATCGATGATTGGGGTGATTACCATGTTGAGATATACATTAAATCGTTTTAAATGGGCGATTATTACTTTATGGGCGGTTATTACATTAACGTTCATCATAATGCATACGATTCCGGGAAATCCATTTGCGAAAGAAGGAGCAATGCCTCCCGCTGTTTATGAAAATCTTCAAGTCCACTATGGATTGGACAAGCCTTTGTTGACCCAATATGGAAATTATTTGTTGGAAGTCGTTCAATTTGATTTTGGTCCCTCTTTGAAATCCTCATCCATTTCTGTGAATGATTACATTTTAAAGGGATTCCCAGTGTCCTTGCATTTAGGAGCGCAAGCACTGGTGATTGCCATCTTTTTTGGGCTCATTTTAGGTGTAGTGGCATCACTGAAACGAAATAAATGGCCTGACTATTTATCAATGGTCATTGCTATCGTCGGGATATCTGTTCCGAACTTTATTTTGGCGACTATTTTAATCAATTATTTTGCAATAAAATGGCATATATTCCCTGTTGCTACATGGGCGACATGGCAGCATACCATATTACCATCCATTGCCCTGTCGATGATGCCTCTTGCTTTCATTGCCAGATTGATGCGGACAAGCATGCTTGAAGTAATGGGACAAGATTACATTTTGACCGCAAAGGCAAAAGGGCTAAAACGTAGCGGTGTCATAATCAAACATGCGATCCGAAATGCGTTATTGCCGATTATCACGATTCTTGGTATCCTAACGGCTAATATCGTGACAGGAAGCTTCATTATTGAACGTATTTTTGGTATTCCGGGCATGGGAGATATGTTTGTAAAGGGAATATCCAATCGAGACTATCCGGTCATTCTTGGTTCCACAATTGTGTATAGTGCAGTGCTTATCCTATTGATATTCATCGTTGATATAGCCTATACGTTGATTGATCCTAGAATTAAAGTGACGGGGGAGAAAAAATAATGGCAGATAAAGTGCATTTAACCGAAGATATGTTCCTACCCGCTGAAGGAAACTTTAAGGAAGCTGAAAAAATTGCTAGGCCAACGGTTTCATATTGGTCTGACGTCTGGCGTCGCTTTAAAGAAAATAAACTAGCAATGACGGGGTTTGTTCTAATTATCCTGTTGGTCTTGCTGGCTATTTTTGGTCCGTATATTAATGGATATACTTATTATGGTCAAGATTTCGAGAAAAAGAATCTTAGCCCCAATGCCGAGCATTGGTTTGGGACGGATTCATCAGGAAGGGATTTATTTACGCGAGCTTGGTATGGTGCAAGGATATCCTTGTTCATTGGCTTGATGGCGGCGCTAATAGACTTTTTAATTGGTGTCCTATATGGCGGGATTTCAGCTATTCGTGGCGGACGCACCGATAATATAATGATGAGGTTTGCTGAAGTGATCTATGCGATCCCTTACCTATTGATGGTTATCTTGATGATGGTTGTATTAAAACCTGGTATATTGCCGATAATCATAGCCATGTCGATTACAGGATGGATTCCTATGGCCCGACTGGTAAGAGGGCAGGTTTTACAATTAAAAGAGAATGAATATATTCATGCTGCAACCATCTCTGGTGCTAATACGAGCTGGACTTTAAGAAAACACATGATTCCAAATACAATGGGACCGATCCTTGTCAATTTAACGTTGACTGTACCTACGGCGATTTTTGCCGAAGCTACTCTAAGCTTTTTGGGACTGGGTGTGCCAGCACCTCAGGCAAGTTGGGGAACATTGACCAGTGATGCTCTGGGAAGCATTTTGGTAGGGAATTTCTATCAACTTTTAATCCCGGCGATATTGATCTCATTAACCATGTTCGCGTTTAATGTGGCTGGTGATGGACTACAGGATGCCCTAGATCCAAAACTACGGAAATAAATGAGTCATAACATAAAGATTTTGATAATACTAGAATAGGAGGGACGATGATGGAGAACCTATTAGAAGTTAACGATTTACACATCACCTTCCATACGTATGCAGGAAAAGTACAAGCTGTTCGCGGCGTGAACTTTGAAGTGAAAAAAGGGGAAGCAGTCGCCATCGTAGGAGAGTCCGGATGCGGAAAAAGCGTTACTGCAAAATCGATCATGCGATTATTGGAAACACCTCCAGCAGAGTATGGAACAGGGTCAATATCATTTGGTGGTAAAGACCTTATTAAAATGAGTGAAAAGGAAATGCAGAAGATTCGTGGAAATGAAATCAGTATGATTTTCCAGGATCCAATGACTTCGCTCAATCCAACGACTAAAATCGGCAGCCAAATTATGGAGGGTATTTTAAAGCATAATAATAATATCTCTCGAAAAGATGCATATGAACGAGCGTTAGAAACGCTTAAACTGGTAGGTATTCCTCAGCCGGAAAAAAGGATGCAGCAATATCCACATGAGTTTTCAGGGGGCATGCGCCAGCGGGCGATGATAGCGATGGCTCTAGCCTGTGAACCGAAATTGTTAATTGCGGATGAACCTACAACGGCATTGGATGTAACGATACAAGCGCAAATTTTAGAACTGATGAAAGATATCCAACGTAGAATGGATACTTCCATCATTTTAATCACTCATGATCTAGGTGTGGTTGCGGAAACTTGCGAAAGGGTAGTAGTCATGTATGCAGGTAAAGTTGTGGAAACAGGTACAGTTGAAGCAATATTTGCAAACCCGCAACACCCATATACAAGAGGATTGCTTAAAACGGTGCCAAGGCTGGATATGGAAAAAACGGCTCCGTTGGTACCCATTATCGGATCACCACCTGATTTGTTAGATCCGCCTAAAGGATGCCCATTTTATCCAAGATGTGAATCTGCAATGAAAGTGTGCAAAGAACATGACCCGGAACTTGAGGTAGTAGAAGAGGGACAGACAGCTGCATGCTGGCTTCACCATCCAATGGCAAAAGCAACACGCGTTCAAGCACCGACTAATGTTTAAAGGAGGAGAACCAATGGTTTCACTAAAGAATAAGTCAGTAAAAGAAAAGACAGTCAACGAAAATTCTCCTCTTGTTGAAATAAAGAATCTGAAGAAATATTTCCCTGTTGGTTCACAGTCGTTGAAAGCGGTAGATGGTTTGGATCTCAAAATCTACGCAGGGGAAACTGTCGGACTTGTTGGGGAAAGCGGTTGTGGAAAATCTACTGCTGGGCGTACGATAACCCGCCTTTATGAACCGACAGAAGGAGAAGTTCTTTTTCAAGGGAAAAATATTTTTGATTACAAACCTGGTGAAATGTCACATATTCGCCGTGAAATCCAGATGATCTTCCAAGATCCTTACGCTTCCTTAAACCCAAGGATGAAGGTAGAAGAATTAATTGGTGAACCACTTGCCATTCATGGGATTTCAAAAGGTAAAGAGAGAAGAAAACGGGTGGAAGACCTGTTAAAACTGGTTGGTTTAAGTCCGGAACATATCACTCGTTTTCCGCATGAATTCAGTGGCGGACAACGTCAGCGTATCGGAATTGCAAGGGCGCTGGCTTTGAATCCTAAATTCATTGTTTGTGATGAACCAATTTCTGCACTTGATGTTTCAATCCAAGCTCAAGTAGTAAATTTATTAAAAGAGTTACAAAAAGAAATGGGCTTGACTTATTTATTCATCGCCCATGATTTATCGATGGTCAAGTATATTTCAGATCGTATTTTAGTCATGTATCTTGGGAGAATGATGGAACTTTCAGATAGTGATTCTTTAACGAAGGATCCGCTTCACCCATACACACAAGCCTTGCTCTCTGCAGTGCCGATACCAGATCCCACTATTAAACGGGAAAGGATCGTACTAAAAGGCGATGTACCAAGTCCGATCAATCCGCCGAGCGGCTGTGTATTCCGTACTCGTTGTCCGAAAGCGATGGAGATATGTTCTAGCGCTGTGCCTGAATGGAAAGAACAAAAACCTGGGCACTACGTTGCTTGTCATTTATATTGGTAAATAAAATAATGAGGCCAGTTGCAAAATCTGCGGCTGGTCTTTTTTTGAAAATACACATTAAAAAAACTTTTTATTTTCAGGAAAGATGCCACTAGGTTTTTAGAAAATATTTTTTATAGATTTATAATAATTAAATCTAGGAATTTGAAAATAAAACATATAAAATGTAATTATATGTAAAATTAAAATTACCCAGAAATGGCTTCATTTTGTGAGATAAGGAGGAATAATGTTGTATTCCACAATAACTAGTGAAATTGTCGATCATGTCATGATTATTACACTTAACCGTCCTGAAAGAATGAATGCCTTTAATGAAAAAATGTGTGAGGAAATGATTCGTGCTTTTGATGAAGCGGATGAAAATGATGACGTACGAGCCATTATTTTAACTGGGGCAGGGAAGGCTTTCTGTGCTGGCATGGATTTGGAAAAAGGTGCAGAAACTTTTATGGATCACACTCCTTTAGTTGAGTACCGTGATGCAGGTGGTGTTTTATCATTAAGGATTTTTGAGATGAAGAAACCTATAATAGCAGCCATTAATGGAGCAGCGGTTGGTATTGGTATAACTATGACTTTGCCTATGGATATTAGAATTGCTTCAACTGATGCGAAAATGGGGTTTGTTTTTGCAAGGCGAGGAATTACAATGGAGGCTTGCAGTGGTTGGTTCCTGCCTAGACTTGTCGGAATGGGGAAGGCATCCGAATGGATTTTTACTGGAAGAATGATTTCAGCTAAGGAGGCCTATGAGGGGAGACTAGTTAACAAGATTGTAGAGCCTGATGAATTGATGCCAACTGCAATGGAAATCGCATCTGAAATAGCGGAAAATACCTCTTCCGTATCTGTGACATTATCTCGGCAGCTAATGTGGACTATGCTTGGAGCAAATCATCCAGTTGATTCACATAAAATAGAATCGAAAATGCTTCATTGGACCGGAAAGCAAGCTGATGCACAAGAAGGAATCGAAGCTTTCTTAGAAAAACGGAAAGCTGAATTTACAATGAAGAGCAGCTCTGATATGCCGCCGTTTTACCCGTGGGGTCTGGATCGAACATACGAATCAGATAAAAAATAAATGATTAATTCTGTATTGAAATCATTCTTAGGAACTGTGTGAGAATTTTCACTTTTCGGATAAATTAGGGTTTCTTTTCTTAGTGTGTTATACTGTGTTTACCATTTACTAAACTTGTTTCATATTCCCCTATTCCTTGTGAATAGGGGTTTTTTTATTTTCAAAAAAAGATATTCTATAAAGAATATTTTTATTCAAAAAAAAACAGACTCTACAAGTAGAGTCCGTTATATATTGTATTTAAAATTATGCTTTTTGAACGTTAGTAGCTTGGGGTCCACGTTGACCTTGCTCAACTTCAAAAGTAACTTCTTGACCTTCGTCTAATGATTTGAATCCTTCGCTTTGAATAGCTGAGAAATGTACGAATACATCGTCTCCGTTTTCGCGTTCGATGAAGCCAAATCCTTTTTCTGCGTTAAACCATTTCACTTTACCTTGTTCCATTGTTGTTGCCTCCTAGTGTGAATCCACACAATGTGTTACTACCCTTGCTCAATCTTCAGACGAAAAGTGTTTCACTTATCAATCTTCCCGAACAAAAATAATTCTTATTAAATATAACAGATAATGTCGGAATCTGCAAGCTAACATAGTAAGATTATTTTTTGTGAAATTGCTATGAAGATTCGTTAATATCCTTTCTTGTAATTAAGTAAATTTATTGTAGGGTTTTTACCGTTGAGATAGTTCTTCAAATTGGGAATGAAAATATCTTCAATCAATCGTTTGTCGTAATATTCAGTGTTTCCGGATGTGTGTGGCGTGATGATGACATTGTTCATTTCCCATAAAGGGCTACTTTCCGGAAGTGGTTCAGTTTCAAACACATCTAGTCCTGCACCTGCAATCTGCTGGTCCTTAAGCGCTTGAATCAATTCATTTTGAACAACGAGAGATCCTCTTCCAATATTAATGAAAAAAGCGGAAGGCTTCATTAACTTGAATTCGTTTGTGCCGAACATATCCTGTGTTTCTGGAGTCAAAGGTAATGTCACGACAACATAATCACACTTAGGGAGAAGATCATTCAATTGTTTCTGGGTGAACATCTCATCAACATATTCTTCTGATTTACCAGAATGACGAACCCCTAATACGGTCATTCCAAAAGCCTTGGCAATTTTAGCTGTTTCCTTCCCGATTTTTCCAACCCCAATGATGCCTATAGTCTTTTCATGAATTTCCTGCTTCATATCAGCGTGGTGCCAAGTCTTTTCCTGCTGTTGCTTAACATATGTATCTATTTTTCTTGTAAAGGCGAGCATTAGGGCGAAAATGGTCTCTGAAATGGGATATGCGTGGACACCATTTGCAGTCGTAATCTGCACATTCTTTTGTTCTAACTTTTCCAGTGGCAAAGCATTCACTCCAGCACTCCATGTCTGGATCCATTTCAATTCACTTGCTTCATATAAAATAGATTCGTACATTTCTGATTTCCAGCCAGCGATTATTTCTGCATCGTTTATATGATCCTGCCATATTGCAGGGGCTCTTCCTGTAATCACAGTCCAATCGGGAATCACTCCTTTAACTTGCTGCAATAAATGTTCATTCAGGTTTTGGGTAATAATGAGTTTTTTATTTGGCATAATCATCATCCTCTATCATTTTTCTGAATTATACGTAAGTTTTGAGAATAATTCAATTGGAAACAGTGATTACTAAGCAATCTTGATATAATACAAATATCTAACAAGGATGGGGTGTAATCATGAAGGTGAAGGATATATATGGGCAGTTACCAACTTTAGAAACAGAACGTTTAATTATGAGGAAAATCACTATGAAGGATGCTGAAGATATGTATGCATATGCTTCCGAAAGTGAAGTATCTCGTTTTGTCACGTGGGAACCGCATCGTTCACTATCTGATACAAGAGATTTTATCCAATTCGTGTTACAGAATTATGAAGATAATAAGCTTGCTCCATGGGGAATTGAATACAAGGACAATGGTGAGTTTATTGGTACTATCGACTTTGTTTCATGGCATTTGAATCATCAAATCGCTGAAATAGGGTATGTCCTTGCTCCACAATATTGGGGAAATGGCATGATAACGGAGGCTGCCAAAAAGGTAATAGAGTTTGGTTTCGAAAATATGAATCTTGTTCGTATTCAGGCCCGCTGCTTTGTGGATAATCTTGGTTCAGAACGGGTCATGCAAAAGTCTGGAATGTCTTTTGAAGGTATTTTGCGAAAAGGTATGTTTGTTAAAGGTAAGCATGAGGACCTGAAATTATATTCAATTATCAAATGATCATACATTAATGAACGGATTACGAAAAATCTATAAGGGTTGCTGTACTTTTAAGGGGATGGACTTATAAATGTTGAAGAAGTTAAACCCAATCTTAGGTTAAGCTCACTGTTTCCGTCTATGTGAAAATTCTGGAAAACACTCATTTCCCATTTTATCAAGAATAATAGAAAGGAAACTGATAGCCTTCGATTTGCATTTTTAGCTCTCGCAAATTTTGACGAGGAATATTCCCTGGCACTATGAAGATATGAAATTTAAAAACAAACAAAATGTGCAAATAATCATTCAAAAACTATACAAAACGTCTAATGTAAAAAGTCCGTTTAAAAAATATAATAAAACTATGAAATCGGGTTGAAATGGAGGGTGTATTAATGGCAGTTATTAATGATGTAGAAACGTTGAAAAATTATATAGGTGGCAAGTGGGTAGAATCCACAACGTCAAAACATGAAGAGGTGCCTAATCCGGCAACAGGAGAAGTGTTGGCGATTGTACCGCTTTCCACAAAAGAAGATGTCAATCAAGCAGTTCGGGTGGCAAAAAATGCTTATAAAGAATGGAAAAAGGTAGCTGTACCTAAAAGAGCTCGCTTCTTATTCCGCTACCAGCAATTGTTGATTGAACACTGGGATGAGCTTGCGAAGCTCGTCACCATTGAAAATGGAAAAAGCTATACAGAAGCATATGGTGAAGTTCAACGTGGCATAGAATGTGTGGAATTCGCTGCAGGTGCGCCAACCTTAATGATGGGCAGCCAGCTTCCGGATATTTCTCCGGGTATTGAATCGGGCATGTACCGTTATCCAATGGGAGTAGTAGCAGGCATTACTCCATTTAACTTCCCAATGATGGTTCCATGTTGGATGTTCCCGCTTGCGATTGCCTGTGGAAACACATTTATTCTAAAACCTTCTGAAAGAACGCCTCTTCTAGCCAACCGTCTTGTTGAGTTATTAACAGAAGCAGGTGTTCCAGATGGTGTTGTAAATATTGTCCATGGGGCACACGATGTGGTGAATGGGATATTGGAGCATGAAGACATTAAAGGAGTATCTTTTGTTGGCTCCCAGCCAGTTGCTGAGTATGTATATAAAACAGCAGCTGCTAATAAAAAACGCGTTCAGGCTTTATCAGGAGCAAAAAATCATTCAATTGTAATGCCTGATGCAGATCTGGATAATGCAGTAACCAACATTACCAACGCTGCTTTTGGATCTGCAGGTGAGCGCTGTATGGCCGCTTCAGTAGTTGTTGCAGTAGGAGAAGTGGGAGATCTGCTTGTAGAAAGATTAAAGGCAGCAGCTGATGAAATCAAGATTGGAAATGGAATGGATAAAGAAGTTTTCCTTGGCCCAGTCATTCGTGATACTCATAAAAAGAGGACGGAACAATATATTGAGATTGGTGAAAAAGAAGGGGCTGTTCTCCTTCGTGACGGTCGAAATGAAGGTGATCAGGAAAGCGGCTATTATGTAGGACCAACATTATTTGATCATGTTAAAACAGATATGAAAATTTGGAAGGATGAAATTTTTGCTCCTGTTTTATCAATAGTGCGGGTTAATACACTTGAGGAAGCAATTGAATTAACTAACCAATCCGAATTTGCTAATGGTGCCTGTCTCTATACAGATAGCGCGAAAGCTGTCCGTGAATTCCGTGAAGAAATTGATGCAGGAATGCTAGGGGTGAATCTTGGTGTACCTGCTCCGATGGCATTCTTTCCATTCTCCGGCTATAAAAGCTCATTTTATGGAGACCTGCATGCAAATGGAAGAGACGGCGTAGAATTTTACACAAGGAAAAAAATGCTAACAGCAAGATACTGATATAGAAAGGAGGTCGACGCTATTTATGGTCGGCCTTCCTTTATACAATTATAAGAGGAGTGGGGATTATGCAGGTTGAAAAACAAGGTCAAGATCTTAAGACAATAGATGAAAAATATGTTTGGCATCATATGAAAGGAGCTGGACCGAATCCTGGGACAATGGTCGTTCAAAAAGGGGAAGGGGCATGGATCACGGATGTTGATGGAAATCGTTATCTTGACGGGATGTCAGGATTATGGTGTGTCAATGTTGGTTATGGACGGACAGAACTAGCAGAAGCAGCTTATGAGCAGCTGAAGGAACTTCCTTATTCTCCTTTAACAAACAGTCACATTCCCGCTATTAAGCTTGCAGAGAAGTTAAATGATTGGCTGGGAGGAGATTATGTAATTTTCTTCTCGAACAGTGGTTCAGAAGCAAATGAAACCGCTTTTAAAATTGCCCGTCAGTATCATCAGCAAAAGGGTGAACATGGACGCTATAAATTCATTTCCCGTTATCGTGCTTATCATGGAAATTCAATGGGAGCGCTTGCAGCGACTGGGCAGGCACAACGGAAGTATAAATACGAACCGCTTGCGCCAGGGTTTCTTCATGTCTCACCTCCTGATTTATACCGTAATCCAGAAGACGAAAGCGGTGAAAAAAGTGCTGCGGAAATTGATCGTGCCATAACATGGGAATTAAGTGAAACGGTAGCAGCAGTTATTATGGAACCGATTATTACTGGCGGAGGGATTCTGATGCCTCCTGATGGATATATGAAAAGGGTTAAAGAAATTTGTGAGAAAAATGGAGTTCTTCTTATTTCAGATGAGGTTATTTGCGGTTTTGGCCGTACTGGGAAGAAGTTTGGATTTATGAATTATGATGTTCAACCAGACATCATTACAATGGCAAAAGGGATTACTAGCGCTTACCTGCCGCTTTCCGCTACAGCTGTAAAACGTGAAATTTATGAAGCGTACGCTGGTTCCGAAGAATATGACCGCTTCCGACACGTAAATACATTTGGTGGCAATCCTGCTTCCTGTGCCTTGGCTTTGAAAAATATGGAGATATATGAAAAGGAGAAACTAATTGAACGGTCCAAAGATTTAGGTCTTCGTTTTCTACAAGAATTAGATGAAATTAAGTCTCATCCAAATGTTGGAGATGTCCGTGGCAAAGGTTTGTTGGTTGGAATTGAACTTGTGGAAGATAAACAAACAAAACAACCGATTGATATTTCCAAAATCAATAAAGTAATTGCATCGTGCAAAAATAAAGGACTCATCATCGGCAAGAATGGTGATACCGTAGCTGGTTTCAATAATGTCCTGACGCTCGCACCTCCGTTAAGTATTACTGAAGAGGATTTTTCTTTTATTGTAATGACGGTAAAGCAAGTATTAGCTGAACTGTAATAAATATTAATAAACAGTGGGAACAGAATCTATTTTTCTTCTGTTCCTTTTTTGTATATAAAAGTATGTTAACTCCGTTCCTTGAAAAGTACTAGAGGAGTGCTGAAAAACTAGAATGCACTAAAGATTGTAGGGTTATATGATTTATATCACCAATTTATAGGAAATTCAGATGCAATCAGCGCTCTAATTTTACAGATTCTTTTTTTTCCTTAAAACCTTGGCAAATTACGAAAAAATCCCAAAGTATTTCTGATGTACTGCGAGGTTTTGTTATTGTCTATCTTTAGACGGATATTGTTCTTAGACCTTGAAACTCTTATCTTTAGGGAATCAAACAAGGCATGTTTCAAGAATACGAAAACCATCACTGTTTCACATTATTTTCCTATTGTTATAGAACTTATTATTTTTTTAATTAAAGGCAATAAATAATAATATTCCTAATTTAAGATGGTTGGTTGTTCTTTAATGAACTGTAATGGTGAATAAGGGGAGGATCTGGGTTGAAGTTATCAATTTTGTGCACCTTATCTATGCTTAGTTCATTGGTAATCGTTTTATCGTTATTACCAAATAATGTGCTGGTGGCAACAGCAGAGAATGGAAACAAGCAAATCACGATTTTTCACACCAATGACATGCATGGCCATTTGCTGAATAATTCGAATCAGATTGGTATTGATATTATTGCAAGTATGAAAAATATGGAGTCGAATTCTCTGCTGATTGATGCTGGGGATGCAACCCAAGGCCTTCCTTTTGCTAATTTAAGAAAAGGTAAAGATGTGATTACCTTAATGAATGCAGCTGGTTATGATGGTATGACTTTGGGGAATCATGAATTTGATTTTGGCTTGGAACAAGTGTTAAAGAATGTGGCACTTGCTAAATTTCCTGTTATCTCAGCCAACACGATATATAGGGGCAAACCACTTCTTGCAGGTATAAACGGAAATAACGGGGAGTTCTTCATTAAAGAAATTAATGGTGTAGAAGTAGGGTTCTTTGGAATTACCACTCAAGAAACCGCGTATAAAACTAACCCGAATAATGTGAAGGGAGTTACATTTGAAAATCCTATAAAAACTGCCCAAAATCAGGTCGACAAGTTAGAAAAAGCAGGAGCAGATGTTATTGTCGGTATTGTTCATTTAGGCAATGAAACTTCCAGTAAACTGAAAAGTGAAGATATTGCAATTGAAGTAGATGGAATTGATGTTATATTAGATGGTCACAGTCATACTCTCATTAATGAGCATGTGAATGGAACGTTGATTGCTCAAACCGGCAGTGCAAGTGCAAATGTAGGCAAAGTGGACATTACTCTAAAAAATGATGAAATAGTCGAAGCAAAAGAAACCTTGATATCCAAAACAGAATCTGTGACCTACAAGTCTGAAGTCGAAGTGGCTAACTTCACTAAAAAAATCAGTGAATCACAAGGTACGAGCTTTAATCAAGTTGTTGGCCGAACTGAAACCCCTCTTTGGGGTGCGACAGTAAATGGGATTGCTATCGGCAGGATTAGTGAAACTAACCTAGGAGATTTGATTGCGGATTCAATGGTTTGGTCTGCTGCGTCACAGGTTAAAGAATCCAGTTATGAAAACCAGCCGATTGTCTCCTTGATAAATGGGGGAGGCATACGCGATTCGATACCTGAGGGTATTATTAACCGAGGACAAGTCATTTCAATCCTCCCTTTTGGTAATATTTTATTTCTCAAAGAAGTTAGTCCTGCTATTTTATATGATGTACTGGAAAATGGTGTTTCAAAAATAGAGAGCGTTAATCCGAAAACTGGGTTTATTACCGGTGTGGATGGAAGGTATCCACAAATTTCAGGAATGCGATTTGAATTTGATCCATCCAAAACCGCTGCCAATACGAAAGACACTACAAAGCCGTTTACAAAAGGCGAACGGGTCACTAAAATCATTTTACTTGATGCAGAAGGGTCAGATGGCGAAGTATTAAATCGTTCAGACACTACGACAAAAATCGTACTTGCTACAAATAATTTTGAAACAGCCGGTGGAGATGGCTATACAATGCTAAAAAGCCTAACTAATATTGGTGAAGGTGCTTCATTGGATATAATATTTGAAGAGTACATTACAAAGTTGACCAAAGCGGGGGATGGAGTTTTTTACTATCCGGTAAGCAAAAGAAGGTCAAGGGCAGTTACTTCTCATGTGTACTATCCTTATACTGCAGCTATTACAATCAAAAAAGGCAGAGAGATTGTCGCTAATAGTGAAGTGGTGTATACGATTGATAAAGGGAAAGCATTTAAGGGGAAAACAGATGAAAAAGGGATTTTGACTATTGGTCATATCAAATCAGGACCACATTCAATAGCTCTCTCATCTAAAGGATTATCAACGTATATTTATGTAAATGATTTGATTGATTCCACAATTATGAATTCAAGTCTTGGATCTGAAGGATATGGCAATGTCAGCAGCTATCAATTTAATCAGCGCACTACCAGAAACAATAACAAGCTGAAATAAAGAGGAGGTTGCTTTTACTAGAAGCTTAGTTTGGTCGAGTCGTAAATACAGGCAGTCAAAAATATTGTTTAGCATACGGATGCTGAAAAACAACTAAAACTAAAAAGAATAGCTACCTTATTGTTTAAATGAATGATAAACATTGTACATATTAAAGATAATACAATGGAATCGTTTTCCTTGCTTAGTTATACAAGATGTTTGAAAATAGAATTATAATAAATGATTGGAGAACAAAAGATCTCATCTTTATTATTATCAGTCAAAAGAGGTGTGGGACATGAAAAATGAAGACATAACCAAAAAATTAACTTTACATAACCCCGAAATTTTAGGGAGTGGGAATTTCTCAAAGTATGCAGTGCTTTTACCTCTCTTAGAAAAAGAAGATGGCATACATGTTCTTTTTGAAGAGAGATCACACAAACTAAGAAGGCAGCCAGGGGATATTTGTTTTCCAGGCGGAAGAATCGATAAACAGGATAGTAATGAGCAGGCAGCAGCTCTCAGGGAAACACATGAAGAACTTGGTTTGAAAAAGGAAGATATATATAATGTCTTTCCGATTGATTATCTGGTTTCTCCGTTTGGGATGATTGTTTATCCCTATGCAGGATTTGTCCGTAACCATCATCAAATAACACCTAACCCTTCTGAAGTGGAAACAATTTTTACGGTACCCCTGTCTTTTTTTATGGAAAAACCGCCAGAGATCTATCATGTGAACTATAGAGTCGAACCACCCGAAAACTTCCCCCACAAATTAGTAGTTGGCGGGGAAAATTATAAATGGCAGCCTAGACAAATGGAAGAATATTTCTACTTGTATAACGGCCGAGTAATCTGGGGAATGACGGCGAAAATTCTTACCCATTTTATTGAAATTCTACGTTAGACACTTCTAAAGCACCTTTTATTCTGAATAGAAATCTATTAAACTTTAAATATGGTAAAAGTTAGGTTTAATAAAAGGCGGGGGGATGAGTGGATGAAGAATAGTTTGGAATTACTTGAAAGGGAACGAGAATTGTCATTGGCTGAACTTGTGAAATTCAGTGAAAACCGTGAATACTACGATGAAAAAAAAGATCGAAAAATTCAGGAAGAATACTATCAGGCTGGCTCTTGGGACAGAGAAAGACTGAACAACCTGCTTGTAACCACCCACAAAAACCAGCTGAACTACTCCCCACATCGTCATGTTTATCCATGGGTTGATTTACAGGAAAACGGCAAGCTGAAAAGTTTGTATTCCGGGAAAAGGATGGACCCTGTGCAGGTCATTGAGGAAGATATTCGTATCCTTGAAATTTTGACAAAAGACATTCAAACATCAAATGTTGAAAATATTATCGTTAATTGCGAACATGTCGTACCTCAATCATGGTTTAGTAAAAAAGAACCGATGAGGGGGGATTTGCATCACTTATTTGCCTGTGAACCAACTTGTAACAGTAGCAGAGGGAACTATCCATATCATGACTTCAAGGATTATGTGCCTGAGGTATCATCTAGAGGTATAAAAGAGGGTTGCGGAAAGACAGAGGAAGGAAAATTCGAGCCAGAATATGGTAAAGGTATTGTGGCCAGGGCGACTCTGTATTTTTTACTCCGATATGAGGGGATCATTGATAGCGCCAATGTTAACATGGAACTATTGTTAGAATGGCATCAGCTTTTTCCAGTCAGTCTTTATGAAAAGCATAGAAACCAAGCTATATTTGAAGTGCAGGGTAACCGAAATCCATTTATTGATTTCCCAGAAATGGCGGAGGTATGGAAGTAGAGAAATAAATTTATTCATTTATTATTATCAAATTTGAAAGTCTGTCGTAAAAATAGATTAAAAAAATCAATTTTACAAATGGATATATTAGATAATAATGCATTTGTTTATTGAAAAAGAAAAGGATTGAAGCTGTAGTTTAGCTCCAATCCTTTTTTAGGTATTACCAATAAGATTAGCCTTGAAGAAATTTCACACATACAGGGAAGGGAACTTGAACATCCTTTTGAAGTAATGTTAATTTTCCAGTACTTTCATTCCGAGAATATAGTGTCAAGTTTCCTGATTCTTCATTAGAAGCAACAAGGAATTTTCCGCTAGGATCTATTGCAAAGTCCCGTGGCCAGTGGCCTTCGGTTGATACCAGTTCAACTAATGTAAGATTACCGGTTGCATGATTAGTTTGGAAAACAGCAATACTATCATGTCCACGGTTTGCGGCATATACGAAATGTCCATCCGCTGAAATATGAATGGCACTGCCTTGATTATTTTCACTAAAATCTTCTGGAACAGTCCGTACTGTTTGTAATTCAGAAAAGCGCCCGTTTAAGCTGTCGTAGCTTAACACAATAACTTCGGGTACTAGCTCTGCCATCACAAATGCAAATTTTCCATTAGGGTGGAAGGTCAGGTGCCGGGGGCCGCTGCCGGGAGCTACTGATAGACTATTTACTTCTTCCAAGACTCCATTATGTATTTTATAGGTGATGACTTTATCAATTCCGAGATCGACTACCGCTATGAACTTTTCATCCGGTGTGAATCCTGCAAAGTGTGAATGTGCTTTTTCCTGACGATCCTTATTCGGTCCTTTTCCTTCATGGCGGATAGTGGATGATACAGGTAGGGGGGTCGCATCTTTCTGAAGTTGATAAGCTTCAATAATGCCGTCTCCGTAATTGGAAGTAACTAAAATGTGTTTCTCGCTATCAATACTGATATGGCAAGAAGACCCATTAGGTGTAAGTTGTTTGCCTAGGTAAGTAAGATCGCTTGAATCTTCATTGATGGAGTAGGCAGAAACACCGCCGCTTCCTGCTTCCTTTAATATGGCATATAGATGCTTATTGTCTTCGCTAATTGTGATATATGTTGGATCGGTTAATTCTGCTGCAAGTACAGGTGTACTTATTTTTCCTTCAACTGTATCGAGAGTAAAACGATAAATGCCCTTACTGTTTCCTTTTGTGTATGTTCCTATATATCCTATAATGGTTTGTTGATTCTGTTTTACCATATTTATCCCCTCCAAGAAAGATTTGAGTTTATTTTAACATAGAAAGCACATATATACCTTTTTCCCGGTTTATGTGGGGTTGGAATCTTTATTATGTAAAAGGTTTTGAATGAATAAAAATCCCCCTTGTAGGGAATTAATTAATTTCCATTCAATTGACTGGTAAAACTGCATCGATAGAGATGTGCATAAAAGAGGAGACCGAAAATAAGCCTTGGTCTGTCAGTTTAATTTCCGGGATAACAGGAAGTGCTAAAAAGGCGAGAGTCAGGAAAGGATTGAAATGGCGATTAGCACCGAGTGTTAATAACGCCTCGTCGATCCTTTTTAAGGAATCAACAACTTCATTATAAGTACCTGTGCTCATTAATCCGGAAATAGGGAGAGGAAGGGAAGCAAGTGTTCTTCCATCTTGGATTACGACTAATCCACCCTGCATCTTTTTAATTTCCGTTGCTGCTATGAGCATATCCTGATCATTCGTGCCCGCAATGATTAAATTATGTGAATCATGGGCGACTGTCGTGGCAATCGCACCTGATTGCAAGCCAAGTCCTTTGACAATTCCGAGCCCTATTTGTTTTGTCATATGATGCCGTTCAATAACTGCGAGCTTAATGTGATCATTTCGTTCAGAAAACTGGAATAGGCCATTATTAAGATAAACCGGTTCAATAAGGTGCTTTGTAATCAAGCTGTTTGGTGTTATTTCAATAATATTAGCCAATTTATTTTTGAGCTGAATGGATAAATCTTTCTCTGTTATTTTATGAAGGTTTACAGAATGTTTTAAATCATTTTCCATAATACATTCCTTGCTTTCCGGAAAGTTTATTAGTTGATTATTTTGTACAATAAGATTTCCATCTTTAAATACGGAGTGAATTTGGAGAGAAACAAGATCATCAAATAGAAGAAAGTCTGCCCTATATCCAGGTGCAATTGCCCCGTGTTCCTTTAACCCAAAGCATTCGGCCGCGTTAATGGTCGCCATTTGAATTGCGGTCAGAGGGGGAATGCCATTTTCTATGGAAAGTCGAACGTTATGGTCAATGCTTCCTTCTGACACAATATCATCCAGATGTCGGTCATCTGTGACAAATAAACAACGACGGGAATTTCTCTCGTTTATGGCTGGAACCAGGTTTACTAAGTCTTTTGCAACAGTTCCCTCCCTGATCATAAGATACATTCCTTTACGAAGTCTCTCTTTTGCCTCTTTTGCTGTTGTGCATTCATGATCGGATTTAATACCTGCAGACATATAAATATTGAGCTGTTGTTCGGTTAAGCCCGCGGCGTGGCCATCAATGCTTTTGCCATGTTTTATTGCATCGTTTAATTTTTGCAGCATATCCTCTTCTGTATTGGAGACGGCTGGAAAATTCATCACTTCGGCTAAACCAAGCACCCTTGGATTTTGATAGAATGAAGTTAGATCTTCGCTATTTAAGACAGCACCTGAATGTTCGAATTTTGTCGCCGGTACACAAGATGGCATCATAAAGTAGAAGTCAAAAGGAAGGTCATTGGATTGTTTGATCATGTATTGAATGCCCTTTGTTCCTGAAACGTTGGCAATTTCATGCGGATCTGCAACAATGCAGGTCACTCCATGTAAAAGCAGTATTTTTGCTAGTTCAGAAGGACGAACCATTGAGGATTCAATATGGACATGACCATCGATAAAGGTGGGTGAAACATATTTACCAGCGGCATCAATTTCTGATTTGCCCTCGTAACTTCCAATACCGGCAAAAAAACCGTCCACGATTGCGATGTCGCCAGTATAGGTATTACCATTAAATACATCAATAATCCGACCATTTTTAATGACGCAATCAGCAGGCTTTCTTCCTGACGCAACTTCGATTCTCCTTTGAAGCAAACTTTTTTTCATTATCATACCCTCCTTTTCAAAAAAACTTTCCGATTAGTAATTCACTTTTTCTGAATATGTCTCCCATGTACGGAACGGTAAATCATGGTTATTGAAAGGTATTTGCTGCATTTTAATAGAACGGTTCTCCATTGGTAGGGCGAGTTCTTGGTATATAAAATGATCATCGAAGCCGATACAGGCAGCATCCTCTTTTGTACAAGCGTAATAAATCACTTTTGGACGGGCCCAATAAAGAGCACCGATACACATTGGACACGGTTCGCAGCTTGTGTATATTTCACAATCAGTAAGCTGGTAACTGTTAAGATTTCTGCAAGCATCACGAATCGCTTGTACTTCAGCATGAGCGGTCGGATCATTGGCTGTTGTCACATTATTACAACCTCTTCCAACAATCACGCCATCTTTTACAATAATAGCCCCAAATGGTCCTCCGTTCTTTGCCAATACATTTTCATATGCAAGTTGAACTGCCATCTCCATGAATTTTACATCCAATTAAAACACCCCTTAAAAGATTTTTGATAAACAGTAAAGAGTTTGTGTGATATTTAATGACGTAAATACAATAAATAATATAACATATATGGATAAAAGTTGAATAATATTTTCAGAAAATAATGAAAAATACTTTTGTGTTAGTAAATATAACGTCGATAATATTAAAATTATTGAGAAGTATTTTTACAAATTATTTTAAAACTGATATTGTTAGAAGAAAATCATTAAGATTATGAAGGTGAAATGTATGGGGTTTTTGGGAGTTCTTTTACCGATATTCGGTATTTTTGTTTTAGGGTTCGTCGGTCAGAAAAAGTTTCAACTTGATACAAAATCCATTTCGACGGCAGCATTATATTTAATGTCACCTTTTCTTGTGTTCCGTACGTTTTATACAGCTGAATTTAATGTTAATTATTTTTATCTGTTTTTATTCACGATTGTACTCTGTCTTTCTCTTATTTTAGTTGTCTATATCATTTCGTTTTTTCGTAATTATACAGTAACGGAAACGAGTGGGATGATCTTAGCGTCCGCATTCATGAATAATGGAAATTACGGAACACCAGTCATTTTCCTTCTATTTGGAGCAGCAGGACTTGATTATGCCATCATTCTAATGGTAGGCCAGCAGTTAGTCATGTGTACAATAGGTATATATTTTGCTGCAAAGGGAAGTCCGGAAGGTAACGGAGTACATTCTGCACTTAAAGCCGTGTGTAGGATGCCGATTGTGTACGGAGCAATTGCAGGTGTAGTTTTTAAGTTTGTGAACATTCCTTTAAGCAATTCGGTTATGGAAGCCGTCAACCTTGTTGCAAATGCGGCAATTCCGACAATTATGATTACACTTGGAATGCAGCTTGCCAACATCTCACTAAAAAAAATCGCGCTACAAAAGCTCTCTATCTCGTTGCTGGTAAAGCTTGCTATATCTCCAGCCATTGCTTTCCTATTATCACTTGCTTTGCCGGTAGATGATATGGTCAGGCATATTATGATTATCGTAGCTGCTATGCCGACGGCAGCTAACACCACGATGTACGCGCTTCAATTTAATACGGAGCCTGAATTTGTATCAAGTGCCACGTTCATTAGTACATCCTTAAGTTTGATTACGCTTCCTATCGTCTTTTTCTTTGTATTATAGATGAATATTTTAATATTTATGAAAATTAATTAGGAAACATTAGTTTATTATGAAACTTAAAATCTTTCCGTACCTACAAAAAACAAACCGAAATATTACTTTGATTATTACAGGGATTTTGTCCCCAATTATATCGGTTTTTATTACTCTTGAAGTATTAATGACTGTTGAAAAAAATAGCAAATTCAGAAGTGAGCTTCAAGCTTTATTCGCTATGAATACGTATATATATAGTACAGCCATTTCTTATTTTGTGGCAGAATATTCTTGGAGCTTCTTTTTCTCTGCAATAGGAATTGTATTTGATATTTTATCGGCGAAAAAGGCGTCAAGATTAAATCTGATTAAACCTCTTGGCCATGAATAAGATGTGTGAAAAACTTGTACATGAATAAACTGTACAAGTTTTTTTACATTGCAAAAGTGTATAAGGATAATTACTATTATGCAATAAGAGATACGTGGATTAAAAAGCAATGCATCCATCCAAGTAGATGGAAAAAAAACAAAAACCCTAATAAATAAATACCCATCAAAAAGAAATTAAGAACGATAATAGATGATAGATAAGTGGGTGAGTACAGTTTTTTTCTCTTTAGTTAGCATCAAGTTAACCATCCTTTCGAAATGTTAATTTTACTATAAAGGGATTTCAGAAAAGGTTGCCCAATGACTATTTTTGAATATGTTCATCAATGATACATTTTTCTTCTTTGTATAGGTGGGAATCGTTAGAAAGATATACTTAATGTTGTAAAACCGCATTTTCAGAACGGTACCCCAATTAGCGCAATTAGGAGAAGACCTGCAGCGATTCCGATAAAGACTGGATTAATCATAACTGCAAGATTCAAGAGAATAACGCTTATTAAGGATGGGGTAATTGCCAATGGAAAATGCTTCTTCATATTTCACAATATTTTTGCGAAAACCAAATAATAGATGGTGAATAAAGACGTAAAGATCAGTCAATAATAGGGAACGAAAAATAGCTAAGAGATCTGATTTAAAGTTATGGGTAGGAAAGAATAGAAAAGGCCTAAGTTAGGAAAGTTACTTAATAATTGTAACGGTATTACTCTGTCTGAACTTAGTAGCGGCAAGGGTAAATAGAAATAGCATTAGTAGAACAACTCAAACTAAGGAATTAAGCTGTCTATGACAAATGCAGCTATTATCAATCATTAAGGCTTTGAAAAAAATGGACATAATAATTATGATGGTTTATAGAGCAAATAAAGTGAGGGGATTTTTTTATATATGGAAGGAGAAAACCACGAAAAGTATACGGGTTTAATTTAGATCTGTTGTATTTATTGGAATAAGAAATCTCAATGAAATTTGAAACATACTAAAAGGAGCTTTTCATGGAAGACTTAATGCAACCAATTATTCGTACAGGTATTTCCTATATAGTCTTACTTGTTTTTACATACTTGTTTGGTAAACGCATGAATTCCCAACTAAATTATTATAGTTTTGCTTTATCCGTAACAGTTGGCTCCTATATTGCAAATATGGGATTTGATACAAACCTTAAATTTTTTCCAACACTCGCTTCTTTTCTAACACTGATTTTTATCTTTTTTCTATCTTCTATTTTTTCTTTCAAACAAAGAGGTTTTCGAAAATACTTATCAGGACAGCCTATTATTATTATTGAAAAAGGGGAAATCAATGAGTTCAACATGAGAAAAGCTAAATATTCTATCGATGATTTAAAACAGCAAATCAGGGAACAAGGGGTATTTAAGATAGATCAAATTGAAACAGCAATACTCGAAGTTAGTGGTAAACTTTCGATTCAAAAAAAAGAAGAATACCAACCATTATTGAAGAAAGATAAAGATCTATTATCTTCCGAAATTCCCATTGAACTCATATTTAATGGTGTAATTATTACAAAAAATTTAACCTCTGTCTACAACAAAGAATGGGTTATGAAACAATGCAAAGATCGCAAAATAACGGCTAAGGATGTTCGATATGGAGTCGTCGGCAGGAATGGAGTTTTTTATGTAATGAATTGATAGGAGATAATTATGCGGCATTCAGGATATTTTAACACCACAAGATTCATAAAATCCTATATGCTAATTTAACTTCAAAAATAAAAAAAGAAAACTTCCTGGAGAAGTTTGGAATGATGCAGGATCTTGTTACAGGATGCGTAGCTATAGTGTATTGGAATGATTCAACTAAAGAAAAATCGGGCAGTCTGGCATGTGGAATTTAGCATAAAATCTTAAAGCTGAGCTTACTTTTTTATTTTCTGCGCAGCTAGTTTATAATTTTCTATACAATTATTTTTAAAAAAACTGGGGAGGAGATTTTGTGTTTCAGACTAAAATCCAACTAGCTAATCCTGACAAAATTGATTCCGTTTTAAAAGAAATTGTTCAAAACTCCTATGAAGAGGTGCGGGAAGAAAGACTTCTGCTATGTATGGAATGTGGAGATGTGGATCTTTATATCGCCGCTTCAAATCATGAAGAACTTCAAGATGCGATTAACGAAAATTTTGAAATTGATGAATGTGGTGAAATCATAAAGTTAGAAGAACACCAACAACTTATGGATGATCTATACGAGTATTTCTTAAAGCTGCATAAGGAAAGTAATTTGTTTGATTTTTTTCCTGCAGGTTATTATATTGTGGATGGGGAAAGTCGTGAATCGGAAACGGATATGTTGGGACCAAAAGGTCTATTTTCAGCGCCGTTTGAAGATGCTATAAAGGAATAAAAAAGACAGCGTATTGCTGTCTTTTTTATTGGTCTACTTGTTTTATTAACATTTGCTGTCTTCCGCTAAAACGTACGTACCACTGACTGGTATTTTGGGAAATAAATACTTTTTTGATTATGGAGGAAAAAAACGAGTGGTAAAATGGACCTAATTAGGTGAAATTTATGAAATATAGCAATAATATCATGAAACACAATGAGGTTTTTAACAATTTTAAGTTTATATGGTAATTTTAAGAAGTATTAGATATAATAAAAATGTAATGATAGAATATGATATTTAAATTACTAGTTTAATATAGCTTTAATAATCGTCTTATATATTTTCATCGTTTCAAGGGAAATAATAGAAGATGAAGTTTTAACTTATGATTTCAGATAGATATTAAAAAGAAGATTTTTTACCCAACAGATTGCAACTTTATATATTTAGAATTCTGATTATTATTAATTTTCGGACTTTAATCACTTTTACATATCTTATAGGCTTAGGGAGGTTAATTATGATTGTTTTTGATCAAGTTAATAAGTATTATGGTGATTTTCATGTTTTGAAAAATATTAATCTTACAATTAACAAAGGGGAAGTAGTTGTTGTCATTGGTCCATCCGGTTCTGGAAAAAGTACACTGCTTCGTTGTATTAATCGCTTAGAGACGATATCAGAAGGTTCACTTTCGGTTAACGGTTTGAATGTAGCGGATAAAAAAACAGATATAAACAAGCTGCGCCGAAATATTGGTATGGTTTTTCAACATTTTCATCTCTATCCTCATAAAACCGTGCTTGAGAATATCATGCTTGCTCCTAAGAAGGTTTTAGGACAAACAGATGCTGAAGCGAAAAAAATCGCGCAAAAGTATTTGGAAAAGGTGGGAATTGCAGATAAAGCAAATTCTTTTCCTTCGCAGCTTTCAGGTGGACAGCAGCAGCGGGTAGCCATTGCCAGAGGCTTGGCTATGGGACCGGAAATCATGTTGTTTGATGAACCAACCTCAGCCTTGGATCCAGAAATGATTGGCGAGGTACTGGATGTAATGAAGGCACTTGCCCATGAAGGAATGACGATGGTCGTAGTAACGCACGAAATGGGATTTGCCCGTGAAGTCGCAGATCGAATCGTTTTCATGGACGAGGGCAAGGTTTTAGAAGAGGCAATACCGGCTGAGTTTTACGCAAATCCTCGTGAAGAGAGGGCTCGATTATTTCTTAGCCGTATATTAAATCATTAAATAAAAAACAGGGGTGAATAACATGTTGAAGAAAAAAAAGTGGTTGCAATTATCATTGCTTTCAGTACTGGCTGTAATTTTATTAGCTGGCTGTGGCGGGGACAAAGTGTCCAATAATGGTAAAGAAAGCGGAAGCAAAGACAAAGATAAAGACGTTCTAACACAGGTAAAGGATAATGATAAGATTGTTTTCGGCGTAAAAAATGATACACGGTTATTCGGCTTGAAAAACCCGAGTACAGGTGAGGTAGAAGGCTTTGATATTGATATTGCTAAAGCTCTTGCAGCTGAGATTCTTGGTGACGAAAAGAAAGTTGAATTCAAAGAAGTAACTTCGAAAACAAGAATGGCATTATTGAATAATGGAGATATCGATGCGATTGTAGCTACTATGACAATCACAGATGATCGAAAAAAAGAAGTTGATTTCACTGATGTATACTTTGATGCTGGACAATCTTTACTTGTTAAAAAAGGAAGCGATATTGAAGGTATTGATAGTTTAAAAGGTAAAAAGGTATTGGCTGTAAAAGGTTCTACTTCAGCCATAAATATCCGTGAAAAAGCTCCTGACGCACAAGTACTGGAATTTGAAAACTATTCTGAAGCATTTGCTGCACTTAAGTCTGGCCAAGGCGAAGCCTTAACTACAGATGATTCCATCCTTTATGGAATGGCAGATGAAGATCCGAATTATGAGCTTGTTGGTGGTACATTTACAGACGAACCTTATGGAATTGCTGTTAAAAAAGGAAATGAAAACTTTGTGGCTGAATTGAATAAGGCACTTAAATCTCTTAAAGATTCAGGCAAGTATGATGAAATCCATGATAAATGGATTAAACATTAATACATTTACCTTTTAAAAAGGTGAATAAGTTTAAATTGGATTTTTATAATAATTCTGAAGTTTAAACATTGTCATCTGTCAGGATGAGCAAATTACTCATCCTGATTAGTTAGGGGAGTGTATGCCGTGCTTGATTTCTCCATTTTAACAGAGAATCTAGATATGTATTTAGTAGGCTTCAAAAATACAATCATGTCGAGTTTGATAGCGTTAGTAGCGAGTTTGATTCTTGGTGTGCTTGTTGCTATTATGCGGATAGCCCCGCTAAAGCCACTAAACTGGTTTGGAACCGCCTATGTCGAGATTATTCGAAATATTCCGTTATTGATTATTACATTTTTCTTCTTTTTAGGTCTTAAATTAAGTGGAATATACGCAGGAACCTTAGCCTTAACTATTTATACGTCATCTTTTATAGCAGAAGCCATTCGAGCTGGTATACTTTCTGTACCAAAGGGCCAAATGGAAGCTGCGCGTTCATCAGGACTGACTTATGGGCAGGCAATGAGACTTGTCATTCTGCCACAAGCAGTAAAAATAGTTATTCCCCCGCTCGGAAACCAATTTATCAATCTTGTTAAAAATTCTTCCATTTTAGCCGTGGTTGCTGGGCTTGATCTTATGTACCATGGTGATTTGATTTCTTCAAGGACATTTATTGTATTCGATGTCTATATTTTCGTCGCAGCTTTTTACTTAATTCTTACCATTCCTTTAAGTCTTGGCGTTGGTTATTTAGAAAAACGTCTGGCTAAGAGTAATTGAGGGAGGTATAAGACATGGATTTTGCAGGTGCCTATACACCAGATAATATCAAATTTTTATTAGAAGGTTTTTGGGTAACAATACAGGTGGCCTTTGTATCTATTATTTTGAGTTTCATTATTGGTGGGCTTGTGGGAATAATCCGGTATGCAAAAGTGCCAGTGTTATCACAAATATTAGCAATGATTGTGGAAACAGTACGTAATTTACCATTGCTATTAATTATATTTTTTACGTATTTTGCTTTACCAGAGGTACGAATAAAATTAGAGATCATTCCGGCTGCTATCGTTGCCTTGACAATTTTTGAGTCAGCCATGCTTTCTGAGGTAATTCGAAGTGGATTAAAATCCGTTGATAAAGGCCAAATGGAGGCTGCGCGTTCATCAGGTTTGAGCTATGTACAGGCATTGATACATATCATCCTCCCTCAGGCTTTGCGCCGCATGGTACCTCCTATTGTCAGTCAATTTATATCTTTATTAAAGGATACCTCTTTAGCGGTTGTTATATCATTACCGGAGCTAACTCATCATGGCCAAATTATTTATGGGCAAAGTCAAAAATTTTTAATACCAATTTTAATTCTCGTTGCTCTCATGTATTTCGTCGTTAATTATAGTTTGTCTATAGTAGCACAGAGACTTGAATTGAAACGAACTTAAAAAATCCGACTCATTATTTGAGTCGGTTTTTTTAACATTCATGTTTTATTTGGAGGATTCAATCCACTCAATTGGCATTGTATCAAAAAGTAGTTTGTAATGAATTACTCAATAAATGAATCTTTTACTGACATAAACCGTATATATAAGTAAAAAAGAAAGTAGGTGGAATAATTGTCTGAAATTAAACAAAGTAATAGTAAAGCAATTGTATCATTAATTATGGGGATTTTATCTCTTCTTATTCCATTCATCGGAATTATATTAGGTATTCTAGGTTTGATTTTTGCTTCAAAGAGTAAAAAAGAAATGGCCCAATCGGGGGAATCTGGAAATGGTTTGGTGACTGCTGGTAAAATATGTAGTATTATCGGAATAATCCTAAATGTGATTATGATTCTTATTTTTCTAGTGTTATTTTTTTTCACAGTAAATACGGACAGTATGGTTTATTAAATTTCAAATGCAAACTTGACAAAGAAAAATAAGTTGAAACTATTTTAGGTGGAATTTTGTGCTATAATTAACATAAAAACCTAAAGATTCATAGGAGGGATGATATTTTTGACCGTTCAGATCTATGAGTATCCAGCCGTTTTTTATTACGAAAAACACCCCTTAATATTAGACTCATTTTCCGTTCAAGTTTGTTTTCCAGATTTTAAGCGAAATGGATTTATCTCAACCGTTAGCGGCAGAAATCGGGTCGAAGCTTTAGCTTGTGCTCAAGAACTGTTAGAATCCATGGTCGAACATTTTATTCACGACAAAAAAACAATCCCTGATGCCAGTGAAATGGAAAAAGTGAATTTAGATAGAGGTATTAATATATGCGAGGCTGCTCCATTTCGCATTGAAATAGAAAATATCATATATGAGAAATAAAAAAACCTTGCCTGGTAGAAGACAAGGTTTTTTGTTTGATAATAATAACATCTATGAGTCCTTTAGAAGTTGTAAAAACGGAAGGTATGTAAAAACCGTTACAAAGATATTGGGTCTTGCATTTTCGAGCCTAAAAAGGCTTACTTGTTTCGCAAAACCAGGAAAACAATGATAGCAAATGAAGAGATATAAGATGAGACCTTTTTTCCTGAAGGCATGGAGAGCGCATCCGATTATTGAGTTATAGTATGGGAGCAAAGGGGAAAGAGACTATTGAAAACAAAACCATCATTACCTATAGAGGAATGATGGTTTTGTTTTTTAAAATTAAATAAAACCATGAAAAACAAATACTTAAAGAAATAATCCTTATTTATTAAAATTAATATTTTTTTGGAAAGGATATTGCGTTCTCTATAACGAATATGTATAGTAAAGGTAATCTAGGTAAAAAGTATCAATAGTTAAAGATTTGGAGGTATATGAATGAAATATTATATAGCATCAGACGAAAAAAATTTGAAGCAAGTTAGATCGTTGATAAAGAAATTGAATGCCAAGGGATTTACATGTGTAAATGACTGGAATTTAATCGAGAACGACGATAAACAAGGAGTTATAGATAGTATAGGGGAGTACGAAAAAAAGGGAATTGAGGATGCAGATTTTATGCTAATTTTTCTTACTGCAGGTAAAGGAAATCTTTATGAGCTTGGATATGCTTTGTCTTTAAATAAGAAAATTGTTGTATATTCTCCAGAGAAAGACAATTACCACATTAATAAAAAATCAATTTTCCATAATCTACCCGGTGTAACTATCTGTAGTGGAACGTTATATAAGCTTGTTAAATTGATAAATACGCTTTCTTCACAAGGAGTAGATGAAACAAGTTCACTGCACCTTAAATAAATCTCAAATGTAGAAAAAGGTAAAGATACCCTCAAATAAAATATCTTTTGAACGTAATGTTTAATATATTAAACATGAGGGTAAAAGTTACTTAAACTAAAAGGGAGGCAGACTGTTTTGGCTATTATAGATATCGACCAATTGTTGCTAGCTACAGAAGAGATTGCCGAAGAGTCAGTTCCATTCCATCTCTATACATTTGACATTGATCAATTATTAGATAAAACGGATAACTGGTAAAGTAAAGCATGCCTAGAGGATATGCTTCTTTTCTGTGGGAAAATTAACCTGATTACCATTATAAAAAGAAATATAAAGTAATCAGGCAATGAAGTTCATATTAAGAAGTGGGAAAAAAATTAAAAATGGCGCCCTTTAACGAATCCTAAAATCACAAACATTGATATAGTACCGGCAACAAAAGTTACTTTAATTATATTTATGAGTAGTTCATCGTACATTTGTATTCCCTCCTTGTATGTAATGAAAGACAATGCGGTTATGATTAGCTGTTTATGTATAAATTATAACATAAATTTTACAAGTGAAGGTGGGAAAAAGGAACCGAAATGTATGATAATGTAATAATTGTTACATTTTAGACTAAAATCTAGCCAAAAAAAAGATATCATCAATAACAGATGATATCAATGATCGATTATTTAATTCCTAGGGCTTTCTTCGTTTTTGGTCCAACTACCCCATCAGGTGTTAGTTTGTTATTCTTCTGGAATTTCTTTACAGCTATTTCTGTATTATTTCCAAATACCCCATCTATTCCCTTTGTACTATATCCAAGAGTTGTTAATCTTTTTTGAAGTTCACGTACTTGTGGTCCGTTGCTTCCTTTCTTTAAAATTGAAATTGTGTTCCCCACTGGGATACTCTCTGATCCGTTAACCTTATATCCATTTGTAGCCGCTATGGAAGCAAATGATTTACTGGAACTGGTAATTATGACGGTTGTGTTCATATTAACCTTACCATATAACCACTTTACATCTTCATTATACATACGAACACAGCCGGCACTTATATATTTTCCAATGGACTTTGAATCATTATTTCCATGTATTGCATACGTATTTCCTGGTGTATTTCGTGCATTAATCCCCAACCATCGATTGCCTAGAGGATTTTTAGGATCTCCTCCTCTAATTTTACCTTTATAATAGGGGCGATTGACAATCTTTGTAACTACCTTAAACTTTCCTTCAGGAGTGTAGGAGGATTTTTTTCCAGTCGCTACAATAAATACTCTCACTAATTTATTATTTTCATAGTAGGCAAGCTGATTATTGGACTTATTGATGATAATCAGCTGTTTTGATGCTGCATTTGAAGAATTACTGTATCCACCAAAACAAAAAAAGAACATTAATACAAATACGATAAATTTTTTCATGTTTTCCCCGTCCCTTATTTAAGTACCTGCATATTCACGCATATACTATCCTATGCACGAAGTGAAGCTAAAGTGACATTTTTTCAAAGGAAAGGTAAACTTAAAATAAGAAGGATTTACTCAAATCGGATTTTTATCGTTGCAAAATTACTAAAAAGAAAGCAGGGCACTGTTTGTGGTCACATTACATACATTATTGAAGTGAAACCGGAGGTGGGAAAAGATTGTCACGCTTAAAAGTAGAGGACTACCTTGAACAAGGAATGTACGGTCCAAAAGAAATAAAGCCTGGTGAACGAAGGGAATTCCTTGGCACATTACGAGAGCGCGTTATTGTCGTCCTAAAAAAACCTCAAGTATTTGAACTAAATGTATATCCAGAGATTGAGGAAATGATGAAGCAATTTCCTCTGTCAAATTTGTTTTTAAATGGTCAAATGGACTATCAATACCTAGGGAAATATATTAAATTAGCTAATCGACATAATATACCTTACAAAATTGTCCTAAACAAAGACCATAACTCCGAATTAGGCCTAGTACTAGCAGAAAAAAATGCCATAAATAAAGAAGAGATTTATATTGAGAAGAAGAAGCAGTTCAATCAAGTTAAAAAGAAAAACAGTGTCAAAGCATTTATCAAACAATTGGTTAGAAAATTTATAAAAAAACGCTGAAAAATTCAATCAGCGTTTTTTTAGTAAACTCCTATAGGGTTGTTGAAATTCATGAGTGATTAATGAAGTTATATTCAATTACCTAAATAAAATAAAAAGGATGCCTATCTGCTTTATGTATAGGCCACTTTTTGTTTTATCAGTTGGAAAAGTTGATCAGATAGCAAATCTGTTAATTATGTATTCATCTTCCTTAACCTATAAAACTTTCTGAAGTTTCCTATAATCGTTTTAACCACAGAATAAGCAGGGATGGCTATAAGAATTCCAATGAATCCGTATATTGAACCGGCAGCAAGTAGCAATAAGATAATGGTTAATGGGTGAATATTAAGTCGTTTCCCCATAATATTCGGAGTAACGAGGTGGCCTTCTGCTTGTTGAACGACAGTAAGGACAATGAGTACTTTTACAGCCAACCCTACATCTTGCTGTAAGGCTATGAAAAGGGCTGGAATAACGCTGATTAATGGACCTAGAAAGGGTACAACGGTAAAAATCATTGCGAAAAGGGCTAATACGAGTGCATAATCGAGTCCAATAATTAGGTACCCCACATACATAAAAGCCCCTATTACGATTGAAACGATGAATTGGCCGATGATATAAGTTGAAAGGGTTTTATCTACATCTTTTAAAATCGCGTTCCCTTCTGGTTCAACTTCATTCGGTATATACTTTAATAAAAACGGTCTTAGCTTATCTCCATCCTTCAAGAAATAAAATAAGATAAATGGTGTAATAACCAGTACAGTTAGAACACTTGTAATCGCAGAGAATATGGTATTAACATTTTCTATAAGTTTTTCAGAATAATTTTTAAAATGAGATATGCCATTTGCTTTCAAGTCTTTTATATTAACCATACCAAAATCATTTTGTTCTATCATGTCTTCAGATTCCTTAGAGAATTCCTTGACTTTGCTTGGAAGGTTAGCAGATAAATTTTGGAATTGATCCATGACTACAGGACTTCCAAAGTAGCTGCCTGTCCCGATTATTCCAAATATAACCAAGAAGACAATGAAAATGCTGACTGTCCTTGGTATAAATTTAGTTAAAAAGTTAACGACAGGTCGTAATATATAGTATAAGAGTCCAGCCACAATGATTGGGAAAAACATTGCTGTAATGATTTTTTGAATCGGCAAAAGAATATAATCAATCTTGCCTAGCAAAAAAATAATTAAAATTATTAAGATAATTCCACATGCATACTTAAAAAATGGTTTGTTTATCCACAAGACAATCCCCCTAAATCTCATCTGCTACTTAATACCCTTGTTAGGCTTAGAGTTAAACAATAATACCAACAGTAATAAATGATTAGGGGGAAATAGATGTAATTTGACATTAGATGGTTCAAGTACAGACTGTTTTCAAGCGAGATGTTGATTCTACCTTTAATTAGAATTCAAATATTTCGTAATTCGGAACAAAGGGTGTATTCTAAAGTAATTTCTAATTTAGGGCAGATGCATTCATCTCATTTACTTCACAGAATCATTGAAGTTCTTTAATAAACCAATATATTTCAAGTAAGAGGCAGCTGAAACCTCATATTAAAATACCAAAATTCTTTGGTTAAAATGAAAAACAAACCTCCATTGGAAAATGAAGGCCTTGTATTAAAAAAATTATGATGATTTTTTTATATACTTTATTTCTTCTACAACTTTTTTGTCCTGACGTGCATAAGCTCCGTAATACAGACCGCCTACGAGAATGGCACCACCAACAGCATTTCCAAGGAAGACTGGGATAAAGTTCATAAAATACTCACCCCAAGTAACGGCACCAACGAAAATTCCTGCTGGAATGACAAACATATTGGCAACAATATGCTGGAATCCAAGTGTAATGAAAGCACAAATCGGCAAGAACAATCCAATGATTTTTCCTGTAGTATCTTCAGCGCTGTATGTAATCCAAATAGCCAGGGCTACCAGCCAATTACAGCCGACAGCTGAAATGAATGCTTCGATAAAATTGGCATCAACCTTTGATTGTGCTGCAGCTATCGTTTTATTCAAAAAGATGTCAGTTTCGGTCAATCCAAGTAGATGTCCGAAAAAGTAAGCAACAAAAATGGCACCTGCGAAGTTGGTTATAGCAATTAAGATCCAGTTTATTGATAATTGTTTAACAGATACTTTTTTAGCAAGCGCAGCCATCGATACAGCCATCATATTTCCAGTTAATAATTCTCCGCCGGCAATTACAGTAAGTATTAAACCTAACGGGAATACTAAACCACCTATTAAGTTATTCAGTGTACCCCACTCATGTGGTAAGCCTGCGGTGACCCTTATGTTAAATAAATAGCCCAAAGCGATAAAGGCCCCACCTAGGAAACCTAGTATTATTAGACTAGTTAGCGGCAATGTTGCTTTCTTAGTTCCTGCTTTGATTGCAATTTTCGCCATTTGTTGCGGGTTATAATAACTCATATTGCTCCCCCTAGTTGATGTTTCAAAAAAATTTGTTAGAATGTGTTACTTATTTAGTAGTAAAAACCCTTGAAAATACTTACTAAACAAAGATTACCAACAGTTATTATACATTAGTTTTAAAAATATGCTATAACGAAATAACTAATTTAGGATTTTTTTATAGAAAAAACTAAGCCTTTATCACAGTTTAGGGTGGTTCAAAAATATATAATACAAAAAGAAAATGCTAATAATATAAAGCCTGAATTTTTAAAAGTGTAAATTATAGACTGCCTTTTAAATATGATAAAACGATTTTATACTTTTGAGTTTGAGTGCAATAGGGGGAGTAGGGTAGATAGTAATATGTATGAAAGGGAAGGGAGGGATTATGAATTTACTGAGGTTTCTAGAAGTTTTATATTGAAGTTCCTGAAAAGTGCCATTCAGTAATTGTTTTCAATTTTTATAAAATGTAAATTCTGATGAAATATAATAAAGAGTAAAATATAAAATGAAAAAGGCATTATCACAAGAAAATTCCCAATAAGGAAGTTACCTTGATAATGCCTTGATCTAGTATATTTATCGAACAAAATAGTCAGAAAAACTACTCTCTAAATTTATGATATTTTACTTAATTTATTAGTAAATCCTTGTTTCTGTTCTCTTTGCATTTTTTTGATATCTAAACGCAGCCAGATGGAAATCAAGAAAGCAATTGCAATTAATGCAGCGAAAACATAGAACACTGGAATATAACTGTTTGTACTTTCTCTAATTGCGGTAACCAGCATTGGTCCACAAACTCCTCCAAGAGACCATGTTGTTAAAAGATAACCATGGATAGCACCAATTTCTTTTGTTCCAAATAAATCTCCAGCAAATGCAGGAAGATTTGAGAAACCTCCACCATAACAACTAACAACTAACAATATAAGACCTTGGAACAATAACGAATTTGTAGTAGTTGGAAGTAAGAGGAACGCTCCGATTTGAATAATAAAGAAAATGACGAAAACATTTGGGCGACCAATATAATCAGAGGCTGCTGCCCAACCAAGTCTGCCTCCACCATTGAAGATTCCCATGATACCAACCAGAGTTGCTGCGCCAGCTACAGACAATCCAACTACGTCTTGAGCCATAGGAGAAGCCACAGAAATCATCATAATCCCTGCACTAGTATTAATTAATTTCATCGACCAAAGCATCCAGAAATGTTTTGTTTTAACCGCTTCTTTTGCAGTTAATTGTCTTAGATCTTTCTTAATTTCTTTTTTTCCTGACTCAATATCTTTTTTCATACCTTCAGGAATCCAATTCGCTTTTGGTGGTGCAATGTATGAAGCACCTAAAAACATAAGAATGAAATAGCCTGCTCCTAAAATGTAATAAGTAGAATAAATTCCAACGGATTCCATAAGGCTTGCTGCAACTGGGGCTGTAATAAGAGCTCCAGCACCAAAACCGAGTACAGCCATTCCTGTTGCTAGTCCTCTTCTATCAGGGAACCATTTGACAAGAGTAGATACTGGTGAAATGTATCCAATACCCATACCAAGACCACTTAATACTCCATATGTTAGTAAGTAAAGTGGAAGTGAATCGATCATGACAGCCAAACCAGAACCGGCTTGTCCTAAACCGAATAATACAGCAGCAACTAAGGCTGATTTTCTTGGACCATTCTTTTCAACAAATTTCCCAAAGAAAGCTGCAGAGGTTCCTGCAAGCGCCATCATAATTGTAAATGCTAAAGTTACTTCAGTTTCTGACCACCCCATAGTCTCAACTAAAGGTTTCTTGTATACGCTATATGCGTATGCACCACCAATGGAAAGGTGAATAGCAATAGCTGATAAAGCAATTAACCACCTGTTTTTTGTCATATTGTTACCCCTTTTCGTGAATTATAAGAGAGTGGCATGCGTTTTATCTATAATAATATGAGTTGCATGCATTTTATCTATCTCGTGGGATAAGTATATAAGATTATTATTTAGTAGTAAACTACTAAATTAAATTTTACTAAAAAAAATGTTGCTATAACATTCTTGTACAAATCCGAATCGGCTTAGGGAAAATATTTATTTTATATCTTACTCACATAGGGAATAGGAAGCCAATTTTAGATGAGAGGCATAAATTAGCAGCTGTAGAATGTTATATAAGAATCTCTTGTATCTTGAATGTGATTGGCATTTTGAATGTGGCAAATGCCCTTAATTCGCTCCATTCTATCTATTTTGAATCGGTAATGATTTCCCTTCGCTATTGTAGGTCTTATGTAATCAAGATGGTAATCTTCAACGGCAAACGGAAAAGATGCACATTGGCATTATTCAATGATATTTGTTAAAATTAACTTAAGACTTTATAAAAGAATCTTCAGAATTCCAATCAAGCCATTAGTATTAGAGGATTTTAATAGGGATAATAAAAGTTTTTTTCTTACAAAAAAGGAATATTAGAGTCTTTTTTCAGGAATCATACGTAAAGTAATCAAAAAAATCAAATTATTTTGAAAAAATTCCGAAAATTTAGTCATAAGGGCTTGAACTATGATTCCTGATAGGAGTAAACTAAGTTAAGATAGATTTTATGGAAGTGAAATCTTGTAAAAATATTCAACAAGGGGTTTTGGTAATGAAGGAACATGACATGCAAATCACGCTTAGTACAACAAAGAAAGAAAAACCACAAGCGGACCAGCTTGAGTTCGGTAAGAAATTTACCGATCATATGTTTATTATGGATTACACACGAGGGCAAGGGTGGCATGATCCAAGAATTGTTCCTTATCAACCGCTCGCATTAGAGCCGTCAGCTATGATTTTTCACTATGGCCAATCTGTTTTTGAAGGATTAAAAGCATATGTATCATCAGATGATGAAATTATTTTATTCCGCCCGAAAAAGAATTTTGAACGCTTAAATAATTCAAATAGTCGCCTATGTATACCAGATGTTGATGTGGATTTCGCGTTAAAGGCCTTAAAAACCTTAATTAGCGTTGATAAAGAATGGATTCCTCGAGCAGAAGGGACGTCCTTATATATTCGACCTTTCATTATAGCTACTGAACCTTATCTCGGAGTTTCTCCATCAGATCGCTATCAATTTATCATCATTATGTCACCGGTAGGTTCTTATTATAAAGAGGGAATTCACCCTGTTAAAATAGCGGTGGAATCAGCTTTTACACGTGCCGTAAATGGTGGTACAGGAGAAGCTAAAACAGGTGGTAATTATGCATCAAGCCTTAAAGCTCAAGAGGAATCTGAAAAGATGGGATATTCTCAAGTGCTTTGGCTAGACGGAGTAGAAAAAAAATATATTGAAGAAGTAGGAAGCATGAATGTCTTCTTCAAAATCAATGGTGAAATCATTACTCCAGCATTAAATGGTAGCATCCTTTCAGGAATTACTCGGGATTCTATTATTGAATTGTTAAAGCATTGGAATCTTCCAGTAACAGAACGGCGTATTTCTATGGAGGAAGTCTATGAAGCCTTTAAATCAGGACAATTAGAAGAGGCATTCGGTACTGGTACAGCTGCTGTGATTTCTCCAATTGGTGAATTCTTGTGGAATGGTGAAGAAATGATAGTTCAAAACGGAGAGACTGGTGAATTATCTAAAAAACTTTATGATACATTAACTGGTATCCAAACAGGTAAGGTTGAAGATGAATTAAACTGGACTACGAAAGTTGAAGAAAAAGTCACTCAATAATATTTTAAAACAAAAAAACCTTCTATGAAGGTTTCAGGCTGTCGACAAAGTCGACGGCTGTTTTTTATAAAAAGTTTAGCAACAATATATTGTGTCCTTCTTTCAAATTTACAACTAAGTATGCTAATTAAAAGATAAAAACCCCCTTTTTCTCCAACAATTCTTTGGGAAAAGGGGTTTGTCTACACTCTGAAACCTTCTATGAAGGTTTTTTTGTTTTATATTCTTTTAAATAATTATCTTGTGCCGGATAGCGACAGCTACAGCCTCTGTACGATGATTGACTCCTAATTTCCTAATGGCAGAAGAAATATAATCCCTAACAGTGTATTCACTTACCCTCATCTTTGGTGCCATTTGTTTTAACCCTAGACCATTAGCTAAATATTGTAGGACTTCGACTTCACGATTACTAAGAAGGTATGAGGGGGGGGAGGATTCTAAAGTTGTACTGACTGCCAGTTCTAAATAATGGGAAAGCTTCATTAAATCATGCTTTGTAACAGGTTCGTTGGTCTGTATTGGGTCAACTAAAACAAAACCAATAACCATTTCATTGACCATAACCGGAATTACAGCTAATGAAGAGATTGCAAATCTTTTAACGTATTTTGCAGGTATGGATGATTTCGTATGTTTAATTGTTAAATATACTGGTTTGTTATTTATGAGAGCTTGGTGGATGGGGTATATATCATGAATATTTTCTTTGACATGATGTAACGAAATTGTTTCTTTACTTGTGCATGAGTAAATACCTTCACCCATACCACTTAAACAAGAGTAACTGAACAAAGAGGCACGTTGAAATGAAAAAAAATCTACACAGCCCTTTACAATCATTTTGGATTTATTTCTCATATCTTTTTGTATGGAAATATTTTTAACATGATTCAACAAGGTTTCCTCAAGCATTCGACTTTATTCCTCCCTACTTTTTCAGTGATAGGTAAAAACTTACTAATATCTTACAATATAAGGTAGGGCCTTACAAATTTGATTATCTATGCTTAAGTGTTTACAAGTTTACGATTCTCTATTTTAAGGAGGATAAAAAATGAAAAGAACGAATTTGACGACCAGCAGCCGAAGTTTTAGAGAAGATACCCTTCCGTTTAAACTCTATCAAAAGGCAAAAAAATTCGGTGTATGGAATCCGCGTGACATTAATTTCAGTCAGGATATAGAAGATTGGAAGTCGTTTACTAGTATTGAAAGAGAAGTTTTATTACGGATTATTTCGCTTTTCCAGGGCGGAGAAGAAGCCGTAACATTGGATTTACTTCCGCTTATTATGGCTATAGCAAAGGAAGGTAGAATTGAAGAGGAAATGTACTTAACAACTTTCTTATTCGAGGAAGCAAAGCATATGGAATTTTTCCGTTATACTTTAGATCAAATTGGTGAAACAGGTGATCTAACAGTTTATCATTCAGAAACATACAAATCTATTTTTTACGAAATACTGCCTGAGGCGATGGAGAAACTAATACACGATCAGTCTCCTGAAGCATTGGCGGAAGCGGCCACTGTATATAATATGTTTACCGAGGGAGTACTTGCTGAAACCGGGTATTTTGGGTTTTATCAGACACTCGAAAACAATAATATGATGCCTGGTTTATTAAAAGGGGTAGGCCTTTTGAAAAAAGATGAATCGCGCCATATTGCATATGGCACTTTTTTGCTCCAGAGGATTATCAGTGAGCATCAACATATTTTTAGACAAGTTGAAAAAAGAATGGCAGAACTTGCCCCACTTGCCATCGCGTTAAATATGGAAGGATATGATCGGTTTGGCAATCCATTTGATAATGATAAACAAGCTGTTTTAGATTTCACCATGAAACAATTAGCTGTTCGGATGGAAGTATTGGCACGGGCCAAGGGTAAGAAAATTGAAGAAATCTATCAAAGTAACGAAAAGGAATATGGAGTTTTGTAAAAAGAATGAAAAATAGGATATGACTGTACGTGATGATGTAAAGAAATTTATTCATTTAAATAGGTGGTGGATATACGGCGCAATAATTTTTCAAGCAGTTTGGGAATCTTAACATTCCTGGCTGCTTTTTATTTTTAGCATTAAAGTCTAATCTATTAACATAAACCACAGGGTGTCTCCAATTATGGTTCAATAAGTCATTAAAATTATAAAACAATTAAAGGCAGCAGGAACGACAATACTTCTAGTCGATCAATTTTGATAAAAGGTCCGTTGTTTTTGCAGGTACTAATGATCAACTAAACCGAGATGTAATGAATAAATTTTTAACTTAAAATTTATGAAAATCATTTATATATTTGAAATTTGAGCAAAAAGGAGGCGGGTATAAGGAAATGTCCGTCTCCTTCTATATGTTAAACAGATTTGAGTTTATATTTGTTAAGCAATCGTGATTCAATGAATTAGTTATTGTTTTTTCCTAAGTTTTCCTGAGCCATCTGTATAAGTTCCTTGACCATACCTCCTCCTAACTTTCCACCAATTTTTCCAGCTTGCTTTGATGTCAGTTGACCGTTATAGTCTTTTTTCAGTGGTACGCCAACTTCTTTTGCAACTTCAAACTTTGCATCTTCATGATTCTTCGTACCAGCTACTTTGGCTTTTAAATCATCAAGACCTTTTCTAGCTCCCGCTACTAGGATTTTATTTCTTCTTGTCATATATAATCACTCCTTAGTTTTTAGGTTATCCTAAAGTATAGAAAATGATCATTAACCTCTTTATTTTAATCTTTTATTTAGGTTCTACTTTGTATTTACCTTAACATTATAGGGAGATTTGCTTTAGTTTGATTTCTAGGAGTTTTTGCCACAGACCAGTCCATTATAATAATTCATGAGATTGGATTCACTCTGCTTTTTTTTGCAGACTAGCTCAGGCTGATACAGATGAAATCAAAAAAATTTGAATCTATTGCAGCATCTTTTAATATGACGAGAGAATTAGCTGTTATGGACGTTTACTTTATCAAATTCTGGGTATAAGATAGTATATCAATTTGAAGGAGAAAAGAGATGCTGACTGCGAATTCATGTTTGTTAACGAAAGAAGATATGAAAAATCCTGATCGAGTACCTCGATGGTTAATCAAGGAATATCAAACTTTCCACAATACAGTGATGGATAAAACATTTCCTTGTTATTTTGGTATGAACGCGGAAAAAAAAGGTGAGCTTCGTTATGCATATATTACACAGGAAGATTGGTCCAATCTCCCAAAAGCTGTGGAAAGCTTTCTAGACTTATTCCAGGAACCTCCATATGTCAGACATGGTTTGTTTGTTTTTATGGAGCCAGAAAAGCAAGAGGGAGATTTAGAATTATATCGAAAACGATTTTGGGAAATCCTTCAGTATCTTCATATAAATGATAAGAAACCTTGGCCAAATGAAAAGCCAAAAGATCCGGATCATTATTTATGGGATTACCATTTTGCAGGGGAACCAATTTTTATCTTTGGTAATGCACCTGCATATAAACAGCGTAAAACCCGTGATTTAGGAAATAGTCTTGTACTAGGCTTCCAACCCCGAATGATCTTTGAAGGATTAGAAGGTACAGAAAAAGGCGGAATCATGTCACGTGAAAAGGTGCGTGAACGAGTAGAAAAATGGGATAATCTCCCGAAACATCCGGATATCAGCCACTTTGGCGATGTAAATCATAATGAATGGAAACAATTTTTTATTGGTGATGATATTGAACCGATAAAAGGAAAATGTCCTTTCAATCATAAAGAGTTATAAACGAGAGTATTTGCTCTCGTTTATTTATTTGCTCTTTTCTTCTATATTATATGCTTGTAACTGTTAAAAAGGGGATTTAGAAAGTTCACCATAACTCGAGAACTCCGATATTTATTTCTTTATATGTCTGTAAAAGTATCTAAAACACAAAATATAGTATATAACCCCAAAAACATATATCTTGTTTTATTTTATTAACACAATTATAATGTGTATGTAGGAATTGCAGTTACTTCGAGATATCTTGATTAAATATTTCGGTTTAAACTGTGCTATTCACATACACATATTAATTACAATTGGGGGAACCAACTATGTCTAAAGTATTATTAATCAAAGCAAACGACCGTCCAGCAGAGCAAGCAATCAGCGTGAAAATGTATGAATCGTTTTTAAGCACATATAAAGAAGCAAATCCTAACGATGAAATTACTGAATTGGATTTATTCAAACTCAACTTACCATATTACGGAAACACAGCAATTACAGCGATATTCAAACGCAACCAAGGTATGGAATTGACTGAAGAAGAATCAAAAGAAGCGGATAACGTGCAACAATACTTGAACCAGTTTCTTGCTGCTGATAAAGTAGTATTTGCATTCCCGTTATGGAACGCTACGGTACCGGCTCCTCTTGTAACATATATTTCTTATCTTGCTCAAGCAGGTACAACATTTAAATATACTGCGGAAGGCCCAGTTGGTCTTATTCCAGAGAAAAAAGTGGCTGTACTTAATGCTCGTGGTTCAGATTATGCTTTACCAGGAATGGATGCTGCTGAAATGGCAGTGAAATTTGTAACAATGAATCTAAACCTATGGGGGATAACGAACCCAGAAACAGTTGTTATCGAAGGGCACAATCAATATCCAGACCGCACACAAGACATTATTGCTGAAGGATTGACGAAAGTTGTAGAAGCTGCAGCTAAATTCTAATTATATTTTATGTAATAACCAGTATGTATTTTTAGCATACTGGTTTTTTTATGCAGGTTTTTCTGAAAGTCGCTTATAATAGAGGGTAAGCCTATAAGTATGAAAGGAAGTGCCAATAAAATGCAAACGTACAAAACACGTGACGAAATCAAAGAGGAAGAAACTTGGAATCTAAATGATATTTACGATAACAAGGATAAATGGGAAAAGGATTATCAAGAAGTCCTTAAGATGACAGAAAAATTAAAAACCTATGATGGACAAATTCAGACAGCTCAAGACTTGTTTGAGTATTTACGGTCAAGTGAGGAACTTGGTTACATTTATAATAAACTCTATGTATTTGCAATGCTGCAAACAGATTTGGATACAAGGGTTACTTCATCACAGGCTTTGCTTGATCGGGCAAGTCAGTTAGGTCAGAAAATTAGCAATGCTTCTTCATTCTTCATGCCATTTCTTTTAAGCCTAGAAGAAAAAACGCTAAAAGGGTACATAAAAGAAATCGAGGGTTTGAAATATTTTGAAGAAGATTTACTAGATTCTTATCGATATAAAACCCATGTGTTAACGAAAGAACAGGAAGAGGTCCTTTCCCAAATAGGTGAAGCCTTTTCAGCACCACAAAAAACATTCGGGATGATCAACAATGCTGACATTAAGTTTGGTGAAGTGACAAATGGAGACGGCGAAAAAGTAGAGCTGACCCGAGGATTATATTCAAAATTGATTGAAGATGACAATCGTGATATTCGAAAAGAGGCATACATTGCGTATTATCAGCCATATGTACAACTGAAAAATACGATTGCTTCAACACTTTCAACAGCAATCAAGAATAACGTGAATCTCTCTAAACTAAGGAACTACCCTTCTGCATTAGAAAAATCATTGTTCGGTGATCAAGTTCCAAAAGAGGTATATGATAACTTAATTATGTCTACTAAACAAAATATAGGACCGATGCATAAATACATCCAGCTGCGGAAAGAGCTTTTGGGTGTAAATGAATTGCGTGCATACGATTTAAGTGTGCCATTGGTCGAAGGTGCAAAAGAAGAAATATCATATGATGACAGTTTTGCTTTAATGATTGAGGCGTTGAAACCGCTGGGTGAAGAATATACTTCTATCTTAAAAACCTTTAAAGAAAAACGCTATATTGATGTCAGAGAAACACCTGGAAAACGGTCTGGGGCTTACAACTTAGGACTTTATGGTGTTCATCCATTTATCTTACTAAATCACCGTGATGATCTTGACAGCGTATTTACACTTGCGCATGAATCTGGCCATGGGATGCATTCATACTATAGCTCAAAATATCAACCGCAAATAACAGCAGGCTATTCCATTTTTGTAGCGGAAGTTGCTTCTACGGTGAATGAAATTCTGCTGATTCGCCATTTAATTAATACAACAAAAGACGATCAAAAGAAAAAGCACTTACTTAACCATTTTATCGATAGCTTTAAGGGAACTTTCTTCACACAGGTGATGTTCGCAGAATTTGAAAAGATCGTTCACGAGAAGGCAGAAAATGATGAACCACTAAATGCCGAGGTGTTTAACACAGCTTATGAAACAATTTTCCGAACATATAATGGTGATGAAATAGTTTTCGATGAAGAAGTGAAGTATGGCTGGTCACGCATTCCGCATTTTTATCGTCCATTTTATGTGTATAAATATGCTACAGGTTACGTTTCAGCTATTACAATTGCAGATAAAATTCTTTCCGGAGATCAAAAAACCCTCGAAAGTTATTTGACCTTCTTGAAAAGCGGCAGTTCTGATTTCCCGTTAGACCTGCTCAAGAAAACAGGCGTAGATTTAACTAAACCTGAGCCTATTGAAAATGCTATGAGGATTTTCAGTGATTTAGTAGAACAATTCACAGAGCTGACAAAGGGCTAATGTAAACCATTTCTTCCAAAAGAGCCCATGGTATGATGAAATAAAAAATGCTATAGTAAGACTATTGGCAAATGAGAGGCCCAATCTTTTGATTGGGCCTTATTTTATATGTTAAAGAAGAGATATTGTCACGGGACAGGTTTTGCATAAAAAGCCTAGAGCCTTGGTTATTCATCGCAATAGCGCCTAGCTAATGGGCCAGTTCTTTATACATCCAAAGGCATATTTTGTGAGGAAAGTGAAAAATGAATTCAACGGTTAACTATATAAAAGAATGGCAACAGGCACTTCAACTTGAAATTTTGCATTTGAAAAAATACGGAAGCACAAAATACCTTGTTTCGAATGGCCATTTACTTACAAGTGATGGTTCTTTCACCTACTATTTTGAAACAAGCTCCTCGATAAAAATTCCTATAGGTTCCATTATTCGATTGGAATGGGGAGGAATAAAACAGGATGGGAGGGTCTTATCATCTGAAGGGAAAAGTATAATCATCGCTTTTGAACGATCATTAGGTGATTTAATCGGGGAAGCTTTTTTATACCATGATCCCTGGGAATTACTAGAACAATTGATTACCCGTCTAGATGAAATCAAGAGAAGCAAAAAGAAAAGGCTACGGATTAAGCGTCTAATGGATCCATCTATGCCCCAAAAACATCCGGTAAATGAAAAACAAAGCAGTGTAAAAGAATTATATGCACGTTCAAAATTTAATCCTGTCACTTTTGTCTGGGGACCTCCAGGAACAGGAAAGACTTATACATTGGCACGTACGGTTGCAAATCATTATTTCCAAGATAAAAATATCCTGGTGCTGTCACATAGCAATCAAGCTGTCGATGTACTGATGGCTGAAATCTCTACATTTATTAAAAAGAAAGACCGTTTCCATGAAGGGGATGTGCTTCGCTATGGTTCACAAATAGGTGATTCTCTAGCTATCCATGATGATATTGTTACAGGTCAACTATTAGGGAAGCATGAACCGGACTTGATGAAAGAAAAAGAGCAACTTGCAGAAGAAAAGAGGTTGTTAAAGCAGGATTTAGCTGGTTCATTTAGCAAAAGAGATACCAATCATTTAATTGAATTAGAAAAAAATTAGCTAAAGTATTAGAGAAAATTCGTCAAAAAGAGATGCTACTTGTGAAAGAGGCTAAAATTATTGGAATGACCTTGGCTAAAGCTGCTAGCGATGAAACGGTATACCAAAAAGAATATGATCTAATCATTTTGGACGAAGCCAGCATGGCTTACGTACCGCAAGTAGCTTTTGCGGCAGCCTTATCCAAACATATTATCGTTTGCGGTGATTTCAAACAATTGCCACCAATTGCTTCTGCACGTGATTCTCTAGTGAAACTTTGGCTGAAAGAAGACATCTTTCATCGCGCGGGGGTTGCACAATCAGTAGAAGAGGGGGAACTTCATCCTCATTTATTTCTCTTAAAAGAACAGCGCCGTATGCATCCAGAAATTTCGGCATTTACGAATCGTGTGGTCTATAACAATTTTGTTGGAGACCATGAAAGTGTTTTGACAAGTAGAGATAGCATAAGATCAGCGGAACCGTTTGCAAATCAGGCAGCTGCACTTGTCGATACTAGCTTTTCAGGTGAATATTGCATGACGGAACGCACATCCCATTCGAGAATGAATCCATGGCAGTTGCTTTTGTCCTTTCAGCTGATTCATGAATCGTATGTTGGCGGGGCTCGATCCATTGGTTATGTTGCTCCATATCGTGCCCAGGCTAACTTGATGGAAAAACTTTTGGATGACTTGTATAGTCAAGAAAGGCAAACAGCAGACATCATAGCTGCAACTGTACATCGTTTCCAAGGCAGTGAAAGGGATGTCATGATTTTTGACACGGTTGATAGTTATCCGCAAAATCGTGCAGGAATGTTGCTGACCGGAAGAGAAAGTGAAAGGCTAATAAATGTGGCGATAACAAGGACCAAAGGGAAGTTCGTACATGTTTGTGATACTTCTTTTGTTAATAAGCATGTTTATCGTAGCAAAACACTTCGTCAGCTTGTTGATCATCAAATCCAAAACGGTCAGATGGTCGCAAGGAAAGATATTGGAAAATGGGTGAAACTTCAGCATCCCCGACTGCAATGGATGCATGCCCGTAAGTTGGACAACTTATTAGCAGATATAGATTCCTCTAAACAAGAAATTATTGTGGCCGTGCCAGATTTTAAAAATTTGTCAGAGGAATGGAAGCTGATTCTAATGAAAAGAGACCCTGAAGTCAAATTGACTATCATTTCAGGGAATAGAAATCCGGAAATTTTTACAGATTATTTCATTTGTATGCCAGTTTCCTTCTCTTTTATTATCATCGATGGTCATGTTGTCTGGTTAGGATTGCCTGTAGAATCGAATAATCGAGTGCAACCTCCCTTTGTAGCGGCTCGCTTGGATTCACCTATTATTGCAGAAGAAATCTTATCTCAGTTTAAAAAAAATGAATAATTTAAAGGAAAGGCCCAATTTTAGGGTCTTTCTATTTTTTTATTCAATAAATATTCCTTAAAACATCTCTTTAGAATATATGGTAAAAACAAATCGGGTTCCATCTATAAGAGTAATAAAAAATGTATATTTTAAAAATAACCTCGTTAGAATTTACAATTCACTCCTATTTACCAATCCAGAATATCCACTTATTATTTCAGCTAAGAGTTACAAACTAAACTAACAACAAGCGTATTAGGCGACATTTTATATTCAATGTTTTACGATTATATAACTAAGAGAGAAATGGGAAGAAGGGAACCCTAATGAAGCTAAGCATTTTAGATCAATCACCAATCGCATCCGGTCAAACCGCGCAGCAGGCATTGAACGATTCACTTTTACTCGCACAAGAGGGAGATAGACTTGGCTATAGCAGGGTTTGGTTTACGGAACATCATGATTTACCAGGATTAGCCTGTTCAGCTCCGGAGGTGTTGATAAGCTATATTGGTGCGCAAACAAAAAACATTCGAATTGGAGCAGGGGCTGTGTTGCTTCCGCATTACAAGCCATATCGCGTTGCAGAGACCTATAATATGCTTGCAACACTTTTTCCGGGCCGAATTGATATCGGCATAGGACGTGCTCCAGGAGGATCGGCAGAAGCGACTATGGCATTATCCGATAATTATCTGCAAAATGTATACAAAATGCCTGACCTCGTAAAGGAACTATTGTATTTTCTTCGAGAGGAATTTCCAAAAGATCACCTTTTTGAAAATACTTCTGCTGCACCAATCCCAAAAATTCCACCTGTACCATGGGTACTTGGAACAAGTGAAAAAAGTGCAAAACTCGCGGCGGAAAATGGGGTTTCTTACGCATTCGGTGAATTCATGAGCGACAATGATGGGATTAAGAGTCTTCAGTATTATCGTGAACATTTTCAAGCAAAAGGGATCCTGAATGCGCCTAAAACAATATTAACGGTTTCGGCCCTTTGTGCCGAAACCGAGGAACAAGCGAAAGAGATAGCACTAAGCAATACACTCTGGAAAATCCAAAGTGGCTTTGGGGAAAGAAAAATGGTCCCAAGTATAGAAGAGGCGAGGGAGTATGCATGGAATGCAAAAGAAAAAGAACTGAAGGGAAAGATGGATAAAAAAATGATTATGGGCACACCTTCAAAAGTAAAGCACCAGCTCTTGGAGTTACAGGAGAAATATCAAGCAGATGAAATCATGCTTATTACTATAACTCATAAGTTGGAGGACCGTCTGAAGTCGTATCGTTTGATTGCTAAGGAACTTCTGCTCAAATAATCAGGTAGAGCATTTTGTGTGCAATTTATCTGCATTTTCTATATGATGACTTTGCGTCCAATTAATCATAATTGAAAGAAGTTGAAGATATGAATGCTGATCAGCCTGCAAAAAAACTTAGAGACATTTCTTTTTCCGTACTGGACCTAGCTTCTATTGTCGAGGGTGGTACAGTATCAGCAGCCTTTAAAAATACAGTAGATTTAGCTCAGCATGTGGAGAAATGGAATTATAACCGTTTCTGGGTAGCAGAACACCATAGCATGCCTGGAATCGCTAGCTCTGCGACCTCTGTGTTAATCGGTTATGTTGCTGGAAGGACAGAAAAAATACGTGTGGGTTCTGGGGGCATAATGCTTCCAAATCATGCACCACTCGTCATCGCAGAACAATTTGGAACGTTAGAAGCTATGTATCCTGGTAGAATAGATTTAGGATTAGGTCGTGCTCCAGGAAGTGACCAATATACTGCAATGGCTCTCCGTGGCGATGTCCGTAATAATGGCCAAGATTTTCCTGAGCAGTTAGCGCAACTCCGCAGCTATTTAGATGCTGATTCAAAACATAATCGAGTCCGTGCTATTCCTGGTGAAGGGCAAGATATCCCGATTTGGCTGCTTGGTTCAAGCGGCTTCAGTGCGGCACTATCAGCACAGCTGGGATTACCATTCTCATTTGCAAGCCATTTTTCACCTGAAAATACTCAACCGGCTTTAGCACGTTATCGTAATAATTTTCAGCCATCAGAAGTTTTAGATAAGCCGTATGTGATGGTCGGTGTCAATGTATTTGCAGCGGATACTACTGAAGAAGCACAAAGAATTGCTACCTCTTATCAGCAGCAATTTTTAAACTTGATTCGAAATACACCTGGACAAATGGCTCCGCCAGTTGATACGATGGAAGGTATTTGGACAGAATATGAAAAAGCCATTGTCATGAAACAACTGAACGCTTCTATTGTCGGAAACCCGAAAGAAGTTGAAGAACAATTACAGACCTTTTTAGATGAGACTCAGGCGGATGAAATGATTATTAACTCTGCCATTTATGATCATAACGCACGCCTTCGTTCCTATGAAATCATTGCAGAAGTTACTGGAATGAAATAAGTGTAAATGTGAATGAGCTTGCAGATTATGTGTCTGCAAGCTCATTTTCAATTACATACCATATCTAATTACTTAGAATCTTATAAATAAAGTAAGGAGAGAAGCATGAAACAGGAAGAACCTTTATCACTATTATTTCACTTCACAGATAAACAAGATGTTAAAAAACCGTTATATTTTACGGAACCGAAAGAAGTTTTTATCGCCCATTCTTTACAGGATGTCCTCCCTCAATTCCAAAAGGTCCAGGCAGCAATCGAGCAGGGATATTATGCAGCAGGCTATGTATCTTATGAAGCGGCGCCTGCTTTTGAAAAGTCTTTTAAAGTAAAAGAAGGAGCAAAAATGCCGTTATTGTGGTTCGGTATCTTTGAGAAACCGGAAGAGTTCCCGGGAAAAATAACTGGTTCATTTCAATTAAATGATTGGGAATCAGAAACGGATTCCCATACATATCATTCTGGGTTTCAAACGATAAAAGCTGAAATCGAGAAAGGCAATACCTATCAAGTGAATTATACGATGCGATTGCAATCTATGTTCGAGGGGGACGACTTTGCTTTCTATGATCGGCTAAAGAGAGCACAACGATCGAACTATAGTGCTTATTTGAATATCGGGACACATCGAATTCTGTCGGCTTCTCCCGAGTTATTTTTCCGCTGGGAGGATGGTCAGCTAATTACTCGTCCAATGAAAGGGACAGTCAAGCGTGGGATTACCGTGAAAACGGATCAGGCAAATGCGGACTGGTTAGCATGTTCTGAAAAAAATCAGGCTGAGAATTTAATGATTGTTGATTTGCTCAGGAATGACCTAGGAATGATTGCTGAACAAGGGAGCGTTCAGGTACCGAAACTTAAGGAAATTGAAAAGTACCCGACTGTGTGGCAAATGACATCAACCATCACAGCTAAAACGAAACCAAAAACAACGATTATTGATATATTCAAGGCGCTTTTTCCCTGTGGATCGATAACAGGAGCACCGAAAATCAAAACGATGAAAATTATCACTGAACTTGAGAATTCTCCACGTGAAGTGTATTGCGGTGCAATCGGCTTTATTACCCCGGAATGTGAAGCAGTTTTCAATGTACCTATTCGGACGGTTGTTATCGAAAAGGAAACAGGAAAAGCTGAATATGGGGTAGGAGGGGGAATAACCTGGGATTCTGTCTTACTTGAGGAGTATGACGAAGCCTTTTTAAAAGCTAAATTATTGTCAGAGGAAAGACCTACCTATCAGCTGTTAGAGTCGATTAAGCTTGAAGGTGGCCAGTATTTTTTATTGGATGAGCATATTGATAGAATGATGCAGTCAGCTGGATACTTTGACTATCCGTTTTCTGAAACAGAACTTAGAAATAAGCTCCAAAAATATGCAGATTCACATTATGATTCGATGCAAAAAGTACGGGTTCTGCTTTTTGAAAATGGAGATTTTGAAGTTTCAGGACAAATAATCAAGACAATGGAAGCAGAAATTTCAGCTATCATAGCCGAAAGTCCAATATCAACTGAAAATCCATTTCTCTATCATAAGACGACTAACCGGGAAGTTTATGAAAAATTTCAAACTAGGCACCCTGAGTTCTATGACGTTTTACTTTGGAATGAACAAGGATATATTACAGAGTTCACGAACGGAAATGTAGTAGTAAAGATAAATGGAGATCTGTTCACCCCTCCAGTAGAATCAGGATTGCTTGCAGGGACTTTCCGTCAGGAGCTATTAAGGAAGAAAGAAATAAAAGAAAAATTAATAACAAAGGCTGATCTTCATAATGCTGAGGAAGTTTGGTTTATTAATAGTGTGCGAAGGGGATTAAAAGTGAATCTTACATTTTAAACCAAAATTGTCCTAGTAAAAGAGTACTGTATTCGTACATAGCAATTTGCTAAGTTATAGTAGATGATAAATATTGTTACATATGACTAGGAGGGAAATGCTATGGAGAAACAAAAAATCGCATGATTTATCTTTGATAGAGTGGAAAGAGAAATATCCTTTACTAAAAAAACTTATAAAGACAGATGAAGTTTTTTGGTTGAATCCCAATTATGGAAGCAATCAGGGCATTTCAATCGCTTGGATTTAAGGTTACTGTACATATGTCGGCAGATGCCAAGCAGTGGAAAAAAGATAAACTAAGAAACCTTGGTGTCATTGTAAAGGAATATGAAGACGATTACAGTAAAGCCGTCGAAGAAGGGCGAAAAGAAGCATCTCTTGACCAAAATTGCCATTTTATTGATGATGAAAATTCAAAAGATTTGTTGCTAGGCTATGCGACAGCTGCAACACGTCTGAAAAATCAATTAAAAGGAATGTCGATCCCGGTTGACGAAGATCATCCTTTATTTGTTTACTTACCATGCGGAGTAGGTGGTGGCCCCGGCGGTATAACATATGGGCTAAAATTGGCCTTCGAAGACGATGTCCATTGCTTTTTTGCAGAGCCAACACATTCGCCGTGTATGTTGCTTGGATTGGCAACGGAACTTCATGACAAAGTCTCGGTACAGGATTTTGGAATTGATAACAAAACGGAAGCAGATGGACTAGCGGTCGGAAGGTCATCTGAATTAGTTTCTAGTATGATGACATCAATTCTAAGCGGCAGCTATACAATACAGGACAAAAGATTATTTGACTTGCTTCGAGAGTTGGCTGAGACAGAAGGATATTATTTAGAGCCGTCTGCCCTCGCAGGAGTATATGGACCAGTTCAATTGTTCAGTAGCGAAGAGGAAAACAATATCTCAAGGATCAAAAACTTCAAGAAAAAATGAAACAGTCCACACATATTATTTGGGCTACAGGTGGCAGTATGGTACCAAAGGTCATGATGGAAGAATATTTAACTAAAAGTTTAAAAAGAAAAAGGAAGTTTACATTTGTGAACTTCCTTTTTCTTTTTAAAACCCCCAGGAGTTCAATAAAAGATGAATAGCTTTTTCTAATTCTGCTTCAGGTATCCCTGCAAAGCCTAATATAATTTTAGGAGGATGTTCATCTATTTTCTCAATGGAATAAGTGGAAAGTCCGTATATTTTAATGTCGTCATCAGCCGCTTTTTGAATTAGTGTTTGTTCATCCATCCCATTTTTCACGGTGAGAACAATATGCAGTCCTGATCGTTCACCAATGATTGATATTTGTTGATGATAGGGTTTAATCAAATCAATCACTTTTTCTAATTTACGGCGGTAAACTTTCCTCATACGATTTAAATGTTTTTCAAAATCTCCCTCCCTCATAAACTCTGTTAAAACATGTTGGTCAATCCTTGATACGGTTGAATGGTAGAAAGATAATTCCTCTTGATACCTCTGTAATAACGGAGCTGGAAGAACCATATAACTGATACGAATCGAAGGCATCAATGATTTGGAAAACGATCCTAAGTAAATCACTTTTTCTCCAACATCCATACTTTGTAAAGAAGGAATCGTTTTTCCACTATAACGAAATTCACTATCATAATCGTCTTCGATAATATATCTATTTGCTGCCCCTTGGGCCCAATTCAACAATCGTGTACGTCTGTTAACAGACAGAATTGTTCCATAGGGGAAGTGATGGGAAGGGGTTACATAAACTACATCAATTGAAGACTGCTCAATAGGGTTGACCTTCACCCCTTCTTCATCAACTTCTAATGGATATACATCATTTGGATAGCTACGTAAAATACGATAAATCAAGTGATAACCGGGATCTTCGACTCCGTATATGGTGGTTTTATCAAAAAGAAGAACAAGCTGCTGTAGTAAAATTTCCAGTCCCGCACCAATGATAATCTGTTCAGGGACACATTGGACCCCACGAGCATGATATAGATAGTGGGCAATTTCACAACGTAATTCATATTCACCTTGAGAATCTCCCAGTAAAAGAAGGTCTTGATGAGATTCATCGATTTTATTTTTAATATACTTTCGCCATTTTTCAAATGGAAAGTTCTCAGTATCAATTTGGCTTGGGTGAAAATGATAGAGCAATTCCCTTACTTTATTATCATTCTGTTCTAAGGGAACATTGTCAGTTTGAGTATACTCTAAATCCTCAAATGTTTGTATGTAGTATCCCTTTCTGGGAATAACTTCAACGTATCCTTCAGCAGTTAATTGTTCATAGGCAGTCTCGACTGTATTTTGACTAATCTGCAGAAACTCCGCTAATTTTCGCTTCGATGGCAGCTTCGTTCCAAAGAGAAGACGTCCATCAATTATCTCTTTTTTAATATGCGAATATAATTGTTCGTATAATGGTTCTTCACTCATACGATTTAAGTTACAGGTTAACATATTCATTTTGCTTCCGCCTTTTTTAAATAATTCGTATCTGACCCCATTAAATTATTGAAAACTGATACTTTCAATACGGTCATCTATTTTTTATACTAATTAACAAATCTAAAAAATGCAAATATTAGGGGGAAGTAGAGGGAAAATTATTAGGAACTGACCCCATTAAATTATTGAAAACTGACACTTTCAATACGGTCATCTATTTTTTATACTAATTAACAAATCTAAAAAATGCAAATATTAGGAGGAAAAGTAATGGAAAAATTATTAGGAACTGACACAGTAAAAAGAGGAATGGCACAGATGCAAAAGGGTGGCGTAATTATGGACGTCATTAATGCAGAACAAGCAAAAATCGCCGAAGCAGCGGGTGCTGTTGCTGTCATGGCTTTAGAAAGGGTACCTTCTGATATTCGTGCAGCTGGTGGTGTAGCAAGAATGGCAGATCCTCGTATCGTTGAGGAAGTATTGAATGCTGTTTCTATTCCGGTCATGGCTAAAGCAAGGATTGGTCACATTGTTGAAGCAAGGATTCTGGAATCAATGGGTGTTGATTATATTGACGAAAGCGAAGTGCTGACGCCTGCTGATGAAGAATATCATTTGTTAAAAAGCGATTTCACAGTACCTTTTGTATGTGGATGCCGTGACTTAGGCGAAGCTGCACGCAGGATTGGTGAAGGAGCATCGATGCTTCGTACAAAAGGAGAACCTGGAACAGGAAATATTGTGGAAGCTGTTCGACATATGAGAAAGGTTTTGTCCCAAATTCGTAAAGTGAGCGTAATGAGTGACGATGAATTAATGACAGAAGCAAAAATCTTAGGTGCTCCTTATGAGATTCTAAGAGAAATTAAGCGGACAGGTAAATTGCCTGTAGTTAACTTTGCAGCAGGTGGAATTGCTACTCCAGCAGATGCAGCACTGATGATGGAACTGGGCGCAGATGGCGTATTTGTGGGTTCAGGTATATTTAAATCAGAGAATCCTGAAAAATTTGCAACTGCAATCGTTCAAGCGACTACATATTATACTGATTATGAATTGATTGGCCGGCTGTCAAAAGAGTTAGGCAGTGCAATGAAAGGTATTGATATTTCTAAGCTTGCTCCATCAGAACGGATGCAGGAACGTGGCTGGTAATATGATAACCATCGGTGTTTTGGGTTTACAGGGTGCTGTTGAAGAACATTTAAATCAAATTAAAGCTGCAGGTGAACAAGCTATAATTGTTAAAAAACCTGAACAGTTAAAAGAAATTGATGGCTTAATTATTCCAGGCGGAGAAAGCACTACGATGAGAAAGCTCATGGATCGTTACGGATTTATGGAACCCATCAAAACCTTTTTTGAACTAAAAAAACCTGTCTTCGGTACATGTGCGGGAATGGTATTGGCCGCAAAGAAATTGACTGGGGATGAAGAGGCTTATCTTGGATTAATGGACATTTCCGTGAAAAGGAACGGATTTGGACGTCAGCGGGATAGTTTTGAAGCACAACTCTCGATCAAAGGAATGGAAGAACCATTTACAACTGTCTTCATCCGGGCACCATTCGCTGAAGAAATTGGTGAAGACGTAGAGGTATTAGCTCTTTATGAAGATCATGTTGTTGCTGCGAGACAAGAACATGTCCTGGTTAGTGCTTTTCATCCAGAATTAACAGGGGATAATCGTTTTATACAACTCTTCATCGAAATGGTGAAAGAAACTATCAGTAAAGTTGAAGTAAAAATGTGCTAAATATTAATGAGCTGTCCTATTTTAATAGGGCAGCTCAGTTTGTAGACAAAAGGGGTACAGAATGTTTTAATTCTGGACCCCTTTTGAAATTCCCTTTGAATTTTGATCAAGATTAAGAGATTGGGCCTCTACGAGCCCACTTTATTAAGCCATTATTGGACCTTGCCATGTCCAATTGGCAATCTTCTTTAAATTCATGGCAGCGAATGTAAGCATCGCCTGCATCGACAATTTTTTAAGTCCCCTTAAAGTAGTCCAACGCATACCATGCTTTTCTTTTGCATCTGCGAATACACGCTCTATTGTTTCTTTGCGTTTCGCATATATAGGTTTTACATCCTTGTGGTGACGCAGATGATCTGCTTCTTCCATATAATTTTGCCAGATATGGCGTGTCACCACTTTTTGATGGTCTTTGCTTACTGTACACTGTGATAAAAATGAGCATGTCGCACAAGTGTGTTTGGGTGATTTGTACTCGCGATAGCCCTCTTTATTAGTTGTTGAGTACTTTAAAATCTCGCCCGATGGGCAGAGATAACAATTAAAATGTTCATCGTAAACATAGTCATGCTTGCGAAAGAACCCTTCTTTTGTTCGTGGACGTGTATAGGGTAAAGCTGGTGTGATTTCTTTCCCAAAAAGGTAGCTTGTAATGGCTGGTGTTTTGTAAGCTGCATCTGCGGCAACAGCTTCAGGTTTTCCAACTTTCTCAATCACTTGTTCAACAAGAGGCTCTAAGATATGACTATCATGCGTATTTCCTGGTGTTACAATCGTCCCCAGCACAAAACCGTTGCGGTCTGCAGCCGCATGAAATGAATAGGCAAACTGTTTTGTTCGTTCATCTTTTACATAGTAGCCACTCTCAGGGTCAGTTGAACTTTCTTTAATTTCTTTGGTTTCTTCTTTATCAAATTTATCCGGTGGAAAAGGCTTCTTTCCCTTGTTTTCACGATCTTGATTTATTTCTTCTTGAAGGCGTCCTTGATATGCTCGTGTTTCCTTACGAACGATTTTCTTTTCGAATTTCCGCTTATTCGCACTGGCTTTCACATGTGTTGAATCAACGAATACGTGCTCTGCACTAATTAACTTTCTTTCTGAGGCTGTCATTAAGATACGATAAAAAATCTGTTCAAACAGGTCTGTATCTTTAAAGCGACGCTCATAATTTTTCCCGAACGTTGAGAAGTGAGGTACTTTATCATGGAAACCGTAACCTAAAAACCAACGGTAAGCCATATTCGTTTCAACTTCTTCAATCGTTTTACGCATCGAACGAATACCGAAGGTATATTGAATGAATGTCAATTTAACTAAAATAACTGGATCAATACTTGGGCGGCCTATCTCTGAATACATCTCTTTCACCAAGTCATAAATGAAAGTGAAGTCAATGGCCCCCTCAATTTTACGAACCAAATGGTTCGCTGGCACCAGTTGATCCAAAGTAATCATTTCAAGTTGATCTCGCTGAATAGAATTATGTTTCGAAAGCATCGTCATCACCTCAAGTTTTAATACTCCTATATTAAAACAAAAAAGACTGTAGGAAAAAGTGTTTATTTCTAATTGTTAAAACAAAGTTGATTGGAACGGAAGGTGCGAGACTCCTGCGGGAAAAGCGTGTCCAAGGGTGACCCCACAGGCGCAAAGGCGCCGAGGAGGCTCCCTGACCGCCCGCGGAAAGCGAGTGCCTGGAGTGGAAATCAACGTTCGAATTTTTACACCCCTCAAAAACTGTAGACAAACTCGATTTTCATCGAGTTTGTCTACAGTCTGAGCTGTCCTATTTTAATAGGGCAGCTTTTTGTATGCAATAAGATATAAAGGGAACTTTAAAAAAACATCATTTCGAATTTATATGACAGCAAGAGTGGCAGTTATTACAGGTGGAGCAAGTGGAATAGGCCGTGCAACATGTCTAAAATTTGCAAAAAAAGGGGACAAAGTCGTTGTTGCGGATTTTAACGAGGCCATGGCAGAAGAAACTGTTGAACTGATTAAGGCAGAAGGCGGAGAAGCTATTTTTGTTAAAACTGATGTTTCAAAGCAAGAAGATGTGGAAGCATTGGTCAATATCGCTGTAGATGTTTATGGAAGAATTGATATAATGTTCAATAACGCTGGCATAGGTGCGGGTGGCATGATTCTTGAACAAAATATGGAAGGGTACTTTAAAACGATCGGAGTAAACCAACACGGTGTGGCTTTTGGCATCATGGCAGCCGGACGTAAAATGAAGGAACTAGGAAGTAAGGGAGTTATTATAAATACTGCTTCGGTGTTTGGCTATTTAGCTTCACATGGGACTTTCGCATACCAGGCTTCTAAAGGCGCTGTAAGAATGATGACACAAACAGCGGCTTTGGAATTGGGTGCTTATGGAATACGAGTAGTAGGTATCGCACCAGGCGGTGTGGATACTCCAATTATCCAAGGATATAAAGATATGGGAATCATCGATAAATTGAATGCAAGCCAAATGCGCGGCAAATTAATTATGCCGGAAGCAATTGCGAATGCTGTTTATCTACTATCATTAGATGAAGCTGATGCGATTAATGGCAGTATTGTTATGGTTGATGATGGCTATGCATCTTTTAAATAATTTTGAAAAAGAAAACAGCGTCCTAATCCGACGATGTTTTCTTTTTATGTCTTATATGACTAATGCAAGTCTCATAGACCAAAGGTTATATTGACCGATTGGTATCATCAGGCTATTATGGAAAATAGATCGGACAAGCCGGTCTTATCTTTTTTAAAAGAAGGTTGATATTTTTGAAAAAAGGGCAGCAAACAAAAGAACGGATCATTAATGTAGCCCGGACTCTTTTTGCCAGTAAAGGTTTTGACATGACCAGAACGAATGAAATCGCTTCTGCCTGTAATGTTTCCGAAGCTACGATTTACAAATACTTTGACAGCAAAAAAGATTTGCTTTTGGCTACGATTACTCCTAGTGAAAAAGAAGATGCGGAAGTTGAGACTAGCCACCTTTCTACGGATGAGCTTGTAGAGAATCACGTTATCACATTGATAAAAAAAATTCTTGAAAATAAAGAACAGTATTCGATATTATTTCGAGAAACTCAATACGATCAAGAAATTTCTAAACAATATGTTGAGCAAATCTTCAAGCCAAATGCTAAGCTTATTGAACTTCAGAAGAGAATTGATACTGGAGAGATTCACTATATTTCCGATATTATCTTATTTAATGTAGGAATTATTTCTTTTACATTAGCTTTATCGACCCATTATGAGATTCATCAACAGAAAACGGAACCGTATTTTACTGAGGAACGAATAAAGAGTATTGCTCAGCTTTTAGTATATGGGATTCATGGAAAAAGCAATAATACATAAATAAACGGTCATAAGGCGTATGAGTCAACAAGCCGCAAATATGACCGTTGCTTTATCTACTATTAGTATTAGTTATTCAAGCTTGTACCTCTAGACTTGACGATACATTGTGCAAACTAGTGTAATCCGAAGAATGGAACTATACCTGTTATTATGGAGATGCAAAAATTAAAAGGTCAAGGAAGAAACAGATTTAAATTTCAGGAAAAATAGAGGGGGATAACTGATGAAAGTTTCTGAATAGGTTATTCATATTAATCCCGAGTTAAACACTTGACTTTTATTTTTCTGAATATTACGATGATTATATGATACATGACTTTACCTAGGCAGGGTTCTTATCCGATTTATTAGTGATTGAGTGATTTTTATTGAATCAGCAAGTCTTATCGCAGATAAGAAAATAATAGGAGGGAATTTATATGAGCGAAATCGTAATTTTATCAGGCAGTCCAGCGAGTCCATCAAGAACTGACATCTCTTTAAAACATGTACGATCACTAGTTGAACAAGTGGGGTTTACCACTGCTTATTACTCTATAACGGATTTTTCCGCAGATGATCTATTCCAAGGCCGGTATAATAGTGAAGATATAATAAAGCTTTCAGAAAAAATTCAGGAAGCTAGAGGTATCATTATTGGTTCACCAGTATATAAGGCATCTTACACAGGCGTGTTAAAAGCTTTGATTGATTTGCTACCTGAGGGTGCATTTAAAAATAAGCCTGTTCTGCCAATTATGATTGGTGGAAGTAACAGGCATTTATTGGCGATTGATTACGCACTTAAACCTTTAATTTCAATTTTAAAAGGTGAGCCGTTGCAGGGCTTATATTTTGTAGATAAGGAAATAGATAAGCAGAATCCAGAAAGCCCAATTAAAGATGGCGAATTAGTTGATCGTGTGCAAAGTCAGGTGCAAGAATTTGTTGAAGCGATTCAATTAAGAAATAATTAAATGCTGTTAATAGACTAAAAGTAAAGGCTTAAGGTTTTGAACTATTTTTATTTTCATGAGATTAAAGATTATTTATGTACAATCATTAAAACTAATTAACCTTAACAATTAGGCCTTAAACAATTGTAAAAAGAGGTAAGTAATGAAATAGACTCATTTTTTTAAGAGTTTCTCTTGAAAATGAGTCTATTTTCATATTTAACTTATACAATATCCGTTCAAGGAAAAGTGTGTATAATAATAACAGTTCACCCATTTTATTAATCCAAGTTATTTTATAAGAAAACTCCATTGACAAGGAATAAATATATGTTAATATTTAAAATAATAAAACTTATCCAGAGCGACGGAGGGAATTGGCCCTTTGAAGTCCAGCAACCTGCATGATGGATGCAAGGTGCTACATCCAACAAAATGTTGATCATTTTGGAAGATAAGGTAAAAAATATTACCTTGAAAATCTTTCCATCATGGAAGGGTTTTTATTTCTGTAAAATTCGTTTGCAAACCATAGCATTGTAAGATGTTTTGGAATATATAAATTTAAGAAAATGCATTTTATAAACGGGTCAGCTATACGATAAGCTAGTCTCGGATTTTCTTAAAGGAGGAACTGGCTTGGAAAAAGAGAATCAGCTGGAGGAAATATTTGAACGCCTACAAGAAATGCTTAAGTCGATGAAATATGGATCCATAACACTTATCGTCCAGGATGGTAAAATTATTCAAATGGAAAGAAATGAAAAGCTGAGAATTAAATAAGGTATCTGCTGACTAGAAAACTAGAGGTGGATTTAACTGATATAAAAGAGAGTATTAGTTAAATTCGTCTCTTTTTTCTAGGGTCTTTTAAGCGTTAAAAAACAACAGCGAGTATTAATCGCAAGTTACTCTATTCTGTGAAACATTTAGCAAGTTTTTAGAGGGGGCTTTAAGATTGTCTGCATTAGTAAACTATGAAAATTTCGACACAGAGATTTTGCCTGCATTTCCTGAGGACAGTGAGACAAAAGGTGCTTTAGAAGTTCTTGAGTGGGCAAATTCCCAATATGGTAACAAACTCATTTATGCATGTAGTTTCGGCATTGAAGGAATAGTACTTACGGATTTATTGGCAAAGGTCAATCCTTCAGCCAAAATTGTTTTTCTGGATACGGATGTTCATTTTGAAGAGACTTACAAATTAATTGAACAAGTTAAAAAGCGCTATCCGCAGCTTTCAATTGAAATGAAAAAGCCGGCATTGACGCTCGAGGAACAAGCAACTGAATATGGAGATGAGTTATGGCTCCGTGATTCAAATAAATGTTGCAGCATACGTAAGATCGCGCCGCTTACTGAGGTACTTTCAACGGCAACTGCTTGGCTCTCGGGACTACGCAGGGAGCAATCCGAAACAAGAGCATTAACGGAATATATTAATCAAGATAATAAGTTTAAATCAATTAAAATATGCCCGCTTATTCATTGGACATGGAAAGATGTATGGCGCTATGCCCATAAAAATGGACTTCCATATAATGTTCTTCACGATAATGGATATCCTAGTATTGGCTGTAAAACATGTACGGCACCTGCTATCAATGCCGATGATTTACGCTCAGGACGTTGGCAGGGCGCGCAAAAAACAGAATGCGGATTACATTTATCTTAATAAATAGAAAATTTAGGGGGAAATTAGTATGACAGTTAGCTTACCGCACGGAGGAACGTTGATCAATCGTTGGGAACCAGACTATGATATTACTAAAATAAACAACTCAATCGAAATTGATGAGATTGCTTTAAGTGACCTGGAATTAATAGGTACTGGGGCCTATAGTCCTATTAAAGGATTCTTTACAAAAGATGACTATCAAGCAGTGGTTAAGGATATGAGGCTTAGCAGCGGCCATGTTTGGAGCATCCCGATTACTTTGCCGATTACTGATGAAGTAGCAAAAGCTCTTACTCTAGGAGAAGAAGTAAAGTTGAATCATGAAGGAGAAACATACGGAGTTCTCATTGTTTCTGATATCTTCAGACCTGATAAACAATTGGAAGCCACATTAGTTTATCAAACGGATGATGAGAAACATCCTGGTGTGAAAAATTTGTATAACCGTGGTGAATTATATGTCGGCGGGGATATTAAATTAGTTAAACGAATCGAACGTCCACTATTCCAAGATCATTATTTGGATCCTGTTGACACAAGAAAAACTTTTGCTGAAAAAGGCTGGAAAACAGTTGTTGGATTCCAAACAAGAAATCCTGTTCACCGTGCACATGAATACATTCAAAAAACTGCATTGGAGATTGTAGACGGTTTATTTTTAAATCCGCTAGTAGGTGCTACTAAATCAGATGACATACCAGCTGATGTACGGATGGAGAGTTATAAAGTACTACTAGAGAAATATTATCCTAAGGATCGTGTCTCCCTAGCAGTTTTCCCTGCTGCCATGCGTTATGCAGGGCCAAGAGAAGCCATTTTCCATGCCATGGTTCGTAAAAATTACGGATGCACCCACTTTATTGTTGGCCGTGACCATGCCGGTGTGGGCGATTATTACGGCACTTATGATGCACAAAAAATCTTTGGTAATTTCAAACCTGACGAGTTAGGAATCACGCTATTATTCTTTGAACATAGCTTTTATTGTAAAACATGTGGAAATATGGCTTCTGCTAAAACATGTCCGCATGGTAAAGAAGATCATGTTATCTTATCCGGAACGAAGGTTAGGGAAATGTTGCGTAATGGTGAAATTCCACCAGCTACCTTCAGTCGTAAAGAAGTCATCGAAGTGTTAATCGAAGGCCTGAAAAAGAATGAAGTATTTAACTAAACTAGTTTCAAATATATGTAAGTAGTAAGAGGGGGATAATAATGAGTAATAGCACGAATGTAACTTGGCATGAAGCGTCTTTGACTAAGGAACTCCGTCGTAAGCAAAACGGACATGAGAGTACAGTTCTATGGTTCACAGGACTCTCAGGCTCCGGAAAATCAACGATTGCAAATGCAGTCGCTAAAGAGTTGTATAACCGAAATATTCGAAGTTATGTCTTGGATGGAGATAATATTCGTCATGGCTTAAATAAAGATTTGGGTTTTTCTGAAGAGGATCGGACTGAGAATATTAGGCGGATCGGTGAAGTTTCCAAGCTTTTTGTGGATAGCGGGCAGTTCGTATTAACGGCATTTATTTCCCCTTTTCGAGCAGACCGTCAAATTGTACGCGATTTGCTTGAAGAAGGCGAGTTTATTGAGGTCTACATAAAATGTCCGATTGAAGAATGTGAAGTGCGTGATCCAAAAGGTCTTTACGATAAGGCACGTAAGGGAATCATTAAAGACTTTACTGGGATTGACTCTCCATATGAAGAACCTGAACAGCCGGAAATCGTTTTAGAATCCAACCAATATAGTGTTGAAGAGTGCGTCGAACAGGTAATCAACTATTTGACAACTAAGAGAGCGATTTAATCGAGGAGGAAAAAGTAGTGGTATATGAGAAGTTTTGGTCTGAAAATCCGGTAATTGCTAAAAACAAAACTGAAGTCTGGAAATTAGAAAAAGATGGTTTGAAGATCTTTGACGATATTCCTCATTATGCAGCAAATGGATTTGAATCCATTCCTAAAGAAAAGTGGGATATGTTCAAGTGGGCAGGTCTATACTTGCAACGACCAAAAGAAGCGGGCTATTGGATGATGCGTGTCGTTATTCCTGGTGGTATCCTTACTTATGACCAACAAATCACACTTGCTAATATTGCGAAAGATTACGGTAGAGATGTTTATGACATCACAACTCGCCAAGCTATTCAGTTTCACTGGTTGACTATTGAACAAGTCCCTGATATTTTGAACCGTCTAGAACAGGTTGGGATGACTACTGCTGGTGCATGTGGTGATATTACACGGAATATAATCGGAAATGCATTAGCTGGAATCGATCCTGACGAACTTTTTGATACACGTGACGTCCTTTATAATGTATTTGAGTATTTCCGACTTAACGAAGATTTTTCAAACCTTCCAAGGAAATATAAAATGTCAGTCAGTGCTAATGTTCATAATGCTGCCAATGCTGAAATTAACTGCGTTTCATTTAATCCAGCTACGAAGGTTATTGATGGAAAGACAGAAGTTGGTTTTCACGTTAAAGTAGGGGGTGGATTATCCTCCGTTCCTATGCTAGCAGAAGAACTTGATTTATTCATTTTACCGGAGAAAACAGTGGAAGTGGCAGCCGCCATCACAACGATTTTCCGTGACTTCGGTTACCGTGAAAAGCGTCATCGCTCTCGTTTGAAATTCCTTGTTGCTGATTGGGGTCCAGAGCAATTTAAGGAAAAATTGCTTGAATACACCGGTCCACTTCCAGAAAAGGGAGAAAGTGCATTGAAGGAATGGAATGCTGGCTATTTCTATGGTATCCATAAACAAAAACAAGAAGGACTTAACTATGTTGGAGTCAATATCCCAGTTGGCCGTTTAACTCCAGACGAAGTTATTGAGTTTGCTGAACTTTCTAAAAAATACGGAAATGGTGAAATCCGCAACTGTAATTCGCAAAATCTAATTATTCCTAATGTTCCGGATGCAAAACTTGAAGAATTAAAACAAGAATCAATTTTTGAAAGATTTCCATATCAACCAAAAAAATTCATTGGATATTCCGTTTCTTGCACAGGCATTGAGTATTGCAACCTGGCACTTGTTGAAACAAAAAACCGGATGAAAACTATTGCTGAAAAACTGGATAAAGAAATTGATTTAGATGTACCGGTAAGAATGCATATGGTGGGTTGCCCTAATAACTGTGGTCAACGAGCTATTGCTGAAATCGGGTTGCAAGGTATCAAAATGAAAAACCAAGACAAAAAAATGGTCGAGGCTTTTGAAATATACGTAGGCGGAACACTTAATGCTGGTGGGAAGTTCAATGAAAAATTAAAAGGGAAAGTGGAAGCTGAAAAGCTTTATGACGTATTAAAAGAGCTTATCCTGTTTTTCAAAGAAACAAAGCTATTGTCTGAAACTTTCTTGGATTTTGTAGAGCGAGTAGGAAAATCAGAATTACAAAGTAAACTTGATAATATTTTAACAGAGGTTGCTGTTTAAATAGCGGAAGGTAAGAAGAATATGAATCTATACCGTTTTGAAGTCACTATTAAAGAAGAACTAATTCATGTCATCATCGCCGCAGATTCGGATGAAAAGGCCTTCCAGCTCGTTGATATCGAGCTGGAAAAGCGTTTTTTGAAAATGCCTGAAGTGGATGATATATCATTATACGAAAAAAGAAAAATTAATAATGGAACAGGTTACGTATTATCGGAATTCGAAACAATTCTCTAAGGGAAGGCAGGTTGCATAATGGGGAAAGTATATCTAGTAGGAGCCGGTCCTGGAGATCCAGATTTAATTACAATAAAAGGATTAAAGTGCATTCAAGAAGCCGATGTCATTTTATATGACCGTCTTGTCAATAAAGAACTGTTGAATTATGCAAAAGAAGGAGTCGAATTGATTAATTGCGGTAAACTGCCGGATTATCATTTGTTGCAGCAAGATACAATCAATCGATTTCTAGTTAAATATGCAAAAAAGGGGAAAATTGTTACGCGATTAAAAGGTGGCGATCCCTTTGTTTTTGGAAGAGGCGGAGAGGAAGCTGAAGCCCTTGCAAAAAATGGCGTAAGTTTTGAAATTGTGCCAGGCATTACGGCTGGAATTGCTGCCACAGCTTATGCTGGAATTCCAGTGACCCATCGAGATCATGCTTCTTCATTTGCCATTGTTACCGGCCATCGGAAAAAAGACGAAGATGATAATATCAAGTGGGGATCTCTTGCAAATGGTATTGATACATTAGCTATATACATGGGAGTGAAGAATCTACCGTATATTCAAGGGAAACTTTTGGAGCATGGAAAAAATCCCAATACTCCAGTAGCTCTTATTCATTGGGGAACGTTAAAAACACAAAAGACAGCTGTCAGTACATTAGATAATGTAGTAGAAACAGCCAAAAGTGAGCAAATTTCCAATCCTTGCATGATAGTTGTAGGAGATGTGGTCAATTTACGAGAGAAGATCAAATGGTTTGAACAAAAACAAGCGGAAAATTTGTTGGCAAATGAGGCCTTTTAATGGAAGCTATATTATATATTTGCCATGGAAGCCGTGTCAAAGAAGCATCTGCCCAAGCGATTGATTTTATTCATGTATGCATGGAAGGACAATCTAACACAATTCAGGAGTATTGCTTTTTAGAATTACAAAGTCCTACGATAGAAGATGCCTATGATCGATGTGTGCAACGCGGAGCGACGAAAATCATTGCTATTCCAGTTCTTCTGTTAACTGCTGCACATGCAAAATATGATATTCCAGTAATTCTATGTAAAATGAAAAAACAGTATCCAGAGGTAGAGTTGAAGTACGGAAGACCCATAGGGGTCAGTGATAAAATGGTTGACATTTTAGTAGAAAGATTGAAAGAGACAAACGAAAAGGTAACGGAGAATTCACTAGTTTTATTAGTTGGAAGGGGCAGCAGTGATCCCGACGTGAAACGAGATTTAAGCCAATTAGCGGGTTTACTTAAGCGCAGGTTACCAAAAAGCCAAGTACAAGATTGTTATCTGACTGCTGCTTCACCAACTTTTGCAGAAGCATTGGAAATGGCTGAAGATTCCCAATCAGATCAAATTTTTATTATTCCTTACCTTTTATTTACTGGTATTTTAATGCAATCCATCCAAACAGCTATTAAAAAGATCCAGAAAAAAGGCAAACAGAATTTTGTTCTCTGCCGTTATCTCGGTTATCATCCGAAGATAGAAAAAGCATTATCAGAACGAATTCACGAAGTGTCTGAGGAGGGTGCTTATGTATCCAATTACTCTTAATATTGAGAATAGAAAGTGTATCATTATCGGCGGTGGTAAAATAGCTTACTTTAAAGCGGGCCCCTTACTAGAAGCAGGTGCTGAAGTAACTGTTGTAAGTCCTGAAATATGCGAAGGTTTCCAGAAGCTACAAGAGGAAGGGAAAATCCATGTTTTACTTAAAGAAGTAGAAGAAACTGACTATAAAGATGCTTTTTTAATCATAGCTGCAACAAACTCCTCAGAAATTAACGAGCAAGTCTATAAGAACACATCTCATAGCCAACTTGTTAACGTTATTAGTAATCAAGAGCTGGGCAACTTTCATATACCAGCTACATTGAATAGAGGTAAGCTCACAATTAGCGTTTCTACCAATGGGGCAAGTCCAAAACTCGCTAAAAAAATCCGAAATGATTTACAGGAAGTTTATGATGAGTCATATGAAGAATACCTTGAATTTCTTTTCGAAGTAAGGATGCATATAAAAAAGAGTTCATTATCAAAAGATGAAAAATCTCAGTTACTAAAAGATTCAATTGAGGATATTTATAAATATTCCCTTAAAGAAAGATATCGTTTTTTAGCTAGGCTTTTGCCAGTAGAAACTGAATATAAATCATTGGGCTGATCAGAAAAACTGAAGGCACCTAATCAAAATGAAACAATTATTTTGGTTAGGTGCCTCTTTGTGTCTGAAAATAAATTTTGAATGTTCTATTTACTAGAGAATTGTATGTAGGTCGGGTCGAGGGTAATTTAGGTTCTATCTAAGTAAAAAAAAGGGGGAAGTCATGAAAAAGTTAATCGTTTTAGCCTTTATCGGGTTATTAGCCCAATTAATAGATGGTTCACTTGGAATGGGGTATGGAGTAAGTTCAACTTCCTTATTGTTGACATTCGGGATCGTACCTGCAGTAGCATCAGCATCTGTTCACTTATCTGAAGTAGTAACTACAGCTGTTTCTGGAGCATCTCATATCAAGTTTGGGAACGTAGATAAGAATATGGTCTATCGTTTGATTATTCCAGGTTCTGTTGGAGCATTTGTGGGTGCATGTTTTCTGAGCAATTTGCCAGCTGAATTAGCAAAACCGTATATTGCTATCTTTCTATTTGGCCTAGGAGTATACGTTTTGTTTCGTTTTCTATTTATTTTCAAGCCGTCTAAGGAAAATGAAACCGTAAAGCCATTAACAGCGAAACAATCTATCCCGCTAGGACTTTTTGCAGGGTTTTGTGATGCAACAGGTGGAGGGGGATGGGGACCGATAGCGACGCCTGTTCTATTGTCCAAAAAAGGAATGACTGCGAGGAAAGCTGTCGGGACAGTTGATACTAGTGAGTTTGCGATTGCTTTTTTTGGTAGCCTTGGTTTTATCATTTCTCTTGGATGGGAAGCGGTTAATTGGCTTTGGGTTGGAGCACTGATTATCGGTGGAGTAATTGCCGCACCGATTGCGGCCTGGCTTGTTCGTATGCTTCCTGCTCAATTAATGGGGGTTTTAGTAGGTGGTTTCATCATTTTAATTAATGTAAGAACCCTTTTATCTACATGGGTTCCAGACGATGCACACATCTATATTTATGCAGTTATTGTCATTGGATGGATTGCAGGGATTTATTTTACAATCAATAAGATGTCTACGGCGAAAAAACAAGGTTACGTGGAACAACAGCAGAATGTTTCTTAATTGCGGTAGAAGGCAGAAGTTGATATTACAGATTTGTTTTAATAACTAATGAAAAACTCGTAGGTACATAGAATACCTACGAGAAAGGTCTTTTAATAAAAGCAATATGTTTTTGAGTATGAAATCTACCTATGTATTCTTCTGTATAGTTTACACCTGTTACAATGCAATAATGTAAATAAACATTGAAATGGCTTCTTTCATTAATAAAGGGAAGGGACGTATTCGCCTTGCAATAAAGAGACCACGACTAAAACTATCGAACCAAAAGGCTACCAGACATGATGAGTTCTTAACGTTTCATTCTTGTTCAGACTTTATAGGACTGATTTGACCATTTCTGGAGTTCGTGCTAAACGCCTCATTGAATAATTCAGCTCCTACATTATTAAACGAACATGTATAAAAATCTCATCCCAACTCTCCATCATTCAATATTCCATTCTTTATTATAGATCCAATATATCGTTCCAATCTCTATTTACTGCTTTCAACCGAATGAATTTGATGAACCATGTTATAGCCCCGCTGCATAATCTGCTTTCCAGATAGTTTCAGAGTGAACTAAAAAGTGATTTCTCTTTATCGACAGAATTCCGTTCGTTAAACGCAATAAATTATCAATCTTCAAGTTTTTTCGATGTAGTATTCAAAAGTAAAGTATTGCTTACAAGAACTTTATTAGTATGATGCTGAATAGAAACAAACAAGTTAGGCATGGTACAAGAGCCGACATAATTATTATTAAAAGGCGTTAAACTGAAAAACTTCCAAATAAGAGGTTCGTTATTAATTGAAATTTCTGTTAATTTAGAAAAATGTAAAATCGTGATGTGTTAATATTGGTATAAAAGGATTTTGTTGTAAAGGTATATGAAAAGGGGAGAAATTGATTGGAGCTTACAAAGAGAGAAAAATTGATAAGAAGAATTGACCGTCATCTTCGTATAACGGCTAGGCAACTTATTATGTTCGATACAGAAGAAGAGACGCTGAAGTTTCTAATAGATTCGTTTCAATCAGATTTAAACTGTGACTTTGTCTGTATTCTTTTGAATGAAGATGGATATTTAATTCCAAAGGTATTCAACGGTGAATCCGATTCATTCATAGAGAATTTCCCTATTAATATCAGGAATAACAGTTCTGACCTTTTAGAATATCCCTTGGCGTTTTCCGATTCGGAAGTAGAGAAAATACATGAACTTTCGGATGTGATTAGAAAAGAAAAGATACAATCATGGTTCACTGTTCCTTATAAAGGGGATTACGGAGTATCAGGTGTCTGTTTAATTGGTTTTAAAGATTTGGTTCCTTTATATCAAGAAATGGTATTGATTTTTACTGACTTTGGAAAAGATATTGCGGTTGCAATCAAATTAGCAAAGCAAAGAGAAGAACAAAAGAAAATTGGAATTGAGTGGATTACGGAAAGTTTATCCGTTAATTCGCCAATAGAAAAAACTATTGGGAAAATAATAGAGAGAGCGGGAAAGGGAACGCAATCAAAGAGAGCTTGTGTTTATTTATATATAGAAAAAGATAATAGTTTCATTTTGCAAGAACCATGCTTTGGCCAACCACTGTCACTAAAAAGAATCGTTCCCCAGAATAATAAACTTATCGACTACTTTCCATATCTTGCTGCATGGGGAGGTAAAGCATTAACAGTTTCTTTAACGATGAATTTAAAAACGATTGGTGTGCTCCACGTAGAAGAGAAGGAAACTAACAACGGAATATATACAGCAGATGATTTACAAACTTTAAAATTAATGGCTCAACATATGGCTGCATTAATTGAAAATATCCGATTATTTGAAAGTGAAAAGGAGCATAAGCAAAGATTGCATATGCTGCTAGATTATCAGCAGGCTTTGGTAAAAGAAACGATTGAGCAAGATAGTTTTATTGGTATAACCAATACAGTCAGCGAACTTTTCTCTAGTTCGGTCTTACTCTTTGATCGGTTCATGAGACCTATTGCCCATTCCATGTATCCATTAGATAACGCTGACGTTCAGTTACTTATTGAACAGGCGACTTACCAGGTATTTCAAGGGCGTAATCAAGAAATTTGGCAGGCATCCATGGGTGACACGGAAAAAAAACTAATGATCTGGCCAATTAATCACGGAGGAGATCTTCTCGGACATTTGGCTATTCATCTAAACCAAAATCACATGGATGACTTTTTTAAGCTCAGTGTCAATATCGCTAGAAATATATTCTATTTGCAATTTATTAAACAAAAGCTTGTGTTTGATACGAAAGAACAGGTTAAGGATGGTTTTATCAATAAATTGTTAGTGCCTAATTTGATAAATGAAGAAGAAATCATTCAATATGCAAATGTATTCAATTGGAATTTATTTTTACCTCACCGTATTTCTGTACTTTCTTTTAATTTTGGAAACAAAGTTGAATCTGAAAATGGAATTATTGAGTTTCAAGAGAAAAAAACCTTGTTATTTAACCGGGTGAGGGAGTGGATTGCAGCATTTGATAAAGAAATTCTATTTGCAACTAAAGGGGAATTATTTATATTAATCGTCCCAATTTCAATAGAGAAAGATAACCCGAGGGAATTTTGGACTAAACTCTTTACCTATATCCAAAAGTGGAGCAAGACTGAACTGGCAAAGCCCTTCTATTTAGGTATAGGAGGAAAAACAGCAGCAATCGGTGACTATTTTGTTTCTTATCAACAAGCTGTGGAATCGCAAAACGTGATAATAAACCAGTTTAAAGAATCGAATTTTGTTCTTTATGATGATTTAGGAGCATACCCTTTATTTCATCATTTGAAGAACAGTACATCGACCCGATTGTTCATAAAAAAATATCTAAGCCCTATTTTAAATGACTCTGATGACAAAAATAATACCCTTTTTCAGACACTGCGAGCTTATTTAAATAATAATGGAAGCATTAAAGAAACTTCTGAGGAACTTTTCATTCATCGCAGTACACTGCAGTACAGAATGGAAAAGATTCAGAGCCTGTTGGATATCGAATTGACTAGTTCTGAACAGCGATTTAATCTGCAGCTCGCATTTAAATTAAATGACATCATTGATTTGTAATTCGACATGATGATGAAAAACTAAATACTTTTTCCTTCACGGTGCAAGGTATTTTTGACTGCCCTATTTTTTTATAATGAAAATACAGAATAAACAAAAAACAAGTGTGGTTTTTAAAAGGTTTGGTGATAAGACTTACAGAAAAATGAAAGCGGTTACAGGGAGGGGCTAATATGATGAAGGACATACAGAGTATTCTTGAGAATGCTTACAAGGCTGAACCGGATAAGGAAGCTATATTCGATGGTTATAGGAGAATTACCTATAGGGAGTTATATTCAGATGTAGAAAATCTGTCATCAGCGCTTGCTCATTTAAATATTACAAAAGGAGATCGAGTGATGGTCTGCTTGCCAAATTGGCATGAATTCGTCACTATTACATTCAGCCTTGCTAAAATAGGAGCGATCATTGTTCCTTGTAATACAAGATATAAAGCAGATGAGCTCTCATACATATTAGAAAATTCGAGGTCAAAAGCAGTGTTTTTAATAGACAATAATGATCATATAGAGATTTTTAAGAATAAAGTAAATAACACAACAGTAAGTAAAGGACTTGAACAAATCTTTACGGTTCGATGTAAATCTGAAGGATATAGGTCTTTAGAAGAATTAATCGAGCTAGGTAGGGAAAAGTCTACCCCTAAAATCATGATTGATTCTCGAGAAGATATATTTTCGATTCTATATACATCTGGTACGACTGGTAATCCAAAAGGTGTAATGCTGACTCATTATAATGTATTAAAAACTGCTCAATTAACCAATGTAGCATTGGAAAGTTCGAAGGAGGATGTATTCTTAATTCCTGTTCCTGTCTTTCATATATTTGGGATGGCTGCATCGATTGTGCCAGCCGTTGAGGCTGGAGCAAAAATGGTTTTGTTGGAAGAGTATAAAGCATTAAAAGCCTTAAGACTAGTAGAACAAGAGAAAATAACAGTCCATCAAGGAGTCCCAACTATGTTTATTTTGGAGCTTAATCACCCTGAATTTGCAGACATGGACTTATCCTCACTAAGAACAGGGATTATTGCTGCAGCTCCATGTCCCGAAGAAATTGTTAAAAAAATAAGAATCGAAATGGGTTGTAATATTGTTGTTGCTTATGGTTCTACAGAGACGTCTTCTACACTTACTGTAACATCCTTGGAAGATGATGATATAATCCGCTCTCAAACAGTTGGAAAGCCAACTTCTGGTTCAGAAGTGAAAATTATTGATTCAAACAGAAAAGAGATGCCTACAGGTGAAATTGGAGAGATAATCTGTCGGAGCCCTGGGGTCATGAAAGGTTATTTTGAGATGCCTGAAAAAACTAGTGAAGCCGTTGATTCAGATGGCTGGTTTTATACGGGGGATCTTGGAACAATAGATGATCAGGGGAACCTCCGAATCGTAGGCAGGAAAAAAGAGCTGATTATTAGGGGAGGTTATAATATCTATCCCCGAGAAGTCGAAGAATTGCTTTATCAGCATCATAGTGTATTAGAAGTGGCCATTATTGGTCTGCCAGATACTGTTATGGGTGAGGTGGCCTGTGCGGCTATCAAATTAAAACCGGGTAAAGAGGAAACAGAGGAATCCATTCGGGAATTTATTGAAGACCGTATAGCAAATTATAAAGTACCTGACCGTTTTATCTTTTTAGATGAGCTGCCTATGACCCCTAGTGGGAAAATTAAAAAGTTAGCGTTACAGGAAGAATTGAGAGCGAAATTGCATTCTACTTTACGCTAAATATAATTCCTTATTCGATGTGGATACTAAATATTATTTTTATTGCCTGTTTCTACACTGAAAAGAGCTCAGTTAAACTCAGTAAAAATGTTGCAAATACATGGACGAAGCAGGTCTAATAAATGTAGAAACCATTGAAATAGTCATAAAAAAAGATTTCTAAACTGATGGTATAAAGCGGTCATATAAGTGTCTCTTAAAGGGAATGGGAAGATGTATTCTATTGAATGGAAGCCTAGAGATTTAATTCTCAAGGCTTCTTTATATTCAATAATAAAAGAAACAAGTCAAAAAGGAGTGTCTGCAGACTAGCAGATGCTTTTTTAAAGGAAGTGGTTTCGTATTTTGCATCAAACAGTCATGATTATTGAAGAGTTTCTTCCTAAAATTAGTAAACGCTTAATCGAATTTTATTGTATAATTCTGAATGAGAATAATCTAATTTACCAAACAATTGGAGAAGGGATACAATATGAGAAATAAAGGAAAATACCGGATTGTTATTGAGATATTGAGTATTATATTTGGTAGCTTATTAATTGCTATTGGTGCAAATACATTGTTACTTCCAGCTAATTTACTGTCTGGAGGTGTCATAGGGATTTGTATGATTTTGTACCACTTTTTTCATTGGTCAGTGGGAGTACAATATTTTATCTATAATATCCCACTATTAATATTAGGATATATCCATTTAGGGAAAAAATTTATCCTTTATACAATTCTTGCTGTCATTTCTGACACCATATTCCTTCATTTTATCCCCATTCGTCTAATGTGGACGGATAATATTATTTTAGCTTCTATTTTCGGGGGTATAATTTCTTTTGCTGGCGGAGCAATCATGCTTCGTGTAGGAGGTTCAAATGGCGGATTAGATGTTCTTGGACGGATCATTGCTAAACACAAAAATCTGTCCATTGCAAAATTTGGTCTTATCGTTAATCTGATTATTGTTGCTATTTCTGCTGTGATTTTTGATGTACAGGCAGCCATGTTTACCATTCTTTCGCTATATGTTGGAGCTAAGACTTATGAATCCTTACTTAATATGGCGGAAAGAAGTTCTGTAATTATTGTGACGGATAAGGGAGAAGAGATATCTGAAGCTCTCAATCAAGCGTTCCATCGCGGTGTTACATCTTGGGACGCTTTAGGTGCCTACTCACATAGTGAAAAACAAGTCATACTTTGTGTGATTGTGAATATTCAATGGTCAGAATTATGTCAAACTGTACAAAGTATAGATGATCACGCATTTATTTCAGCCATGCCAGCTCAAAAAGTCATTGGTAATTTTAAAAATGTCTGGTAGAAAAAAGAATTAGATATAAGGGTAGATCCGTTCGTAAAAGTAAAACCTTTGCGGATGGGTCTTTTTTTATAAAATGGTTTTTTTATCCTTTTGTTAAAGTACTAAATGAACGAGACATATTTATGAAAAAAAAGGGGGATTTCAAGTAATTTCAATATCAATTATTAAAGCCCATGATTGGGAACAGGAATGTTCTATACTTTCATTCACAAGATCGTTTTGGCAGAAACAAAGAAGAAATCCTTCAGGATTGGCATGAGATCACAAAAAATACCCAAGCGGATATCGTTGTCATGGATATTCCATTATTGGATACTACTTAATTTAAAGATAGCCAAGGTCCAAGGTACATTCATTGCGGATCTTGTTTTACAAATCAATTCCTAGATGGTGGAAGTGGAACAGGACCGTATTCGAAAACTACGGAATGGGGCAATTGATGTGGCTTTGCAAAATGGTGTGCTATTCGGACGACCGAAAATTCAAGAAACGGAAGAGTTTAATGAAGTCTATGATTTTTGGAAAGCAGAAGAGATGACAGCTGGTAAAGCTAAAGCCATGTCAGAACTAGACATTATAAAGACGACTTTTTATAAGTTGGTTAAGGAATATGAAAAAGATTTTAAGAAGAGCATTTTATATATAAAAGAAACTCGACAATAAAAGAAGAAGGGTTTGCTCAAGGAAGCAAATACTATTCACTGGTAAGAGAGAGGCGTTTGGAATTGCGGAAAAAACCTCATTGAACCGAAACAAAAAGAAGAAAAATGAAGGAATCAACGTTTCTAATATCCAATATTTCTTTTTGACTATTTATACTGAAAAGGGCACAGATTTTATTATGATAGATTATAAATCTTCTTAAACTTCTAAAAAAGTTAGTGATGCAAATGTTAACTAAAGTATAGTTGCACCAATTGTGACCGGTGAATTAGTACAAGTTGCTGGCGAAAATCTTGCGCATTGATATGATATGTTAAATACAACTTTTAGCTCTAAATCAGTAGCGTTATATTTATTTATTTATTTATTTAATCGTTCAGAGACGTCATTCGTTAATATCGGCAAGAGTACTATAATCTAATCAGACCTATATTGAAATGAGCGAAAAAATGTATCTAGGCGTTAAGAAATAGTCAAAATAGAGAGAAATTAAAGCACCTATTACCATTTGGTGTTTTTTTATTTTGAAGAATTAACGAAGCACCCCTTTTGTCATTTTGATATTTTTGCTAAAGACAAGGTAAAAAGCCACATAGTATGTTCACAATTTGTTGACTTTCTCGACTGTAAGCAAAAATTACTAATATATTACCAAGTTTTGTAGTTTATGTCATATAAGATCAAAATATGCATGATTTTGTAATGAAACTGTAAAAAAAAGTGTCGTGAATGAGTGATAGAATTAAAAAAAGAGATTTTCTGGAGGAAAATATATAATATGAAAAAAATTATAGCTGCATGTGTTGTGACCGGTTTGTTGCTATCCAATCCTTTAGTTAGTAATGCTGCATTAGGTGATCGTACGTTGAAAAGTGGAATGACGCATACCGAAGTTAAACAATTACAAGGGGTTCTGAAGAAAAAAGGATACTTCACTAGTAAAAACACGACTACATATTTTGGGACGGTTACGAAAAGCTCAGTTGTGAAATTTCAAAAAAGAAAAGGCCTAAAAGCAGATGGTATTGTCGGTTCGAATACCTATAAGGCTTTGGGGATAACCAAAAAAAACGCCCAACAAGCAAACAGTTATTCATCTGCTAAGCTGGTAAGTAACGCTAAAAAACATTTGAATGTCCCTTATGTATGGGGAGGGAGTTCGCCAAAAGGTTTTGATTGCAGTGGGTTTGTAAAATATGTTTTTAAAGAAAGTTCCAATGTGACTATGCCACGAACTGTTGGGGAAGTATACAAGAAGGGGAAAAAGGTTTCTTCCCCAAAAGCCGGGGATCTTGTGTTTTTTGAAACCTATAAATCAGGTGCCTCTCATATGGGGATTTATATCGGTGGAAACCAATTCATTCATAGCTCCTCCTCAAAAGGTGTATCAATTACTTCGATGAATAATAGTTATTGGTCGGATAGATATATAGGAGCAAAAACATATAAATGATAGGGTTACTTTTCTGACATATAAATATAGAGTTTAAGGCCAGTTCTGTTAAAAAAGGACTGGCTTTTGCTTTTTTTAGTACAATAGGGTTATTATATAGACCACTTCATTAGGTTTATTGAAAAATTCATGAACTTCTTTTTCTGCTTTTTTTATATTTAGGTTCGTGCCGGCTCCTCTTTTTTCGTAAACATCATCGTAACTTGTGAAAATGAGGTCTACTGGTAGTCTAAAGTCGTCGCCAGTCTGAATTGACCGTTTAGAAGCATAATGATTAGTGTTTGGAAGATAAAGGGTGTGGGAAGTCAGAAAGAGTAAAAAGTGAGTATGATGTGAAAATTATTAATGCAGTTATTGAAGCAAATAATAATTCGAAGGGGCTCTGAAATGGGGACATCAAAAAAATAGGGATTTTGTTTATGATCTGTAGTATGTTTTTAAGTATCATCAATTATGTTGTTTAATCTAAGGCGTTATAAATTTTTCGAGTAAAATTAAGTAGATATGGATGTTTTGGGCACTACAAACTCCTGGCTTTGTTATTGACGCTTACTTAACTGGCATGCCTGTTTTTTTAGTTTTATTCTTAAAGTTACTGCATTTTTTGATATGTTATTATTTGTTGGAGGAGATTTATGGACGAGGCTGCTAAGTTAATAACTGACTTTATTTAAAGCCAAAGTCATACCAAATATGTGCTTCAATCTCCTATATAATATGAATTGATTATCAATAGGGGATGAAAGATAGGAGAGAAAGTCATGCATCTAGAAAAATTAATTGATCGAAGAAAAACACATTCGGTTAAATGGTACATAGAAGATCAAGATATTATTCCATTATGTATTGCCGATATGGATTTTCAAGTTTCAGAAGAAATAGTAAATGCCATAAGTCAAAAGGCACTGCACGGAATTTACGGGTATAGTACGTTTTGTGAGCGTTATTATGATGCTGTTCAGTATTGGTGGAAAACACAATACGATTGGGAGTTAAAACGAGAATGGATTTCTTTTAGCCCGGGAATCATTCCTGGAATTAATTTATTATTAAAAGCATTAACACAACCGGGTGATGGGGTTATCGTACAAGACCCCGTATATTATCCGTTCTTTTCTACGATTGAAACACAAGGTTGTACCATTTTAAACAATTCTCTCATTTATTCGAATGGTACCTATGAAATGAATTTTGAAGATTTTGAGGAAAAAGCATCACAGCCAAATACGAAAGTATTTATTTTGTGTAGCCCTCACAATCCAGTAGGTAGAGTGTGGACTCCTGAAGAATTGAGAAAAATAGGAGAAATTTGTGATAAACATGGTGTCTTTGTTATTTCGGATGAAATGCATGGAGATTTAACTTACTCAGGTTATAAACACATACCATTTGCAACGGTTCATCCAAACCATTTAAAATTTTCTATTACATGTGCTGCACCGAGTAAAACATTTAACATTGCGGGAATGCAAAGCTCTATTTTTATTATTCCGAATAGAGATGTTAAAGAAAAGTATGAGGCGCTTTTAACAGGATATGGATTAATGCGTCCAAATGCCTTTGCCGTGGAGGGAACGATTGCTGCCTACTATAAAGGTTTACCTTGGCTACAAGAAGTAAAGGAGTATTTGGAAGAGAATCTTAAATATGTTTGTTCCTTTTTAAAAGAATATATTCCTTCAATTAAAGTTGTGAAACCAGAAGCAACCCATTTGATTTGGTTAGATTGTCGAGATCTAGGAATTCCACATGACAAATTGCATTCGTTCTTCTTAGAAAATGTAAGAGTTCGCCTCGATGAAGGTATGAAGTTCGGTAGCGGTGGCTATGGTTTTGAACGTATAAATATTGCATGTCCGCGTGAGGTTCTAACTGAGGCTTTACTTAGAATGAAAGCGGCAGTAAAAGGAAAAGAAGAAACCTGCTAACGATTTTTGCTAGCAGGTTTCTTCTTTATTTTACTCATGAATAAATCCACTACCTTTCCATTGTGTTAGGCGGGTGTTACTACAGACTTTCCAGAAAGGAAAAGACCCTTTCTGTAAAGTCTGGTGCGTGTCGATTCGGCATTATATGGCCCGAAAACCTCGGACTATATGGGTGGCGCCAACACTCCTAGTTACCTATTACATTTTCAGCAAAATAATGTCGGAAAAGGTAGGAAAATATTTTTCAGTTTTGTACAATAATATATAAGAAAATGGAAAAGGGGTTTTACAATGGAAGGCATATCCGATCATTTGAAAGAAAACCTAGATATTTTGTTTGTTGGCTTTAATCCAAGTATCCGTTCGGGACAGACAGGTCATCATTATGCGAATCCCAACAATCGCTTTTGGAAAATTCTCTTCGAATCTGGACTTACACCTAGAAAATATCACCCAACTGAAGATTCTTCATTACTAGATTTAGGCTATGGTTTTACAAATATCGTTTCTAGGCCTACCAAAGCTGCTGATGAAATCACAAAAGAAGAGTATAAAGAAGGCAGGAAACAATTAAAGAAAAAAATTGAAAAATACAAACCTTTACTAGTCTGTTTCGTTGGTAAGGGTGTCTATCAGGAATATCGGCAAATACGAAAAATTGCATGGGGACTCCAAAAAAATTCAGACGATGTCGTGACGAAGGAATTTGTTGCTCCATCATCAAGCGGTTTAGTAAGAATGAGAATTGAAGAAATTATTGAAATATATAGTGAGTTGCCAGTACTTATCGACAATTTAAAATATAGTTAATGTTACATACTAAAACAAGGGTGGAGTTTTATATGAGTCAGGATAGTGCGGAATGGAAAAGTGGTACTTTTTCCGATGTTAAAGAAGGTGAAGGCTTTTGGCAGGGCGTTAAGGATTGTATTCCGACATTATTGGGATACTTAAGCATTGGTTTTGCAGCAGGGGTAGTCGAAAAAACGTCAGGATTAAGCATGATTGAAGTGGCACTTATGTCTCTTTTACTATATGCAGGATCCGGCCAATTTATAGCAGCAGGTATGATTGCTGCAAGCCATCCGGTATCGGCCATTATTTTCACGATATTTTTCGTTAACAGTCGTCATCTTTTATTAAGTGCAGCATTGGCACCTTATTTCCGACATCAAACCTCGAGGCAAAACCTGATAACAGGAGCCTTATTAACTGATGAAACGTTTGGAGTGGCTGTCACCCAAGCGCAGAAAAAGAAAAAACTTGATTTTAAATGGATGTTAGGCCTGAATCTAGCAGCCTATTTAAACTGGTTTGTTGCAAACATGGCAGGGGGTTATTTTGGCCAGTGGATTCCGAATCCAGAAAAATACGGGATGGACTTTGCCTTGCCTGCTATGTTTATTGGTCTATTAGTTTTACAGATTCTAAGTAAAAAAAAGTTTTTCATAGATCTTGTAGTCGCTTTAAGTGCCATTTTAATTGTGGTTGCTATAAGTTTTATCTTTCCTGGAAGTACAGGCGTTATAGTTGCAACAATATTAGCTTCAGCGATAGGGATGGTGATTGAAAGATGGAAATAACAGGATATATCCTTCTTGTTATCTTAGGTACTTCAATTGTAACCTTCATCCCCAGAGTCGTTCCATTAATGCTGCTTAGCAAAATGGAGATTCCTGAGTGGGGAATCAATTGGTTAAAGCATGTACCAGTAGCCGTTATGGCTGCTTTGCTTGCACAAGAACTTCTTTTATCAGAGCAGGTCTTTTCAATTAAGGAAAATGCACTGAATTTAGCTGCGGCTATACCGACGTTTATAGTTGCCATTTTTACTAGAAGTTTATTAGTAACTGTTCTAATAGGAGTACTATCTTTGATGGTAATGAGATTTTTCTTTTAAAATAGGCAAAATAAAGACTAAACATTATAACGACAGGACAATATTACTAGTAGTGAGTAATCATTACTAGTTTTTTTGTGCTCATATATAAATAGCAAAAAATATAAAGTTTTTTCTTATCAAATAGGCATATAACGCTTTTTAGAGAACATTGAAAGCTTGATTATCAAAAGAGACCTTTAGTACATAAACTAATGTAAATGAACTTCTAGAATGTAGTTTCTGATAACTGAATTGAAAGCGCTTCTAATTTAAAATAAATGACAAAACGTTTAGAAAATGGAAGGCTGTCAACAATGAGAATAAGCAAATAGCTTCGGAGGTGTATAACTAATGAATGTAAACGGTGCACTAGAGGTTCTTGATCGTATGCGTCTTTCCAATGGAGCGTATACAGCGAGTGTTTCCAATGATTATAATTATGTCTGGATCCGGGATGTCGTATATACAGTATTGCCTTTTTTAAATGATACATCCGATCGTTATGAGAAAGCGTACCATGCTTTATTTGAGTTATTTCGAACCTACGAATGGAAAATAGATATTCATACTGAACAGAAACCCCAGTATCTTTTTGAATTTATCCATTCTAGATATTCCACTGATCTTAAAGAACTTCCGGAAGAGTGGGGGCATGCTCAAAATGATGCGATTGGTGCCTTTTTATGGGGAGTTGGTGAAGGGTATCGGCATGGTAAAAAGGTGTTAAGAGATGAGCATGATTTACGGATTGTTCAAAAGTTAGTTAACTACTTGGAATGCCTTCAATATTGGCAATCAGAAGATAATGGCATGTGGGAAGAAAATATAGAAATTCACGCTTCCAGTATCGGTGCCTGTGTAGCTGGTTTGAATTCCGTTAAAATGCTGGTCAACGTAAAAGAGGAATTAATTAAAAGGGGTGAGGAAACACTTCGTTTTTTGCTTCCAAGAGAAAGCTATACGAAAGAGACGGACTTAGCCCTACTATCTTTAATTTATCCTTACCGGCTTGTCGATCGAGATACAGCCCTTAAAATATTGCAGAATGTTTCAGAACGTCTTGAAAGAACAAACGGCTGTATACGGTATGAAAGGGACCTTTATTATAATGAAGGTCAAGAAGCAGAGTGGTGTTTCGGACTTCCGTGGCTGGGATTATGCTATCATGAACTAGGTATGATGAACAAGGCAAAGGAATATATAGAGAAAACAAAAAATATAATACCAGAGAACTGGGAAGTTCCTGAATTATATATCGGAGGCAGTAATATTCCTAACGGAAATACTCCTCTGGCATGGTCCGTTTCTTTATCTTATTTATTCTTAACAAAAACTAAAATGATACGTACTGAACAAGTAACATGAAGTTTTCGTACATGGCTACTTAGAGCTCTTCCTAAAATATGGGAAGGGCTTTAATTTTGTACTTTATTTTTACATAAAATGGTTATATTTTACGAAAAATGTTTTAAAATTTAAAAAAAGGGCATTAATTACAATAACTTCACCTCCATTTGAAGGATTAATATAATTTCCATCGAATATATATAATATCTGGGGAAGGAAGGGAAAAATGCTATCGAGTTCATGTTGATGGAGGGGTAAAATTTGAATACAATTATCGACCAGCTACAAGAGATTTATCCAAGCGAATTTGATTTGTATTTATTTCATGAAGGAACCCTTTATGAAAGTTATAAAATGCTTGGGGCACACTTTGTTACATCATCAGGTAAAACAGGAGTCAGATTTGCCGTTTGGGCACCCCATGCCAAGCAAGTTTCAGTAGTCGGTAATTTTAATAATTGGGATGGAAATGATCATGCTATGGAGCGGATTGAGCGTTCAGGTATCTGGGTGTTGTTTGTACCAGGATTACAAGAAGGAGAGCTATACAAATACGAAATACATACACCCGGAAATAAACGTATCCTAAAGGCCGATCCTTATGCTTTTTATTCGGAAATAAGACCAAATACAGCCTCTATCATTAAAAGGTTGGATAATTTTGAATGGCAAGATTCGAAATGGATAGCCGATAGGAAAAAAGAAAATATTTATCATAAACCTATGTCGATATATGAAGTTCATCCGGGAACATGGAAACAGACAGAGGACGGGGAATTTTATTCGTACCGTGAACTGGCTGATAGATTAGTTGACTATGTGATTGATAATAGTTTTACACACGTGGAAATCATGGCCATATTGGAACACCCATTCGATAAATCTTGGGGATATCAGGTTACTGGATATTATTCAGTAAATAGCCGTTATGGCTCACCAGAAGATTTCAAGTATTTTATAAACCGCTGCCATCAAAATGGTATTGGTGTAATTCTTGACTGGGTTCCCGCCCATTTTTGTAAAGATGCGCATGGTCTTGCCCGATTTGATGGAACACCTCTCTATGAACCAATTGACTATACTAGAGCTGATCGCCCAATATGGGGAACATACAATTTCGATTTTACTAAACCAGAGGTAATTAGTTTTCTCATATCAAATGTGTTGTTTTGGATGGACGTTTACCATATCGACGGGGTTCGTGTCGATGCGGTATCTTCTATGGTGTATTTAAATCATGATAACCCTTTGCCGGTAAAGTTAAAAAACCAAAATGGCGGTGAAGAAAACATTGAGGCAATACAATTTTTGCAAAAACTTAATGAAGTGGTTTTTAAGAAGTATCCAAACGCCTTAATGATGGCTGAAGAAGCAACAGACCGGCCACTTATAACTTCTCCTACCGATATAGGCGGTCTAGGTTTTAATTATAAGTGGAATATGGGATGGACTAACGATATTCTTCGATATATGAAACTTGATACGAGTGAAAGGCCAAATCATCACAGCCTTTTAACCTTTTCATTTTTCTATGCTTTTTCAGAGAATTTCGTATTACCCTTTTCACATGATGAAGTAGTTCATGGCAAAAGGTCTTTATTGAATAAGATGCCAGGTGACTATTGGCAGAAATTTGCGAATTTGCGTTTACTCTTGGGTTATTTTATGACTCATCCTGGAAAGAAACTTCTCTTTATGGGTGGGGAATTTGGTCAGTTTATTGAGTGGAAAGATGAGGAGCAATTAGATTGGCTGCTATTGGAATATGAATCACACACAAAGCTAGCACATTACTTCCGTAGCCTCCAAGAATTATATAGAGAAACATCTTGCCTATGGAGACTAGATCATGATCAGGAGGGTTTTGAATGGATAGATCCTAACAATAGTAGTCAGAGTATTCTTACCTTTATGAGAAAAGGTAAACGCAAAGGCGATTATTGTATTGTAGTCTGTAATTTTTCTGCTCAGACTCATAATCATTATAAAATCGGTGTACCATCTCAGGGGAAATATATAGAGGTCTTTAATAGTGATTCTGTAGCTTTCGGAGGGTCAGGTCAGGTTAATAAAGAACCCATAAATGTAAAAAAAGAGCCTTATCATAATCAACTATTCAGTATGGAAATAACAGTACCTCCATTAGGCGTATCGATTTACATGAAGCAAACCAAAAAAAGACGCGGGAGAGTGAACGATTAATGGGAGCGAAAAAATGGATTGCAATGTTATTGGCAGGAGGGCAGGGTTCAAGATTAGGTGAATTAACTATTGGGCTGGCAAAACCAGCTGTTCCGTTCGGGGGTAAATATAGAATCATCGATTTTCCATTGAGTAACTGCACTCATTCTGGTATTGATACTGTTGGGGTACTGACCCAATATCAGCCTTTGATACTTAATGATTATGTGGGTAACGGTAAAGCTTGGGATTTAGATCTAGATGTTGGCGGGGTTTCTGTTCTTCCTCCATATCAAGGGAAAGAAGGCGGCGAGTGGTATAAAGGAACAGCCAATGCTGTTTATCAAAATATCCAATACATTGATAACTATGATCCGGAACACGTGTTGATCCTATCAGGTGACCATATTTATAAAATGGATTACAGCAAAATGCTTGATTATCATATCGAAAAAAATGCAGAGGCCACAATAGCTGTCATTCAAGTACCTTGGCAGGAAGCAAGCCGTTTTGGCATTATGAATACGAATGAGGCCGATAGGGTTACCCAATTCGATGAGAAACCAAAATATCCAAAGAGTAACCTGGCTTCTATGGGTGTTTACCTTTTCAATTGGAAGACCTTAAGGAAATACTTAATTAACGATGAAAAAGATGTGAATTCATCCAATGATTTCGGCAGCAACATTATTCCAAAGATGCTGGAAGATCGAAAAAAACTTTTTGCCTATCGTTTTAATGATTATTGGAAGGATGTTGGAACCGTTGAGAGCCTTTGGCAGGCACATATGGATTTATTGGAGGAAACACCAAATTTCCAGTTGGATGATCAGCAGTGGAAGATTTTTGCTCGAAATGCAAATCACCCTCCACAATATATATCATCAGAAGCAGAGGTCAGCCAATCGCTTATTAATGAGGGCTGCATGATACATGGAAACATTGATCACTCAGTTTTATCCTATAATGTACAGGTGGGATATGGATCAACGATTAAAGATTCAGTCATTATGCCTAATGTTACGATTGGTAAAAACGTTCATATAGAAAGAAGTATTATTGCCAGCAATTGTGTTATAGAAGATGGTGCTGTAGTAGGCAATTCAGCCGTTAATTCTGAAATTACCTTGATAGGCGAAAATCAGACCATTACAAATCCAAACAAAAAAAAGATTACTCTTAACTAGAAAAAGGGGACGATGTTATGGATAACGTGTTGGGAATTATTAACTTAATCAATGAAAGACAACATTTAAAAGAGTTGACTGCTCATCGTAATGTAGCATCTGTGCCATTTGGTGGACGTTACCGTCTAATTGACTTTACGATGTCGAACTTCATAAATGCAGATGTATCGAAGGTAGCCGTTTTTCCAAAGGAAAAATATCTTTCTGTTATGGATCATCTTGGGTCGGGGAAAGAATGGAATTTGGATCGGCGTTCAGGAGGGTTGTTCATCTTGCCTCCTATCCATCCAGATGAAACTGTGACAGGTGATATGAAACAGTTTTATGATCATCTCAGCTTTTTTGAGAGGGCTGATGCAGAAACAGTTATCATTTCTCCTGGAAGTCATGTATGCAAAATAGATTTTAATGAAGTACTTGCTTATCATAAAAAACATAAAGCAGATATCACAGTCGTCTATAAAGATTATGTAGGGGAATTGATAGAAAAACCAATTTATCACACCTGCTCAGTTGATTCAGATGAAGATATCACGGACATTAGCTTTTATACGATCCCTAGACCTGGAGACCATGTGTGTCTAGAAACCTTCATTATTAGTAAAACCCTTTTGGTGAAATTGATCAAAGGCTGTGTAGCTAGTGGGGAAAATGACTTCTTGAAAGATGCTGTAAAAGCTAACCTTCATCGTTTTAATGTTAAAGGTTACAATTTCACCGGAGATATGCCATTTATCCACTCGATTGAAAGTTTTCATTCAAGCAATATGAATTTTTTGAATCCCTCAGTTATCCGCTCTTTCTTCGGTGATACATGGGATGTTTATACAAAAATTAAACATGAAGCACCTACCAAATATTCAGGATCCTCTAAGGTTACCAATTCTTTAATAGCCAACGGTTGTGTTATTGAGGGGACTGTCGAAAACAGTATACTTTTTCGTGGGGTAAAGGTAAAAAAAGGTGCTATCATAAGGAATAGTATCATCATGCAAAAAGGTGAGATAGAAGAAGGGGCAATCGTAGAAAATATTATTACTGACAAAGAAGTAAAAATTACTAGTGAGAAAACAGTTATTGGTATAAAACAACCGACTGTAATAAAAAAGCAGAAATTATTTAATAGAGGAGGTGCGGCAATGAATGTTTTATTTGCTGCTTCAGAATGCGCCCCTTTTATAAAAACGGGAGGGCTAGGAGACGTAATAGGTGCGCTCCCGAAAGCGCTAAAAAAACAGGGAGTCCATGTAAGTGTTATTCTTCCAAAATTTGAGGATCTTCCTTTTCATTTTAAACAGGATATGAGACATATTACGAGTATCGAAGTTCCTGTTGGATGGCGTCAGCAATTTTGCGGAATTGAAAAGCTTGTTGCAAATGGAATTACATATTATTTTCTTGATAATGAATATTATTTCAAAAGACATGGAAGTTATGGGTTTTTCGATGATGGTGAGAGATTTGCCTTTTTCTCCCGTGCCATTTTAGAAGCTCTACCTTATTTAGAAGAAAAGCCGGACATCATTCACTGTCATGATTGGCAAACTGGCCTGGTCAGTGTCCTGAAGAAAGCTCATTATCACAATCATCCTTTCTACCAAGATATTAAAACAGTATTTACGATACATAATTTACGCTACCAAGGAGTTTATTCAAAAACTGTTCTAGCAGAATTATTGGATTTGAGTGAATTGTATTTTAATATCGACGGACTAGAATTCCATGGAAATGTCAGTTATCTGAAAGCAGGTATTGCTTTCTCAAACATTATCACAACTGTAAGCCCAAGTTATGCAGAAGAAATTCAGACTGCATATTATGGTGAGAATTTGAATGGTTTCTTGAGTAAACGAAGTGGCGATCTTAGAGGAATTATTAATGGGATTGATTATGAAGAATATAATCCTGTCACAGATGAATTCCTTTCGATTCCCTTTAACACCTATAATGGAAAGATGGAAAATAAACGTCAGTTACAGGAATCATTGAATCTCCCAGTCAATGATGGCATCCCTGTTATATCAATGGTAACCAGGCTGGTTGATCAAAAAGGAATTGACCTTATTCTTCATGTTTTTCATGAAATGATAAACCAAGGAATTCAATTCATTCTACTAGGTACCGGTGATGAACAATATGAATCGGTCTTCCGTAATCTGGCTGATCAATATCCAAATCAAGTTTCGGTGAATACATACTTTGATGAAGGATTGGCAAGACGGATTTATGCTGGATCTGATTTATTTTTAATGCCTTCTCAATTCGAACCATGTGGAATCGGGCAACTCTTGGCGATGAGGTATGGTACATTACCGATAGTAAGGGAGACCGGTGGGCTTCGGGATACGGTGATTCCATACAATCAATTTACTGACGAGGGAAATGGTTTTAGTTTTACGAATTATAATGCACACGATATGCTTCATACAATTGAGCAATCAGTAGGAATGTATAAATTCCAGCCGAAAAGGTGGAAGAAGTTGGTTGAAAATACAATGAAACTAGATTTTAGTTGGGCTTCGTCATCCGTAAAATATCTTGACCTGTATGAAAGCTTAATTCCTGTAAAAATCAGATAAAGAAAAAGATAAAACACTTACGAAATTTGTCTTCGTAAGTGTTTTTGTTTCTTTTGCAATGAAATATGGGTATATGACAGATATATAAAATATTGCAGTGTAGGAGAATGAAAAAATGAGAAGAAGAAGAATGGAATTTGTATTTTTATTTATTTTACTCGTATCGGTTTATATGATCGTTTTTAGTCAGGTTAGCTTCAACACGAGGCTATTTTTTATTGGGTTATATGTTTTTGTTATGTTTATTACAATATACTCACTGATGCTAGAAAATAGATTTGCGCATGATACTCTTCTATGGATGTATGTGCTTTTATTTTTCCCTGTATTTGGCTATGTCTTTTACTTGTTTTCGGGCCAACTTTATTTAAAGGGGTATTTGTTCCAAAGTAAAAGAAAAAAAGACCGGGAAGAATGGAAAAGTCTTGTCACTCATGTATCTTCACCAGACCTTACGTTCTTGAACAATCATCAGAAGTCCTTTGCAGCTTTTGCCAAGAATGCTTCTGAGACGACTATAAGTACAGCTTCAAAAACGGAAGTGTTGAAAAATGGAAATGAAACGTTTTCAGAAATCATTAAACAGTTAAAGAAAGCGGAAAAATTCATTCATATTGAGTATTATATTTTCCGTTCAGACAGACTTGGAACAGAAATTATAGATATTCTAATTGAAAAGGCAAAAAAAGGTGTAGAAGTTTTATTTATTTTTGATGCTGCAGGTAGTTTAAGTCTTTCAAATAATGAAGTTAAGCGGATGAAAAAGGCAGGTGTTAAAGCATACCCATTTTCGCCGTTAAAGCACGGATTTTTCAATCAAAAGTTTAATTTTAGGAATCACCGAAAAATCATCATCATAGATGGGGAAATTGGTTTTGTGGGTGGTTTGAACATTGGTGAGGAGTATTTAGGAAGAAATAAAAACATTGGATTTTGGCGTGATACGCATATGGTCCTTGAAGGGGAAGCCGTTTACATGCTTCATACGGTATTCCTGTTAGATTGGGAATATGTAAGTGGAGAAGATGTTTTAGAAGAACGTCCGGAGATCAATACCAGAGTTGAAAAAGGAGATGGAGCGGTTCAGGTTGTTGCTAGTGGCCCTGATACACAGCAGGGAATCATGAGTGATTTTTACTATTCTCTGATAACTTGTGCAACAAAATCAATCTGGATTGCAAGTCCATACTTTGTACCGAATCAAGCGATCAAAGCAGCGATTAAGCATGCTGCCTTAAAAGGGATACAAGTCCGACTTATGGTTCCTGCGGTAAATGATGGTTTTTTAACCCAATATGGGAGTCGTTCTTATTTCGGTGAACTTCTTCAATTTGGTGTAGAAGTTTACTCGTACAAAAAGGGTTTCTTGCATCAAAAACTTATCATTGTGGATGGTGATATTGCTTCAATTGGAACGGCAAACATGGATATGAGGAGTTTCCATCTTAATTTCGAGGTGAATGTCTTCCTTATGGGTAGCAGTTCCATTAACGATCTAGTCACTCATTATCAAGAGGATATGAAGGATAGCGAAAAACTAGATCCATTAAGTTATAATAATCGAGGTTTGCTGGAACGTTCAAAAGAATCTTTTGCCCGGTTATTTTCCAATGTACTCTGATGGGCAAAAAATCAAATCAATAGTATAGTTGTGATAGAAAAGAAAAGTTTGCTATAAGGAGATTGTAAAAGAATATGAAATTGGTTTCTTGGAACGTAAATGGAATTCGAGCTTGTGTAAAAAAAGGATTTTTAGATTACTTTAAAGATGTGGACGCAGATATTTTTTGTCTTCAAGAAACTAAACTTCAAGAAGGGCAGATTTCACTTGAACTAGAGGGGTATCATCAATATTGGAATTATGCTTTGAAAAAAGGTTATTCAGGTACAGCCATCTTCACGAAGGAAAAACCGCTTTCAGTCAAATATGGTGTAGGGGAACGAGGTGAGGAACCGGAAGGCAGAATCATAACACTCGAGTATGAGAAATTTTATATGGTTAATGTTTATACGCCAAATGCTAAAAGAGATTTATCAAGACTTGATTACCGTCTTGAATGGGAAGATGAAAATCGTAATTATCTGAGAGAGCTAGACTTAGTAAAACCAGTTATTTATTGTGGCGATCTAAATGTAGCACATCAGGAAATAGACTTGAAAAACCCTAAACCAAATGTTGGGAATTCTGGTTTCACATTAGAAGAACGAGGTAAAATGACTGATTTACTTGATGCAGGGTTTGTTGATACGTTCCGCCATTTTTATCCTGACCAGGAAGGTGCTTATACCTGGTGGTCATATATGAGTAAGGTAAGGGAGAGGAATATCGGATGGAGAATCGATTATTTTATTGTTTCCCAACGTCTCGTGGATTCTTTAATAGAGGCCAATATTCATTGCGATATTATGGGCAGTGATCATTGTCCGGTTGTTTTGGAAACAGCTCTTTAACTCGGATAAATTCGGTAAAATGGGGATACTATGGGTTATCCATACTCAACAGGAGGTAAAACGTTATGAACACATTTATTGTGAGTTTCCATCAAGAAGATAATGTTGACAGCATGCAGGTACAAAAATTGACGACCGCAGAATTTGAAAAATCAGCATCACGTGGATTCCGCAGGTTATTTGAACTGGATACAAATATGGGATCTTTCGTCTTTTTTGATGCAGAGGATGATGAAGGAGATTTATCACATCTTGTTCTACAATATGAAGAAGATAGTCAGGATCCTAGTGATTGTTACTCGTTCTCCAAAAATGATTTTTATGAATTCATGGCCCTTTATTTACAAGGCATGGATGAAATGGAAGAGGAAGAGGAAGAGGATGAAGATTATGGACCAATTCATCATCTTGCACACTTGATGTTTCATGTAGTTGAAGAAGGAAAGTCCGTTAAACCGTAACCGATTTTAGATTATGGTCTGTGAGGTACTTGTGAGCTTGATCAACTATCAATTAACACCTAGGAAGATCGTGTTCTTCTCTATAAATCGTGTCATAAACAAATTCACGTCTTGTATTCAAATCGTGAGATAGCCAAAAAATAATATAACGTAAGGAAAAGCCCATCTTGAAAAAGATGGGCTTTCAGTTTGTAGACAAAAGGGGTTCGGAATGTTTTAATTCCGGACCCCTTTTGAAATTCCCTTTGAATTTTGCTCAAGATTAAGAGATTGGGCCTCTACGAGCCCACTTTATTAAGCCATTCTTGGACCTTGCCATGTCCAATTGGCTATCTTCTTTAAATTCATGGCAGCGAAAGTAAGCATCGCCTGCATCGACAATTTTTTAAGTCCCCTTAAAGTAGTCCAACGCATACCATGCTTTTCTTTTGCATCTGCGAATACACGCTCTATTGTTTCTTTACGTTTCGCATATATAGGTTTTACATCCTTGTGATGACGCAGATGATCTGCTTCTTCCATATAATTTTGCCAGATATGGCGTGTCACCACTTTTTGATGGTCTTTGCTTACTGTACACTGTGATAAAAATGAGCATGTCGCACAAGTGTGTTTGGGTGATTTGTACTCGCGATAGCCCTCTTTATTTGTTGTTGAGTACTTTAAAATCTCGCCCGATGGGCAGAGATAACAATCAAAATGTTCATCGTAAACATAGTCATGCTTGCGAAAGAACCCTTCTTTTGTTCGTGGACGTGTATAGGGTAAAGCTGGTGTGATTTCTTTCCCAAAAAGGTAGCTTGTAATGGCTGGTGTTTTGTAAGCTGCATCTGCGGCAACAACTTCAGGTTTTCCAACTTTCTCAATCACTTGTTCAACAAGAGGCTCTAAGATATGACTATCATGCGTATTTCCCGGTGTTACAATCGTCCCCAGCACAAAACCGTTGCGGTCCGCAGCCGCATGAAATGAATAGGCAAACTGTTTTGTTCGTTCATCTTTTACATAGTAGCCACTCTCAGGATCAGTTGTACTTTCTTTAATTTCTTTGGTTTCTTCTTTATCAAATTTATCCGGTGGAAAAGGCTTCTTTCCATTGTTTTCACGATCTTGATTTATTTCTTCTTGAAGGCGTCCTTGATATGCTCGTGTTTCCTTACGAACGATTTTCTTTTCGAATTTCCGCTTATTCGCACTGGCTTTCACATGTGTTGAATCAACGAATACGTGCTCTGCACTTATTAACTTTCTTTCTGAAGCTGTCATTAAGATACGATAAAAAATCCGTTCAAACAGGTCTGTATCTTTAAAGCGACGCTCATAATTTTTCCCGAACGTTGAGAAGTGAGGTACTTTATCATGGAAACCGTAACCTAAAAACCAACGGTAAGCCATATTCGTTTCAACTTCTTCAATCGTTTTACGCATCGAACGAATACCGAAGGTATATTGAATGAATGTCAATTTAACTAAAATAACTGGATCAATACTTGGGCGCCCTATCTCTGAATACATATCTTTCACCAAGTCATAAATGAAAGTGAAGTCAATGGCTCCCTCAATTTTACGAACCAAATGGTTCGCTGGCACCAGTTGATCCAAAGTAATCATTTCAAGTTGATCTCGCTGAATAGAATTATGTTTCGAAAGCATCGTCATCACCTCAAGTTTTAATACTTCTATATTAAAACAAAAAGGACTGTAGGCAAAAGTGGCTATATCTAATTGTTAAAACAAAGTTGATTGGAACGGAAGGTGCGAGACTCCTGCGGGAAATGCGTGTCCAAGGGAGACCCCACAGGCGCAAAGGCGCCGAGGAGGCTCCCTGACCGCCCGCGGAAAGCGAGTGCCTGGAGTGGAAATCAACGTCGAATTTTTACAACCCCTCAAAAAAACTGTAGACAAACTCGATTTTCATCGAGTTTGTCTACAGTCTGAAAGCCCATCTTGAAAAAGATGGGCTTTTGCAGTCTTTTTATTCAGCTTGCTTTATTTTTCAACCGATCCAGTAAAAACCCACCTTTAAAATACCTTGGTTCATAAGAAATAATGAAGGCTTTTGGTTCAAACTTTTCAACTGTTGCAATTAATTCTTGCTCTCGGTTTCGTTTTGTTAAAATTTCCATCCGATAACGGTTGCTGTCCCTTCCTTCACCGGTATAAAGAGTGACACCGAATCCAATGTTTCTTAAAGTATCAATCAAATATTCATTTTTTGCTTGAGTATTAACGGTTACATTTATATAACCGATGGCGAGTTTTTGCTCAATTTTCGTTCCAAAAATAATCCCGATACCAAAACCAACTGCATATACAACCATGGCGATTATGCTTTGGTCACCGCCAAATACAAGAGATAAACCAAAAACGTATACTAACATTTCTGCAATGCCTAATATAGATGCCAGTACGGTTATATTTTTCACTAAAAATATAGTCCGTAGTGTATAAATTGGAACATAAATAAGTTGCAATAATAAAATGAGCAGAATTTCTTTCAATTGAGCACCTCACCAATTTTTTTATAATTTCTTTGATATTTCATATAGAATCGCCCTCCCATATGAAACATCTTCCATAATCTAATCATAAGACAATGGATGAATTCAATGGAAATATTATGTATTTATTCTCAGCATTTCTAATCATAGAAAATCCTATAATTTAATGTGTTTGAGAATTTCATAATACTCTTTTTTGCTTTAATTTGGTATCATTATCCTAAATAATTTATCTGGGGGATTGTCTATGCTTAATTATAACGGAAGAACATTTATAGCTAAAGATAATTCGGAAAATGGAGAAGTATCGGCAAATACATTCTTTTACTATTCACAAGAAGGAAATATTCTTACAGCAAGTTATGAAGGGGAGAGATTATTAAAGGGACTTTAATAGGTATTGTTAATATGGATGGGTCACTGGAATTTAGGTACAATCATATTAATGAAAAAGGTGAAATTAGAGGAGGTAGCTGTCTTTCCACGCCGGAAATGTTGCCTGATGGACGAGTCCGATTGCATGAAAAGTGGAAATGGTTAGATCTCGAGCAGAGTGAAGGTCATTCCATCATTGAAGAAGTGAAAAAATAAAGATTTTACATAGAGAGGTTTGGGGACAATTACTACTATTTGTCTAGTACGTCATGGTCAAACTGATTGGAATGCACTGGGAAAACTGCAGGGACAGACTGACATCCCTCTAAATGAACAAGGAAAGATACAAGCACAGAAGTGTGGTGAATTTTTGTCTAAAGCAGATTGGGATGTAATTATTACAAGCCCTCTAAAAAGGGCTAAAGAAACTGCCGAAATCATTAGCTTCTATATTGATAGGCCAGTGATTGAAAAATTAGAATTCATAGAAAAGAACTTTGGCTCTGCTGAAGGAATGACAGCGCATGAAAGAGAGTCTGCATTCAGTGATAAAGTCTATCCTAATCAGGAGAGTCAGGAGTCTTTACGTGGTAGGCTGGTAAAAGGACTTCAAGAGATTCAGCAGGGGTATCCTGAGAAGAAAGTGATCCTTGTTGCACATGGCGCAGTGATTCATTTTATTTTACGATTGATGTCAAATGAGACAATCGTATCAAAACAAATGAGGTTATTTAATGCTTGTTTAAGTACGATTAAATTTGAGATGGATTCCTGGATTATTGAGGATTTTAATCAAGTAAATCATCTATCCTAATACTCTATGATTTTCAAAAAGTTCTTTAGGAAGAAAAAATGAAATAAAAGTATAGCTGCTATTTAGTAGCTTATAAAGGAAAGAAGGAAATCATGACTATAAAAACTGCATTGATTTTAGGTGCAACTGGAGTCGTTGGTACCCATTTAGTTAAAGAGTTAAGTAACAGCAATAATTATAAGGAAATCCACTTGCTAACTAGAAGGGAAATAGAATCTAAAGAACCTAATTGCGAAGTCCATATTGTGGAGTTTGATAATTTAGTCAGATATGCAGATTTATTCAATGTCACTGATGTTTTTATTTGTTTAGGTACAACTATTAAGAAAGCCAAATCGAAAGAAGCTTTTCGTAAAGTTGATTATGAATTTGTTATTGAAGCGGCGAAAATGGCGAAAGCCTCTAATGTTGAGAAATTTCTCGTCATAACAGCCATGGGAGCCAATTCCAAATCCAAGTTTTTCTACAGTCGTGTTAAAGGCGATGTGGAAGGAACACTACAACAACTAGAATTGAATTCTGTACATATATTTCGCCCGTCCTTACTTCTTGGTGAACGAAAGGAATTTAGGGCAGGTGAAAAGATTTCTGGTATGATTGGTTCTTTTGCTAAATTTCTCTTAGTTGGCCCTTTACGTCCATATCGTGCCATAGAAGCAAACAAAGTAGCTGCTGCAATGTATGGTGCGGCCCAAAAGCCGACACTAGGGTATCATTTCTATAATTCTGATGAAATAGAAAAACTTACAACAAGGAGTTAATCATTAATTAGTGAAACGAGCCTTCATTAGGCTCGTTTCTTTAAAATTCGAAGCAAAAACTGAGATTTAATGTGAAAACAAATTATTATGGAGATTCATTCTGCTTATCAGGAAAAAAGGATCCGGGTTTTGGATGTACCTGTTAGCAGGGGAACATTTGGAGCTGAAAGGAATTTTGACTGTAATAGCAGGTGGAGATCCAGAAGTACTGGAAAAAGCCAGGCCAGTGTTGGAGGTAATGAATGGCAAAATAATCATTTGGTAGGCCATATTGGTGCTAGAAAAGCTATTAAAGCAATTAATCAAATGTTGTCAGGTCATGAAAAATCATTTCGATGGTCGGCATCATGTAATTAACACGCTATTTCCAACCATACTTCAATCTTGTATGCATTACTCGACTCAATTAAGCTTAACAATTAATAATCCAAGAAGGGTTACAAATTCGATTGTGCCGCCCATAAAGATATTTGGATATACATCAGATCTAATCTTCCTGATGAAACTTGATTCTAACAAGAATTTCCACTACAATTCGTAGTGGGAGGGTAAAAGATGAATATTAAAAATTTTAAATATGATGAAGTTGGACTGAATCGTTTCTTTGGTCCCTTGGAAGCTAGTATCATGGAATATTTATGGGATAAAAATGAACAGAGTATTAAAGCGGTGCAGCAATCATTGGAGCTTGAAAAGCCTATCAACTTTAATACTGTAATGACAGTCATGAATCGTCTAGTCGAAAAAGGCATTCTTGAAAAGTGGTCTGAAGGAAGGCTTTCATTATTTCGCCCTGTGCAATCTAAAGCGGAGTTTTTAGAAGAGCAGTCAAAGAAACTGACTGAGAATTTGCTAGATGAATTTGGTGGTGCTGTCATAAGCCATATGCTTGATGCCATGAAAGACGCTGACCAAGCTTTAATTGAAAAATTGGAACAAAAAATTCAATCGTTAAAAAAGGATAAATTATAATGTGGAAGAAAAAGTCTTATTTTGTGATAAGCCTTAGTCTTTTAATTGCCGGTGTAGTATGGAGCCAAATGGGAGCGTTTTTGGTACACATCTTTTTTGGAGTAAATATTAAAGCCAACTTTTTTAAATTTTGCTTTAGTCTATTCAAAGAAGGTTCAGTATACTACTTTGTCGTCATCACACTGCTCATTATAGTAATATCCTATAGTATTTTGATCACACTATTCAAAATTGCAGAGCAATATCTCCTTTCCAGAAGGTTTAAACAAAAGCTTTTTAACTACAAAAACGTTGAAAAGACAAGGTCTATAAACGAAACATTCAAACGGGCCAACAAAGATATCTTAGTTGTGAATGCTGATCAACCTCTTGCGTTTACGCTTGGTTTCAGGCGCCCTTTCATTGTGTTTAGTACTGGTTTAATTCAATTATTGGACTTTGATGAGCTAGAAGCAGTAGTAGAGCATGAAGCCTTTCACCAAAAAAAATATGATCCATTAGTAATCTTTATTTTACAGTTGATCTCACAGGCGTTATGGTTTGTCCCACTGACAAAATGGTGTTATGAAAATTACAAAATAATTAGTGAACTATTAGCCGATGAATATGCGATTAATAAAATGGGGACTGAATTAGGCATAAGCGCTGCTTTGTTGAAGTTAATTAAACATTCTTGCTCTGATAAATCCTCTCCCGTCCTTGTCCACTTCTCGAATGAATCAGTTAACTATAGACTTCAGGAATTAGTTGATCCTAAAAGTAGAATTCCTTTAAGGGCTGATATTACCACGATTTTTGTTTCTATATATGTTTTGATTATACTATTGGGAATGACTATAGTGATTGTCGGATGACTTTCACTTGATTTTTTTATATCATTACACTACACTTTGTAGTGTGAAATATAATAAAAGGAGATGTGTCATGAAAAAACAAGAAATCGGTACCTTTTTATTAAGAGTAATGTTGGGACTTACATTTTTGATGCATGGTTTGTCAAAATTCCAAAGTGGATTGGATAACATTTCTGGATGGTTTCAAAGTATAGGCATTCCGGGATTTATGGCCTATGTAGTTGGTACAATTGAATTGGTTGGAGGAATTGCTTTAATTTTAGGTCTTGGAACAAGAATAATTTCTGCCCTCCTTATATTCATTATGGCTGGTGCAATTGTTTATGTGAAATTTCCAGCAGGCTTTATGGGGAATGGAGAAGGTGCAGGATTCGAATTAGACCTCATTCTTATGATTATTGCACTTCACCTAGTATTAAATGGAAGCCGATTCCTATCGATAGATTCTAAGTTACCAAACCATAAAAAAGGACAAGATTCAGAAATAATAGCGAGTTAATAAGGATATACAATATCAAAGTGTTAAGTTTTATGCTCACCAAATTGAAACGGTAGACTAAAGTCAAAAAAAGAGCTTATCAATTAAAGAGAACCCAAGAAATTAGACAATTTTTTTTAGTTAGTTAGGCAGCTTTGAGGGCATGAACCGAGTAATCTACTGGGCTCATGCCTTTTAATTTCACCTTGATGCGTTGGTGATTGTAGTAATGGATATAATCTTCTAGTTCTTGTTTGAAATGCTCAAAAATTGTTAGTCTTCAAGTAATATATATTGACGAACATACGTTCTTTATTATAAAATACAATCATGGGTAATAATGGTATAGTAGTTATTATCACTGACAAGTTCAAAAGGAAGCTTGGAAGTTACTCAAGATTTGTAAAGAAATTAGAACCAAAGGAGCTATTTAATTATGACAATACGATTATCTCCCTATTTAATGATGAACGGAAATGCGAAGGAAGCGATCCAATTTTACGAAAAAGCATTGGGTGCAAAAGTCCTTTTTAATCAAACTTTTGGAGAAATGCCAGAAAACCCGGAATTTCCTATACCAGAAGAAGCAAAGGAACTTGTGTCACACGCAATGTTAAAGGTTGGAGAAACGGACCTCATGTTTTCAGATATGTTTCCAGGTCAAACTAGTCAAACTGGAGATCAGGTTACGATCTGTATTTCAACTAACGATATCGAAAAATCAAAACAAATTTTTGAATACTTGTCGCAAGATGGACAAGTAAAAATGCCGCTGCAGGAAGCTTTTTTTAGCCCTGCTTATGGGATTGTATCGGACAAATTCGGTGTAACTTTTCAAATTTACACAGAGGGTCAACAATAATTTTTTTCTAGTATAAAAAATAGCCCCATGTATGAAGCCCAAAGCAGCTGATTTGGTGACTTTTCCGTTCCAACATATAATCAATAGTTGAGCTTGTATAAATCCAAATTGGAACATCATATTGAAAATTCGCACGAAATAGCGGTTATTTTGAATGAGATCAATAAGAAACAATCAAGGCGAAAAAATTTATTTAATGATTGAATATGATGGGGCAAAAGATTATAACTGAATTTTCCACTAATAGGGAAATGATTGGTTAAAAACGTTTCCAAGGTAACTAACTTAAGGCGCAATGGTGAAGAATAATTAAATCTCAATTTCTCATTTATATCACTGAGAGATTGGGATTTTTTTTATTCTGGAATATTCTTAACGTTGTAACTCTGCGTTTTGCTTGAGGTACTCCTTATGGAATGATAGGTGCGATTCTTCATTAAGAAGGGTCGCCTTTTCTTATGCCTAAAGTAATCATATCATGTATCAGAGGAAGAGAAGACCACGTTTGTGCAATATGTAGGCATTCGGAAAGTGAGGAATTATTAAATCCCAAAATACCCTAATATTACAAAAATAACCTCGGCAGAATACAAGATTAACCCATATTTAAGCAGTTAAGTATCAATCATCATTTTCTTAAATCATGTAGCTTTTCAAATAATATAATCAAAAATGAATTTAAAATGGTGAAAAATAGATTTTTAAAAGGGAATTCAATACTTTTGTTGAACATGAATATTATGGGCCATTTTGACAGTTTGATGATTTTTATTATTGTAACCGTTTACATCTATATATTTAGCCTATTTATCTTGATTATGGTTGTGGATTACAAGATATTTCACATTGATGTATCTCAACAAAATCATTAGCGAATGGAGGTTAACCCATGGTTAACACGATGGCGTTCAATAAGAATGATTCACGTTCCTTCCTCACAGAAGAACACTTATTATTTAAACAATCAATTCGTGAATTTCTCGACAAGGAAGCTATCCCCTTTTATGATAAGTGGGAAAAAGAGAGGGAAGTACCTCGCTCATTTTGGAAAAAGATTGGGGATAACGGATTTTTATGTCCATGGCTTGATGTGGAATTCGGTGGGGTAGGAGCAGATTTTGGATATTCAGTTGTTCTGGCAGAGGAATTGGAAATGGTTGGATCAGCCTTAGTAGGCATTTCAATTCATTCTGATGTTGTAGCCCCGTATATTGCTTCATTCGGAACAATAGATCAAAAACAAAAGTATTTACCCAAGTTCAGTTCAGGAGAAATGATTTCTGCTTTTGCAATGACAGAGCCAGGAATGGATTCAGAATTAGCGAATATCCAAACCACAGCCATCAAGAAAGAAGGGTATTATATTGTCAATGGAGCCAAAACGTTTATCACAAATGGCTTTAAAGCTGACTTATTGATTGTAGCATGTAAAACTGATCTTGATGCTAATCCTTCCAATGATGGAATCAGTTTGTTGCTTATTGATAAAGATACGCCAGGGCTTACACGAGGCAGAAAGCTTGAAAAAGCAGGCCAGAATAGCTCAGAAACAGCCGAACTATTTTTCGATGATGCTTCAGTTCCTGCTGGGAACATCCTTGGGGAGGAAGGGAAGGGCCTATCATATATAATGCAAAAACTGCAGCAGGAAAGACTTATGTGTGCGATTGGGTCTTTAATGGCAGCTAAGGACATGCTCCACTTAACGATGAATTTTATAAAAGAACGAAAAGCATTTGGTAATAAAATAAGTAAATTTAATAAGGCACAGTTTACCATTGCTGAAATAGCGACCGATATTCAGCTGGGTAGAACGTTTGTTGATGGTTTGATCTGTAAACATATGAATGGGGAGAATATCATAACTGAAGTATCGATGGCTAAATATTGGATTACGGAGATGTCAAAGCGAATATCTGAAAAGTGCATGCAGTTACATGATGGATACGGAAATATGGGTGATTATAAAATTGCCCGGCGTCATCGAGACATTCGTTTGACAACATTCTATACAGGGTCAGATGAAATAGTGAAAACCCTCATCGCTAAAAATATCGGGTTTTAATTCAATGTTAAAAACTTAAATCTATTAACTACCTTTATTAAAATGAGGTAGTTTTTTTCATTCCATTTCTTCAATGTAATTACATTGAACTAGTTTATTTTAATAAAAGGTTTAATATTTTTTCGTATGGGTATAAGAGACTGTGCATATGAAAAGTGAAATGAATTTGTAAAATTTGTAATTGTATGCGAATGATGGAGGTGCTTGTCGTGTTAAAAATTGAAAATGTATCGAAAGTCTATAAGGGAGGGAAGAAAGCTGTAAAGAATATAACACTTGATATAAAAAAAGGGGAGTTCATCTGTTTCATTGGTCCGAGTGGCTGTGGGAAAACAACGACAATGAAAATGATTAATCGCCTGATTGAACCGTCCGAAGGTAAGATACTCATAAATGGAGAAAATATAATGGAAAAGGATCCGGTTAAGCTTAGAAGACAGATCGGGTATGTAATTCAACAAATTGGTCTTTTCCCTCATATGACGATTCTTGAAAATATCACCCTCGTTCCAAAACTACTTAAATGGAGTGATCAAGAGAAAAAAGAACGTGCGCTAGAATTGCTGCAGCTCGTTGATATGGGTCCCGAATATTTAGAACGGTATCCCTACGAACTGAGCGGCGGTCAGCAACAGCGAATTGGCGTTCTCAGGGCTCTAGCTTCTAATCCACCACTCATATTAATGGATGAACCTTTTGGTGCTCTAGATCCGATCACCCGCGATGCTCTTCAGGAGGAATTTAAAAATCTGCAGCGCACACTTAATAAGACAATTGTTTTTGTTACCCATGATATGGATGAAGCGATTAAACTTGCTGATCGTATTGTGATTTTAAAGGCTGGGGAAATTGTTCAAGTGGGAACCCCGGATGAAATTCTCAGAAATCCAGCCAATGAATTTGTTGAAGAATTTATCGGTAAAGAACGATTGCTTCAAACAAGACCGAACGTGCAATTGGTCGAACAAATCATGAGTCGTAATCCCATTTCAATTACTGAGGAAAAGTCTCTTACTAACGCTATCACTATTATGAGAGAAAAACGAGTTGATTCTCTGCTCGTGGTAGATGAAGAGAATGTATTAAAAGGATTTGTAGATGTTGAAACGATTAGTGAATATCGTAAAAAAGCTACATTTATTAGTGAAGTAATCAATACTGAAGTCTATTCTGTGAAACAAGACTCATTAATCCGTGATTCAGTTCAGAAGATTTTAAAACGCGGATTTAAATATGTGCCGGTCGTTGACCAAAATAAACATTTGGTCGGAATTGTTACTAGAGCTACATTGGTTGACATCGTGTACGACAGCATCTGGGGGGAAGAAGATAATCTAGTGGCTGAAATGGCTGAGATGTTTTAGGAGGTGAATGAGATGGAAACATTGCTCGATTTTTTACAAACGAATTGGCTAGAGTTGCTTTACAAGGCGTGGGAGCATTTATATATATCTATGATTGCTGTATTCCTTGGAATACTAGTTGCTGTACCGCTTGGCATTTTGTTGACCCGTATGAAAAAAAGCGCATCTATAATTATTGGAATTGCAAACATCATGCAGACGTTGCCAAGCTTGGCAGTACTAGCATTTTTCATTCCATTCCTCGGTGTTGGGAAGACACCTGCTATTATTGCGTTATTTTTCTATTCTGTTTTACCTATTCTCAGGAATACGTATACAGGCATTAAAGGTGTAAATAAAAATTTACTTGAATCTGGTAGAGGCATCGGGATGACGAGTTGGGAGAGAATTCGTCTAGTTGAATTTCCACTTGCACTTTCCGTCATTATGGCTGGGATTCGCACTGCCTCCGTTTATTTAATTGGCTGGGCAACATTGGCTTCCTTTATTGGAGGCGGAGGACTTGGGGATTACATATTTATTGGTTTGAATTTATACCAAACAGAATATATCATCGCATAGTGCAGTACCGGTAATCATCATGGCTATCCTGGTGGATTATGTTTTCTCGATCATTGAACGAAAAGTCGTACCAAAAGGATTAAAAGGTATGAAGGAAGTTGCTTGAGGAGGAATACCATGTATAAAAAAATAAGAAAAATAAGTTTTACTACCCTTTTATTGTTTTCATTATTCATCAGCGGCTGCTCGTTGCCTGGGTTGGGGTCATCTTCTGAAAAAACGGTTAAAATTGGTGCGCAGAGTATGACCGAATCCGAAATCTTGGCAAACATGATAGCACAACTACTTGAACGAAATACAGACCTTGATACGAAGATTATTAAGAATTTAGGTTCGAATTTCGTACAGCAACAAGCAATGGAGAGTGGGGATATTGATGTAGCCGCAACTCGTTATACGGGGACGGATTTAACGAGTGTTTTAGCTCAGGATATTGAAAAAGATCCAGTAAAGGCAATGGAAATTGTTCAAAAGGAATTTAAAAAACAATATGGATTCAAATTTTACGATTCTTATGGATTTGATAATACTTATGCATTTACGATATCAAATGAATTGGCAGAGGAAAAAGGCTATAAAAAAATATCCGATTTGGAAAAAGATGCAGGGAATTTGAGATTAGGTGTCGATAGTGCTTGGCTGAAAAGAAAAGGGGACGGCTATAAGGAATTCGTAGACACCTATGGATTAGAATTCGGAGAAACCTATCCGATGCAAATTGGACTAGTTTACGACGCTGTCAAAAATGGTCAGATGGACATTGTCCTCGCATACTCTTCAGATGGACGGATTAAGGTGAATAATTTGCAGCTTTTAGAAGATGACAAACAATATTTCCCTCCTTATGATTGTTCACCCGTTGTCACGAAAGATGCGTTAGAACGATATCCGGAAATAGAAAATCAACTAACTAAGTTAATTGGAGAAATCACAACCGAAACGATGCAGGAACTGAACTATGAAGTTGATGGAAACTTGAAAGAACCATCGATTGTAGCAACGGAGTTCCTTGAAGCACATAATTATTTTGAATAAATGGGAGGTGCAATCTAATGGAAACCTTGGAACAACTGGGAACGTATTACTCCCAGAATTGGATGTACGTACTTACTGAATTTTATCGCCACTTTTTAATGTCTGCTTACGGAGTTCTATTTGCCGCAATCATTGCTATCCCGCTAGGTATATTCATCGCAAAGCATAAAAAGTTGAGTAATTGGGTGTTTTCGATAACTAATGTCATACAAACCACACCAGCCTTAGCAATGCTTGCTCTCCTTATGTTAGTAATGGGACTGGGGACAAACACAGTTATTTTGTCATTGTTTTTATATTCTTTACTACCAATCCTAAGAAATACGTATGTAGGAATTACAAACATTGATCATGCCTATTTAGAATCGGGTAAGGCTATGGGGATGACGAAGTTCCAATTACTAGGAATGGTCGAACTGCCATTATCCCTGTCTGTCATCATGGCTGGTCTACGAACGGCACTTGTCGTTGCGATTGGTGTAACTGCAGTCGGCACATTCGTCGGTGCAGGTGGACTGGGTGATATCATTGTCAGGGGAACCAATGCTTCGAATGGTACCGCAATTATTCTCGCAGGAGCTATACCAACAGCATTAATGGCTATTCTGGCTGACATTTTATTAGGGTGGTTAGAACGTGCACTTTCACCAATTAAAAGAAAGAAATTAATACAATCCGAAGCAAAATAGGGAAAAAGAGCAGTTGCAACTGCTCTCAGACTGTAGACAAACTCGATGAAAATCGAGTTTGTCTACAGTTTTTTTGAGGGGTTGTAAAAATTCGACGTTGATTTCCACTCCAGGCACTCGCTTTCCGCGGGCGGTCAGGGAGCCTCCTCGGCGCCTTTGCGCCTGTGGGGTCTCCCTTGGACACGCATTTCCCGCAGGAGTCTCGCACCTTCCGTTCCAATCAACTTTGTTTTAACAATTAGATATAACCACTTTTGCCTACAGTCCTTTTTGTTTTAATATAGAAGTATTAAAACTTGAGGTGATGACGATGCTTTCGAAACATAATTCTATTCAGCGAGATCAACTTGAAATGATTACTTTGGATCAACTGGTGCCAGCGAACCATTTGGTTCGTAAAATTGAGGGGGCCATTGACTTCACTTTCATTTATGACTTGGTGAAAGAGATGTATTCAGAGATAGGGCGCCCAAGTATTGATCCAGTTATTTTAGTTAAATTGACATTCATTCAATATACCTTCGGTATTCGTTCGATGCGTAAAACGATTGAAGAAGTTGAAACGAATATGGCTTACCGTTGGTTTTTAGGTTACGGTTTCCATGATAAAGTACCTCACTTCTCAACGTTCGGGAAAAATTATGAGCGTCGCTTTAAAGATACAGACCTGTTTGAACGGATTTTTTATCGTATCTTAATGACAGCTTCAGAAAGAAAGTTAATAAGTGCAGAGCACGTATTCGTTGATTCAACACATGTGAAAGCCAGTGCGAATAAGCGAAAATTCGAAAAGAAAATCGTTCGTAAGGAAACACGAGCATATCAAGGACGCCTTCAAGAAGAAATAAATCAAGATCGTGAAAACAATGGAAAGAAGCCTTTTCCACCGGATAAATTTGATAAAGAAGAAACCAAAGAAATTAAAGAAAGTACAACTGACCCTGAGAGTGGCTACTATGTAAAAGATGAACGAACAAAACAGTTTGCCTATTCATTTCATGCGGCTGCGGACCGCAACGGTTTTGTGCTGGGGACGATTGTAACACCGGGAAATACGCATGATAGTCATATCTTAGAGCCTCTTGTTGAACAAGTGATTGAGAAAGTTGGAAAACCTGAAGCTGTTGCCGCAGATGCAGCTTACAAAACACCAGCCATTACAAGCTACCTTTTTGGGAAAGAAATCACACCAGCTTTACCCTATACACGTCCACGAACAAAAGAAGGGTTCTTTCGCAAGCATGACTATGTTTACGATGAACATTTTGATTGTTATCTCTGCCCATCGGGCGAGATTTTAAAGTACTCAACAACAAATAAAGAGGGCTATCGCGAGTACAAATCACCCAAACACACTTGTGCGACATGCTCATTTTTATCACAGTGTACAGTAAGCAAAGACCATCAAAAAGTGGTGACACGCCATATCTGGCAAAATTATATGGAAGAAGCAGATCATCTGCGTCATCACAAGGATGTAAAACCTATATATGCGAAACGTAAAGAAACAATAGAGCGTGTATTCGCAGATGCAAAAGAAAAGCATGGTATGCGTTGGACTACTTTAAGGGGACTTAAAAAATTGTCGATGCAGGCGATGCTTACTTTCGCTGCCATGAATTTAAAGAAGATAGCCAATTGGACATGGCAAGGTCCAAGAATGGCTTAATAAAGTGGGCTCGTAGAGGCCCAATCTCTTAATCTTGAGCAAAATTCAAAGGGAATTTCAAAAGGGGTCCGGAATTAAAACATTCCGAACCCCTTTTGTCTACAAACTGAGAGCAGTTGCAACTGCTCTTTTTTTATTAAGGTTATTAGCCATAAATTCTTCCCTTTAGTTTTTTATTTCTAATAAAGGGTAACTATAAGAACAGTTGTAAAAAAATAAGGGGAATCGATCAAACATGAAACTTACACCAGAACAACGAATTGAACTCCATGGTTTTAATAATCTTACGAAATCATTAAGTTTTAATATGTATGATATTTGTTTTACAAAAACAAAGAAAGAACGCGAAGCCTACCTAGAATATATCGATGAGCAGTATAATGCAGAAAGGCTTTCGAAGATTTTGCAAAACGTATCGGATTTAATTGGAGCACACGTTTTGAATACGGCAAAACAGGACTATATTCCACAGGGTGCAAGTGTAACGATGCTTGTTTCCGAAGGACCTGTCGTCGAAGTTCCGACTGGTACCTATGAGGAATCCCCTGGCCCATTACCCAATAATGTTGTCATGCAACTGGATAAAAGCCACATTACTGTTCATACATACCCTGAGTTTCATCCGAATGAAGGCATTAGTACATTCAGGGCTGATATCGATGTATCTACTTGTGGAGAAATCTCTCCACTAAAAGCACTTAATTATCTTATACATTCCTTTGATACTGACATAATTACTATTGATTACCGTGTCCGAGGATTTACACGGGATAAAAATGGACGGAAATTATTCATTGATCATGATATAAATTCCATTCAAAATTACATCCCTGATGAAGTAAAGAGTTTATATGATATGATAGACGTCAATGTGTATCAGGAAAATATATTTCATACGAAATGTAAGTTGAAAAGATTCGATATAAATAATTATTTATTCGGCTTCACAGAAGAAAAATTAAATTCAGAGGAACGACAGGAAATTATAGAAAGACTACAAACAGAGATGGATGAAATCTTTTATGGAGCTAACGTTCCGCATCTATTAAAGAAAAACAAGCATTCCAATTAAGGAATGCTTGTCTACAGTTTTTTTGAGGGGTTGTAAAAATTCGACGTTGATTTCCACTCCAGGCACTCGCTTTCCGCGGGCGGTCAGGGAGCCTCCTCGGCGCCTTTGCGCCTGTGGGGTCTCCCTTGGACACGCATTTCCCGCAGGAGTCTCGCACCTTCCGTTCCAATCAACTTTGTTTTAACAATTAGATATAACCACTTTTGCCTACAGTCCTTTTTGTTTTAATATAGAAGTATTAAAACTTGAGGTGATGACGATGCTTTCGAAACATAATTCTATTCAGCGAGATCAACTTGAAATGATTACTTTGGATCAACTGGTGCCAGCGAACTATTTGGTTCGTAAAATTGAGGGGGACATTGACTTCACTTTCATTTATGACTTGGTGAAAGATATGTATTCAGAGATAGGGCGCCCAAGTATTGATCCAGTTATTTTAGTTAAATTGACATTCATTCAATATACCTTCGGTATTCGTTCGATGCGTAAAACGATTGAAGAAGTTGAAACGAATATGGCTTACCGTTGGTTTTTAGGTTACGGTTTCCATGATAAAGTACCTCACTTCTCAACGTTCGGGAAAAATTATGAGCGTCGCTTTAAAGATACAGACCTGTTTGAACTGATTTTTTATCGTATCTTAATGACAGCTTCAGAAAGAAAGTTAATAAGTGCAGAGCACGTATTCGTTGATTCAACACATGTGAAAGCCAGTGCGAATAAGCGAAAATTCGAAAAGAAAATCGTTCGTAAGGAAACACGAGCATATCAAGGACGCCTTCAAGAAGAAATAAATCAAGATCGTGAAAACAAGGGAAAGAAGCCTTTTCCACCGGATAAATTTGATAAAGAAGAAACCAAAGAAATTAAAGAAAGTACAACTGACCCTGAGAGTGGCTACTATGTAAAAGATGAACGAACAAAACAGTTTGCCTATTCATTTCATGCGGCTGCGGACCGCAACGGTTTTGTGCTGGGGACGATTGTAACACCGGGAAATACGCATGATAGTCATATCTTAGAGCCTCTTGTTGAACAAGTGATTGAGAAAGTTGGAAAACCTGAAGCTGTTGCCGCAGATGCAGCTTACAAAACACCAGCTATTACAAGCTACCTTTTTGGGAAAGAAATCACACCAGCTTTACCCTATACACGTCCACGAACAAAAGAAGGGTTCTTTCGCAAGCATGACTATGTTTACGATGAACATTTTGATAGTTACCTCTGCCCATCGGGCGAGATTTTAAAGTACTCAACAACAAATAAAGAGGGCTATCGCGAGTACAAATCACCCAAACACACTTGTGTGACATGCTCATTTTTATCACAGTGTACAGTAAGCAAAGACCATCAAAAAGTGATGACACGCCATAATGGCAAGGTCCAAGAATGGCTTAATAAAGTGGGCTCGTAGAGGCCCAATCTCTTAATCTTGAGCAAAATTCAAAGGGGATTTCAAAAGGGGTCCGGAATTAAAACATTCCGAACCCCTTTTGTCTACAAACTGAAACAAGCATTCCAATTAAGGAATGCTTGTTTTGTGAATATTAATTTAATTGTAATACGCGGACCAATACATAACCAAGAATTGATAATAAGATTGAACCGAATAGACCAGCAACAAATGGTTTTCCACCATATTTCTTGAATATTACAAGATCTATATTTAATCCGAGTCCCGCCATAGACATTGCCATGAGGATATAAGAAAGTGAAACAATGTATTCAGCAATAGCTTCTGGTACTACTCCTGTAGAATAAAGTGCACTAGTTGCTAAAAACCCTAAAATAAACCAAGGAATCTGGATAGATTTCCATGAAAATTTCTTCCCAGGATTAGCTGTTCTCTCTTTCAAATTCATTATGAATCCAATAAAAATTGCAACAGGAATGAGTAAGGCAACCCTTGTTAACTTGACCATGACTGCCATATCTACTGCCTCATTTCCACCTGGTGCTGAAGCGGCAATTACATGAGCAATTTCATGCAGTGTAGCTCCCGAGAAAATTCCGTATCCCTGATCTGATAAACCTAGGAATGGGTAAAGAATGGTGTAACCAAATGTAAAGGTTGTTCCCAATACCGCAACCGTTGCCACGGCAATCGCTGTATCTTTTTCTTTTGCTTTAATTTGTGTGGAAATCGCAAGGACAGCCGCAGCTCCACAAATTCCTGTTCCACAGGCTGTCAAAATACCCAGCTTTTTTTCGACCTTAAAAAGACGGGTCAATCCATAAACTATTAATATAGCAAATACAAGACTAATAGCTCCGACAGCAAAAGTTTTTGGTCCAGCATTAAAAATATCCTTTAAGTTCAAACGCATCCCTAACAAAATGATACCAAATCGCAAAAGAACCTTACTAGAATAATTGGTCCCTGCAACCACATAATCAGGCAAGCCGACTATGGATTTCCAAAACACCCCTATTAATATCGCTATGACGAGCTGCCCCATTATATGAAGGAAGGGGAGCTCTGCCAAGAATTTTGCTGCAATAGCAATTAGTAGGGTTAAAACTATCCCTTTAATAAAGCCAAGCTTTATTGTTTCTCTTGCTGTTTTTCCCAAGTTGAACACTCCATCTTTATTGTTTCCTTTACTTTAAGGGTAAATTAAAAATAAGTGAAATATATATTTGCTATTGTAATAATCACTTTTACTTATGGTAAAATAAATTATAAAGAGGAGGTAACTATGGATCCTTTAAAGGTTTTTGTAACCGTAATCGAACAGAAAAATTTCTCAAGAGCAGGTGATATTCTTAATCTGTCACAGCCGGGAGTTAGCCTTCATATAAGGAATCTGGAAAATGAATTGGGGACGAAACTGATTTACCGTTCTCCGAAACAGGTTCAAATAACAGAGCCTGGAAAAATCTTATATAGGCATGCAAAGCAAATGCTGAATCACTATGAGACAGCAATAAGAGAAATTAATGATTTTAATAACGTGGTAAGTGGGACTCTAAAAATTGGGGCTAGTTTTACAATAGGAGAATATTATCTTCCGAAAGTTTTGGCGGAATATTCTGTCCTATATCCTCTAGTTGATATTCAAATTATTATTTCAAATTCTAATGAAGTTATTCAAGGCGTACGTTCTAACCAGATTGATATAGGTCTGATTGAAGGGGAAACGGATTATAAAGATATTGATGTTAACTCATTCATGAATGATGAAATGATTGTCGTCGTTCCGCCTGATCATCCACTTTCACAAATGGAAATCATAGATGGTGCCATGCTTCAGGATCAAACATGGGTACTTAGGGAGCAAGGGTCGGGAACTCGTACGTATTCAGATAAACTTATAAACAAACTAGATCTAAACATAAAACGAAGCTTTATTTTTACCAGTATTCAAGGAGTGAAAGAAGCAGTTATGGCTGGTCTTGGCATTGCACTGTTATCCCGATTAACCGTGCAAAAAGAACTGAAAACCGGTGAATTGAAGACCTTTCATTTGAAAAATGAAGCCTTTATTAGACCTTTTTCAGTGGTGAAAAAGAAAGATTTCGAAGCATCAAAAGCATTGGAGATGTTTTTAAATAAAGTGAGAGAATTTGCGATAAAAGGACAACTAAAATGATACGGAATTCTATGTATAAAAGCTGACCTCCTCATTTACACGATTGAGGAGCCTGGCATTTTTGATTTAATCGAAAGCGCTTTCGAATTATTCCTTTTTTTTAAGAACCCGTAATAGCCTTAATTTCAAGTAAAAGGGAAGTTCACGAATTTCGGGGTGCAATCGTCGTGACACTAGGTACATAGATCCTGTTACATTTAGGACATATGATAATACCCACGTCATAATGTTGGTGTGGATAAAACTAGAAAGTGAAACTTCATAGATGACACTAGAAATGGCTGTAAATATCAAGCCAAACGGGAAGGTATCTGTTTCGGAATGGATGAAAAAAGGAAATCAGTTACCCTCAACCAACATTTACGTATGTTCGCTTGATTACAAACATATTATTAAATAGGAAAAGACTAGGATGCTTTTTTTGTCCCTTTATTGACTTTTTCTATTTTATATTAATTTGTAAAAGGAGCGTCCACATTGGCTATAGAGGAGCAGAAAAATAAGCGAATTTCTGTTTTCGACAGAATTATAGGATTCATGCCAAAATTATATGTGATTGGGACTATTTTGATTTTTGTTTATACACTGGTTGCGATGGCCCTATTAGGAATCCAAACGTGGAAGGAGCCTGATAAAGTCGTCAATCCCGTAAATACACAGAATCCAGCTATTTCTGAAGGCTTTGAACATACATTGATAACGTTAATCATAGAACCGATTGTAACATCTGAGTTTTATCAAATAATCTTCAACACATTATTTCTTTACCTAGTGTGGATACTACTTTTTCTATTAGCACCGATTGCTTTTTACCGGCTAAAACACTTTAAGTTTTTTAATATAGAAATTGAGATTGAAAAACAAGATGCAGCTGTTTTTGAGGTGTTTAGCGTGAGCAGTTCAAAAATGAAATTTGCAGCATATTTAACATCTGAGGAATTTCAGCTGGAGATATCAGAGGAGATTGCAAATAGCAAGGATTTTAAAGCTCCCTTAATTTATACATTGGATAGTACTATCGAGTTTTATTCCAATCAATTAGGACTTGACTTTACTTATGAAATTTATAACTTAAATCAATTCAAAAAAGCTAAGCTACCTAAATCCATCAAATCGATGCTTGATAAGTCCATCCAAACTGGTGATCCATGTATAACGAATAAAAGCAACAGTGACAGTGAATATTATAAGAATTTTCTCTTGCATTATTATGAAAACCTAGACGGCAAATTTGTCACGGTTTTAAGCAGTTATCAAACGGAATTCGATACCTTCGATAAATCACTAATAAAAATTCTACACAATGTCATATACGATTATTATCTACAATATAACTATATATATGATGTAACGTTGACGATGGTGAAGAATGAAGAAATTTCATACAATAAATAAAAACCACCCTACAAGTGGTTATTTTTTTTGTAAGGTGATTGTTAATTATATTTTGAACGATTACATTATTACCAATAAGCTCAGAAGATTTCTTTACGTGTTGCTCTCTAAAATCCATGTTTTTTATTTTCTTAGACTTTTTCCCTTTTTTAAAATTATTGAAGGCGTTTAGAAAGGCTATTTGGATCACTCCCCTTATAGATTAGTATATTCATATTATTGATAAAGTTTCTAATAAAAAAGTCTCGTTAGAAAAAAATTTTAAAGGTTTTGTATATAAATACGAGCCTTTAATAAGGTTAATTTCAATATAATATTTTTATAGAGTAAGTCAAGACGAAGTCTACTTGGCTCTAACATTTCTGGTTAGCTTTGTGTAGCTATATTTACTTAAGCATTATGAGTTTCTTTCTCAAAAGAGAAATCTGCCTTATTGCATCGAGCTTAGCGACACCAGGATGAGCTTCCATATTCTTTATTTCAATTCCTCTTTGTGTACTTTGTAATATTGTTCATGATTTATTTTGAATTTTAGCACTTATTGCCTCTTCGTTTTTCATGATTTTCACGAGTAGGATAGCCCAATCACTATTTAACCTGAAAATGGTGATACGACTAGAAGTGAGTGAACAAAATTCAAAGGATTCTAAGAACATTACAAAGAGGGAATAAGGTTCTTCTTATTTTGAAATCAAGGAATAATCCCATTTTTTTAAAAGAAATAAAGAAATTCAGTAAAAAATATTGTATAGTTAAAAAGCAAGGTGTTCGAACAAACATTCGATTGTGATATGGAAGATAACTTCTTAGAAGAACAGGAGAGAGACAGTGAACGGGACAGCGCATATGGCATTAGGAGCAGCAGTGGGATTTTTAACAGCAAACACACTTCAAACCGATCCAACCACTACTTTATTCTTAGTTGGGGTTGGGGGTGTTTCAGGTCTAATGCCCGACATGGATATTGACGGAAAGTTAAGCAATAGAATTACCTTTTCACACAAGTTCATCCGAACTTTAGCACAAACCATCGGGATTCTCATGATTATTTATAGCGTTTTGGAAGGTTCTGAAACGGAAAAGTGGGTTGGTGTAGGAGCAGGAATTGGCATTATTATAATATCTACATTTATAACGCAAAGGCATATGCTGACCCTGACAGGATTAGGGGTATTAGGAGGCGGCCTATCTTTACAGGAAAACTGGTTATGGCTGTTAGGTATCTATATAATTCTAGCATCTTTCACACCTCATAGAAGTTATACGCATTCGATTGCTGGCATCGTTTTCTTTGGCGTCATTGCTCATCAATTCGAATCATCTTTGGGGATAGAGGGGATTTTCACTACTTGTATATTAGGCTACATAAGTCATTTAATTGCGGATATGAAATTTTTACCTTTTAATAGACGAGGAGTAAAGTTATTCTTGCCATTTTTCTCAAAGGAATTTTAAGTAAAAGAAACAGTGGTTCTGTCAGAACCACTGTTTCTTTTACTATTCATCATGAGATATGGTATTTTTTGATAAAGTAAAAAAATATTAAATATAAAATAATAGGAAATGGTAACTATTATAGGGTAAATTTAACTTATCTTCCTCATTTTCAGATGATACGACTCTTGATCAGTTAGAGTTTTTGGACAGACGCTTAGATAGAATAGTGGAGATTGCATGAATTCGTATTAATGTATGCAATCAAACAAAGTGAAAAAGTATAAAAATGGAAGAATAAAAATTGATGGAGTGTATGGAAGAATCGTTTTTGGTGTTTATAACGCAACAAGAAGGAGAAAAAATAGAGAAAATTATTCGCGTTCTCGTAGATTTTGAAAAAGAGAGTTTTGATGTTAATACCATACATGAAATGGTAGTACGCCCCAGGTTCTTGATTAAATAGTAGCATTGAATCTGAACTACAAAATAACAAAGGGATTTGACAGACTCGAGTATGTTCACTTGATACTCCTATTACACGACCACATGCAAAAATAATTTGTTCATTTGGCTTTACAACTGAAACAGTGTAAACTAATTTTGTTATTAACAATATCAATGCAAAGGATGTCAAACATGAAAAAACCTCGTATTGGAATGATAGGTTTAGGAAGTATAGCTCAAAAAGCATATTTACCAATCCTTACTAAAGAAACGGATTGGTCATTTGTAGGTGCTTTTTCACCAAGTAAAGATAAACGAAAAATGATTTGCAATCAGTATCGTATTCAAGATTTTAATAGCTTACAAACACTCGCTGCAGAGTGTGATGCTGTTTTCGTACATAGTTCCACTAGCTCACATTTTGAAGTCGTATCTTCTCTATTAACTAAAGGAATAGATGTTTATGTCGATAAACCATTAGCTGCAACTGTTGCTGAAGCTGAAAAATTAGTAGAGTTAAGTGAAAAATCACGAAGAAAGCTTATGGTTGGATTTAATCGCCGCTTTGCTCCTATGTATGTACAAGCAAAACAACAAGCTCAAAACATAGCATCAGTTCGTATAGAAAAACATAGAACAGATAGTATGGGACCTTATTCTTATGATTTTAGAATGTTAGATGATTATTTACATGTAGTTGATACTGCAAGATGGTTAGCTAATGGTGATTTAGATGTGCTGCATGGAACAGTAAATATCAGTAGTGAGAATTACCTTGTTTATGCAGGACATGTTTATAAATCCAAGGAGGGTATACCTTTCTTTACAGACATGCATCGAAAAGCAGGTACTAATCTTGAGAGGCTTGAACTATTAACAGATGGAGCAATTTTAAGTGTTAGGAACATGAATACTTTAGAAATTGCTTCTAATAACAGCCACTCAACTTCATTTTCTCCATCTTGGGATACAACGTTAAAGCAAAGAGGATTTGAAGATGCTGTACAACATTTTATTAATTGTATTCAAAATGATGAGAAACCACTGATTGATGGACTAGAAGGTCTGAAATCTCAATTGTTAGTCAATCAATTATTAAAAGCAGTAGCCAAATAAATAATATCAATTTAATGATATTGGAGCGCTTTCTAACTTTTTACAAAGAGTCTAGCAAAAAAGAGACAAAATTTCTTAGAGTAGAAAATTCGTTCCTTCTTATGGCGAAAATTACTTAGCTTATGAATAAAACTAAACAGATAGTACATTTTTATAATGTAGCCCCTTTGATTGAATCTGCTCAAGTTGTTGGTGAAGCCATACATTCAGAAACAAACTCTGTTAAAAAGGGCTACAAACGGTTTTACAATAAAGTTATCATCGAAAAAAGTTAACACAACAAACATAAAAGTCAGATTAGATGAACATTTCGTGATTGTATCTGTATAAATTAAAAAAACCTCAAATGAACACGAAAGACACTACCGGTTTGGGAGTGTCTTTTTCTTTATTATATATAAATGCTCTTGGTTAATTCAATAGCTATAGAGTGAAGGAAGTTAGAGTTATTAATCTATTTGACCCATTTCTCTCATACAGATTTTTAAATACCCTGTATGAGAATATGGAACATAATTTAGTAACCTTTAATTTAACTCATAGGAATTACATAATGATTATCTTTCAGACTTATCACCAGTATTATTGGTAGTTGTCTTTGAGTCATTCGCGTGTTTAACGCCTTTACTTACATAAGGTTTTGCGCTCTTTTTCTTGTTGGCACTAGTTTTCCAACGATTCCAACCCTTCTTACCCGTTCCCGTACCTGTACCTTTACCTGTTCCAGTTTTAGCCTTAGCTTTACTCATGAAATCACTCCATTAATATTGTATGGTTAGTTTAAACCATTTTACTTGATTATTATCCAAGTATGTTGAAATATACATCAACTATGGAGATAAGTACAGAGAAAGGCTCAATAAATTTTAAATTGATTTATTTTTTTCACCAAAATACAAAGGGAATCCGATATTGACATAAGACATAAAAAACTGAATAAGGGGTACTTTTTGATTAGAAATAATGCTAACAAAGAGAGAACAGAAGGGAAGATCTTTTTAAAAAGTGAAAAAGTTATTTAGTATAGTACAAAAGCTTACATATGCATCTGTACGGTGTAATATCTTAGCTAATGATTTTTTTAAGCGGTTACTGAAATGGACTAAAAATATTCAAAAATTATAGGGATTTGTAGTTTACTTTATGAAGTTAATAGTAATGAATGTTGATTATAGCCTATTGATGGAGATATTAATAAGATCCTAATTGAAAGAATTATGATAAATTAAAAAATCCCCTTACCATTTTGCTCCTTAATAATTTTTAAGAAACCTCTTGCTGATGTTGAAAAATATCTTTTTTTGAACGGATAAAACCACAAGTTAAATTGGAGCGTTCATAATTAACTAAGGGAATTATAATAATTTGACCATTAATAACTCTTTCATCATTAATTACAGTAAATTCAGAGAGGAAACTAATCCCTATCCCTTCGGCTATCGAGTTTTTTATCGTTTCCGTATTAGGAGATTCAAATAAAACCTTAAGGGGTCCATATTGGCGTATTATATCATCTAAAATAGGTTTGGTTATGGTATGTAAAATTAATTTTTGATTTAGTAATTCTTCAGGTGTAATACTTTCTTTGAAAGCAAGAGGAGAATTTTCGCATACACAAATATACATTCTTCCTTGAAATAATGTATCAAAATGCAATACATTTTTATTTGAATTTCCCCACTTAATCCAAGTCATTTCATCAACCGTGATGAAACCTAGATCATGCTCATTGTTTGAAATTTCCCTAATTACATTCTGATTTTCCTCAATAATAATCTCTGTGTTTGGATATTTTTTATTAAAGGCGGAAATAGCTTTAGGTAAAAAAGTAAGTAAAGTACTCGGGCTAGCAACTATTCTAAGTTCTTTATCGATATTTGTGCTCTGAAATTTTGCTTCTCTTTCTAAGTCTACTAACAAATCGCTAATTTTATATGCTTTTTCTATTATTCTTTTTCCTTGTTCTGTGGGTTTGGTTCCCAACCTTGATCTTTTAAATAAGCTTAATCCAAATTTCTGTTCGAAATTTGATAAAGACTGACTTATAGTAGCTACAGAAACATGAAGGTTATTTGCTGCCTCAGTAATCGAACCTGTTTTTGCCACTTCAATAATATATTCAATTTGTTGTATTTGCATAGCATATTCCCTCCTTTCTTTAGGAAAACCTAAAGTAACCTTAATATATAACTGATATACTCCTATTAAAATTCATTATAGGATAAATTTAGAATATTTCAATAATTATAATTTATCAGCTAAATATACGATTGTGAGGAGGAGAGGTGATTATGGAAAGAGTACACAACGAATAAAGTATGGTGCTGGTAACAGATATTTTAAATGAATTTTTCATAAGAAAGCAATGATTAGAAATGAAAGCCCTTACAAATTGATTGGATTTTAAATTTATTTCACTAAGTAATGATGAATAAGAAACTCTACAAAAATACTAAAAAGAGGTGAAACAGATGAGTGGAAAATACCGCTATTTCTTAATGATGATGATTACCTTTATTACAATTATTAATTATGTTGATCGCTCTATAATGGCTTATGCACAGGAGTATATAATAAATGAATATGGATTAAATGCTAAATCATGGGGGCATGTATTAGGTTTTTTTGGATACGGATATATTTTTGGCGGTTTTTTTGGAGGACTATTAGCCGATAAAAAAGGTCCTAAATTTGTGTGGATGCTTTCGGCTGTTACTTGGTCTATATTTGCTTTGGGTATGGGGGTTTCAGGGGATATTGGTATTGCCGTTTTTGGAGGTTCTGCACTTGCAGGATTTGCTGTATTTCGAATCTTATTTGGATTAGCAGAAGGACCTGCTCTTGTAGGCAATGCCCGGACGTTGGCAAATTGGGCACCTGTAAAAGAAAGAGCATTTTTGAATGGAATAGGTATATTAGGAGTCCCATTTGGAGCTTTAATTACGGCCCCAATTGCCGTATTTTTAATTTCTACAGTAGGTTGGAAAATGATGTTTGTCGTATTGGGAGCGATTGGTATAATTTGGGCGATTATATGGCGCAAAATATTTACAGATTATCCTGAAGATCATCCCCTTGTTTCAAAAGAAGAACTAGAAGTAATTCGTTATTCTAATGACATAAAAAAGAATGAAGGTGGAGATAAGACCATTTCCCCCTGGTATCATTTTTTTAAAAGTCCAACATTAATGTTAAATTCGATTGCTCACTTTTGTGCGAACTACATTAATTTTTTAATTTTAACCTGGGCTCCAAAATACCTGCAGGACGTCTTCAATTACGATTTAAAAGCGTTAGGTTATCTAGGGATGATTCCTTGGACATTAGCCTGTATTACTGTTCTACTGGGACCAAAAATCTCAGATATTCTATTTAAAAGGACGAACAACTTGTGGATAGCAAGATCGGGACTATGCATGATTTCATTTATCCTAACAGGTTTGTTCTTTACACTCATTCTTACTGTTAATTCTCCATTAGTCATTTTACTCTTAATGTCATTGGGGACTGGTTCTTCATTTTTAGGTGGTGCTTTGTTTTGGGTAGTCATTCAGGACACTGCACCTACAAGAGTTGGAGCATATACAGGGGTTAACCATTTCATAATTAACGCAGCTGCTATAGTCGCTCCGACCTTAACTGGTTATCTTGTCATGACTAATGGTTATCCAGCGATGTTTATTGCAGCAGTAGTGGTTTGCTTAATTGGATTCATCCTGATGATTTTTGTTAAACCAGGAATAAAAAATAATCAATCAGAAGTCATAGTAAATAATGCTCGTATGTAAATATTGCTCGTATAATTGAAAACTATTCGATTCAAATTGCTAATGTTACTTAAAATTTAAAAGTGTAAAAAATATATGTTTTGATTTAGGTAATCTTGAACGCTTCACTCTTTCTTTAGGAAAAATTGAAGTAACCTTAAAATTTAAGTGATTTACACTTAAAATCACCTAAGATAAAATAAATTTAGAATATTCAGATAAATATAAAAGCCACCAAAATTAAAATGGAAAAGGGGAAGAGACATGGATTTTAGATTAACTGATGAGCAAAGAATGGTACAAGAAACAGTTCGAGATTTTGTTGAAAAAGAATTAGCGCCACTCGAAAATCAAGTGTTAAGAAATGAACGTGAAGGTAAACCTGGAATTACTAGGGAGGAATTACGTAAACTTCAATTAAAAGCTAAGGACATAGGTTTTTGGGGAATTAACTCTCCAGAGGAATATGGAGGAGCCGACTTGGGTCCTGTAATGAGTAGTTTAATACAAATGGAATTAGGTAGAACGATTGTTCCTTTTGATTTTGGAGGACATGCACCAAATCTTTTATATATAGTACTTAATGAAGAACAAAAAAAGAAGTATTTATTGCCAGTTGTTGATGGAGAGAAAATTGCTTGCTTTGCATTGACAGAATCAAGTTCTGGTTCAGATGCTTCAAATATGGAAACAACTGCTGTGAAACAAGGAAATGAGTGGATTATTAATGGGGAAAAGATATTTATTACTCATGGTAGTGAATCAGACTTTGCCATCGTATTTGCAGTAACAGATAGACAGAAAGGTATGAATGGGGGAATCACTTGTTTCCTAGTTGACCGCGAACTGGGGTACCGTTCTGAGCCAATTCCGGTGATGTCTGGAAGTCATCATGAACCTGCAACGCTAGTTTTTGATAATGTACGTGTTCCTGAAGAAAATGTTATTGGAGAAGTGGGAGATGGCTTTAAATATGCAATGGTGTTCATTAACCATAATCGTGGATGGGTTATTCCTTCTTGGGCTATTGGTGGTGCTGAACGTTTATTAAATATGGCAATAGAATGGGCAAATAATCGTGTTTCATTCGGAGAGCCACTTGCTGAACGTCAAGCAATTCAATGGATGATCGCTGATTCTGCTACCGAAATTGAAGCAGCAAAATGGATTTTTCTCCGTTCTGCGTGGATGGCTGAACAAGAAGGATCATGGAAAACTGGGCAAGATAGCATTCAATTCCGCCATCAGTCCTCAATCTCAAAGTTATATTCGACTAATATGATAAGTCGAGTAGTTGACCGCGTTTTACAAATTCATGGAGGTTTAGGTTATACAAAAGAATCGCCTGTAGAGCGCTGGTATCGTGAGGTAAGAATTTGGCGTATTTTTGAAGGTTCAGATGAAATGCTCCGCCGTTCAATCGCTACTAATTTACTGAAAGAAAAAGTAAAAGTCGGTGAATTGATGAAAGCAGGTAGTGAATTTGTTTTGAATTAACTCTATTTTTAGAAAAAGATCCGAAAATTAGTAAGCGTTTACATTTAAGAGAGTAATAAAATTTATTGAAATAAAATCCTAAATGAGAGTGAGTTGAAATACAAGATATACCTTTAGTCTACTTCCTCTTCAAGGTGGGTGGTGTGAACATAAGTGTCAGACTGTCTTTCAATTATTGATTCATACTAAGCAGTAAGATACTATATCAGTATTTTTGGAGAGGGCATCCCCTAATGAAATGCCCTCTTAGTTTCAAATCGAATAGTTAAGGTATATATCAATAATTTTTTTAAGGGGAGGTATGAAATGGGTACAAATTTTGATCTAATTGTCCCAGAATACTATAACATTGCTTGGGACATCGATGGCTATGCTGATGGGGAGCCCCAAGTAGCTATTTATTGGGAAGATGCAATAGGAATCACAAGGACCTTAACCTACCAAGAGCTCCGCCATTTATCAAATAAATTTGCTAATGTCTTAAAAAACATTGGTTTAACAAAAGGGGATAAGATTTTAATTGTCCTTCCAAGAATTCCTGAGACATATATTGCTTATATTGCTGCTTTAAAGTTAGGGTTAGTTATATCTCCCGGTTCAGATATGCTTATGCCTAAGGATCTTTTATATAGAATTAATCAATCACAAGCTAAAGCAATCATTTGTTATCATACATTAACAGATCGGATCCATAAAATTAGTTCAGAAACGGTGAGCCTTAGATATTATCTCACGGTTGGCGGCGAAGTGGAAGGATGGCAAAACTACGAGAATTTAATCAAAGGAATGCCATCAAAATTTGACCCTGTTGCAACCCGTTCTGATGATAGCGCTTTCCTTTGCTATACATCTGGTGCGACGGGGAATCCAAAGGGAGTAATACATGATCATGGATGGGTTTATGCACATCGAGCGTTATCCGTAAAAATTGGGTTTAACTGTGGACCGGGTACTCTGATTTGGAGCACTGTTAGTCCAGCATGGATAAAGTGGGTACACAATGCCTTTATTAACACGTTAGGGTCTGGTGCTACAGGATTAGCTTATAACGGTCATCTTGATGGGGAGAAATATTTACAAATGATAGAAAAATACAATGTAAACTTTTTATGTGCTACCGCAACTGAATATCGCAAAATTTCTAATGTCGATCAATTAGATCGTTTTAAAATTTCTAGTCTAAAAAATGCTTTAAGTTCAGGGGAACCTCTTAATAACCAAGTTATCGATAAGTTTAAGAGACACTTCAACGTGAAGGTTGGAGATGGTTATGGACAAACAGAAAACACTCTACTAATTACATCATTAAATGACATGAATGTAAAACCAGGGTCACTAGGAAGATCAACTCTGGGTGATCTGGTAAGAGTTAATGATGATAATGGGAATCCATTACCATTTGGGGAAGTGGGAGTGATTGCAGTACACCGAAGTGTTCGAGGTTTATTCAAAGAGTATCATAATGATCCGGAACGCACGAAATCAGTATTCCATGGTGATTGGTATATGACTGGTGATCTTGCGAAGATGGATCAAGACGGATATTTTTGGTTTGAAGGTCGTTCAGATGATCTCATAATAAGCTCTGGCTACACCATTGGACCATCTGAAATAGAAGAGGCTCTGCTAAGTTATGAAAATGTGAAAGAATGTGCTGTTGTACCAAGTCCTGATGCAGTTAGAGGAGCCGTTGTAAAAGCTTTTATTGTCATAGATAAAAAAGTTATACCGTCAGATAACCTAGTAAAGAAATTACAGAATTATGTAAAAACAATTACAGCTCCTTATAAATATCCAAGAGAAATTGAATTTGTTTCAGAACTACCCAAAACCGTCTCAGGTAAGATTCAAAGAGGGAAATTACGTCAGTTAGAAAAACAAAGAAAACAAATAGAAAACATAAAAACTCAAACTGTCCCTAAGGATGAATAATATTATGAATTAATAATTCTAATAATAATGATGATAGTGAATGTTGTTTCCGTAGTCGTAGCATATATTAACATAATTTTTTAAACAGTAATGAGCTCGCTAATGTCAAGGGGGAGCTGAGGTGCTTCACATAGACCATGCGTTACTATAAATTGGACAGACCGGTAGAGTGGACACATCTAGTTTAATAATCACCTTGTATTTTAATGAGTAATCTAAAACCAAGTCTTGAAGAGATTAAAAGGCCTAGTATTACCTCCTGAATATCGAAAAGTAAATATAAGTATTCCTCCTTTTTATTGGAAAGAAGGTAAAATAATGATGAACTGCCCTAAATCAAGCTTTTGATTTGTGTAATTGTTGGTATGTGATTTTTCATTGAGTAACAGGCACGGTTAAAAAGCACCTAATGACCTTAATACAGATATAACGACAACGAGAATCAATCCAATAAATTACCTTAAGTTGCAGTCTACATTAATTAACCTCATAAGAATTGAAAAGACACAGCCTGATTGAGGAGTGTCTTTTTCTTCACATTTTATTTGAATATTTTAAAAAGGTTTTGAGTTTTGTCACCGTTATTATTGTTGACATTTTGAATCATTCGAGTGTTTAACGTCTAACAACATATGTTATGTTGATCGTTCGGTTTTTTTACCTTTCTTGCCCGTACGTTTATCCGGTCTTAGCCTTAGCTTTATTTATGATATCACTTCATTAATATTGTATGATATTTTAAAGAATATTCTTGACTAAAATCAAATTAGGTTGAAAACTCACTAACTATCTAGATAAGTACAGGTTACTTCATTATTATAGATCTCGATTTTGTTAACCAGATGCTTATCCCTATTTTTTTACATATAGTTAAGTAATGCATAAGGGTTAATAATACAGCACCTGTATTCATGCCTAAGATGATGCCTCCCATGTTAAGAGAGGCTTGGGAGCCGAGAATATACATCATCACAAAGGCGACGATATGTGACCACACAGTATGGAAAAAAGCCTCTTTAACTAAGCCTAAGCCAATAAGATAGGCTTGCATCGGAATAACAAAAAAGTGAAAAAGAAAATAAGGACATAATAATTTTAAATAATAAGCAGCTGAAGTGGAGGAAAAAAAGAGTGAGGTCAAAGGTTCCGCAAAGAGATAAATAAAGACCACTGCAGGAACCCCATACAAGATTGTAAAAGACATCGATTTTTGTAATAAAACTCTCAATTTTTCCTCATCCTGTCTCTTGTAAGCATTCGATACATTAGGGATAAGCATTATCATTAGTGAATGAGCAATAAAAGCAGGGAAGAAGCCGATAGTCATCGCAACTCCTGTGAGCATCCCAAAATGTTCAGTAGCCATTACCGCGCCGAATCCTGCTGAGAGAAGGGCAGCATGAATCAGAAAAGGTTGAATCGCATTTGTTATTGCGTGAAAGATTCTTAGTCCCATAGTAGGTAGTGAAACCTCCAGCAACTTTTGACGTGCATATCTACCAGAGGTACGCGAGTTTGTACCACGCTTCATAATACGCATTTGAAGAATCAATAGGCTAATCAGGTATAAGAAGACGAGGAACTCACTGCCTATTAAAACAAAGAAGGCCATCAGCAGGGACTTTTCCTGGTTAAAATTAAATAAGGTAAAGATGAAGAACAGCAAGCCAAATTGAATAATATCTTTTAAAAAGTTGGAAAATGCAATCTTTCCCATCTGCTGAACGCCCATAAAATATCCTCTTGCAATCGACGAAAAGGCGACTATAGGGATTAAGGTAATAAGCAGCCATTTTATATATGGGTGGTATCTGTCCATTATGGATGAAAAGGTAAGAATAAAAGGCATGACGACACACATAACCAGCACTACAACCATAGCCATTTTAAGTGCATGTATCACAAGATTATAATGCAATGTGTGTTTATTTTCTGCCACGAATTTTGAAATGGAAATATGTAATTCAAGACTGGCAATCACATATATCAAAAAGAAAATCGGCAATATAGACATATAGAGCCCCATGCCTTCTTCTTGTAATTCCCTGGCTAGGATCATGTTCACTAAAAATTCGATACATTCACCAAAAAACGCTGCGACAATCAAAATGAGCGTTCCTTTATAGAAAGATTTCATGTTGGCACACTCCTAACAAAGGTGTTTGTATAAGATATGAGACATGCCATGGAATATTCATAAGGAAGGACATAAAGCGGAGGTACTTATTGACTTATCATGGTTTTACTAAAAAAATATAGATTAAGAATATAAGTTTTTTTAAGAACTACCTTATTGGAAGTGAGCATAGTTTAACCTTCACATTAATCTTTTCATACTAATATTTTTCCCCTTAAATCGTTCAGAAAAAAGTACGGAAATAAAAATAACGAAACCCTGTTGGATTTTGCTAAGAATTTTCATTTTTATCGTTGATAATCATCTTTGTTTTATTTGGGGCACATTGATTTAATCCATAGATTTTTCTAGGATTTCAGCTAATGGCACATTATCGTATGGTGAGCGTATAGATAGATGTTACTTTAGAATAAAGTTTGATCATTTTCAGGGTTTAAGTACGACGAATACTCTCCGTTATATAGGAAGTTACCTTTATGCACTATGCAATAGTTTATTTAAATTGATTTTGTCATCGTGATATTCGTAATTTCATAGCCCGACTTTTCATATAATCCACGTGCAATTTTGTTATGGCCAAAAACGTGAAGTGAAATCTTCTTCATTCCTAATTCTTTAGCGATAATTTCAATTTCTTTCATTGCATTCTTACCATATCCCAGCCCTTGATATTGCTCAAAGATAATAAAATCATAAATAAAGCCTTCGTCATTATTTTTAGGTGATTTTTGTGCAATCCAAATCGTTCCGACTATGTGTTGGTCGTGAAAGATAGAGAATATAAAATTAAACTCGGATTTTTCACCTTTTGGTAAAAGTTGAGTAAATTCTTTCCTAGAAAGATCCATTGCTTCATCTTCACTCCAATTTCCAGAAGCAACTTTGTCTTTTGCATAGTCATCAATTGCATGAATAATATATTGCTTAAAATCCTCTTTTTTAATAGGTTTTAATGTAACCATTTAATTCCCTCCTAATATATTGATAATTCTTCTATTAAACATAATATATTTTAAAAAAACTATCGCATACCTGTTAGCTTAATAATGTTAATTCCTCTTTTTTTATAAATGATGAGACTTTATCCAAAAGCCACAATAGACGCTTAGAGAACATAGTTTTTTTAAAAATTAATTCTAATTCAAGTCATCGCATATTTTGCGGAAAAACCAAAGCTTTATCTATATTTGCTGATTATTTCATTCTCATGATGTCCACTCTTAAAGTGACCTTTGTTTTATTATTAAAAGTTTTGGCTAAACCAGATGAACTTAGTTAAAAAAATTTAGTGGTTTTTCAATTTTCCACTAGATTAGAAATGCCGGATAAATAGTAAAGGCCTTCTACTAGAGGATATATTCACTTTGTAATTCAGCCTATATTTTGCTATTCTGTATTCAGAGGAGATGATCAAAATGAAATTTACATCTATTAGTAAGTCAGACATTGATGAATTATGCATTGCGTTTGAAAGTTGTTTAACACAACATGATATTACATTCAAATATGTAGATATGACAGAAGATAACGGAATAATCTCGTTTATTTTTTGCAATGATCCGGAAAAGGCTAGATCAGTCGATTTAGAAGGCAAACAGTTTATTGGATTAGAAACAGATTACATAGCCAAGGAAATTTTGGAGCCAATCCTACCTCGGTTAAAAGAATATGCAAAAAAATAAAATCATCGTTTAAGATGATTTTATTTTTTTGATTAATTACATATTTGTTATCCTAAATTAAAAGCTGCTGTTATTTTTGAGGGTGAAATGGTAAAGGGATTCCGTTTTAATGCAAAGTCTACAATTGCTGGAAGCAAACGAATTTTCAACTTTTAGTAAACGAGTTAAACCTTTAGCTACTGATTTGAAGTTTTTTTATCTGAAACTAAGAGTTTGTTTCTTTTGGACAATACAATACTATTAGCCTTGTTGCTTTACTGACTCGATAAGGCTAGCTGTTTCCGAACATCCATTGACTCTACAAATTAAATTGGAATCTTACACTAAGTCCCCATTTAAAATCAAAATGGGGACTTAGTGTAGCTAACAATTATTATTTGATACATATGAATTTAGTTAAAGAACACGAACTGCTTTTACAAAGCGAGGTTCCCAGTAAGAACTGTTAATGTTTGCATAAGATACACCTTTAGATGTTGAAGCATTAAGCATTTGACCGTTACCGGCATAAATTCCTACGTGATTAATTACTCCATCATTATTGGTATCAAAAAATACTAAATCTCCTTTTTGCAGGGTGTTCGAAGATACAAGTTTCCCAACCTGGGATTGAGCCGATGAAGTTCGTGGTAAGGAAATACCTACAGCTTGGAATGCTTTCAATGTGAATGAAGAGCAATCAAATATATCTGTACGTGATGTGCTTGCACCATAAACATACCTAGCCCCTAAATATTTCGCACCAGCAGCTAATATTTTATCAGCTTGTGCTGAATTAGTTGATATGGACTCTTTTTTAGCTACAGATGATGTAGCTTTTCCAGAAAGTTTAATAGACTGACCAATATGAAGAGTATTTGCATTTGAAATGCTTGGATTTAAAGAAAGTAAAGAATTTACAGTTGTATTATGTGCTTTAGCAATTTTGTCTAGGGTGTCACCTGATTTGACTGTATAGGTTTTACTTGAACTACTTTTGCTAGCCGTTGAACTAGATGTAGAGGCTTGTCCAGATACACGGATAGATTGGCCAATACGAATACGATCTGAATTAGAAATATTAGGATTTAATTTAATTAATGCACTAAGAGATAGATTATATCTTTTAGCAATTGTAGATAAAGAATCCCCAAGTTTAACCACATATTTTTCTGTTGTATTAGTAGTGTTATTCGTATATTTGTTGAATTCATTAATCTTTAAAACTTGACCTGGAAAAATAAGATTACTAGTCAAATTGTTTTTAGATTTTAATTTTTGGACAGTCGTATTATGTGTTTTAGCAATTTTGTCTAGGGTGTCACCTGATTTGACTTTATAGGTATCACTTGAACTACCTTTGCTAGCCGTTGAACTAGATGTAGGGGCTTGTCCAGATACACGGATAGATTGGCCAATATGAATACGATCTGAATTAGAAATCTCAGGGTTTAATTTAATCAATGTACTAAGAGAAAGATTATATCTTTTAGCAATTGTAGATAAAGAATCCCCAAGTTTAACTACATATTTTTCCTTTGTATCTGTACTTTTATTATAGTTGAATTCATTAATCTTTAAAACTTGACCTGGCAAAATAAGATTACTAGTCAAATTGTTTTCAGATTTTAATTTTTGGACAGTTGTATTATGCGCTTTAGAAATTTCGTCTAGGGTGTCACCCGATTTAACTTGATAAGAACTTGCATAAGCAGAAGTGCTGGCAAATAGGGTACCTATAATAGTTCCCGCGAGAATAAAAGAGTTTTTCGAATTCTTCATATAGGAAAGTTCCTCCTGATGTGGTAAAAAAATATTTAACCTTTATATTATAGGGCTATGAAATATATAAAAACCATGACAAATAGAATAAAAAAGTGTTTCTAAGATTACAAAATAATTTCTAATGTTACAGTTTCATTGCTAGATGTCGTGTTTTAGGACAATTGGTGTGTATCAATGATAGTTATCTATAGGTTTCTTCTATTGATAATATAGTAATTTTCGGTAGAGATAGATCCTTTTGAAGGGTTTTAGAAATAAAGTTGATAATAATACCTTTTAAAAAGAGGTATAAAGCATAGAGAATATAAAATCTGAGGGGAACTAGTAAGGTGGTTTGGATGCTCAAAAAAGAGGGAGATGGAACAATGAAGAAATTACTTACTGGTTTGGTAGTATTCACAATGGTCCTGGGGATAACTTTTTCAACCACCTCTGCATCTGATGGGATTTCACTATTCGCAAAGCTGGGATAGAAACTCTATTTTGCGGAAGGACACTCATGGGGTGAAAGTCTCTTGTTATTCGAGGAAGGAAAAGATCTGCAGATTTAATCTTGCATGGACAGTCATGTTATACGCCGTAGTTATGTATTTCGTTTATGGATAAAAAGAATTTGGCGAAGAGAATTTATAGTCGCTCAGTAATGACTGCAGCAAAGGACAATCTTTCAGACACCTGGGTTACCATAGTAAAGGTAGTATGAATCATCGGTTCTCATTTTAACCACAAATTTCCTGCTTTTAAAGCAGGTAAGGAAAAAAGAAGTTGTTTAATAGTTGTTTAGTGTAAAAATACTCTGGAAATGAGATATCTCCAGAGTATTTTTTCTTTATGTAAATACTCTCGCGTTGATTTTATGTAATGCCCAGTATGAAAAGCAATCTTATTTAACAAAGATTGCTTTTCATTACTTTACTTTCTTCTCTAGATAATCTGGACAAGATTAAATGACCATTTTTTTACCAGAATTTAATTCCACTTCCTGTTGAGGTGTATTTACTTGCTTGTTTTTCTTCACCTTAAAGTGATAAACAGCATAACAACCAAGGAAGAACGATCCGCCGCAATAAAGGGCCATCCGCTGTTCAGGAACAAATGCTAGACTAATCATGACGATGCAGTTTGCTATTAAGGCAAGAATGGGAATGAATGGATATAGTGGTACTTTGAATTTTAAATTTTCTACCTTTCCACCCTTACGGATATATGATCTTCTAAAAGCAAGAAGAGAGGCCGCAATGGCAATCCAGCCAATTTGTGCTCCTAATCCTGCAAGGGAGAGAAGAAAAACAAACACTGTTTTTGCAGCTACTACACTTGAAAGTAAAGACAACCCGGCTATTGCAAGAGTGATAAGTAATGCATTTAGTGGAATTCCTCTCTTATTTACCATACCGAGCTTTGGACTTGCCATTCCTTCTCTAGAAAGCGAGTACAGCATTCGTGTCGCCGCATAAAGGCCGGAGTTTGCAACTGACAACAAAGCCGTGAGAATGATAAAGTTCATAATGTCCGCTGCATAAGGCACTCCTATGCTATCTAGTACAACAACGAATGGACTTTCAGCGATTCCTGCTTTTTCCCTTGGAATCAATGCTGAGAGTACAGAGACTGAAAGCACAAAGAAGAAAAGAGTTCGCCAAACTGTTTGTTTGATAGATTTAGGTATGACCTTTTCTGGGTTTTCACTTTCTCCTGCTGCAATTCCGATTAACTCTGTGCCCTGGAATGAAAAGTTCACTGTAATCATTGTAATAAGTAGGGCCGATATCCCATTTGGAAAGAGGCCTTCACTGAAAAAGTTGGAGAAAAACGGTGCCTCCTGTCCGCCTTTCATATCAATAATACCAAACATAGCAGCACCGCCAACTACGATAAACAGTATAATAGCCAATACTTTAATGCTTGAAAACACAAACTCCGATTCGCCAAATGCCTTTGCTGATAAAGCGTTTAGTAAAAAGATGAGAAAAGCAAAGATTGCACACCACATCCAAACGGGTGATTCAGGAAACCATCTTTGCATAAGTTGTCCCGCTGCCAAAAACTCTAAGGCAACTGTAACTGCCCACCCTAACCAGTATAGCCATCCAATGGCAAAGCCGGTTCCAGGACCAATGAATTTTGTCGCATATGTCTGAAACGAACCGGAAACAGGCATGGCAACCGATAGTTCACCGAGACAAAGCATCGTTAAATACATGATAAAACCGCCAACTATGTAAGAGAGAATAGCACCGATGGCCCCTGCTTCATGAATGGTGTAGCCTGAACCAATGAAAAAGCCTGTACCAATACATCCCCCTATTGAAATCATAAATAAATGTCTTGCTTTCATGCTCCGTTTTAATTCATTTGGTTGATTTTCTACTGTTTTCATTGAAAAACTCCTTTACCTGATGGGTGCAAACGGTTTCATTTATGTTAGGACGTTTTTAGGGAATTAATGTTTCTCCATTAACAAGTTTTATGCTTTGATTTCAATCTTAGGTGATATTATCCCTTGAATAAGAGATTGCTTCTGCATGTAGAGAAACAGGAGTTAACATAGGTACCAATGCAAAAATAATTTCGATGACGTCTCTTAAGAAAGAAAAAGAAGCCAAACGTCTGGAAACTATGGATATAAATTGATTCATGTGGCCATCCGTCAATGGGGAAGAAGCCCGCAGATGACAATATGGGCTTTTTTCAATGGACCATCTTTTTAAAAATTTGAGATTAATAAAATCGCTCTATATTTCTATCAATAACAGTTACTCAAAAAAAGTTCGACTATTTAACATCAGCCAGTAAATTAGGAGTGATAAGGTGATCGTCCGCTCCATAAAGTAATTTTTCTCCAAACAAAGAGCCCATTAATGCGACAGCAACTTCAGCTGTTTTATTATGCTCGTCCAAAATTGGATTTATCTCTACAAACTCTGCGGATGTAATGATATTGGCTTCAGCTAGCATTTCCATGGCAAGATGGCTCTCACGGTAACTAATACCTCCCATGACAGGCGTTCCTACTCCCGGTGCATCGTCTGGATCAAGACCATCAAGGTCAAGGGATAAATGAACAAGATCTGTACGTTCTTTAAGATAGGCAATCGATTCATCCATTACTCTTGTCATTCCCAATCTATCAATCTCATGCATTGTATATACTTTAATACCCTTTTCTCTAATTAACTCTTTCTCACCTTGGTCCAAGGAACGGGCACCAATAATAACAATATTCTCTGGTTTTATTTTTGGTGTATATCCACCAATGTTAGTCAGTGCAGGATGGCCAAGTCCCAAACTTACCGCTAGAGACATACCATGTATATTTCCTGAAGGAGAAGTTTCGGCTGTGTTTAAATCGCCATGCGCATCATACCAAATTACCCCTAAGTTCTCAGATTGCTGTGCTAAACCTGATAATGTTCCGATAGCTATACTATGATCTCCACCTAAAACTAAAGGAAATCGATTTAATTGAGTGACTTCAGCAACTTTTTGACTTAATTTTTCATTGCCTTCTGCTACATCCTGTAAATTCTTTAAATTAGTATCTGCATCACTTTGTGCTCTCTCTCGTATCTCTACTTTAATATCACCTTCATCATGGACAGTATAGCCAATGTTTTCAAGTCTTTCACTCAAACCTGCATATCTGATAGCACTTGGACCCATATCTACTCCTCTTCTAGTTTGACCAAGATCCATTGGAACACCAATAATTGAAATTTCTTTCTTCATGTATAATTCTCCCCCTTCAATTTTTCTTCCCTAGTATAAGGGTAAAAGGATAGATGACTCAACTCGACATTTTTTTGAATATTTATACGATTGAGAATAGAGAGAAAGGCATGGTAAAAAAATCCTATTGACAATCCGTGAATCATGCAAAACCTTTTCTAACGAGGTTATATGTTATGTTTAAATACAGTGTTTTAAATTAGTACATAATCACGATGCTTACAGAGCTGCAAACCTCATTAATGAGAGGGGGCAGTTCTTTCAAATTAGACTTCCTAGTGAAGAGATGATTGATTTCTGGAGTAATAAATACCTTGAACAAATCAATATACAAGCAGGAATTAGAGCAGTTACTAATATAAACCAAGGAAGGATTTTATATCTTCATATTGAATATATTAGGTAGACAGTTTTTTTCAGCATAAGAAAAATTTCTAATAGTATATTATTCTGATTTTTATTTCACATAGTTAAAATAATCATATTTCACTACATATATATCATCTAAAACATTGAGTGTTTTTGTATATCGATTTAGGTATTGTCTAGGAGGTATTTATGCAGAAAAGTAATAATAAACACAGTGAAACAATGAATCGTAGCGAAGCGAATGATAGTATTGAGTATCTATCGAATCGTTGGTCAAGTAAAATTAATAATTTTTTGGTACTCTGCATTTATGAACAAAACAATCAATATCATGATTTCAATAAGGTATTCAAATCATATAAGCTGGAGGGTTCGACAGGTTTTCTAACGTTTAAAGATGGATTAAATAATAAAAGCTTTGTTATTTGGGAGAATGCATATAAAGAAAATGAAGAACTGTTTGCCAAGTTGAGGCTAACGGCGAGAAACGAAACGATATCACAAATAGCTCAAAATGTTGTGTTTTACCTTTTATCTGAATATGAAAGAATTTCTTCTAAAAGTCATGCTATTTTAAAAGAAAAACAGTTAATAGAAGATTCAATATATCAAATGGAGAAAATTTTGAAAAAGGATACATTTTTGGTTGAAAAACCTGTTTGGGATGAATTCAATAGCTGGTTTAGACTTCAAATAAAAGAATGTATCCTTGAAGAAATAGCCATATCAATTGGCTTTAATGAAATGGAAAGACTTGATGTTCAAGAATTGAATAAATTATTTTATCATTTTATCACTAAAAATTTTGCTGAAAACAAAGAATTTGTTTCGAAAATAACATATATAGTAAATGGGTATACCCAAGAGTGGGTTGATAAAATTATTTTTGAATTTAATTTAGAAACCAGTACGATTGAAAAAATAGAAAATCTTCTTTGTTTTAAAAAAGATTCTTTTCAAACATCAGATTTATTATTATCCACAATAAGAGATTTTTCTTTCAACTTAACTATTCAAGACCATCTGCTTGTGATGAATAGCGCCCCGTACCAATCAGTTAGAGACGCAATCTATAAAAAAAATTTCGGAAATGATGGGGATATCCCTTGGCCTGCAACACCTATTCAAAAAGGTAATACAGAAGGTTTTATACAAATTATCCCTATAGAGAACAATCACACATCAATTATTGAGCATGCAATTGTTAAAGAAGCATGGAACCGAGTACAATTATTGTCTGATGTGGATGTGGATGTTTTTGATGCACTTTGCAGCCTTTTTTTATCCAAGGCAAGACATAATGAAGAAATAGTAGAAATCTATTTGAATGACCTACTATCAATTAGAGGGTTAAAGCCTAAACTTGGAGGAGACGGGCGTCGAGGTGGATATGAAGCAAGACAACGCGAACAAATTTTGAAATCGCTTACAAATATTCAAAGCATATGGATTAACATTAACAAAGCTGTCATCTATGAAAAAGGTAAACCTGTTCAGACAACACTCCAGGGGCGGACGTTCATTTTTAAAGATTATATGGGAGAAGAATATGGTATTTCAGAAGAAACATGTAGAAAAAAGATAACGTTTACAATTGATAAAGTGTTTGCTAAGTATCTAAATGGTTCTGCAAGGCAAGTTGCTCTTCTTTCAATTAAGGCATTGCAATATAATCCTTATAGACAAATTTGGGAGAAAAGACTTACAAGGTATTTAAGCTGGCGTTGGAGGACTCAAGCTAGAAAAGGAGACTTTTTACAGCCAAATAAAACAAGTACACTATTGGAATCAATCGGCGAAAAAATGAATAATCGCACACCTTCTCGTACTAGAGAGCGTTTTGAAAAAGCTATGGATACATTATTAGAAGATGGTGTCATCGCGTCATGGCATTATGAAAAATGGGATGAATCTATTGCGGATTATAAAGGATGGGCTAGTATTTGGTTGAATTCTATGATTTTAATTGAGCCACCGGAGATTATTAAGGACCAATATCGTTCAATTGAAAAAAAACAAAAAGTTCGAAGTGACATTCGGCATTCACAACAGGATTCTAATAGTCAAAAGAGAAGTGAAAATATTGGTGAACAAATAAGAATCACTAGAAAAATTCTTAATCTTTCTTTATATCAATTAGCAGAAGAACTAGAAATATCTGCTCCTTACGTGAGTAACATTGAGAGAGGAATCAAAAGGCCATCACATAAAATTCGAACGAAAATGATAAAATGGCTGGAAAAACAGGAACATAAAAATAAATCATAGCATTATACTAAACCTCTTCATCTATATGGAAGAGGTTTCAGTTTGTAGACAAAAGGGGTCCAGAATGTTTTAATTCTGGACCCCTTTTGAAATTCCCTTTGAATTTTGATCAAGATTAAGAGATTGGGCCTCTACGAGCCCACTTTATTAAGCCATTATTGGACCTTGCCATGTCCAATTGGCAATCTTCTTTAAATTCATGGCAGCGAATGTAAGCATCGCCTGCATCGACAATTTTTTAAGTCCCCTTAAAGTAGTCCAACGCATACCATGCTTTTCTTTTGCATCTGCGAATACACGCTCTATTGTTTCTTTGCGTTTCGCATATATAGGTTTTACATCCTTGTGGTGACGCAGATGATCTGCTTCTTCCATATAATTTTGCCAGATATGGCGTGTCACCACTTTTTGATGGTCTTTGCTTACTGTACACTGTGATAAAAATGAGCATGTCGCACAAGTGTGTTTGGGTGATTTGTACTCGCGATAGCCCTCTTTATTTGTTGTTGAGTACTTTAAAATCTCGCCCGATGGGCAGAGATAACAATTAAAATGTTCATCGTAAACATAGTCATGCTTGCGAAAGAACCCTTCTTTTGTTCGTGGACGTGTATAGGGTAAAGCTGGTGTGATTTCTTTCCCAAAAAGGTAGCTTGTAATGGCTGGTGTTTTGTAAGCTGCATCTGCGGCAACAGCTTCAGGTTTTCCAACTTTCTCAATCACTTGTTCAACAAGAGGCTCTAAGATATGACTATCATGCGTATTTCCTGGTGTTACAATCGTCCCCAGCACAAAACCGTTGCGGTCTGCAGCCGCATGAAATGAATAGGCAAACTGTTTTGTTCGTTCATCTTTTACATAGTAGCCACTCTCAGGGTCAGTTGAACTTTCTTTAATTTCTTTGGTTTCTTCTTTATCAAATTTATCCGGTGGAAAAGGCTTCTTTCCATTGTTTTCACGATCTTGATTTATTTCTTCTTGAAGGCGTCCTTGATATGCTCGTGTTTCCTTACGAACGATTTTCTTTTCGAATTTCCGCTTATTCGCACTGGCTTTCACATGTGTTGAATCAACGAATACGTGCTCTGCACTAATTAACTTTCTTTCTGAGGCTGTCATTAAGATACGATAAAAAATCTGTTCAAACAGGTCTGTATCTTTAAAGCGACGCTCATAATTTTTCCCGAACGTTGAGAAGTGAGGTACTTTATCATGGAAACCGTAACCTAAAAACCAACGGTAAGCCATATTCGTTTCAACTTCTTCAATCGTTTTACGCATCGAACGAATACCGAAGGTATATTGAATGAATGTCAATTTAACTAAAATAACTGGATCAATACTTGGGCGGCCTATCTCTGAATACATCTCTTTCACCAAGTCATAAATGAAAGTGAAGTCAATGGCCCCCTCAATTTTACGAACCAAATGGTTCGCTGGCACCAGTTGATCCAAAGTAATCATTTCAAGTTGATCTCGCTGAATAGAATTATGTTTCGAAAGCATCGTCATCACCTCAAGTTTTAATACTCCTATATTAAAACAAAAAAGACTGTAGGAAAAAGTGTTTATTTCTAATTGTTAAAACAAAGTTGATTGGAACGGAAGGTGCGAGACTCCTGCGGGAAAAGCCCCACAGGCGCAAAGGCGCCGAGGAGGCTCCCTGACCGCCCGCGGAAAGCGAGTGCCTGGAGTGGAAATCAACGTTCGAATTTTTACACCCCCTCAAAAAAACTGTAGACAAACTCGATTTTCATCGAGTTTGTCTACAGTCTGAAACCTCTTCATCTATATGGAAGAGGTTTTTTCGTTATTAAATGTGAATGTTCTTCTAGATTCATGAACTCTTGATAAGGAAAAATCCTGAATGTATTTTTCATATTTTGTTATACTTTTTAATTTTAAGAATTTCCCATATATGGTTCTCTGAAAAATAGTATGGCGCTTATCTTGTTCCAATGTCGGGGTTATCGGTGCGTAAAGTCGGGGTAATCGAGAACATTTATTTTTAATAGGATTTTCGAAAACCTTGCTGCATATAGTTTTTTGCAGCATTTTTTAATTATTAACACCCTAATGTTTAAATGAATTTAACAAATGTGATTTTTAAAGATTTTTATTGCCTTCCAGGTAAGATTACAACAAAGATATTTTCTGTATATGTGGGGGGAAGATTTTTGACAAAAGATAATAAGTTAAATAATTCTTATGAAACTCTTGAGCCATTATTTAATCCTAAATCTGTCGCAATCCTAGGTGCTTCTGAGAGTAAATACAAAATCGGATATTTACAAGTTAAAGCTCTTTTAGATGGCCAGTTTAGTGGAGAGATATATCCAATCAATCGTAAAGCAAAAGAAATCGAGGGTTTAAAATGTTACCCATCTTTATCAGATATCCCAAACGATATTGATTTAGCTATTTTTTGCCTAGGTGCTGAACAGGTACAGCAAGCTTTAGAGGACTGTGCGCAAAAGAAAGTAAAAGCAGCGATCATTTTTGCTGCAGGTTTTTCTGAAACCGGGGAAGAAGGTGTCAAACAACAGGAGACACTTACTGAACTTGCTAGAAAGAATGGCATACGGATAGTGGGACCTAACTGCGTTGGTTTAGTGAATTTGTCTAATGGTTTAATAGGTACTTTTTCACCTGCTATTCTATCTGTACCTTTAAATGATCAAAGAGGTGTGGGGTATGTTTCACAAAGTGGAGCGTTTGGTGTATTAACTTATATGGCAGCAGCGCAGAATGGGCTAAGCTTTAATTACTTCGTGAGTGTAGGAAATGAAATGGAAACTGAATTATCAGATATTATTGAATATATGATTCATGATCCAAAAACAAGTGTAATAAGTGGCTACTTAGAAGGAGCTAAAAACCCAGATAAATTAAGAAGCTTAGCTAAAGAAGCGTTGGATAGAAATAAACCAATTGTTGTCATGAAAACAGGACGAAGTATAGCCGGTAGCAGAGCTGCTGCATCTCATACAGGATCACTTGCCGGATCAGATAAGGTATATGATGCCTTTTTTAAACAATCAGGCATGGTTAGAGCCGACGATTATGAAGATATCATTTCTTTTTCTAAGCTTTTCCTTTCCAAGAAACTTCCAAATGGAAGGAATACGGTAATAATCACTAGTTCTGGTGGCAGGGGTATAAATGAAGCAGATCGTTGTGAGGCCTATGGTCTTAATATCATACCGCTAAGTTCGAAGACAACAACAGAGATTAAGCGCTTTTTACCTAACTTTGCAAGCGCTTCCAACCCTGTTGATTTAACAGCTGCTGCATCAGTTTCAAATCCAGAATTATTTATAGCTCCATTACGAGCACTTATTGAGGATCCAGATGTCGATAACATCATTTTCACAGAATTTCCGTTCAGTTGGACCGCTGAAAATCCATTATTGCAAGAGTTTATAGATATTTGTAGCCGTTCAAATAAATTTGTATTTATTACAACATTCCCGTTAGATGGTATGTCCCTTCCTCCGGGAACTCCAGAGCTTGTAAAAAATGGTATTCCAGTTATACCAGGTAATCTAAATCCGATTAGAGGATTAGCTAAATTAGTGGAGTACAGTGAATACTATCGGAAAAATCAGGAAGCAAACGTTTTCAATTCCTCAAAGAAAATAGAGAAACAAAGATTACAAAACTTGTTGGAACCCGGTACTACATTAAGTGAATCTCAAGCAAGTGATATTTTAGAACGCTATCAGATTCCGACAACAAAGCGGGTAATAGCTGAAAATGCAGAAAAAGCTTCCCAACATGCAAACAAAATCGGTTACCCGGTTGTGCTAAAGGTTGATTCTCCAGATATTCCTCATAAAACGGAGGCAGATGCCATTCGATTGAATCTAAAAAATGATCAAGAAGTAAAGAAAGCATTTAATGAGATAAAACGTAATGCACTAAATTATAAACCAGATGCAAAAATCAATGGAATTTCTGTTCAGGAAATGTTACCAGATGGCGTTGAAGTTATTGTTGGTGCGAGTAACGATCCTGTATTTGGACCAGTTATTATGTTTGGTTTAGGCGGAATATTTGTTGAGATTTACAAAGATATTTCGTTTAGAATAGCCCCTCTAACGAGAAAAGATGCGCTTGAAATGATTGAAGATATTAAAGGAAATGCAATTCTAAAAGGGGCGCGCGGAAAATCTTCAATTGATATTGAAGCCATCATTGATGTGTTATTAAAGGTTTCTGCTCTGGTTACTGATTATAAAGACTCCATCGAAGAGTTGGATATTAATCCTTTAATAGTTTACGAAAATGGGATCAAAGCGGCAGATGCCATGATTGTAGTAGGAAACAAAGTCGATGAAAAAGCAACCATTAGGGGGTAGAAAGCAAATGGATTTGGAAAATTTAAACGGTTTAACGGGATCAGAATTTATATTTGAAGTCGAAAAAAGGCATATACGTCAATTCGCAGAAGCGATAGGCGACCTTAATCCTTTATACGTGGATGAAGAGTATGCTGCAAAAACGTCATATGGCGGCATTATTGCACCACCAACCTTCCCTATAGCAATTGGACAAGATAGTGGAGAAAGCCTTGACTTGGGTCTCGATCAAAAAAGAATGCTGCATGGGGAACAGGAGTTTATTTATAATCGTCCAATTCGACCCGGGGATATCTTATATTGCCAGATGAAAGTATCTAATGTGTACGAACGTGAAGGCAGAAAAGGACCCATGCAGTTCTTGGTACTTGATACAGAAATGAAAGATGAATCTGGAGAGTTGGTTGTTATTAGCAGAACGAATATTATTTACCGTCCTTTAAGGGGCAGTCATTCGCCTGTTTGAAAACATCATCAATTATAAGTGAGAAGCAAATTAATAAGAGAGGAATAATCATCCAAGACAGAAGGATAATTTGCCACTGAAAGGAGGAATTGAAAATGTTGATTTATGAAGGTTTATATGAAGGTCAAAAGCTTATGTCCCTCATCAAGCCGGCAGTAACAAAGGTGCAACTAGTCAAATATGCAGGTGCTTCAGGAGATTTTAACCCGCTACATACAGATGATGCCTTCGCAAAGGAAATCGGAATGCAAGGTGTGATTGCTCACGGAATGCTGGTAATGGGATTTTTAGGTGAATATGTAATGAAACTAGCTGGTGATACAGCGGTGCCGTCTAACTTTAGAATGAGATTTGGCGCTGTAACTATACCAGGAGACCAAATTACTTGTTCTGCGTTTGTAAATAATGTGTATGAAGAAAAAGGTCAGCGGTTTGTCAGACTTGACCTTATTGCTGAAAAGGAACCAGAGCAGGTAGTAGGTTCAGGCCAAGTAGTTTTACAGTTTCAGTAAGTAGTTTCTAAGCAATCAAAGGGGAGGTATTTTTTATGGGAAGCATGAAAGATCGCTATGCCATAGTTGGTGTAGGAGAAAGCGAGCGTTCCAAGAATTCGGGCACAACTCCGTTACATTTGGCATTGGATGCAGCACGAGCTGCATTGAATGATGCTGGTCTTCAAGCGAAAGATATTGATGGTTTTATGAGTTATTCAGAAAATGATTCTTGTACATCACATCAGTTAGCAACATATTTAGGGGTCCGTCCGAAATATGTAAAAGATATTATGGGTGGAGGAAGCAGTACGGAAATGTTGATTGCTGATGCCGTTGGACTTATTGAAACAGGCCAATTAAATACAGTGTTGATTTATCGTTCTATGAATGGTCGTTCTGGTGTGCGCATGGGCGGAGGCGGATGGGATGTAAATATGCTTCAATCAGCCATTGAAGGTGGAAGCTTTATCATTCCTTACGGAGCTGGTAGTCCAGCTCAATGGTTCGGACTTTTTGCAACTCGTCATATGCATGAAACTGGGCTTACCCAGGAGCATCTTGGACATGTTTGCTTAAGTTTTTATGAACATGCTCAACGGAATCCTAAAGCTTACTTTTACGGAAAACCTTTAACGATGGAGGAATATCAGAAAACACCATATTTAAGTTATCCGTTTAAAAAACATGACTTCTGTCTGGAATCTGATGAAGCAAATGCGATTATTGTTACATCAGCAGACCGAGCTAAAGATTGCAAATCCAAACCAGTATACATCATGGGTTTATCAGCTAGACAGTGTGTGTCACATGCACATTATTGGAATGATTTATCTGAAGTGGCAGCAGACTATGTTGCCCCTGAAGTATATAAAATGGCTGGTGTAAAACCTGAAGATATTAATGTTGCTTCTATTTATGACTGTTATAGCTGGGTTGTCCTTCGTCAGTTAGAGGCATATGGATTTGCTCCACGAGGTGAAGTAGGGAATTTTGTAGCCGAAGGAAACTTGCGTATGGATGGAAAATTACCTTCAAATACAGCAGGAGGAATGCTGTCAGAAGGCTATACACATGGGATGAATAACGTATTGGAAATTGTTAGGCAAGTTCGGCACGAATATAAAGGATCAGATCGTCAAGTAGAAAATTGCGAAATAGGCATATGTACTGGCTGGGCTGGTCCTGATATGGCTGGAGCTATGATTCTTAGAAATTAGGAGGGGACAAAATGGAATTCCAAAAACCAATTCCGCTGAAAACACAAGATAATAGTCCGTATTGGGATGGAGCAGACCGTCATGAACTGATTCTACAAAAATGTAAAAGTTGTAATGAATATTCACATCCTCCAGGTCCGAGTTGTGCAAAATGCGGCAGTACTGAACTAAGCTGGGAAAGCCAAGGCAGTGATATAAATGGAAAAGTCTATTCGTATATTGTTTCTTATCGTCCTTTTCTTCCAGGGTTTCAAGATGATTTACCGCTCATTATTGCGATTGTTGAATTAAATAAGTTGCCACAGGTCAAATTAATCGGAAATATTCTTCAATGTTCACCTGATGATATTGAAATAGGAATGCCTGTTAAGATGGTTTGGAAAGAAATTATGGAAGACCGCTCACTTCCGCAATGGGCTCAAGTGTAGAAAAATAATTTTGTTTAGCTAAAAGGAGGAAAGAAAACTATGGATTTTTCATTTACAACAAAAGAAGAAGAATTCCGACATGAATTGAGAACCTGGCTTGAAGAAAATTTACCTGAAGGTTGGTTAGATGGAACTAGCAAAATATCTAAAAATGAAGGTGAGTATGCTATTTTTTTGAGAAACTGGCAAAGAAAATTATATGAAGGTGGTTGGGCAGCGATTGCTTGGCCTGAAAAATATGGAGGTCGAGAAGCAACGTTGATGGAGGAAATTGTTTATCAACAGGAAATGGTTCGTGTTAAGGCGCCTGCACTTGTGAATTATGTAGGCATTCATATGGTAGCACCGACTCTAATGCAAATTGGGACAGAAGAACAAAAATCAAAGTATATCCAAAAGATTCTCACAGGTGAAGAGGTATGGTGTCAAGGATATTCCGAACCAAACGCAGGATCCGATTTATCAGCTATTCAAACAAGCGCAGTGAAAGATGGAGATCGTTGGATAATAAATGGTCAAAAGGTATGGACCAGTTTTGGTCATTTAGCGGATCGATGCTTTTTACTAGCTCGAACTAATCGTTTCGATAAGAAGCATAAAGGAATAACGGTGTTTCTTTTAGATATGAATCAACCAGGAGTAGAAACTAGACCTATCATTCAAATGGATGGTCAGCATGATTTTAATGAAGTGTATTTAAATGATGCGATTGCGTATGATGCTGAAATTGTTGGTGAAGTGGATGAAGGTTGGAAGGTTACAATCGCCCTGCTTATGCACGAGAGAACAGGAATCGGCGGACAGGTTTTTACACTAGAGCAGCAGTTTAATGAGCTTGTGTCTTTGACTAAAGAGTTAAAAGAGGATGATCAGCCATTAATGGCTAACCCGCTTGTTCGTAAAGAAATGCTAGATTTATATACTCGTACCCGTGGTTCGCTATTAAATTATTATCGGAATTTAACGAAAACATTAAAAAACGGTCACCCGGGAGCGGAAGGCTCAATGGATAAATTGATGGTAAGTGAACTCACCAAAGAGCTTCTTTCTCAATCGATATCTCTACAGGGGCATCAAGGCGTTTTGTGGAAAGAAGATGCAATCACTGCCAATTCATACTGGCAAGATAATTATCTTTATTCCTTCGGCCAGACAATTGGCGGAGGAACGAGCGAAATACAAAAAAACACAATTGGAGAAAGAATTCTAGGTTTGCCGAAAGATATGGGACGTTAAGACTAAAAAGGGGTGATTAAAGATGGATTTTTCTTTAAATCAAGAGCAAGAGATGTTTCGAGGATATGTCCGAAAGTATTTAGATGATGCCGGGCAAACAAAAACGGCCCGTGAATTTATAAAAGGTGAAACAGAATCATTACAATCAATTTTAACTGGTATGGCCGAATTAGGTTGTACAAGTATTAATATTTCGGAAAATTACGGAGGAATGGGTTTAGGTCCTCTAGATTTAATACCTGTTCTTGAAGAAACTGGTCGTTCTTTATTGCCAGGCTTATATTTAGAAACGAATGCACTTGCAGTTCCATTACTAGAGAAATTCGGTACGGAAGAACAAAAAGAAAGATATTTGTCTGAAATTTCGAATGGGACAAAATTATTTTCTCTAGCTTGGTTGGAACCAGGTGGAAGTTATAACCCATCTGGTATTAATCTAGCAGTAAAAGAAGAAAATAACCATTTGGTATTAAATGGTGTGAAATCATTAGTTCCCGATGCGGAGTTAGCTGATCATTATATTGTACTAGGTCGCACCAGTACTGGTAATGGTAAAGAAGGGATTTCATTATTTATTATTGATCGAACAGCAACAAACATGACTATCCAAAGGCAAAAAAACATTGATGAAACGCGACGATTAGCAGAACTAACATTCACTAATGTTGAAATACCAATGAATCAAATACTTGGACCTCTCCATCATGGCTGGAAAACTCTTCAAGAAGGGTTACTCTCTTTCAATGCGGCTCTTTCCGCAGTAATTGTCGGTAGTATGGAGAAAGTGGTAGAGATGGCTGCAGAGTATGCAAAAATTCGGGAACAGTTTGGTCAGCCTATCGGAAGATTTCAAGCCATTAAACATAGAATAGTAGATATGAAAATGGATCTTGAGACAGCTCGGTCCTTAGCTTATTATGCAAACTGGGCTTTGGAAAGTAATGCAGAAGATCGTGTTCAGGCTATTTCTTGCGCTCGATTATTTGCAACTGACGCATTTACCCGTATTTCTTCCGATAATATTCAGATTCATGGCGGCATTGGATTTACAGAAGAAATTGATTGCCATCTTTTTGTCAAGCGTGCTAGGTTCTATGAAAATTATTTAGGCAGTACAGAGCATTATTATAATCAAGCGGCTACAGCATTAGGTTGGTCTAACAAAGATGAAGCTATTATTTCTGTTTAAAAGGCTTACTTATTTTGAAAGGGCGGAGATTTTCATTGAAAACTGCAAATGAAATAAGAGAGTTTCATAATATCATTAATGGAAACCTGATTTCTTCTTCTTCGGGAACCCGAATAGAGAGTATTGATCCTTCAACAGGAAAGGTCTGGGCTACATTTCCTTGTAGCACAAGCCAAGATGCTGAATCGGCAGTAGAAGCAGCTCGAGCAGCTTTTGAGGAGTGGTCGTCTCGACCGGCTATGGAGCGTGCTGCTTTTTTAAGACAAATAGGTGACTTAATCATTCAACATGGTGAAGAGTTAGCTGAACTAGAAACAAGAGATAATGGATGGGTAATTAAAGAAACGAGCTATGGTCTAATCCCTAGTTTAGCAAGTCTTTGGTATGATGCAGCAGGAGCAACGGCTGTTGGAAGTAAGGGGAAAACTGTTCAATTGGGTCCAACAAGCGTTGGATATACATTGAGGGAACCATTAGGGGTCGTAGTAGGTGTTCTTCCATGGAACTCCCCGCTTTTTACTTTTTCTATTAAAGCAGCTTATGCGCTTGCTGCTGGAAATACGGTGATTATCAAACCATCAGAAATGGCATCTATTGCTTCATTGCGATATGGTGAACTAATTAATAAGATCCTTCCACCTGGAATTCTAAATGTTGTATCAGGAAATGGAGTGGAAGTAGGAGATACATTAGTCAGTCATCCTGGAGTAAATAAGATTAGTCTAACTGGATCTGGAGGAACGGCTAGGGCGATTGCGCAATCAATAGCTCGGAAACCAAAGCCGATGATTTTAGAACTGGGTGGGAAGTCACCAAACATAGTCTTTGCAGATGCTGATCTTGATAAAGCTGCACAAGGAGTTACAATTTATGGAATCTTTAGTGGTAACGCAGGTCAACTCTGTGTAGGTGGATCACGGATTCTTATTCAAAGGCCGATTTTTGATGAGATGATTATCAAAATGAAAGAAGTAATAGCTCAGCAAATTCAATTAGGAGATCCAATGAATCCAAAAATCTCAATGGGACCAATTGCTAACTCCTCACAATATGACAAGGTATGCTCGTATATAGAATTAGGAAAAAAAGAGGGGGGAGAAGTTATCATAGGCGGTCGTCATGGGGGTGCCGCTCTATTACCTGACGATCCCCAATTAGCGGATGGTTATTGGGTTGAGCCTACGTTAATTAAGGTCAATAGTAATTCTCTTCGAATCTGCCAAGAGGAAATCTTTGGTCCTGTAGCAACCGTGATACCATTCGATACGGAAGAGGAAGCAATAGCCATTGCAAATGATAGTGCATTTGGTTTAGGAGCTGGCGTTTGGACATCGAATTTGGATCGAGCTCACCGGATGATTCGTCAATTAGAATCAGGAAATGTCTGGGTGAACTTGTTCCGTAGAGTTGGACCAGAGCTTCCATTTGGAGGACAAAAAGACAGTGGATTTGGAACGGATTCCATCCTTGAATATACCCGTGAGAAGACCTGTTATATTGAAATCGGATGAACCTCACATTATGTAATCTAGCTAGTAAAGAACTTGTTGTAAATAGAGAAACTGGAGGTTCAATAAATGGCACAAGGGTCTAAAGGTGTTTTTTATGGATGGTATGTTGTGTTGTGTGGCTTCTTTATTATGTTCGCCGGCTTCTCTATAATAAATTCTTTACATAGTTTATTCATGGTCCCTGTTACAGATGATTTAGGGATAAGCAGAACCGCTTTTTCAATCGCACTTTCGATTGCCGGCCTTGGAGTGGCTGTTGCTTCTCCATTCATGGGTAAACTGTTAGCAAAAGGAAATATGAAATTGATTATGTCAATTTGCGTAATTATGGCCGGAGTAGGATTTATGTCATATTCACTAGCAAACTCAGCGCTATATTTTAGCATTGTAGGATTTATGATAGGTATCTGTGTGGCAGGATTCTCCAATATCCCAATTTCAATTATGGTAACCAACTGGTTTTATGAGAAAAAAGGAAAAGCAATGGGTTTAGCCTTTGCGGGTTCAGGTATTGGAGCTGCAGTGTTAGGTCCAATTTTAACTACATTAATCTCAAATTACGGTTGGAGAACAGCCTACGTTATTGCTGGTGCACTTATCATTGTTTTAACGTTGCCTTTAGTACTACTATTTGCCAAGAAAAGTCCTGCAGAAAAAGGACTAGTTCCACTGGGAGCAGACAAGATGGAATCTGCGGAGAATTTAGAGTCTGAACAGAGTGGCCTAACCATGGGAGAAGCAAAGAAGACAGCTATGTTTTGGATTTTTGTCCTAGGAATCGTTTGCTTTGCATTAGTTGCAGGCGGCGTTCAAATGCATATTCCAGCCTATCTAATGGATATCGGACATCCAGCCATCTTTGCCGGCACAATTTTTGGTATTCTTTCCCTTGCAAATACGGTAGGGAAGTTGATTTTAGGTGCAGTATTTGATAAGTTCGGTACTGCAGGTGGTGCAATTTATGTTGGATTTTGTATGACGACTGCTATGGTAGCGCTTCTGTTAGCTAAGACACAAGCATTCGCTTTCTTATTTGCAATTGCATTTGGCTTTAGTATTGTCATTTCCACATTAGGTCCGCCTTTTATGACTAATGATATCTTTGGAAAGAAAGATTTTGGATCTATTTTTGGTATAGTGCAAGTTTTCTTTGTAGCGGCAGGTTCCTTTGGGGTAATAGTTTCTGGTTTAATCTATGATGTGACTCAAAGCTACCGTGTAGCTTGGATTTTCTTCCTTTGTTTATTCATCTTCAGTATGGTCTGTGTGTTAGTAGCAAACAGTATGAAAAAAACAACGAAAGAAAAATTCAAAAACACTTCCAATCAAAAAATTATATAAAGTTGTTGAATCATGTTAATAGATCCTAAGAAATATCACTGCTACGACATTTCAACTTAAAATGTACCATTCCTATTAAATGAATGTTTTCTAAAAAAAGACACTAACTTTACGAGTAGTGTCTTTTTTCTTATCCATAACCAAGGTGAGTTATTCTCTATTTTGTCAATTAGTAATCAAATTCATCATTTATGAGAATATCCAAGAAATATTAAGAATATTCATGTGTCTGTTTAGGATTATTTGTGAAGGGGATTTTTGTCCCTTAATATCGGATCCAATTACAGGGCATGGATCCAGAGAGTATCACAGTGGCAGGTGACAGCGATTACCTTGATGTCCAAAGAGCGTGGAGGTCCGATTATCCGCCAACAATTCTGAAAAAAGTATCAGGTCGTTCGTCCTTATCATCAAACTTTTAGGTGGAAGTAGTAAAAGAGAATCTGTATGGGAAATACATACACAAATCTTTATCGAACATGGATTTGTGAACAATACCATAAGTATGCCGGGCTGCTTTTTCTATGTAAAGGTTGATTATCCTTGTAACGATGGATTATACCTCCTAATTTATTTTAGTATAGCTAAAGACTAAGGCTGAATAGGCATATCGAACACAAAAATCGTCATCGCAGTATCAATATCTATATTAATATCCGTAATCGAACTCAAAATATGTTGATTGTTGGAAAACAGGAGGGTTGAATAACTTAAAGCGATGGGAGAATTAGACGTTAAAAAGCTGACATTTTATAAGTTGGCATAAGAATACGAAAGAGATGTAAAAAGGATGATTATATATAGAAGAAACTCGTCTAAAAAGAGCATCTGCTAAGGAAAAGGCAGATGCTCTTTCAAGAAAAGGGGACTAATTTTTTGTGGATATGACATTCACAACGAAATAATCATCCTTAAGTAACGAAATGGAGTATTTCTAAGGTGAGAATATGATTTCATCACGAAAAATTCTTTACTATTTCATGAATTTTTTCAGGTTTCAAAAATGATGATATAGATTCTTCAGTTTGAATGGTAAGAGCAGCACCAGCAAGACCTAGTTTGCAAGCACTAAATAGCGATTCTTCGTTCAGGATTCCGTAGATTGCACATGAAGAAAATGCTTCACCAGCCCCTGTGACATCAACTACGTCAGTTTTGAAAGGAGGCAAGTGTCCAGATTCCTCTGTAGAAAAATAATAAACCCCCTGATCACCAAGTGTGATAATAACTTTTTGAACGCCACGCTGTCTAATTTTTTCACAGGCTAATTGGCAATCCTTGATTGATTCGATTTTTATTTCAGCAAGTATCTCTGCTTCTTCTCGGTTAGGCATCAGCAGTTCTACACCGTCAAGACGAAATGGAAGTTTTCGTGCTTTGGCTGTAGATACAGGGTCAATGTACATAGGAATGTTTTCATCACGGCAGCGGTTAATTAAATAACTGAGACATTCCTTAGGAATATTCGTATCCAAAAAAACAGCTTGGGAGGAAATGATATAGGACCATTTTTCCTCAAACATAGATGTTGTTATTTTTTCGTATATATTCATATCAGCCATGGAGACAATGCTTTCACCATTAATATCTAATAAGGTGGTAAAAGTCCCTGTTCGCTCTGTTGGTAAAACCCATACTTGACTAACATCCACTCCTTGTCTTTTCGTTTCATTCAGTATCCAGTTACCTTCTTTGTCGTCCCCTACACAAGCCATTAGAGTAGTGCTACAGCCGAGTCGACTTAAATTTTCGGCAAAGTTGCGTGCTATACCGCCACAAGCTTCAGTAATTTTTACTGGATTAGATGAATATAAACGCACCTCCTGATTTGATCGGGCTTTCCGGTCTGTGTTTGCCCCTCCAATACAGACAATCGATGATTCTTCTCGGAGAATATAGGCGCGTCCTTTTATTTCACCACGTTTCGTCAAGTTAGCAATATAATTGGCAACTGCAGGTCGTGATAAACCAACTTTACTTGCTAATTCTTGCTGTGATATGAAAGGATTTATTTTTATGTAATCTAAAATTTGTTTCTCTTTATCCATGAAGTAGCCTCACTTCTCATTAAACGATAGTTTATTATATAAACAAAAGTTTGTAAACGTTTAAATAGATTAATCATAATAACTTTAACTTCTGTTTGTTTACAAGATAGCCGAAATTTCTTAGTATACAAAATACCCTTTTTTTCGAACCCAAGTAAAACAATAGGATTAATTCATTTTTTTGAAAGATATTAAAATTTTTTAGTATTCTCATTTCTAGCGACAAATAAATTATACGCTATCTAAATATTACAGACAAATGATTGGCCAATCAATAATAAACAAAAAATAGATTGTAAAAATGTTTATCTTTGATTTATATTGAAGATTATGATTTTTTGTTGGATTTTCAAAAATCATATTTAAAACTCAATGAATATTAAAAAATGATAGGAGGAATTAGAATAATGAAGATTTATCTGTACCCCTTGTTGGTAGTAATAGCAGCTAGTAGTTATGGTTTAGTTTCAACTATCATAAAACTAGCAATGCGTAGTGGTTTTTCGGCATCTGAAGCTGTTACAAGTCAATTTTTTTTCGGTTTTTGTATTGCAGTGTGTATTTTCATTCTTACAAACCGAACAAAATTTAGCTTTAATGGAGTTAAAATTCTTATCTTAGCTGGAGTATTTACAGGGTTGACAAATATTTTTTATGGTCTTTCTTTGAACTATTTACCTGCATCCTTGGCCGTTGTACTATTGTTTCAATTTACATGGATAGGCATGTTGATTTCTTGTATAACAAAACGAAAATTTCCCAGTCGAATTGAATTGATATCTCTAATAATATTGGTTGCAGGGACCATACCAGCTGCGGGTTTGATAGATGTTGATTTATCTCAAATACCTTTTCAAGGTTGGTTATGGGGTTTTGCAGCTGCTCTTTGTTATTCCCTATTTTTATTTGTAAACGGTAGAGCAACTACAAATATGAATACCACTAATCGCTTAGTATTGGTTTCATTCTTTGCTTTTATGATGTCGGTTGTTTTTCAGTCTCCAGAAGTTATTTGGAATGGAACCTTGTTTAGCGAAGGACTTTGGATTTATGGTTTGATATTGGGGTTATTTGGGATGATTATTCCGGTTTTCTTATTCACTATTGCAGTTCCTAAAGTTGGATTGAGTATGTCATCAATATTGGGTGCTATTGAATTGCCAATCGCAGTGATGGTGTCAGTCATATTGTTAAGTGAAAATGTTACTTCACTGCAAATAGTAGGTATTGTAACCATTCTTCTAGGCATGAGCTTACCAACAATGCTTAATAGAAATATATTGTTAATTAAAAAGAAAGTAGTACAACATTAGGCGCAAAATAAAATTTTCAATAAAATAACATGGTGTCATTTGTAATTGAATAATTATTTAAAATATTATTGACAATTAAAAATGTAAGCGTATACTAAACGTATGTTCATAGAATAAACAATTGTTTAAAGAAGTGAGGTGTAAAAATGGCTAATGATATTAATGAAAAAGAAGAGTTGATATTAGATATGATTCGAGAAAATCCCTTTATTTCTCAACAGGAGTTATCGGAAATTGTGGGTATATCAAAGTCGTCTATTGCTAATATTATTTCTGGATTAATCAAGAAAGAGTATGTCTTTGGCAAGGCTTATGTTTTAAATGAAATAGCTCCTATTGTTTGCATAGGAGGTGCTAACGTAGATAAGAAATTTTATACAAAATATAAAATTACTAATGAAACATCTAATCCAGTAAGATCTTCTAGATCGGTTGGAGGAGTAGCAAGAAATATTGCTGAAAATTTAGGTAGATTAGGTGAGGATGTTACATTAATTTCAGCAAGTGGTCTCGATTCAGAGTGGAAAGAGATTTATGATTTATCGTCACCTTTTATGAATTTAGAACATGTCTCTCAAAATGAAAATTTGACAACAGGATCTTATACAGCAGTTTTAGATATGAATGGGGATTTATCAATTGCATTAGCAGACATGGACGTTTTTGAGAATATTACACCTGAGTTGTTGATTAAAAACAGTAATATTCTTAGAAGAGCCAAATGTATCGTAGTGGATTTAAATTGTCCAAGTGAAACAATTGATTTTCTTTGTTTTTTCACATCTAAACATAATATTCCATTAGTCATTATTCCTGTTTCGTCTCCCAAAATGAATAGACTTCCAAAAACCTTGAATGCAGTGAGTTGGCTCATCGTAAATAAAGATGAAACAGAAACTTTTATGAATATTAAAATCAATGATGAAGAAGATTGGGGAAATTCAGTTAAAGAGTGGTTAGATTTAGGAGTCAAAAATGTTATTGTAACGAATGGTTCAAAAGGTGTAATGACAGGTAGTGAAAATGGTGAGATTCATTATTTTCCTGCCATAGAAACACCAATTGTTGTTGATGTTACAGGTGCTGGAGATTCATTTTGTTCAGGCGTTATTTATTCCTGGTTACAAAAAAAGAAATTGATTACATAATAAAAGCTGGCTTGGTCAATTCCCATAAAACAATTATGTCGAAGTATACAGTTAGACAAGAATTATCAAAAAAACAATTAATGTTAGATATGGAGGCAATTTAAATGAAAAAATATATTGAATTATCTGCAGAGGTACAACAAGCAAAAGAGGAAGGAAAAGCAATCGTTGCATTAGAATCTACTATTATTTCACATGGTATGCCTTATCCTCAAAATGTCAAAATGGCTCGTGAAGTTGAACAAATTGTTCGTGATAACGGTGCTGTTCCAGCAACAATTGCTATCATTGATGGAAAAATTAAAATTGGTTTAACAGAAGATGAATTAGAATTATTTGGTAAAAGTTCAGATGTTGCTAAAGTATCAAGACGTGATTTAGCTCAAATTATTGCTACAAAACAACTAGGAGCAACGACTGTTGCTACAACGATGATTTGCGCTGATTTGGCAGAAATCAAAATCTTTGTAACAGGTGGTATTGGTGGGGTTCATAAAGGTGCAGAAACTACTATGGATATCTCAGCTGACCTTGAAGAATTAGCCCAAACTAATGTAGCGGTAATTTGTGCTGGTGCTAAATCAATCCTAGATTTATCGCTTACACTAGAATACCTTGAAACAAAAGGGGTGCCTGTAATTGGATATGAAACGGAGTGCCTACCAGCATTCTACACAAGAAATAGTGAATATCTATTAAACTTCTCCACTGATTCAATCGATGAAATTGCTGAAACATTAAAAACGAAATGGGAATTAAATCTTAATGGTGGAGCAGTTATCGCTAATCCTATTCCTGAAAGATTTGCTATGGATGAAGATTATATCAATGAAATTATCAGTCAAGCAATTAAGCAAGCAGAAGAAAATCATATTATTGGTAAGGATAGTACACCATTCCTGCTCGGAAAAATAAAAGAATTAACCGGCGGTAAAAGCCTTGATGCCAATATAGAATTAGTAAAACATAATGCTAAAGTAGGAGCCGAAATAGCAGTTAGTTTCAACAACAAAACTAAACTAATACTAAACTGAGTTCGTAATTAGCATAAACTCAACTTCTATAAAGTTAAATGTCTCAGATTATTGTTAACAACTAGACTTTATAGAAGTTGTTTTTTATAACAAATGTAAACGTTTCCATTTAAAAGGAGAGCCTGAAAATGAATTTTATCTTCTTAATAACAGGAATTTTACTTGTTTTTGTTGTTGCTTTTTTAGTAAGTAACAATAGAAAACAAATACAATATAAACGTATTCTGATTATGTTAGCTGTGCAAATCATTTTAGTTTACTTCATTATGAATACTAGTATAGGGCTAATTGCGATTACTAAAATAGGAGTGTTTTTTGAAAAATTAATGGCGATTGCTGATTCAGGAATTCAATTTGTATTCGGTGGAATGGTGAATGAAGGTGCAATAACGTTTTTCTTTGTAGCGTTATTACCTCTGGTTTTTATGTCAGTTTTAATAGGAATACTTAATTATATAAAAGTATTACCATTCGTAATCAAATATATCGGTTTGGTTTTAAGTAAAATAACAGGAATGGGTAAACTAGAAAGCTATTTTGCTGTATCTACAGCTGCGCTGGGACAACCAGAAGTGTTCTTAACCATTATCAAGCAAATACCACTCTTATCTCCAAAAAGACTTTACACAATTTGTACATCAGCAATGAGTGCAGTAAGTATGGCGATGGTTGGGGCTTATATGACAATGTTAGAGCCAAAATATGTTGTAACTGCTGTTGTATTGAATATTTTTAGTGCACTCATAGTTGCTAATATTATTAACCCATATGATTTAGACGATAATGAGGATCTAATTCAAATTGAAGAAAATGAAAGAGTTCCTTTCTTCCAAATGGTTGGAGAAAGTGTAATGGATGGATTTAAAATTGTTATTATCGTTGCTGCTATGCTATTAGGGTTTATTTCCTTGATGGAATTGATCAATGTGATTTTTCTAGGTGTATTTCATGTTTCTTTCCAAACGGTTATTGGTTATATTTTTGCACCAATTGCTTTTTTAATAGGTGTTCCTTGGGCAGAAGCTGTACAAGCAGGTGGAATAATGGCGACAAAACTAGTTACAAATGAATTTGTTGCAATGTTGAATTTTGGTGAGATTTCAAACCATCTTTCCGATAAAACAGTTGCTATTGTTTCAGTTTATTTAGTTAGTTTTGCAAATTTTGGAACTGTGGGTATTGTTTCAGGTTCAATCAAATCAATCAGTGAAAAACAAGGGAGCTATGTTGCAAAATTTTCATTGAAATTATTGTTAGGTGCGACATTAGCATCTGTAATTTCAGCTACAATTATGGGTATTTTCATGTAATTTTTAGATAGAGGTGAAATATGATGATTAAAAGAAGAATTATTATGGATTGTGATCCAGGACATGATGACGCAATTGCAATTATTTTAGCTGCTGCACAACTAGAATTGGAAATTTTAGGGATTACAACAGTTTCCGGGAATGCTGAAATTGAAAAAACAACTATGAATGCATTAAAAATTTGTGATTTAGTTTCACTAACGGATGTTGTTGTTTCAAAAGGGGCAAGCGAGCCATTGATTCGATTACGAGAAACTGCACCTGGTATTCATGGAGATTCAGGTCTGGATGGTCCAGAATTGCCCGAACCTTCTCGTAGCTGGAGTGAGGAGCATGGAGCTGACACAATCGTAAGACTGTTAAAAGAGTCAAAAGAGCCTGTTACAATTCTTCCAACAGGACCATTAACAAATATTGCATTAGCTTTATCAAAAGCACCAGAAATTAAGGACAATATTGAAGAAATTGTTCTTATGGGTGGTGGAACATTTGGTAACTGGACTCCAACTGCTGAATTTAATATATGGGTTGATCCAGAAGCTGCAAAAAAAGTATTTGATAGTGGTATTCCAATAGTAGTTATGGGATTAGATATAACACATCAAGCCATAGCAACACGAGAAGTTATCGATCAAGTGAATAAAATTGATAACAATGTTGCTAAAATAGTTGGTGAATTATTAGTGTTTTTTGCATCAACATATAAGGAGATGTTCGACTTTGATGGGGCACCAGTACACGATGTATTAACTGTGGCATATTGTGTTGCACCAGAATTGTTTAAGACGAAAGATGTAAATATTACAGTGGAAACTAAAGGAGAGTTTACTGCAGGAACAACGTTAATTGATCTACATGGGGTCACTGGTAGAAAAGTTAATGCTAAGTTTGGATTAGAACTTGATGTAGAAGGTTTTTGGAAGCTAATGATTGAAGCACTTAAAAAATACTAGATTTGAGTGGTGTACTTGAAACATTAACGGAAGTATCTCATGATAAAACCCTAGATAGATTATAAGAGTCAAAAGAAAAACCCCGGTGACTATCCCGGGTAGAACTATCTTAGAAATACACCCAGCTCAACAGATAGTCTTTGCAAATGAAATTGTACCAGTAACATCGTTGAAAAAAATTCATAAGGAACAAAAACAACTCAAAGTAAAGTATGAGCAGCTAAAATTGTTTTGAAATAATAAGAAATTAATATTCAAAAGAAGAAGTAGACAATTATCCAGTAGAAAAGCCTATAAATTAGGCTTTTCAGACTGTAGACAAACTCGATGAAAATCGAGTTTGTCTACAGTTTTTTTGAGGGGTTGTAAAAATTCGACGTTGATTTCCACTCCAGGCACTCGCTTTCCGCGGGCGGTCAGGGAGCCTCCTCGGCGCCTTTGCGCCTGTGGGGTCTCCCTTGGACACGCATTTCCCGCAGGAGTCTCGCACCTTCCGTTCCAATCAACTTTGTTTTAACAATTATATATAACCACTTTTGCCTACAGTCCTTTTTGTTTTAATATAGAAGTATTAAAACTTGAGGTGATGACGATGCTTTCGAAACATAATTCTATTCAGCGAGATCAACTTGAAATGATTACTTTGGATCAACTGGTGCCAGCGAACCATTTGGTTCGTAAAATTGAGGGGGCCATTGACTTCACTTTCATTTATGACTTGGTGAAAGAGATGTATTCAGAGATAGGGCGCCCAAGTATTGATCCAGTTATTTTAGTTAAATTGACATTCATTCAATATACCTTCGGTATTCGTTCGATGCGTAAAACGATTGAAGAAGTTGAAACGAATATGGCTTACCGTTGGTTTTTAGGTTACGGTTTCCATGATAAAGTACCTCACTTCTCAACGTTCGGGAAAAATTATGAGCGTCGCTTTAAAGATACAGACCTGTTTGAACGGATTTTTTATCGTATCTTAATGACAGCTTCAGAAAGAAAGTTAATAAGTGCAGAGCACGTATTCGTTGATTCAACACATGTGAAAGCCAGTGCGAATAAGCGAAAATTCGAAAAGAAAATCGTTCGTAAGGAAACACGAGCATATCAAGGACGCCTTCAAGAAGAAATAAATCAAGATCGTGAAAACAATGGAAAGAAGCCTTTTCCACCGGATAAATTTGATAAAGAAGAAACCAAAGAAATTAAAGAAAGTACAACTGACCCTGAGAGTGGCTACTATGTAAAAGATGAACGAACAAAACAGTTTGCCTATTCATTTCATGCGGCTGCGGACCGCAACGGTTTTGTGCTGGGGACGATTGTAACAAAGGGAAATACGCATGATAGTCATATCTTAGAGCCTCTTGTTGAACAAGTGATTGAGAAAGTTGGAAAACCTGAAGCTGTTGCCGCAGATGCAGCTTACAAAACACCAGCCATTACAAGCTACCTTTTTGGGAAAGAAATCACACCAGCTTTACCCTATACACGTCCACGAACAAAAGAAGGGTTCTTTCGCAAGCATGACTATGTTTACGATGAACATTTTGATTGTTATCTCTGCCCATCGGGCGAGATTTTAAAGTACTCAACAACAAATAAAGAGGGCTATCGCGAGTACAAATCACCCAAACACACTTGTGCGACATGCTCATTTTTATCACAGTGTACAGTAAGCAAAGACCATCAAAAAGTGGTGACACGCCATATCTGGCAAAATTATATGGAAGAAGCAGATCATCTGCGTCATCACAAGGATGTAAAACCTATATATGCGAAACGTAAAGAAACAATAGAGCGTGTATTCGCAGATGCAAAAGAAAAGCATGGTATGCGTTGGACTACTTTAAGGGGACTTAAAAAATTGTCGATGCAGGCGATGCTTACTTTCGCTGCCATGAATTTAAAGAAGATAGCCAATTGGACATGGCAAGGTCCAAGAATGGCTTAATAAAGTGGGCTCGTAGAGGCCCAATCTCTTAATCTTGAGCAAAATTCAAAGGGAATTTCAAAAGGGGTCCGGAATTAAAACATTCCGAACCCCTTTTGTCTACAAACTGAAAAGCCTATAAATTAGGCTTTTTTTATCTGTTTTTAAATTAAAGCAGGGGTCTCAGTAAATAATGGTTGGTATTAGATGCTCGATAATATATATGAGGTAAAATTAATTTTTACCAAAAAAATATTTTTTACCATCTTTTTTAAAAATGATATAATTTTCTTAAAATTATATTTATTTAAAAAAGGACTGGTGGAGAGTATGCTGACATTTGGTACAGTTATAAAGCAAAATGCAAGTAAGTACAAAAATAAGCCGGCTGTTATTTTTCAAAATACGATCAATACATATGAAGAGTTAAACATTCGCGCGAACAAATTTGGAAACGCTTTCTTGGATCGTAGCTTTCAAAAAGGCGATAAAGTAGCTGTCATGTTAAAGAACCATGCTGCTTATGTCGAGATCATTGCCGGGCTGTCCAAAATCGGAGTCATCATTGTACCGATAAACTATCGCCTGGTTGGACAGGAAGTAGAATATATACTAAGAAACTCTGAAAGCCGGGGATTCATTATTTCAGAAGAATATGAAGGTATTGCACAAGAGTTGCTCCCAAGAAACTCTCAATTAGACACCGTACTGGTAGTGGGCGGTGCGTCCAATGAAATTTTGGAAGGGTATGTAGATTTTCTTGCTTCAGGCTGTGATGCGGAGCCGAACATTGAGGTTCATGAGAAAGATACTTTCTATTTGGGCTACACTTCCGGTACGACCGGAAAGCCAAAAGGAGTGGTCATTTCCCATCGGTCCCGAATACTGACAGGAATGGCGGCAGCTTATGAATACAAGATTGGCGAATCAGATATTCACCTTGTTGCAGGGCCCATATATCATGCAGCCCCTTGGATTTTTCTTGTCATGCAGCTGCTCGTGGGTGGCACCCTTGTCATTCATGAATCATTTAATGCAGAACAAGTGCTTGAAGACATTGAGCGATACCAGATAACAAACACGTTCCTTGCACCCACGATGTACAATTTCTTGATCAACACGAAGGAAGAAATAAAAGCAAAGCATGACATCTCCTCTATGCGTGTGTTGGTTTCAGCAGGCTCGCCGCTGCCGACACAAACAAAACTGGATATTCTGGACTTTTTCAAAAATGCCGATTTGAACGAATTTTACGGTTCGACTGAAAGTGCGATTACACTGAACATTAAACCAGGTGACATTCGCCGGAAGGAACGTTCAGTGGGACATCCTTTCCCTCTTGTGGAATGTTTAATTTTGGATGACGAGAAGAACCCGATTTCGAACGGTGAAGTAGGGGAGCTATATTTTAAATCACCGTACAACTTAGACGGTTATTATAACAATCCGGATGCTGACGCCGCTTCGTTTTATCATGGTTTTTTTACAGTGGGAGATATGGCGCTACAGGATGAGGATGGATTTTACTATATTGTGGACCGAAAGAAAGACATGCTGATCAGCGGCGGCGTTAATATTTATCCGCGTGAAATTGAGGAAGTCCTTTATTCACATCCCGGGATTCTCGATGTTGCGGTGATTGGTGTACCTGATGCCGTGTGGGGGGAATCGGTTAAAGCCATTGTTGTACAAAGGGAAGGGGCTAATCTTATAGCAGAAGATATCATTGGTTACTGCGAAGGAAAATTAGCCGGCTATAAGAAACCAAAATCAGTAGACTTTGTACATGAGCTCCCACGAAACCCATCGGGGAAAATATTAAAAACAACATTGCGGGATTCCTTTGCAAACGAAAGAAAGGGAATCTTTCATATAAATTAATTTTTTCTATTACCGAAACAAGATGAAAAGCAACTGCGTTGATTAGGCAGTTGCTTTTTTTATAAAATAGACTATCGCTAATAGGTTTAAATAACAGCCTTTGCTCCTTGTGAGTAAAAGGCTGTTTTAGAGGATAAGGGGAGTATTCTGTTAAATAAGTTTATAAACACCTATAAAAAAAGTTATAGTGTTGAATTTTTTTAGTCAATAACTCTAGTTTTTCTCAACTACAATACAAGCCATTTTATATAAAAGTCATATCATGTATAGAAGGCAGGATATGATCGATATTACGGCCCTTTTTCGCCTGGGGATTTCATGAAATTTACCTATACTCAAAAAATCATCTAGGAATCGATGCTTTTTTTTCTCCTGTCTTTGTCACTGGATGTGAAGTGGAAGAGGAGGTGGAGATAAATAAGTATCAATTAAAAAAAGGAATGTGTTCCTGGTAAGCCAGTATGTAATGAACCGAAAGCCCGAGTATTTCTATAATATATAGTCTTTTAAGCCTGAACGATTGAAATTAATTTTGTGGAAACCATCCGGATATATGCCTACTTTTCATTTTGCGAAGGTCCGAGAGATTGTATTGGTAATAATTTTGCATTGATGAAAGCAGTGCTTGTGCTTGCGACTATTGCAAAGCGGTACAAGCTAAGGGTAGCTTCGAATCATCATGAAGTAAAGCCCCATCCATCTATTACCCTCAGGCCAAGCGAGGATTGCGCATGATCGTAGAAAAAAGAAATGAATTCGGTCGGCTATCAACAAGTAGCAAAATAAATAATTTCTCAACGCTCCAATATAAACAGCTAGAACACAATCTTTTACTTAGTGACTCTTCTAAGTATATGTTTTTCAATATCCCTGGAAATATCATTCTATAGTTACAAATTTTTAAAAAAAGGAGACGTTTAGGGGATGTGCCTAATTAACAATGGTAATGAAAGAATACAGTCTAATGAAAGTTCTATGTTGTCCCGTGAAGAGATAAAATCCATTGAACCCTGGATATCTCAAATGGGAAAATACCAATTTTTTAAAACGGCAAAACAAAAAATGGTTACTGCTAAAAAAACTCTAAAATTCAAGTATAAAATGATTGGATATGGTTATAACAGAATTGTCTATGATCTCAATAATGGCTATATCTTAAAAATTGCACTGTGTGAAGTAGGATTAATAGGCAACGCAAATGAAGCATACATTTATTATAACTGCAATGAGGAAGCCCAAAAGTACCTATGTCCGGTTAAGGAGTTTGGGTCTGGCTGGATTATTATGAAGAAGATGGGCACAAAAGTGCCACTTGCAATCATGGAATATACGAAACTAATCGAGTTGGAATTAAAATTCCTAAGATACGGCATTATTCCAATAGATTTGCGGTTAGATAATGTCGCATTTTCCGAGGATAATGAAATGGTTGTCATTGATTACGGCCTATTCACCATGGATCTCAAAAGCCCTGTGTTGCGTTGGTTCGATTGACGATGGGGGGAATGACCCAATCAAATGGTGCTGCTGACAGCATAAGATTTTTTATCGGTTCATTAGCAAATGAAGCATAGATGACAGCCATTGGGCTTCCAAGACAGGAATCCCAGAATAGGAATCTCTTCCGCTCTAGAATGCCTTAACGACTTCTGTAGCCCTTTTGAATATAATCCACAATATAGTTATTCATGCTGGTATATCCATCTTCATACCCATAAAGGTCGGCACCAATAAGAAATGAAACCCCGGTTACTGTTTTCCTAGTTTTAAAAGTAGGGATGGAAAATGTTCTTGATCTATTCACCCGGTATGGAATCATCCAGCTGGAAACACATGACTTAGGGATGGCTTCACAGGTGTTTGCGTTGTTTTGTCTTATTTAAAACAAATGGATGTTGGACAAGTAAGGGAATATTAACTAGATTACTAACTTTTTTTTCATCTTGAGGGACTAGCCGTTACAAGTAAGGACATTCATTAATAAAATAAAGAAAAGATGAAAGGAGTGTTATTTATGAGAAGAAGAATTCGCATCAGAAACCCTTTTTTTCGTTTATTAAAAGAGAGCCAGTTACTTCACTCGAGTATTGTTGATCAACATATTGAATTCTTACGTAAAGTAAGAGACTCTATAAAGTAAAGAGTCAGTTCTAGCTGGGGATAACAAAAACTGAAGACTACAACCAGCCGCCCTAGAAGTTGGTTGTGGTTTTTAGATATAAGCCCAGTTTTCTAGATGTATAGTCGCATTACTTCTCGATTGAGTTGTTTTGACTTAACCATAATTTCAAAGAAACGCTTTGTGAAGAATATATGATTGAAACTTCAAAACCTAATTCAAACCATATTGAAATTTTCCAAGTTACTAATAAACATGGTGTAGGAAACTAGTGTTATGTAATTTCGTTCAATGAAAATATTGATGGTAAAGAGTTACCTTTACTTACTTCTCTAGGACACGCCGTAGGTTATGGCTTTCCTTCCATCGTTTCGTGTATACCCAACAAACTTAGAGTTAATATTGTTTCATGGACACATTTTAGTTAGTCCTTACAATGATTTTTGAAAGGATGTGTCTGTCTTGGAACGAAAGAATTCAGGTAAAAAATATACTATTTTTGTCTTCTCATCCATTGTGTTGCAACCCATTTTTCGCCAGTTATAACTGGCGCTCCACCATGTAATGTTAGTTCGTTTATGTTTTTATCAGTATAGAAATATTCGAAATACACCGCCATTCCTTTTCGTGGGGATACTGAAAGATTTAGTTTAGGAAAAAAAGTTTCTCCTCCATGCTCCACATCATTTAAGTACATGACGATTGTGCTAATTCTATTATTTTTTGTTGCTTTACTTGAAGATGTAAAAAAATCAAAATGAGCTTTATACTCTTGACCAGGAGTATATTTAAGAATTTGAATACCATCCCCATGTTCAATGGGTATATTCATAATAGATGATACTCTTTTTTCAATTTTGGTAATGATGTCATTTTCATTATCTTGAAAATACATACTACTACTTGTTCTTATCTCATTTACTTCGTGTGTAACTCCAATTTTAGAACGATGCATTTTGTCTTTTGACAATCTAATTAGTTCGTCACATTCTTCGTCACTCAAAACATTTCCTAAAATTACTATTAGTGGTTCTTCTAATCTAGCAATTATATTAATTTCTCTATCTTCTGTTTTGATTTTATTTCCAATGTGATTAAAAATAGTTTGTTCTTTACTAATTGATTTTTTACTATCAATTGTCAACTTTCATCGACTCCTTAAAAGATTTAATTTTCAGAATGATTAATTTGTTTTGTTTGTAAGAGATTATCTATGATAATTATATCATGAACCCCATTATATAACTGTTTCTTATTCAATTAACGGGTGCGTCGTATTATAAGGTCGACCAGTAAAAATTACTGGTTGACCTTTTTTTAATAGATTCTATGATATCAGTATCCTGGGGAGGACGTACGGGTGCGTGCGATGTTTAATTTGTGTGTGCTTTATTACAAAGAGGATTTTGACCCTCATGAAATTAGAGAAATTCACCTTTAGACCTTCGGAATTTGTCAAGACAACAGAAAATCGTAACGAATATATGTATGTGGAAGCTAAACTTCATTTTCGCACATTGATATTAAAGGAATATCCCACTTCAGAGGCCGGATTAACAGCCGGGCAAAGTAGACTAGCAAAAACATAATGGACTCCGCATCTCGAAATCCATTGTTTCGTAAATAATCTCATAAATCCTTTGTTTTTTAAGGAGAGTTGGTTAAGAAAAAAACTTTGTAATAACTCTAAATTGCTTTCCGAATATTATCTATTATTTTTGTTTATGTAATCCGGCCAAGTGGTGAGGAACTCTAATTCTCTAAGGCATTATTTTATTGAATTTATTGTATTTAAGACGCAGCAAACAGCAAACTTGAATAATAGCAGTATACAGTACGGTACAACAAGTAGCAGGTGCAATCGGTACAGCTATTTTTGTTACATTAATGACAACGTATGCTGCAGATCGTACGACAGAACTAAGTCATACAATGGATGCTGCAATAGCAGGCTAACAAGTTTTACTGGATGCCATTAACTATACCTCACTTGTAACAATTGGATTAGCTATTGTTGCAACAATTTTCTCACTCTTTATCCGTAAACATATGCACGAAGAAATTTAAAATGGGGAGTCTATACTTCTATGAAAAATAATTGCCTTATTTATAAAACCTTAAATACGAATTTTAAAAGAGTAATCATAATTCAAAGAAATAGAGTTAAGTACTATAGTGGCTTTTATTATGTGTAGACCAATTTATAGTAATAGATTATGAAACTTCGAATCTTAAACAAATGGGGGCATTGATCCAAGAACGGTTAATGCTCTTTATTTGTACTAACGGTACAGGATTGTAAATAAAAAGAGTTTAAAATATAGGAAATAACTTTTCCACAAAGTACCTCTATTTTATAACTATTCTCCATAGTAAACTAGTAAAGTTAAATTTATCAAAATTTAAGGAGAATAAAATAATAGTGAAAAAATTCTTTGGATGTCTTATTATGTTCTGCCTTCTTTGTATTTGTCTCTTTCCAACCAGTGGTAAAGCATCAAGTAATACACTTTACATAGGTTCTGTTAAAGCGGGTACTACAAAGGTTTATAGTTCTCCTAAACTAGGTTCCACTATACTAATGACCTTAAAAAAAGGTGAGGAGTTTCCCATCATTTCTTCTGTCGTTGGAGATTCTACGAAGCCTATTATACATAAAGTAAAGACTGGAAACACATTATGGAAAGTAGCAAATCAATATGGAGTTTCAGTAAGTGAGTTACAGAAAGAAAACAAATTAACCTCTTCCGAAATTAATGTTGGCCAAAACCTGAAGATTCCCCAAAAGTATAAGATCCATAAGGTTGTATCAGGAGATACATTGTGGAAGATTTCTACTAAATATGAGGTAACCACAAGTGATTTGACGAAATTAAATAACTTACGAACAGTTACCCTTAAAGTTGGTCAAAAATTGAAGATTCCCGATTATTACTACCAGGTTCAACTGCTTGATGGTAAAAAGGGATGGATAAAGAAATCTCTACTTCAAAAAAAGAAGCAAAGCCTTATCGTCATGGGCTGGAAGCATAATGGATCGAAAGAAAACTACACCCAACAACTTAAACACCCCAATTTAAATGTAGTATCTCCTCGTTCCTATACGCTGAAGGATTCCGGTAATTTCGTATCCGTTTCTGTCGATACAAAATACGTTCAATACGCTCATAAACAAGGAAAACAAGTTTGGCAACTTATCGGTAATAAATTTGACCCTGTTTTAACTGGTTCTATACTAGGCAGTACAAAAAAACGTCAAAAATTAGTTTCAGCTTTACGTGATTCACTTGTTAAAACTAAAAGTGATGGAATAAATGTAGATTTTGAAAACATCGATCCAAAAAATAAGAAGGACTTTGTACTTTTCATAGGCGAACTAAAAAAGGCCCTAAAACCACATGGTATTAAACTATCGGTGGATGTCACTCGAGAAAATGACGACCCTTTTTGGTCAAAAAGTCTAGATAGGAAAGAACTTGGCAAAATAGCAGACTATATAATCATAATGGGTTATGACGAGCATTGGGGAGGGAGCCCAGTAGCCGGGTCCGTTTCCTCGTTACCTTGGATCAAAGAAGGAACTAAGCTTTTAATGAAAGAAGTACCTGCTCATAAGATAATATTGGCTGTACCATTTTATACGAGAGAATGGGTAACCGATCTATCGACCAATAAAGTGAAAAGTCATGACCGTACCATGGCTGAGGTCAACAAAATCATTTCATCTCATGGACTTAAAAAGGTATGGGATAAAAAGACATCACAAAATTACGTGGAGTATACTTCCAAAGGGAAAAAGCATCAAATATGGATAGAAGATAAAAAATCGATGAAGCTTCGGCTTGATCTGGTAAAACAAAATCATTTAGGCGGTGTATCTGCTTGGTACATTGGATCAGAAACACCTGACATTTGGGATGTATTTCATTTTAATCATTAGTGTAACAGAAAAACCTTCGGATAATGGAGGCTGTTCAGCTTGTAGAATACGGTCCTTTTTAGGGTCTAAATCTGCAAGCTTTTTTTGTGTAATTAAAAATAACAAATTACAGATAAAAGTAGTATAAACAATTTGAAGGAGGAATGAATAATGGCCATTAGGAAATTAACTAAAGTCGCCAATAGCTTGGGTATTACGTTTCCAGTTGAAATGTTGAAAACTGCAAATTTAGCTTTTGGAGACGAATTAGAAGTTGAGTTCAAGGGTGAAGAAATCATTTTAAGGAAAAATAAAAATGTGAAATTACCTAAAGGTGTAGATGTAGAATTTATGGAAATATTTCCAAACGTTATTAAAGGACATGACGAAGCATTCAAGGGATTGGTGGATAGATAATATGACGTTGGATAATTATCTATTTTTCCACTAATCAAATTATTGCTATCGATGCCATTCAATAAAAGTTTATTCTCCTACTGAATCAATCGGAGTAAAAGATCCAGGTTTCCTTGATTCTGTATTGAGCAGACCCAGACAAACTGTTAAGACCTCTCTTAATTTCCTTTATACCCTTAATATTGTATATGAATGTTAATAACGAAAAAGCTGACTACAAAAGCCCGGTCAAGACGGCTCCTTTAATCAGCTTTTCTTTTTTCGCTATAGCATCCAACCAGTTTGAATTAATTCCGACATGACTGTATCCTGAAATCAAACATGTATATTGAGTTGCTTACGGAGTCGTTGCATTTCAGAATTAAAATAGGCTTTACTGTAATCACATCCGACAATAGCAACGATATTGCCGTCATCATCAATAATTGGCGCAAAGCTTGTTTTCCACTCACCGTACCTGTCTTCGTAAATGGGAGTAACACCCGCTTTACCATTAAACGCCTGGTAAGCGACATTAACCATTTCCGGGGGACCAATATATTCTTCCCCCGGTTCAATTACAAAGCCTTTGTCTGCAACGAGGTGAATCAGACGTCCATCCTCCGTCATGATAAATATAAAGACCCATTCAATTACGCCTTCCTTTTCTTGAATCATGGTAAGCTTTTGTTTTAATTTCTGGGAATAGGAAGTTTGCCGGTTCATATTTTTTTGTAGACTGATAACCTCTTCAGCTGGAATGATAGCTGCGGTTACAGCGGCAACGGAACGAAGCCGTTGATTTATTTGTTCTTCCAAAATGGCCCGTTTATTCACTGGTGAAAAGCGTGCCTCTTCAATTTTATTACGTAATTTTTTATATTTCCTACTCATCGTCGGCTGGCTGACTTCCAATACCTTTGCCGCTAGTTTTAATGATTTGTATTGTTCCATTGCCATGTTGATCAGTTGTTCCTCCACAAGTTCGACTGCTTCTTGCAAAGGCATTAGAAAATCGATAACAGGTAGTGAAGTGGGTTTGGGCCCTTTAAAAGGGAGGACCTCTTTAACCAAAGCAACATCCACTTCCGGTATTCCGCTTGTAATCACAAGCCTCTCAACTGTATTTTCAAGTTCGCGCACGTTACCGGGCCATTGATAGATACATAGCAAGTCGATTGCATCCGGGGTGACGGCTACATTTCGATTGTACAGTGTATTGTACTTTTGTAAAAAAAATTGAACCAGGTGAGGGATTTCATCTACACGATTCCTAAGCGGCGGAAGATGGATAGGTACGACATGAAGACGATAATATAAGTCTTCTCGAAATTCACCTTTTTTCACCATTTTTTCGAGCGATTTATTTGTTGCGGCAATCACTTGAATATCAACAGGGTGTGAGGTCGTACTTCCTATTGGTGTGACCACGCGTTCCTGAAGGACGCGAAGCAGTTTTACCTGTACGTTAAGCGGTAACTCGCCCACTTCATCCAAGAATAAGATACCCTTATGGGCCAGTGTGAATTTCCCTTTGGCGCCGTCTTTCCGTGCGCTGGTAAAAGCCCCTTCTACATAGCCAAACAGTTCGCTTTCAATCAGGTTTTCCGGGATGGCGCCGCAATTGACAGGTATAAATGGACCGTCGCTTCTGTTACCCATATTATGTATGGCCCTGGCGGCTATTTCCTTTCCTACACCGGATTCCCCCAATAAAAGGACTGTTGCGCTGACATCACAAACCATTTGCATTTTATGAAGAACATCAAGCATGGGTTTACTGCGGATCACAAATGGAAAAGATGGCTTCTTTGATTCCAACAAAGGCCCCGATTGCCTCATTGATGTATCTGGATAAGAGTCTTTAATTTCTTTGTAGGCCCAGACCCATGCCCCAAATTCAATCGGGTACGCCGTCATCAGCATCTCTGGCCCCTGCCATGAGGGCTGCATGAAAGATCTTTTTTCATTTTTGCCCATTACCTCTTCTGCCAAGCTTGTAGAAAATAAATCTTGTTCAACATCCTTGATGGAACCACCGACATTAGCGGATTTGACTGTATGGAATAATGAATTCCCTGTTCCAATCGATTTCAGTATGGTGCCATTATTATCTGTCACAATAAGCTGATCGTAAATAGACAAGAGTGCAGAGGTGAAGTGATCCATTTATGTCTACCTGCCTTTCATTAAACTTCATAGTTTTATATTACAGAAATTTCACAATTGTTCAATAGTTTCAAAAATGAATATTCTTCCTATTGAAAACCCTGTAAGCATAGTGTTTCTGATTGGCATGGTAATTGCTATAAAGTAAAGAGAAGGGACTAAAATGCATGCTTGCAAAGGAGGGAGAACTATTTTGAATAAAGAGAATCAGTTTCAACAGAATATCAATTCTGAAGATCCCTTTATTAAAAACCTATATTCAGATTTGAATGAGCGGATCAATGCGTATGAGCAGGAAGATGCCGTGAAAATCGACAAAATGAAATGGAAGGATGCGACAGGTTCTATTTTTTTCATGATTTTAATCATCGTTTACCTCATCTATTCACTTGTTTAAAGTAGTTTTGTTTAGATCACCCAAAACAATAACAGCCTTATTTACAAGCAATACAATCATTATTTTATAGTTGGGAGAGAAGCGTGTGAGTAAAGAGAATTCCTCCATTTCAAAGGATGTGGCCTTTGGCTTTTTACCGGCAAGTAAAAATGACCGGATTTTTAATCTTCGGGATTTAATTTTAGTTCAGGTTGTTATTGGCCTCTCATCTTTTGGGCTGTTAACTGGTGGATACACAGGTACAATGCTTGATGCGAAGCAGTCACTCGCAGCGATTTTATTCGGTAACGCCTTCCCTATGCTGTTGATTGTTCCCATTACCCTTTATTTTGCGCGTTATGGCATAGACACTTTTGTAGGGTTTCGAAGTTCACTAGGGTATCTAGGATCCAATATCTTTTTCTTTGTTTTTCTTATTTTAACTCTCGGCTACATTTCCATTGCGCTTTTTATGTCTGGACAGGCTTTAGCAGAGGCTGCTAATTGGATGGGGATGCCCGCCATTTTCTCAAGCCAAGCAACGGGAGCGCCGTTTTTCTCGATTTTACTCTTTATCTGTGCATTTCTTGTAACGGTGAGGGGACCGGTAGCGATTCAAAAATATACCGCAGTAGCCGTTCCGGTTTTTATGGTTCTCATGTTTGGCCTTCTCGCAATAGTCTTGTTTGGACAGGGATTCACGAAAGTTGCCAATATACTTCCTTCTGAACCGTTTGAAATGACTTCTCGATCATTCGCGACAGCCCTGGAATTAAATATCGGTCTCGGGTTTTCATGGCTTCCGTACCTTGGTCAATACAGCCGTTTATCTAAAACAGAAGGAGGCGCATTTAAAGCAGGATTCTACAGCTTTGGAATCATCGTCTGTATCGCTGCATTAGTCGGGGCCCTTGCTGCATTAGTCGCTGGATCACTTAATCCTTCTGACTGGATGTTTTCAATTGCAGGAAGTTGGGGCGGATTCATCGGCTTGATTTTACTTTCGGTAGGGAATGTCGGTGCAGCCATTTTCCTTATGTACTCACAAGCTGTCAGCTTTAAAACTGTATTCCCGAAAAAGTCATGGATGATTGCGATGGGTACAACGGTACCGACTATATTCCTACTTCTAAGCTCAACGTTCTACGATGCATTTGGTTCATTCATTGCTGTCATTTCTTTTATTATGGCTGTTCTTGGCGGCATTGTCGTTGCAGATTACTTTTTTGTAAAGCGCCAACGCATTTCGATAAGGGATTTGTATGACACGCAAGGCTCTTATACCTATTGGAAAGGCATTAACCCGTCGGCCGTTCTCACGGTGGTCATAGGAACGATCGTTTACTGGGCACTCTATAATCCATTGACTTTTGAAGCAAGTGACTTTTTCCTTTATACGGCTGCCGGAATTCCAACATACTTTGTCGCTTTAGTCACCTATTATGTTTCATCTAAATACATTTTCCGTTTTGAAGTTGACATGGAGCGTCCATCCGTTGAATTAAAGGAAGCTAAATAGAAAAAAACGCACTTTAAAGAATCTAGGGAACGAGAGGAGATTGTTCAATGTTTACACAAAGTTTAGATTTCAAAACAACTGATTTAGATACATTCCCATTTCCATTCACTTCAGGTAACTATCGTTATTCAAACGACTTGAAAAGACTCTCAAACATTAACTGTATTGAAGTTACACCAGAATACAAACTCCAAGTGGAAACGAAGCGTCGTCTCCTTCAAGAACAGCCGCATATAAGGTTTCAATCTTTTTCACACACATTAGAAATGCAATGGGAAGTATTGGAAATGCTAATCGACATGGCAACTGATCGCTATCCGGAGCATTTCGAGGTCATTAAAGATGGAGACAACTGGACCTTCAAGAACCACATTTTCGGGGAATCCGATTCATTTGTGTATGGCGATGCCAGCACACTTCCAAATGAGCCGCTTGATTATATAGGCCGCCATTTCCACAATGATTTTGTTTTAATGGTTCATCGCGATAGTAATTTCTATTTGGAAGTGGGGCAGGTTTCATACGCCGCACTCTTCTCGGCTAACTGGAATAAAGGCATGTCTTTCGATGAAATCCATGCACCTGTTCCATTTGTATCGCGGAAAGGTGATGAACTGGCAGATCGCGTTCGTAAGTTTTTATTATCCATCGAGCCAGGAAAGCCATGGACACGCATCAACTGGAACCTGATGGCGAACCGTTGGGATGTCAACTATGAAACGATGGATGTGTGGGAGCCGCAGCGTTCTGAGATAACACCAGAAAATGCAGGAAAGCTGGTTCGTTTGCGTGTTGAAGAACAAAAATTTTATCGCATGCCACGAAGCAATGCCATTCTATTCGTATTGAACACACAGTTCCTGCCACTTGAAGATTTGACATTGCGCAAGGAGTGGTTTGATCTGACATATAGCGTGCTGCAGGATATTCCAGAACCTATGGCAGAATACAAAGGGATCGCCCCGTTTCTTCCGCAATCAGTCGAATATTTGAGACGCATTGATGAAGAACAAAAAGCAAAAATAAACAATAAGTAGGAGGAAGAGGGCCTTGTACAATAGTCCAGTATTGTTTGATAAATCTGTTACGATCGTAAATCAATTTACTCCTCGGAATGAACGAAGAAAGTTTGTCGTCATTTCAGATCAAGCCGGATACGAAAAGGCTAAGAGTTTCACTTCTGAAATCGCAGGTACAGTGCCTGTCGAATATCTTTCTATTAACGGAATGCAAGATAAAGAGGAGATTAAGAGATTCATCTTGTCACAAAAGATGGGCACACAATTTTATATTGCGGCTGCATGGAACAATGCCGTTATGGTCTTCTCGCTGGGGGTAGAAGCTGGTCTATCTGAAGCTGAGATCCAGACGGTGATTATCGGGCCTAAACGACGTTACGTATATTGCATGAAATGTTTCGAAGTGTCGGAAGTCGAAGAAGAAGCAGAGATTGCAGAATGTGACCATTGCAGAGCCAGTCTTGAAATAGGTCCTTTTTATTCAATCGTACGGGAAGGCTATATTGGTTACCCATTCATCCCAATCGGAAAAGAAGAAGAAGTAGGGAGCTGAACATCATGCGGGTAGTAGGAAATATTCAAATGAAAGTAAATAAGATCATTCAAGAAACTCCATTCGTGAAACAGTTCGAGTTAATTCCAGTTGATGGAAAACCGTTGCCTGCATTTACAGGCGGTGCGCATTTGACCACTTTCATGCCGGCCGGGGATACGATTTTCGAGAGAGAATATTCCCTTATCAGCAACCCAAGGGACCGTAAAAAATATGCAATTTCCATTCGGCGTGATGAGACGTCACGCGGAGGTTCTGCTTTCTGGCATGAACATGTAAAGGTAGATTCCAGGTTGGAAGTCAGTTTCCCTAAAAACAACTTCCCTCTCAGCTTTCGAGCTAAGCATCATGCTTTTTATGCAGCTGGAATTGGCATCACCCCATTTCTGGCAATGATGGAAGACATGGCTGCCGATGGGCAAACCTTCGAACTCCATTATGCAGCACGCACACCGGAATTATGTCCTTTTTATGATCTGCTGAAAGCCAAATATCCTGATCAATGTACCTTTTATTTTTCGCAGGCAGAAGACAAACGCAGAATGTTACCAGAGACGATGATGGATCATCGCATTGGCACACATGTATATTTTTGCGGACCACTCGAGATGGTACAAGAGTATCGAAAAGCTGCCAGTTCATATGGTTATCCGGAACACGCGATCCACTTCGAATTATTTGCGACAAAAAATGATGGGCCGCAAGAACCTTTCATTGTCGATCTTACAGACAGCGATCGGTCCATTCACGTTCATGAAGGTGAAACACTGCTTGATGCGCTTTTAAGGGAAGGAATTGATGCACCTTATTCTTGTAAAGTGGGCGGGTGCGGAAGTTGTGAGATAGATGTTGCAGAAGGTGAAGTGGATCACCGGGATAACTTCCTTAGCGAAGAAAACCGTCAAACACGCAAGTCAATCCTGACTTGCTGCTCACGTGCGAAGGACGACAGACTTGTCTTAAAACTTTAACGATTCCGTACAGGTAAAATTTAAAAAATAATGAAAACCGGAGGCATAAAACATGACAATTTTAGAAACGGCAGTTTTAGAGCTTAAAAATTACATCGACGGTAAGTGGCAGACCTCATCTTCATATGAAGTAATCCCGGTAATTAATCCTGCAACACAGGAAGTCATTGCAAGGGCTCCGCGTGCTACCAAGGAAGATACAGAAAATGCAATCTCAGTAGCGAAAGCAGCTTTTGAAAGTGGAATCTGGTCAGGTCTAACAGCACAGGAGCGTGCTTCCTACCTATATAAAATTGCGGATAAAATTGATGAACGTGCGGAAGAGTTAACGATTCTTGAAACAATGGACAACGGGAAACTTAAAGCAGAGGCGGGCTTCGATATTGCCGATGCCGCCGCGTGTTTCCGTTACTACGCTGGCTTAATCCTTCATCCAGAAGGTGAAACTTACCAAGTTCCCGGTCCCGTGCAAGCGATGGTTGTTCGTGAGCCAGTAGGTGTAGCCGGTTTGATTGTACCTTGGAATTTCCCTCTTTTAATGAGTGTCTGGAAAATCGCACCCGCCCTTGCGGCAGGTAACACCATTGTATATAAACCGGCTGAATTGACACCTGTAACAGCAATGAAATTATTTGAAATCCTAGAGGAAGTAGGTATCCCTAAAGGTGTGGCTAATATGGTGATGGGCCGCGGCACTGTTGTCGGTCAGACCATTGCAGAAAGTAAGGATGTTGACATTGTTTCATTTACAGGAAGTACGGATGTTGGCCGCTCTATCATGAAAGCGGCCGCGGGCAACTTAAAGAAAATTTCCCTTGAGCTTGGCGGTAAATCGCCTAACATCGTTTTTGCAGATGCAGATTTAGAGACAGCCGTCGATTACGGATTATTTGGCATCTTCTTCGGTGCCGGTCAAGTATGTTCATCAGGTAGCCGAATTCTAGTTGAAGAAAGTATTTATGATGAATATGTAAAACGCTATGTGGAACGCGCAAATAAAATCAAAGTTGGACCTGGCCTTGCAGAAGACAGCAATATGGGGGCAATTGTCAGCGAAGCGCAATTGAATAGCATTTTGAACTATATTGAAATCGGGAAACAGGAAGGTGCGACACTTGCAGCAGGCGGTTGCCGTCTTGTTGATGAGGGCCTTGACAAAGGATTCTTCATTGCACCGACTGTCTTCACCGATGTAACACCTGACATGCGCATCGTACAAGAGGAAATCTTTGGTCCAGTTGTTGTCATCCAAAAGTTTAAAGATGAAGAAGAAGCTATTAAACTTGCAAATGATACAGACTACGGTCTTGCAGGCGGCGTTTTCTCTAACGATGGGGCTAAAGGACTTCGTGTGATCAAGAAAGTACGGGCAGGCATTACATGGGTAAATGATTATCATCCCACATATGTCGAGGCGCCATGGGGCGGTTACAAACAGAGCGGGATTGGACGCAGTTTAGGAAAATACGGCTTAGACGAATACCAAGAAATTAAACAAATCAACATTAATCTCGATGTAAAGCCGGTCGGCTGGTTTCCAAATTAAGTATATATAATTTGAGAAGTAGCAATCAATTTAATCAAATCAAAAAACCTAATCCAAATACGGATTAGGTTTTTTCAAATTGTCGATAAACCTTTTAAAGCCCTCAAAAAGGAAGTTAAAGATGTTCTTAATATTTCTTAATCTTATTAATAACTGAGGGCAACTATATGTATTTTAGATTCAGTTTAAAATCATACATAAGCTTATTAAGAAGATAATTATTCCACAAACGGGCCTGAAGATTAGAGCTGTCTTTAAGGCATTAACTTCTTTATATAACTATCGGGGCAGGATAGTTCGACAATCTATTGGGATTTCGTGGTAATTCACGTTAAGGTAGGAGGATGAGAGATGACATACGCAGTAATTATTTTAGTAATTGGAATAATAATAGCTATTTTTCTAAGTATCAAGAAACCAAATAAATCGAAGTACAGCATTTGGGGGATAACTATAATGTTCCCTATTCTTTTTATAGCTGGGGTAGTCCTTTTTTGGATAGGCGATTGATAAAAGAAATCTAAACAATTTATTTCTTCAATTAAAGGGGCAGTTTTCCTGTTATGAATGAAAATGAGATTTGAACACAAAAAGACCTCTTGATATGATGGAAGTGTCCCAAAGCTCGCCAGCGAAACGGATAAATACATCAAAACCAGGAGGCCAAATATGAAGTATAACCAAAATAAAAAAATCTCTTAAATTACTTCTGAAACACTTTTTGTCGGTGTCGGTATCGCAAAATTCAAACATGTAGCCAGAGCTCAAGACTTTAACAATGCATGTTTTCTATTCGCTTATTCGTAGTCTTTACACATAATTATTAGATTTTTTTGTGTGTTACAATAAAGACATCGGCATACACTGTCTCTTATTTTCTAACGAGAAACTTAGATAAAGAGTAACATTTTAGAATTAAAAGCTATAACACTACATTTATAGAAAGGGGAAAAGAACATGAATGAGATTAGAAATATTTATTGCGTTGGTCGAAACTACGTAGCACATGCAAAGGAATTAAATAATGAGGTACCTACTTCCCCATTTCTATTTTCTAAGCCTACCCATGCCTACATGGAAGCAAATGGTCAAGAGATTTACCTGCCTGGCAATCGTGGTTCTGTCCATTTCGAAACTGAACTTGTCATAAAGATTGGAAGACAACATGAAGTAGGCATGAAGGTAGATGAAGTGATAGAAAGTATGGGGATTGGGATCGATTTTACTTTACGGGAAGTTCAAAGTGAACTTAAGAAAAAGGGGCATCCATGGTTACTTGCAAAAGGGTTCCCTAATTCGGCTATTGTGAGTGAATTCGTTGTTTTTCCAGGAATAGAAGAAATAAAAAAAGTAGATTTCATGCTAATTAAAAATGGGGAGAAGGTTCAGCAAGGAAATATTAAAAATATGATTTTTGATTTGCAGACAATCGTGGATTTCACGGCCCTACACTTTGGATTGGGTGAAGGTGACATAATCTTTACGGGAACACCTGAAGGAGTTGGACCAGTTTTAGACGGAGATCATTTATCATTGGTATGGGATAATAAAGTTCTCGGTGAATGTTGTATTAAATTAGCTTAATTCAGTTTTCTTATATTTTTAACTATTAAATTTATCATAATATGAGATTCTAGATCTCGCTGTGTGGCGTATTTGTATTTAAAAAGGAGCGATTTAATGAGTATAATCCAACCTAATATACTTGTCTTTAGCCCTATGCAAACAGATGTTGAGACTTATGCTGAAAGTATTCGCAATGATGGGTTTATGTCAGTAAAGACAGCTACAACTTTGGATGAAGTTGAAAAATATTTACCTGGTACTGAAGTTATTTTGGGATGGAACTTCCCCACACATCTACTAAGTAAACCAATTGCCTCATCTGTCCGCTGGTTTCAGTCATTGGGAGCCGGAGTCAATGATTTAATTGAAGACAAATCTATACCTGAGAGCATTATATTAACCCGAATTGTCAACCAATTTGGTACTTATATTTCTGAATATGTATTTTCGTTTCTCTTGTACATAGTGAAAGACAATCCCCGTATGAGACAATCACAAATGGAACGGAGATGGGATCCTTTCATTTCTGAAACTCTGAAAGGGAAAACAATCGGGGTAGCCGGACTCGGATCGATTGGTGCCGAAATTGTACGTAAAGCTCGAGTGTTTGATATGAATGTACATGGATTAAGCTTTAGCGGAAAACAAGCATCATTAGTGGACTGTCACTTTACTCCAGATCAATTGAGTGAATTTGTAAAAGATCTAGATTATTTGGTCCTAACCCTTCCTTTAACGGATTCCACACATCATATTATGACTAGGGACCTCCTTTTAGCAATGAAACCAAAAGCTTGTCTTATCAATGTTGGCCGTGGATTATTAATTGATGAAGAGAATTTAATATCTATTATGCAATCAGGACATCTTCAGACAGCCATCCTTGATGTTTTTGAGACAGAACCGTTACCTAAAGACCATGTCTTCTGGACAATGCCGAATGTATATGTCACTTCTCATCTGTCAGGACCGAGTACTATTGAAGGCGTAAGCAGTTTTTTTATTGGAAATTTAAAGCGATTTTTAAGTGAACAGCCGTTACATGGAATGGTAGATCGGAAACGAGGATATTAACTAGAAGCATGAATAAACCGCTTTGAATCAATATTCAAACGGTTTATTCATGTCGTCTATTAACTCTTCAGATATTCCTTTTGTTAAACAACCGTTGAGAAAGACTTCTAGGACAAAGTTAAAAACTTCACTTGCTTTGAATTCACAACAATAGAAATAATCAGACTCAAATGGGCTAAATTTTGATAGAAGTTATACTGTACGCTAAGTATTATTCGACAATAAAAATGATGAATTTCCGAACGCTAAGGCAGTTCCATAAAGGCACTTTGATTTTGAAATGACTTTTGGAGCTAATTTCCATACCGGATTAAGCTTATCTTGAACAGTACCATAAACGAACGTTATTGGTACTTTGTTGTTATACCAAGGATTCAACGCTTAGCGTACATTTTAGCCAAAAAGATGGTGGGGCCCCTTATAGAAGTTTGGTCAACATTACCAACGTCTTTCTACTTTTTCGTAGAACGGCATTTACTTTAACATTGCTTTGTTGTTTACCAGACAACTGAGCAGCTATATTTTGTTGAGAGCCATTCCTGTCCCTTAAAACATTAGGGAATGGCTTTTTTATTTGTGCGAAACAATAATTACTGACGATTATAGACCTCTTAAAATCTTTATTCAAAAAGGATTTTTTTGTTTTCTAATTTTTTAATCTACATGTAGACGAGTAGATTTGTAGACTAATCTACATCTTCAGACACTATTTTTCCTATCTGAAAATTTCTAAAAAAATTTTTTCATCGGCATATCTACATTCTTGATTCATCGCTTTATGAACATCTAGTAAGAGCGATTTTACCTTTTCTCGCAGCTACGCATCATAGTTTTTAATCGCTTTTCCCCAGACGAACAATTCCGGCCAATAGTAGCCGGATCTTCAACTCAAGCCTCCGCTAGTAAAAATACGAAGCAATCAATTAATACTCCAAAATCTGGACGGAATTTTCTTCCAATATAGAAGAAAAGAGCAGTTACCGATTTACTGCTTAGTACACGAAGCTTTTGTCCAACTTCAATTTTTTTCATACTATTTTTAACAAAAGGCGCGATATCCGTAACCGCCGTCGCATCCACCAACAAAGCTAGCTCCAACAATGATCAAGAGTATAAACAACATGACTATAAAGGCAAAACCTCCACCTCTGTTCATAGGATAAAATGTTGGAGGTACCTCTTAATGAGCTGACAGGTGCGTTAGCAGAAGATCGGAAAGGCGGCCTTTTGAAAGTATTTGTTTCAAAGCTACATCCGCCCCCATCCGGCACAATCTCAGATGTCCCACACTCTACTGGTGGATCTTAACAACCCCCTTACGATGCAGAGACGCCGAAGCCCATTAAAAAAAGGTTTTCCATTAATAAAAGACCGACTCTATTGCTTTGCAATGTAGGGAACTATCTGATGTAACCTGTTATTAATGCTTATTTAATTTTTGTGCTAGTATAAGAATAGATTTAATTATCAGTCAATTATGAATAATGGATAATCAGAAATGACTAGGAGGTAAACCATGGATTTAAGAGAAGACGTTTCTATACTTTTAAAACATATTTTGGAACATTCTTTTGATGAAATCTTTATTGCTGACGCATTGGGTAATATTTTATACACAAGTCAAACCACCGAAAAAATGTTTGGAATTTCATGTAAACCAAAAATGCATCAAAATATCTTTGACCTCGAAAAAGATGGCGTGTTTTCTCCCTCCGTCATTGCGAATGTATTGAGAAGCGCAAGAAAAGAAACCCTTATTCAAGAAACTATACATAATAGGAAAACTATCATCTCTGGCTATCCTATCTATGATGACAAAGGAATTTTGATTGGAGCACTTAGTTTCTCAAGGGACATAACAGAATTTGAATACTTAAAAAATGAAAACGAACAGGTTGCAAAAGCTGTGCAATTATACAAAAAAGAAATTGAAAAATTAAAAAAACAGGCTATTAACACATATTTTCCTAATAATGAAAAAATGGGAAAAGTACTTGATGTCATTTCAAAAGTAACAGATTTGGATGTAACTGTTTTGTTAGTTGGCGAGTCGGGGGTCGGTAAAAACCGAATCGCACGAATGATTCATGAAATGTCCAAAAGAAGCATTCACCCTTTTATTGAAGTAAACTGTGGTGCCATACCGGAATCATTAATTGAGTCTGAATTATTCGGATACGAAGAAGGTGCTTTTACAGGTGCAAAAAAGGGTGGAAAACAAGGGTATTTTGAAGCTGCGGGGGAAGGGACGTTAATCTTAGATGAAATTGGAGAGCTCCCAATGAACCTTCAAGTGAAATTATTGTCTGTTTTACAAAACAAATCATTGATGAGAATAGGCGGGAATAAATCTGTTCAGCTTTCTTGCAGAATAATTTGTGCCACGAATCAAAATTTAGAAGAACTTGTAAATGCAAAGCAGTTCAGGGAAGATCTTTATTATCGTATAAATATTGTTAAAATTATTATCCCTCCTCTTAGGGAGAGAAAGGACGAAATCCTATCCTTGATTTTCGATATAACGAAAGAAATGAATAAGAAATATGACATGAATAAACGGTTTACACCAGCCATGCTTGCCTGGCTCGGTCAACAAGAATGGAAGGGTAATATTAGAGAGTTGCGTAATTTTATTGAAAAAGCAGTTATCACCTCGGGCGAAGATGAGATTGACCTCGAGATTGATGGTGAAGATTTTGAACAATTTTCAGAAAAGAGAATGAAAGAAACCACTTTGCAAACGTATATGGAATCTATCGAAAAGGAGTTTATTATGCGCATGTATCAAAAATACCCAAGTAGTATTAAGCTTGCAGAAAAATTGAATATTAGCCAGTCTACAGCAAATAGAAAGATACAAAAGTACATAGAAGAGCGCTAGTCACTTTTGACTATATCCTCTCATGAATACTGACTTTTCAAAATGGCATGGAAATTGCTTTTATTTGAGTGTAATTACATTTTGAAGGAGGCAATTAACATGTCTAATAGAAAAGAAAAAGATTTTCTTAATCTTCCCTTTACAGGAATCTGTACGTTTGGAAAATACCCGATTTGTACTGACCTCGATCAACTTGATGCAGATGTAGCTGTCATTGGTGTTCCAAATGATATGGGTACACAATGGAAATCAGGAGCGAGAATGGGGCCGCGTGGAATACGTGAAGGATCTACATTATATAGCTTCGGATTAGACGGTGCCTATGATATCGAAAAAGATATTATGTATTTAGGTCCTGATTGGAAAGTTGTTGATTGTGGCGATGTGGATATGGTACATGGAGATTTACTGCAGTGTATGGAGAATACAGAAGAAGCAATAAAAAAAATCGTTTCAAAAGGGGCGATGCCGGTTATTTTAGGTGGCGATCACTCTATTACGATTCCAGTAGGAAAGGGATTAGCTGAAGCGGGACCTTTCCATGTTATTCAAATAGATGCTCATTTGGATTGGGCAGATCATCGCTCAGGGCAACGGTATGGTCATGGAAGCTGCATACGTCGTTTGTCTGAAATGGATCATGTGGATAAGATTTTTCAGTTTGGTATTCGAGGAATCAGTAGCAGCAAAAAGGAAGATGTCGATGCTGCAAGAGAATATGGAAGTGTTATATTATCACCGCGTCAAATGAGAAAAATGGGAATAGAAAGCGTTTTAGAACAAATTCCAGCCGGGGAACGCTATTTCATTACCATTGATATTGATGGTTTGGATCCTTCGATAGCTCCTGCAACGGGAACCCCTTCTCCAGGCGGTCTCATTTATGATGAAGTAAATGAATTACTCGAAGGGATTGCGAAAAGGGGGCAGGTCATTGGGTTTGATATGGTCGAAGTAGCACCTCCATATGACCATGCGGGTATGACTGGACAAGTAGCAGCACGGCTTACTTTAGACTTAATGAGTTTTATTTTAAAAGAAAGAGAAATAGTGAGTGCTACTAAAACAGAAAAAATTTCCTTATGACTTAGAAAATATGTCATTGGTTTATTTGGCTCTTAGATTTACATAGAAAACGACTTTCTATGTAAATCTTTTCAATCGATTCGACGGACGTATCACAGGGAACTTACAAAAAAGAACCGGAGGGGTGTCTATGAAAGTAGAGACAAGGAGCATTGAGTATATTCCCGAAAATGAACGGCATGGGAAAGCAAGAGGGCTATTCCCAGTTTGGTTTGGTGCCCAAATGCATTTGACCACTCTAGTTACAGGAGCCTTATGCATTAGTTTTGGATTAAATCTTTTCTGGAGTGTAATGGCAATTATTACTGGAAATTTACTCGGAGCCATTTTTATGGCCTCGCACTCCGCGCAAGGACCAAAACTTGGTATTCCTCAAATGATACAAAGCCGGGCGCAATTTGGTGTTATTGGTGCTGTGATTCCCTTAATACTTGTCATATTTATGTACTTAGGATTCTTTGCGAGCAGCGGTTTGCTAGGTGCTCAAGTCTTGAGCAACTCATTATCAATTGATTTGACATGGAGTATTATTATTATGAATGGCATCACTTTCATCGTTACGATGATAGGTCATGACTTAATTCATAAAATGCAGAAATATTTATCATGGTTCTTTTTTATCATATTCTTAGCTGCGACAATAGTCGTATTCAATTTGCCAATACCAGCAGAAAGCTGGTCTCCGGCTGGATTTGAATTTTCAACTTTCATGTTATGCGTTAGTATTGTAGCTACCTGGCAGCTCTCATTTGCTCCGTATGTTGCAGACTACTCGAGGTATTTACCGATTGACACCCCTCCAGCTAAAACATTCTGGTATACGTACGCAGGATCAGTCATAGGAACCGTATGGATGATGCTATTAGGAGTCCTTTTAGCTGTTGCCATTCCTGGTTACCTTGAAAACTCCGGGACTTATTTGTCTCAATTGCTTGGTAATCGATTTGTGTTTATTATGCTTCTGGCCATTTTTTTAGGCCAACTCTCTATCAACGTGTTTAATTTGTACGGTTCTTTCATGTCAACAGTATCAACGATTGAGCCTTTTACAAAATTAAAGGTATCTCCAAAAGTAAGAATGTTTTTTGTCTTAGGTATCACTATTATTGGAACTTTATTAACAATAATCGGAAAAGGGAATTTCTTGGAGTATTTCACCAACTTTATTTTGTTGATCAGTTACTTTTTAATCCCTTGGACGGCCATAAATCTCGTTGATTATTATGTACTTCGAAGAGGAGAGTACAATATTAAGGACATGTTTGATTTAAACGGGCAGTATGGAAAGGTAAATTGGATTACAACCTTTTCATTTTTAATATCCATCATCGTTGAAATACCTTTTATCAATACATCTATCTATGTCGGCCCGATTGCCCAATCTTTAGGGGGTGCTGATCTTGCATGGATTGTAGGGCTGATTGTTCCATCTTTACTCTACTATGTAATGATGAAAAGAAAATTATATCATTCACCAAAAGTTTCACTCAGTGAGAGCAAAACTACAAATCTTCTTAGGTAATACAGTGGAGTAAGCATAGTTTCATGGACACATTTTAGTTAAGTCCTTTATTTCATTATGGGAGTTGCTTCGGCAACTCTTTTTCTTATGGGGGTACCGTCAGCAAAACGCGGATATACAACGTTAAGGGGATCTGGATGCAAAAATAGCCACTCCCTCCAAAAACTATTAATCTATGTCAAAAAGTATATCAATAATATGAAATGTTTCAAAATGAAAAAACATACTTAATGACACACGGAATATTACCTGTTTTCCAACGTGTCATTAAGTTTTCTTTTGACAGTAGCTACAACATGAAAAATACATTAAACATTAAATTACTGTTGTTAAATGGCAATAAAGATGTTTAAACCAGTAAATAAAGTTGCTACACATTATTAATATGTTGTTTAAAAACGTTAGTCATATTATTTCATTAAAGGGCCATTTAATGGAATAATAGGTTGGATAAAACCCCACTTTTTATACAGCCATCAGGAGTACCAGAGTGTCCTGTAATATTGATTTATTAACGATGTATAAAAATCAGATACGATTGACAGAAAGATAATAATAAAGTTAGCTGAATTTAAGTAAGTAATAACTTTCAAACGCTCGCTTCATCATATGTGGCATAATGCCACTCGTTGTGCATGTTAATGTTCCTTGTTTAGACGGTTTATTCATAATAAACATAGCACCTTCTTTTCCAAGCTCCATAAAATAAAGTGTTTCGTGTTGGAATGATCGAAGTGGTTCATGATGCATTTGTTTGACAATATTTTCAACAGCAAGTTCGCCCTGGAGCTCAGCAGCACGCCCTGTTTTTGTTCCTTTGATATTATTTGCATCACCAACAACATAAATATTTTCCCATTGAACGGATTGGAGAGTTTCATGAACAGGTAGGATGCCATTTTCATGCTCAAAATCTTTCGATGATAGAATACATTCCTTTCCTTTATAAGGAGGCAAAACGAGTAAAAATGAATAAGGAAGTCGTTCTCCGTTATTCAAATAGACCTTTCCATCATCAACCTGTTCAATAGAAACATTACAGTAGTACGGTATCTGTTTTTCCGCCATTAATACTTCAAGCTTCTCTGTCGGCTCTTTTCCATTTCCGTCAAATAGCTCTTTTTCATATGTGAAAAACGTCATGGGGCATTTGATACGACGCTCTTTGAGATATGCATCCAACTCAAATAAAAACTCATAAGAAATACCTTGGTTCGGATTCTCCTGCGCAACTCCTATAACAATTGGTTCACCTTCTTCCATTTCTTCAAGCTTTTTTCTTGTTTTAAGAGCAGATGATACATCATAGATAGATGCACTTTTCCCTTCTAATCCTTTTATTCTTGCCCAGTCAGGAGAAGCGCCTGATGCAAGTATTAAATAATCGTACTCAATGATTACATCATCATTACATATCACATAATTTTGTTTTGGCATAAGTGATTTGACACTTTTTTCAATGAACCTAACACCGATCTTTTCAAATGTTGGACGAAGTGGAAAGGAGAGCTTTTTAATACTATGTTTGTGAAATGGAAGCCAAATTAGGGATGGACGAAAAATAAATTCTTCCTTATCAGAAATAACGGTGATCTCATGTTGAGAATGTTTTAATTTTTTTCTAATCTCAACAGCAGCATTTAACCCTCCAAATCCACTACCAATAACAACGATACGCATCGCATTCACTTCACTTCCACTTTTTTCTTTAGTTTTTTCTAAACCATGCCTATTTATGTTTTATTTCTACACGTTTAAATATATTTAAGGCGTTTTATAACTTATTTGTTGTAGCTCTTAGATTTTTTAATATTCAATAATCGTGCGCTTTAGTCGAACAAGAAGTTAAAGGGTGATACATATTAAACATGTCTAATATGTATCACCCTTTATTTTTATAACTTTTTACAATTTAGGTCTTGATAAAAAAAGCATCTTTCTGTCATTCCGAATGTGTCGCTTCGGACCGATAACCACGGACTGTACGGCTCACGCCTACATTCCGTAGGTTCCTGTTCCATTTACGGCTAAGGCCACCATACCAACGAGCCGAAAACCGGAAAATCAGGATTGAAAGATCAAAAGAATAAAAGACAAAAGGAGAGCAGCCGAAACGGCTACTTTGTTGGGATTCTCTTAGCGTATAAAATTTCCGAAAAGGGCGGTATAGCATTATTGCTACTTTCCGTAAAAGTACACTATTATGAACGGTGTTTATCGACTGTAAAAAGCAATCTACTCCCATTCAAATCACTAATCACTATTCACTTGGGGTACTAGGGGCAGTACTAACGCAAAAACAAAATAACCCCTGCCCAACTTTTTAAGGCTGGTAACAGAGGCAATTGCAGTAAACCATAGATGTTTCGAATTATAGTATTACCCCAAACATGGTTTGCGTATCCAAAGAGATTTAGCCTGTCATGATACCAAGCGCTATTCAAATGGACAGGGAATTGGGAAATAATGAACGTTAATGCGGCCACCGATATTTGTCAGATCAAAAAAAGAGCTTTAATTATCTTATGAACAAATATAAAAAACCACAAAAACTGCCTTTTCAACTCAGGTAGCTTCTGTGGTTGGTTTCAACACATTTGTAATTTTTACAAAAGCGAAAGAATTATACCCCAATTTGGAAAATAAATGTTTATGTATCGTTTATGGTTAAGTTCCAATGCTATGTTCTACTGCATTATCCCAACTGGGAAAATAATACAATGCATTTTTCATTAACTCTGGATCTGACTTCTTTACCTCTTTCTTCCGAGGTGGCTTTCCTTCTTTTTCTACTAATTCAGAAATTTGATTCACGACTTCTTCAACACTCATACTTACTTCCATATGTATCCTCCTTCTCGAGATTTAGTTATATATATATTTTCCTATTAAAGAAAAATAATACATTTTTTCTATCTGAACTGCCCAGTTCGAAACGAAGGCGTCATTGGATTTACAAAATCGATTGCTCTTGAACCTGGTCAATATGGCATTACTGCTAACTGTATTGCTCCATAAATAAAAGTAAAAGTGAAATTGCTTTAACTCGTACGATTGAAACAAAAAGCTAAAGCAAAGACTGAAGCTAGTACTAGCAATGATGAAATGGATTCAATCGATATTTTGCTTGAAGGTAAGAAAGCACACTCTAAAAGAATATACAAGCCCTACCCCTACTAGAAATGATGTTGGTTTATAAAAGTGTTTGATCATTTAACAATACACTATGTGTTATGAAACTAAAGCCGTCCTTTAGCATAAGAAAAGAATCTTAACAAAAATGTTTAATCAATCTTAACTTAGATCAATAACATTTTTAACTTTTTCATATTTCGACAGCGTTTTCATTTGTTGTCCTTTATACTTTTAATTTGATAGAGAAATGATCAAGAGATATTAAAGTGGATTAAACAAGCGCTAGTTTCATAATGAATACATTATTTCTATATTGGTTTAGTTGCCTTAAGGAAAAGACAATCTATCAGTATATTAAACATCAGAACTCAATTAAGTTTGGCGGAGGGATATGAGTGAGGGTAAACATCGGAGTACAGCAGATTGAAAATTATGCTAAATTAGAAGATAAAGTTTTGGTAAAGATGGTTCATAGTGGAGATAGCGAGTCATTGGCTTTTTTAATTAATAAATATCAGAATTTTGTTCGTGCGAAGACAACCCCATACTTTTTAATTGGCGCAGATAAAGAAGATCTTGTTCAAGAGGGAATGATTGGTCTATATAAAGCTATTCGTGACTTTAGAGAGGACAGGATGACTTCTTTTAAAGCTTTTGCTGAACTTTGTATCACTAGACAGATTATAACCGCGATTAAAACGGCTACTCGTCAAAAGCATGCACCTCTAAATTCGTATGTTTCTCTTGACAAGCCTCTTTATGATGAAGAATCTAACTATACACTTATGGATATGATATCCGGAGAAAAAATAACGAATCCCGAAGCATTAATCATTAACCAAGAAAAAGCTGATGATATAGAACTAAAAATATCAGAATTGCTTAGTGATTTGGAAAGAAGAGTGTTGGCCTTATATATGGATGGACAATCATATGTGGAAATTTCTGAAGAACTAAACACGCATGTAAAGTCGATTGATAATGCTCTCCAACGAGTAAAAAGAAAACTTGAACGGCATCTGGGGATAAGGATGGCTATCTGATAACTTCGTTTAAATTTCCCAAATTGATATATAGTTCCATTTGTTTTTGTGAAAATTAAAAACGTCGTTATTTTCAACCCCAGAAGTTACTTGGAGGGCATAGGCAGTTTCTGTGGTTTTTTCATTGCCCATAAGAAATTTTATGTTAAATAGACAAACAAAGAAATTGTGCTTTACTTATTCCCGCAATGGGCGCAATTCTGTAGCAAGAATTGTGTTCTTTCTTTATGTTAAGGTCATTTAAGGTATATTTAGGCAGTATAGCTAAATAAACTATGAATAAAATCACTTCTTAATATTTAACGAATAAGAGTTTTGTTACTATAAAAATAAGTGAAATAAGGAGGTGTTTACGGTTGGAAAAGAAAGTATTAGTTGTCATTGATGTGCAAACGGCCGTTGTTGAACACGGGTATAAACGCGATAAGACAATTGACAAAATCAACCGATTAATTCGTTGTGCAAGAGAGCAACAGATACCGATTATATATATTCAACACGAATATCCAGAAGGTCCGATGAGTAAGGGCGAACCTGGATGGCAGTTTCACCCGCGACTTGAGAAGCCCCTCCATCAAGAGGTTACCATCTATAAAACCGTACCAAATTCATTTACTCACACACCTTTAAAACAAACACTCGACAAGCTAGACGCAACGCACATCTACATTTGTGGGGCACAGACGGAATTCTGTGTTGATTCTACATGTCGAGGAGCCTTTGATTTAGATTATAACGTCACCCTCATCACAGATGCTCATACCACGAGTGATGCAGATCACCTATCAGCCCCCCGCATTATCGAACATACCCATGTAACGTTAAAGAATTTTTGGAGTCCAAATGCAACAATAACTTTGGAAAAATCACTAGATCTTGACTGGATAAAAAATGAAGTAAACCCCAAATAAGGGATAGACTAGTAACCTTTCATTTAGGGTTCTTCAGCAATTGGGCGCGATTCTTTAATAAGAATCGCTTTTCTTATAGAATTAACAGATGCTTTACTTCAATAAGGAAGATTGCTGAGGCAGCCTTTTTCTTATGGCAATAACGGGGCAGGATAGGTTTATTAAGAATAAAGTCGCATGTGCTATAATTTGGAATAATCAAAATGTAAGGTTAAGGGGAAATGTTAAACGTGGTGAATGAATTTTATTAAAGCCAAATAATTTTAGAAAATCATCTTGTTAAGTTAATTCCATTTGAAGAAAAATACAAAGAGCAGTAAAAAAATATCATTTATGATGAAGAGGTTTACTCTACAATAGAGTGTAAGAATGATGCAGAACTCAACAAGTACATAGATGAAACCGTTAATCAAAGAATGTTGGGCTATTCATATCCTTTTATAGTGATTGATAAAAGAACCAATGAAATTGCTGGTTCAACAAGGTTTGGACATATTCAGTTTAATAATAAGCGATTGGAAATTGGATGGACTTGGTACGGTAAGCCATATATGAAGACATCGACTGATTGTCCTCTTTTAAGAGTTAAGGGGAACACAGCTTCTTCAAAGGAAATCGTCGCTACGCTGTCATAGTGGCCAATCGAATCAATCGTTTTATCTTCGGGTGCTGTATATGTATAGAGAAGTGCTTCATCTTGCTTTGTTACCTCAACACCCTCATCTTTCAATAAAAGCACGAGTATTGTCTAAATTGGTGAATAGGCTTCAAACGAAATGTCAACGGGTACTGCACGTCCATCTAGAGATAGAAAATACTCGAGTTGATCGTCTGTCAGTTCAACAATATCTTCTCGCAGCTCATAGCCATTTTGCTTTGCTAATACTTGTGTATAATCCGTTTCCCCATCCCCATTACCGTTCGAACGAGGCGGATAAAAACCTTTTGTATCGTGTGCAATTTCCATTACATACTATCATCTTGCTCAACTATATAGGAGACTGCTAGAGTTTTAGGAGCTTCGTCAAATTGAACCGACATGACAACTGGCTCTTTTAAATGCGTTTTAGGCCAAGCGAAATACGTTCCTAGCGCTATAATCACCACTAAAATTATGATCCATTTCTTCACCTATTTGCCTCCCTGCTCACTTCGTTTTAAAATTTTCTGCCTAGTGTTAAAGATTCATCCACTGAAACTTATAGGCAAATATTATTACTTCTATTCTATCGTAAATATCAAAAGCCGAGACTAATTAATTAGTCTCGGCTTAGTTTCAAACAAACGTACTAAAGCTTTTGAATGTATCTAGCGTGCAAAATAGTACTTAAAATATACGCAAATTACCGCCTAAAGTGACATACAAGTGTTTTCAGATACAGTAGGCATATCAGAGATAGCAAGCACATCTGATATAGCAACACATGATATGCCTAACTTTTTTTCCTATTTCGTACTCTGTTTCAAACGAATGAAGTGTTCATTTTAAATATCAAATAGATATTTTTGTTGTTATTTCCTAAAAACACTCTACTATAATAGTAGGGAGGTAGCATTTGCCATGAAAAGAATACTAGTGTTTCTAGCTACATTTATGTGTTTGTTATGGATCCTTGCACCATTTGTAAAAGGTCAATTTCAAGAGGAACCAAAAGTATCGGAAACAAAGGCTGAAAATAAAAAGAAACTTAAAGCCGAAAACGCTTCATCTCACGCTCATACACCTGTTCCGAAACAAAAAGTAACGGCAGCAACCATAGGCGCTGTGGGAGATATTTTAATTCACGATAGGGTGTATATACCCGCCCGCAAGTCAAACGGCTCGTATGACTTTAATCCGATGTTCCGATTTGTGAAGCCCTATCTGGGAAAAACGGATATTACGGTGGCTAATCAGGAAACGATGATTGGCGGGAAAGAAATAGGGCTTTCCTCATATCCTTCCTTTAATTCACCAGTAGAGGTGGGAGATGCTCTAAAGTCAAACGGGGTTGATCTCGTGACAATCGCCAATAACCATACACTTGACCGGGGAGAAAAGGCCATTTTGAATGCGATTAACCATTGGAACAGTATTGGGATGCCTTATACAGGAGCTTATCAATCGTCTGAAGACCAGCAGATCATTCGGGTATTAAAAAGAAACGATATTACCTTTTCGTTTCTCAGCTATACGTATGGAACGAACGGGATTCCTGTTCCTGCGGGGAAACCGCATCTTGTGAATTTAATTGATACCTCGAGAATCCAGGCGGAAGTTAAAGAAGCAGAGAAAGTTTCAGATGTCGTTGTGGTCAGTCTGCATTTCGGTAAAGAGTATGAACGGTTGCCTAATGATGAACAAAAGCTGCTTGCTCAAACGACAGCTAATGCAGGTGCTGATATTATTATTGGCCACCACCCACACGTTTTGCAGCCTGTTTCATGGCTTACAAAACCAAACGGCGAACGGGCATTTGTTGCTTATTCACTTGGGAATTTCTTATCCGGCCAGCAGGGAGATTACAAAGACATCGGCGGTATTATGCAAATTGGCGTAAAAAAAATCCAAACCGGGGATGATGTGAAAATCGAACTACAAAATCCAAAATTCCTGCCAACCTGGGTCAACCGGCCATATGAGATCATTCCAATGAAAGCCTTGAGTGATCAGTCCGACAAATATAACGAAATCCAAAAACATATGAATCAATTCATGCCTGAACTGTCATTTGATTTTTAATGAAGGTACAGTCTTTGGACTTGGAAAAAACTAATTGTTTTACATAATGAAAAAGCCACCGGCTATGTAGCCGGTGGACCGCATATTCCTCCTAATAAGGTAAACACTATTGTTCCAGCTAAACGGCTTGAACCAACAGACGAACACGACTCATTGACAAAGAACCTATTCCGCAAAACATATACGAAAAACTGTCATATGAGGTTATTTCTCTTATATCTAAAGTTGAAAGTGGTGGGATTTAGATAACATAGTCCGTATTATTAAGAAATAAGAAAAAACAAGATATTAACCCCTTTGTTCAACTAATAGGTGCGTTCGTATTATAAGGTCGACCAGTAAAAATTACTGGCTGACCTTTTTTTAATAGAATCTATTATATCAGCAGCCAGGGTAGGACGTACGGGTGCGGGGGACATGATCCCGTGAACTAAACTGTCCGCCCCCTACTTGTAGAAACATGTTTGAGGCTGTTGTTGGGACGTAGATCTCGTATAACAAGCGAAGCTATGACACTATATGGAGGACTAGGGGTACTGGTAAGTAAGTAAGTAAGTAAGTAAGTAAGTAAGTAAGAGGAGGAAAATCAGAGCTGTCTTTAAGGTAGCTTTTTGTTATACAACTATCGGGGCAGGTTATTCAAGAAGGGTTTTCTCTAAAATGCTAGAAACATATACTTGTGTAACAAAAAGTGGTAGTTTATTTGCTCTTATTTAATGTTGCTTTGACCAAAAATTAAATTGAGTTTATTAAGAGGGGGGAAAAACATTGAATGTGATTAATCTGATAATTTATGAAATAGAACATACTTATAGTCAAGATAACTGGTACTCACCATTAAAACTTGTAATAAATGACCTGACTGTTGAGCAGGCAGTATGGAAGCCTAAAAACAAGACAATAAATTCTATTTGGGAAACTACTGTTCACTTGCTATATTACAAAGAGCGGTTGTTATTGCGGTTACAAGGAAAAAATGCAGAGTACACTTCAAATAACCATGATACCTTTGCATTTGAGGGAGATTCTCAAGAAGATTGGGATGCTTTAATAAGAAGAATGCATCAAGTCAATCAAGAAATATATGAGCACGTTCAAAAATTGAGTATAACAGATTTAGAAAATGATATATCTAAACATCCCCTATGGAAACATATTAATGGTGTAATCCGTCATGACGCTCATCATGCGGGGCAAATCATAGTAAATCGAAAATTACAAGGTGCATGGCCAGTCTATGAAAATAAAAACAGGTAGTTATGGAATTAAACATTTCTGTTGTTCAACTAAAAAGTGCGATACTTCAATAACGAAGTGTCGTTTTTTCTTGTAGAGCTAAAGGGGCAGGTTAGTTGAACAAGAAAAATAAAAAGCATTCTATATTGAATGGTTTTTACCTTTATCATAATTTGGTGATGTACTAGAGTGTGTTAATATGCGGTCTAATACTTTTTCAGTAAATGGCATAAAGTAAATAAGTATTAGCCCCCCTTTAACAAACGGTTAATAATGTTCCAACGCCAATTGGTCCATTTAAAATCATTGCCATTATCAAGAATACGAGGTAAATGAATGTTCTCGAAAAAAATATTTGCTCTAGTTAATTCTTGTATGATTAATGTTAATCGGACAACTGGAATCGGTGCAAAATTTGTATGTAAATATGTTGCAGTTCCTAATCCTATAACAACTAAACCGATTCCAAAACAAACATCTTTGCTGTACCATAGTTCAGGTGTTATCAAATTGTGCAATAAAAAAGCCACATATCAATACCAAGACCCGTTATAAATGCCGTTAACAACCCCAAAACTTATGGTCTTTGTCTTTTTAAAAATGAATTACAACATATCAATATTAAAGCTATTATTATTTCCCAACTTCCCACAGTAAGCCTCACATTTATAGACAGTCCTAAAAGTGCATCAAAAGGTGAAGTTCCAAGGTCTGATTGTATAGTGAAAGAAATACCAAGGGTTAATATTAAAATTCCTAATAAATAAAAACATATTTCACTTTACTAGACCTCTTTATTATTATTTTTTTGTTGCAAACGCAACAAAGTTAGGTTAAATTTAATATATGTTATTTTTATTGCATTTGCAACAAAAATATGTACTAAGGAGTTAATTATGAATGAAATTCTTCGTGAAATTGGAATGATTGCAAGGGCATTAGATTCTATAAGTAATATAGAATTTAAAGAATATGACCTTACAAAAGGGCAGTATTTGTACCTTGTGCGAATTTGTGAAAACCCAGGAATCATTCAAGAAAAGTTAGCTGAGATGATAAAAGTAGATCGAACAACAGCAGCTCGTGCTATAAAAAAACTTGAAATTAATGGCTTTATTGAAAAGAAAGAAGATAAACATAACAAAAAAATTAAAAAACTCTTTCCAACAGAGAAAGGGAAAAATGTTTATCCTTTTATAAAAAGAGAAAATGATTATTCCAATATCGTTGCATTAGAGGGATTTTCCGAAAGAGAAGTAGAAACCATTTTCAATCTTCTTCAAAGAGTAAGAAAAAATATAGAAAAAGACTGGGAATTTGTAAAAAAGGGAAACAAGAGAAATTATTGATTATATAAAGGAGCGGCATATATGACTATAAATATAAAAAAGTGTACGCTTGAAGATTCACGCAAACTTCAAGAAATTAGTTATGAAACATTTAATGAGACATTTAAGCATCAGAATTCACCCGAAAATATGAATGTCTATTTGGAAAGGGCATTTAACTTAAAACAATTAGAAAAAGAATTATCCAATATTTCTTCGCAATTCTTTTTGTTTATTTTGATAATGTAGTCGCTGGATATTTAAAGGTCAATACCAATGATGCTCAGTCTGAAGAAATGGGTGCTGAATCACTTGAAATCGAGAGGATTTATATAAAGAAAAAATTTCAAAAACATGGGCTTGGTAAATATCTGCTAAATAAAGCTATGGAAATTGCGATGGAACGTAATAAAAAGAAAATCTGGCTAGGCGTATGGGAAAAAAATGAAAATGCTATTGCTTTTTATAAGAAACTGGGGTTTGTTCAAACTGGAGCCCACTCTTTTTATATGGGTGATGAAAGACAAATGGACTTTATAATGACCAAAACACTCATATAACTTTTTTTGAAAGGTGGATTATTATGTATATTCCAAAATATTATAAGGTCAAAAATGTTGATGAAATTTGGGGTTTTGTTCAAAAAAACTCTTTTGGCACGATTGTCACAACAGAACAAGGGAAACCAATTGCCACTCATTTGCCTTTGGGGTTAAATAAAAAAGGTGATGATTACTATATTACTGGGCATATGGCATATGGAAATCCTCAGTGGAGAACATTTGAAACCTGTGAAGATGTGCTTGTAATGTTTCAGGGATCGAACGCTTACATTTCTTCTTCTTGGTATGGGCATGAAGAAGTTCCAACATGGAATTATCAAGCCGTCCATGTATATGGTAAAGCAAGCATTTTAGAGAAAGATGAATTAATAGAAGAATTAACAATAATGCTGGAAAAATATGAAGAAAATCGTGAAAATCCTGTTTTATGGGATAAACTTTCTCCTTATCTCTTAGAAAGTGAACTGAAAGGTATAGTTGGATTTAAGATTAAGGTGGGAGAAATTCAGGCTGCTGATAAATTAAGTCAGAACCGAAATGAAACAGATTATATTAACATCATTGATAAATTACAAAATGAAGGAAATCCAAATTCGAAACAAATGGCAGAACTAATGGAAAAGAGATTAAAAAATCACATATAACACAATTTTTATTCAACCCTCAGATGCAAGAATTAAAGAGCTGTGACGATGAACTGCACCCCAATTGTTAGACAACATCTAACAATTGGAGGTGCAGTTTTTTTGACTAAATATACGATAGACGAAAAATTACATGCAGTTTTAGAGTACATGAAAGGGAAAAAATCCTATAAATCCATCGCACAAGAAAGAAATGTAGGTTTATCCCCTCTGAAGAGATGGGTCGCTCGCTATCTAGAACATGGGATGGAAGGAATTGCTTCATCCTATACAAATTACACTCTGCCCTTTAAACTAGAGGTACTTAATTATATGAACGAATATGGGGCATCGATCAGCGAGACCGCTGTACACTATAATCTTCCTTCCGATTCTACACTTTTGAAATGGTCAAATCAGTTGAAGGAAGGAGGTATAGACGCCCTTAAACCAAAGAAAAAGGGGCGTCTATCCATGAAAAAAGAAACCAAAAAAACATCACCAGCTAAAGGCTCTCAAGAAGCACTTCTTGCCGAATTAGAATACTTACGTGCAGAGAATGCCTATCTAAAAAAGTTGAATGCCTTAGTTCAAGAAAAGGAAGCCCTACAAAGAAAGACAAAGCGAAAGTAGTCCATGAACTAAGGAAACAATTTGATTTAAATCTGCTTCTATCCATTTCTAACATGGCACGGAGTACATACTATTATTGGGTAAACGCCTTCGGGCGTGAGGATAAATACACAGAAATGAAATCCCTTATCGAAGAGATTTTCCATACGCATAAAGGGCGCTATGGGTATCGGCGTATCACCCTAGAATTACGTAACAGAGGTGCTCGCATCAATCATAAAACAGTTCTCCGATTGATGAATGAACTAGGATTGAAGTCTTTAGTTCGCATGAAGAAATACCGTTCGTACAAAGGGAAAATCGGCAAGATTGCACCCAACATTCTAGCACGTGATTTCAAGGCAACAAACTCAAATGAAAAATGGGTGACAGACGTCACAGAATTCCATCTAGCTGGGGAGAAACTATACTTATCGGCCATTCTTGATCTGTTTAATGGAGAAATCATCGCCTATAATGTCGAATCTCGGCCTGTTTATCCCCTCGTTTCCAAAACGCTGGAGAAAACCTTTGACCGCTTGGAATCGAAAGATTCACCCATTCTTCATTCATATCAGGGCTGGCATTACCAGATGAAACAATATTCGCATGATTTGAAAAGACATAACATTACACAAAGCATGTCCCGTAAAGGGAATTGTCTCGATAATGCGGTCATAGAAAACTTCTTTGGCCTATTAAAATCAGAGTTACTTTATCTTCAAGAAATTTCAAACAAGAATTAGAAGAATATATCCATTACTACAATCATCAACGAATCAAGGTAAAATTAAAAGGCATGAGCCCGGTAGAATTCCGGGTTCATGCCCTCAAGGCTGCCTAATTAAATAAAGTGTCTAACTTTTTGGATTCACTTCACGATCAGCTCTTTTCTTATGGAGCTAAATCCAATTAATAGTATAGTCATATGTACTAGATCCTTTTTGTGGTCTATTTCTTGATCGAAGAAAAATTCAGCTGAGGGGTATTGTACCAAATAATTTACATTGCTTTTATTTTTCGAGAAAATAAAGGTACAATTAATACTTATATAGTTTATTGATAATAAAAGATAATGAGGTAGGAAAAAAATGATTGCAAAAACAGAAGAAGATTTTAATGGTTTGAAGGAAATTGGCAAAATTATTGCCTCCATTAGAGATGAATTGGTACAAAGAACAATTCCTGGCATAACGACCAAAGAACTTGATGATATAGCCGGAGAACTTTTAGAAAAAGCAGGTGCAGTTTCAGCTCCAAAAGGTGAATATGATTTTCCTGGCTATACTTGCATTAGTCTTAATGAAGAAGTGGCACATGGTATTCCGGGTCATCGGGTTATTCATGAAGGGGATCTAGTAAATATAGATATATCTGCTTCAAAGAACGGTTATTTCGCAGATACAGGAATCTCATTTGTAGTAGGAGAAGGAGAAGAAGTATTAACGAAAATATGCGACGTTGCTAAAAAGGCATTTGAAGCAGGTCTTAAGAAAGCAAAACCCGGTTCCAAAAAAAGCAGAATCGGAAAAGCAGTATTCGAAACAGCGAGACAGCATGGATTCACTGTTATCAAAAACCTTACAGGACATGGTGTTGGACGTAGAATACACGAAGCACCTGACCATATTTGTAATTATAATGATCCATGGGATAATGAAATATTAAAGGAAGGGATGGTTATCGCATTCGAACCATTTATTTCAACCTTTGAAGAAGAAGTATTCCAAAAAGAAGACGGTTGGACCTATGCTACAGAAAAAAGCTATGTAGCACAATTGGAACATACGATTATCCTTACTAAAAATGGTCCGATTATTGTCACACTTTAATTCAAGCATAGACGGAAAAGACTCGTATAAATATAAGTAGTTCGCTTACCGTGTAGGAAACTAAAATGGAGTAACATATAAATTCGTAACACTTTTAAAGAATGTTACTCGCATCTAAAAAAAGAAGGATTCGATTGGTGTATCCCACATCAACCCACTTAAATAAGGGAGTTGATGTGGCAGCTCTTTTCTTATGGAGCTAAAGGGGCAGGTTAGTTCAACAAAAAGTCATTAAAAAAGAGTAATGTTATACTTTTGAAAAGGGGGAAATTAAATGATATTGGAAGCTGTTATGCTACAAGTTAAGGAAGGTTTGGATGCAGAATATGAAGAAGCATTTCGTGGGGCATCAGAAATTATTTCTTCAATGAAAGGGTACATATCTCACGAATTACAGCGTTGTATTGAAGTTGAGGGGAAATATTTACTACTGGTGCAGTGGGAAACATTAGAAGACCATACAATTGGATTTAGACAATCCAACGAGTATCAAGAATGGAAAAAGAAATTACATAATTTTTATGACCCATTTCCAACAGTTGAACATTTTGAGAAGGTTAAACTTTAATAGCTGTTCTTGAACTAACAGGTGCTTTAGTTTTAGAACAAGAGTTGCTACGACAACTTTTTTTATGGGCGAACGGATGATTATTTAATATCCTTTAAGAATTCTTCTAAGGAATCATAAAATACAGATGGTTCCCATTCGCCCATGCCGTGTTTAGCAGTCAGAATAGAATAATTTTTATTATGTATATCCACAAATATTGAGTCTCCTAAACCTTCATCGTAACCTATAACAAACCAACTTTCTTTCCAATCGCCTTCGTTATTGCCTACAAAGGAGTTACCTTCCTATCTTCTCTATATCCTAGTTGTCCTTCTTCAAATTCATCTTTGGAAAACAGATGAAAAGAAACGGAGATCGTTTCCTCTTCTACGCTCTTAAAATTTATTTCAATCTCATTAGTTTCGAGTGCTTTAAATCTGCTTAAAATCTTCTCTAAATCTTGATTTAACAATTTCTTTACCTCCCTTTTGACCCATTGTCTATTTTAATTATATCTTTTCTCTTCTACTAACAGGTGCTTTACTTCAATAAGGGAGTTGCTTTGGCACCTTTTTTTTGTATGAAAACACTTTAGTGAAAGGCCATGCTTAAATAAGCCCACCAAATTCTAATTTTTTTGAAGGACGTAAATGTACTATGTCGTTATTTTAACTGGTTATGCAGTTTGTTGTTCTGATGGATCGATTGTATAGCCTTTCTTTTTTAGGTATTCGATCATTTTTAATTCTTTGTTCATTTGTTTTTCTTCAAGGTAATTTGAGCCTAGTTCATGATAGGGTTCTCCTGTTTTTAAGATGTTGTAAGCAATCGTCAATAGTAAATGAGCAGAAGCAATTCGGCCCTTCATTTTTCCCTGTCGTTTGGTAATCCTTTTTCGATGTGAAGCAATTCGATTAATTTGCCTTGAGGTTGCCAGTACACACTCTACGGCCATCGTTTTTAATGCTTTGTTACCTTGTGTGGTTTTACTCGTTTTTTTTTACCAGCACTTTCGTAATTTCCGGGACTCACACCAGCCCAAGAGGCAAGATGTTTAGCTGACTTAAATACGGACATATCAACGCCCATCTCTGCAATAAAAGTAGCTACGGCAGCTTTGTTCACACCAGGTATTCCATCCAATAATTCTACTTCCTTACGATAGGGGGACAGGAGTTGATCGATTTGTTTTTCCAATTCTTCTATGGCTTTTTCTAAATAACTCATATGCTCCCAATGGTAACGCAACATATCACGATGATGACGGCGAATACGACCATTAATTGCACTGGCAATGTCCGTAATACTTGCTTTTGTTCGCCAATCCACCATTTTTCGAAGACCATCGGTCTCTATTTTTTCACCGTTTAGAATCGCTTCAAGGATACGGCGTCCCGATACACCAAAAATGTCTGATAGTACGGATGTTAGCTTGATATTAGCATCTTGAAGAATTTTGTGAATGCGATTCTGCTCTGAAGTGCGATGATGAATCAATTTTTTTCGATAACGAGTAAGATCTCGTAAATCACGAATATCCTCCGGTGGAACAAAATTGCTTTCAATAAGTCCACATCTTAGAAGCTTGGCAAGCCATTCGGCATCTTTCACATCAGTTTAACGCCCTGGAACATTTTTGACATGTCTGGCATTGGCAAGAACAAGGTGAAAAGAACCTTCAAGTATATTCCATATTGGTTTCCAATAGACTCCGGTACTTTCCATCACAACATCGGATACCTGAAGGGTAGTTAACCAATCACTTAAAGCCAAGAGTCCCGTTGTTGTAGTTGAAAACGTTTCAATAGAGGTTTTTGGCTTTTTATCTAATGGACCAAATAATACACAGGCTACTACTGTTTCTTGGTGTACATCTAGGCCAGCACACCGTTCAATCATTGCTTCCATAGGAGAATCACCTCAATAAAAGATTAACAATACATATGACAGGAGATTTGTTACAAAATTTTTTGTATACGTACTTGTAGTACACTAAATGGTTCTTCAATACTGTCACAACCAGTTTCTTATACAGGGTATCTTCCTTAAGATCCACCAAAAAAAGTTCAGCCTGGTTGTATTGTTATCATCCATTATTGTCAAGGGTTTAATGGGTTAGACTTTATTTTGGGTAAAGAGCAGGTTTTCGTGGTAGATGGTGGCGGCGAGGAGCGCCGCCATAGGAGTTTCTTATGGAACAAAAAGGGCAGGTAAGTTTATCAAGCTATGTAGACACCAAAATTAATATGTAATGGAAAAAGGGATTTTTGACGGTTATGTGAACAGGTAGGATTAGCAACTAGACATAGAGAATACCTATTATCAAAAGGGGGCTTCTTTAATGGAAAAAGAAAACTTACTACCTGTAAAATGTTCGGCGTGCAAAAAAGAATTGGACGCAATTGACTTGGTCATAATCAATGAATCACTTCAGCTGACGCATATTCAATGCCCGAATAAAGGAGAAATAGCAATTATTGATGTAGGATATTTTAATGCTGTATCCCGAAAATACCTGACCTGTATTCATGAAAAAGCCCTATTAAGTAGGGGCATGTAAATCTTTCTTTTGCAATTGCATTGTGGCAGATTATGTACTGATTGTGTTTTCTTACACTAACAGTGCTTTACTTCAATAACAAGGGTTGCTGCGGCAACCTTTTTTTCTTGTGGAACTAAAGGGCCAGGATACTTGAAGAGTGTTGTTTGACCTTTATTCAACAATTGAGCCAGATTGTTGGACATTTCTTTAAATTCGCACTAAGTCTATCGGCGAAAAAATAAACATCTACACTTAGATTCATTACGGAGAACCATATCATTAATAACGGAGCGATTTTAACCATATCAGGCAAGATTGGCTTTTTATTTATTTAGGGTAGTACATTCATAGTGCAATAAAAAAGATCTTAAGGCTATAGCCGCAAATTCCTGCATATAATTTTATATTGATAAAAAGGAAGGTGGGCTGAATATGGACATGTATGATCTCAGAAAAGCGATCCATTACTATCAAACAAAAATACAAGAAACGAATGATCCTTATTATTGGTTCTTTCTGGCTGATGCGCAGGTAAGAGTGGGATTAACAGACGAAGCACTGGAAACAATTGATAACGCCTTGTCGTTCCCAAATCCGTATCCTTCAAAGCAAGAGCTACTGGAAATGAAGGTGAAGCTCCAGTATTTTCTTTCAAGAGAAATAAATCAGAACAACCCTTCAATTGTAACTGAAAAGCGGGTAGATATTGACGGAGACGGTATAATTGATAATGTCCTTCTTACAGCAAATAAAACTCCTGATAGTCCACTATGGCAAAATATAACTCTTGTCATCCAAAATGGGCGAACAAATCACTATCAGCAATTCCCCTTAAAGGATAACCTCGGATACAACCCCACACTCTTTCTTGGTGATTTTACAGACAACAAGGTGGATGATATTTTAGTAGTCATGGATACAGGAGGAAGCTCCGGTACGATTTATACGTATGTATTTTCTTATATTAACGGTCAAATGAGGCAGATTTTTAATTCTGATGCATTCAATGAAGATTATAAGTACAGTGTGACCTATCAAGATCAATACAAAGCGACTGTGATTAGTCATAAACTAAAAGAAAAGTACATTCTTGAACTTACTTACAAGTGAAATGAATATTTAACTGAAATTTATAATAAGAATGGTATTTTGAAGGCATCGATAGAAGGCTGGGTCAATCCTTTGTCCGGTTTATATCCGGTCGATTTTAACAAGGACGGCACTTATGAGCTCGAAGCCTATCAGAGGATAGCAGGGAGGTACAATGCTGACTCACTCGGATTTGTACAGACCGTATTGAAATGGAACGGGCATGTGTTTGGTCCTGACCGGCAGAATGTGGCAATCTTTGGCGGGGAAATATAGCAGCTGGAATCATTATTTTTGGTATCTAAAGAAACTTCTTCATGTGTACGAGATTAATAGGCGATATTTCATCGCAATTTGAATTTCGGTCTACAATATCTGAATTTGATTTCGAGTCAGAACGATCGGCATATCGAATTTGTGAAATTACGAATGTATCAAGAGCTTCATGTATAGTTAAAAATTAGGAGGAGTTAGAAATGACAAACCGTAACAATGAAGCTTCACCACTTTATTATTCTAGAGTCGCAGGGTTCGGGCTTCTACTTATGGCTATCCTTGCTATGTTTTCTAACTTTTCTGTTTTTAATGGTCTTATTATATCGGATGATGCAGCAACAACTGCTAATAACATCATAACTAATGAGATGTTATTTAGAAGTGGATTTATTAGCTTTGTCATCGTGCTTATTCTTGATGTGCTGTTAGCATGGGCACTGTATGTTCTACTCAAACCCGTTAATAAGAATCTTGCGATGCTCGCCGCGTGGTTTAGATTGGTATACACCGCCATTTTTGGTATCGCTTTGCATAATTTTTTGAATGTTTTACAACTTCTAAGTGGTACTGAATATTTGACGGTATTCACAACAAATCAGTTACAAGCTCAGGTGATGTTACTAATCGATGCTTTTAACAATGGATGGATTATTGGATTAGTATTTTTTGGATTTCATTTGTTTGTCGTTGGTTATTTAATAATCAAGTCAGGAGGCTACATACCAAGAATGATTGGGTTCTTCTTGGTCATTGCATCTGCTGGATATTTAATAGATAGTTTTGCACATTTTCTTCTACCCAACTACACCGACTACAAAACGATATTCTTACTGGTTGTAGCCGTACCCGGTGTGATTGGAGAGCTTTCATTAGCATTCTGGCTTTTGATTAAGGGTGTAAAGGTTCAACAGAGGCGATAGTTATCCAAAAAAAGGAGGGCTATCAATTGCTGTTGTTGAGCAAGAATTTGCTTTTATAGCTGACGACTTCGGGGATTGCTTATTATTAAACTTAACGGTGCGTTAGTTTAAGATCCGAGCTGCCTTTAAGGCAGCTTTTTCTTTTATCAACTATCGGGGGAGGATTGTTGAACAAGAAATGAGATAGAATACAGAAGGAAAACCTCACTCCTTGTTATTCCTTTTAGAACTAAACCAGCTAATAGGATGTCAATATCTTTCTCTAAAATTTTCATTTCCCTTATGATATACTATTTGGCCATGTCAAATAACCCTCCAGAATCCTTTTGGAGGGATTTCCCTCTGTTACACAAAACCGTTAATCAGGCTAAATCTAGGAAAGTTTCTTTTCTCTTTAATAAAGCGTAAATCCAATGAAGCAACTTATTAATACAGGCAACGATTGACACTTTGGCAGTGGAAATGAGTTTGGATTCCTTATATGTCCCACTCATGCTAACGTCTTGAACATCATGTATCCGATTATACAAGTGAACCATCTCGTGCATTAGGGTATCCATTGTTTCGTAGAAATCCAAGTCAAGAAATTCTGGTGTTAAGTTAATTTCAAACATCTTATGTACAAACGGCAACATTGTAGGTAATAACTTATAAAATAACCGAACTGGAACTTATTATTCACTTTGTTTTTTACCCGAATTACATGACAGATTCAAGTTACTATCGGTTTTAATTCGGGGTATATTTCTTCTTTCTGATCTCATACTAAAGATAAGAAGGAGGGGTATCCATGGCAAAACGAACAAAGAAAAATGATGCAGACCAAAAGAACAAACAAGGATTTGATTCAAGCAAAACTGATTCAGAATTCTCTCAAGAATTTGGCAGTGCAAACGCTAATCAAGCACATAAAAATAAAGCAAAAAAAGAAAAAGCTTCTAAAAATCAAGGTGAGTGGAAAGGCATGCATTAATTAATACTTGCCAGACTCGACTTATGATAAGTGATACCTGCACCGAGTACAAAGGGTGGAGGCTTATCATGCTTCAAACTGTTTACTGAACTTTAAGTAAAGGAGCTTATTTAGATGACTCAATCTAAGCGACAACAAGAACGCCAATGGAAAGATCGTAAACAATCGCAGATTCCACATGGTAAGGTCAGATCATTTGAACAATTAGCTGAAGATATGGGCAAAAATGAATCTGAAACTAAGTAAAACTGTTTAAGAATGAGAGGCTATCCCAAAGGGTCAGAGCCCCACATAATAGTGAGGTCACTCCCTTGGGGTACCCTCTCTTCCTTTTACAGGGTTTGTTCTTTTTTTAGTGAGCTGATTAACCTTACGAGTAACCCCCATAACGGGCAAGTGTTCGGAATGCTTTCAAGCGGGCCTATAGTTCATTAATGGTAATTCCATATCAAACCAACCTTTAACAATTAATTTTTAAATGAGGTAATTATATCTGCTGCTAAGAGATTAGAGCCACTTACTCCTTTCAAATATTTTAAACTTCCTTCACTTGACCAATCAATGTTTTGAATATTGGTTAAACTCATAGAAATTTCAGTATTGTTCAATTGATTAGATGAAAAATTATAGTTGTCTGAAATAATGTGATTTCCAGCGATGGATAGAGCATTTAAACAAACTATATGAGTTAGTCTATATTTTTTGTAATCGCTCCATTGGTTAGGCAATATATTTTTTATATCATTAAAGTAATAGAGTGAAATATATAAAATTTTTTTCTTAGTGTAATTCAGCTAAATCTAACTTTCTTGTCAATAATTTTAAAAAATTATGGATGTTTTGTAGTGTGATATGCTTTTCTTTATTTCTCTTACCAATAAGAGGCCCGATGCTGTAAAAAGGGCTATCAGGATTAATAATAAGTTGGGTTGCAATCCAGATAAGATTATCGTTGTTTCTCTTCAAATATCTGCTTAATGAAGATCCAATTCCTTAGCCATCTGTACTTGTTGGGTTGACACTATAAGTGCCGATGATATAATTTGTTAAAAGAATGTAAGTATGGATGGAAGGTAGGCTTATTTTAATGAAACCACTGCAGCACGAAAGTGTAATTCCACTTTATCACCAATTAATGGAGAGGCTGAAGGGTTCTATTGAAGAGGGGAATTGGACGCTTGGTGATAAAATCCCATCTGAAAATCAATTAATGGACCAATTCGGTGTGAGCCGGAACACAGCAAAAAAAGCAATTGAGGAACTAGTACAGGAAGGCATCCTTTACCGAATTCAAGGAAAAGGTACATTCGTGGCAAAACCAAAATTGCAACAGTCATTGATGGGGTTTTACAGCTTTAGCAAAGTATTAAAAGAAAAAGGAATGAACCCCACAGATATCATTCTAAAAATAGAGGAAGTTAAACCAACTGCAAAAATCAGGGAAGCGTTGCTGCTTGGAGAAGATGAGAATGTCATTGAAATGAAGCGCCTTCGTTGTGCCAACGATGAGCCGTATATTTTGGAATCATCGTTCATTCCGAAAAACGTAGTTTCTGATACGGATCAACTTAAAAAAGTTGGCGAAATTTCATTATATGATTTATTTTCACAACAATTTAATATCGTAGTAACCAAAGCAAAAGAGGCATTTGAACCCGTCCTCATTCGTGCTGAAGAAAGTGAGTACCTTCAAACGGAAGAAGGCCGTCCGGCACTGTTGCTTGAACGAACAGCCTATGATATCAATGGAATGCCTGTTGAATTTTGTATATCCATTGTACGGGGCGATCGCTGCCGCTTTTACACCGAACTAACGTAAAGGTTGAATCACTCATAGCATTGTGTCTATGAGTTTTTTTAGTTCAACTCATACCCAAAACCCGCTAACATGAAAGATACGAGAAAATAGTATATTACAGTATAAAGGAATCAAATTTTGTTTTTTTATTTTTTTAGTTGTTGGGTTGACAGGTTAACATGCAGAAGTATATATTTGTATTAGTTATAATTTTCTGTCAATAACTCGGAGCTTGGAAACTTTTTTTAATCAATGTTGAACCTACAACCCATTAACTATTAAGTGAAAAGGAGTATGCTGAACGAAGTAAAACTACTCTTAAAAACATTATAAAAATTCAAAAAGTATTACTTAAATAGGATAAAAATTTGTTATCCTATTTAAGAAAGCGCTTAAGTACATAATTAAGAGGTGTTTTATTAGTGACAAGATTAAAGGATATTGCAGAACATGTAGGCGTTTCTATTTCTACTGTTTCGAGAGTAATTCAAAATGATCAGACTCGAAATGTTAACCAGGAAACAAAAGCGAAAATTTGGGAGGCTGTTAAGGAGTTAGGGTATATACCAAATCGGCATGCTCGAAATTTAGTTGCTAACAAGCAAGAAAAGAGTAACATAAGAACAATGAAAATTGGATGGGTAGCCAATCCAAAACAAGCGGAAATTAACCCTTACTTTGCAAATATTTATACAGGTATTCGTGATGAATTAACAATTAATGATTACAACTTGATTAGTATTACCAGGGATGAACTTGAAAACGAGGCGCTACTTCTTAAAACTATACATGATTCGGGGATTGAAGGACTGCTTCTTATCGATAAGATTAATGATAGCATTATCGAATATATTCAACAAAATATACCTCTATTAGGATTGGACTTTTTTATACAGATAAAAATATAGCAATCGTAGACTACGATCGCGAGGCATCTATTAAAATGGTGGTTCAGTATTTGGTTAAGCAAGGTCACAAGGACATAGGGTTTATTGGTGGAGGTGTTAATGAAACTTTTGAAGATATGTATGCTGAACATCGTTTTAAAGGTTTTCAACATGCCATGGAAGAAGCCGGACTAGCTATCCAACCTGAATGGGTAAAGAATACACAGTGGAAAATGGAAACTAGCTATGAGGAAATGAAAAGTTTGATTAAAAGAGATCCATTGCATTTGCCAACAGCAATGGTTTGCGCGAGTGACTTGATGGCCATCCCTGCCATGAGAGCTGTCAGAGAGAATAAACTTAGAATTCCAGAGGATATCGCTTTCTTTGGGGTCGATAATATTGAAATGGGCAAATATTCGTCTCCACAGCTGTCGACGGTAGAAATCCCTAAATATGAAATGGGAAGAATTGCAGCTAAAACCATTATGGAAATGGTAGAAGGGAAAATTAAACTTCCGATAAAAATCATATTGCCATTTGAATTAGTCCTTCGGGAATCATCTAACATTAAACGAACCTAAGCGGTTCTTTTTTTGAAACTTGTTGGAAAACGTTTGGAGTAAATCAGGAAAACATTCGGAAAATGGAAGATAGGGGAGTATACCATGAAACAAATGACAGCAATAATTATCGGAGCAGGTGACAGAGGGGTAAGAGCTTATGCACCTTATGCCTTAGATTATCCTAATGAATTAAAGATCACAGGTGTGGCTGAGCCGTGTAAAGAAAGAAGAACTAAATTTCAACTAGAACATAATATTTCCAATGAAAATTGTTATGAGTCGTGGGAAGATGTATTCAATCTAGAAAGAAAAATTGCAGATATTGCTATTATATGTACACTTGATCGCAATCACTTTAAACCGACCATGAAAGCATTGGAACTGGGTTATCATGTTCTGTTGGAAAAACCTATGTCCCCAGATCCAATGGAATGCATAGCGATGGAAAAAGCAGCCCAAAAGTATAATCGACATCTTACAATATGCCATGTATTGAGGTATACAGAATTTTGGGCAACGATTAAAAAGGTTATTTCCAAAGGGGAAATTGGAGAGGTAGTATCTCTTCAATTAAATGAAAATGTAGAAGTGATGCATATGTCGCATAGCTTTGTTCGTGGTAATTGGAATAATAAAGAAAGAACAAGTCCGATGATTCTGCAAAAATCATGTCATGATATGGATATTATTTCTTTTGTGATAGGCAAGGCGTGTAAACGTGTCAGTTCATATGGTTCGCTTATGCATTTTAAGGAAGATAATGCACCAATTGGAGCGCCGAAGAGATGTTTAGACGGCTGTCCTGTTGAACATGAATGTCCATTTCATGCTGGAAGGTATTATCTTGGTGAAGGAAAAGGATGGGCAAGGAAATTTACAGAAGACTATACGAATGAAGGAATCATAAAAGCATTAAATGAAACTCCATTTGGAAAATGCGTATATCGCTCAGATAATAATGTGGTGGATCATCAAGTTGTAAATATGGAATTCGAGGGTGGAGCAACAGCGACGTTTAGTATGTGCGGATTCACAAAGGAGCAAACACGTATTGTTCAAATAATGGGAACAAAAGGAGAAATACGTGGAAATATGGAGGAAAATAGTATTTCGATCTTTAATTTTCTTACCAAGCATGAAACGGTAATAAAATTTGACAATCCCATTGGTGGACATGGTGGTGGAGATAACAGCATCATTAGAACTTTCTTGAGAGAAATTCAAAATGGAAATAAACAAGATAGCGTTTCTTCCGCATTCGCTTCAGTAAGAAGTCACCTAATGGCATTTGCTGCTGAAGAGTCAAGGTTAAAACAGGGTCAATCCATTAATATTGACGATTATTCTAATAGTTTAGAAGAAAATACCAAGAGATAAATGTTCCCTATATTAAGAGAAAAGTACCATCTCCCATCTTCTTTGGAGTGTAAATTCAATATAAAGAAAGTTTGTTCACATCCCGGGTTCTGGTTGACACAATAAAGCCATCGTCTTATGACTAAAGTATTTTAAAAAATTAAAAAAATTATTTCCCGAGACTATTTTATTTAGTGGAGGTGGTAAGCGTTATACAAATCAGCATTCGTCTTATTTCTCAGTTATGTAGTAGTAAAAGTTTTAATGGATGAAATAAATGTAAGGGCTATAATGGGGGAACTTGTCATAAAACCATTCATGTTCTAGGAGTATTTTGTTAGAAATCTACTAAACTTTATTTGAAAGAAGGGTAACATGATGAAAAAATGGCTAATAATGCTTTTAACCGCAATTTTAGGATTAATAGGATTAGCCGGATGTAGTAAGGATGACACTGCATCAGGGGACGGAAAGGTTGAAATTACTTATGGATTTTGGGATAAGAAGCAAGTCACTGCCATAGATGAAGTTATCAAATTATTTAACGAAAAATATCCGAACATTAAAGTGAAAACGGAAATTACTCCTTATGGTCAGTATTTCCAAAAACTTGAAACTGCTGCAACTGGCGCGGCGTTGCCAGATGTTATGTGGATGAATGGTGCCCATGTTGACCAATATGCAGAAGGAAAGGTAATCCTCCCACTTACTAACCTTGCAAAAAAAGAAAACCTTAGCTTAGATAATTATCCGAAATCTTTGATTGATCTTTATACTGTTAAAGGAGAAATATTTGGTATTCCAAAAGACTTTGATACAACAGGCTTATGGTATAACAAAAAAATTTTTGATGAAGCAGGTGTGCCATATCCAGATGACACTTGGGATTGGAATAAGTTAAAGGAAGTCGCTAAAAAACTGACAGATAAAGATAAAAGTATTTGGGGCTATGCTGCATTAATGGGTAACCAAGGTGGCTATTATGATTTCATTTGGCAAAATGGCGGTTATATTATTTCTGACGATGGCAAGTCCGTAGGTTTTGATCAACCGGAGGCCATTGATGCACTTAATTATAATATTAGTTTCATTAAGGAGGGATTATCTCCAACACAAGCTCAAATGACAGAAACAGCCGCTTCTGAATTATTCTCTTCAGGAAAAGTAGCTATGATGTTTGATGGTCCTTGGATGGTACAAGAGTATAAGAATAATCCTGATATAAATGTTGCTGTAGTACCAAAAGGAAAACAGCGCGCGGTTGCTATTCATGGGCTAGCCAATGTTATTGCGGCTAACACAAAGCATAAAGATGCTGCATGGAAGTTTGTCCAGTTCCTAGGCTCTAAAGAAGCAGCAGAGATATTTGCGAAAACAGGGACGGTTATCCCAGCTTATAATGGTACACAAGATGCTTGGATACAAGCCGTTCCAAATATTAATCTTCAAGCCTTTATTGAAGGTGTTGATTATTCTGTTCCACTGCCTAGTGTGAAAAGCACAGGAGAAATATGGCAGTATGAAACGGACGTTCTTAAAAAGGTTTGGAGCGAAGAAGAAAGTGTAGAAGATGCCGTAAAAGAGTTAACAGAAAAGGCAAATGAGGCGCTATCTAAGAAATAGAAAAATGAAGAAGAGAAGATGTTTCTTCTCTTCTTTCCTTAAAAGGAGTGAATACAGTGAAGGAACATCCTCTACAGGTTGAAGTGAAAACGAATACAAAACTTAAGGTTTCTAACTTAACGAAGACAAGGAAAAGTTCAGACTTCTTTTGGGCTTATGTCATGATTGCTCCTACCATGTTAGGCTTGTTCATTTTTTACCTGTGGCCTATCATTCAGACCTTTTACTTTAGTTTCACTGAATGGGGAGCATTTGGTCATTATGAGTGGACGGGATTAGATAACTATAAGCGGATGCTCGAGGATGCTAACCTTATAAAATCGTTTAAGAATACGGGGATTTATATTATTTTTACTGTTCCAATTGGGATTTTCTTATCTATTCTAATAGCGGTACTCCTGAATCAGAAAATTAAAGGGAAATCCGTTTATCGCACATTATATTTCTTACCCGTAATTACTATGCCTGCTGCCATCGCAATGGTTTGGAAATGGCTTTATAATTCTGATTACGGACTGCTAAACTATCTTTTGTCTTTATTTGGGATCAAGGGTCCACAGTGGGTAAGTGATCCGAAAATTGCCTTATATTCGATTATTGTGGTAGCAATCTGGAGTGGAATTGGTTATAACATGGTCATTTTCCTTTCCGGACTACAAGGAATTCCAAAGTCCTATTATGAAGCAGCGGAAATGGATGGAGCGGGTCCAATCAGTGTGTTCTTTAAAATTACACTGCCACTGCTCTCTCCTGTTATTTTCTTTGTAAGCATCACTTCTTTAATTGGAGCTTTTCAGGTGTTTGATTTAATTTACATGATGATTGGAAAAAGTAGTACAGCCTTGGAAAGCACACAATCGGTTGTTTATTTATTCTATCAGCACGCTTTCGTTTTAAACGATAAGGGATATGCAGCAGCAATCGCTGTTCTATTATTAATAGTAATCCTGATTATCACTGCAATCCAAATGGTCTTACAGAAAAAATGGGTTCATTATGACTAAAGGAGGGAGAACCATTGGAAAGAACGAGACAGTTTGTAACAAGTAAGACATTCCTTATCCATTTCGTCCTTATTGTTGGATCTGTGGCAATGGTCATGCCTTTTTTATGGATGATCTTAACCTCATTAAAAACTTATGCTGAGTCTATTCATGTTCCGCCTGTTATAATTCCGAAGGATTTCCAATGGGGGAACTATATAGAGGTTTTTGGACTTCTGCCCTTTTTCAAATTTATGTTTAATACCTTTATAATTACGGTCGTCCGGACAGCAGGGCAGCTATTTTTGTGTTCGTTAGCCGCCTATGCATTCGCTCGGATTGAATTTCCAGGCAGGAATATTCTGTTTATGTTAGCTTTATCGGTATTAATGGTACCAGGCCAAGTGTTTTTACTCCCGCAATATATGATTATGGTGGAACTTGGCTGGTTAAACACATTACAGGCGGTAATAGTCCCAGGTCTGTTTAGTGCATTCGGTACGTTCCTGCTAAGGCAATTCTTTATGGGGCTTCCAAAAGAACTAGAAGAGGCAGCCAGACTTGATGGCTGTAACCATTTCCAAATTTATTGGAAAATAATGCTTCCCCTCGCCAAACCTGGTTTGATTGCTTTGGGTATTTTCACTACTCTTTGGAGCTGGAATGAATTGATGTGGCCAATGATTGTGAATAGTTCTCCTGAAGCAATGACACTTTCTGTCGGATTGTCATCGCTCCAAGGTCAATATTTAACAAACTATCCTATACTTATGGCAGGCTCCTTTTTAGCGATAATGCCAATGCTGATTTTATTTATCATCTTGCAAAAACAATTTATTGAAGGAATTGCAGTAACAGGCGGAAAATAAATAGAAAAATATACATGCTTCAATAGGGCTAACTTTTAAACTAAATCTAAAATATTTCTAGAATATTGCAATATGTTGGGTTGACCCAACAAGTAGTGATGGTATAAAATAAATAAGTATAGATGGTAAGTATGGTTTTTGGAAGGCAGGCTTATTGTAGACACTTTTATACTGAATTTACGTTTTAAAAAACTCATAGTATTTTGGCTATGAGTTTTTATTAAATATAACTTGTACCAACAACCCAACTATGTAAAGAGGATATAAAAAGTCTGAAAGAATTGACTATTTTCTTTGTGGAAGTGGGAAAAAGTTTATGAAGTGTTGAGAATCGCTTGTTCACAAAGTAGACGATGGATAGGAATAAGAGGTGCAGGAAAATGAAAAAGGCAATCGGCATTGACATTGGAGGGACAAAAATTGCAGCGGGTATCATTACGGAATCGGGAGAATTGCTAAAGCGCGAGGATGTAAAAAGTGATCCTTCAGACCGGGAAAATATGTTTGCTAGAGTCATAGAAGCGGTGGAACAAGTTCTTGAAAAATCATCTTTTTCCTTAGCTGACATAGAGGGCATCGGTGTGGGTGTACCAGGTAAAGTGGATTGTGAAAATGGCATCGCTATTTTTCAAAATAATTTACCGTGGAAACAGTTCCCCATCACTGCTCGTTTACGGGAGCAATTCGGACTCGAGCAGATTAGTATTGACAATGATGTCTATATGGCGGCATTTGCCGAGTGGAAGGCTGCTCAGGTAAAGCGGAATGAGACATTTGTCTATGTGACTATTAGTACCGGAATCTCATGTTCCATCATTCAAAATGGTTCATTTTTCAGGGGGGCCGGATTCGCCGGGGAACTTGGGTTGATACCGGTACTTTCGAAGGCAGACAATAAGGGAAATAAGCGATTGGAAAAAGTGGCTGCTGGACCTGCCATCGAAAAGTTGGCAGAAAAGGAATTGCAAGTTGAAAAAATTTCCACTAAAGAAGTCTTTGCAGGCTATGCAAATGGGACTGGGGAATATCTACCCATCATTGAAGAAGTAACTGACAACTTAGCTCAAGGACTTTATACGATTTCCTGTTTATTGGATCCACATAGAATGGTTTTCGGAGGCAGTGTCATCGTAAACAATCCTTTTCTGCTTAAGTTAATGAAAGAAAAGCTAAAAAGCTACCAATTACCTGAACAACACCATATTTTAGGCCAAATGAGCATCAGCACATTGAAGCAAGACAATGGCGTCGTTGGTGCAGGATTGCGAGTATTCGAGAGATTATAAAAAAAGAGGAGTGTCGGAGATGTTTACACTTGATAAAGAAAAATTAGTATCGTTAGGTGCATCGATTACAACAGAGGAAATCAAGCAACAACCTGTTTTATGGGATGAAACCTATTCATTGTATACAAAGAAACACGTAGAGATTCAAGCATTTTTGCAAAAACTGGCTGAGCAACATGAACGAATTCGTGTCATTTTTACAGGTGCTGGAACTTCTGCCTATGTCGGTGATACGGTCACACCTTATTTAAAAGGAAAAGTGGATGAAAAAAAGTGGGAATTGCTGAGTGTACCGACTACCCATTTGGTGTCTAACCCCTATGAATTTTTAAAAGCAAATTTCCCAACCTTGTTGGTTTCATTTGCTCGAAGTGGCAATAGCCCCGAAAGTGTGGCTGCCGTAAAATTAGCTGAACAAATCGTAACGAACTTCTACCAGTTAACGATTACTTGTGCAAATGATGGCGAGTTAGCGATAAGGGCAAAAGGTGATGAACACAATCTTTTGTTATTGATGCCCGAAAGAGCCAATGATCAAGGATTTGCTATGACCGGAAGCTACTCATGCATGGCGCTAACAACATTACTCGTTTTTGATCCGCTTCCATTGGAGGAAAAAGGGCCAATTGTCCAAACGATTCGCCAAATGGGTGAAAGTGTTATTCGTAGAGAAAAGGATATCCAAAAAATCATCGATCGTGATTTTGAACGGATCATTTATCTGGGCTCAGGAAGTTTAGAAGGCTTAGCTAGAGAATCGCAGTTAAAGGTATTAGAGCTAACAGCTGGTAAAATTGTTACCGCATTTGATTCGCCATTGGGATTCCGACACGGTCCTAAATCATTTGTCAATGAAAAGGCGTTGGTTTTTGTTTTTGTTTCCAATCATCCTTATACACGTCAATATGATATGGATATGTTAAATGAATTGCAGCGAGATAACATTGCCAACTACATTTGTGCCATTGAAGTCGAAGGCAAAACCAGATTTGTTGGGAACACGTTTTTATTCGGCAGAGATGCTCAATCCGTACCGGATGCTTACCTGGCATTACCTTTTGTCATGATTGGGCAAACTGTCTCACTACTAGCTTCCGTAAAAGTCGGTAATAAACCGGATACACCTTCACCGACCGGAACGGTTAATCGTGTAGTTAAAGGCGTAACCGTATACGAATATGAGTAAATAGAATGTACTTGAACGCTTAAGTAGTTTTATAGAATAAAGGGAAAGAAGCATGTCAACATTTATTTTCGCAGATAAGTTTTTCTTGAAGGTGGTAGTTCCTGGTTTTCTGGAAATTAAAGATGGAGAATTCGATATTTATTAAGAAAATAGACCCGATGGATCAGCAATGAGGTATTGCCACTGCCGCAGAAACCATTTATATGGCATGTACTGCACTTGCTAAGAGTGTTCAGTTCGATAATGAATGTGGGAAAAATTGCTGACTATATTGTGTTTAATCCTGAGCTGATTTAATCGCGACTTACATGAATGGTGTTTGTCGTTATCAAACCTAAACACAACCAGAAAGAGTATTTCGATGATTTTAGCTGTAACAATGAACCCATCGGCCGATATTTCTTATCCGGTTGATCGATTCAAGTTTGACGATGTCAACCGGGTAGAAACGGTACGAAAAAGGGCTGGTGGAAAAGGCTTGAATGTTGCCCGAGTGATCGCACAGATGGAAGAAGAGGTCTTGTCGACAGGTGTGTTAGGCGGAACGATTGGTGATTACATTGTTCAGGAATTAAATAAAAGTAATATTCCCAATGACTTTTTGAAAATCAAAAATGAATCAAGAAATTGTATTGCTATTATTCATGAGGGAATGCAAACAGAGATTTTAGAATCTGGACCGACGTTATCCAAAGAAGAAGGGACAGCTTTTTTAGAAAAATTCGAATGCCTGCTTACAACCGCTTCACTTGTTACGATTTCAGGAATTTTACCGAAAGGGTTACCAACTCACTATTACCGTAAAATGGTTGAAATCAGTCGTAATAAGGGAAAGCCCGTGATAGTTGATTCGTCAGGGGAATCGTTATAACAAGTCTTGATACATGAGAAAAAACCATTTGCCATCAAGCCGAATACTGCGGAATTGTCTCAGCTGTTGGGCTTCGAAGCTGAGGCTGGAATCATCGATTTGAAACAAATGTTAAACCATGAGATTTTTAAAGGGGTTGTCGTGTCCATGGGTGATAAAGGCGCCTTTGTCAGGCATTGGGACGATTATTATCAGGTTACGATTCCAAAAATAGATGTGGTCAATCCTGTAGGGTCCGGAGATGCGAACGTTGCTGGGTTAGCTGTGGCACTGAACCGAAATCAAACGGTGGAGTCTGTACTGAAAACGGCTATGACCACAGGAATGTTAAATACCATGGAAGCCGTAACCGGTTTTATTAATATAAACAAATTTAAACAGTACTTTGATTTAGTAAAAGTTGAAAAAATAGATTGATAGGAGAATGCAAATGTTAGATCTCACCAAAAATAAATTAGAAGCTCTTAAACGTTTATCGGATGAAAATGGCGTGATTGGAGCATTAGCCATTGATCAACGTGGCTCATTGAAAAAAATGATTGCGTCTGGGGATGCAAATCAAGTGGGAGATGAAGGTATCATCCGTTTCAAAGAATTGGTTTCTGAGGAATTAACACCGCTTGCAACTGCTATTCTATTGGACCCAGAATATGGTTTACCGGCAGCAAAGGTCCGCGACAAGAACGCAGGTTTATTAGTGGCCTATGAAAAAACCGGTTACGATGCGTCAGAAGTGGGCCGGTTGCCTGATTTATTACCGGAATGTTCAGTAAAACGTTTGAAGGAAGCCGGCGCTGATGCTATCAAATTCTTACTTTATTATGATGTAGATGAAGAAGAGAAAATCAATAACTATAAGCATGTCTATATGGAACGGGTTGGATCCGAGTGTGCGGCTGAAGATATTCCATTTTTCTTGGAAATAGTCTCTTATGATGCTGGAAATAATGATGTGAAAAGTAAAGAGTACGCAAAAGTGAAACCGAATAAAGTGATCAGGGCCATGAAGGAGTTCTCCAAACCTCAATATCAAGTTGATGTGTTGAAAGTTGAAGTTCCGGTAGATATGTACTTTGTGGAAGGTTATGCGGAAGGCGAAATTGTTTACAGTAAAGAAGAAGCTGCATTTCTTTTCAAAGAACAGAGTGAAGCAACAGAACTGCCGTTTATCTTCTTAAGTGCAGGGGTAAGTGCAAAACTATTCCAAGAAACATTGAAATTTGCCAAAGAATCCGGTTCTACCTTTAACGGTGTGTTATGTGGCCGGGCAACCTGGAAAGATGGTGTGGCATCATTTGCTATAAATGGAGAACAAGCAGGACGTGCCTGGTTACAAGATACAGGTAAAAGAAATATTGAAGAACTGAATGTAGTATTGAAAGAGACAGCCAGTTCCTGGTTCGAGAAAGTAAAAAAATAATTCAATTTAAGCGCTGTGTCTTTTAATGAAGACAGGAATTAGAGGTAAAAAAAGCGATTCATCAACTGGTTCAACAATTAATGAATCAAGCGGTTGTCACTCAGCTAATTGAGAGGTAAGATTCAATGCCCTCAATCAAATCCTATCGTCCTGCATGTATTTTTACGAAGTGGAAGCTGCCGGGGGAGGGGGTGCTTACCGTGAAATCCCTGAGTTACTGGAGGAAATGATTGAACATGCGTGCTCAGGGATTATAGAAGATTATTTTGATGAAAAAGAAATTTATTCAAGCAAAATTGTGAACTTTCTGGCCGCTATTCCTTCATCAGTTAATCAGTTTTTTTATGAAAAACCTCAACAGAATCCGGCGTCTGCAACCTAGTATATCTATGAGTTCATTGACTGCCTTTTCTTTATTTGGTATGGAAGCGCTTTCGAATAAGAGGGGGGATTATTTGTAATGCTGAGTGGTTAGTCGATTCTATAACAGGGAGTATTGAGGCAATTTTAGAATTTGTCTTTCAGGAATACTAGGGCAGCTTTCATACGAAGCAGCATTGAAGATGCTTGAACTATCTGCAAGTCAAGTTGTCACGATTCATGATTCATCACTAGGTTTTCGTAATGGTCCGATATCAATTGTAAATGAATTATTTATGTCACAAGATTGATAGATTAAGAGAATTAGCTGCAGAACAATCAGGTTTCAGTAAACTTTGTGATTTTCACATTGTGCTGTTAATATTATTTTCGCTTAAGCGCTGGCTATGAAAAAGTCAATTCAACTCGGTGTTACTCCAGATAATCCAAGTCCAAATGGTCGGATAAATCATGTTGTTAAGGGTGTAACAATTCATGACTTTAAATAATGGAATATTCGTACTTTAAATCCAAGTTGAAATTCAAATCTTAAAATGTCAGAAAAAAATTTCATTTATGAAAGGAAGAATTTTTATGTCAGCTCCAAATATTTTATTAACCAGAATTGATAATCGTTTAATACATGGACAAGTGGGGGTTACATGGGTCAACCATTTGGGGGCAAACTTAATTGTCGTTGCGAATGACAAGGTATCCACAGATGAAGTTCAACAAAATTTAATGGATATGGTATTGCCTGATGTTATTCAATCACGCTATTTTTCAATACAAAAAACGATTGACGTCATTCATAAAGCGTCTCCTCGTCAAAAAATATTCTTAGTTGTAAAAGATGTGCATGATGCATTGGCACTAAAAGAAGGTGGAGTGCCAATCGATCAGTTGAATATTGGAAACATGCATTATGAAGAAGGAAAAAAACAGATTTCATCTACTGTATCTGTTGATGAAAAAGATATGGCTGCATTTAAACGTCTGGACGAACTAGGTGTGAAGTTAGATTTAAGAAGAGTACCAAGCGAAAAGGGACAGAATATATTAGATTTATTTTAAAAATAATTGGATTAAAGTAGAAAAGTCTGGTGTGTGAACAACGGGATGTCCGCATTTTTAGGTATGTGTAGGATCAGCAATAAATTTAGCAAAGATCCTTCAATCTCTAGCGAGGTCCCGTCTTTTCTAGTGCCACCAAGAACATCGTGGATAACATTAAATCACCTATATTTTTACAAGGGAGAGTAAACCTATGTTAATTGAAGCATTATTAATTGCTTTATGGGCTGGGATTATCGGTGTCGATCTATTTAATGGGTTGACACATATTCACCGTCCGGTAGTTACGGGGCTTGTAGTTGGTCTTATTTTAGGGGACGTCCAGACTGGATTAATGGTTGGGGGAACTTTGGAGTTAATTTGGATGGGGATGGTGCCACTTGCTGGTGCACAACCTCCTAACGTTGTTATTGGTGGAGTAATTGGAACCGCATTTGGTATTATTGCTGGTCAGGATCCTACCGTTGCAGTTGGGGTAGCAATTCCTTTTGCTGTAGCAGTACAAGGGTTAATCACTTTATTTTTTACAGCATTTGCACCAATGATGCACAAAGCCGATCAATTTGCACTTGAAGGAAATTATAAAGGTATTGAGCGAATAAATTATTTAGGCTTGGCGATTCTGTTTACATTTTATGCTGTAATTGCGTTTTTACCAATTTTCTTTGGGGCAGAAAAAGCAGCAGGATTTGTTGAAACAATACCACAATGGATTATTGGTGGTTTGTCCATTGCTGGGGGCATAATGCCAGCGATTGGGTTTGCAATGTTATTGAAAATTATGATGAAAGTCGAATATATCATGTTCTTTATTATCGGATTTGTAGTAGCTGCTTATTTAAAAATGCCTATTCTGGCAATTGCATTAATCGGTTTGGCAATCGCATTGTATGATTTTTACCAAAATAAAGAAAAACAAGGTCCAAATAAATATCAGCCTGGCGAGGAGGAGATTACCGATGGCATCTAATCAATATGAAGAAGTAACTGAAGCCCCAGATTTACAACCGAAACAATTACGAACCCTAGCATGGCGCTCTCTACTATTGCAGGCTTCTTTTAACTATGAACGTATGCAATCGGCTGGATGGCTTTACTCCATTTTGCCAGGTCTACGTCACATTCATAAAAATAAAAAAGATTTAAGTAAATCAATGAAAGACCATATGGAATTCTTTAATACCCATCCGTTTTTAGTAACATTTATTATGGGTGTAATTTTAGCTATGGAACAAAAGAAAGAAGATAGAGAGGCTATTCGTGGAATTCGTGTTGCAATGATGGGCCCTCTTGGTGGTATTGGGGATGCAATGTTTTACCTTACTTTACTACCGATTACAGCGGGTATTGGTGCTTCATTAGCAGTAGAGGGGAATCCCCTTGGACCATTCGTATTTTTAATCGCATTTAATATTATTCACTTTGGTGTCCGGTTTGGATTAATGAAGTATGGATATAAAACAGGTGTTAATGCAATTGCAAAGTTAAAAGAAGGTACAAAATTTGTATCCCGCGCTGCATCTATCGTAGGTTTAACAGTAGTTGGTGGATTAATTGCAACATATGTATCGTTTAAAGTTGATTATGTTTGGAAATCTGGAGAGGCAAAATTAAACATACAAACAGGTGTATTAGACCAAATTATGCCAGCAATGCTTCCGTTAGCATATACGTTATTAATGTATTGGTTACTTAAAAAAGGTCGTTCACCTTTAATGTTGATTGGCCTAACTGTAGTAGTCGGTTTGATTGGATCATTCTTTAATATTTTATAAATTTCATAACAAAAACAGAAATCGTTGATGCGAGAGGATGAGGTAAATGATTGGAATTGTGATAACAGGACACGGTTCTTTTCCAACTGGTATGCTTGAGTCAGTTAAGTTAATTGCAGGAGATATAAAGCAAGTTGAGGTTATTCCGTTTGAAGAAGATGTAGAAAAATTAAAGCAAATTGTCGTAAAAGCGATCGACAATGTTGAAACAGGAGCAGGTGTTGTATGTTTTACCGACTTAGCGGGTGGAACACCATTTAATGTGTGCTCCAAGATTGCTTCGGGTAAAGAAAATGTTCGAGTGATAGGTGGAACAAATGCCCCAATGTTGTTAAGTGCTTTATTTCAACGAGAACTCAGTCTTGATACGTTTATCGATAAAATGTTAAAAGATGGTAGGGAAAATATTAAGGAATTTATATTAAAACAAAAACAAACAGAAGAAGATGTGGCTGGAATATAAGTGGAAAAAAGGAAGCGTATACTAGATGGAATACTATATAAAAGCAAATCGATTTTTACTTGAAAATGAAGAAAAATCGGGTGGATATTTGAAAATAATTAATGGAATATTCGGCGAATTTGCCGAGACTATTCCATTAGGTTCCTTAGTGGTTGATTGGAGTGGACATATAATTGCCCCTGGTTTATTTGACACCCATATTCATGGAATTAAAGGATATGACATAATGGACGGAACTACGGAAGCAGTTCATGAAATCTCGAAAGCAATCTTACAACTTGGTGTTACGCGTTTTTTACCAACAACATTGACATCGTCTAAAACAGATTTGGATCAAACTATTTTCGCGATAACAGAAGCGGTCAGACAAGGACTACCTGGCGCACAATCAGAAGGTATTTTTTTGGAAGGCCCCTACTTTTCTGAACAACATAAAGGAGCACAGAATCCTATTTATTTTCGAGATCCAGATTATTCAGAGTTCCGAGAATGGCAATCGCTTTCGGAGGGGCAAATTATAAAAATTGCTCTAGCTCCTGAACGAGAAAACACTTTAAATTTTATTGAGAAAGTTAGTAAAGATGGTGTATTTGTCACCATCGCACATACTGAAGCAAGTTATGAATGCTGTAAGAGTGCAATTACTGCGGGTGCCCAAAACTTTGTTCATTTATTTAACGGTATGTCAGGATTACATCATCGTAACCCAGGTGCGGTGGGTGCGGCATTAATGGATACACGCACATTTTCGGAATTAATTTGTGATGGCTTTCATGTACATCCAGACATTGCAACATTGGCATTACGTGTTAAAGGGGACAAGCTTGTACTAATTACGGACTGCATGCGTGCAGGGTTAATGCCCAATGGAGAATATCAACTAGGAGAATTCACTGTTGTAATGAAGGATGGTATGGCCCGAACAGAAACAGGGTCATTAGCAGGTAGTACTCTGAAACTTATTGATGGAGTAAAGAATTTACAAGGTTGGAGCAATAAACCATTGTATAAAATATGGCACAGTGCCTCATTATCACCAGCAGCAAGCATAGGAAAAGATACGAAGTTTGGTAGCATATCAAGTGGAAAAATAGCTGATTACGTAGTCCTGGATGAGGAGTTAATTGTCCAAGCCACAGCTGTTAATGGTGAAGTTAGGTATAGAAGAGATTGAAGTGATGTGACGTATATAAACGTCCGATAGAAATTTAGGATAATAGTGATATTCATTTTCCTGTAAAACTAGAAAGCTAAAATCTATTTTCATATGATGAGAAAGTATCGTGGGAGTAAAGTTAGAAAGGAAGGTTATGCTGTACCGGCCTTTAACATTATAACTTAGAAACCATTCAAACTGTCATTGAAGATGCAATTGAAATAAGATCACTCTGGCCTTTTTCGTTTAACATTCAATATCATTACTAAAAACCTATTAGGGGGTGATATAAGTGATTTTGACGGTTACAATGAATCCTTCTGTGGACATTAGTTATAAACTTGATAAATTTTCACTTGATACAGTTAACCGAGTTAATGATGTTTCGAAAACAGCAGGTGGAAAGGGGCTAAATGTTACTAGGGTATTACATCAGCTTGAGGAAGAAGTTGCTGCAACTGGGTTTTTAGGCGGGAATTTGGGGGATTTTATACGAAATGAAATTTCTATGCTTGGGATCCAAGACTTTTTTGTAGGGGTTACTGGCGACACTCGTAACTGTATTGCTGTAATTCATGAAGGTAATCAAACAGAAATCTTGGAAGGTGGCCCTGAAATTAAGAATGAAGAAGCTACTTCCTTTTTAGAAAGTTTTACTTCCTATGTTCAGCAGGTTGAAATTATTACAATTTCCGGAAGTTTGCCGATAGGTTTGCCTAATGATTTTTATGATGATTTGCTTAAAATTGCCGGGGCAAATAGCACATTAGTTTTACTTGATACAAAGGGTGAGTTGCTTGAAAATGCATTAAATAGTAAAAATAAACCTTTCTTAATTAAACCAAATCAGGAAGAATTAGCCGATTTACTAGGTGGAAAATTTGAAAATGAGGATCAAATTATTGAAGCTCTAAAGTCACCTATGTTTGAAGGTGTGCCATGGATTGTTGTCACGTTAGGTGTAGACGGGGCAATGATCAAGAGTAATGCAAATGTTTATCGTGTGCAAATACCTAAAGTTAAAGCAGTAAATCCAGTTGGATCGGGGGACTCCGTAATTGCGGGTTTCGCAGCTGGGCTATCCCGTAAGCTCAAAGGTGAAGATTTAATAAAATTTGGACTAGCAATGGGAGTACTGAATGCACTAGAAGAAAACACCGGACATATTAATCCTGAAAACATTAATTGGTGTATCGAGCAGATACATGTAGAAGAAATATTATTATATTGATGATCACTACTAAATTATATAAATAATGTCGATTCCTTTAATAGTAGGGTTAAGGGTTTTACTGAAATGTTAGATGAAGGGTATTTGTAAGTTTAACACTCTTAGAGTAAGAAAATACACGTATTCAATTACCAGTAAGTTCCTAAACATAGATTTTACGTCAAAAGATAACAAGCGACAAGAACTACTCGATGCAAAAACTAAGGAATCCATTGCTGTACTTATGAAAATGCAATCACAATTTAGGAGGAAAACTAATAATGACACTTATATCAACGACACCAATGCTTGAGAAAGCAAAACAAGATATGCACGGTATTGTCGCGTTCAATGTTCACTCATTTGATAGCATCTTTTGGGTGCTAGAAGCTGCTGCTGAACTAAAATCACCTGTTATTTTACAAACAACGGTTAGTACGGTTAAATCACTCGGTGCTAAAAACATTGTTCAGGTCGCGAAAGCTGCTTCCGAACACTACCATATTCCAACTGGTTTGCATCTTGACCATTGCACGGACTTTGAAGTGATTAAAGAAGCCATTCAAGCTGGCTATACATCGGTCATGATTGATGCATCTATGTATCCGTTTGAAGAAAACGTCGAAAAAACAAAAGAAGTGATGAATCTCGCTAAGTCACTTGGCGTTAATGTTGAAGCTGAACTTGGCAAAGTAGGAGGCGTAGAGGACGATATCGTGGTAGCGGAGGAAGATGCTCAAAAAGCCGTACCAGAAGAATGTAAACAATTTGTTGAATTGACAGGTGTACTAACACTTGCACCAGCAATTGGCACTGCACATGGTATTTACAAGGGCAAGCCAGAGATTGATTTTGAGAGAATTGCCCAGATTGCGCAACTTGTAGACGTTCCACTCGTTCTACACGGTGGCTCTGCGATTCCTGACGAAGACGTATATCGCTGTGTATCTCTAGGTATGGCGAAAGTCAACGTATCAACAGAATTGAAAAATGCCTACTCAGAAGCAATTCGTAAGCATTTTGAGGATGAGTCGGAAAGTCTTGACCCACGTGCTTACTTACAAAAAGCAAAAGAGGCTGCCAAAGAGATGGCTAAATCTAAAATTAGAATGGTAGGCAGCGAAGGGAAGGTTGTACCATCGTTTGTATGAGCTAAAGTCTTAATTTCCGTAATACAACTTAACTTACTTATAATTGGTGGTTCTGGAGCAAAAATAATCAAAATAGAAATACCAACATGAAGCTTAACTAATAAAAAGGGATCTTTTATTCGTAATTACTACCATTAGGGTTAATGTTAATATAATGTTCGGAATTTAGGTGATAGTTTTAGTTGTTTCTTGATAGAGTTTCAAGTTTTTCACCAGAACTGTTTCGATAACCCCAACTTTGTTGGGTCATCGATTAGTTATTAAAAATCGGTCCATTAATTTCATTCTTCTCGTTTAGAAGAGAAGCTGATTAGAACATGTTGGACCATAAGAAAAAGAATATTGATTTCGTAATGGTAAAAAGATGTTAATAAGAATGGAGGATTACTTATGGTTGAAAAATCTATATATTCACAAGTCACTCAGGTATCCACGCTCGACCTGGGACAGTATTAGTGGGGGCGGTTAAAGCAGTTACATCAGAAGTTTTCATTGAGTATAAAGACAAACAAGTTAACTTAAAATCAATTATGGGTGTTATGTCACTTGGCATTCCAGAAGGTGCACAAGTAAAAGTAATTGCTAAAGGTGACGATGAAGAGGAAGTGTTGAAATGTGTAAATCAAGTAATGCAAACAGAAGGGCTTGGGGAATAAAGGCAAACACAATCGAAGTACACCGACAATCTAGGAAATTGTTGCATCACATTTTTTGAAGGGAGGGGTATTATGAAAAGAGTTTAGTAGTGTTTTGTCGCAAAAAAGCAAAATAATGCTTAAGGGAATAATTAATATTTTTTGGAGGTGTAGTATTTTGTTAAAAAGAAAGAAAAAGATTTCTAATAATCTTAAAAAGCTTACAAGCTTGTTTGTATTAGTCATCCTATGGTTAACAGTAGTTCCTTTAACTGGTAAAGCCTTGGAGGATAATAGTGTAAATAATTCGGCTGTTGCTAATGAAACGTTTAAAGAAATTGGCATAGTAACTAAAATCATAAAAGACGGAAATAATGTATATCTTGATTTTTCAACAGGTGAAAAAATAAAAATTAGTTTCCTTAAGGATAACCTATTTAGATTACACTTGGACCCATCAGGTGATTTTCCAGAATATCCGACTCCTAATAAACCTGATCACGTCACAAAGATAATTGACAAAAATGAGAGCGATTACAATAAAAAATACGGAAAAATAAATGTAAAGGTTAATAAAAGCGATGCTAATTTTTATAAGATTTCTACAAAATCTGTAGAGCTAAGAATTGAAAAAGCTACTTCAAAGATGAGCTTATATGATAAAACTAAATCCAAGGTACTTTGGAGTGAAAAAGTGCCACTTAAATATAATAATGAAAAAACATTGCAAACTCTAGATACAAAAGAGAATGAATATTTTTATGGTGGCGGACAACAAAACGGATACTATTCGCATAGAAATACTTCAATAAATATTGCGATTGGTGGTGGTTGGGATGCAGGTGCTGCTTCTAGTCCAATTCCATTTTATTTAAGTACAGAAGGCTATGGTGTGATGCGTAATACATTTAAGCCAGGAGTCTATAATTTCTCTAAGACAGCTACCTTTTCTCATAATGAAAAAAGATTTGATGCTTATTATTTTGTAGAAGATTCAATTCCAGAGATCATTGGTGAATATACCGAATTAACCGGTAAAGCTGCTCTTATGCCGAAATATGGGTTTTATTTAGGAAAGGCTGATTGCTATAATGGAACTCATAATGGTCATAAGGACCAAAGAACACTACTAAATAATGGACTAAAAAGCTTAAATGAATACGGCAATAATGATATGCCTCTAGGTTGGTTTTTACCAAATGATGGGTATGGGTGCGGTTATGGAGGATTAGACAATTTAAAGAGTTTTGTCGATGAAGCTAATACGAAAGATGTTGAGGTAGGCTTATGGACACAAAGTAATCTATATCCAGATCCTAGTTTACCAGAGGATAGCCCTTTACGCAGAGACCTTGACGGAGAAGTTCAAGCTGGTGTAAGAGCAATAAAGACTGATGTTGCATGGGTTGGACAAGGTTATTCAATGGCTTTAAATGCAACACGTCAAGCAGCAGAAGGAATACAAAAAGCAGAAAACTCTCAAGGAGCACGTCCTTTCGTCATTTCTCTTGATGGATGGGCAGGCACGCAACGTTATGCGTCATTGTGGTCTGGTGACCAATATGGCGGAGATTGGGAATATATAAGAATGCATATCCCAACTTACATTGGAGCAGGCTTATCAGGAAATCCAAATGTTGGTTCAGATATGGATGGTATATTTGGAGGAGATAAGGTCATTCAGACACGTGATTACCAATGGAAGGCATTCACTCCTATTCAAATAGATATGGATGGATGGGCATCTTCAGGTAACGATTATAGTAAATCGAAAAATCCTTGGAATTATGGAGAACCCTATGCATCCATTAATAGAATGTATCTAAAATTGAAAGCTCAAATGATGCCGTATATTTATACAATTGCAGAAGAATCAACATCAAAATCAATGCCTATGATTAGAGGGATGATGTTAGAATATCCTAATGACCCATATACGTATGGTACAGAAACACAATATCAATATATGTGGGGACCTAATTTATTAGTGGCACCAGTATATAATGAAAATGATCATACAGCAGGTGTAAGAAACGGAATTTACCTTCCTGATGAAAATCAAGTTTGGATCGATTATTTTACAGGTGACCAGTATAAGGGTGGTTCAGTTATTAATAATTTTAGTGCCCCATTATGGAAGACCCCTGTATTTGTTAAGGCTGGAGCTATTATTCCAATGGCACCTGAAAACAATTCTATTAATCAATTAGATGGATCTGAAAATAGAGTATTTGACGTGTACCCATCGGGTAAGTCGAAATTCACATTATATGAAGATGATGGGAAAACCAATGAATATAAAAAGGATAAAAACACTAAAACCAAGATTACTTCAGATGTTAAAAGTGAAAGAGTTGTTATAACAGTAGGGAAGGCAAAAGGAAAAGGCTACAATGGCATGGTTAAGAAAAGAGGTACAGAATTTATAGTAAATACACGTAAAAATCCAAAGAAAGTTTCTATTAAGGTTGGAGGCAAAGATGTTGTATTAAGAAAGGTCACAACTGAAAAGGAATACAAAAATTCTAATAATGTTTATTTCTTTAATGAAAATCCAAACTTAAATAAATATTCTACAGCGGGTTCAGAATTTGAAAAAACTAAGGTTACTGCATCACCTAAGCTCTATGTTAAGGTTGGGAAAACGGATGTTACAGCAAATACTATTAAATTAATGGTAGATGGTTTCAATAATACCCAAGTTAAGGATGTAGTAGATGAAGCAGTACCAAATGTTCCAACAGGCCTGGGAGCAAAAGATGCAAATATTACGGATAAAAGTATCAAATTAAATTGGGATAAAGTTGATGGTAAGAATACTTATGATTTATTGATTAATGGTGTAATTTATACAAATGTGTTTAAGGCAACCGATAATGAACAAGTACCTTTCTATGTTCATTCAGGATTAACAGCCGATACAGAATATTCCTACAAAGTTAGAGCAGCAAACTCAAAGGGAGTATCATCCTGGAGTGATGAAGTTAAAGTTAGAACAAAGCTTGATCGATATAGAAACGTTCCTAAGAATATGACAGCAAAAGCAAGTAGTGAACAACCAGGCAGCGAAGGATCTAAAGCTGTAGATGGTGATGATAATACTTTATGGCATACTAAATGGTCAGATGGGAATGTATTACCTCATACCTTTGAAATTGATATGAAGTTAGCTTATCAATTAGATAAGTTAGAGTATCTTCCAAGACCTGATGCTGGAAATGGAACCATCTTAAAATATAATTTAGATGTCAGTTTAGATGGTAAAACTTACAAAAATATTATCACTAATGGAACATTCGAAAGAAATAAAGATGTTAAAACCATTTCCTTTAACGATAACGTGACAGCTAGATACATTAAGTTGACAATTACTGATGCTGTAGGAAGATTTGGTTCTGCTCAAGAATTTAGACCATATAAAAAAGATAAAACAGTAGGAACTGTTGTGGGAGAAAATATACCAAATGGTGCAATTGATGATGAAGATTTACTATTCTTTGCTAGCTACATGGGTGTTGATAACACAGATACAGCATGGGATCAGGTATCAAAGGTTGATATTAATTACAATGGGGTAATTGATGCTTATGATTTAATGTATGTAGCAGGACAATTAGGAAAAACACCACTTAAAGCAACAGGTAGGCCAACTGCTGGTTTACTAGATATTAGACCTAATAAACAACAGTTAAAGGCAGGAGAAGAATTTTTAGTAGAAATAATTGGAGTAGGATTAAAGGATATCAATGCCTTTAATTTAGAGTTGAAGTTAGATCCGAATAAGTATGAATTGGTTAAAGAATGTCAACCAGATGGTAAATGTGATTCAAGTATTGTTCAACCAACCAATGTAACTAAGGGTATGTTAAATTACTCTATACTTGCAGGTATAGGAAATACTGAACAACGGATTATGGCGGCATTTTCCAACAAAGGATCTCAACAAACATTAGAGGGTAAAAATACATTAGCCACCATAAGGCTCAAGGCTAAGAAAGATATTGATTTTGATATGCCAATAACAAGATCATTGCTGGTTAATACAGATTTTGACACAATTGATAAAATTGGAGAAGTATTAAATTCAGGTGAAGAACCAGGTGAGATAGACCAACCTGAAGAGCCAAAGGAATTATTATTAACGAAAAGGGATCTGACTGTTACAGGAGAAGCAGAAAAAATGCAAGGGGGAGCTGCGGCTTTTGACAAGCTTATAGATGGAGATCTAAGCGAGGGTTCATTGGCCGAATTGAAATGGAGCATAACATCTGAAGATGGAATTTCACTACCTTTAAATGTGGAGTTTAACTTTAATAAATCACAAGAAATTACTAGATTTGAAGTTTTTAACCGTCCACAATACACTAATGGTAAAATCAAGAAGTTAAGTGCCAAAGCATATGATGAAGCTGGAAAAGTTTATGATTTAGGTACTAAAGAGGTTACTAAAGAGGATAAATCTATAACATTCAATATCGCTGAAGCTAAGACACAAATCCCAAAAGGTACTAAGCTTACAAAGGTAGGTATTGTTTTTGAGGAATCACATAGCGGTCCTCTTATGCTATCTGTTGCTGAAGTTCAATTTACAGCTAAGAATAGTGCTTATGTGGAATAATGGCATTAGAATTGCAAAATAAAAGAGACCGAGGCAATAAGCAAAGAGCGGCACCTAAAATGAATCAGATAAAAGATATTAAATAAATAATAATGTGTACCAGCCACTTCTCTAAGCTTTAAGGGGGTGGCTATTTTTAATTAATTAGTTAGTATGCAAAGTCAAATACACTAATTACACTTTCGGCCAGTGGAAACGCTCCAGCAAGCATAATACCGATATATCCGGCAATTTCTAACCCTCTAAACTGATCTTATGTATCCGCAATTCTCGGATCCCCAGCCCTCCACACACCGTCCAAAAAAAACGTAAAATATTCTACATTTGAAAAAAAACTAGCCGATCTTTAATAATACTTCTGCGATACCGAACAAGCTCACGCAATTCTCGCTGATTTCTATCAGGGATAAAGCTTGCCTTCAACAACCCATGACGGAAGAAGTTGAGCAATCCACTCAGCATCCTGGCATCTGTTTTTCGACTAGGGACTGCTTTCATATGTTGTGGTTTAACAACTAAAAATTAAATTTCTTCAGCCTCAATTAAGTTCACGATAGGCTTCCAAAACACACCTGTGCTTTCCATAGCGACGTTAGTGCAACCATGTGATTAAATCCAATCCATCAGTTGAATTAAAAACACCGTTTTTGTAGAAAATGTTTGAATCTCCTTTCCTTCAGGGGTCATAATGCAGGCGGTAATGTTGTTTTTATGCACATCCATTCCGCATACTCGTTCACTGATAACTTCCATTTAAACCATCCTTCCTATGGCGAAAAATTAGAGGCTGGTGCAAAAACCAGAAAGAATAGAATTAATCTACCATGAGTGCTTCCCGTAAGGGAGCGACAGTCTGTGATGCACCGAGGTCGTTGGAGTCAGACTAACGGATGGGCTCTAATGGCACCATAGTTCATCGACCTTCCTCACCCAGCCATAGAATCAGTATAAATCCTCCGCTAAGAGTTTAGAACCACTTACTACTTTCAAATATTTTAAACTTCCTTCACTTGACCAATCGATGTTTTGTATATACTTAAATTCTTAGAAATTTTAGTAGTGTTCAATTGATTAGACGAAAAGTTATAGTTTTCTGAAATAATAGTGTTCCCAGCCAGGGCAAGGGCATTTAGGGAAACTATATGAGTTAATCTAAATTGTTTATAATCATCCCACTGTTTAGGTGATATTTTTTTATTTAATTAAAGAAATAGAGTGAAATATATAAAATTTTTTCTTTGGATAATTCAGCTAAATATTACTTTATCGTCCATAATTTTAAAAATCTTATTAATGTAGCTCTTTTGTGATTTTTGAGCAAAACGGGCGCTTAATTGAATAAGGATCACAGAAATGATCAATCTTTTTTATAAAGTTACAATTGTTAAGAAAAGAACCACGAATAAATATTTGACTATTTTGAAAATTCTTGATAATATTTACGCATAAAAGAATGAATCGGCAATGGCGCCTGTTTCAATAGCTAATAACGAGCTATTGGGCAGGCGTCTTTTGCATTTTTCAGGGGGGATAATATGAATAATAGAACCAAATTAAAAGCTTTATTTGGCATGATCGTTATTTGCTTGTTTTTGTATGCTTCCTTAGGAGCGGCTGCAAGCGGAAAAGCAGTTTCGACTCCGCAAAAAAGGGAGGGCCATTGTATTCAAGTGTTGGATAAAGGGAAATGGGCTCCTGACACCTATAAGTCTGTTCAAAACCTAATTGATAAGCATGGTGCTGGAAGTACAGGATACGATCCAAAGCGAAAACCTTATGTTGTTTTTGATTGGGATCATACGAGCATCATGAATGATACGGAGGAGGCCCTCTTTCTTTATCAAATCGATCACTTGGCATATAACATGCAACCGCATGAGTTTTATGAAGTGATCAAAAAGAATGTGCCAAATGGACCCTTTTCACACGAGTTTAAAAACCTTCAAGGAGATGCGGTCACTCTCAAGGAAATTGCCGAGGATCTGAAGCGCGATTACGAATTTCTTTATTCCAACTATAATGGGATGAATGGAAAAGAGCGGTTAGAAACGCTTCATTCAACTGATCAATTTAAAGATTTTAAAGCGAAAATGTACTTTCTGTATGAAGCCATTGGGGAAACATACGGTGTTGAAATCGGATATCCATGGGTGCTTTATTTATTTGCCAACATGTCGACCGAAGAAGTTCAGCAGCTTGCAGAGGCTTCAAATGATTATAATTTAGGGGCGGAAATGGCATCGGTGACGCTTATAAGTCCTGGGGCCATGTTAGGAAAAGCCGGTACTGTTCAAGTTACCTATACAACAGGACTGCGTCTGGCCTCGGAAATCGCGAACTTAATGCATACTTTTATGGAGAATGGGATTGACGTTTATGTTATTTCGGCTTCGATGGAAGAGGTGGTGGAGGTATTTTCGTCAAATCCAAAATATGGCTATAACCTTCCTAAGGAAAATGTCTTTGGGATGAGATTAAAAAAGAAGGAAGGAATTACTCAAGCAGAATATGAAGACAATTGGCCGATCACTGCTCGAGAAGGTAAGGTGGAAGTGATCGAACACGCCATCTCCAAAACGCGGGGCGGATACGGTCCGATATTCGTAGCGGGAGACAGCAGCACAGATTATGAAATGCTGACAATTAAGAGTTTGAAACTCGGTTTAATTATCAACCGCCTCAAAACAGGTGATATCGGCAAGCTTGCGAAAAAAGCTACAGAACGGATGGGCAAAAACAACCCGAAATATGTTCTCCAAGGAAGAAATGAGAATACAGGCTTATGGATACCGACTGAATACACGATCAAGCTTGGGTCAAATGAAGAAAAATTGTTGGCGAATCCATAAAAAGATTCGTCCCAGGAGATTCACTCACACTCGGAGTATAAAATAAAGATTGATGATGACATCTTAGACTCGCTTTTATACATTCAAGTTACCAAAACATAACCAAAATCAGTGTAAATCATGCACCCTATTCCCATTAAGCCATTTTAAATGAAGATAAATCTTCTACTCTCATTTCGTAAACATAAAGTATTTTGGGTTTTATATATTGAAGAATTAAATCAAATTCGGTAGCAAACAAAAGTATTTATATAAAAGTAATTGAAATTCAAGAAAAGGGCGCTTTCCTGCAAGAAGGATAGCGCTCATTTTGACATTTAAGGGCCATTTAATGGAATAAGACTTACAAACAAAACTGGATATTAATATTGGTGGAGAATGTGGGGGGGCTCTATTTTTTTTAAACCTGATATTTAACGATCTACAGGAATGCTAACGGGTGCGTTCGTATTATAAGGTCGACCAGTAAAAATTACTGGTTGACCTTATAAAATCTATTATATCAGTAGCCAGGGTTGGACGTACGGGTGCATGGGACTTGATCCCGTGAACTAAACTGTCCGCCCCCTATTTGTAGAAACATGTTTGAGGCTGGTTGGGACGTAGATCTCGTATAACAAGCGAGGCTATGACACTACATGGAGGACTAGGGGTACTGGTAAGTAAGTAAGTAAGTAAGTAAGTAAGTAAGTAAGTAAGTAAGTTAGTAAGTAGAGGAGGAAAAAACAATGAATCCAGTTGTTGGTCTGGATGTGGCAAAGGGAGAGAGTCAAGTTCAGGCATTTTTAGATCAATCTAAACCGTATGGGAAGAGCTTTTCAATGAAGCATCAAAGAGGAATTAGATCATTTTTTAGACTTTTTAAAAGAGATTGAAGAGGTGACAGGGCAGATGCCTATGGTCATTTTAGAATCTACAGGGCATTACCATACTCCTGTTATTCAATACTTGGAGAAACAAGGGATTCTATATATCTTACTAAATCCGATTATTTCTTATCAGGCAAAGAAGACCAGTTTACGAAAGGTAAACACAGAAGCAATCGATGTGTATCAGTTGTGTGTGCTGTATTATAAAGAGGATTTTGAACCTCATAAAATTAGAGGAATTAAGCTTTTAGATCTGCGGAATTTGTCAAGACAACAGGAACAGGAAATCGTAACGAATATGTATGCGAAAGCTAGACTTCAGTTTCACACCATTTTAGATCAGGTGTTTCCTGAATACCGGAAGATTTTTGGGGATCCATATTCGAAGGTTTCTTTATTGATGTTAAAGGAATATCCCACTTCAGAGGCGGTATTAACAGCCGGAGAAAGTAGGCTAGCGGAGAGTGTTATAGAGTTCTGTTCTAGCCGATCAGGTGAATGGGCATGGGGAAAAGCAAAAAAATAATGGATTCCGCATATAGAAATCCATTTCAAAAAATCGTATATGAAAGTCACGTAATCAATCTTCGTATGTATATTGAGTTGCTTTTTCATTACCAGGGACACCTTTCTGATTTGGAAGATCGTATAGTGGCCCTGGCAAATGAAATGGAAAAATATAAGATCATCCAATCGATTCCCGGTATAGGAGAAAAAATCGAAGCCACGATTATCTCGGCAACCATTAATCGTATGACTAAAAGAGGTTCGAGCAGACTACGTCATTCTCTGTATCTTGCCGTACTATGCGGCATAAGAAGTTCAAGGAACAAAAAGCTTAAAGAATTCTATGATAAGAAAAAATCAGAAGGAAAACCTGCCAAAGTGTCAATCGTTGCCTGTATTAATAAGTTGCTTCATTGGATTTACGCTTTATTAAAGAGAAAAGAAACGTTCCTAGATTTATCCTAATTAATGGTTTTGTGAAACAGAGAAAAATCCTTCCAAAATTTTTGGAGGGATATTTGGCATGGTCAAAAATAATAGAAGTAGCTTAATAAAAAAGTTTGATCATTTCTGTGATCCTTCTTCTATTAAAGCGCCCGATAATTGAAGATAGTTCGCGATGCAAGGCTATTATTTAACATCTTACATTTTTGCGTTTGAAACCAAGCTGCCCTTTATCTACTTCCTTTTGAATACTTTCGGAAGCGAGTAGGAAACTGCTTTTTTTCTTGTCCCGTTTGACTTCTACTGGGCCTACTGCCTTTGCGGTCTCGACCGCCTTATCATGGAGCGGCAAATATGAAATCCCCACTGTGTATATAAAATTATTCATAGCGTATTTAGTTCGTTCTGGAGAATCGTGAATCGTATTTTCCACATTTTCAAGCATATTGGAAACCTTGCTTTCGGAAAATTCACCGTCCGGGCGATTTCCCAAAAGCCAGCAGTAGCAACTCCAGCCCGCTGACATTCTCAGCTCTTCACCGCTTGCGATCCATTTATCGGCAACGTCTTGTGCAATATCTGTTTCAGCTAAAGTTACTGCGACCACATAATCGGACAGCATATAAAAATATGCCGCATCCATCCAACGCTCAAAATCCGCCTCAGCCATTGTTTTTGGATCTGCAATTATGCCTGCAAAGTACATTGCGTCGTAGTTCCCTGTGGCGTAAAGCTGCTCAGCCAAAGGTTGATTTTTTTTGATCTTCTTGGCGATCGGTTTCATAGCGCCTGTAGCCACGCCAAAAAGCGGCTCGTGCGCGCCATTGGATTCGTAAATTTTCTTGGTTCGTTCCTTGCCGAGAACTTCAAGCTCCTGCATAACCATTTGTAAATTCATCGTTTTAGCACTTCCTTCTTTTGGAGATTTTTCCCCCTAGATTTAAGACCCTCAAATCCATCTCTATTAGCCTATAACAAATCTTTACATTTGTCAGCAAAACCAAAGTCTCTACATGTGCAGAGTGTAAGTGGAAACACATGGGATGTTGGTGAGTTCAAACTCGATTATAAAGATTTATCCTTATATCAAGGATTTTTGGATGAAGCAAACCTAAAAGAGATCATTTGTTCACATAATACAGATTAGAGGAAATCAAAAAGCCCATGAATTTCATAGAATTCGAGGGCTTTTCCATGTAACTTGACCGTTGGGGACAAACTACAAAACAGTTAAACGAGCTTTTTACCGATTTAGAAGCGCATGGAAATTATTTATAAATACTAATTTGCTTTTGAAGTGATTAAAATAGGATAAAAATTCAGCTGTTTATTAACTAAAAATTCTTAATTTACACAAAAATAAGTGTATAACATTATAAAACAGTTATTTAAGTTTGTGGGTTACTATTTCTTAATAAGGAGGCGATACTCTTAAACATGTATGGAAATTTATTTTTAAAAGGAAATATTAGTAGGATGCAGAAAAGGAGAAATTTATTAGTCTAGAAAGGAATTAAAGCAGCTACAGTAGCCGCTGGGAATGCGGGTTTAGGTATTGCGTTTCCACCAAGTCGTTCAATGTTTATTTTATTGGGATTCGCTCCTATTGCAGCACTAGTTTCGGACGGTCAACTTTAGGTAGCGTTACTTACTGGGGGAGCTTATCAAATTTTATACAGAATGTTTTTAACGATGTGGTTTGTTCAACGTTATAAAATTAAAGCGCTTTCAATAGAATTTGTTCCGCCCATTAGTATTCAATTAAACTATGTATTAATAAATTAATATATACAAAAAAATCACTATATATACATACTGGAGGTTTTAGGATGAAAAAGAAAAAAGCATTATCCGGCCTGATGGCTGTGAGTTTACTAACAGTAATTCCGTGGAGTTCTGGACATGCTGAGAAACCTCAATGGACAAATGTGAATACATATGAGGAACAGGACGGAAGCAAGTTTAATAGCGAAAACTATGACTTTGTGAAATTCTCACAAATTGGTTCCAAATTAAAAGAGATTGAAAAACTTTCAAACCGTGTGAAAGTTGAAGTCCGTGGAACATCAGCTGATGGAAACCCACTCTACGTTGTCACGATTGCTGACCCAACAACGCAAGGGAAGTTCGGAAAAGTGAAGGCACTTAGAAAGCAAATGTTTAAGAATCCAGGTAAAGCTCAAGAATGGGTTGCCAATAATCCTGACTTTAAAGTTCCAATCATGATTAATGGTTCTATTCATGGGACTGAATTTGTCGGAAGCGATGCAATCCTTCAATTAATTGAACGTTTTGCTACCCGAAATGATGCAACAACCAAAGACGTTTTAGAGAATAATATTCTTATTTTCAATGTCGTACAAAACCCTGATGGACGTATTGATGCCACCCGTTTTAATGGCGAAGGAATTGACATAAATCGTGACTTTATCACCCAGTCGCAGCCAGAAACTAAAGAGATGGTTGAGCTCATAAAAGAATGGAACCCGATGGTGTTCCTTGAAACTCATGGTTATGTGAAGAATTATCAGCCAAATCTGCAGGGGTTAATTGAGCCTTGTACGCCACCGCATAATCCTAATTACGAGTATGACTTATACGGAAAATGGGCCTATAAACAGGTAGAAGCGATGGAAGCGGAAATAATGAAGGATCATAAGAACTATTCAGGATCCTTGTATCAAAACATGAAAGGTACCTATATTCCGCTGCGCGATGATTCCGCCGGCTGGGATGATTACCCACCAATTTTCACACCAATGTATGCGATGTACCATGGTGCTTACGGTCATACATTAGAAGCTCCAACAAATGATTGGGATGGCGTACGATGGATGTATAATTCGATTATGGGGGCACTGAAATTTGCAACAGCTAACAAGCAATCCATGATTACTGATCAAATTGAAGTTTTTAAAAGAGGAATTAACTTTGACCATCCTTTTCATAAGGAAGGGTTATTTCCAAAAAACTACATACTTCCACTAGACCCTATGGATCCTACTGTTACGAATAAGGCAGTAAATCATTTGATCAATAATGATATTGAAGTTGTTCAAGCTGTGAATGCATTTGAAGCGGATGGAGTGTCATATCCAAAAGGAACTTATCTCGTTGAGATGGATCAGGCGAAAGCCGGATTAGCAAACACGATGCTCTGGGATGGGGAAGACATCACGAACGATACCCCAGCAATGTACGACATTTCCGCATGGAGTTTACCGGAGCTTTGGGGATTCGAGGCAGTAGCCACACAAAAGCCTATTAAAGTCAATGCAACGAAAGTAAAACAGATTACAGGTCAAGGAACGGTTTCAGGAAAAGGACCGTTTCTGATTCCGAACAGCTCTGTCCAATCGGTAAATTTAGTAAATGCATTGCTTAAGCAAGGAATACCTATAGTACGTGATGCACAAGGCAACTTCTTTGCAAAAGCAGTAGCTAATCAGGTGTCAGCAGCGGTGAAAGAATCTGGGTTACAGGTTGGAACTGCTAAGGTACCAGCAGATGCAGTGGCTATTACGTCTTTAAAAGTAGCTATATTAAAGGATGGAGGTATGGGTAAACAGAAATCACACGCAGGAACAAAGCTCGCTTTGAAAAGACTAGGTTTTGATGTGACAGAAGTTACGCCAGTCGAAGTGGCTAATAATACCCTTAACGGTTTTGATATTTTTGTCTATAGTGGAACGGAAAGTCTCATTTCTACCAACCTATCTGAAGCTAATAAAGAATTTGGATTACAGAACGATGGGCAACTTAATGCGTTTAAAGACAATGTGACAAGCTTCTTAAATGAAGGAGGCAAATATATAGCTGTAGGTGCTGGTGCATCTAGAGCAACTAAGACACTTGGTCTTACAGACGACATCATTAATGTAGGAGGTTCCAACAGTAATGGTATCGTAAAAGTCGATTATGAGGGAACCGGTTTAACAGCAGGATATGGAGAGGATGATATCGGCTTTGTCTATCGTCCAACATGGTTCACGGGTACGGATAATGATGAAGTCGTCGCGACCCTTGCAGATTCAGATAATTTCTTCGTAGCTGGTCACTGGAAAAATAGCATTACCGCCAAGGGCCAAGCCGTAATCGTAAAAGAACAGAATAAAGATGTAACTCTTATTGGGTTAGAAGCAGGTTTCCGCGACCACCCGGATTACTTGTTCCGTCTTCTATCAAATGCAATTTTCGAAAAATAGTAGAAATAGCCAAAGCCGGATTCAGCAATGAATCCGGCTTTGGCTATTTGAAAAATGCTAAACGCTTGCTACTGAGTTTTGAACAATTATCTCAGCAACTGCTATATAAATACTCATTACTTTTAAATCATCTGTTGCAAAAACCGCTGAAGGACGATTATTATCAAGAATTGGTTGTTTAGCAGATTGAAAGGCGTTTTCTACCATTTTAAAGGATTACTTGAAAAAAAATTAAAAAATTGGAAGTCTAAACCTGGTAAAGCTCCTCCATCCAACCATAAAAACGTATATCAAAGACTTTTCTTCGTCTGTATTACCTTTTGGAGAAAAACGGACGGAAATGTCATCGTTATAACAAGAAAACAGTCTTTGATATCTAGGTGTTGTCTATGATCATTCGATGTCACAAAAACTCAAAGTTGCCCAATATTATTTAAAAACTCTATTTAATGGGTTTTTTTGTCATGCGCAATTTTAGTATTAATGTAGCAAAATAAAGAGAATACACTTTAAATTAACACAAAAATGGACGCTTAGCTAGATGGGGATTTTGTAAAACCCCTTTATTTAAATAAAACAATTTTATTGTTATTCAACATTGATAATGTGTATAAGTTTTGTTTGCTATACCCATATTAAAATTATTGAATTTACTTTTCCCCAGAGTAATAGCAAAGGGAGGTGAAATTTCCAATGCCGAAAAACGATTCAGCTTTTCAAAAAAGCGAGCTTGCCAAGCTTTTAACAGCGTGCGGAGAGTCAGCAGACTTTCTTACTTTCAGTCTTTATGAAAACTCGCCCTTCTTCATTGCCTATTTTAAAACTTTAGTTAAACCAGAGATTATTCACCACGATATTCTCCCTATAGTTAAAGAAGAGCTTTCTACTTTAGAAGAAATAAAAGAAAAGCTGTTGATCGAGGACCTTTCTATTACGGACAATATACCGGATATTCAAGATAAATTAATGACCGGAAACTTGATTTTTTACAAGAAAGAAGGGAAGCCTGCCTGCCTGGCTGTTCCGGCACCAGCCGTCGAAAAACGGCAAGTAGCCACTCCGGAAACGGAATACTCAGTCGTTGGTCCGAAGGAAGCCTTTGTTGAATCACTCGATACAAATTTAAATCTCGTGCGCAAACGTCTGCCGATTCCAGAACTGCAGGTAAAAGAACTGATGGTCGGAAAGTTATCAAAAACCCGGATCGCGGTCGTCTACGTGAAAGGAATCGCTGACTCGGACAACGTGAATACGGTCATCCAGCGGATTCAAGGGATTGAATACGATGAAATTGCCGACAGTTCGTTTCTCAGCCAAATGATTACCGATAATAAAAACTCGCCATTCCCACAGTTAGTCGACACAGAGAGGCCTGATCGACTGGCCGCCTTACTCGCCGAAGGGAAAGTTGCCATCTTTTCGGACGGATCGCCCACTGCGATATCAGGTCCCGTGTCACTCATTACATTTTTCACGGCATTTGAAGACTATCTTTCCATTTGGAATGTCGCATCCGCTTTCCGGCTCCTCCGGCTCATTGCGGTTCTTTTCTCTGTATTAGCCACATCGACTTATGTAGCCATATTAACTTATCATTATGAAATGATTCCCCGTGATGTACTCAGCTTGCTGATTACATCACGGGGAAGTATTCCGTTTCCACCTTTTTTGGAAGCTGTTCTCCTTGAATTGGCGATTGAGCTTTTGCGGGAAGCAGGCGCCCGGCTGCCGACAAAGATTGGCCAAACGATTGGGATTGTCGGCGGTATAGTGCTCGGAACAGCGGCCGTTCAAGCAGGCTTGACGAGCAATGTACTGCTCATTGTTGTGGCCACGGGCGCGCTTGCTTCTTTCACTACGCCTATCTACCAACTTAGCAACGTGATCCGCCTGATCCGCTTTCCATTTATCCTGCTTGCCCAGCTGCTAGGCCTTGTCGGAGTCGCCGTCTGCTTTGCTTTTCTTATGTCTCATTTATTAAAGCTGACTTCTCTCGGTCGTCCTTTTCTTGAGCCGATCTATCCTTTGCGCGTGAAGGATTTCAAAGACTCTATTATTCGACTGCCGTTCAGTAAGCAAGCACTCCGTCCCCTCCAAATAAGAGCAAAAGACCGTGTAAGATTTCAGCAAGAGGCTCCGCAAAAAAAGAATGGGATATTGACGACTAATTTGCATATGGAGGTGCTGTATGCTGCCCTTACCGCCGGAGAGCCGGAAAGTCTCTCCTTTCTTTGTTTTTTATCTTATAGTAGCGGCGCAATTTGGCTTGGGCGTTTTCAGCTTTCAACGGTATATTGTTAAAGCCGTGGGCAATGATGCCTGGATCGCTGTTATTATCGCCGGTCTCTCGATTCACATTGTCTTGTGGATGATTTATCAAATATTAAATAAAGGAACGAATGATATTACTGTTATCCACAAGGAACTGTTTGGAAAAGGGCTTGGAGGGCTCCTCAGTTTGGCTTTGATTGTTTATTTGCTGACTTTGGCTGTCTCTGTGTTCCGTAGTTATATCGAATTGATTCAAGTCTGGATCTTTCCGCAATTGGAAACATGGTATATGGCCCTGATTCTCTCTTCGCTCGTTTATGTGTATGTAATCGGAGGCTTTCGAGTCGTTGTTGGGATTTGCTTCCTCAGTTTCATCTTAACGACTCCTATATTTTTTATAATGTTAGAGTTCCCTTTACGGCACGTGCATTTTTCTCATCTTTTTCCTATTTTGGATCATACCGCAGTTGAGTTCTTATCCGCCTCTAAAAAGATGACGTATAGTTTAACGGGATTTGAAACACTTTTTTTCTTTTATCCTTTTATAAAAAATGCTCCAAGCTCGCAAAAGTGGGTGCATTATGGAGCGGCGTTCAGTACTTTTAGTTATTTAGTAATAATGATCGTTTCCCTTATGTACTTTACTAAGGCTCAATTACTTGAGTCGATTTGGCCGACATTAACTATTTGGAAAATTGCTGATTTTCCTTTTCTTGAAAGGTTTGAGTTTATGGGGCTCTCCCTTTGGCTGTTTAACGCTCTTAATAGTGTTTGTATATTTATTTGGGCCGGCACGAGAGGACTAAAGCAGCTGTTTACCGTGAAGCAAAAACATAGCCTTATTTTCGTTATCATCATGACAGCTGTGGTGGCTGTTCTCTTGAAAAACCGCGAGCAGATCGAGCAGCTAAATACAGTAATGGGCTTGGTGAGCCTTTATGTCATTTATGCTTACATTCCATTTCTCTTCTTTTACCAAATAATTAAAAGTAAAATGAGGCGAACGTCATGAAAAGGTACCTCTTTTGGAGCATTTTTACGCTCATCCTGCTGTTCAATTATTCGATTGAAACAAAGATACTTGAAGATATCCAGCACGTTTCCGCCATTGGTTATGACTATGTGGACGAGGACCGGATGAAGGGAACAGCCGCCGCTCCTTTTTATCCTGCGGGGTTAGATGTTCAGCCGCTCAATGCCTTCTTTACGGCGGTCGGCCATACCGTTCTAGACATCTTACAAAAGCAGCAGATGGAGTCCCAAAGAAGACTTGCCACGGGACGTTTGCAGAATTTTTTGATTAGTAAAGATCTGGCAAAACACGGAGTCGCCGAGCTTACTGATCCACTCGGCCGCTCTACCGATATTGGCAGAGATGTTTACATGGCGGTCGTCGACGGCAGCGTCGAGGAGCTGTTAACTTTTAAGTATCCTAATGCGCCGACATCTGCTCAATATCTTTCCGATTTCATGGAGAGAAATCTGAAAGACATTGTTCCTGAACCAACTGTTCATGCTTTCCTGGATCAATATGACGGGTTCGCTCAAGATCCTTTTCTACCTATTATCGGGAAAAAAGACGATCATATTCAATATAAAGGTCTCGCTCTTTTTAAGGATGATCTCTACGTAGGAGAGCTTTCCAATAAGGACAGTTATGTATTTAAACTCTTTTACGAAAAGACTAAAACAGGCACGTATGAAATAAGCTTCAAAAATAAAAAGTACATTGCTACTGAAAATATTCGATCCAAAGTGAAATATAAAGTGTCCGGCAGCCAAGACAATCCGCGGGTGTCGGTTCATGTCTCGTTGATAGGAGAGGTTAAAGATGCTTCCAGCGTGTTGATGAAAGGGAACACCATGAAAGAAGTGGAGCAGGAATGGAGCAAAGAAACCACGAAAAGAGCGGAAAAGATGATGAGGAAATTTCAGGAGCTAAAGATTGATCCGCTCGGAATCGGCGAAAAAGTCCGGAGCCATTTTCGGAACTTTGATAAAGAAGCATGGAAAGACCGCTACCCAACCGTTCCTGTTGAATTTGATATGAAGGTTCGTATTGTGAACACCGGCATCACCGAATAGAAAGTGACGTCAAAAAAGGGAGTGACTCAAAAAGGATAATTAAAAAATGTTTGAAGGCTTATACGATTATGCTTTTAAAAGTAAATTCCGTGTACCATTTATTGCATAGGAGTGATTTCAAAACTTACTTAGCCGAAAGTTCAAAGGTTAAAGTACATCACGGATCGATTTCTTTCAAAAGGAAATTTAAAGGAGGAAGAAAAATGGTCATTAATTATTGGCTGGTTAGCAGGTATGATTATCGGACGCGATACTCCATTGGTAATATCAATGGTTTCGTAGGTGCTTGGTTAGGCTTATTCAAAATAGGTTCTTTTTATTTCTATTAAAATCAGTGTTTGAAACATCTTTTTAATCAACCTTTTTTCCAAACCAACAACTGAGGCTATATTTTAGTTAATACATTAAAGGGCGCACTTCTTAAGTAAGAAGGTGTCTTATTTTTTGTTTATTATTCAATAATAAAAGCAAGTGAATTTGCGAATAAAGGGAATTCTCACTTTAGCATAGTTATGGATGAATGATCCTTTGCAGAATATTTTAGAATTAATCTGCAAATATTTAAACAGGAACATATAAATAATCAATCACGTTTTTAGTCGGATAAAAATGGTAGTGTAAAAAGTTCTATGAAAACTAACTGAGCGTGTAGGTTCTTTTCTATTTATTGGGTGGAAAGGCCATGCAATCGTCCTTGACAAACACGCTAATAATGGAGGTGGAATTATGGAAACAACAAGTTATAAAGGCACAAATAAAATGATTACAGGAATTGTATTTGGGGTCATCACATTTTGGCTCTTTGCCCAGTCTATGGTCAATGTTGTTCCGGCCGTTCAGAAAGATTTAGGCATTTCACTTGGCACATTAAACATAGCAATTAGTTTATCTGCTTTGTTCTCAGGTATGTTTATCGTTGCAGCTGGTGGCCTTGCAGATAAGGTTGGACGTAAAAAAATTACGTATTTAGGGTTAATTTTAAGCATTATCGGTTCCTTGCTTATTGTTTTGACTCAAGGCGCAGCATTATTAATTATCGGACGTATCCTCATAGGGATTTCAGCAGCATGTATTATGCCAGCAACAATTGCTTTAGTGAAAGCTTATTATGAGGGGGCTGATCGCCAACGTGCCCTCAGTTTCTGGTCCATTGGTTCTTGGGGTGGTTCAGGTGTTTGTTCACTTGCTGGTGGTGCCATAGCAACATATATGGGCTGGAGATGGATTTTCATCTTTTCGATTATTTTCGCTCTTCTTGCGATGTGGCTTATTAAAGACACTCCAGAAAGTAAAGCAGAATCAACTGGTGCTTTTAAATTTGACTATACCGGATTAGTTATTTTTATCATTACGATGCTTGCATTAAACCTTTTCATTACTCGCGGAGCAGATTGGGGTTGGACAAGTACTATTACATTAGTCTGTGCGGTTATCACAATCATTGGGATTATCGTATTCGTCAAAGTGGAAAGAAATAATGACATAGCTCTAATTGACTTCTCTTTATTTAAAAATAAACCATACGCAGGAGCCACATATTCCAATTTCTTGTTAAACGCTGTAGCTGGAACACTAGTGGTTGCTAATACTTATGTTCAAGTTGGTCGCGGATTTACGGCTTTCCAATCTGGATTGTTATCAATCGGGTATTTAATAGCAGTACTTGCAATGATTCGTGTTGGTGAGAAAATTTTACAAAAATCCGGGGCAAAATCTCCAATGATTTGGGGAGCTATAATAACGACAGTTGGTTGTGCACTAATGGGCTTAACATTCTTACCTGGTTTTTCCTATACTGTTGCCGTATTCATTGGATTTGCTTTATTCGGTCTTGGACTTGGAATATACGCAACCCCTTCTACAGATACTTCTGTATCTAATTCACCTCCTGATAAAGTTGGAGCAGCAGCAGGGGTTTACAAAATGGCAAGCTCACTAGGTGGAGCGTTCGGAGTTGCGATTTCTGCTACTGTTTATGGTGCCATTGCAGCTGTTAGTAGTGTCGAAGTTGCTGCAACAGGTGGTATTATCGCAAACGTAATCTTCGGTATACTTTCAATCATTTCTATAATAGCATTAGTACCAAAAGATACTGGAAAAACAACAAACGAAAAAGCAACAAAAATAGATTACAGGAACAATACTGAGCCAGAACCAAGTCATTAACCAAAAATTGGTATAGAAGAAGAACAGGATTTTGTTGTAGATGTCGTCAACCATAAGTATGATTTTAAAGGTATCACATTAAGGCTTTATATAGGCGGGCGATATTGATGATAACAAATTGCTCCCTTATTTCGCTAACAGGTGCATTACTTCAAAAACAGGGGTTGCTGCGGCAGCCTTTTTTTAATAGAACTAATCCAGCTAAGCTCAGCTATTCCTCTCTGTTTATCGTATCCATCCTATTGACATAACACCAATTTTGAACTACATTGGGCGTGGTTTAAACTTAAGTAATGTAATAATAAAAGGGGAGAAATTAGTTGTCATATTTACTAAAATTAATAAGAAAAAGTGAACAAATAACAAGCCTTTGGTCAGGTGGTAAAACAGCTCAACTTGCTATTTATCCTGAAAATGGAGATTACTCGAAGCGTGATTTCAAATGGCGGTTAAGCACCGCAGATGTTGAGGTAGACGAATCCTTATTTACTCATCTTCCAGGCATTCAGAGAATTATCATGATCCTTGATGGAGAAATGTTGCTTCAACATAAAGGAAAGCACCATGTGCATTTAAAGCCATTTGAACAGGATCGGTTTGATGGCGGCTGGACAACCCGAAGTATTGGGAGGGTTACGGACTTTAATTTGATGTTAGCAGAAGGATGCGAGGGAGACCTTAACATGATTCATATTAATAATGGGATCCAACATGAAGTGTTGGATAATAGGGAATCTACGAATAGATCCGAAGCCTTTTATTGTGTCAAAGGAACAAGTAAAATGAGCATAGATGAAAAAGAGACTTTTGTTTTAGATCAAGGTGACGTAGTAATCTTAAACATGGATCATTCATGCAACAATTTAAATATAAAGTTATCCAATCACAATGACTCAATTGCAAAAATTATTAAGGCAAGTATTTTTTATTGATAGAGATATTTTGGTTCTAGTGCAAAAATATTCACTAGAAGTATAGTATTCTTTCGAATTGTGGGTTAAGAGGCTAAACCAAATAAATCAATCATTATTATTTGGTGATTACTGGTAGTGTAAAAAATGGGGAGTGAACGATATATTAAAAATACTCCAATGTTACTTCTTTTCGCATTTCTTTTTATTGGCATTTTTGGATTTTGGCTAAGAAAAAGGATTCTTTCATTCGATTTTAAAAACAAAAGTAAATTGTTCTTCTTGTTAAGCAACTATGTGTTGGTTGGTGGAGTTCTTATTGGTATAGGCTTACTATTTATTGTGATTTTTCTCTAAGATTTATTTCACTCCCATGAAAATTAAAATATTCTTAAAACCAAAAAAGAGCATACAAAAATAGACCCAGAAAATGACTTTTTAAAAAGGCCGAACCTTATGAGTGATCTGATTGAGTTTGGTAAATCGTTAAAGAAAAACCTCCAATTATAGCAAATTAAGTAGAGGCTAGCGCGACGACCAAAAAAGGATTAATCTCCCATGAGTGCTACCCATAAAGGGCTCGACAGTCGGTGGTACACCGTGGTCGTCGGAGTCAGACTAACGGATGGGCTCAAAGGCACCATAGTTCAACGACCTTCTTCGCCAGCCATTAAAACATTATCGACCTAGAAACCAATTTTCATTCTCTGTGGTGAAGCGCTGATTTTTGCGCTACATGGATGGCTAACGGGTGCTTTACTTCAAAAAGGGAGTTGCTTCAGCAGCTCTTTTTCTCATGGAGCTAAAGGGATAGGTTATTTAAAGAAGAAATGATTGATAAAAAGTTTGGATTTCACAAGTAGATAGAGGAGGTATCCATTGGATGCAAAAGGAATACTTCGATTCAGAAATTTATAAGGGTCGCCATTTTCACGTAGAAAATTTTGAAGCTTTTTAGTTACCTTGGATTTATTAACCATGTCTCTAAAAATTTCAATGTTTATTTTCATCGTATTATTCACTTATGTTTAGCCCTCAATCGTGCTAATTTTATTTTGTGAGTTTTTATTGCTGTTTAATTAACTGAGGGAGTTTAACAAGAAACAAAAATACAACTTTTTCACATAGAGTAGGACAAATCGTCTTTTTAATTCCATATAAACTCTTAACGTAGGTTTACATCAAAATGTTGGCGGTACACCATACATAAATTCGGATATTCTTCAGATCTAATCTTCCGGATGAAACCTGATTCTAGCAAGGTTTTCCAATACAATTCGTAGTGGAGGGTAAAAGATGAATATTAAAAATTGGCTGTTTTCTCAAAGATTGTTGCTAAACGAAAGCATCAGATATTTAAAAGAGTATGTTATATTTTGGATTATGGGGTCGAATGGAATAGTATAATTAAGCGTAATTTAACTTGTTTCGTAAGAGGTGCTGAGTTTGTTTAAAAAGAATATATTGATTGGACATTCAGAGGATGCTGTCCTGTCAATTATCGAACACTTAGTGAAAAATAACGTTCCATTTGAAATAGGAATCAAAGATATTTTAAAGCGGTCGTCTGAAAGATTCCGCTCGAAAAAAAACGATGAAGTATACGAAGCGTTTTATACAGTCGAAGTTCGAAAAAAATATGCGGAACAAGTAGAAGCTATTGTTGCGCAGTATGTATCGCGAGAAGATGTGAAGCATTGGTATAAAGTGGCGAAAAAGAAAAGTAGAAAATTACAATTGAAGGAAAAAGCACTTTATTTATTTGTGTTTTTTATAAACTGTATAGCGATACTAGCCATCGACATAGGTAAGATGGATGGAGCGGACATCGTTTCGTATATCGCTTGTGCCGTGTTATTGATGTCTGGTGTGTTTGTGACGACAAAATATTACAAAGAGATGCAAAAAGAAACGGGCGATTTGAGAGAGAATAATATGATGTTGATGTTCATAGGTATTGGTGTGATATTTTATGCCGTTTCTTCTTTTTCATCTTTACTTCAAATAGACATTTTTCATTTTCTCTTAATGATTCAACTGTGTGCAATAGTTTGATTTTTGACAAGCTGAAATAAGCATTTGCTCTACTCGCTTTTCAAATGCATAGTTTTTATGTAATTCAAGCCAATAATACCAATAGGGTTAATTGTCTAAATAATACGTACCAACGCCTTGAAACCGTTCCATCATTCCTTTCAACCGACGATGGAAATTATTAACGTATTGTATGTGGTATATTCCTTTTTTTACTCGTTGATTTTGATTTAGATTAACTGTTTCGTGCTTAATATTTTTGGATACAGCAAACTTTTTGTAATTGGTAGCTGCATCAGTGCATAACAAAGATGAGGGGGCTATATGGTCCCCAATAGCTGCATCTATTTCTTCTGCTTTTACACGACCCTTTCCCGCGATTCTTGCAATAATATTGTGATATCGAACTTGTGCTACAATTACAGCAATTTTTTGATTTGAAATCCCTCGTTTTTCATCTTTTTCTCCCCGTTTTTTCGGTTTTCGATGTGTAAATCTACGACCTTTTAATGACTCACGAAAGAAAGTCTCATCACTTTCAACGATACCAGATAATTGATTGAACCCGTGACTTCCTAAAGCATTTAAAATCTTGTGCCTCCAATAAAATGAGGTAGATATATGAATGTTTAATAATCAGCGATTTTAGGTAATGTAACACCGTGTATCATCATTTCAATGTAATTCAACCACTTTCCTGGATAACGTGAACCTGAAAAGGGGGTGTTTGTCATATCATTAAAGGTTTGTCCGCAATCCTTACATAAATAACGTTGTCTGGAACGATACATACCGTTTCTTTTTACTGATATTTCCACAATGAATACAACCTAAACCGGCAGAAAAGCGAGTCTCCCTAATCTTTGTAAGTAACTTCTCTGTTTTATTTACTTCTTTTGGATATAGATCTTGTTCTAGTGCCTTAAATAAGGCTTGTTGATCTGCTTTCTTTAATTCACTGACCACTTCATACACATATCTCCACATTATCAAACGCCTCCTTGAACTTGTATTAGATTATATTAAACTATAATCAGTAATTTCAAAGGAGCAACAATCTATACAGCCTAAAAAAAAGTAAAGATAGTAAGGGTTAAACTTACTATCTTTTTTTGTTGCTTTATTTTAAGCCTTTGAAAAAACAGCCTAAATAAAAGGCAGAGTGTGAATAACACTCCGCTTTTTGTCTATAGGTTATAATAATTTTCAGCTGTATAAGTGGTCCAGTTCCAAAAATCATTCCCCTGAGAAATAATATATCGATCAAGAAACAATTCGAAGTTAAGTTGAATGTCTTCGTCTTCGGAAAATTCTTCAGAAGGTATGTCGAAATTAAGTAAATAATTTGGTTCTTTAGCATTGAGTTTTTTAATACTTATAGCCAAAGTTCCGTCTAGTACGCTACCTATAGGAATAAAAGGTAGGGGATTATCTGGCTCATCCGCTTGCATATCTTTATATGCACTCTCGATTTCTTCTAAAGAATGAAGCCATAATCCTCCGCCTACATTGTCACCATCTTCGTCTATATGTTCAAAAAGCATACAACCGTTATGAATAAATAAGAAAGCCTTGTAGTCTTCCGGTAAAATCCAATCTGTTTTCTTTTCAAATTCCTCTATTTGTTCTCTAGTAGCCGGATTATTAAAGGAACAAACAATATTCGAATTTTCTCCTTCGGGACCTGAAATAATCATACTTAAGTCTTCATCTAATCTATTTTTAAAACTTGTTAAAGTTTGATTAATAAATGGCATATAGTTAATCTCCTTAATTAGTAGTTTTTCCACCAAGTGTTAACTTCATTACGGTGTATTTTTACAGGAAGCGGAAATAAATTTTGAAATGCGTTAGTTCCACTGTATTTTATTGGAATAACGTGATGTATCTCGGTAGATCTTTCGTCTAAACCATACAAATAAACATTTGTCCTGCGCAAATAGGTCAGATCTTTTGAACGGGAACTTGAATTTCAAAGGTAATCTCGTTTGGTTTATCTGTGATCGTAATATCAACATGCATAATTTGCAGCGCATCGCCGGTAATTTGATAACCACCTTCATCAAGATAATCAAATATTTTACTCAAGCTTTCGCTTCGGTTCCATAGTAATTCTCCGTTATATCGGATACACGCAAATAACCCAGCCGGAACGATCCGTTGGTACTGTTTTGGTATTTTTTCTTTACTTTTTGCCACAACGAAAATGACTGATGGTTCTTCAAAACGTTTAGTTCTAAGATCCGCTTCCTGGATGAGAATGCCTAGTCTGTTACTGGCCAGAATTGGTGTCTTCTCAGCAAGCATATTTTCTAGCCTTATAACACCATAACAGAGTTCCAAATTATTATTGATTTTTTCATTCAATGTAATTAACTTCCTGCGTCCTAATTCACGAAACATAACCGTTTGAAGTTCCGTTTCTCTTGCTACGTGATCCAAATATACAATTTTTTCCCGGATATTTTCCTCCAAGTCAGTTAATTCGTTCAGCTTTGAAACAAGATCTGCGTGCTTTGCTTTAAGAATGTCCAAAGACTTACTAAAATTGCGTTCATTGAAATAATCCTTTATTTCGTCCGTACTCATTCCAAGTTGTCGTAATTCTTTGATGGTTCCTAAAACCTCGTACTGGAAAATAGAATAGTAGCGGTATCCCGAATGTGAATCGATATATTGCGGCTTGAATAAGTTAATCCGATCATAATGGCGCAAGGTCTCCGTAGTCATCCCTCGTAACTTTGCCATCTCACCAATTGTTAATTTTTCTTTCAGTATAATCGCCCCCTTAAAAAATATAATACAGGTGTTGACCTTTGTGTTACAACAACCTTTATAATCAAAATACACAATAATTTAAATCTTCTGAGTATTCTTTATAAATGTGAGGGAGCTGATTATGAAACGGAAGAAACTTGCTAGAACACTTACTTTGTCACAGGTTGTTTTTTTAGGGATTGCTTGGAATAACCCCATGGTATTTTTTAATACCTATGGAATAGCTACCGTAACCTCACATGGTGTAATTACGGGTGCGTACATTATTGCATTTCTAGCGATACTGTTTACAGCGCTCAGCTACGGAAAAATGGCAAAAGCATATCCTATCTCAGGTTCAGCTTATACATTTACTCAAAAGTCTATTAATTCTGAAGTTGGGTTTCTTGTAGGTTGGACAATTATGCTTGATTATATTTTAACACCTATGGTGACGTGTTTGATGTCCACTGTCTTTTTAAGTGCAGTGTTTCCAGGGATTCCACATTATGTGTGGATTATTCTTTTAACTACTATCATAGTTGTACCAAGCATACTAGGGGTAAAGACATCAGCATCCGCAAGTAAAATTTTCGTTATTGCTCAAATCATTTTCGTATGTTTTTTCTGGATATTAACCGTCAAAAATTTATTAGATGGAGTTGGGACAGGAACTCTTTTCTCGAGTAAACCATTATTCAATTCAGAGGTTCCCTTGTCAGTAATCTTAGCAGGCTCTTCAATTCTTTGTTTTAGTTTCCTTGGTTTTGACTCACTTACTACCTTGTCAGAGGAAACAATCAATCCTGAAAAAACCATCCCAAGAGCTATTATCATAATGTTGCTATTAATAGGGGTTTTGTATATTGGCTCTTCCTACTTAGCACAATTGGTCTATCCGGGTTTTTCATTTGAAAACACTGATTCAGCAGCCATGGAAATCGCTATACTTGTTGGAGGAAACGTATTTAAATCATTATTTATTACTGCGGTAATTATTGGTAACTTTTCTTCAGGAGTTGCTTCAATTACAAGCGCATCACGTGTGTTATATGCAATGGGCCGGGATTCAGTATTGCCTGAAAATCTATTTGGTTATATTCATCCCAAATTTAAAACACCGTCACACGGAATTATCGTGATAGGAATAATTTCTTTACTAGGCGTCGTGTTAACTCTGGAGCAAGTCATCAAGTTTATCAATTTTGGAGGGCTCATTGCTTTTACATCTGTTAATCTATCTGTCATCGCCCATTATTTTATAAAAAATCAGAAACGATCTTTTAACGATTGCATAAGGTATTTATTTTTACCGTTCATTGGCGCAGTATTTACTATGTGGTTATGGTCACATTTAGAAATAGAGGCATTGATTCTTGGAGGCATTTGGGTGATATGTGGCTTAGCATATCTTCTTTATATGACAAATTTTTTCCGCAAGCCTCTTCCTGAGTTTCATTTTGATGAGGAGATCATTCCTCAAGAGGTAGAAGATATGAATGAAAAAATTCTTTCCCAAAAGGTAGAAGACTTTTAATCCGTTTTTTACACTGAAGTAAGTATATGTAACTAAAGGAGGTGTGAATATTTTGAAAATAAAGAAAAATGAAAGCGTTACCTATTTTTAAAGCGGGATTGTTAAAGTAAGAATAACGAACAGGAGGTTTTTTCAAATTGTTGAAGCTGAAAAAGTTTATAAACGGTGAGTGGATGGATTCTTTGAGTAAACAAACGAGTAATGTTGTTAACCCCGCAAACGGCAAGATCATTGCGGAGGCTCCCAACGGAAATGCAGAAGATGCCAGGATGGCCATTGATGCGGCACGAACCGCATTTGATTCCGGGATTTGGTCGGACTTACCGGCTTCGGAACGGGCTTCCTATTTATTTAAAATAGCAGAGAAAATTGAAGAACATGCTTCTGAGCTTAGCCAACTTGAAACAGCCAATACCGGAAAACCTCTAAAAGAGGCAGAGTTTGACATTGCGGATGCAGCGGATTGTTTTCGTTATTATGCCGGCTTAGTCACTAAACCGGACGGCCAAACGTATCCTGTTTCCGGTCCTGTACAGGCCATGGTTGTTCGAGAGCCGGTAGGGGTATGTGGACTGATCGCTCCGTGGAATTTCCCTTTACTGACTGGAGCTTGGAAAATAGCCCCTGCCCTTGCTGCAGGAAATACGATTGTATTTAAAACATCCGAGGTCACTCCGATTACGACTACTAAATTATTTGAGATTATCGAAGAGGTTGGCATACCAGATGGCGTTGCAAATCTAGTTATGGGTGGTGGTGCAACAGTAGGAAATGAACTAGCGGAAAGCGATAAAGTTGATATGGTTTCGTTCACTGGCAGTACATCGACAGGCAGAAGCATCATGAAAGCAGCAGCTGGAAATATTAAAAACATTGCACTCGAATTAGGCGGCAAGTCACCTAACATCGTTTTTGCCGACGCAGACTTTGAGACGGCCGTGGATTATGCTTTATATGGAATTTTTGTCAACGCCGGCCAAATTTGTAATGCAGGATCGCGTTTGCTGCTGGAAGAGAGCATTCACGACAAGTTTATCGATAGACTGATAGAGAAAGCGAAAAAAATCCGGGTCGGCCCTGGTGATCAACCGTCTACACAAATGGGTGCCCTTGTCAGTGAAGCACATATGAATAAGGTACTCCAATATATTCAACTTGGCATAGAAGAAGGGGCGACATTAGCCTGCGGCGGCAAGCGTATCACAAGCAATGGACTTGAAATGGGCTATTTTGTTGAGCCGACGATATTTGTTGATACCAAACCGGACATGAGAATTGTTCTGGAAGAAATATTCGGGCCAGTACTTACCGTGCAAAAATTTAAAGATGAAGCGGAAGCCATCCAACTTGCCAATGATACTCCATACGGCCTCGCAGCAGGTGTATTTTCACAAGACGGCGCGAAGGCTTTAAGAGTGACTAAGAAAATAAGAGCCGGAATTACGTGGATTAATGCTTATAATCTAGCCTACAATGAAGCACCGTGGGGAGGCTACAAACAGAGCGGAATTGGCCGTGGATTAGGAACTTTTGGTTTAGATGAGTTTAGTGAGGTAAAACAAATTAACATTAATTTAGAAGTGGAGCCAACCAAGTGGTTTGATCATTAAAAATGGATAAGTAGATATAAAAGAGTAAAAGAGTAAAAGAGTAAAAGAGTAAAAGAGTAAAAGAGAGTGAGTCACTGTACTATTACACTGTTTGAAAAATTGAAAGGGGACATTAATGATGATCTGGGATTTTAATTTCAATCTTCCTACTTCTATAGAGTTTGGGAACGGAAAAGTTAAAAATATTGGGAAAAGAGCAAAAGAGCTAGGAGGAAAAAAGGCACTTCTAATTACCGATAAAGGACTGGCGCAAACTGGAATTTTACAAAAGGTTACCGATTCGTTAGACCAAGAAGGTGTCAATTATATTGTTTTTGATGAAATTACTCCTAATCCAAAAGATGTAGATTGCCATAGAGCCTATCAACAATTTAAAGACGAGGAAATAGATCTTTTGATAGGTCTTGGCGGCGGAAGTTCGATGGATACAGCAAAAGCAATTGGTACACTTTTAACCCATGGAGGAGAGCTTAGAGATCGTTACGGTTTTAATTTACTAGAGAGAGAAATCACTCCACTTATTTGTATTCCTACAACTTCAGGTACTGGAAGTGAGGTTACAACAGGTTCTGTCATTACAGATACAGTTACAAAACAGAAAGAGGCTATACTTGACATTAGACTGGCTCCCAAACTAGCAATTTTGGATCCTGAATTAACTCTAACTCTGCCTAAATCTATTACTGCTGCTACCGGAATGGATGCACTTACACACGCTATAGAGGCTTATACCAGCAATATTGCTGAACCGATTTCAGATGCTCTCAGTCTTTATGCAATTGAATTAATTGCTAAGTACCTTCCGTTAGCTGTAGAAAATGGGAACAACTTAGAAGCAAGGAAAAATATGCTTGTAGCCAGTTTAATTGCAGGTATGGCATTTAATCACGCGGATCTTGGTGCTGTACATGCTATGGCTGAACCACTTGGAGGTCTTTATGATACTCCACATGGGGTAGCGAATTCCATCTTTCTTCCACATGTGTTTGAATTTAATATTCCTTCAAACCCTGAAAAGCATTCAATTGTAGCTGAAAAGCTTGGAGCAAATAAAGAAGGTAAAACAATAGAGGAAACTGCCTATGAAGGTGTTGTATTGTTAAAAGAGCTTGCACGTAAAATTGGCATTCCTGATTTCCGAGATTTAAATAATATCAATCCTGAAGATTTCCCATTCCTTGCTGAAGGAGCATCCGTTCATTTGTGTACACAGACTAATTCACGAAAAGTGACACCAGCAGATTATTTGGAATTATTTCAAAAGACTTATGAGGCGAAAAACACAACATTAATTTAAAAATTTAACTAGATTAATGTTGATCTAGAATTTTTGAATCGGCGGTCGGCTTAATGGGAGTTTTAATTGGGCGGCCGCCATGGTTTACAGAAAACATGCGTATGCCCACTTGCTGCGGGTACATAATTAGCTATTTATGGATATGAGATTGCTATAAAGTAAGAATAACGAACTGGAGGTTTTTCAAATTGCATAAGTTGAAAATGTTTATAAACGGTGAGTGGATGGATTCTTTAAGTAAACAGAAGAAAAATATTGTAAATCCGGCAAACGGCAAGATCATTGCAGAGGCTCCTAACGGAAATGCAGAAGATGCCCGGATGGCCATTGATGCGGCACGAACCGCATTTGATTCCGGGATTTGGTCGGACTTACCGGCTTCGGAACGGGCTTCCTATTTATTTAAAATAGCAGAGAAAATTGAAGAACATGTATCTGAGCTTAGCCAACTTGAAACAGCCAATACCGGAAAACCTCTTAAAGAGTCAGAGTTTGACATTGCTGACGCAGCGGATTGTTTTCGTTATTATGCCGGCTTAGTCACTAAACCTGACGGCCAAACGTATCCTGTTTCTGGTCCTGTACAGGCTATGGTTGTTCGAGAGCCGGTAGGGGTATGTGGACTGATCGCTCCGTGGAATTTTCCTTTACTGACGGGAGCTTGGAAAATAGCCCCTGCCCTTGCTGCAGGAAATACGGTCGTGTTTAAACCAGCCGGGATAACTCCGGTTACCACCACTAAATTGTTCGAGATTATCAAAGAAGTTGGCATACCAGATGGTGTTGCAAACCTAGTTATGGGTGGTGGGGGAACAGTAGGAAATGAACTAGCGGAAAGCGATAAAGTTGATATGGTTTCGTTTACTGGCAGCACGTCAACAGGAAGAAACGTCATGCAAAAAGCAGCTGGAAATATTAAAAACATTGCACTCGAATTAGGCGGCAAGTCACCTAACATCGTTTTTGCCGACGCAGACTTTGAGTCGGCCGTGGATTATGCTTTATATGGAATTTTTGTCAACGCCGGCCAAGTTTGTAATGCAGGATCGCGTTTGCTGCTTGAAGAGAGCATTCACGACAAGTTTATCGATAGACTGATAGAGAAAGCGAAAAAGATCCGGGTCGGCCCTGGTGATCAACCATCTACAGAAATGGGTGCCCTTGTCAGTGAAGCACATATGAATGAGGTACTCCAATATATTCAACATGGCATAGAAGAAGGGGCTACATTAGCCTGCGGCGGCAAGCGTATCACAAGCAATGGACTTGAAAAGGGCTATTTTGTTGAGCCGACAATATTTGTTGATACCAAACCGGACATGAGAATTGTTCAGGAAGAAATATTTGGGCCAGTACTGACTGTACAAAAGTTTAAAGATGAAGCGGAAGCCATCCAGCTTGCCAATGATACTCCATACGGCCTCGCAGCAGGTGTATTTTCCCAAGACGGTGCGAAGGCTTTAAGAGTGATTAAGAAAATAAGAGCCGGAATTACATGGATTAATGCCTACAATCTAGCCTACAATGAAGCACCATGGGGAGGCTACAAGCAGAGCGGGATTGGTCGGGGGTTAGGAACTTATGGTTTAGATGAGTTTAGTGAGGTAAAACAAATCAACATTAATTTAGAAGTGGAGCCAACCAAGTGGTTTGATCATTAAAAATGGAGAAGTAGAGATAAAAGAGAGTGAGTAATGCTTACATCGAAGAAATTTTTGACTAATAATAGAGGATGCACTTTTTTGAATTCACCAATATTTTAAAAATTAAAAATTTTCAAATATTAATTCTGAAGATGGGCTTTAATAGAAAGAAAGCTGTCAGCCTAATTGTTTTATTTTACGAGTAAAAAGCCAGTTCATCAAGATTTGTCTTTTTTAAGACCTAATAAAACGAAAATAATATTTTACTATATATGAATTATATTCTCCCGCGCTCTTTCTCTGTGGCGTTTACTAAGGAGAATCGAGTAATCAGAAAATATGTTGGTTCCTGATAGTCATTATTGACTACACAATTCCGTTTTGCCTAGTTTTATAGGTTGGCATAAAGCTTGCATATATATTAACGAGAACGTAATACAAGTGGGAGGCAAAGTACATGTCGAATAATGAAAAACAACATCTTAATTTACCTTTTACCGGAATCTGTACTTTCGGGAAATATCCCGTATGTCCGGATCTAGACCAGCTAGATGCAGATGTAGCTGTCATTGGAGTTCCAAATGATATGGGAACACAATGGAAGTCAGGCGCAAGAATGGGTCCAAGAGGAATTCGTGAAGGCTCTACATTATATAGTTTCGGGTTAGATGGAGCCTATGATATTGAAAATGATATCATGTATCTTGGCCCGAAATGGAAAGTTGTTGATTGCGGCGATGTAGACATAGTACATGGGGATATGATGCAATCCCATGATAATACCGAAGAAGCCATTCGAAAAATCGTTTCAAAAGGTGCAATGCCGGTTGTTTTAGGTGGAGATCATTCCATTACAATTCCAGTAGGAAAGGGCTTGGGTGAACTCGGGCCATTTCATGTGATCCAGATTGATGCGCATTTAGACTGGGCAGATCACCGTTCAGGAATGCGGGTTGGACATGGAAGCTGCATCCGCCGCTTATCTGAAATGAATCATGTTCAAAAGATTTTCCAATTGGGCATTCGTGGAATCAGCAGCAGTAAAAAAGAAGATGTCGATGCTGCCAGAGAATACGGAAGTGTCATCTTGTCTCCCCGCCAAATGAGAAAGATGGGATTTGAACAGGTTTTGGAACTTATTCCAGCAGGTGAAAAATATTATATTACCATGGACATTGATGGCCTCGACCCATCGATCGCCCCTGCGACAGGCACACCTTCTCCTGGAGGCCTGCTTTATGATGAAGTCAACGAATTACTCCATGGAATTGCAAAAAGAGGAGAAGTAATCGGTTTTGATATGGTAGAAGTTGCTACTCCTTACGATCATACGGGAATAACTGGACAAGTGGCAGCGCGCCTCTCATTAGACTTGCTTAGTTATGTTTTAAAAGAAAAAGAGAGAAACCAGGATGCAATCAGCGATCATCAAGAGCAGAACTTCATAAAGAAGCATTAGTCTGTTAAATTTGAAAGCGTTTGCTGATATAAAGTGATTTTCCTCCGTTTTATCTTTTCTTAGTTTCCTGAATATGTATAAAAATAGAGGCGATATCATAAAAAACACTTATGTAAATAATTATCCATTTAGAATATTTAGAGTATTTCAAAAAAACGTATAGCGGTTGACGATTGTGGGAGAGTGCAATGTAGACAGCCACCGAAGGAGCAAGTTCCAAAAAAACCTTGGAACAAATCTCTCAGGTATAAGAACCACAATGGGACGCAACTCTGGAGAGCGCGTTTATAAAACGCCACCAAAGAGGAAGACTCTTTTTAGCATAGAGTTAAACTCTCAGTTAAAAGGACAGAGAAGGGAATGTTGCCAACGTTATCACTTTAAATGTTTTTGTTCTGGTTTGAATTGTACACCAAAACAAGTGAAGTTAGGTGACTAAAACTATTAAGCACATTAAAGATAACTTCGGTATTGAATTGGAGGTTTTTCTTTATGATTTCCAATAATAATGATTACGTAAACAGAGGATGCTTTTATCTAGAAAGCATCCTCTGTAGTGTATATTTGAAAGGTATAAGTAGTTTGTAAAAGTACACTATTATGAACGGTGTTTATCGACTGTAAAAAGCAATCTACTCCTATTCAATTCACAATTCACTTGGGGTACTAGGGGCATATAATTTATGAACTGTCAGAAAGCTCTATCTCTATATTTAAAATTCTGAAAATAAAGTTTTTTCAGATATTTATTGAAATTTCCATTAGAACCATTTATTATACAACTGTTAATGCGATTTTATATCAGCGGATGATAATTGTGGGAGAGACTAAACGCATTGTTTAGCACCGAAGGGGCAATTCCCAAAAAAATTGGGTATGAATCTCTCAGGTAAAAGGACCACAATAGGACGCGTCTCTGGAGAGAGCTATGAGCCACCAAAGGAGTTAAACTCTCAGGTAAAAGGACAGAGGAAAGATAGGAGAACACCTATCTTTCCTATGCCCTTTTTATGCTGGGAAAGATAGCACAAACGAAAAAAGGAGGATTGTGCTATGAAATTTATTAAAGAATGAGTCTTTCTATTCAATTTTCCTGACTACAACTTTTACCTTAGAGAGAATCTGCAATAGGTTGAATGCAATACCTTTATCTTTTCAAAGGCTTGGTAGATTATGTCGAGGTTTGCACCAGAACCAGAATATTTATCAGCAACATATTGAGTAATATTATATTAAAATTGTAAGCGTTTTCTTTGTTGGGTTGAATAATAATATGTCAAAATTTTATCGGAATATTATTATTCAATTATCTGGAAATTAGGGAGTGGGAAATCATATGCAGGAACAAAAATTGTCGAGAGGCCTAAAAAACAGGCACGTACAACTAATCGCTATTGGCGGGGCAATTGGAACGGGATTATTTCTCGGTGCAGGAAAATCTATTCACTTAGCAGGACCATCGATTTTATTTGCTTACATGATTACAGGCGTCATTTGCTTTTTAATCATGCGCGCTCTTGGAGAACTACTCTTAACCAATTTGGAATATAATTCTTTTGTTGACTTTGTAAAAGACTATTTAGGTAATATGGCAGCATTTATCACCGGTTGGACCTACTGGTTTTGCTGGATTTCAATCGCAATGGCCGACTTAACAGCAGTTGGTCTTTATACCCAGTATTGGTTTCCCTCCATACCACAGTGGATGCCAGGTTTAATTGCGCTTGTCATTTTGCTATTTATGAATCTAGCAACCGTAAAACTTTTTGGCGAAATGGAATTCTGGTTCGCATTAATTAAAGTTATCGCTATTCTAGCACTTATAGTTATCGGTATTTTCATGATTATTAAAGGCTTTTCCACAGATTCAGGCGCAGCCAGTTTCACGAATCTATGGAGCCACGAAGGTATGTTCCCAAATGGAATAAATGGATTTATCCTCTCATTCCAGATGGTAGTGTTTGCGTTTGTTGGTATTGAACTTGTAGGACTTACAGCAGGTGAAACAGAAGATCCAGAGAAAGTTATCCCAAAAGCAATTAATAATATTCCTATTCGGATTATAATTTTCTACATTGGCGCACTTATTGTCATTATGAGTGTTTATCCGTGGAATGCAATCATCCCATCGGAAAGCCCATTCGTCCAAGTATTCGTGGCTGTTGGTATCGCTGCAGCTGCTGGTATCGTCAATTTTGTCGTCCTAACATCGGCTGCTTCGGCATGCAACAGCGCAATCTTCAGTACAAGCCGGATGGTATACTCACTTGCCAAAGATAAAAATGCACCTGTGCCATTTGCAAAACTTAATGCCCGTAAAGTACCTTCCAATGCACTGGCCTTTTCAACTGTCGTCATTCTGACTTCCGTTGTTTTGAACTATTTAATGCCAGAAGGAGTATTTACGTTAATTACAAGTATTTCTACAGTATGTTTCATCTTTATTTGGGGAATTACTGTCATCAGTCATTTGAAATACCGCAAAACAAGGCCAGATCTAGCGAAAATGAACAAATTTAAATTACCACTTTATCCAATTTCTAATTACTTGATCCTTGCTTTCCTAGCTTTCGTACTTGTTGTGCTTGCACTTGCGGAAGATACTCGTGTTGCCTTGTTCGTAACTCCTGTTTGGTTTATTTCGCTGATTGCGATTTATAAGATGCAGAAAACGAAGGCAAATCATGCGGATCAGGCGAATCAGAAAGAGGTAGCGGAAAATTAAGAGGCTACGGACAAAAGTCAGGGACCTACTATTAACTTTATCAAAATAGTCAACTTGCAAAAAACGATGATACAAGCAGCCGTGAGTAACCTGGATGACCATATGTGATATTCATAAAGTAAGAATTTTCAAAAAAATAATGTTAACGCTTACAAGAAAATCTTGACATTCTTATTTCCACCAATTATTCTAAACATAATAAAATTAAATATGAGCGAATGACGGTTGTGGGAGAGTGCAATGCGACACGCCACCGAAGGAGCAAGTTCCAAAAAGACCCTTGGAACAAATCTCTCAGGTAGATGGAACCACAACTGGACGCACCTCTGGAGAGCGCGTATAAAGTAGTACGCCACCAAAGGGGAAAGGCCCTTTTAATATAAAAGGGTTAAACTCTCAGGTAAAAGGACAGAGAAGGGTAGAGAAAGCTAAACTAAGCTACCCTTCTCTGTTCTTTTTTGTGCGCAAAAAAGGGTAGTGTTTCGTAGTCACTAGCTATGCAACAAACCTTTAATTCAAAAATTTTCAAGGGGGAGTACAAATGAGTTTACAGCAAAATGATTCAATCATTTTTCAAGCTATCAGAAACGAGCAAAATCGTCAGCATCAAACCTTAGAGTTGATTGCATCAGAAAACTTCGTCAGCCAAGATGTATTAGAAGCAATGGGAAGTGTAATGACGAATAAATATGCAGAAGGATATCCAGGAAAACGTTATTATGGCGGATGTGAATTTGTCGATGTGGCAGAACAAGCAGCTATTGAGCGCTTAACAAAGCTGTTTGGTGCCAAATATGCAAATGTTCAGCCTCACTCGGGTGCACAAGCAAATTTCGCAGTATTTTTCGCACTGCTTCAGCCTGGTGATAAAGTAATGGGAATGAACCTTTCACATGGCGGCCACTTAACTCATGGAAGTCCAGTCAGTGTTTCAGGAAAATGGTTTGAAGTAGTGTCTTATGGAGTTAGAGAAGATACCCAATTAATTGATTATGATGAGTTGGAAGCTATCGCAATGAAAGAAAAACCAAAATTGATTATTGCAGGGACAAGTGCCTACCCAAGAACCATTAATTTTGCACGATTTAGAGAAATTGCTGATCAAGTTGGAGCAAAACTTATGGTGGATATGGCTCATATTGCAGGGCTGGTAGCGGCCGGTCTTCACCCATCCCCAATCCCATATGCAGATGTTGTGACAAGTACTACTCATAAAACATTGAGAGGGCCTCGCGGGGGTATCGTTTTAACAAACGATGAAGAGATTATCAAATCGATAAATAAATCTGTATTCCCAGGAATTCAGGGCGGCCCTCTCATGCATATTATTGCAGCAAAAGCGGTTGCTTTCAACGAAGCATTACAACCAAGCTTTAAGGACTATGCGAAACAAGTCATTGAAAATGCTGCAACACTTAGTGAAACATTAAAAAATGAAGGTGCAGCTCTTGTTTCTGGCGGAACAGATAATCATATTGTCCTTTTAGATTTACGTCCGTGGAATTTAACAGGAAAAGAAGCAGAGAAATTATTAGAAGAAGCAGGCATCACCGCTAATAAAAATACGATTCCATATGATCCAGAAAAGCCATTTGTTACCAGTGGTATCCGAATGGGAACAGCAGCATTAACAACACGAGGCATGAAGCAGGATGAAATGGTGAAAATCGGTAAAGTGATTTCAGCTGTTCTAAAGAGTAAAGGGGATAAAGACGTTCTGGAGACAGCAAAAGAAACAACCAAAGGAATTTGTGATATTTATCCGTTATTTCAACAACCAATTACTGTGTAAGAAAAAAGGGGGGGACTCAATGGAATTTCAAAGTTGTTTTGACATAATAGGTCCAATCATGGTAGGACCGTCAAGTTCCCACACAGCCGGAGTAGTGTCAATCGGTAAATTCATCCATGAACTGTTAGGAGATTATCCAAAAGAAGTCAAAATTGTATTCTATGATTCATTTGCTGAAACCTATCAAGGACATGGAACAGATAAAGCACTGCTTGGCGGATTACTTGGGATGGATACCGATGATTCACGCATTAAAAACTCATTGGGATGGGCAAAAGAGAATGGAATGCAGTACGAAATTGAATTTGAAAGCTGCTGCGAGTATTTTGACCATCCTAACACAACAATCGTGACAGCAAAACACGGCGATTGTGTAGTAAAGGTAGGCGGAGCATCACTTGGTGGTGGTTTATCCAAGATTTTCATGATAGACGACGATATGGTAGCGATTCGTCTCAGTGCAGGTGATGACTTTTCAGCCCTTGCTAGTTCTTATCATCCAAGAAAGAAAGTAATGGACAAGGCTATATGATGGAAATCCAGACCATGAAAGAACTAAATGAAGCTTGTCAAAGAGAAGAAAAAAGCATTGGCGAAATCATGCTAATGATGGAAGCAGAAAAGTCAGGAAGAGACCAACAAGTTATTATCAGTATGATGGAAGAACGATTGATAAAAATGAAGGAAGCCGTTGATAACGGTATAAAGGATGCCTCAACCGCACCGAGTGGAATTTCTGGCGGAGATGCTTTGAAAATGAATGATTACGTTCAACAAGGTAAATCTTTGTCAGGCAGCTATATAAGCAATGCAATGAGCTTTTCATTGGCAACTTCTGAAAGTAACGCCCGAATGGGGGTCATTGTAGCTACCCCAACTGCGGGTGCAGCAGGGATTTTGCCTGGGGTACTGTTTTCGCTTCATAAAAATGATGGCACGCCTTATAAAGATTTAGTCATGGGGTTATTCACGGCAAGTATGCTCGGGCTTGTCATTGCGAACCGTTCTTTCATTTCGGGGGCTGCTGGTGGCTGTCAAGCAGAGGTGGGCTCCGCAACGGCCATGGCAGCGGGGACAATCGTTGAGTTAAAAGGCGGAACACCACTGCAAGCCGTGAATGCGACAGCCATTGCGATGAAGTCACTTTTAGGATTGGTTTGTGATCCAGTCGCAGGACTTGTGGAAGTTCCTTGCATCAAGCGGAATGTGATTGGAACCTCAATTGCATTTTCAGCGGCCGACATGTCTCTAGCTGGGATTGAAAGCCGCATACCTTGTGATGAGGTAATTGAAGCCATGTATAAGGTTGGAAATGATATGCCAAGGACCCTTCGAGAAACGGCTCTTGGTGGCTTGGCAATGACAGAAACCGGTAAACGGGTGAAAGAACGTCTTTTTTGTAGGAAATCATGAATCATAATCGGGGGTAGATCATGGGTACTGAAACAGCATTAAAGCAAACACCGCTTTTTGAAGTATATAAAAAATACGGAGCAAAAGTTATTGATTTTGGTGGCTGGGCTCTGCCAGTTCAGTTTTCCAGCATTTTAGAAGAGCATGAAGCTGTTCGAACAGAAGCAGGACTTTTTGATGTTTCTCATATGGGAGAAGTACTTGTGGAAGGGAAAGATGCCGAGAGTTATATTAACTACCTTGTTACAAATGATGTAACAAAGCTTAGCATCAATCAAGCACAGTATACCGCAATGTGTTATCCAGACGGCGGAACGGTCGATGATTTATTAGTTTATAAATTAGGGAATGAAAAATATTTACTCGTTATTAATGCCGCAAACATTGAGAAAGATTACGAATGGATGAAGCAGCATGTAAAAGGAGAGATGGCGCTCCAAAATATTTCGGAAGACATCGCTCAGCTTGCCATCCAAGGTCCAAAGGCAGAAAGCATTTTGCAAAAGTTAACGGAAATAGATTTATCAGAAATTGGCTCTTTTAAATTCGCCCAACATGTCAACATCTCCGGGATTACCGACATACTTGTATCCCGTACAGGTTACACAGGAGAAAATGGATATGAACTTTATTTAGCAGCAGACAAAGCGGTAGTACTCTGGGAAAAGCTCTTAGAAGCAGGAACTACGAATGGATTACAACCATGTGGACTTGGTGCACGGGACACGCTTCGACTTGAAGCACGTCTTGCACTCTATGGCCAAGAACTCAGTAACGATATCAGCCCGCTTGAAGCAGGAATCGGCTTTGTCGTAAAGACGAACAAAGAAAGTGACTTTATCGGAAAATCTGCTCTTACAGAACAAAAAGAAGCTGGATTAAAACGAAAATTAGTAGGGATTGAAGTAACAGGCAGAGGGATTCCGCGTCATGGTTACAAGGTAATTTCTCAAGGTGGAGAGGAAATAGGTATTGTTACATCCGGAACACAATCACCATCTTTGAAGAAAAGCTTAGGTCTTGCCTTGGTATCAGCCGACCAAGCTGAAGTGGGGACGCCGATAAAAGTGGAAATTCGTAATAAACTGATTGAAGCTGTTATTGTTAATGCACCATTCTACAAAAGATAAGTGGAAATATTTTAATAGAGTTATCGTGTAGTTTTTAAGTCGATTTCCGCTACTTTACATGCAGCCCGAAATCGACAACCTGCTATGAGTAAAATCGGTCTTTTATTATCTGAATTATAACAAAAATCAAAAAACAGAGAGGGAGAAAAAACAATGACAAAAGTAACATCAATTTTACGATATAGCAAAGAACATGAGTGGGTGCAACAATTAGAAGGAAATCGTGTACGTATTGGAATCTCTGATTATGCACAAAAGGCGTTAGGTGATATCGTCTTTGTTGAAAATCCAGCGATTGATGATGAAGTAACTGTCAATGAATCGATGGGAACGATCGAGTCAGTTAAAGCAGTTTCCGAACTTTATTCACCTGTTTCAGGTACGGTAGTTACCGTAAACGAAGAGTTAGAAGGCGCTCCAGAGACGATTAACGAGCATCCATTGGAAGCAGGGTGGTTAGTCGAAGTAGAAATGTCCAATCCAGAAGAATTAGATTCACTTCTAAACGAAGATGAATATCAAGCATTTACTAATGAAGGAGAGGAATAATATGACAGCCACTTATAGATACCTCCCTGATACGAAACAGGACCAAGAGGAAATGCTCAAATTTCTAAATATTTCTTCTATAGATGAGTTATTTGAAGATATTCCAGCTGAAATTAGCCTGCAGGATGAGCTAAACATTCCAGAGGCGGTTCCTGAACCGCTTCTTTTGAAAAAAATGAATCAGCTTGCTACAAAAAACAAAAATGCAAATCATTACCCAACTTTTCTAGGTGCAGGTACCTATGATCACTATATTCCAAGTGTGGTAAATCATATGATTTCACGTTCCGAATTTTACACAGCTTATACACCCTACCAACCGGAAATCAGTCAAGGTGAATTACAAGCGATTTTTGAATTTCAAACGATGGTTTGTGAGTTGACAGGAATGGATGTGGCTAACTCTTCCATGTACGATGGTTTTACATCGCTTGCAGAGGCTGCATCACTTGCCGTTGCATCTACAAGACGTTCAAAAGTACTTGTATCCAAAGCGGTACATCCTGAATCCCGTGCTATTTTACATACAGTAGCTGGAGGTCCGGGATACACAGCTGAGGAAGTAAATCTTGCTGATGAGGTTACAGATTTAGGGAATCTGCAAGAACAAATCGATAAGGACACTGCTGCCGTAATTGTTCAATATCCAAATTTCTTCGGTTCCATTGAGGATTTAAAAGCAATTAAGAAAATTGCGGAAGAAAAAGGTGCCCTTTTAATCGTAAGCGCCAATCCTCTTGCACTAGCACTCTTGCAGGCTCCTGGGAAACTTGGGGCAGATATTGTGATCGGTGATATGCAGCCATTAGGAATCCCGATGTCCTTTGGCGGTCCACACTGCGGCTATTTTGCGGTAAGTAAGAAACTCATGCGCAAAATCCCAGGACGTATTGTAGGGCAAACAGCAGATGAAAAAGGACAACGTGGGTTTGTGTTAACACTGCAAGCGCGTGAACAGCATATTCGCCGTGATAAAGCCTCATCCAATATTTGTTCCAACCAGGCATTAAATGCTCTTGCCTCCTCTATTTGTATGACATCACTTGGAAAGCAAGGGATTCGTCAAATGGCACAGCTAAACATTGAGAAAGCTGATTACATGGCGAAAACTTTAGAACAGAAGGGCTTTACCATAATCAATGAAGCACCATTCTTCAATGAGTTTGTTGTCGGGCTTCCTCGACCGGTAAAGGAAGTCAATGAAAAACTTCTTAAGGCCGGTATTATCGGTGGATTTGATTTAAAAAGTGATTACGGCTTTGTAAATCAAATGTTGCTAGCTGTGACTGAGCAGCGAACAAAAGAAGAAATTGATCAATTTATTGATGTTTTGGAGGCGATTGTAAATGGTTGAATATAATGAGTTAATTTTTGAAATAAGTCGACCAGGACGTGTGGGCTCAAGTCTTCCGGAAAGTGACGTTGACTGTGTTGATATAAATGACAAATTTCCAAAGCATTTAATTCGTGATGAACCGGCAGAACTCCCGGAAGTATCAGAGTTGCAACTTGTCCGCCATTATACAGCGCTTTCTAATAAAAACCATGGGATCGATAATGGGTTCTATCCGCTGGGTTCTTGTACGATGAAATACAATCCGAAAATAAATGAAGATGTGGCACGTTTGGAAGGATTTAGCCGCATTCATCCATATCAGCCGGTTGAAACTGTACAGGGTGCACTAGAGGTTTTATATGAATTACAAGAAGAGCTAGCTGTCATCACAGGAATGGATGCTGTAACTTTACAGCCATCTGCAGGGGCTCAAGGGGAATGGACAGGTTTAATGATGGCTAAGGCGTACCATGCTCAAAAAGGTGAAACCAGAACGAAAGTACTTGTTCCAGACTCCGCGCACGGTACAAATCCTGCAAGTGCAAGTGTTGCTGGTTTTCAAACGATCACGATCCCATCCGATAAAAATGGATTAGTTAACCTAGAAGAATTAAAGAAACATGTAGGCCCTGATACTGCTGCGCTAATGTTGACAAATCCAAATACCCTTGGACTTTTTGAAAAAGAAATTGTGGAAATCGCTCAGGTTGTTCATGAAGCTGGCGGCTTATTATACTATGATGGAGCGAATGCCAATGCCATTTTAGGTAAAACAACACCAGGTCAAATGGGCTTTGACATCGTGCACTTAAATCTTCACAAAACATTTACGACGCCTCATGGCGGTGGCGGTCCAGGGGCAGGTCCTGTCGGTGTGAAAGAGAAACTTATTCCTTTCTTGCCAGTTCCGCGAATAGAAAAATCCGGGGATAAATATGTGCTGAACTCTGATCATTCGCACTCTATAGGACGGGTAAAAGGGTATTATGGAAACTTCGGAATTCTCTTGCGGGCGTATACTTATATTCGCACGATGGGGCCTGAAGGGCTGCGCCAAGTATCTGAAAGTGCCGTACTTCATGCTAATTACCTTCGCAAAAGATTAGTGCCATATTTTGAAGCGCCATTTTCACAAATTTGTAAGCATGAATTTGTCCTATCCGGTTCTAGGCAGAAAAAGCTGGGTGTAAGAACGCTTGATATGGCAAAACGTCTGCTAGATTTCGGCTACCATCCGCCGACCATTTATTTCCCGTTAAATGTTGAGGAATGTTTGATGATTGAACCGACAGAAACAGAGTCGAAGGAAACACTCGATGCTTTTGCGGATGTAATGATTCAAATTGCCAAAGAAGTGGAAGAAAACCCAGGGGTTGTTTTAGACGCACCACATACTACGGTCATAGGGCGATTGGATGAGGTCCAAGCAGCTAGACAACCAATTTTGCGTTATTCCAAAGAGGAAGTAGTAGAGGAAGAAACGGTAAAGTCATAAATAAATGCTTGAACATGAACCACCAGGGATGAAAATAAAGAGAAAAAGGAAAGTCTCATTATTTCATTCATGGTGGTTTGATGTAAACGCGTGTAAAAAGGATGACAAAAAGAGACAAGAAGGGCGAGAAGAAATATTCTTTAGAATTAAAAAGACAGAGCAATGGAGAAATTCAATTGGTCTTTTTATAGACTATTGAACAACCTTAAAACAAAAATTACATCTGCTCATAGGAGTGAGAAATAAAATGTTCATCAGTAATCTTCGTAAACCAGAATGGCTTAAAATTAAATTAAATACCAATGAACAGTATACGGGCTTAAAGAAAATGATGCGTGAAAAAAAGCTGCATACTGTTTGTGAAGAAGCAAGATGTCCTAACATTCATGAATGCTGGGCTGTCCGAAAAACGGCAACTTTCATGATTTTAGGAAGTGTATGTACGCGAGCTTGCAGGTTCTGTGCAGTTCAAACTGGGCTACCTTCAGAGCTTGATTGGGAAGAGCCTGAACGTGTCGCAGAATCAGTAGAGCAAATGGGCTTAAAGCATGTCGTGATTACCGCTGTTGCTCGTGATGATTTAAAAGACGGTGGAGCAAAGATATTTGCAGAAACTGTAAGGGCTGTAAGGCGGCGAAATCCGTTTTGCACCATTGAAGTTCTACCCTCCGATTTGAATGGAGAATATGATAACTTAAAAACATTAATGGATACAAGGCCAGACATTTTGAATCATAACATTGAAACAGTAAAACGATTATCTCCACAAGTTCGTGCTCGTGCAACATACGAACGTTCACTAGAGTTTTTAAGGCGGGCAAAGCTAATGAATGCCACTATCCCGACGAAATCAAGCATTATGATTGGTCTAGGAGAAACAAAAGAAGAAATTATGGAGACGATGGATGACCTTCGTGCTAACAATGTGGAGATTATGACTATTGGTCAATATTTACAGCCTACTAAACGACATTTGAAGGTCCAAAAATATTGGAGTCCAGAAGAGTTTGAAGAACTGAAAAACATTGCCTTGTCAAAAGGGTTTAGTCATTGCGAAGCCGGTCCGCTTGTTCGCTCCTCCTATCATGCAGATGAACAAGTCCGTGCAGCAAAGGCTAATGCGTAATCATTTTTAAATAAACCTAGTAAGAAAGGGGAGAATCAGATGGTAGTCAAAATAACAGTGGCAGCCATAATTAAGCTGAAGGAAATGGCTCGTAAGGATGCACAAATTCCTCGTATTGATGCCGATATTGCCGGCGGCTGCGGGGTGTCGGTGAAGTTCTCCCTCGTATTGGACGAGCCCCGCAGAAACGATACAATTATTGAATATGAGGGAGTTCAGCTTAGATTAGATCTTTTTACTAAACGCTATTTAGATGAGGAGACACAAATTGATTATTTAGAAGATCGTGGCTTTATTGTCGGTGATAGCTTTGCATCCAGTGCATGTGCCATTGAAATAGATTAATAGAATCGTTACAGCTTACCTATTATATAGAAGATCTTGTTTAGAAAGGTTTTTTTCTTACAATATTCAAATATCCAAGTTTATGAAAACAAAAGGGGGAAGTATTAGATGAATCAAGAATATGACATTGTTATCATCGGAGGCGGCACCGGTGGATATGTTGCGGCCATTCGTGCATCTCAATTAGGATTAAAAACAGCGGTAGTTGAACGAGGTAAACTTGGTGGAACATGCCTTCATGCAGGTTGTATTCCAAGTAAAGCCTTATTAAGAAGTGCAGAAGTATATTCAAATGCAAAGAATGCAGATAAATTCGGTGTTATTGCCCCGGAAGTAGGACTGGATTTCTCAAAAGTACAGGCCAGGAAAGAAGAAATTACAGAACGTTTATATAAAGGTGTACAACATTTAATGAAAAAAGGAAAAATAGATGTGTACGAGGGTAAAGGAAGTATTTTACAGTCAAAAGATGTTTTGGTGAAATTGAATAATGAAGAACGGGAAATGATATTAACCCCCAGAAATATTTTAATAGCAACAGGATCTCGTCCGAGAACACTTCCCGGTTTAGAAGCGGATAGCGAATATGTGATGACATCGGATGAAGCACTGCAAATGAAAGAGCTCCCAAATTCCATCATTATTGTCGGCGGCGGTGTTATTGGAATTGAATGGGCATCGATGCTTATTGACTTTGGATTAGAAGTGACTGTGATAGAGTATGCCGAGCGCATTTTACCGACGGAAGATAAAGATATTTCAAAGGAAGTACAGCGACTAATGAAGAAAAAAGGTGTGAAAATTGTAACAGGGGCAAAGGTTCTTCCAGAATCGTTAGAAAAAGGGGATGGTGTCTCTATTAAGGCGGAATATAAGGGGAAAGAAACGACATTTACAGCAGAAAAATTATTAGTATCCGTCGGAAGATTACCTAACGTAGAAGGCATTCATCTTGAAAATACGAAAGTTGAATTCGAACGTTTTATTCAAACAAATGAGTATTATCAAACGAATGAGCCAAACATTTATGCAATTGGAGATGTGATTGGCGGATTGCAGCTTGCTCATGTTGCTTCACATGAAGGAATTATCGCGATCGAACATATGGCAGGAGAAAACCCTGTGCCTCTTGATCCAACACTTGTTTCAAAATGCGTATATAGCAGTCCAGAGGTAGCGAGTGTCGGTCTAACAGAAGAAGAAGCAATGCAGAAAGGATATCAAGTAAAAACAGGCAAATTCTCATTCCGTGCGATTGGAAAGGCTCTTGTTTTTGGTGAATCAGATGGTTTTGTCAAACTTGTTGTTGAAGAAGAATCTAATAAGATATTAGGAGCGCATATGGTTGGGCCACATGTAACCGATATGATCACAGAGGTTGGTCTTGCACAGGTATTAAATGCAACTGCAATGGATATCGCTCATACAATACACCCGCACCCTACATTAGCGGAAGCTATTGGGGAAGCAGCCCTGGCTGTGTATGGTAAAGAAATACATGCCTAGATAAAAATTCTAGTGAAAACTGAAAATATGTGTTGTGATTGCAAAATTCTTTGTAATTCTTTCGCCCATCCTCACCGTATTTCAAGAATGATAGGATTCGTTATTGCAGTTACAGGGATTGTTCAATCATCGATAGTAGTATATTCAGTTTTGAATCCGCAGCTTTTTAGTGCTTTAATTACAATTCAATAGGATGGTGAAAGAACCTTGATTAAAGAAGTGAATGTTAACCGGGCTAAATTATTAATATCTTGCCCAGAGAAGCCAGGTATTATCTCGGTTGTATCTAATCTGTTATTAGAAAACAAAGCAAATGTTGTTCATTTTGATCAACATACGACGGATCCACAAACAGGTATGTTTTTTATGAGGATCGAATTTGATTTAAATGATTTTGATGTTTCCTATGAAAAACTTGAGGAAGACTTACATATGCTGGCTCAGGCTTATTCAATGGATTGGAGCTTAAGCGGTAATAAGAAAAGAAAACGAATGGCCATTTTTGTATCTAAAATGGATCACTGTCTAATGGAGCTTATATGGCGTTGGAAATCGAATGAACTTCTAGTGGAAATTCCAATGGTAATCAGTAATCATCCTGATTTAAAAGAAGTAGTAGAGAGTTATGGTATCCCTTATTATCATATCCCTATAACTCATGAAACAAAACAACAAGCTGAACAGAAAGCTCTAGAACTACTGAAAGGGAAAGTAGACTCTATTGCCTTGGCCAGATATATGCAAATCCTTTCCCCTAAATTTATTTCCGAGTTTCCCAATCAAATTATTAATATTCATCATTCTTTCTTACCGGCATTTGTCGGAGCAAACCCTTATGCCAGGGCCTATAACCGAGGTGTTAAGTTAATTGGAGCAACTGCCCATTATGTTACGAATGATCTTGATGAAGGACCCATTATTCAGCAAGATGTAAAGCGGGTTAATCATAGACATACAATAGAAGAATTAAAGGTTGCCGGAAGTCATGTTGAAAGACAAGTTTTTGCCGAAGCTGTTTCCTGGCATATTGAAGATAAAGTTATTGTTCATGGTAATAAAACAATCGTGTTTGATTAAGTTCATATTAACACGTTGCAAAGATAGGAGATAGACAAAAATTTTAAAGATAATTGAGTAACTTATTTAATTTTTTCAATATTTCAAAAATAAATTTTTGCTGATACTATTAGAACAGACAGAATACTAGACTTGGAAGTATTTTGTTCTATCACAAATGCGATGCCAGTACTAGTTTGTGCCTCCCATGACTAGCTATTCCCTATATCAATACCAACATGTCCACCTCTTTTTAAGTATTAAAGAATACTATATGTCTGGCATTACTCCCCTAGGAGATACCGGTTTTTCAGTAGTTCATCTCTTGGCGATGAACCACGCTTTGGATTACGTGAAAAAACTTATTGGGCAGGGAGCATTCCTGTAGAACGCTAGATTTTAACTTCGAAAAAGAGCCCATCAGTGCGATAAGTATACATAATCACAACACGCATCATAAGGTGGAAGCTCTACTATGAAGTATAAAATGCAAAAAAAATAAAATCAGCTATTGAACAAATTTCGGATCGTCATCTCGTTGTCGGTGTGAATATTTCACAACTATTAAAAGTGTCACGAGCTGTAAATTTTCGTGGAATCGTCGTTGGTGATTCTCTTACTTTTGAAAATAGCCAAAGGGTATTCACTAGATTACTAGAATAGATTAAAAGACTATAAGATTCAAACAACTTATAATTAATTTCAGGGGTTATGAAATCCTGCGAGTAAGTGAGCTTTCGAGAGATATAGCTATCATACTAAGGGAGTTTGAAAAAGGATGTTGAAGGATTTTTTTGAAGACTTGGGAATAGAAATAGAAAGTCTATTTGATATATGCATAATCACATTGATTGTTTTTGTTTTTTTAAAAAGAAAAGGATGGATTAATTAAAGGGGGTTTGAAAAGGTAAGGTAGTAAAAGAAGACATAGATAGCGGACTTACACCGTCAAGTAGACAGCATCTAAAAAAGTTTAGGAAGCCATCGAGTTTCGATATTCAATCGAAGCTCGATTGTTGAGCCTAATTTCAAGGGAATTTTCAAATTTGATCTACTTTATTCTCACAGTGGACTAGAGGGAAGACATGTTACGCTTATGTCTATAGGATCAAGAGAACATAAAGGCTTTATAAAAGGGTTCGAGATTCATTGAGTATTTAAGCTAATTTGCTCTTTACCAAAGGTTGGTTTTTTTATAACATTGGAAAAATATAAAGATCGAGATATGCAGCAAATTCATGCTTTGGAATTCAATAAGTGCTTATTCTAAAAAAGTGGAAACAAGTCATCTAGATGACTCTTGTCTCAGAATTTAATCAGGTCAAATGTCGTCCTTGAATATGCCTCATCGATACAGGCAACCATTTTCTGTTTGAAAAAATGAAAGAAAACATTATTAAAGAAATGAAAAAAGGTGTCTATAATAAATGGATTTCCAAATAGTAGAAATGTTAAGGGACTTTAAAGAAATTGCGAATTTTTGTTAAAAAATGGTAAATAAGATTCTGATTTTCTGAAATGCCTGTATGATAGTCTTGTAACTAAATTTGAACAATCATGGAGGCAGAAAAGGATGAAGAACCTTAAAAAATGGCTTATGGTATTGATGGCGTCTTTCATGTTGGTTGGTGTTGTCGAAGGTTGCAGTAGTGTGGGTACAGAGACAGAAGATACAGAAACGGAAGATAATCAAACTGATGATGGAGCTGAAACAGAAGGTACTGAAGACGATTCACAAACAGATGAAAACGGACAATAAGAAAAATAAAACAGTGGCTGAATCATTTATGGTTCAGCCTTGATTAATAATCAAAACAAAAATACCGACAAAGTTAAACGTTCCTAGATAGCCTAATTAACGGAATATGCATGTTAAAGGTAAACTAGCTTTCTATATTTTTCTTTTTGTAGAACTAACGGGTGCGTTAGTTGAAGATTGGGGCTGTCTTAAGGCAGCTTTTTCTTTATGCAACTATCGGTGCAGATTAGTTAAAGAACCCCCATAATATTCCTTAGTTTGATAAACTGAGAATGTACGTTTTATTAAGGAACCGTAGTATTAAAATTTTTAGGGGGCAAACAAATGAAAGAAACAGAGTATCTGCAAGTATGGAACTTGGATAAATTGTTTCCAGATGGGAGCCAATCATCTCAATTTCGTGAACATTTAAAACAATTGGAAACCAAAGTTTCTAAATTTGAAGAAAAATTAAAATTTTTTCATACTCCAAAAGAATTAAATGAATCATTAAAAGTTGTAGATATTATTGAATACATAATAGACATTCGAATGAACCTATCACAAGCCAATTCTTTTATAACCTGTCTTCTTGCACAAAACCCAAAGGATCAAACTGCTACAACACTACGAGGAAAAACATCTTCTATAAATGCTCGTTTTGAGTCTGCTTTTAAAAAAGTACAAAAAGTACTTGTAAACACAAATCAACATTTGTGGGAAGGTATACTAGATACTGAGGTTTTAAATAACTATAAGTTCATACTTAATGAATGGCGTAAAAAAGCCGAGATGCATCTTTCAGATGAAGAAGAAAGCTTAGTTTCAGATCTGATGGTAGATGGTTATCATGCTTGGGGGCAGTTTTATAATTCACTTGTTAATAGTATTAGAGTTAATGTTCAAATCGACGGAGAAAAAAGTGAATTATCTGTTGGTCAAGCGATAAATTTACGTTCACACCCTGATGAAGAGGTTCGCAAAGAGTCTCATAGGGCTTTGGAAGATAAATGGAACGAGCAAGAAGAACTATTTGCCAAAATACTGAATCATATCGCAGGTTTCCGATTACAAGTGTACAAAAAACGAGGATTAGAAAATATACTAAAAGTTCCTTTGATTGAAAATCGCATCAAAGAGGAAACACTGAATGCAATGTGGAAAGCCGTTAGTAAATACAAAAAACCTTTTACAAATTACCTAAATCAAAAAGCAAAAATGAATGGCGATGAAAAAATGCATTCGTATAACTTTTGGGCTTCTGTTACAAAAGGTAATCAAAAGATAAAATATGAAGATGCTGTGGATTTTATTTTGGAGCATTTTAGTCAATTTGGAACGGAATTAGAAAGTTTTTCTCGGCAGGCATTTGATAAAGGTTGGATAGAGGCTGAAGATCGTCCAAATAAATCAACTGTTGCGTTTTGTGCGGGGTTCCCACTTTCAGGAGAATCAAGAGTTTTTATGACATATGGTGGTAGAATTACCAATGTTTTAACCTTGGCACATGAATTAGGTCATGCATTTCATAACCATGCGATGAAACCGGTTAATGGAATGAATAAACAATATCCAATGAGTATTGCTGAAACTGCTTCAACATTTTCCGAAATGATCATCTTAGATGCTGCAATGGAAAAAGCTGAATCCACTAAAGAAAAATTGTTTCTGCTTGATGAAAAATTAAAACGTAGTGTGATGAATTTCATGAATATACATTCTAGGTTCTTGTTTGAAAAGAAATTTTACGAGGAACGTAAAGAGGGGATTGTTTCATCATCACGTTTAAATGAACTAATGCAAGAAGCAATAGATGAAGGGTATGAAGGTTCTCTTGATAATGCTTCTATCCATTCGTGGATTTGGACACCACATTATTATATGACCAAATCTCCATTTTACAACTTCCCATATACATTCGGATACTTATTTTCTCTAAGTATTTATGCAAAGGCAAAGGAAAAAGGAAAAGAATTTGAAAAAGATTATTTAGACTTGCTTCGTGATTCAGGAAGTATGTCCACAGAAGATTTAGTAATGAAGCATTTAGGGGAAGATATTACATCAGAAGCCTTTTGGGAAAAAGGAATTGAATTATGCGTTAAAGATGCCGAAGAATTTGTTACCTTAACATCTTCTTAAGTTTACGGGTACTTTACTTCAAAATAAGTAAGGTTGCTGAGGCAGCCTTTTTCTTATGGCACTAACGGGGCAGGATAGTTTAATAAGCAACAAAACAAACAAAAAGTAAATAAATAATAATAAAGGCAATTAATGAACTGTAGGGTGATAAAATGGATAACTTTGAACGTATGCTGAATGAATTGCAACAATCAGCGATGGGACAAATGAAAAATTCAAATATTCAATCGACAAAAATAAATTAAACTCGTTCAAAGATATTATCTCAGAGTTAGTAAGCATTAGAAACGAGTTTGCGAGTAAACTTTCCCAATTACAGAATTCAAAAGAAAAGGAAATTGTCACTTTTGAGTATTCAAAAGGTGGAGAAACACTTCACAGAGGATATTATTGTCCAAGTCTGGTACTTGATTTGATCGTAGGAAATATTAAAAGAGGTAAACTACTTAAAAGAAAACCGGATTTTGGGAAATATTCTTATGAATACGGCTTCGATGCAGACAATAGATTGATAAGGGTAAAAGGTGTAAATGAGTTTACCACTCCAGTTAGCCGTTTTGATGAAGAATTCTTGATTTACTCCGATGATATTGTTCTTGGAGTAGAGTTTAATAATATGGGTCACATTGAAGTGGTGTCCAAATGTACTTATGATAATGGGAAAATTGTTAAGTATGAACGTAGCGTATGTGGCACACAGGAGTACGCAACCCTTTACTACGAAGAATACTTCTATGAAAACAATATGCTTTCAGAGGTTAGCAAATTTGATGTAACTCCACGTATTGAAATATACGAAGAGCAAAAATATAAGGTTGAAATTGATGAAGACAGTAAAATAGTTAAATTAATAGGTGGGTTTATGCCAAATGGAGTCGCGGAAAAAGATGTTTTGGATTTTTATGAAGTAATTTATAAATAGGACTTTTTTGTATGAAAACACTTTAGTGAAAGGCCATACTTAAATAAGCCCACCATATTCTAATTTTTTTGAAGGACGTAAATGTACTATGTCGTTATTTTAACTGGTTATGCAGTTTGTTGTTCAGATGGATCGATTGTATAGCCTTTCTTTTTTAGGTATTCGATCATTTTTAATTCTTTGTTATTTTGTTTTTTCTTCAAGATAATTTGAGCCTAGTTCTTGATAGGGTTCCCCTGTTTTTAAGATGTTGTAAGCAATCGTTAGTAGTAAATGAGCAGAAGCGATTCGTCCCTTCATTTTTCCCTGCCGTTTGGTAATCCTTTTTCGATGTGAAGCAATTCGATTATTTTGTCTTGATGTCGCTAGTACACATTCTACAGCCATCGTTTTCAAAGCTTTGTTACCTTGTGTGGTTTTACTCGTTTTTTTTTACCAGCACTTTCGTAATTTCCAGGACTCACACCAGCCCAAGAGGCAAGATGTTTAGCTGACTTAAATACGGACATATCCACGCCCATCTCTGCAATAAAAGTAGCTGCGGCAGCTTTGTTCACACCAGGTATTCCATCCAATAATTCTACTTCCTTACGATAGGGGGACAGGAGTTGATCGATTTGTTTTTCCAATTCTTCTATGGCTTTTTCTAAATAACTCATATGCTCCCAATGGTAACGCAACATATCACGATGATGACGGCGAATACGTCCATTAATTGCACTGGCAATGTCCGTAATACTAGCTTTTGTTCGCCAATCCACCATTTTTCGAAGACCATCGGTCTCTATTTTTTCACCGTTTAGAATCGCTTCAAGGATACGGCGTCCCGATACACCAAAAATGTCTGATAGTACGGATGTTAGCTTGATATTAGCATCTTGAAGAATTTTGTGAATGCGATTCTGCTCGGATGTGCGATGATGAATCAATTTTTTTCGATAACGAGTAAGATCCCGTAAATCACGAATATCCTCCGGTGGAACAAAATTGCTTTCAATAAGTCCGCATCTTAGAAGCTTGGCAAGCCATTCGGCATCTTTCACATCAGTTTTACGCCCTGGAACATTTTTGACATGCCTGGCATTGGCAAGAACAAGGTGAAAAGAATCTTCGAGAATATTCCATATTGGTTTCCAGTAGACTCCGGTACTTTCCATTACAACATCGGATACCTGAAGGGTAGTTAACCAATCACTTAAAGCCAAGAGTCCCGTTGTTGTAGTTGAAAACGTTTCAATAGAGGTTTTTGGCTTTTTATCTAATGGACCAAATAATACACAGGCTACTACTGTTTCTTGGTGTACATCTAGGCCAGCACACCGTTCAATCATTGCTTCCATAGGAGAATCACCTCAATAAAAGATTAACAATACATATGACAGGAGATTTGTTACAAAAATTTTTGTATACGTACTTGTAGTACACTAAATGGTTCTTCAATACTGTCACAACCAGTTTCTTATACAGGGTATCTTCCTTAAGATCCACCAAAAAAAGTTCAGCCTGGTTGTATTGTTATCATCCATTATTGTCAAGGGTTTAATGGGTTAGACTTTATTTTGGATAAAGAGCAGGTTTTCGTGGTAGATGGTGGCGGCGAGGAGCGCCGCCATAGGAGTTTCTTATGCAACTATCGGGGCAGGTTAGTTGAACAAGGAATTCTTTATATATGGTTTAATATGGTAGAATGGCTGGAAAGGAGGAGTTAAAACTGAATAATTCCAATATAAATTTCACTAGTAGAATGCTAAGAATAATGAGGAGTGCAGAAAATGAAGCAGCTATATTTTCTAATCTTAAAGTGTTACAGCCTGTACACTTACTTATAGCTTGTTTAAATGAAAAAACAGGAGTACTTGGGGAAATATCTTTAAAATGTACCATAGAAAGAACTTCTCTGAGAGCTTTGAATAAGAATATAGATAATCCTTCAACTCAAGATACAACAAACAGTATTTTTTTCACCGTTGGCGTAACCGACGATGTAATAAAGGTTTTCGAAGTTGCAATTAGTTATATGAAAAAATATAACCAAACCTATATAAACGAAGGTCATTTGCTTAAAGCTTTAATAACAACTAATGTTATTGACAGTTTCTTATCAGATGAAGACAGGAAAATAATTTTAACCCTCGGTACTACTTCGCGAGATATGATTACTCATCTTGGCAATTACATATTCCCAAAAATAAATTCGCACATAATTCGTAAAGTGAATAATAACGATGCAACCAACCTTGTTCCCTTTGTTGAAAATAATTTTTCAAAAGAATGGTCACAAACTATTAGAGAAGCATTTTTATTAAGTGAACCTTCGATATATATAGCTTTAGATAATAAAGGAGAAATAGTCGGTTTTGCAGGTTTTGATATATATAAGAATAAGAAATGTTATTTTGGTCCTATGGGCGTATCGGTATCTAATAGGATTAGTGGGATTGGCTATTCGCTACTCCATAATTGTTTAAAGGATATGAGTGATGTTGGTTATGAGTATGCAATTATCGGAGCAGCAGGACCGATAGAATTTTATGAAAAAGCATGTAATGCTGTTGTAATTCCTTATGAATAGTCTGAAGTTCTTAATGAACAAACGGGGCAGGATTGTTGAACAAGAAACACATGTTTTATGATAAAGTATATGTAATATTTTGAGAGATGAGGGAAGTGAAATTGATAAAATATTTAATAGGTTTTTCAGCAGGATATTTTGCTTGTATGTTAATAATTTACTTTATCTTTGATTACTTTTCTTGGTCATACGCTGTGGGTTCTTTAACTGGTATAGTTATTTTCGCACTTATTATAAAGATACTTCGAAGAAAAGATAACTGAATTTATTCTAACCCAATTCTTATTGAACTAACGGGTGCGTAAGCTGAAGATCAGAGCTATCTTTAAGGTAGCTTTTTCTTTATTCAACTATGGTGTAGAGTGACAATAAAGTTGTTACATTTACAATAAATCCATTTAAGTTATATTATAGTTGTTTAAAAAAGTCGTTTGTTTATAATGGGGAATTCTGATATAATGATTTGATAAATTTTTATGGAGTTTTAGAGAGGGTGAGTCAATTGACTAAAAAACTTAGGCAATTGAAAAACGTTTCAGTGTTCCAAACGCTTCTAACTTAGAAAAAATAAATAATTTAGAAGCGAGGAATAATTATATGAAAAATCAAAGAATCTTTAATAAATCATTTCTTTTTTTATTTATAAGCAACTTTTTAGTTTTTATAGGGTTTGAAATGTTGCTCCCTATTTTGCCAGCCTATTTGTTAAGCATGAATGCATCTTCCATTCAAGTAGGTTTAGTGACATCATTATTTACGATAGGCGCTGTTCTAATCAGACCTTTTGTAGGGTACTATTTAATTGATAACCAACGGAAAAGTCTAGCTATTAGTGCAAGTGCAGCTTTAATGATTATTACAATGCTGTATCCTTTTCTTAATATTATATGGCTTTTTCTATTGTTACGACTTTTCCATGGCGCAGCGTGGGGGGTATCAACCACAGCGAATAGTACAATAGTAGTCGATTTAATTCCTAAGACACGGTTAGGAGAAGGAATGGGGTATTTTTCTATTTCAACAACGGTCGGGGCTATCATTGCACCGAGTATAGGTATCCTTATCTATGACTCTTTTTCCTTCGATATTTTAATTTGGTCATCAGTAGTACTCAGCCTATTGGCAGTAATTGCGCTTCAATTTGTATATTCACCTACTACTGTAAAGTGTGAGAAGCAACCATTTCGATTTTTAGATATGATTTTTGAAAAAGACGTATGGTTCCCAGCTTTACTGACGGTTATTACAACACTTGGTTTTGGAGCGATTATTACATTTTTAGTTCTTTTTGGGAAACAAAAGGGATTAGATCATATTTTTCTATTCTTCCTTATCAATGCAACAGTAGCAACTTTACTACGTCCGTTTACCGGAAAATGGTATGACAAAAAAGGACCTTGGTCTATCATCATTATATCAGCTGTGTTAGGATTTTTGTCACTTGTTATGCTGTCTTATGCGACAAATGATCTTCATCTTATTATTGCTGCGATTTTATTTGGGGCAGGTTATGGAACTGTTATGCCATGTTTACAAACATGGACGGTTCAAAAGGTAAGTGATGAAAAAAGTGGCGCAGCCAACGCAACCTTTTTTTCCAGTTTTGACGTTGGTGTTGGAGTTAGCGCATTTGTATTAGGTATTTTAGCTGAATGGATTAGTTTAGAGATGATCTTCCGGGTTGTTAGTCTAAGTTTTATTGTTGTTGCTGTTTTAGTCTATAAGGATTTTATAAATGTTAAGAAAAGGTATAAAAATATATAAATCGATCTAAAACAATCCACCTCTATTAACATAGTGGTGGATTGTTTTGCATAAAAAGTCGATTATAAACTACATAGGTGACAAGAAACTTATATATGAATATTTATAAAAATGATGTAGACTTTCTTACTATAAGTTCAATAGGAAGGTTAATACTTACTGGATCAGACGTTCCATGTTCAATTATATTTAAAATAGTTTGAGCTGAAAGGACTCCTTTATTAAATACATTCTGGCTAATTGTCGTCAAACTGGGTATTGAATAACGACTAATTACTAGATCATCAAATCCAACGATAGAATAATCTTTTGGAACCTTCTTTCCATGTTCTAGTAGTGCTTTAATTATACCAACCGCTAAAATATCTGAAGTTGCAAAAATAGCTGTTGCCTTATCTCCTAATTCTAATAGCTTTAACCCCATTTGAAAGCCAACCTCATAAAAACTACCTGTACCATCAAATAATAGGTCCTCATTCAAAGAAAGATTAGCTTCCTGTAGTGCTTTAATATACCCATTAAGTCGTTTTTCATCTACTGAGATCGTTTTTAAATCGTGTCCCATAAAACTAATACGTTTATGACCCATATCAATTAAATGTTTTGTAGCAATATACCCGCCCAGTTCATCATCAATTCTTATATTAGGATAGTTTACTCCATGTTTTTCATAATTATCTATTAAAACAATCGGTATATCTAACGTTTTTATTTCGTTATAAACACTCTCAGGAAATAACCCTAAAAAAATGAGACCATCTAAATTTCGTTTTTGAATCCAATTTTTGAATTCAATAGGATTCATCATACCAGAGATGAAAAGGTCATAGTTATGGTTCTTAAAGACATACTCCATTCCACCCAAAATTTCAGTATAGTAATGGTTTTCTCTAAAAATAGGGGCAAGAGAATCATCAAATGTAGGAATTACGACACCTATAATATTTGATTTTTTCTTGGACAAGCTGATTGCAGTGAAATCAGGTTGATAATTAAGCTCTTTAATTGCTTTCAATACTTTTTCTTTTGTTTCTTCCGAAGTTTTGTTTATACCGTTAACTATATTAGAAACGGTTGTACGTGATACGCCTGTATATGCTGCTACATCGCGAATAGTAACTTTTTTTTCCATAATCCCTCCGTTGACCGGTTAACTTAATATAAATTATAAAGATAGGTTGGTTCTAATGCAACACAAAGAACTGGTTAGATTTAATTTTCTAAATAAATTTAATTTTCTCAATATTTTCTTTACAAAAAAGTAATTAGATGTTAATTTTATTAAGAAATATTTTCAATACAAAAAAACATGAAAGGTTAACCGGTTAACAAACAAAAAAGTAAATGGTGAGCCTGATAACAGATGGGGAAAGTTTGAGCCTCTTGTATCAAGTGAACCGGTCAACAAAAATGAAGTTAATGTTTTTAGCAAGATTTTGAAAGGGTGGATGGGAAACAATTATCCCCGGATGTCTATTAAGGTTTGCACATCGTAAGTAATTGAGTGTTAGTAGGATAACAGAAATTTATTATCCTAATTGGCATCCACCTAAAAAAATGGGAGGATAAAAGAAATGGAAAAGCACTACGACATCATTATAATCGGTACTGGTGCTGGTGGTGGGACTTTGGCTTACGCATTAAAAGACAGCGGAATGAAAATTCTGATTTTAGAGCGTGGCGACTATCTGCCAGAGGAACCAGAAAATTGGAATACGAAAGCAGTATTCACAGAAAAACGCTATAAGACGAAGGAATACTGGTACGACGAACAGGGAAATCCTTTCTCGCCAGGAACTAATTATTGTGTAGGAGGTAATACAAAAGTTTATGGTGCTGTTATGTACCGATTACGAAAAGAAGACTTTAAGGAGATTAAACATGAGGGCGGTATTTCGCCAGCTTGGCCGATAGACTATGAAGACTTAGAACCTTACTATGCTCGTGCTGAAGAACTTTATCTTGTACATGGTAAATCAGGAGAAGATTTAACGGATCCACCGCGGTCTTCACCTTTTCCTTTTCCAGAAGTTCCTCATGAACCGACATTAGAAAAAATTGCAGCTAGGTTGAAGAAACAAGGTCTGAACCCTCTTCATCTTCCTATGGCTGTTGACTTACACGAGGGCGGGAAATGTATACGCTGTAAAACATGTGATGGATTCCCATGTAATATCCATGCGAAGGGCGATGCGGATGTGTGCTGTATACAGCCAGCACTTAAATCTCAGAATGTAACTATGATTACAAATGCTTATGCTCACCGAATTTTGACTGATGAAAGTGGAAGTCGTGCTACTGCAGTCGAATTTGAGAAGGATGGAAAAATTTTTATAGCAGTGGCTGACACTATTGTGGCTTCATGTGGTGCTGTAAATTCAGCTGCTTTACTTTTACGTTCGGCGAATGCCAAGCATCCTGAAGGATTAGCAAACCAATCGGGCTTAGTTGGAGGTAATTATATGATGCATATTAACACTGCGGTCATTGCTTTGGAGCCTAAGGAAAATCCGACTGTCTTCCAAAAAACATTTGCACTTAATGACTTTTACTTTGGTAGCTCTACTTTCCCTTACCCTATGGGAAATGTACAAATGCTTGGGAAACTGCAAGGATCTATGATGAAAGATAAAAAGCCGTTCATCCCTTACCCAATTCTGAACGGTGTTGCAAAGCGAAGTATAGATTTCTTACTTATGTCCGAAGACCTCCCAGATAATGAAAATCGCGTGACTTTAACCGAAGACGGTAAGATTCAGGTTCGATATAAAGTGAATAACATGAATGCTCATAAAGAATTAATTAAAGAGACAAAAAAAATGCTTAAGAGGGCTGGATATCCAATCTTAGTGGCTCAGCCGATGGGGGGAATAGAAACAAATTCCCATCAGTGCGGTACGATTCGTTTTGGTAATGACCCTGCTACCTCAGTCCTTAATCAATACTGTCGAGCCCATACGGTTCAAAACTTATATGTCATGGATGCATCGTTTTTCCCATCATCAGCAGCACTTAATCCAGTTCTAACTATCGTTGCACAAGCGTTGCGTGTTGGGAATCATCTACTTAAGCAAAAGACCATATTACCAGCTGGTGAAAGTATACATTTGTCAAAGTGAAATTGTAAAAATGGCCTGATTATGGAAATCAATGAAGGTTAAAACTAGATGCATTACTAAATGTACGAAAACTGAGTAAGGTATGTAATTAAAAGAAGGGAAGTGAGAAGAATGAGTGAATTATTGAAAGCGGATACATTAAAAACGAGTACAAGTTTGAATGACAGATCAAATAAGATAGGTGTAATGGAGAAAGTGAGCTTTGGATTAGGAGATATGGCTTCAAATTTTATTTGGGGCATGACCGCGAGTTATTTACTCTTTTTCTATACCAATGTTTATGGTATTTCAGCAGCTGCAGTTGGCACCTTGTTTTTAATTACAAGAATATGCGATGCCGTTGCTAATCCAGTGATGGGCATTATAGTTGATAGAACTAAAAGTAAACATGGAAAAGCCAGGCCTTATTTGCTTTACCTATCCATACCTCTTGGGGTTCTAAGTGTATTAACCTTTATTACACCAGATTTTTCAGATACCGGGAAACTAATATATGCATATATAACATATTTTTTACTAGGACTCTGTTATACAGCGGTCAATCTTCCTTATGGTTCAATGCTAACAATGATGACACAGGATAAGCATGAAAGGCAACAATTAGGTAGTTATCGTACGATGGGAATGGGGATGGGTGCTACTATTGTAGCTTTTTGTACCTTGCCATTAGTCAGCCTTTTCGGGAATGGAAATCAGCAGGTGGGGTTCCCAATTGTGATGGCCTTATATTCTATCCTTGGTACAATAATGTTTTTCCTTGTTTTTAAAAACTGTAAAGAACGATTTGCAGAGTATACAGAAATAGGAGATAAAGATGAAACTAGGAAACAAGTAATCAATATGTTTAAAAATAAACCTTGGATATTGCTTACTATTAGTTGTTTAATGCAATACTTAGGACTAGGAGCGGTGTCTGGTATCATTATCTATTATGCAGCGTATGTTCTAAACGTACCTGCAATGGCTACAATTTTATTGGTAGTGGTCAATGGAGGCAACTTCGTCGGTGGCCTAATTGCAAGCCCTATTTTAAAACGATTTGGTAATAGAAATGGAAATCTCATCGCCCTTGCCGGAGCTTTATTATCATTTATTCTTCTAATCTTTCTAGGTGAACAAACTATCCTTTTTACTATTTTGATGCTAATCACCTACATTTTAATGGGAGTGAGTTTTGCAGCGATCTATGCGATGTTGAGTGATACAGTTGATTATCAAGAGTGGAAATTTGGGAAGAAAAGTGAAAGTTTGCTATATTCTTCATATAGCTTCGCTACCTTATTCGGTATTGCGATAGGTTCTGCACTCGTAGGGTATGCATTAGGATGGGCGGGGTATGACCCAAACGCAATTACGGATGGAGCTCGAAACGCCATCTCCATTATACTGTTTACTAGTGGCATTTTATTCACAGCACTTCAGATTCTTCCACTCCTGTTCTATAAGCTAGACAGATACCATGGACAAATTCTTAACGAGTTAAATGATAGAAGACCGTAATGGTGGAGCCTCCAAGCACTTTGTTATGAAAAAAAGATAACTGCTATGAGACAAGTTTAAGAAGGAATTGTCATGTGTGATAGTAGAGCTATTTATCTGAATATATTAAATTATATAAAAATTGTTCTTTACAAAAAATTATTAAAATGTTAGTTTTGTTAGTGAACCGGTCAACAAAGAAAAAGTATGAACTAAATATGTTAAGTTGACCGGTCAACAAAAAACTAAATATAACAGGTAATCCTGATAAGAGTGATTCAATTTTGGGTCTTTCGTAGAGGTGAACCGGTCAACAAAACGAGAAAGGGAGAAAAATTATGAGCAAATCAATCGATACCGTGGAAAATGAAGTCGAAAAATTGGGTAATGGTGCAAGTAGTCGTAAGACATTAACAGGTAGTCAAATTATTGCGAAGGCTTTAAAAAATTATGGAATTCCTTATGTTGCAGGTATTCCTGGTCACGGAAGCTGGACACTCATGGATGCTTTCCATCAGGAAGGCTGTGAAATTCCCTTTATCCAGATGATGCACGAGCAAAGTGCTGTTCATCTCGCAGACGGATATTACCGTGCTTCTGGAAAACCGATGGCTGCTATGACTTCCGTGGGTCCTGGTGCAGCAAATACGATAATTGGATTAGCCGCAGCCTATGCCGACTCGACAGCCACTCTTCTTCTTACTGGTGGGGTTGGAACCCATATGCGTGGTCACGGATGCATGCAGGAATTAGATCGTTACCACTCTAACGATTTTAATCGCGTCACTGAAGGAGTAACTAAGCGAAATTGGGAAGTCAGCCGAGTTGATGAGCTTCCGTTCATTATGCACCGTGCCTTTAACTCTATGTTGAGTGGAAGACCAGGTCCCGTACATGTAGAAGTTCCAATGGACGTACAAGCTGAAAGTGCAGATGTTGAAATTCATGATCTTAAGAAAAGAATGCCGATGGGAAGACTTCGTCCTGACCCAGAGGCAATCGAAGCCGCAGCAAAATTACTGTTGTCCTCTGAACGACCAGTGATTGTTGTTGGAGGTGGCGCCATCACGGCAGAAGCTTCACCTGAATTGCGTCAACTGGCGGAAGTAGTTGGGGCAGCTGTAGTAACAACATGGAATGGAAAAAGTGCTATGCCTGAGGATCACCCTCTATTTGCAGGGGCAATTGGTCATACGGGAACAACTAGCGGCAATTTTCTAGCAGCGAATGCAGACGTAGTCATCTCAGTTGGTTGTCGATTCACGGATAGTTCTTCTTCAAGTTATGTAAAGGGAGTGACGTACTCTTTCCCTCCAGCCAAGCTCATTCACATTGATATTGATCCACAGGAGATTGGAAAGAACTATCCAACAGAAGTGGGAATTGTAGCAGATGCAAAGTTTGCCCTACAGGATCTGTTGGAGATCATAACGCCAGAGCAGGCAGAGGAAATGAATGAACGTCGCGGGAGTTATCATCTTGAGATTGAACAGAAAAAGGAAGAGTGGGAACAAAAGCTTGCTCCGCGCCGAGAGAGTGATAGCTCACCAATGACCCAACAACGTGTATTGGCTGAATTACGTAAAGTACTTCCTCGTGACGGAATTGTGGCTGCAGGTTCAGGGAATTGTGAAAGTGTAATTAAACAAGGATTTCCTTTATATGAGCCACGGACTTATATTCACTCAGGAAGCTGGTCACCAATGGGGTGGGCTGTTCCAGCGTCTCTCGGAGCAAAATTGGCAAAGCCAGATAAAAAAGTTGTATGTGTTGTTGGTGATGGGGATTTTATGCAGTCATTACCTGAGATTGCGGTGGCAGTGATGCACAATATTCCTGTAGTTTTCTTGATTTTAAACAACATGGGTTATATGTCTATTCGCGGTGGCCAGCGCAAACTGACCAATCGGCATATTGGAGCTGAATTTAGTTTGAAAAATGGAGAGCCGTACACACCAAATTTCTCTGAAGTAGCTAAAAATTTCGGACTTAAGTCTTGGAGAACAGAAACGCCAAATGAAGTGGCTAAAGCTCTCGCAGAAGCCTTAGAAACAGATGGACCTACATTAATAGAAGCAATGACTTCAAGGGATGCAGCAGGGCCGTTTACTCCAGGTTGGTGGGACTTCCCAGTGGCGGACTACATGGATAAAGAACGACGAGATGATTACGCGAAGCACCGATCTCTTCAGCAACATCTATAAGCAAAATTTGATTTTTTTGGGAGGGAAATCAAATGAATAGAAAAAAAGCATTGGTATTACATGGCGGATGGAAATGGCATTATCCAACCGAATTGGCTGACTTGACAGTTAATCGTTTGCTTGAGGGGTATGTGGTGGAGTGTACTGATGACTTAAGTATCCTGGAGTCAAATCGCTTACATGAGTTTGATGTAATTATTCCTATCTGGACTGCCGATGAACTCAGTATCATGCAAGAACAGGCGCTGGTTAAAGCTATCGAGCGAGGCGTGGGTCTAGTTGGTTGGCATGCATTAGCCGGGGCATTCGACAGTAGTCATCCCCATAAGTTCTTCAAGATGGTTTTGGGGGGGCATGTTCTCGGACATCCAGGTGATTTTATAGAGTATGAAGTTGATTTTCCAAAGGATGATCCTTTGACGGATGGACTTTCGAGCTTTAAGTTGTTCTCAGAACAGTACTATATGCATACGGATCCCGGTAATGATGTGATTGCAACAACAGTGATGGACGGGGATGAGTTTACTTGGTTGAAAGGCAACCAGATGCCAGTAGCATGGAAGAGACAATGGGGAAAAGGTCGAGTGTTTTATCACACATTGGGACATAGTACCAAGGAGTTTGAAATCCACGAGGTAATGGAACTGACTATACGAGGAATCCGTTGGGCCACGAGGTAAACTAGTTATTTATGATAGAGAATAGGTAATTAATATAAAAATAATACTAAATGCACTTACTTTTTAAAACCAGTCACCTTAAGAACCTATAGAATATTGCAAAACATGAAATAAAAAATATTGATCTTTAAGAGATGAATCTTGATAATTTCGATGATTCATCTCTTAAAGCAAAAGATATATTTAAAATGAACTTCCAATTTTGAATAAAAGTTGTTAAATCGAAAGGAGATAGAATAAGCTATGGCGATTACTTATCTAAAAAGTGCAGAACAGGCGTCTGAATCTGCTAGTCCAGAAATCAGTCAGACAGTTAAACAGATCCTGGAGGATGTAAAAGAACAAGGCATCAAAGCGGTACGAAAATATTCGCAAAAGTTTGATATGTGGAACCCTGAATCGTTCCGTGTCGATGAAGAAATGATTGAGAAGGCAAGACGAGAAACGCCACCTGAATTGCGAGCTAGTATTGATTTTGCCCGTGAACAGGTAGATAACTTTGCTAGACGTCAACGATCCACAATAGGTAGCCTAGAGGTCGAAACTATGCCCGGCGTCACCCTTGGGCATAAGTTAGTCCCTGTAAATGCAGTCGGCTGTTATGTACCAGGTGGAAGATATCCTCTCATCTCATCTGCTATTATGACGATTACAACTGCAAAGGCGGCGGGTGTGTCACGCGTTATCGCATGCGCACCTCCAACCAGAGAAGGGGGCATTCATGCCCCACAACTTTACGCGATGGCAGCTGCTGGTGCGGATGAGATTTACTGCTTTGGCGGAGTTCAAGCACTTGCAGCAATGGCGTATGGTGTGGACGGTATCAAACCTGTAGATATGATCGTAGGCGCAGGCAATGCGTATGTGGCTGAGGCGAAACGACAACTATTCGGCCCGATAGGTATCGATTTATTAGCAGGTCCAACTGAAGCGTTGGTGATTGCTGATGAGAGCGCCGATGCTAGGCTTGTTGCAGCTGATTTATTGGGACAAGCTGAACATGGCCCCACGTCCCAGGTGGTATTGGTCACTGATTCGGAATTATTTGCACAGAAGGTTATCGAGGAAGTGGAACAGTGGTTGAAGACCTCTTGGCCTACTGCTGAAGTATCGGAGCAGGCATGGAAAAATCGAGGTGAAATTATTTTATGCGACAACCGGGAAGAAGTACTTCAAGTAGCTGATGAGATCGCCTCTGAACATGTTGAACTTCAGACGAGCGATAATAACTGGTATTTTGATCGACTAACCAACTATGGGTCACTATTTATTGGAGCACGGTCAACGGTTGCATATGGAGATAAAGCGATTGGGACTAACCATGTGTTGCCTACTGACGGCGCAGCTCGTTATACTGGCGGGTTATGGGTTGGAAAATTCCTAAAAACTCTGACGTACCAGAAAGTATCTGAAGAGGGAACAAGAGTAGTGGCTCCACATGTTGCAGCGATTTGTGATGCAGAACGGATGGAGGGTCATGCCATCACTGCACGTCTTCGCCTAAAGTATGAAGACAATTTGCTAATTAAGAAATGAACTTGATGCAGAAATGTCGGGAGTCAATCTTGGTGTTTTGGTACTATGGACTCCTTCCCCTTCTTGGGGTATAAAAAGTCATTCTACGGATATTCACATGCGACTAGTAGAAATAGATTGATTCCTGTACTTGGAAAGATGTTAACCTCTTGCTATTAACATAATCCTTAAGTCAATGGAGGTTTAAATGGAAACTGACATTTTATGTAATATTGACCGGGGAGTAGGTTGGTTAAAACTGAACCGTCCTCAGGCACTCAATGCTCTTTCTGCAGAAATGGTAGAGAGTCTGAAGACAACTTTAGATACGTGGAGAGCAGATCCAAAAGTGTCGTTAATCTGTATTTCAGGAGAAGGAACAAAAGGTTTGTGTGCTGGAGGAGATATGCGATTCTTCTATAATCAACGGAACGCTAACGTAGAAGAACATGCCCGCCGTTTCTTTACTACGGAATACCGGATGGATCTAATGATACATCAATACCCAAAACCAATTCTTGTTTATATGGATGGAATTGTTATGGGTGGTGGTGTGGGATTATCTGTCGGGGCAAGTGAAAGGATTGTTACAGAAAAAACAAAATGGGCCATGCCTGAAATGAATATCGGTTTCTTCCCTGATGTAGGCGCAAGTTACTTTCTGAATAAAATGCCTGGTCATGTAGGACGTTACCTTGCGCTAACTGGGGCAACTATACAGCCTGCTGATGTAATTTATGTAGGAGCTGCGAATCGTTATATGGAAAGTACTCGTTGGGAGGACTTCATTTACGAGATTCAAAATAAAAATTGGAATTTGGACGATGCGAGGAAACAAATTTGCGAGTTACTAGATTCCTTTTGTTCTCATCTAGTAGAAAAATCTCCTCTATCCGCCTTGCAATTAAAAATAGATAAACACTTTGCATATGAAACTCTGGAAGAAATTGTTGCTTCATTGGGTATGGCGGCTGATTCAGGAGACGATTGGGCATCTAAAACAAAATCTACAATCCAATCTAAATCTCCAACTTCATTGAAAGTAACTTTAAGCCAATTACAGAAGGGAAATAATCAGTCACTTACTTCATGTTTTAATATGGAGCTTAAATTAAGTATGAATTTTATGAAGAATCATGATTTCTATGAAGGAGTTCGTTCTGTGTTAGTTGAGAAGGATCGTAAACCACATTGGAGGCCAAATTCTTTAGCTGATGTAAGTAAAGAGGATATAGAGAGGCATTTTAATCATAATATTAATATTTCAAATTAAAAGGAATCTTCACTATGAAATGTGACTCTTAAAAGTAGAGAGTTAAACAACAACAAGTGGGCTTAAGGAAACAAGAGATGACTTCTGAGTTCATCAGGAGTCTTCTTTTTTAAAAGATGGGAGCACATTGATGTTATGACATTTAATAAAGGAGAATTGAGCATTATTTTGAAAGAAAAAAGATAATGAAAGGAGGAGAATTATGGGAGGATATTCAGAGTTTCGTATGCCTAACTCAGTTATATACGGTCCAAATTCTTTAACTCAGCTTGGGGAACAAGTTGTAGCTCATGGTAATAAAGTACTTTTGATAAGTGATCGTATAATGGAGAAAATAGGTCTTGTAAAAAAATGCGGAAAATATTTAGAAGGTTCAGATGTTTCTTATGTTTCATATTTGGATGTTAACACTGAACCGACGGATTTACATATCAATGAAGCACTTAATCTTTGCTTAAGAGAGCAATGTGATGTCATTGTGGCGGTAGGAGGAGGCAGTTGCATCGACGCTGCCAAAGCTGTAGCAGTAGTAGCAACCAATGGTGGATATATTGGTGATTATATGGGGGAGAATTCTACAATTAAGGAACAACCTATTCCTCTCATTGCAATTCCAACTACGGCTGGAACTGGTTCAGAAGTAACAAACGTAACAGTGATCACCAATACTAAGGAAGATATTAAAATGATGATTAAACATCCATCATTCCTTCCAAATGTAGCTATTGTGGATCCAATTCTTACAATTTCAACACCACCTGCAGTTACCGCCGCAACAGGAATTGATGCACTTTGCCATGCAATTGAAGCTTATATATCACGTTTATCACAACCATTAACAGAAAATTTTGCACTTTCGGCGATAGAAGCTATTTTGAATCATTTAAGAATAGCTTATGAAGACCGAGAGAATTTGGATGCAAGAGAAAAAATGGCAATTGCGTCTATGCAAGCTGGCCTTGCTTTTACTAATGCTTCCGTCACGCTAGTTCATGGGATGTCACGACCAATTGGAGCTTTATTTCACGTGCCGCACGGTATTTCAAATGCCATGTTGCTTCCAGCAGTACTCGAATTTACTAAAGAATCTGCCATCGATGCATTAGCAACAATTGGAAGAGTTATATCTCCCGAATTGAAAACTTCGACAAATGAAGAGTTAGCAGATGTGACTATCAATAAGATTAAGCAGCTTTGTTACGATTTGAATATCCCGAATATGAAAAAGTGGGGAATCGATGAAAATAAATTTCAACAAATAGTTCATAAAATGGCAACTGATGCTATAGCAAGTGGCAGTCCCGCAAATAACCCAAAAGTGCCATCTCACCAAGAAATTGTTGATCTATATTACTACTGTTTTGATTATGATTTTCAGGCCAGCATAAATAAAATTAAATCATAAAAGTCTACTAGTTTATTAAAAAGGAGAATACAAAATGTCAACTACAACTAACACAAAAGTAATTAAAAATTATATTGGCGGTGAATGGGTAGCATCATCTACGGCCAAAACGGAATCTGTATATAATCCAGCTACAGGTGAAGTCATTGCTCAAGTACCACTTTCAACAAAAGAAGATGTAGAGCAAGCTGTACAAGCAGCTAATAAAGCCTTTAAAGGATGGTCAAAAACAGCTGTGCCAAAACGTGCGCGTATCCTGTTTAAATACCAACAATTATTAGTAGAAAATTGGGATGAGTTAGCGAAAATAGTCACAATTGAAAATGGGAAAAGCTTTAACGAGGCGCATGGGGAAGTACAACGTGGAATCGAATGTGTTGAATTTGCAGCAGGAGCTCCTACATTAATGATGGGGAAACAGCTTCCTGATATTGCAACAGGAATTGAGTCTGGTATGTATCGCTATCCAATTGGAGTTATTGGTGGTATTACACCTTTTAACTTTCCAATGATGGTGCCGTGTTGGATGTTCCCACTTGCGATTGCTTGTGGTAATACATTTGTATTAAAGCCATCAGAGCGAACACCACTTTTAGCTGCAAGAATAGTAGAATTATTTGAAGAAGCTGGTTTACCAAAAGGCGTACTAAACATTGTCAATGGTGCCCATGAAGTGGTAAATGGCCTTCTTGAACATAAATTAGTTAAAGCTATTTCATTTGTTGGCTCACAGCCAGTTGCTGAGTATGTGTACAAAAAAGGAACAGAGAACTTAAAACGTGTTCAAGCGTTGGCTGGTGCGAAAAATCATTCAATTGTGCTAAATGATGCAGATCTAAATATAGCAACGAAACAAATTATTGGGGCAGCTTTCGGTTCTGCTGGAGAGCGTTGTATGGCGGCATCGATTGTAACTGTGCAAGAAGAAATTGCAGATCAATTGATCGACAGATTAGTAGAAGAAGCGAACAATATTGTGATCGGCAACGGGTTAGAAGAGAATGTATTCTTAGGACCTGTTATTCGTGAAAATCATAAAGATCGTACGCTTAGCTACATTGATTCGGGCGTGAAAGAAGGAGCTCAATTAGTTCGTGATGGCCGTGAAGATGCAGCTGTGAACGGGAACGGCTACTTTGTTGGGCCAACTATTTTTGATAACGTAACACAAGAAATGAAAATATGGCAAGATGAAATTTTTGCACCAGTGTTATCTATTGTACGTGTCAAAACATTAGAAGAAGCAATTGATGTGGCCAACAATTCTCGATTCGCAAATGGTGCTTGTATTTATACAGATAGTGGTGCAAATGTACGCGAATTCCGTGAAAATATCGAATCAGGCATGCTAGGTGTGAATGTAGGGGTTCCTGCACCAATGGCATTCTTCCCATTCTCTGGTTGGAAAGACTCTTTCTATGGGGATCTGCATGCCAATGGTACAGATGGCGTTGAATTCTTCACAAGGAAAAAAATGGTCACAGCCCGTTACTAGAAAGATAGTTAGGAAGAAGAGTGAGAAATAAAAAACAATCCCTAAAATACAGATCATGTCTTCCTCTAACTTACTAGCTTAAGAATCCACTCTGTTTTCAAATTTTCATGTTGCTTAAATTTAATGTAGGATTTCTAAAATTGGAGGGGGAATGGTAATATGACTCACAATCTAAATGGGAAAATTGCATTAGTTACAGGCGGTTCAAGAGGAATTGGAAGACATATAAGTGCAACTTTAGCCGATTCAGGTGCAACAGTTATTGTCAACTATGCAAATAACCAAGAAGCAGCACAACAAACCGTTGATTTCATACTATCTACTGGAGGAAAAGCTCTATTAGTCAAAGGGGACGTGACAGATGAGGAATCAGTAAAACACCTTGTAAAACAATCTGAGGAAAAAGTCGGTGAAAGCATTGGTATTTTAATTAATAATGCCACTGGCCCCCAACCTGAGTTATCTATTGAAGAAAGTACATGGGACGATTATTTAGATCAACTTAATTTCTTCGTAAAAGCACCTTTATTATTAACAAAAGCTATTTTACCTGGAATGAAGAAAAAAAACGAAGGTCGAATTATTAATATCGGAAGCGAAGTTATTCAGATGGGAAATCCAAATTTTTCAAACTACGTAACAGCAAAGTCTTCCCAAATTGGAATGACACGTTCCTGGGCAAGTGAATTAGGACCTTTTGGCATTACGGTCAATTTAATAAATCCAGGTTTTATCCCAGTAGAAAGACACGAGGGAATAGATACGAGTGAATATAAAAAAGGCGTTCCTCTTTGTAAAATGGGTGAGCCTCGAGATATTGGAAATGCTGTTGTATTTTTGGCATCCAATGAAGCAAAATTTATTACGGGACAATGTTTATCAGTTAATGGTGGAAATACTTTTGGCATATAGATGTTGTACTTTCAGAAGGGCATATGATTGATGGGTATTTAAGCAAATCAAGAAATAAACATGCAGCCAAGCGCTTTATTAAGAAAGCCTTGGCTTTTTCGCACGTGTCTAAACCTCTCGTGTAAACAGTAGATGAGAACACTGCCTACCCTATAGCACTTCAAGAGTTAAAAAAGGGAAACATAATCTGAAGGCATACAACTAAGGCAATTTTTTAGATATCTCAATAATAGAGTGGAACAAAATCAAGTCGATAACCCATGGAAATCAGGAGAGATTACAGCCGTTAAAGCCATAACGAATTTAGGCCTTAAAAAGACGACTTTTTTAAGTTGGTTAAAAAATACGAAAGAGATATTAAAAATAGCCTAATATAATAGAAGAAACTCGTCAAAAAAGTGGCGAAACAGTTAGGGTTATCGGTTCAAGTAGCAACACAAGCAGAACTAACAAAGGGAGACGCGAAAAAAGCAGTGGATGCATTGTTTGAATCGATCTCCAATACGCTCGCTAAAGAGGGAAAAATCCAAGTAGTTGGATTTGGCACATTTGATGTGCGCGAGCGAGCAGCTCGAACGGGTAGAAACCCACAAACAGGAGAAGAAATACAAATTGCGGCTTCCAAAGTTCCTGCTTTTAAACCAGGTAAGGAATTAAAAGAGGCTGTTAAATAAAATTAATAGTTGTTTAGTGTAAAAATACTCTGGGGATGAGATATTCTCCAGAGTATTTTTTCCTATATGAAAAGTTAGGGTTTTTACTTTCGCATCGGTTAATTGCTATGGTTCTTGACGTCAACAATATTAAAAAAGTTGAGCGTAATTTCCGAATCCAATTCATCTTGAATGAAGATTTTCTTTTCGTAGGGATCTAATTTTGTAACCGATCCGATCCGATCCTTGAAGAAAAGTAGCCATCTTTCCATGTAGTAATGTTTAAAAGTGTTTTTTCCTCTAGGCTTTCTGATAACAGCATTTCAAAGTGTGGATTTTGAATAAAGTCTGATCGTTTATAATAAAGTTTGATCAAAAGTCCTGTTGTGAAGCAGGATTTTTTTATTAAACAAACGGGCCAGATTGTTGAGGAACGTTTTCAATGCAGAGGCTTGAGAATAAAAGGAATATATAAGTTTATATAGAACTTTATACTAATAATAGAATGGTTGAAGGAGTAGCTTAAAATGCCTGTTAACACAGTAAAGATGGCTAAGGGTAGAACCGGTGAGCAAAAACAACAATTCGTTCAATAAATATTACCGTACTACAAATAACTATTCACTAAAAGATGTTTATAATTTCATTCTTCGTGACTTCTATTCTGATCGCTATAAAGAAAATGGATGAAGAATACTTACTAATATGATGAAGCAATGGAATCACTCCTTTATTTTTTTGAAAATAAAAAAACCGCAGATTTTACTTTGCGGTTCCTCTTCTCCAGTAATACCTATGCCACCTATTGTGTGACATCAGATAATTCGAACAACATTACCTTTTTCACAAATTTGCAATTATTTATATCACATACGTATATATTTATCTATAAAATAAAAAGAAAAACTAGATGTAAAATCATTTCTATCAGAAATCAGATTGATAAATACCTTCCTTCTCCAAAATGGAAAGTGCTATCTTTGCAGTAGAACTTCCACCTGCTTGCTTTTCACCTTGAATATGAACGGCAAAGAAAAAAGTATTATCTACAGTTTCCACATATCCCACAAACCAACCATCAATATTTTCCCCGTTTACAACTGCGGTTCCCGTTTTTCCAGATAACAAATTACCATTTGATTCTTCTAAAAGTAAGGAGTCTTTCACAGTTTGAATATTAGATTGTTCAAAAGCGAATTCATTATCATAAAACTTTTTCAAAATATCTACCTGTTCAACAGGAGAAATTTTTAGAGAGGCATCTAGCCAATAATTAGTTATATTGCCAGATAAATCGCCATTTCCATAATTTATCTGTTCAAAATAATTCTGCAATTTCTTTTTGCCCATCTGTTGATCAAGTTTTTGAAAATACCATGTGGAGGAGCTTTCCATAGCTGAGAATAAATCTTGATCTTGATTCCATTCCTCATATGGATATAGGGTTCCATCCCAATTCATTTGAGAATTGTCCCTTGTAATAATCCCAGATTCTAGCGCAAACAATGCACTGAATATCTTATAAGTGGAAGTAGGTTGGAATCTAGTAGTGCTTTCTTTCTTATTGTATATAGTATACTGTTTCATTTTGGAATCATACAGTACAGCACTCCCTGAAAGTTCATCAAAAAAGCTACTGTAATCTTTGTACACTACATTGGTATGAGAAAAAGGATGTGTTTCTTTGTTCACAGCCGCCAATGCAGATATCGAAGGAATACTAATCAAAATGATCGCAAGAAGAATGATGAATACTAGATTACTTTTCATTTTTAGCAGATGTGATTCTACTTGAAAATTTCCGATTGTAATAATACGCCTTTTTACTTGTTTGTATGAGCTACTGATTTCCGAAGCAGCTAACAATGATGATGTTCGTTGTGAAAGAGAAGCAAATTTTAAAATAACCTCACCATATTTGAGATGTGATTCCTTATCTAGCGTTTTTAAAACTGCATAATCGCAAGAAATCTCCATCTCTGTTTTCATTTCCCTTAAGAAATACCATACGAGAGGATTAAACCAATAAACAGTTCTGGCCAGACACATGAAATAGTTTACTAGCATATCTCTACGTTTACAATGGTACAACTCGTGAAGCAATACACATTTCATCTCGTCAATAGAAAGCCTTGAAATATCTTTTGGTATGACAATATATGGATTGATAATCCCGAAGGTAATGGGTGATTTTATGAATGAGGAATACCCTAAGACAACCTTTTTATGAAAATGTATTTCCTCTTTACATGTATAAAAAAGCGCTGATAACTCTTTGTTTTCAACTACTTGTAGGCTTTTTTTTATATTGCCGATTCTTAGATTGCTATATAAAGTAGCCATAAGCATAACAATCATTCCTAATATCCACACTATGAAAAAGACAGAATCCATCATTCTGAAAGACGATTGCTCAATTGACATAGAAAAATCTTGTAGCCAATTTGCATTTTGAACAATTGTTTCTTTCGTTTTACCTGTAGAATGGATATCAGATAATTTTGAATTACTTCCCAAGTTTATCATCCAGTCAAAAAAAGAGTTTATTTTTAGAAAATGAAAGGGGATAAAAGGAGCAATCAATGTCAAAAGAGAAATGACACTGATATGATATTGGGTGTTTACAGTTATTTGAATCTTTAATATTTTTTTTATGAATATGATAATGCAAAAAATCACAGACAATATAATATTACTGATGAAAAAGAGAGAAAAGAAAGAGCTGCCCATATTATTCCTTCTTTCTGTTCTTACGTTCTTCTAAAATTTGATACAACTCATTAATTTCATCATCTGACAGCTTATCTTTTTCCAAAAAGTTTAAAACCATAGAATTAAGAGTACCATTATAAAAACGATTCAAAAAACTACGACTCTCAATTTCTAAATAATCACTTTCAGCTACATTTGGTGTATAAACAAATACACGACTTTCCTTATAATGATTCAGTGCTCCTTTTTTTATTAGCCGTAACAACATTGTTTGAATTGTTTTAGGGCTCCATTTACTAGTTTTGGATAACTTTTCAATAACCTCATTGGTATTGATATTAGGGTGTTTCCAGATTATTTTCATAACTTCTAATTCTGCTTCTGAAATTTGAGGTAATTTTTTCATATAAACCATCCTTAAACTTACGATTGTAATAATTTAATTATATTGTTCATATTTTAAGAAGTCAATGAAACGATAGGATAAAGAAAAAACATTGATCTTAAATACTACATATGTAATATTTAAGATCCACATTTCTGTAGATTGAATGAAAAAAAGATAGGAGGAACTTGTTTTTTTCTTTTTCAACATTGTAACACCTACTTTTATTTATTCTTCATGCTACCTATCAACATTCTTATTTTAAAAAGATTCTTGTATACTACTCTTTACCTTAAAACTTACGATTGTAATATTATATTTTTTATATAGCTATCACTTTAAGAATAAAAGTATTGACTCCAAATCCTACATATGTAATACTTTCAAAAACTACATATGTAATATTTTCATAAGTGGTAAACAGGGGATATAGATGATGGTAATAGCTCTTTTTCTTGGTATTTCTGGAATAACAGTAGACAACTATTTTCCGGCAAAAAGGAATGTGAGGGGGAATTTAGCAAGATAGAGTGGAGAAACTAATGTGAAAGAAAAGATACAACACCTTAAATAATGTCGAAATAGTAAACAACCTGTCAAAAACTTAACAAAGTCAGCGCATTTAGTAGACAAAGATAATAAATTATCATTTAAAAAATTCATGGAATGGAAAGAGTTTAACAAGTTGTTTTTATAGGAGGTAACGTAGTGAAAAAGACTAAACCGTTTATGGTACTGTTTATGATGATTTTTTGCTACATATTTATATCTGGATGCTCAAAAGAGAGTAAACAAAAAGAGAGGTTTGAGAGCTTTTCTCAAATGTTATCGAAACAAGATTATGGTAGGCTGATTACTTTATTATCTTCAGTAAATGAAAAAATGCAAATCAGGCCTATTTGAGGAAGAGGGATGAACAATGAAGAAAGTAACAATATTGGTGCTGGTTGTAGCATTGGCGGCTGGGGGCCTGCTTCTGTGGCATTTCCTTAAAGCGAATCAGGCAACCCCGGAAGAAGTTTTTAATGAATATGTGAGACAATTTTCTGAACAAAACTACGAGGAAATGCTGAAACTTATTTCTGAAGGGGAATTGGAAACCTACGATTATACGAAAAAGAGTTTTTCAGATAAATATGATGCGATTTTTTCAGGCATTGAGGCTTCTTCAATCGACGTTTTATCCAAGGAGCTGCTTTACGAAGAGGATAATGAAACGTATGAAGGACGCTTCAAGGTGAAAATTCATACATTTCTTGGAGAGGTGACAGCGTCCTATCAAACCTTTTTTATAGAAGAGAAGACGGATGACGGGAAGGCATGGAAGGTGAAATGGAATCCTGATTTGATCTTCGCTGGGATGGAGAAAGGAGATAAAGTCAGCGTGCAGTCCTTTTTGCCGCATCGGGGTGAAATCCTTGACCGTAATGGAAATCCGCTCGCACTGGATAAAGATGTGTATGAAATGGGGATCATCCCAGGGAAGCTTGGAGAGTCCAAGGAAGCTGGAATAAAGAAGCTAAGCGCTTATTTCAAGATTCCGGAAGAAAGCTTTCAAAAGGCGCTTGATCAAAAATGGGTGACCGAAGATATCTTCGTCCCGATTGCTGCCATGCCTGCAGAGTTTCAGCCGGAAAGTATCGATGAGGATCTACCTGGAGTATTTTTCCAAACGAAAAGGATAAGGTATTATCCCGAAAAAGAAAGCAGTGCCCATCTGATTGGCTATGTGAAGCAAGTAACGAGTGAAGACCTCGAAAAGGACGCCGACCATGAATACACGTCAGGTGATTACATCGGTAAGTCCGGACTGGAACAAGTGTATGAGAAGCAGTTGAGAGGAAAGAAGGGCGGCATCATTCAAATAAAGAACGAGGAAGGCAAACAGAAAAGCACTCTTAAAAAAGTGGCTGCCATCAATGGTAAAAACATAAATCTGACGATCGATGCTGCATTGCAGAGTAACATGTATGAAGCGATGAAGCAAGATGCCGGCGCGGTGTCAGCGATACATCCGGTGACCGGGGAAATATTAGCGCTCGTCAGCTATCCATCCTTCGATCCGAATTTAATGGTGAGCGGGATGACAGAGGAGCAGTGGAAAGCATACAGTGAAAACCCAAAGCTTCCATTCTTGAACCGTTTCTCCAGCCTGTATGCACCAGGGTCGACCTTCAAGGCAATTACTGCCGCCTCAGGACTCACCGTCGGAACGACATTCCCGGAGAAGAAACGGGAAATATCCGGCTTGCAGTGGAAGAAGGACAACAGCTGGGGAGGCTATTTTGTCACCCGCGTAAAGGAAGCAAGTCCGGTGGACATGGTTGATGCACTGGTCTATTCCGATAATATCTATTTCGCTCAGGAAGCCCTGGAAATGGGAGCTGCCAATTTTGAGAAGAATGCTATGGCATTTGGGTTCCAGGAGGATTTCCAGCTGCCGATTTATTTGAAAAAGAGCCAGCTGTCCAATGATGGGATCGAGAATGAAGTCTTGCTCGCTGATTCTGCCTATGGACAGGGGGAAGTTCTGATGTCAATGGTCCATTTAGGGACTGCGTTTACACCGTTTGTGAATGGCGGAAATATGGTGATGCCTGTTTTGATAGCGGATGAAAAGGAGCCTATCCGCAAATCCGTCATTTCCAGTGAGGTTGCTTCAACCGTCCAAAAGGCATTGATTCAGGTAGTGGAGCGTGATACCGGGACTGCCCATAATCTTAAGACGGCAAAAGAGGTACTAGCTGCAAAGACGGGGACAGCTGAGCTGAAGAGCAAGAAAGGCGAAGACGGGATGGAGAATGGCTTTGTCGTCGTGTTTGATACAAAGAGTCCATCTATCTTGCTTACAGCCATTGTGGAGGATGTAAAAAATCGCGGGGGGAGCCATTATGTGACCGCGAAAATAAAACCTGTGCTGGATCAGTATTTAGCTGAGAATGAATAAAGGAATACTTCTGTCAGTGGGATTTTTTCATCAGCTGATGGTTAGTTGATACTAAATAAAAAGGAGTTGTGTAAGGTGAGTAAGTGGAGAGACAGAATGACCTCCATCCGTGTTCTACTGGTGATTATCAGTAGTGTGATATACACTATTTTTCCTCAGCCTCTTACACTCAGTTTATTCTGCATCGTCGGCATAGCTTGTGTCAGTCTGACGACGCTAAACGTAAAAAATAGGAAAAAAGCGAGGGGACAGGACGTTGGTGGAGAGGAAGAAGACTAAAAAAAATCGGACGAAATCGGCCAGGCTGAATATTATTATGACAGTTGTGTTTGTATTGTTTACCGTTCTGGTTTTCAGACTGGCCTTTGTACAGCTCAATGAAGGGGAAATGTACGAGAAGAAACTGAATAGCACCAATGTGAAGGAAGTGAGATATCACCTACCACGAGGAAAAATATACGACAGGAACAATCAAGTGATTGTCGATAATGAAGCGTCAAACATCATTGTCTATACTAAAAGGGGAAATGAAACAGACCAGGAACTGCTGGAAGTTGCTACGAAACTCTCCGCGTATATATCGATCAAAACAGACAAGATTACAGAACGAGACATGAAGGACTACTGGATCGTGACCCGTCCTAAGAAAGCACTAAAGAAGCTGACAGACAAGGAACTGCAGAACCAAGAGCTGACAAATAAGGAACGTTATCAGAGGCAGCTGGACCGGATTGGTGAATCCGATTTAAAAGAAATCGGAAATGGTGAAAAGAAGGTCCTCGCCATTTTAAGAGAAATGAAGAAAGGCTATGCCTATACCCCTCAGCCAATCAAGGTCGAACATGTAACAAATCAGGAATTAGCACGAGTGAGTGAGGCACTGAATGAAATTCCTGGAGTGGATATTTTGACGGATTGGGAAAGGACTTATCGGTATGGGGAATTATTCCGTTCCGTATTGGGAAGCACGACATCCCGGGAGGAAGGAATTCCGAAGGAGAAGCTGGACGGTTACTTATCAAAGGGTTACAGCAGGAATGACCGGGTAGGAAAAAGCCAGTTGGAATACCAATATGAAGATGTCCTCAGGGGCTCGAAGTCCGTGACAGAAATTGAAACGGATAGAAAAGGAAACATTGTTAGAACCCATGAGGTCTCCGCCGGTGAGCCGGGTAAGGATCTTATGCTAACCATTGATATAGGTTTACAGGAGAAGGTGGAAGAGATACTTACTGCTGAACTGATTGATGCCAAGAGGAACGGAGGTGGGGCATTCCTAAATAAGGCCTTTGTAGTCATGATGAATCCTGTAACGGGAGAAGTTCTGGCTATGGTTGGGAAACAGATTGAAGAAGTCAACGGCAAGTGGGTAGCGACCGATTATGCCCTTGGCACTGTCAATTCATCTTTTGAAATGGGATCATCCGTTAAGGGGGCGACAGTACTTTCCGGGTATGAGAGTGGGGCCATCCAGCCGGGCCAGTCTTTCCTGGATGAGCCAATCTATCTGCTGAGTACCCCAGTCAAGAAGTCAGTACGAACGATGGGGATGGTCAATGACCTGACTGCATTGAAGCAATCCTCCAATGTCTATATGTTTAAGACGGCTATGAGTATGCTTGGGAAGACCTATTATAGAAACATGAAGCTGCCGCTAGATTCGAATGCCTTTGAAACGTTTCGCTATTATTTCAATCAATTCGGACTAGGGGTAAAGACAGGAATCGATCTCCCGAATGAAGCGAGCGGATATCGAGGCCAAGGCGGCTCCCCAGGCTATTTGCTAGATTTCACGATCGGCCAATATGATACTTACACTCCCATGCAACTGACTCAATACATATCGACAATTGCTAATGGAGGATATAGGGTGCAGCCTCACCTTCTTAAGGAGATCCGCGAGCCGCAAATGGAAGACCAAGATCCGGTCATTTTCCAAAGCGTCTCTCCTGTTTATCTGAATCGCATCGACATGGATAAGCAAAAGGTTGAACGCGTGCAAGAGGGATTCCGAAAGGTGTTTCACGAACAAGGCGGAAGCGCTGCCTCCCACTTCAATAAACAGCCATACAAAAGCTACAAAATAGCCGGTAAAACGGGGACAGCACAATCCTTTTACTATGATCCTGAATTACGAAAGACATATACAGATAAACCGACGAACAACCTAACACTGGTTGGGTATGCTCCCTACGACAATCCTGAAGTCGCTTTTTCAGTAGTCGTCCCAAATGCCAGGACAAACTCCCATCCAATTAGCCAGAAGATTGGACAGGGAATCATGGAAGCATTTTTCGAAGATGATGATCAAGATCAGCACGAATGATGAGTATATGGATAGGCTGAAAGGGCAGCTACTTTTGTGTCTTTTTATTGCTTGAAATTTTCAGGGAGTTCAATTGTATAATGAACATTTCAGTTTTCTATGTTTATGAGATGATTAAATTAAGTGAGGGAAATCGAATATGAGAAAACGAAAGAATTTATCATTTTTTTTAGCACTTATTGGTGCAGTTGTTCTATTAATTACAAGTGTCCAACTACCAAGTGAAGCGAATGCTTCCAAGGGCAAGCTGAATCATAAGAAGTTCGAGGTCGATGAATTTTTTACGAACCATGACGGAACGTTCATATTACGTGATATGAAAAGAGAAAAAACATTAGTCTATAACAATGAACGCGCGAATCAACGATTTGCACCGCAATCGACTTTTAAAGTGCCAAATTCACTCATTGGGTTACAGGTAGGAGCTGTTGAAGATGAATACGACATTAAATATTGGGATGGTGTTGAGCGAGAAATCGAGGTCTGGAACCAAGATCACACGCTTGGGTCTGCTATGAGAAACTCTGTCGTTTGGTATTATCAAGCTATGGCTCGTGACATTGGAGAAAATCGAATGGAGGAATGGGTTCAAAACATTTCTTATGGTAACCAAGATATTAGTGGAGGAATTGATCAGTTTTGGTTAAGTAGTTCACTCAAAATTTCTCCAATAGAACAAGTTGATTTTATGGAATCATTGTATAAAGAGAAGCTTCCATTTGATAAGGATGTATTGAAAACCGTTAAACGGATGATGATCCAGAAGGAAGGAAATAACTATACCCTTTACGGAAAAACAGGTCAAGGGTCAGGCATAGGGTGGTTTGTCGGTTTTATAGAAACGGACAATCGGGCGTATAGCTTTGCTACGAATATTGCTGGAACAAGTACAGACGCTAAAAACATTACAATAGACATTTTAAAGAAATATTATTTAATGGCAGAGTAAGGGCAGGAAATTTAATTATTAACATAATTTAAATATATAAGATAGGTCCTGCACTATTGTGGAACAACATAAGTAGGAAATGATCAAACTTTTTTATAAAAACGAAGCTGCTGAAAATGAATCCATTTTGATCAATCTTTTGTCAAAGTGGATTCATTATTTATTGGAATTATGGATTAAATGGAATATACTACCGATTGAAAAAGTCATCAAATATGGATAGAAGATAAAAAATCGATCGGTCTTCGACTTAACCTGGTAAAACAAAATCACTTAGGGGTGTATCAGCTTGGTACATTGGTTCAGAAACCCCTGACATATGTATGTATATCATTTTAATCAATAGTTTAACAGAACAACCTTCAGATGATGGAGGTTGTTCAGCTTGTAGAATAAGGTCCCCTTTTAGGGTCTAAATCTGCAAGCTTTTTTGTGTAGTAATAACAATTATAACTTTCTTTTGAAGGAGGAATGAATAATGACCATTAGGAAATTACCTAAAGTCGGCGCAGTTGAAATGTTGAAAACTGCAAATTTAACTTTTGGAGACGAATTAGAGGTTGAGTTCAAGGGTGAAGAAATCATTTTAAGGAAAAATAAAAATGTGAAATTACCTAAAGGTGTAGATGCAGAATTTATGGAAATATTTTCAGACGTTATTAAAGGTCATGACGAAGCATTCAAGGGATTGATGGATAGATAATATGACGTTTATAATCTATCTTTCCACTATTCAAATTATTGCTATTAATGCCATTCAAATAAAATTTTATTCTCCTACTGAACAAATCGGAGTGAAAGATCCCGGTCTCCTTGATTCTGCAGTGAACAAACCCAGACAAACTATATTAGAAAATGATGCTTACCCATCTATTCATAAAAAGGCTGAAGCATTATTCGAATCCATTTCAAAAAATCATGCGTTCCACAACGCAAACAAGAGGACAGCACTCGCTTCCCCCCTATTATGTTTCTGAAGATCAATCATTATCAATGGATAATGGGAATAGAAGAAGAACAGGATTTTGTTGTAGATGTCGTTAACCATAGGTATGATTATAAAGCTATCGCAATAATCATCCAAGAGAACATAAAGGCTTTATAAAGGGGTTCGAAATTGATAACTAATTGCTCCCTTATTTCGCTAACAGGTGCATTACTTTAATACAGGGTTGCTTCGGCAGCCATCATTTTTACATGGATCCGGATTTAGTTGTAGAACGGGAAGGGTGGTCGTCTAACCATTATTTCACGGGACAATGAAGAAGTATTATTTGCCAACTTTCCTTCAAGTACAGCAGCACGGGCTATTAAATCACAAGATACAGCACTTGTTTTAGTTGCAAAGGAATATATTAGGTATGACCTAATGTTTTCTGAACTAGCCAAAGAGGTTGATCTGCATAGAGCAGGGGAACTCTGGAAAAAAAACCCTAACCTATTGAAGTTACAGGAAAACGGTTCAAGTAATTTGGACCGTATTTTCTTTGTCTTTTTCTATAATAATTAGGTTAATAATCTCTAAGATGATAAATAAGCTCTTCGGATAGGAAGACAGAATAATGTCCAATAAAGCTGAAGTATTAAAAAGTATAGGGAAAATCGACTAGGTTGGTTACAAAGATACATTGATTCTCCAGAAAAAAACAACAGTTATATCGACGTTCTTTGTGGATTGTTGTCATATCACAAATATTCGGGGGTGCAGTTCTTGCAGCTGGAGTAACCGTAGGAGCACTTCTTGTATAAGACATGTTGAGTACAGATAGTATGGTAGGGGCTCCGACTGCATTATTCAGAATAAAAAAGTAGACCCCTGATGTTAAATAGCTTTTGCACAGAAGAGCAAAGGTTTGTTCATTTATCCTTAAATTTCCATAGAGTTGAATTTTGCAGTGAAATAACTAGTTATGTAGCGGAAATTTTCCAGAATGCCAATCTCAACACTCAACATGCATCTCAAGAAAAAAAGAAGAAGGGCATGTTATCGAAAATTATTCAAAATAGGTATATTTTTACTTAATAGAGTTTATTTTTATAAAAATGGTATATTAAATGGTGAATATTGTATATGTGTGTGATGTTTAATGGGAGTTTTTACAAAATTACAAGGAGAAATATTATATTTTTAAACAGCAGCTGAGAATAATTCATTAGGGGGAAAAGTGAATACTATTAGCCCTACTACTTCAGTAATTACTCAAGCTGCTGCAGCTAGTAGTGTTTATTATCCGGATTTATTTATTATATCTTTTAATCAAGAACCGGATGTACGTGGATATCTATCAAAGTATAAGACTGCTGGAACTTATAAGTACTATAGATGTTATTTATACCGTGACGATTTACCATATCCAATGCCAGCTAGTACAAAACTAATAGAAATGTAGTAGAATAAATATTATGCTCTTGCTTAACATTCTTTAAAAAGACTGTTTCAAGAGCTTTTCTTTTATCAACAATCTGATAGTCTAATAATCATATTTCTTTCAAATATTTAATTTCATTCATTATCCTGTTCAAAAAATTAGTTTACCAAATAATAGGGGTGAACAAAATTGATTTTATCTGTTAATAACATACATAAATCATACGGTAAAGAAGAAGTGTTGAAGGGAATTTCATTTGATATAAACAATTCTGAAATTGTAGCTCTCGTAGGTCCAAATGGTTCTGGCAAATCAACACTTCTAAATATTATTAACAACTTGTTACCTGCAATAATGGTAAGGTCAATATACTAGGAGGAAGTAATAAAGATCCAGAAGTATTTAGAAAAATTTCTTTCATGCAGGATAACACAGTGCTTTATGATTATTTAACGGGATATGATCATCTCCAATTTATCGGGGACTTGCAAGGGATTACAAAAAAACATATTTTTGAAACCGCTGAAAGAATTGGGATAGATGGCTATTTGAATAAAAAGGTGGGACACTATTCACTCGGAATGAAGCAACAATTATTATTGGCGATGGCGCTAATCAATCAGCCGAAATTGATGATTCTTGACGAGCCACTGAATGGACTCGATCCAACCAGTGCAATAAAGGTCCGCGAACTATTATTAGAATTGGCTGAACAAGGAACGGCCATTCTTTTATCATCACATAATTTAGCGGAAATTGACAAAGTCACATAACATAGTCGTCTTGGATATCGAAAAGAAAATTTTAGGCATCGAGGAACGATATAAGAAAATATTCTTTAGTAGCGATGGTGTGTCATGACGACCTTTCTGTTTGAACTTAAAAAATTTGGCGCCAAAAAAGCTACTTTGGCTATTTATTATTATTCTATTCTGTATAAGTGGACTTTTTTTTCAAAATTATCAAAAGCAGTCTACCATGTCGGAACGTGCCTCTAAAGCTATCGAACCTTATATCGCAGATAGTAATACAAGCTATAATAATTTAAAAGCAATTGAGATGGAAGGTTCTCTAACTGAATTACAAACAAAACAGTTAGAAGAAGTGAAAAAAGTAGGAAAAGACATGCTTCAGAAATTCATGCTCAATGTTCGGTATTTTATCCCATTTCCCATTATAAATGGCAGCTTTCCAATCAACTTTGCAACAGTATGTTACACATGGTGGCGAATTTGAATCCTTGGAAGGAAGCAAACTGGAAAAGGCAATGAAGAAAAATGATTGGCTTTTGGCTCATAATCTATCATATGCGGATGAAGCCTTTCCAGTAACTCCGGTATTATACCTTAAAGACGTTATTATGCTTCTTTTTGGGAGCGGCTCCATCTTCCTTTTATTGTTGTTTTTTGGGAATACTATTACCACAGAAAAAGAACATAATACCTGGCGAATCTTAACGACCCGACCAATTCCTAAGTGGAATATAATTGTAGGTAAATATATCAGCTTGCTTTTCATGTTGTTTATATTCTTAGTGATGATTCTGAGTATAGGCATCATTATTCCATTGATTTTTGGAGATCGAGTATTCGATTTTCAGTATCCCCAATATGTTTCTACGGGTAAAGTGTATAGCTATATTTCAACGTCTAGTTATGTATTAAGAGCATACATGTTTTTTGGGAGTGCTTGTCTATTTACTTTTGCAGTTGTAACCCTATTAAGCAATTGGCTAAAGAACTCTTTTACATTGATACTATCGACTTGTTTTATCTTAGTCGTTGGCTATTTCACAACAGACGATCTTGTATTTTTCCAAAATAAATGGAATCCTTATCAAGTTTTTCATTTTAGTGAATTGATAGCAAATATTCCTAAAAGTACGGATTGGCTGTATCTTCTTTCGGCTCTGATATGGAGTATCAGTTTGGTTGGAATATCCATAATTTTCAGTGAAAAGGATACTGGTTTGTTCAATTTTTCGGGTCATAAAAAACCATTTTGGAATGGACAAACGAAAAGAAATGTTAGATCCATTTGGACAATTTCAGTTTTTGAATTTCGAAAAGCACGTCGTAGAGGTTTAATGAAGCAGGTAAACTTGCTATTTTCATTTTTAATAATATTAGGGTATTTTTTTCTTGCAGAGGAAACGGAAGATAAAGAAAAGGAGTACGTCAAACGAGTGCATGATGATGCTCAGCAAGTAGAAATGTTGCTTCTACCAACAGTGAAGGAGAGCATTGCTACATTAGAAAAAGAACAACAAACGGAAAATATCCAATTAGATTTAATGAGAAATACTTTAGCATACGGTACTAAAATGATTGAAAAAAATAAAGATGCAAACGCTTCCTATGAACAAGGAGATTGGCGACCTTTGGTGGACTACCAACTTTTTCAAAATCGGGCTGCCAACGGAGATATTGACACGGGACAATTGGTAATAGACTATAAAACGGAGTTAGGTCGATTTTCAATTGATGACAGTATTGCTGAAAAAGAATGGTTGATTGAACATGATATTCGTCCGATTTTTTCCGGAGAATATGTTCGAACGATATTTTGGGATGCGGACCTAAAAAGTGATGTGCTGAAAGCCAATCAAAAAATTGATAATAGTGGTCTTTATTCTCTTTATTACTTTTTTGAGAATTATTTATACTTTATATTAATACTTCCATTTTTATTTTTATTTGGTTCAGGATTGGCTGGGGAAAGAGGAAAGAAGTATACCTGAACTTTTTAAAAACACAGCCTATTAAGGAAAGGGGTATTTTAACAGGAAAAACTCTAACTGCAGCCATTCTTTCGATGATAAGCTGTGCAGCATTATGCTTGCTTTTAGTTTTGGTAGGTACACTTTTTAATCGCTTCGGTGATTTGAACTATCCGGTTTTATACTATGATCACCCAAGCATTGTTGAATCGGTATCCTATACAGGGCATGTATCTAAAAACGGTGGCTTTCACTTTCTAGCTTTAGGGGATTATTTATGGGAAAGTATGTTTCTAGTTTTCCTTATTTTACTGTTGATACTTGTTTTATCGAACTTTCTATCCATCTTTTTAAAGAATACATTTACTATTTATATAGCTACAATCGCAATTTTTACAGTAGGATATGTAGTCAGCACCCAAATTCTAGAGGATTATTCCTACCTATCCCCTTTTACGTATCTTGATATTCCCAAAGTGGTTAACGGGGAGTTAACAATGGTTTTGAATCAACCCGGCATACAGGTTAAAACTGGATGTATTGTCCTTATTGTTTCAACGGTCATCGTTTTAATAACAGGGTACCTATCATTTTATTTGAAAACCCGGACTCACCGTCCATTAAAAATAGGAAGAAGTAAAGACTTATCAAATAAATTTTGAAGGTATAAGGAACTGAATTTAATGTTCTCAATTCTTATGGAGATATAAAAAAGACAATTGAAAATGTTAACCAATTAATCTATTGCTTTCATTTCCAACATGCTATTTTGTTTTCACTAAAAATTTTAACGGAACTGAAAGTGAAATTTACCCTACAATAGCAAGTGTTTTAACAACAGAACAGGGAACAAAGTTTAATTACAAAAAATTGATACTTAATTAATATTTTGCTGCATAGTTTTTCTGATCTTATATTAATAATAAGAAACATCAACACAAAATGAGCTTGGAAGTGCATCCAAGCTCATTTATGTAATTCATAACCTATATAATAAATCCAGTAGTTTAAATGAACCAATTAATCCTCTTCAATATTCTCCATTTTTATATTTAAATCTTCAGCTTTAATAATTATCATGAATTTTATTTTCTTAATATATCCATTTTCACTTAAATTCAAATTATTTCCACCGCTAAAAAAGAATACGTATTCTGAAAATTCATCATCATTTCCTTCATAATAATTAATCTTCTCCACATCTTCCCACGAATAAGTATATTCTTTCAGCGATAAAAGAGTAGAATATGAAATTGAATCTTCCGATAATGATTTATAAGATTGAGAAGCTACATAAAAGGAAGTTATACTCAACAATATTTGCTAAAGATAGATACAAGCCTAAAATAAACTAAAAAACGGAAATAATAACATAAGATAATGATTTTTAAATGTTTCATTTTGTATATTTAACAGAAAATCTACTAGAAGAAAAAGTCCAGCGAGATAAATTACACCAATCATAATATAGAGTGTAGTTTTTATAGTTTCCTCCTTATTATTATTATTATAATATTTTTTTGCTGGTTGACTATTGTATAATAAGTAATATACTTACATAATGTGAATATTTTACTATTTTAAAAGGAAATTATAATTAAACCAGCAAAGAATCTATTAAAAATTGGAATTTTATCTTTATCCTTGGGTATAGCAAACTCACATGCTTTTGCAGAAGGAACGGTTCTGGTGCAAAAACTTCAAGACAATGGCAATTAATCTTTAAATCTTGGACATACTGATACTATTAATCTAAAAAAGGTGCGTGATCAGTATGGAAAAGCAAAATTTATTCAAGAGGAAACATTATCAACTCGATATTATTCTTCTAACCGTCAGATGGTACCTACAGTACAACTTGAGCTTTCGTAATCTTGTGGAAATGATGGAGGAACGAGGATTATCGATGGCTCACACGACAATTATGCGTTGGGTTCATCAGTATAGTCCTGAATTAGACAGGCGACTTCGTCGTCATCTAAAACGTACAAATGATTCATCGAGAGTAGACGAAACGTTTATCAAAGTAAAAGGTTTCAATGGATGTATCTGTATCGTGCAGTAGATTCCGAAGGAAACACCATTGACTTTTACCTGAGTAAAACAAGAGACCAAAAGGCTGCAAAGTACTTCTTCAAGAAAGCTTTGCGGTCTTTTCATGTTTCTAAGCCTCGTGTCGTAACTGTCGATAAAAATCCAGCGTATCCTGTAGCCATTCAACAGCTAAAAGACGAGTAAAAGATGCCTGAAGGCATCCAAATGAGACAAGTGAAATATCTTAATAATATCGTAGAACAAGATCATCGTTTCATTAAGAAAAGAGTACGCTCCATGCTGGGATTCAAAACGTATGAAACTGCTACTTCAATAGTATGTGGCATTGAAGCCATGCATTTGATGAAAAAAGGACAAGTTCACCAAGGGGTGAAGTCTGCCCAAAATCGAAAAGAATTCATTGATAAACTGTTTGGCATCGCATCATAATCCGTAAGTTAGCAGGAAATTCATGTCCTATGTTTTTTTGAAATCATCTTTGCACCAGAACCCTATATAGAATATTATTTCATCCAGATTAAAAGGAGAATGGAAATATGCGTTCTATTAATATTGCGATTATTTCAGGTTCACAGAATACCAGTCAATATTTAGCCAGGCAGTTGAGTGACCTTTTAGGCAAATATTTATCTTTCGTTCCTTTTTCGAAGGAAGAGTGGGTGAAGAATGAGACAGATTATGATCTCATACTACTAAGTACCCAGACGATCTTTACCCACCAGCCGCTCCTAAAAGTAAAAACATCTTTAGAGAGCATGGTTATCAGACGTACGCTGTTAAAATCCAGCTGGGACAAAGTCTTATCGATCCAATCCGGTAGCAAATGGCTGCTTTATAACGATGAACGAGAATCGGCAGAAGAGACTGTTTCTTTACTTTACGAGCTTGGAGCTAGGCATATCGAACTTATTCCAGCTTTTCCGTCTATGGAGAAAATCCCTTCTATTACAAGTGCAATAACGCCAAATGAATATAAAATTATACCTCCAAACATCACAGAGGTTATTAACATAGGGGAGCGGGTAATTGATGTAAGCACCATTGTCGATATATTGACTCGGTTTGACTTATTGCAGGAAGATACACAGCATATTGTTTCCGATTACACGAAAAAAATAATTACTCGAAGCCAGGGTCTCCATGTCACGATGGAAGGATTGATAAAAACAACAAAGGTTCTTCAGCAAACCGTTAACATGGTCCAAGATGCAGTAATCGCCTATGACCACCAAAAGAATATCACGATATTTAACAAAGCTGCGGAAGAAATATTTGCTCTTTCCTCTTGGGAGGTGGCAGGAAGAGATATTCTTTCTCTTTTTCACGACGAAAAACTAACAAGAGAGACTTTAGACACTCCTTTTACAGAAGTTCCTTTTATAATAAGAAACCAACAGGTGATCATGAACCATATAAGTATTGAAAATGGGGAAGTAGAAACCGTTTCGGGAGGAGTTCTAATCCTTCAAGTTGCAAAGAAGTTAGAAGAACTTGAGTTAAAAATAAGAACCAAGTTGAAGACGTCCGGTCATCAGGCCAAATATACATTTCAGGACATTATTACAGAATCCGAAGAGATGATGATGCTGATCGATATGGCAAAAAAGATGGCTCAGAGCGATCTAAATGTACTTATTCTAGGAGAAAGTGGAACGGGAAAAGAATTGTTTGCCCATTCCATTCATCAGTACTCGACTCGTGCAGCATTCCCATTTGTTGCAGTGAACTGCAGTGCTTTATCAGAATCACTGCTTGAGAGTGAATTATTTGGTTATGAAGAAGGGGCATTTACAGGGGCCAGAAAAGGAGGCAAGCCTGGACTATTTGAGCAAGCACATCGAGGAACCATTTTTCTTGATGAGATCGGAGATATTTCCTTATCTTTTCAGAAACGGCTCCTTCGGGTTCTACAGCAAAGAGAAGTCCTAAGAGTAGGGGGAACAAAAGTGATTCCTATTGATGTGAGGGTTATTTCTGCTACAAATCGTAACCTCTTAGATTTCGTCAAAGAAGGGAAATTTAGAGCTGATCTATATTACCGCTTGAAGGTATTACCCCTGTCCATTCCACCTTTGCGAGAGAGAGGAAAGGATATCCTTCAACTAGCTAACTTTTTTCTTCGTCGTAACGGATGGAATAAGAATTTATCAGCAGCCGTGTCGGAAGTGTTTCTGCAATATCATTGGCCAGGAAACATCAGGGAACTACAAAATACTATGGAATACTTATCGATTATGAATAATGGTCATATTACAACTAAAGATTTACCGTTTCTTGATTCTCTTGCTTACAAACCCATGGCTACTACAAATGTGGATAAACCCCTAAGCGAATTTTCTAAACTGTCCAAAGAAGACTTAAGCCTATTTATTCTCCAGTCAATCCTCAGTGAAAGACAAAAAGGTAGAAGTATTGGCAGGCGAGGCCTATGGAATATAGCCCAACAGAGGACGCTGCTTACCAGTGAAACTGAAATACGTATTCTACTAAAAGAGCTTCATGAAAAGCAATGGATTAAGGTTGGTAAGGGAAGACAAGGATGCCATATAACAGAAAAAGGATTGTATCAATTACAAAATGGGGTAAACGGGATAAACAGGATTTAATGAACTCTTAAAACCGTTTATCCCATTAAATTAGAGAAAAAATCCCTTTGCATGGTTTAATAAAAGTTGGCATACTTTTTGCATTATAAGTTAGAGTATTCCTAATTGACGTAATATTAAGAAAGAGGTGAACGGTTTTAAAAAAAAGGGGAGATTTGATTTGAATAAAGAAGTTGTGCCGGCTTGCGACATTAAACATAAAGATTCTATTGAAGGGCTTGCCTGTGAACTTATTCGTATGGAAGCTACCACATCAGAACGTATTAATGCCTCCATTGGATATTGTGCAGAATGGCTAAGACAAAGAGGGCTTACTATAACTTTGTTGGAGAATCAGGGATTAATGAGCCTTGTTTGTATCGTAAATGAAGAGAGAGAGGGTCCTACTATTATACTAAACGGACATGTAGATGTTGTGTCAGCTGCCTCGGAAGATTTCAGCCCTCGGATTGAAGAAAGGAAGTTATTTGGGCGAGGAAGCTATGATATGCTGGGTTCCGTTGCTGCAATGATGCACGCTATGGTTGATTTGTCTAAAATGGACCTTCTGGTAAAAATCATGCTCTGTATAGTACCAGACGAGGAACGTGGTGGATTTGATGGAACAGGCTTCTTAGTTGACCAAGGATATCGTGGGGAAATTGCCATTTGCGGTGAACCTACCAATTATAAAATTGCTGTTCAAGCTAAAGGTGTACTGCAATTGAAGATGGAGGTTTCTGGCATAGCTGCTCACGGCAGTCGACCGTGGCTAGGGGAAAACGCGATTCTTAAGGCGATGAAATATTGTGAGGCTATTGAAGCTATCGAGCAAATCCAAAAGACCAATTTATTTTTTACACGCCCTTCCTTTAATCTCTCGAAGATTGAAGCGGGCAAGGGCATCAATCAGGTTCCTGATCAATGCACGTTCCATTTAGATATTCGATATCTACCAGGTGAAGAAGTAAGCGAAATCATAGAGCAAATTCAACGTGCTGCTCCCGATGCAAATCTGGAAATTCTCGCTCAAGGTGCACCTGTGCTGACGGATGAAGGTCACCCCTATGTAGTCCAGTTAAAACAAGTCACTGAACATTTTTTGAACCGGAAAATTGAATTCTTTGGTCAAGACGGGACTGCAGATACAAGATTTTACGCCAACTATGGAATACCAGCGATTGAATTTGGGCCGGTGGGGGCAGGACATCACGGTCCCGAGGAATACGTTGAAATCGAATCACTTTATAGCTTTAAGGAAATTTTAAAGCTATTTGCTATTAATCTAGTAAAAATGGAGGAGTAAAAGATATGAAATTAAAAAATAAAGTAGCAATTATTACAGGTGCAGGATCTGGCAACGGAAGAGGGATTGCTCTTCGTTTTATGCAAGAAGGGGCTCATATTGTTATCGCAGATGTGAATGAAAAAGGGGCTCAGGAAACAGCAGAAATGGCTCCGCAAGAATCTAAGGTATTAATTGTTAAAACGGATGTAACCAAAAAAGCGGATGTGGAACAACTGGTAGCGAAGACAATGGAGACGTTTGGAAGAATCGATATTCTTGTCAACAATGCTGGAATTGTTGGCTTCACTCCTTTTTTTGAACTTGGTGAAGAAGAATGGGATCGTATTCATGATGTGAATTTAAAAGGTCCGTTTTTCTGTACTCAGGCGATCGCCAAGGAAATGATCAACCAGGGAACAAAGGGGAGAATTATTAATATCACCTCAGTTGAAGCGCATGTTATTGTCTCCAGCAGTGGAAGCTGTCAGCCGCACTATAATACCTCAAAGGGTGGGCTTAATCTTTTGACAAAAGCAACTGCTTTTGAGTTAGCACGTCATGGCATTACAGTAAACAGCTTGGCACCTGGGGTAGTTCAAACACCATTTACTGAACAAGGACTTAAGATCCCACAAGTGAGGGATTGGATCATCGAGCGTCTTCCGGTTGGAAGAGTTGGACAACCGGAAGATATTGCCAATGCAGCGCTATTCTTAGCACTTGACGAATCCAGTTATATAACAGGAACGACACTGTTTGTTGATGGCGGTTGGACCATTCAATAAGTTCATGGGAGAACAACTTCTCCCATGATGAACTAAAACACAAGGAGGCATATAAATCATGATAGATCTCAATCGTTTACAGGATATGGTTGTCAATGGACATATTGAAACCGTTATTATTGCAGCTGCAGACATGCAAGGGAAGCTTTTCGGAAAGCGTGTTACTGCAGACTATTTTTTAGAGTCAGCTCAGAAGGGAATTCACGCCTGCGCGGTTAATCTTGTTTGGGACGTCAGCCTCGATTTTCAGGATAACTATGAATTTTGCAGTTTAGACAATGGACTCCATGATATGGTGATCAAACCTGACATGTCAACGCTAAGGCTCTATCCGTGGTGTGAAAAAACGGTCCTTGTTTTAGGAGATTTACAAAATAAGGATCAGACTGAAATTTCAGTTGCTCCCCGTACAATCTTAAAAAGGCAAATTCAGCGCGCAAAGGATTTCGGATATAAAGTGAACGCTGCGAGTGAACTAGAATTCTATTTATTTAAGGAAACTGAAGATACATTGCGAGAAAAAAACTATCATCAGCTTTCACCGCTGTTCCCTTATCCTGTTGATTATTCAATTAATCGCCTCACACGTGACGACAGGTTTCTAAGCAAGATTACTCGCCATTTGACGATGGCAGGCATACCTGTGGAATCCATCAAAGGGGAATGGGGCAAGGGACAATACGAAATTAACTTAAAATACTCGGATGCACTTAGGATGGCAGACCATACAGCCGTATACAAAAATGCCGTGAAAGAATTGGCTGCCATGGATGGTTTAACGGCAACTTTCATGGCCAAACCAGTAACTGATGACTCCGGAAGCAGCGGACATACTCATATTAGTTTGTGGGATTTACAAAGTGGGAAAAACTTATTCTATGATCCGTTGCAAGAGCACGGCATCTCGAATACTGGACGCTATTTCCTAGGCGGTGTAATGGAATTAGCTTCAGAGTTCATGCTTTTTTATGCGCCTTATATCAACTCTTATAAGAGGCTGATTGCAGGAATGGGAGCACCCAATACGTTAACATGGGGAGTAGACAATCGCACAACCTCTTTCCGCAGTGATGGAAAAGAGAAATCGATGCGCCTTGAAAACCGTGTACCAGGAGCAGATGCTAATTTTTACCTAGTTATAGCAGCATGCATTGCTTCAGGACTCTATGGAATTGAAAACAAGATTGAACCACCTGCATGTACAACAACGAACGCATATAACCTAAGCAATATAGGGTCTCTGCCGCTTAACCTTATGGAGGCTGTAGAACGCTTAGACCACAGTGAACGAGTAAGAGCCTTGCTGGGTAACGATGTCGTTGATCACTATCTAACAGCTGCAAAGATGGAAATTCAGGGTTATTTATCTGAAGTAACTGACTGGGAGCGAAGAAAATATTTTGAGTTTATTTAATATAGAGGGAGAGGAAGTAATGCTAAGAGCTACGGATGGGAATTTTATGTGGATTAATGGAGAGAAAGTAACGGCATCTAAGGAGATGGATGTCATCAATCCAAGCACAGGCAAGATTATAGGAAAGGTTCCAGATGCAGATGAAAGCCAAGTGGATCAAGCCATTGCTGCAGCTTCCGATTCCTTTGAAAAATGGGCAGAGCTTCCGGCTGATCAAAGAGCTGTTTATCTTCAGGCGTGGGCCGATAGGATTTTAAGAAACCAAGAAAAACTAGCCCGTCTTTTATCTATGGAACAAGGGAAGCCGCTAAACGAAGCGATGGGAGAAATATATGGGACCCAGCTCATTATTCGATGGTTTGCCGAGCAAGGCAAACGGGTGTATGGGGAGATTGTCCCTTCTTCTCAACCGGGTAAACAGCTATACGTTCTTAAAAAGGCGGTGGGAGTAGTAGGGCTGATTACGCCATCTAATGTTCCAGCTGCTATCTTGGCAAACAAAGTTGCTCCAGCGCTAGCTGCCGGCTGTACGGTAATTTTAAAGCCTGCTGATCAGACGCCGCTCATTGCCATTGCTCTTATAGAAGAATTGATAAAAACTGAAATCCCTAATGGGGTTGTCAATATCGTGACAGGTAATGGTAAGCTGATTGGAGATCAATTAGTTAAAGATGAGCGCGTGAAGAAGATTGCATTTACTGGTTCTACACGAGTTGGCAAATTGATTATGGAGAATGCTGCCTCACATATTAAACGGTTAACACTAGAATTAGGCGGTAACTGTCCAATTATTGTGTTCCCAGATACAGATATTGAAAAAGTTGCGGATGCAATTATTGCTAACAAATTTGAAAACTGCGGACAGGTTTGTAACGGAATCAATCTCGTCTATGTTCACGAAACCATTCATGATGCATTGATTAATGCCCTTCAACAAAAAATGTGTAAACTAACTTTCCGGTTAGACGGTCAATATGAAGGTGACGTAGGTCCTATGATTGATGAAGGATATAGAATGAAAATTCAGGATTTAGTAGACGATGCCTTAGCAAAGGGAGCGACAATTCTGGCTGGTGGCAACTGTGTAGTTGAAGAACCGTACCGTAACGGATACTATTATCAGCCCACCCTATTAAGCAGAATCACACCAGAGATGAACCTCACAAAGAACGAAATTTTTGGTCCCATTCTTCCGGTGATGGCGTTTCAAGAGGAGGACGAAGTTTTACAGGGCTGCAATGAAACGCCATATGCTCTAGCTGCATATGTCTATACAAAAGAAGCCGCTCGAATGCATAGGTTAATGGCCCGTTTGGACTTTGGAAATGTTGGTGTTAATACCACTTCTTTAGCGTGTCCTCAAGCACCATTTGGAGGAACAAAAGAAAGCGGATTGGGAAGAGTCGGAGGACATCAGGGACTTGAAGAGTATTTAGAACTTCGCTATGTAGCATTGTTACCTGAATAGATTTTAAAAAGGGGAGGATGTTGAATGGAATTAAACGAACAAATTCAAAACCCTGTTGCTTCAGAACCAGGAAGGAGTGCTGGGGTAGGATATAAACAGGAACTGAATCGGGCCTTAACCTAAAAGATTTAATAATATATGGGGTTCTGGTGCAAAAACTTCAAGACAAATACAATTAATCTCTAAATCTTTGATACTATTACTCTAAAAAAGGTGCATGATCAGTATGATGCATACTGTATAAACTTTTAGTTTATATGAAAGCCGTTAGGAGAGACTAAAAATCTTTCAACTTCCTAAAATGACAAAATTCCCAATAAATTATAAACACTGTAAATACCTAACCGATTATAATAATACTTTTTAAAAAAATAGGCTAGGTGATGATCTAGTTATTTAAAAACCACACTAAGACATGTTGTCCCCAATGTGATTTATTATTACAAATAGAAACAATCAGAGAACGAATGATATCTACTGCCCTTAAAAATGGCTTTATAGATTTCCAAACGATAGAGCTAAGTCAGAATCTAGATCAGCTGTTGAATAGATTAATATCAACTGATTCTGGACTAAATTGCACAGCTATTTAGTCCTTTATTTTTTCTTCAAGATGTATCTATTATACAAAACGGTTCTGGTGAAAAAATTTAAGACACTTGCAATGAATCTCTAAATCTTGGGCATACTGATACTATCAGTCTAAAAAAAGGATGTGTACCTGTATGAAACAGAAATGATTCTTCTCACAGTAAGATGGTACATACGGTACAACTTGAGTTTTCGTGATTTGGTGGAAAATGGAGGAACGAGGCATATCCATAGCTTACACAACCATTATGCGGTGGGTCCATCAATATGGTCCTGAGCTGGATAAGAGAGTCCGGTGTCACTTCAAACAAACCGATTCTGTTGGTCGGAACTAACTATATTTGAAGAACGGTTCCTGTGGTCTTTCTAAAAATTTATGACAGGATGTATGATGAGGCTCTAAAAATTGATTTAATCTCAACTAAAAATAATATAAATTGAATTTATTTCCACACCCGTTATAATAATAAATAGGAATTTGTAAGCGAACACACTGTATAATTTTAATTCTTGTAAAAAATAGGAGGAAATCATGGGAAGATTAGTTCATTTCGAAATTCATGTGAATGACATGGAACGGGCAAAGAAGTTTTATGGAGAGGTATTCGGATGGTCATTTCAAGATTGGAGTGATTATGCAGGAATGCCTTACTTTGGAGCAGTAACTGGCGATGAGAATGAACTTGGGATCAATGGTGCTTTGATGCAGCGTCAAAGTGCTCCGCCGGAAACAAACCAAGCTTTAAATGCATTTGCTTGTACAATGGGAGTGGAATATTACGATTTAACGGAAGCTAAAATTATGGAGAATGGCGGCAAGGTCGCAAAGCCCAAATATGCCCTGCCTGGAATGGCGTGGCAAGGATACTATATTGATACCGAAGGCAATATATTCGGAATTCATCAACCAGATGTGAATGCAAAATAGATTCGATAATAGGTGATTTAAAACATGAAATTACAAGACACGGCAGGCATGCTTGAAAATGTACGCAATATCTGTCTTGCGCTGCCCGAAGCTGTTGAACTTATTGACGGTTTCGGTCACAATACTTTTAAAATCAATGGAAAATCCTTCGTGATTTCAGGTGAAAGAGAGAAAGGATTCAGCTTATCTTTCAAGTCAGATCGGGACACTCAAGAATTATTGCTACAGAATGAGAATTTTTTCAAAACACCGTATATAGGACATCACGGTTGGGTCTCTATTCAAAATCCGGATAGGGAAGACTGGGATGAATTGACCGATCTAATACAAGAAGCCTATTTACGGGCAGCACCGAAGCGTTTGGTTAAGAAATGGAATGATTTGCATAAAAAGTGAAGTAAGGCGGATGATCTGCCTTTCTTCACTTTTACGGAAAGGTGTATGGTCAAAGTGAATGTTGAATCTTTTTTTTCTGAAAACATTAAAGCGGCACTTAAGAATGATCCGCCCGGTGCATGGATGCCAGATCTTCCAGATGGTTGTATTCGCTTGAGTTCAGGCTATCCGGATCCTGCTCTCGTTCCTGCTGAGGAGCTCAAGGGAGCAGTAGCAAGACTTCTTGATGAGGAGCAGGATTTGCCGCTCCATTATCTCGGAAGTCCACGTATTGCAAGACTGAAGCAGCAACTCCAGATAAGATTGGCAGAGCGTGGAATTTGCGTTTTGGAAGAACAGCTTTTGATTACATCAGGAGCTTGCCAGGCGATTGATCTTATTGCCCGCATTCTCCTTGATGATAAAGCGGTCGTAGTGGTGGAATCTCCCACCTACATGGAGGCTTTAGAGATTTTTCAAAACTATACGAAGCAAATTATTAGTATACCTATAGATGAACACGGACTCCAAACATACCGATTAAAAGAAATGCTGGATGAAAGGAAACGTACAGGTCTCCCCCTCCCGCGTTTTCTATATACCATCCCATCCTTTCAAAATCCAACTGGGACGACTATGACAACTGAGCGTCGGAAGCATTTATTGGAGCTTTCCATCGAGTTTGATTTCCTCATTTTAGAAGATGATGCATACGGAGAATTATCCTTCGATAAAAGTCCGCTGCCAATAAAATCTTTTGATAAACGCGGACGAGTCCTTCACGTGGGTTCATTATCCAAGGTTGTGGCGCCAGGAATGCGAATTGGATGGATAGCAGGAGAAAGTGAATTCATTAAGGCTTTAGAGTGGTTTAAAAAAGATTTAGACCATCCATTTGCTCAAAGTACAATGGCTGTATACTTAGAAAACACCGATCTTGAGAAACGACTCGACCTTTTAAAAGATGTGTATCGTACTAAATGTACTGCGTTAATCCGTTCGATGGAACAATTTCTTCCAGAATCCGTTTCCTGGTATGTACCAGATGGTGGTTACTTTGTATGGGTGAGGATTCCAGGTGTTGATACTTCGCATTTATTATCACAAGCTTTAGCTGAGGGTGTTTCATATGTTCCAGGGAAATACTTTTTCTTGGATCAAAAGGATGGAATCGAGTTTCTCAGGCTCTCGTTCAGTTATGCCAATGAGAAAGAAATAATCAAGGGAATTCGAAGACTAGGACAGCTTATCTCATCTGTTTATCAAAGATAGTCCTGAAGGATTGTTAGTTAGTTGTGTTAATCATTGCAATGATTAACACTCTAAGCTATTTCGAAGCTTTTTTGAAAATGAATTTGAATACGCCTACTTCCTTAAAGGAGGTAGGTTTTTTGATAATGAAAGGATTCTTTATCTCTTTCGCGATGATTTTATGGACAAATGCTTTCATTCTTTGCGTAAACGAAACCATTAGTATTGCAGCACCGGCCAAGATTATAAGAAAAATTCCGAGTAAACTTAGCAAAATCTTCTTAGTTTTACTCATAAATCCCCCCTTTCTTTAACACCTAATTTCATTATTTTCCATATTATCCTAACGTTTGTGTAGCATATAAAGATCCTAAAAATATTAGAATATATGAACTTGAAAGTCTAAGAAATTTGAGAGACCTCATGAATATTAGCAGTTTTGTTTTCTGTGCTTTGTGAAACTATTTGAATCCCTCTACATAATAGAAATATTTTGATACAATATTTTAGTAAAGAGGACCTCAAAGGGAGCGATTTTCTTGGATACTTTTCAAAGAGAAATGAATCATAATCGAGATGAATTCAGAAGAACTAGATGGACAATGCATCGTGAACAAGTTACAGGATTATTCGATGCTGTTTTTTTGAAAAAAGGTTTAGTTGATAAAGTAGCAATATTTGGTGCAGGCAATTGCGATGATCTAGATCTTGACCATCTTGCGACTAAATGCAACTCCATTTATTTATTCGATATAGATATAGAAAGTATGAAAAAAGGTACGAAGCATTTTTCAGAAAGTACTCGTAATAAAATCAAACTGATTGAATTCGATGTAACAGGGTTGAATAAAATAGATTTTGAACATAAGCTTTCTTTTTTGCTAGAGCGCGGGGAAAAAGCCGATGATATTGTAAGATTTCTGAAAGATACTGAGAGTCAGTTAGGTCAGATAGCGGATGGAGTTTTCGCTGATTATATTAATCATTTTGATATCGTTGCAACATCCGCAATTTATACCCAATTATTTTATAATTGGGCAATAGATACACTTTCTGAATATGAGCACCAATATGAGAGGGAAGAAATAGAAAAGATTAAGGATGGCTTTCTTGACTTAAGAGATCAGATTGTACTTACCTTACATCACTCAATTTCTAAATGTTGCGTTGAAAATGGGTTTTATATTACATGGTCTGATATTTTAAAGATAGAGCCTGAGTATATGGATACTTTTAATAAAGGGCTTAATGCCATCTTTGCTTTAGCTTCTAATGTAGGGTATGGTGCAGCCCTGATTGGAATAAAAGATTTTATGGGAAAAGCGGATAAAAGTGAACTATCCCTTAGATATTGGCCATGGGATTTTAATGAAAATAAACAGTATTTGACTATGGGGCTTATTGGGAGGTTTCAACAGATTTAATAGTTGAAATAAAAAGAAGAAATTTAAAAGGATAGATAAAGCCATCTCATAGGCTTTATCTATCCTTTTCTAGTAAGAAAAAGTCTTCCTTCAAACATTTCAAAGTAAAAAGGAATACCACTCTGCAGGAGATTTAGTTTTGTGTGAATTGAATTCTATAATTCGTATTGCGAGTTAGAATATTCCTGTTCAATAGAGGTTACATGTAGGTGGATATCAATTCTTGCTTTCTCTATATCCTCCTTTATTATGCCTCAACAAATAGGTAATTTTACCACTGGATAATTTGCGAATAAGACATAATCATATGAAAAGTATAAAAAATCGATGAAATTTTTAACTTTTTGTCTAATGTATATAATTCCTAATGTAGATATAATGAAACTACTGAAAACTGAATATTCAAAATTGTGGTCCTTGGAGGTATCGGACGAGTGTAAGTATTGTGAGAATACTAGTCAGCATTATTTTGGTTATGAAAAAGGGATTTACAGATCAGAAATAAGGTTTTAAATACTGTCTCTTTAAAAGCGAAGTTCAATAAGGGGTGTGTTTATGCAAGCTGATATTGTGTTCATTAACGGAGAAGTTATTACAGTTGATCAAAGGAATAAAGTAGTCGAAGCGGTAGCGGTGAAAGGGAATCGTATCTCAGCAGTTGGTTCAAACCGAGAAGTTAAGGACTTTATCGGAGAAGAAACGAAAGTGATTGATTTGCAAGGAAAGACACTACTTCCAGGATTTATTGATGCTCATATTCACCTTATTTTATACGGGGTTAATCAGTTGGCAGTAAGTTGTAAAGATGAGCATATCAAATCTATAGAGGATTTGTTAAATGATTTGAAGGAGAAAGCATCAACCATCCCAAAAGGTGAATGGATACGTGCTTGGGGATTCAATGAGACGGTTGTGAAAGAAAAGCGTTATCCAACAATAGCCGAGTTGGATGCAATTTCAGTCGAACATCCAATTATAGTATCCCGTACATGCAGTCATATAAGCGTGGTTAATAGCAAGGCGTTAGAGATTGCCAAAATTAATGAAAAATCTGAAAATCCTACAGGAGGGATTATTGAAAAGGATAAGACGGGAAGGTTTACAGGCAGATTAATTGAAACAGCAAATATGATAATGACTGAGATTGCAAGTTATACAGAAAGTGAACTTATGAAAGCAGTGAAAATTGCGTCAGAGCATTTCGTTGCAGCAGGCATAACAAGTATTCATGAAGCAGGTGCTTATGGTCCTGAGAGTTTCCGTTTACTTCAACAAGCTGTTAAAAGTAAGGATATTCGTGTTCGTATATATGCAATGATTGGTTCATTAAATAATTCTCATGAATTTGTTAATAAAATGGTAGAAGCAGGTGTAGTAACCGGTACCGGGGACGAAAGATTCAAAATTGGACCGGCTAAATTATTTACAGATGGAAGTAGTACTGGTCCTACGATTGCCACTCGTGAGACATACTCCAGTGACCCTGACAATTTTGGCATTCTTTATTATAGTGAAGAAGAAATCTATCAAGTTTTAGGACAAGCACATAAAAAAGGCTATCAAATCACTGTGCATGCTCAAGGGGATAGAGCGATTGAAATGTATTTAAATTGTGTAGAAAAGGCGTTGGAGGAATCACCAAGAAAAGATCATCGCCACAGAATTGAGCATGCGGGGATCTCATCGCCAGATTTACAAGAGAGAATGAAAAATCTCGAACTCATCCCTATCCCAAACCCTCCATTTCCTTATGAATTCGGGGATATATATATCCAACACTATGGTAATCGAGTCAACCACATGTATGCTGTTCGTGATTTTATTGATAATGGCATCATTGCAGCAGGTGGTTCAGATGCTCCAGTTACTGATTATAACCCTTTATTAGGTATTCACGTTGCTGTTAATAGAAGAAGCCAATCTGGTTCTGAAATAGGTGTTGCTCAATCGATTAGCGTAATGGAAGCCATTAAACTATACACTTGGAATGGCGCCTATGCGAGTTTTGAAGAAGATATTAAAGGCAGCATAGAGGTAGGCAAGTTGGCAGATTTCGTGGTTTTAACTGACAGTATTTTAAAAGTTAACCCGCTTCATATTAAAGATTTACAAGTAGAATCAACGATTATAGATGGTGAGATTCTATATCATAGAGAATCATTAGTGGAAATATAATCTATCGTAGTGGGTGCTTCACATTACTTTTTCAATGCAAGGGTAGTATTTTCACTGCAAGGATTTCCCGAAGAGCTTACATTTTTTTTAAAAGTGAAAAGCCGAAAAAATCGCTTTAAGAAATTTAGCAGTTTATTTGAAAGGGGATATGCTCTATGAAAAAACAAAAATTATTAATTAATGGTGAAAGGCTAAGTAAAACGCTTGAAAAATTTGCGGATTTTGGACGAACAGTAAACAATGGTGTCACTCGCCTATCACTGACTGAAGAAGATCGTTTAGTTCGTGATTACTTTTGCTATTGTTGTGAAGAATTGGGAATGACCATTAAAGTTGATGATTTGGGGAATATTTACGCTACATTAGCAGGAATTGAAGACAAGCCGCCGATTGTAATGGGTTCACATATGGATACAGTAAAAAAGGGTGGACGGTTTGATGGCATCTTAGGAGTAGTTGCTGGTTTAGAAGTTGTGCGAACCCTAGTAGATAATAATATCAAACCCAAAATTCCGGTTATGATTGTTAATTTTACTAATGAAGAAGGAGCTAGGTTTGAACCTTCTATGATGTCATCGGGAATTCTTTCAGGAAAATTCGAAAAAACTATTATGCTGCAAAAAACAGATAGTGAGGGAACTACTTTTGACGAAGCATTAAATGCTAGTGGGTATGCAGGTGAAGTAGAGTCTCGTTTAAAAGAAGCTACAGCATTTTTAGAGTTGCATATTGAACAAGGACCTATTCTTGAACGTGAATCACTAACCATAGGTGTTGTTGAATGTGTGCTTGGAATGGTTTGCTATGAAATCGAAGTAACAGGGGAATCTGATCATGCCGGAACCACTCCTATGAATATGAGAAAAGATGCTTTCTTTACTACGAATAGCTTAATCACAGAGGCTCGTCAAAAACTGGGTATGCTTGACGACGATTTAGTTTTTACGATGGGAAGGGTAAATGTGTTTCCTAATATTCATACGGTTATTCCAAATAAAGTTATTTTCTCGTTAGAAGCTAGACATAAGGATCCAAAAACTATTAGGCAGGTAGAGGAAATAATTGAAGGACTTACAACACCAGGTTCAAAGGATGGATGTGAAATCCAAGTAACAAAATTATGGGACCGGGATACCGTTTGGTTCGATAAGTCAATCTGTGATTTGTTAGAACAATCTACTAATTCATTAGGTCTTTCATATAAAAGAATGGTAAGTGGAGCTGGTCATGACGCCCAGTTCATAGCTAGTTACATTCCAACTGCTATGGTTTTTGTCCCAAGTATTAACGGTAAAAGTCATTGTGAAGAAGAGCTTACCACATGGGAAGATTGTGAAAAAGGAGTAAATGTGATTTTAGAAACTGTACTTGCCATACAGTCTAAATAAGAATTCTTAGTAAGAATAATTAAAATAGAATTGATTTGTAATTTGTTTGTTGTATGGATTTAAGAACATAAAAGGGTGACTAATGTTTATCCATCATACCATCAGTAATGGATAAAAGAATCCTTACTGATGGTGATTCACTTAATCTAAAGATTAACTATTGAACCTACGAATTACAGGGAGGGTATAATTTGAATGCTATTAAGCTATTGCTCTGGGTACCATTCATAGGGTTTTTAGTTTTTCTGCCCTATGCAAATAAAATAGAACCTTACATATTAGGAATGCCTTTTTTGTTATTTTGGGTTGCATTTTGGATGGTGATGGCTTCGGTTATTTTAATGATTGTATATAAGTTCGATCCTGATAATAAAGGGAGTGATCTAGAATGAATATCTCATTATTTATTATTGCTATCTTCTTAGTTCTAGCTCTTTATTTAGGGATAAAAGCAAGAAAAGGAAAGGATATGGATATGGAGCAATTTGCCGTAGGCGGCAGGGGCTTCGGTACATTCTTTATTTTTCTACTAATTGCAGGTGAAATTTATACAACATTTACGTTTCTTGGTGGAAGTGGATGGGCTTACTCAAAAGGAGCAGCGGCTTATTACGTACCTGCATATATATTCTTAGCCTATGTACTATCTTATTGGTTAGTGCCCAAAATATGGAGATATTCAAAGCAACATTCAATTATTTCTCAGCCAGATTATTTTGCATCAAAATACAGCAGTCGTTCAATGGGGATGTTAGTGGCTGTTTTGGGAAGTTTGGCACTTGTACCTTATATAGTTATACAACTCAAAGGGTTAGGGATAATTGTTTCAGAAGCTTCTTACGGAGCAATTTCACCAGTTGCAGCTAGTATAATAGGTGCCATCGTTGTAACAACTTATGTAATGATATCAGGTATTCATGGCTCAGCATGGACCGCTATACTTAAAGATTTTATGATATTGGTAGTTGTAATATTTTTAGGTATTTATATTCCGTTCCATTATTTTGGAGGAATTCAGCCAATGTTTGAGACGGTTCAGTCTGCTAAACCTGAAATGCTAATCTTAGCTGATCAAGGGCTGAGTCAATCCTGGTTTATCTCCACGGTTTTGTTAAATGCTTTAGGGTTTTATTTATTACCACAAACATTCATGGTTGTTCTTTCGTCAAATGGAGAAAGAACGCTTCGTAAAAATGCAATTGCTTTACCACTATACACCTTGTTATTGCTCTTTGTTTTTTTCATAGGTTTTGCAGCTATTATGGAAATCCCGGGTTTGCAAGGGGCTGATGGAGATCTTTCGCTTTTAAGACTAGCGATACAAACATTTGATCCATGGGTAATCGGATTAATCGGAGCTGCAGGCTTATTGACCGCTCTAGTTCCGGCTTCCGTTATGCTAATGGCTGCATCGGTAGGGCTAACAAATAGTTTTTACAAAGTTTTGGTTCCAGCAGCTAATGAGAAACAACAATTAATTGTCTCAAGATTAATAATAATTGGTATCTCAATCATTGCCTTAATCGTAACGGTAACAGGTGGCGAAGCGCTAGCCATCTTGAATATCATGTCGTATAGTTTAATTACTCAATTAGCACCTGCATTATTTTGCAGTTTACCAAAAATCAATATAATTAATAAATATGGAGCAATTGCTGGGATATTTGCTGGAGTGCTTATTGTTTTATATGCGACAATTTCAGGTGTGAAAATAGCTACATTTCTGCCGAATATACCACACGTAATTAATGACATCAGTACAGGTGTTATAGCGTTGTTAATAAATATAATAGTAACGTTTATTGTAAGTGGACTAACTAAAAACATCACTATTCATGGTAAGCAAATGAATAATATGAATAAAAGTAATATTTCCTAATTCCTACTCTAGTTTGAAGTTGTCATGTCATACACTATCGTTGAAATGGTTAACTAGACCAAGGGGGGCTTTGGGCGTATAAATGAAATTAATGATTATATCATTGCTACAAAAAGAAATAAATTGGGAGGGGTTCTGTGAAAGTCAAAATTACTGCTTGTCAATTTCGTGTAGAAAAAGTAGCATCGTTTAATGAATTCCAGAAACAAGTAGAAGACTTAATCAATCAAGTTCCCGAAAACTCAGATTATATTATTTTTCCTGAACTGTTAACTATCGGGTTATTAGCGACTTTTCCGGATCAGAATGCTTCGTCATTAATCAAGATCGACGAATATACCACTCAATATAAAGAACTTTTTAGTTCGATTTCAAGAAAAAGAAAGCAGGTTATTATTGCAGGCTCACATCTTGAATGTCGTGAAGATGAGTACTTTAATATTGCATACATTTTTGATAAAGATGGATCTTATGTTGAACATAAAAAAACTCATATCTTTCCTGCTGAAGCAAATTGGCAAACCTCTGAAGGGAATACACTTGAAGTGTATTCTATAGGTCCGGTTAAGATTGGCATAGCTGTGTGTTATGAAGCTGAGATACCAGAAATATCAAGAATACTAAGTGTAAACGGAGCAGACATTATTTTCTGTCCATCATACACTTTTACTGAGGCTGGTTTTTGGAGAGTACGCCATTGTGCTCATGCACGTGCGATTGAAAACCAAGTATACTTTGTTCATTGTCCTACTGTTGGTGAACCAGGAGACCCCCTACCTAATGGATATGGGCGTGCAAGCATATTAAGTCCTTGTGACAAAGCTTGGCTAGCCAATGGGGTAGTAGCTGAAGCAGAAGTTAATAAACATACAGTAATTACCGGTACAGTGGATATTGACGAACTCTATGAGAATCGGAAAAGTGGTGCAGCAACAACATTTAAAGATAGAAAGCGCCGTAAAGATGTTTATACAAAGTATGAGCCTTATATGCTGCTGAAATAATGTACCACATATTTTGTTAAATAGACTCTATTGTTATGGTAATGTAAGGCTGTCGAGAAACCCTCGACAGCCTTATCTATTTGTTGAGTTGATTCACATGATGGCTTATTTATTCACACAGCCTATTCTTGATAATTAAAGAGAATGTCCCAGGTTTCTGGACCAACAATTCCGTCTACTTGCAAACCGAATTTTTTCTGGAATTCCTTCACTTTGACTTGAGTTTTTAGTCCGAAAATACCATCCACTTTAATTGATCCCCCTGCGTCATTAAGCCGCGCTTGAATTCTAGTCACATTCATACCTCGATCTCCAATTTTAATAACATGACCTGGATAAGGAAACTCGGTTTGATAAAGTGCAGTCCAAGTGGACAGTCCAACTATCCCATCTGTGTTTAAATGTCTTCGCATTTGAAATTCTTTGACCTTCTTAAGCGTAATCGAACCAAAAATGCCATCCACTGAGATTGGGACGTTGTTCTTGTTTAATTGGTTCTGTACTTTCCTCACTTCAGGTCCTTGATCCCCGTATTTTATGACATGACCCGGGTAAGGATCACTTGCATTTACATAATGAGTGATGTTGGATTTGACAGCCGTTGAGGCTTCAGTCATTGTAGGGAGTAAAATTTGAAGTGCTATGAATCCAGCTGTAGACACTCCTATTAAGGATTTTTTCATGCTCATACCCATTTCCTCCTTAAATATTAAAATGGTAAACATAACACAGGTATAACTCTTGTTTCCTTTTTACATATTTTGTATATAATGTAATTATATACTCTATTGAGTTCTGATGCAAAAAAATTCAGGACAAATGCAAGTATTCTCTAAATCTTAGACATAATGATACTACTACTGTACAAAATGTGTTGGATCTGTATGGAAAACCAAAATTGTTTATAGTAGCATTATCACCCAAACATGGATTGCTAACAGTGAGATGATACCCACGCGGTACGAATTGAGCTCTCGTAATGAAGTTGAAATGATGGAAGTACGTGGCTTATTAATGGCTTACTCAGCAATAAATATACCTGCTTTCACAATGATATAGTAATTTGATGTTGTTAAGTTTTTATATTCAATGTCATAAGATTAATTTTATCATAATAATATATTCCTCAAATTATAAACAAAGTTAAGGTGAGGATACTTGCTATGTCAACCTTTTTACAATTGAATACACTATTTATTAATATCTTAATATAAGAATTTCCGTTTGTGTTAATCGATGTTTTTGTGGCTAGAAAAATAAAGATGTTTGTTAGTGAAGAAATGGTTGGGAAAGTAGTGCCGAAGACAACCTAATACAGTAGTTATTACGGAGATGAAGATTATTAAGAGTTAAGGGAGGAAGAATTTAAGGCACTCTCCACAAAAAAGAGAGTATGGTTTTAAATGATAAAAACTACCTATAAGGATTAGATATCCTATATAATTTCCCAGGTAACTTTATGGACAAAACTATTGAGTTTTATGGTATTACATTTTATGGAGAAGCAGTGAGTGCTAAACTGCTCTCTGTAATATGATTCCGAGTTATACATTATATCGCTGATTTAGGGGAAATTATCCTCAATTTATTACCAGCCATTCAAAGCAACTATTTCGTATCTCATAGCCCAAGATTGGAATACACTTGAAGATTCTGACAATCCTTACACCTATAAAAAGTATTAAATTGCTGGAATTTAAAATGCAGAAACATAATAAGTACAAATTACGGTCTTTTGATTTAACGAAAACGTAAAAAACATCGGTTAAGATGACAACATTCATAGTCATCCTACTGATGTTTTTTATTAAAAAAGCTCAATAAAAATAATCCGGATTTTGACCGTATAGGTTACAGGATGTTATTGATGAATAGGATAAACATCCGACAAATTCTCAAATAAAAATAATCTTAATATAGTAATTTATTATAATCGTAATCTTGAGCCTTTAAGGATATATTTTGTACTAATACTAAACAAGTTCGTTCAAAAACTTCAATACTTTTTATCTTCATAATTTCAAATCAAGTACTATTATTTATTTGATAGTTTCTAAGTACCTCTCTAAATCCTTATCCATAATAAAAACTTCGATTCTTTCACCTGTTTTAGTGCTAATATCACTATGGGAGGAAAGAACCTTGCATCCAGTATGATCTTCAACTATTTTTTCGTAATCCTTGGTGTACATTTCACGAAGAAGCGAACGCATTTTTTTTACAAGTTTTTTGCCGGAATTGTGACTGACAAGGTGCTTTTCTTCCACTGTCAGAACACCTTTAAAACGAGTAATCAACATGTCATTAATTAAATATGTTTTGGCTTCCTGTGGTCCTCTGCCAATAAGATCACGCTGGAATTTAATAAATGCTTCACTTATTTCAGCCTCAAGTTTCTTTTTAGAATTTAACATATTGCCTCCATTTTATCTCAGGAATTTATGGGGTTTATCATAATGCCCAATCTAAGTTCTTGTCAATATGAGTTTGTAAAACTTTAGAAAAATCCGTAATATATAGGATTTAAGAGTAAATAAAGGTTTTTATGGATAAATTTAATTGAAATGGACTTATATGAATGAATTTGAAGTTTTTTCGAGATTTAATGAGGTTTACAAACCTTTAATGGTGAGCGTAGAATAATCCTCATAAATAACAATTTGATATCGGCCAAATCTCAAGTAATTGAGAACGGAGGACCCACTATTATTGGGGTTAATTCTGCATTTGCAGAAGGGATGAGACACTCTTTCGCCATCCTACCCGTCAGCTAACTTCGTCGGCTAAAGCGAAGGAGGTCATTAGACCACCTTAATTCAGGAGGCTTTTTTTGTTGTGATTAAAGCAAAAAAGCAACCTGTCATTTTAGTAGGTCTTTTTATTATGCCTATAAATGAAAAGGTTTCTTGGAAGACTGATCGCAGAGAGAGCTGTATAGCTTGCTAGGCGTTAAGTAGACCAATGAGTACTTTTTCTCCAACAATATGTTTGTTTGTGCAAGTCATTCTTTTTTCCGCTGCGTGAATGTTTTTTACGCTGCTGGAATCTGAATAGAATTTGCATGGCTGCATACTGGAGAGAGAGTAAGCATTGGTCTATTTTTTATGTTTTAGTAGTTAGGATTATCTAACCAAGAAAAAATTAAGCGTGGAAAACAAAAAAAGTAAATGGAGCGGTTGTATGGGAAAAGTACTGATTAGAAATTATTCAAATTTAGAAAAGATAAGCATCTTGGCAAGCCATATGCACACAAATAATCTGCAAATATTTGACTATGACAAAAAGTGGTTTAAGACCACTATCAATTTGCCCGAATGCACTAGCTTTTTATAACTATATCTCTTTCCTAATTCTCTTATTGATGGAAATAACTTTGTTAGAATTTTTTCAGAGTTCAAACCTTTCAGACTAATAGTTGTCACTTGTCATAACCAATATATTAGCATGTGTTAAAGAAGGGGAGCTGATTGTGTCATCGGCTTTTAACAAACAATGTTCTTTAGTTTAATTGCCAGTAATTATTAAGCGGTGGAAAAAAGAAAATTATTATTAATGGCTGTTTGGAAGAAGAAGGGAGAAATTTACATGGATTTTGTATCGATATTACTTATAGCTATAACTTTTTTTCTCTTTTTAGGATTTATTCTTTTTTGTAACAAAGTTATAGAAAAAGAGGGAGAGTAGAAAATGTTTTTATTTCTTATCGTCGGAGCGATTACATTGTATTTAATTCATGCTCTAATTTATCCAGAAAAATATTAATAGTTACTAACGGAGGAAAAGTAAATGGATTTTTTACAAATCGGCGTGGTATTGGCACTTGTCGTTATATTCTCCATACCAATGGCCAAATATTTAACGAATGTTTATTCTCTTGAAATAACCAAACAAGATAGCGTGTTTGGAAAAATAGAACGAGTTATTTTCAAACTATCTGGCATTGATACAAATGATATGAGATGGCAGCAGTATGCCAAGGCACTGCTATTGAGTAACTTAGTAATGTTTATTATCTCGTACATTATCATTCGCTTTCAAGGTGTTTTACCAGGTAACCCTAGTAAGATAGACAGCATGGAGCCATTGTTGGCATTTAATACTGCTGCAAGTTTTCTTACAAATACCAATTTACAGCACTATAGTGGAGAATCGGGTCTCTCTTATTTATCTCAAATGGCAGTAATTATATTCTTGATGTTTACGACACCCGCTACTGGTCTTTCATTATGTATGGCATTTTTTAGAGGGTTAACGAATCAGCGGAGTATAGGAAACTTTTATGTGGATTTAATTCGTTCAATTACTCGGGTGCTACTTCCATTATCTATTTTGATTGGTTTAGTTCTAGTGTCACAGGGGGTGCCGCAAACACTTAATCCTACGGCAATTGCTACCACATTAGAAGGAGCCACGCAAAATATTGCAAGAGGGCCTGTAGCTGCATTGGAGTCTATCAAGCACATTGGTACAAATGGAGGAGGTTTCTTTGGGGTCAACTCAGCCCATCCATTTGAAAATCCTAACGGTTTTACAAATGTCTTGGAAATATTATCTATGTTTCTGATACCTGCAGCTCTTCCATTCACTTTTGGATATATGGCGAGAAATAAGAAACAAGGCTGGATCCTTTTTTCAGCGATGGGATTAATGTTGCTTGTCTTCTTAAGTATTACTTATATCAATGAAAAAAATGGTAATCCAGCATTAGAGAAAATAGGTCTTTCACAAGAGAATGGGAGTATGGAAGGAAAAGAGGTTCGTTTTGGTATTGCTCAGAGTGCATTATTTACAAGTGTGACAACAGCTGCTACTACAGGCTCTGTTAACAATATGCATGATACCCTTACTCCACTCGGAGGCATAGCACCACTGGCCATGATGATGTTGAACTGTGTGTTTGGCGGTGATGGAGTAGGAACGGTAAATATCCTTATGTATTCAGTAATGGCTGTATTTCTTGCCGGACTTATGGTTGGCCGTACACCTGAGTTTTTAGGTAAGAAAATTGAAGGAAAGGAGATGAAATTAATAGCAATAGCAATTCTTCTGCATCCATTAATCATCTTAGTACCCTCTGCCATAGCTTTAGCAACACAGTTGGGTTCATCGGCTATTTCAAACCCTGGTTTTCATGGTATTTCTCAAGTAGTCTATGAGTTTACTTCTTCTGCAGCCAATAATGGTTCTGGTTTTGAAGGTTTAGGTGACAATACACCATTTTGGAATATTTCCACTGGTTTAGTCATGTTGTTTGGCCGTTACTTCTCAATGATTGCAATGATTGCTGTCGCTGGATCATTACTCGCTAAGAAACGTGTTCCAGAAACAATCGGAACATTTAAAACAGATAATAGTACGTTCCTTGTTATTCTTTTAGCTACTGTTTTAATTATTGGAGCATTGACTTTCTTCCCAGTAATTGCACTTGGGCCAGTCGCTGAGTGGCTAACGATTAGATAAATGTTGAAAAGGAGTATTCCAAATGAGTACAAAGCGTAAAGCAAACGTAAGTAAGAAAATTGTTTTAGAGGCGATTAAAGATGCGTTCAAAAAATTAAATCCAAAAGTAATGGCTCGTAATCCAGTTATGTTTGTAGTTGAAATAGGGTTTGTTATTACCCTTCTCCTTTCAATATACCCTGCACTTTTTGGTGGAATATCAGAAAGAGGATATAACATTGCAGTGACCATCATTTTATTTGTGACCATTATTTTTGCTAATTTTGCTGAAGCTCTGGCAGAAGGACGCGGAAAAGCACAAGCTAATAGTCTTAAAAAGACAAAGCAGGATACTAAAGCAAGGTTAATCCAGAAAGATGGCAGCATAAAAATAGTCGATGCAACAGAACTACGCAAGGGCGATACAGTTTTAGTGAAAGCCAATGATTTAATTCCAACGGATGGTGATGTAATCGAAGGAGTGGCTGCTGTAGACGAATCAGCAATTACTGGTGAATCAGCTGCTGTAATAAAAGAGTCTGGTGGGGATTTTAGTTCGGTAACAGGTGGAACAAAAGTTATTAGTGACTATATCAAAGTCAAAGTAAGTACTGATCCTGGGGAATCTTTCCTTGATCGTATGATTAACTTGGTAGAAGGAGCTAAAAGACAAAAAACACCTAATGAAATTGCCCTTAGTACTCTGCTTGTTAGTTTGACACTTATCTTTTTGCTTGTATGTACTACGCTAGTACCTATTGCTTCATATATCAAAGTGACATTGCCAATCGCTACCTTAATAGCATTACTGGTATGCTTGATTCCTACAACAATCGGAGGTCTACTCTCTGCTATTGGAATAGCGGGAATGGACAGAGTAACACAATATAATGTAATTGCGAAGTCTGGAAAATCGGTAGAAGCAGCTGGTGATATTAATACGATCATCCTTGATAAAACGGGAACCATCACACATGGGAACCGCATGGCTGCTGCCCTTTTACCGGTTAGTGGTATAAGTCAAGAAGAGCTTAACAAATTTGCGGTATATTCATCTTTACATGATGAAACTCCAGAAGGCCGTTCTGTCATAGAATTTGCAAAAAAATCCGGCTTGTCTGAAAAAGAATTAAATAAAAATGGTACGGAAGGAATAGAGTTTACAGCTGAAACCAGGATGAGCGGAACTGACTTTACTGATGGGAAAAAGGTCAGAAAAGGTGCAGTTGATGCAATAATCGAAAACATCCTGTATCAGGGGGGAAAAGTCCCAAGTGATTTAAAAGACATTAGTGATAAAGTAGCCATGCAAGGCGGGACGCCACTTGTTGTTATAGAAGGAAATCGTGTACTAGGTGTTATTTACTTGAAAGATACAGTAAAACCAGGTATGAAGGAACGTTTTGATGAATTACGAAAAATGGGCATTAAAAGCGTGATGTGTACTGGTGATAACCCGTTAACAGCTGCGACTATTGCTAAAGAAGCCGGAGTAGATGATTTTATTGCCGAAGCAAAGCCTGAAGATAAAATTTCTGTTATTAAGAGGGAACAAGCGGAAGGTAAACTTGTAGCAATGACTGGTGATGGTACAAATGATGCGCCTGCGTTAGCACAGGCTGATGTTGGATTGGCAATGAATACAGGAACAAATGCAGCAAAGGAAGCAGCTAATATGGTGGATTTGGATTCAGATCCTACAAAAATCATTGAAGTGGTAGCCATTGGAAAACAATTGCTTATGACCCGAGGTGCCTTAACCACCTTTAGTATTGCGAATGACGTGGCTAAATATTTTGCGATAATCCCTGCTATGTTCATGTTGGCTATTCCTCAAATGAAAGCTCTAAATATTATGGGATTAGCAACACCTCAAAGTGCTATATTATCAGCTTTGATATTTAACGCCATTATCATTCCATTGCTAATACCATTAGCTATGAAAGGTGTTAAATATGTTCCTATGAGCGCCACAAGATTGTTAACAAAGAATTTGTCTCTATATGGATTAGGAGGAGTGTTAGTTCCTTTTATCGGAATTAAATTTATTGATTTAATTCTTGTGATGTTTAGAGTTGCTTAAAATTAAAAATAAGGGTGAGAATTCATGTTAAAGAATATACGTACAGTTTTCGTACTACTATTTATTTGTGGAATTGCGTATCCGTTACTGATGACAATGCTAGCTCAGGTGATAATGCCTGTAAAAGCAGAGGGTAGCTTAATTAAAAATGAATCGGGTGAAATTATAGGCTCCGAAATGATTGGTCAATCTTATAAAGATCCGGGTTACTTCCATGGTCGTATTTCTTCCATTAATTACGACGCAGCCGGCTCAGGTACGCCAAACTATTCTCCATCAAATAAAGAAATGATTGAAAGGACATTAAATGATATTGAAGAATTTTTAAATGAAAATCCTACAGTAGATAAAGCAGATGTACCTTCTGACTTAATGACAAATTCGGCTTCAGGACTTGATCCAAATGTTACTCCTCAAGGAGCGATTGTTCAGGTTCCCCGTATTGCAAATGAGAGAGGATTATCTGAAAAAAGTTTATATAATCTTGTTGACGAATACACGGAAAGTCGTTCATTTGGACTTTTTGGTGAACCTCGAATTAATGTTTTGAAGTTAAATATAGCATTGGACGAACTAGAATAATTTTAATTAGGAGAGTTTTTCTACTCTCCTTTTACCTTAGAATGAAACTGGAGGTAGTAATATGCCAGATCAATTTCGTAGAAAAACACCAGATGAAATTCTACAGTCGATCTCTAATATTAAAAAAGGCAGGCTGAAGATCATACTTGGGGCTGTATATGGTTCAGGGAAAACCTATCATTTGCTCCTTGAAGGAAATGAGTTAAAAAAACGTGGGATTGACGTAGTTGTCGGGGTAGTTTGCACATCGAGTAGTCCTAAAACACTTGAGCAATTAGGCTGCCTAGAAATTATACCTTCTATCGAATGGGAGCAAAACGGTCATGTTAGACAAGATTTGAATATGAAGGAAATTTACAAACGAAACCCGGAAGTAATTTTAGTTGACCAATTAGCTCATAAAAATCATTCATCTGCTAAAAACCCAACTAGATTAGAAGATGTTAAGGAATTAATAAACAATGAGATTAGTGTCATAACAACAATAAATATTTACGAGTTGAAAGGAGTGAAAAAAGTTGCAGAGCAATTACTACAACTGCCACTTCATGTAAATGATACTGTACCCGAAGATACATTGACGCAGGCAGATGAAGTACGTCTTTTAGATGTTACTCCTGAAGCAATTTTAAAACGTCTCCAGGAAGGGGAAATTGAAGAAAAAGACGAACAAGCCAAAGGACTTGTGCAATTATACAATAAGGATAACCTAGCGGTACTTAGGGAACTGTCACTCCGGTTTTTGGCTGGAGAAGTGGAAGAGGATCTAACTGAATATCGAGAAGAGGAAGGGTTATTGGGACCTTCAGGTGCTTCTGAACGGATTTTGGTATGTGTACAATATCATTGGAATGGATCCATCTTAATACGAAGAGGGGATCAAATAGCCAAGCGTTTAGGTGGGGAGCTATTGATTGTTAGCTTTGTTCCAACTCAAAGAAAATTATCTAAAGAAGAAGAAATGTTTAAAAGATCCATGCAAAAACTCATTAATAAATTAAATGGAAAATTTGAGGAAATGACAATAAAAGGGGAAGAAATCGCTGAAGAAATAGTTGAATATGCCATGCAACATTATGTAACTCGAATTATCCTTGGTCATTCTAAAAGGACGAGATGGGAAGAGATTATTCACGGTTCAATAGTAAATAGAATATTGAGAAAAACGAAAAATATTGATGTGTTTATTGTAGCAGACCGTGCAGAAGTACATGGAGAAAGAGTAATACCCGCTATTCAGTCAAAAACAAGGAAAAAAAATCCATATCAAAGACTTTCTCCTGATGAAATAAAAGAAAAAATACAAGGAGTAAAAAGAGGTACGTTAAAAATTTATATTGGGGCTGCACCTGGTGTAGGAAAAACATATACCATGCTGAGGGAAGCAAATCAATTGAATCAAAACGAAATTGATGTTGTGATTGGATTATTGGAAACACACGGGCGTAAAGAGACAGCAGCGCAAATTGGAACTTTAGAAATCATACCTCGAAAACATATTACATATAAAAACGTAGTACTTGAGGAAATGGACCTTAAGGCCATAATTATTCGCAATCCTGAAGTAGTGCTGGTAGATGAATTAGCACATACGAATGTACCCGGAAGTAACAACCAAAAACGTTATCAAGATGTAATTGCCATTCTGGATGCCGGAATTTCGGTTATTTCTACAATGAATATTCAACATGTAGAAAGTTTAAATGATAGTGTAAAGCAAATAACAGGAGTGTGTGTAAGAGAAACTGTTCCAGACAGTTTTCTTCATTTAGCAGACGAACTAGAGTTAATTGATATCTCCCCAAAGGCACTCAGACAACGGATGCAGGAAGGATATATATATGCTAGAGATAAAGTAGAACAGTCACTTAGCAATTTCTTTAAGACACGAAACCTTATAGCATTGAGAGAACTTACGCTCCGTGAATTAGCAGATGATGTGGATGACAGATTAGAGTCATTAAAACGAAAAGAGGGAGTAAGAGGGCCGTGGAGAAAAGAAGAAGTAATCTTTGTCTGTGTAAATCTTAGACCAGATTCTGAGCGCTTAATTAGAAGGGGATTTCGTATTGCCTATCGTCTTAAAGCTAAGTGGTTTGTTGTGTACGTTAAAGATCAACCATCTCTGTCAAATGATGAGCAGAATATACTCGATAAAATCATAAGTCTTACGAATCGATTAGGTGGTAATTTCGAATTATATTCAACTGCAGACAGACGATTAGTGGTTGGTGAAATAACTAAACAATTAAAAGATAAAAAAGCGACACAAGTTATCATAGGGCATTCAGCAAGATCGAGATGGCAAGAAATTAAACAAGGTTCCATTGTTGCACGTCTACTAAGAGAGTCTAGACATCTCGATGTTCTGGTGGTAGCTGATTAAATGACATGTTTGGCTAGCGATGAAAGAGATCTCTTTCCCAATTTTCTAGTGCTAATACTTGCTAAGAAAATTTTTTTTAGAATTCTTTAGATAAGGACCTTAAAAGTTGTTGTAAATTTCAACATCTGTGCTGAATACCGAATATCAACGTTTTAAATTCCCCCAAAAATAAAAGTTAATCATCTTATCACCTAATAGAGTTGGAGTGTTAAGACGACGCTAACTAAAGACTCGATTTTTATCAGAAAAATTCCCTCTATGGTTTATAAAAAAACGGAAAAGAATGCTTACAAATGCTCGTTTTTCTTTAATGATCTTGCCTACATTCAATTGGTTCCTGTCCCGTTTTCAACAAACAAAGAACGACCCAAAACCATTATGTCTTTGGGTCCGTGCCAAATACCCCGCTAACGGTAACCAGATGGATAACTTTATACGAAAGGTCAGTGTATATTTTCTTAGTTTTACAACTATTTATAATCAAAAGCTCATGAGGATAGTTAGTTTTACGTCTGTTTTACAGATGAAAAAACGAGACATATCAGACTGTAAGAGCAGTAACAAAAACCGTCCGTAAAGTATTTCATAAATTTAGGGAATTTTACACTTACGGAAATATCCCATAATTGTAATATAAAGGGTGGATGAATTTCATGAAGGGAATGATTGATGCAATGAAAAGAATGGTTTTATGTATTTCATTGACTTTTGTAGCTTTTTTTGTCCTTTTTGGCTCCCTTGATTTCTTTACCAACAAGGCATCTGCAGAAACCCACGCCTATGATGGAAAAAGCCCTTACTACAATAGTTGTGCGGCTAGTGCGGTTACGAAGAAGAATTTGAAAATTTATGCAAACGGTGCTTCTGCAAATTTAGAGTTGAAATTCAGTACAACTTGCAAAACCGCTTGGGCAAAGATTACTCTAAGCAGGCCAGCTAAAACTGACGGAGAGGCAACGGCATTAGTCGTCCGGAACACTGATAATAAACAATATAGTTGTGCATCTCCTGGAGGAAATGGGGAGATTAATAAAGGTCAAACAACATGTTATACACCTATGGTATATGATTTAGATCCGCGAAAGGCGAAAGCAGTTGCATTTTGGCCATATACGGCAGGTGAAACCGGCTGGTATTAATGATAAAGCAAAAGCCTTCTTCTACTTTTATGTAAAGAAAGGATGAATGACTTGAATCATAAACTTAAAATGATAGGTTTATCGTTAGTAATGATGTTGTCGATGTTCGTTATTGATTTTTTTATATTTGGGAATAATCAAGCACTAGCCGAAAATCATAATTATGATGGAAAAAGCCCTAACTATAATAGTTGTGCAAGCTCGGCTGTTACGAAGGATACAAAATGGATTGATTCCGTTTCGTATGTAGAATTGAAATTCAGCACTACCTGTAAAACTGCCTGGGCGAAAGTTACTGTTACGCGTCCGGCTGTATACAATCATGAAGCGGATGCTAGAATCGTTAGAAGCACAGATGGTAAAGCTTATACGTGTAACAGCACAGGAGGAAATGGAGTTGTAAATAAAGGGCAGACCTCATGTTATACACCAATGGTATATGACTTAGACCCGCGCAAGGCACAGGCCCAGGGGATACATGCAATCCCTAATAGTGACGCCTATAAGAAAGCGGTAACTATTTGGTATTAGAAGTGGTCTTTGATCATCATATAATGATTAGATGATAAATATTTCTTCAGAACAAGCCTAGCTCTTTTTTTGTGTGGATTTGTCAACCGAGAGCCATTCCATTGCGGAGTGGCTCTCTTTTTACTTTTTCTGAATGCCCTCCCTTTCCATCTGGATCTGGCTTAATACCTATGATAACAAGTGTCGCTTTTTTGTCTTGTAATTGATTCGTTATTGGGATGTGTACAAAGAGTTCCATGAAATCTTCGTATTAACTAATTTAATAATAGTGATTTGTTGAGAAGTATTTTATCTTGTAATGGTGATTATATAATTACCATTTCATCCTGTTAAATTGAATGGTACTTTAGGTCGGGGCAATGATCGCAAGAGTAGTAGTTTTATTTTTAAATATAAGGTAAAATATGGTATAATAATTACAGATTTTTCATTATATTAAAAATATAAGGAGTTGCAAACGATGATTTCATTTCCTAAGCCTGATGTTGAGCAGTTTTTGCGAACTTTTTCTATTGGTGATTTTGCACTTAGTCCAGATGAAAAGCAGCTGGTTTTTAGTACGAATTTGAGTGGCAAGTATAATTTATGGGGGATGAATCTGCCAAACACCTTCCCTTATCCGCTCACATTTGTGGATCAAAGCTGCCAAGGTCTTTTATATGATAAGCAAAGCAGGTTTATTATTGCTGGATTTGACCAAGACGGCAATGAAAATACTCAATTTTACGGGATTCCCTTGCAAGGTGGGGCGATGAAGGAAATTGTCTATCATGAAGATACTCGTAATTTTATGCCGATGTTATCGGAAGACAGCAATAAACTTTATTACACTTCATCGAAAGGAAATCCGTCCTATTTGAATGCCTATTGTTTAGATTTAGAATCGGGGCGTGAAACAAAGGTTCTAGAAGGAAAGGATGCAGCAACGTATTTATATGGCTTAAGCCCAGATGAAGAAACCTTACTATACTATAAACACTTTGCTAATACATATACTCTTCTATATGCGAAACGCGGCAATGAAAATATCCTGCTTACGCCTCCTACTGAGAAACAACACACAGTTAATGATGGTGTTTTTGTTTCAGATTCAATGGTATATTTACTGACTGATTATGATTCAGATTTTACCTATTTGGCTTCATACAACCTTGAAACAGACCAATTCAGTAAAGTTAAAGAATTGGAAAATGAGAGTTTTGATGGCTTAAAATATAGTAAAGAGCATCAATTATTATATGTAACTAGTCAAAAGGGTGTAGAGGATCATTTATATGAATACAATCTCCAAAGTACTGATTGGAAGAAGCTTTCGTCCCCTTGCAGTGTCATTGAAAAGCTTGAAGTCGCTAAATCAGGCACTCTGTACTTATTAGGAAGGAGTGCAACTAATCCTCATAATATTTATAAACGATTGGGAAATGAGTGGATATCATTAACTCAGTATTCTGTTCCTGGAGTAGATTCAAATGACTTAGTTGAACCGGATGTCATAACATACCCATCTTTTGATGGTATGGAGATTGAAGCATTATTTTTTAGGGCAAAAAAGGAAAATGATAATGGTGAAGTTATTTTCTGGCCTCACGGAGGTCCACAAGCGGCAGAACGGAAATTTTTTAGAGCTTCATTTCAGTTCTTTTTAAATCATGGGTACAGTATTTTCGCTCCAAACTTTCGTGGTTCTTCTGGTTATGGTTTGGAATTCATGAAAATGGTAGAAGGAGACTGGGGATATGGGCCACGCTTAGATAATGTCGCTGGTCTAGATTGGCTGATAAAACAAGGATATGCACAAAAAGGAAATATTCTATTAATGGGTGGAAGCTATGGTGGTTATATGGCTCTTCTTCTACACGGTCGCCATGCTGATTACTTTAAAGCGGTTGTTGATATTTTCGGTCCATCAAATCTATTCTCTTTTATCAATTCGGTTCCTGAAGATTGGAAGCCGGTTATGGATCAATGGGTAGGAAATCCGGAAAAAGATAAAGAAAAGCTCATTGAGTATTCTCCAATCACTTATTTAGACTCTATGACAAAGCCAATGCTTGTTATTCAAGGTGCAAACGATCCTCGTGTTGTCAAAGAAGAATCAGACCAAATTGTGCAAGCATTAAAGGATAAAGGAAGAGATGTTGAATATATGTTGTTAGAAGATGAAGGACATGGCTTTTCCAAGAAAGAAAATGAAATTGCCGTCTATCAAAAGATACTTTCATTCTTTAATCAATTCGTTCGTTCAAAAGAGAAAGCATAAACTAAAATTCTTGTTTGGGACTCCTCCGAAGCTACAAAGTTTATGAAACTATTAGAAATTACCAAATAATAATTGTATAACCTAAATTAGGATTTTGAAGGGAATCATTCTTCAACAGGACTAAAACACTAATTTAGCTGACACAATTTTTATTTAAGCTATTTCTTTGTAAATAAAGCGGAGTCCTTAGATGTAATAAGGAAATTAAGGAATTTAAAGTGAAAAAGAGGTTGTTTCAAAATTCGGACAGCCTCTTTAAATTTTTTTATTAATTAATTTAAAGATGAAAATATGAAGCCGATTTAACGATAATTTCATTCCCTTGGAGATTTTATACTTTGCACAGTTTGTTAGTTACGAATTCAAGTGGAATGTATAATTGATAGAGATGAATGGAGAAAACAACCCCCTTATCAGATTTGTTCCATAAAAATATTTGCATATATATATATTAGAGTTTTATTGGGCTATTCCTTATTTGCCCTAAATACTCTATATCCCAAACTGTTTCCACAAGTTAGGACAAGCCGATAATGTTCCTCTATGATTTGTTCCAAAGATTCATTTAAAGGAAGAATGAGGTTATCGACAGCTGATGAATTTTTTAATTCTTCTAAAACTGTATTCGACTTTAGAATTTTTAGATTTTTAAATCCCTCCTTTTTGAATGCTTTTAACCATTCCGATTGTGTCAAGACATTCGTTAAATTATAGAATTTCATTATTTCCTTTTTTTGATTAAGGTTAAGTTCAGTCTCTGCCGTCATATCAATAGAAATCAAAGTACCACCAGGTTTTAGGACTCTGTAATATTCACAAAGCGATTGTTGAATATTAGTGAATGCTGTTGTGGATTCAGCCATGATAAAATCAAAATAATTATTAGTAAAAGGTAAATCTTCTATGGAATTCATATAAACATTACTGGGGATGTTAGCTTGTTGAAATCGTTGGTTTGCATGTTTTACCATCTCAGAGTGATTATCCAATGCGAAAACTTGGCAAAGAAAGTGTTGAGCCAAGAATTGAGATGTTTGCCCTGTTCCGCATCCAGCATCAAGGATTTTTGTGGATTGGTCTATTTTTTCATTCTTTAAGAGTTGTTTAGTTAGTTCAAATCCTCCAGGATGAGCCCCTTCAATTCCTAAGAATGCTAAGGCGTCTTGGTATGAATGATTCATTGCATTGTCTCCTTTAAAAAAGTAATTCATTTATTTTATGCAGCTGAATCAATGCGTGATTGAATTCAACAAAAAGGAAATTTGAAACAGACTTTTCATTGGTATTGGGTGTTTAATCTATGCAGGCTAGTCCCCGGATGCATACGATGTAGAACGATTAAAAAGGGGAGTGTTAAAATGGGAAACCACAATTATTATCATAAGTGCAGGCAAGGTGTTGGAAGACCAGTAGAAATTCGTACAAATAGAGGGACGGTTCATCGTGGAATTATACATCGGGTTACTCCTAACCGTGTTTATATTCGCCCAATTGATGATGGTGGTAACATTGGAGGATTTGGTTATGGTTTTGGTTTTAATTCAGGATTTGGTCGGGGGGCTGCTAATGGATTTGCCTTTGGGGCAATTTCGTCCTTAATCTTTCTTGCATTTCTTTGGTAGTAAAATAAAATAGAACACTAAAAAACCTGAAAAATAGATTCAGGTTTTTTTATTTTGTTTCGCGGAATGTCATATTAGTGGAAATAATCTAGATGAAAAAAGGTACAAAAAAAAATAAAGGGGATTTTCTCTTCACTTGAAACCGGAATTTTTTCAATAAACCTGAAGACGAAGCGTTAAAGCAAGAGAGCCAGAGGGTGATAGTACTCTTATAAACAGTTCACATTCTTGATATTTCAGGGCATCTATAGAAAGTGAATTTTAATATTTTTTTCACTTCAGGCTTCTTTATGGAGGAAGAATTGCAATCATGAAAACCTTTGAAATATATATTTGGGCATGAAGTTATCGTGCCATATATTGTATGTAAAGTGTATAATTGTAATGGAAATGATAGATTTGAATCCCAAATATGTGTGTAACAAGGAGAAGTGTAATGATTGCCTTATATAAAATGAGTGACTCATTGGAAAATCAAATTGGAAAGCTGTTTCAAGGAGTAGGATACAAAACTGCTCGTTTTTATTCTGTGAATGCTTTGTTAGAGCAGATTATGAACCCGATGGTCATTATAACGCCCGCAATCTATCAAAAAGAATTAGAAGCTCTTCAAGTTCCAATTCTACCGCTTTCCATTCGTCTGGATGATATTGAGAGAATGAAAGAAAAAAAAGGTCTAATGAATGATTCTAGCAAAAAATGTTGTGTTGTTGCATCAGAAGAAGAAATTAAATGGCTAAAAAAAGAATATGATGAGAATCCACGAATCTCATTACATTTTGTCAGTAAAGAAGAATTTTTTTCAGCTGGTATAAAACCGGATAGGGTGTATGTAGCTCCCGTTTGGATGAAAGATTTACTCACTCATTCACATACAGGAACCGTACATCTTATCAAACCCTCCCTATCTTCTTTGATTTCTAGTATACAAATGGCAATTTCCATAGACAAATTAACAGCAAGTATAGCCATGGAAAGGTATCAGGTAGAAGCTATTGTTAAATCTGCTCACGATGGAGTTGTGGCAGTAGACCATGAGGGAAGAATTACAGTAGCTAACGAACATGCGAAAAAACTATTAGGTCTACAAGATGGAGTAAAAGGACATAAGATTACGGAATTTATCCCTCATTCCGATTTGATGCGCATTCTTGCAACTGGAAAAATAGAAATGGGGGATATTGCAACAGTTATGGGGAGGCAAATTGTCATTAACCGATTCCCAGTGATTGTCAAAGGTAAAATTGTTGGGGTAGTTTCAAGTTTTAAAGAAATCACTAATATTAAAAAAATGGAGCTTAAACTTAGAAAGATGTTACATCAAAGTGGACTTGAAGCAAAACATAGACTGAGTGATATTGTTGGTCGATCCTCGGAATTGATAAAGGCTAAGGAATTAGCCCAGCGATTTGCTCAAACTGAAGCAACTGTATTAATTACAGGTGAATCTGGAACCGGAAAAGAATTATTCGCACAAGGTATTCATTTGGCAAGTCCACGTGTACTGGGTCCTTTTGTTGCTGTAAACTGTTCTGCATTACCAGAAAGCCTGTTGGAAAGTGAATTATTTGGCTATGAAGAGGGGGCATTTACAGGGGCGAATAAGGGAGGAAAAGTAGGTCTATTTGAACTTGCTCACGGTGGTACTTTATTTTTAGATGAAATCGGTGAAATGCCTCTTCATATCCAAGCTCTATTATTGCGTGTTCTTCAGGAAAGAACAGTGCGAAGGGTCGGGGGCGAACGTGTTGTGCCAGTAGATGTTCGAATCATTGCTGCAACAAATCGAAAATTAGAGGAAGAAATTAGAGAAAAAAAGTTTCGAACTGACCTTTATTACCGAATTAACGTTTTGAATGTTGAGTTACCACCTTTGCGCGATCGATTAATCGATATTCCTGACCTATTGGAGGCAATTGTTAATCAATTCAACGAAAAACGCGAAACGAAAATCGTTAGTATTGACCAAGAGGTATATACATTATTTAAGGCATATGACTGGCCAGGAAATATAAGGGAGCTCAGAAATATAGTTGAACGAATGGTACTGCTTGAGGAGGGAACAACCTTAACAGTGCAAAGCTGCGAATTCCTTTTACTAAAGCTTAATAGGAACAAAAGCCAGAAAAATCTTTCTGATTTAAGCATTAAAGTGAAGGAACGAGAACTGATTGAGGCGGCATTAAAAAAATATTTCAATAACAAAACTAAGACGGCACAAGCACTTGGAGTAGACCGATCTACTTTATGGAGAAAACTAAAAGAATATAATCTGTAGTGTTTCAAAATTCAACACCTTGTTGTAATTTAAAACACTTATCGAAGGGTTAATAAAATAGAAAACCCTTTTATCGCTTAATATATCTGAATTTTCAGTATTTTAATTTTATTGGCACGGTTTTTGCAAGTTATGAAATTGTAGCACATTATTATGAAACATAATGAGGTGAAGAAATTGCAAAAACACTTTTCCATCGCAATTATTCCTGGGGACGGAATTGGTCCAGAAGTAGTTAATGAAGGGTTGAAAGTTTTAAAAGTGCTTGAAGAAGTACATTCAGATGTAAGATTTGTTTACGATTTCTATGATTGGAATTGTGAGTATTATCTAAAACATGGAAGGATGATGCCATCAAATGGACTAAATTTATTGGAGGATTACGACACGATCTTATTTGGAGCCGTTGGAGCTCCTACTGTTCCAGATCATGTTTCGGTATGGGAACTTATTCTTCCAATCCGCAGGCATTTTCAGCAATATGTTAACTTGAGGCCGGTCAAATTGCTTAAAGGGTTGGAAAGCCCATTAAGATATAAATCACATGATGATTTAGACTTTGTCGTAATTAGAGAAAATACGGAAGGGGAGTATTCGAATATAGGTGGTCGCCTTCACGAAGGCACACCTTATGAAACAGCGATACAAAACAATGTATTTACCCGATATGGAAGTGAAAGGATTCTCAAGTATGCCTATTCAGTGGCTGAAAGTAGGCCAAAGAAAAGGCTGACGGTTGCAACAAAGTCCAATGCGATTAATCATACCATGCCATTTTGGGATGAAATCGTTAAAGAAATTGGAAATGAGCACCCTCAGATAGATGTTCAACTCTATCATATAGATGCACTTGCTGCTTATTTTATCTCAAAGCCTGAAAGTTTTGATGTCGTTGCGGGAAGCAATCTGTTTGGGGATATATTAACGGATTTGGGAGCCGCTATAGTTGGGGGACTAGGGTTGGCACCTTCTGGAAACATCAATCCTGAAAGGAAATATCCTTCGATGTTTGAACCAATACACGGCTCAGCACCAGATATAGCAGGAAAAGGTATTGCCAATCCAATTGCACAAATTTGGAGTATTAGTCTCATGATGGATCATCTTAGACTTCCTGAATTAGGAAAATTGGTGTTGAACGCCATAGAAGAAGTGTTATTCGATGGTACTGTCAGGACTCCTGATCTCGGAGGAACGGCTAATACCATGGAAATGGGAGATGCAATAGTTTCAAAAATACGGGAATTGAGTTTAAAAACCAATTTGGGGGAGAAAAAATGATTATAAAAGACTACCATTTATCTATTGGTGGACAGCAAGTACCTACAGAAGAAACGATTCCTGTATATAACAAATATACAGGTGAAGTATTAACTCATGTTGCTAAGGCAGAAAAGCAACATGTTTATAATGCTATAACAGAGGCACAAAAATGCTTTAAACAAGATCAATTAACTGCATTTCAAAGGTATCAAATTTTATTGAAAGCTTCCGAGTTATTCCAAGAACGTAGAGAAGAATTTGAGATTACCTTGGTGAGAGAAGTAGGCAAGACCATTAAAGATGCCAAAGGTGAACTGGATCGCACAATTGAAACTTTGCGTTTGTCCGCGGAAGAAGCAAAAAGAATTACTGGTGAAATGATTCCGTTACAGGCCGTCGAAGGAGCGGATAATCGATTGGGGTTCACAATCCGTGTCCCTAAAGGAGTCATTGGAGCCATCACTCCCTTTAATTACCCATTATTGTTAGCGATACATAAAATCGCCCCAGCACTAGCATCAGGAAATACAGTAGTAGTAAAACCAGCACCAAACACACCTGTGACCACGTTTCAATTAGTAGAACTGTTTGAAGAGGCTGGACTGCCAAAAGGATATGTAAATGTGGTAAATGGTGGCGCCGAAGTTGGTGAATGGCTTTTACAAGATGAACGGATTGCCATGTATTCTTTCACTGGATCAGCAGGAGTTGGAAGATATATTAAAGAGAAAAGTGGAATGCGCCCAGTAACCTTGGAGCTAGGAAACAATTCTCCAAACATTATTCATTTTGATGCTGATTTGGACCAAGCGGCCAAGCTTACGGCTTCCCGTAGCTTTCACAATGCAGGGCAAGCATGTATATCTGTTCAGCGTTTATATGTGCATAATTCTGTATTGGATGATTTTACAGAAAAGTATCTTTCATATGTTCAACAACTGAAAGTTGGGAATCCGGAAGAACCGGACACGGATATAGGTCCAATGATTAATGAAAAAGAGGCGATTCGCGTAGAACAGTGGGTCAATGAGGCTATTTCAGAAGGTGCTGTTGCGCTTACGCCGATTCTTAGAGAAGGTTCACTGTTTTATCCAGCTGTTTTAACTCAAACAACACCGAACATGAAAGTTGTTTGTCAGGAAGTGTTCGCACCGGTAGTGGCGATAATCCCTTACGAGGATATTTTGGAAGCATTAGAGTCGGCCAATCAATCGGATTATGGTCTTCAAGCAGGCATTTTTACACGAGATCTGGCTTTAGCCTTAAAGGCAGTCAAGGTGCTGGAATATGGTGGAGTAATCGTGAATGACGTATCAACCTACCGCAACGATATGATGCCATATGGTGGAGTTAAGAATAGTGGAATAGGTAAGGAAGGACCAAGATATACGATTGAAGAAATGACAGATGAAAAAATGGTGGTGATTAACTTATGATTGAGAAATTATTACAGGGGAAAACAGCCATTGTAACGGGAGCAGGGTCAGGTATGGGGAAAGCCATTGCACAATTATTTGTTGAACAAAAAGCAAATGTAATCTTCGCAGACTTGAATATCGAGGCAGCAAAAGCAGCAAGCGATTCGTTTTCTAGCGAAAATGTCAAGGCCGTTCAGGTCGATGTTTCTAATAACGAAGATGTGGCTGCACTGTTCCAGGAAGTGGAGGACGTTTTTGGAAGATTAGACATTGTAGTGAATTGTGCTGGTGTACCTCAGGTCTTCACAGAGGTAGAGGATTTAAGTATAGAACAATGGGATCGGATTATGGACGTTAATACGAAATCTATCTTTTTAACTACCAAGTATGCAGCTCCAATCATGAAAAAACAGCAAAGCGGTTCGATTATAAATATCGCTTCCATTGCAGGGGTACGAGCTCGTCCCGGTTTAAATGCATACTGTGCGTCAAAAGGAGCTGCCATTATGCTTACTAAGGCATTGGCATTGGAGTTCGCACCTTATAAAATTCGTGTGAATGCCATTAACCCAGGACCTGCTGATACACCGATGATCAATCAATTTTTGAATGGGGACGGGACACTGATGGAAGAAGATAAGAAAAAGATCTTTTTGGACAGCGTTCCATTAGGTTCCCTTATACAGGCAGAAGATATTGCGCAAGCTTCCCTTTATCTCGCTTCCGACTTAGCAAAAATTGTGACTGGTGAGATACTCAATGTAGATGGTGGACGAGGGATATAATTAGTGAGCTGGACGAAAACATAGATAACGAGACTCCCTTAATTAAGTGTATTTTTTCAGCCAAGCCATACGATATTGTGAAATGACTTTAAGCAATATCGTATGCATTCAAAAAATGTAAGTGTCCGCTAGTTGCATTTGATGTTGAGACTTTTGATTTTGCCATAATACTTTTAAAGAACGACTTCAATCTAGTATTTTTTAGTTCATCAGTATTTATAGCCTTTGAACCCGGTATAGCAGTCACAGTTAGAGCGAATCTGTCTAACACACTATTGCAACCAAAATGTCAGCTTACTTTGAATTTACCTAGGACGATAGGACTTCACGAACCTCGATTACGAGACCGAAATCAGTAGAACTAGCAACAAGCTGGCTCACATGTTTCGTTAAATAAGACTTTCTATTATGCTTCAACTTTATGTGATGTATCGAGGTACGAGATTACTATGGGCAGAGCCTACTAAATTATCCCCCTACAAAAAAGTAGGAGGAATCAAATAAAAATGGCTCAAGGATATCCTTGAAAGATTTAACTGGGCAACTGCAGTGATTCTATTAGTTAGAATAGTAGTAAAAAAACGAGCAAATCTCTAGTACTCCAATGTTAACAAAATTTCCTAAATAGGAGTTGTAATATGCAGGAATCTGAATTAGGAGCACGTACAATAAAAAAGGTATCCAGAAGGATTATTCCTTATATTTTTGTGTTGTATATCATTGCTTTTTTAGACAGAGTAAACATTGGCTATGCTGCTCTGGAGATGAATAAAGATCTCGGTTTAACAGCATCCACTTTGGGGTTAATTTCTGGTATTTTCTTTATTGGTTACTTTCTTTTTGAAGTACCCAGTAATATGCTAATGCATCGTATAGGAGCGAGAAAGTGGATTGGGCGAATAATGATAACCTGGGGTATTGTTGTAATATTAACAGCCTGGGTCCAAAATGCGAATCATTTGTATATCCTACGTTTTTTGCTAGGAGTTGCCGAAGCTGGATTTTTTCCAGGCGTTTTACTTTATATTACGTATTGGTTCCGAGGAAAAGAACGAGCTCGTGCAGTAGCCCTTTTCATGACAGCTTTGACAGTGTCCAATATTATTGGAGCACCTGTTACCACGTGGATAATTGATAATATTAATTGGGGTGGAATGGCTGGATGGCGCTGGATATTTGTATTGGAAGGAATTCCTGCTGTCATTTTAGGGATTACGACTATCTTTTATTTAACAGATCGTCCTGAACAGGCAAAGTGGCTTACAAAGGAAGAGAAAGGGTGGCTCATATCCGAAATAGAAAAAGAAAATCAAGGTAAGGAGATAGGCAAACACTCTAGTCTGAAAAATATTTTTGGGAGTTCTAGAATTTGGAGATTGTCGTTTATTTACCTTACATTAGTTACTGGTTTGTATGGAATAGGGTTTTGGATGCCAACTATTATCAAATCCTTTTCAAATATTTTAACAAATACTCAGGTCGGTTTGATTACAATGATACCTTATATTTTTGGAGGAATAGCGATGGTTTGGTGGGCACGCCGATCTGATCGCACTGGTGAAAGAAAAATGCATGCTGCCATACCGCCGCTTGTTGGTGCTATTGGCCTTATGGGATGTGGATTAACTACGGATCCTATCCTATCTATAATCATGATGTCTGTTGCAACTGTTGGTATTTACAGTATTTTCGGACCTTTTTGGGCAATTCCTTCATTATTCCTTACTGAATTAGAAGCTGCTGTAGGAATAGCGCTCATTAGTTCCATTGGTAATTTAGGTGGGTTTATCGGCCCATATGTAATTGGTTATGTACAGGATACTACAGGTAGTGTAGAGATGGGATTATATTTTATTAGTATAGTCTTATTCATCTGCTTTTTACTCGTCTTTACAATTAAGAAAGGACTTGTTACTTCTGCTTCAGTTCAGCAGCAATCAAAAAACCTTAATATAAGGTAAAGAGAAACGTTAGTGCAGAACAAGAAATCGAATTGAAAATAGATATATACGGATTAATAATAGGGAGTCTGTAGAGAGATTCCCTAATTTCATATAAGTAGGAGTAAGGTCATTGATATTAGAACTAAATAAGTAATTTATTTACCAAATCTTTTTTGACTACAAAATATGCAACTTCGAAAATATTAGGGTAAACGTCATTGATTTAATGAAAAATGAGAAACTAGTGAAAGTTGTAAAAGAAGAATTTGAGAAAGAATTAGAAGCCAAAGGTAATTACAGAACTCCTCTTCCAGAAGGAACAAACCCTCCACTACATTAGTAAGAAACCTGTCCATATAAAAAACAGAATGAAAAAAAGGGGGAAAGAAAATGTTTGTAAAGAAAAATCTTTTCATTTCGATAGTCATGTTGATTTGTGCTCTTGCCCTTGGTGGATGCAGTTCGAAGTCAGATAATTCAAATAATGATACTTCGTCAGCATCTAAGGGAGGTTCACTAAAAGTGGCTTATCCAGCACAGCCGACATCACTGGATCCACACCTGACGACAGCAAATGCAACACGCGACCCAGCAAGGCATATATTTGAGACATTAGTCACTTTAAATTCTAAATTTGAAGTAACTCCAATGCTTGCTGAATCCTATGAGGTTAGTAAAGATAGAAAAAAAGTTACATTTGTATTAAGAAAAGGCGTCAAATTTCATAATGGGAAAGAAATGAAAGCTGAGGATGTCATTGCTTCCATGAAAAAATGGCAAGAAGGGGCCGTTGCAAAGGCAAACCTAGGAAATTCTAAGTGGGAAGCTAAAGATGAATATACGGTTATCCTACATGTCGAAACACCATCTATCGTTCTATTACCAGTACTGGCAGAAGTGGGGCAATTCGCAGCCATCATGCCAAAAGAGGTGATAGAATCGGCTGGTACAAGTGGAATCACAGAATATATCGGAACAGGTCCATTTAAGTTTGTAGAGTGGAAACAAAATCAATACGTTCATTTAAAGAAATTTGATGATTATAAGGCTTCATCCCAACCTGCAGACGGTTTAGCTGGTAAAAAGGAAGCTCTTGTAGATGACATATATTTTCACTTCGTCACTGATAACTCGACTCGAGTAGCAGGGATGATTAGTGGAGAATATGACTTGAGCGTAATGATGCCATGGGATGCAGCACCACAATTTAAAAATGTACCAAGTCTCGAAACCATTCAAGCGCCTTTGGGAATTCACACTCTAATTTTTAATAAACAAAATGGATTCCTAAAAAATGTTAAAGCTCGCCAAGCGGTGAATTTAGCAATTGATAAAAAAGAGGTCTTAACAGCTGCTGTTACTGATGGTTATTTTAGACTGGACCCTGGATTTATGTTAAAAGAGCAAGGCTTATGGTACACGGATACAGGGAAAGAAATTTATGAAGCTAAAGATACTGAAAAGGCCAAACAATTGCTGAAGGAAGCTGGGTATAATGGGGAAGAATTAAGAATCCTGACAAGCCGTGACTATTCACAACATTATAATTCCGCCGTCGCAGTTCAGCAACAACTTCAGAAAATTGGTATGAACGTAAAGCTAGACGTGGTGGATTGGTCTACTCTATTAGATCGCCGAAATAAGCCTGATCAATGGGAAATGTTTTTTACTAGCTGGCCTGTTAGCGCAACCCCGCTCCAATATCCATTCTTGGATTCTAGAGCAAAGTTTGCAGGCTGGACGAATAACTCTGAAATAGACAAACTATTGGATCAAATTAAAGCTCAATCTTCCCAGGATAAAGCTAAAGAAACCTTTAATGAATTGCAAAAAGTGATTTGGGAAGATATGCCTGTTGTTAATATTGGTGCTTATGATTCCATATCCGTAAAAGCGGAAAAAGTCAAAGGATATCAAGAATTCCTTGGACCTGTTTTATGGAATACGACCGTTAAAGAATAAAATCAATTGCTCAGATACCCCTTCATACGTTTTACATTGTGAAGGGGTTAATTGTAGAAAGGAGATTTTTAATGAAAGCCTATATTCTACAGCGAGTCTTATCTCTCATTCCGGTTCTATTAACTGTAGCTATTGTAGTCTTTTTCATTATGCATTTAATACCAGGAGATCCAGCATCAGTAATGCTTGGGGCAGATGCAACTGAAGATGACATTGAAAGATTACGAGAAGAACTCGGTTTAAATCTACCTATGTATGAGCAATTTTTTAATTGGGTCTTTGGTCTTCTTCAAGGCGACTTGGGAATGTCTATTTATATGAAGGAACCAGTTTTACAGGTATTTATGGATCACTTAGGTCCGACTCTTTCATTAGCGATATTAGCACAGGGGATTTCTATACTTATAGCTATTCCTATGGGAATTATTGCTGCCAAAAAACGGGGAACAAGCACTGACCAAATGTTCATGGTGGGTTCTTTGTTGGGAATTTCCTTGCCAAGCTTTCTCCTTGCATTATTATTATCTTTATTTTTCGCAGTGAAACTCCAATGGTTTCCGGTAGCTGGATATAAACCACTTGATGATGGGCTGTTGGCTCACCTTGAATATCTAATATTGCCTGCCTTGTCTCTTGGGGCCATACAAGCTGCTTTGATTGCGCGGATGACAAGGGCCTCAATGTTAGAGGTACTAAGCATGAACTACATTAAAACCGCAAAATCAAAAGGTGTTAAAGAAAAATTAATCATTTATAAACATGCATTGAGAAATGCTTTTATCCCTATTCTGACTGTCGTTGGACAAACCTTTGGGACATTGGTAGCGGGAGCAGTAATTACAGAAACGGTTTTTAATATACCGGGACTCGGTCAACTTATCATGAACTCAATAGTGCAGCGAGATTACGAGGTTCTCCAAGGAACAGTTCTGCTGGTATCCGCCGCTTATGTATTCATTAATTTAATAGTAGATTTACTGTACGGTGTGGTTGATCCAAGGGTACGGTTAAGCCGGAAATAGAGAAATGAATAGAAGGGGAAATGATTTATGGAAGCAAAAACAATAATACAAAAAACAGACCCATTGTATTCAAAAAATCATATGAAGAAAGAACGTCAATCTATCCTTCTGCGCAGGTATTTTTCAAATCGGCTTGTAGTTACCGGAAGTGTGATTATCTTAGTTCTCAGTTTAATCTCTATTTTTGCACCTTTGATCACAGTATATACACCTTATGACATGATAGTAACAGCTCGTCTGAGTCCACCAAGTGCTGAACATTTTTTTGGAACAGATAACTTTGGCAGGGATATATTTAGCCGGGTAGTTTATGGCACTCGGGTATCCATGACCGTTGGACTTACGGTAGCTGTGATAACACTGGTAATTGGAGCAGTAATTGGTTTGTACTCAGCTTATTATAGGACCTTGGATCATATCCTGATGAGGATATGTGATGGCTTAATGGCATTTCCAGCAATTCTATTGGCCATTGCGCTCATGGCAGCATTAGGGCCGAATATAGTTAATGTCATTCTTTCGTTATCTATTGTAAATACACCTACTGTCGCACGTGTCGTTCGTTCTGCTGCCATTGTAGTCAAAGAACAAACCTTTATAGAAGCTCTGAGATCACAAGGGGCCAGTTCATGGCGAATTATCTGGCTTCATATTGCTCCAAACACTATGTCTCCTCTGATTGTTCAAATCACCTACGTATTTGGAGTTTCTGTCATAATTGAAGCATCGCTCAGCTTTTTGGGAGCTGGTATTCCTGCGCCAGCACCAAGTCTAGGAAACATTTTATTTGATGGTAAAATCGTAATTTTTAATGCCTGGTGGATGACAGTTTTCCCAGGTGCATTCATTATTTTATCCGTATTGGGTTTGAATCTCTTCGGTGATGGGCTTCGTGATTTACTCGATCCGCACACCAATAAAGTAAAGAAATAATAATAACACGGTATTAATGAGGAGGACGTTTATGGGTAAAGAATGTTTATTAGAGGTCAAAAACCTGAAAACGACGTTCATGACAGAAAAGGGACCTGTTACCGCAGTTAATGGGGTTTCATTCGAGATATATTCAGGAGAGACCCTAGGGATTGTTGGAGAGTCGGGATGCGGAAAAAGTGTAACCTCGGAATCTATTTTACGATTGTTAAATCAAAACACGACTAAATATGAAGGAGAGCTGATCTATAAGGGCAGTAACTTGCTATCCTTGAGCGAAGATCAAATGAGACACATACGTGGAAACGAAATATCTATGATATTTCAAGATCCGATGACTTCTCTTAATCCTGTATATACAATTGGCTATCAAATTGCAGAATCTTTCATCATTCATCAAAAGCTTGGAAAAGAAGAGGCTTATACCAAAGCTATAGAAATGCTCAAATTAACAGGGATTCCTTCTCCAGAAAAAAGGGTGAATGAGTATCCGCATGAGCTATCAGGAGGAATGAGACAGAGGGTAATGATTGCAATGGCATTGGCGTGTAACCCTAATCTACTAATCGCAGATGAGCCTACGACCGCTTTAGACGTTACTATTCAAGCCCAAATATTGGACTTGATTCAAGGTTTGAAGAAGGAACTAAACATGGGAGTCATGTTGATAACACACGACTTAGGAGTAGTTGCTGAGGTCTGTACACGTGTGGTGGTTATGTATTTAGGTCAAATAATCGAAGAAGCTGAAGTAGGATCTTTATTTTCGGAACCCTTACATCCCTACACCAAAGGATTGTTAAAATCCGTTCCACGTTTGGATGGGGATCGTTCTAAACATATGCATGTGATTGAAGGGATGGTCCCGTCTCTTAATAATATTCCCCAAGGGTGTCGCTTTGCTCCAAGGTGTTCGTATTCTACAAGCCAGTGTGAAGAAAAACCACCAGAATTAAAAGAGATTGAAGACGGACATAAAGTGCGCTGTTGGCATTATGAAACTGTATTACAAGAGGGGAGGCGAAAAGGTATTGCAGACGCTGTCAGATGAAAGAGCTCCGATTTTACAGGTTAAGAATTTGAGGAAGTATTTTCCTATTTATTCTCCTCTTGGCCGAGTGAAAGGGCATGTTAAAGCGGTAAATAATGTAGAGTTTACCTTAAATGAACGAGAAACGCTTGGGCTTGTAGGTGAATCGGGTTGTGGGAAAAGCACAACGGGAAGAACCATCATGCGTTTAACGGAACCTACAGAGGGTCAAGCCATATATAAGGAAAGCGACCTATTTAAGTTAAAGGGGAAGGAAATCGAGCAAATTAGGCAAGAAATACAAATGGTGTTTCAAGATCCTCATTCTTCTTTAGACCCTAAGCAAACCATAGGACATGCAATTGAAGAGCCTATGAAGATACATAAAATAGGGTCAAAGAAAGAACGTATGGAAAGAACCTTGGACTTACTTCATAAAGTCGGACTTAGAGAAGACCAATATTACCGTTATCCCCATGAATTTTCAGGTGGGCAAAGACAGAGAATTGGAATTGCTAGAGCTTTAGCAGTAAACCCTAAAATTGTAATTTGTGATGAACCAGTGTCCGCTCTCGATGTATCCATTCAATCGCAGGTCATAAACTTGTTGCAGGAATTGCAAGATAACTTAAATCTTTCTTACCTCTTTATTGCCCATGATTTAAGTGTAGTCCGACATATAGCTGATAACATTGGAGTTATGTATTTGGGACATATGGTAGAACGCGCTTCAACAGATAAACTATTTTCTCATCCCTTGCATCCGTATACTCAAGCATTATTATCCGCGGTTCCAATTCCCGATCCTAAATTAAAAAAGGAACGGATTATTTTAAAAGGGGATGTACCGTCTCCACTTAATCCGCCATCGGGATGCATTTTTCATACGAGATGTCCTCATGTAATGGATCGTTGCAAGGTTCTATCGCCTGCACTTACAAAAAAGGGGGCCAATCACTTTGTAGCTTGTCATTTATATGAATAATATATTTACATTATTCTGGTTCACTACTATTCTCCCAAACTAACTTTTCTTTTTTAAAAGAAGAATCTAAACCGATAACGAGGTGAATTGATGTTTGCAGATTTAGTGTTAGTTAATGGTCAAGTAATTACATCAAACAAGGAATACGACGTAAATGAAGCTGTTGCTGTTACTGATAACCTAATTGTTGCGGTGGGAACGAATGAAGAAGTGAAACGATTAATTGGTCCTCAAACGGAGGTAGTGGATTTAGCAGGTAGAAGTTTAGTGCCAGGCTTTATTGACTCTCACCTTCATATTACTTTATTTGGTACAAATAAATTAGGAGTAAGCTGTAAGGAGCCCACAATCGAATCTCTACATGACGTTTTAAAAGAAATTGAAAAAAAAGTGAATGAAACACCAATTGGAAACTGGGTGCGTGTATGGGGATTCAATGAAACCAAAATATTAGAAAATAGATATCCTTCTAGAAAAGAATTGGATCTTATTTCTAGCAATCACCCGATCATTCTTAGGCGCGCCTGTGGTCACATTTCCGTGGTAAATAGCAAGGGGTTAGAGATAGCAGGGATTGATGAACATACCCCAGATCCCGAAGGTGGAATAGTGGTCCGCGATGAAGTAGGAGTTCCTACAGGAGTTTTAATAGAAAACGCACAAATGCCTTATTACGAATTGGCTGATTATACACATGAAGAGCTTCTACAAGGTTTGATGATGGCTTCTAATGATTTTATCGCTTCTGGCATTACCAGTATTCACGATGCAGGTGTCTCTAGCCCGGAAAACTTTAGGGTGATGCAAGAGGCAGTTCGTAACGGACAGGTTCAGGTTAGGACTTATGCAATTGTCTCAACAATCAATAAGTCAGAAGAATTTGTTGACAAGATGATAAAAGCAGGAATTTCAACAGGTCTGGGAGATGAGAAATTTAAAATTGGTCCAGCTAAGGTTTTTACTGATGGGAGTAGTAGCGGGCCAAATGCTGCAATGAGGGAACCTTACACTGATAATTCGGAACATTCTGGTATCCTGTACTTTAGCCAGGAGGAACTTAACCGTATTCTCGGGGAGGCTCATGAAAAAGGGTTTCAGATCACAGCTCATGCTCAAGGAGACCGGGCTATTGAAATGATGCTTAATTGTATTGAAGAGGCATTGAAAAAACATCCTAGAAAGAATCACCGCCATCGGATTGAACATGCAGGAATTACAATGCCTGATTTAGTTGAACGGATGAGGCAATTAGAGGTTATTCCTATTCCGAATCCTGCTTTCTTCCTTGAATACGGTGATGGCTACATTAAAAGCTACGGAGACCGAGTCAATCATATGTATCCAGTTCGTGATTTCATTGATAAGGGGATAATAGTTGCCGGAGGTTCCGACAGTCCGGTCACCTCGTTTAATCCGCTTATAGGAATTCATGGAGCTGTAAATAGGAAAAGTTCAACAGGGCAGGATGTAGGAGGTAACCAGCGAATAGGCGTATTAGAGGCAATCAAGCTGTTTACATGGAATGGAGCATATGCGAGTTTTGAAGAGAATATAAAAGGTAGCATAGAAATAGGAAAGTTAGCAGATTTGGTTGTATTAAACGGTGCAATTCTCGATGTACCTACTGATCAAATTAAAGATATGCAAGTGGATTATACAATAATAGGCGGTAAAGTGGTATTCCAAAAAGAAAGCAATGATATATTATCCAAATCCTAATTAAATCAAGATATCAATTTAAATAGAGATAGATGAAGTATATGTTACTTAAATAGGAAGGATGAAAGGAATTGAGAATAGGTATAGGTCATATTATGCATGAAACTAATACGTTTTCCGCTGTAAAAACAACTGAAGATTCATTCAAGGAGATTCTTTGGGCAAGAAACGAGGAGGTGTTACGATCTCACGATGGTGTAAAGGATTATATTGGTGGAATGATTGATAAAGGAAGGGAATTAGGAGTTGACCTTATTCCAAGTTTTTCTGCATTTGCCAATCCAGCTGGTACGATAACTAGAGAATGTTTTGAAACATTAAAAAAGGAGCTTTTAACAAATATACAAGGTAAAGGAAAACTAGATGCTATTTGCCTCGCTTTACATGGTGCTGGGGTTGTGGATGGAATTGATGATTTAGAAGGTGAATTACTAAAAGAGTTAAGAAAGATACTAGGCTATGAAATTCCCATAGTCGTCACTTTGGATTTACATGGAAATCTTTCTGAAACAATGGTAAATGAGGCAAATTTGCTATTAGGCGTTAAGTATTATCCGCATATTGATTGTTATGAAACAGGCTTAAAGGCTATGGATTTAACAGTGAAAATACTTAAGGGAGAAATTAATCCTGTTATGGTAATGAAAAAATTGCCAATCTTAATACCAATAGCCGCTGGTTCGACGGATATGTATCCTGCAAAAGATATTACTCAATTATGTCTGGACATGGAAGAACAAACAGAAGTGATTGATTGTACCTTTTTTCATGGATTTCCATATACAGACATTCCAGATGTATCGGCAACTGTCATAACGATAACTGATGGAAATGATGAAATAGCGCAAACTGTCTGCAAGGAAGTGGCCAAGGATATATGGGCTATGAGAGCAAAGTTTTTACGGGAACTTCCTGATCCTAAAAATGGGATGCTCCAAGCGTTATCTATTGGAGAATGTCCAATTATCATTAATGAATCTTCTGATAACCCTGGGGCTGGCGCTCCAGGGGACGGTACTTATTTATTGAGGGAAATGTTAGAGTTTAATATTCCCAAATCATGCTTTGGGTTTATTTATGATCCAGAAGTAGCAAACCTAGCTCACCAGGTAGGGGTTGGTGGAAAAATAGATGTGTCCATTGGTGGGAAAACTGATTCCCTACATGGAGAACCAATTGCTCTAACTTCTGCTTATATAAAAGCACTGACCGATGGTAGATTTACCACTTCATCACCTATGATGAAAGGATTTGAATTTAATCTAGGAAAGTCAGTTCGGTTACAGGTTGGGAATGTAGATATTATAGTTTGTTCAGTAAATTGGCAGACGTTAGACGAACAAATCTTTTTGTTACATGGAATTGATGTTACTGAATTTAGGATTGTCGCATTAAAATCAGCACAGCATTTCCGTGCTGGTTTTAAGTACCTTGCTAAAAAGATTATCTCTGTAGATTCACCAGGATTAAGTACGAGTAAAGTAGCTAGCTTTAATTATCAAAGAATTATTAGACCGATCTATCCGTTAGATTGCAATTAATTATGAGTCTCGTGTACCCATCATTAAATAAAAAAGGGAAGGCAATCGAAGGACTCTTTAACAGTGTCTTTTTTGGATATAACGATGATACCAACGTTTCTCTATTGAAGGTGAACCACCACTAATTTTAAAAAAACTTCTAATAGAAAGGGAGTATTTACGAATGAGTGTACATCAAATGCAGGCTAGGAGAATAAGAGATAAAGAGGATGTAATCCGACTTACCCAGTCCCTTGTCAAAATCGAAAGTGTTTATCGCCCCGGAGTTGAAGGGGGAAACGAAGAAAAAGTTGCGAACTATGTAGCAAACTATCTAAGGGATATAGGGATTGAGGTATTTATTGAAGAAGTAGAGCCAGGCCGTCCTAATGTTATAGGCATTGTTGATTCCGGCAGACCCGGAAAAACGTTACTTTTCGAAGGTCATACAGATGTAGTAACGGAAGGAGAACGTGAAGCGTGGAAGTACGATCCATTTGGAGCGGAAATTGTAAATGGAAGAATGTATGGCAGAGGGACAAATGATACAAAAGGAAATCTGTCTTGTATGATTACTGCTGTTCATTCCTTATTAAGAGATAAGGAATACTGGTCAGGGAAAATTATTTTATGCATTCCTTGTGATGAAGAGGGAATGATGATTGGTATTAAACATTTTATAAAACAGGGATGGGTAAAAGATGTAGCAGGAGCTATCATTTGTGAACCTGAAGAAAATGAAGTCTGCATTACACAAAAGGGGGCTATGCGGATTGCCATTAATGTTTACGGAAAAATGGCTCATGGAGCTATGCCTTTAAGCGGGATCAATCCGAATACACGTATGGCTAAAATAATCTGTGAAATTGATAAGTTAGAAACTCTTGAGAAAGAACGTCTTGGAAAGCACGATCTGTTGGGCTGGCCCTCCATAACACCGACAATCTTAATGGGACCTGTTCACGGAGAAGCACAAATTAATGTTGTTCCAGATCAATGCATGACCACATTGGATATTCGAACTATACCTGGCCAAGAGCATAAGGTTATAAAATCTCAATTGCAAAACATAATAGATAAACTTGCTAAAGATGATCCTGATTTTAAAGCAGAAATGGAAGTGATTGAGGAACGTCCATGGACCATTACCGACCGTGATAACCCAGTAGTCACGGCTGTTGCAAAAGCTGCTCAAATCGTTACGGGAAAAGAAGCGGTGTATAACGGAGTCCCAGGAGCAACAGATGGGACATTCCTGCATATGGCTGGTATTCCAATTGTCACGATTGGAGCGGGGGAAAGGGAAGTACCACACCAAATAAATGAATATGTAGATGTTGAAGAACTTGCGGAGACAACAGAAATCTATCGGACTGCCGCCCTTATTTTTTTAAATGGAGAATCATTTTAGTGAAAGGATATTAAATTACTGTACTCCCTTGAAATTGGATAAGTCTTTAAGCAGATTTATGCGATTAATAGAGCAAATTCGTAAAAAGCTTTTACTCTTCAAGAGTAAAGGCTTTTTACACTGGGTAAATATTTAAAGTATTAGTTTAGTAACAGGAGCTAAACACTTATTATCGGTGTCGATAACGCAAAATTCAAACATGGTCCAGAGCTCAAGACTTTAGAGGAATAGAGTTTGGCTTACCCTGCTAAAAAGAAAGTGTGAAGTGAAAATATGGATGAATACAAGGAAGCCAAAAACGAACTTTTCCAATGTGGCACCACTTTCTCGAATCTCTTCCGTACCCCTTTTCCAGCTAAATGGATTCACTACTTGAGAGGTTATTTAGCTTCTTTAATATCTCTGTAGTTAGTGGTAAAATATTACAGCGTAAAAAAGCGTGCCTGATAACATTTGTGAAACAACCATTTTCTTAACTTGATGGCGATTGGGACTTACCCTCGGGAGCGTGCAGGACTTTGGTATATTAATTAATTTAAAATAGTTACTGATACGATTCTACCGTTATAATATATTTATATTTCATTTTAGAGGTGAAACAACATAATGAAAATTGGTGTTATAGGCTCAAAGTATTTTTTGGAATCCTTATCTGTCCATTATCCCTTATTTCCTGAAGTACAATTTATTTTCTTTCAGTACGAGATGCCGGAAGAAAGTAGTCTGTTAATAGAAGAAGCTGGTAAACAAACTGATTTAGTATTGTTTTCAGGTTCAATCCCTTTTTATTATGGGTACAAGCAAGTTAAAAGAAATTTCATTGAAGCTATATATGTCCCTTTTGATGAATTGACTGTAGCGCTCTCGTTATTATCGATTTCTCATCGGGAACAAGTGACTTTGAATGAAATTTCTATCGATTTACCGGATCAAAGCCGGTTAATGAAGGTGCTGGAAGAATCAGAAATCGTAGAAAAGTCCCTTTATGTTAAGGATTACCCTTGGATATATAAGAGGGATGAAGAAACCCAGGCACTAAATATAGCTGAATTTGTCCACTTTCACAGCAAACAATATAGGGAAGGAAAAACCCTTTTTGCACTAACGAGTATTCATGCAGTTTATCAGGAGCTTCAAAGGCTATCCATTCCTTCTAGATATATGGTCCAGCCCAAACATACCTTAATTGAAAGCCTAACAAGAGCTATATCCTTGTTGAAACTAAAGAAAACGGAAGAATCTCAGATTGCTGTTATTTCTATTCAAGATTATCAACAAAATCTTAATGGGAGTGATTCATTTTTAAATTTTTTACAGAAGTTGAGTAAAAGGCTACAAGCTCGTGTTTCTCTTGAATACTTAAATCCATATTTGATTTATACAACACGTGGAGCATTGCAGGCGTTCGAAAACGATTTTTATAATGATATTATCGGACAAATGGAAAGAGAATTTCAAACTTTATTCCAAATAGGTATTGGGTATGGGTATACAATTCAGGAGGCGGAAAAACATTCAGCCCAAGCGTTATTTTTTACTAATAAATTTCTAAAGAGTAAAACGATTGCATGCTTGGTGGATGAAGATCAAAAATTACAAGGACCTTTATTTGAAGAAAATCACCTTGTGGAATTGAAAAACGAGGATGAAACTATTCAAAAACTAGCTAGTGAACTTAAAATGAGTGCAAAAAATATAAAGTTAATTCATCAGTTTATTTCCATAAACAATTTTCGAGCTTTTTCTGCAGCAGAGCTAGAAGAATACATGAATTGCACCCGACGATCGGCAGAAAGATTCATTAAAAGGCTCATTGAAGGAGGCTGTCTTTTAAAAGGAGGTGAGGAACATCCTTACGATCAAGGAAGACCTCGAAATTTATATTTAGCTACAGAAAAATTCAAGAACCTAACTGGAATTTAAAAATTCAGACTTTACAGAAAAAGGGGATTAGTATATATTATTTTTATTAACGACATATAGCGACAGTATGAAAGGGGAGCTTAGTTTTGATTATCGAACGTTGTGAAATTTATGCCACTCATTTGCCTTTAAAAGAACCATTTGTTATTTCCTATGAAACATATAAGTATATGCCTTCTGTTATCGTAAAATTGATAGCCGATAACGGGCTAGTAGGATATGGTGAAGCAGTACCTGATGAACATGTAACAGGGGAAACGTTTTATGCAACATTCGAAGTATTAAAGCATGTCCTATTGCCTGCTTTGAAACAAGAAAATCCTTTTAATTTGGAAAAAATTCACGACATTATGAATTCGGCCATTATGGGAAATCCCTCAGCAAAAGCGGCAATTGATATTGCCTGCTATGACCTTATGGGAAAATACACAAAATTGCCGATTTATGATTTATTAGGTGGGAAATTTCATGAATCCCTAACTTTTGCAAAGGTTTTAAGTATTGACGAACCAGAGATTATGGCTGAAAAAGCTCAGGAAGCTGTCGACCAAGGATATACTTCGTTAAAACTTAAGGTAGGTTGGGATATTGAGTCAGATGTAGAGCGTATAGCAGCGGTTCGAGAAAAAGTTGGGGAGAAGTTTCCAATTCGGGTAGATGCCAATCAGGGATGGGGAACTTATGCCAATGCCCTTCCAGCAGTAAAAGCTTTGGAACCATTTCACCTTTCATGGTTAGAACAGCCGATTAGAATGGGAGATATTGACGGTCTTGCAGAACTCAAAGAAAAAACAACCATTCCCATTATGGCTGATGAAAGCATCCATCACGGGTACCATCTACAGGAACTAATTAAAAAGAAGGCCGTAGATAAAATCAATATAAAACTAATGAAGTGCGGTGGAATTTATCAGGCAATCCAATTGGCAAAGACAGCTGAGATTGCGGGTATCAGCTGCCAAATTGGGTCCATGGTAGAATCCTCAATTGGATCGTCTGCAGGATACCATACGGCCATTTCACGAAAAAATATTACCAGTACAGAACTGACAGGTCCACTGCTATTCAGTCAGGACATTGGAAATCTTGATTATGAAATTCCCTATGTACATCTTACAAGAGAACCGGGGCTTGGAATTAATATCAACGAGGAAGTTCTTGGGCAATTAACCATAAAAAAAGAGCAAGTTTAATATTTTTATTGAAACCGGATGGAGCAAATCAATTAGGATGAGGTGAAATGATGGAAACTGAAAAAAATAATGTGACAGTTAAGAAAAAGGCATGGTTAAAAGTGCCACATACATATACGCTCATATTTATCATAATCATCATGGCAGGGCTTGCTTCATATGTAATTCCTGCCGGTGAATTCGATCGTGTTGAAGATGAGAAATCGGGTAGAATGCTTGTTGTCGACGGAAGCTATCATGCTATTGATCGTGATCCTGTGAGCTTCTTTGACCTTTTCACGTCCATTCCATTGGGCTTAGAAAAGGGAGCCCAGATTATTTTTTATATTTTTCTTGTAAGTGGTGTATTTGGTATTATTCGCACTACTGGTGCAATTGAAGCAGGGGTCTATAAAGGGGTACGATCTCTTGAAGGGCGAGAAAAACTATTAATTCCGTTGAGTATGTTGCTTTTTTCCATAGGCGGCTTTAGCATGGGGATGGCAGAAGAAACCATTATCTTCGTGCCTATAGGGATCGCGATAGCAAGAGCTATGGGCTTTGATGCGGTTACTGGAACGGCTATGATTACCCTTGGTGCTGCTAGCGGATTTTTTGGAGGCATGCTCAACCCGTTCACTGTAGGGGTCGCCCAATCACTGGCAGAAGTACCTTTATTCTCTGGAATTGGTTTCCGTTTTGTTGTATATATTTTTGTCCTGGCATTTGCCATTTGGTATGTCAGCCGTTATGCAAATAAGGTAAAACGGAATCCTGAAAAAAGTGTAATCTATGATATTGAACAAAAAGAAAAACAAACGGCCGGATTAGTTGATTTCCCTGAATTGACCGGACGCCATAAGCTAGTTTTTCTAGCAATGATCTTTGGGCTGGCTTTTAACATTTATGGCGTGTTTAAATGGGGCTGGTTTTTAACAGAGCTCACAGCTTCTTTCTTGATTATGGGTATCGTTAGCGGGCTGGTTGGCGGTTTGCAACTTGGGAAACTTTTTGATTCATTTATTGAGGGAGCTCGAGCAGTCACATTTGGTGCCTTGATCGTCGGCTTTGCAAGGGCTATTACAGTAGTTTTAGAAGAAGGTAAAATCATAGATTCGTTAGTCTTTATGGCAGCTTCGGGGATAAGTCACCTACCACAAACATTGAATGTCGTAGGTATGTTTTTCACCCAAGCATTCCTTAATTTATTCATTTCTTCAGGCAGTGGACAGGCTGCGGCTACAATGCCAATTATGGTTCCTATTACTGATATTTTGGGATTGGAAAGACAGCTTGCCGTTCTTGCCTTCCAATATGGGGATTCTGTTACGAACTCAATTATTCCAACGTCCTCAGCATTAATGGGATACCTGGCTATTGCTGGAATTCCATATGAGAGATGGGTTAAATTTATTTGGAAATTAATTCTCGGATGGACTTTGATTGCTTGTTTAGCATTAATAGCGGCAGTCGCTCTCGGTGTCTCCTGAGAAAATAAGGAGCGGTTTGATGAAAGAATTATTGAAGGAAATAGAACCTCAAGTTTTGGAGATTTTCCGCCATCTTCATGAGAATCCTGAAGTGAGCTGGAAAGAGTTTCAGACTACATCTTATATTTCAAAGGTGATCCAACAAAACGGGCTTGAAGTGACCACTTTTTCGGATATGCCTGGAGTTATAGGTAAGTGGTCACCAGTGGACAGTATAAGTAATTTAACGATTGGATTACGAGCTGATATGGATGCTCTACTACAGGATGTGGACGGGACTTTTCGTGCTAACCATTCCTGCGGACATGATGCTCATATGACGATTGTATTAGGTGTCTTGCTTTTATTAAGAAAAATGAATATTATTCTTCCAGGTACGTTAAAATTTATTTTTCAGCCAGCTGAAGAAGTTGGTGAAGGTGCTTTAAAGATAATTGAAAAACAGGTACTGGATGATGTTGACTTTCTATATGGTCTTCATCTGCGTCCTATTCAGGAAATTAAGAATGGACAAGCTACTTCATGCATCATTCATGGCTCAGCTGATACAGTATTTGGTGAGATTCATGGATTTGACGGACATGGCGCAAGACCTCATTTAACTTTAAATGCCATTGAAGTGATTAGTGCGATTGTTGAACAAATTAAAGGGATCCGTCTAAACCCGCAACTATCGTATTCAGTCAAAATGACACAGGTTTCTGCGGGAGGGGAAAATGCGAATATTATACCTGGGTCCTCCAAGTTTAGCCTTGATTTACGTGCGCAAACAAATGAAGCGATGGATGAATTGATTGAGAAGGTGGACGATGTCCTGAATAAAATGTCTGTCTTCTATCAATGCCAAATAAGCTTCAAGCACAAAGAAAGAGTTTATGCCGCATCTGTTGATCAAGAAGCAGCAGAATTTATGGAGAAAGCAATCGAAAACACCTTAGGGGCTAAAGGGCTTGTGGGGCCTATTATTACACCCGGTGGAGAGGATTTTCATTTTTATACAAAAGAAAGGCCTGCAATCAAGGCCACAATGCTGGGTGTGGGCTGCGATTTAGAGCCTGGTCTACATCATCCCAACATGGTATTTAATCAGGACGCCATTTTCACAGGAATTGAGATATTAACTAGGGTAGTTATTGAAACTTTTGAAAAATATAACAAATAAAAATATAGTAAATCGAATTCTTATATCGCTATGAATCATTTCAATTATAAAAAAGAGCAGACCTTTATGGTGAAGAAATCGAGGAAGCAGAAAGAATTGTAAGAGCGTTCGAACAGGCATTAGCCAAAGGGGAAGGTGTATTACTACTGAAGGGAAAATGATCGACCTTCCTATTGTAGAACGTGCAAAGCGTACCCTTCAATCAGTTAAATTATATCAATCGTGACGACTCCAGTGCCTACTGGAGCTTGAAGGGAGGAATATCTTATGAAGAAGATTAGAATTGGTTCAGGTGCGGGATACGCAGGCGATCGAATTGAACCAGCGATGGAATTAATACAAAAAGGAAATTTGGATTACATCATTTTTGAATGCTTAGCAGAAAGAACAATTGCCCTTGCTCAGCAAGAGAAAATGAAAAATCCTGATATGGGGTATAACCATTTATTGAAGTATCGTATGGATAAGGTCTTATCACTGTGTGTCGAGAATAATGTCACATTAATCACCAATATGGGAGCAGCAAACCCACTCGCCGCAGCTAAGATTGTTAAGAATATAGCAGAGGAAAAAGGCATCCATGATTTAAAAATAGCAGCAGTAAGTGGAGATGATGTGTATCCAAACATCGGGAAGTACTTGGAATGCTCAATTATAGAAACCGGAGTACCATTGAAAGATGTGAAGTCTTCCATAATTTCTGCAAATGCCTATATCGGAATTTCAGGAATTGTGACCGCCTTGAAAGAAGGGGCAGATATTGTAATTACCGGCCGGGTATCAGATCCCTCATTAGTAGTTGCACCACTTCAGCATGAATTTGGTTGGCAGGATACAGACTATGAGCTTCTTGGTAAGGGGACAGCGGCTGGTCATTTACTCGAGTGTGCAGCCCAAGTGACAGGTGGTTATTTCGCCGATCCGGGGTATAAGGATGTTCCTGACTTATGGAATGTCGGTTATCCGATCGCCGAAGTACAGGGAAATGGGGACTTTTTTTTAACCAAGCTTGAGGATTCGGGAGGCATGGTTACGGCTGCGACCGTAAAGGAACAAGTTGTTTATGAAATTCATGACCCAACCCGATATCTTACTCCTGATGTTATTGCTGATTTCTCTCAAATAGAAGTGATAGAAAAAGTGATAAACCAAGTGCATATTACTGGGGTGTCTGGAAAAGAGAAGAGTGGTCTCTATAAAACAAGCATCGGCTACGTGGACGGATACATAGTTGAAGCAGAAATTAGTTACGGCGGTTCGGGTTGTTTGGAAAGGTCAAGACTGGCGGAAGAAGTAGTGAGGCACCGGTTGATTCAGGCTAATATAGAGATTCAAGAAATGAGAATCGATCATATTGGTTCTAATTCACTGTATGGATCTTCTATTTCAGAGCCGTTGTATGACAGAGAAAGGCTATCCGAGGTACGATTAAGAGTGGCTGCCAGGACGGCTGATAAAGGAGCTGCTGATGTGATCGGGCAAGAGGTGGAAGCACTCTATACTAATGGGCCTGCTGGAGGCGGTGGTGTTCGGGTTAATGTCCAAGAGGTTGTATCAATTGCATCCATTCTTATTCCTAGCGAAGAGATTACAATCGAAGTAAAGTACGAGGAGGTCGGCAAGATTGAAACTCAAGCAAGTCACTCACTCTAGGTCAGGGGATAAAGGAAATATTTCAAATGTTTCCGTCATCGTCTATCGTATGGAAGATTATGAAAAAGTAAAAAAACAGGTAACAGCAGAAAAGGTTAAGGATTACTTTCACGAAATAGTGAAGGGTGATGTGGTTAGGTATGAACTGCCGAAAATTGGCGCATTGAACTTTGTCATGCAAAACGCATTAGGCGGAGGCGTCACAAAATCACTTACTTTGGATCGACATGGAAAAAGCTTGAGCTCGGCTTTAATGGATATGGAAATCGATATGGAAGCTGATGTGAATGACTCAAATTATTAATTTTCTTACGAAGGCGAGCCAATTATTCAGAGGCTCGTTTTTTGTATTCCGAAATTTTGGGACGATAAAAGTCTATATAGTAATTCTATGTAGATGGTGATGAATGTGTAAAACTCTTCTATTCAAGTGGGATATCAAAACCAACTGCAATAATGAAGATTTTCTTTCGATTCCGACCTAAGATAAATAAGCTCTACACATTGTTATACGTCACTTGTGGCTTATACAAACCGATTGTGAGGTTAAGATTATTGGGATATGTTATTACTAGTGAAGATACATTCTACAGCTACTTGGTAGTATAAGTTGAAGAGCAAAGAGGGCTGCAGCGAACCTTTCTCTTTCCGTTAAAAATGATAATCAAATAAAAAAACTTGCGGGCAAACACAGTTTGCTGACCTTTTTTCATTTTTTTGTTCATAAGTATATCCGTAAAGGAATAAAAAATCATAAATGTTTTCGATTATTAAGATATGGAGGATAATAAATGAGCGAAGTATGGGAAAAGAAAGCAAGATTCGAGCATCAGTTTTGGCTGCAAATCTTAGGGGATCATTCCCGATTTATCCATGAGTCTTTAGCACCGGTTGAACTAGAAAATATTGAAATTGCATCCGAGTTTATTCAAATATTTGACACTCTCCTTGGTAAAGTCAAATCGGAAGATATTTCACAATTGACTTTTGCGGCAGAAGATGCGGCTTTAAAACTTCGAGAGTTTAAGTTAAACCTAATGAAAAAACATTTAGTAGGGAAAATCAAAATACATCTTTCACCTACATTTCTTAATCATATGGTGAACGAATTAGAAGAATATTTAAGGTTATTAAAACACTTTAAATCCAATCAAACCCCACCAGTTTATCATGAACTTCATCATCATTTGGTTTGGCTGTTAGATGCCGCTGGGCATGCAGGTGCCATATCATCCAATTTGGATGATGTTGAAAAACGATTAAAAGAGAAAAGTGACCAATATACGAAGCATTTTAATGAATATTATATAAAAGCAGTCGAATTGGCGGGATATTTACGGACTAATTTATCCACTTTTCCTGCATTAGAAAAGATGAATGTAGACGTCAAATTAGAAATAAAACTTTTTCAGCACTTTCTAAATGAATTGGAGGAACTAGAACTTAGTGCACAAGCTCTAGGAACATTTTCTCCATTAATGGCGGATCATATGTCGCGTGAAGAATGTTATTATTTGATGAAGCTCACTGAATCGACAAATTCTGAAAAGCCTAACTGCGATCCAGCCAAACCTAGACTAAATGAGGGTATTTGAACAGCTAACCAGTTCGAAAAAGTGCACGATAAACTTATCTTAATGCACCCAACCTAATATGAAACTGTTAAATAACATAAGCAATCCAAGTTGTATTCACGCGCTATCAAACGAAGGGTATACGTATTGTAACTTTTATTGAACCTCTGAATTTATAAGTGAATAATTGATCCAAACCTAACTTCAAAATCAGACATTCTGATCGTTTATATAGACCTTATAGTCTAAACATACTGAATTTTTTAGAAAGGTAACATTTTTTTTGATAATAAGATGTGTGTATACTTGTCATTGGTGAAATGTAACCATTTATTTGTCTTAATATCATTACTTCTTTTAGAATCTAACCCTACAACATCCACAACTTGATAAACAAGGTATTTTTTAGTATTAGAAACACAAAAAGGATATAGAAACTTTTCTCTAGAAGAAAAGCCCTATATGCTTTAAATTTCTAGCAAAAATGTATTTTCACATTTCTCCAGTGTCATAATTTAATTGCCAAATAATTCCGAACTTATCTGTTACCTGACCATAGAGTTTGCTCCAGAATGTTTCTTGAAGGTCCATAACTACTGTGCCGCCTTCTTTCAGTTTATTAAAGATAGATTTAATTTCATCCATGTTTTTATTAACTACTGCAAGGCTTATGTTGTTTCCTTCAACAAAAGGCATTCCAGGAAAAACATCAGAAAACATTACATTACTTCCCTCAATATTAAGCCTTGTGTGCATAACTAAATTTTTTGCTTCTTCTGGGAGAGGGAATTCAGGGTTAGGTGGTGTTTCTCCAAAGGTCATAATTTGTGGTGTTTCAGTTCCAAAAACCTGTGCGTAAAACTCTACTGCTTCACGGCAGTTCCCATTAAAATTAATATAAACATCAACTGACATTTGTTTCACTCCTATGAATTATATTGTTTTTCATTACTACATGATTTATTTACATATTGTAACATTCAACTGTTTAAAATCAAAAATATTTCCACGAGTTCCATAAAAAAGGTTTCGACAAACTAGAAATAAAATACGAATACAAATGGAATATAAATTCAGAGAGATTGTAGAATCTACCAAAAAATTTTTGTCACTTTTAGAATACAATCCTTTTTCAATAAACTCCAATCTTCCTTATCCTCGTTTAAATTCACTATTTCATAATAAAGCTCTGTCCTAATAAAAACTAATAACAATTGAAGGCACTGCAAAATACAAACAAATATTTTCGACCTCGAATAAATCCATTCTGAAAGGGGATAGATAAAAGGTAAGTTAATAAGGATATAAAACTAGTGGCTTTTATGGGAAGGGGATGTATTTTTGAAGGCAGCAGAGCTTTTTGTAAAATGTTTAGAGGGTCAGGGTGTTGAATACATATTTGGAGTGCCGGGGGAAGAAAACATAGATTTGTTGGACGCGATAAATAAGTCGAGCATACAGTTTATCGTTTGCCGGCATGAAACTGGAGCAGCGTTTATCGCTGGGATGATGGGTAAGTTGACAGGAAAACCCGGAGTTTGTCTTTCAACACTTGGACCCGGGGCCACCAATATGGTGACGGGTGTTGCCTGTGCTACTTTGGATCGAATGCCGCTAATCGCGATTACGGCACAGACCGATCTCAACATGCAGTTTAAGGGGGCTCATCAATACATAAATATTCTCGAGCTATATCACCCGATTTCGAAATGGAGTACAACTATTTACGATGGTTCCGTTATTCCAAAAATTATAACTAAAGCTTTTGCATTGGCTGCAAAGGATTTGACTGGAGCCATTCATATCGAGTTTCCGAATGATATCGCCTCCTCCTTTGTGCATGGAGAACCTTTACAAACTCAGCTTTATGACAAAAAAGTACGGTCGTCTGAGCAAGCAATCAATGAAGTGGCTGTGGCTATCAATCAAGCAAAATTCCCCCTATTTTTGATAGGGAATAATGCTTCAAAAGGTGGAGCATCTACTGATATTTTAACTTTAATCGAAAAGCTTCAAGCCCCTTTCACAGAAACATTTATGGCGAAAGGTGTAGTTCCAGAAAATCACCCACTGCATTTACAAACAATTGGACTACCAGAAGGTGATATTGTCAATAAAGCCTTTAGTCGCGCAGATTTAGTCATTGCTATCGGATATGACCCTATCGAATACGAACCTAAAAAATGGAACCCATTACTATCACCTATCATTCATATCGATGTACAAGACCATGAGTTAGATAACTATTATCCGGTAAAGGCATCCCTTGTTGGTGACTTGTCTGCAAATCTTTTGCGTTTAATTGACCAAATTGATCAAAGGAATGAAATCGATCCATTTTATCGTAATGTAAAGGAAACGATATTGTCAGATCGATTGTTACATTCAACCAGTAATTCATATCCAATGTCTCCTCAACGTATCATTAAGGAAATACGGGAAGTTCTATCAAATGATGATATTTTACTATCAGATGTAGGAGCCCATAAATTGTGGATTGGCCGGCAATATGAGACATTAAAGCCAAATACATGTATCCTATCAAATGGGCTTGCTTCAATGGGTATCGCACTTCCGGGAGCAATTGGTGCGAAACTTGCGTGTCCTGATAAAAAAGTAATGGCTGTATGCGGTGACGGGGCTTTTATCATGTCTATAGCAGAGTTTGAAACAGCGGTTCGTTTGAAGGTACCGATTGTTATTATGATTTGGCGAGATGGAAGATATGGAATGATTGAATGGGAACAAAAAAACAAGTTAGGCCATTCATCTAATATCCAATTTAATAACCCGGATTTTGTTGCCCTTGCAAGATCATATGGTGCGAAAGGATATAAGGTAAAAAAAGCGGCAGAGCTAACAACAGTCTTACAAAAAGCAATATCTGAAGATGGACCGGTAATTGTTGAATGTGAGGTTGATTATCAAGAAAGTTTCAGGTTGAGTGAACGTTTAAAGGACTCTCGTTAGATGACTCACGAAACTTTAATAAATAAAGGAAAGAGAAGCCGAATATAGTATGCATGACGAACGATTGAAGGGGTGAGCATAAATTGTTACTTCAGCCAATTACAGATCATGCGAAAATAGTCCACTATTCCTTTAATGAAAAAGCTTCTATTTCAAGGAAGATTACGGTCATTGCACTGTTAAGTACTATGGCGGCTACTCTCCAGGCAGCTGGCGGATTGATTCCGGCAGCTGGTTTGTTCATTAGTCCCCTTGCAACAGCACCCGCTATCCTTAGTATGGTTTTATCAGAAAGATATGGTTTGCTTGGTTACTTATTAACCTTGTTTTTGCTCTTTCTCATTCAGCCGAATCAGTAGATTAATAGGTGTATGTAATTCCGGCCAGAATACGTCAATTTCGTATCCTTTGGGCAATGCAATGTCATTCGGATTAAGATTTCTCTTCTTATTTTCGTTCATTCCTTTTCTGCCCCCTACTATCAAATGACAAGCACCTTTTCACCCCCAGCAACAGCTCTAGGGACGGTTGCACCAAAGCGAATTGATATGTTAGACAATTTGTATTAGACACCAACATTTTTTTAACCATCCAGAAGTTTCATTAATAGATATTCCATGTGTGTTATTCACATTCACAAAGACTGAAATAGATTAAGAAGGATTGTCCCCTTTAAGGAAATTAAGAGACAAGTAGTATAGCTAATAGGAAGTCGACATTTTTCAATAAAAACTTAAAATATTGCTTCAAATAACACTTTATAAGGTGAGGTTGATTTTTATTATAAAGAAAAACGCCAATTAAGGCGCTTAACAAAATATATAAGATACTTTGAACCGTTAATTATCTTTATCGTGAAGTTTATCTTCATATTCAGTTTCTAACATACCATACATGCCATTCATCTCTTGTTCATCGGGATCTGCCCCAAAGTCGTTAACATTTTTTTTGCTATTATTATCAAGAATTTCTTCTTTATTATTTTTCTTATTCATACATCTCACCTCCAACTATTAGGGTGTCTTATTCCAAAGTAAATATACTATCGTAGACTCAGGTACATTTAGGAGTAAGTGTCAATTGTATATGGATACTATATCGTTTTGGTATTCTAAATAGTTATTACTCTTACTATTTGTTAAAATATAAATAAACTAGAGATAACGGGGAGAGAATGTGAAGCGGAAACGGAAGAAATCAAACACTATTTTTGTAATATTTATCCTGCTTTTTGTATTTTTGCTCATGAAGCAGGTCATGGAAATTTCAATTGAGGGAAATGTCTTCACACCAGTGAATCCACCTGATTCGTTTGCGAATGTGAAAAAGTATAGCAACCTTCTGCACGATGAGTTAGCAAAATATGGGCTTGAGGAGCACACATCGACATTGATAGCCCTGATGCAGCAGGAAAGTCGTGGGCGGGGTGGTGATCCAATGCAGGCGTCTGAATCGGCGGGACTCGATCCAAATACAATTACCGATCCTACCGAAAGCATCAGGTATGGAGTGAAACATTTCCAGCGAATTATCAAATATGGGAATGAAAAGAACGTGGATTTCTCTACAATCATTCAATCTTATAATATGGGAATTGGTTATATTGATTACATTGCAAATGCAGGAGGGAAGCATACTGAAGAACTAGCGAAGCAGTTCTCGATGCTCCAAGTTGAAAAGAATCCTACGCTCTATGATTGCGGAGGCGACAAAGGAAATTTCCGATATCCATATTGCTACGGTGACTTTTCATATAGTGCAAAGGTAGCTAAGTACATTGATGAAATTGCAGATAGTGTACCTACTCATGTAAATGGAGAGTAAATAGGTGAAGTACCTTAACGGCCTCACCTGTTTTTTCAGTTCATCAAATTTGATCCTATACATTGTAGATTTAAAAACCGATTTTAATCAGAGTGCCCAGCACCTCAGACATGGACTTTTAACATCTGGTTATAGTCCATGTCGATATCAGCGAGAACTATTGAAAGCTTGTTCGGTATCGTAGAAGCATCATTGAAGAAAGAGCACGATAACATTACCTAATTCAAAAAGTGCGTACTAGAGGGGTAAACATAAACACCAATCTAGCTCGGTTGTATTTGATATTATGGGCGTTTCATCTAAGGATATGCTTCGTGGCATCGCCGAAAGTGAGATCCTGCTATATGCCGGGATCATAAGACCCTATTTTGTATTAATTATTATATTGATTTGATTTTGTTAGGCCATTTTTTGTTTAATGCACTTATAAATGTTTTCACGTTCTTTTTATCTACCATAATGGGGGAATACACGTAGGAAAGCGTTCTGTTAAAAGACTCATTTTTCAACTGTATAATTGAAAGAGTCTTATGCAGAATGTCTCTTTCAATGACACTACGGGATAAGAGAGTTAGCCCCATACTATTTTTTATAAGTGTTTCTTTAATTCCTTGATTACTGCTTATGGTAAGAAGCGATTTAACTTTCAAACCATTTGAACGAAGGAAGTGGTTAAGATATTCTCGTGTACCTGATCCAACTTCTCTGGTTATCCATGCTTGATTCTGAAGGTCAGCAATCGTAACTTCATCTTTACAAGCGAGTTTATGATTGTTTGAAGAAACTATAAATAACTCATCCTGCAAAAAAGCGTGTACGGAAAGTTCTTTTTCATTTGTTTGACCTTCTATTAAACCTATATCTACTTGATATAACCTGACTGATTTTACGATTTCTTCCGTGTTTCCAATTACAACTTGAAGTTCAAGTTCCGGAAAGTCTTTTTGAAGGTCAATAAGTAAAGAAGGCAAGATATACTCGCCGATTGTAAAACTTGCGCCTATTTTTAATTCTCCTTTTATGGATTTATCATGTTCTTGAATGTCTTGTCTGGTCTGTTCATAGATTGTGATCATTTGCTTAGCGCGATCATAAAGAATTTCTCCTGTTAAAGTGACTTTTAAGAATTTAGGAGAGCGGAGAAATAATTTAGTTTGGAACTCTTCTTCTAATTTTTTTATGTGCAAACTAACACTTGGTTGTGACATAAGAAGCATTTCTGCTGTTTTTGTAAAATTCTTGACTTCTACAAGGGTCACAAAAGTTTTTAAAGCATCATAGTACATAGGAATCCCACCTTATTATTAATATTCTTAATAGTTGCAATTAATTATATATATTTTACTAATGATGTGCCTTTCGGTAAAGTTAATGAGAAACTTATTTTAGGAAGAATCTAGGTTGGGGAAGGCTATCGTCCTTTATTATGTTATTTTTTATTAATAGTGAGCTATGAAAAAGTGTTCCTTCCCTGTATGAACTGAACTTTCTAAATTTTTTTACAGTTAAAACCGACTTCGTCTATAGGAGTAAACGAGTTAATTTCATAGTTCTAAAAAATGTCTAAAACAACTCGTATAAGAATCAACTAAGATAAGTTTATATTCCTTTGTGAGGTGGAAAACGTGCAACTTCAGGTAAGTAACAGTCCTTTTAATCATGAACAGACAGAGCTTCTTAACAATCTACTGCCTAGCTTGACAGAAACACAAAAAGTTTGGCTGAGCGGTTATCTGACCGCGTCTTTGTCAGTTTTCAACGCAGGAACAGCCGACGTATCGGTGGCTCAACCCAGCGGGAAGACAATATCAAAAGAGGTTACCATCCTTTATGGTTCACAGACGGGAAATGCTCAAGGGTTGGCAGAGAATGCAGCAAGAAAGCTTGAGGGTAATGGCTTTCAGGTAACCACTTCATCCATGAGTGACTTTAAAGTGAACAATTTGAAAAAAGTCCAGAATCTTCTTATTGCCGTTAGCACGCATGGAGAAGGGGATCCACCGGATAATACGTTGTCCTTCCATGAGTTTCTTCATGGCAGAAGGGCACCAAGCCTTGGAGATCTCCGCTTCTCCGTATTGGCGCTTGGGGACAGCTCATATGAGTTTTTCTGTGAAACGGGAAAACAATTCGATAAGCGCTTGGAAGAACTTGGCGGGACCCGGCTATTTCCGCGGATGGACTGTGATCTTGATTATGATGAGCCGGCTGCGGAATGGCTGGAAGGAGTAATTTCGAGCTTAAGTGAGGAGCAAGGAAGTACTGTTTCTGCCGTTCCCGCAACAATAACACCAGTAAGTGAACACACGTATTCCAGGACAAACCCTTTTAAAGCGGAAGTTATGGAAAATATTAACTTGAACGGCCGTGGCTCCAATAAAGAGACACACCATATCGAGTTATCGCTTGAAGGCTCTGGAATTACATTTGAACCTGGTGACAGCCTTGGTATTTATCCACAAAATGATTCCATTTTAGTGGATATGCTCCTTAAAGAAATCAATTGGGACCCTGAAGAAATCGTGAAGGTCAACAAGCAGGGAGACCTTCGAAAACTAAGGGAATCGCTCATCTCCAATTTTGAAATAACAGTATTAACAAAATCGCTCCTTGAGCAAGCGGCCCAACTTTCAGGCAACGAGGATTTAAAGGCACTTTTATCAGCTGGTAATGAAGAAAAACTAAAAGAATATCGTGAAGGCCGTGATTTGCTTGATTTTGTCCGTGATTTTGGCTCATGGGGTGAATCGGCGCAAGAATTCGTCTCCATCCTTCGAAAAATTCCAGCCCGTCTATATTCGATTGCGAACAGCCTATCCGCGTATCCAGATGAAGTGCATCTGACAGTCGGAGCTGTCCGGTATGATAGTCATGGACGAGAAAGAAAAGGTGTCTGCTCCATTTTATGTGCGGAACGTTTACAGCCAGGGGATACGCTTCCTGTTTACATTCAGCATAACCAAAACTTTAAGCAGCCGAAGAACCCAGACACTCCAATCATCATGGTTGGACCGGGAACAGGCATTGCTCCGTTCAGATCCTTTATACAAGAGCGCGAAGAAACAGAAGCGATTGGGAAAACGTGGCTTTTTTTCGGCGATCAGCATTTCTTAACGGATTTCCTATATCAGACTGAATGGCAAAAGTGGTTGAAAACAGGTGTACTTACGAAAATGGATGTAGCCTTTTCGCGTGACGCGGATGAAAAAGTATATGTTCAACACCGGATGCTTGAGCACAGTAGGAAATTATACGAATGGCTTCAAGAAGGAGCGGCGGTATACATTTGCGGAGATGAGAAAAACATGGCACATGACGTCCATAATACACTTATTGAGATCATTGAAAAAGAAGGGCAGATGAGCCATGCTGATGCACAAGATTACCTTGAAGAAATGCAACAGAATAAACGCTATCAACGTGATGTGTACTGAAATATGAATGAAAAGGAGATATCAATATGGTGAACCAACTATTAAAAGCACCAGAAGGCCCGCCTAGTGATGTTGAACAAATAAAAGATAAAAGCAATTATTTGCGTGGTACACTGGGAGAAGTAATGCTGGATCGGATCAGCGCCGGTATTCCAGATGATGACAATCGATTAATGAAACATCACGGCAGCTATTTGCAAGATGACCGGGATCTCCGCAATGAGCGTCAAAAGCAAAAACTTGAACCTGCGTATCAGTTCATGCTGCGTGTCCGTATGCCAGGTGGCGTGGCATTGCCTGCTCAATGGCTTGTCATGGACGAACTGGCCCAAAAATACGGCAATGATACCTTAAAATTGACAACACGCCAGACGTTTCAAATGCATGGCATTTTAAAATGGAACATGAAAAAAACGATTCAGGAAATCCACGCGTCTATGTTGGATACAATTGCGGCATGCGGTGATGTAAACCGGAACGTCATGTGCAACTCGAATCCATTTCAATCGGAAATCCACTCCGAAGTATATGATTGGTCAACAAAATTGAGTGATTACTTATTGCCACGCACCAGAGCGTATCACGAAATTTGGCTGGATGAAGAAAAAGTGGTTGGCACGGCAGAAATGGAAGAAGTCGAACCAATGTACGGAAAGCTTTATTTACCGCGTAAATTTAAAATTGGTATCGCCGTTCCGCCATCGAATGATATTGATGTCTTTTCACAGGATCTTGGATTCATTGCGATTGTTGAAGATGACAAGCTTGTCGGTTTTAATGTGGCGATAGGTGGTGGCATGGGCATGTCGCACGGCGACAAAGAAACCTATCCGCAGCTTGCCAAAGTAATTGGCTTCTGTATGCCGGACCAAATTCTTGATGTAGCGGAAAAAGTCATTACGATACAGCGTGATTACGGAAACCGTTCCCTCCGCAAAAATGCAAGATTTAAGTACACAGTTGACCGACTTGGGTTAGAGACGGTCAAGGCTGAACTGGAAAACCGTCTAGGCTGGAGGTTGGAGGAGGCGAAGAAGTATCATTTTGACAATAACGGTGACCGCTATGGTTGGGTAAAAGGCATTCAAGGAAAATGGCATTTTACTTTGTTTGTAGAAGGAGGCCGTATTGCGGATATTGATGATTACAAGTTGATGACCGGTATACGCGAGATAGCCAAAATCCATACCGGTGATTTCCGTCTGACTGCAAATCAAAACCTGATCATTGCCAATGTATCAAGCCAGGAAAAGGAAAAAATCAGCGACCTGATCGTACAATACGGTTTGACGGATGGCGGTCATTATACAGCCCTCCGCCGCAGCTCAATGGCGTGCGTTTCCCTTCCAACATGCGGGTTAGCGATGGCGGAAGCAGAACGTTATTTGCCGGTTTTATTGGATAAGATCGAGACCATTGTCGATGAAAATGGTCTAAGGAATGAAGAAATTACGATTCGCATGACTGGTTGCCCGAACGGATGTGCCCGCCACGCACTCGGAGAAATCGGCTTTATCGGCAAAGCTCCCGGTAAATACAACATGTATCTCGGTGCAGCTTTTGACGGTAGCCGGTTAAGCAAAATGTATCGTGAAAACATCGGTGAAGAAGAAATTTTGAGAGAGCTGCGTGTGCTTCTTTCCCGCTACGCGAAAGAACGGCAGGAAGAAGAGCACTTCGGTGACTTCGCTGTCCGCGCAGGCATCATCAAAGCAGTGACAGACGGCACAAATTTTCATGATTGATGAAGATGCATCAGAGACAGGAATACGTTCCTGTCTCTTTTTTATCATTTCCCGCCAGAAGACTCCCTCTTCAAGCGTGTGAAGGGCGAGATGAATGGCGGTTGGGATAAGCCAAAGTAATCTTTGGCAAACATACGTTCGGTGGTTAATAATAACTATAAGGGGGTGAAACCAATGGTCGTAAACAAAGCTTATAAATTTCGAATCTATCCAACTAAAGAACAACTAGTTCTAATCAATAAAACGATCGGCTGCTCCCGTTTTGTCTTTAACTTCTTTTTAGGCAAACAAAAGGAGAAAGATGCCTACTGGTATATTTGTGAAGAAATGAAGCAGAACGGCCAATTACGCTCTAATGAATGGAAAGGTTCTTTTCTGGATAAATACGCAACAATCAAAGAACTTCCAGCTTTAAAGAAAGAGTATTCTTTCCTGAAAGAAGTAGACAGTATTGCCTTACAGAAATCGGTGGAAAATTTAGCAGATTCCTATAGTCGATATTATAAAAAGCAAAACAAGTCACCACGCTTCAAATCGAAAAAGAATCCTATCCAGTCCTACACGACTAAACATACGAATGGAAATATCGGAATGATTGGAAACAAAATCAAATTGCCAAAACTCGGACTAGTTCGTTTTGCTAAAAGCCGCGAAGTCGAAGGGCGAATTATCAATGCCACAATCAGGCGGAACCCTTCGGGTAAATATTTCATTTCCGTTTTAGCGGAAACCAATGTACAAGTACTTCCTAAAACGAATCGTTCGTGCGGTGTAGATGTTGGTTTGAAGAATTTCGCTATTCTTTCAGATGGTACGGTCTATCAAAACCCAAAATTCTTCCGGACGGTCGAAAAGAAATTGGCCAAAGCACAACGGATTCTTTCAAGGCGACAAGAAATAGCCTTGAATCAAAATAAACCATTGGCTGAAGCTAAAAACTATCAAAAACAAAAACAAAAAGTGGCTATCCTACACGAAAAAATTTCAAATGCCCGAATGGATTACTTTCATAAAGTTTCTACCGAAATCATCAAAAACCAGGATGTTATTGGAATGGAAGACTTGCAAGTGTCGAATATGATGAAAAATCACAAACTAGCTAAAGCTATTAGTGAAGTATCTTGGTACCAATTCAAAAAAATGTTGGAATACAAAGCAAAATGGTATGGTAAACAAATCGTGACCGTATCTAAAACGTTTGCTTCTAGCCAATTGTGTTCTAGCTGCGGTAACCAAAATAAAGACGTTAAACATCTGAATCTTCGTGAATGGGATTGTCCTTTTTGTTCTACTCACCACGATCGAGATATTAACGCAGGACTCAATCTAATGAATGAAGCCATAAGGCTTCTAACCGTAGGAACTACGGGAGTAGCCTAATTAAAAATTGGACGATAGGCTAATGTTCTTAGGAATCCCCCACTTCAATCAGACCGTAAGGTCGATAAGTGGTGGGAAGTTCAATTGTTCCTGTCTGAATAGTATTTTTTAAAAACTACTATTCAGACAGGAACAAAAAACTGTGTATCATGCCATTATTAGGGGTGACAATGACATATTTATTGTCATCTGTACAGAAGGGAACGGGATAGACTTCACCTCTCCCTTTTTTTTCATCACCGATTCAATGCTCTACTATATCTCGAATGCTGTTTTGAAGTAGTTCAACAGGAATAGGAAATAAACGAAGGGGTGTTTTAAAAAGAAATATATACTGTTATAAAGTAACAAGTAAGGAACGGAAAAAATCACGGTTTTAGAAATATAAGAGAAGGTACTAGGACATCTATTTAAGAAGCATAGGACGTGATAATTGGAGCCATTAAAATATTTTGAACAAAATATTGCACCATTAACCTCGATAGAATATATAAATAATCCTTTAACCTTAAATATCTTAATATCGTATTTTTTTATTTAAGCCTCGCGATTAAGTCATTTTATAGACTTTTTAGAACTAGAGGAGGTACCAGGACAGATGCCCTTGATTATTTTAGACTCTATAGGGCATTATTATTCCACCGTCGACAAATACTGCGAAATAAAGGGGGCGGAAAAAATGATAATTCGTTCGATAATAAAGTTTTTTCAATGATTGCTGGGTTTGGTAAATCTGTATTTATTGATTACTTATTAGTGATTGCTTAAAAAATAAGAGGGCCGCCAATTGACAGCCTTTTGAATGTACGATCATTTACAATTTCATACTAAGATAAACGCCATATCAAGGTGATTATCTTTGGGTTCTTTCTTTCACTGACAAACGCCATTAATGATTTAGAAGACATTTTTTATTTAACAGGAAGCTGAACATGAAAGGTAGTTCCTTTTCCAACTACACTTTTAACTGAGATATCTCCTCCATGTTTATGTATCGTTGTAAATACTTGAGTTAGGCCTAAACCTGTTCCTTCGCTTTTGGTGGAAAAGAACGGTGTTCCTAGCATCTTTAACTTATCTTTAGATATTCCTACTCCTGTATCACTAAGTTTTATATGAATCCTTCCACTTTTATAATAATGTTCAATTCTAATTTTTCCCTTACCCTGAATCCCCTCAATTGCCTCAATTGCATTCTTCACCAGATTAAAAAAGGCTTTTAGAAATAAATTTCTCTTTCCAACTACTTTTCTCTCTGAATCCCTTAAATCCCATTCTATTTCCACGTTATAAAGTTTTTCTTGGAATAAAAACAAAAGAGCAGTTAACTCCTTACATAAATCAATGGGAACAAAAGGCTCCTCGTTTAAATCAGGTTTAGAAACGTGTAATAGATTTTGCAGAGTCTCTAATGCTTTTTCTAATTCTGCTTCCATCGTATTGATATAAGGATGAGGATGGGATTCTTTTAATAGCTGTAAAAATCCCTTTACTGAAGTAAGAGGATTTTTAACTTCATGAACAATCCCAGCAGCTATTTGACCTATTGATGCTAATTTTTCTCTGTCTTTCAAAAGAATTTCTGCTTTTTTACGATCTGTAATGTCTCGAATAATGACTTGAGTCAAGATCATCTCTTTCAAATAAAAAGGGGCAGCTGTTACTTCAATATCAATAACCTCTCCATTACTACAAATCATTTTTTGTTCCGCCAGTTCTAATATCTCTTGTTTTTCCAGCACCCTTTTTAATCGGTCATTACAACTAGCATGGTTATCTGGAGGGAGAAAAACGTACAAGTTTTTATACAATATGTCCTCAGGAGAAGCTAACTTTAGCAATTCCAAACAAGCTCTATTACAGTAAAGAATTTTTCCTGCCTGTCCAACAATCATAATTGAATTGAGGGAATACGAGATCAATTGATGGAAGTCAATGTCTGTTGAGTCAATTTGTAATTCCAAGTAAATCACTCCGTATTTAATCATTGCCATTAGTTTATCAGGAAACATGCTTAACTGGAATAAAAATTTTAACTTTAGCTCTTTTTAATTATTTGTTTAACTATTTTTTACACGTTCGTTCAAGAACAGATCATCATTCCTCAACATCATTAATATGTGGAGAAGTTTTGATAAAATATATTGAATTTCTATAAAAAAGAGTATACAAAAAAAGCACAGCCTTATGAAAAGGGGTGCGAAGAGGTTAGGAAAGGGTTAAGAAATTTAAATGTACGACCCTAAAGCATAAGTAGTTTATGAATTAGGGCATGAATTTCAGGTGAAAATATATATTTGAACATTTTATCTCCTAATAATAGTTAAGATTATTTGCATCAAAATAAGATTTAAAAGATTTGTTTTATTGCACTAAACTGTTCTGATAGTTGAAGAAGGGTATTTTATTTGAATGTATGATAATAGTAATCATCAATAGTCCTTAGCAGTGTATTTTTCTTGAAACTTTCATTCAATTTCTAGATAGGATTGCCGAGTAATGGTAAACCTCATTCTAATTTGGAGATATGTAATTTGAGGTATTTTAAAAACTCTCTGGCTGCTAAAGAAAAATGTTTTTTCTTTGACCGTACCCATCCGAAGGATCGGTGGTTGGATTCAAAGTTTATTAATGATATTGGGATAATTTCTCCACTTTTAACATAATGGTCATCTTTTAGTGCTATATCCATCAAAAAGCTTATCGCTAACCCTTCTGAAACCGCTTTTTTGATGACTTCGGTATTGTTAGAAGCAAATAAAATATTCATCGGTCCGTATCTATTCATAAATATAGAGATGGAATCTTTCCATATTACCCCATCATACATCACTACTGTTTCATTAATTAGCTCCTCAGGAGTTATATGATCACTGAATGCTAATGGAGAATGTTTGCTGACACACACCATGATTTTCCCTTCTAATAAGGATTCGAAAACCAGCTCTTCATGTGCATTCCAATCTATTTCATCAAGCATGGCTAATCCAATGTCAATCTTCCCTTGGGAAACATCTTCAATAATATTTGGTGACTTTTTTTCGGTCATGACAATACGGAAGTTAGGATAGTCCTTTTTAAAGTTTGCTAACGCTTTGAGTAAAATCGGCATGAATAAGCTGGGGCTGGCCGATATATTTAATTCTCCGTTTATTAAGGATGTTTGCTCTTGCGCTTCTTCTTGTATTTCTTCAATCTTCACAACAATTTCATAGGCTTTTTTAATGATGTTTTTACCCTCTGTTGTCGGCTGGGCGCCTAACCGTGAACGTGTAAACAAATGTATGCTTAATTCCTGTTCTAAATTGGTAATCGCCTTACTAATGGTAGATTGTGAAACATGAAGATTTTGTGCAGCACTGGAAATAGAACGTGTTTTAGCTACTTCAACAATATATTTTAATTGTTCTAGATGCACAACATTCCCTCCTTTATATGAATTTGGTTCAAGTATATATGATATATAGCTATTTTACTTTAATGTCACCCATATATAAAATAAAATTATGAATATTAAAACTATTCAAATAACCATGAGGATAATTGAAATCACTTTTAAAAGCAGGGATTGGAAAGGAGGAAAGTATGCAGGAAACAGTACAAATTGAGAATATAGAACATTTAAGGGATAGGCTGCTTCATTTCATTCACAATGAGTTGTTACCGTTTGAAAGAGGACACGAAATTGACTCAGAAAAAGAGATTCCGATGGAACAGATCAAATGGGTAAGAAAGCGAGCGAAGGAGCTCGGGTTTTACGGCATCAGCCTTCCTAAGGAGGCAGGAGGGCAATCACTTAGCTTGAAAGGGCTATGTGGCTTAAAGGAGGAACTAGCAAAATCAGGGGCTGCTTTATGGGGGCATGTATTAGGTGAAATAGGCGGTCCTTTGCGCATTGGCCAGATGTTAAAAATTTTTACTCCGGATCAAATAACAAGGTATGTAATGCCGGTAATTAATGCAGAAGCGGGATGTTGTTTTGCATTGTCAGAACCCGGGGCGGGATCAGATGCCCATGCCATTCAAACGACTGCAGTACGCGAAGGTGATGACTACATTTTACATGGTAAAAAGCATTTTATTAGCGCTGCGCCTTATGCAGATTGGGCCATTGTGATGGCGAAAGAGATTGTGGAGGCAGATGGTGAAAGAGTTACTGCCTTTATTGTAGAGAAACAAACAGAGGGAAGGTCGGGTTTTGAATTAGGAAACATTCAAGTTCCAATTTCCGGTGAACGGAGCACGGCCGAGCTAATCTTTAATCAATGCCGAGTCCCATCTACTAATATTCTCGGTCAACCGGGAAAAGGGTTGATGCTGGGGCTCAGCAGAATAAATGAAAATCGGGCTTCTTGGGGGGCTACCTACCTTGGCGTTGCACAACGGCTATTAGACTTATCTATCGATCATGCCAAACAGCGGGTACAGTTCGGTAGACCAATTGGAGATTTTCAAGCGATTCAACATATGCTAGCGGAGATGGCGACTGAAATATACGCCGCACGTTGCATGCTCTACGATGTCATCGAGAAGATTGATCATGGTGAAGAGGTGAGAGGAGCTTCATCCATGGTTAAACTGTATTCCTCTGAGGTTGCTAATCGAGTTGCCGACAAGGCTGTTCAAATCTTTGGCGGGCAAGGGTTAATGAAAGGACACCCTGTCGAGAAAATGTACAGGGACGTACGGATGTTTAGAATTCTGACTGGTACATCTGAAATTCAGAAAAACATGATTTCCAAAGAACTGCTGAAGAAATAAAAAAAGGATTATTGTGTCAACTATACATTTGGAAAAATTCGGATTTTCAAATTGAAAAGAACCATTTTTTACACTAACTTTCGTATTTTACTAGGGAGAGGAATTTTTCATGGATACTTTAACCTATCAGGCTTTTCTGTTCAATAGTATGAACAAATTTGATTACCAACCGGCCCTTACTTGTGTAGATACAAATGAAACCATCACTTACAGGGAATTACTGGATAAGGTGGAGACGGCAGCGAACCAGTTAATTCGGCATGGCGTACAAATCGGAACCCATGTTGCGATACTGATCCCAAATAGTATTGAAAATGTTGTATATAATCTTGCTGTAAGTAGATGCGGGGCAACAGTCATTCCGTTAAATGATAAGCTGGGCGTTAGAGAAATCGAGTTTATCTTGAGAGATGCCGAGCCCCAAATGGTTATTATGGCAACCCAGAAACATGTAGAGTCTGTACTTGACTATCAAAAAGAGGCAGATAAAAACAGTGTAACGGTTATTGGTCTTACAGGCTTTGGTGTTGAATACCCAGAAGAATTCTATTCTGTTGATATGGATGATAAAAAAGGCAGCTTGACATTCCCTGTTGCCTCATTGGATGATTTAGCAACCATATCGTACACCGGTGGTACAACAGGCACACCAAAAGGGGTGATGCATTCTCAACAAGGCTTTGGAGCCTCACTCATGGCTTCATGCATGGAATATCCGTACGATGATCAGGACAAGGTACTGCTTTGTACGCCGCTTATTCATGCTGCAGGTGTACTGCTGCAGCGGTCATTAGTATCCGGCTGCCATGTCTATATCATGAAGGCGTTTCATCCAGAAGTGTTTTTGCAGACCGTACAAGCAGCGCAGATTACAAGTACTTTTGTTGTTCCAACCATTATTTACCGCTTGATTGATGAGGCAAAGAAAAAAACCTACAACGTGAGCTCATTGCGTAACATGAATTATGGTTCATCCCCCATCTCTACAGAACGTCTAAAAGAAGCATTTACGATTTTTGGACCTATTCTAAGGCAGCAGTATGGAATGACAGAATGCAGTATTTTAATTGCCAGACTCACAAAAAGTGATCATCTCTGGGCGTACGAGAACAAACCAGACGTGTTAAAGAGCTGCGGAAAACCGTGTATGCTAACCCAAATTCGCTTGATTGACGATAATGGATATGATGTAGAACCACTTCATCCAGGGGAAATTGCTGTCAAAACCCCTTCTGTCTCTGTCGGTTATTACAAAAGACCCGATCTTACCGAAGCGGCATATCGTGATGGTTGGTTTTATACGGGAGATATCGGGAAACTGGATAAGCATGGTTTTCTTCATATTATCGAACGGAAAAAGGATATGATCATTTCTGGCGGTTTCAATGTATATCCCGCTGAAGTGGAGAGGCTTATCAATCAGCACCCTGCAGTTGCGATGAGCGCATGCATTGGCATACCACATAATGATTGGGGAGAAGCGGTCTGTATATTTGCAGTGCTTCGTGAGGGTGAAACCTGCTCTAAGGAAGAGTTAATGGAGTTCTGTAAAGAACGAACTTCTGTCTATATGCTTCCAAAAGAAATCTATTTTGAGACGTCATTACCTCTAACAATGGTAGGGAAGATAGACAAGAAAGAGCTGAAAAAACCTTTCTGGGAAGGGACAGAACGTCTGGTAAATTAGTAAGACATCAACAGGCAAAGGACATACAAAATATGTCCCTTGCCAAGACTTCTATCAGTATTTTTTTAAATAAGATATTTTACAAAAAAATGAAAGCCCTTCCATTCCATGTTTTTGAAATTGGTTAAGTATAGTATTGATTACGGCTAACAGTGTTGATTCATACTGCGAAAGGGGGCGAATGGAATGCAAGCGTATGCGACCAATAAAAAGCGTAAAACCATTATTATCATTTTACTATTTATCGGAATGACATTAAGTTACATTGATAAAGCGTCGATTAACGTAGCCATCATTCCAATTCAGAAAGAACTACAGCTTAACTCTTTAGAATCAGGTTTTGTATTAAGTATTTTCTTTTTCAGCTACGCCTTCATGCACCTATTAGGAGGATGGCTTACAGATAAGTACGGGTCACGAAAAGTGTTAGTCCTTTCCATCTTAGCTTTTTCGCTTTTTACTACTTTTACGAGTTTTGCTTGGTCATTTGCATCACTACTTTTGTTTCGTTTCCTGTTTGGTATCGGGGAAGGCAGTGTTTTTCCTGCAAGTATACGATCGATTTCCGATAACTTTCCCGAAAATGAAAGAGGGAGAGCAAGTTCATTCTTTCTATCTGCACAAACGTTCGGTGGTGCGATAGGTTCCGTTACGATAGGGGTTTTGGTGGTTTCCCTTGGATGGAGATCGATGTTTGTCAGCATTGGGATTATAGGTGTTTTAGTCGCATGGGCATTTTGGGTCTATCTAAAATCTCCGGCAGATGCACAAATCAATAACGAAAAGCAGAATCAAAAGAAGGTTTCTTATAAAAAGGTATTTAAAACAAATAATTTTTGGAAGCTCTTCTTTACTAAGTTTTTTTCCAATATCGTGAATTGGGGTATGATTTCCTGGATGCCATCTTATTTGGTAAATAAAGGTTTAGATTTGTTGTCAGTAAGTGCCTTGATGTCCATTCCATATCTTGCTTCTTTTCTTATGTTTAATGTGAACGGCTGGATTTTAGATAAATATATGAGCGGAAGAGAAAAATATCTGGCAGTAGCAGGATCCATATCTTCTGGTGTCTTTCTTTATATGATGTTTAATGCAACGTCCGTTACCCTTGGGATTGTTTATATGACCTTTAATGCGATTTCCATCGCGTTTATCGGAACATCCCTTTACACGATGGTCATTAAATACTCACCAAAGGAGTTAACTGGATCTGTGACAGGGCTTGTCAGTTTTGGCGGGCAAATTGCCGGAGGGATTTCTCCCGTTGTCATTGGATTTGTTCTTACTCTTTTCAAGGGTTCATACAATGCTGCTTCCTGGTTTTTAATCACTGCTGCATTGGCAGGGGCCATTGCATCAATAACGATTAAAAATAAAGTCAAAGAAACAAAAGAAGACGTGCTTATAGAGCATTCTTTTTAATGAATAGGAGGGATTTGTCATGCAGTCCATTACAAAGAATGATATGAAGGTTTTTCCGCCAAATTCAGAGGATATCGTGACGAAGGATAATTGGTTTACTACTCAAAAAAGTTTGCAAGGGTATTGTCATAGCGGGGAACTAAGTTCCAACCGTATTATCTGGAGAGGAAACCATAGTCCCACCCCATTATCATATGCTAAAGATTCATTAGATTTAGAAAAGATAAACGTTACCAATGCTGAAAGTGTTTTATCGTATCTTGAGCGAACGAACACAGATGCTTTTTTAGTGATGCATAAAGGAGAAGTTTTATACGAGAACTATTTTAATGGATATAAATCATATCAGCCGCATGCATTGAACTCCGCGACAAAATCATTTGTCGGCTTGATTGTTAGTTTGCTTTCTGATGAAGGAGTATTGGATTTAAATAAAAAAGCTTCCTTCTACGTTCCAGAGTTAGAAGGAACAGGACTTGGTGTGGGAACTATTCAGCAATTGCTAGATATGCAAGTTCCTGTGAAATATATGGAAGCTGACACGCCAATGGGGATAGGCCGGGGGACACCGATTTTCATTGCATCCGGTTCAATGCCAAAGCCAGATAACTATAATGGGCCGGAAAACCTATACGAATTTATGATATCGAGTAAAAAAGATAAACTACCTGGTACTGTATTTAAGTATGAGAACGGACAAACAGAAACATTGGGATGGATTGTCAAACGTTTGACAGGGAAAAACTTAGCAGAATTAATACAAGAATTCATCTGGTCTAAATTGGGGGTAGAAGAAAACGCCTTGATGCACTTGGATCAAATCGGTACGGATATAGCCAGTGGCGGTATGCGGGCTACATTGCGTGATTTGGCAAGATTTGGCGAAATGATGCGAAATAATGGTTACTACAATGGCCAACAAATCATTCCGGAACATATGATTAGGGATATTCAAAAAGGTGGGAATCAAAAATATCTTGCGGAAAGTAGCCATCATTATCTTTTAGGATTTTCTTATTATAATAAATGGTGGATTAGCCATGATCGATACGGGGGGTATTCAGCTCGAGGGAAGTTTGATCAGCAAATACACATTGCCCCAAAAGCCGATACAGTGATTGTTAAATTATCTTCCTATCATTCTCCTAATTCAGTGGGAATAGACGCATTTCAAGCGATACTAGATTATTTAGTAAAGCAATAACATCAAGCCGGGAGTATTTGTTGTTTTAAAAGCACTAAAAAAGCTACTTCACAGTATACGAGACTATCAAGAAAAGGAAAGCGGAAGGTAACCATTTATGGAAGCATTAAATAAATGGAAGAAGGGGCAGGCGCTAGTGTAAAATTTGCACAGCAGCATTTAGCGAATGAAAGAACGTATTTAGCTTGGATACGGACTAGTGTATCTATTGTCGGAGTAGGGTTTTGACCAGGTCTTTGCATTTTACGATTAAAATTAACTCGAATCATAGTATTAATAACGTAGCGATATTCCTCGGCATCTTTGCCCGTATCGTTGGTTTTATAATAGGAGTACTGGCTACTCTTCAATATTCAAGGAAAAGGAAAGAAATCCAGGATGGTATATTTAATCCTTCTAATCGTTGTATTTTCTTTATACCTTCCCTGTATTCCATCTTAATCTTCATTATTTTTATGTATCTTTCTTGTTATTTATATAGGTTAATAACAAAATGGGTTATTTTTAAAAAAACATGTTTTAACGAAATGAAATTTTGCATAAATAAAAGTGATAAGAAATAAAGTGGTAAAGAATTATATATAAAAATCCCCCACTAAATAAATTATAGAACTTCAAATAAAATAAGCAATTCGTTAAATATAAGGGATATTATAGACAAAACATTATTAAGTCCATTATTTGAGGGATCTTCTGGGGATAGGTATTTATAATATAAGCTTTGTAAATACGATGTTTAAAAATAACCAAAATAAAAACTGAATTTTGTATAAATCTGGGGGTAGAATATATTTTACCTCTTTTTACCTTGGTCGTCTAATGGGCGGTCATGCGAACGGACAGATTTACCCTGAGTTTATTTTCTATTATATTATCTTTTAAAGAAAGAGGGGTTTTATGAAAAGACAGTTGCAAAAGTCGAGTGGTCAGGTATGCGATTCAGATAGATCTAGTCCCAGAAACCAACGATTAATAATATTTAAAATCACTTCCTGTTCAAGGTCACATTCAAACTGAACATTTAATAAATAACCAATGGGCAGCATTTTTAAAAAAGTATCTGGTCTATTTGTCAACAGCCTCGTTCGGCTGCTTTTATTTTATTATTTCTCCCTTTTGCCTTGTAGGAAACTAACACGCTTTAAGACGTGATCAAGAAGTAGAAAAAGCTTTTGTTCTATATCGGAACGATGAATAGAATGGTACGGTTATTCATTGCCTTCTTATTGTCAAGACATCACTACATTTAATAGGTTGAATAGATTGTTTACAGAGTTAATATATCAAGTATTCAAAGTAACTTTGTACTCAATTTTTCTTCTTAGATTACTTTTAATATACCTGATTCTTATAGTACAGATAAAGCATTTTCCTGATTGGATCCGAGTTGCGTCAGGAAAATGCGAATTTACAAAGGTTAGATTTTGGTACAAGTCTTATAGAAATAGAATGAGTAGTTATGAATAGAGGACAACACCAACTAAACCAGAAAGAATAATGACATAGGCTGGATGCCAGCGTAATTTCAACAGGGAGAATAACGATAACCCAAAGACGAGTAATAAGCTTATCGAATGCCACGAAAAGTTTAGAGCGATCATATGATTGGAAATGGCAAAACTGATTGCTGCAAAGAGGATTAAACTAGTGACAATGGGTCTTAATCCATAAAACATCGATTGAACAACTTGATAATGATTCAATTTATTGAAGAAGGTGGCTATAACGATTACGAGTATAATAGCAGGAAGCAAGATTCCGAGAGCGGATGATATGGATCCTGCTAATCCAGCAGTCGAATAGCCAACGAGAATGGCACTATTGATGGTGATAGGACCTGGGGACATGCCGGCAATAGCGATTAAATCGGTAAATTGTTGCGTCGTCATCCATCCATGCTGTGAGACTTCAGATTCTATTACGGGAATCATGGCGTATCCCCCTCCGAATGATACAAAGCCGATAATAAAGAAGGTGCTAAACAACTCCCATAATTCTATCATTCTATATCCCACGCTTTCTTGAAAATTAGTTTAACAGTTTATACCGATAACTTTTCAGGAAAATATCGTCCAACTTCGATGGACCTATATGCCTGCACCCATGAAATATTCGAAATCATTTTCTTCTACTTTCTTTTCTTTTCGGTCCATGTTGATTTTGTAACCTAATTTCCTCTTAACAGAGATAGTCACAATCCCTGCTATTGCTCCTGATAATATAGCTAAAACCGGGTGAATGAAGAAAAGGACTGGAATCCCTACTATAAATATACCGAATGTTGATTTGTCAACAATAGCTGTTTTTCCTATCTTGATAGCCGCATAGGCGATGATGGCTACTATGGAAGCTCTAATCGATATAAATGCGGATTCTATCTTTGGATTGTCCTGAATGAAAAAATACAAAATGCCGAGGAGTAGAACAATTATAAAGGTAGGAAATGATACACCAATCATGGCTGCCATTGCGCCCTTCATTCCGGCAATTCGATGGCCGATAAAGGTGGCGGAGTTAATAGCGACAGCTCCCGGTACGGACTGAGATAATGCAAAAACATCTGTAACTTCTTCGCTTTTCAGCCATTTTCTCTTCTCCACTACTTCTTTTTCGATTAAAGGGATCATCGCGAACCCGCCTCCGAATGTGACAGGTGCTATTTTAAAAAAGGTCCAAAATAATTGGAACAGTGTTTTCCATTGTCCAGTCATTGTCATCAGTCACTCCCCTTTGCTACTTTATATAAATCTTATAATTAACATATCAAAGAAAAAGGAATGGGTAAATTGCAACTAAATCATTGGGTATAACAAAACGTTATACCTAGAAGATTTATCCGTTTTATATAGAATTTCACCAATAATTGAATAGGCTCACCTGTTCAGGGAATATAGCGCTGCTTTTCCATTTCACCATTTACCTATATGATGCTATCATTTTATTAAACTATTTAAAGACATGGAGGTTGGTTTCTTTTGAAACTAGAAAATCTAAGAATGTTTTGTTTAGTAGTGGATGAAGGAAGTATAAGCCAGGCAGCGAGGTTAAGTTTCTTATCACAACCCGCGGTAACAAGACAGATTCACCAATTGGAAAATTATTATAGCACTTTGTTATTCGACCGTGAGGAAGGGAGGCTGAGAGTGACAGAAGCAGGAAAGTTGTTATACCCTTTTGCAAAAGCCATTGTGAATGACTTCAACCATTCAAAGGAAGTGATTCAGCAATCAACGGGCGCTTACAATACAAACCTCATAGTAGGTGCATCCTTGACTATCGGAGAGTATTTGTTGCCGAGTTTGCTTGGGAAATTTAAAAAACAACAGCCTGAAGTAAAAGTAACATTAACGATAAAAAATACCCCCCGAGTTCTAGAGGATTTATCAAACGATGTTATTGATTTAGCCTTGGTGGAAGGACTTGTAGAAAATACCGATTTTATTGTGGAGAAGTTCGCCGATGACGAATTGATATTGGTTTGTCCATCAGACCACCCATGGAAAGACAGAAAAGAAATCCAGGTAGAGGAATTGGGAAATGAAAGGATGATCTGGCGTGAATCCATTTCAGGGACACGACTTATCGTAGAAAACATGTTAAGAGAGCACGGGGTTTTAGAAAAAATAGAAAGCTACATGGAGATTGGGAGTACACAAGCGATAAAAAGTGCGGTTGAATCTGGACTTGGAATCAGTATTCTGCCAAGGTTAACAGTGGCCAGGGAATTGGATCAAGGTTTTTTGCGGGAAGTGGGTATTTCCAGAATAGATATAACAAGAAATCTATGGCTAGTCAGAAAAAACAAGCGTTTTAATAAAATAGGGGTATCTAATTTTGTGAATTTTCTTCAATAGAGAATGAAGCATACCTTGATTTTTCATTACTTCACTTCTTATTCACTTTAAAGAGATTTTCTATCCTTTTATTTAGACTATTTGGGATATGCCAATTTTTTAATTATTGGCTGGGTTGAAAGACGACGTGAACAGACGAATGTTGGGCCATTAGTACAAAAAAGATGCATGAATTTTTAATTGATATGCTGGAAGATGAAATTGCCTGTCGTATGTCACTTAGAAGACCGGAAGCAGGAATATACGATGTGAAAATCATTGAAACTGAAGTGCCAGGTCAATTCAGGTAAAGTACCTAAAAATATGGTTTTCTAATAATACAATACATAACCAAGGGTGAAAAACTGGAGCTGGTTAGAGGAATTTACATGAGTATGCTCTAAAGTTTTTTCAAAAAGGTAGAGAAGTGAGGTACTTTATCATGAAAGCCGTATCCTAAGAACTAACGATAGGCCATGTTTGTTTCTATCTCTTTAATGGTCTTACGCATCGAGCGAATACCAAAGGTACATTGAATGAATGTCAGTTTAACTAAAATAACTGGATCATTTCTTGGGCGCCCTACCTCTGAATACATATCTTTCACCAAGTCATAAATGAAAGAGAAGTCAATGGCGGCCTCAATTTTACGAACGAAATGGTTCGCTGACACCAGTTGATCTAAAGTAATCATTTCAAGTTGATCTCGCTGAATAGAAACAAGTTTAGAAAGCATCCTTATCACCTCAAGTTTTTATACTTCTATTTTAAAACAAAAAAGACTGTTGGAAAAAGGGGTTCTATCTAAATGTTAAAACAAAGTTGATTGGAAGAAAGGTGCGAGACTCCTGCGGGAAAAGCGAGTCCAAGGGAGACACCACAGGCGCAAATGGCGCCGAGGAGGCTCCCGGACCGCCCGTGGAAAGCGAGTGCCTGAAGTAGAAATCAACGTTCAAATTTTTACAAATCCTCAAAAAAAACTGTAGACAAACTCAATTATTTATCGAGTTTGTCTACAGTCTGGGGCTGATCTTACTAGATCAGCCTTTTATTTATAGGCTCAAAAAGATGGTTTATTTAGCTTAAATTTCAAAATTAAGATAATTTAGCTTGGCTAATTCTTAAAGAACCACATTGTGTGAACGAGTTGACCAAGGAATGGAAAAAATTCTTATTCTGGGCAGTACATAAATTTCATAATGAGGCGGTTCGGGTAGGGTCTTTTTTGTAGCCGTCCTTCGTTTACTAATTCTGTAGGGTTCTTTCAACCTCCTCTGTATTTACATGAAAAAGATCTGCGATTTTAACTGTGGAAATGGAGATGTATTTCGGCTTTTTGGTAGAAGAAATAATCATAGTTTGTACTCGATGAAACAAAGTATCCTTTTCCATTTGTAAGCCTCCTTCCCTGTTCGTATATGAATATATAGAAACTTAACTAATTCCCTAAAAGGGTAACCAATTTAGATGTTCATATGCACCCTTTTTTCTATCTCAACTGTAAAATCTCGATAATGAATAATATTAATTTCAAATAAGGTAAATCTAAAAGGAACAAGGAGGGATATCATGGGATTTCATAGTCAGCCACGGATTGCACATTTAACGGTAGAGGCAGATACTCGAAAAGTCACATTGCCCCTTCACAGTATGCTTATTCTTGGTTTTTTGGGAGGGTTGAGTCTGCAAAAACAGCTGGCAACATTAAGTTTTATTGAAGATGCAGCTTCTTATGAGGATTTTCTTCAAGCTATTAAAGATACGGGCTTCACTATCGAGACATCAAATCATTAATTTTCAATCTTGGTAAGCAAATACTTTTATTTTTTCATGATAAGGAGGGTTAAAAATGAGAATCTGTGAACTCTGTGGTCTAGAAGAAGAATTGGAAAACGTAAACAAAGATGAATCGGTACCTACTAGAATGCTTCATCTTTGCGAAAATTGCAGAAATGATCGGAAATTCGAGAACTTTCTAGAAACTCATCTTTAATAAAACAGAAGCTTACTGATAGATCAGCAAATTTTTTCCTCAATTCTAATCCCAGTAATTCTTCTCCAATTTCTAAAGTTTCAAAAAACCTGTTGTATTTAATAGAAGGAATGGGCTTGCAAAGTATCACGTAGTCACAAAAAAACATTGTAGTCCTTGTGCAAGGGATGCATTGAAATTCACTAAAATAAAGTACCGACCTAAAAAAACTCGGTTAAATCAATTTGGTAACTACTAATACATCCTGAAAGCTTGAAAAATTTAATCATTTCATACCATTTCTTTACAATAAGTTCATTGGTCTGTAGCAGGTTCTACACATTAGATTAGGATAATGAAACCGACGGAACACAAGGTGTTCTATTAGGGGGAGGGGTCGAAAAATGAAGAAAAATTCAATGAAAATTTTTCAAAGGCTTGTCAGTAAAGGTTTATTTTCAGCAATGGCATTAACAGCTGGTTCGATTTTAACGTTAGACTTGCCATCAAGTGTTGTACAAGCCGCGTCTGTGAAGGAACAAGCTCTTCCTCTAGGGAATTCTAATCTTGCGGAAACCCGGGATCAAACAAAGATTACGCAGGGCTTAACCTATACGCATATCATCCGTGGGGCCAGTTCGGAAAAAGATGTCTTTATCATTGATGTGGGATTTTACAAAACCAAGGAAGAAGCTAATAAGGTGAAAATTCAACTGGATTCAAAAGGTTACGAGTCCAAAGTTAAGAAAATTTCAGAACGGCCTGCCGACGATCATGAACAAGGTCCGCTTGGATACCTTGTACGTGTTGGATCATTTAAAGCGGAGAGAGATGCCAACAAATTAAGAGATGAATTAAAAGGAAAAGGATATGGTAATTCACGCGTTGTTTTTTCGGCTGAAGATGGAGGGAAATCTACGGGCCCTTGGGTTGTGAATATTTTAGAAATCGATCCAAAGAAGTTTAAAGGAAAAGTTTTATCTGAACTGGGAACTGAGATAGTACCCGGGAAGGAAAAATTAACTAGCATTTCAGCCCGTACTGGTGCGATAGCGACTGTAAACGGTGGATATTTTGTAATGGGACCGAGTGATGGTACAGAAGGGGATCTTGCTGGTGCGTCCATGATTGGTGGCGAGCTCATTAGCGAAGCGGTAAATGGCAGGACAAGCCTGGTTTTATCTGGAAATAGGGCACAGATAGCTTCAGTAGAAACTAAACTTTCAGTTACGGCATCTGATGCTGCAAAGAGAGAATTGGATGGCCTTAACCGTAAACCTGGCCTGATCCGTGGATGTGGAGGCATTGGTGATAATTTAAACTTTGCAAAGCATGATTTCACTTGTACGGATTCTGGGGAACTTATTCAATTTACAACCTCCTATGGTGCTAAAACTGAGCCTGGGGATGGAGTGGAAGTTAATTTAAATTCAAAGGGTGAAGTTACAGAAGTACGCAAAAGCAGAGGCAGCTTCATTCCGCTTAAAGGCTCCGTCCTAGCAGGTACAGGCGATGCCGCTAATTGGCTTTTGGCCCATGCGAAGCTAGGTGCAAAACTGAAAGTGAATACCAGGATTCTTGCTGATAAACAACCACTTAAGGCGGCACCGAAAATTAGTATTGTCAATGGTGGGCCGCAATTGCTGCATGACGGTAAAGAGAAGATTAATGCGGTAAAAGAGGGGTTCAATTGGAGCGAAAATCCAGAATTCTACTATAAATTTGGAGAGCGTAGAAATCCCCGAACTCTTGCAGGGGTCACTGAAAAAGGGAAAATTCTCTTGGTTACGGTTGATGGACGTCAGCCATTTTATAGTGTGGGAGCAAATTTTAAAGAGAGTGCCCGTCTCATGAAAGCTCTCGGGGCGGTTGATGCAGTAAACTTGGATGGCGGAGGTTCTACGACTATGACAGTAGGCTCCAAATTGGTGAATCGTACATCCGATGCGGCCGGTGAACGTCCGATTGGGGATGCGATTGTTATTTTACCTAAATAAAGGATGAGGAAACCTTATATCATTTTGTGTTATCGCTAAATATTACAATTCTTCACTTGATTGAAGGGATTTGTCGCTTAGATAAAAGCAGCTATAGATTTATGCCGATTTAACAGGTCGTCAGTGAAGAGTGTCGAGAATAGTATATCGACGGATTGGAATTCTTTTTAAAAGATGAACAGGAAACAGTTGATTTTTTATTTGGGAATTGCAGATGAAGTAACGAACCCAAGTATTAAAGAGGCCTTTCGCCGAGCGGCAGCAGATGAACAAAATCATGCCGTTTGGTTTTTATATTATCTTGTTAATGCGAAATAGCTAAAGCGATTTGAGATTGACGATAGGGTCCAGTAAATTAAAAAAGCAGCTAAATAGAAGGACAAGAGACATCGTTTAATATGGATGTCTCTTGTCTTTTCTATTAGGAAACTATTCTATCCTGTGGTTCTAGTAAATTAGAAAAAAGAATTATAAATGTAAATCCTCATCATATTCTGCCTCAACCGGTACAGGTGCTACATTGGACCTTTCCAGTGCCGGTGTGTCCGGACGGGCTGCTTGATAGACTGCTGCACCGAGCACTTGAGCCGTCTTTAACAATTTTTCCTTACTGATCAGCTCAATTGTATCCTTTGCCGTATGGTATTCCGGCTCCAATGGAGCATACGTAAACACCGCGGCAGGAATACCTACTTCTGTGAATGGCTGGTGGTCACTTCTTCCAATTTGATTATAAGGAATGGCATCATAAAGCCTTGTTCCTGCTGAATTTCCTAATGTCGTGACTGTATTTGGTTTTCCATCGTACGTAAACATGGCAAATTCGCCGGCATTTTTGCTGCCCACCATATCCATATTAAACATCGCTACCGTTCTGTTAATCTCATCTTTCGTAAGGCTTTGTGCATAATGCTTGGAGCCTAATAATCCGTTCTCCTCTGCGCCAAAGGTAATAAACCTGATTTCTGTATCAGAAGGTGCATTTTCCAGGACTCTTGCCAGTTCCAGCACAATGGATGTACCTGATGCATTATCACTGGCTCCTGATGAAACAGAAACAGAGTCATGATGCGCGCCAACTATAATAATTTGATTCGTATCCTTATTTTTCATCGGTTTTTTCGTGGCAATCACATTGTGAGAAGTGGCTTTTACAAACTCTGCTCCTTCAACAGACATATTTGCTGTCAGGTTATTGCCTTGCAGAGAAGAAATTAACTCATCACCATCGCTCTTTTTCATAAATAGTACAGGTAGATTACTCTCATTTGCCGGCAAGCTAAATAGCGGCGTGGAATTATCTGTATTAATGAACACGACTCCGATCGCTCCGGCTTTTTTTGCATTATCCATTTTTTCTGTAAATGGGATCGTGCCTCTTTTAATTAAGGCGATTTTTCCTTCTACCGAAGCATGAGCTACCTCTGCCGTCGTTCCTAAACCTGCGTACACAAGCTCTGCTGACACTCCACCGGAAGGTGTGTTATTGGAAAAGCGGAAGGCGGCCGTTTCATAATTACACCCATTTACTTTTAAGGAAACAGAGCTTGGGTGTTTATAGTCCTTAATAAAATGAAAAGGCTGGACCTCTACTTCGTTAAGTCCATACTCCTTAAATTTACCAGTTATGTAATCTACAGTCGTTTGTTCACTTTGTGTTCCGGCTACCCGTGGTCCAATATTTACAGCTAAATGTGAAAGATTCTGGTAGATTTTTTCAACATCGATTCGTTTGATCACTTTATTGTCAAATGCATGCTCGGACGGGTTTTCACCCTGGATTGCCATAACAGAATGTGATGAAAACAGTAAACTCCCTGCCAATAAAGAAGCTCCTAAAATCTTCGTTCCTTTTTTCAAACTCCTTCGCCTCCCCAAAAATAGAATACTAGTTTAGTATATGGCTAGTATGTAAGCGCTATCAATGAGACTTTTGTAATGTTTTTAAAAAAATACATATTATAACAAAAAATAAAGAAGTATGACAGCATATGATAGTCCACAACATGTCGTCTAGTCTTACTAAAGCGGCAACAACAGCCGAGAAAAATGCAGTTGTAATGCGCGCCATTAAAGAAATGCAACTTGCTCTTCCTTATGAAGACCGCGTCGGATTAAAGACAATAATGCGTGATAAATCTGTAACGTTACATTTCGGTTAGGGGAGAGACGATGGGATTTTTTAATAAACTTCGCGATATGAAAAATTCAGTAAGCTATAAATTAGATGATGTAAAATATTTTGTTGTTGACAAGGCGGAAGATGCGAAAGACTTTGTCAAGGATAAGGTACTCGATACAAAATATATTATTGCTGATAAGGCAAGTGATGTGAAGGACTTAGTAGAGGATGCAGCATATTATGTTACGGATAAAGCGAGTGACACCAAAAACTTTATTGTCGACAGAGCGATAGATACGAAGGATTTTGTTAGTGATAAAATGTTTGATGCACGCTACTTTATTGCGGACAAGCAGGAGATATTAGGGACTTTGTCAGTGATAAAACATTTGATGCGAAATACTTTATTACCAAAAAGGTAAAAATTAAATCAAAGGCGGATGTAGTGGAACTTACTTCTAATCTACTGAAATCACATTACTTAATAAATGTTTCAAAATAGATAGCGGTAACATTATGAATAGAGTCGAGGTAAATGCTCAGCTCTTCTTTAGAAGCAAGTTTTTTTATGATTGTTTCTCTATTTAAAGTGCAAATGAGGGAATTTGCATAGTTTCTATAGATTCTTTAGAAATTTCATGTTCAGTATCCTTAAAAAACAGTGACTCATACTATTCAGACGTGCGTATAAAATTGGGGGACAAGAGTAAGCTACAAACGTATGATAAGCTGTTGCGGGAGGTGAATAAATATGAGTAACGGTGCAGGACGTTCTAAAAAGAATGAACCAAATGATGCAAACCATGTGAATGCGGAGACGAAAGCATATCAAAGACGAATGTCAGAAAAGAATAACCAAGAGCATAATGATGGAAGCAAGTATAAGGGGAAGGTTCAATAGGGCCTGATCTTTTTTGGTTTCCAGTATAAATTTCCTCTCATATCCCTCACAAATGTAGAAGAATATTTACTAGGGAACTGATATATCAATATCAGTTCTCTTTTTTGATATACCTTGAGTAAATCATATCTGTAACTAGTTTATATATATGGAGTAATGGGAAAAGCCTTGGAAATAAATATTTAAGGGCTATTTATGCAGCTCTCAAATTTCTTCAATAGAGCTTGATCCCCGACTATCCGTTTGAATAGCATTTAAAAAGATTGTAAATTGTGTTTCAGTTTGACTTTGGCTTCCTAAACCTATGGGTGTGTTATTTATGTATGAGTTAGACTACAACCAATATTTTTATAAGAAAAAACGCTACCCTAAAGTTTTCTTTTAGTCAGGTTCATCAAGTTACAATCGTTAATTTTTATATTAACTAACTTCCTCAATACCCATATGTATGCCAAATTATAAAGATATCCATATGAGTATTCACATCTATTGATGTAGGAATTATTGGCCTTCTTGGATGATTTGAAAGACCTGGATATTGTATAGGTAGCCGTAGGAATTAAAACATATAAATAAAAATAAAAGCAGTAAGATTCGCATATTCTAACTGCTTTTGCACGTTATTATACAGGTAATCTTCATAAAAAAGTATAATTATTGGAACAGCTTGAATGACTTTACTTATTTCCAGGCGCTGGCTGGTCAACACCCTTTACCTGATGGCGATGTCCGTTTGCTTCAGTCGTATAAAAATCATAATAATGAACATGCATTCCATTTCCTACTGGAATAGCAGGACCCGAATATGCCTGGTAATAATGAGTATGACCATCTTCAAAGACAACATAACCCTCAGTGTAATGCACATGGTTATCATCTTTAATCATAACTGGAGGTGAAGTTACATCTAAACACAGATGAACATGGCCATCACTAACAGATGTATAGTCAACGGACCCATGATTATGGTTTGGCACAAATCCCTGAACAAAATCATCCTTTCCAACCATCTTAACACTCCTAACTATCACTTTTCCAAAGAATATTGGTCGCTATTTTTATAACCGTTCACCCATTTTTTGCATTAAATCCATCTTCCAATACCTAAATCATGTAAACGTATTGGTTCAAGTAATACATGGTTGACAAGATGCTACAAATTTGGCCTGTTTGGATTAAAATCTTATACTGCTGCCTTGTTTTATTGTATTTCCGATTGGTACTTGACATGCCCCTAAATTCAAGGAAATATGTTTAAAACCATAAGATTTGATAAAGAATACCTACTTTCCATTAGCTCCCGATGACTTTCTGCTTTTAATTTCTTTTACCTTTCTTTGACGCTGAAAACGTACCACTAATCACACCATGCTTATCTAAAAAGAATACTCCTATTTTAGTAAACATTGGTAAGCTAAGTGATTTCCGGGAGTTATTCCCGGAATTCCATAATACTAAAAAGGTTTGACAAACTTTCTAATCTTACCGTATGATAAATAATATACTTGAATATATTCTCCTAAGGGGAGTAGCTTTTACAACAATGTCGTCAATACGGAGTTCTTCGCTCTCGGCTTTGTTGGCAACATTTTGTTGTTAGCCAGACCTTACCTAGTGGTAAAGGTCTATTTTCTATTAGTAAACCTTTACCGAAATGGTAAAGGTTTTTTTGTAGTCCGGATAATGTAGCCCTTCAAGAATTGTTTAAGCTAAGCTTGTGGAATGATAAATGAAAAACAAATAAATATAAATGGAGTGTATTCTTTGATACTGAGAAAATCTTTGTTACTTTTAGGGATAGGGTCTGCACAGATAGATTTAATCCTTCCCAAAAATACGTATAAATCTGGTGAATTAATAAATGGGTATTTCTTGATTAAGGGTGGTACCCAGGAGCAAAGAATAAGGAGGATTGAATGTGATTTAATTATGGATACTCATTCTACGGGAATGGAAGATATCCTTAAAACGAGCACCATTCTATCTTCAAGTGAGATTGATTCAGGGGAAAGTAATGAAATTCCTTTTAACTTTCGTCTGCCTACATTAAAGGAACCATATAAGCGAGGGGTTTCCTATCGCCTAAAAACGAGACTTATTCTTGATAAAGGGATAATAGGCAAGGATGATGATTGGATTTTAATCGATTCTGAATAAGAGTGGAAACGAAGGTGGGAACATGGATATTTTGAATTTTACAGAGCGGGCTTTGGATTATTTGAAAGAATTCTTATTATTGAGGCTTTTTATAATAGCTCTACTGTTATTGGCCGGTTATTATATATTAAACAAAATGGTTGAATGGTTCTTTAGAAGGTCTAATTTTTTTGAGGAAGAAGTCGAAAGAACGATACAGGGTGTTACTCGTTCTGCTCTAAGGTACGGTATTTCGGCGCTTTTCCTCATTTATCTGATTGGACAGTTTATTGACATAAAGGGAATACTGGCTGGAGCTGGGATTGTAGGGGTCGTTATCGGATTTGCCGCTCAACAAATGCTTAAGGATATTTTATTGGGATTTGTTAGGTTTTCAGATAATGAATTTCGAGTGGGGAACTTTGTTACATTTAATGGGACAAGTTCCGGGACGGTTGAGGAAATTGGCATCCGGTTCATGCAGATTCGGGAATGGTCAGGAAAACTGCTTACTATCCCACACAGTGAAATCAAGACGATTCAAAATTTTAATAAAGGGAGAATGCGAATCATTGAACGCATCACGGTGAGTTACCAAGAAAAACCAGATAGGGTGAAGCATCTGTTGGAAGAATTATGCCTCACCTGTAATGAGAAGTTTGCTGAAAGCCTTCTAAGGCTCGAGGACGGTACACCTGAAGAAGATTTTAGATATCTTGGCATTACCGATTTAAATCCGAATCTTAAATATGTTGGATATGAGCTATGCATAGTTGGACTAGTAAAACCTGAAGATTATTTTGAAACATCAAGAAATGTGAGGTTTGAGATGATGTCTGCTTTACATGAGCATCAAATTCAAATGCCATCTTCCAATTTACTTGTTCAGACAAATCCGAATCATGGAAGTTTGATGGAAAGCTAAAAAAGAAGCATCTTTTTGGATTTTTGTTGGGGCTATTTCGAAAGTGGTTATAAATAATATTGGATTCTTATGAAATGACGGATTGTGGGGAAGTCATTATTAACTAGGACTGTTGAGGCAGAAAAATAGACTCAGCAACTATTCATGAGGTTGAAGAATATAAACGGGCTTTCTTAAAGAAAGTCTGTTTTTTTATTTTCATGACTTAATACTTGGTAATTATTCTATAATAGTATTATTTTTTGAAATTTGCACTTGATTAATCAGAATGATTCGTTTATTATATAATTAACATTAAATGGAAGGGTGACCTTTAAACAATGATATATAATCCTATTCTTTAAGAAAAAATGCGTGTTAAATACGAACTTTTTTCTGGATAGGATTAGTCTGTACATTAAAATACAAACAAAGATCATTGTGTTCCTTCCATCATCAGGGATATTTTGCCTTTTTAATTTGTATTGTACTGCCTCCTGTCCAGATATTTGACAGGAGGTTTTTATATTGGGGAAAAACGCATCTGTAACATTAAGTAATAAGGAACCTAACTTATTTACAAATCGTGTATTTCGGGCCATTATCTTTTCAGGATTATTTCTACAAATAGGGATATGGGTACGGAATTTTGCAGTTTTGTTATTCGTTATGGAACAAACAAACGGTGATGCCTTTGCCATTTCAATGATTTCAGTGGCTGAATTCGCACCTATTTTTATTTTTTCATTTATTGGTGGGACGTTTGCAGACCGATGGAGCCCGAAAAAAACGATGGTTTGGTGTGATATTTTAAGTGCAGTATCGGTATTTGCTGTGCTTATCGCCCTTATCTTCGGAAGTTGGAAAGTGGTATTTTTTGCAACATTAATTTCAGCAATACTTTCTCAATTCTCTCAGCCATCGGGCATGAAGCTATTTAAGATGCATTTGCCAGAGAGTCAAATTCAAACAGGGATGTCTGTATATCAGACCGTATTCGCCGTATTTATGGTTTTAGGCCCGATCCTGGGTACATTTGCCTTCCAATCATTCGGAATCAACATCTCGATTGCGATTACTGGCCTAGCGTTTTTACTATCAGCGGGTGCACTCGCTTTCCTTCCAAAAGATCGCAAACTGGATGAAGGAACCGTAAAAACGACATTATGGCAGGAAATGAAAAGCGGAGTGAGCTACGTGTTGCGAAAAAAAGAGCTAAGTCTATTAGGATTATGTTTTCTGGCAGCCGGGCTCGGACTTGGATTCATTCAGCCGCTCTCGATTTTCCTAGTTACCGAACAATTAGGTCTGCCGAAGGAAAATCTACAATGGTTATTTATGGTGAATGGTATTGGTATGATTTTAGGCGGTGCTGGAGTGATGATTTTTGCTAAAAAAGTGGCACCGCAGAGGTTATTGGCCTTTGGAATGCTTGTGAATGCCATTGGATTAGCGGTAATGGGGTTGTCGACCAACCTTTGGATTACACTTTCCGCAGAGTTCTTTAACGGGCTAATGTTGCCTTGTATTCAAATTGGAATTAATACATTGATATTGCAGAGGACCGAAGGCGAGTTCATCGGAAGAGTAAATGGAATCTTAAGCCCATTATTCACTGGTTCGATGGTTTTGACTATGAGTGCGGCAGGAGTGTTGAAAGAACAATTTTCACTCGTCGCTATATTTGAAACAGCGGCATTCTTTTTTATTATTGGGATGTTTTTCATTTTGCCATTGTACAATCAAAAGATAGAAACGAAATCATTGGAAACTCAGTCGCAGGAATAAGGAAAAGTCAGTGAAGTGGTGAAAATTTACATGTAAGTTGAAAGCAGAGAGCAGGCTCTCTGCTTTTTTGAATAACATGAATCTAGAAGATATCAACTTATTAAAGGAGGGTATTACTTAAAGATTGAATCTGGCTACTTAAACTTTGTACTTCATTCACTATGTTATTCATGAATAAATCGTTAAGAATAATATACTATTGGTTTCTGAAGGTAACAGAAGCTAAAAACCATTAATAAAGAGAAGTATAACTATTGCCGGGTAAATTTGATGTTGCATCCTTATTTAAGGTTTGCCAGTTTGATAGGATTAACCGTATTATTTCAGATTCTAAGCTGTCGGAAAAAGTATTGCAGAGGTACGAAAAGAAGGAATTGAGATTGTGAATAAATAGAAATCATACCATGTTACATTGAGGAAAAGTGAATGTTGGCTTTTCCTCTTTTTATTAGTTTAAAAAATGAACATGGAATTATTTGTTTGAATTAACAACAAAATCAAAAAAATACACTTCACATTAACGTTAGCTTAATAATTAATAAGTAATATTGAGTTGGAAGTAGGCCGTTTGTGGAAAAGTTGTTTTATTGTGGGCTTTGTAGAGAGCAAATGATGGTCGGAAACAAATCAATACAAGCATTAACAATTTTTCCGTTATTATTACCTCGCATAGACAATAAATACTGTACCGACAAACAAGTCTTAGTTCCTCTAGATCTTTCATATAGGAAGATACAGAATTCAAATTAGAAAATTTTATTCCTTCTTTTTAGAGTTTTCAAAGTAAGTGATACACAATTTGCGTTACTAACTTTAGGAGTGAATTTTTCTACTGAAAAAATGAATATAAGAGGGGGATTGAGTGGCGGGTTCCATGATATGAATACATTCTTATTACCAAAATTTCAATGATTTATTATATATAAAATAAACTAAAAGTACCTTGGAATTTGCTTTACTTACATAAATTTTTAGAAATTTCATTAGATTGGTCTTAATTGAAATCAATAAAATCATATTGTGAAAAGAGGAGTAGCAATGAAAGATGAGCAACTAAAAAACGAAACTGAAAAATTGTCAAATACTATCTTAGAAAAGGGAATGGATCGACGTAGTTTTTTGGGAGGTACAACGAAGATTGCCGGGCTTACTCTTGGATTATCGCTAGTAAACTCACTAAATGGACTTGAGGCCGAAGCAGCATCGCATGTCGAAAAAGCATCAAAGTTCGGTTTACACAAAAATCCTGATTTGGTGTTTCCTGTTATTAGTGATGTGCATATGTTGAAGAGTGGTACAACCGATCTGCAAAAGTTGGGTAGCGCATTGCATCAATTGAATGAGTTGGTGCCAAAACAAGATGCTCTTGTTGTTGTTGGGGATTTAACAGAAAATGGATTTACGGAAGAGTATGATCGCTTTGTGGCTCTTTATAATGCAAAAAAACAAACGCAGGCCGCTTCTTTGTTTGCGATAGGAAATCATGACTATTGGAATGGTTTATCTGTAACAGATGCCCAAAAACTGTTTTTAAAGAAAATGGGGATGGAGTCTATTTTCTACCATAAGGTAATCAAAGGGTTTCATTTCATAGTTCTTGGCACTGAAAATGGAAAGACAGAAGGATACTTTTCAGAACAACAAATTGCGTGGTTAGGGGAGCAACTGCAGCAGGCGAAACAAGATGATCCTAAGAAACCGATATTTGTGTTTCTGCATCAGCCTATCAAAAATACAGTATACGGGAGTGAATGGGGATTCGAAGTTAACAGAGAGTTACTGTATAACACTCTAAAAGAATATCCGCAAGTAATTACGTTTTCCGGTCACACACATTATCCATTGGATGAACCAAGAGCAATCCATCAAAAGGATTTTACCTCTGTTGCAACAGCTTCTCTAAAAAATATGTGGGTAGAGGCTGGGTATCTTCAAGGAGAATTACCTAAAGGATCCGAAACCTTTAGTCAGGGTCTAATTGTAGAGGTTCATGGAAACAAAGTGAACATTCATCGTCGTGACTTTAATCAAAATAATTGGATAGGCGAGCCATGGGTAATTGACTATCCCGCTAAAAAAAATACATTTAAATATACAGAAATGAGAGAGCAAGTAAAACCTCATTTCCCTAAAGGAGCAAGCATTACGGTTCTTGACACAACTAGTACTGAGATGAATATCATGTTTACTCAGGCAAATGATAATTTACTGGTACATTCTTATAAAGTAGTGGCGAAGAACAAACAAACAGGACAAATAGCGAAAGAGTTTCGGGCTTTCTCAGAATTCTACAAAGATCCTATACCCAACCCATTCGTTCTGCCAGTTAAGGGATTGCAGCCAGGTATAAGTTATGATATCGAAGTATATGCGATAGATTCATTTGGGAATATGAGTAAAACATTCTTGAAAATAGAGGGAAAAACAAAAGCATTAGCTACTCTCTAATATAACTTTAGCTTTCAGGAGAAATACAAGAGGACAACCTGATGGAAAACAAACCGTGAAATCGGCGTACCATTTTTACATATATGGGAACAGGTGCTGCAGCCCTTGCAGCCGTAACTTCTGGTTTACTATTTTAAGAGAGACAGCCAATATAGAAACTGAGAGTTTGTTACGTTTTAGACCGAAGAAAAAAGGAATTAAATTTTAAGGAGGATACACAATGTTTCAAAATATTGGGATGCCTGGATTGATATTGATTTTAGTCATTGCCCTCATCATATTTGGACCATCTAAGTTGCCCGAAATTGGACGTGCTTTTGGTAGCACATTAAGAGAATTTAAAAACTCTACCAAAGATTTGATTTCTCCAGATGAGAAAGAAGAAAAGACACAATCCAAATAATTTTTTAGGAAAATGTAAGCAACAAGCTTGCATCTTCCTCTTGTCTTTACAAGTATTCCATCTGAAGAATGAGTACTCCCATATCCCAAATGTTTTGATAAAGAAAGGCGATGTTGAAAATTAAGTCTGGTGTAAAATATAAAGTAGTACCTATAAACAATTGGGCAACTGCAGATCATGTATCTTTAATAGCTAAGTGATATTTAGAAATAAAAGGAAGAGTGGCAATTAATGTTCTCTCTTTTTTCTTGTAAGGAAGTTTCCATTTTATTTCCGTAAAATGTCTTAGCCTGGGTTTTAGGTTTAGAAGTATCGTTTTTGCATGTGACTATATAATTTAGACAGTTTCATTTTTAATGGGCTCCTTTTATTCAATTTTCGCGAAAATATTCAGCTGCCCTTTATAATGTTGTGATTTTTAACTAGGCGTAATTCTTGTACAAGGAATTGTGTCTTTTTTAGTTACATTAGTTATTTACCTTTTATGGCAAGATTCCTTTTTGATACAAAGTAGAAGATATAACTACCTAAAATTAATGATATTTTAGCTAGAGGTAATTGTATAAATGTTAAATTACTTAGACAAACTAGAATGTTCAAATATGTAAAAGGGAAGGAAAGATGCAGAATGACAAAGGTATTATACATCACAGCTCATCCGAATGATGAAACTCAATCTTACAGTATGGCCGTTGGAAAAACATTTATTGAAACTTATAAAGAAGTAAATCCTAGCCATGAAATTGTGAATATTGACCTTTATAAAGAAAATATTCCTGAAATTGATGTGGATGTTTTCAGTGGTTGGGGAAAACTTCAATCTGGAAAGGGATTTGAAGAACTTTCGTCGGAAGAGAAAACTAAAGTTGGTCGACTCTCAGAATTATGTGAGCAATTCATTGTTGCCGATAAATATATATTTGTAACACCATTATGGAATTTTTCATTCCCACCAGTATTAAAAGCATATATTGATTCTGTTTCTGTTGCAGGAAAAACATTTAAATATACCGACAAAGGTCCAGTTGGCCTTTTAACTGACAAGAAAGCATTGCATATTCAAGCTCGTGGTGGAATTTATTCCGAAGGACCAGCAGCTGAAATGGAAATGGGACACCGATATCTAAATATCATAATGCAATTCTTCGGAGTTCCTTCATTTGAAGGATTATTCGTTGAAGGACATGCTGCAATGCCTGATAAAGCACAAGAAATTAAAGAAAATGCTATTACAAGAGCAAAAGATTTAGCTTCTACTTTTTAATTACCATAGAATCAACAACTTGTTGGCTTTTTTTATGTAGATTTATACTTAAAGCTATCAGACCTTCAACAATCAGGTGCTTTAGTTGAAGAAGCATTAAACAAACTAGATGCCTGAATTAACATAAAGAACCTATTTTGAATTTCAATATTTTTTCAAAATAGGTTCTATTATTAGTCGGAAATCCAGACTGGAATGTTAAATGTGATCAACTTTTATTTTAGATTTTTAAAAAGAGGGTTTAGTCCAATACTGTTTTGGCTTAGAAAAAAACGTAAAATAGTTAATTAACATCCTAAATATAAAAAGGAGTAGAGAGTTTTCCTTACTCCTTTTTTGCATGAAAAGATTTCCCCTGCAGAGAGACTATTCTTAATAAATTGAAGATAGGTATCAGTCGTGAAAAGGTCAAGACGTAGTGCTTGTTGCAATGACAGTTAAAAGATAAAAAAATCCTGCAAATCATAGTATCCTTGTTAATTACAGAATAGCAGTGAAAATTTGGTTAAATAATTTCTAGCTATATTACATAATATATAGGTCAAACAATCTCTCAAGGGCGTTCACATGTTAACTATGTAAAATAAGAATTGGAATAGTCCTTAAGGTACTCTAAGACTCAACACAAAAAATAGTCGGTAGGTTATGTACTAATAAAAACTTAATTGACCTGAAATTTTGTTAAATAGCTCTACGAACGTTTAAAGGATAGGAAAACACCAAGGAAGGGTTGAAATAATTGAAGACAATAATTAAATGGTCAGGAGAAATGGCTTTTTCTGGATCTACTCCGTCAGGACATGTAATAAAAATGGATGCTGCCAAAGAAGTAGGAGGACAAAATAGTGGAGCGAGACCCACAGAGTTACTGTTACATTCCTTAGCCGGTTGCACAGGAATTGATATTGTAATGATCTTGAAAAAAATGCGATTTGAACCAATTACTTTTCAAATAGAAATAGAAGGATCACGGGCAGAAAATCATCCAAAACGATTTACCGATTATCATATCCATTATTTACTAGAAGGGGAACTGCCAGAAGATAAAGTGGTCCGTGCTATTAAATTATCGAAAGATACGTACTGTTCAGTATATCACTCATTAAATGCAAACATTGAAGTGAGTTATTCAATTAATGGAGTCAATGGAGATCAAAAATTATAATTTTTGATCTATGAACTATTTACCACTATTTCAATTTACTCTCGACATATTAGAGGGAGTAATTTAAAGCACAGCTAATTTTTTAATGAATTTTTATATTATTTAAAATAACCGAACTTTTCGCTCCTTTATTTTTTATGCAATGGCTTATGTTCAAAAAAGAACCTTCTTTTATTGAAAATACTATTGAATTAGAGTTAAAGCGTTTACGAACGTTGATGCGAAAAAGTATTATTAGAACCCATACATGAGGAAAATAATAAAGATTCTTTAATGTACATATAAACCCTTTTACAATCCATTTAAAGGTCCTTTCATTTTTTAAATCCCGCTCTTGAGGTGAATTGTGTGGTTTTATACCCCAATCCTTCAATGGCTTTTTTGTGTTTTAAAACGTTAGGATAAAGTGATTAGTGCGATGGGATTTACACAAATAAGCAATGTATTAGTTGCATGACCATATGCTATATATGTACGGAGAAAGTCAACCGATTATCCTTTTCGGTAGCAAAACGCTTGAGATATTAAGTGGTCTACCAGTTTTGTTTCTAGTGAAGAAAAAGATGATCAGTAGACAAATTCTTGTTCCACAGAGACATGCTTAGATAATATTCTTTACAAACATCTATTAGGGATTTAACGGTAATCTAAAGGTTAATTAGTTTTGTACGTCAGAGTTCCCCAAGCTTAATTTAATAGATTTATTGAAAATTGAAAATTTGAATTCTTTAGTTTTCTATATTATCTTGTTATTATAGAAGTAGCTATTAGAAAAATCATAGGAGTGAAGGACAATGAGTGTACATAAAGCCCTTTCTTTACATGCCCAAAAACAAAATCAACTTTTTACTGAATTTTCCCTTTTAGACCAACAACGTGAAGATTATATTCAAGGAGCTATTGAATTATGTAAAGCTGAAAAGGATTTTACAACAGACCAAATTAATCAAATCACTATGCAAATCAATGTTCTTGCAAATCAAAGGTTTATACCTACTCGTAAATTAGTTACCCCAGACATGGTTCGTTCATATGTGGAGTCATTGAAGTAAACTAATTTACAGATCTTGGATGTAAGAAAAAGCACCGAACATCGGTGCGAGCCTGACACTCATTATATAGATGAGTGTTTTTTTATGCACGAATTTTAAACTACCAATTAAGATAAATGGTATATAGAAATATTTTTAGTTGTTTAGTTGGAATGATATTAAGAGGGATATAGAGTTATTAGATACTGTTGAATTCACCTAAAATGGTGGACACTTAAAAAGGTCCGATTTGGGCTTTTTAAATAGTAATAAATCAAGAATGATGAAAATAGAAAAACAATGGCATCATGAATAACATAGCTAGTTCAATTGTTTGTTCTTCGCTTTAAAAGCATGATTCTTTAAGGCACATGTAGGCGTGGCAAGAGTAAACCACCTTTCGATGATTGCGTAGTCCTTAGAAGGTCTGCTAAAGAAAAACCGAGTAATTGTTAGATTGAGGACATATGTCCTTTCCAAAATACGTGAATCTATCATTTAATATAGAGAGCAATCTAAATGGGTGAGTGAAAAATGAGAGGAAGTTTCTTCGCGTTTTTAGGAAGTACCTTTATTTCTTTGCAAGAAGTAGTTAATTAGCGGATGATTCAAGATATAAGAACTTGGTAAACTGCAACGATTACCTAATTGGGATTCGTGATAACACTATTTTAGCAGTGCTCCTTGCCCAGCTCAGTTTGATCTTTGGCATTGTTAGTGGCTGGCTCGGTGAAATCAAGCAGCAGATGAAGCTACCGCAGTTTATCGGTATTGGGTATGTTGGTAGCTAGCGTTGTGATATTAGTGCTTAAATAGTAGAACTTTTTCAGAAATGGAATGAATGAGAGGGCAGAGGAGGAAGCGATTCATGAAGCAAACCGAAGATAGACAGCAACTCAATTACTATTTGCATGCTCATCAAATAGAATCTATATTTAACGCTCCATTAATAGCCCAGTTGTCGTTGTATAGCTTTGATCAGGGAGAGATTATTTGTGCACAAGGAGAGCCATCACAGTATCTCTATATACTTGTGAAGGGGAAAATAAAAATTTATACCACCTCTTTGGAAGGTAAGAAATTGATTCTTTCTTTTAAGACACCACTTGAATTGGTTGGGGATATTGAATACGTACAAGGTATTGATATTATCAATACGGTTGAGGCCGTCTCGTCTGTTAACATGATTGGAATTCATTATGATTCGTTAGGAAAATACGGAAGTGATTATGCACCGTTTCTACAATTTTTACTCAAAACCATTACAAGAAAATTTTGTATTAAATCTAACTCTTTGAGCTTTAATTTGATGTATCCGGTAGAAATACGATTAGCAAGTTATTTATTGTCCATATCTTTTGATGAATCAGATGCTCATTTTAAAGGCCGTCTCAGTACAAATAGTTTAAGAGATGTAGCGGATTTAATCGGGACGAGCTATAGACATCTCAATCGAGTTATCCAACACCTCTGTACAGAGGGTTTGATTGAACGTAACAAGGAGTTCATCCATGTTAAAAATCGAGAAGGATTGAGTGACCTAGCCAATCACAATATTTATGAATGAATTAGAATAGAATCATTAAATTGGGGAGTAGAGGTTATTATTGTAGGACTAACATTTGCACTGATCGTAGGTTTGTTAGTCAGTTCGCAAAATATAATGAATAGTAAAGCGAATGAAAATATAGGCTCTTGGGCTGCAACGACACTTGTATTAGGAATGGAATCTTTCCCTTTGCTGATGATTGGTCTCATCGTTGAAGGATATTTGCTTTGCAAAATATGAAGCCCTGGTACTGGCTCAGTGTCTTAACCGGAGTAGGTGTCTTCATCAGTATAATGAGGGCCATCAAGTTGCTTGGTCCCAGATATGCTAGCTCAATTTTGTAAATTACATACGTAGGAATGGAGAAGGAATTGTGAAAAAATATCAGACATTATTATTTGATGTAGATGATACACTATTGGATTTTGGCGCAGCAGAAAAATTAGCTTTGCGCTTGCTTTTCGAGGATCAAAATATCCACTTAACTCCTGAAATCGAAGCACAATATAAAAAAATAAACCAAGATCTCTGGAAGTCCTTTGAAAAAGGAATAATAGATCGTGATACGGTAGTGAATACTCGCCATTCACGTTTATTTAAGGAATACGGTCGAGAAGTTGATGGAGTATTAATGGAAAAGAACTATCGTAGCTATTTAGAAGAGGGGCATCAGCTTGTTAATGGGGCCTTTGAATTGATAGCCGATCTGCAAAATAAATATGACTTATATATTGTTACTAATGGTGTTTCCAAGACCCAGTATAAACGCTTACGTGATTCAGGATTATTTCCGCTATTTAAGGATATTTTCGTTTCAGAGGATACTGGTTTTCAAAAGCCCATGAAGGAATATTTCGATTATGTCTTTGCGCGAATTCCTAATTTCTCGATGGAAAAAGCATTAATCATCGGAGACTCCTTAAGTGCGGATATTAAAGGCGGACAGCAAACTGCTATAGATACATGTTGGCTCAACCCTAAACTGGAACCTAATGAAACTAAAATTGTTCCAACATATCAAATACAAAAGCTTGAAGAGCTGTATTGCATTTTAAACGTAGAAAAAGAATCAACAGCTGTTAGTCAGTACTGTTCCTGACTATCGCATTATCTTTGTTAACAGCTTTAATAAAATGATCAATTTTTTTATGAAATCTATATTAATTAGCAAGAAAAGAACCATTTTGATCTAACTTTGATTAAAATGGTTTCTTTTTGTATCTTGAAAAACATGAGTGTTAGATGTTTTTAATCAAACTTTTTTAGAACAACAAGGGTTTAATAAAGGGCTGTTGATGCAGCTCTTTTCTATTGGAGACAAAGAGGCAGGTTTAATTGAACATCAAAATGCAAACTTAATTAATCAACTGATAAATTAAACCTATCGATATTTATAAATATTATTAAATTTCATTATGGAAATTCAGGATATAAAATTTAGTAGAAAGGTAATTAGACTGGAGGAAAAAATATGAAAGTTTTTGATTCGCATTTACATATTATCGATACGAAATTTCCATTGATTGAAAATCAGGGATTTATGCCTGATGCTTTTACCTGTGCCGATTACCTACATTCCGTAAGTAACATAAATTTATTGGGCGGTGCCGTTGTCTCAGGCTCTTTTCAAGGATATGACCAATCATATTTAATTGATGCGTTACAAACCCTTGGTGAAAACTTTGTTGGTGTAACTCAATTGCCATACAATACATCAGATGATGAAATCATTAAACTTAAGGAACTTGGTGTGAAAGCCATTTGATTCAATGTAAATCGTGGAGGTTCCGAGGATATATCACGTTTAGATTACTTAGCGAGAAGAGTTTATGAATTAGTAAATTGGCATACAGAGCTATACATTGATTCTAACTCTTTAACAGAGATAACAACGATAGTAGAAAAGCTTCCTTCGGTTTCGATAGATCATCTTGGTTTATCAAAAAGCGGTTTTACGAACCTTTTATCTTTAGTTGATAAAGGTGTAAGAGTAAAAGCAACTGGTTTCGGAAGAATTGATTTTGATGATGAAGAAGCAATTCGGACTATATACTCTACAAACCCAGATGCATTGATGTTCGGAACAGATTTACCCTCAACAAGGGCTAATAGGCCTTTTTGATATTCAGATATAGAGCTGATAAATAATATACTTGAGGAAGAAGAAGCTAAAAGAGTTCTTTATAAAAATGCACTTAATTGGTATTTAAAAATATCAGTATAGGAGTTGGTGAAATGACCTTAACGCTATTACAAATTGATTAATTACTGCACAGTCCGTCTATTATATGCATTTTAAGAGAAGTGACTTGTTCAACTAATGAGTGCTTGAGTTTAATAATGAGGTTGCTGCGGTAGCCTTTTATTTTGTTGAGCTAAATGGGAAGGAAATTTAAGTAAGAAAACGTTATAATATATGTAAATGAAATTCTAAGGGTTTGGTTTAATGAGAGGAGAAATCATGGAGGGATCCTATACGTTTAAATCAATTGATGAATACATTTTACAATTTCCTCATGAGGTTCAGGAAAAACTTAAAAGGTTAAGAAAAGTTATAAAAGAATCAGCACCAGATGCAGAAGAAAAGATAAGTTATCAAATGCCTACCTTTGTTTTACATGGGAATCTGGTACATTTCGCTGCCTATAAAAAACATATAGGATTTTATCCAACTTCTAGCGGAATCGCTGCTTTTGAACATGAATTTTCGGAATATAAAAGTTCAAAAGGGGCAGTTCAGTTTCCTCTAGAAAAGCCGATGCCGTATGAATTAATAAGCGAGATAGTTAAATTTAGAGTTGCTGAGAATATAAAGAAAGCTGAAGGCAGATTGAAAAAGAAAAAATAATTTCATTCAAATTCTGTTGATTATAAATTCTTATTCAAGTAACGGGACAGTTTAGTCACATAACAAAATTTAATAAGAATACTTCTTTTTGTTCTGTTATTCATACTTTTTCATAAATTGTTCAAGCAGAAGAAAATCATAATCTAGAAGTGAAAGTAAATTATCAAATACTTCTATATGGGGCAGGCTAGAAACAGGTGCATTTCTTATGCTACTAATTGGGCAGATTTATATAACAAAAAATGTAGGTACTTAACTTTATTTGTTCATCAAATACGGAATTAAAAGTGAAGCATAGCAAAACTTGGCTTAAATCTTACATTTGGTATAATCATTAAGTAGTTATATGCATAAAAACAAAAGTATAATGCTCAAACGAAAAAAATATCAATATTAACCTAACTAGTAGAAATGGAGATAAGCAAATGATTAATAAAGTCGGTCAAATTATGTTATATGTAAATAACCAAGATGAGACATTGAAATTTTGGACAGAAAAAGTAGGGTTTACCGTAGTTTCTGAAGAAGATAACGGCCAAATGAGATGGATTGAAATTGCTCCAACAAAGGAAGCAGAAACGAGTATCATTCTCCACAATAAAGAATTAATTGCAAAAATGCAGCCTGAATTAAATCTTAATACACCGTCGTTAATGTTTTACTCGGAAAATCTCGATAAATTATATAAAGACTTTTCGGATAAAAATATCACAGTCGGAGAACTTGTAAGTATGCCATTTGGTAGAGTATTTAACTTTGCTGATAATGAAGAAAATTACTTTGCGGTTATGGAAAAAAAGTAAATTATATACAAATGAAAACGGATTCAGAAATATCCTTGACAGAAGACTTAAGTTCCCATATGATTAAGGTAACATAAAACGGACAACAAAATAGCAATACTAATTGGGTATGTGACTAAGTGAATCCCCACAAAAGTTGACAGATAGCTGTCGATTCTTTGTGGGGATTTTTGTTCGTTTACTTTATAGAAATGGGGAGATTACATGCCAAAAACAAGGAGAATGGCAAACATATTTGCAGAAGATGGGAAGTCAATCACATTGGCTCTTGATGGTTATTATTTCTCGACGAATACCAGGGGAATTGATGACACAATTGCCGAATTGCCAAAGATGATTGAAAATGGCCTTGATGCAGTACTTGTCACGTATGGTATGGCAAAGACTTACGCCAATTCATTTGCAGATGTGGGCATGCTCGTTCGTGCTGATTTATCGACGGGAGTGTTCGATTCAAGTGTACCAAATACAACTGGTTTGATAGTCGTTGAGGATGCACTGAAGCTTGGTGCAGACGGCATTATTTCAATGACGTTTCCTGGTGCAGCTAACGAAGCAGCCTCACATCAAATTGCCTGGAACCTAGCTCGTGATGCCGATAAATGGAACATGCCATTTATGTGTGAGACATTGCCTTACGGATACGCTGTTACGAATGAGGATTCCAATAATCCGGGAGTGATAGCCACTGGGGCACGTCTTGGTACAGAGCTTGGAGCTGATATTATCAAGACACGTTTTTCAGGGGAAGCAGGAGATTCAGAAATCGTAAAGATGGCTCAAAGGCCTGTTCTTGCCTTGGGAGGACCAAAAACCGAACATATACTAGATTATTTCAAATTCGTAAAACACTGCATGGATGTTGGTGCAAAAGGGGTAGCCGTTGGTCGCAATATTACGCAAAATGAAAAGCCAGCGGGTGTGGTAGCCGCGCTGAATGTAATCATTCACGGGAAAGGTACAGCAGAAGAGGCGTATGAAACATACAGAGCATACTGAAACCATGCAGCACATACAATGTGTAAGAACATGACTTGACACTTTTTTAGGAACATTTTACAATTGAAGGTTGTAAGCGCTATATTAAAAGGGTGGTCGAGATGTTTTCAGATAAGACAGTTATTCCATCAACAAGACAATTAAAAGATTTGGACAGTGCGCTCTCAAGTAAGTCGGAGTACGTATTGTTATCAGAAGCACATATCGGCAATTTAAAGGAATTGACGAAACGGTGTCATCAAGCAGGTAAGAAAGTGTTAGTACACTTAGATTTGATTGAAGGATTAACGAAGGATGCAAAGGGTGTTAAGTGGTTAAAGGAAATGTTCAAGGTTGATGGGGTCATTTCACCGAACCAACGTGTATTAAACACAGCTATGAAGCTTGATTTACTGGCAATTTACCGCGTGTTCCTACTTGATTCTCGTTCTCTTGAACAAGCTTTGAAATCTTTGGAGAATATTAACTTTGATGGAGTTGAGGTTTTACCGGGTCCTTTCGCGATTCATTACGTTAACCAAATTCAGTCAATAATACCAAACACTCATTTACTTGCGGGTGGTTTCCTTGATTCAAAAGTAAAGATTGAAACCGTCTTTCGCGCTGGATTTTCAGCTGTGACGACGAGTCAAAAAGAACTTTGGTAAACAAATACAACAAAATAGCAAGAATGGGTATGAGACCATGGAGAGTCCCCACAAAGTTGACAGAGTTTAAGCTGTCGTTCTTTGTGGTTTTTTTGTTTTAAAAAGAAGGAAAAAGGGGGAGTTTGCATGGAAATGATTAATTGGGTGATCAATTTAGGTCCGTCGGTGATGATGCCGATAATTTTTTTTATCATGGCGCTCTGTTTTCGAGTGACAATTGGCCGTGCCTTTAAAGCAGCCATGCTTGTAGGTATTGGATTTGTCGGTATTAGCTTAATTATCACACTTCTTCTTGAAAGCATGGGACCAGCTGCTGAAGCAATGGTTTCCCGATTTGATTTGCAATTGACAGTCATCGACCCTGGGTGGCCTGTAGCAGCGGCGATAGGCTGGGGGACGCCTATCGTTCCATTTGCCGTAGCGGGGATCATTCTTTTAAATATCATTCTACTATTCTTGAAAGTAACAAAAACTGTTAATATTGATATATTTAACTTCTGGGTCTTCATGGTTACAGGTGCACTTATTTATAGTATGACAGATAGTATATGGATTGCGACCTTGGCAGCACTGATTCACTTTGTCATTGTCTTGATTATTGGTGATTTGACTGCTCCACGTATTCAGTCTGACTTTAATTTAAAGGGTGTATCTTTTCCACATGGGACGACCGCCGTGTTTGTTCCGTTTGGGATAGCCATCAACTGGTTCATTGAACGCATACCCTGGTTGCGCGATGTGAAGGCGGACCCTGAATCAATTACAAAGAAATTCGGTGTGTTCGGCGAACCATTAACACTAGGAGCGATTATCGGCGTCTTGCTTGGGATTCTTGCTGGCTTTGACATTGGATCAGTTATGACGCTAGGGGTGACCGTTGGTGCGGTCATGGTACTTTTACCTAAAATGGTTGACGTCCTTGTAGAAGGTTTATCAATCATACGGGAAGCAGCGGAAGCTTTCTTGAAGAGAAGGTTTCCAAACCGTGAATTTTACATCGCTATGGATACAGCGCTACTCATTGCCCATCCGGCAGTTCTGGCAACTGGACTTTTAATGATACCAACTGCGCTTGTGCTCGCAGTAATCCTTCCAGGTAATCGTTTATTGCCATTCACGGATTTGGCATCGCTTTCATTTCTATTTGCGATGTGTTCACCATTCCTTAAACATAATATGGTCCGCCTTTATATTACTGGAATCGTCATCATGACTATGGTTCTCTACATTGGGACGGATATCTCGGGCGCATTTACAGAAGCTGCAAAATTGGCTAATGTCGCATTACCAGACAATATTAGCAACACTACTGAACTCGCTAACTTAGTCGGTGGAGCTTCGACTCCGCTTGGATGGTTACTGATTAAAATCGCGTCATTCTTTGCATAGGGAGGAACGATAATGGAGAATTATTTACTGGGAATTGATAATGGTGGCACAGTCACAAAAGCAGCCTTATACACACTGTCTGGAAAAGAAGTGGAGATTGCCTCGCAAAAGACAAAAATGATAATGCCAAAGCCATTTCATACGGAACGGGATATCGATGAGCTATGGGAAGCAAACGTCAAGGTAATTAAAGAAGTGTTGAGGAAATCGGCGATAGATGCAGGGCAAATTGTTGGTATATCCATTACCGGTCACGGTAACGGTCTTTATTTAGCGACAAAAGACGGAGGGTCTCCTTATAACGGAATCATCTCTACTGATAATCGGGCGAAGAAGTATATAGATGAATGGTATGCAGATCCTCGCTTCGAGACTGAAGTACTTCCTAAGACTATGCAATCTGTTTGGGCGGGTCAGCCAGTAGCATTGCTAGCTTGGTTGCAAGTCCATGAGCAAGAAGTAATTGATCAGTCTGATTATATATTCATGGTTAAGGATTTTCTGCGCTTTAAATTGACAGGAGAAGCATACTTGGAGTTGACCGATATTTCTGGCACGAGCTTATTGAATGTGAGAGATCAATGTTTTGATGAGGAATTACTTGACTTCTTCGGGTTACAAAAGATTTTGACTAAGCTTCCCCCACTTAAACAATCTACTGATGTGTGCGGATACATCACAAAAGAAGCTGCGGAAGCGACTGGGCTAAAAGAAGGAACTCCCCTTGCTGGAGGGCTTTTTGATATTGCCGCGTCAGCCATTGCATCCGGTCTTGTGGAAGAAAATAAGCTATGTATCGTCGCTGGAACATGGAGCATTAATGAGTACATCACAAAAAAGCCAGTCATTGATAAAGATTTGTTCATGACGTCAATTTACTGTTTGCCTGATTACTGGCTCACAACTGAAGCGAGTCCAACATCAGCGAGCAATCTTGAATGGTTTATTGATAAGTTCATGGTTGGAGAAAAGTTTGAGTATGAGAATCAAGGGAGGTCCGTGTACGATCTTTGCAATGAATTGGTGGCTTCAACAGGACCGGAGGACAGTAATTTGCTCTTTTTCCCTTTTTTATTCGGGTCGAACACGGTACCAAATGCCACTTCTTGTTTTATTGGCATGAATAGTTGGCATAAGCAGGAGCATTTCGTTCGTGCCGTATACGAAGGAATCGTGTTCGGCCATATGTATCATATTGAGCGATTGCTTAAATATGGTGATAAACCAGTCTCCTCTCGCATTGCCGGGGGAGTAACAAAATCAGATGTATGGCTTCAAATGTTCGCTGATTCCTTGCAGATCCCCCTTGAAATTGTTGAAGTAAAAGAACACGGTACGCTTGGAACCGTAATGTGTGCCGCTGTTATGAATGGACAATATGGTTCAATTAAAGAAGCGGCTATTAAAATGGTGAATGTCGACCGTATTATTAAACCGAATCTGGATAAAGCAAAAGTGTATGCTGAAAAGTACAATAGGTATAAAGAAACTCTGGAGCATATGGAAAAAATGTGGAAGGTAGGTATATAATGCTATGGACTTAGGTATTCAAGGAAAAACTGCAATCATCACGGGTGGCTCACGAGGGGTAGGTCGTGAAACCGCCCTCTCCTTAGCGCATGAAGGTGCTAACATCGTCTTAACGTACCAGGGCAATCAAAAAAAAGCACAAGAAGTGGTTGAGGAGATTAAGTCGCTTGGCTGCAAAGCAGTCTCCTTTCAAGTAAACTTAGCCAATGCTGATGCAGCTGTTGAGCTAATTCATAAGAGCATCGAGCATTTTGGTGAAGTGGATTTGCTCATCAATAATGCTGGGGTGTGGCCAACGAGCTATGTGAAGGATATGAGCTTAGCGGAATGGAATGAAACGATCGAAATCAATTTGACTAGCGTTTTTCTGACGTGTCAAACATTTGCCAATCATTGCCTTGAACGAAACAAACGTGGCAAAATCTTAAACATCACGTCGCAAGCTGCGTTTCATGGATCGACGACTGGACACGCTCATTACGCTGCAAGCAAGGCGGGGATGGTCGGGTTTACGATTTCGCTCGCTCGTGAAATAGCGAAGAATGGTATAAATGTCAATAACCTTGCATTAGGTATTGTTGAGACCGACATGATCAGAGAATCACTTGAGAAGAATGAAGACTATTACGTCAATCGTATTCCACTTGGGCGAGTTGCTACAGCGAAAGAAATCGCTGACATTGCTATCTTCCTAGTTTCCGAAAAAGCAAACTACATTACGGGAGCGACGCTAGACGCCACAGGCGGCATGTTAATGCGCTAAAAGTAAAGAAAAATGATGATAAGGAGTGTTCAACGGTGAGATGCTTAGCGATTGCTGATTTATTTATTACAAAAGATATGATGGTACAGGGCTTGAAAAAATTAGTTGAAGCTGGAATAGAAGTAACTGTCCGCGAGTGGATACATGAGAATTTAGAACAGCTGCAAAAAGACAATTTAACTATCGAAAATGGAGGGAGCGAAGTCGTGGAGTTACCCGACACTTTGTTTGAGGACATCGAGACATTTGATATCGTCATTACGCAATTTGCCCCTATAAATACTAAATTAATCCTTGCTGCTAGCAACTTGAAGTTGATAGGTGTCCTGCGTGGTGGTACGGAGAATGTCAATGAGGCTCTGGCGAAAGACAGAAACATTGAAGTCATCAATACTCCTGGGCGCAACGCCCGTAGTGTAGCTGAATTTACAGTCGGTTTAATTCTATCAGAAATTCGTAACATAGCTCGTTCTCACGCCTCTTTAAAACAAGGCAAATGGCGCAAGGACTTTCCTAACGGAGCGTTCGTGCCAGAACTCGAAGAAAGAACGATCGGTCTAATTGGATTTGGGAACATCGGTCAACTCGTTGGACGTTTCTTAAACGGATTCGATGCACGAATCATATACTATGACCCGTATTATAAAGGTCAAAACGACTTCGAACAAGTTGACCTTAACACATTACTTGCACAGTCCGACGTCGTTTCGATGCATGGACGATTAACAGAAGAGACAAAAGATATGATCCGTTACCAGCACTTCCAACAAATGAAGGACACGGCTATAATCGTTAATACAGCGAGGTCCGGCCTCATTAAGGAAGACGATCTCATTCAAGCGTTGCAAAATAATGAAATTGCAGGAGCAGCTATCGACACCTTTGACCATGAGCCATTGGGGAACAACAGTCCATTCCTGCAACTCGACAATGTGACAATCACATCTCATATGGCTGGAAGTACAAATGATGCCTTTCGAAACACCCCGAAGAAATTGGCGGAACGGCTGCTGGAGTGGGATAAGAAGAAATCATAAAGCTTTATTTATAAAAAAGAGCCCCGGTAATTTGACGGGGTTCTATGTCTGGAAAAAAATGAGTACCATCTTTTCACTGAAATCAATCGTTCGATATTTAACAAGGCTGCCATCCATTGTTTAACGTACTTTTTTTGGATCGAATGAATCGGTATGAAACCCAACTTCTAATAATACATCATCTAAACATTCTTCATAATCTTGATGATTACCATGTAAATATCTTTTAATAATATCGTTGAGTAAGCCGCCGTATGTTTGAATCAGAAACGTAATGCTTTTCTCATTACGTTCCTATTATTAGCTCATCACGAATATTAGGAAAATACACCCTATGCCTTTTTTGGTATTCCATTGCTTTTGTAGGTGAAGTGTATTCTAAACATTAATGGAATTTATTGATATTTAAGTACTAGATGTAGTTGATGCTGTATGGTTCGTTCCATAAGTTCCACTTGTTTCCTAAGAAAATAGCTGTTGATAGACTATTCATGGCTACCCTCTGAAAATTTCGTATATAAAATTACTTTTTCATCTGTGTTGATAGCCTATTTTTTTACCAGCTGTATGAAAAGAAAACGTAATATTTTAGTTAACGACGGACGATAAGAGGTATTCTTTTGTCTACAAACTGGGCAGCCGTCTTAAGTAACGGCTGCTTATTTCTACAAATACCACTACTAAACCATCTATATTTCCCATATAATTGAAATACACTATGTATAGAGGTGAATTTATGGACTCTTCCTCGTTTTATTCTATTGTGATCATAATTGCTGTATTGGTCTTATGGCGTAGAACCAGAGCAATGTATCGTCCTATTAAGGGAAACGGGACCCGCATTCTCTTACCCATACTATTTTTGTTATTACCCTTTATTCTCGTCATTTTAAATCCAACAGCACATGTCGCTGGTTGGGAATGGGTTTGTGCAGGTATCTTTGGGTTCCTTTTGTCAATTCCACTTATTTGGACCACTAACTATGAACTCCGATCTGATCAGCATATTTATGCTGTAAAAAGCAAAAGCTTTATCATTACCTTTCTCATCGTACTTATTTTCCGGTTTTTGCTTCGTGATTATTTAAAATGGCTAGGTCCAGAAACAGAAGCATCACTATTTATGACTGTAGCACTAGGATATATCTTACCTTGGAGAATTATCTCTTTCATCAAATTTCGCCAGCTATACAAAAGTCGAATCCAAACTAGCGACAACATTGACTTTCGATAATACTGATTATGTGAATGGAAAGTCTCTTCAGAACTTGAAATAGATTCTATAGAGTAGACATAAATAAGGGCTCCCTGTTGGTATTATCTTCTTTAAGTAGACAGTGTAACATCCATGTATATACATGGATATTACACTATTACTTGGAGGGGATTTTTCTATTTTTTCTTATTTTGTAGAGATAGATAAACAACTAATATTAAAATAAGGAGTCCACCAACAATCTGCAAAAATCCAAATGGTAACTGCAACCAAAGAATACTACTGACAACAGCTGTTAATGGCTCAACTGTGCCAAGTAAAGTCGTTTCCTTCGCCGTTAAGTATTCTAAGCTTTTGATAAACATCCAAAAAGCGAGTGCTGTGCCAAAGAGGATTGTAAACCCTAACGCGATATAAATGGAAGCGGACCAATTTGTAGCTTCGATTGCCCAAATAGGATGTACAAAATTCATAATAATTCCGGCAAGTAACATAGCCCAACCAACAACAATAACGGATGAAAAGGACTCCAATAACGAACGTGCATAGAGTGTGTAAAAAGCTAATGATAGTCCTGAAATTACGCCCCAAATAACAGCTGATAAGGGTACAGATAAATTATTAAATGATCCATTGGTTAATAATAAAAAAGTACCAAGGAGTGTCAAACTAATGGCCAAAAGATCGGAACCTGTTAATTTTTGAATCCCCTTTACAATGAAATAAAAAATAATAAAAATCGGTGCTAAGTATTGTAGTAATGTAGCTACTGCAGCATTGCCGAGAGCGATGGAAACCATGTAAGAATATTGAACAAGTAACATGCCGAACAGACTGAAGGTGATTAACCGATTCCGACTGGTCGGCTCCCTCCAAATTTGAAAAAGATGCTTACGATTACTGCTCACTAATTGGCTACTAAGTAAGAGAATCCCCCCAATTAAGAGTCGTGTTGTCACAAACCAATCCACATCGATATTACCAGATTGAAAAAGATGCTGCGCGACTGTCCCACCAACTCCCCAAAAACTAGCGCCAAAAATGACATAGAAAATTCCTATTAAACGATTTTGTTTATTCATATAATCACCTATCAATATTAAGATATAATCAATATATAGAATATTAAGATCTATAAATAGCGAATTAATCTCTAAAAATATAAGAATATTGAGGTGATTAAGTGCAAATCTACAACATTTCTATTAATTCACAGTACCAAGAACTTGTACGATACAAAGATCCACAATGGCCAGTCATTTTCTATCATACTAATATTCGGAAAAATATTGTTGGCTATATTCCACTTCATTGGCATGAGGAGCTACAGTTTGTCGTTGTAACAGGTGGTCATGTATGCTTTCAAATTCATGGTGAAGAAATTAATTTAAATGAAGGAGAAGGGATTTTTATTAATTCAGGAGTAATCCATGAAGCACATGCCGATTCATGTGAGGGACGTTATATTTGTTGGAATGTAGGTGTGCATATAGCCAGTTCGTATATTGAAAAGAAGTATATAGGGTTCCTTATTCAAAATGAAAAAGTTCCTTTTATCCCTTTTTCACCTAGTATCAATTGGCAAAATGACATTATGGAAACAATCAAAAAAGGATTTGTCGCGTATGAGAACAAATCATTTGGATGTGAATTAGTGATTACACAACAGTACCTTTTCTGTATTGAGCGTCTGGTCACGAACATCGTACCTAATCATGGGCAGAAAAAAGTAGTTTACGATCCAAGAGTAAAAGAAATATTACGATATATGCATCATCATTATGGAAGTAAAATCACACTAGATGATGTCGCAAATGTTGCTTATTTAAGTAGAGCTGAAACCAATCGTCTTTTTAAAAAGCATCTGGGCCGAACACCTTTTCAGTATTTATTGTCTTACCGCTTAGATAGAAGTAAAGAGCTTTTAGTTCGAACAACAAGTTCTATTACAGAAATCTCTTTAGAAGTAGGTTTTTCAAGTACTAGCTATTTTATCGAAAAGTTTAAAACTGCATTTGGCATGACTCCGAATAAATTTCGTCTAGTTGAAAAAAATTTTTAAAGCCTTTTGGCAAGTTGCTTCATCCAAAGAGATATTGTTTTTTTTATTAATGGATCAGAAAATGATGAAAGTGGTTTAGGGTACGGTCATACCAGTTAGTTTCAAGATTATTCAGATCAAACCTTGCTATTTTTGATTGTTAAAGGATCTTCCAACCGAAAATCCTTTTTTCATTGCGGATAAGTGCCATTATGTGATCTAGATACTATTTTCCCTTAATCTTCAAATAACAGGGAAGGATACTTTAATAAATATGTCAAATATAAGTATTATAAGGAGTTGAATTAAAATGAATTACGAAAAAATTGGCTCGGCTAGTGGAATAGTACTAGCTGTAAGTAAAAGTGATAAACACACATTTAGTAAGGATAATTGCAGTAGTATAAAACTTTTGAAAGGTTTGGGAGTCGAAGGAGATGCCCATTTAGGTAAAACAGTTAAGCATCGTTCACGTGTAGCAAGTAACCCAAATCAACCTAACCTGCGACAAGTTCATCTAATCCACTCAGAATTATTAGATGAGTTGAAAGATAGCTTTAATGTTACAGCTGGACAAATGGGTGAAAATATCACCACACAAGGTATCGATCTGCTTGGTTTACCGAGGGATACGATTCTATATATTGGGGAAACAGCAGTTATTAAAGTAACAGGCTTACGAAATCCATGTGTCCAAATAGATCAATTTAAATCAGGTCTTATGAAAGCAGTTTTAGAACGTGATAAGCAGGGGCACTTGATACGGAAAGCAGGAATAATGAGCATAGTTATGGAAAGTGGTGAGGTTCACCCCGGAGACCCGGTTAGAATACAATTACCTCCTTTACCTCATATACCTCTTGAAAGGGTGTAATGTTTTCATTTGAACCTCTTTTTTGTTTGAAAAGTATTTAAGAATATAAGATTATTATCCATTCTATCCCCGGAACGACAGCAGAACTTTCACCCCTTATTTAACTGCCGATAGTCCTGAGTATTGTTTAATTAATGGTGCTTCAGCCTCTATTTCATATCTTCCAGCTGCTACTGATCACGAATCGGCTGCAGCTTACATTTTGATGTTATGATGTTAGAATGGGTCACTGAATAAAATATTGTTCAAATTTAGTCAGCTGGCCTTGGTCCAGCGTCTATTCGAGAGTTTTCTGCAGTCATGATCGGTCGAATGGTTATGTCTCCATTGACGAAAATTTGACAGGATAAACGCAAATGATCTTCCATTCCTTTTTCCTCAAAAGCCTTTTTTTCTTTATGTGTTACCTCAAAAAAATCACCTGCCAATATTTCTACTCTGCAAGTCGTACATTTTGCTTTCCCTCCACATCGATGGAGAATATTAATGTCGTTATCTTCTAGAGCTAATACTAACTTTTTACCCATTTCAACTTCAAAAGTTCCTTGGTCAAATACAGTTACGTAAGGCATTTTATACCACCTCATATATATAATATCTTCCAATTGGTCTTTAACATATTTATTGTCTTACCTTGCCCTTATGACATAATAAAATGTAAAGTCATTCCTGATTGATGTAAAAAGATGAATGAAGAAATGGAAAACTCGTTTTGCTTTCATTAATGAATAATAACTCTCTTGAAGACAAACTTTAAGTACATTAATAAATCTAGATTGAACAAGATGTAAACCGATATAAATAAATAAAAATCTAGATTGAACTTTTTGCGTTCAATGATGATAATCGCAAAAAAGAAAGTGAAAAAATAGAAGGGAGGTGCGTGTCTGTGAATAATGGTAATTGCGATTTTTCACCAATGAAACAAATATTAAAAGAGGATATTCGCCAAGTAATAACTGAATTACAGAATAACTTAGAAGCAATGGATAATGAAAACTATTGTCTTCTTGGAAATTTTGAAAAAATCAAAGAAAATTTTGTCTACATTGACATGAAAGCTGCAACTTTTTATTTAAACTGTTATTTGTCTCCGTTTACGGACAAATATCCCGAATTATCAATTTGTGTACAAAATATGTCGAATCTGAGACATGGTGGCTTAATTGTGATTCAACGGGAAGATTCTCTTGAGTCTTTGATTCAACCAGGAATTTCAATTGGAGCAGAATTAACCCATTCTTTATTGGAATCAATTTTTTTCCCTGGAAATCCACTACATGATGGTGCTGTACTGGTTACTCTTAATCATATTGATTCCGCAGCAAATGTCCTTCCACTTTCAGACAGATCATCAGGGGGTAAAAAACTTGGAACACGCCATCGTGCTGCTTTAGGTTTAACTGAACGAAGTGATGCTCTTGTACTGGTAGTATCTGAGGAAACAGGTAGAGTTTCATTTGCCTTAAATGGGAACCTGTACCCAATTACTAATCATGGGTCTCTATAGATAAGAATTTCTAAAATCATATTTTTTATTAATTACAGTCGCACTATATATAAATACAGTAACCACCTTTGGTGTTATCCTAGCTTATATTGGATACACAATTGGTCTCGCATTTTATTGAAATTCTGAACGCTTACTCAATTAACGGGCGCTTTAACGGGGGAAGGATCACAGAAATCATCAAAATTTTTAATAAAAGAATGATTCAAATGAATATATTAAGAGCGTGTTTTTGATTAAAATCTTTTTCAAAACACGCTCTTTCTTTTTTCGTTTATAAAGGTTAATAGTATTAATTTGAGCAAACATTATTCAAAAGTTACAAATGCAACAATTTCATTTTTTTGTAAAAAATATAGCTTGAACAATATTGACCAGATAGGTCAACGATAGTACAATTTGATTGACTGATGTGGTCAACCGTAAATTTAGAATGAAAGAAAAGAGGGCTGCCCCTATGTTTTCAAAATTTTTGAACATGGATAAAGAAAAACAAGACCGTATAATAAATGCTGCGATAAAGGAATTTGCCCAGAAGGGATATGACAATGCATCCACCAATGAAATCGTCAAGGAAGCAGGAATATCAAAGGGGTTATTATTTCATTATTTTCAAAATAAAAAGCAATTATATTTATTCTTGTATGAACATATGATCGATATTCTAATGGATAAAATTATGGAAAAAATAAATTGGGAAGAAAAAGACATTTTTGTCCGCTATCGGCAAATCGCATTACTGAAAATTGAAATATATCAAATTTACCCTGAAATGTTAAATTTCGTTAAGTCGATCTATAAAGACTCCTCCCCTGCAGTTAAAATTGATATAAACAGCAGGGGGAAGGAATTGTTCGAAAGTTCCTTTAATAAATTATTTTCCGATATTGATCTTTCTAAATTTAAAAAAGGGATTGATATTAAAAAGGCGATCAACATTATTAATTGGACATTAGAAGGGTTTGCGTATCAAATGCAAGAAAAAGTATCGTCCCTATCCCTGGAGCAAATCGCTAGCGATAAGACAATAGCAGAAATGGAAGAATACTTGGAAATACTAAGGGATTCTTTGTACGAATAAGGTAGTGATCCATCATTTCTAAAATTGGTAATTCCGCATACCGATGAGAAAAAAGGGAGGAATAATAAATGAACGTAATAGAAATTAAAAATCTAACCAAAACTTACGGCAAATCAAGAGGAATATCCGATATTAGTTTTAATGTTGAACAGGGTGAAATTTTCGGGTTTATAGGACCGAATGGTGCCGGGAAGTCGACAACGATTCGCACATTATTATCGCTCATTTACCCAACGAGCGGCAGCGCCACTATTTTTGGGAAAGACTGTATTCGTTTTGCTCCAGAAATAAAAAAGGAAATTGGCTATTTACCATCAGAAGTTTTTTACTATGACAATATGAAAGTAAAGGAACTTTTAAATTACTCAGCCAGTTTTTATAAAAAGGATTGTAGTAAGAGAATCAAAGATTTAGCAAAAATAATGGACTTGGATCTCAATAAAAAAATTGATGACCTTTCTTTAGGAAACAAGAAAAAGGTCGGGATTGTTCAAGGGCTTCTCCATGAACCTAAACTTATTATTTTGGATGAACCCACGAGCGGGCTTGACCCATTAATGCAGCAAAAATTTTTTGAACTATTAGAGGAAGAGAATAAAAAAGGTGCTACGATTCTATTTTCGTCGCACATCCTCAGCGAGGTTCAAAGATTATGTAATCGAGTTGCCATCATTAAAGAAGGTAAAATCGTAACGGTAGAAAAGATTAGTACGTTACAGGAGAACAACTATAAAAAGTTTAAAATTGAGACGAAATCTGCCCTAGATAAGAATTATTTCCAAATCGGAGGGGTCAATAAATTAGAGGTTAACAATAACGTAATCAGCTTTTTATTTAGAGGTAATATCAATACAGTGATGAAAAGAATCGCGGAAATTGAAATCGCGAATCTATGGATCGAAGAGCCGGACCTTGAGGAGATCTTTATGCATTATTACGAAAAGGAGGCCTAAGAAACTATGAATATCTTTATGCATGAATTGAAGGCTTATCGAAAGTCTACGATCATATGGTCTCTATCGTTAATTGTGATCATCGTTATTTTCATGTCGATGTATTCCTCATTTGCAGAGGATGCAGAGGATTTTAAAAAAATATTGGAAAATTATCCGGCTGCGATAAGAAACGCACTTGGGTTTAATCAAGAAAATTTCTTTACTATTATAGGATTCTATAGCTTCCCATTATCGTTCATTACTCTTTGCGCAGCAATCCAGGCAATGAATCTCGGCACTTCTATTGTCAGCAAGGAAGTCCTTGCAAAAACAGCGGACTTTTTGTTAACGAAGCCTGTTACCCGTACTAAAATTTTGACAGCCAAGTTATTGGCAGCTTTTGTTTCGATTGTCATGACGAATATCGTTTATTTCGCGGCAGCTAGCTTTGTGGCATTACAAGTCAAGACTGATGAGTTTAGCTTGAAAATTTTCTTTTTGCTGTCGCTTACAATTTTTTTCATTCAACTCCTATTCTTAGCCTTGGGGATCATCATTTCTGTTATTGTCCAAAGGATCAAATCCGTGCTGACCGTCTCGCTTGCCACTGTCTTTGTTTTCTACTTTGTGGGAATGTTCAGTGATACGACAGGTGATGAAGTGAAACGTTATATTTCCCCGTTTAAATATTTCGACGCGGCTTATATCATTAAACATTCCAGCTATGAAGCAACATTTTTGATTGTTGGTGCAGTTATTATCATTCTTGCCATAGCAGCTAGTTATGTCGTCTATAACAAGAAGGATATACATGCTGTTTAAGAATGCTTGCTTTACTTGTGGAACGCTATATGGAGGAGTTGGGTCATGAATATATTTTTAAAAGAAATGAAGTATCATCGAAAATCGCTCATATTTTGGAGCATCGGTATCTTCCTTATGGTGACATCAGGAATGACTAAATATGAAGCATATTCGTCATCGGGGCAATCGATAAATGATTTGATCGCAGATATTCCAAAATCGCTGCGGGCTGTATTGGGTTTCAGTGATTTAGATTTAACGAAGGCCAGCGGCTACTATGGAATGCTTTTTCTCTATTTATTATTAATGGCAACCATTCATGCGGTAATGCTTGGAGCAACCATTATTGCTAAAGAAGAACGGGATAAAACATCCGAGTTTTTATTCGTCAAACCAGTATCTAGAAGTAAAGTCATTACAAATAAGCTATTGGCAGCATTCACTAATATCGTAATCTTTAATCTCGCAACATTCGTTTCGTCCATTATTCTTTTAGGGAAATACAGCGATGGTGAGGCGGTTAATGGTGAAATAGCCATATTAATGGCGGCAATGTTCTTTTTGCAGGTCTTGTTCATGGTCATCGGCAGCGCACTTGCTGCTGTAAAAAAGAAGCCAAAAACGGCTGCATCTGTAGCGGCTGGAATCCTTTTACTAACGTATTTGTTATCAATCGTTATTGATTTGAATGAGAACCTTGAAGGCTTAAGATATCTTACACCATTTAAATATTTTGAAGCGAAAAATGTAATGTATGGCGGCGGTTTGGATGTAATATTTGTAGTAATTTCACTAATATTGATTCTAACACTTTTGGTCGTAACCTATGTTTTTTATAAAAAAAGAGATTTGAATGTTTAGTACAAAGACCGTAATTTTCGGTCTTTTTTCATGGAAATAAAAAGCAACAATGAAATGTAAAATAGCCTATTAAATAAAACTTTTGAAAGCAAACAGCTAAAAGATTTATAAAAAATTCAACTATTATTACTCAGGATTTGTAAATATTTAAATCCTTGAGCTTTATTCCAGAAAAGGGCGCTTTTATGAAGTAACTAAAGCCTAATAAATAAATAGTGATGGCTGGAGTTAGTATAGTTTCATGAACACATTTTAGTTAAGTCCTTACAATGATAAAAAAATCATATAACGAAGATTCTTTTAAAAGAAATTAGATTCCTATAGATTCCACAGCTACAATGTGTGAGTTACAAGTTACTCATTCAGGAAAACAGAAAAAGGTCATTTATATATGTATGTGGAGACAGTAGCATCCCTAAAGATGAGGATAAACTGCGGCAGTAATAATGAAAAATGCTTTGGACAATACCAAGCGAAGTGTGGTAAATCAAAAACTAAATAAGGTACTTGTTAATATCTACTTTAATATGTTTTCATCTGAATCAATTTTTAAGCCTATTGAATCAGAAGAGCAAGAAGTAAAAAAGTATGAGTAGGTAGGCTCATTTCCATGCACTTGCACATTATATCAATGAGCAAGGATTTACAGGAATGACTTTATAGAAGCACAGTGCACCTACTGGTCAGCAAAGATAGCCAGAAACTAGCGGAGTTTGCGTCTTTTAATGAAAGTTGTCAAAAGGTAAACGATGATAAAACGTTTTATATTTGTGAGAATTACGTTTGTTACAAGCCGATTACGGATACAGAAATGGCGATCAATTTATTAACCCGGTAATTTTACCGGGTTTTTGGTTGCTTTTTATATAAAAAAAGGCATATGATAAATAAGGAGAGTCTCAATCAGAAAAGATATTAAACGAAAGAGGATTTTAAATGATTACAATAAAAAGTGAACGAGAAATACATTTGATGCATGAAGCAGGAAAGCTTCTTGCTGCGACGCATAGAGAAATCGCTAAAATGATTAAGCCGGGCATTACAACTTGGGAAATTGAAGAGTTTGTCGACAAATATCTAGCAGAGCACGGTGCAACGCCGGAACAAAAGGGCTATAATGGCTACAAATATGCAACTTGTGCATCTGTGAATGATGTAATTTGCCATGGTTTCCCGCAAAAGAAAGCCTTGAAAGAGGGAGACATCGTAACGATTGATATGGTTGTGAATCTTAATGGTGGATTGGCGGATTCAGCGTGGACCTATGCAGTTGGTGAGGTTTCCGAGGAAGCTCAACGTTTGATGGATGTAACAAAAAATGCACTTTATAGAGGCATTGAAGTTGCCCGGGCAGGCAATCGCCTTGGTGACATTGGACATGCGATTCAATCTTATGCAGAAGGCGAAAAATTTTCTGTAGTCCGTGATTTCACAGGACACGGCATTGGTAAAACAATGCATGAAGACCCTACTGTTTTACATTATGGTAAACCAGGTAAAGGTGCTCGTCTGAAAGAAGGAATGGTCATAACAATCGAGCCAATGTTGAATGCAGGAACATGGCATATGAAAATGGACCAAGACGGCTGGACCGCTAGAACAACGGACGGCAAACTTTCCGCTCAATATGAACATACTCTTGTTATTACAAAAGAAGCTCCGATTATTTTAACGGAACAATAAGAGTATTTAAAAAAGCAACGGCCTAATAATTGGTCGTTGCTTTTTTTATGTCGTAAATATCATTATTTATTTGAAAGAATAACTCGACAGAATATTCAGAATTCTATTCAACCAATAATAGATGAAATCCCAAACTATAGTACTAAGTGGATTAGGCATTAAAAACTTTACTATTATGTGGTAGCACAGGATAATAAGGGGAGGACGAAGAAATATTTATTCTAACGAGTTAACTGATACACAATATAAAGGAGGTTTTGACAGTGAAGAAAGGGGAAAAACTGTCTACAACGGTAGAATCGGTTGGTTTAAGTCAGAGAGAATTTTTAACGATTTTTTTACTGCATTCTTTAACAGTAAAAACAAATTATCCAAGGGCGATTCATCAGGACCTGAAAAATACGTTTACTGGAAAAGTGCATAGCTATGACTACTTATGTAAGATTTCTAATACTCTTGTCGAATCCGGCCATTTATCATTATACACGAACAAGGGAAGAAATTATTATCAAATAACGGAAAAAGGGAAAGAACTTTATAAATGGTACCAGGAGAATTTTCTAGAACGCTTTTCTGAAGTGAAAAATGTCATTGACCGCTTTATGTTCGATTTAAAAGGATCTGGTGAAAACCCTCCGGTTGTGAACGAACTTCCTGAGGAATACCGATCTTATTTCTCGAAAATAATATCCGTAAAGGACTTAGTCCGTTATGTCACATTGAAGGCGGCTTTCAAAAAGAAGCCCATTTATATGGGGGAAATAGGGGACCTGCTTAAAAATCAGTTCGGTTGGATTGCTTCTAACGGGTATTTATACGATTTATCACATGAAATGGAAGAGACCGGCCTGCTTGTTGGCAGATGGGAAAGTGAAAAACGAACAAAACGTTATTTACGAATTACGGATGAAGGACAACATCATTACAAACAGATTGCTGATTCAGCCGCATATCAAGTACAAGAAATTCAAAAATACATGGCCAGTGTGGTTATGTTTCTAAAAGATAAATCCTGACTGAGAAATGAACAATTCGCTCCAGTTCTAGTTTCCTGAAGAACAGATAAATCCCCTTTAGCTGATGTAATGGGATGGTTCGATGAACATGCTTAAGTTGAACCAATCAGGGGTAAATATTATATAAAACAGTTCTTATCAAGGGGGAATTCACATGGTAGAGAAACACGATGAAATGGGCAGTTTGTTTACGTTTATTAAAGGTCAGGTAAATAAATTACCTATTTCAGAATCGAAAAAGAACAAAATGCTCGATCAGCTTTTGAAGCTTAAAACGATGACGGTCGATGCGAGGGAACCGCGGATTGCTCTTGTTGGGAGGCGCGGTTCAGGGAAGTCATCACTGATTAATGCAATGTTTGGCCAAGAACGGCAATACGTTAGCTCCGTTAAATCTGGAACTGGTAAAGGTAAATGGCTTTGGTATCCGAGTGATTCTCAACCTAAAATTCGTCTGCTGGACTCTCGTGGATTGGGTGAGAGTGAGACTCCTACGGAAGACTATGAAGAAGAGACACCAATGGATGAATTAATTAAAGCGGTGACTGAGGAACAGCCGGATGTGTTTCTTTTCTTAATCAAAGCAAAAGAAACGGATTCTCGGATTGAAGAGGATTTACAAGAGTTAAGTAAATTGAGGAAAATTGTGAAAGATAAACATCATTATGATGTGCCAGTAATCTGTGTTATCACCCAGGTAGATGAATTAGATCCGCCACATTATAAACAAGTACCTTTTGATGCCCACCCTAAGAAAAAACAGCATATTGATGAGGCCATCGGTTTAATGGCTAAGCGGTTTAAAGAAAGTGAAATCCCACTATTAAACATCATTCCAATTTGTTCATATATTGATTTTGATGAAAAGGGAATAATTGAATATGACATGCGCTGGAATATAGATTTGCTTTCTGATTACTTAATTGAGGCCTTACCCAGTGAAGCGAAACTAAAGACTGCAAAGGCGATACAGAGCCAATTCGTTAAGAAAAAATTTGCGCGGACTATCGTAGGTACGTTCACGGCCATTGCCAGTCTAATCGGTGCCGAGCCAATCCCTTTTGCTGATTTTCCAATATTGACTGGTATCCAAGGACTGATGATTGTTGTGATTGGTTTTATCGCAGATAAAGATATCAATACGAAAACTGCCAGTGAATTCATCACAGCTTTAGGAATTAACGTCGGAATTGGTTTGCTTGTCAGGGAAGGTGTTCGAGCTGCAGTTCGATTCATTCCAGGTGCTGGTCTTGCTGTTTCAGGTGCGGTAGCGGGAGCTGTTACTTATGGTATTGGTCAAGCTGCCATTGCATATTTCATAGAAAATAAAGATATGAATCAAGCGAAAGAAGCTTATAAGAATGCTAATAAACAATATAAAAATGAAGACATTAACTCTTAATGTACAGATTCAAACTGTAATCACCACTAAAGTGATATGATAAAGGTGAGTTCTAGCAGATGCTGATTCTCTTGCTAGATGGTATAGGATATTGTTTTACATATATAGAAGGGATGATCTTCATGTCGTTTTTTCAATCAGCAGAGCAAAAAGAATATATACAAAAATTAGAGGCGGCGATTAAGTCTTTTTCCGGACGATCTGAAAATCTTGATGAATCAAAAGGCTTTCCTTTTGAAAACATTCAGGAATTAAAGGATTTCGGATATCCTAAATTAACGCTAGCAAAAGAGTATGGAGGTAATGGTGGATCCTTGTATGATTTCCTCCTTAGCCAGGAGAAAATAGCTGAGTATTGTGGTCCAACTGCTTTAGGAATCGGCTGGCATGTAGGAACGGTACTTTCTCTGACTGAAAAAAGACCATGGGAAAAAGAGGTTATGGACGAATTGTTTGATGAAGTGTCCAAAGGTGCCCTCATCAACACGGCAGCATCAGAGGCAGGAACAGGAAGTCCGACCCGTGGAGGACGTCCTGAAACGACAGCTATCAAGAAAGGTAATCAATGGGTATTGAATGGCAGAAAAACCTTTACGACCCTATCACCTGTCCTAGATATTTTCCTTGTTACAGCCTGGGTACCTCACGATGAGCAACTTGGCACCTTTTTGGTTCATCGAAACATAAAAGGGATAAGTATAGAAGAAACATGGGATATGATTTCTATGCAGGGTACAGGAAGTCATGATTTAGTGTTAAATGAAGTCATCCTTCCAGATAAGTATTATGTCATGCAAAGCAAACCTGGCAAGAAGAAACCTGAATCATGGCTGTTACATATACCAGCCTGCTATTTAGGAATCGCGATGGCTGCAAGAAATTATGCAGTCGAATTTGCGAAAACTTATTCACCAAATAGCCTGCCGGGACCAATTCGAGATCTTCCTAATGTTCAAAGAATGATTGGAGAAATTGAACTGGAATTAAGTGAAGCACGCCATTTTCTCTATTCTGTCGCGGAAAAATGGGAAACACAAACTGAAAATCATGATGAATTATCGAAAGAGCTGGGTGCGGTTAAGTTATCAGTCGTAAACAAATCAATATCTATCGTTGATAAAGCGATGAGGGTCGTTGGGGCCAAAAGCTTACAACGGACGAACCCATTGCAACGTTATTACAGAGATGTACGTGCGGGACTTCATAATCCTCCAATGGACGATGCAACGATTACTATGCTCGCAAAAGCAGCTCTTTATTAAAGAATTATATTTGTGCTGCACTGAAATGACTGTTTCAGTGCTTTTTTTTTGTCTTTTTTGAGAAGTTCTCACCTATTCATTTTTTAGACTGAATCGACCGCTTCTTGTTTCGTATTCTATTATGTACTTCAGTGTTTTGCGCTTTTCTTTATTGAAAATTACTCAATAATTTTACTAGATTAAAATTCCCTAACTTGTTATGATTTATATGCATTTCAAAATTTTCGCAAAACATTGAAAGTTCGGTGTAGATATGAATCTTATGACCAAAGATTTACTGATTAACTTTTTATTAATTCTTCTTCCCATCTTTTTATTGCAAATGGTGTATCTAGTGAAATACGTGTACCGTTTAGATGCATTAAAAGGATGGTTCTTAGCCATTTTTCCTATTCTTTCACTTGTTCTATGTATGTTATTTCCAGTAGTAATAGAAGAACACTTTGTTTGGGATCTCCGATGGATTCCATTTCTTTTAGGTGGTTTATATGGAGGTTATCGATTAAGTTTTTTATTAATAGCTATCACTCTTATTATTCGATATTTGTCGGGGGGAGAAAATGGATTTTATATTTCATGCATCACTTTTCCATTAATTGGTATTTCAATATCTTTTCTTTCTAAATACTATTTACAAATGTCTGTATTCAAAAAAATATCGTTGGTATTTTATTAATCTTTATTGTTCAGATTCTTACACAGTTTATTGCAACACAAATATTTGGAATCAATATAGGTATAAGTTTATGGAAACAATACTTTATAATCCAAGTCGTTGGCATTGTTATTGTGATTATTCTGTGGGAGGCCATCCTTGCGAATTTTCAGATTTTAGAAAAATTAGCAAAAGCAGAAAAGTTACAAATCGTAAGTCACCTTGCTGCAAGTATTTCACATGAAGTTCGTAATCCCCTAACAGTAACTAGAGGATATATTCAAATGTTACAAGAGGAAGTTTCTTCGCAAACAAAGGTAAAGTATGCAAATATCGCTTTGAGGGAATTAGATCGAGCTACAGAAGTCATTAATGATTATTTAACGTTTGCAGCAACAACCCCTGAAAATAAAGAACACTTAAGAGTGTCCGATGAGATTCAGCATGCGGTAAATATTATTAAGCCCTTGGCAAACATGAATGGAATAGACATAAAATTATCGCTTTTGGAAGATGACGCTTATTATATCATAGGAGAAAGAAAAAAATTTCAACAGTGCTTGTTTAATATTTTAAAAAACGGCATCGAATCGATGCAAGTTAATGGTGAACTATACATACATTTAATCCATCACGCCCCAACAACAACTCTCCAAATTAAGATTCAAGATAAAGGCGTTGGCATGACAAAAGAACAAATAAGCCGCTTAGGTGAGCCTTATTTTACGACAAAAGAAAAAGGGACAGGACTAGGTATGATGGTTTCTTATAGTATTATTAAAAGTATGAATGGAACTATTAGTGTGTCAAGTGTGAAAGGGAAAGGAACTTGCTTCTGTATTAAACTTCCTATTCATAGAAACGAAAGTGATAGATTAAAGAATTAATCCATCCTAAGTTTGAGTGAATTGACGGTTTTGAGAGAATACTTTATCATTTAATTAAACTACCAATTATATGAAATAATTCAATAATGCATTTGATGCCAAAGGGAGATGATTTAAATGAAAACGCTTGCAGATGGACAAATCATTTGGGAACCGAGTAAAGAACAAATCGATCAGACGGTATTGAGTCATTACGTGAATTGGTTAAAGGAAAAGAAAGGTTTGGCGTTTCATAATTATCATGAGCTATGGAAATGGTCGGTTTATGAGCTAGAGAACTTCTGGGCGTCAATATGGGATTTTTGTGAAGTAAAAGCTGAAAGAAAATATGACAAGGTTTTAGCAGATAATTCGATGCCGGGTGCAAAGTGGTTTGAAGGATCGAGACTCAATTATGCAGAGAATGCATTATCGAATGATCAAGAAGATAAAACGGCGATTTTTTTCCGTTCCGAGCATATCAAGAAGCAAGAGGTAAGCTGGAAAGAGCTGAAAGAAAAAGTTGCCTCTGTCGCTCATTCATTAAGGAAACTTGGTGTGAAATCGGGTGACCGTGTTGTGGCCTATATGCCAAATATCCCTGAAACCGTCATAGCGTTCTTGGCAACAGCAAGTATAGGCGCCATCTGGTCGAGTTGTTCACCCGACTTCGGGGCAAGAAGTGTCATTGACCGCTTTAAGCAAATTGAACCGGTTGTTTTACTTGCAATTGACGGGTATCAGTATAATGGGAACGTGTATGATAAAACCTCAGTTGTTTCGCAGCTGCAAAAGGAAATAGCCACTATCAAGCATACAGTGTTGATTCCGTACATAGATAAAACGAACTTTGAGGTAAATCTGAAGAAAATAATTCCATGGTCAACCCTTCTAAACGAATCAGCGGATCTATCTTTTGAAAGTGTTCCATTCGATCACCCGCTTTGGATCCTCTATTCATCAGGTACAACCGGAATGCCAAAACCGATTGTACAGGGGCATGGTGGCATTTTATTGGAGCATTTTAAATCCACACGATTGCATCAAAGTATGACTTCCGAAGATACCGTTTTCTGGTTCACAACGACAGGTTGGATGATGTGGAACCTGCTAATGGGTGGTTTGCTTAATGGAGCGACAATAGTTCTTTATGACGGTAGTCCTTCCTTCCCTAACATGGATACTCTTTGGGAATTGGCTGAAGATACAGGCATGACATTCTTTGGAACAAGTGCCCCTTTTCTAACGAATTCTATGAAATTAGGAATCAAGCCAATGGAAAAATATAATCTATCGAAATTGAAAGCTCTTTTTTCTACAGGAGCTCCTTTATCAGGTGACGGATACAAGTGGGTATATGGAAATGTTAAAAAGGATATCTGGCTCAGTTCATCGAGTGGCGGAACAGATGTCTGTGCCGGATTTGTAGGAGGTGTGCCTACATTACCCGTTCGAATTGGCGAAATACAGGGACGGGCATTAGGTGTTCATGTCGAAGCCTTTGATGAACAAGGCCAATCTTTAATTAATGATGTCGGAGAACTGGTCATTACCAAACCGATGCCATCCATGCCGCTTTATTTCTGGAATGACAAAGATGGGATAAGATACTACGAGAGTTATTTTGATACGTATCCTGGTATTTGGAAACATGGTGATTGGATAAAAATTGACGATAAAGGCAGTTGTATCATTTATGGACGTTCCGATTCGACGATTAATCGTTCTGGAGTACGTATGGGTACAAGTGATATTTACCGGGTTGTTGAAGCGATTGAAGAGGTAATGGAAAGTCTTGTAATTGATAGAGAAGTGCTAGGGCGTGGTTCTTCCTTACTGATGTTTGTTGTTCTTAAGTCTGGCAACAGTCTAGACCCTACCCTGAAAGCAAAAATTAAGGAACAAATTAGAGGGAATGTTTCTCCTCGTTTTATCCCAGACCAAATTTATGTCATTGAGCAAATACCAAAAACATTGAACGGAAAGAAAATGGAAGTTCCGATTCGCAAAGTACTATTAGGTTTTGAGTTTGATAAGGTAGTGAATCCAGACTCTATGGGCAATCCTGAATCGCTTCAATTTTTCAAAGATTTAGCATTTGAATTAAATGAGGAAAAAATATTCTAAGAATACTGTGGCTTTAAAATAGAGTCGTGATGTTTAAAAAATGTTCCGATGAAGAGTGGTTAGATAAGATATCCTGTTTAATGCAGGATATTTTTTATTTAACGAAAGTAGTAGGTTGGTGAAAAAAGAGGGAAGTAACTTTTTTCTTAGAAGACAAGGTAGGATAGAGACAACGGAAGAGAAAAATTTGTTATCCATAAGATTGATGAAGAAGTCTCTTTGAGATTATTAAATGAAGATGACGCAGAAGGATTTTATATATAAAAAATGGCTCGGTTGGCTCGACAGCGGGAGAAGCTAAAAGGGTAAAGAAGTACCTAAAACACGTTTTAAATCTACATTCTGACTCAACGGATATTTATTAGTAGATAAGATCAAAACCCCTTGTTCAATATGGACAAAGGGTTTTGATACAAATAAAAGTATAACTTTTCGAGTTAGAAAAATTGTCAATCTCCACAAGGAAAGCTACTTTGTATGATCATCGCAGGAAAAAACCTGGGTTTTTGATTGTTCAAAGGCTCCCTGTGCTTTTCTAATTATTTCGCTAAGCTTTCTGCCAATCGGTTTTCTTTCCAAATGACTGTAATACCGAGGCCAATGACGATAATGACAGCAGCGAAAAGATAAGGATAGTGGATGTTTATGTCAAATAGTAATCCTCCCATAGATGGCCCGGCGATATTCCCTAAGCTCGTATAGGTTGAGTTCATTCCAGCAACAAATCCTTGCTCTTTCCCGGCAGCTTTTGATAAAAATGTCGTCAATGCCGGACGAAGCAAGTCAAATGCAAGGAAGATGAAGCAAGTTACCACAAGAACTGCCAAAAAGCTAGAGATCATAGTGGACGCTACCGCAAAAATTGCACCGACGATTAAACATAATTGGATAAGCTTTTTTTCGCCGAGGATATCTACCAGTTTTCCAAACATAAATACTTGCACAACAACTCCGAAAATAGAGCTTATTGTAATGATAATTGCAATATCCTTCGGCGTGAAGCCGAATTTATGATCAGAAAATAGGCTAAAAACAGTTTCATAGGCCGATAAACCAAAAGCGAGTACAAATACAATGATGAACGCAATAAAGTAAAGTGGATTAAGTGATCTTTTTAAATCACCAATAAAGTTTGTTTGCTTTGTATTAGCAGAAACTTTTGCAAGCTGTTCCTTTGTCATCGGCTCTTTTAAAATGAATATTGATGAAAGGCATGCTAAAAAAGCAATGGCCGCTGCCAGGAAGAAGGGTAAGCGTATACCAAATTCTGCAATAAAGCCACCGATCCCAGGTCCTATTATAAAGCCCAAGCTAATGGCGGCTGAAATATAGCCCATTGCTTTTGGCCTTTCTTGAACAGATGTAATATCTGCAACATATGCAGTAACACCTGGCATAATAAAGGCGGCACTGATTCCCCCTAGGATCCTTGATAAATAAAACACGGATACGTTCGTGCCTACACCAAAGATAAGTTCTGAAACACCAAAAAGGAATAATCCGATAATGATGATTTTCTTTCTGCCGTAACGGTCAACCCAACGACCCGCGAATGGTGACATAACAAGCTGTGATACCGCAAATACAGCAACAAGATAGCCCATCGTACTTCCTGATAAATGCATGATATTCATAAATGACGGCATAACGGGGATAATGAGTCCAATTCCCAGAAAAGCAATGAATATATTGCTTAGAAGAATAATTAATACCGCCTTTTGTTCTTTTATTGTTTTCTCCATGTATCAACACCTCCTTTCTTTATGAATCATTGATGTGAAATACCTCTCCAAAATACTGTCCAAGAGGCTTCTAATTTATCCTTCAGCCGCTTCTCATCATTGCCATATACAAGCTCCAGCAAAATAGAATCGACTACTCCTAAGAAGGCAAAGGTCGGCGTTTTTGATACATCTCCGACTATTACTTTAGCATCGATCCAATCCTGAAATTTACTTTCCAGTATCACCTGCACCTTATCTTCTATATCGATTACTTCCTTTTCGATTGCTTTCGCAAGATGTGCTGGCGGAAAAAAAGACATACGTAGCCAAAACTTTAACTGCTCATTTTTTTGGAAAAGATCGATTACCAATTGTAGAAATCCGTATAAATCTGATTTAGGATTTTGTGAATCAATTTCACTGAAATATTGGAGTTTTGAAGATAATTCAGTCTCTTTAGCATCACGTAAAACTTGTAGAAAAAGATCATCCTTTCCTTTAAAATGTGCGTAAATGGATTGCTTTTTCATGCCGACTTCTTCAGCTATTAGAGAAAGGGATGCTCCTTCATAACCATGAATTGTAAAATATTTTAGAGCTGCCTCCTTAATTTCATTGCTTTTCAATAAAATCACCTCGAATCTAACGAACGTTCGTCAGTTATATTAGCAAATTTAATAAACATAAGCAAGTGGAAAATATATTTAGATATCTAAACAAATAATTTAATGTTAAATACTTTAGTAATAATAAATATTGTAATACAGATTATTATGTCAGGTATCGACTTACATAACCAAACGGGCCCTATCTGTTATATAGTGCAGCGCGGTAATGCAGAACGATCTTCCACCTAACAGGTGGATTTACTTCTATTACAGGGTTGCTACGCAACTTTTTTTATAAGTTGAGGTAATTTACTTATTATAGGAATCTGAACGATACTGAGAAATATGTTACAAAAGCAACTTAAATATCAACTTTTGAATAGCGACGAACTAAGTATTTGCTTTGGTCTGACTAGACAATTTGAATTTGATAGTAGATGTCTACCGTTATCGCCACTGCCTCTTACCAAAGAGGTAGAACGATAGGTATTTATTTCTTTGCAATATCCAGAAATACTTATCCAAAAAAAGCGTACGAAGAATTTAATAATTCAGTTTTACCCGCCATGGATTCAAGAACAAACAACAAAATCAGATACAGCAATTTTAGGTATAGAAGAATTAATAATCGAACGGAATGAAAAAAAACATATATTTCATAATGTGAGATTTCTATAATAACCATCTAAAGGTAGGTGGAAGCGACGTCTTCTACAACTTAACGGTGCTTTACTTCAATATCAGGAGCAGGTCAGCAGCACTTTTATGGAACTAACGGGGGCTTTAGCAGAAGAAGGTTCAATGAAATAATCAAACTTTTTTCAAAATGGAGTCTTTGTGTTAACAACCAAATAAGGTTACTTTTTATCAAACTTTATTACAAAGCTACAAATACAGGCGGAGCAAAATGGATCCGTCTTTTTTTGTCCCCATCTCTATTAGTTTTTGAACTGCTATTTAATAGTACCTATCAATTTTGCATGCTAAATCATGTTACATACATTCTATATAAAAAATTCTAAAACCACCTTTATCATTTTTCTTTTAAAACGAGACAAAACGAGACAACTATCTCATTTTGTCTCGTTTTGTTTCTCTAGAAAATAGATAAATTCCTAATATAGCGAATTTCCATTTTGGCACGTAAATTGCACTATATATTATTGACTCATTATTAAGATTGGGGGCTGGAATATGGAAACGATTCAAATTAAAGAAATTCAGTTATCACAGGACAAGGCTTATTGGATGTACAAAAAAATGCTTGAGATTAGAAAATTCGAAGACCAAGTTCATGAATCATTTGCTAAGGGAATCTTACCAGGATTTGTTCATTTGTATGCTGGGGAGGAAGCGGTGGCAGTAGGCGTGTGTGCCCACCTTACAGAAAAGGACAGCATTACAAGCACTCATCGGGGTCATGGTCACTGTATAGCTAAAGAATGCGACCTAAATGGAATGATGGCCGAAATCTACGGGAAAGTAACAGGTCTTTGTAAAGGAAAAGGCGGTTCCATGCATATAGCCGATTTAGATAAAGGAATGTTAGGCGCAAACGGTATTGTCGGAGGAGGCTTTCCACTTGCTTGTGGTGCAGCATTAACTGCCAAGTATAAAAAAACTGATCATGTAAGTGTATGTTTTTTTGGAGATGGTGCTAATAATCACGGCACTTTTCATGAAGGGATCAATCTTGCGGCTATTTGGAATCTTCCTGTTGTTTTTATTGCTGAAAACAATGGTTATGGTGAAGCCACACCTTTTAATTATGCTTCTAGCTGCAAAACAATAGCCGATCGTGCGATAAGCTACAATATCCCGGGAGTTCGAGTGGATGGGAAGGATGTAATTGCTGTTTATCAGGCAGCAGAAGAAGCAGTTCAAAGAGCTCGCAGAGGAGAAGGTCCTTCATTAATAGAATGCGTAACCTATAGAAATTATGGACACTTCGAGGGCGATGCTCAGAAATATAAAAAAGAACAAGACAAGAAAGAACATAAACAAGAAAAAGATGCTATTGCTCAATTTAGAAAATACTTACTGAATCAGAATCTGTTAGCTGAAACTGAATTGGTTTCCCTCGAGAATTCAGTTGAAGAGGCAATTAAACAAGCTGTTAAGTTTAGTGAAGAAAGCCCATATCCAGAGGCTTCCGATTTATTAAACGATGTTTATGTTTCTTATTAAACAATAAAAGGAGGAATTGAGATGAGTAGAAAAATCAGTATGTCACAAGCAATAAATGAAGCAATGGCGCTCGCAATGAGAAAAGATGAAAATGTCATTCTTATGGGAGAGGATGTAGCCGGCGGAGCAGAAGTTGATCATCTTCAAGATGACGAAGCATGGGGTGGTGTTTTAGGGGTTACAAAAGGATTAGTGCAAGAATTTGGTCGTGACCGGATTTTAGATACACCGATTGCCGAAGCAGGGTATATGGGAGCCGCTATGGCAGCAGCTTCTACGGGATTACGTCCGATTGCAGAGTTAATGTTTAACGATTTTATTGGGAGTTGTTTAGATGAGGTTTTAAATCAAGGGGCCAAGTTCCGTTATATGTTTGGAGGAAAAGCGCAAGTTCCTGTTACGATTCGTACGATGCATGGCGCAGGATTTAGGGCAGCAGCTCAGCATTCGCAAAGCTTATATGCCTTGTTTACAAGTATTCCGGGACTGAAAGTAGTTGTCCCCTCTTCCCCTTATGATGCAAAAGGGCTGTTACTCTCAGCTATCGAGGATAATGATCCAGTAATCTTTTTTGAAGATAAAACGCTATATAACATGGTAGGTGAGGTACCAGAAGGTTATTATACGATTCCAATCGGAAAAGCAGAAATAAAACGGTCTGGTTCAGATTTAACCATCGTTGCTATCGGTAAACAAGTTCATACGGCAATGGATGCTGCTGAACAACTTGCTGGTAGAGGCATTGAAGTTGAAATTGTTGATCCAAGGAGCTTGTCACCGCTGGATGAAGAATCGATTCTTTCCTCCGTCGCAAAAACAAACCGTCTTATTGTGATGGATGAAGCAAATCCAAGGTGCAGCGTGGCCACAGATATTGCAGCATTGGTCGCGGATAAAGGATTTGATACGCTTGATGCGCCAATAAAAAGAATTACTGCACCACATACGCCGGTACCTTTTTCTCCACCACTAGAAGATATCTATCTACCTACACCAGAGAAAGTAATTAAAGTTGTATCAGAATTGTTAGGAGAACCATCTATTCTTAGGGTGTAAGTAAAAATGAAAAAGGCTCCACCTTTTTGGCATTGATCCTCGAAAGTTGGAGCCTGAAACCAATGATAGGCAAAGAAACAAAGCTGAAGGGAGAAAAAAGACATGGCTGTTGAAGTAGTAATGCCGAAATTAGGCATGGCAATGAAAGAAGGTACTGTTTCGGAATGGAGTAAGGGAGTCGGCGATACTGTAGAAAAGGGCGAAGCAATAGCCAGCATTAATTCTGAGAAAATAGAAATGGATATCGAGTCGCCGTCAGAAGGTACGATACTAAACATAGCTGTACCAGAAGGACAAGGCGTCCCTCCTGGAACTGTTATCTGTTATATCGGAAATCCGAATGAAAACGTATTGGTTTATGAGCCTGTTGCTGAAGAAATCAAGCCGGAAAACCACAAAAAAGAAACACAGAAAAATCCAGATCTACCTAATTTGCCAATTAGTAAAAATGTGGATCGTGTGATGATTACCCCTGTTGCACGTAAAATGGCACAGGCCGCTAATCTTGATATTGAGAAAATTCAAGGCACTGGACCGGGTGGAAGAATTACTAAAGATGATGTACAGAAAGCAATTAAGAGACCTGAATCAAAGCCTGAAAATAAAGAAGATAGTATCTTAATCCCTGCGCAATCTATAGAGAAAACACAGGAGATTCCTGTAAACGGAATGCGGAAAATTATTGCCACACGTATGCAGGATAGCTTACAAAGTAGTGCTCAATTAACTCTTACGATGAAGGCAGATGTAACCGCTTTAATCAAATTGCAAAGACAAGCTACAGAAATTATTCAAAAACATGATGATAGTAAACTGACGGTCACAGACTTTGTTGCCAAAGCTGTCGTCCATTCATTAAAAGATCACCCTAAAATGAACAGTGCTTATGTAGAAGATAAAATCCATTTATTTGAGCATGTACATCTTGGATTAGCTGTTGCCTTGGAAAAGGGGTTAGTTGTTCCAGTTATAAGAAATGCGGATGTCTGTACACTAAAGCAGTTATCGAAGAAAGGAAAGGAACTAGCTAAGCTTGCTCGTGAAGGTCAATTGCCATCTGAAGAAATGAATGGCTCTACTTTTACGATCAGCAATTTGGGAGCATACGGTGTAGAACACTTCACGCCGATTTTAAATACCCCGGAAACAGGAATTCTTGGAATTGGCTCTGCTTATGATACTCCGCTCTTTATTGAAGATACGTTGGAAAGAAGAACTATTTTGCCACTCAGTTTAACCTTTGATCATCGTGTCTTAGATGGGGCTCCTGCTTCTGCCTTTTTACAAACAATAAAAAGATATTTAGAAGAGCCAATGACTATGCTTTTATAGAAAAAGGAGGAAATCTCTTGAATCGTATAGCAATTATCGGAGGAGGTCCTGCTGGGTATGTAGCGGCAATTACTGCTGCCCAGCAGGGAAAAGAAGTGATACTGGTTGTCGATGGGCCACTTGGAGGAACCTGTTTAAACGAAGGATGCATGCCAACGAAGTCTTTGTTAGAAAGTGCTGATACGTATGAGTTGGTGAAAAATGCAGGTGAATTGGGAATCCGTCTCCCATCTAACTCAATTGATATCGATTGGGAAGTGGTGCAGAAACGAAAGAAAGCTATTGTGTCGACACTTGTCCAAGGCGTTCATTGTTTAATGAAAAAAATAATATAAAAGTAATTCAAGGAAGAGCTTCTTTAATAACGAACCACCAACTTCGGATAGAAAATGACAATAAATATGAAGAGATTGAAGCTAGTAAAATCATTATTTCTACAGGTTCCGAACCGATTCCATTGCCATTTGCACCGTTCGATGGTAAATGGATCATCCATAGTGGCCAAGCCATGTCACTCCCTTCTATTCCTACTTCACTTTTGATTATTGGAGGCGGAGTCATTGGATGCGAGTTTGCAAGTATTTATAGCCGGATGGGCACTAAGGTTACAATCGTTGAGATGGGTGAAAAGCTGCTCCCAGGGGAAGATGAAGATATCTCAGCCGTCCTACATAAAGAATTGGAAAGCCAAGGGGTAATAATCCATGCCTCCACATCTGTCAAAGACATGAATACTAATAATAAGATAGTATTTTTAGATAAAGGTGATGGCAGTATTGACGAAGTTCATGCCGATTACGTACTTGTTTCAATAGGGAGAAAGCCTAGAGTAAACGGAATGGACCTAGAGCGGAATGGTATTGATTTTTCCAAACATGGTATTTCTGTAAATAATCAAATGCAAACAAGTAATTCTTCAATATATGCCTGTGGTGATGTGATTGGTGGAATCCAACTTGCACATGTAGCTTTTCATGAGGGAAGAGTAGCTGCTCTGAATGCCTGTGGACACGAGACTAAAGTAAATTATCGAGCAATTCCTCGATGTATTTATACTTCCCCTGAGATTGCTAGCGTAGGATTGACGGAAACAGAAGCAAGAAATAAATATGGTGATATTAAAGTTGGAGAATTTCCTTTTTCCGCAAATGGAAAAGCTCTTATTTCTAACAAACAGATTGGAAAGGTCAAAGTCGTAGTAGATCCTCAATTTAATGAGATACTGGGGTTTTCCATCGTTGGCCCACACGCGACAGAAATAATTGGTCAAGGAACGGTCATGCTCCATGCGGAAATTACGACTGATATTATGGAAGATCTAATAGCAGCGCACCCAACCTTGTCGGAGTGCATACATGAGGCATTATTAAGCGTTAGTGGCCAAGCAGTGCATACTTAAATGAACTGAATCCTATTGAATTGGGGGTATTTTGTATGGTTATTAGTCATCGAACAGCGATTGTCACTGGTTCAGGTCGTGGAATTGGACGTGCGATTGCATTGAGACTAGCTCAAGATGGATTGAATGTGGTGATTAACGACGTCAATTTGGATAGCGCCGAATCGGTCGTAAACGAAATTAAGGAACTTGGACGTGAAAGCTTTGCAGTGAAAGCTGATGTAAGTAAAAGAAATGAAGTATTCAATATGGTTGATCAAGTTGTGGATCATTTTGGACAACTTGATGTTATGGTTTCAAATGCAGGAATTGCCCAAATTAAACCATTGCTTGAAGTGACTCAGGAAGACCTTGAACAGATTTTTAGTATAAATGTAAATGGTGTGCTTTTTTGTCTGCAAGCGGCTGCTGAGCAAATGAAAAAGCAAGAAGGCGGGAAAATTATTAGTGCTGCCAGTATAGCTAGTTACAAAGGGTTTAGCCTACTAGGAACTTACTCAGCAACTAAATTTGCCGTTAGAGGCATTACACAAGCGGCAGCACAAGAATTGGCTCAGTTTGGAATTACGTTAAATGCATACTGTCCAGGTATCGTCGGTACACAAATGTGGGATCTTATCGATGAAAAAATGGGTCAATATATGAATCTGGGAAAAGGAGAAGCATTTAAAAAGTTTTCGGATTCTATTACCTTGGGACGACCTGAGACCCCAGAAGATGTTGCGAAGTTTGTATCGTATCTCGCCTCACGAGATTCTGACTATATGACAGGACAATCTATCATGATTGATGGAGGCGTCATTTTTTCATAAAAACAAGCATTATAGGAATAGGAATCGCATAAATGATTAATAAGTAAGCTTCACGTGAATGATCATGTGAAGCTTTTATTGTGAAGTTTTTGTTAATTGCAATCAAAATATTGTAAGCGTATACATAATCTACTATAATAAAGTGGACCTCGATTAACATCCTTTTTATTACTCCACGGTATTATTTCTCTTGATTGAAAAGACATGCTCTTATTTTTCAAATGAATGTTGAAAATGTTTAAACCAGATGATTAGAGGAGGATTATATGTTATCCACTAGTTGTTATTTACGTACATGGGAACGTTTTATTAGTGAGGGGGTTCTCGATTCAAATCGCTTGGACAAGCGAATTAAGGAATCTTGGCATCGCTGTAAAAAAGAACAAGTCAATCCGTATCTAAATAAAGGTAATCATGTGTTAACAAATGATTTATTGAACGTTCAAAGAGAAAAAAACTCCGTACTTCTAGATGTAGCATCGCCCCAATTAACAAGAATGAACCAAGCGATTAAAGAGTCTGGAATGATGGCTTTATTAGTAGACCCTGATGGATATGTTCTTTCCCTATCTGGAAACGAAAAAATTCTGGATGAAGCAGGTAAAATAAATTTTGTGGAAGGCGTACGCTGGACGGAGGGTGAAGTCGGAACAAACGCTATTGGAACTGCTTTGAAAACGGGGGAGGCAGTAATGATTCAAGGAACTGAACATTACTCTATTGCCTCACATAAATGGAGTTGTTCTGCAATGCCTATTTTTAATGAAGATAGGATGTTAATGGGCGTTTTAGATATCCGGTTGAATATTTTCATCCATCTATGCTTGGTATGGTTGCCACTTTGGCGTATACGATAGAACAAGAGATGGCGGTTCGCTCCTATAAAAGAGAGTTGGCACTAACTCAGCAATCTATTGAACTAGCAGAAGCTTATCCAGACCGCCCCTTTATTGTTTGTAATCATAAAGAAATCATCATTTCAGCCAGCAAACAAGTTCGTCAAAAAATTTCTCAATCTATTGGAATGAGACTGTCTGATTTTTTAAACTTTGGATACCAAATTGAAAAGGAAACTCTTCTTATTTCTACAGAAGATAAAAGGGTATCAGGAAAGTGTTTATTTTTATCAGAAGGTCTTAGTCATACCCAAAATAGGCTTTTTCCAACTTCTTCGCCATCTAAGTTGTTTAATTTCAAGGGTGAAATGGGTATTAGTGAAGCGTTTCAAAACACATTACATAAAGTAAAGCTTGTTGCACCAACCGAAGCTAATGTGTATATATCTGGTGAAACAGGGGTTGGAAAAGAGCTTGTTGCTATGTCTATTCACGAAAATAGTCCTCGAAAAAAAGGACCGTTTATTACCATAAATTGCGGAGCCATCCCCAAAGATTTAATGGAGAGTGAATTATTTGGTTATGTCGAAGGCGCATTTACAGGGGCTAAGCGTCAAGGGCATAAAGGGAAATTTGAGCAGGCTAATGGAGGGACCATTTTTCTCGATGAAATTGGTGAAATCCCAC